>CBDCEM010000003.1:0-392500 GCA_965215825.1 Cyclobacteriaceae bacterium | reverse complement strand
CGTAATCTCTAAGCTGTAAATCACCACATCCCTTTATGACGACTTTCTTGTTTATGAAGTCTTCTTTCTTCAGCTCTGTAATTAAGAGGTCTATTTTCGATTTTTCCAGATCCTTTTCCGTACCAAAAGCCACTTGAGGAGAAACATTTATCAAATGACTCGTGATCAGCATGTATGCCCAGGTTGGAATAATTGCATCAACTGAACAGCCAATGACTATCGCATGATCTTTGTATTGGGACCAATCCTGTTCTTTAACTGCTAGTCGAAAATCCTTTTCTCTTAAAATCATCTCCCTGAACAGAAATGGCTTCAGGTCAAAAAAAGCTACCTTAATCTCAGACAGGTATTCATCCATGTCAATGGAAATCAAGCTACTACTTGCGACTTTATTAACAACTCCTTCTTCTCGCATATCTGGAAGTTTAACTCAATAATTTATTTGAGGCCTTTTTAGTTTGGAACTCCTTCAAATAATTTGGTTCATAGTAAGCCAAATCTTCAAATTCCTGTCTTTCGAATTTTTGCCAGGCGATCCTACCTAAATAGGCAGCTGTAGGGTGAATATCGTCTACTATCTTCAAACTCGGATGCTTCAAAAAATTCCGACATTTTGCGGCGCCACTTCCAAATAGATATATGGGCCTTTCAGAAAAGTCTTCGAACGTATCTTCTTGCAAGATTAGAGGTTGTAGCTCCCAAATCGATTCCCCTGAAGATTTTACAAGTTTGGTGTAAACTTCCATCCTACGTGCGTCAATCATTGGGCAAATGAGGGTCTCAGATGGTGCCCAATAAATCGCCTGTTCGATTAATGTGTCTAAAGTACCTACAGCTATTAAGGGTATTCCTAAAGCAAAGCATAATCCTTTGGTTACAGAAAGACCTATCCTAAGTCCTGTATATGAACCAGGGCCAGCTGCAATTGCTATTGCCTGCAGTTCTTCCTTTTCTACTCTTGTATTGCTCAATATTTCTCCAATGATGGATGGTAAGAGTACAGAGTGCGACTTATCAGAATGATAAGTTTGGTCTGCTAACAAATGACCTTCTTGATGAAGAGCAATGGAACAGACTGGCGTAGAAGTTTCGATAGATAGTATCAAATCAAGGCGTCTTCAATTAAATGGAATCGGAATCCCGCCAAGATCAATTTTTAAATCTTTTTGCAGAGATAACCTTTTATAGGGTGCAAATATAAATTTTGCTAGATGTAAATTTCAAAAGGATGTAACGCTAGGCCCGCCAGTGCCGGCCTAGCAAGAGGACTCAAGGGGAGGGCGTCCTTCGACAGCTCAGGAACTCCCTACCACCTTTCGATAAAACTCAATTTGAATTTCTTAAACTCAGAGTAAACATACTCAGGCGCTAACTTCGAATTTGCGGATTAATTCAATTTGTTATCTGATCGATTTTCACAACTCATGTTTTTGCAATTGGCATACAGGATCAGTGAATGATGAATGACTTCAAATTGTAATAACTCACCTACGGTGTTTTGAATGTTCTGAATACGAGGGTCGCAAAATTCAACTACTTTGTTGCAATCGGTACAGATCAAATGATCGTGTTGCCGAAACCCAAAAGATTTCTCATATTGAGCAATGTTTTTCCCGAATTGATGTTTGGTGACTAAATCGCATTCACTTAAAAGATCAAGGGTATTGTAAACTGTAGCCCTACTAACACGGTAGTTTTTCTCCTTCATACTGATGTAGAGCAACTCCACATCGAAATGGTCTTTTCGGGTGTATATCTCCTCCAGAATAGCAAACCTTTCCGGTGTTTTCCTTAGGTTCTTTTTCTCCAGAAACGCCGTAAATATCTTCTTTACTTCCTCAAAAATCGTCTCTGTCTGCGTCATAAGTCAAAGATAGATCAAATCTCATTATTGCTGTATCGGGAAACATTAAGCACTCCCTCGACACTTTCCAATTTCCTAATCATAAGATCCAGGTGTACAGTGTCCTCTATGTATAACTGTATCTCTCCCTCAAAGATTCCTCCCTCGGTATTGATTTTCATTGAACGCATGTTGATCCGTAGTTCACTTGAAATAACATTTGACACGTCAGAGATTAAACCAAGTCTATCTGTTCCAATAATCTTAATGGCCGCTTCGAATGTTGTGTCTTGCTGAGAGGCCCATTGAGCCTTGACCACCCGATACCCATAGTTGGATAGTAATTCCGGAGCATTGGGACAATTAGTCCGATGCACTTTGATTCCTTCGGCTACGGTGACGAAGCCAAAAACATCATCGCCCGGGATAGGATTACAACATTTTGATAGTTTATAATCCAGAACATCTTTGTCTTCACCTATAAGTAAGAGGTCCGATTTGTGACTCTTATCTCTCGGTTTTGTTTTTGTCGCTTTAAGCGCCGGCGTGTTAACAGACTTTTGTGATTTCTCCTGGATTGGGTTGTCATGAAACTTCTTTATGTCATTGTGCTCAATTTTCCCTTTGCCAATTAAGAAGTACAGCTCGGTTGGAGTAGGTACGTTAAAAAAGGTAACCATTTTGCTAAGCGTTGCCTGATCGAAAGGTTGTTTGATCTGTTTTAATTTCCTTTTGACTACTTCTTTTCCCTCCGCAGCGTATTTTTTCCTTTCTTCTTTAAGTGCTTCTTTGATCCCGCTTTTTGCCTTCGAACTGACGACATATTTTAGCCAATCCTCACTAGGTTTTTGTTTCTTGGATGTGAGTATTTCTACCTGATCGCCGTTCTTAAATTTGTAATTAAGTGGCACCAGTTTTTGGTTGACCTTGGCACCTATGCATCTGGCTCCTATCTCCGTATGAATATCAAATGCAAAGTCTAATGTGGCAGCACCATTTGGAAGCGTGACGAGATCACCCTTTGGTGTAAATGTGAATACCTCCTCACTATAAAGATTGGATCTGAAGTCATCGACGAATTCGATTGCATTTGAATCGCTTTGTTCAAGAACTTCTCTAACCTTTGTAATCCACATCTCCAACCCCATTTCGTTTTGTCCCCCACTGTTCTCCTTATATTTCCAATGAGCGGCATATCCTTTTTCTGCGATATCATCCATCCGCTTCGTCCGGATCTGTACTTCTACCCACTGGCCTATGTCACTCATTACTGTAGTATGTAATGACTCATATCCATTGGCCTTGGGCATAGATATCCAATCTCTCAATCTTTCGGGGTTAGGTTGATAAAAATCTGTAACGATAGAATATGCCTGCCAGCAAAGTGCCTTTTCCCAACGTTCGGGTGTCTCCAAAATGATCCGAATAGCAAAGAGGTCATAAACTTCCTCAAAAGGAACTCCTTGTTTTTGCATCTTACTCCAGATGGAATTGATGGATTTTGGTCTTCCTTTGATCTCGTACTGAACATTTAATGCATCAAGTGAATCTTTTATTGGCTTTACAAAATTCCTTATGAATTTATTGCGTGCCTGTCGAGTAGCGTTGATCTTATTAGCCACATCAACATAGACTTCATTCTCCGTAATCTTCAGGCAAAGGTCCTCCAGTTCCGATTTTATGGCATACAAGCCCAGGCGATGTGCCAGAGGGGCATAAATAAACTTAGTCTCCGAAGCTATTTTTAGTTGTTTGTCTCGCGGCATACTATCGAGCGTCCTCATATTGTGCAGCCTATCCGCCAACTTGATTAAAATAACTCGAACATCCTCGGAGAGGGTTAGAATCATTTTTCGGAAATTTTCAGCTTGCTGGGAAGATCCTTGATCGAAAACTCCTGAAATCTTGGTAAGACCATCTATGATTTTGGCCACCTTAGGGCCAAAGAGTCTTTCGATATCGGATAGCTGAATCTCTGTATCTTCTACTACGTCATGTAGTAGTGCTGCAACGATGGAAGTCGTACCCAGGCCTATCTCATCCACACAAATCAAGGAAACTTCAATTGGGTGGAAAATATAGGGTTCTCCAGATCTGCGTCTCATGCCCTGATGAGCCTCCATTGAGGTATTGAATGCCTTTCTTATAATTTTGGCGTCCTTGTCATTTAATACCGGTTTTGCATGACGGAGAAGTGTTCGGTATTTACGAACGATTAGTTTCTTTTCTTCTTCCTGTTCGGATTCACGCATTTATTTACAAATACTTAAACAAAAATGCATAGATATATTTTTTTAGTTATCTTCGCACTCCGATTTTGCGGATGTGGCGAAATTGGTAGACGCACTAGACTTAGGATCTAGCGCCGCGAGGCATGGGGGTTCGAGTCCCTCCATCCGCACAATTACCCTCTTATGACTTGTAATCATAAGGGGGTTTTTTAGTTTTAAATGACATCTTAAATTATTTCAAAATTGGATATCTCACTTGATAAAACCGAAAACAACGAGGCCTTAATTAAAATTAGCCTAAAGCAAGAGGATTATCAACAAGGTGTTGACCAAAAAATAAAGGACTTCAGTAAAAAAGCTAACCTGAAGGGGTTTCGTCCGGGGAAGGTTCCTCAGGGACTCATCAGAAAGATGTACGGAAAGTCTATTCTGGCAGAAGAGATCAACAGAATCCTAGGTGAAGAACTTACCAAGTACATACGTGAAAGCGATTTGAGAATTCTTGGTGAGCCTATGCCTCGCCGAGATGAGATGGAGGCCATCAACTGGGAAACTCAGAAAGAATTTGAATTTACCTATGATGCAGGTTATGCTGGTGACTTTGAATTGAAGGTCGACAAAAAAATCAAAGTTGATTTTGCCAAGATCAAAATAGATGACTCGGTGATCGAAGAGACGATAGGAAATCTTCAACGGCAATTTGGTGAAGCAAACCCCGCCGAAGAGGTTTCTGAAGGCGATACGATCATTGGCCAAATCATATCTGAGAGTATTGAATTAGATAGAGAGATCTCTATTGAATTGAGGGAATGTGAAAAAGCCGGCATCAACAAATTCAAGGGCCTGAAAGTAGACAGTACACTAACCATAGATGGCAAGAAGTTTTTCAAGGATGCCGAATACATCACCCGACTGGCAGGTTTGACTGCTGATCAGGTGAAGACTGCCAAGGCAAAGTATGAATTTACTATAAAAGGCATCACTCATACTACTCCTGCGGATGTCAATCAAGAGCTATTTGATAAAACCTTTGGTGCAGGGAATGTGGAGACTGAAGAAGTCTTCAGGGAAAAAGTGAATGAAACCCTCGCTCAGAATTATAATAAGGAGAGCGATCAACTCTTTTTTATCAAAGTGAAGGATGAGTTGGTAAAAAAAGCAGCTATTTCCTTGCCTGATGCTTTTTTGAAGACCTGGCTGAAAGCCACCAACGAGAATATGACTGATGAACTTCTGGACCTGGAGTACGATCAGTATGCAAAAGAGCTACAGTGGTCTCTTATCAGTGACAAAATCTCTACAGACAATGACCTGAAAGTGGAGCACGAAGATGTGATGGTAGAGGCAAGGGCTCAAATTCTTCAGCAATTTGGAGGGCCTGCGATTGCCGAACAATTGGGTGATCAACTTGATCAGTTTGCAAATAATTATTTGCAGGGTGAGAATGGCAATAATTATATGAAAGTGTTCAACCAAGTGAAAGGAACTAAGGTCTTCGAGTATCTAAAAGAAGAAATAACGATTAAAGAGAAAGAGGTCACTCAAGAAGAGTTCCGTAATTTGATTTAATGAAAGAACTTTAGATATTGTTAATGAGTTATATATAAGTCCTCACTTAAGAGGACTTTTTTTATTTTTGTTCAAATACGCACTACACATAGATGATTAATAAAGAAGAATTTAGAAAATTCGCAGTTAAAGGACAGGGAATTAACGGGCTAACTTTTGACGCCTACGCAGACCGAGTCGAGAATATGACAAGGTCAGTAATTGAGGAGCGTCCCACCCGTTTTGCTGAAATTGACGTATTCTCCAGGTTGATCATGGATCGGATTATTTTCCTTGGCATGCAGGTTGAGGAAAATATCGCCAACATCATTACCGCTCAATTGCTTTTTCTGGAGTCTGTAGACGCGAAAAAAGATATTCTATTGTACATCAACAGCCCTGGAGGTTCTGTCTACGCGGGCCTTGGAATGTATGATACAATGCAGTATGTCGGACCAGATGTAGCAACAATTTGTACGGGTATGGCAGCTTCTATGGGTGCCGTTCTCATGGCAGGGGGATCAAAAGGCAAACGGTCTGCGTTGCCTCACTCAAGAATCATGATCCATCAACCTAGTGGAGGCATGCAAGGTCAATCCAGAGATATGGAAATCACCTTGAAACAAATGCAAGAGTTGAGAAAAGATCTATATACTATTCTGGCAGAACACACTGGTAAGACATACGAACAGATTGAACAAGACTCTGACAGGGACTACTGGATGAGGGCCGCTGAAGCCAAGGAATATGGCTTGATCGATGAGGTGTTAATCAAAAAGTAAATCAACAATTTATGGCACAAGTCACTTGTAGTTTTTGCGGACGAAATAAGAAGGATGTAGACCTGATGATCTCAGGAATTCATGCTCACATTTGTGACAAATGTATCACGCAAGCTCAGCAGATCCTCAATGAGGAGCTGAAAACCAAGGATGATCCTGAAACGCCAAATTTCAATCTGATCAAACCGATCGATATGAAACGACATCTGGATGAATTTGTGGTTGGACAAGATGAGGCAAAAAGATACATGTCGGTTGCTGTCTACAATCACTACAAGCGACTAATGCAGCATAAGAATAATGATGATGTGGTGATTGAAAAATCTAACATTGTGATGGTAGGTCAGACAGGAACAGGTAAGACTTATCTGGCTCGTACGCTAGCCAAAATTCTGCAAGTGCCTTTTTGTATTGCCGATGCAACCGTACTCACGGAGGCAGGTTATGTAGGGGAGGATGTTGAAAGTATATTGACTCGATTGCTCCAAGCAGCGAATTACGAAGTTGAATCTGCTGAACGAGGCATCGTTTACATTGATGAATTGGATAAGATTGCCAGAAAATCGGACAATCCTTCGATAACAAGAGATGTGAGCGGAGAAGGTGTTCAGCAAGCTTTATTAAAGTTGCTGGAGGGTACTAGTGTAAATGTTCCTCCGCAAGGTGGCCGTAAACACCCAGATCAGAAAATGATCTCTGTAAATACTGAGAACATCTTATTTATTTGTGGCGGTGCTTTTGACGGAATAGAACGACACATTGGCAATCGACTCAACACGCGACCTATTGGATTTGTGAGTGAGGAGGATAATGATTTTCAACACCTGGATAAATCTAATTTACTTCAATACATCACAGCTCAAGACCTGAAAAGCTTTGGCCTGATCCCTGAGTTGATTGGCCGTCTCCCTGTACTGACGCATCTTGATCCTCTCAATGAGGATGCTTTGAAGAAGATTCTGAAAGAGCCAAAGAACGCTTTGATTAAACAATATCAGAAGCTCTTTGAAATGGAAGATGTAAAACTGGAGCTCGAAGAAGGAGCTTTGGATTACATTGTAGAGAAAGCCATGGAATTTAAGCTTGGAGCCAGAGGTTTACGCTCCATTTTTGAAGCCATCATAACTGACGCGATGTTCGAAATTCCTTCTGCTGAGGATGTCAAAGAGATTGTGATTGATCGGCCCTACGCGGAGCAAAAATTCGAGAAGAGTAAATTCAAGAAACTCAAGGCTGCTTAATTCAATTCCTGATCCAGCTAACCAAATCCTCTGCGACCTTTGTTGAAGCAGAATTTGTTCCAATTTGTTTGCTGAGCCTCTTGTAATTGTCTAGCATTTGTTGACGATACTCTTCATCTTCTAATATCTTATCAATTTCGGTCAATACCATAGATGGGATATACTGATCCTGAACGTACTCCTGAACAATCCTCTCGTCCAGAATCAAATTCACCAGAGATAAAAACCGGACTTTGATCAACGCTCTTGCTACCCAGTAAGAAATACTACTCGTCTTGTAACAAACAACCTGGGGGACGTTGAGTATCGCAGTTTCCAATGTAGCTGTGCCAGATGTAACAATGGCTGCGTCTGAGGCCTTGAGCACTTCATAGGTCATCCCAGAATAGACATGTACGTTAGGAAGGTGCTTTAATGGTTCATAATAGCTCTCATCGACATTATCAACAGCAGCTACCAGAAAATGGTAGTCAGGCTTCAGGCTCGTACACTCTATTATCATGCGGATGGAAGTCTTAACTTCCTGAACCCTGCTGCCTGGCAAATAAGCAATCTTGGGACCATTAAGCTCTTTCAAAGGTAAAGTCTCAAAACCATGTTGTTCAATCTCTTCTACAACAGGATTGCCCACATAGTGAATTACATAATTGTGCTTCTTGAAGAACGCTATTTCAAAAGGGAGAATGCTGTACAATCGGTCGACGTGTTTCTTTATTGCTTTAACACGACTTTCCTTCCATGCCCATACTTTTGGAGCAATGTAATATGAAACGTTCAATTGATGTCCTTTTGCGAAGCGTGCAATTCTTAAATTGAATCCTGGAAAATCAATTAAGACAAGTGCATCTGGCTGAAAATCCAAAATAGCCTGCTGACATTCTTTAATTCTTTTGGAAATCAAACGAATGTTCTGAATCACTTCGATGAAACCCATAAAGGAAATTTCCTTATAGTGAGAAATGAGTTTCATCCCAGCCTGAGCCATCTGATCTCCACCATAACCAATAACCTCAGCTGCTGAATCCAACTCCAGTATCTTTCTTACAAGGAATGCCCCGTGTAAATCTCCAGACCTTTCTCCGGCAATCAGAAAATATTTCAATGCAACGGAATCTTTACCTCATTGAGATTCATTCGCCGAAGTATTCTACAAAATTTCTTGGCGTCTCATACAATTTCAAGGAATGCAATTGTGCTTTGGGGGCTATTTCCTTCACTTTGGGATCCAAAATTTGCCAAAACTGGTAGATGAGATTTTCGCAACTTGGTAAAATATCTTTCATAAATGGAACATCTATGTTCAGGTTTTTATGATCCACTTTTTCCGTAATCTCAGCCTTCAATAATTCACTAAGGTTCTTTAGGTCAACGACAAATCCAGTTTCCGGATCCGGAATTCCCTTTACTGTAACAATCAAATCGAAATTATGCCCGTGCCAATTCTCGTTGGCACAAGGCCCAAAAACTTCAGCATTCTTCTCTTTGCTCCATTTGGGATTGTACAGTTTATGAGCTGCGTTGAAATGCTCTTTCCTACTTACATAAATCATCATTTCGCCATTTCAAGCACAAAGATAAGGCGTTCTACCACACCATTTTAGTTGCTCCGTGAAATGGTGCTGACTACTTTCGCTACATGATAGTTGTAACTGGAGCTGGTGGGTTTATTGGTAGTTGCCTGATCCGAAAACTAAATGATGAAAATTTCAATCATGTTATTGCCGTAGATCGCTTCGGAAATGAAGAAAAAGAACGCAATCTCGAGGGCAAACGCTTCGAAAAGGTAGATCGAGGTTCCTTTTCGAATTGGTTAGATCAGAACTTCAGGCACGTAGAGTTCATTTTTCACCTTGGAGCCCGTACTGATACAGCAGAGTTCGATACTCTGTTATTGAAGCAACTCAACACAGACTACTCGAAGGATGTGTGGAAAAAATGTATTGCTTATCAAATTCCTTTGATATACGCCAGCTCAGCAGCCACTTATGGGTTAAGTTTTGAGCCAAGTAGCGATAATGAACAGGCTATCGAGGAATTGAAACCGCTAAATCCTTACGGTCAATCGAAACAAGATTTTGATCTGTGGGTATTAGGCCAAACTGAGCAACCCTTCTACTGGACCGGATTAAAGTTTTTTAATGTCTATGGCCCTAATGAATACCACAAATCCAGGATGGCATCCGTGGTTTATCACGCCTATCGACAAATTTCCCAGAACGGAGAGATGCGATTGTTCAGATCGCACCATCCGGAATTTAAAGATGGACATCAGTCACGGGATTTCATCTATGTCCAAGATGTCGTGAATGTTTTGTACTGGTTGATGCGCCATCGACGAAACTCCGGAATTTACAACCTGGGTACAGGCCGATCTAACACTTTTCTAGATCTAACGAAAGCTGTGTTTAATGCCATGGGGCTACAACCAAAGATATCCTTCATTGACACTCCTGCTGACATTCGAGAGAAGTATCAATATTTCACTGAAGCCCAGATGAGCAAACTTCGATCTATTGGGTACGATAAAACTTTTATGACCCTTGAGCAAGGTGTTCAGGACTATGTTCAGAATTACTTAAAAGAATATATGTATTTCTAAACGGGACTGTGACTCTTTCTTGAGACTTGCAGACGTTCTTGAATTTTCTTCATCAATTTATCCTGGGCCTCTCTTTTAGATTTATCCTGAACAGGAGCGTTCTGTTTTACCTGAAACTGCATTTGACTATTCTGAGCCTCGTATAATGGTATCTCATGCTCAAATGAAATTGATTTATGAGATGCTCTTTGATAACCTAAAGCCTGAAGCTCATTCCCTGCTATACTTTCAAATAAAGCGATATCCGAATCCGGTAGTTCCTTTAAATATTTACCAGAATTGTTTCTCAAGACAGGTTTTAGTACATTTTTCCACATTTCCCCGGAATCCGCAGTGCGACGAGACTCATTCGATGTATAGAAATGCAGCATTTCTGACTCGTAAATTATGCCGAGTTTTTCACAAATCTCCTGCACACTACCTTCTGGCTTTCCTAAAAGATCTTCATAGGACAGGGAAATATATCTTTTTGTAGGAATTCCTGATAGAAATTCTCTTGCAGCTTCCTGTTCAGATGACCATTTCCTGGCCAGGTGGTAGATGTGCTTAGGCCCTACGATCGCTTTCTTAAACGAAGTAGCAACGTCTCTCCCATCACGATAGAGGTAAATATAAAACGGCTTAATGACCGACTCCAGATCACCCACAAAATTGATATTGAAAGTGCTTTTACAACACCAGATATTTGCTTTATCCAACTGCATTCTAGCTTCGTATATTAGTCGAAACACATCAATGATCGTGGATGATTCTTCAATAATCCGTCCTCTTGAAAGCATCGTACCTTCCCAAGGCACAGGGTTTGCCTCCACCCAGTCACACATATCATTGACAAGGTTGGACCTGTTTCTCATCTTGCTCAGATCCCCATAGTACTCTAAAAGCGGCCGAAAAGTCTTTAACAAATGTGGTGGATGTGGTGCTGATATTTGGGAATGCGAATCGAGCATCAAACGAAGTAAATTTGACCCTGATCGTTGTGTCCCTATGAATTGGATTGCATTGAAATTCATATTCCTGCCCTCACTCGAATTTGCTCAATTTTTCAAAATTAATTGAAACACGTCTGGTAATTTGCTTATCAAAGGTGAATTCATCTTTAACTCGACTGGATCATTTCTAATAGAACACTGACCGTGCCGCATATCAGCATCAGCCAAAAGAAATTCACTTTAAATTTAGAAATCGCGATAACAGAAAGAATCAAAGAAATACCCGTGAACCACCCCATTTCGTCAAAAGGAACAATAAGAGATACAGAAAAAACGATAAATCCAATGATCGCCGGACTAATTCCTTTGAATAATTTTCCTATCACCGCCAATCCACTCACTGACTGATAAAACACTCCAATCAAAATAATCAGCAATGCAGAAGGAAGAAAAATTCCAATTGTTGCGACCAGTGCTCCAAAAAGTCCCGAAACTTTATAACCTACAAATGTGGCTGAAACTAAAATCGGTCCGGGTGTTATCTGGCCAAATGCGATTGACTGTGCGAATTCTGCGGAAGAAAGCCATTGATTTTGCTCTACTACCAAGTCGTGCAGGACAGGAATCATAACGTAACCACCGCCAAACAAAGTCAGGCTCACTTTTGAAAAGGTGTTGAAGAGAACGGCGCTATCTGACCATAAAATAGAAATACTCAAGAATAACATTGCAAAGCAACCTACTCCGATTACAGCCGATTTCACCTTAGGTCCCATGTCTATGGAGGTAGACGATGATTCCTCTTTCCCAAAAATCAAACCTATTGAGCCCGAGATTATTACGATGATTAGGAAAATATAATAACCTCTAAATGAGAAGGCTATGATCAGTGCTACTAGAAAAATCGTCCATTGCCACCAAGATCTGATGTTCTTTCCAAACATTTTGTAGGCCACTGAAAGGATTATCGCTGCAATGACGGGAAGTACACCCTTTAAAAACGTCGCAATTGTACCTATGTCATTGAAGACACTTTGAAATTCGGCAAGGACCATCATTAACAATACCGAAGGGAATAATACGGCAGTCATAGCCAATAATGCTCCAGCCCATCCTCGAAGGTAAAATCCAATATAGGTCGTAATATTGACAGCCAAAGGTCCTGGGAGAATGGAGGCCAAAGTGATGCTGTCCATAATCAATCTATCGTCAAGCACTTCGTCTTCTTCGACTAGTCGTTTCCTAATGATCGCAACCAGTGCTGTGTATCCCCCAAAGGCGGTTAATCCAATGAACAGAAACACCCTAAAGAGGTACCACAATGAAACCTTCTTTTCCAAATCAGTTAATACAAATCATTTGACTTAAGAAAATCATCGTTCAGATAGTATGCGCGATAAAAGGCATGGTTGCTCGATGCCATCCATTCTATATCACCTTTCCCATTTGTAATGACTAGCCTTTTGTTCATTGTGCTGCTGAAAAGCCATTGATCCTGGGCTATTTGGTAGACACTCCCTTGCTTAAAAGTAAAAAGAGAATCAGGCAGAGAGATGATGTTACTGGTTTTTGCTTCTACTCCATCCTTGAATGCATAAGCCCTGGAAATTCCTCGTTCGCGTCGATTACCATTATCAAAAAGCACCACCTCTTTATCTTCATTTCGGTGCACTCCGTGTTGCTGATAAAAGTGGTTAGATTCATCCGTGAATGAATTGTGATTTACTTTCCAAAGTACCTCTCCCGTTTGGCTATCTATTTTCCAAATCGCATTAAAATCTCTCCATGAAACAAGATAATTCCCGTCATCATCAACAAATAATGCATTTGCATGGCCCCAATCTTTCTTTGTCCTTTCTATTCCATTAAACTTGAGTGGATCCAACTCCTGATCCAGGGACCACTGCCAAAGCTTTTCTCCCTGATCTGATAGAACGAGAATACCATCCGTTTTGACCGTATCCATACGCTCTCCTCCTAAGTCAGAAAGGTCTAACGGCAAAATTTCTCTTGTTAAGGCAACAAAATTTCCTTTTTTATCCTTAACAATCTCATGATGCAATTTTCGATCAAACCCTCTTTGACCATAGTTAAGTTCAACAAGCGTATCTCCTCCATAAGAAATTTCATGAATGACCTTATCACTATAAAGAGCGACATAACTTTTGTCATAAGGTGCATAAGGACGAAATAAAGAAGTATCTGAGGCCTGAAACCACCGTATATCGCCTCGGCTATCAATCATTAGCTGGCCACCCGGATTAACGATTTGTCTTAGAAAAATGTAACCATTAAATGCTCGCTCGTCACCGACCTCAACCTCAAATGTTGCCAAACCCTCAGGAATCTTTAGAGGCTCCCGTTTCTCCGATTCACAGCCTAATAATACGATGATGACCAACATCCACGTATAAAGCAGTCTTCGGTTATATCTTGTTTTCAATTTTACTTTACTTTATCAAATACACTTACAGGTCCATTATTCCGAATGGCTAACAGCAAATTCTTTTTACCGATAGTAGGTAACCACCTAAGACTTTTCACATTACCAGGAATAAATACTCCCGACTGATCCGTACTCAAATAGTCATAATTCCCCTTTCCATCTGACTTCAAAACCATGCCGGTACCGCCATCCCACCGCGGTGTTTCTACTTCGGTATTGTAAATGTTACCTGCAAGCAGTAAATCTTCAAATCCGTCTCCGTCTACGTCCTTTGATAAAGCACTTAGGAGAGGAAAAGTCTGCGCAATGCCCGGAAGAGGCTTTACTTCAAAACCGTCGGCTCCCTTATTGATCAAAATGACAGATCTAAACTCATTTACCTCCATAGCAAGTGAGTTGTTTAATTCATCGCCAAAAATTTCATCAATTGAAGCATTTGCAAATGCAGAATAAGTCTCGTACTTCTCGGCTAGAAATGGCATTTGTTCGGAAGAGCATTCCCGTCCTCGAACTGGCACATACTTTTCCTTGTACGATTGACTGAGTACCACATCCAAAGTACCATTTGCATCAAAATCATTCACATACACTTTGAACGGTTTCGACTCTGATGCCTTGAATTTAGTATTCAGGCCCACATTGCCAATCACATAATCAGTCTGTCCATCCATATTTGCATCAGTCGCTGTAACGGAATACCACCATCCTTGTATTTTATTCAAGCCAGTTGATTCGCTTACATTCTCGAAGGTTCTCCCCGTATTTCTGAATAACCCTATGCTTCCCCACTCTCCTACTGCGAAAAAATCATCTTGGCCGTCCCCATCAAAATCTGTGACTAATACATCGTTGACAATGCCAAAATCACCAAAACCAGGGGCAATTTCATCTGTTACGTCTACCAGTTTGCCTCCATTATTCTGCAAAAGCTGTGACCTACCCGCCATAGGATATTGTTGAGGCAAAATCCTATTGCCTATGATGAGGTCATGATCCCCATCTTTATCAAAATCAATGGATTTCACCACGCCACCACTGAATTTTACAGGGTCATCCAATAATGATTGACGATGAAAATTCCCAAAACCGTCATTGATATATAGTCGATCTTCGTACCATTGTGCATCAATTTCATGTTCATTTCCTCCACTAGCCACATATAAGTCCAGATCTCCATCGCCATCTATATCAAACAACTCCGCACTTACATCCTCATAAGATATATCAGCCACAAAAGCTTCAATTTCAGAGGTAGAAAACTTACCCGCATCTTGGAAGTAAACCTTAGCTATTTGACCCGATGCTCCCCCGAGATAAACATCCTGGGTACCATCACCATTTAGGTCACCTATCGCCGAAGCAGGGCCAAGTGTAGATTGCTTATACGGAAGTAAAACTTCCTTTTTGAAATCATCAAACTCATTTTCCTGATGTTCATAAGTTAATCCAAGATCTGTCACCCTAATTTCCTCGAAGATTGATTCTTGTCCTTCCTGTTTTGTCTCGTCTTGTTGATCTTCTAATTTGATCTCTATCCTCTGATTAACATCAACATTGTTCCGGTAACTGAGTGCTCCGTCAGGCCATATTACCTTAACGGAATCCACCTTAGTCGTACTCCCCAATCCAAAGTGCGCAACTGGTTCTGTATAAGAAAAGTAGCCTCGAACACCTTTGATTTCAATCATTTGCGATTCCTCCCCACTATACAAGTAAACTTTAGGAAAGCTTTCTGAGACCTTGCCAGTTACCTTAACCGTCAGATAATTTCCCTGACCATTGTCAACCGTTGTATTCCTAAACAAAAATGCCTCCTCGTCCAGGTTATTAACTACCAAATCCAAGTCTCCGTCATTATCCAGGTCAGCATATGCAGCACCGTTTGAAAAAGAAGCTCTTTCTACTCCAGAAGACGCACTTACATCGGTGAATCCGAATGTTCCGTCATTTTTGTACAACACATTTGACAACTTTTCTGAAGTCATCTTTTCATAGAGTTCACTCTTAGCACCGATAGGTACATTACCTCGGTACATGATTTGTGTCTTGGTCACCTCATTCTTAAAATCATTGTCTAATGCATATCGTCGGTACCCATTCGTGACATAAATATCTTTCCATCCATCGTTATCAAAATCGCTGATCAAGCCCGCCCAACTCCAATCTGTTTTTGATATACCCATTTGATGGCTAACGTTTCGAAAGTTGTCGTTGCTTTTATTCAATTGGAGTGAATTGAACATGTATTGGTGGGCAAAACCTAACTCATCTGTAAGCAGATCAAACTGCTCTACATTCATACTGGCCATTAGTGTTTTGGAGCGGTAATGGTCCTTAGAAGCCATATCCAATACCAAAATATCTTTATGCAGGTCATTGTTGAAGTCTGCAATATCAACCCCCATTCCAAAAAAAGAAACCTGACTGGCTCTAAGCTTAATCTCATCAAAAAATCTACCATTTCCCTGATTAATGTACATGGCATCTGGGATTTAATAATCATTCGCGATATATACATCTAACCATCCATCGTCGTTGATATCGCTTATGGAAAGTCCCAGGCCAAATGATGGTCTTAACATACCCGCTTCTGCCGTAATATCTTTAAAAACTCCATCATCATTTCGATACAAATGACTGGAGCTTTTCAAAATCATCTTTTTATTGGTTCGCATTAAGCGATAAAAGGCAACCGGATCTAGTCCATATGCCGGACTTTCATTGACTACAAAGCAATCCAGGTCTCCATCCTTATCGAAATCAAAAAAGCCCGACTGTGTGCTTAAGCCTTTGTCTGCCAAACCCAATTGCTCAGCAATTTCAGAAAATGTATTATCCCTGTTGTTTATAAAAAGTAGGTTTGCTCTATTATTCTCTTCATTTGGTCCTCCTTGTGATACATAAATATCAGACCATCCATCTCCATTTATATCTGCTATTGTAACACCGTTAGACCAGTACTTTCCCTGGTTGATGCCCGCCTGCTCCGAAATATCTTCAAATTTTAAGTCGCCTTTATTTAGGTACAGCCTATTGGCCACTTGATTTCCTGTAAAGAAAACATCTTGTAATCCATCGTTGTTGACATCTATGATGGCGACTCCAGCACCATTATAGAAATAGTCAAAATCAAACAAATTGGCTTTTGTAGAAACATCGTGTTTTAGCGTATTTGAAAAAGTAATTCCCGAAATCGCCGACGAAATTTCTTCAAAAAATGGCTGATTTGTCAGATTCTTCTGTGTATCAGGGGTGGTTGAATTAGAGCAAGCGCTGATCAAGCAAACTCCAAATAATAATAAAGCCACACCGATACCTTCAAACGTCATTCTAAACCTCATATCACCAAATTCTATATGAAAGCAATATAAAAAAGCCGCCTTATTGCTAAGGCGGCTTTTATCTAGAATAATTTATTAATTAGTCTGCTAACGTAAATGGAACACCACCAGGGAAGGTGATGACCGAGCTACCAGACTCGCTATAAGTATTCTCCCAAGTAATTGTCCACTCTTCTCCACTAATAGACGAATCAAACGTCCAAGTATCACCGAAATCATCAGTGAATCCTGTGAATGAAACTGTTTCACACACATCAGTAAAGATGATTCCTTGTGAGTCAGCTACAGAAGACGAAGCGTAACACTGCGAATAAGCACCGAATGACCAATCATTGAAGACATAAGAACCTCCACCTAGGGCTTCGATTGTAACATCAACAGTAACAGATCCGCCATTACACCATACATCTGTAGTAGTAGCACTGTAGGTGCCAGTCAAATCAGATGGACATGCCAACGGGCGAGTAAACGCAAAACGAATTCCCGCAAAAGCTACTCCTCTAACACTCGAAGAAGAGTTAGTGCTACGATATTCGGTACCATCCGAATGAACAATAACAGTCGCCAGTTGAAATTCATCCCCTGCATTGAAATCAGCAAAGCCAAGTCCTAATACACCAGAGAGCGTAGTTGAACTCACGTCAAATGTAGTTTGAACGAATCCATTCTCACTAGCAGTCAAAGAAGAACCTGGTACTCTAGTAACTTCCAAAGGACCAACAGCATCTCCTGATACTGGGTTGTAAGTCAACTCAACATAAACCTCTGCCACATTTTTCCCAGCATTATCATCTACAAATTCAACTGTATAGCTGTAATTCGAAGAGGTAAACTCAGACTCAGATAGAAGGTTTACCAAAAGTGCTCCATCTTCTGACAGCAATCTTGGATAAATTCCATGTCCAGCGCTATCGAAAGTCACGATAGGTGCTTTATCAGGGTCTTCACAAGCAGTAAAGACCATTGCCAAGGTCATCAAACCAATTGATACCCTCAACTTCATGTTATTGAAAAATTTCATTTTCATACTCAATTAAGTGATCAATTAATAAAGGTCAGTCAGAGTAGCCCAGTGGACCATATCTCCCAATCCCTTTTGATCGACATTGGAATTTCTGGTCACCATATCTACTGCGTAGAAGAAAGAATTAGGGAATTGTCCCGGAGCAGGCTCCAAGCCTGGTTGCATCGTATTTGGCATACCTGTTCTTCTCCAGATATTATATGCTTCCAACCCATTACCCCAAGCAGCAATGTAATATTCCGTCATTACAACATTGAGTCTTTCATCTCCAGTTGCAGCATCATACAACGCCAGAATTTCAGCAACGTAATCATCTATGGCATCACTATCAATACCGTATAGTTCTTTTACGGTACCGGATTCACCAGTTCTCAAGGTCACTTCAGTAGCCATTTTAGCAGCAACTAAAGACTCAAAACCTTCAACTTTTGCCATAGACTTGCGAATACCACTTTCCAGTAACGCCCTTGCATCATCCGCGGTACCCAGTCTAAGTGCAGCTTCCGCTCTCATGAAATCCACGAAAGAACTCAAAATGATTGGATAGATTCCCTGACCAAGTCCACCTCTAGTTCCCTCTTCACGGGTATCATCAAAAGTGTTGTCATCAAAATCTCCACCACCAGGATACAATCCGTAAGATGTTCTAATTGGACCATCAGGAGGAATACCCTGACCATTAAGGTGATCACGACCAATATATCCGTCGACACCTCCACAAAAGAACTCTCTCAACAGAGGAGAAACAGCGTCCCAATGGTTCAAAGTTGCACCAGGGTTATCTGTTGGAAGGGCAGTCAAATGACAACCATAAGTCGTCGCATCCTGAGATAAGCCATCATCTACTTTTCTGTAGAAGTAGTATCTTCTTCTAGGGTCATCAACTCTTGAACCAGCAGTAATCGCACTTTCTCGACCCTGACGCAACAACCACATGTAGTAATTAGACAAGTAATTACCATCTCCTACTTCGTAGTGGTTGTTATAAAATGGGTGACGAGAATTTGGATTAGTACGCTGATTTCCAAAATTCACCTGGAAGTCTTCGCTTTCTTCGTCAATGATGTTTCCTGCAGCAACCAAAGAATTGATTGTTGAAGCATCACCTGTATTCAGAGCAGCGCGCAACTTAAGCGTATTACCAAATTTGATCCAGTTGTCTGCATCACCTCCGTAAAAATTATCAAACGCAGGTGCACCAGCAACAGTACCATCTAATTGAGCAATTGCCTCGTCGATTAGAGCAATTACCGCATTGTAAATGTCCTGTCCTGAATCCAAATTAGGGCTAATTACGTCAGTTCCCTGACCAGCCTCAGAATATTGAACATTACCGAACAAATCCACGGCTACCATCATTGCATAAGCCTCCATTAATTTGGCGGTTCCCGCATGAATATCCAATCCACTTTCTTCAGATAGCAAAAGAACGTTATCTACGTCTGGCAAAAGGCCAGCATATAGAATATTCCAAGCTCCGTTGAATGTATTTGGAGTGGTAAAAGCATTGTATGTAAATCCACCAGAATGATACATTCTGGAAGCCGCACCCGGATTAAACTGAGTGGAGCCATAGAACCCTGCGAAGTTCAATTGCACAGAGTTATAAAGGTCATTTAAACTGGCGCTTTCAGGTGTTACCGCTAATGCGTTATCCTGTAGGTCCAGGTCAAAACTGTTACAAGCACTGATCATTGCAGTGATCCCAACAGCTATAAATAATCTATTGATGATTTTCTTCATTATCCTAATCTTTTGTGATTTAGAATGTTACATTCAGAGTAACACCATACTTTTTAGCTGTAGGAGCTGTACGGAAGTCAAAACCTCTACCGTTACCTACACCTAAACTGGAAATTTCAGGATCGAAGTTGATTCCTTCAGGAAAGTTAGGGGCGTTATACCACAAGTTCTCTCCAGAGACTGTTACACCAACAGTTCCGAAAGGAGTCTTTTCAAGCAAAGACTTAGGTAAAACGTAACCCAAAGAGACCTGACGCAATCTGACTACAGTTCCATCAAATACTCCTCCTTCATCCGCAAAGAAATAAGCTCGGAAGAAGCTATCACCAATATATGTTTGTATATCGTTATTAACGTAAACAGGGTTTCCATTGTCATCAGTACCATCTTGCTTAACTGCATTTGGCATAACTAATGGAATGTTTCTGTTCACATCTGTATCAACAGTGTTTCCTCTGGCAAGTAATGACTGAACTGTGGAAGAAAAGATATCGCCACCGTCAATGTACTGCCACTGGAATCCAAAGGAAATCCCCTTCCAGCTAATGCTGTTATCCCAGTTAGCCTGGAAGTTAGGGTTAGGATCACCAATCACTTCGAAGTTACCAGAAGACTGGTATGATCCCTGATTATCCACAACGAATTGTCCAACCTGGTCGCCATAATTAGTCAGGTTGTTTCCGTTCTCATCAAGAACGTCCTCAACCTTAAGGAATGACTCTCCAAAGAATACACCATACTGTTGGCCAGGAATTGCATAGTTACCTAACGTGCTGTATCCAGCAGTTTGTACCTGATCGATTCCGTCGAAAATGGACTCTACATTAGAGATGTTCTTCGTATAGTTCACGTTGATATCCCACTTGATTCCATTAGGAAGTGGAGGCGAGATATTAACACCGAGTTCAACTCCCTTATTTTCGATTTCTGCAGCGTTGACCGTGGTTCTTGTAAATCCAGTAGATGGATCAAGTGGCAAGTCTATGATCAGATCGCTAGAAGTCTTTTGATACAAGGAAAGATCGATACCGATAATATTATCAACCAATCGAGCCTCAACTCCTGCTTCAATCTCTGTGAAAATCTCAGCTCCCAAGTTTCTGTTTCCTAGGAAATTAGATACAGAGTTGGTATTCAATACAGTACCACCAGAAGTGACAAATGTATTCGTATTAGCATCTAAAACACTTCTCGTTCGATAAGGGTTAGGATAACCTGCTGATTGTCCAATACCTAATCGTACTTTCAAATAATTCAGGATATTGCTATTACTGATCGCCGTGATCGCATCAGTAGGTACAAATGCCAAACTGGCAGATGGGTAGAGTACTGATCGGTTTTCTTGCTCCAAAGTAGATGTCCAGTCATTTCTAGCCTGCAAGTTCAAGAACAATGAGTACTTGAATCCAACAGAAGCCGTCGCATAAACACCTAAAGTATTCTCTTCACTGAATCCTGAGAAACCTACATGGTCAATGTAGTTATTGTGAGAAAGAATATTATAAACAAACTGGTTCGAGCTTGATAATACTGAGATATCTCTTACTTCTCGTCTAGAGTTGAATCCGACAACCCCATCAACAGTAATTTCTCCAGGTAAGCTGAAGTTATATATAACGTTGATGATTTGGTCAGTGATTCTATTCGTGATATCCGTTGTAGTCAACTCACCTAAAGGTTGTCTAGGACCTCCTTTGTTGACGTGACGTTTGTTTTCCTGCTGATAGTTATCAACACTCAAACGGTACATCAAAGACAGATTATCCGTCAATTTATAAGAAAGCTGAGTACTAGAGAAGAATCGATTTACTTGCTCTGCCTGACCTGAATTATTCAAAGTCCAAAGTGGGTTTTGAATAGGAGCACCTCGTCTATAGTAGATGTTAGAACCATCAACTGGAGACTGGAAAGGAAGACCTAACAAGTCAACTGATCGAGGAGTAAACAAGATAGCAGCAAACAGACCGTTACCATCACCACCAAAAGCAGGTGCTGTAATTGGAGAAGATCTATCAGACTGGATGTAGTTAAATGTACCTCTTATAGAAAGGCCATTGTTCAACGTTGCCTGAGCACCCAAACCGAAGTTATTCTTATCGATGAAATTCGATCGGTCGCCATTGGCCAAATTAGGAGTAAATCCCTGATCCGTCAAGTAGCTATAAGTAGCACTCAAAGAAGCATTATCCGCCAATTTGCTTTCGATCGCAATCGATGTGTTAGAGGACACTCCTTTATCAAAGAAATTCTCAACACTTTCATACGGTCGGTAGATATACTCCGCACCGATGAATTCAGGTACATCATCGTTATACTGCGCCTGATCCAATGGGTGAGTAATTAATACCTGGCTTCCATCAGCTGTAAGGCCTTGAAAGTCAGAACCATAAGAAGTAGGAGCCAAATCATTGAACGCCGCACCCCAGTTAGAGAAGAACCATCCGAAACCGGCGTTGAAACCGTTTCCATAGGTATTCTGATAATCAGGTAAGTTGGCGATCTCAGAAACATACACACCTTGACGTATGCTGATCTCCGCTTTTCTTGACGCATTTTGTCCAGCTTTACCGTTTTTGGTAGTTACCAGAACCACACCGTTTCTTCCGGCTTCTCCATAAAGGACCGTTGCTGAAAGACCTTTCAGGATCGAAATTTCTTCAATCGTGTTAGGATCCAGATCAAGGAATCGGGAAGATGCAGTTGCACTACCAGAACCAAACCCTTGGTTACCAGTATTCGTATCTGTGTTGAAAGGAACTCCATCAACAACGAATAATGGCTGGTTTGTACCAGTAATAGAAGAATACCCTCGAATGATGATATTCGTACCTGAACCAGAAAGGCCTGAAGTTTGGGTAATATCTACCCCAGTTGCTTTACCTCGTAAGAGACGAGCAACGTCAGCTTCCTGCCGATCTACTAATACTTCATTATCGATTGAAGACACCCCGTATCCAAGAGACTTACGCTCTTTACTGATACCAAGGGCTGTTACAACAACCTCTTGAAGTTCCTGAACATCGGAAAGCATGGCTACATCAATTGTAGACCTTGTACCGATTGTCGCTTCCTGGCTAATTAAGCCAATAAAGGAAAACACAAGAATGCCACCATCTGCTGGCACAGACACACTGTAGTTTCCATCGAAATCCGTCGTAGTACCATTAGTGGTACCCTTCAGGATTACGTTTACACCAGGTATGCCACTTCCGTCATCATCAGAAGTAACTCTACCTGTAACGGTCCTGTCCTGCGCTAAGGCAGAAAAGAACACAAAACAACTAAACAAACTAAGTAGTAAAATCCTCTTCATATTAGAATTGGTTTATTAAGCTAGAAACCGTAAAGATTTCTAATTCTCTAAATTATAACTTTTTAGGAATAATAAAAATGAGAGGAATCCTTTTGCGAATTTCTTCGTAGAAGTGGAAAATATTGAAAAATTTAAAATTTCCTAATAAAATTTACGGAACTGGCCTTTATTACGGAACGTATTAAAAGAATTAATTGTGGTAAGATCAAATGGCCAGTAATTCTTTGGTCCTCGAAATGTTAATTTTTCAATATTCTGGAAAATTAATTATCTAACGTACTGAGTATGCGAAACTCTATACGCCTATCTTTTGAATAATCCTCTAGTCGTTCGTCTCTATTAAATGGAAACTGTGCTCCGTAGCCATTAAATACCATTCGGGTTTCTGAGATACCTTTATTCACTAAAAAGTCAAAAACGGCCTTGGCTCGTTTTTCTGATAACTCCTGGTTATACGCAGCACTCCCGGAATTATCTGTATGACCTGCAATTTCAACTTTCAATTCTTTGTTTTTTTGAAGAAATCGGAAAATCAATTCCAATTCACTCCTGGATTTATCAATCAGCTCGTAGCTATCAAATTCGAAATAGACGTTTTCAAGAATGATGGTCTCACCAGAGCGCAAAGGGTTCAAAGAAATATCAAGTGTATCGGGCTTCAAATCCACGGAAGATTGTAGATCAAATTGAAAGTCCTCAAACAAAAAGCCATCAGCACTAGCATAGGCACCATATTCTCCCCCTCCCAATATTGCCATGAAGTATCTTCCTGTAACAGGATCGGAGGTGGTACTGTAAAGCTTTTCCTGTGTTACCAAATCATACAATTCCAATTTCGCTTCAATTGGTGTATTTGTTTCTTTATTAGTAATCAGCCCAGTCAAATAGCTGGCTTTGTCGGAAATTAAAGAGTCCGTTAGCAACTTGAATGAAAAAATCTCACTTCGACCTCCTGCTTCATCTGTATAAAATGCGGTTTTCCCATCAGCAGTAATAAATAGGCCAGATTGATCTTCAAAATCATTGGTCGGATATCCCAGATTGCGAGGTATTGACCATTGATTACCAGTACGTTCCGAAACATAAATATCAAAACCACCCAAACCCACATGTCCTTTTGAAGAAAAAAACAACGACTCACCATTAAAGTGAATGAATGGTGTCGCTTCATCACGGGAGGTATTTATACTGGGTCCAAGGTTCAAGGGTTTCTCCCAGGTACCATCTTTTTGTTTTGTAACCCATATATCTCTTTTCCCGTGACCTCCAGGGCGGTTAGAAACGAAGTACAATGTTTTCCCATCTGCCGACAAACTAGGCTGAGAATCCCATCCTGAAGAATTCACCGTTTTCCCAAGGTTTTGGGGCTTTCCCCACTCATCGCCTTTTTTGATGACATAATACAAATCACAACTCCCATAAGACTTCCTTCCTTCGCAAGAAGCAAAGATTAATGTCCTACCATCTGCCGAAATGGAACATGCCCCTTCATTGAATCGTGTATTGATTGAAGGAGCAATACCCTCAGCCGATCCCCATTCACCATTCTCTTTATGTGAAATAACTATGTCCTCATCAAATTGAATACCTGTTCCATCACGTTTGGTGTAAACCATGGTTCGGTTATCTATGGTTAGAACCGGAAAATATTGAAGTCGGAATCGATTTATGGAATCACTTAGTTTTCGCGTCTCACGTACCATCGGTTTTATTAGTGACTGAAAGGCATATTCTATCGACTTTAAAAGAAGCGAATCTCCTTTACCCAAATCCACTCCATTAAATGAGGATAGATAATATTTCATTACCTCTAATGCTTTGTCATACTGCCCTCGTCGATAATAACGAGCAGCAATGCTTCTGGCGACCTTTGGATTAATATCCGTTTTGGGTATCACATGATAATAGCGCTCGTAATTTGAAAACGCGGCCTCTTCGACCCGTAAAAAATTATAGACTCCAGCGAGTTTCAAGTAAGCTTCTGCAAAATCACCATCTCTTTCAATGGCTTGCTCCAGCGACTTAATTCCTCCATCGAAATCCCGAGCTTTAATTTGAACCTCTGATTTCTGATAGAGCTTGATCGCCTTCTTGTCGGAGGTGTGAAAATCCTGAGCAAAACAAGGTGCTAACAAGCAAATTAATCCGAATAGGATCGTCGCCTTTAAGGAATGCTCATGTATTTGTGCACTTGTAGTGATATCCTCCATTTGGGATTTTCTTTGACAAATTGGATAATCGAAGGTAACATTTCTGATTCTTTGGACCACTCTGGTTGAACATACCAATTCGACCCATCGTGCATTTTAGCCGCATGCTCCTGTGCCCACTTAAAATCCGACCTGTTATAGATTATAACTTTAAGCTCATGGCTTTTCGTGTAAAATTCAGGAAGTGGTTTCTTAAATTTTTTCGGAGAAAAGCAGATCCAATCCCAGTGGCCTGTCAAAGGATGCGCTCCAGAGGTCTCCACGTGAGTTCTTATTCCCGCTGATTGAAGTGCTTTTGTAAGAACAGTTAGATCATACATTAAAGGCTCTCCTCCAGTGATCACAACGATTGGCGCCTGGCTCGCTTTGGCATTTTCTACGATCTCGTCGATTGAAAGGCTGGGGTGAGCTTTACTGTCCCATGATTCTTTCACGTCACACCAATGACACCCCACATCGCACCCTCCGAGGCGTATGAAGTATGCCGGTGCTCCTGAAAATGCACCTTCTCCCTGAATGGTGTAGAAATACTCCATTACAGGTAGTGTGGCCGTTTCTCTCAAATCTAAGTTATCCTGCTTGTTGATTCTCGTAGGCTTTATACGTATTCAGCAACAAAGATGCAATGGTCATAGGACCTACTCCTCCGGGTACCGGAGTGATGTAACTCGCTTTCTCTTTGGATTCCTCAAAACTAACGTCTCCAGCGAGGCGAAATCCGCTTTTTCTACTCTCATCCGAAACACGTGTTGTACCAATATCCACCACAATCGCACCCTCTTTAATCATATCAGCCGAAATGAGATCAGGTTTACCCACTGCGACGATCAGCACATCCGCAACTTTGGTATGCGAAGCCAGATCTACTGTGTATTTATGACAAATAGTAACCGTGGCCGCAGCCCGTTGCATCATGAGACTTAAAGGAGCTCCGGCAATTCGACTTGCACCAACAATGACACAATGCTTCCCTTTCATATCAAGGTCATAGCGATCTAATAGCTCCATAACCCCATAAGGAGTTGCGGGCAATAAAAGTTGATTATCAGAAATGATGCTTCCGAAATTTTGATTCGTAAATCCATCAACGTCCTTTTCCGGATGAACTGCTTCTATGATCGTTTCTACAGAAATATGCTCTGGCAAGGGTAATTGTACAATGAACCCATCGATATCTTCATCTTCGTTAAGCGTTTCAATATGCTTAACCAGTTTCTTTTCAGAAATTGTTTGAGCAAACTGCATTAAGGTATAGTCGAAACCCACCGCCTTGCAAGCTTTAATCTTGCCATTAACATAAGTATGGCTCGCACCATCATCTCCCACGATGATAATCGCCAGGTGAGGAACACGTTTATCTTCCGACTTGAGGGCATCTACTCGCTCAGCGATTTCCTTCTTAATGTCAGTTGCTATTTGCTTTCCATCTAATAATTCAGCTCCCATCAATTTCCAGTTAATCAAGTTTTAAGACCGCCATAAATGCCTCTTGTGGAATCTCAACGCTTCCGACTTGTCGCATGCGCTTCTTCCCTTTTTTCTGCTTCTCCAACAGTTTTCGTTTCCTGGAAATATCTCCTCCATAGCATTTTGCCAATACATTTTTCCGCATGGCTTTCACTGTTTCACGCGCAATAATTTTGGTACCTATCGACGCCTGTACTGCAATCTCGAACATCTGTCGGGGCAGCAATTCTTTCAATTTCTCACAAAGTCTTTTACCCCATTCGTAAGCTTTGTCTTTGTGCACAATGGCAGATAGAGCATCTACCTTTTCACCATTCAATTGAATATCAAGCTTGACCATTGTAGATTGTCGGTATCCGATCAATTCATAATCCAATGAAGCATATCCACGTGAAATAGTTTTCAGCTTGTCAAAAAAGTCAAAGACAATCTCTGAAAGGGGCAAGTCAAAAGACAATTCAACCCGATCGGCTGTGAGGTAAACCTGATTCTTGATTTCTCCTCGTTTATCCATGCACAGGGCAATAACTGCACCTATGTAATCTGCTTTTGTGATGATCTGGGCTTTGATGAAAGGCTCTTCAATATGTGAAATGGTATTGGGCTCGGGCATTTCTGATGGAGCACTCACCTCCACTACATCTCCTTTGGTGCCGATCGTGCGGAACTTTACCGATGGGACAGTAGTTATCACCGTCATTCCAAATTCACGTTCCAGGCGCTCCTGCACTATCTCCATATGCAGCATGCCAAGGAATCCACAACGAAATCCAAAACCCAGTGCTGCAGATGTTTCTGGTTCCCATACCAGCGCTGCATCATTTAGCTGAAGCTTCTCCATAGAGGCTCGTAACTCCTCAAATTCGCTGGTTTCTACAGGGTAGATTCCAGCAAAAACCATTGGTTTCACATCTTCGAAACCTTTGATGTGTTTCCTGGTAGGTTTACTAACATGAGTTATGGTGTCACCGACCTTAACCTCTTTGGCAACCTTGATTCCTGATATCAAATACCCTACATTTCCTGTAGAGATTGTTTTTTTAGGTTCGTGCTCTAATCGAAGAACTCCAATTTCATCAGCTTCATAAGTCTTGCCGGTATTGACAAATTTGACTTTATCTCCCTTATTAATCTCTCCGTTAAAAACACGGAAGTAAACTTCAATACCTCTATAGGAATTAAAGACAGAGTCGAAGATCATGGCTTGTAGCTCCTCATCCTTATTACCAACCGGAGAAGGAATACGATGAATTATCGATTCAAGGATGTCCGTGATGCCAATGCCTTCTTTGGCACTCGCGTGAATAATTTCTTCTTTGGTACAACCAATCAGGTCAATGATCTGGTCGGATACCTCTTCGGGCATAGCACCAGGCAGGTCAATTTTATTCAACACTGGAATGATTTCCAGGTCATGTTCAAGAGCCAAGTATAGGTTGGAAATGGTCTGCGCTTCGATTCCCTGTGCTGCGTCAACGATAAGAAGCGCACCCTCGCACGAAGCGATGGACCGGGACACTTCATAGGAGAAATCCACGTGACCCGGAGTATCAATCAAATTCAGCGTATATTGCTGATTATCATATAGATAGTCCATCTGAATGGCATGACTCTTAATCGTGATTCCACGTTCACGTTCCAGGTCCATATCATCCAAAAGCTGCGCCTGCATGTCGCGGTGAGAAACTGTCTGCGTCGCCTCCAACAACCTGTCTGCCAATGTACTTTTCCCATGATCAATATGGGCTATAATGCAGAAATTTCTAATGTGATCCATGATGTCTCTCGCGAAAAGAAGGTGCAAAAATAGCAAGAGCACCGCAACTGATCACGAGAAAGTTTATCACAACAAATAAAGCTTCAATTATTTCCTTTTTTTCTGCGTAAAGAATCGGAGAAATGCCGGCAAATAAAATCACATTATCTACTTGAACGGTACCTGATTTAAGGTAGCTAATTATTATAAAATTACCGCAGTTTGGGTATTTCAAATGCAGTTTTGATGTTGTTTCTTAGCATCACAAAATAATTACAAACCTTAACTACGTGACCCATGAAAATCATCAAGTACATCATTTTAGTTGTTGGCCTTATCCTCACAAGTATTTTTCTTCCCAGGTTAGTGAAGCTCAAAAGGTCCTAAACAGGAAAACTCAGAAGCTATAACTATCAAAACAACGGTAAGCGGAACACATGAATTGAAACTTAAACTCAAAAGGTATTTATTTTAGCCAGGAAATTTATTCCTGACCATGTACATCCGTAAAAAATACCGAGTTCGTGACATGATGCGATGGACACGAAGAGAAATTAGATTCTTCGTTGTATTCGCTGTAATTGTTGCCATTCTTCACGACATATTAGGCCTTACCTGGCTACAACTTCCGTGGACGCCCATAGCCCTAATCGGTACGGCTGTGGCCTTTTTGGTAGGATTTCAAAGTAACGCGGCTTATGGACGGATATGGGAAGCCCGACAAATCTGGGGTGGGATTGTCAACGATTCCAGAAGTTTTGGCATCATGATTATGGACATGATCACAAATGAGTACGCGGCAGAAGATATGACGGATGATGAAATGTACTCACATAAAAAGACCATCATCTACCGTCACATAGCGTGGATGACCACCCTACGTTACGCCATGCGACAAAAGAAACCGTGGGAGACTAATCGTGACATTAAGGAAAACAAAGAATGGCAAGATCGATTGTTTACTCCTGAGTTTAAATACAACATAGAAGATGAACTTAAAGGCTTGTTACCCGAAAACGAATTTCAAGCTGTAATGAACAGAACAAATAAATCTGCTGCAATCTTGAGTTTTCAATCTCATCACTTGAGGACCTTGAAAGAACGTGGTATCATCTGGGAATTTTCGTTTCTTGAATTAGAAGGCAAACTCAACGATCTCATTACCCACCAGGGCAAATCGGAGCGAATCAAAAACTTTCCGTACCCACGTCAATTTGCGACGATTGGCTATGATTTCGTGAACTTGTTCATTATGATCCTTCCCTTTGGGATCATTCCCGAATTTGGGCGAATTGGAGAACGATTTGCTATGGACTACCCCTTCATTGCAGATTTATTCATCTGGATGGGCATTCCTTTTTCGGTCATTGTCTCATGGATATTTAACACCATGCTGAGAATCGGTACCACCGGGGAAAATCCTTTTGAAGGATCCCCAAATGATGTTCCTATCAGCGGTATTTCCAGAGGAATTGAGATTGATTTAAGAGAAATTCTGGGCGAATCCAAAGAATCAATTCCGGAGCCCTACCCAATTGAGTTCGATGTTCAAATGTAGGTTTTGACAAGCTCAACCTTTGCGACAAGCTCAACCTGACATTCTTTCACAAGTAAGAAAGGTAAATCGAATTCAGGTATTCTCTTGCGGTTTGGCACTAACAAAAGCCCAATCAGGTCATTGACTGGGCTTTGATTTTTTAAGGGTTATCTTAAGATATTCCCAAAACTTCTTTCGCTCTCGCCAGGTAAGCTTCCCGATCCTCAAGGCCATTATAGCCTCCATTGATTCGCTTTGTAATGGCTTTTACATCATCCTCATCTGCGTAACCATTAAGCTTGCGCATGTCCCAGAACCAGCCTGCTGCTGCAACAGCCGCATTGGCATCATCTGCAAGTTGCTCGGGGTTATCTATCAGATTCAGTTCTATTCCTTTACCACAGTTGGTGTAATTGTCCTTTCCTGTTAATTGGATTAAACCTCTACCTCGATATTTCCACCCTTCCCCACTTGTTTCATCGCCATTGCCCATTCTGCTGGCATAAACCCGGTTAGCAATTTTCTCAGGTTGTCGTGCATACTCTTCGGCCAGGTCATCTGTTGGGAAGTATTTGCCAAAAACTGCTCTGAGTGCTTTTGCACTATAATTTAAGTTTTCGCAACTGTAATGAAGGCTACCACTCTCATGCGCCAATTGTGCAATAAAATGAGCTGCTCGAAGAGGCGTGTTGATTTCGAATTTCGCCATTTCGCCATTTAGCGCACCTAAATACTTATCAACGTTATCCTGGGAGGCTTTTGGCATAATCTGTTTCAGCGTATCAGCCGTGAAGAAACCTTCACCGGAAACAACTGGCTTATTCTGAGCAACTGGTTCGTTGGTATCCGCGGCCTCAGAACTTTTGTCATCCCTCGCATCTTCCAGACCTGGAAGGACAATTTCCTGTCCTACCCGGATGGCGTTGGGGTTTGAAATCCCATTGGCTTCAGCTATCTCCGTATACTTAGATGCTTTGCCATAAAATTTCTGGGCAATCCCTCCAAGGGTATCACCAGACTGAATGGTATACTTTTTCATCTGCTTGATTGTATTCTGGTCTAAATTATATTGATCAGTTTCTATCAAAGAAACTCATATGAACTTGAAAGTAGATAGAAAAAATACGCATATCCAAGATCAGGTATGTTTTTTTGCCCCACTTATCTATTTGTGGACTGGATCCACCAAATAATAGATGGTCGTTTTCTTATATGAGGCCTCTAAAAACACTGAAACTGACAAAGAACTCCCTTAACTGCTCAGATTGCTGCAACGAGATGTGCTGCCTCATAAATGGCCCTTTTTGCATCAAGTTCGGCTGCTTCCTTGGCTCCTCCTATTAAATGCGTTGAAATACCAGAAGCTTGCAAGTCATCAAAAAGCCCTCGTAATGGTTCCTGCCCAGCACATACCACTACATGATCTACTGCAAGTATCCGCGTCTCCCCGTTTACGGAAATATGCAATCCTTCGTCATCCACCTTTTGATACTCCACATTTGCCACCATATTCACTTGCTTCATGGCCAGACTGGCCCTGTGAATCCATCCGGTAGTTTTCCCAAGTCCTTTACCATGCTTCCCTGTAGATCGCTTCAGTAGATAAATTTCACGGGCAGAAGGAGCGGGTTTTGGAGTGGTATTGGCGCCAGGTTGACCATACGTCATATCAACACCCCATTCTTTCATATAGTGTTCGACATTCATGCTTGGTAATTCGCCCTGATGTGCCAAAAATTCAGCCATGTCAAAGCCTATTCCTCCAGCGCCGATTATGGCTACTTTATCGCCCACTTCTTTATTTCCATAAAGTACCTCTGAATAATCTACAACCTTTTCATGATCCGCACCTTCAAAAGTTATTTGCCGTGGAGTTACCCCAGTGGCGATGATTACCTCATCAAATTGTCCAGCTGACAAAAGGTCCTTTGTGGCCATTGCATTGAGGTGCAGATGAACCCCATGAACCTCAATCATTCGTCCATAATAGCGAACAGTCTCCGCATATTCTTCTTTCCCGGGGATTACCTTGGCCATGTTAAATTGTCCGCCAATTTCACTCTTAGCTTCATACAAATGGACTTCATGCCCACGTTCGGCAGCAATGGTAGCCGCGGCTAAACCTCCGGGACCAGCACCTACTACTGCTATTTTCTTTTTCTTCTCTGCCGGTGTATAATTCAGCAACGTTTCGTGGCAGGCCCTTGGGTTTACCAGGCATGAACTGATTTGCATTGAAAACGTGTGATCAAGGCAGGCCTGATTGCAAGCAATACATGTGTTGATCTCATCCGCTTTGTTTTCTATCGCTTTTTTCACAAGATCAGCGTCAGCAAGGAATGGACGCGCCATACTGACCATATCGGCACAACCATCTTCAAGGATTTGATCTGCCACATCAGGCATGTTAATGCGATTCGTTGTAATCAATGGAATGCTAACTTCTCCCATCATACGCTTAGTAACCCAGGCAAATCCACCTCGGGGAACTACTGTTCCTATCGTCGGCACGCGTGCCTCATGCCATCCTATTCCTGTATTGATGATCGTCGCTCCAGCTCCTTCTATTGCTTTGGCTAGCTGCACCACTTGCTCCCAAGTACTGCCCCCCTCTACCAGGTCGAGCATAGATAACCTGAATATGATGATAAACTCTTTACCAACTGCTTCACGAACAGCCTTTATAATCTCCACTGGGAATTTTATTCGATTTTCGTAGGCACCTCCCCACTCGTCTTCCCGGTGATTGGTTCTTGGTGCTATGAACTGATTAATCAGATATCCTTCGGACCCCATAACTTCCACTCCATCGTACCCCGCCTGTTGTGCAAGTTTGGCGCAATTGGCAAAATCAGCAATGGTCCTTAAAATATCTTCATGAGACAACTCACGCGGTTTCATAGGGTTAATCGGTGCCTGGACCGGAGAAGGTGCTACATTGAAGGCGTGGTAACCATATCGTCCACTGTGCAGGATTTGCATACATATCTTTCCTCCTTCTTTATGGACAGCTTCCGTGATCAATTGATGGGGTACGATCTCTTTTTCTTCTGAGAGCTTCGCAGAATGTGGCCCGACCCACCCCTCTTTGTTAGGAGCGATACCTCCGGTCACAATCAACCCTACCTGTCCTCTAGCGCGTTCCGCATAAAACTGTGCGGCTCGTTCAAATCCATTCGGGGCCTCCTCTAACATCGTGTGCATCGAGCCCATCAATACTCTGTTTTTCAGGGTGGTAAATCCAAGATCTAAGGGAGAAAGTAATTTATCGTACATCGAATGAAGGTTAAGTGCAGAAAATACTCTGCATGCATACTATTTATCAAATATAACAAAGATCAAATACCGTCAACCATTTGCTGAAACAACTCTTGAGAAATAACCAAAAAATATCATTAGTTAAACAAAAGCTAACTATATTCGTATTACTTTAACAAATGTTAATCTTATGAACCTCAAACTTGGTGTGCTTGAAGAGATCATTTTACTCATCCTACTGTCGAAAGAAAACACCTATGCCGTAGAGATTGCGAAAGAATATAAGGCTCAGTTTGATCAAACCGTGTCCCTACCAGCTATCCATGTAGTTTTGAAAAGACTGGAACAACGTGATTTGGTTAGGTCACAGATGGGCGAACCTACTGCAGAACGTGGAGGCCGAAGGAAGCGCATATATCAGGCCACAAAAGAGGGTTATCGGCTAGCAGCAGACTTGCAGGAAAAACGCAACAACCTGTGGCAAATGATTCCAAAATTAAACTTTTCCATCTCATGAGTGATCTTCAACCCACTCCGCCTCGATGGGCAGATTGGCTTCTCGAAAAGCTGCTCCATGGTGAGGCACTTGAGGAGGTACAGGGAGATCTCCATGAATCCTACTTATGGCGTGTCGAAGACAATGGGGCTAGATACGCGAAATGGCATTTTGTTAAAGAAATATTACAAAGCATCCGACTTTCAAATCTCAAACCCTACCCTTTCATGCAACAGTTTATTACGCTTTTCAGTAGCCATATCAAAACAGGATGGCGGTTTATCTGGAAAACCAAGGGCTTCTCAGCGATAAATATACTTGGATTAAGTATCGGCATTGTGTTCAGCTGGTTCGCCTACCAATACGCAGCGGATCAATTCAGTTACAACAAGCATATGAAACATGTTGAGCATCTACACAAAATGTTGATGCAAGCTGACATGATGGGGAATAAAATCATGTTTCAAGGTGGGTCCTATAAATCTGCTAATATGATTGTAGATGAATTACCTGAAGTAGAAGCAGTAGCACTTTTTACAGAGGAGAAGCGACTAATAAAAATAAAGGACACTCCTGTCCATCAAAGTATTCTAGCCAGCAACAAAAAGTTATTTACTTATTTAAATTTAGATTTTCTGGAAGGTGAAATTGGTGATTTTGACGCGCCAAGAACTGCCATTATTTCGGAACAAATGGCTTATAATCTTGGTATGAGAGGTGATGCTGTAGGTCAACTCATCGAGCTCCAGGATTCCTCCGCATTTACCGCATACCAGATAATTGGTGTCTTTCGGGACATCCCACAAAATACTTCGATACAAAGCGATCTATTCATTCCACTACAGGGTTTTCTGGATAAGGACCCGGAGCGCAAGAATGCATTTATCAATTTTGATCTGAGTGTTCTCTTTCAACTCACGCCAGGTGCAATTCCGGACACTGTCAACCAAAAGATCAAAACGATATTTGATCGTGAAACGGGAAACGAAACGTTCTTTGCTAAGCTGTCCCCAATGGCCACTTTTCATCTAGACGCACAACCACAGCTGGGTAATGGTTTTGTTCCTGGAGGGAATAAACAATTCGTGGGATTCATTGTAATCGCCGGATTGCTTTGTCTCATCATTTCAATCATTAATTACGCCAACTTCAGTATATCACAATATGTCAATCGAGCAAGGGAAGTAGCCGTTCGCAAAATCATCGGAGCTGCCCAAAAGGGTGTTTTTCAACAATTGATGACAGAAGCTCTTCTTACCACGGTTATCGCTACAGTTTTTGCCATCATCCTATATGCGTTACTTGCTCCTTACTTTTCAAGTTTTGTCGAAAAGACATTTGATTTCAGTACCCTTATTGACTCACGATTTATCCCCGGAAATATTGCACTCATCCTAGTCATCTCACTACTTAGCGGACTTTATCCTGCTATTATCCTCTCACGCTTTGAAATCATTAAGACATTAAAAGGTTATCAGAAAATTGGTAAAGGCAAGCTCGTCATGCAATCACTTCTGATTGTTCAATTCACCATTTCCACAGCAATGATTGCTTGCATGTTTGTCTTTCGTGGACAATTGGATTTATTGATGAATCAAGATCAGGGTCGTGATACAAATGATGTCATTCGAATCAATTTTCCAACAGAAATGATGGATGCTCAAACTACACAGAGCTTCCTAAATGAACTTCAACAATTGGCTTTTATCGAGCGTATCACAGGGTCCAGTGGTTTCAACATGCATCCTTATGACGATGGCGAAAACAGTTTTGGGTTGATGAACATGCAGGTCGACTCATCTTACCTGAAGGTACTGGGACACAGGTTTCTTGAGGGCACAAGCTTTTCAACACCTTATGCGGCCTCCAAAGAAATCATCGTGAATGAGGCATTTTTAAAGAAAATCAATCTTGATGATCCAATTGGTAAAACCATTCCGTTTGGAAGAAAGGGAAATGAATCTTCAATTGTTGTCGGTGTGCTACAAGATGTGATCCATAGTGCCAAATCTGAACCTGGAGCGGAGGTTTATTTCCCAGCCTCCAGTGAGCGAGGCATCAATCAAATTTTTCTAAAAACCCAAGAGTCGCAGACACATATCAATCAGGCAATCGAACCTATCTGGGACCAGTTCTTTTACCCATTCCCGTTCAAATATGATTATTTGGCGGAAGAATACTCGAGGAAGTTGGCCCATGAAGCCAAAATCGCGAAAATTTCGGGATTGGGAAGCATGATAGCTATCTTCATTGCTGCCTTTGGTTTATTGGGACTTGTAGGGGTCACCATTCGTCAGAAACTAAAACGATTGAGTATCAGTCGAGTTTTGGGCGCAGAAAAAAAGCACATTGCTCGTCTTATTTCTGAAAAATTCATCTTCCCCATTCTCATTAGCCTTTCATTAGGACTTGCCAGTAGTATCTATCTGACAAAAAGCTGGCTGGATGCTTATACCATCCGAATCAACCTATCCTGGTATCACTTACTATTGGCCACACTGATCATCGTCGGTGTACTCGCCTTCATCATTTGGACACAGGTTAATGAAGCACTTAAGAAAAACCCTGTGGTGTATTTAAAGGAAGATTAATCAATCGAAACCAATTCAAAAATCAGTAGCTGACCTTTGTAGTTTTTGTATTGCATTTTGACAAACCCAAAGGCTTCATGATACCAAAAATCGTGGGTGGATACACCATACCCGGCATCCAGAAAAGATGAAATGTGCCAGGTACTTTTCAAGTCCCCAAATTCAATTTTAAGAAGAGTTACCTGTTCCACCACTTCGTAGTTACTGAATAGCTGCTGGTTATTCCAATCACCCCAGCCTTCATAAATGATCAAATTGGAGGTCCATTGCTTACCCACGGACAAGGGCAAGTTAACAGATGGATAAGGAGCGGCTTGCGTGAAAATGAACTGGTTTTCACGAAAAGGAAGCATCCATACATCATCCTGAGATTCGAACATACCTACACTCATCTGATCGATCCAACTGCGCCCCTCCAGGTCCTCATTGATATTATAGGCCTGAATACGCCTGATATCTTCTTCTTTGTATTCATATTGTGCTATGCCCTCTTGTTCATTAACTACCCCTTCAGGAATGGGGTTTCCTGTCCCCGTTACCCGAACAAGGCTCTCAGATATCAAATTGTAATTGGCATCCCAATACTTGGCTCTATAGGTGAAAGATCGACAGGGAGAAAAAATCTGATAATGATCATAGTCACCTTCTATCGACTGACATGGCACTTCGGTAAAGGCAAATGGTTGCTCTGATTGGCACCCGAACAATATTAAGGTTAACAAGACCCAGCAAAATCGTTGAAACATATCGCAAAATTACCTCAGAAATTATGTTATTAATTTGTTTGTCATGACAACTATATATACATTTGTTTAGACAATTATTTAGCTTACTCATCTTTAATAGCATTTTGACATGGAAAACGCCACCCTTGAAATTGAAAAAGTCTTCGAAGAAGCACAAGATTTCATGCCAATCAATGGCACGGACTACCTGGAGCTTTATGTAGGTAACGCCAAACAGGCTGCCCACTATTACAAAACGGCTTTCGGGTTTCAGTCTTATGCTTATCGCGGATTACAAACGGGATGTAAGGATCACGAGTCGTATGTGGTCATTCAGGACAAAATCAGATTGATTCTGACCACTCCTCTGAAAAGTGGGACTGAAATTGGGAAGCACATTGACAAACATGGAGATGGGGTGAAAGTAATCGCACTTTGGGTAGAAGATGCAACAAAAGCTTACGAACTCGCTATGGAACGAGGTGCAAAAAGCTACGCAGCACCTTATACAGAATCTGATGAAAACGGAGAAGTAGTCAGAGCCGGCATTTACACCTATGGCGAAACTGTTCATATGTTTGTTGAAAGAAAGAACTATCAAGGACACTTTCTACCTGGATATATAAAATGGGAAACAACTTATAACCCTTCTTCTACAGGATTGAAATATGTGGACCACATGGTAGGTAATGTCGACTGGGGTCGCATGAATCATTGGGTTGAATTCTACGAACAAGTGATGGGCTTCACCCAGATCTTGTCTTTTGACGATAAAGACATCTCTACTGAATATACAGCATTGATGAGCAAGGTCATGAGCAATGGCAATGGCCGTATCAAATTCCCAATCAATGAGCCAGCTGAGGGTGCAAAAAAATCACAAGTGGAAGAATACCTTGATTTTTATGAAGGGGAAGGAGTACAGCATATTGCCGTAGCGACAGATGACATTCTTCATACTGTAAATGAACTTCAAAGTCGTGGAGTAGAATTCCTACATGTACCTACCAACTATTATGACACACTTCAAGAGCGAGTAGGCACCATTGATGAGGACATTGATTCGTTGAAAGAATTGGGCATTTTGGTTGATAGAGATGACGAAGGATACCTACTTCAAATTTTCACCAAACCAGTTGAGCCCAGACCAACGATGTTCTTTGAAATTATTCAACGTAAAGGAGCCCAATCTTTTGGAAAGGGGAATTTCAAGGCACTTTTCGAGGCGATTGAAAGAGAGCAGGAACTTAGAGGAACTTTATAAAGAACCAAGTAGAAAGTACAAGGTATTAGGTACAGGTTATGAGTACTTAGTACCTTGTACCTGATACTTTCTACATTTCTATCTATGCCGATCTATCACCGATTGGGAAAAATCCCTCAAAAACGTCATACCACTTTCAAAAAGGAAGATGGTACGCTTCATTACGAGCAGCTTTTTGGCACCATTGGTTTTGATGGCATGTCTTCTCTGCTCTATCACCTGCACCGTCCGACGATGGTTCGTGATATTTTGGATCCACTTGATCTTACACCAAAAATTGCTATTGATAAGCACGTCACTTCCCGGAAACTTATTGGTTTTGAAGTTGCACCGAAGGAGGATTTTTTGGACTCTCGTGAGACTTTGATGGTCAATAATGATGTACATATTGGCGTAGCGGCTCCCAAACAATCGATGACATCTTATTTCTACAAGAATGCAGATGCGGATGAAATGTTGTTCATTCATCGAGGTACAGGTACGTTGCGAACGCTCGTGGGGAATATCTCTTTCGAGTATGGAGATTATCTCATTATTCCACGTGGTATGATCTATCAAATTGAGTTTGATACGGAGGACAATCGCATCTTGTATGCCGAGTCTTTCCATCCCATCTATACCCCAAAACGTTATCGCAACTGGTTCGGACAATTACTGGAACATTCTCCTTATTGTGAGCGGGATTACAAGTTGCCGCAGCAACTGGAAACCTTCGATGAAAAAGGAGAATTTCTGTTGAAAATCAAAAAAGAAGGTGTCTTGCATCAACTGGTCTATGCATCACATCCTTTTGATGTAGTCGGCTGGGACGGGTATAATTATCCTTACGGGTTTTCAATTCACAATTTTGAGCCCATCACAGGACGTGTTCATCAGCCCCCTCCAGTGCATCAGACGTTTGAAACCGGAGCTTTCGTAATTTGCTCTTTCTGTCCACGTTTGTACGACTACCATCCTGAATCCATACCGGCACCATATAATCACTCCAATATCGACTCGGACGAAGTGTTGTACTATGTCGATGGCGATTTTATGAGTCGCACAAACATCGGTCCGGGGTATTTTTCATTGCACCCAGCTGGTATTCCCCACGGACCTCATCCCGGGACTTATGAAGCCAGTATTGGCAAAAAAGAAACGCATGAACTGGCGGTCATGATTGACACGTTCAAACCCCTAAAACTTACTGAAAACGCCATGAGAATTGATGATGGTACATACTATCAGTCATGGCTTGACCCTTCGACCCCTTCGACGGGCTCAGGATCGACTGGCTCAGGGTCACCGAAATAAGGATCAAAATTTCCTCTTAAAATAGCATTTATCAATGATTATCAATATTCCAGCGGATTCGCATTTCACTATCCACAACATCCCATTTGGCATATTCTCAACTCCTGGATCTCAACCTCGGGTCGGAGTAGCTGTAGGTGATCAGATTCTTGATCTGGCAGCTGTTGCTGCAATGGATGTATTCGATTTTGATATTTCCGTTTTCTCATCCTCCACTTTGAACGATTTTATTGCTTTGGGTAAATCCATTACCAATAAAGTGAGAACGGACATTCAGAAATGGCTACAAGATGAAACCTCTGTTCTGGCTGGAAAACCAGATCTATTTGTTGCGCAAGTTGAGGCAACCATGCACATGCCCGTATCAATTGGGGATTATACAGACTTCTATTCCAGTATTGAGCATGCCACTAATGTTGGCATCATGTTTCGGGGAAAAGAAAATGCACTGATGCCAAACTGGAAACACATTCCGGTGGCGTATCACGGCAGGTCATCTTCTATCACTTTAAGTGATGTGCCTATCAAGCGTCCGAAAGGCCAAACACTTCCTCCTGGAGCTGAACAACCTGTTTTTGGTCCTTGCAAGCGAATGGACTTTGAATTGGAAATGGCGTTCATTACCAATTCCAATACGGAAATTGGCTCAACGATCAGTGTTGAAAATGCGGAAGATCACATTTTCGGAATGGTCTTGTTCAATGATTGGTCTGCCCGTGACATTCAAAAATGGGAATATGTACCGCTGGGCCCTTTCCTGTCTAAGAATTTTGCTTCATCTATCGCACCTTGGGTAGTCACACTAGAAGCGCTCGATCCATTCAGAGTAGCTGGACCAGTGCAAGACCCTGAAGTACTCCCCTATCTGGAATATGAAGGTGAAAGGAATTTTGATATCAATCTGGAAGTCTCCATTGAAACAGCGGAATCTCCAGAAACAGTAATCTGTAAGTCCAATTTCAAATACATGTACTGGAATATGGCTCAACAGTTAGCACACCATACCGTGAATGGCTGTAACATCAAAGTAGGAGACATGATGGCATCAGGTACCATTTCTGGTAAAACGGAAGAATCTTATGGTTCCATGTTGGAATTATCCTGGTCCGGATCAAAATCCATACCGCTTTCTGGAGGAGAAACCCGAACATTTCTAGAAGATCATGATGTTGTCACTGTACGAGGCGTATCCGAAAAAGATGGCATCAGAGTAGGCTTTGGTGAAGTAAGAACTCAAATTTTACCCAGTGACTGATCCGTTCAAGCACATTGATCCATCAGAATTATCGGGAGGCGAATTGCACGGATTATTGCTTAGCGCAGTGGCTCCACGCCCCATCTGTTTTGCCAGCACCATTGATCAAGCAGGCAACGTAAACCTAAGCCCATTCAGCTTTTTCAATGTATTCAGCGCAAATCCTCCGGTCATGATCTTTTCTCCGGCCCGGCGTGGCAAGGATAATACGACCAAGCATACTTTTCAAAATGTAAAAGATGTCCCGGAAGTTGTGATCAACATTGTGAACTATCCGATCGTTGAGCAGATGTCGCTTTCCAGCACTGAATATGATAAAGGTGTCAACGAGTTCGTGAAATCAGGATTGACAGAAGTTACAAGTGAATTGGTCAAGCCACCCAGAGTAGGTGAATCACCGATATCTTTCGAATGTAAAGTTGATGATGTGATTGAACTGGGCCAAAATGGTGGCGCCGGGAATCTAGTCATTTCCAGGGTGGTGAAAATTCATATCAACACGAAATACCTCAATGATCAGGGCAAACTTGATACCGAGAAATTAGACTTTGTTGCGAGGTTAGGTGGAAGCTGGTATGGTCGAATGATTCCCGAGGCATTGTTTGAAATCCCGAAACCACTGGCGAAAAAAGGTATTGGTGTGGATTCTTTGCCAGATCATGTGCGTCTAAGTGACACACTTACTGGTAATGAATTGGGACGTCTTGGTAATCTGGAAACGCTTCCTACACAGGAGGAAATCGAAAAAATCAAGCAATCTACTGAAGTACAATCCATCATAACGCTTAAAAACGATACAGTAACTCGCATGCGACTCCATGAATTAGCCAGTCAAAAGCTCGCCGAAGGGTTAGTTGAAGATGCGTTGGCGGTGTTGATGGCGAGGTAGCTTTACAAAATCCCAGAAATACAACAAAAAAGCCCCTCCTGGTAATGGAGAGGCCCTCATCATTTGATTAGGTATATCTTAATTTGATTTCAATAGGGTGACCTCAGTCCTACAGTTCAGTTGATGTGCGTCCTCGGTCAGTTAATTCATCTAAGCTTTTGGAGCACTCAGGAGCGATACAAGAATTACGACTATACCGCCTGTATCTATTTGTTAGATTGGTGAAATAACTTAAAAGCCCGGTTTGTCTTACTACATAGTAATAATGGTGAAGAAACAGGAAAAAGATCTCCCTAATTCGCTAAAAAGCCCCCTATTATCGTTGAAAAGGAACGATGAGCTGATGAAGAGTCGAGATTTCACAGAACCTCGATCTTTCAAATTTAAAAATTAAGCTATAAAAGTCGAGGCACAGAATCCCGTGGCTAAGAAAATAAAGCACCTAGCTCAGAATGTTTTAGTTTGTACCCCCACCTTTCGCAAGTCATCCCAATATCCGGGATAAGACTTGGCAACAACTCCCGGGTCTTCTATTTTCAGATTACTGACTAAGCTCACCGGACCAAACGCCATGGCCATGCGATGATCCTCATAGGTCTCAATGGTAGGAGGAGCAAAAGAACCTTCACCCGATTTCAGTTTCCAGATATCACCCAGGTCTTCCAAAGTTGCACCAATCTTAGCCAATTCTTTTTTCATGGCTCCTACACGATCCGTTTCCTTGATATAAAGTGTTTCCAAGCCAGTCATTGTCAATTCAATGCCTTTAAGTGCGGCAGCTACCATGACTCCTTGAGCCAAATCCGGACACTTATTGAAATCGATCGATAATTCAGACACGACTTCATTGGTTTTGGTTAATCGAACCCCATTTGATTCATAAGTAGTTTCTACACCGAATGACCTCATTATTTCCACGATTGCCTGATCACCCTGGTAGCTTTTTTCTTTAAGTCCAGTGAGGACCAAATCGGCCTCAGGAGCTATCGCTGCCATCGCATACCAGTAGCTGGCACCTGACCAGTCACTTTCAACTTGATACTTTCCGGATTGATAATTTTGCGGAAGAATGTCAATCAGGGAGCCCTCCCATTGATGGGTTACTCCAAAATTTGCCATTAACCCCAGAGTCATTTCGATATAGGGTCGACTGAAGATTCCTTCAGTTAAAGTCAATGCCAATCCTTCGGGCAATGTGGGAGCGATCATTAATAACGCACTAATAAATTGACTGGAAACATTGCTTGGAATTGAAATTTCGCGTGTTTTCTGAGTTTTTAGCCCATTTATTCTCATTGGCGGATAGCCCTTCTTTTCTATAAAATTAATATCTGATCCGAGCTTTTGAAGTGCATCAGCTAATAGGCCAATGGGTCTATTTTTCATTCGCTCGGTTCCAGTAATAATTTGTCCCCTTCCATGAATACCGAGGTAGGCCGTACAAAACCTCATGGTCGTTCCAGCCTCCATGACATCCCAAACTTCACTTTCCTCTTTTAATAATCGGATCATGGTTTGTGTGTCCTTAGCGTCAGATAGATTCGTCAATTCAAACGGAACCTGGCTCAGAGCATTCATCAGCAAAACCCGATTACTTTCACTCTTGGATGAAGATAAATCTATTGTTTTGTCAAGGTTGGCATCAGATTTGTAGAGTTGCAACATACAAGTGATAAAAGTCAGGATTTGTCAATGAAACAAAATGTTGGTTTTTGCAGTATATGAATACAACACCGCTAAATAAAAAAACATGAAAATTTTTACTAAAACAGTCTTATCTATTCTGGTTACAGCAGTAATTGGCGTCTTCACCGTGATATTCACTTCACCAAAAAAAGCGACTATTTCTGATGATGAAACCATGCAAACAGAAGGGAAGAAACAAAAAGAAGACCTCTTCATCTAGCAGTTTCTATAATAAGCGATCGCCTCATGGATCAGCTCAGGTTCAACGTGCTGATCCCACACACAATTTCCGATCTCGCTCAGCAGAGAGTAGTTGACTGTACCTCCGACATTTTTCTTATCATGGATCAGGAACTCTCCAAATACATTCAGTTCAGGTATCTCTGCCTTGCCATAAGTATCAATAATATATCGACTTAACTCAATTAGTTCCGTATCTTTCAACCCTGAAACTTTGGTAGAAAGATAGCCTTCCAATATCATACCGATGGCAATTGCTTCTCCATGAAGCAAAGGATGATCGGTGTTCAAAAAGTGCGTCTCAATCGCATGCCCCAAAGTATGTCCGAAGTTCAGTATTTTCCTCAAGCCTTGTTCTTCCGGGTCTTCCTTAACTACTTCTCCTTTTAGCCCTATTGATCTTTCGAGTGTGGATGACCAATCCTGACCCGGATCAAACTCCGAGGCCTTTAAGACACCCCACTCCTTTTTGTCTTTGATCAGGCAATGCTTGATAATTTCCGCAAATCCAGATCTAATTTGACGCTCTGGTAATGTCCCAAGGTATTGAGTATCACAAATTACCAGATTTGGTTCCCGAAAAATACCGATATGATTCTTAAGCCCCTGAAAGTCAACAGCAAGTTTACCACCTATGCTCGCATCCACCTGCGCCAATAAGGTTGTAGGTATGTTAACAAATGACATTCCTCTCTTGTAGGTACTCGATGCAAATCCACCCATATCACCAATCACACCCCCTCCCAGATTTATCAACAGTGACTTTCTACTCATTTTGAGTTGAGTCATTTGCTGCCAAATAAGCGTACAGGTATCGAGTGTTTTATTTTTTTCACCGCTGGGAATCTCTATGACGGCCACATCATCTCCGAGATCAGCTTTGGATAAACAATTTGCTTTGGTATTTTCATCCACCAGCACAACAGTCTGATCAAATTTTTTGGTGCTTCTGAATTCCTTCAGAAGGGTCCTAGAATCTCCTATAACCACATTATCCGGTATATGCATATGCTATGAAAATCAAACAATTTAAAAGGAGGGGTGAATTGAAATTCAAATCTAAAAAGGAAATGATTTCCCGAAACCGTATTAGGACTTTTGTTTTTTAAGACGAACTCTATATTTGCGAAATAACAGATCACCTATGTCAAACACCCCTATTTCATTTGACGACACTTCCACGGCTTTTGCTATCAGATCGGATCGCGAATTGAAGCAATCACACTTCTTATTCGGTACAATGAAGTACCCGTGGGTTGTGAAAGCAGGCACATTCTTTACAGCCAAAGCTTTGAGTTTACGACTTCCGGTCAAAGGTTTGATCAAAAAGACACTCTTTAAGCAGTTTTGTGGTGGCGAGTCCATTGAAGACTGCCAACATACCATAGATCAACTGGCACGATTTGAAGTGCAAACCATCCTTGACTATTCCGTAGAAGGCAAAGGAAATGAAACAAGTTATGATGCGGCGCTAGAGGAAGCCATGCGTGTTGCCTCCTTCGGGAAAACAGAACCAAATATTGCATTCTGTGTAATCAAGCTGACCGGTCTTGGGCCCAGCGAATTGATGGAGAGGAAACAGCTCGGCAAAGAACTGACTGAAGAAGAGCAGCGGCGATATGATAGATTTGAGGAGCGAGTTTTGCAATTGGCGCAACACACCGTGGATTGTGGCTTACGTTTTATGATAGATGCCGAGGAATCCTGGATACAGGACGAAATTGACCGGATTGTTATTGGCTTGATGCAGCGCTTCAACAAACAAAAAGCAGCGGTTTACAATACCTATCAATTATACAGGCATCAGGCACTAAGCAATATGCATGACCATTTTGACCAGGTCAATCAGCATGGAGGTTTTTTTGGAGCCAAGCTAGTTCGGGGGGCGTACATGGAAAAAGAGCGGGAACGCGCCTATCAAATGAGATATATAGATCCCATACAAAAAAACAAGGCAGCAACTGATCGAGATTATAACGCGGGTATTGCATTTGCTTTGAACAACATTGAGCATTTCGGTCTTTGCGCAGGAACTCACAATGAAGAATCAAGTGCGCTACTGGCCAAGATTATACTGGACCGGGACCTTGAGAAGCGCCATAAGCACCTTCACTTTGCCCAATTACTGGGCATGAGTGATAACATTTCTTTCATGCTAGCCGAAAAGGGCTTCAATGTGGCAAAGTATGTTCCTTACGGACCTGTTGAGAAGGTACTACCCTACTTATTTAGAAGGGCTGAAGAAAACACCAGTATCGCCGGACAGAGTGGCCGAGAAATAACCCTGGTCAAAAAGGAGCTCCGACGCAGAAAAGCTATGAAGAAATAGTCGATTGTCTTCAAGTTATTGGGGAAGTAAATACACTTGAAGTTCACATCCTTTAATTTTGCCGGAATTTTGAAAAATGACCTGAATTTGGGTCTAGTCCAAAGCCATACATAGAAATGTTAACTGAGCAAGAATTACAACGTAGACAAGCCCGAGAAGAACTCATGCAAATGGGAGTAGATCCCTATCCGCCAGAGTTGTTTAAGGTAAATGTTACTGCAGCAGACATCCATGAAAACTATGAACGGCGAAAGACAGACTATAAAGATATTTCGATCGCTGGTCGAATCATGAGTCGAAGAATCATGGGTTCGGCTTCCTTTGCTGAAATTCAGGACCATACTGGTCGGATTCAAATCTATATTCGACGTGATGATATTTGTCCCGATGAAAACAAGGATCTATACAATACGATCTTCAAGAAGAAATTAGATATCGGTGACATCATCGGGATAACAGGTTACGTGTTCACTACACAAACTGGTGAAATTTCTGTTCACGTTACTTCATTGAAAGTACTGACGAAGAGCCTGAAACCACTTCCAGTAGTTAAAGAAGCCGTGGATGAGTCCGGTGAAAAGAAAACCTGGGATGCTTTTACTGATCCAGAACAAAGGTACCGTCAACGATACCTCGATTTAATCGTCAATCCACACGTCAAGGATACTTTCAAGAAGCGGGCTACCCTGGTGAACACAATCAGAGATTTCTTCAATGATAAGGGATATCTTGAGGTAGAAACTCCTATTCTACAACCCATCCATGGTGGTGCTTCGGCACGTCCTTTTAAGACGCATCACAACACACTGGACATGGCCTTGTATTTGCGAATTGCCAATGAACTTTACCTCAAGCGATTAATCGTAGGTGGATTTGAAGGGGTGTATGAATTTGCCAAAGATTTCCGCAATGAAGGAATGTCTCGATTCCACAACCCTGAATTCACTCAGGTAGAGCTTTATGTAGCTTATAAGGACTACTTCTGGATGATGGATTTAATGGAAGAAGTCGTTGAGAAGATTGCTATCAATTTGCACGGTACGACCGAAGTTAAAGTGGGAGAACATTCCATTAATTTTAAACGGCCGTGGAAGCGATTCACTATGTTTGAAGCCATCGAACACTTTACGGGTGTCGATATTTCAGCAATGGATGAAGACCAGTTGCGAGAAGCAGCCAAGTCTCTTAATGTGCCTCTGGATGAAACAATGGGGAAAGCAAAGATCATTGATGAAATTTTTGGTGAAAAATGTGAAGGACAGCTTATTCAGCCCACGTTTATTACGGATTACCCTGAAGAGATGTCACCCCTGACCAAAAAACACCGTTCTGAAAAAGGTCTGGTGGAACGATTTGAGGCGATCTGTAATGGGAAAGAAATCATGAACGCCTATACGGAACTTAACGATCCAATAGACCAAAGAAAGCGATTTGAGGATCAGCTGGAATTGGCAAAACGTGGAGACGAGGAAGCTATGGTTCTTGATGAAGACTTTCTTCGTGCCCTTGAATATGGGATGCCTCCTACCTCTGGTGTTGGCTTGGGTATTGATCGCCTAACGATGATCATGACGGATTCTCCTTCTATTCAGGATGTCCTTTTCTTTCCACAGATGCGACCAGAAAAGAAACCTGAGGTCGCTTCTGAAGCTGATTATGAAGCTAATGGCATTGACAAAGTCTACGTTCCGATCCTTCAGAAACTAGGTTATCTGACGATTGAGGCCATCAAAGAATCAAATACCAATAAGTTGCACAATGATGTTTGTGGTATGCGTAAAAAGATGAAGCTCAAGGAAGTCAAGAATCCGACCAAGGAAGAGGTTGAAGGTTGGATTAAGGTTTCGACAAGCTCAACCTAAAGTATTCGACAAGCTCCTGGTTTCCGCAATTCTAACTGACTCGTTAGGCATTCCAATTCAGGAAACTTAAACCCCAGCACTAAATATACAAATCTTGCAAAGAATTGCAGGGTTAAGCCATATAAAACAGTATTCGGGAGGTAATAAAAAACCGAGACGCTATGGTCTCGGTTATCCTATTAGTTTTTTCCTGCGGCTGTCTCTAGGCTGTCCTAGGAGTTCGCTGATTTCGCCCGGGAATCGGCCAATACCCGATATTTATCCATGATTCGAAAAACGATGTGGCGGACGAAACGATTGTTATCAAATCGATCATTGCCGAAAATACCGGAAGCATATCCCTGCCAGATAGTCTTTTTCAATTTGCGATCATAAAAGGAAATGAGAAGCGTACCTTCTCGCAAGTCACAAAGCACCGGGTCGTATGTTGCATCAGCTGTGTTCCAAGAACCTACTTCGCTATAGGGATCAAAAGACGAAATGGTAGAATCACTAGCGGCCTCTTCTGCGGCAATGGTAGAAGCAACTACGTTGCCAGAATATCTTTGACTGACCCAATTTTCAAAATTTGGTTGCTGATACCCTTTCATTTGAAAATCATCATAGTAGAGTTTGTAGAAAATCAGAAGACTAGGTCGCTTTTTTTTCTGGGCATAACCCCAGTTGACCAGCGTCTGTTGAAGGTATTTCTCAATAAGATCCTGATGAAGTTCAGAACCTTCAAAATTTCCATCAGCTATGAAATCAAAAGAGTCGTATCTCCCAAAATTTCCATCGAAACTATAATCTGACTCAATTACATGCCCGTAATAATTTCCACACCCGCTGAGTACCAACACTACCATCAGCAGCAAATAGACTTTCTTCATAGGTTTATTAAGGTTTATTTAACTAGTAACAACTCAATATAAGAAGGCACTAAAGCACTTCTGAATTTTATTCTTGTAATTCAACTGTCAACAATAATCTATTGTTTGAAAAGCTGAATGGGCAATCAATATACTTGGTTTGCATCATAAATACCAAAGAGGTTCTTCATCGAATCCCTAAATGTTAACAAATGGACAAATGCTTTTGGGATTTTACAAGAAATCAAAGCGGTGGTTGGATGCGCTGATACTGCCGACTTTCAATGTCTTTTGTCGATTCTTTATTTTTACGGTCAACCCAAAAATTCAGCGCACGATGGAAGCTTACGTCGCGGTACTCAATTATGCCATACCCTTCTTCATAGCCCTACTTTTGATTGAAGTTGTCATAGCCAATCGTAAAAAAGCCAAGGTTATCCGAAGTATGGATACGCTATCGAGCCTCAGTTCAGGACTGACCAACTCGATCAAGGATGTACTGGGTCTCACCGTTGTGATTCTGTCCTACCGGTGGGTGGAGGCAAGGGTCGGCCTATTCGACATTGAAGCTACCTGGTATGCCTACCTCATTGCTTTCATTGGGGTAGATTTTGCAGGATATTGGAGCCATCGGCTTCAGCATAAAGTCAATTATTTCTGGAATCACCACATTATCCACCACAGCAGCGAAGAGTTCAACCTGGGTTGTGCTTTGAGACAAACTGTGTCTGCCTGGTTTTCATTGGGATTTCTTTTTTTGTTCCCCACCGCAATTTTGGGTGTTCCACCAGAAGTAATCGCAGTAATTCAGCCCCTTCATTTGTTTGCTCAATATTGGTATCATACGCGTCTGATCAACCGAATGGGGTTTCTGGAAAAGATCATTGTAACTCCCTCTCATCATCGGGTACATCATGCTATCAATCAACAATATCTGGATAAGAACCTATCACAGATCTTTATAATTTGGGACAAACTCTTCGGAACATTTCAGGAAGAACTGAAAGACGTACCACCCATTTACGGCGTAAAGCGTCCTGTTAGAACATGGAATCCATTGCTGATTAATTTTCAGCACTTGTGGCAACTGATCAAAGATGCATGGCATGCTCAATCCTGGTGGGATAAACTAAGAATCTGGGTAATGCCGACAGGCTGGCGACCTGACGATGTTGCCAAGAATTACCCACTTGCGGTGATTGAAGATGTCTACGGTTATGAAAAATATGATCCGCAAAGCTCCGTGAGCTTGAAGGGTTGGTCCTGGGCGCAACTTGTCATCGTCTTTACGGTAATGATGTACATGTTCAATTCTTTGAGTAGTCTACCCTTTCAAAGTGCTCTTATGCTAGGCTTGTTTTTGATCGCCTCTATCTTTAGCTATACTTTATTGATGGATCGTCACGCTTACGCCTTGCATGTGGAAACTTTCAGGGTATTGCTTGGTGCATTTCTATTCTGGGCAAATGATTGGTTCCTACTAAATACTTTTATATCAGGAGCTCCATTTATTGTTATAGCGTATTTAGCCTTATCCTGGTTGATCAGTCTCTACTTCACCAGGATAGAAAAGTCACAGGAGGTTAGTAAAGCCCTGGCTTAATGTTTTACGCTGGCTAACTCCTGACTAAACCCAATGATGTACCCATCGGGATCGGTGATATCAAAATCACGCATACCATAGTCTCTATCTCCAATCTCTGCATGGATCTTGATCCCATTTTCCTGGCATTGACGGTATACCTCATCCACATCGTGTGTGAAAATGGCGATTTGAACATGTTCTTGACTGATTTGGTGTTTATCGGACTTTAAGGAAAGGTGAATCCCTATTTCCCCACTCTTCACCACAGCATAAGTCACTGGGTCTTCCCATTTGAAAGTCAAATCAAATCCTAGCTTTTCAACATAAAACTCAATGGAAGCCGCAACATCTGAAACAGCCAGGATGGTCGAGGAATGAGATAATAATGGATTCATAATTTCATTGTTGGCTCAGAAATCTGGGTTTGATCTTACAATACACAAACTTCCTTTTTAGCAAATCAATATTAGTAACAATGAAAGTTAAGAAACTCCCCTAGCTGTTCGCAACTTTTCTCTTGTTCTACAAATGTTCTGCATAATCAAAAGAGCGATTTATCCGAATAGATTAGCATTTGGAGGTATAAAAGAAAACACCACCCGAAAAAACCAGGATGGTGTTCCTTTTTTCAGAACTATATCATGACACCCGGGATATTATATAGGGCCAGGCATATTCAGAGTTCAGGTCGATATTTTGAAAAACAATCTTCCCAACTTTACTTTAATTCAAATACGATCCCGAGAGAATACATTGGGCTAGCCAGGATATTGCGGCCACTGAAAGCACCTAGTGCACTACCAGCAACCGACCAATTATTTCCAAATGAATAGGCCAACTCAGGGCCAAAAGAGATAAACTCAGTGTTGTTAGAAAATATTCCAGTCTGACTTGCCGAAGCATCACCGTTCATGAAGGACTCCACAACTGCCAATTTCAATGCGACAAAGAATCCACTCTGAAACGCGGCTCCTGCTTCCAGTCCAAAATGAAATTCATCTGAAAAGTCTTTGGTCCGATTATTAACACCTGCATAAGCCGCAGCATAAAATGGCTTCGGATAAAAAGAATAGCCAGCGTGCACCCTTAATAATTGATTGAACTCCCCGTCTCCAGATTGTAAGATCATGGACTCACCTCCAGCAGTTTCCCCTGAGGGAACGCCCAGTAAAAGGCTCGTAGAAAGCACAAAAGGGCCTTTCTGCAAGAGACTATATTGCAAACCAATATTAAAGTCTCCAAAACTGTTGGATTCATCACCCTCTTCTTCGTTGGTAGAAACTAGGAATTCTTGCCGATTGATTGTGTTTCTAAAAAGGAATGGGACAAAAGCCACTGCTGTCAGCTTATCTGTAAGTCCATATTCAGCATAAATACTGGATATGTGTACTCCAGCAGTTTTGATATCCTGAATTGTACCTTCGGGGGAGTAGAATGCATCAGATACAATAACTGATTGACTCAGCTTAAAGAATCCTTCATTTTGTTTTTTGGGCCATGCTCCCTGTGCGGATGCTCCCAATGTGATTATCATCAGCAGTAAGCTGATTCCTATGTTTTTCATGTTCTTCATCTTAATTGTCAAGTTGTGCAGTTCCAAATCCGACTCCAAAAGGCTTGCAATACAACACCACATGATTAAAGTTATTGAGACCAACCCCTTCCGGTACTTCATACGTATCAGCACCGTTTAATGATCGCACTGCTCCAATCTCAATACCCCCAGAAACACTGTTCCTGCTATTGGAGAGGTAGAAATAAAGACCAGGTCCGTCTTGTGCCGAAAAATCGTCGGAAAGCACCATGGATAAGTTTCCATCATCATTGACCATCAATGTTACTTCTCCGCTTGCCCGATAGCCATTGAGTCCTTCCCAAGCTCCGATTCTAGAAAGTGATGAAGCATCACCAATGAAAAGATCTACAAAGCCAGTAATGCCTGCCGCACTTGCTGATATACGTACAGAACCATCAGTAATTCCCGTGACGAGTCCATTTTCGTCTACACTTGCCACATCCTCATTACTACTGCTCCAGGAAATAGTGTTCCCCTCTATCTCGCCCCCAGCGGCATTTAAGGCGGACCCTGAAAGTTGTAAAGTCTCACCAGGATTTATCACCGACGCATCATTTTCAGCAACAATTTGAATCAGAGCTACTGTATTCAAGTCAGCAGCAATGGAGATCGTTACCGGATCACTTTCAATGCCTTGCGAAGATGCAGTGATCATTGCAGTACCTCCGGATAAAGCAGTCACATTTCCATCTTCATCGACTGAAGCTACTGTTGGAGCAGAACTGGACCAAGTGGCCTCCACTACCTGAAAAGAGCCTCCAAGATCCGACATTCCCCAGGCTTCCAGGGTTACTGACTCTCCAATTAATCGGGCAATACTGCCGTTGATGGTTTCTTCTTCTCCTGCCGCGGAAAGTGTCATGGCACTAAGTTGATCTTCTACCAGGTCTGTGCCGACACAACTCGTCAACCAGAGTGTTATTAATGCTATCAGAGATCTTATTTTCATATCACAGGAAATTTAAACGGATGAATACCATACTGCTTCAATCCTCTACCGGCGATGTTAGCAGATAGTTTGTTCGTCAGGGAGGTAGAAGCGTAAAGTGTCGGAATTATGACAGAGCCAATGAAATTGGATAGGCTCCGAAGACAGGCATGGGCCTTTGCATTATCAAAGAAAGAGTAAGGCTAGTTGAAGAAATCCAGGAAGTTTCGTCGACGTTCTATCTTCAATTCTTGCAGTAGTGATGAACGTGGCTGAATCGTCAGGTTAAACGACTGGAACCTTCCGAAAGGGACCACATTGAAGGACAATGTCCAGCAGTGCAAATCTCGCGCCACATTAATTCTTGTGGTGGTAAATTCTTTTCCCTCCAGGTCATATCCTGAATTAAAGGAGACTTGTGTTTTTGGCGTCAATGCTACCGATCCACCGAAAGACAGGGTTTGGTTGATTCGGGAATCCTGAAATCCCGTTTTACTTCTGCTGATCGAATAATTGGCATTTAGTCTCCATGGCAAGTTAAAGTCAACATATTGATCAGGATTATTCAGTATGGGTTGTAGTTGGTCTGGACTGGCAACATCATCGGCAAGGCTTGGGTCATCAAAGAAGCTTGTATTATTCAAGTCACGGCCTTGACGTTGGTCATTTTGCTGATTATCGCTTCCATTTGAATTTCCGCCATTTTTCTTAAAAGTCTGGGGACTTAACGTAAGTGTGACATTCGTCGACAACCTGGATAACTGTCCTAAACCTTCACCATTATCCCAGGCAAAACGGTCAACTCGCTCCTGAACAACTGTTCTGGTACCTGCGGCACTAGTAGATTCACTGATTAAATTATAAACATATGGGTCGATAGTTCCTGAAAAGTTGACACCTATGGCCCGTTTCAAGAAACTGGTTCTGGCCTGAAAAGTAAGATTTGATAATTGGAATGAATCAGCTGCGAAATTGTATCCCGAACCGAAAGACAGGTTATCAAAGATCTTAATCTTACGGAATTCCTGACCGGTGGTGTCTTTAAGGTTCCGTACTTTCATCTCCAGGTTATTTTGAAGTCTGAAGCTCACGCTTTGGCTTTCACCTCCAGGCGGTGAGCCATATACAAATCCTTCATATTTACTTAAGCGTCTTGTTCTACCTGTCTCATCAATTTGTACATCCTGAAAAATACCCCTGGATGGATCCCCAAAATCGGGGTTATAGGATACGGAAATGCTGGGTGTTATCACGTGGCGAATCGCTTCAATTCGCTTTCCTTTTATAAAATAAGTTCCGTATAAGATGGTGTTCATAGACATACTGGACCTCCATGAGCTTGCCCGACTAAACCTCCCTACCGTGTCTACTTCCAAACCCTGAAGTTCCTCATTGTAGGACCAATTAAGCTCCTGTGTATACCACAATTCCTGATAATTGAAAGAAGGTGTTACCGTGAAATATTTTAAGAAACTAAAAGAAGTAGAAACTGGAATTGTATGTCGACCACCATACCTGCCTCTTGAAAAAACACGATCCAGTTCATTGAAAAAGTCCAATGTATCTGCATTAGTAGTTGATGTATTGACAATGTTCAACCCCGATGAGCCCAAAGGCGCGTTACTAAATTCACTCCTCGCCACGAAATTGTGACTGAAGTTCAGTTTCGAAAGTGGGGATTTCGAATTTCGAACAATTTTCTTAAAAGGATTAACCCGATTGACATTGAATGTGACTTCTGGTGCTGTCACATTCATGATTCCCGTTGAAATGTTCTGATTTTGACGAGCGTTCAGCGACAAGCTCGACCATCGGAATCGCTGCTGATAACTCAGGTTTGATGTAAACCTGGCGTTAATACTTCGCTGAAAGTCCTGATTGACCAGGTTTTGATTTTGACTATACGAGGAGCTACCCAATGATACTGAAGCACTGAAGCTGGAATTTCCTCTTGTTTCCGGTCGGTGACTCCATCTTACCCAGGTGTCATTACTAATGGCTCCTCCTTCCACATCATCTGTGATCGTACGGTTAAAAGAGTAAGAAAACGATCCACTGAATGCATATCTTTTCTTATAGTTTGAGCTAACCTCGAACCCAGCACCACCTTTACTATAAATATCACCCGTAACCCGCAAATCGGCATAGTCGCTCATCGCCCAATAGTACCCTCCTCTTCTTAGAAAGAAACCTCTTCTGTTCTCCTCTCCATAACTGGGGAAAATCACTCCAGAGACCTTGCTCTTTGGCTGTGGGAACATTGCAAAAGGAAGTGCCAATGGGGTGAAAATGGACTTTTCTTCGGTAGATCTGAACTTTAGAACACTTGGTCCTGCAAGGATTTTTTTACTCGGAATTACTTTGATGATGTCTGCTTCAATGAAGAAATGTGGGTCTGCCAAATTACAAGTGGTGTACCTGGCTCGCTTAATGAATAGCTCATCATTCTCATTTTTCTTTACATCTTCTCCATGCATAAAGGCGCCATCCTGTTCCGTCACTACTCCCCTTATGACCGCCCTTTTATTTTTAAAATTGTAAAGTATATTTTCCGTCTCATATATCTCTTGTTGATCTGTAAAAATGGGTTTCCCCACTTTGCGGCCCGTCGAATCCTCACTGTATTGTGAGGAAATGGTTTGGTCGTACCAATTCACATTCGTTTGATCCGCATCGAGACTTATATCACCATAGTCAATGTGGGTATCCCCGTACATGCTGATATTTTGTTTTTCTAAATCAAAAAAAATGGAATCTGTCGCCTTATAATTGATGGTAGTTTCTATATCTCCTTCTTGAGCTCTTCTGGTCTTGGTCTTTGTCGTGTCGAATTGCGTTGGAGCATCGACAGGAATATTATTTAAATCGCTGAGGGCATTAACAAGAGAATCCTGACTGAGCGGTATTTCTGTACGAATATCCAGTGAATCGACGTTATTACGTCGAACACTATCTTGCTGAGCAAGTGACAACAGCGCACTGAAGATGAAAACCCCGAAAAGAACAATTCGCCTCAAGCCGTCTAGGATTTTAAATTTTGTGGGAAATTTTGCAATTTTGCGTCAAAATTATCGCATTTTACCTTTTACAACATTAGAGGAGTGAGAAATATTGCGATACCGGTTATCTTTTCTTTCTTACTGGTTCTGGCATCTTTCACGCCAGCAGGTAAGACAAGAAATACGATTACTAAAATCGTCATTGATCCTGGTCACGGAGGAAGAGACCCAGGAACCAGGGGAACTGTCTCTAAGGAAAAGGACCTGGCCCTATCTATATCCAGGCATCTCGGCCGGATCATGAATGAGGAACTCCCTGATGTGGAGATACTCTTTACCAGAAATGATGATAGCTTTCCTACGCTTCAGGAGCGTTCGGACTTTGCCAATCGAGAAGGCGCTGATCTATTTATTTCTGTTCATTGTAACTGGATCAGTAATCCCAGAATATATGGCAGCGAAACCTATGTTATGGGATTACACAAGACCGATGAGAACTTTGAAGTGGCACGTCGCGAAAATGCTGTAATTCTCCAAGAAGAGAACTACCTGGAAAATTATGATGGTTTTGATCCTAACTCACCTGAATCATACATTTTCCTCACCTTGCAGCAAAGTGCTTTTCAAGAAGGGAGTCTAAAGCTAGCTACAAGTATTGAAGAACAACTTGGTACGAGAGCAGGCAGAAGAAGTCGTGGTGTTAAATCTGCAGGCTTCTATGTTCTTTACAAAACAACCATGCCCAGTGTCTTAGTGGAAACGGGCTACTTATCTAACTCTAAGGAGGAGGAAGATCTTAACGATGACCTGAAACAGCGCTATATTGCGTCCGGTATCTTTCGCGCTATACGCGATTACAAAAACGAAGTTGAATCTACAAACTGACATCTAAGTGTCTAAGGAATTTCGAATAGGCATCATCACTGTTCTTTCCGGGGTGATCCTCTATTATGGTTTTAATTTTTTGAAAGGAAGTGACTTTCTCTCACGAACGAGTTACTACTACACAATCTTTCCCAATATTGGCACATTGCAGTTGTCCAACCCTGTGAGCATCAATGGTGTGCCTGTAGGAAAGGTGACGGCCACCAAATTACTGCCCAAGCAAGGAAATTCGGTATTGGTTCAATTTGATGTCGAAGATGAGATTGTACTTTATAAAAGTACTATCGCCGAACTTACCAGTGATTTATTAGGATCCACCTCTATCGTACTTCGGACTTCAAATTCGGGCCAGGCCCTTGTTCCTGGTGATACTTTACAATCTCAAATTGATAAAGGACTAGAGGAGATTTTGGAAACTGCACAACCCGTCGCGCAAAACCTGAATATTACGATCAATCGCCTAAATGCCTTACTTAAAGAATTTGAGGGGATCGGTGATCAGGTAAAAAGCGCTGTTGGAAGCCTCGACACGACATTGCTTGCCGTGCGGGAACTCATGGAGGCCAACAAAAATGAGATATCGGGCATCATGTCTAATACCAATGATCTGATCAAGAACCTCAATGCCCGGGTTGAAGAGCTCAAACCCATATTGAGCAAAACAGGCGATGTAATGGAGGAAATTGAGCCTGAGAAAATCAGTAAAATTTTGGATGATGTCAATACAGTTACCAGCTCACTTGCTGAGACCCTCGATAAAATTAATAGCGGAGAAGGTTCTATCGGTAAATTGATAAGTAGTGATAGCCTTTATCAAGATTTGCATAAAACCATTCAGGATCTGGATAAGCTTTTGATCCATTTTGATCAGTATCCTAAGGATTTTTTGAAACCTCTCGGACGGAAACACGAAAAACTTAAAGGCAAATAGAACTTATTGTGCCTTCACCCCTTTATTGGATCAATGAACATCAACTTTAACAAAAATGAAGATGAGAACAAGCAACTTTTGTCTCGTCTGAACTACAAACTGAAGCAAGTGCACCTTGGAGGTGGCGAAAAAAAGATCGCTTCACAACACAAGAAGAACAAATTAACTGCAAGAGAGCGCATCGACTACCTCACCGATGATGACTCCAATTTTGTTGAAATTGGTGCTTTGGCCGCCGATGGCATGTACGCTGAACAAGGGGGCTGCCCTTCTGCAGGTGTGGTTACCGGGATCGGTTATGTCGCAGGTAGACAGTGTATGATCGTCGCGAATGATGCCACTGTAAAAGCAGGAGCATGGTTCCCAATGACAGCCAAAAAGAATTTGCGAGCACAAGAGATCGCCATGGAAAACCGACTGCCGGTCATCTATTTGGTGGACAGTGCGGGTGTTTTCTTGCCGATGCAAGATCAGATCTTTCCAGACAAAGAACATTTTGGGAGACAATTTCGCAATAACGCCAAAATGTCCTCTATGGGGATAGTACAAATAGCAGCCATTATGGGAAGTTGTGTTGCCGGAGGGGCTTACCTCCCAATCATGTCAGATGAAGCCCTAATTGTGGACAAGACGGGATCCATTTTCCTGGCAGGCAGCTATCTTGTAAAAGCTGCAATTGGTGAAACAATCGACAATGAAACCTTGGGTGGTGCTACAACGCACTGCGAGATTTCTGGTGTAACCGACAACAAGTTTGATTCGGATCAGGATTGCCTGGATGCCATCAAAAAGATGTTTGACAAAATAGGTCAGCCGGAAAATGCCGGTTTCGATCGCGTAGCCCCTGCGGGGCCCAAGAAAGACACGAAAGAACTCTACGGATTGTTTCCAACGGACCGCTCTCAAACCTATGATATGGTGGAGGTCATCGAACGCCTGGTGGATAATTCTGAGTTTGACCAATACAAAAAAGATTATGGAAAAACCATCCTTTGTGGTCATGCGCGTATCGATGGTTGGGCCGTGGGCATCGTTGCCAATCAACGTCAGGTTGTCAAAACTAAGAAAGGCGAGATGCAAATGGGTGGTGTGATCTACAGCGATTCTGCCGATAAAGCTGCTCGATTTATCATGAATTGCAATCAACGAAAGATTCCGTTAATCTTCCTACATGATGTCAATGGTTTCATGGTAGGAAGCAGGTCGGAGCATGGAGGTATCATTAAAGATGGTGCCAAAATGGTTAACGCTGTTTCTAATTCGGTTGTACCAAAGTTTAGTATAATTCTAGGTAGCTCGTATGGTGCAGGTAACTATGCCATGTGCGGCAAAGCGTATGACCCAAGGTTAATATTTGCCTGGCCTACCGCTGAGATTGCTGTAATGAGCGGCAATTCCGCTGCGAAAACACTTCTACAAATTAAAATTGCGGCGCTGGAATCCAGTGGACAGGAAATTTCAGAAGAGGATAAGAAGAAGCATCTGGACGAAATCAAAGCTTCTTATGATGAGCAAATCAGCCCTTACTATGCAGCCTCGAGGCTGTGGGTCGACGGAATCATTGACCCCTTGGAAACGAGAAAAGTTCTATCTGAAGGCATCAAAGCGGCCAATCAGGCACCTATCGAAAAACCGATGAATGTAGGGGTCATTCAGACCTAAATAGATGACAGACGCTGAATTAAAAGCATTAGTGGTACTTCTGGATGATGATGACATGGAAGTCGTATCTCACGTCGAGGATAAAATCCTTGCTCAAGGGACGGGCATCATTCCTTTTTTGGAAAATGAATGGGAGATCAATTTTAATCCGACCTTGCAAAGAAGGATCGAGGACCTTATTCATCAGCTGCAATTCGAATTGGTTCAAGAAAGGCTTACGGAATGGCAGGCTGGTGACCAGGAGGACCTACTGAAGGTGTTGTGGCTTATCTGCACTTACCAATATCCGGACCTTGAATACAGTGAGCTTGCCAGTCAAGTTGAGCAACATTACATCGAAACATGGCGTGAGTTAAAAGATGACTTGTCGCCTTTTGATCAAATCAGAATCATCAACAATGTCTTGTTTGATCAACTGAAATTCCGAGCCAACACTAAGAATTTTCATTCACCGGCAAATTCGATGATCAGTGCCGTGTTGGAATCTAAACGTGGTAATCCAATTTCTCTTAGTGCCATTTATTTGTTGATTGCAAGAAAACTGGAGCTTCCGATTTACGGTGTAAACCTGCCAAATCTTTTCATTCTTACTTACAAATCAGATCAGATCCAGTTTTACATCAATGTATTTAACAAAGGGTTAATTTTTTCCAAGGAAGACATTGAGAATTATATCGCTCATCTGCAACTAGATCCCAACGACACGCATTTCGAACCGTGCTCACATATGGATATAGCCGTTCGTTTTCTTCGAAACCTGATTGTGTCTTTTGAAAAATTGGGCGAATACCAGAAGACTGATGAAATTAAGATGTTATTGAAGGCCCTGGGGCAGCGGTATGTGGATTAGTATTTTGGCAGGTTCAGTCGAAATAATTTTTAGTTTGGCTCTTTTTATTCCATAGAAAAACGCTCAAAAAGTATACACCAATAAATATTGCTTCACCTGCTCATGAACCATGGGAATCTCTGTTTTTTCCCCGTTTATTATGATCCACCCTCGAAGGCCTTGTGAATTAATCTCTACTTTCATGTTGTCTTTAAATGACAATTGTTTTTTTCCATATCGTTTGTAAATCGCCTCTTTTGCTGCCCAAATGACACACAATGATTGTTGGTCGTCTCGATATTGAAACTCTTCCGCATTAAGAAATTTATGCTGAATGCGTTGCATTGTTGCCCTCGGCCATTCTACATCGATGCCGCAGGGGGATGACTTATGGATCATTGCCGAAGCGATAGGAAAAGAATGTGAAATGGAAATTTGTGCCGTCTGATCTTTTAGGAAAGGTTTTCCATATTCGTCTTTGATAATTCCCTTGTATTCCAGCCCAAAACGTTGACAAAGGTTCTCCACCAACATTCTGGTAGCCATCCATTCGGCCTGTTTGGTTGGGTGATAACTCTCAGGCGGTTGTTCATTAATCATCTGCTGCAATTGCCCATTTGTTTCGGAGATTTTCCAGACTGCATAGGCGGCATCCTGGTCATCTATTTTTTTTGAAAGCAGTAAAGGCATGAACAAAAACAATTAAAAAGCAATTGTAATAATTTTGAGCCATCTCTTTCCAATGAATAAAGTTTCTGTACAAAAAAAGCATTTGCTCAAGGGACACAAAGATTGTCTCTACACACTTGTTGCCATTGGTGACGATGAATTGATCTCAGCAGGCGCAGATGGCATGGTCGTTAGATGGAACTTGAGTGACACTGAAAACGGCAAGGTGATTGCCAAAGTGAATTCATCCATATACGCAATGAATATTACCGAGAATCAACTTCTTGTAGCAGAGAATAACGAGGGGTTGCATGTAATTGATCTGATTCAAAATCAAGAAACAAAGTCAATCAAACTGGGCCAATCCGCATATTTTGACATTCAGGTAATTCAGGGTAATTATTGGATTGGAACCGGAAATGGAGAAGTGATTGTGGTCAGTCCGGAAATGGTTGTTTTACATCGCAATCAACTCTCAGATAAAAGTGCAAGAAGTCTGACATTTATCTCGAATCGCAACGAAGTAGCCGTCGGGTTTAGTGACCATACGATCAAAGTACTGGATGCCACTACTTTTAAGAAAAACTGGGAAATTGAAGCTCACGGTAATTCCGTATTTTCTGTCGTGACCAGTCCGAATGAGAAGTATTTGCTAAGTGGTAGTAGAGATGCTCATCTAAAAATATGGAATACGGATAATTATACCCTCCACGAATCCGTTGTTGCACATATGTATGCAATCAATGCGATTGATTTCAGCCCCAGTGGCCATTATTTCGTAACTTGTAGCATGGACAAGTCGGTGAAGGTCTGGGATGCTAATACGTTCCGGCTCTTAAAAGTGATCGACAAAGCAAGGTATGCGGGTCATGCCACCTCCGTGAACAAAGTAAAATGGCTCTCAGATACGCTCTTGGCGTCTTGTAGTGACGACCGTAGTGTATCTATCTGGGAATTAGGGTTTTGAATTAAATGGAAAAGGTGTTCACTTTGCGGTTGGTAAGCGGCCTTTTTGTAAGAGATTGACAAATGAAAATAACGCCAATAGAGATACGGCAAAAAGCATTCGAGAAAAAGCTACGTGGATACGATAAGGACGAGGTTCAGGCTTTTTTACAGTCCCTATCCAACGAATGGGAGCGTGTACTCGATGAAAATAAAGAATACAAAATTAAATTAGATCAGGCCGAAAAGGAGGTGCAGAAGCTTCGTGAAGTAGAAAACTCACTCTTTAAGACATTGAAAACGGCTGAAGACACTGGAGCCAATCTTGTAGAACAAGCCAATAGAGCAGCAGAACTACACTTAAAGGAAACACAGATGAATGCTGAGGGTCTGATGCGTGAATCGAAAAGTAAGGCCAGTAGTATCATTGAACAGGCTGAAATGCAAGCCAAGGAAATGATCGACGAAATGCAAGAGGCATTAAAAGATCTTGAAAAGAATTACCGCTCGCTAGAAAACCAAAGAGATAATCTGCTCGGCGAATTAAAGATTTTGTCCGCTGATATCATGGAACGCCTGGATCGCAGCAGCAGGCAGTCAGAACCTTTTAAGGTTGAAGACCACATGAAGCGTGTCAAGAGTATGGTTCGCGAGTCTGAACAGCGGATTAAAGATCAAAAACTAGAGATTAACCCTGCTGTTGCAGACAAAATCCCGACGTTGAACCCCAAAGATGCTGATAGTAGCAAGAGACTTGAGTCATTTCTCAAGTCGAAAGAAGGTTTGGATCGACCAAAAGCTACCATCCCTGAAGCTCAGAACGAGGTTCGGCCTGAAGTAGAATCTCCCGCATCCCCTACGAAAACAGGGACCAATCCTTCCGTATCAAAAAATGGAACTACTCCAGTTCAGCGCAAAATCAAGGTCAAAAAAACCACAATGCCTCCTCCCGAACCCAAAGAAGAAGAAGGTCAGGGCAGTTCATTTTTTGACACGCTTTAAGGCATAATTCATGGGAATGATAAAACTGAAAGGCATGGAATTCTTTGCCTTCCATGGCGTTTATGAAGAAGAACGTGTCAAAGGCAACAAATTTGAAGTTGACCTCTCGATCGATTATCCTTTTGAAGACGCAGTAGGTGACGACCAATTAGGTAATACCATCGACTATGCGGAACTCTATGAATTGGTGAAAGTGGTCATGGACAAACCCGCAAATTTGTTGGAACATCTTGCGGTATCGATTCGAAGCAAAGTACAAAAAAAGTTTCCACAAATCGAGCGGGTTACCGTTACCGTCACAAAATTCAATCCACCCATCAATGGACGGTGTGAAAAGGCGGAGGTCACTGTTTAGGGCCAAATTTACGGGGGACTCATTTTACCCCCGACAAACTCTATCAGTTCAAGTCTTCCGCTCCCTTCATCACCACAATCGCGTTGTGACCACCAAACCCAAAGGTATTGCTGATGGCAACATTCAAATTAGCTTTCTGGCCCTCCCCAATAACAATATCCAGGTTCTCCGGCACGGCTTCATCCAGCTCAGTGGTATTGATCGTGGGAGGCACAAATTGATGTTTGATAGCAAGTATACTAGCAATCCCTTCTATCGCTCCTGCTCCGCCAAGTAAATGCCCAGTCATAGACTTAGTTGCACTGATCTTAGGTGATTTACCCGTCAAAACAGCATTCAATGCCTGCAATTCGCTGATATCGCCAAGTGGTGTGGAAGTTGCATGCATGTTCACATAATCTACATCATTGATCGTCAGGCCTGCCTCAGCAAGTCCCAGCTGAATCGCGCGTTGAGCTCCTTCGCCATCCGGATGAGTAGCAGTCAAGTGATATGCATCGCTCGTCATGGCTCCTCCTACTACCTCAGCATAAATTGTGGCGCCGCGTTTCTGCGCATGCTCCAACTCTTCCAGAATCAAGGTTCCTGAACCCTCTCCCATCACAAAACCATCCCTGTCTTTATCAAAAGGGCGAGAAGCATGCTGGGGATCATCATTTCTTTTAGAAAGGGCCTTGTTCGCATTAAAGCCTGCAATACCAGGCTCATTGATGGCTGCATCTGATCCACCGGCGATGATCATATCTGCCTTGTCCCACTGGATATAGTTCATGGCTTCAATGATGGCAGTATTTCCTGTCGCACATGCAGAAATGGGTGTGAATGAAACGCCTTTGAGCCCGTACTTAATAGAGATCACACCTGAAGCCATATTCGGAATGATCTTAGGAATGAAATAGGGATTGAAACGAGGAACTGTTTCACTTTTGAGGTAATCTACAACTTCGTTGTAATACGACTGAATCCCTCCATTTCCGGTACCCCAGATTACTCCTACTCGAAAGGGATCAATTTCTTCAAAGTTCAAACCTGCATCTTCAATGGCCTCTTGAGTACTCACCAGTGCATACTGCACATAGGGATCATTGGTTCTGATTTCTTTACGATCAAGGTGATCCCTGATATCGAAATCTTTGAGTTCACAAGCAAACTTTGTTTTGAATGCTGTTGTATCAAAATAAGTGATCGGGGCAGCTCCGGATTTTCCTGTGCTTAATCCTTCCCAGAACGCTGAAAGGTCGTTTCCAATGGGAGTCAAGGCTCCCATTCCTGTAACTACTACTCTTCTTTTTTCCATGTGGATATCAAAAATTCCCGCAAAACTAAGTATTCAACTTTGGTTAGTTGTTTTCGCTTAGACGGGTCTTTCATCAAAAAGTTGTGAAATGTCTGTGGAAAAAGAATTGATATTTTTTCCATCTTTTATAGAAAGATCATCGTTAGAAACTTAAATTCTTTGACTATTTTGGTCAAAGGCATTTTTGCGAACGTCTTTTAACCACCTCCTTCTGTGATTGAGAAATCAAAAGTTGTTTTAAACAACTACGATAAGCTGCAATTTCTCGATGAAGAGTCTAAACTCTTCTTGGAGAAGATCAATGTCACTAATTTATTGGACAGGCTTACGTTTACACAAGAAGAAATTTATGACCTCATCTCCGATCAATCGGATTACCAGGAACTAGATACCAAGAATTTATTCAGAGTCTTTCGCAATCGAGGTAAATAAATCTTTTGATTTGATCGTTTCAGCAAGCCAAGTTCTTGCCTCTTCAAGCAACTAAGTGTCAACAATTCATGTATGGGTAAACATTGCGCCGCATACCTATGGACTACTGGGTTTTTGAACTTGTTTTTTGGACCGCATTCCTTCTTTTGAATGGATTAAATTTCCTGATCAACTATATTTTTTACATTCATGACAGTCATTTTTTACCCTTCCTTACAGACCTAAAGAAAAAAAAGACATTGGGCCTCATCACCAGTTCGAATCTGGATATGCTTCGATTTGTCAATGAAATCTCGATTATTCTTATTCTCTCAAGGTTTCTGGACTTTTCCCGTCTCCATATTTTAGTTACAGGAATTTATACAATATTGTTTCTGTTCAATCAGTACCAGTATCTCCTGAGAAAAATTTATCATCAGGAACCTATTCTTTTTGGTGATTTGAAGCTTCTCAAAAGTGGAATTTCAATTGTCTGGAGTGAATCTCCTCTAAAGATTGTTTTTTCCATAGCTGCCTTTGCGTTGTTGGTTTTCGCCTTTAATTGGAGCTTTCATAACTTATTTGAGCAAAGTACTTTAGTTGGTCCGTCATTGATAACCAATATTTTTTCACTCGCCTGGCTCTTACTTGTTACCTATTCAGTCAAATCCATCAAAGGGCTCACCAAGACCTATCCAAATGACATCTACATGAGGTTCCACTTTACGACAGTGGAATTACTAGTCAACTTAAAAAGAAGCTATCAAAATTATCAACTCTCAAAAGAGAATTTCGGTCAAAAATATCAATCTAAGCGGGCAGGAATTGAAATAAAACTGAAAGAAAGTCCACCGAACATTTTCATCATATTCATTGAATCTTATGGCTCTTATTATTTTAAAGAGCCTTCCATTGAGAAAGAATCTATTTCCGTATTTAACGCCTTCAGTAAAAAAATAGGTCAAGAAGGGTACCATACTCGATCGAATTACTCCACTTCGACTACTACGGGCGGACAATCCTGGCTTACCTATTCATCCATGCTCTATGGCTATCGTATGGACAATAACGTCTTATTTGAAAATCATCTATATGATCCTATTTTCCGGCAAAGCAACAGTTTGTTGAAAATTCTCAGATCCGCAGGATACAAAAATTACAATCTTAATCCTATCAATCCCATCAATGGAATTACCGTTCCATACGAAGAAATGAGGGAGTTTTATCAAATTGATCGCTGGGTATTAGCTCATGACATCAACTATAAGGGAGATCAATATGGCTTTGGAGCTTGTCCCCCGGACCAATATAGTATGAACTTCATGATGGATCTGATCAATCGCGAATGCACCTCACCATACACTTATTTCTACCTAACGAAGAATTCCCACAGCCCCTTCATCCTACCCAAATTTGTAGAAGACTGGAGGTCTCTTAATAAACCTAGTGGGAGCAAGGTAATGGAGCAAGGTTTCTTAAACCCTCCCAAAATAAGGGACTATCAGAAGGTCATCCAATATGAATACGACGTAATCAGTGAATTTATGGTCAACCATAAAAATGAAAAAGACATTTTCTTTCTTATTGGAGATCATCAACCTCCCATGATTTGCGATACAGAGACTTATGGCCTGGACACTCCGATCCACATTATCACTAAACACCAGCCTTTTGTAGAAGAATTCTCCAAATACCATTTTGTGAAAGACATTGCCAAGATCCAATTCCCTCTGGCTCATGAGGCATTGTATTCGGCATTCCTCAACGCATTCACAAGGTATTATGCTATGTCTCATGAGAATACGCCATCTTATGAGCCAGAGGGAATTAGGCTTTAATTCAACATTCTTGGGAAAATGAAACAAAGAATCGCATTGAATTTGACACTTCCGGATAAGTCAGCAACCGGTAAGATTCATTTAGGGAAATTCCATGAACGTTGGGTCTATTCGCATGCCTTAATTAACCTTTTAGGGCTCCTTGTGTTTTGGGAAGCCAGACTCCATCTCGTGTGGTTAAGTCTGATCGGGGCATCTTTTATTGTCTTGATCATCGATCTGAAAAAATCCACAAAGTCCTTATCCTATCAACCATTAGGTTTAGGCTATCCTAACTTAATCACTGCAGTGAGGTTGATATTCATGATGTTATTGGCCTTTTACTTTAAGGATCTGTCCAATATTACACTATTCGTAATCTTCAATTTCGTGATCCTGTTAGACGGATTAGATGGCTTTATTGCACGAAAATTGAATCAATGCAGTGAATATGGAGAACGATTTGACTCAGAAGCAGATGCTCAACTTGTTTACTTACTATCGTGGATACATTTTGCAAATGGCACTGTCGATTGGTGGATACTAATTCCTGGTATGATGAGATACCTTTATCAATTATTTTTCTTCTGGGTTCCTTCAAACTCAAAGTTTCCGCCGAAAAAATTCAGAGCTACTGTCGCTGTGATTTTCTTTTTCAGTTTGTCTTTTGCATTTATACTCAATAGTATAATCACATCATACCTCTTAATTGTTTCTTCTTCTCTGATTTCACTCTCATTCAGCTTGTCCCTGATCAGCGGCTTTAAACAATATTCTCAGTCTAAAAACCAACTGTGAAATCTTGACGGCAGTAATGAAATCATGAGCAATCAAAAAGAAGCCCAATTCTCTAAACCCGTGAAAGCGGCAATCCTCTATGCGGTATTGGGCATGTTGCCATCGATGGTCTCGATTTTCACCTTGCCCATTTATCTGCAACACTTAAGTGTTGCAGATTACGGCACACTTTCGTTACTTCTGTTTTTCGGAAACTTCTTCGGTATGGTGGCCTGCCTGCAGTTAAATGCGGGGGCTTCAGTTACTTACTTTGATTACAACTTGGCAATCAATGATTTAAAGGAATTTCAGTCTACTATATTCACTTCAGTTATTGTTGTGAGTATCCTCAACTTCATTCTCTTCGCGATTGTCGGTAAGCTCTTCTTCAGCAGTTTTCTGACCTCTTCATCAGTTACATTCGAGAAAGAAGGGTTAATCGTCATGGCAACGGCCATGTTAAGTCAGTTACAAATTATTTATCTGATGTATCAACGTAATGCATATCAATTAAAAGTATGCATGCGATATTCACTAGCCTCACTTTCCTTAGGGGTTGCTTTTCAATATTTCCTAATAGTAGAAAGAGACATGGGTGTCACTGGCTCCGTACTTGGAAGTCTTCTGTCAACTTCATTTATCGTTGGGTATCTGCTTTTGTCGCAACGTCACCTAATAAATTTCAAGGTAAATCGGTCAATTTTAAAACCGACACTAAGGTTATCCGTTCCACTTATTCCACTGATCTTCCTAGAGTGGTTTTATTCGGCAGGAGCCAGGCTATTTGTGGAAAAACTAATGACTTTGGCAGATGTAGGCCGAATCTCATTGATCATTACTTTCATGCTTGTTACTAACAAGCTTTTCAATAGCATTTGGAGTGGATTCTCACCAGAATTATTCCGAATGTTGAAATCTGAAGAATCAGTTAATTATGGCAGAATGCACGACATTGTTTCTGCACATGTCAGGATTGGATTACTTGTAATTTCAGGAACCTTAATGCTGGGTTGCAACCTGGCTTTACTGACTAGCAATGAGAAGTATCTACAAATCATCCCATTACTTCCTCTTGCCAGTCTGTCGATGATTCCGAAAATGCTCACCAGCGTCCCTAGTTTGAAGCTCATGTCTGAGAAAAAATCAAAAATGATTTTGATCATCATGTCCATTTCTACAGCGATTTTGCTTGTGGGCTTTGTATTGATGGTTCCACATAGCGGGTTAATGGGTATATTAATCTCCTTTTTGATTGCTAATCTGATCAATTTCATGATCCGTAGCTGGAAAAGCTGGGGGTTCAGTAAAGCAGTTCTTTTTACTCACAAGCAATTGTACTGGATCATAACAGTTCTAGGATTAATTGTTATCACTCATCAGCTACGAAGTATATCCGGGCTTTCTTATGAGTTATTTGGATTGACACAATTTATCATTGTCCTTATTTTTCTCACGTTCATTTCCAGAAAAGAACTGACCTTGACGTTAATGAGACTTAGGCCAGCACTGCAGACTATAAGAAGTGCCTACTCCAATAAATCATCTCAATGATATCAATGTTACGAACAAGACCGACCATTATCCAATTTAGCCCCATTAGAAGTGGTAGTACACTGGTATTCAACTTTCTGAGAGAGATCTTCCCCAAGAAAAAAATAATCAAAGCTCATAAGTTGAATAAAAAGGATGAAAAAAATGCAACACTTGTCAGCACTTATAGAAATCCTATCGACTGTATTTCTTCCAATTTGCTTTTTCTTCAAAAAACACCAACAGAAGAAAATATTCAAGAGCAAATCCGCCTGTTAAAAGAGAATGGCCTTGTCCAATTGTGCACGATGTTGAAAAGAGCAAATATGGTGCTATTAAAATACGAGGACTTTTATCATGATCACTCAGTAATATTCAATCAATTGGAATCATTCTTTGGGATCCAACTGCGTAAAGAACTGCAGAGAGAGATCAGTGAAAAATATCAAGTCAGCCATGTAAGGAAGAATTACGCGTCTCAATTCTCCAATGCCTTTGAATTCGACAAAGTGAACCATTGGCATGGCAACCATATTTCAAATTTTGAAGGCAAACCCAATACCGCATCGAAAGTGTTTTCAAAAAGTCAGATTCATATGATAGAAGAGGCATTGAATGAATATATCGAATTACTAGGCTATACCTCTACTTAGTGATGATCGAAGTGCAGTTAATCAGTAGAATGGGCAATCACTTCTTTCAATATGCATTCGCTTATGCGGCAGCCCGGAGTTTGAATACTTCTTTTCGAATTAGAGATTGGCACCGTTCTCCACTGTCCTCATTAGTTGAGGTTCCCTCACTCTCCTATCGTAAAGTTGATAAGTATAGAGACTTCTTATTGAAATACTTAGGCAGCAAAAAATGCATAGATGTGAAAAATGATCAACCCTTCCTTCTGGAAGATGAGATGTTATACCGTGGCCATTTTCAATCCGATAAATTCTTCGCGGATTATGAGTCCGAGATCAGAAAAGAATTTACTTTCAAAAACGATGTATTAGCTCCTTTCGAAGACGCTTATGGAAGACTCTTCTCCGAAAATGAAGTCCTCTGTGTTCATATTCGAAGGAGTGATTATGCAACTGTGAATTTGGATTATCTGGGGAGTGGATCATTAATTCTTCCTCTCAGTTATTATCGAGATCAAATTAAGAAAATTATTCATCCCGACACGATCGTATACTTTGTAAGTGATGACATTCCCTTTGTTGAACAACAATTTTCTGGTGAAAATCCCAATTATCACTTTTCAAAAGCAGACGCATTTACAGACTTCTTATTACTGGCTCATGCTCACAAGTTGATCATTGCTAATAGTTCGTTTTCCTGGTGGGCGGCTTATCTCAATCAGCGGCCTGACAAACAAGTCATCGCACCTAAATACTACCTTGGCTTTAAGGTTCAACAGGAATGCCCGGAAGGAATCATGTATTCTAAGTTCTCGTGGGTAGATGTTCCACTCAACAATCTGGCTCCATGAGAAAAGTAGTACCTGGAATTCACAAGTCCCTAAAAAGCACGCAATGAAATCCGAATTTGATGCGGTTTTGGTTTTGCCATATTACGGAAAATATCCAATATGGATCAACGCTTTCTTACGTTCATGTGCGTTCAATCCCAGGCTGAAATGGATGGTCTTTTCTGATATCGATGAGCCATTATATCAACCTGATAATGTTGAATTCATCACATTAAAAAGAGCTGATCTTTCAAACCTTATCTATCAAAAAACGGGCATCCAACACGAACTCCAAAACCCACACAAACTTTGTGACTTTAAACCCCTTTACGGTCATATTTTTGAAGAGTATTTAGAAGAATACAATTATTGGGGGCACTGTGACATGGATGTTATTTGGGGAGATTTAAGTTCATTTCTGAAAAAAATAGCATTTGATCGATATGATATCATATCTACCCGTCCCCGGGTTATTTGTGGACATTTTAATTTGTATCGGAACGTAGCGAAGATCAACCAATTCTATCTACAGGTACCTAGCTATCAAAAAGCATTTGAAAAAATCAACTATCAGGGATTTGATGAAGGGTTTTACTCCTATCACCTGTTCAAACAGGTTGAATTCGGAGCTGTCGATTTCAAAGTTTTCTGGGATGCTCGAAATTGTCTTGACCCTCAAGAATTATCTCGTTTACCTTCTGGTTGGCGATGGCAAAAGGGCAAGGTGAAAAACAAATGGGGGAAAGAAGGAAATTACTTACACCTTATTCAATGGAAGAAAACATTGATTGTATCTGATATAGTCGAACCAGAAAAAACACAAAGTTTTAAAATCACTCGTTTGGGTCTATGGAAAGGTGAAATTCCCCGGGAGTTTCAAAGGCGAATGCTTTGGGATCATGGATTTAAGCAACAATATCATTTCCATAAATCAAGGTTTATTGATTTCGTCAAGTACAAGATTCTGGGCAAGAAAAAACCTTATGAACCTAACATACTTCCACAGTATCGCACCCTGGATTAGGGTTGAGGCTTCTTAATAAATGACCTTCTCAATAATGCCTCGAGTCGCCTTTCCAGTTTATGGAATGTACTAGGTTCCCAATCTTCTATAAACCTGTGATTTTCCCATATAGATAGTTCTCGCTGTACCCAATTGAAAGCCTTCATGGTCATACTTGTTAATCGGCCATCACCGTGAATTGGATTGATTTCAGCATGATCCAGAGGCTGAGGCACCTGATAAGGGGAGATTTGGACTCGTCTGATACCTGCTTTTTCAAAAAGACCTGAGAGAATAATATCATCAGCCAGGTGAGTAATTTCCGCTTGTTTCAATTCATCCACTAATGACTCGGGAATTAAACTAATATGGAATAGCACCAAACTGAATCCTTGCACAGTATCTACTGAAATGGTATGCCGATTATTTTTAATCACCGTCAACGCATTTTTTTGGGCCTGTTCTGCCACTTTATATTGACGAATTTCATTTCCTTTTAAAACTCCTCCGGTAGAGCAGTAGATACTGGTTTGATCCTGTTGATAATGCTGATACAGCTTAGAGACCATCTCTGTTGTGTAATGACAATCATCATCCATAATCAACAATAACACATCGTCACCTCTCAGGTAATCAAGTGCGGGCAACCATTTAGTCGCGGGACCATAGTCTTTATCCTGTTCGACAACTATGACCTGTTCATAATTAGAAAGAAAATTCGGTAGTTTGTAGTTTACCTCCTCCTTTTGACAATAAGTTGGAATTTGCAAGTGGACCTCATCAGGAGGATAAGATTGATTCAAAATTGAGATTAACACCGGCTCAACAAAATCAATGCGAGAAGGAAGAGTAGTTAATGTAGCAATCAGTTTCATTGTTTTACCCGCTTTTGAACCAGAAGAACGTGATATCCTACTTTACCCAGGTTATATAGCTGTTCTAACAATAAACCACCTGTGTAGATTTGAATCTTCAATCGATGCCTTTTAGGTGATAATAGGATGATGAAACCCAAGATAGGAAGCAAAATGTAAAGTGAAAATTTAGGTCTTTTTGATACCCCTGATGTGAAATCAAACTGGCGAACCTTCATGTTTTTTTCTTTTAGAAAATTCACCGTTCTTGTTATCAGGTCAAATCCTGGGACTTGCCAGAACTTCTTATGCGTAATAATTGATTTATCTCCGTCTTCTTTCAAAAAATCGTCTGCAATTATCAATGTACCTCCTTCCTCCAGGCCCTCCACTAGATTTGCCAGTACAGCTTCAATGTGTATCGTATGCTTTATGGATTCTATCGCCAATATTTTATCATATTTATCCTCTAAAGGGTCTTTAAAATCGGCTACTTCAAATTCCACCTGCTGCTTCAGGTCCATTTGCCGGGTCTGATTTATGGCAAAAGCTACCTCATTGTCTGCAAGAGAAATTCCTTTCCCTGACACTCCATATTCCTGAGCTAATTTCAATAAGCTGTAGCCCGTTCCACAACCGGCATCCAATATCCGATCGGCTGGTGAAAAGTCCACTTTATCTACTAACCAATCCAGTAAGTCAGGATAATCCTGGCCTAAATCCAGTTTCTTATGGACAGGGTAGGGTTTTTCGTGTTTAGCCGATTCAAAACTGAACAACGTATCGTACAGCATTGAGACACGACTCATGCCTTTTTCAATACAAAGATGAACTCATACGCTAAGCGAATGCTGAAAGGAAACTTCAATACTCTCGCAAAATTGACCTTCTGTTTAGGCTTCAAAAAACGAATCACCTTGTAATATGGCCAATGATCGGGCTGTACAGTTTCAACCTTCAAACCTACCTGTTCAAACAATTCAGTCCACTGATCCAGGTTCATTGCATCTTGATGACCTTTCTTGTTCTGAATAGCCAATGGCTTCCAAAAGTATTTCCACACAAAATGTTCAGAGTTTCGGACCATCAGGCACAATCGTCCATCCTTTTTCAAAACCCGCATTTGTTCCGAGAGTGCTTTCTCACGATCTAACATTCGTTCTAATGAACCGATACATGAGATAGAGCTAAAAGTTTCATCAGAGAATGGAAGTACTTCGGCATTGGCTTCCTGAATGTTTGCTTCAGGGCAAAATTGCTTCGCCTTTTTAACCGCTTCTTCAGACAAATCAATTCCATAACAATTTGCACCTCGTTGCGACATAACTTTCAATAAAAGACCAAGGCCGCAAGCAACATCTAAGTGGGTAGCACCCTGGGACGGATTCAAAAGGCCCCCAAAAATCTCATAAGCTTGCAAAGGCCTTAAATAGGTAAACCCCCATCTCTTATAATTACTATCAAACCAGTTCTTGATTTTCAGTTGTTCGTTCATGGTAATAGTCTGATCCATTTTAGGAATAATTTATAGATGAACTTAGTTTTTCAAGGTATCGCTTACTACAGAAATCCCATGAATATTCTGCGGGTACTTTAAGCTGAAAAGAATCGCTTTTCTCAATATTCGTCATCCTGACAAATGCTTGATATAAGTCTTCCAACAAATACGGCGGTGTTAATATCCCCTGACGATCACCAACAATTTCCGAAGCTCCCCCCACATCAAAAGCAACCACAGGCAATCGGTGATGAAGGGCTTCACAAAAGGTGATAGGCAAGTTTTCCATAAGAGAGGTATGCAACAAAAACTTGTACCTGGAATATGGAACATGCGCATGAAAACCCTTGACATTTACAAAATTAAATTTTGACAATTCGTTTGCCAGGAGCTCGTCATTTATGCTTCCGTAAATATCTATTTGAATAGTTGGCTCGCTCCTCTTTTCCAGATATTGAAAGAAAGCAAGTGCCTTTACGTATTTTCTATAGTCAATATTACCTACCATCAAGACATTAGATGATTTGGGTTTGTCAGACATGACTTTAATAGAATACCCATTTCTCACGACTGACACACTATCCGTATGTTGACGGATAAAAATTGCTTTGAAATTAGAAACAGAAAAAACATGTGAAGCCTTCCTAAAAACCCTGATATAAATGGAGGTGTAAAAAATTGATCTGAGCCGGTTTGTAAGGCCAAACCGACGCATTTCCGGCCAATTGTCGTGATAGGTGAAAAAGAACGGTACCCGAGCCAATAGGTAGAGGAATGAGTTATAGAAGTCTCCATAAAAAACCACTTCTTCCCTGGCTATTTTCTTAATAATCTTCACCGCATCCCACCAATTACGATATTGGATAAATTCCAATGTTCCAAAAGGATGATTTCCCAACCGAGTGCCCACAACAGTGATCTTACTAAATTGTGACTCCAGTCTTGAAAATATCTCACAAGTAGCAGTTGATCCGCCGGAAAAATTTGTTCCGAAATGAGTCGTAAGGATCACCAATTGCTTTTTTTTAAGCTTCATAGCTTGCCGAGGCCACATGGGACTCCAACAACTCGATTTTTAATCGAAGATGGGGTTCGATCTGTTTCTTGATCTTTCCGTGGATATAAGACGCCAGGTATTCGGTTGTAGTCAATATGCCTTTGAATTCCGGGAGTTCATCCAGATCTTGATAATTCAATTTGCCTAGCACTTCCTTTGTAATATTGGTAGCCTCACCGATATCGATCACCACATTGGCATGATTGAGTTCTTTGCTAGTGAAAGTGGCTTCTATCACATAAGTCGCTCCGTGTTTCTGCTGTGCAGGTCCAAAAAACGGATCTGGCAGGGAATGAGCAATCATGATATGGTCTTTTACGGTCACTGTAAACATCAGCTGTAGTTAATTATTGTACTAATTTCTTTGATGAGTCCTGATCTTAGCTGATCATAAAATGCCGGAGTATCCTCAAAGGCCACTTCGGCGCCAAGTAGATATTCAGGATTGATTTCTTGTAATAATCTCAACACCAGGTCTTTTCGGCTTTGATAATTCCAAAGTGGTTGTTTCCTAATCGGAATATGGCTTACCTGAGAACAGATCAGTCGTTTTCTGCCGTAGTGAAAGTCTGTGCCTAAGTCGAGATTTACTCGCTTGTTCCCGTACCAACTCAGCTCCACGACTGTACCCTCCAGGCGCGTAAGTCGAAAAGCTTTTTGCAAGGCTTGTTCTGAAGTAGTAGTATTAAATACGACATCAAAATCCCCCTCATCTTCTTCAGAAAGGTCAAAACCATGGTTGACGATAAAATGCTTCTTAGATTGATTGATATCAATAATTCTCAAATCAATCCCGGGAAACCTTTGCAATACACAGGCCAACAATGCTCCAATAATACCATATCCCTGGATCAGGACACGATCGCCTATTTCAATTTGTGCATCCCAAATAGCATTGACCGACGTTTCCATATTGCTGATCAATGTGCTCAGTTTCGGGTCTATATTATTCGGCAATAGTAAGACATCTTCTTTTTTCACAAACAGCTGATCCTGATGTGGGTGCATGACATGAACATGCCTACCCTGGAGTTCTCCCGGATTGACAACTTGTCCAACCAGTGAATAACCATAAGTAAAAGATTTGTCAAGTGTACCTCTCATATAGGGTACGGACATTTTTGTCGCAACTTCCGAGGTGATTTCATGGGTCGTTACTACTCTTTCTGTACCAGTGCTGACCAAAGAATACATAGATCTAATCAATAGATCTTTATCATTCGACACATTTGCTATCTCAAACCAGCTATTCTCTTTATCATGCCACAGCTCCCTTGCCTCCATCAATCCTGTATCAGATTACCAACAAACATGATTTCTTCTCCCATGGGTATAAACCGACTATTGCAAAATGTAATTGCATCTTCTACCTGATCGATTCCTTCGAAATTGAAAGAACTAACACCCGATCCCAAGATTTTAGGAGCAAAATGCAATTGAATTTGATCTAGCTGATGTTGTTTGATGAACGAGGATGTAGTAAAGCTTCCACCTTCGATGTACACAGAGTAAATATTCCGATTGCTTAGCCCTTTCAACAGTTGCCCTAAGTCGATATCACGTGTATGGGGTTGTATTAGTGCACTTCCATTTCCGTTTACAGTGACCTGCTTTTTGTAAACCAGCGTCTCCGGACCAAGTGCATGATAAGCCTCAATACTCAATTCATCAGGATCACCTATCACCACTTTTACGGGATCCACTCCCTTCACTTTCCGCACATTCAATCGTGGGTTATCTGTAGTGACCGTCTTTGCTCCAACGAGAATTCCATCACAAAGGGCCCGCATCCTATGTGCATGGAGGAGGTTTTCTTCATTTCCAATCCACTTGCTATCACCCGTAGATGAGGCAATTCTACCATCCAGGGTCTGCGCAAAGTGCGAAATTGCATAGCACTTCTTCTTTTGAGCTCCAAAGAACGGCAAAATCGTATATGGAAAGTAAAACTCCAGGCAATGTCTGTCGTCTTTACTTAGGCCTATGCGATCCTCTATTTCCAAGTGCTCAAATTCTTTATCAAAAGGACTCAGATCACTGAAGTGATGAGTATCAAATGTCAAATAGACATCCGCATCTTCCTGATATTTGAAGGTCACCGTAACCTCCCCTTCTAAATGAATAGATACTATAGACGGAAACTTCGAGGTATAGCGAAACTGTTCTTTGATCAATAAGAGAGCGTCCCATATTTTCATATTATAATTGATCAGAGTTCAGCATGTGACCCATATCATTTTTTTTGGTTTTCAAATAATCAATGTTCTCCTTTTTGGGTGCTATTTCCACGGGCACGCGATCTATCACTTCAATATTGGAATCCGAAAAAGCCCTGATTTTTTCGGGGTTATTAGTCATCAATCTGATTTGCTTAACACCCATATCTTCCAGGATTCCGATGGCCGACGTATAGTCTCTTGCATCTTCATGAAAACCCAATTCCAGATTGGCTTCACGGGTATTAAACCCCATGGCCTGGAGATTGTATGCTTTTAGTTTGTTTTCCAGGCCAATACCACGTCCCTCTTGTCGTAGGTAAATTATGATTCCTCCATGTTCCTGAACCCATTTCATAGCAAAATGGAGTTGTTCTCCGCAATCACATTTTGATGAACCAAACACATCTCCCGTCATACATTCTGAGTGAATTCGCACGTAAACTGGTTGGTTTACATCTAAATCAGGTGTTGACAGTGCGAGGTTTGGCATGGATTCAATCTCGTAAGGATAAGCTCGTACCGAAAAGTTACCGTATTGCGTCGGAATTTCCGAAGAAACACTAGGTTGCCGGGTCATGGTAGTCGATAGCACGGATAAGCGGATTTGAATTTCAAATTTGTCTCTGGATCTTTTGACCCATTACGTATACAAGAAATCCTCCTGTATGTGAGTCCATACTCCAAATCATCCTCAAAAGGTTGTTTCCAGAATTAATTTATTTTGGTCATTGTCTTGCTCTGACAAATGAACGGAACCATCTGTTATGATGAACTATCGATGACTTCAGATTGAAACTTTCAATTGACTTCCAATAGTTTTATGAAAATGATAAAGTAGAGATTTCAACATCCGGCATATCAGGCTAAAACACCATAGACAAGATAGACCCCAGCAAAATAATGGTAGCATGAACTGCTTCTGATCTGGTGAATTTATGTTCGGTGTTACTCATGGCGATGTTTGTTTCACATATATACCTGAACCAACAGAAGTACCCTACCTCTACCCGAAAATTTGAGAAGATTTGTTAGTTTGTTTCTTTTCTATCACCTAACTATAATTCAAGTACAACATATGAGTCATTACATCACGGCTTCTTTCGGAGAAAATGGAGAAGAAGGTACGGAGTTATCAGGTGGAGTGAGCTGGCGTACACTCTCAGCCTTAGAAGAATCGGGAATTGATGTTTACGAAATATATCAGGGAAGTGAATATAACGCGGGAATGAGTGGAGCAGGATCGGACGTCACCGTAAAACCTGAGCATTGTGAAAAAGCCTACCAACATGCCATTGCGTGGGTAATGGCCATGAAAGCATGTTACCCGGAAGCTTACCATGAGGAATATGGGAAGAAGGATCCCTTATTTCCTGAAACAACTTCATTGGCCGAAGACCATGGGCAAATACTGGATCACCATCCGTTTGACGCAAAGGAAATCAAGGCTCTGTATGACGAATTATTTACGGACCTGAAAAAATACCCACTCAATGAGGATCATCTCAACAGAAGCATGGCATATCTGCATCTGGTGCTTTACTTCGCCAAGAACATTTACGACTTTACCTCAAAAACAAATGACATAGTGGTCATTGGCTTTTATTGAGGTCTTTTTAATCCAATTGTGTCCAAACTTTTTCTATTAATGCCTTAGTCGCCCGAATGCCTTCAGGCTCAGCAAGGTTTTCGCCCTCATATTCGATACCAATATACCCTTCATAACCTGCGGATTTGACAGCCTGAAGTAGACTCACATAATCCAGGCGTGGCTGATTACCTTCTTCATCGAAATCATAAGTTTTGGCGCTCACTCCCTTTGCATAGGGCAAGAATGCCTTTACTCCTTCCACAGTATCGACCGAATTTTCACAACTATCATCACGTGTAGCTCCCCATTTTTGAGAGGTGCACCAATTGCCAAAATCAGGCAAAGTACCCATATAAGCAGAGTTCACTTGTTGGATAATCTCCACCATAAGATTTGCTTCAGAGCTATATAATCCATGATTTTCGATAAGGACATTGATCCCTGCCTCTTCACCATACTCACATAACCTTCCCATTCCATCAATCAGGGCATCTTTTACGACAGAACGTTCTCCGGTCCCAAACGCATTGACCCGAATGGAATGACATTTTAATTGTCTTGCTGCATCTACCCAACCGTAATGATTCTTGACTGCTTCTTTCCGTGCTTGATCATCAGGATTTCCCAAATCGCCCTCCTCATCTACCATGATCAGTAAGTTTTTCACTCCCGCCGAATCAGAACGTCGTAGCATCTCCTTCCAGAATTTTCCATCATTCTTTTTTTCCTGGTAGAAACCAGCCACATATTCTACAGCATCTAGCTGGTAGGTATTCTTTGTGATCGCAGCAAAATCGGCGGCATTAATCTCACCTGCGTCAATCGAACGGTTGAGGGACCATTGAGCCAGTGAGATCTGAAGGTTAGATTCCAGTTCGCCAAATGTAGTTGAGGGAATTATTGAGAGGGCAGCAGTTGCCGCTGCGGATTGCTTGACGAAATTTCTTCTGGATAACATGAAGAAAAGTTAATCAATTTGATGGTCAGATCTAGATGCACACACCGACCATTAGATCAATTAGGTTCAATCTCTTATCAAGTCCAGTGTTTTTTTCAATACTACATCTTCATTTATGATGAATTGTTCCCAATTTGGAATAATCTCATGATCAGGAATAACCCCTCTCCCTGGAAATTGATGCCCAATATTAGCTGTGGTATATTTCCACATGGGCACATATACTTTAATGTTACTATTGGGTAAGGTGATGCTCCTTGTATTTCCGCTCGTATTACCATCATACCCCCCTCCTGTTTCTTGTCCCAGGAAAACGCCTCTGTCATTGTGATGCAAAACCGTGGCCACATCCGCACAAGTAGAGAAACTACCGCCATCAATCAAGATGTACAGGTTTCCTTCAAATACATCTGCTTGTGGCTTCCACTTAGTTAATCCTTGATGACTAGTTACATAACGTTTCCCCGCTTTTGCAACCACGCCTCCATGTCCTTCATAATCGAAAGTCACCTGGATGTTATCGAAATAACCGAATTCTTTTGGAAGTAGATAAGATACAAGAAGTGCTCCATAATTATCACGACCACCGCCATTTCCCCTCAGATCCAAAATCAAATTCTCCACACCCCTGGACTTCAATATGGAAAAACTCTTTGCAAGAAATGCTTCATAGTCCAATCCCGCATTAGCTAACGACTGTTGACCGAAAGTAGAAATCCTCATGTAGCTGTGATCATTAGAATGATCCATTGCAAGAGTTGTTCTTCTGTTTTGGCTATTAGGTAACGTTTCGAGCTCGGCATAAGGAATGCGATCAATCGTTCGTGTAGTAATCTGGTCATCTGCTGTTATATATTCCACATCAACTTTCTCATGCTCTCCGTCTACATATAATTGGTAATAACTCGAGAAAAGTCTGCTGATCATACGACGTTTTCCCGTTGTTATGAAGCCATCCGCTGCGAGGTGATCAAAAATGAGTTGTTCTATTTCCGCAAAGGTTTTTCCGTTGATCCTGGTCAGTCTTGCCCCTTCAGGGATATCCTTATCTAAGGAAGCAGACACATAGGGCTCATCACCTAACATTACTATACCAAAGGGTAAGAATCGACTATCAGAATGATACATACTCCGCATGTTCGCGGGCATAGAAGCTCTGGTGTGTCCACATTTGACCTGGCTCAACAAAAAGGTTACCTGAGCATACAATTCTTCACCATTTAAACCATTTGAGGATCCAGTGGCTTCATCAAAGTATTGATCCATTTGTTCTTTTGAGCAATACCTGTAGAGCCCCGCATGGTATCGCTCTAATTCACTTTTCAAGGAGTTAATGTCTTGTGTTACCTGCCTGGCATCAAAATCTTTAGGTTGACCCTGACAAGCGGAACTTATTAATAGAAGCAAAATGAGGTTTCTCATATCACTTAATTTAACGGGCTTACTAAGCACACGTTCACAAAATGCTTGTAAGAACAAAAATAGGAGGTACAGTTGGGCTATAAGTATTAGAAATGGCTCCGCAGAATTCTGTGAAGTCTAAAATGAAGTATTTATAGTTTCCAGTAATTCCCCATTATCTCCGTTGAATTGCCAGAACATAATTCCTCCTAAATGATTTTTCTTCACATAATCTACTTTAAGCCGAATGGACCGAATATTATCATAAGTAACAAATAAAGAATCAGTCGCACTCCACAGATAAGGCACCTGCGCAGTACTGTCCCAATGGGAGGTAATACCATTTGCATTGATCAAACTATCAGCAATTAGTTTATAGTCAAAGCTCCCTCCTCCACCTGTTGTTGATTGATAGAGTCCATTATTTTGAGGGTTGACTCCCCTCCACCATCTTCCATAAAATGGAACACCAACAGTGATCTTTTTTGCCGGAATACCGGCATCTATATGTTCCTGAACCGCTAATGTTACACTCCCTGAAATGTTATTGCCATCCGAATCGGAAGTTGTCAGGTTGGCATGATGCCCAGTTTGTTGTTCCCAGGCCCCATGAAAGTCATAGGTCATGATATTGATAAAATCGAGGTATTGATGTGCCTCGCGCATGTTTGTGTGGTCCAAATAGGATTGACTAGCAGCGGTGGCGATGGTCAATAAATATTCCGTTTTTCCCATGCCCAATTGATCAAGCTTTATCCGAAGTAATTTCAACAGGGCAGTAAAATTCTCCTTATCTTCTTCTCTATGAATATTGCCAGCTCCTGGAAGACCAGGATATTCCCAATCCAGATCTATCCCATCTAAATCATGTCTTTGCATAAAGGCAACTGCACTTTTCGCGAACTTTTCTCTGGAGCTTACGGTAAGCGCAGCATCTGAAAAGTTACCAGACCAGGACCACCCTCCTACAGAAATCAGTATTTTGAGGTTTGGATTTACCTCCTTAAGCCGATTCAACCTGATCAGGTTTTCACTATCTGTCAAATGGCCTTCAACAACTTCTCCATCTGTTATATTCGCGAAGGCGTAATTGATATGAGTAATCTTTTTCGCCTTTTCAAAATGCTCACCCCAATTGTCCTCCCAGCCATTTACATAAGCAATCACTCTGGCTTCTTCATCTTGAGAATTGCTTGAACAGCCTAATACCAGGTAAGAAAATATCAACATCAAATACTTCATTATCACGTCTTGAAGAGGGCTTATTTGATAAGTAAAACTCTAGGGTTTATGGGGTACAACCATTCTATTCCTCGTTCGGTGATAATTGCATCGTCTTCCAGTGGTATTCTCAGTTTCTTACCTCCCCATTCAGGAACTTTGGTGTAGGCAAAGAGTTCGATGGAGATCAAGTTGGAAGGTTTTAATTCATAACCCAACCGAACCGGGTTAAAAAAAGCGATGGATGGACCGATGCCATGTCCCCAATTACCGACGGAATGACAACCAATGATCACATCGGTTTGATCCAAATCTGTGGCCTGATTAAATGCTTTCATTTTATTGAACCCTGCATCAGTTAGTGCCGCATAAATAGCGTCCTCTGCTTTTTGAGCAGTTACCCCAGGTTTTATTGTTTTTTTGATGATATCACGAACTTTAACACCTTGATCGAAGGCATTCTTAATACCAGCTGGCACTTCCGTTTCTCCTTCCTTAAGCACATAGGCAATGCGCTTCATATCGGTGTACATGTTCATGAGTCCTACACCCCAATCAATCATAAGGACATCCCCCCGTTGAATAATTCGATCCGATGAAGTGGCCAATATACCGTCGGGACCGGTTATATATACCGATGGCATCCCAAATGACGAGCCTAAATTATTAGCATGCAGCTGCTCTAACATCCACCAGGCCACATCTTCCAAGGTGGTAATTCCAGGTGTAATCACTTCATTAGAAAAAGCCCGCTCAGCAATAGTATAGGACAGCTCACCCGCTTCTCCATAAATGGCAATCTCGCTCGCAACCCGCCGGGATCTGAAATCTGATACTAATTTCTCAGCGGACACAAACCTATTTTCATAAGTCTTGCCAAGTACTTCAGTTAATTCCTGATATCCCGAGTAAGTCAACCCATCTGCTCCACCAAAATTCCTTGAATAGTTGATCCCTATTCGTTTTGGATCTCGCTCCTCAACAAACGCCTTCAATTCATCAGGAGATCCGAAATAGTCATACCCGCCTCCTTCTTCTAATAAGTAACCTCCGATGCCGAGCACAGCCCTTTCAATCCGGTCGCCTCCATGGTCGGAAAATATGTAATACCCTGTAGAATAGACATACCCTTCTCCCAGATCCGTATACAAGGGGTCAAAATTCCCTTCCCGACACATGACGATCCACATATCAATTCCATTCTCCCTCATGACTTCCGGAAGTACCAGATCAAATTTGTCGTTCCTGACCTGGTTCATTTTCCGCCACCTGCGGAATGCTTCCTGGCTAAATCCCATCTGGGAAATACATAATATGATGATGAAGAGGAGCTTTCTCATTTTGCTGAAGGTTTTTACTAATGTAGCAAGTTTTAGAGTGTGTCAATATTCGTTCATTAGTTTGAGCCATGGAATGGACAAAAGGCATTGTTTGAATTCGTAAAATCTGAACAGGGATCAGAACCTGAGGCTCCATATTTGACACACCTGGTTTCTCTTCTAATCATCGTAAAACCTTATGTTCTGCGGGGAGTCGAAATCGCCTTGTGTCAAGATGTATTTGAAAATACTTCTTTTAGAGAAAAGGAACTTCAATCCTTTCTACTTAGAGCGGGTTATTCCCAGGATAAAGCTGCGTGGATTGTAAGGAATGCCATCGAGTTAACAGGTCAATGCTGGCCTCATCTCAACAGAAAACAAGAAGCTTAAAGATTAGGTAGTTTCTCCCCCTGTAATACAGATTGTACAATATGCTGGTTTGACGAAAAGTAAGATTTTCTTAAAAGAACCGGCACGCTATCAGGCCCTGCTCAAAGTTTGTGAAAAGGAAGTAAGCAGTTAGTTCTTTGAAACAAAAACGTGATTCGTTCAGGGCTCGAATCGCCCGTTTCGACGGACCGTCAATGACCCGGCTGAAACCACCTCCTAATAAAACCCTCGGATGGGCGGGGTTGGATGTGATTCGCTCCGTGCCGCGTAGGCAGGACTCCCCGCCTTCCGTTTACACTACAGCGGGATAAACTTCTCGTCCACCTTATTAATAACAAAGAAGTCCCAAAAATTGGGACTTCAACGTGATTCGCTCAGGACTCGAACCTGAAACCACCTGCTTAGAAGGCAGGAGCTCTATCCAGTTGAGCTAGCGAACCATCAACTACATAAATAGTGGCGGAGAGAGGGGGATTCGAACCCCCGGTACGATTTCTCGCACGCATGTTTAGCAAACATGTGGTTTCAGCCACTCACCCACCTCTCCGTGTTTTTTGGACTGCCCTTCAAAAAGGACTGCAAATATAGCATTTCGGGTTAATTTCCAGTACCCCATGAATAAAAATATAAACGAAATAATTGCGCTTTTTGAAATCTCATGAAAGAAGTTCTTATTACTCCAAATGACATCCGATTTAATTGCTCATTTTTGCAGCTTATAAGCTTCGCTAAAATCAAAATCTTTAGAGCCTCAACCATACAGGATATGATAAATGAAGCAACGCCCAGTAAATTCGTTCTTCGCAAAACTCCTGCAAACCACCTGTGCACCATCCATCCTTAAAAAAAGTTAAATGACAGCCTGAGCCTTCATCGCGAAACCTACACTGTTTAATTTTGTGAGTTATGATTTGGGCACGGACCGTTGGTACTACGGAGATTATCTATATCTCTCTTTTTGTTCTCCTATATGGCATCTATGTAGTCAGGGTTTTCAAAGTCGCCCAGGCGTTACAATCTCCCATGCGCCGAATCCTGATCAAGCTCGTCTTGCGCACAGTTTATTTCAGCTTGTTCATCGTTGCATTACTTGGACCCTCCTTTGGTCAAGCTACCAAAGAAGTCAAGTCCGTAGGTAAAGATATTTTCATTTGCATAGACCTGAGCACTTCCATGAACGCGTTTGATGTTCAACCTACGCGACTGGAAAAGGTCAAATTCGAATTGAAAAACATCGTGGAGGCTTTCAGTGCTGACAGGATAGGTCTGATTATGTTCAGCAATGAAGCTTTCATGCAATGTCCATTGACCTACGACAACAATGCCCTGAACTTATTCATACAATCTCTGAATACTTCCCTTGTCCCTAATACCGGAACCGATTTTGGACCTCCATTGGAGATGGCCTTGGAGAAATTAGAAAGCGATGCGTCAAATGTGGCTCGTCAAACTTCCAAGACCATAGTATTGATAAGCGATGGAGAGGATTTTGGAGAAGAAACGACTGAGATTGCTACAAAAATCGAAGAATCCGGGATCAAATTATTCACATTAGGTGTTGGAACTGAGAGAGGTTCCAAAATCTCAACTCGAAGAGGTTTTAAAAAGAATAAAAGTGGTGAGGAAGTGGTATCACGTTTGAACTCCAGTTCGTTGCGAAAAATAGCATCAGATACGGATGGTAAATATTTCGAGATCAACAAAAGTCGAAACGACGTTTCCAGATTGATCTCATCCATCAACGAAATTGAAGGTGAATTGCGCGATAGCAAAGAAGTGGACACCAAGTCCAACAAGTATTTCTATTTCCTGGGTCTTGCGCTATTGTTAATGTGTCTTGATCTTATGTCAAACGTTAGCTTATTAAGAATATGATCAAATACGTTTTTGTCCTTATTGCTTTTGTAGGTAACAATCCTAAAGAGATTGCGAAAATCAATGAATTAAAGCGTGATGCTGAGTTATTTTTTAAGCAAAGTAACTTTCAGGAAGCTGCCAATAACTACATCTACCTTACAGATTCACTGAATGTTGAGGATCCGGAAGTAATGCTTAACCTGGCACATTGCTATTACCAAATGGCAGACTCGGCCAGTGCGAAAACAGCTTATCAGAATGTAGCGGCTCTGGGGGTTAATGAAGCGAAGAGCATCGCTTACCAACAACTTGGAGTTATGGCGAAAAAGCCAGAATCTTTGGAGGAATCGTTGCAATTAATGAAGGCCGCTGTAAAAGCGAACCCATCGAATCTGGATGCACGGTATGATTATGAGGTGGTGAAAAAATTGCTCGAGAAGCAACAGGAGGAGCAACAAAATCAGAAGAATAACGAAGATCAGGAGCAAAACGAAGAAGAGAAGCAAAACGAAGAAGAACAGAACCAGGAGCAACAAGAAAATCAGGAACAGCAGCAAGATCAGGAAAAAGAAAAAGGCGAACAACAGCAACAGGAGGAACAGCAAGAACAGGAAGGCGAAGAAGGTGAGGAACAGGAGCAACAAGAAGAACAGGAAGGCGAGGAAGGCGATGAACAACAAGAGCAGGAAGCCACTCCCAAGGAAAAGCTGGAGGAAATGAACATCAGCGAGGAAAAGGCCCGCATGATCCTGGAGGCCATGCGCAACAATGAAATCCAATACATTCAGCAACAAAAAAGAAAAGCAACCAAAAGACCAGAAAGCGATAAGCCAGATTGGTAATTTTGTGTCGCATAAAGCATTAACCCTAAGAATTAATAAATGGAAGAAGTATTTATTCTCTCAGCCGTTCGAACCCCAATCGGAAGCTTCGGTGGATCGCTTTCCGGTTTCTCGGCCGTAGAATTAGGATCAAAAGCCATAAGCGGAGCCCTGTCCAAATCTGGTGTCAACGCGGCCGATGTAGATGAAGTTTACTTTGGCAATGTGGTAAGCGCAAACCTGGGGCAAGCACCCGCGCGGCAAGCTGCCATGGGAGCTGGTATTGGTCACAATGTACCTTGTACAACTGTCAATAAAGTTTGTTCTTCAGGAATGAAAACCGTGATGTTAGGTGCACAATCTATTATGCTTGGCATCAACGATATCGTAGTAACTGGTGGCATGGAAAGCATGTCAAACATCCCCTATTACATTCCAAAAGCCCGATATGGCTATAAATATGGACATGGTCAAATGATTGATGGTTTGATGCATGATGGCTTATGGGAGATTTATAATGGGTTCCCAATGGGAAGTTGTGCGGATAACACAGCGAAGGAACTGAATATCTCTCGGGAAGAGCAGGATGAGTATGCTATCAACAGCTACAAAAGAGCTGCTGCATCAACAGATGCAGGAGATTTCAAAGAAGAGATCATCCCAGTAGAGATCCCTCAAAGAAAAGGTGATCCGATCATCATGTCAGAAGATGAAGAATACCGAAACGTAAAATTTGAAAAAATCCCTTCTCTTCGACCTGTATTTAACAAAGATGGATCTGTAACTGCTGCTAATGCCTCTACCATCAATGATGGTGCTTCTGCAATCATCTTGATCAGCAAATCAAAAATGGAAGAGTTGGGACTCAAGCCTGCAGCAAAAGTCAGAGGGTTTGGCGATGCAGCCCAAGAGCCAATCTGGTTCACCACCTCTCCATCATTAGCTATTCCAAAAGCGATGAAGCATGCAGGTGTTGAAAAAAGTGATGTGGATTTTTATGAAATCAACGAAGCTTTTTCCGCTGTAGCCATTGCTAACAATCGTCAGCTTGAATTAGATCCGGCAAAAGTTAATGTCTTCGGAGGTGCTGTTGCTCTGGGTCATCCACTGGGCGCTTCCGGCGCAAGGATCATTTCAACACTAAATTCCGTGCTGACGAAAAACCAAGGCTCTATCGGCGTTGCGGGCATCTGCAACGGCGGCGGTGGCGCTTCGGCAATTGTGCTTGAAAAAGTATAGATACATACCCTTTCATTCGGATTAGCATTTATAAAAACAGGCCTTGATCGATAACAAGGCCTGTTCTCCTTTTGACCGTGATCTGGAAGGCTAAGATTTCTTCCAAATTGTCCCATTACTCCATGTAATGGAATCACCGGTAAAATTTATCACTCCAGCTTGCACACCAGCTGCTGGTACCTGGCCGTCCGTAAAATCCACACTCACTGCAGTTGAACCTAATTCAACTGATAGCCCACTAAATGGACCCCTTCCATTGCTGTATTTCAGAGAATAAGCAGCTGAATTTCCATTGGATTCTGTTACGGTGATGGTTGCTCCATCCTGATCGGCCCATGTTCCTACAAAAGCACTCATAATAATATGTAATAATTTCCCTACTCGTTTGGCTTTTCAGGGTATCGCCTCCGTCGAAAACTGGACGGACACAGCTCGTTTATTTGAGTGGGGTCTGCTCCACTTGTCTGATAAAAAGAGCATATTAGCTTCGTTTCTAAATGACAATTCAAAGCTATGCTGAATGCAAACTGATTATGTACCACATAAGGCGTATTACGTCTTATACAAAAAATGCAGTATCCTCTTGCTATAATGTTATGGTCACTCTATTCCGAGTTCTTCAGAAAAGAAACGACATTAGTTTTCATTAAAAATAATTTCACGGACTCTTCGTTAGTTGGAATGGCTTTTTTACTTTTTCGGCGTTATGCAAACAGGTTACTCAAAAACCATATCCGTAATTGTGCTTCTACTGTGTGTTACAGCTTCCTACGGGCAAAAACCCTTTCGTACATACTACGATCTGGACGAAAGGATTTTGAAGGAAGAATTTGGTATCATTTATACCGACACCATTGTTCCTCATGGCTCATACAAAATGTTCAGTCAAACTGGAGCGGTCATTGTGAATGGTCAATTCGAAAATGGCTTGAAGCATGGGGAATTCTTGAATTACTACGAAAATGGCAACCTCCAAAGAACGACTCAGTACCAATATGGCCTCAGGGAAGGACTGACTCAAGTCTTCTATAGCAGTGGCAACTTACAACAAGAAGCAACCTTCAAAAATGACACGCTTATCGGAGAAGTGAAATCGTTTCATCCCGATGGAAAAGTAAAGGGGACCTCCTATTTTAAAAGAGGAGAACCCGACGGCTCAGTAGTGATCTATCATTATAATGGAAACAAGCAGGAGGAAACGAATTACACCAATGGACAGCCCAATGGCATTACCAAAAAATATTATGAAACGGGCATAACCCAGCTAGAGGCACAATATCACAATGGTCTTTTAAATGGTTTCTACAAGACCTTTTATCCTTCCGGAAAGCTGGAAATGGAAGTACTGAACGAGCGTGGAAAGCGGTCAGGTTTTGTGAAAAAATACTTCGAAAACGGTCAGATCAAATCGACCGGAAATTACGAAGAAGGTGAACTGGAAGGTGAGTATTTGGTTTTTTATGAAGATGGCAGTCCAAAGTCCATCTACAAATACAGATATGGCAGAAAACAAGGTTTAAATCAGGACTTCTACCCTTCCGGAAAACGCAGTAAGGAAGCTGACTTCTCACTTAATGGTCTTAATGCCAGCATCAAAAGTTATCACGAAAATGGTAAGCTGTCCAAAGAAAGTTTTCTGGTCAACGAATTACCAGGAAAAACCTGGAAATATTACAATGAGAAAGGTAAACTAACGATTAGTGAAAGCTATGGGGCGGGCAAATTGGAAGGAGAGAGATTGGTATATGAAGGGAAGAAACTCATCAACCGGGAAAGTTATGAGCGTGGTATGAAAAACGGCATCTGGACCAGTTTTTACCCCAATGGGAAGGAAAAGGAAGTATCAACCTGGAAACTTAACAGGCTACATGGTCCATTCAGTTTGTATTATAAAAACGGAAAGAAGCAATACGAGGGTCAATATCTCAACAACAAACGTACCGGTGATTGGGTCTACTACGACGAAAAGGAAAGAGTCACTTCCCGGAAAAAGTACAAATTCGGAAAAATTGTCAGTGACGAATAACACAAATAATTGTTGCACTGGAAAACTCCAATGTCTGCCACAAGCTTTTCAGTAGGCATTCTTACCACCAGTAAAATATTTTTTGGAGATCCTTTGTTTTTTAGAAGATTCCACTTCTACCTTTGCCTCGATTTAGAAAATGATTTTATAAAGAAGCGTGGAGAGACGGACTCTGTGAAGCGCTAGCAACCATCTGCAAGGAAAGGTGCTAAGTTCCGAACTTGAAAAAGTAAAGATGAAATTATGAGAACGAACTTCACTTTCGACTTCCCACTAACACAATCGACATCAACTCAAGTTTTGAAATCTTGTTGTTGCTGCTGTTGTTGTTAATGACCCCCGGAGAAAGATTCTGAAGATCAGATCGCTCCATTCCCCCTATTCCTATTTCCCGACAAAACTTTTCGTTCAAATATGAACTTCGAGACGAACGCCGTACGTACCCAAATTGAAAATGCCCTCCACAGAGAGCATTCTTCACCTATTTACATGACCAGCAGCTTCACTTTTGCAGATGCAGAAGAAGCCAGAGCCATGTTTGCGGATGAAGTGCCTGGAAACATCTACTCGAGGTATTCGAATCCCAACACATCGGAATTCATAGATAAACTCTGTTTGCTTGAAAAGGCGGAAGATGGCATCGCAACCGCTACTGGCATGTCTGCCATGTTCACAAGCATCGCAGGTTATTTGCAAAAAGGAGATCACATTCTGGCCTCAAGGGCAATTTTTGGTTCTACGCATCAGTTATTCACATCAATTCTTCCTAAATGGGGCATTGAGCACACTTACTTTAACCTGCATCGACCAGAAAAAATCGAGAGCCTGATCCAGCCCAATACGAAAATGATATTTGTCGAGTCCCCTTCCAACCCGGGTCTGGACATTATTGACCTTGAACATCTGGGGAATTTGGCCAGCAAGCATGGAATCACTTTAAATGTGGACAACTGTTTCGCTACGCCTTATCTACAGAATCCTATCGATTACGGTGCTACTTTGGTGACACATTCAGCCACTAAATTCATCGATGGACAGGGGCGCTCACTGGGTGGTGCTATCGTTGGAAACAGAGAAATAATTGAAGAAATACGATTTTTCGCACGTCATACGGGGCCAAGCTTATCACCCTTCAATGCGTGGTTACTGAGTAAAAGTCTGGAGACCCTGGCGGTGCGAATGGATCGTCACTGCGACAATGCGTTCAAAATCGCAAAATATTTAGAGGGTCATGAGGAACTAGAATTGGTAAAATATCCTTTTCTGGAAAGTCATCCACAACATGAGCTGGCAAGAAAGCAAATGAAACATGGAGGTGGACTAGTATCCATCATCGTAAAAGGAGGAATTGAACGTGGTGTGAAATTTTTGAGCAGCTTAAAACTGTTGAGTCTGACGGCAAATTTGGGAGATACACGAACAACCGTGACCCATCCAGCCAGCACAACTCATTCTAAGTTGACCGAAGAAGAGCGTAGTAGCGTGGGTATTGCTCCGGGATTGGTGAGAATATCTGCCGGATTGGAAGACATTAATGATATAGTACAAGATATAGAACAGGCACTGACTGTGAGTGCGGAAGTAGCAGCAAGATGAGAAAACACATTAGTCATATCGAAAGGCAAAAAAGGGCAATTTGTTGTTGTCCATGTTGTTGTCCAAACAAAATACTATACCGTTAAGTGAATTATAAGATAATTTTTATAAAACCCTGACGGTAAAACGTCAGGGTTTTTTTATGTCAAAAAATTAGAAAACAAAGCATGAGTACCGAATTCGACACCTTACCCCAAGCCGCACAACGCGACATTATTGAACTCCAAGATAAGATTGATCGCTTCAAAAATGGAGAGATCCCTGAAGAGCGATTCAAGGCCTTTCGATTGACCCGAGGGGTCTATGGCCAAAGGCAACAAGGTGTACAAATGTTCCGGATCAAATTGCCATTTGGAAAGATCAGTCCGAAACAAATCAGAGCAATGGCCGATTTAGCCGAGGAGTTTGGCCATGGAAACTTGCACCTTACAACTCGTCAAAACATACAGCTCCACTATGTGGATGTCGCCAATTCTCCTCGAATTTGGGAAGTTCTTGAATCCGTTGGCCTCACCGCACGAGAAGCTTGTGGCAATACGGTAAGGAACATAACTGCAAGCCCATTTGCGGGGATTGACCCAAACGAGCCATTTGATGTTTCGCCATATGCACATGCTGTGTTTGAGTACTTTCTTCGCAATCCTATTTGCCAGGACATGGGTCGTAAAATCAAAATGGCTTTTTCTTCCTCGGAGAAAGATTCTGCTTTTACCTACATCCACGACTTTGGTTTCATCCCAAAAGTAATTGAGGTGCAGGGTGAAGAAAGAAGAGGATTTAAGGTCGTCGTGGGGGGAGGTCTGGGTGCTCAGGCATTTGTAGCCGAAACCGCTTACGAGTTCCTGGAAGAGGAAAGACTCATTCCGTTCATTGAAGCGGGTCTCCGTGTATTTGACCGCCACGGTGAAAGAGAACGCCGAAATAAAGCTCGCTTGAAATTTTTGATTGACCCGAAAAAAGGACTTGGTATCGAGAAGTTTCTGCAGTTAGTAGAAGAAGAACGTCAGGCCCTGGCCAAGCAGATCCTTTGGATAGATAGAACTACCGTTCCCGACCAGTTACCTAATCTTACGGAAATCAAGGAATCGCTGGAACACTCCCCTTCCTTCGAACAATGGTTTAAAGCCAATGTTTTCGCTCAGAAACAGGAAGGATTTTATGCAGCAAAAATAAAAGTACCTCTTGGTAACCTGAATGTATCTAAGGCTCGCAAGTTTGCAGATCTCGTTGAAAAGTGGGCCTCCAATGATGCACGCCTGACCATCAATCAAGGAATTTTACTTAAATTTCTCCGCAAGGAAGAATTGCCAGGATTATTTCATGATCTACAGGCACTGGAACTCGGCAACAGTGGTTTCGAGAGTCTGGGTGATATCATCGCCTGCCCTGGTACGGATACCTGCAATCTTGCCGTGACTAACAGTACCGATCTAACCATCGAGTTGGAGAACTTAGTTCGGAATGAGTTCCCTCACTTGATCGACGAAGCAAATATTCAGATCAAAATCAGTGGCTGTATGAATTCATGCGGCCAACACATGATCGCCAATATCGGATTTCACGGTAGCAGCATCAAATATCAGGGTAAAGTTTCACCAGCACAACAGGTAGTACTCGGAGGAGGCGTTGATCCGGAAGGTCGTGGCTTTATTGCCGAAAAAGTAATCAAGGTACCTACCAAGAGGGCGCCCGAGACAGTCAGAAATTTACTACTGGATTATGAAGCTCATGCCGAAGAAGAAGAGTATTTCAATCAGTACTTTCAGCGAAAAGGTAAAATGTACTTCTATGAGCTACTCAAGCCACAAGCAGACCTAACCACGCTGGATGAAGAAGGCTTTCAGGATTGGGGACGTGAAGTATCGTTTATTCCCGAGATCGGAGTGGGAGAATGTGCCGGTGTGGTACTGGACCTGGTCAGTACCATCGTTGGCGACGCTGAGGAAAAAGTGAAGCTGGGGCAGGAAGCCATTTCAGAAGGTAAGTGGGCCGGAGCCATTTACTATGCTTACAGTGCAATGGTGATCGGCGCAAAAGCACTGCTACTGCATGAAGAAATTCAGTGCAATACCCATAATCAGATCATCAATACATTCCAGGAAAAACTGGTCAATGAGGGGAGAATTTCCAGTATTTCTGATTTCCCTAATACTGTACTTGAAATCAACAAATATGAGCCATCAAAAGCTTTTGCCGTGTCCTATCTAAGCACGGCTGCAGGTTTCATGAACGAGGTACTGAACTATCGTCAAACGCAACAAGCCGAAAAATTAGTCATTAGTAATTTCTACAAAGCATAAGATGAATCAGCCAAAACTCACCTTAGTTGGAGCAGGACCTGGGGATCCTGAACTGATCACAATCAAAGGCGTAAACGCTTTACAAAGTGCCGATGTGGTACTTTATGACGCACTTGTAAATCCTGAATTACTCAAGCATGCGCCAAATGCCAAGCATATCCCTGTAGGCAAACGGGCAGGAAAGGCAAGTGTAAAACAGCAAACCATTAACCAACTGATCGTGGAGCACGCTTTGCAAAATCAACATGTCGTTCGATTGAAAGGCGGAGATCCTTTCCTTTTCGCAAGAGGCTTTGAGGAATTGGAATATGCCCGATCCTTCGGCATAGAAGTGGCTTCTGTGGTGGGTGTCAGCAGTTTACATCTTCCGGGGATGTACGGTATTCCGCTCACCTTACGAGGTGTGAACCAAAGCATCAATATTGTGACTGCCACTACCTCAGAAGGTACCCTTAGCAGTGAAGTGGAACTAGCTGCGCAGCATGCCGCAGCCACCGTTTTCTTCATGGGTTTCAACAAATTGGATCAAATCGTTGAAAAATATCTACAATACCGTCAATCAGATTTACCCGTGGCCGTGATCGGTCGGGGATCTTTGAAAGATGCGTTTGTCTATCAGTCCACTGTAGGTGAAATCACAGAAGAACTGAAAGAGATCAAGGTTCCCATGCCAGCACTCTTGCTCTTTGGGGAAGTGGCGGGCGTTCGGTATGGTGAGGTATTGACCGGTGTTGAAAATCAAATCACGCGAGTGGCATGAGTACGGAACATTTGCAAAATCATCTCTTTCCAATATTTCTCAAGCTGAGAGAAATCCCAATCCTATTAGTAGGTGGCGGCAATGTTGGCCTGGAAAAATTGCAAGCTCTATTAAAAAACGACCCGGAAGCTAAAGTTCACATTATTGCTCCCAAAATCTGCAAGAAAATTCAGGAACTGGCCAAAAAACACAAGGGCATTACTTTGGAATATCGAGCTTATCAGCACGCCGATTTAAATGCTGTTCGGGTTGCTGTTTTGGCTACTGACCAACCCGAACTCCATCGGGAAATCAAAGAGTTATCTCCTGCTAAAAAGGTCCTCATAAATGTTGCTGACACGCCTGAGTTATGTGATTTCTACCTTGGATCAACCGTTAAAAAAGGTGCCTTAAAGATCGGAATAAGTACCAATGGTCAGTCTCCCACATTGGCCAAGCGTATTCGTGAATTGCTGGAAGAAGTGTTACCAGAAGACACTCCGCAATTACTTAAAAACCTTAAATCCATACGCGATCGACTCAAAGGAGATTTTGAATACAAGGTGAATAAACTGAATCACATTACCACGAAAATGCTAAATAACGATGAGTGACTTCCCTACGGATATCGACCTAACGACACTCAACAAGGAATTTGAGTCGCTCACCTTTCAGGAACGCATGAATCTGCTTTTTGAAAAATTTGATCCGGAAGAGATTCTGGTCACAACCTCTTTGGGCTCTACCTCTTCTATCCTGTTGCATCTACTGAGCAAGTCTTTTCCTCAACTGCCAGTTTATCTGATCAATACCGGATACTTGTTTGAGGAAACCCTCCAACATCGCAGGACGATAGAGGAAAAACTAGGCATCAACATCGTGGACGTGCAACCCCTCCCGAACAAACATGCCTTTACCTATGAAAATGCTTCATACTCCCGAAATAATGATCTGTGCTGCTTTGTTAATAAAGTGGAGCCTATGAATCGACTCAAACAAGGTAAAAAAATCTGGATTTCAGGATTACTTCGATTTCAAAATGAAAACCGTAGAAACATGAAGTTCTTTCATCAATCTGATGACATCATCAAGTTTCATCCAATCATCGACATGAAACAAGAAGATGTAGGACTTTATCATCAGGTTTTCGATCTCCCTGTCAACTCCCTTTTTTATCAGGGATATGGCTCTATCGGCTGCCATCATTGCACGGCAAAAGGAGAAGGTCGTGAAGGTCGATGGCTCAACGAACGGAAAACCGAATGTGGATTGCACTTGTAAGTACCTTTGGAGAATAGACTCAAGAGCCGTCGAGTTTTTTTGTCGTTTTGTCCTGAAAATCGGCGGCTTATCTAATTTCAGAGCAATGCAATATTCTCTGGGCCACTTTAGTATCCAAAAAAGAGGATATGAGTTTTTTCCAGAGACTTTTAGGCAATTCGGATCAACCCTTTCAATTGAAGTACAACAAGATGTTCGATGAATGGCAGGTATTCGAAGAAAAAAGAGTGGTGTATCAAGGCACTAAAACACGGTGTAGCAAATACATTAAATTCATGTCCTCCAAGTAATTCATTTGGTCTTCCAGGTAACATCCCGACCTGAACTATTCATCGACAGATAGCGGTTGACCGACCAAAACACTTGACTCATTACGGCCTTTACAAACATCTTTTCATATCTTGAAAAGTATACAACCAAACTTTTTTAGATATGAGCATTAAAAAGCGACAGAAATCGAATAGTCGTAGACAATTTCTGAAATCCAGTATTGGAACAGCCGCCGCTGCTACGGTTCCGATAACAATGACCATGTGTGGCACTGAAGCCAAGGCAACGCCTCAGGATACGGGACCCAGGTACCGCAAAAATGTCATGAGTCTGACCGCTCAGGAAAAAGCGGATTTCACCAATGGGATTTTGCAGTTGAAAAGAACTCCCTCCCCCTTCTTTAAAAACAATTTGTTGAGTTATTACGACAGCCTGGTACGAATGCACCAATTAGCTGTAATCCAATCTCGCCAGCAAGGGTTTGGGATTGGACATAAATGCCCATCCCTGTTACCCTTCCACCGAAAGCTAGTGCTTTTACTGGAGGATGGACTAAGGTCAGTCACTGGAAAAGATATTGCAGTACCTTATTGGGACTGGACAGAACCTACCAGTGTAGATACGGTTTTTGCAGATGACTTCATGGGACCTGCTACTGGAGATCCGGATAATGATTATGCTGTGACTTCAGGCCCATTCAAAAAAGGGGATTATGAGTTGAATTTGATCACTGTTCCCGATGGAGATACTGATTACCTGAACTTTTGTCCTTTCCCTTTCCTGACCCGTGCAGGTACCATTGGTGAAAATAATCAGAAAACCAATGTTAATGGAATGTTGCCCTTGTTGGCAACGGTCGATTTACCAACGGGCCTTGAAGTCAATACTGCCATGGCCGTACCTAATTATGACATAGCCCCTTTTGACCCTTCGGTGGATAGAGCGCTGAGTTTTAGAAATCACCTGGGAGGCTGGAAAGGACCCGGTGGGGCACCGACTCTTCACAATGTCGTTCATACCTGGACTGGAGGCTCCTGGGAAAGCTGCTCTTACCGATTCATACCGGGGGCAAAAACGGAAACCATCGTCGATTGTGATGGCGCCGAGAAAGCCTGGCCGGCCTGGATCACAGGGAAGCGCTATTATGTAGGAACCATGCAGGCACTACAAACCTCTGCGAATGATCCAGTGTTCTTTATTCACCATGCTAATGTAGACCGTATTTGGGCAGAATGGCAGGCAAAAGAAGGTAATGGAGGCACAGCGGGCTATCCTGCACAGGGAACCGAAGGTTTGAAAGCAGGTTGGGGTCCTGATGACGAGATCGCACCCTACGCTGCTCATAAGGATGTACCTGAAATGACAAAAACAGGCATTACCAATAAATCAATGTTAGACGTTGAAGCTTTGGGTTATACTTATGAACCTCTGGCTTCCAGTGAATAAAAGCTCTTAAATTTAGAGATCAAAAGGCTATCGCATTCGATGGCCTTTTTCAGTTTCTATGGGCTATTTCATCAAGGATTTAAATCTTTCATCACGCAATCCAATTGCCAACCAAACCAGGACACCAAAAATTGCCGGAAATAATGTATTGATCATAGGGTCACGATGAATGGTGTGAGTAGCCACTGCACCACCAAGCCAGGCCGTAAGTAATATAGCTCCAAGAGCGGCCGTTTTGGGAATTGCGTAAAGCAGGGTAGCTAATAATAATATGATCCCCAGTAGAAATACCGACGATTCGGGATAACCCATTTCCATTGCGCCGTTCACGGCATCTTCTGACTGAAAAATATTCATCATAGCACCCATGAGGAACATGATCACCACGACCCCCTGTAGAATATAAGAAGTCCACAGTCTCGGTTTTGGTGTTTGATTTGATTGCGTTTCTTTATTCATATCATTTAAGATACATATTAATTCGTCGTTTTCTTTATGTAAGATCTAATACGCTGGACAGGATTCTCGATAAAAGTTATGATTAAGAAGCTCACTAGAAGCGTTATGGCCAGGCTAATCACCAGAAATTCTAAACCTTGTATTGTAAAATATCGGATAGTCAGGGCTCCTCCCGATAAAGCATAGACCAATGCACCGCACTGCCAATGGATAAGATAAATTGGATAGCTGAATTTGCCTATGAAATGATCTGCTTTTTTCCAGAGATCAACCCGTTGAAAAATCAACGAAACAATGCAACAGGTCATAAGTAGAACATTCAGGTAGAAGCCTGATAGGAAGATCATCGAATACCCCAAACGCATTTCCACTATATAAGACAGGCAGAAGTTCAGGCAAATTAGAGAGACCCACAGTAATGGCTGGTAAATACCAAACTTTCTAAGTTGGGAATAGATCTGGTCTTTCCAGTAATAGAGCATTGCTCCAACAGAAAACGGAAGACTTCCTGCAGTGACTGGCGCATATCTATCAACCCAGGAATCAACTGTAAACAGTAGGTAAATAGTGATCAGAATACTTATGCAGAACCACCACGTTGTAATGACCCTGGTTCTTGAAAGCCCAGCCGAAATGCAGATGTAGAAAAAAAGTTCTACGGTCAAAGCCCAACTCGGCGGGGAAAGTTTGGTCATCGCCGTAGCATTGGAAAGAATGAGGAATACATGTCGTAAAATGTCCTCTAAAGTCTGTAGACGTGCGATCCCGGATTTGAATTCAGTTATTACGTCTCCAAAAACGAATAAAAGCAATAAAGAAAAGGTAATGACCAGATAATAAGATGGGTAGATTCGAAGGAATCGATTGATTAAAAACTTTTTGACTCCCTGCGAATTATAGCCATAGCTATCATGCATGATCACGGTCATCAGATAACCGCTTAAAATGTAAAAACCGAAAACTGCATAAGTTCCCAGTTGGTAAGGTCCGAACAGGTGTCCGACAACAACTAGAAGAGCTAAGAAAAACCTATAGATGCCAAACACGAAACAGAATACTCAGGAAATATATCATTCAATTTCAAGCCAAGATTTCAGCTGAAAGCTTATGGTTATTTTGCTAAAATAGAGATCATTTCTTTCTGTTCAGGGTATTTATTGATCAGCATTTCAAAATCAGCTTGGAGATAGTCAGAAAAATCGAACCCGGGAGCCATCGACGTTCCCATCAATGCGTAATTGCCACCCTTATCAAGTATGCATCCTTGCCAGGTATTTTGAGGCACTTTGTACTGGACGTATTCACCTTTCAAAAGGTTCTGACCAAGCTTGATCACCTCTGAGGTTCCATCTTCAAACAAATTCAGCATTGTGACCGAATCCCCAAGGTAAAAATGAAAGATCTCATCGGTAGGAAGCCGATGCAAAACAGATTTCGTTTCAGGAGTAAGTAAATAGTAAATGGAAGTATACAAAGACTTATCCTCCTGGTAATTGGCCCTTAAAGAGTTTCGTCAATGGTTTCATCCGATCGGTAAGTTTCCCTGTAAAATCCTCCTTCCATAGGCAGAGGTTCAAGTTGTAGCAAGTCGATGAGCTCTGTGACTGTCATACGGCCTTAATAACGTTTTGTAGTACCTATTTCAAGATGAACTTAAACAATTTTTTATCGCATATCTGCTAAAAATATTGCTATTTTGAATGTAAACCACTCTTAAAGATAGCTTGACATGTATTCCACCAACGTCCAAAGAAGCTTTCGTTTCTTATTAGCTCTCTCGTCTCTTCTTCTTTTCACTTACGGTCACGCCCAAAACAATGCACTGGATTTTGATGGGAGCAATGATCTCGTAACGACCAGTGATTTTTTCGAATTCCGCACTGACTATTCTGTGGAGGCCTGGGTGAACACAACGGCCACCACGGGCATGATAGTAAGTAAGTGGGACGCGGGTGATGGTAACTCAACTTTCAGTCTGCAGCTATCCAGTGGCAGACCCTGGGCAAGCAACAATGAAGCCCCATTCAGCTTTATATCCACGAGAACGATCAATGATGGTAACTGGCATCATATCGCTGTGACTTACGACCTCAGCGCCACCACCCTCACCATGTATGTCGATGGTCTTTTAGATATCACAAATTCGTCTGCAGGAGTAAATGGTACGCAAAACGATTTTGACATTACCCTGGGAGCAGAACCAGATGGAGGCACACCCCTTGATGGCACCATTGATGAAGTTAGAATATGGAATGACGTCAGGACCGAAGAGGAACTCGCATTAAATATGAATCATGAGCTTTCAGGATCGGAAACCGGACTTATTGCTTACTACAATTTCGATCAGGGAACAGCAGGAGGCTCCAATGGTGCTTTTACTTCATTACCTGATGAATCAACCAATTCCAACACGGGCACCTTGAGCAACTTCGCACTTACAGGTTCATCTTCCAATTATTTGACCGGTTTTTCGGCTACAAATCATGCCCTTGATTTTGATGGCACGAATGATTTTGTCAATGTAGCCTCACCGTATACGTCTTTTGGAACTGAGATAACAGTTGAAACCTGGATCAACCTTACAACCCTTACATCAGCCGAAGGAGTAATGGGGCAAAGTACGGCCAATAGTGATAATTCGGGGACAAATGTCTGGCTTCTGGGAAACATCGGGACCTCCGACGGATCACTTACTTTTTTCGTGTGGGATGGCAGCAATGTAAGGTCCGCAACGTCTACTACAGATTTTGCCGGAACTGGTTGGCATCATGTAGTGGGTGTGGCAGACGCCACTTCTACCAGGATCTACGTCGATGGTACGCTGGAAGCATCTGGTACGGGTATCAGCTCAGGAATACAAAGTAATGGGAGCGCGGTAGTTCATGTAGGAAAAGACACCAGATATCCTTCAGCGAGGTTTGCTGACGGCCTGATCGATGAAGTCCGAATATGGAGTGACGCTCGAACATGTTCCGAAATCCTATCTACTAAAGACGTGGAACTCACCGGATCAGAAACCGGCTTGGTTGCTTATTATAATTTTAATCATGGTTTCGCCTCAGGAACCAATACCGGACTCACCACTCTCCCAGACCTAAGCGGAAACAACAGTGATGGAACCTTGACCAATTTTGCTTTATCGAGCACGTCTTCCAACTATCTCGATGGTTCTGGAAATGGCGTTTCCGGTAACACTCCTGTCGACCAGCCGGAAATCAATGTGCAGGGAAACAGTAACGACATTGCAGATGGGAGTACGGCAATCAATGCCACCATTGACACGGATTTCGGTACGCAGACGTCTTCGAATGCGATTATTTACACCATCCAGAATACAGGACCAACCACATTGAACATCTCGGGTATCACGTCTACAGGTACCAACTCCGGAGATTTTGTGGTGAGTGGAGCCCCTACCACGGTGGCTGCGTCGGGAAGTGAAACCTTTACCGTCACGTTTTCACCCTTAGCCACAGGGACAAGGGATGCCACCATTACTATCAATAGTGACGACTGTGACGAAGCCGCTTACGACTTTGTCGTTCAGGGAGTGGGTGATACCAATCACGCTTTGAATTTTGATGGTAGCGATGATTATGTAGATCTTGGGGACTTAGCCCTCACTTCCGGAACGGTGAGCATGTGGATCTATGCTGATGCATTACCGGATAATCAACGCATTTATGCACAACCAACCGGAGCAACTTCTCAAGCCGGATCTTTAGGTATTGACCCGACCAACACTGATGATTTTGACATTTTTGTCTGGACCGGAGCCGCCTGGCTCAAGTTGGTCGATGTGAGCTCGGATTGGTCCGGAGCGTGGCACCACTTGGCTGTGGTTTATTCAGGAGGAAATGCAACAGCGTATTGGGACGGTGCGGAGCAACTGACACAAACCACGAACTTTGATTTTAATGGCGTAAGTTTCGGGCTTGGATCTGTTTACACCGGACCAAACGGGACCTATTGGGACGGATCATTTGATGAAGTCAGCATTTGGAATACTGCCCGAACCTGTTCAGAAATTCTAGCTACCAAAGATGTGGAATTGACAGGTTCCGAATCGGGCCTGGTTGCTTATTATAACTTCAATCAAAATGAAGCTGGGGGCACCAATACTGGTCAAACCACCCTGGATGACTTAACATCTAACAACAATGATGGCACACTCACGAATTTTGCATTGACGGGATCTACGTCTAACTGGATGGATGGCTCCGGTAACAATGTTAGCAATTCAACGACTCCCGTCGATCAGCCTGAGATCAATGTTCAGGGTAACAGCATGAACATTGCCGATGGAAGTACGACCATTAGCACGACCATCGATACGGATTTTGGCCTGACCTACACCTCAGGAAATGCGATCACTTACACTATTCAAAATACCGGAACTGCCACCCTGAACATCAGCAGCGTTACTTCTTCTGGCACAAACTCAAGTGAATTTGTAGTAAGTGGCGCTCCCAGTTCGGTTGCCGCTTCAGGAAGTGAAACCTTCATCGTGACCTTCACGCCCGGGGGTTCAGGCAATAGAACCGCAACCATCACTGTCAATTCGGACGATTGTGATGAGGCAGCCTACGATTTTGCTGTTCAGGGCTCAGGCCCCGCTCCCGGCGGTATCTCTTTGGACCTGCAACTTTGGTTAAAAGCTGGTGAAGGTTTCGCAGCGAGTCAATGGGATGACCAGTCAGGTAATAGTAACCACGCCACACAGGGCACGGGTGCAGCGCAACCTTCAAGTACTTCTGATGCCATCAATTTCAACACTGCTATAGATTTCGATGGTTCGGATTTCCTTACTCTGACCAATGATGCGGGTACAATGGGCTTGAACAATTCAGATTACGAGCTACTTTTTGTGGCCAATTCCTCCAGCACAGCTGTCCAGTTTTTCATGTCTACAGTTACACAGGAACGATATGAAATGCACATTAACGGGGCCTCAGGTCACCGTTTTATACCTGCCAATGCTACTAATTTCTCTGATATAGGAGCAGACAGTGAATACGACGATGGCCTCTCACGCATTTTTGGAGGAACCTTGCAAAGCAGTGGAGCCTCTGCTGCATCACATGTCAATGGCCTTTTCACGACAGATATAGAAACCGCCGGATTACAAACCACAGAAACCGGAACCATTACCATTGGTCGGCGTGAATCGACTGACACTTTCCACTGGACTGGACAAATGGGCGAAGTAGTGATTTTCGGAGATGCTTTGACCGCTACTCAAAGGCAACAAGTTTTCACCTATCTCGCGTTGAAATATGGAATAACTCTGGATCAAACCTCAGCTACGAACTACCTGGCAGCAGATGGTGGAGTAGTCTGGAACGCCACTACCAATGCCACTTACAACAACGATGTAGCCGGACTAGCCCGGGATGATGCTTCCGAATTAGATCAGAAGCAATCCGGAAGTATCAATACAGGAGCAATCGTTGAAGTAGCCAATGGCACCCATTCTTCACCTTCCGTTTACTCCTCTGACGATTCCTGGCTGATCTGGGGCCACGATGGTGGAGCCTCAACTTTCGGAACTGACAACATCAACAATAGTAACGCCACTACCTCCAACCGAATGACACGGGCATGGAGAGTTCAGGAAACCGGAACGGTGGGTAGCGTGGAAATCCGTTTTTCCAATTCAATGGCGACAGGTACTGTTTCTCTCGTGGCTCATACCTCTGATGGCTCATTTCCCGCTGATGTCAATAGAAGAGTGGTAGAAATGACCGATGATGGCACCCACTATACCGCTTCTATTGACCTGGCAGACGGAGAATATTTCTCTTTCGCAAATGCCAATTATGCCACACTGACTTCACAATTTGTCGTTATCAATGAAGTAGTTACGGACCCTCAACAAGATTGGGGCGCCAGCAACTTCTTTAACCCCAGCCCCGGCGGAACCGGAGACGCAGATGATGAGTGGATCGAGTTGTACATCACGACAGATGACCTGGATCTCACCTCATGGACCATTGAAATGAATGATGGTACCGATGTATCAGGTAGCCTTTCAGCGGGTGGTGCATTCAATCAGTCTAACTACCGGTCATTAACAGGAGGATTCCTCAATAATACCAAATCCGGAGATTACCTGATTCTTGGAGATCCATCCTCCGGAATGATGAATTCAACAGGGACTTTAACCGTCATTCTCAAAGATGGCAGTAGTGGCATTATTGATCAAGTAACCATCGCCACAGGTTCAGGTACTGGCTTTAACAGCAACGCCAGTTCAACTTCTGATGAAGCAGTAGCCCGAATTCCCAATGGCTCCGATACGGACATTGATGCTACTGATTTTGTGAAAACACTCGCTTCCCTTGGTGCGACGAGTAGTCCTTCGGGAACGGTAGTGATCAATGAAGTGGTGACTGATCCTTTTACAGACTGGAGTACTTCCTCTTTCGACGGCACCATCGGTGCCGGTACAGTTAGTGGTGTCGATGAATGGATTGAGCTTTATATAGGCACTTCAGGCCTCAACCTGACTGGTTGGACCATGGAACTCAATGATGGTAGTGATGTTTCCGGAAGCATTGCTTCAGGCGGTCTGTTCGAAACGGTCAATTATGTTTCAACCGGAAGCGGATCGTTCATTAGCACCGAAATTGGTGACTATCTAATTCTGGGTAACCCTTCAGGAGAAATCAATAATACGGGTCTAAGCATCATTCTAAGAGACGCGGGAAATACCATTGTCGATCAAGTGACTATAGGTGGTGGTTCTGGCGAGGCGCCAAGTGGTTCGAACAGTGCATTCAATTCAGAGGCGGTGGTACGGTATCCTAATGCAACGGATACGGGCACGGATGATGTGGATTTTGTACAAACACGGCCTACAATAGGTGCTACTAACTCTCCTACAGGAACGGTGCTCATCAATGAAATAGTCACGGACCCACAGCAAGATTGGAGTACCAATGATTTTGATGGAACTATTGCCGGTGGTTCAGTAACTGGTTCTGACGAATGGATAGAATTGTACATTGGTACAGACAATGTAAACCTAACCGGTTGGACGTTACGAATTGAAGACGGAACTGATAGCCAGGATGGAATTATTACCACTTCAGGGCCATTCGGCGATGCGGTCTATTTTTCCAACAACAGTGGTGAATTTGTTAACACAAGATCAGGTGATTTCTACGTCTTAGGCAACGCCACTGGCGAAATGGAGGATGATGTTGTGATCACCCTTAGAGATGCCACAGGTACGATTGTGGATCAAGTTGAACTAGGGGATGATATCTCTGGTGACGGCAATGGGGATGGTGCACCAGACGGCAGTTCCAACGGGGGATTGGCAACGGGCATTGCCGATGAAGCCATTGCCAGAATTCCAAATGGAACGGACACAGGAAATGACGTGAATGATTTTTCGGCTGTTCCTGCTTCTTTGGGAAGTATGAACAGTACTGCACAGTTGCCTGGAGTTGGGAATGGGTTGGTCTTTGATGGCACAAACGATCTGGTCAATTTAGGAAGTCAAATCCTTAGCAGTTCAACTTTTACCGTGGAGGCAAGGGTTAATGGCAGTTCTTTTGCTAATACTGGCAGGTTCAATCGAATCCTGGCTCTCAATTACGGATCATACACAAGTGACAACCCATTTGTCCTTTTTGTCAACAATTCAGGAAATATCGGTTATGTATTTGGAACCGGTGATGCTTCAACCGATCAACAAGTTCCGCTATCCTTCAGTCCTACCCTTTCCACAAGCACCTGGTATCATGTAGCACTTACCTTCGATGGATCTGAAAAACGCTTGTACGTTGATGGTGTTTTATATGGCACAATAACCGATGCAGGAACTTTCACCAACACCAATTCCGAACCTTTGTTGATTGGAGATTTTGATACAGGGACTTCTAATGATGGGGAATGGGAAGGAAGCATCGATGAAGTTCGTATCTGGAATGACGTAAGAACACACGAAGAAATTGTTGAAAACATGACGGGGCTCCTTGACCCGTCCACGGCTAACCTGCAGGCTTATTATCGATTCGATCAATCCTCAGGCACCTCCTTGCCAGACCTCACATCAAATAACAATGACGGGACACTGACCAACATGGTCGGTACCGAATGGGCTGCCGCCGGCTGGAACATATTCGCGCAGAATCAAGCCATCTTCCAATCAGGAGGTTCAGATGTTTCCACTGGCACTTCCGGTGAACTGACCTTAACAGATGTAAGCTTCCAAAATGACGATAATGACCTGCTACTGGCCGGACACGATAACGGAAATTTCAGCGAAGTAATCACTGATCTTCCTTCTGGAACCTTACTCAATGCACGATACGACCGAATCTGGAACCTGACTAAGAATGATGCTTCCGGCACTTCCAATGGTTCAGTAAGACTCGGTTTTGACCTGGGTACTACACCTAGTGTGACCTACACTTATTATCTGCTTGAACGAACAGGAACCTCTGGTGATTTTGCAATTGTCCCTACCCTGGGTGTCAATCCTAATAGTAGTAGCATTGAATTTATCGTGGATGCTTCTGCCATCGATGATGGATCCTATTATACTTTAGGAAGATCAGATGTCGGAGTAGGGAATGCGTTGAATTTTGATGATACCAATGATCAGGTGGTCATTCCTCATAATTCGGCATTCAATCTGAATAGCGGCGATTATACTTTCGAGGCCTGGATTTACCCTACAGATGGGACAGCTGAAACCATTATATCAAAAGGAGCCGGAGGAGGTGCCGCCAACACTGATATTTTCATCTTCTCATTGGTCGGCAACAACTTATTTTTCCAGCTCGGCAAAGTGGGAGCTACCTCAGAAACGCACACTTCGAATACTGCCATCTCACTCAATACATGGAGTCACGTAGCGGCGGTTTATAACTCCTCTACTATGACGGTCACCTTCTTCCTGAATGGCCTTTCCGACGGTGGAGGCACCTATTCTGGTACCTTATACAATGCAGATACCAATCCCACCTTCATTGGACGTCAGGGTAATACTTGCAACTGTAATTTCTTCGCTGGAAATATAGATGAGCTGCGAGTCTGGAATGACCAACGAACTCAGCAGGAAATTTTAGACAATATGGTCGCTAACCTAACTGGCGATGAAACGAACCTACTCGCCTATTATCGCTTCAATCAGGGAATTGGTGATAGCAATATTGCCTTACCAGACTTAACCGCTAATGGGCACGGAGGTACATTAACAAACTTCACTAACCTTGGCGGTTCCATGACCTCTTCCAACTACATAGCATCAACCCGGACCGGCATTACCACAAGTGTCATCATTAGCAATGGTGGCAACTTGACAGCTACTAACGGAGAACTTACCCTAACCAGCACGCAAAATGCTGGTGACTTCCTGCAAGATGCCAACGACTTCATCCGATGGAATAACGATGGAGGCGCCTTTACGGAAACAACCGCCGATATTCCAACCGGAACTTTGGTTACTAGTCGCTACACCAAAACCTGGCAAATTGACAAGAATGATGCAGTGGGAACAGCCAATGGAAATGTGACCTTCACCTTCGACCTGGGTGCTATTCCTGATCCCGACTATACTTACTTCCTACTCTCCCGATCTGGAACTTCCGGGGATTTCTCCATTGTAGAAGTCCTCTCTTCCTATCCCAGCAGTAATAACATTTCATTTATCGTGGATGGAGGAGAAATGACTCACGATTATTACTTCACACTGGGTAGAACAGATGCCGGGGCCGGAAATACGCTGGATTTTGATGCAGATAACGATTACATCGATGTGGCTGACGCAGATGCCTTTACTTTTGGAAACGGAACAACTGATTCACCCTTCAGTATAGAGACCTGGGTGAGAATAGATAATACCGCTGAATTCACCATGATATCGAAGAAAAGTGGCGGTCTATCTGCCGGAGAATGGTACATGGGCTCAGGCACAGGTGGACAATTCCACGTCACCCTTTGGGATGAGTCTGCAGGAGGAAGTGTCTTTCAGCAAACGGCTGCGGGTCTATTTTCTGCAGGAGAATGGTATCACTTGGCTTTCACTTATGATGGTAGCGGTTCTGCCAATGGCCTTACTCTCTACGTCGATGGCATCCCAAGTAATGACGGCACCGGCGGTTCGGGAAGCTATACGGCCATGGAAAACACTACCTCTTCCGTCCAGTTTGGTGTAGTTACCAATACCTTTTCTAATCTTAACGGGGCATTGGACGAAATCAGGATCTGGTCCGACGAACGTACCGAGCAAGAGATCAGAGACAATATGAATCGAAAACTGGATGTCGCCAATGAATCTAATCTCGTTGCCTACTACCAATTCAATACCGGGATCGCTGATGGCACCAATACCGGTGTAGATGTCCTAACTGATCGAAGTGGAAATGGAAACAGTGGTACGTTAACTAATTTTGCCTTGAGTAGTACCTCTTCTAATTGGGTGGCGTCAACAGCCAGTGTGGCTGACCAATCACTGGCCAATAGCCTACAGGGAGCAGGTAATGCGTTGGATTTCGATGGATCGGATGATCGGGTTTCGATTGCTGATAACTCAACCCTGGAACCCATCAATGACTTTTTGACAGTAGAGGCATGGGTAAGGCCTGATGTAACTACCAGTTTCAGAGGTGTGGTTTCCAGGTATTACACTTCAGGGGATGCGAGCAACGTCTTTGTCTTGCAAATCAATGCTGGCAATTATCAATTCCTCATCAACGAAAGTGACAACAATCTTGTGACCGCCTCTGCAACGGCAACAGCATCAACCTGGACACATGTGGCGGGTGTAGCCGACGGGTCCCAAGTACACCTTTATTTGGATGGAATTCTGATGTCTTCTACAGCTTATGATGGAACCATTACAAAAAACAGCTCAAGGGAAATGTACATCGGTAGATACCGTAATGACAGCTTTGGCCAATACGATGGTCTGATCGATGAAGTACGTATCTGGAATACCGCCCGTACCGGCGCAGAGATCCAGGCAAATATGTTTGAATCCCTAACGGGCAGCGAGACGGGACTTGTGGCATATTACACATTTGACGAAAGTAGCGGAACGACTCTGGATGATAATTCGACCAACACCAATAATGGGGCACTTACCAACATGGATGATGCGGACTGGGTTGATGGATCAGCACGAGAACCTTTTAAGACTAACGGACCTGGAAACCTCAACTCTGGCAACACATGGGTTGGAGGAGCTTCTCCCGGAGCATCACAAAAGCTCTACGTTCAGCATGACCTGACCGTAGATGCTGATTTGACCGTTGATGATTTTAATCTAACTTCGGGGAGTACCCTCACCTTATCAGGTGGTCAGACATTGACAGTAACTGGCAATTTGGTCAATAATGGAACGATCACAGGAGATGGCAAAATCCAGTTTACCTCAGGTAATCCAATGATTTCAGGAGGAACGTTTAGCAATCTGGAGATGAATGGTGGCAGTCCGATTCTTTGTGGTAACACTACGTTGACAGGAACACTTACCATGACAAGCGGAAACCTTCAACTGGAAGGTTTCAACCTGACCCTGAACTCCGGCGCAAGTATCTCCGGAGGAAGTAGTTCAAGTTATATTCAGACAATCAATCATAATGATTCCGGTGGATCCATTGAAATGGAAATAGGAACCGCTGATGGCGTCGTGACCTATCCGATCGGGACCAATACTAACTACACACCGATCTCCTTCACCAATTTGGGGACGACCGCAACCTTTGCCATTCGGACATTCGATGGCATTTATGCTTACAATACCTCCGGAGCAGCGTTTACTTCAAATGTCATAAGCAAAACCTGGGATGTGAATGCCACAGGTAGTGGTTTCAATATTACACTTAGCATTCAGTGGAATACCGCAGACGAGGCTGCTGGTTTTGACCGAAGTAACATGTTCATATCAACCAATGACGGCACGAGTTGGGTTGAGCGGGCAGGGCCTCTTAGTGCAACTGAGGTATCCTCAGGCATCTATCAGGCAGCAGCTAGTGGAATTAGTAGCTTTTCAGGAGTCGGTGGGGGTGGCGATGTTATTACTCCTGTAGCATTACTCGACTTTTACGCCCTTCAGATTGAAGAGGGCATTGAGCTAGTCTGGCATACCGCCACGGAAATCGACAATGAAAAATTCATCATAGAACGTTCCGCAGATGGTATCGCCTTTGAAGTACTGAATGAAATTCCAGGAAATGGTGATAGTGAGGACATCATTGAATACCGCTTTGTAGATACCGATCCATTGGCTGGTTCAAATTACTATCGACTAATGCAAGTGGATTATGATGGTGATTTTGAATACTCTCCCATCGTAATCGCTGAAACCGAAATTGAAGAGCATGATCTGGTGGTGTATCCTAATCCGTTTTCTGATCGACTTTATATAGGTTTGAAAGAGGCTGATACACCAGCCAACATTAAGATCACTGGTATAAACGGGCAAGTAATACTAGAAGAAACGGTTATATCCGATAATCGGTTTATTCAGTTTGAAAACCTGCGGGTACCCCCCGGGTTGTATATTCTCGAAGTTCAGCAAGGTGACGAAATTGTGAGAATGAGATTAGTCAATGAATAATAAAAATGCACGAATATGTTATCCGAACATGGCAATTAACGTCCATTTTCGGAATTTCACGGAGTAAGTATTCAATTATTCGCTTTTCAAGACTTTCGCAGGGTTAGAATTCGCTGTTTTCAAGGTAATCATTCCAGAACTCAGTGCTATGATGAGAAGCATCGATATCCCTGCAACAATGAATAGTCCGGGGCTCAGTGAGATACGGTACGCAAAGTCTTCCAACCACCAGTTAGATAAGTAATATGCTCCTGGTAATCCAATCACCAAAGCAAAAAGTAATAGCCAGACGAATCCTTTGGACAATTGTTTCAACAATTCTATCAAACTACCTCCCAGCACTTTACGAATAGCAATTTCCTTGGCTCGTTGATGTGCGTTGTAGCTCGCCACTCCGAAGATGCCAGACACTGTGAGCACGACCGTAATTAAGCAGAAAACCCAAACAATGGTCATTAGTTTACTCTCTGAGAGGTACAGTTGTTCAAACCGTTGATCCAGGAACTCAACCTCTAGGGAAGGAAGGCCCGGGTAGATCTCCCCTGAAGCTTCTTCTATTGCTGACAAGACAGATGATGTAGCTCGCGCTTCATATTTGATTGAAGCGTAACCAAACAATGCCACGGGCAGATTGGAGATGGTAAGGGGCTCCACAGCAGAATGCAAGGTTTGAAAATTAAAATCCTGGACAATACCCACCACAATTCCAGTATCTCCAGAAATGGTGATTTCCTGATTGATTGGATTTCGGTCTCCAAAAAATTGTTTCGAGGCTGTTTGATTGAGCATGAATTCATTAGTTCCTCTGGCAATATTGCCATTGAAATATTTCCCTTCGAGTAACTCAATGGCATACGTCTCAAGGAAGGTCTCATCAGCATAAAGTAATCGACTGTCGAATTCTTCACTTCCCCCAATCTCAGACATACCTTCAAGCATGATCCGGTAACCTGGAACTGAAGAAGAAGTAGAAACGGATTTGACCCCTGAAACTTGTAACAATTCATTTTCAAATTGTTTGAATTGTCCCGTGATGGAGCGATTAAGCTTAACCAATAAGACTTGATCTTTCTCAAAACCAAGGTCTCTGGATTGGATAAAGGAAAGCTGGTCATAAACCACTATAGAACCAATTACCAGAATAACGGAGATACAGAACTGAGCAATCATTAGCACCTGTCTGGTCAATCCGACTCTTTTCATTGGTCTTGAATGGCTTCCAGCCTTGATCGTATCAGCAGGCATAAACTTGCTCAAGATTAAAGCCGGATAGAGCCCACTGACCAGTTGAAGTACCATCAGGATAATCAACAACACGATAATAATTTCAGGTGCAGAGAAAACATTTAAAGGGAGATCAAGGCCCGAAAACGCACGAAATAATGGAGACAACAAAGCCAACGAAATCAGGCAAATAATTCCTGAAATCAAAAGCAGGATACCATTTTCACCCATGAATTGCGCCATGAGTTGCAAGCGATTGGCCCCCATAACTTTTCTCAAGCCAACTTCTTTCGCTCGATCCAGCCCTTTGATCACGGTCAGGTTAATGAAATTGATGCATGAAATGATCAGTACGAAAATACCAATAGACAGTAGTATGTAGACATAGTAAATGTTCCCATTATCAGCATACTCTTTCTCGTGATTGGTATATAGATGAATCTGCTTAATTGGGATCGTGAGCACTTCATACAAGCTCAGCTCTTCTTCCGGTATATTCCTCAAGCTGGCAAACTCATTCTTGATCAGGGCTTTGGTTTGTTCTGTCGTTGCACCAGGTGCTAGTTCAACATAGGTATACACCCAGAAATTACGCCATTGTCGTGAAAACCTTTCATCGAAACTATAAATGGAACAGACAAAGTCGAATTGCAAGTGCGACTGCTCTGGGATGTTGGGCATGACACCTGTTACCGTACGTGGCTCCACATTTCCCTCCCGGTCAGAATCCGCCGAAAGTTCGAGGTTCCTGCCGATTGGATTGGCATTACCAAAGTACTTCAGGGCCATACTTTCTGTGATAACGACGGACTTGGGATCAGTCAATGCCGTTTCCGCATTGCCTCTGACCATTTCGAATGAAAACATTTGGAAAAGGCTGCTATCTGCGTAAAACCCATTCTTTTCATAGAAGAGTTTGTCTTCATATTTAACAGTGGTGTTGCGAATAGGAGCCAGTCGGGTCATATTCGCAACTTTTCCCCCATTGTCTTGAACAAATGGTCCCATTCCAAGAGGTGTGGCTGCCCAAGGGTTACCGTCAAACTCCGAGCCTATCCGATAGATTCGATCAGCTTTTTCATGAAATTGATCATAATCCAGTTCATATCTGGCATAGACCAGCGAAAGTAAAAAGATCGTGATGCCAAGTGTGAGGTTTCCAATACGGATCAGTCCGGATAATTTATCACGACGAAGGTTCCGAAAAGTGAGTTTTGCGATGGATTTCATAGATAGATAGTTCGGATGAGTAATGAGTTTTTGAAAAGGTTTGAGTCGGAAAAGGCTGAAATACCGGAACACCATTACTGAGTAGCGCAGCCGAGCTTTTTGATGGCCCACACGTTGACATTCCAAATCAAACCATTCGTGGAGATCACCCTGAATTTCTTCCAGGTAATGTTCCGCGCAATACCACTCAAGGAAGCGATCGGGCCAATTGGGGGGATATTGCTTTGATGATTCCAAGGCTCAACTGCTAAAATCAAATTTCAATTCCGGCATCACTGACCACATGCGGTTTCGTATCTCTTTTGCCTCATTCAAGGTTTGATATCCGAGGGAGGTAATCTTGTAGAGTCTCCTTCTACGTCCGCCACGTTCTTTCAACGCACCACCCATGTATGAATTCACGAAACCCTTTTTTTCTAACCGGTTCAGTGAAGTATGGACTGAGCTTAGTGTCAAAGAGCGCTCTGTTTGTCGCGCAATCTCCTCCACAATTGTGACGGTGTACGCATTTCCATCTAACAGAGCCGTTGACAGAAGGACCAATTCTTCTAATTCACCCAAATGCGTTCCTTTCATGGAATATTAGTATTCTATTTGTAAGACTAATATACGTTCAATTTCTTATTAGTGTTGCATTTGTAAGAGTAATGATAGGAAAAGTCACTCCAAGATCAACGATCAGGTATTTGACTACTTCCGTGGAAAAACAGCCGCGAAAAATACCTTACAAGAATTGTCGGATAGAGAGATTGAAATTATTAAATGCCTTTTTCTGAGAGTAAAAACATGAAAGCCATAGCTGAATCTCTTTTCATCAGTGAACATACGGTAAAGACGCACCGACGCAATATCGTGCAAAAGTTACGAGTAAAGACTCTGCAGAATTGATCAAAATAGCAATGGAACGGGAGTTAAAATGATACTTCAACAACTCCTTTTTCAACAGCTAGGCATCCTTCCTGACAAGAAGTCTATAAAAACGGAATAATCGGCATCAGATAACGACAGATTACCTATTAAGATTGGACATTAATCAGTTGATAGCTCCATGTAAGTAATCTCCGAATCTACTCGTTCGAAATAATATACCATTATTTTCTGGTTATTGACTTCCATCAAAACCGAATCCACAAAATAATCGAACTCGAAATTCTCATTGTCACCTTCAATAGTTAAGGTGCCAGGCAAATCCCCGGATTCACTGTCTGCTCCTCTTAGAATGCCTTCGAAACGCTCAAATCCCTCGTAATCTTCCAGGGCATATTCACCCAGCAAAGACTGATCATTAAAAATGATATCTGCAACATGATTAGACTCCTTGATTTCATAATAAATAGAAGCGTATTGATCCAGAAAATCACCAATATTATGCGAAAGTGAAGCGCCTTCAGCGTTTAAAGAAAAGCTAGCAGACATTTCTCGTTCAGGAAAAGAAACGGAAATGTTAAACATCGGATACGGGGAATCCTCCATCTCAGTAATGATCCCATATTCACGTATTTCTTCATCTCCGGGCTCGCGTGCTGTAAACCAGGAATGCACCTGAGGTGATCTAGCGTCAGTTACCTCTTCACCAGGCCCCAGAGATTCGGCAACTTGTTCCTCAGGAGCTGGCTCCGGCTCCGTTTGACTCGCTTCGGCTTGATCGGATGATTTTGGACTACAAGCCACCAGTGCGATTAAAAAGTAAACAGTAAGAATTTGGCCTTTATTCATAACATAAAGTTAAAGGAAGTTGGACACATCGTTGATCATTTCATTATCGATCATGGCACGGACTAATCAATGCTATCTTTCACCTTCTCATCTAATTTAAACCTCCCAGCTCCATTCTGAAGATTGTCTGCAATTTTAGATAACCATTCCGCCCTCTCTTTGAAACCAGTGGTCACAGAAGAAAGTTGGCTGGCGGAAGTCGCTACTTCTTCTGTTCCAGCTGCCGTTTCTTCGGCAATCACTACAATGGACTCAGTAATGGTCACAACTTCGTTCGTATGATTAATTTGCAATTGACTTGCAGTTAATATGCTTTCAGCTAACAAGAGGGTGTCTTTAGATGAAACGGCCATCTTCTTAAATGCATCGTAGGCATTTTGAGAGGTTCGAGTTGCCTTTTCTACATTATCATTCACCGCCAACATTCGCTGTGAAGCTGCATGTGTACCTTGTTGAACCTCTTTAATAAGTACTTCAATTTCTTTGGCCGAAGTTCGTGACTCTTCAGCAAGTTTTCTTATTTCCTCGGCCACTACCGCAAAACCTCTGCCGGCTTCACCGGCCTGAGCTGCTTCTATGGCGGCATTTAGTGCCAATAAGTTAGTCTGACTGGCTATATCTGTGATGAAACTTAAGACTTTGCCGATTTCCCCGGATCTTTCATTAAGCTCGTCGAAAGAATCTCTGCTCTCCTTTGCCGAACCAGAAATGCCAATGATCCGCTGATTAACTTCATCAATCAACTTTAGTCCATCCTGGCTATCAGCAGCTCCCTGTTTTGCCGATTGATTGATCTGATCGGCTTGTTTTTTTACTTCTACTGAAGAATTTAAAATCCCCTCCATCAACCCGGATGACTTATCCACTTGAATCACCTGATTTCCGGCGCCCTGACTCATTTCTTTTACCGCCAAAGCTACCTCAGATGTTGACAATCTCATCTGCTCACTATTGCTCAAAATTTCACCCGATAGCCCTCCAATCTCTTCAGCATTCCTTATAATCTGCGAAATCAGTTGATTAAGTCCGTCCAACGCCAGGTTTAAGCTTTCACTTAAAGTCTTCATATCCCCTTTCCATTCCGTTCCCATTCTGACAGACAAGTCACCTTTTGACATGCTCTCAGTAAGTTTGGAAATTTCCAAAAAGGAAGCTGCAACAGTCTTCGTGAGCTCATTGAATAGCTGGCTGATTTCTAACCAAACTCCTTGTTTATTTTCTGTCGCAAGTTTTAAAGAAACATCGCCATGTTCAACAATGTCCCCAACGGTAAACTTTATTTCTTCCGTCGCAGCATGCAGGTTGTTTCTCATTTTGATCAATGATAATCCCAGTAGATCCTTTTCACTATTAAGCTCGAGATCTACATCTAAATGACCGTCACTTATTTGATTGGCAAAAGCCGAAAATTCCTGTACCCTCAACGCTGTTTGATTGACCATGGCCATCATCTCCCCCATCTCATCTTTTCGGCTTGTATGGATAACATCCAATTGTTCACCCATCACCAAACGTTGTAACAGATACTTCACCTTCAGCATGGAAGAAATGAGACTATTACTAAAATACCAGGCGACAAAGAACGAAATCAACAGAATGACAAGTGCCAAACACGCGGATAAAAGAATGGTACGCTTAACATATTGGGCAATCGATGCTTCTTTCTCACTTACCCTGATATCAATTTGATCGACGTAAATTCCGGAAGAAATTATTATTCTTTTTGCTCGTATGTACTTCGAATAGGCTAGTTTTTGGTGAACAAAATTATCTACAGGCCTTACCCAGAAATAATCCGTAAATGCCTCTCCGCTTGTTTGACAGGTCCTAACAATTTCCTGATGAAAATTCTTACCCGGTTGATCAGTAATTATTTCAAACTTGGGATCATCGGTTGGTTGACCCTCATTACCCGGATGAGTCGCATGAAACAGGAGGTTCGGAAAGGGTAATTGATCATCAATAATCCAAAAATACCCATCTCCATTATCGTATCGCATTAATCTCAGGTACTCGAGAAGATCTTCCATCGGAACACCCAAACTGTCTGCATTAGAGAGATAGCCCTCCACCATATCGACAACAGACCGGAGCTTATTTTCGGCACTTTCAACCTCGGATTCCCGAAAAGCGATCAGGTCTTCCTTGCTCCTTTCATTGGTGAGGTAAAGATGAATTTGAGTAACCATCAATAGTGATAGAATCAATGGTAATCCCAGAATCAATAACATCTTAACCCGTAGGCTAAGAGATTTTGAGTCTTTTGATAGTTTTTTGTCACTTGGCATTAGTTGGTGGGATGCTAAGTATCAAATATAGGATTCCAACTATTGAGATTGATATTTCACGGCTCAATGCGGAAAATCTCGTACTGACTCAGCAAATATTAGGCAACCTCAACTCTGACACCAGAGAAAGCTGCATTCCCGGAAACAGGATCAATAAATTGATCATCCGTCAGGTCATTGATGGATACTCCTGCATGATCCTCGGCGATCTTCCACTGGCTTCCTTTTCGGTTATGACCCCATCCGTGAGGGATACTAACCACTCCCTTCATGATTTCATCAGAAATTTCAGCTGTGATCGTAACTGTTCCCACGCGGGAAGTAACCTGGACCTCTTGTAAGTGCTCAATTGAGCGCGATGCTGCATCTTCAGGATGGATCAATAAAGTGCATTGTTCCGGTCCCTTAACGAGGCGAAAACTGTTGTGCATCCAACTGTTGTTACTTCGCAACAACCTGCGACCAATCAATACCAATCCCTGTTGATGGACGTCAAGTTTCAGTCTTTTCAATTGATCAACAAACAATGATGGAGCTAAATCCACCTTTCCTGAATCTGTAAATATTCTCTCCGGAAGTTGTGGTTTATGAGGCCCTAAATCAACCCCATGTGGCTGCTTCTTAAGTTTTTTCACTGAGAGGTTGTTATTGCTTCTTTTGAATCCTCCATCCAAAATGGTTTCAGGCGTGAGGAATGGGTCTTGCAATTTCTGACCAAGGGATTGTTTTGAGAAACGTTTGGTTAGGGCCTTCAAAATCTCCCAATCCTTCATAGCTCCAGGCTTTGGTTCAAAAAGTGCCTCTGAGTATTTAGCCTGATTATGAATTGCCAATGTATGAAATACCACGTCGTAGTGATCATTTTCAAGACCCGTTGCGGGTGGCAAAATCACATCCGCATGGCTGGTGGTCTCATTGATGTAGATATCAATGGAAACCATAAAATCAAGCCCTTTCAGTGCTCTTTCCAACTGATTCCCATTGGGAGTGGAAAGGACCGGATTACCCGCAACTGTAAGCATTCCTTTGATCCCTCCTTCTAGAATATCTTCCGCCATAGCTGCTACAGGGAGCTCCCCACCAAATTCAGGTAGTTTCCTTACCGCACTTTGCCAGCGATTGTATTTCTTATACGTACCTCGCCCAGACATACCTACAGTATCGAATGCAGGCGATGGGAACATGGCTCCGCCCGGACGATCAAAATTACCCGTAAGGATATTGAACAGGTTAATCATCCATTGACATAACACCCCATGCTCCTGGGTAGAAAGTCCCATACGGCCGTAGCAAACCGCTGATTCTGAAGCGCAAAAATCCAATACCAGTTGTCGGACATCTCCAGGGTCAACTCCCGTAAGCGCATTCGTATTTTCAGGTGAATAAGTATCGAATAGCTCCCTTAGCTCCTCACTATTTTCATAGTAATCGGGTAAATCCTTTACCCTACCTTCCTCAAATAGGACATGGATCATCGAAGCCAGCAAGTAAACATCCGCTCCAGGCTTGATGAACAAGTGCTGATCAGACTTACGGGCAGTTTCTGTTTTACGTGGATCTACCACCACAACCTTCCCACCTCTCGTTCGAAGATCCTTGATTTTCTGGGGCATTCCACCCGCAGACATCAGGCTACCATTAGACACGACCGGATTAGCGCCCATGCAAAGGAAAAAGTGCGTGCGATTGATATCCGGAACTGGAATCATGGACATATGCCCGATCATGAATTGGGAGGCAAAATGATGCGGCAATTGATCAACTGAAGTAGCAGAAAACCGGTTTTTAGTCTTTAGTGACCGAATGAAGTTTGGGCCAAAAAGCATGGCTCCTAAACTATGGACATTCGGATTACCTTGATAAACCCCGAGTGAATCAGGACCATATTGCTGCTGGATGCCTTTAATTTTTTCTTCTACCAGATCAAAAGCTTCCTTCCAGGAAATTTCCTTCCAACCATCACCTTCTTTCTTTACAGGGCCAGTAAGGCGATCCGGATCTTTATATATATCCTGCAATCCCGTTGCCTTTGGGCAGATATATCCCTTACTAAACGGGTCTTCTTTATCTCCTTTAATGGATTTGATTTGATCATCAACTACATCAATCTCAATACCACACATGGCTTCACAGAGATTGCAAGTTCTATAATGTGTAAAAGTTCCGGTTTTCTGCCCCATATACTTGAAAAGAATATCAGGTAAGATAATTCATTCGGACATCATCGCCCACCGGATTAAAAGAACGTAGCTACTCGGTAAGCCCAGCGGCTTTTATTATTTCTACAGCTTCATTGATGCTCGAAACGGGATAGGATTCAAAGGTTCCTTCCTGATATAGTTTGGCCGTCTTTCGGGCGGAAAGTTTACTTATTGCAGAATGAGGCAATACAACAAATAGAAATTTCACTCCATTCTCCGCGAGTCTGGGCCTTGCAACTTTCTCTCTGAAATCCTGAATCTCTGGTTTAAATACGCCCTGGCTTTTGCTTGTATCTATGATCCAACTCGTTACCCCGTTTCTGGGAGCATAGTCTACAATTCCAATCTCATATACAGAGGCCTTCCAATCTTCAAGAGAAATGAGTAATGATTCCCACGTATCAATGATCGCATTAATTTCCGGATGATGTCGTCCAACAACCTTCCCCGGTATCTTATACAGTTCTTTCGCCATAGCTGGAAATATTATGAAATAGCACGGTATTAAATACTACTCCGTTGCAAATAACAACAATTTATTTGAGGCTCACCAGTAGTACCTGATGCTGATTTTTCAAGAAAAGAGGTATTTTGACGCTGTATTCACCTTAATTGTTGAAATGTGAACCGAGAATCTGTTGTCATCAATAAAAAAACCTCCGTTGCCATTACCGGAAAAAACGATGAAATCGACCTAAAAGGTCCTATTTGGGCCATCAACTGGTTCGATTTGAAGCGTCCTAAGCTTTATACAATTTACAATTTACTGGTGTTCTCACATCTGAAAAAAGTAGGAGGTCAAGCTCATTTCAAAGGTTATATCAAAGAGAAACTGGAAGGTACCCAGGAACTTGACAGACAAATGTTATTGATCGTAAAATATCCTAATGCCAAGGCATTTCTGAATATGGTGAGTAATAAGATCTTCCTATTGAAAAGTGTCCTAAGACTTAAATCAGTCCGACGATTTATTTTTGGTTTTACAAAAAGAATCGGAGATCATCCAAGCCCTCCGCAAAAGCCAGTTCGATACATTGGAAAAAACTACTACCTCACTCATCTCTTTCAAGGAGAAGGAGTTTCAGAAGATCAAATCAAGGAGCTAACTACTCTTTTCAGTCACCACAACATTGTCAATTATTTCTCAGGGTTAAAGGCAGCCACTATCTCCAGAATTGGAAAGGACGGAAGTGAACAGGTTCAACCCTTCTTTGTGGATGGTTTATTGTTGCTCGAAGCACAAGAACAGGAATCTTTCGAGTTGTTATTAAATGATCCGATCTATCAGGCATTTAAGAATAAGTGCACTTCGAATAACATCTACCAGGTCACAAGGATCATTTGATCAAAAAAATACCACACGTTAAGACGCATGGTATTCAAGAACCAACTTTTCACTTAAATTGAATCAAAAGAAGTGTTCATTGTCACGATCCTCTTTTTCAATAAAGAGGTTCATCGGATCAATAACCACTTTTGAAGGCTTTCGGTCTATCAAGACGTCAATCGAAATATGAGGCTGATCGAAGAAATAAGTCTTCAATTCAATCAGTTCTTCTCCCGATGTTGTTTCGGCATAGATTCCTATATCAATCCAATCCTGCGGAGGAACTTCCTGTTCAATACCCATGCTATCAACATGATATTTACGTGCCTCAAATGAAGCCATAAGCTCATAATATCTTGGCTCAGTCTCCACATAACTTACATCGTCCACACTCAGCTCATGGAGGGTGATCTGTTCAAAAAGATCCCTATTTAGGTTTTTCAGGCTATCCGGTGTTACCATATCCAATTGATCAAGAAAGTCTCGGAAAGTAGCATAGCTTTTCAACGTGTTCGGATGGTCAAGAAAATTCCAATCATTCACTAATCTTTCCAACGCCTTATTAATGCTATCTTCTGGGATCCGATTTTGCAAATGGTTGAAGTTCAGCAGGCCTTTACTGTAATGAACATACTGCTGTCCGTAGGTTTCGACCAGGGACTTTTCCTTCTTTTTCTCAGTAGCCCGCTCACGCAAGTACTTTTGCTCATTCTCTTTCAAAAACTTGGCCACCTTTTCTTCAGAAAACTGCCTTTTTGTGATCATGAGGGCGGAGTATTGCGCCAGTGATTCCAATAAGGCATGGCGCCCTTCCACCGTAGCTGCAATCAACTGCAACCCCCACCATTGATGGGCAACCTCATGGGCGGTGACGTAAAACACCATATCCAGATCTTCCTGATCATCTATATCCAATCGAAACCCCATGGATTCAGCAAATGGAACAGCGCCTGGAAATGATTGGGCAAAAGTGCGGTATCGAGGAAACTCCATGATCCGAAAGTGGTCATAAGGGTAGTCACCATAGCTATTTGAAAAGTATTCCAAAGAGTGCTTCATTCCGTCCATCATACGCTGCACATTCTGATCGTGTCCCTTGTGATAATAGATCTCGAGATCGATTTCATTCGTAGTAGCTTCGGGTCTCCATTTTTCTCTGAAGACTTGATATTCTGCAGATACGATCGCATAAAAATTCACCATCGGCTCCTTCATCTTGTAATGGAAATATCTTCTATCTCCTTTTGTCCATTCTCGTTCCAAAGAGCCTGAGGTTACTGCTATTTGATCAATTGAGGTACTTAACGTTGCTTCGAAAGCAATTTCATAACCATCATCTCCTGTACGAGCAGCGTGTAAACCGAGTGAATCTGTTTGAGCGATTTGATTGGTTCTTCGCCGCAAACCCGCATCTCTTCTCTCTTGTTCATCTCTCATTTCTATATTGCGATTGTATCCGATACCTGGGAAATAATCGTTGTTAAGAAAAGTCCCATTATCCACCACTCGCGTGTTGGACTCTCCCGAAACAAATCCACTGGTTTCAAAAGTTTGCAAGAAGTTCATCTCTATGGAATCTCCGGGCAACAAGGGTTCTTCCAACTTAAATATCCGATAGCCAAACTCATTCCACTGGTTATCAGGAACCGAGGTTCGTTCAAAATTTACCTCCAGGGTAATTTGGTCGTCAGGATATTTTTGAATGTGAATTTCATGGATTGGTTCCTGATTCTTATTCTGCATCAGATAGGTGCCCTGAAGGATATAGTCCCGCTCTTCAGGGTATAAGTCCATCTCTATTTTAACACCTACGACTTTAGGTTGAGGTAAGTTCTCATACTTCTTTAACGACCTTTCATAAGCAACACGCTGAGTGTTTTGATCCCATTTGGTGGCATAGGTATTGAGCACATTCACATTGTAGTAGATGTAACCTCCGGTGATTAGAAAAACAGTCAACGCCATCAGTCCCATGATCTTCACTGCAGGTGTAATCTTACTTCTAAATGCTTTGATCCTGCTGTTCAAGGAGGTTTCGGTACCCCGGGCGATCAACATCACACCAATGACCAAGAGCATAAAGCAGAAGCTCAACCAGTAAGCCTTTACCCAAAGGAAAGGAGTTAGTAAATGACCATAGCCATTCATCTCCGAATAGGTGGCGAGCTGATTGCCTCCAAAATTGATCAAGCTGTGATCAAACCCGATAGCTGCCAAAAACATGGTGAGCAGGAAAGAAACGAAAGTCACCATAAAACCTACGTACTTGTGATTTACCAATACCTGCAGGAAAATAGCCAGGGCTGTATAAATGGAAAGGAAAAGCAACAAATCCATGAAGAATGCTGTCAGGTATACATTCATCTGTACGTCGTAGAACCCATTGAGTATTTGAAAAGATACGCCGGACACAATGAGGGCCACCATCATGACCATGTATGTCATTATAAGTCCAAAATACTTGGCCAAAAGATTCGACCAATCCATCGTTGGTAAAGCGTCATAGATCGTATCCATACGTACCTGTCGTTCCTTCCATATAATCTCCCCTGAGTAAAAGATCATAATCAACAGAAAGAACCAGATTGACAATTCCTGTAGTTCTTCGACAATAAGATAGGTCGTTGGAAAACTGGGGACACCATACGAAGTACCCAAGCTAATTCCATTGACGAAAATGATCAGTGCTCCACAAAGCATGATGGCAATGAAGGGAACTTCACCCGCAATTGAACGGAAGTAAAAGAAGGCTTGATGAAGGAGTTTTCTCAACTCTATGATCCATCCATGTTTGGCCTGTCGGCGGGGTAGGCTCATGTCAGCATTTTGAACTGAGTTGTCCTCTTCGGGCTTCCTGATGATTAAGTGTTTTCTGACTACTGTGAAATCAAAATATCGATAACCCACAAGAAAGATCCCGATGCTTATCCCAATCCATACAACCCTGTTGTAAAGCAAAAACCCATGGGTAGGAAGTAGTTGCTGATTACGTTCAAGAGGAGTCCATACATCCGTAATGGTCTTAATCATCTTTACGGCAAAAGGATCAATGACACTGAGGAACCACTCATTTTCTATTGGCCCCGAATATGACATTAGAAGGATATATCCTACGAGTAAAAAAATCCCTTGTGTATAGACGATCAACAGTTTTCGCCCAAGCGCTGCCGCTACGAAAAAGATGGTAGTAGCGATGATAATATTGGGAACAATAAAGAAAAGAAAGGGCTGTACATAGTGCCATATTTCATAAGAAAGCAAGTCTTCTGTAGACTTCCATGGCATATAATAATTCAGCATGGTACCTATCAAAAGGCCGAGGTACACGAAAAGAACAATCACCAGAGACCCTAGAAATCTTCCCAGTAAATAATCTCTCTTTTTGATGGGATTGGAAAACATCAATGATTCCATGCGATGCTCGAAATCCTTTAGAATGGAAAACCCGGCTAACAGTGAAATCACCATAAAAAAGAACAAGGATGTGATCACCATGCTAAACGCAATCACATACGGAGAATTTTCTTTGAGACTCCCAAACTGCCCTTCAAAAATGAAGTCAATGGACACCAAAGAACAAAGAAGTAAACCTAAAAAATAGACGTAGAGATCAGGTTGCCCAATTCGATACTTCAATTCGAATTTGAATATTTTGAACCACATAGCGCGTTGTAATTAGATGTTAGATAATTGACTGAAATAGACATCTTCCAGTCCGACATGAGCAAGGACAAACCCCTGTCCCGGATCTGTTTCGCTCCAGGCATGAACGATGGGTTTACCCTGGAAGAGTCGATCAGAAATGAGATTAAATTGTTCTCGATAAGATGGAAGTTCCTCATTTGAGATCACCTTTTTCCAAATTTTCCCCTGCATGCCTTCCATGAGTTGTTGAGGATTCCCTTGTAACTTGACCTGTCCCTGATTGATAACAGCCATGAGGCTACATAACTCACGAACATCATCCACCAGATGCGTGGAGAGTATCACGATGGTATTTTCACCGAGTTCACTCAGTAGGTTGTAAAATCGGTTTCTTTCGGCGGGATCCAATCCCGCGGTAGGTTCATCCACAATGATCAGGCGTGGATTAGACAATAAGGCCTGCGCGATGCCAAATCGCTGTTTCATTCCCCCCGAATAGCCGCCAAGGTTTTTCTTTCGGTCCTTATAAAGGTTGGTTTTATGCAGCAATGCCTGAACGAGTTCCTTCCGTTCTCGTTTGTGGACCAGTCCTTTTAAAACTGCAAGGTGATCCAATAAGGCTTCAGCGGAAATACGAGGATAAAGACCGAATTCCTGTGGAAGGTATCCCAGCACTTTTCGTATCTCATCCTTTTCCTCAATAACATTTAGTTCACCGAGAAAAATCTGTCCCTGATCAGGGTTTTGCAGGGTAGCGATAGTACGCATCAAGGTGGATTTCCCTGCACCATTTGGACCCAGCAGGCCATACATACCAATTGGAATATCAAGAGAGATATTGTCCAGCGCTTTAACACCATTCCCATATGTCTTTGAAAGCCTTGAAATTTTAAGTAGATCCATTTGAGTTCGTTTTAATTTTCGTCAAATGTGATTACCTCAAAAGCTCGTAAAAAGAATATGTGATGACGGTCTTCTGTATCGGTATGTACATATTCATATCGGGGACAAACGACGTTGATCACGGGAAAAATGAGGTTTACACCTTCCCGCACATCGTTTATCAACTTATTTGTTAAGCCCATCCTACTGGTTCAATTTTGAACTCATGATCGCATTTATCAAAAGGAGAGCATTGCTCCTCATCATCGTCAGTTACATCTTCTTTTTATTGCTGGCAGGCCTCGCCGAAGACATAGAGGCCCAGGTAGTAATTCTCACCTTGATTTATACAATTTTCATTGTGCTTCCCTGGTTGGTATGGAAAATTATCGTAGCCTTCAGAGCCAGAAAAGAACTCAAACAGACCGAATTACAACACCTTAAGAGTCAGGTGAATCCTCACTTTTTCTTCAATACCCTAAATCTTTTGTATGGAACAGTAGAAAAAGACAAGGAGCAAGCAAAAGATCTAATTCTCAAGCTATCAGATTTGATGCGGTACAGCATCTACGATGGTCAAAAGGATTTTGTCTCACTCGAAGAGGAAGTCCAATACCTGCAAGGTTATATTGAACTACAGAAAGCTCGTTTTCACAAAAACATCGATATCACCTTTGACATTAATATTGTCACAAGTGGAATTGAAGTAATGCCCTTACTTTTCATCATATTAGTAGAAAACGCATTCAAACACGGAGCAGAAAATCTCAGAAAAGAAGCGTACATCCGCATCAAAATCAACTCTAACGACAAAGACATCAAATTCAGAATAGAAAACAATTTCGATCCCGAAATCGAGACAGAAAAAGGTGGCCTCGGGTTAAAGAATCTTAGGCGAAGGTTAGAGTTGGGTTATCCAAAACAACACGAATTTTTGGAGGAAATAGACCATGGAGTATACATTGCACAGCTAACCTTAACAGTAGCATGACCAGTTACCTCATTATCGATGACGAACACATCGCCCATGATATCATCAAAGGGTATTGTGATCTGTTGCCGAACATGGAGTTGAAAAAGAATTGCTATGATGCCATTGAAGCAATGGATTATCTGCGAATCCATCAGGTGGATCTTATCTTTTTGGATTTGAACATGCCGAAACTCAAGGGGTTTGAATTTTTAAAAACACTTCAGAATCCTCCGAATGTAATAGTAACCACCGCTTATAGTGAACATGCACTGGAGGGATATGAGCTCAACATTGTAGATTACCTGCTGAAACCATTTAGTTTCGAACGATTTTTGAAAGCGGTAAACAAGGCAGTCATGGCCCCTTCTTCCGGTAACACAAATACCAGTATTGCTTCAAATGAAGAATCGAAAACAGTCTTCCTTCGTTCGGATAAAAAACACACGCAGGTGGCCCTAAACGACATCCAATTCCTGGAGTCCTCCGGCAACTACGTAAAAGTGATTGCGATCAATGATATCATCATGGTCAGGGATAAAATCTCCAACCTACTTCAATCGTTTGACGACAAAGACTTTGTTCAGGTACACAAGTCTTTTGCTGTGGCCCGGAGGCATATTCACTCAATTGAAGGGAACAGAATATTTATCGGAGATCATACCATTCCGATTGGAAAAATGTACCGGATGAACATCAATACATTGTTGGATTAGGACTCCTCGGTATTTCGCTGATCTCCATTTCAGGTTTGGATAGTAACCTTAACTCGATAAATGATTTGTTTACAAAAACCGTCCTAATCGCCACTACGAAGCTTATGGAGGAGGTTTAGCGCAGGAAAGGTGCGGCAGTATCTAATAGTTTTAATTCAGATTCCTTCGGCCACTAGAAGATTTGTTATTCGATGGCCTCGCCATGACGGTTTTGAGGTATTTATAATCGAACTCGGATTAGTAATAGTTATCAGTCTTCTTCAAGTACAAACCCTTTCCCATGTACGTTGGTGATACGAATGGAGGGGTCTTTATCGAGGTATTTGCGCAACTTGTGAATAAAGACATCCATACTTTTTCGATTGAAAAAATCGCTTTCACCCCAAATGGACTGCAGAGCTTTCCTTCTATCCAATACCTCATTCTTCCTTTCACACAACATCAATAAGATTCTGGCCTCCTTTTCTGTCAATCTTTGAGTATGACCATTTAACTCCAGGGAGTGGTTTGAAAAGTCAAACGTGTATTGACCTATCTGATGCGAATCACTCGAGTTATGAACTCGCCCTGCACTTCTTTTGATGATCGCATGGACTCGGGCGATGAACAATTCTTCATCAATCGGTTTCACGACATAATCATCGCACCCCAGTCTGAAGCCTTTGAGTTTATCTACCTTGAGTGTCTTGGCTGTCAGGAAGATAAAAGGCGTATCCTGATCCAGTTGTCTGATTTCTTTAGCCAGAGTAAAACCGTCTTTGGCAGGGAGCATTACATCCAAAATGCAAAGCTCATAAGATCCTTTTCTAAAGGCCTGAAGTCCTTCTTCACCGTTTGTAGCAAGCGTTACATTAAATTCATGTATCTGCAGGTACTCTCTTAGGATATAACCAAAACTCTCATCGTCTTCAACCAGTAAGATATGATTGTCTTTTCTCATCAAACTGTAGGTAAGTAAAGTTGAAATTCACTCCCTTCGTTAAGTCTGCTGGATAGCGAAATTCGTCCCTGATGCGCCTGCACTAATTTCTTGACATAACTCAAGCCCAGGCCGAACCCTTTTGCATTGTGCACATTGCCAGACTGTGAACGATAAAATTTATCAAAGATGAAATCTTGAATTTCCTGTCCAATTCCTATACCATTGTCTTTGATGGAAATCCGGATACCTTCCTCGCTATTGATCGTGATGATCTCAATTCGGGGTTGATCAATGGTATATTTCAAGGCATTGTCCAGCAAATTGTAGATCACATTGACCAGATGTGTGCTGTCTCCCATCACTTTTGAAGGAACGGCACCGAAGGCCTTTGATACAGTTGCTTTTCGTTGTTCAATGGTCACGCTCATACTCTCGATAACCGTTTCGATTACTTCATGGATATCCACTTCTTTCTTATCAAGCGTGAAATTCCCGGAATCGACCATGGCGATCTGCAGAATTTTATCTACCTGACCTTCCAGACGTTTGCTTTCCTTATCAATAAGATTAATGTAGTTAGATTGTCGGGCATCCTCCTCATGCCCTCCACGTCGCAACAGGTTAGCTGCTAAATTGATGCTGGCAATAGGAGTTTTGAACTCATGTGTCAGGTTATTGATAAAGTCATTCTTAATTTCAGACAGCTTCTTTTGTCTTTTGATCACGAGAATTGTATATGTAAAACAGCCAATCAGTAGAAGAATAAAAAGGATCGAAAGGACTAAGGCACCCTGAGATTGTGCAAAAACATAAGCTTCTTGTTGCGGAAAGAAAAGCGCCAGGTGATAGTCTCCATAATCAAGCGAAGGCGAGCAAGTCAAATTAGCCCAGCCATGTCCTCTTTCTCTTGGGTTTTCACAACTCTGTAAATCAAAATTCAGACTGGCACCATCGTCTCCCAAAACAAATTGGAATCCTGGTCCATGCGCTTTGTGTTCGTATACAGCATACTCATATGGTGTATCTATGTTATGATCCGCGAGAATCGGCTCAATAACATCACGCAATACGGCATCAACAGTTGGTTCGTTGATTCCTCCGGTACAGGACAACCGAACACCAGCGTCATTCAACAGTAGGGAATATTTTGTGTTGCCTGAGAATAGATTGGTCATCTCTACAGATGCCAGGTCCACCTTCTGTAAGAAGATCTGTCGATTGGTCTTTATCGAGTGTTGCAGGTTAAGGATCTGCAAGATTGACAGACCCAGAAAGGCTATTAAAGCCAGACCAATAACCAGGTAAGTCGACTTATTTCCCGGAACTTTTTTCATCATTTGCGCAAATGAAATTCCATTACAGCCTCAAATTAGACTTTTTTAAACCTTCGTTTCAGGTTTTTAACTTTTTGTTAACCAATTTAATCTTTCCTTAAGTGACCTTAACCCAGTCTTAAACAAACATTCTAAGTTAGCTGCTTAAGCTTGCAATAAACACCACGCAATGCTCAGCAATTTTTTAAGACATTTTGGTCGAAGCCTCCGTAATTTCTGGTTCCTCAACAGCCTCAACCTTCTGGGTTTGTCACTAGCGTGTACTGCAGCCATCCTGGTCTTTCTATATGTCGATCACGAAACCAGTGTCGATCAATTTCACGAAGAAAGCGAAAACATAGTTCGACTGGAAGCCCAAACGAACTCCAGTGAATGGTTCTCGAACCTTGGAGTTGAGCATTCAAGGGCCTTGAAAGACGGTGCATATCCGGAGTTGGCATCCGTGGTTCAAGTTAATCGACGATCCAGGGGATTTATAGAATCTAACGATCAACGATTTGCAGAAGAATTAATCTATCAAACGTCCGTGGGCTCGGCTTTCTTTAAAATATTCGATTTCAAATTTCAGGAGGGCAGCAGCGACCTTGCGCTTCAGGAACCCAATCAAATAGTGCTCACAGCCTCGACAGCCAGGAAGTATTACGGTAATGAACCGGCAGTGGGGCAACTCCTCACCTACGATTCCACCTCATATACGGTAGCTGGGGTATTAGAAGACCTCCCCACACACACGCATTTCGACTTTGACCTGATCATCAATAACAACAGTTTCAGTGGCACCGATCACTTCCATGCCCATTCCTATTTGAAGCTTTTCCCGGGGGTGGATCGCGAAGTACTGAAACAGAAAATTTTGGACTTAGATGTAGCTTTTAATGAATTTCATGCCTTAAAGAGCATACGTCTCATGGGTGTCGGAGATATCCATTTGAAGTCAGATGTCTCCTTTGGTGCCTCTGGTAAAGGAGATTTGATTCAAATAAGGATTTTCCAGGTGTTGGCCATTCTGATTTTGGCAGTTGCAGCCATCAATTATGTTAACCTGAGCTTCGCCATCTTCCTCAATAAAGGTAAAGAGCTTGGCATCCGTAAAATCCTTGGTGAAACTAAGATAGAAATCATCATTTATCTCTGCCTCCAGGCAGTAACAACTTCCCTGCTCGCCATTCCAGTTATTACGGTCGGTCTATATTTCGGATTGCCATTATTCGAGGAGTTAATGGGTATCAAACTCACAGAACTCTTGTTAATGCAACCTTCTTATATCTTGCTCGGGATAATTTTTTTAACAATCATTGGTTTGCTTACCGTGGTTTACCCTTTGATTGCAATTGGACAAATTTCCATTGGTGAGATGTTGAAATCGAAGCAGTTACTTAATGGACATGGTGGCATTCAATACCGCAACCTTCTCATGTTCATTCAATTTGTTTTTCTCTTCGCTCTGGGGATTTCCGCGTGGTTCATGAATCGCCAAATTTCCTATCTTGATGAAAAAGATAAAGGATTTGATTCTAGCCTGGTAATGAAAATCCAAAACGCATTCGACATTGGGAGTTATCAGGATTATCAGGTGTTCAAGAACAAACTCCTTTCTTATCCTCAAATTCAGGGTGTAGCTTTCGGCCCTATGATGGGAGATGGCATGTCTCCCGTTAGTTATCAGGCAGAGGGCAGCGAAGAGACTTATGAAAACTTGCTGTCTTACGGCGTAGATGTGGATTATTTTGAAGTCATGAGTATTCCCATTTTAGAAGGAGATTTCAAATCCGTATTGGCGTCCTCGGAAAATGGACAGATCGTATCTCTGGTCAACCAGAGTTTCATTAATCGCTTCGGTTGGCAGTCAGATCCGATTGGTAAGAAAATCACGTTGCGACCTGGCACAGAAAACGAGCTTCATCGTAAGGTTTCAGCAGTATTTAAGGATTTTCACTTCTTCTCATTCAAGGAGAAGATTGCTCCACAAATTATCTCTTTACGACCTGATCCTCAATTTGTAAATACCAATATTCTGGTGAAAGTGTCCAAGTCAGATTTTGCTGAGGTTAGAAAAATCATCGAATACGAATGGAACAAAATACAACCCGGACTGCCCTTAAACCTAATCACCATGGAAGAAGCTGTTAGAAAAATGTATGAGAAAGAACGACAAACTGCAACAGTCGGTATCAACCTGTCTTTTCTGGCAATAGGTCTATCCATCATGGGGGTACTCGGTTTCATGGTCTATCTGATCAGCATCAAATCCAAGGAAATCGTTATTCGAAAGGTACTGGGTGCATCTATCGCGCAGATCATCCAACTCCTGAATCAACAGCTCTTCTTAGCTGTACTTTCTGCGGGACTGGTTGGAAGCCTTACCAGTTATTGGTTACTTACCCGGTGGTTAGAATCCTACGCATATCGTATTGATATTAACCCTATGGCATTTTTGCTATCCGTCCTGTTCTCATACCTGACCATTATTGCAATCACAGCTTATCAAACCATTCGGTCTACTCGCGTAAATCCAGCAGTTGTGTTAAAAGAAGAATAAGGGTTACTCAGTATTTGATGTCATTTTTTTGATTTCCATCAAAAATGCGTTTCTTGTGATTACTTTTTTTAACCACGTCATAGATGAAACGATCAACCACACTTTCAGTAATTGTGCTATTTAGTATAATACTGTCCTGTAGCAACCCGAAAGAAGAAGCAGAGATACCAGATGCGGATGAAATCACCTTAAGTTTTGCTTTCATTGGCTGTAATCGAATCTCGTACACCGACAGAAAAGAGTCCAATGCCTCCAAGGCCAATGTTCCGGCTGTCCAACGAATTTTCAAGGAACTCTCTGCGATGGAACGGAAACCTGAATTATTGTTTTTTTTAGGTGACCTGGTATTAGGTGAACAAGATACTTCCGCTTTGAGTACTCAACTCAACGCCTGGGTAAAACAATATGAAGACACTTCGTTCAGTGATATTTCCACCTCAGGAATAGAGCTTGTAGCAGTAACTGGCAACCACGAGATGCTTTTTTACGATGTGAAAACCAAAGGAGAATACCCACTTGAAGGTGCCACGGAAGATTGGCTGAAGTACATGGATAAATACATGCCCTCTGATCGAACCAAAGTAACATATGACACGCTCATCAATGGAGCGACTTTTTCCTTTACCAGGGACAATGTTGGTTTTGTGGTGATGAACACAGATACCTACAACGCTCCCAAAAATGGAGCACAATACGGAGAAGAAGGCCGGGTTCCGGCCAAATGGGTAAACGGGGAAGTTGCCCGAATGGGATCAGACCCTGCCATCAAACATTTATTTACGCTAGGCCACCGACCTTACTATGTAGATGGCCAGTATGACACACTTCACGGAGGATTTCCAGACGGGCCAAAAGTATGGCCCACAATGATCGAAAATGATGTTGCAGCCATGCTTACAGCACATCAACACAAGTATCAGAGATGGCAACCTGAAGGTAAGGGGATCTATGAGGTAATCGCCGGTCAGGGAGGCACGTACAGTGGAGCCAACACGCCCCAATTTTATGGTTATTCTCTGATCAATGTCTATGAAAGTGGTCGAATCGAGTTGCTTACGAAAGGATGGGATTTACCCAATCCTACGTGGGGAGCCGCTCCTCAAAACCCAACCACCACCCGAGATTCTACCACGTTAACGCCTGGCCCGAATGCCAATCCTTTTGATAATGGGACTTCTGATTGAGGATGAATAGATAGTAGGTGGAAACGGATTAACTTTCTTATTTTCACCTATTCTTCACTTCGAAATCAAAACAGCTTATGAGACCCATATATAAAGTTTTGGGGGTAGGTATTCTTCTTTACGGCATCACCTGCTTTATCACTCCGTATAACAAGGCTCTCAGGATACGGTCTATCGAAAATCAAATTGACTATCTATCCGATATATTGGACAATGGGTATGATGATTATCTCCAAAAAAGATTTCCGGAAGGAAAGATGTTCAGTAATGCTCTATTGGGTCTGTCAATCATTGAGTATTGCGACCGCTATCAGATCTATGAAGAACAGTATGCGGCAATCACCGACAGATGTGTGAAAAGGATCCTTTCCCTGGAAGCAACCAGAAGTTTTGACAGCTCCATCGAACCGAAATATGGCATGTTTTACAATGGCTGGGCACTTCTAATACTCAAGACTTACCTACAAAGTGATTTATATATGTACTCTGGTATCAAAACTGAAGTGGCCAGACAATCAGGCAATTTTGAAGAACGATTAAAAGAGGCTCAACAAGACAGCATTAAGGTATTAGAATCTTATATCGGCTCAAATTGGCCAGCAGATAATCTCATTGGTTTAATTGCTCTTGATGATACTTCTGTTCGAGACCAATGGTTGGATGTTATCCTGAAAACAACAAAAAACCAGGATGGCCTCATACATCATGCCGGAGGGAATCATGAGAAGATTCGTGGGTCTTCCAGTGCCATGTCTACCTACTGTTTGAGTCGGATGAAGTCTACTCTAGCTGAAGAGTACAATAAGAACTATAGAAAGAATTTTGTTGATTCTTTTCTAGGAATCGATCTTGTGCTTGAGCATACTGATCGGTCTAATGTAATGGACGTAGATTCCGGACCAGTGATTTTTGGATATGGTGCATCCGCAACGGTTATGAACATAAAAACTCAGGCTAGTTTGGAGCTTGACAATGGGAAAAATAGCTGGGCTTTAATGAACGTGATTGGGCTTCCCATTAATGTATCGGGGCAGAAATTTTACCTACTTCAACAAGAGCCCATGTTGGATCTTTTTTTACTTTGGGGTGCAGTTGAATTGTAAGGACTACTTCTTAAAAATCACAACAATACCCCGCCCTTCGCCTTGATCGGCGGAGGGAGTTCTGTTTCTCCCAGCATTTCTCTAAGATCGATTTCAATGGTCCGACATAGGGACATCACAGGAATATCGTTTGCCATCCCCATGAAGGGATTTTCAGTATAGTCTCCAACTACTTCCATCATCACGTAAACCCATCCAATAAGCACCGAAATAGGAATTGACAGCCAGCCCCAATCCCCCATTTTCTGAAGTTCAGGTATCATGCTAAAAGGAAATAAGATGATAAAAATAGCCACGAAATACCGGCTCATATTGGCATATTGTCGTGGTAGCGGAAACTTCTTGATACGTTCATTCTTTCCCTGATATCCATAGAAACTACGAAGGACATTTCCCATTTCCATATGTCGGAAATCGTCGATCAGGTCGTGTCCTCTTATCTTCGCAAGATCCCGTGATTGTTCGTTGATGATCTGTGTGGCGGTATTGGCATGATTGACAAGTCGATCGTGTTCTCCTTCTGGTAAAAACAATTTGAGTTCTGTTTGAGTAATCTCATCACCAAACAATCCGATCCCCAATTTTTTCTGTCTCCCCTGTACAAATCTTCCCATAAAGCCCCCCTGGCCTATATGTTCCCATTCCATAGGCAAAAGAAGCTGACTTCTGTGCGCGTATAGCCAGGCAATATGCCGATAGATAAGTCTTTGTTTGATGGTATGAATATTATCCTGGCTTACCTTTTCTTTAGCAAACAAATTAGAAATATAGCCATCCACCATCATGCCCCATGCCCGGCTATCATTTACAATTCCACCCCAAACTTTGCGTGCTTCCCACATCCGGTCATAGGCCTGATTATTTTTAAAACCCACAAAAAAGGCGACCGCTGTACCAATAACAGATATGGGTAACCACGGAATTGCAAAAGAGATATACCCAAGATGATAAAGGACTGCAATGGTTCCCATCATCAGTGTAAGCCAAATGATGTGGTGCCTGGTCCAGATGAGCAGTTTCCCTAGTCCTATTCCTTTGGTTACAAGCATATCTTTATTCTTTCATCACAAGATATAACGCTCTGGAATTGTTGGCAAGAAGGAAGTGGCCTTACTACTTTTTGATCAATTTGAAGCTATGTTCAAATGTGTTGGTTCGAACCTTGGGAAACACAAAAAACCCTTGATTTAAAATCCAAAACCTCCGTCTATACCAATTCCACCAAAACCAGCATTTAAATCAGGAACATTCCTGCCTCTTGATCGACCGTAAATCCCGCCCAGGGAGGGGAAGTCGTCGCGTGATCGCCTCGCATTTTCGCGAAGTTTATCTTCCTGCGCTTTAATTCTGGCTCTCTTCTCTTTTACCTGTTGCATCAACTGATTATGTCGACCATTCGTTTTTGACTTCAAAACCTCAATAGCGGCATCTCCTACTATCTCGACATCATCATTCGCCAGCATAATCAATGTTTTCTCAACTTTGTCCTCAGTGGCAAACGCTTTAAAATGATTACACGTCTCTAAACGAATATCGTACAAGCCATGATGAGCCGCAAAAATTAAATGGGCCCTTTTAGCTTGCCTGCCCCAGGCGCGTATCTTGTTTTTTGAGAGTTTCAGGATACCGGATTCATAAAGTAGTCTTTCCAGTCCATTCATTTCTTTAGTTGGTTTGTTCTTCAAATTTTAAATTCACGCTTCAATACCCCAGGAACTATTTCAAGCACTTTTACGATGATATCAGGCCGAAATTGATCCCGCATTACTCATCAGAAAGTGGAATCAGTCTTGCACTCAGATCCGGATCTTCCATGTCGGGATCCAATGGATATATGGGGCGATTGATGCGCTTGTAGTCCAGCCTTTTCAAGTCCTGATCTACACCTCCTGGAGTCAGGGCCATCACCCAATCGGCACGAATGTCATATAGTTCCGGAACCAGATATCCTATTTTCACAATGACAATATCTGTCTCAGTTGGGTCAAGCATCAATCGAGTAAAGTCCTGAACTTTATGGTAAGGCTTTCTCTTTTTCGTGACGATTACACTAATGTTCCCTACTTGAACAACTACCTCCGTCTCAGCATGTATGTCCCCCGGTTCTACTGCTTTTACTACACCTTTCAGCAAAACAGGTGGCGCAAATCGATCATCAATTTCGGCCCCCACATATTCTTCAACTTCGCCTCCAATACCAACAGCTACTGCTTTCTCCACCAGTTTCGGTCCGGGAATAGATGCATAAATGACTGTCGGTCCACCTTCTTCATATAGTTCAGGGCGATCCAATAAATGTTGCAGGGTCCAAGTCACATCTCCGGCTCCACCAGCAGTTGGGTTATCCCCCATATCACTGATGATGAATGGAACTTTTTCGCTTGCCACAGCCATATCCAAACTAGCTTCAAGGGTTGCCGTTGGCGCCACAAACTCAAAGCTTTCTCTAGCTTCCCAAAAGGCCTTCGCCAACGCTTCTGCAGATTCTTTCACCGACGCCTCATCATCTCCGGTCGCCATGACCACTGCATGATTACGAGGTTCGTCTGCCCATGCATAGCCCACCCAAATCGCTGCATCAATGACACCTTCTCTCCTGGTAAGGGGGTCTACTTTGGCATAGAGCGTTTTTCCAGGATCAATTCGTGTACTTGTTTTTTCTCCTGGAAGCAGGATAGGTACCCGAACCCAAGCTTTGTATTTTGGTTTTCCTTTACCACTCTCCAATCGATCCAAGAGATTATCCATTGCTCTTTTTTTAGATTCGAGGGCATCTTCATGCGGAGCCATTCGGTAGCAGGTAATCAAGTCAGATTGCCTGGCAAGCTTCTGAGAAACATTGCCATGGAGGTCCATAGAGGTCGAAATCAAAGTTTTCGAACCTACTACCTGACGGATTCTCGAAATCATGTCCCCTTCAGGGTCATCAAGTCCTTCAACACTCATTGCACCATGTATGTCAAAAAATAGACCATCGTAGGGAAGGTTTTCCTGAAGCATGATCAGCGTCTTTTCCATCAATGACTCGTAAGTCTCTCGGGTAACTGTCCCACCTGGTAGCGCATGGCCACGAACCGTAGGAAACCATAAGGCCCTTGATCTGTTGACGGAATCTTTGGACATGAATGGGTAGTAAGTAAAGACCTCCTCGGCTATCCGCGTATGAAACGCATCTTCATAAGTCTTCGCAGGAGAAAAAGTACTTGATTCAATGGCCAGGCCAGCTATGGCTACTCTGGGCAAAGACTTTTGTATTTCTTCTTGATTTTTAGATCCGCACGCAAAAAGCGTTACGCCGAGCAATAAGGAAAATAAGAGTCGCATGAACCAATTAAGATTACTGCTCTGAAATTAAACAATTCAGGCTAGGTCTAAGCATCGGAATGTATAAACCTGCCTGATCACGGTCTTTCCGGTATTTAATTGGTCTTAACAAAATCCACAAATGCAGCAATAAATGAGTAAATTCGGTAGGCAATGAAGACGCACGGTGCATATAAAAAAAGGAATGGGCCAATCAGTCTGTCTGGTGCTCATTCCAGGCATAGGAAAGGTATCATTAGTCCTCAAACGTTACAACTACTCCGATTGCAAGAAAAGGTCAATCAAAGTGATCGACTAAAAAACATGGAAACTGCTCCAAAGAAGTGCCAATGTCTTTACAACTCATCAGCCGGTATTTCAATTGGGGAGTCGGGATAAGAAATTCAAAAACGATGATTCAGAATTTGTTCCTTCCAAAAAAGCAATCATTCATGTTCATGAATATTCGCATGCGAACAAGCACATAAAAGGGCACCTGAATCTTGGAGGTACTCACATCAAAGTAAACAGCTACATAAGTGCGTTGGATGCGCTTACAGCACTAAAGGCCAATTCTGGTGTACCGGGCTACAATGATATGGAGTGCTTACTGAAGCATTGGCTGGAATCGTTTGAGCCGACCATTTCATCTACAGGCAGAACGCACCCAGTCAATAAGAAACAAGAGGAAGAGAAGGGTGAGTCACGCAAAACTGACAGGGAATGATTTCACTACTTCTTCTCGGGAAATAAGTTGAGAATAGCCTCCTCTTTCGCTTCGCAAATTCCTCTTTCCGTAATTAAACCCGTGATAAGTCGGGCAGGAGTTACATCAAATCCATAATTCATTGCAGGACTGTCGGGTGGGGTAAGGAGTACTTCCTTGATCTCACCATTGTTCAGTCCCCAAATCGACTTAACTTCTGACTCACTTCTTTGCTCAATTGGGATTTCCCCCACGCCATCGCTGATACTCCAATCAAACGAAGAAGAAGGTAACGCGACATAAAAGGGAACGTGATTGTCTTTTGCAGCAAGAGCTTTCAGGTAAGTTCCGATTTTATTGGCCACATCGCCTGTACGGGTCGTTCGGTCCGTACCTGTAATAACCATATCAACCATCCCATGTTGCATCAAATGACCACCTGTATTGTCAGTTACGACCGTATGAGGCACACCATGTTGCCCTAATTCCCAGGCCGTAAGTCTAGCTCCCTGATTTCTAGGGCGCGTCTCGTCCACCCAGACGTGGACATCAATTCCATGATCATGTGCTTCATAAACTGGAGCAGTGGCACTACCATGATCGACGAATGCCAACCAACCTGCGTTGCAATGGGTGAGAATATTAACTTTTCCGTTTTTTCTTTGAGCTAATTGCTCGATCAGATGCAAACCATTCAGCCCAATTTGTTTACAATGATTAGCATCCTCATCTGCAATTTGGTCGGCCATGTGTTTTGCTGTAGGGAGACGGGCATCAAGGTCGCTGATGCGAGAAATGGCTTCTAATTGCCGGTTAACCGCCCATTCCAAATTCACAGCCGTAGGTCGCGTAGCCTTGAGTTGATCTGCCAAGTTGTTGATTGTCTGTTCAAAATTGTCAGATTTTAAGGCCTCCTTAATCGCCAGATACATACCATAACCTGCCGCGGCACCAATAAGACCTGCTCCTCTCACGTGCATATCTTTGATGGCCACACACATTTCATCAACGGTCGCAATGTCTTCCACCACAAATTGATGCGGTAGTGTACGTTGATCAATGATCTGTACAATTTCTTGTTGACTTTCCTTTAGCCAAATAGTACGATAGTGCTGCCCCTTAACGTTCATTAGCTGCAATTTATCGAATGATACAAGTAAATCGTCGACTTAATTAGCGCAATTACGTAAAACTTAATGAGATTGAATAACCCAATCAATCTATCAGAACAAGACTTTTCCAGCTATCGACCTTTGATGAAATAATGCTGGATCTGAAATGGTAAACAACTGCACACACCAAACTAGTCATAGGGATCTATGGCAAATTGATTTACGAAAAAGACACGAATTTCTCTGCCAACTGATGATTGCCATAGGCTGGGATTTTTCACCCAAAAACAGTTTTGATCTGGACCTCACCTGTTTCCTATTGGGTCCAAATGGGAAATTGATTTCTAAGGAACATCTGATTTTTTACAATAACCTGATTTCACCGGATCATGCCGTAGAACATAGCGGAGATAACAGTGACGGTAAAGGGGAAGGTGCGGATGAAATCATCTATGTGAATTTGGAGTCAATTGACGAGTCCGTGCATGAATTGGTGTTCATGGTTTTCATTGATCACGCCAACACACGAGATCAGGTCTTTGGCTTGTTGGAGCACGCATTTGTTGCAGTTGAAGATGTGGAGAACGGGAAAGAGTTATTGAAGTACCGATTGGATACGGAATGTCCGTCGGCCAGTTGTGTCAATCTTGGCAAGATTCATAAAACTCATGGTGATTGGAGATTTACAGCCGATGGTTCCTGTTCGGATCGAAATCTTGAAGATTTTCTGGAGGTTTATTCGGCCTGATTAACACATCCTGCCATTTCAAAGAATCTTCACCCGACTCACTCAGAAGGACCCTTTGGCAAGTTGTGCTTATCAAATCTAGTCAAGAACATACCACTCAGGTTCATCAAGATTCCTTCTTCGTCCGTCATCGGTAGGAGCATAAAAAGTAGCCAGATATCTAACAATGACGTCCTCATTTTCACCAAGGTCCCAGAGTCCCTGGGTTTGCTGCATCCATTGAATGGTCCCGCGCCAACCACTGGCTGATGCACTGTTTTGAGTAATCAGTTTAGCTGAGTGACATCCTGTACAATTGCGAATAACCAGACTCAACCCAGGGCCATCCAACAGCCCTGTTGGCACATGAACACCACCCACAATCTCTAACGCATTAGCTGCAACCGTTTTTTCATCATTAGATTGTTCACTAAAGGAAGCTACCCATTCCGGATTACCATTAATAAACAGCGTGGCTACAAATAAGAAAGTCACCACAAAAGTCAACCCGACGAGCATATTGATCAGCTTTCGAAGTATGTCGATCGATTCTTTCATTTCTAACTTACCTGGATCGCGATTCGGTGACATGCATTATTTAAATACCCTTTAGGGTTCCAACCAGGCAAAACTGCAGGTTGAGTCAAGCCGTTCTCATCTGTAGCCCTGGCCCAAACTTCATAGTATCCTGTTTCGGGAAAATTGATTTCAGCACTCCATTGTTGCCAGGCCAATCGATTGACAGGTCTAGAGAGCGCACATGACTCCCATGTCGCCCCGAAATTAATGGAATACGCTACTTTGCTCACTTCCAATTCTCCAGCCCAAGCTTGTCCGTTGATAGCCAGTGACCGCCCATTCTTTATGATTGCACCCGTCCTAGGATATGTAATTAGCGACTTCACGGGCATGGACTCAATGATGCACATGTTTTCGTCTGCTACTTTCGTTCCGGGAGCAACAGGCTCACACGGCACTCGGTAAGAAGACCCACCCATTTTGGCTCCGTCGTGCACTTGATTTCGGATCACTAATTTATGAAGCCATTTTCCTGAAGCAGATGCTGGCCACCCTCCAGCTACTAATCGTAAAGGGTAACCATGCGCCACAGGGATATCTTCTCCATTCATCTCATAGGCCACCAGCGTCTCGTCCATCATGGCCTTAGAGATCGGGACACCTCGCGATATCGGATCTTTGTTTGTATCACCACTCAGATGGGTGTCTTTTCCATAATACCCAATGTAGATCGCATCGTCCATTACTCCAACATCTTCCAGCAGGTCTCGCAGACGTACGCCAGTCCAGGTTGCGCACGCGACTGCACCTATGGTCCACTGGTTTCCTTTTGCAGGTGGGTTGAACTCGCTTCTACCATTACCACCACATTCCAGTGTTAATTGATAAGTGTGTGCCTTAAAACGTGATTTAAGTTCATTCAGTGAATAGGTTTTACTTGCTTTGGCAGATTCTCCTTCGATGGTCAAAGACCATCCAGCCACATCAATGTCTTGTGGAATCTTGCCATTGTTGCGGATGAACATTCGGTCTGCTGGTGTAACAGGGTCATTGAGCAAATGGGCCTGTGCCTCCATATTCCAGGGCCGATCATTCAGTAAGACCATATCAGCGTGTTTCGAAAAAAGCTTGTAGGGATCTTGCATGCCAAGCAATGGCATTCCTGTAGGTAAATGGTCCGCAAAAACCACTTCAAAACCCATTCCAAGAGATAAACCCCCAAGGGCTGATTTGCGGAGAAAAGATCTTCTATTTGTCATGTATACATGCCGCTTATGGCTCAGGGCTAAAAATAAGTTATTTTGGCCGGTTGAATAAGAGATGGGGTTATCCTCATTCCGAAGAATAAGTCATGAATGCAATCGACCTGACCACAACCCTGTTAAGCTGTGCCTTTTTCATGGGGCTGGTAGCCTACGTCTCCTTTCTAAAAACCAAAGGGCAAGCGAATTCTCGAGAGGGATATTTTTTAGCAGGCAGAAGTCTTTCAGGGATTTTTATTGCTGGTTCCTTGCTACTCACCAACTTATCCGCTGAGCAACTTGTCGGCCTAAATGGCTCTGCCTATGGAAGCAACCTGAGCAGCATGGCCTGGGAGGTTACTGCGGGATTAGCCATTGTAGTCATGGCCCTGGTTTTCCTACCCAGATACCTAAAAGGAGCATTCACCACTTTACCAGAATTTTTGAATACTCGTTTTGATGATGGAGTTCGGCGACTGTCAGTCATTCTATTCATGCTGGGCTACGGTCTGATCACTATCCCTTCTGTGTTATACTCTGGCTCAATTGCCGTGCTAAGACTGTTTAATGTACCTGAGCTACTAGGTGTGAGTTACTCCTCAGGGTTAGTGATCACCATTCTGATGATCGGCATCATCGGAGCTATGTATGCGATTTTTGGTGGCCTGAAGGCTGTTGCGGTTTCCGACACGATCAATGGCATCGGATTACTGATCATTGGACTACTTATTCCAATTTTAGGGCTTATTGCACTTGGGAATGGAAGTTTCTTTTCAGGTCTTGAAACACTGACCACTACGCATACTGAAAAATTAAATGCCATAGGTGCTCCAACAGACCCACTGCCCTTTGACACGATTTTCACCGGGATGATCTTTGCCAATCTTTTTTACTGGGGCACTAACCAATATGTGATTCAACGAACACTTGGAGCGGCCAGTTTAAAAGAAGGACAAAAAGGAGTAATCTTATCAGGTTACTACAAAGTCCTGGTCCCCTTCATGATGATGATTCCAGGAACAATCGCTTTTCATTTATATGGGCCCGGATTATCCACAATCGATCTGGCCTACCCCACCCTGGTCAAGGATCTGCTACCTACTTTCATGGCTGGTTTTTTTCTGGCAGTACTTCTTGGAGCGGTTTTCAGTTCATTCAATTCTTTACTGAATAGTGCCGCCACGATGTTTGTTTTGGATGTTTACGAACCTCTTCGACCTGGCAAATTATCAGAAGCACATATAATCAAGGTAGCGAAAATTGCCAGCGTAGTGATCGCGATCCTCTCCTTTATTGTCTCCCCACTCTTGCAATATGCACCTGAAGGCCTATGGCAGATCATTCGCATCTTCACGGGTTTTTACAACATCCCAATCATCACTGTGGTCCTCGTGGGGCTCTTCTTCAAGCGTGTTCCCGCAATTGCAGCTAAAATTTCAATCATCTTTCATGTCATCGCTTACGCCTTACTTAGATTTTACTTTGAAGTGGACATACACTTTGTCCATGTCTATGCGATTCTATTTACAATTGAATTCACTCTCATGCTGCTCATTGGCTACTGGAAGCCAAACCAACAAACCTGGACCTTGACAAAAAACGACGAAGTAGATATGACCCCATGGAAGTATGCTTATGTTGCTTCGATCTGGTTGATTACTGCTATCGTGATTTTATATCTCACTTTCTCGAAGACGGGATTGGTCAATGGCATTGGCTCAGATTACGCGCTGGCAGTAACCGTTGTAATTGTCGTCGCTACTATAGGAAGCTGGTGGAGTAAGAGGAAAACGGATCTCAAAAACAGATCACAGATCCAACGATAAAAACCTGGCTTTACAAATGCCAATTGTTCAGATGAATCACTAAAGAAAATAAGTGGTCTAAATTTTCCTAAAATCTGGAGGTCACGAATTCATGATAGCAATGAAACTCCATCTGCGATCCTGATAGGAATGGGAGTTATTGATCGATCAAATTTCTCTTGATAAGCATGGTCCAGTTCTTTAATGAATTGCTCTTCTATGCCTTTGTGTAACAAATTGATTGTACAACCACCAAAGCCCCCTCCTGTCATTCGAGCTCCAAGCGTATCTGCCCTCGCATTGGCAAACGCCGACATAAAGTCAATTTCCGGGCAGGTGATCTGGTATTCATACTGCATACCATGTTGTGACTGTTTCAAGAGTTCTCCGATATGTGGAATATCCTTACTTTCCAGTGCTTTTGCAAAAGCATTTACCCTGGCATTTTCTTCCAGAACATATTTGCACCGCCGGAAAATCAACTCTGGCAATTCGTTCTTGAGTAAATACAACTGTTCCAAACTTGCATGTCGTAAAGATGGGAGTCCAGGAATATGTTGTTGTAAGAGTTGTACACCTTCTTCACACTGCTTGCGGCGCTCATTATATCCAGAATCCGCCAGGCTATGGGTTACGTTCGAATTACAGAGTACGAGGGAATAGCCCTCTAATTGAAACGGGAAGTAATCATAATCTAACGACTCACAGTCTAGTCTGAATGCATGGTCCGCTTTTCCCAATATACTGGCAAATTGATCCATGATCCCGCACATTACGCCAGCGAAATGATGTTCTGCCAATTGCGATATCCGCGCCATTTCAGTTCTTGGAATATTTAACTGAAACAACCCGCTTAAACCAAAGCAGGTCCCACATTCTACAGCCGCAGATGAGGACATACCTGCACCTCTTGGTACATTTCCAGTAAATACAAGGTTAAAACCCTGAATAGATCTCCCGGTACTCATGATCTCCGCAGCGACTCCCATCGGGTAATTCGCCCAGGAATTAGGTGGCAGTGGCTTCATTTCCGAAAGACTAAAGTCGAATCGATCATTCAGGTCAATTGCATAGAGGCCACAATCCTCCTCAGAGTAAGATTTGCCAATAGCAAACTGTACTTCGTGCTCCATAGCAGCAGGAAGTACAAATCCGTCATTATAGTCCGTATGTTCACCAATGAGGTTAATACGTCCTGGGGCTCGCACTAACAAATCGGGACCATCTCCGAAAATATTCTGGTAAGCTTCAACGACGGACCTCATAGTTTTTATCAATTTGGAGGCGCAAAGTAATCATTCAGAATAAGTTGGGAAATATTGCTGTGTAGATTCTCAAGCTCCGTGTGAAAAGAACAACTCTGTTACTTTCAAATCACACGAATATGCTGTTTATAGCTGGAGTTCTACATTACCACACTCACTTCCAAACGATGAAATCAGATATACTAAAATTGAGAACAGCTTTCGCTGTTCAATAGGTTGCAAATATTGATTTCAAAAGCCAATACTTTATGTTAAAATCAGACCCACCCGGACGATCCAATTACAGACTACCAGCCCGATTAAGTTGGTTTAGTTTGATCACACTTATTTTGCTTTTCCAGACCGATGCTATGGCTCAATCAGACTCAATGATTACCAGACATTTGGCATGGCATGGTAGTGAAGCACAGTTGGCTCAAATTTCCTCAATCATGGCAAAAGGGACCATTGAGATCAAGACCCTGGGCCTGACATTTCCATTCAATGTAAAAAGTAAAGACGAGCTTCTAAGATTTGAGCAGGAGCAGCTTCAGCGGGGAATGGATATTATGCCCGCGATCGTTCGACTAATCAATGACAAAGCCTGGGCAATCATAGATGAACGTTCGCTTCAAAGGGGCCTTAATGTTCGAAATCATGGTAAAAAAGCCCTGCAACTTTGGAATGAAAGTGAATTCGTATTTCCTACTCCTATACTTCACCTTGTTCGGAAAGGGTATAATATCCCCGCAGCCAATAAGCTCGCTGACGGAACATTTGAAATCAATTTAAAACTTCCCTCAGGAGAATTCGGAATCTTCCGTTTTGACCCTTCCGGCAAATTACTAACTCATGAATTCACCGGATATCATATCCAGTTGGGCAAGGTTAAAGTCATTCGCACTTTTCTTTCTTATCAGGAAAAAGAAGGAATTAGGTATCCCAATGAATGGATTGATAATCGAAGTGGCCTGGAGCTGCATTATAAAATCGCGGAAATTGAATTCAACAAAGTTGATGATGCTGATTTCACAATTCCCCGGAAGTCAAATGAGTCTTATGTATCTGAAGGAACCGCACAAAACATCTTAAAAGTTTACATTGAGCAGCTTGCAAAGCGTAGCCCTTTTCAAGGCAAAACCCAGTTACTTAATCAAAAAAGAGATGAAATATTAACCTCGTTGAAAAAGAAAGGCAACCTTACTTCGCATCAACTTGGTGAGGTACTTACAGAAGAAATCATCAAACTAACAGGAGATCATCACTTCGGCATAGCGTTCAATCCTGATCTTTATACTCAACTGAGTAATGGGCAAAGAGGGCCTGATAACAATGATTATTTTGATCGATTGGCAACTCGCACCAGGGCACAAAATTATTTCTTCAGTGACATCAGCCTTCAAAATGGATTATTCTATTTTCATCTATCCGAATTTGGTCTGCTCGAAACTACAAAAGCTTACTTTGATTCGTTGATGCACGAAGCTGAGCAAGCCAGTGGAATAATCATAGACCTTAGGAGTAACTCAGGTGGAAATGGGGACTTTGCTCACTACATGGCTAGTTACTTTCTACCAGAAAGTCTTCCATTGTACACTAATGTTACAACATCCGGAAAAAGGGTCATTTATGCCATGTCCACTTCCGCCTCGAAAAAACATCGATCAATTCCGCTTTATATTCTGGTCAATCAAACCACGGTTTCTGCAGGCGAATTGGTACCTTATCTATTGCAAAATCACGATCGGGCAGTAGTCATTGGTGCTACAACCTATGGAGCCGCACATCCAACTATAGATACTCCGCTCGCGTCAGGCTTTATTGGCTTTATGCCTGTGGCATTCGCCGAACATATCAAAACTGGGAAGGACTGGGAAGGAACTGGTGTAGTTCCTGATATCAGTTGTCAAGGAGAGAATGCGTTAAAGGCCGCCTTAGACCTGGCGAAGAAACAATAACCTTCATAAGGTAACGGTCATATAAATTCATTTGAAAAGTATTCACAACAACAGGCACCATGTAGATTGGTAGCATCAAAACGGAGACCGGGATCCTAATGAAGAATCACCCAGGGTCCCCTGATTTTTCATGTGTTCTTTAAAGCTTATTGAGTTTCTCTTTAGTAAAATCCATCATTGGGTCAAGATTTAAGGCTTTTTGATATGCTGACCTGGCTTCTTCTATTTGACTGTTCCTGACAAAAGCATCCCCCAGACTATCCCAGACGTTAGGTTCTTCCGGAAATAACTCTGAGTTCAATTGAAACATCTCCAAAGCCTGATCTACCTTATCGGCATGCAATAACTGGTAGCCAATATCATTCAGGATGAAGTCCCTTGGATCAGTCGGATGAAAATTGGTTGTAAGACGCTCAAAATTGGCCTTGACATGGTCGATACCAAAGTCCAGATACGCATTAAGAACTGCTTGATTTGCTGGAAGATTCGGTGGAATTATTTCTTGCCCCCGAATAATGCGAAGAATGTTAGCTCCAAGCCTTTCAGCAACAGGCTCATCCATGTTGGCCAAAACAACAACAGTAATTTGATCACGAAGGATTTCATAATTAACCGAATTGGACCCTGGATATCCGCCGCTATGGGGAATGGCTCCGCCGGTTTGACGATGTGCCTGGATCATATCATAAAATTCATCGTTCATTTTCGTTTCAGCGCTAAGTACCGTTGTTCCATAGTGATATTCCTGATAAAACTTATAGACATCCATAGCAGTAGCAAAAAACCCTCCGTCCGGCTTTGGAAATTCCACCAATTCCGAATTATCAGAAAGGTTGCCATAAATATCTTTGTAGTATCCAGTCGCTCTGTTAGGAATTTGATCCAGATTTCTAAGATCCGTATCAGATAGTTCCAGCGCATTAATAATTCGCTCTTCTACCACATCAAAGTAATCTTTTCCCGTCACTGCTTCAATGATCGCCCCTAAAAGAACATAACCTGAGTTACTATATACCTGATCTGTTCCCGGATCAAACAAAAGTTCCTCCTTCTTCACCCGATTGAGAATGGCTCCAAAGGTTTTCTGATCCCTGGGTAACTCCAGGTAGGATTGATTGAAGTAATCCCCATAACCCGAAGTGTGATTCATCAAATGATTGATGGTCACCTTTTTTGCCGCTACAGATGAAATACCCGTCAGGTATTTACCAATCTTGTCAGAAAGTTTCAGTTTTTCCTCCTCTAGCAGGTCAAGAATAATCATACCGGTAAAGGATTTATTCATCGAACCCACATCAAATTTTGTATCCAGGGTGTTGGGTATTTCAGCTTCCCTGTTGGCAAGTCCAAAAGCCCGGTGATATAATATTTCGTCTTTTTCAGCAACGAGTACCACACCCGAAAAAATGTCCAGATTCCGGTAAGACCTGACTAATTGATCTACCTCTGAACCAAACGTGACTTTGTTCAATACCTTTTGTGCAAATAACCCACTTACACAAAAACATAACAGGAGTGCCTGCATCATGTTTCTCATATCAATCTTATTTTGAGTTCTAAGTCAAATGAATCGTGGATAGTGACAAAAAAGTATTTTATGTGGCGTCCGAGGCTTTTGAAGGCATGAAAGGTCCCTTTCTGTTATTGAGATAGTAAAATGTAGTTCCTGTTCTCAGGACAAGGTCATTCGCACCCAAAAAAGAAAGGTTGATCACGGAGAACAAGTTCAAAGTACCTAGTATGTTAGATTGCAGAAATGAAAGCGATCAAAATACCGATAATTCATCTATCCCTCTGGATATTGCTCGGATTTCTGATCAGTCGTTTGTATCCGTTGATTGAGCTTGAAGTAGAAGTAACGGAGGCTGGAACTGAGGAAATTCTCCTCATGACACATCCATACAATCACCTCGTACTTATCACCGTTTTTGCTTTCTTTTTCTACACACATAGCTACTACCTGTTCCCTAGAAAGTTTCTCAAAGGACCAAAATGGGAGTATTTCACCTATTTGTCGTTATTGATTTTAGCAACTGCTCTCATTCAATATTTTCTGGACAAATTTTGGATCAGTCAGCTCACTGTAACACCAAATGGTTTCAGTACTGAGAAATTAGGCGGGTATTTTGTCGACCCTATTGGATTCTCTTTCACTGGCGTACTGCACATCAATGCAATTGTTTTCACGTTGGGGTATTCCTTTTTCACTAGCTGGTCAAAAGATCAGGCCTTAAAAAAGCAGATCATTGAAGACAAGATCAGAGCTGAAAACAGGGAGTTAAGGTCACAGGTTAACCCTCACTTTTTGTTCAATACCCTCAATACATTTTTCTCCATGGCTCAAGAACATGGAGTTACTGAGGTAGAAGAAGGTGTTGCCACACTTGCCGAGATGTTCCGGTACACGCTGGACAATAATCAAACGGCTCAAATAGAACTGGAAAAAGAACTGGGTTATCTTTCCGCTTTCGTCTACTTGCAAAAATTGAGATTCAAGGACGGAGATGATGTTGATGTCCGTTTTGATGTTAAGGGAGAATCAAAAGGATTGAAAATCCATCAAATGCTATTGATCAATTTCATCGAGAATGCATTCAAACATGGTATTCATGTTTCAAACAAGTCATTTGTTCACATTCACATTATTGCAGAGGCGGACTTTCACCTAATTGTCCAAAATTCTATCAGTAAGTCATCATCAGCAACCTCGCATGGCGTTGGCTTAAAGAATGCACAAGAAAGGCTACAACTACTGTATCCTGGACAGCATCAATTGGATTTCAACATTAGTGAGTTGACCTACGAAGTAAAACTCAATCTTCAGTTATGACTAGTGGAACATTGAACTGTATCATTGTTGATGATGAACACAATGCGCGGCAGGTCATCAAAAGGTATCTGGACAAGATTTCCTGGTTAACCCTGAAAGACGAATTTAAAGACCCTATGAAGGCCCTGGAGCTAGTTGGGCGTGATAAGGTAGATGTAGTCTTTCTTGATATCAATATGCCAGAACTCTCTGGAATAGAATTCATCAAATCACTCTCAAATAAACCTCAGATCATCTTCACGACTGCCTATGCTGATTTTGCCCTTGAAGGCTATGAAAATGATGTCCTGGATTACCTACTGAAGCCCATCCGATTTGAACGCTTTTTGAAAGCCATCAGCAAAATTGAAAGGGTGAATACTCAGCCAATGGAACAAGGTTATGTCATGGTGAGAAGTGGTCATGGTCTGCACAGAATTCAGCTTAAGGAAATCAATTACCTCCAGAAAGACAGCAATTACATTGAAATTCATGTGGACTCGGGTCAGAAAGTGTTGATTCGCGAAAATATGAGTAACATCTTCCAGGTTTTTCCGGAACGTCTGTTCATTAGAATTCACAAATCCTATGTGGTTTCGAAATCAAAGATCAAAGTAATTGAGGCCCATCAGGTAACGCTTGCCAATGCCCAAAAAATCCCTGTTGGCGCCAGTTATCGCGAGGAATTAATGAAGGAGTTTCCTTATTTGAAGTAAGGTCCATTCCTTTCGTCGGAGTAAATTTCTTCCCCAAAAAGAGAAATGATAAGTCTTCGTAGTTGATGAAATTCGTCTGGAAGCAGAAAATGATAATCTTGACTACTGTCATCCAAGCTTGAGCAATAAAATTGAAGTACAGATTTGGTACAAATCTAAAGTTACGTTCAATAAATGCGATGATTTCCAGCAATCAATTCATTCAAACCTTAAAACCACCTCTATTCTTCTATTTCGAGCTTTTAGGGCGGGGAGCGAGTTCGCTTCGACTAATGTTTCTTCGGTAAACATTATATCATTCTCTGATCTACTCACCGGCATGAATTTCCCATAAGATGTAGCAGAAAGGATTACATCATAGGGGCTAATTCCAACTTTTTGAAAAAACTTATATACAGAATTAGCACGATCTCCAGCCAAGTCAAGATTTAAGTTTTCATCCCCGGTTATATCCGCATGGCCCAGAATCTGTATTTCTTTAACTCTCTCCAGGTGATTCTTAATGGCTTTCCCTGCACTTAACAGGACATGCTGGCCCTGGACCTTTAGAATATCCTTACCGTTATCGAATAGAATGTTACTCCCAAAGGAAATCTTTTGGGTTGTGAGTGAATTTTTGACTCTTATATTTCCTCCATCAATGTGAGTGTAAATTTCGAACTCTGTTGAATCTTTTATGTTTTGTGCATCCGTGTGAAACTGCTTTGCAATTTCTGTAATGATTAGTTTTTGGTCTTCGGCTATTTGATCTAAAACTTTCTGTTTTTCCAAGAATATTTCCCTCAGATCTCTATAATCAATGGTTAAGGAGCTTAGTATCAACAACAAAACTGCCAACAATGAAACTACCAGATCCGTACCGGGTCCCATAGAACCTTGATCATCATCATTTGACTCTCTAAGGCTTCTCATCCCGCAAAAATCTTGAATACTAAAATAGACCCAGTAATTGTTACTAAGATAATTCCGGCAACAAATAACGACTTTTCAAGCTTCAATCTGTGACTAAAGTATTTATCTGCCTGCGAATTGAAGGCATTCAACTGATCGACATGCATATTCACGCTGGTATTGAGTTGTCTCAGGTCACTACTAAACGATTTGCTAAACTCTGAGGCAATTTCCTTGAAATCATTTCTCACTTTCTCGCTAAAGTGCGATCCAGTTATTTTACCGATAAAATCTTCTTGAGACTCACTTATTCCAACCAAAGCTGAATCAAACGATTCTTTCGATTTTTCAAAATGATTCATAGATACCTGCACTGCAGCTTCCTGCTTCTCCAAATTTGAAGCTACTTTGATCAATGAATGGTTAATTTCACTAACCGATTTATCAAGTTCATCGTATCTTTTTATTTTTCGACTGATATCATCGTTTATCATAGCATTTATGCCTTCTACAGATTTTTCCATATTTACCTTCAACTCTTCACTTATCGTTTTAGGAGATAAAATTTTATGGAATTCTTTCACTTCATCCAAAAAGACTTTTTCTCTATTAGTTAAGTCCTTTAAAAAGCCATTGAACTGCTCATTCACCTTTCCCAATCTCAATAATCCATCGCCGATTGATTTTGTTTGGTTGTGAACCTCCTGTGTTTGGTCATATACTCTTTCATCAAGGTGCCGAACGGATTCATTGATCTGATTAAACTCGGATATAAAATCATCTCTATTGATCGAATTTCTAGCCAGAGACAGCAAGGAATTTGTTGCGTCTTCCATATGCTTGAATAGATCATCTTGTTTTCTACGTGCCAGAATCATAAAAAAGCTAATCACGATAGTTGCAAGAAGTCCAGCAATACTCGTTTTAAATGAGTATTCAAGAGAAGGAATAATTTCTGTTATCAAAGAGTCCGAACTCAACATATTTGATCCAAGTCCGGTAAAAGCAGCAATCAGACCAATAAATGTCCCAAGAATACCTAGATGCAGTGCAGCTTTTTGAATTACATTGATTTTATACAGTTCGCTTACAGACTCTTCTTTGTAAGGGTCCATAAGAACAACAGCAGAATCAAATTTTCGATCCTTCGCTTCTTCAATTACTAACCGTCCGAGTCGTAGCATCGAGAGGTCAGAGTTGGGATTGTCCGGAAAGAAAGAATCCTCAATCTGATCCAATTCAATTCGCTGTTTCTGTTTACCTCGAATAGCACTTAGTTCACTTGAAGTTCCATTATTCAAAACAATTGCAATTGCACTTTCTATTTCAATTTTGGAAATAGCCTTAACAACCAATACAATCGCCCATATTGCGAGGGAATATATAGAAGTATACAGTACAATAGTAAATAGGTCTGAAGACAAGGTTATATTCGAATGCTCAAAAGACCAACTGGGGAAAAACTTAAAGAACCCAAATAGTAGTACGAAGAGAAAACCGCAAATAGAAAACCCCAGACGGTAATCGCGTGATATAAGAAATTCCTTTGAATAAGCAAATTTCTCAGGATCCAGCTTGGTTAGATTATTGATCGATGTTCTCATTGTCCTCCTGCTTAGATTCATTTTTGGTCTCGGTGTTTTTAGGCAGCTCTTTATTTGGGTCGATTTGATTATTGAAATCACCGAATGAAAAATCTTTATCGATCTCGCTCCTGCCGGTCAACGCTTTACTACTTGTATATGTGGGTTGCTCTCCAATGATTGAATTTATTTGGTCGTTGAGGTTTCTGATCTCTTCATCATGTACACCATTTTCATTACCCTCTATCAACTGTTTCAAGGATTTCTGAAGATCATCAACCTCTTGAATTTTATTCTTAGCCATTCCTTTGCGTAGTTTCTTTCGAGTTTTAACATAGCTTTCAGCCTCCGCTTCACTTTCCGTTAATTGAACAGACTCCCATGTTGTGCTTGTCCTGAGGAAATTGACAAACGATATAATGAGCCCATAGTTTTCAGCTATTTTTTCTTTCGCAGGCTCAATAGTTTCAGTTTGAATTTTTCTAGAGGTAATAAAATCCGTATATCTCAACACTTCGATGGGCATTGTTTCCAACTTATGCCTGAAGTCCATCTTCAAAGTTTCTTCGATTGCCTTAATTTCCTTCAGTGTTGAAGACTCTTCATTTTCACTACTGTCGTCCTTATGAAAAACTGCCCACCTTTCAGGATCCACGCCATTGATTTTATATTCTACCTGGAAGGTAACTTCCTCGGAATTTTCATTTACCCAATGTGAAAACGCATTTACTTTGAAGGTGTGGGTGCCTTTGCTCAAAGCTGCTATTCTTCTCTTCAATTTCGACTCATCCGCCTTAAGTGTTATCTCAAGTTGGTCTAACGAAAACTCCTGAAGCTCTTGTTCCAGAGACTTGATCAATATTTGCTCGCAAGTGGAATCTTCGTCACTTTGCCATTTACTCAAGGCATTGAACAAAAGTGCATGTTCCGGCTCGATGGCATGAAGTTTTCTCTCTATGATTCTAACAGCCCTATCCATGATTTTCTCTTCCAAGTCAATTTGACGCTCGATATAGCTCTGAACCTCTCGCAGATCTTTGATCCGGGCTGATAGTAATAATTGAACCCTAATTTTAATTTCGCTTCTTTTTGTCGCGTATTCTTTACTAATATTAATATTTAATCCCTCTTCTTTCAACTTAAGAGGAGCCAGAGCCGGCAAAATAAAATGTTGATTTATTTCAATGCCAATAGACTTAGCTCTGGCTTGCATCTCCGATATAATTTGGTACTCTATTCTTTCTGTTCCTGCCCGTTCTCTATCAAATACTATATCCAAGTAGGATTTATCAAATAAGTTCCGGCGACAAATTTCCTCCAGCTCACCTTTGATCCAATCAAAAATATCCTCGATCCCTTCTTGCATGAATCTCCCATAATCGCGGATACTGTATAAGACCTTGTTTTCTATTTCGATCTTCTCTTCATAGTTTCTGATCGTACACTTCACACCATATTCAGCCTCTTTTATCCCTCCCCCAGGTAAATTTCCAGAGTCATATTTCAAGGATAGCCCTAACTGATATCCAAACTTCATGACTTTTGAATCTAATACCTCCAACAACTTCCTCTTGATATCATTATTTATTTCCTCTCTAAATTCATTCAGAGAATATTGTTTAAGAACACTAAGAATTGTGGATCTAACCATACTCGGAATCTCCTCTAAACTTTGCTCGTTCAGAAGTATCAAAATTCTTTTACCTGGTATCTGGGAAAGATGATACTGAAACTCAACGTTGATAGGGTTGGTATAGTCTTTGAAATACACAGAAATGTGACCATGCTCCTCTCTACTGCTGTTTATATCAATGAAGCCTTCGTGTGTGGGTTTAATTCTTAGTTCCGCCAAAAAACCATAGGTCTCAAGCTTTTCCTTGAGGTATTTGATGATACTTCGTTTTGCCTCTTTTTGATAAAATCCGAAAATGAATTGCTGAATACTGCCCTGTCCTTTACCAAAATCGTTAATGGCCTCTGTGAGAATTGATTCAATCGTTCTGTACAAATTCTCATGTCGTTGTGCTCTCTTTAATAGCTGGCTAATACCTAATTCAGGAGATAACTGCTTATCTAATGTTACCAATAAGGAACAATCAATATCCAAGTCAATTTGTGTATCAGTCTCAAAGTCTCGAAGCAGAATATTCTTGAATTCTAATTCTACCTGACGATCCGAATCAACCACATAATAATCCAGAGCCGGAGAACCAAATAGGCTGCCAAGACTTAATTTGGGTTTTGGGACTATTTTACTAGTCTCAGTATCGAAATAAATTATGGTCCCTTTCTTTACTTCTGGAAGTCGACTTTTCTCCACTTTCCGAATAATTGTGGTTAATGGTGAATTACTGCCCATGCTTTTTTAGATTTTGCTTTTTATAAATAGTATAAAATTCGGAAATGAGTTTTTTGATGCACCCTCGCTGCCGAAGCTTGATAGACCTGGCTAATTTTTCTCCCTGCCGATTATAAGAATTTGCTATTTCCAAATAATTATTCTTACTCCTCTTCCATATTAATAGTAACCTATTTTTGATGTGTATGTCCACCTTTTGAGCCACAATTGAAAGAAGAATATCACTTATATTTTTACCTGCTTCCGGCCACTCATCATCTCTAAACCTTAGCAGTAAAAACCATTCCTCTATCACGTGGGCAATTAAAAATTGTGTTTCCCAATAAACATGAAGTTCCACTTTTCGATCTTGATTTGTAGGGTTCGCATAAAATGCTTTCACTACAGGGAGTTCCTGATCTAGAATGCCATCAACTAAAGATCCAAAATATAGTTTTAACTTCTCCTCCTCTTTTGGGAGATTAGAAAACAGGACATGTGTCGGCGGATGCCTTCCGAGTTCTCCTAATCCAATATCTTTCAATTGCTCGTCAAACAAATCCAGGAAAAAGCGTCTGGTAAGCAAGAACATAGAAAAATTCTCAGAGTTCCCCTTAATTGCACTCTCCTTCCGCCACATGTCAATCCTCACTATCATTTCGGGGAATTTTTCCAAATTACTCCTCCAAATAGAATTCAACAACCGATAAGTTTGTAACCATTCGAGCTCTGTGAGCCGCTCATTTTCAATCACTTTTTTGACCCAATTCAGAACTTCGAAATTGGTATGAAATGTACCTCTATCAGTCACCTCACCAAGTATCAGGGAAACAAGAAGGGAACCATGTAAGTCTTTACTTCCTAACAAAGTATTTAGAAATCGTTCAACAAGGCGTCGTAGGTGCTTGAATTCCAACATTTCGTCAAGTAAATCAACTATTGGCTTGATAATTTCTTGTATAATCTTTAGTTCTTGGACAGCTTGGATTTCGTCTTTCTTGTCCTGCTCAAAATCATATAATTTCAGTACGTTACCCAACGCTTCAGAAAACTGAGTTTGATTCTTGAAGGTGTGGAAACAGTCCAATAGGTAGCTGTACCCAAAATTATCGGGATATTTCGCGGCCATTTGAGCCAATAGAGCTACTAGATTTACCCTAAAGGAATTGGAGTACTGCCCAGAAAGGAAAATACTGGGCTTTTTAAGAATATGAAATTGATCGAGTAAATACAGGGGGTCTTCAACATTAAAAAATTTTTGTAACTCCTCTCTTAAATGTGGGTGTTGAAAATCAATAACTTCCGAAAAACCAGATCCAGTTACCTGCTGAAGTTTTGCTTCTTTGTAAATCTTCTCTTTATTTTCCTTCCAGTCAACTTGTAGCAAATAGCTTCGATCCTTCGACTTCTTCTTTCCTACTTTTTTCTTAAGTTTTTTCGATGCACCCGCTTTGACTTCAGCCATTTTCGGTGGTTCATGCTGGTCCAGTATAAACCCAATAATCTCTTCAAATTCGAGGAGATTAATCTCCTTAAAATAAGTGATAATGAATATCACCAACTTAAGCACATTATTCGATTTTGGAATGAAGTCCTTAGCTGATATCTTATATACCGTACGTTCCAAAAACCCTTGAGGGCTTTCGTTCTCTTCAGGATCATAGGTCGCCCGAACCTCAATTGCGCTTTTGAGATCAGGCTCTCTGGAGAGTTTGTAGAAAAAGCTTTCTAAATCGTCAGCATCTCCCCACAACCCCAGATTTCTCTGTTGAACAAGCTTGGAAACCCAAAACTCATAATCGCTGAATTTCTTTTTTAAGAACAAACGGGTAAACTCCAGTTCATAATAAATAGTAGCTTTAAAAATTTCTTTAAAGGAAGAATCCGTCGTTCGGGTGGGGTCCATCTGATGGATAAAAAGCAAAAACCTGTTTTGTTGCTTCAGTTGGTTCGAATACCGTACGAGAGAACTATCGTGAATGATATTTTGAAACTTTTTAATGTAGGTAGTATCTAAATATGTGATAATCAGCTCATGTTCAGAAAGTTTATCCTCCCTGGACAAGGTTGTAAATACATTTTCCCTGGCAAACCCTTCCGGAGGTAATTGAAAAGCCTCCAACTCCTTGATATTGGAAGTCAAATACAAAATCGCATCATCATTCAATTCACCAAATGGAGAGGAAATAATCAACATCCTATGCTCCTCCATTTTAACCTGCAATTCCATTTTTACACTGTCCGATAACTTCTCACAAGGTTTTTGCAAATCATACTTGGATAGCAAGAGTGCCTTTTTCTCTTTGATGTCGGTGGTTCTGTCTTTGGGCTTCTTGCCGTTAAGGTCTATCTCTTGCCGTCCCCAGCTTTCCTTATCCTCTGAGAAGGAGTTACTGATATTGTAAATCGTTGTGTATGTACTATTGTCTACTTTCTTAGTCTGACTTTGGTCGACGTTCACATCTCCACCGGCCTTTAGTCCTTTTGCGGTTTGGTCGTTCCTGACATCCTCTCGGCTAACGGACTCATATTTCTCTTTGTCACTCATTGCCTTGAGCCTGATTAATTCTCACATCACCGCCTGCCTTGATTTTCTTAACTACTTGCTTATTAACCTTCGTTGAGGAAGCTGCAGGGAACGTACTCTTCTTGGTTTCTTTAGCATTTTCAAATTGCTCAACCTTTTCCTTAATCATCATTGCTATGCTATGAGCATCTCCTCTCCATTCCTGATAGAGTTTGCTTTCGGTCATACCTTCTAGTACGGTTTCATCCAACCTAAGCGGTAGGAGATAGGTTGAACCTGATTGACGACTAACAGACTGAATGATCTGTCTTTCGATATCTGTCCACTTCTTCAGAACATAGTGTTTAGATATAAGCACTAACGCGAACTTTGCCGCATCACGATAGCGATCCATCAGCGTTCCAAATAAATCCTCACCCCAATTTTCCGAGTCCTCATCTTTATAGAAGTAGGGCTTCAATCCGATTTCGGAACAGCTTTCAGCAATTTGTTCAGCTATTGATAAGTCCTCTTCTGCGAAAGAAATCGCGACATCATATTTGTACTCGGATGAATTCATTGAAATTGAATTTTTCTTCAAATTTCATCCTGTAAAAACGGTTCCTCAATAGGTTCAAACTAGGGTTTTCGCCTCCCCATTTTCTAGGAGTAAATCCCCGTGCAAGTAATTATGGTATCACATTAATGTCGAGAATAGCTTTGTTCTCAAAAATATATTACCATGAAATCAAGTGACATAACTGACGTAAACGTAAAGGTCGTACCTGGCCAACAGGCTAAAAAAGGAGATGGAACCAGGCCAGGTGACGATGTACCGGAAGGAGGCAGAGGCGAAGAAGATGATGAAGGTGTAAAACAAGGGGGTTGGTCTAAATCCGCCAATGAAACATCTAAGAATACATTATCTGGAAAGATTTATAACATCAATATCTTCTTGAGTTAGGAATGATATTTTAAAGCCACTATCTTTTGATATCAAAATATAGTGGCTTACTCATGTATTTCCTTTTTTCATCTAGTCGAAAATGGTTATTGCTTATCTTCTATTGTTTGACTAAAACCTCTGCTTTTGCTCAGTCGCAATCCATTCAGGATAGCTTATTATCCATAGTTAACTCAGAATCAGAACCAATACCTCGCATCGAGGCTTACCACGAATTGGCTTGGATATACAGAAAAGAGAATCCTGAAAAAGCTTATGAGTTTGCGGCAAAAGGAATTGAGGAGGCCCTTTTGATCATGGACAATGGCCGCATGTCTATAGGATATGTTCGACTTGCCGAAATCGATCGATTACGACGCAGGTATGTTGAGGCTAATGAGTCTTTTCAACAATCGCTCCTGCTAGAAAAGGCAATTGGAAATACTTATGGAATCGCCAGGGCTTATTACGGATCGACACTTTGCCTGAGACCATTAAATCGATTGACAGAAGCGAATACCAGCATCAATAAATCTATAGAAACACTTGTGGACACTGAACATAAGGCACTATTGGCAAGGTCCTACCATCAACTGGCCCTGATCAAGGATGAGTTAACGGAATATGAGGAAGCACTAGATGCTTTAAGTAAGAAAATGGAACTAGCTGAAGAATTAAACGATATCAGATTACAAGCCACAACACGCTCATTCATGGGCATGATCCACCGAAAGCACGGCAGCTTCGATTTGGCCGAAGTAACCTATCAAATGCTGATTACATTATGGGACTCCCTGGACAATCCGGACCAAACTTCACGAGCTTTTACGGATTTGGCGGCCGTGTACATCGATTGGGGGAAATTTGAACTGGCACTAAAATCGACCCTACAAAGCAAGGATATATGTGAAAAATTCAATTTTAAACTGACATTAGCAAGCAACTTTAATAATCTCGGAATTATCGCTAAAGCGAACAACAACACGCAAAGGGCGATTAACTATTTTTTGAAGTGTGTCTTAATTAAGGAAGAATTGAATGACAATAGTCAACTATTTGTCAATTATTACAATTTGGGTAATAGCTACAAACAACTTGGCTTAATGGATTCATCAATCTACCATTACAAGAAATCACTAATGCTTAATCAACTTCACCTGGCGTTAAAGATGGAAACATTTTGGAATCTTTCCGAGGTTTTCCTTTTAATCGACCTGCCGGACTCAGCAAGAAAGTACCAGCAAGATTACGGAATCCTACGGGATAGCACCGATCAACTCCTATCTGAATCTACCAGGGTAAAGGATAATTTTCAGGCGACCATTAAAGAAAAAGAAATTCTTTCTCGTGACAATCAAATCCAACGTGTTTCACTAGAAAAGCAAAATCAAATGATTTACGGACTTGTTATCATTCTTTTTTTGATCGTAGGGATGGGCATTCTTTATTTTAGAAGTTACCGAATCAAACAACGTTCACTTCTAATTGAAAAGGAAACTGAAATCCAAAAACAAAAGATCGAAGATTTATTGAAGGGCCATGAAATTAAATTGCTGGATGAAAGAGAGGAAGAACGCAATCGCATTGCCAGGGATCTTCATGACCGATTGGGAGGTACTCTTTCAGTCGTCAAAATGCACATGAAATCGGTGGAAGATATTCTGACGGACGACAATTCAAAAAGCCTTGAAAGCTATAAAACTGCCAATTCGCTGTTGGACGATGCTTGCGAGGAAGTTCGGCAGGTGGCACATGATTTGGAATCAGGTGTTCTCAAGAATTTCGGGTTGTTATCTGCACTCAAAAGTCTTATGAAGACCATAAATTCTACGGGACAGCTCCGATTGGAACTTGTCAATTTTGGTTTTGAAGACGACCAGGAACCCGCCAGACTCAAAAGTGTCATCGAAAGGAATGTCTATCGCATTGTTCAAGAATTAACCAGCAATGTCCTGAAACATGCCGATGCCAAGGAAATGAGTGTTCAACTTTTGAAAAAGAATGACAACCTCAATGTGCTAGTGGAAGATGATGGCATCGGGTTTGACCCCTTAAAAATCAAGAAAGAAGGCTTGGGCCTGAGAAGCATCCAGTCTCGGATTGAAAACTTAAATGGCTTCATCAACCTAGATTCTGGTAAAGGCTCAGGCACTACCATCACCATTGATATACCCATACAATAATGATAAAAATAATAATTGCAGACGATCATCAGATTGTACTGGAAGGACTTGCTTCCTTACTTGAAAACGAAGCGGGCATCGAAATAGTAGACAAGGTCTTTGATGGCGAACAGGTCATGAAAGTATTGGCCATCGATTCCGTTGATATCGCTGTACTGGACATTGAAATGCCTCGCTTGAACGGAATTGAAACAACTAAAAAAATCGTAGAGCAATATCCAGATGTGAAGGTATTGATCCTTACCATGCATAAAGAAACGGATATCATTTTAGGATTATTGGATGCGGGTGCTTCAGGATTTGTACTAAAAAACCGAGGGAAAGAAGAATTGATTGACGCTATTAACTGTATCGCACTGGGAGATCAATATTTTGGCGAAACAGTTACTCAGGCATTGATTGACAGTCGGAATAAAGAGAAGTCAAAAAAGACCCACAAATTCATTTTAACCCGGCGCGAAAAAGAGGTCCTTCAATGGATTGTAAATGGCGATACTACACCCCAGATCGCAGAAAAACTCTTCATCGCCCCTAGCACCGTTGAAACGCACCGAAGAAACCTGATAGATAAAACAGGCGTCGCCAATTCCAAAGCTTTGATAAGCTTTGCGCTTCAAAATGACCTCCTTGATAATTCCTGAAAACTGAGGAGGAAATACCCTTGAATTTAGGGTAACACCATCATTCTCATATGCGGAATTTTGTTAAAAAGCAATATCAATATGAGAAGAGCACTGATAGTCGGTATAGATCATTACGAATGGTCTCCTTTGAATGGGTGTATCAATGATGCGAATGAAATCCATAGACTTTTGGATCGGAACGAAGATGGCACTCCAAATTTTGATTGTAAAAAACTCACTTCCGGCAAGGGTAAAAAAGACATTACCAGAACTTACCTGAGAAAGCAGATACATGAGCTTTTTAACAATCAGGCCGATATTGCCTTGCTATACTTTTCGGGACATGGAGTAGAAACACCTTACGGGGGGTATCTGATGACCGAAGATGCCTATAAGTTTGACGAAGGGGTCTCTATGAATGACGTATTGATCCTGGCCAACCAATCCAAAGTTGGCGAAGTGATTATAATTCTGGACTGTTGTTATAGTGGAGGCCTTGGCAGTTTTACTTCACATGGCAACATGGCACTATTGCGTGAAGGCATCACTATTATCACTTCCAGTGCCGACTATCAAGTATCCAAAGAAAATCAAGGAATGGGTGTATTCACTAGAATGATCTCCGAAGCACTCGAAGGTGAGGCGGCTGATATCTTGGGAAATGTCACTGTAGCAGGGCTGTATGGCTACTCTGATAAGTCACTGACGGCCTGGGACCAGCGGCCTGTATTCAAGTCTCATGTAACCACCATGCTACCTATCCGCAAAAGTAAACCGAAGATTGAATTAGAAATTCTCAGAAAGCTCATAGAATATTTCGAGACAGAAGAAAAAGAATACGCGTTGGATCCCTGTTATGAACCCGACTCAAAATCCAAGTGCATGAAACCTAACCTTAAAAAACAGGCCATCTTCAAAGACTTGCAGAAATGCACAAGCAAAGGATTGGTGACACCCATTGGTGAAGATCACATGTATTATGCAGCCATGAACAGCAAGAGCTGTAAACTCACTCCTTTGGGACAATATTATTGGAAACTGGCCAAGTATAACCTGATCTAATGATTAAGGAAGAAACAACCCAATTACTGGAGCTCTACAAACTATACGTCGAAATGGCGGACAGGGTCTCACAGAGGCGTCTTCAGACCAATAAGTTTTATATGACTTTACTATCAGGGATATTGGTCATTTTATCCTTTACTAACGATAAAAGTCACCTAGAGATTACCAGCACTTATCAGTCTTCCATTTTCTTTGCCTTCGGCCTCTTGGGATGCCTTATTTGTATAATATGGTATTATAATATCCGGTCACATAGCCAATTAAATGCCAAGAAGTTTGAAGTCATACATGAAATGGAAAGGGAGTTGCCCTACCCTCTTTATGCGCGAGAGTGGAAACTTTTAGGGGAAGGAAAGGATGCTAAGAAGTATTTTCAGTTAACAAAAGTTGAAAAATGGATCCCAGCTATCCTCGCCTTACCTTATCTCATCCTATGTTTATTGAGTATTATGAGTTTTTTGACTTGAAAGCTAGACTTAGTCTAAGACTTACTCTGTGAATTCTAAGATTAGAGGGAAACTTGAATTCCAAGAATTTCTTGATGATTCGCATCTCTCAACTTCTCATCATAGAATTTGAATATAAACTGTTATCAATCAAGCAGAAGTTGCCAACAACCATGAAAGTCGTTTTTTGAAGTAACAAAAAGGTAAATCGATTTGAAGTAGTCAAGGACCAGGGCATTAATCTTGGTGGTAGTAACCGTTATGGGACAATCTTAAGTTTAGATTGACGAATTTCCACTTAGGGTTCAATACTTCATTTTTTCAGTTAGCCCCAGGAATTCATTTTCTAATTCAACACATTTCAATATCACCCGGAAATTCCTCCTCAACTGTGAGACCAATTATCCGGGTCTGAACTTTCATTAGGCGAAAGCCCCAAAATATCTCCATCGGTAGTTACACCCAGTCCAAGTACGGTACGATTCGCGTAATTAAAGTAAGCCGTTACCTGATTGATCTCCAATATCTCTCCATCCGTAAATCCAACGGATCGGAGTTGTTCCGCATCACTCTCAACGAGCTTCCCAGGGGTATGTGTCAGATTTTTAGCATATAGCATCGCTTCCTGATACTTTTTATCGAAGAAGGCATGAAATGAATCAGCTTTGACTGCTTCGAAAAATTGATCAGACCTGACATCATCATCCATTAATCTTTTCAGTCCGGAAAAATGATGATGGACGCAATAATCGCAATTATTGAGATGACTCACATATACACCAATGCACTCTAAGAACCACTTGGGAATCGTGTTATTGCTATTATGAAGGACGTTTTTATAAAGTGCCATATGTCCGACCAAAGTGTGTGGTCGTAAGCTGTGACTCATCAGGATATTGTCAACATTGTTGTTAGGGCCCTTTACTCTTTCATAGGTGCGTTTCAACACCTTGTCTGCTTTATCGTAATTGACAGTCTTAATCCAGGTCATATTCAGTTTTAGTAAGTCTGTCGTGAAAATACTAAACCTTACTATTCAACTTTTCACAACGGCCGGGGCTTTTGAGAAATATCGATCTTTAGAGATCAATACCCAGGGTCATGATTTTGGATCAAGCAATAAATCTGTGGAGTAGCTACATATAGTCTAATTTCGATTTCCAAAAACAATCATTGGAAAAGGAATTAGCATCTCTGATTTTGCCTGAAGGCATTCTGACCTACTTTGATGTCACTGCGGTAGAGAAAACAGAAGAAGGTTACTGGATCAGTTTATTAGAGAGGGAATTAGCTCCTTCCGAATTTCTGGGTCATAAACTCAGCTCTAAGGGCTTTTTCGAAGAGGTAACCATCAAGGATTTTCCTATCCGGGGTAAAGCGAGTTACCTAAAAGTCAAGCGTAGAAGGTGGCTAAATGAGACCATGAATCAAGTGGTTTCCAGAGATTGGGAACTAGTGGCTAAGGGGACCCGCATGACTAAAGAGTTTGCGGCTTTTTTAAAAGCAGTGCATCGACACAACGCCAGTAAGCTGTAAAAGCCTGGGTAATTACTTCCATGTTAATGGAAAGCTACTTGAGGAACAGTATGCCACGCATTTGAGTGATTATAGTACCTGGGATCAACTTACTCATGCAGAGAATTATGTGGTTTTTCCTGATAATATTGGTCCTTACCTGACCATTGATGAGACTTCTCTTTCTCAGGGAGAGCTCTACACCATTATCACGAACAAGGCAGCAAAAGGAAACAAAGGATGTTTGGTTGCTATTATCAAAGGCACTGATAGTGAGACAATAAAGGCTATTCTTAAAAGAAAAATATCCTTTGAAAAACGTAGATCAGTTCAAGAAGTGACCCTAGATATGGCGGTTTCCATGCAAGAAATAGTGAGGAAGGTTTTCTCCAAAGCCACTTTAGTAACCGATCGTTTCCATGTTCAAAAACTGGCCTATGATGCGGTGCAAGAAATGCGAATCAAATATCGATGGGAGGCAATAGATCAGGAGAATACAGAAATATCGTTAGCTAAAGAACTTGGTGAAAAATATGTAACACAGCGATTGGAAAATGGAGATTCTCCCAAGCAATTACTCGCTCGAAGTAGATACCTACTTTTCAAGAATAAAGAAAAATGGAGTCCTTCTCAGATTCACCGTGCAGAGATTCTTTTTCGACTTTACCCCAGATTAGAACAAGCTTATGAGTTGGCTCAGAAGTTGGGACATATCTACCATACCGGAAAAGACAAAGGAGTAGTTTATACCAAATTGGCAAGATGGTATAATGATGTAGAACTAGCTGACTTTAAGTCCTTCAAAACCCTGGCGAATACCATTGAAAACCACTATGAAACCATCTTGAACTTCTTTGAACGAAGAAGTACAAACGCTGCCGCAGAATCATTTAATGCAAAGATCAAGGCTTTCAGGTCTCAATTCCGTGGCGTCAGAAACATCTCATTCTTTCTATATCGACTCGCTAAAATCTATGGATAATTCAATTTGCCCCCAGATTTATTGCTTGATCCATGATTTTCCCAAAAAAGTCAATAGAAATTATCGATTGGTTCCAGGTTTTTGTTTGATCCGGAATGCATGGGCTCCCTCCCTAGGTCAGAATAACTTCCCGCCAGAAAATAGGGCATAAAAAAACCCCGACGGTCAGTCGGGGTTCCCAAAGTGATTCGTCTGGGGCTCGAACCCAGGACCCTCTCCTTAAAAGGGAGATGCTCTACCAGCTGAGCTAACGAATCTTACCTTTTACACTATTTTAACAGCTGCTTTTGCTCTGCGTTTGTTAAAATTGCGGACGCAAAAGTAATGATACCTTTTTAAATCCAAAATGTAAAGTGAAAATAAAATTCAGCTTCTTTATCATCTTAGCTTTTTTTCTTTTCAAAACGCCCAGTTTGAGTGCTTCTGAACTAAATCAGGCTGATTCTTTATTTGCAGCAAAAAAATATACCGAAGCGCTGGAAATCTATGGAAATATCTTTCAGGAAGGACAGGTGTCACCAAGCATGCTTTTAAAAATGGCTTTCATTGAAGAAGGTCTGGAAAACTACGTAGAAGCACTTTACTATCTCAACCTGTACTACGTCAAATCTGGAAACAAAAAGGCGTTAGTGAAAATGCAGGAAATTGCTCAGGCCAACAATTTAGTGGGATATGAATTTACGGATCGGGATTACATTCTAAATGTCATCAGTAAAAACAAACTCATCATCCAAGTCACACTCCTCGTGTTCTCCCTGATCCTATTGGTTTACATCATCAGAAAATTCAAGAAAAACGAATCCGTACGACTGGCATTGAGCTTTCAAGTATTGATCCTAGCTGTCTTATTGGTATTTAACAACGAGATGTTCACTACGGAAAGAGCCATCGTATTGAATGATCACACCTTGTTACGCTCAGCACCATCTGCCGCCGCAGAACCTTTGGAGTCCATCGAAAAAGGTCATCGGGTCCGGGTACTTGAGCAATCGGACATTTGGGTCAAAATCGAGTGGAATGATCAATCCGCTTATTTAAGAAAAGGACGCATTCGTCTGATTTAATTGATCATTATGGATCCTAAAGAAATCATCTACCAACTAGGTGAGGAATTTGGTGAAGACGCGATACCTGGGTCTCCTCCCATTCATCAAACTTCCAACTACCTTTTCAGAAACGTGAAAGGTATGAAAGAAGCTCTGCGACAGGAGGACAACATTCCTTTTTACACACGAGGCACCAATCCCACGCTACAACTATTGGCCAAAAAATTAGCTGCCCTGGAGTCCATGGAAGATGCCCTCGTTTTTGGCAGTGGCAGTGCAGCAATATCAGCTGCAGTCCTATCTCATCTACAAGCGGGTGATCATGTGATTTGTACTGCGCAGCCATATAGCTGGACGGGTAAATTGATGCGAAACTGGCTAACGCGTTTTCAGATAGAAGTAGACTTTATCACGCCGGAAGATGATGTGTCGACAACTTTCAAACCTAATACGAAACTTATCTACCTGGAAAGTCCCAATTCCTGGACCTTTGAAGCGTACGACCTCCACTTCATAGGACAGCTGGCCAGGCAAAACAATATCATTACCGTATTGGACAATAGTTATGCATCGCCACTACTCCAACGCCCGGTAGAGGCAGCAATTGACCTGGTGGTGCATTCCGCCACGAAATATTTAGGAGGGCACAGCGACCTTGTTGCAGGTGTAGTCTGTGGATCGCGTAAATACATCACAAAGATCTTCCAGGAAGCATACATGACTCTGGGTGGCATTGCATCACCCAATGATGCATGGCTCCTATTGCGATCTTTAAGAACGCTACCTCAACGACTGGAAGCCATCCAAAAGAGCACAAAAACGATTCTCGAAGCTATGGAAGGTCATCCAGCTATTAGACAGGTTTATTACCCTAAGGCACCAAGTAAATCTCTTTTAGACATTAGCGGCTTGTTTACCATTGACCTGAATACGGAAAATGAGCAACTAGTGGAACAATTTGCTGATAGCTTGAAAATTTTCAAATTGGGTGCTTCCTGGGGGTCATTTCACTCATTGGTTTTCCCTGCAATTGCTACAATTGGCTCGATGAATTACCACTCGGAAGAAATCGTAACTGGCAGGATTAGAATCAGTATTGGACTGGAGGATACGAAAGTTCTAAAAGAGGATTTATTGAACGCTTTGGATATTCTTTCGTAGAATGTGAAACTGGTATCATGTTTGTCAGGATTTAAATCAAAACCTCATTACTAAAGCATGCCTTTATCAAGGAGTTTCCTGACCCTTTGGGTTCTATTTATCACAGTCCAAGGATATAGTCAAAACCAATCGATCATTCGAGGGAAAGTGATCGACGAAGCAGAAAATGGGTTGCCTTTTGCCACCTTATTATTACAAAATACCTCCATTGGTACAACGACTAATTTGGAAGGTGAATTTGAATTCATCGTACCTTCAGGAAATCACAAGATGGTCGTCCAATTTGTTGGTTATGAGCGCAGGCTCATTTCCATCAACACACAAAACTCCAGGAATTTGACCATTAAGATGGAGCCTGTGGTTCTTCAACTAAACGCCGTAACGGTTTCTGCAAAAGAAAAAGATCCGGCCTATCGGGTTATTCGGGAAGCCATCAAAAAACGCAAATATCATCGGGATCAGGTCCAGGCATTCGGTTGTGATGTCTACATCAAAGGATTGCAACGACTGGATGAAAAACCTGACAAAATCCTTGGTGTAACAATTACTGTGGATACGGGAATTGTGTACCTGTCAGAATCTATTTCGCAATTTCAGTTTGAACGACCGGATAAAATTAAAGAAGTCATGATTTCATCGAAAGTAAGCGGCAACAACAATGCATTTAGCTGGAATCAGGCCTCTGATATGTTGTTGAACTTTTATGAAAATGGGTTTTCTCCTGAAGGTCTTTCAGAGCGGCCTATTGTCTCACCAATCGCTAACAATGCTTTCTTTTTCTATGACTATAAACTTGAAGGATTTTATCAGGAAGGAGATAAATTCATCAATAAGATCAAAGTAATTCCAAGAAGGGAGACGGATCCAGTTTATAGCGGTTATGTCTATATCGCTGAAGATCAATGGAACATTCACAGCGTAGATCTGCTGGTAACCAAGCAACGTGGCATAGAATTTCTTGATTCCATTCGGATCCACCAGGTATACGCGCCCATAGATTACGACATTTGGATGCCTGTCTCACAGGACTTTACCTTCGAATTTAAGGTTTTCGGATTCAAGGGTAGTGGTCATTTCGTCGGTGTATATAGCGATTATGAAGTTGAGCCCAACTATGAAGTCTATCAGCCACGGGAAAGTCAGGATAACCCTCAGGAAAAAATAGATCTTTTTGAAAATGGTCATTTCACAAAGGAAGTAATGAAAGTAGAAGCAGCAGCCAACGAAAGGGACTCCCTCTACTGGATCAGTGTTAGACCTATACCTTTATCAACAACCGAACATGAGGATTATATCATCAAAGACAGCATACGATTGGTTAAAGAATCCAAACCATACAAAGACTCCCTGGATCGCAAAAGCAATACGCTTAAGCCAGGTAATCTATTGACTGGGTACACTTTCAGAAACTCCCATAAAGGCAATTACTTCACATCAAGTTCATTGCTAAACGTTCTTAATTTCAATGCCGTGGAGGGCTGGGTAGCTGATTTTTCAGTGAATTACCGAAAAGTGATTGATCGCAAAACCTACTGGAGTTTCCAGCCGACCATTCGCTATGGATTCGGAAACGAACAACTGTACGGAAAGTTAAGGTTGAATCTATATCCGGATGATCGCAAATTCACTCGCTGGGGCGTCTCTGGAGGGCGCTATATTCAGCAATTCAATGCCAACAACCCTATAGACTTCCCGAGTAACACTTATTTCACAATCGCGGAAAGGCGAAACTATTTAAAGATCTTCTCCAAGAGTTTTCTACAGCTTAACTGGCGACAGGAAGTGAAGAATGGATTGCTGGTAAATCTTTCGGCTGAATTTCAGCGCAGAATACCTATGGAAAACAATGTTACTAAAGCGTTCGGAGAGTCTGATGAGAAACCCTATACCTCAAACTTCCCAGGCAATATTGAGCTTGCAAATACGCAATTCCAAAAACACAACGCCACCTTACTTAATGCTAGTTTTCGTCTAAGACCGGGGCAACGTTATATCAATCGACCAGATCGCAAAGTGATTATTGGCTCAAAATATCCTGACCTCACACTAGGTATACGAGCTGCTGTTCCTTTGACCCACAATGCAGCTAATTTTCAAGAAGTCAATTTTAGAATTTCCGATGAACTATACCTGGGATATTTTGGAAGTCTGAATTATGCTACTTCCGTGGGCACCTTTCTGGGAAAGAAGCGTGTAACATTTCCAGACTTTCACCACTTCAATGGCAATCGTACTTACTCGGGGCAATTTGGCGTAACGAACTTCCAAACGTTGGATTACTATAAATTCAGCTCAAAAGATCAGTACATCGAAGCTCATGCGGAGCATCACTTTAATGAATTTTTGCTGAACAATGTCCCGTTGATCAAAAAACTCAATTGGCAAACTGTTGCCTCTCTTCACATGTTGACAACCCCTGCTGCAGGGAACTACACCGAGTGGGGACTTGGTATTGAACATATCTTCAAGTTCTTTAGGGTGGATTATTACCAGGGGTATCACCGTGGTAAGCTCTACACCCGGGGCATTCGAATCGGAGCAGGGTTCTGATGGTTTAAAACGGTCGCTTATTCACCACGTAATTCATCTCATTCAACAGGGAACTTTACCTTATAATTTCAATAATTCAAGACAAAATATAATTTTGTCTTTCTGTCTTAGCAAATAATCAACCCGATTTTCAAGCGTTTTTTTGATCCTCAGGGATTAATCTACTGTTTAAAAGAATATGAATACCATTCGAGGACGGGTATTAATTGGTTATTTATTACTGACTGTTGCCATTTTGACGATCATGGGGTTGTCTTATTGGCTTCTGAAACAGCACAGAAAGATTTCCGATGCGCAGCATCAAGTCAACACGGTATATACACACTACCTTGAACTGGCCCAGGAATGTCAGAATGTGTTCTATGTGGATGTAAAAACACCCTCTTTTCATCAGGCTGATGAATCAGAACACTTAAAAGCCATCGCTTACTCATTCGACAGGCTATCGAATTCCATGATGACACTTGAAGAAAGTCCAATTCCTGAATTTCGGTACTTCCATGACAAATTCGTCGAACTGGATACATTGATATCGGATTACCATCGACTTTTTGAGAAATTGGTTCAACTATATCACTGGAAGGGATTTAAGGATACAGGTCTCGAAGGTCAGATGCTAGCAGGGATTCGTGAACTGGAGAACACCCATCAATACGTGACGCTTTCTGACATATTGCAGCTGAGGCGGCTGGAAAAAGATTATTTCTTACGGAATGACAGCACCTATATCAACGAATTACAATCACTAGTAAACTCATTGCTTCTTAAAGTCCCAGCGAACAATCAGGAATCAACCTTACTGAAAGAATACCATAAGTACTTTCTCAAAATAACGGAGTTGGAACAACAAATTGGGAATGAACAAAGTGGGCTTCTTTCGGCTCTCTTCAGCACGCAAAAAGAAATTGGAGAGCATTTGACTTTAGCGCAAGATGAAATGGAAGCCACGGCAAGCATTCTCATCAGGAATTTGTTCATTAACCTAGGTCTGGCTGTGTTAGCTTGCCTGGTTGTTGCCATTTGCTTTGTTTTATTATTTCCGCCATTAATTGTTCGACCACTCAGAAAGTTGAGTAACTCAATGCAAGAAATCATTGAAAATGATTTTCAAGATGAACTGGGGCCAACTAGTGATAAAGGCATCAAAGAAATAGATGAACTCTCCGCAGCTTACAAGACTTTATTGATCCAAATCCGGACCCAATTTGATCATGTCAATCAGCAAAACGAAAAACTTCGTCATCTCAACGAAAAGCTCATTGAATCAGAAGCAAAGGCTCATGAGTTAGCTCGAATGAAAGATAAGTTCTTTTCCATCCTATCACACGACCTGCGAGGCCCAATGAGTACTGCCCTGATGTTTCTTTCGGCATTGAAAGAAGATCCCGAAAGCATGTCCAAGCAACGGATGGAAAAGTTTTTTGCCAAACTGAGTGATAACTTCACAAATCTCAATAACCTGATGGTTAACTTACTCAATTGGGCACGATCACAAATGCAGGCGATCCATGTGCATGAAGATCGGGTAAATCTCGAAGAAGTTACCCATCGAAACCTGGCTCTTTTCTCCGAGCAGATTGAAGAAAAAGACCTGAACTGTGAGGTGGAATCTACCGAACCAGCATTCAGCAAGGCCGATCAGAATATGGTGGATTTTGTCATCAGAAACTTACTATCCAATGCCATTAAGTTTACGCCAGAAAAAGGCAAAATCAAGGTGCAACTAGAGCGTGGAGCAGAAAAAACAGTTGTGAAAATCTCCGATACAGGAGTAGGCATGTCGGAGGATCAGATTAGCAAGCTTTTTGTTTACGAAGAGCATATGAGTACCAGAGGAACAGCGAATGAGATTGGAACGGGCCTGGGTCTTGCGCTCTGCAGGGAATTTATTGAACAAAATAAAGGCGAATTGATTGTTTCCTCATCCAAAGATCACGGGACAACCTTTTGCATTCACTTACCTTCAGCGGCTTAATTTTCAGAAGCTTTTCGGATCAGTTCGGGTATTTCTTCTTCCCTTACCAATCCATCCAAAAACAAAGCCCATTGGCGATACATCTGCGGGTAATACATTTCAGTACCTGGAATGTATCTAATTCCATGCAAGGCACAATAATCCATCAAATATTGACCCGGCATTTCGTGATCGAATACAACTTGTGATCCCCTTACAGCTTCAAGAAAACCAGGAGCTTCCTCCAATGGGCTATCTGTCACTGGAGAAGCATTGACAAAAAGATGTTTTGGAGTGCCATCATGTGGAGTAAGTCCGTATTGTTCGTTTACCTGAGTTACGGCTTCACTTCTCCTTCCGCATACAAATACCTCCATACCCAGGTTTTTCAGTACATGATAAACCACATTGAAAACACCGCCATAACCATAAACCAGCGCTGTTTTTACTCCCAAACCCTCAATGCCGGATTTAATCGCTACCTCAAATCCATAAGCATCCGTATTGTATCCTTTCAGATGATTGCCCTTCCTAATTACGGTATTCACAGATTGTACGCGCTCAGCCAATTCATCAAGTTCATCCAAGTGATTAATCACCTTCCCTTTGATGTCTTTGGATATTGCCCCTCCAATAGCTCCAAGACCCTGGATTGCATTCACAAAATCCTCTGGCTGTATTTTGGTTTCCTCATCTATTGGAGATATTGGTAGATACGCCATGTTCAGCCCCAGGATTTCCTGAAGCAATCGTTCGTATCGTCTAATAGAGGTCGCCCTTCCTGAAGTGGAAATGATGTATTGTGTACTTGCCGCTAGTTTCATCTCTCTTTGAAATTTTTCGCAAGCCCCTCTCCTATCCATTTTGCAAGGGCCTGTCTGTTATCATCGATCAGGATTCTTCTTTGGTCCTTCTTATTGACAATGTTGCCCAACTCGATAAAAACAGCCGCCGGACTTGTGTTTTTCAATACAAACAGACTGCTGCGAGGTTTTACTGATCCTTTATATGTGCGGTTGGGTTGAAACTCTTTGTAATTGTTATCGAACGTTTGAAGGATGTCTTTGGCCAGTTTCTTTCCTCTCCTGCTGTTTTCATGATGGTAAAAAAACACATCAACATTTTCGTTCGTGGCACGACTATCCACATGAATAGCCAACATGCGTTGGTACTTGGAACCTTTGTGTTTACGATACAAACTGTTGATGATATCGGATCGTTGCTCAAGGCGCTTGACCTGACTAGCTGGAATACTGCCACGGGTGTAGGCATACTCATCTTTATCACAAGGCAGATAAGGTCCATCGCGAATGCCATCATTATTATCTCGAATGATGAAATAAACCAGGGCGTTTCTCTGAATCAGCCAGCGAGCTAGGCGCAATGTCACGTCATAAGCATATTCATCTTCACACAAATCCCCTTGTGTGTGTTTTCCAACAGCTCCAGGATCTGGGCCCCCATGCCCGGAAACCAAATAAAAAACACTGCCCTCCAGTTCGTTGCTCAAGATTTCCAATTTCTGGTGTTCTTCACCAAATATTGGATACACGCGCCACTCTTCTTTGGGAACTATAATCCAATCCGACTTAATTTGATAAGATACTCCCTTTAACAGCGACTGATTGGATCCAAGCTTGGTGGCATTTAATTCGACAAAGGCATCTTTGAATTTCTTCTCTACACCATTTCGCTCCAAAAAAGCGTAAACTCCCTCACCAGCAAGGGGGGTTATCCCCTTTGGCTCCTGTGCTAATAGTGACCCACTAGCACCAATCATCAAGATTAGCAATAGGTTTTTGATCATGCTTTCAGAAAAACGCAATTATAAGCAATAGCTGACCGGTTAAAAATTGCAAGCCTCCGAATGGTTGATTAATTAACACAATACCGCTTTTGTGGTATTCATTTTTCCTCCAATAGCTGCAAATTCGCTTATATAAGGCGCTGGACAGGTAAGAAAAACTTTTATATCTTGACTGCTTGAAAAATTGGGCCTTTAATTTTTTCGTATAATGAATGAGGTAGACCAGCATTTAGACGAACAAAGCCCTGAAGAAAATACAGACTACATTCCGAAAGGACGTGGTTCCGAATTGATGCGCGATGAGCGATATATCAAAGAACGGCTTCAGGCAAGCGAGCAATTACTGAATGATCTGAGCTCTGAAAATCAGACAAAGTACAAGCGGCTGAAAAAATCAGAAATTGTGATTGCAGCAACTATCCCTTTTGCAGTAACTCTATCAAGCATTTCTCCAATGAATGAATCCGTACTAATAGAGACATTGCTTACGATATATTCCGGCATCGGAGGGGCTGTACTTGCATTGATGAGCAATGTCTTAAAAATGGGAGGGTTCTTTGATAAATGGATGGAGTATAGAAGCAGGGCCGAACTCCTGAAAAGGGAAGAATACCTGTATGTGACCAACATGTCACCCTACGACAAGCAAGACGCTTTTCCTGTATTGGTGGAAAGAGTAGAACAAATATTAAACGAACCAGAAGAGGAAACCGGAAATCAAGATGGCTAAGCAAAAGAAATTCGAAGGGGCAACGCTGAATTACGAACCGGTGAAGCGAAAACTCAATATTCTCCCTGATGAAAAATACGTTCAGGAACGTGTTCAGGATCAAATTGACTGGCACAAGCGAAAAAGCGAGTTAAACCATAAAAAATTCAACCGACTCAAAAACATTGACACGGTGGTAGCTTCCATGGTACCGGTGACCCTGAGTATTCACAGTGCACTAGGCGGAATTGGCGCTGGTGGATACGGCCATATCTGGGAAGTGTTGTTAAAGTTATTGACAGCCGCTGCCGGAGTATGGCTCACCATCTCATCGGGATTTTTCGAGGTAGAAGGGTATGAAAGAAAAGCAAAAGATTACAAAAAGCTTTATAAAAAGCTTGAAACGGAAAAATTCAAATACCTCACTCGAACAGAGCCTTACGACGAAGCTGATGCTTATGGTAAAATTGTATTGAATGTTGAAAACCAATTGCACCTGGATGTGATGAATTACTTCAAATCCGAAACAGATCAGCACGACAAGGAAGAGGACGAGAAAGAGGACAAAAAGAAAAAGTCAGATAATTAACATCAAAAAATCCAGCTCATGAAAGTCTTTTTAGATGGTACGGAAAACGGATCTACCTGGCGACAAAAACTTATCCCAAAACTAGATGAGAAAGGGATAGAATTTTTCGACCCAACCACTGAGGCTCGATCAAAGCGATCATATCAGGAGGAATTGGATCATAAAAAACAATCTGATTTTCACCTGTATTTCATCACCCCAAAGATGGATGACTTTGAGAATATTTCAGAACTCATTGAAGACTCCAATAAAAACCCACAAAAAACACTTTTCCATTTCATGGAAGCCGATGAGAATGAAGCGTTCAACACTCATCAACTCAAGTCACTGAAGCGGGTCGGTGAAATGGTTGAAAAGAACGGCGGTATCTGGTGTAAGGAAATAGATGATATCTTAAACAGGCTAACCTCAACCCAATGAAAGTTTTTTTAGGAGGTACGGTCGCAGACTCAACCTGGAGGGATGAGTTGATTCAATTACTTTCGATAGACTATTTCAATCCAGTAGTGGATGAATGGAACGAAGAAGCTTATCAAAGAGAATTGTATGAACGTGAGCATTGCGACTTCAATCTCTATGTGATTACTCCTAAATTAGTTGGCTACTATTCCATTGCTGAAGTAATGGATGATGCCATGAAAAAATCAGACAGAACGATCTACTGCTTTTTCAATGAAGATGGCACTTCAGAATTTTCACCGGCACAGATTGTTTCACTTGAAGAAATTGGACGAAAGTCAGCTTCGTATGGCGCAGTATGGGCCAGGTCTTTGCAAGAAATTGCCGATTTCCTGAATTATGCCGGTGAAATTGATCGTGAGGGGAAATCTAATGAGCAGGTCAAGTTAGAAGCTGATTACTTTTCCGCTTTCAAGCTGATCAGCCAGGCAACGGAACAATGGATTAAAGGTAAAGAAGACAAAAAAAGACTTTGGTCAGGAGTGAAGCTCAGCCAGGGTCTTATTACCTGGAAAAAATTACAGATCAAACTCGCCGATCACCTGCCCGAATTAACGGCGGATATGTATCGGTTTATCGATGAGTCTATCGCCTTGAGTGAATCAAGCAGAAGAATCAACCTGTTTATATCCTATTCCAGGGATCCAAGTACACCGCTGGCAAGAGGGATGTATGAATACTTGAAAGACAAGTACGATGTATGGTATGATAAAGTGAGCATACCACATGGAGAAGACTTCAAAATCTCTATAGAAAAAGGTATTAGAAATTGCGACAATTTCATTTATATCATCAGTACCAGAGCCGTTTTATCACCCTATTGTCAGGCGGAACTGGATACAGCAAAAGCCTATGGTAAGCGAATCATCCCAATCCAACAGGAAATGGATGTCGAAAACGATCTCATTGACAAGGACATCCGGGATATCAATCGCATTTTCCCCGAAGAAACAGGCCAGGAAAAATGGAACTATGAGGCGCTCGAAGAGCAAATCCACAAAGTTGCAAGCGTTGAAGAAGGGTTAGTGAGTACACACACCAATTTCCTTCGACGCAGTGTGACCTGGAAAATGGAGGAATTCAATTCCAAGATATTGATGTATGATGGTGACATTCAGCAATACGAAAAATGGTCGCACGAATTACAGGAAGTTCGTCTACTAACTAACCCCATTACCCCTATTCATCAATCCTATTACAGTGAATCTCACGCTTTTAGTGAGTTGGGTTATCGGGAATTCTGGATTGCCGGCGAAGACCTTGCTGTTGAGAAAATCGTAAAAGATGACTTTTCCGTAGGCAGTGACCCTCGATTTGGCTCTCCGGACAAGCTTTTCAAAGCCATGAACTTTCTGTTCATTTTGAATGAGGAAAGTGCTGGAAATGCTATTTATAGGGAACAGCTCCAAAATGCCCGCGACCATGGCCTGCCCATCTTTTTTGTAGATATGGGAGTGGCAGAAAAAGACCAGTTCTTTCAACCTCTGGCTGCTGAAAAACTGATCGACGGGTCAGACGGTCTTGATGATCATGAAATAGAATTACTGAAGTCCGAGGTAGCAGTGACCATCGGAAACGAATTTCGGTACTACAAAAGTCCCGGTTATTTAACAATGACCGCAAGACACTGGTCAACCCGAAATAAACAGAACTCTGACTTAATGCGGGGGAGTCTTTTATCCTACTTCCTATACTATCAGCAGACATATCCCCTCAAGCTCTCTGAAATTACCAAAGAGTACCTTGACGCTTCTAAGGCAGTTACAGACCATACGCACTATGATGTATTCATTTGTCGTCAAAAGTGCAAGCTGAACTTTTCCATTTGGTTAAGTACTCAGATGCTCAATCAAAAACTGACCTCCTGGAACCAACATGACTACCTGACAGGTGACATTACCGAATTGAAAGATGAGGTTCGGAATGGTATCAAAAATTCGCTCAACTTCGTTTTGATCCTATCACAGGATCAAGGTAACATACTGGAAGATGAATGGATCATGTTCCAGTTTAAAGAAGCACAAAGGCTCGAAAAACGAATCTTCATTATCAAAAATGACCTGGGTCTGGAGTTTGGAGAACTGGAAAAGTATCAGACGGTAGACTTCACTGGCAATCCACAGCAAGCCTCATTCGAGCTCATCAACTTGCTTACTACAGATCAGGCTTTCATGAAATTCTTCAATGAGATCTTCCCGACAGCATTGCAGTGGAGTGAGCAAGAAACCAAGTCCGCCAAAGATTTATTATTAAGCGGATTTCCCCTTGAGAACGCAGAAAACCAACTGGAAGGGCATGAGCAGGACGTACCCGAAACTTTTCAGAAATTCATCGAGGCAAGTCGCTCCGAAAGTAATGCAAGAGCGAGAAGAAGAAGGAATGCCAGAATTGCTATTATATTTTTAGCCATTTTTTCCTTTCTGGGTGCCATTGGCGCTTTAATACTGTGGAAGCAAGCTGAAAAAGCACAAAAAGCTGCAGTAGAAGCCAGTATCGAGGCCAAACGTGAAGCTACACGAGCCAATAAAGAAGCAGATCGAGCTAATACTGAAGCGGATCGAGCCAATACTGAAGCCACTCGTGCCAACGGTGAAGCCACAAGAGCCAATAGCGAGGCTGATCGGGCAAAACTGGCAGAAGCAGATGCGCTTCAGAAAAAAACCGAGGCAGATGCAGCAAAATTGGTGGCCATAGAAAATGAGAAAAAAGCCAATACGCTCAAGACCATTGCAAGGCGTGAAAACCGGTTATCAACTTCTCTCATATATGCCTACCAAACACGTAACACGGAAAGTTCACTTATCAATGAAGAATTTCCCAGGAAAGTTGTTCAATCCTACTATTTCCATATCAATGATCATGGAGACGCGAAAAACGATCCGGATATTTTTACCGCGTTGTTTCGAGTGGCTACTTCTAATCGCTTCGAATCTGAAGTCGACATTGTGCACGAATTTGGTCAATCTGACAACTTGTTTCAACCATTTGCTATACACTACGCCCCGGCAACAACACATTATTACATCCTCAACAAGTACAGACGCAGTACCAGATTGGACATTCGTACCAGGCAGAATATGCAAGTCAATCAGTTCACAATTGATGATATTGATCTACAGGGGGGGGAAGTCTCCCCAGATGGTAAGTACTTTTGGGCTTTCGGCCAGGAAGGTCTTTACAGAATAAATCTTTCTACGGGTATACTGGACAGAGTAGGTCGATCCACCAAATCTGTAGGGAAAATTGCGATCGCGAGCATACCTAGAAAAGAAAATAATAAGACACTGTTGAATGAATATATCATAGCTGTCGCAGCTACCAATCAGATCATTTTATATAAAAGTCAGCAGGATCAGGTGATGCAATTACCCAATCCCATTGAACGAGCAGATGATTACCCATTTCCAGAAGCCATGGATATCGAAGGGTCATCTGGTGGCTACATGCTCTCCTATGGAAAAGGAGATAGCGTTATTACCGTACGTGGCCGAAAACTCAATCCGCCTGATATGTCCAAACCCTGGATCAAAAGATTAGAGAAGTCAGAGGGAGATCAGATCTCCGCACTGTCCCAGGCGGGTTTTAAAGTGGCCCTTGGCACACGAAGTGGGAAAGTAGCTGTTGGAGAAATCGGGCCTGTAAGTAGAGAAAAATTCTTCCCGGTTACTCCGAAATCGAAAAGCCGAATCAAAAAAATTGTATTAGGTGATGTCTATTTTGCTGCGATCACTTTCGGTAACCAATTAGAAAAAACAAAACTCATCCTGAACACCATATACAGCGAGATAAATGCTGAAGATGGTTCAGGAATGGCTCACATAGAGAGGGATACGGAAGACATCATCAATGATATTGCACTTACGGGCAGCAATTTGTTTTATGTTGAGAATAATATGGCGGTGAAATTTCACACCCTCAGGGCTACACAGATGGTTGAACGCATCTGCGCCTTACTAGATGACTGTGAGCAGGAATTTGAAATTTTCAAAGCCTGGTATCAGGAAGAAACAATGGTTCAGAACGAACTGAAATTCTGCAATTGTAACAAGGAAGAAACGGAATGAAGAAGTTAACAGGCATATTGAGTTTCCTCATCTTGTGTACAGTCGCACAAGCACAGGAAAAATTCATCTACGGCTATATCCTGGAACAAAAAAGTGGTGGCAATATTCCGGAAGGAGCAACCTTATCCCTCAAGGACAGCACTGGAATCACAGAACCCATCCAGAAAAAGAGTAACAGGCACAATGGCTACTTTGAACTGCTCGTAGAAAAGCGTTTCGAAACCCTGGTCATTTCTAAAGATGGTTATGAAACACGCGAGTTAGATTTAACAACACTCAAAGGTTTGATTCCCAGGGATTCTTTGAGTCTTACGAGAAATTTACAATTGGATCTACGTGCTTACCCCAGTTCTGAAAGCACTAGTTTCATTACATCAGGATTAAATATTCAGCGCAAGGTGATTTTAGCAGATGGTAGTGAGAAGTCAACAACGCTGTTTGCGGAAGATGATCCGGTACAGGCTATTGTGCTCACTCAATCGGAAGGCGAATCTGACTCGCTTATAATCAAATCAGAAGTATATGAACCACGATCTATTTCCATAGGTGAGTACTTCGATGAACGAACTGCCTCTCAGCGTATCAATTTCATATTATCGGATACACTACATGCCGTAGAAAAGTTATTTTTTCAACGCGGCATTTCAACGGCTGGAAAGAGAAATCAAAGTATTGGGCAGATTCCCGCTAGTGTGGTAATTGTAAGCAAAGAAGAGATTGCAACCCAGGGCTACCAATCTTTACCTGAAATTCTGGAAAACGTCACAGGTCTGTATCTGTTCAGAGACTATTCCTGGTCTGGTGGAGATCCTATCGTGGGCATGCGGGGGTTCTTCTCTCAGGGCTTCAATAACGACATCATTATTTTGGTGAATGGCGTAAGTATGTATGAAGAATACTGGGGATTTTATCCATTTTCTCGATTTCCTATCGCAGTAGAGGCCATCGACAGGATAGAAATTGTTAGAGGTCCTATGTCCGTGCTCTATGGTAGCGGTGCCTTTTTTGGGGCGATCAATATCATAACTAATGCCCCGTTAGACAAGGAAGTAACAGATGAAGAAATATTACCGAAACACCTTGCCGTATCCTATGGAAGCAGAGACACTCGCCGAATCAGTGGTGGGTTGAAATATAAAAAGGACCGGGTCAGTTTTTCTTTCAACACGAACATCACAGAATCCGAAGGATTGAATCAACCCTTTAGTAGGTTTTTGCATGATACAACAAATGCAAAAGTGGATGCGGCCATTAGTAACAATCCTGCATTGAGATCAACGACCCGTGAAATGCTTCCTCTTGAACAACGCTACATCAGTGCATCTCTCAACCTTCAGGATAAGGCTGGCCTTACACAATACAGCATCGACCTCACCGCTTCCTCAGAAGATCGTGGTGTATTTGAATCAACTGCAGCTTCTTCCAACTCTTTTTGTCAGTGTCCTATCCCGGAGGCTAATCCCAATGCACCTGGCATCCTTAATCGAAGTTCGAGTACATATGGCGGAGTAAGAGTGACGCATTCTCCGAGGGAAAACAACCTCAGTCTCAACCTTAACCTGTTCTTCCATGAATTTGGAACGGAAATCGACTATGCAGCTGGCGGCAATCGATTCGGGCTATCTTCTTTTCTATCGAAAGCTTTTGAACTGGAAGGAAGTGCCTCCAAATCATGGGATCGACTGAGCGGAATTGCCGGTATAAATGCACGTACAGCAGTCGATCTATTTACGGCATTTGACTTTCCAGACGATACACTCGGAGGTGGTAATGATTTCTTTCGTCTTGGCAGTGATTCTCGGCTCAATCTGATTTCAGGGTTTGCTGAATTTGAATACGAGGCATTAAAAGACAAAGTATTTATTACCGCCGGTGGCCGACTAGAGCAATTAAGTAATTTTAATTACCTGGAAGACTCCACGGTTACCGGGCAAAATAACGCTCCGGACAATCTGGCTCTGACTCCCAAGTCTACCAGTATTCAAAACATTGACCCTGTTTTTATTCCGAGAGCAGCATTGGTCTTCAATCTTAATTCAACCAACTTCTTAAAATTCCTGTATGGAGAAGCCCGAAAAAGACCTTCTTTTGGAAACTTTACGGACAATAACTCCTTATCATTTCCAGTAATCAGAACCTTAGAGGTGAATTTCATTCGGGAGAGTAAAATCGACCTGGACAAAAAGATCAGATCCAGATTAAATGCCAGTTTTTATCGTAATGAAATCAAAGACCTGATCAGCAGGATCTCAACAACAAGAAACGGGCAATCTGTTTTTGGAAGTAGTAATGCTCGAGACGTAACGACCTTTGGTGCTGAAATTGGATTCCTATTGCAAGAACCAAAGAAGTGGAGCATTGAGATCAGTGGCTCATTGAATCAATCAGATGAAGTACAGGAACTTAGGAACGATTTGTCGGTAATCGACAGCACAGCTTCCTATTCGCCGGTATTATTGGCCTATCTAAAAGGAACTCACTTTTGGTCCTTCAATGCATTCAATCTACAAGTAGGTGTAAACTCCAGATTTATTTCTTCCACTAAAACTGAATTTGCTATAGCCGGAGATACGCCACGCAGATTGGGCGAGACTGTACCAAGTTTCGTTGTAACGAATATGAATTTTCGCTTTAGCCCATCCTCTGTAAAAGAAGAAAGTTTGCGAAATAAGTTCAGGAACCTTTATCTGGCATTCAATATCTCAAACTTATTTGACGTAGATATTCAATACCCTACAACTGGCAATAATGAAGCCTGGGCTGTTCAAGGTCTCCCCGGATTCGGAAGACGATTCTTTTTGACCCTGGGAATAAACATTTAGATCGGCCCCAGCAATAGACAATAATGTGACAAAAAATGGCAACCAGCAACACAACATTGATCGATTTACTCAACCGGCATCCTAACAATAATGCCGTGTTATATGAAAGAAAAAGCATCACCCACGAGGAAGTCGCTGTTATAACCCACAACATCGCTTTGCGGCTCATTGCGATGGGCATAACAAAAGGAGATCGGGTAGCCGTATGTGTAGTCCCCGGCCCGGATTTACCATTAGCCATCCTGGGTATACTCAAAGCGGGAGCTGTCTTTGTTCCCCTGGACACGAACATCCCAAAGGATCGAATGAAGTATATGATTAATGACAGTGGAGCCCGCTATTGTATTGGGGATAATACTTCTGAAGGAATCTTCCTATCTATAGAGGATTTGAAATCCAGTATTGCCCCCAGTGCCTTGCCGGAAGTGAAAACAGATGATGCAGCTTACGTTATCTATACCTCAGGGACTACTGGAAAACCAAAAGGTGTCATTATCTCTCATGGATCGATTATGGCCTATCTGCAATTCGCTCAAGACACCTATCTTAAGCAAAAAGGCCTTGACGTCATCGCGTTGATCACTTCACCTTCTGTGGACATGACGCTCACGTCACTTCTACTTCCTTTTATTACAGGAAATGCGTTAGCGATCTACAACTCAGGGTCAAACCTCCAAAACCTTGGAGACGCCTTAAAAGATCCAAGGGTTACATTTCTGAAATGCACTCCTACGCATCTCTCAATGATCTCAGAGGAGAATTCTCTGCATCGAAATATTGAAACATTTGTTGTCGGTGGTGAAGCTTTGACAAGATCTGAAGCTAAACGCATTGTCCGCCTATTCCCCAAAGCAGATCTCTACAATGAATATGGACCAACTGAGGCAACAGTGGGCTGCGTTGTTCAAAAATATGATGGAACCAGTCAAAGCCCTTATATTCCTATCGGTCAACCTATTCCCAGTGCTACCATTCAAATTCTGGACAAGAACCAGGAAAAGGTAGAGGATGATGGTAAAGGGGAGCTTTATATAGGAGGAGATTGTCTAGCCGAAGGCTATCTTAATAATCCGAAAGCCACGGCAGCCCGGTTCGTTAATATCCAGGGTAAACGCTTCTATAGAAGCGGAGATATCGTACAGCTTCAAGAAGGGGTTCTGAATTACCTTGGTCGAGAAGACGATCAGGTTAAAATCCGAGGTTATCGAGTAGAACCTACAGAGATTTCAGAGGTAATCTTGAGTTTTCCCGGAATCGAAAACGCAAATGTCATTAAGGAAGGACATCAGTTGCACGCCTACCTCAAGGCCAGTACCATCGATCTGGAATCTCTGATTGCATTCATTTCGCAGAAGCTACCTTCCTGGATGATCCCCAATCAATTTTTCAAATCCGATCACTGGACCGTGAAACCCAATGGGAAATTGGACATGGAGCAAATGCGCTCATACGCGGAAAAAATGGAATCGGAACGACAACCATCAATCGAGGACACAGATAACATCACAGGTTTTATCCGGCGCCTGATCATCGCCAATAGTCGAATCAAACGGGTCACCAAAGCCACCAATCTCTTCCACGCCGGAATGGAGTCCATTCAGTTAGTTAATCTGGTAGTGGACCTGGAGGAAAAATTTAACTGCCGGGTTAGCATGGGTCCTATCGTTTCTTCGCCCACATTGGATACGCTTGTAAGGTCTGTACAAACCGCACGCGATCAACCTGTTTTTTCAAAATTCAATGAAGGAACAAACGGCTCTGCTGTATACTGTTTTCCAGCAGCTATCGGGGGGCCCATGGCTTTCAGAGAATTCATCGCAGGTGACAAGGACCATTTATATCGAACCCTTGAGGATCCTGGTAAATTCATAAATCCTTTAAAAAGTTATGTTGAAGCCTTGGAAAATGACAACCGCTTCCCGTGCATTCTTTTAGGTTACAGCGGCGGTGGCAACTTAGCGTTTGAAGTTTGCAAACTACTGGAAGCAAAAGGCAAACAAGTCTCAGCCATCATCATGATCGATGCATTTCGCAAGCGATATATCCCAAAAACTATGCCCGCGGATATCTTAGTAATGAAAGAAGAGGCCATGGCGCAACTAGGTGACGCGGCTAACGATAATGCGCTGGAAGATTTATCACGATACTACGATCTGGTTAATTTCGAACTTAATGATTTTGAAGGCTCGGTAAAAGCGGACGTATACCTTATAACCTCCGAAAATAGAACTACCTTCGGTGATCGAAAAGTAGATGGCGTGCCCTTCTTCCATCCCTGGAGTAATTGCACTTCGGGTAACTTTAAAGAAATAAAGGGTGCAGGTAAACATGAGGACATGCTCAAAAAACCCTGGTTAGCCACCAATACTACATTGATCAACAAAATTCTAAAAGCCTACTGACAGCCATGAAAGTCTACCTTGGAGGAACAGCCAACGGATCAAGTTGGAGAGACTTTGTAATTGCTAACATCAACATAGAATATTTCAATCCGGTAGTAGACAACTGGAATGAAGAAGCTCACGAGCAAGAACTGTATGAGCGCAGACACTGCCATTTTTCTCTTTACGTCATCACACCTAAACTGACTGGCTTCTATGCCCTTGCCGAAGTTACAGATGATGCGATCAAAAGACCAGACCGGACCATCTATTGTTACCTAAAGGAAGATAGTGGCAGTGAATTCTGCGCGGACCAGATCAAATCTCTGGATCAAATTGGCAAACGCGTAGAACGAAACGGTGGACATTGGTTCCACAATCTCGACCAGGTGATCCATCACCTTAATTCGGCTAAGAAACAGGCAGAAGATTTTGAAATCGGCACTGGTAAGAAACTTGATGCCTACATCTCATACGGTCGTAAGAGCAGCAAGGAATTTGTCAAGGACCTTTCGGAATACCTTAACAAAGAGGGACTTCACACCTGGCACGATGACGGATTGGTTCCCCTGGAGATACGACACCTCGATCAGGTCAATCGGCTTATAGAAAAGGCAGATAATTTTATTTTTGTCATTTCCTCACACGCAGTTCGTTCGGAATACGCTCTCAGGGAATTGGAGTATGCCAAAAAGTTAAAAAAGCGCATCATCCCCATCATGCACGAACAACCGCATGCGTATCTGGACAATCTACCCTATGAAATCCGTCAGGGGAAAATACTATACTACACGGGAGGCGGTCAGGCACAACAGTTATTCACTCATGTCAAAGACGTGATTTTCGAAGAATATGAGTATGTGAAAAAACATACCGAAATTCTTCAAAAAGGCCTCAAATGGAAACTAGCTGATCAGGACCCTAAACTTTTGCTCTATGGCCTTGATCGAATTGAAGCGTCAAAATGGCTGAAGACTACTTTCGAAAATGTAAGACCTCCTGCCATTCCCTCTGAAATTCATTTATCATTCATTGAAGCCTCCGAGGCTCTGAATGTCTCAAAACAGATACTACACTTCCTGAATCGGTTGACTGCTGTCCTCACAGAAAAGAAATCGTTCGATAATTTCATTGGGATTGTTTCCCTGGCAAATCCCATTTCATTGATCCCACAGTTGATCACGGTACTTACCTCAGATGATTTATCCTCAGTATCGGAATATACTTTTGGACTTTTCGCATTCCTGAACCTTTGCTTTTCGTTGGTGGGAATTAAACAGAAAAACCTGGGAATGTTTATCAGTATGTTCCTCAGTATGCTGATGAACCTGTGGATCATCGGCGTGAAAATTTTCCCTAACGTATTCTAACACAAATACATGGAAAAGAAACCTAACAGGGATTTCTTCGTATTGTAACTTATAAAGTTATAATGCTATGCGTGCCAGTACCGACTTCACCAAAGCCATACAAATTTGTCTCTTCCTTAACATTAAAGAAGGGGAATTCAAATCTTCCACACAACTTGCTGAGAGCGTAGATACCAACCCAGTCGTTGTTAGAAGACTACTGGCCAAACTGAAAAAGAACAACATCGTCAATAGTATAGCCGGAGCACAAGGTGGTTTTCTTTTGGCGAAAACTCCCGAGCAAATTTCGCTTTGGATGATTTATAAGGCAGTTCAGGAAGAGCAATTGTTTGCGAGGCACAAGATCAACAACGACTGTGATATCAGTTGCAATCTGGAACTTCTGGTGCAAGGTACATTCGATGAGGCTGAACTTTCAATGAAACCTGCTCTTGAAGAATCTAACATAGCCAACCTCTCTTTTCAACTCCTAGAGATCCTTGAAGACTCACAGGTCTAATAAAATTGATACAAATTCCTTAGGCTGAAGGTACCCCTGCACATTTCGATAGCTTACTAAACCTCTATTTAATGGCGAAGCAAGCTCATTTAGCCCGCTTCAATCAGGTATAAATTCAGCGTCGAAAATCCAGATAAAAAAAAACTAAAAAAAATCACCCTAACTGAAACTTTTAGAATTACTATTTAGTTTAATAATTGTAACATTTGAAATTACATATCATCATAAAGAAAAATGAAAAAGTTCTCAATCATCCTCTTAGTAGCATTTGTATTTCTGGCTGGCAGCCAAGTATCAGCTCAAGATGCACCCAAAGTGATTAAATTATCTCAGGTAGATGGTAAGTTCACCAAAACACAATTGAAGCTAAAGCCTGGAAAGTACATCTTCGAAGTGACTAATAAAAAAGTAGACAGAGAAGTTGGTTTAGTAGTTGCTAACATCACCGATGAAGGAAAAGCTGGTGATCATATCAAAGAAGGATACCTGGCAAATGCGATTAAAAAAGGAGAGACAGCAAGATCTCAAGTGGTTGAATTAGGCGAAGGTACGTATAAGTATTTCTGCCCATTAAACCCCACTCCGGAATACACGATTACAGTTAGTGAGTAGTAGTTGATATTTAAGGTTGATAAGGAGGTCTGCACCCGCGGGCCTCTTTTTTTTGTTTTCAATCCTGCAATGAAACAAGTTAATCCAAGATCTTTCTAATCTCTCTACCTTCTGAAAGGTACTGTTGCAAACCTTCTGAATCTTCATTCGATATCAATCGTCTCATCACTGTCAGTTGATCCATAAGGCCATCCAGGCTTTCCAGCACAGGCCTTTTATTGTCCAATAAGATCGGGGCCCACATTTCGGGAGAGCTCTTGGCCAATCTAACCGTAGAAGCAAATCCTGATCCGGCCAATTCGAGGATGACCTCACCATTTTTTTCTTTTTCCAAAACCGTCTGGCTAAGCCCAAAAGCGATCACATGGCTTAAATGTGAAATGTAAGCCAGGTGTTTATCATGTTCCTCCGAACTCATGAAGATCAATCCCATGACCAATCCTTCACACCATCTTGCGAAGATTTTTAGTATTTCGATATCTGATTTTTCATGTTCACAGGCAATCATCACTTTCCCGTAGAAGAGTTCTGCAAATGCCGCTTGGGGCCCTGAATGTTCTGTTCCTGCAATCGGATGTGCTGCTATGAATCTGGAACGAGAAGGGTGATCGGCTACTGCATGACAAATAGAATTTTTGGTCGAACCAAAATCAATAATGAATTGATCCGAGCGAATTTGATCCAACAAGGTACCTATCTCACTCAGAATAGCAGACACAGGAACCGTCATGATGACACAATCTGCCCAAGCAATTGCGGATGACTGACTCTCAAAAATTTCATCGGCTATGCCTAGATTTTTGGCCTCCGCTCTGTTTGCTGAAGAAAGATCCCACCCACCAAATGTCAATGAGGGATCAAACTTCTTTAAGGCCAAAGCGAAAGACCCACCAATCAGTCCAGTTCCGAAAATCAAAATATTCATGTATCTGTTTCTTTATCGATCTCCATCCGGTTAGATAAGATAGGTTTCCTCAAAGCAGCCTGCTAATGGCTTCTTCAAATCTTTCTTGCGGCGAACATAGGGATACACGAATAAACCTGGCACCAGCCTGACCAAAAATTATACCTGGGGTTATAAAAATATGATACTTCTCAAGTAATTCTTCTGACAAAGTCTCGCCGGATTTTGAATCTGGTGCCTTGGCCCATATGAACATCCCAGCTCTATCTGCTTCAAACTGGCAATTCAGCGACTGCAAAAGTTGGTGAGCAAGTGCAAGACGACTCTTATAGTTTTCATTTAATGAGGTGTACCAGTCACTAGACAACTCCAGTGCTTTGATAGCTGCTATTTGAACTGGCTTAAACATGCCGCTATCCATATTGCTCTTTACCTTGAGAATGGCCTGAATCAAATCTCTATTGGCTGTAACCCACCCGACTCGCCAACCCGCCATATTAAAAGTCTTTGACATGGAATTCAGTTCAATGCAACAATCCTTCGCTTCCGGGCAATTGAAAACACTTTGGGGATCGTCATTTAATATGAAACTATAAGGATTATCGTGACACAACAGAATTCCTCTTTCCTTCGCAAACCGTACCAGCCGATTGAGAATCTCTCCACTTCCTCTGACACCTGTTGGCATATGTGGGTAATTGACCCACATGAGCTTGACTTTTCCGGTATCCAGATGCTCTAAGAATTCCCAGTCAGGTTCCCAGTTATTTTCTTCCAACAACGGAAAATATACAGGGTCAGCTTCTACCATGTTAGTGACGGATGTATAAGTTGGATAACCCAAAGCCGGTATTAGTACCTGATCACCGGGATTTAGGAAAGCCAGAGAAATATGAGTAATGGCTTCTTTTGACCCCATCATGGGCAAGATTTCTGTAGCAGCATCCAGAGGTACTTCATACTTTCGCAGGTAGAAGTCAGCGATTGCCTCTCTCAAAGCAGGAATACCACGATAAGATTGATATTGGTGATTTGCGGGCTCCTGAGCAGCGTCAGTAAGCGCTGTGATCACGGTCTTATCTGGTGGAAGGTCAGGGCTTCCAATACCCAGGTTAATCACATCGTGACCACTGGCTTCGAGCTTACGGATTTGCTCTAGTTTCCTGGAAAAATAGTATTCTTCCACTCCGGTTAGTCGGGTTGCCGTTTCTATCCTCATTTTTTCTGAATATGGCAATAAAATTAAAGGGCAAACATATTGAAATGATTAGTTTACGTTGCATTTTTCAACAGGATCCAAACGTGTTTCTGATGAACGGAATTCACATATAGCAATGAAAAAAGAAATGAAATTTGGCACAAAAGCCATTCACGCAGGCGTGAAGCCAGACCCCTCTACGGGTGCTATCATGACTCCCATTTTCCAAACTTCCACATACGTTCAGGTGGCACCAGGTGACAACAAAGGTTATGAATATGCGAGATCAAAAAACCCTACTCGAGATCAACTTGAATCCAGCATCGCGGCTCTGGAAAATGCGCAATACGGTCGGTGCTACGCTTCTGGAATGGCCGCTACCGACAGTATTATCAGGTTGTTGAAGCCAGGAGATGAAGTAATCGTATCTGAAGATTTATATGGGGGCACTTATCGCCTTTTCTCCAAGCTCTATGAACCTCAGGGTTTGAAGTTCCACTATGTAGACATGAAAGATCTCCATCAGCTTGAAACAACTTTCAATGAGCATGTGAAGATGATTTGGATAGAGACTCCTACCAATCCAATGATGAGTATCGTAGATATTGCGGCTCTCACCAGGCTTGCAAAACAACATGATGCACTGGTTGCAGTGGACAATACTTTTGCTACCCCCTATTTGCAAAATCCGATTGACCTGGGAGTTGATCTTGTCATGCACTCTGTGACCAAATATATCGCGGGTCATTCCGATGTTGTGATGGGCGCAGTAACAACAAATTCGGATAAACTCGACAAAAAGCTGGGGTTCATCCAAAATTCAGCGGGCGCAATTCCCGGTCCAAATGATTGCTTTTTGGTCCTACGAGGGATCAAGACTTTACACGTAAGAATGGACCGTCATTGTGACAATGGTAAACGCATTGCCTACTTCCTAAAGTCGCATCCTTTGGTCAGGCACGTTTATTGGCCAGGATTTGAGGATCACCCAAATCACGACATTGCTAAAAAACAAATGCGCGGATATGGCGGTATGCTTTCCTTTATCTTGAAAGATGACAGCCAGGAAGCTGCATTTCAGGTACTCAGGAACCTCAAAATCTTTTCGCTGGCGGAATCACTTGGTGGCGTGGAATCGTTGGCCGGGCATCCAGCAAGCATGACACATGCAAGTATTCCAAAAGAAGAACGCTTAAAGTCCGGATTAACCGACTCCCTGATAAGGTTAAGCGTAGGAATCGAAGATGCAGAAGACCTGATTGACGATTTGATACAAGCCCTGGAAGATTGAATGAAAGGCTGCCATACCCGGCAGCCATTTGCAATTGATTCCTAAATCTCCCCGGCAATTGTAATAGTGACTGACGACTGTTCCGACAAAGAAATACCTCTGGGCAACCCTGTGTCTGAAAAACCTATGATAATGGTCTCATCGCCTTCCTGTTGATCATCTGTCTGAATCAGCAGCCCCAGGTTGGCGCTGTTGGTTCCTTCAGAAATAATCACTCGTGTACTTCCCTGATAGTCCGAACCATTAGTCGCTGTTCCAGTGTAAACCACAGGCACTGAAATATTGGAGGAAACTATTCGGTCTGCGGTAATCGTCAAGGTAACCATGTCGCCCTCAGCGACCTGATCGTTGGTCGTTGACAGGGAAACTACTGCCGAAATTTCCGAAGGGTCGTCACCGCCACAAGCAGTAAGTACAATGGCGAGAACACAAATTTTAGCTAAGGTTGAAAGTTTCATAATGATAAATTAATTTAAAACATAACTGATTATTAATACGTAACTGTAGTGCTGATCCGATCTTTATCTAGTCGGAAGAATCTTTCTCGATCGTTCAGGAAAAACTCCATGATGTTAAGGTGCCCATCAATTCGATTGACCAGGCAGGTATTACTTACATCAATTTTTTTTATTTCTCTTAGACCTGAAAGGAGTTTACCTTTCAATAGAATGTTTTCTTCGGTGTATTCAATTTTTGTCAATTCGTAAGCCACTACTTCATCATCGATCGTGATGGTTACGTGATTTCCAATGTAGCCGGTAATCTGATCAATTACCTCTGACTGATACTTCTGACTACTGTATATCTCTTCCAGAATATCTTCCCTGTCAAAATTGACGTTAAATTCGTATCCGGTTGAAGTTGCTGTTATTCTGAATCTGGCTACCCTCAGGTCGTGAGCCACCGATTCCGTGAGGCAAATACAAAGCAGGAGAGGAATTCCCCAATAGATGTTTTTCCGACTAAAGCTCATTCTTAATGACGAAGGTAAAATAGGAACCTCCATACATTAGAACTACACGTAGTGAAAGGGGAAAGTTCCCTACTAAATGAGCAAAAATTACGAAGAAGAAAAGTAGGCTAATCCACTCTCACTGCACCTGCCAGGGTATCATGGTGCTCAAGGAGTAATTCCCGCAAGTAACTTCCTATGGTATACACACTTTGGAATCCCGCCTTTTTAGCTGCCCGGTCTTCATCTTCGACGGAGATATCGGCGCTTGAAGCATAGTCTTTGATCCCAGTATAGTACCCGATAGTGAATATATCCCACGACGCCCCAGTGAGCTTTGTGAAAATGAAATTAGGCCGTCGGTTAATTTCCTCCAGGTATACATTCTCCATTTGGCGCTCTTTTAACAATTCTGCCTGCTTTCCAGCCAGAGATGTGAAGATTTCTACGTGGTAATATCCGTACTGTTGGAACCAGTTGTGAAAAAGAGCTTTCTCAGGGCCTGCTACGATTGATTCCTCCTGATAACTAATTTGCTTATAAAAAGCATCACCATAAGATTTACTCAGGCTATTTGACCCTTCCAAACCACTTTGGAAAGTATCGCCGTAGTAGGACGATAGATCATTTATGGGATAAATCATCATCAGATCCCAATGGTCCCCCTGGCTGTGGCGCATCAAATAAGGCTGCTCAATACCAAACTGTTGGTAATTCTTCATGTCCTCCTTGAGTAAATCAATTACTTCAAGGAGTTTTCCTGGGGCAGCTCTGATCATTTGACTTTGTATAACTGGTCCTGCGCCGGAACGGTCAACGCACCTGTAATCAAAACTAAAATCAGTAAGGATCTCATATTTAAGTGTTAAGGACGAATAATGGTGTGCCCATGGGTCAATTTGGTATCCGGATCCAAAGAAGCCGCTACCGAACAATACTTTTCAACTGCCAAAGTAATGACTTTTTCAGCTTCATCATCCGTGAGATCCGGTGATGTGATATCGTAGTGAATATGGATTTTGACAAACTTCCTTGGATGCTCATCTCTTCGTTCACCTTCTGCCGAACCCACAAAGCCTTCCAATGTTTTTCGTTTCTTCTTAATCATGGCAACGATATCTACCGCAGCACAAGCCACCACACCTGAGAGCAGTAATTGAGTGGGAGATTGTGCTTGCTTATCTTCAGCAAACATGTCGATATCTACAACGTTACCGGATTCGTTGATGGATCGGTATTCCTTATCAGATTTGTATTCGAGCGTGACTTTCATTGACTTCTTATATGTTGTGGCAAAAGTATACTTTCTTACAATCGCATCGAAACACAAAAAGTGCCTGAATCATCAAGTTAAAGCTCCCCCCACACCTTAGGGCTGCTCGTATAAGCCTTATTCGCGGCAATCACCACCTCATTTCTATGTAACAAAAGCAAATTTGTCTACATCCAGGGTTAGATGGAAATTCATGGACAAAGTGCGTTCTAACAAAAAAAGATCAATCCCTAAACCTATTTATCTAAAGTTCCCGGTAATGGTTCATCCAGACTTACGAATGGAAATTTTAGCAATTTTCAGATCATCCTTTTGTCTTCGTCAAAACCAAATAATCTATGAAATAACTAATTGCATCTTCCATGTCGTTATTGAAATTTTCTATTTTGTAAGTCAGGTAATTATAAAACAGCTGCAGGATCACAGCGATTACCAATCCACTTACTGTAGTAATCAATGCCACTTTGATCCCATTTGCAGCCACGCCAGCCATTCCCTGAGATGCATCAAGACTTGCAATGCCATCAAAAGCATCTATCATTCCAATGACTGTGCCCATAAAGCCAAGCATGGGGGCCAACGAAATGAACAGCGCTAACCACGGTAGTCCTGATTCCAATTTCGCCTTTTCTATACTAGCATGCGTCAACAGGTTTTCCTGAACCTTACCCAGCCCACGCGGTATGGAGTCCAACCCATAAAGCAAAACATCTGCAATCGTTCCTTTGTGCTGTTGAAGTGTTGTTCTTAAACCTTCCACATCATGGATACCTCCTGTCTCTTCACAGGCCGCGAGGATCTTATCTTTATTAGACTCTATGGTTGAGATATAGAAGATTTTATTGATGAAAATGGTTAAGCCCAGTAACAGGCAGATTATAGTCAATGACATGAATTGCCAGCCACCTTCTACTATTTTCTCAAAAACCCGATCATGAAAAGAGGGCGATTCTGTAACGGACGAACTACCTGTTTGGCCCAGGACAATGGTCACGGTCGCAAAAAAAAGAATGCTCAAGAGGATAGTTTTCTTCATTGTTTTTATTTCAATTGTAGCTTCTAAATACCATGAAAATGCCATTCTTGGGTGAACGACATCAATCCTGGGTGAACGACATCACACACATCCGACTGAGGAAGCTTTCTCTGAAAGATAATCTGATTGCTATGCTTTTGGCTTTACTTCTGGTAACGCTCATATTTTTTACATTCAGCGCAAACTGGACACAAAGCCTGACCTTCCATCGCAATTCCTGGTTGTACCTGAATTCACCTGTAAAAAGTGCCCCTGACCCAGTGGATCGAAGCTGGTCAGATGAGTCATCAACCTCCGAAACATACTGGATCAAAAGTGAAGTGTTGCTGGAAAAGAACAATGGCTTCGATGCTATACAAGTCTCCTTCCCTGAGAGTTATCAACTTTATTGGGATGGATACCTGATCGGCGAGTATAGTCGGCGCGCCAATCAGGGAGTTACGCAACTTCATTACCTTGAAAAACATCATGTGCTTTCTGGCAGGCATTACCTCATGCTCCGCATAGATACTCCCCGAAGTACTTTACTGGATCTCTCCAAAAAATTAATATTACTCGGCAAATCAGAACAGCTCCGTATGATGGCAATCATGAAACTTTTCCTATTGATTGGAGCAGTCGGATTATTGGGATTGATCATATTGCTATTTTCCCAGAATTTAAGAAGCCTTCAAACTCGGCAAAAAACTACTCTCTGGATTCTTGCGATCACGAGCATCTATCTGGGACTTGCACTAGTAGATGTCTTACATCATCAGCCTTTCAAGTGGAGTAACTCATCCCTAATTGCCATCGCAACAGCATGCAGTTTGCAACTGGTATTTGCCCTATCCAGGAAAATTCCCAATTTGCATTTCAAGAGTTTTTTCTCCATCGCCGCAATAACTTACATCCTAATCTATTTTGTCCTTGGAACTCAAAATGAGAGACTCATTCTCTATTTTGTTGCCCTTCAACTCACATTGTTCTTCTTTTTCTTCACTACCTCTACCCAACGTTCCGCCATTTTATGGAGTCTAACCCCTATAGTCCCCTTTTTGTCTCCCATTCCGGAAATAGGATTCCTGGTCATCGCATTGCCCATCACCAGCCTACTTATTGAACAACTTTTCACTATTGGTCAGGTGGCAGTACCTCCGATTCAACAGGAAGATGATTTATCGCAAAAAGCCGTTAATTATCTGTTAGTCAATTCTAAATCAGACAAAGTATCCATTCCATTGGAAACAGTGACGTTGATTAAGGCGGCCAACAATTATTCAATCATTGTCCTTCAAACCGGAAAAACGTTTTTACACGATAAATCACTGCTCAGGCTTTCTTCAGAGCTTCCGGAAAATTTCAAGCGCATTCATAAATCCTATTTGGTAAATTTTGATCAGGTCGAACAAATCAAAAATAAAACTGGTGGTGGAAAATTGCTTTGGATGAAGAATGGCGAAGAAGTGCCTGTGGGAAGGGTTTATCAAAAGGAACTCGCAATCCGTTTTGCATAATACCGCAATGTTCCTTAAAAAAATCTGATAAAAGGCTCTTTGACTTTAAGGAAAACCTTAGTCCCCTTTCGAATCTTACTGTGAGGTGACAGCACCTCAATCAGGTCAGTTTTTCCCTTTATCCGCACTTGTAAATGTGTGGTGTGGCCATGAAATATCAATTCTTCGACAACTCCTCCTACTCCTGCTCCCACTGAAGTTACAATCAAATGTTCAGGTCTTACACCTACGGCGGACTTGGGTCTTTCTCCTCCGAAGATTGCTACCCACTCTTCTTTTTCAAAGAGATTTATTGGGCCAAAAAACTTCCCAATAGAACTATTAATGGGTGATAGATATACTTCCTGAGGCGTACCTTCCTGAGTAATTCCCTCTTCAGTTAACACGATGATCCTGTCAGCCACTGCCAACGCATCGCGTGTATCGTGCGTTACAAATACAGCAGCGGACCCCAGTTGCTGGGTCTGCTCTTTGATCTGTCGAAGGAAAGCCTGCTTGGAAAAAGGATCAAGGTTGCTAAACGGTTCATCCATCAACAATACTGCCGGTTCTACTGCCAGTGCTGTAGAAATGGCCAGTTTTTGTTGCTGTCCTCCTGATAGTTCATCAGGTTTTTTATGTCTTTTCTCTTCCAGATTCGAAAGTCGAAGCAACTCATTTAATTTCTCTGTTTGATAATCTTTGGTAAAGCTTAAAATTGGTCGACGGATGTTCTCTTCAGCCGACAAATAGGGGTGCAAATCAAACTGTTGGTGAACCAACTGAATCTCTTCATACCCAGGAACCAATCTGGATTCGGGACCTTCCAAACACTCTCCCTCAAAAAGAACCTCGCCACGGTCCGCCTCGAGGTATCCCGACATGATCTTCAATAAACTGGATTTGCCGGTTCCACTTTCTCCTACAATGACCAGGAATTCACCTGAATAAACTTCGAGAGACACCTGGTCCAGAACACGTTCTTCTCCGTAGCTCTTGGAGAGGTTCTTAACCTGAATTAAAGGTTGTAGCTTCAAGATTTGGCAATGCTTTATTTGAGGCGGCAAATGTACCTGAGTCTGGGCAGAAACACTTCCCAGTCAGGAAGCGTTACATAGACTGAAATTAGTTTTTCAAAATCCGACTCATCGCAGGAGCTGCACAAAACCCTTGTATTCAGAATTCACATATTGAGCGATGTAGTAGTAGGTACCAGAAGGTGCATCTCCTCCATCCCATTGAAATTCCCGTGTCTCAGACCTGAATACCTCTTTTCCTGCACGATTGATCACAGTCATATACAAAAAGCGATCGTCACAATTATCCGGAGGTAAATTTGCGGATAAAGGCTCCAGTCCTGTTAGTCTAAAAATATCATTAACACCATCACCATTCGGAGTAAAGACATTAGGCGGGATAAATTCATCGGCTCCCAACGGGTTCAAAATCTCAAATGTGATTCTAGTAGAATCGAACTTATTCGACGGGCAGGCATCATCGAAAACAATGAACACCAGGTCGTAAAAGGCTTGATCTTCCCCATCCAATAATGAACATTCAGGCGTCCAGTTTAAGGTTGATGTTACGGACCCCCGTCCTGTATTCCGTAAAAAACTCAGAGATGGAGACTCAGGTCGTCGAAAACCCTGAAAATAGTCGATGGTTAGCAGATCTCTCCCATTGGCATCTACCCCGCCAATGTCCAGTGTGAAAGGCTCATCAGTGAATATCTGAAAGTCTGAAAACCGATCAATGACCGGCGCAGCATTAGAAAAATCTATGTTTACCGTGAGCTCCAAGGTGTCAAAATTCACCACCTTACATTTATCGACATCATCCGCTACGAAATAGAAGGTAAATTCAGATTGGGCTTCTGATTGAAAAGGACAGTCCAGGTTCCATGAAAAATCAGAAGCCGCAAAACCAATTCCATCTGTTTCCTGAAAATTGATTCCAAATTCTGCAGGATTAAAATTATCCGTCGACATGATCAGATTTACTGTATCTCCATCGGCATCTGTTACATTCACTTCAAAATTGAGGAACCCTTCCGGTCTGATCGTGATTTCCTGAGCCGTCGAAAAAGGTCCATCCGCCAGGACAACAGGTGTTGTATTAGGTGGTAGTATTACGGTGGAGGGTATCCACAATGTATCCGGATTGGGGGCCATACAGGTGTCCAGATCATCAACTATGATCCCAACATCAAAATCCTGTTGCCGGGTGAAGTCACGAATCAAGCAATTGGTATCCCATCGAAATTCCCCTTCAATAAATCCCGGTTCAGATTCGATTAACGCTACGCTAAACCCAGGAATAGATGGGTCATCAATTCCTCGCACATATAAATCAAGGACCATGGAATCGCCATCCGCATCAGTACCTTGAAAGGGTAAGGAAAAGAAATCATCTTCTGGAAGTCTTAATCGCCGATCTCCAGGCGTGATCACTGGAAATTGGTTTGGAGGAGGCTCCACTTGTATTGTTAATCTAAGGGAATCCAATTGCGGGAGTGGGCAAGCGTCATCACCAGCGATAAAGTCCACTACAAATGGACGCCCATGCAAGGGGGGACAATCTGAAACACAAACCTCTATCTGAAGGGTATCTTGTCCACTTCCAACAAATTGTTGGTTTACACTGAAGACATCTTCCAGTTCATCATCAAAATTGACTCCCTCGGCTCTTAAGCTGATCGTCTCGCCTTCTGTGACGTTTGTTACAAAGAAATCAAAACACTTCTCCTCTCCTACAGTATAAAATAATGTATCGATTTCACTTTGAAAACCAGGGTTTCCGGGAATAGTTGCAGCTACTACGGGGGGATCCGGAGGGTTACATCCTTCGCTGATCACAAGCATCTGAAAATCTCTTTGAACTTCGCCAATTTTTTCTCCCCTTCTATATTCCTCCACAAGTACCGAGAAAACATAAAGTCCTTCCTGATTTGGGGTTACTGTCAATAATCCCCGATTGCTGATTTTCAAAGGAGGACTCCCCGGGATGGTATTTTCAACATGAAATGGCTCACGAAAAACCACTTCAGGGTGAGGCTTGGGTTGCGGGATAGGAACAGCAACAGCTGCAGAACTGTTCAATGGAGTGGCCAGTGAGTACACCAATGAATCACCATCAGGGTCTGTTCCTGTAAACTCGATGTAGTATAATTGATTGATACAGGCATAATCGCTCAATGGCTGAAACAATACTGGTGAAGAATTCTTAAACACTCTGCCGTTCTTCCATAGCGGCGGGATTTCTAATACATATTTCATCCCTGTCCCCAGGGGATTGACAATATTGACCACATTCAAATTTCTGCAACATCGCTCCCATGCAATGTAATACCCTTCAAAGTGCGAATATTCAATGGGATTAAGCGCCACATCGGCGCTCCAGATGATGCGGGAGGTTTGAAGCTCTCCTATGGCACATTCGGGATTGGTATAAGGCACAACAACATTTTCCTGAAGGAGCAACTGGTGCGTAGAAACCAGTCCATCATTTCGATTGCTAAAAATCGAAACCAAAACGGACGGCTCCGGTCCCGGGTTCACAGGATTAGCCACATCAAAGTATTGTATGACTTGAATGCGGTACAATCCGTCCTGGAGGTAGATAAATTCTATCTCCCCACCCACAATGTGGTTCGCTGAAGCAGTATAACAAAAAAACGCGAATGCGATTCCGACGAGTTTCTTCATAAAGTAGGTTACTTCTGAATACAATTCGATCAACACTTACCCTAACGTTCTTGCGTAAATGAAAATGTTAATTTTGCGCCACTTATGGGCGGCAGTAAAATTATTGAAAAGCTACACATAGATAGCACATCCTCCTACGGAAAGCGACGGGGCCTTACAATGGTAGTGCTGAATTTGTTTTTAGCCCCTAGTAGTACACCATTTTTGTTCGTCAAAAGCCGTAAAACAAACTGACTATGTCAAGAAGAAAACAGAACAAATTTGTCAAACGTGGGGAAGTATTAGAGATCCTTATTAAAAACTATGCGTTTGGCGGAAAAGGAATAGGAAAAATAAGCAATGAACATGGTGAGTTTGTTGTTTTTGTTCCCAACACACTTCCTGGCCAATTGGTAAAAGGACAGGTAGCCAAAATCAGTAAGACCTATGCCGAGTGTAAGCTTATAGACATAATAAAGCCTTCGGAAGACGAGACCGAAATCCCTTACCAGCAAATCCCGGGTGCCCCCTATATTAAGCTTCCCATAGAAAAACAACATGCCTACAAAATGGAGAGTACGCTTGAGTTATTCAGGCGCATTGGTAAAGTCGAAAATATTGATACATTATTTGATGAATTTATTAGCTCTCCTGGTACATTTCATTATAGGAATAAAATGGAATATGCCTTCTCTGCCATAGGCTATGATCACGAGCAAAAAACAGATGTAGATGAATTCACCCTGGGTTTTAAAAAAAGAGGCACCTGGTGGTGTGGTGATGACCTGAAGAAAGACTCGGGATTATTCGATAAGGAGCTGGAAGACAAGTTGAAATTGATCAAAGGTTATTGCCAGGAGACTGGACTCCTTCCCTGGCATGGGCCCAAAAGGGAGGGTTTTTTCAGGTATTTGGTGGTAAGAAAATCCAACAAGACCAATCAATTATTATTCAATCTCGTCACAACCTCTGAAAGTCTTGAGGCATTTGATTTAGAAGCGTTTTCGGGTTTTATCGTGAAACAATTTGGGGATCGGGTGGCAGGACTACTACATACCACTAATGACGAAACAGGTGACCGAACCATCGCGACTACCGGCAAAATTCAGCTGGTATATGGAGAAGATAAGATTGTAGAGGAGTTACTGGGGCTAACCTTTGAAATAAGTATGAAAAGCTTTTTCCAAACTAATCCCCGATCAGCAGAGAAATTATATTCCAAAGTAGTGGAATATGCTTTTGAGCGAAAGGAAACAATCGATAATAATGTCGTGTTGGACCTCTTTTGCGGAACAGGTACGATAGGTCAAATATTAGCTTCAAAAAGCGATAATGCTCAAATCGTGGGCGTTGATATTGTTGAGTCTGCCATTGAAAATGCACGAGAAAATGCCATCAGAAATAACATCAAGGGGGTGAAATTCCATGCGGCTGACGTAGGGAAATTCCTATATGAACATCCCGAGTACGTGGGGAAAATCCAAACCATTATTTTGGATCCCGCAAGAGCCGGAATAGCACCCAAAACCTTGAGAAAAATCATTGACCTCAATGCACAACGCATGGTCTACGTTTCTTGTAACCCTGCGACCCAGGCCAGGGATATTGAACAACTTGCACTGGCAGGCTACTCCCTCAAAAAGTTCAGTCTCGTCGATCAGTTTCCACATACAAGCCATGTGGAATGCGTGGCGCTGTTGGAAAGAGACTAACACCCCATGCAACTTCTGTGACCTAATGTGCATCTAAAACGTAGAATTAACTAAACCCAATATCTATGAAAAGGCATATTCTACTCACAGCACTTGTACTGATCGTTATTTGCACCACTCATGCACAATACACTGAGACCCGACCTCTCGACGATTTTAATGCGGTAGATTTCGACGGCAACGCAAGGATCTATTTTGAACAAGGAGATACACCTTCCATCAAAATTCAAGGGAAAAAAGAGCATCACGTGAGAGCGTTTAATACCGAAGTTAAACACGGCACCCTTCATTTGTGGTTCGAAGATGATCGGGAAAACAAAAGGAAGCTGCGACTTGTCATTACTCATACAGGTATTGATAAATTAGATATGGATGGCTTTGTGAATATGATCAGCTATGACCCTCTGACTGGAGAAGATTTAGAAATTGAAGCAGATGGTTTTATCAAAGGTGATCTGGAAATCGATGTAGAGGACCTTCGTATTAATGCTGATGGATTTGTTCAATTTACTGTTTTTGGGAAAGCTGATAGGGCTGACATTGAATTGAATGGTTTCGGCAACATCGATGCACAGGACTTAGATGTGAAAAAGCGCAGAAAAAGTGCCGACGGATTTGCCCGAGTCAAGTTTTAATCGGAATCGTTTGAAAAGAATTCACTGTGTGGCAACAAGAGGACCTGTTACCACAAGATCATCAGGTAGTTTTGTAGAGTGGGTAAATGTCAAGTGTATGACATTTTCTTCCCGCCCATCCGGATCTTACCCCGTTCAACTTCATCGATTTTGATGTCATTCCACGACATATACTTTTGAACCTTGAGAACCAGGCTATGAATGTATTACCGCCAAAGCCTGATAATGAACTACTTTTTACTCGCCAGACCTAGTGCTCTCATTGTGGAGAAGATGAAAAAGCTCGTAAAAGCTGTTGATGCTACTCCACTTCCGATCAAAAACCTTGATGAAATCAATTCCCAAAAAGCGGATGAAGTAACAGCAATTGTCGTATCTACAGCGTTATCCTCTCCGGTAAAAGAGACCTTCACACAAGTGGTTGATTACTGTTGGAAATCGGTGGGGAAAAAACCAACTTTCCTGGCCACCTATGCCGACTTAAGAAGAACTAAAATAATCGCCCAGTCCAAGTTTGAGGCCTATGGAATGGAAGTAACCCTGTTAGGATTGGGGGAAGCCTTGGACCGCAAGGACGAGCCTCTAATAAATCCAGTTTATATTATCACTCATGCTGAAATTGCAAATCCTGATTCCTTTCATCAGTCAGCAATGGCCTTAAAAACAATACTTGATAAACACGCTGTTGTTACTTCTCAACCCCTGGAAATTAAATAATGGCAGGGTCGTTAACGGGGGATCGTTTCGCACCTGATTTCATTAAGAAATCCCCGAGTCATATTGCATTATTCTTAGTTTTATGACTAATCAAAAACCGTTTTATTGAATTGTTTCAAGAATACCATTTGCAGAACGATCAATACATTAGCCCCATATTATTAGGATATTTGAAATCGATACCGCAACTTACTTTTACCAAATAATCAATTCAATTCTGCTTTCTATAGCTTGAATTATAGCCCAGTCAACTACAGGGCAGAACCGTAGTTTAGACAAATTTATAATTAACCATGTGTACTTATTTAGGATCATTTCGATCTGCCTATTCTGGTAGTCGAAAAATTTACAAATTCTATCTTTCTCTTTTTTTATTCCTTCTCATACAACTGACCACTCCCGCCCAAACCCCACAATGGTATTGGACATCTATTGGGACCTCCGTGGGGGATTACCAGGACATGGCAGTGGATGCCATGGGAAATTCGTATGTTTTTACACGGTACGAATCGGGTGGGGAACTTCTGGGAGTAAAGTTCAATAGTGCGGGAACCATTCAATGGATCACCCGCCATACGGGCGCAGCGGAGGCAAATGTCACCGGCGTATTATTCAATAGTGCAGGCCGCTTATTCGTTGGGATGAATACCCAAACAAATACGGCCGCTATCGCACAAATGACGATCATTGAAATCGATCCGTCAACCGGTGCCATCATAACTGCAATAGAGTATACAGATGCGACGACTTCTCATTTTGTCAATGATCTGGCACTCCAGCCCAATGGGACTGATTTGATGCTGGTCGCTGAGGATGTTATCCTTTTTGTAGATGCCTCGGACCTCAGTGTGCAGTCCCAATGGCGGCAAGGTACAGATCCGGCGCTTTCATTGACGACTACTAATATTGCAACAGCACTCAGTGAGTCAGATGTCACCAGCACATTGTCCACCTCTGGTTTCGAGAATACACCAGCCAACATGCCTTTTTATGTGGGTTCACCGCTGGCCAATACCCAACCTCCTACAGATGCGACCAATTACACCTTTCCCGCCGAGGTTTCCGCCACTTCTTCTGTCAATGCAACTTTAGCTTCCAGTAATACACCATGGACAGGTGGAAGCAGTGTTAACTTCAGAGCAGCAGCCGCGGGTACTGATGGGTCCATTTTCGTTTATTTCACGATGACCCTTAGTTCCAATGAGCATCAGGGTGTCGCCAGGTTAAACGCAGCTGACATTTATACAACGGATTGGGGCAAAGTTTGGAGACAAGACTCAGGGAACCCTGGCTCACTTGTTGTAGATGAAAGTAACAATGTGTACCTCTATAGCTGGGACAATTTATATGGTCTCATTTCGAGTGGTGGAGTACTTGATGTACTGGCGACCAAATTTAATGGGAGCAACGGAACACTCTTATGGGGCAAAGCTTATGGCGCCGCGGGTGGCAACGAAGTAATCTGGCGCAGTGGCGGAGCCAAGATCGACCGGACGAACGGAGAGATCGTCTTGAACTTTTACACAGACTCCTACAACATGAACAATCCCGGTTCCTTGCTGCTGTCCACCAACTATGCCGGAGAAATTCAGAACTATTCTATTCTGGCCCCAACGGGAGGTTCGGTGACACCTATAGCGCTTGCACTGGATGGTCAGGGCAATGCATTCATCGCAGGACAAAGTGGCGCTGGCCCACTATCGGTGGCCAAAGTAAATACCACGACGTTACTTCTCAATCCACAGTTCGTAAGCGCCACCAAGGACTCGGATATACAAATTACAGTTACCATGAGTGTTAATGTGGCTACCAATGGTGGCAATCCGGAGGACTTTACGGTAACAGATGCTTTAGGTACAGACTTTGCCGTGAGTGAACAGGCAGATGGAACCGGAGGTGACCCGGATATTATGCTTACTGTAGCCAGCCTTTCCACGGCAGTTGGTGATTTGACGGTTACCTATACCAATAACAACAACGAGATCACAAGTATTTCCAATAGTCTCCCCATGTTAACAGACAATACGGGAGTGAGCATAGATTCAGACACTTCTGCCCCAACCATGAGCAGTGGAACCCGGAATAGTGATACCGAACTTATCATCACCTTCAACGAACCCGTGCAAACCAATGGCACGAACCCAACGGACTTTACGGTAAAGGATGCTGCCATGGCCACCTATACCGTATTTTCACAATCGGATGGTACAGCCAATGATACTGATATTGCGCTCATCGTGGCAAACACAAGTGGGGCCACCGGGCCTCTTACCGTGACCTATACCAATTCCAATAGCGAGATCAGTGATTTTGGAGGGAACGAAATGGCTACCGATGCCACAGGTATTGATGTGGCTTTACTGCCAGTAATAAGTAGTGTTTCTCTGGCCGCCGACAACAGCTATATCGATGTTACTTTTAATACTCCAGTGTATAATTCAAATGGTGGTAGTGGTGCATTGGAAGTGTCAGATTTCAACCTGGGTATTGCCAGTGGTTCCGCTACGGCACCTACCATTTCCAGTGTGAAGAAAGATGATAACACATCAGAAGTTTCAGCCACTGTATTGGCAGGCGGAGAGACTACTATTAGAATATTTTTTAGTGTTACTGGCACTCCGGATGGCTCGGAAACATTAACAGTTTCTCCGGTTACCGATGAAATTTATGACGGAAGCGGTGGTGCGGCATTAAGTACCCAAAGTAACAATACCACCACACTGAACGACCAGTTTGGGCCCACAGTGACCAATGTGACTTCCTCCACTGCAGATGGCACACTGAAACTCAATGATTGTGCAGTGATTCAGGTAACCTTTAGTGAAGCAGTGACTGTGGTGGGCTTCCCTACCGTGAAAATGGAAACCGGTGATACCGACCAAACCATCAACGTGAATGGAGGCTCTTTTGGTAGCGGTACTACCACCCTGGAGTTTTTGTATTGCGTGGGTTCCGGAGAATCGTCTGCCGATTTGGAATACTTTGACGTGAACGCCCTCGAAGCAGGTGCAGGCGTAACCATTCGAGATGCAGCGGGCAATGATGCCACTCTGACCTTACCTACCATTGGCGGAGGTAATTCATTGAGTGATAACAAAGATCTGGTAATAGACGCGATTGCTCCGACCGTAACAAGTGTCTCTTCTACAGCATCTACTGGTTCATACAAAGAAGGTGATGTCATACCTGTAACGGTAACTTTTAGCGAAGCAGTGACCGTAACGGGTACGCCACAGATAGAACTGGAAACAGGTACTACGGACCAAACGGTTGATTACACTTCAGGTTCTACAACCACGACATTAACCTTTGACTACACGGTTCAGGCAGGAGATACGAATGGAGGAGGACTTGAATATACCTCAACCAATGCGTTGACTTTAAATAGCGGAACGATCAAAGATGCTGCGGGCAACGATGCCACGCTTACATTGGCTTCTCCTGGAGCTACTGGTTCCATAAGCAGCACAAAGTCGATCACTATTGACACAACTGTGCCCACAGTAACCGATGTGACATCTACTGTATCCTCAGGCACTTACAATGAGGGTGATGTAATACCCATAACGGTGACTTTTAGTGAAGCGGTCACTGTAACAGGAACACCACAGATAGAATTAGAAACAGGTACCACCGATCAGGTGATCGACTATTCATCAGGTTCTGGAACTATCACACTGACCTTTAACTACACCGTACAGGCGGGAGATACCAACGGAGGAGGACTTGAATACACTTCATCCAACGCCCTAATGTTGAATGGCGGAACGATCCAGGATGATGCGGGTAATGATGCCACATTGACATTGGCCGCTCCTGGAGCGTCAGGATCAATAAGCAATACCAAGTCGATTTCAATTGACACCACTGTTCCAACAGTAACAAGCGTATCTTCTACTTTTGTTAATGGTAGTTATAAGGAGTCTGTTGTTATTCCCATTCTGGTCAACTTCAGCGAGGCGGTGAGTGTGACGGGTACCCCACAGCTAGAATTGGAGACCGGAACGACAGATCAGACGATAGACTATACATCAGGTTCCGGAACGACCAGCCTTACTTTTACTTATACAGTACAGGCAGGTGATGAAAGCGCAGCTTTGGATTACACATCCACTACCGCGTTGAACCTAAACGGGGGCACGATCAAAGACGAGGCGGGCAATGATGCAACGTTGACGTTGGCCTCTCCGGGGGCAACGGGTGCTCTTAGTAATGCATTGACCCTTACCATTGATACCACTGCTCCGACCGTGACCAATGTCACTTCGTCAACAGCAGATGGTACACTCATCCTGAACGATTGTGCTATAATTCAGGTCACCTTTAGTGAAGCTGTAACAGTAACGGGTTTCCCTACCTTGAAAATGGAAACCGGCGACACAGACCAGACGATCAATGTCAATGGAGGTTCTTTCGGTAGTGGGACCACCACTCTGGAGTTTCAGTATTGTGTGGGAACCGGTGAATCTTCCAGTGACCTGGAGTACTTTGATATTAATGCACTCGAAGCAGGTGCAGGCGTAACCATTCGAGATGCAGCGGGCAATGATGCCACTCTGACCTTACCTACCATTGGCGGAGGTAATTCATTGAGTGATAACAAAGATCTGGTAATAGACGCGATTGCTCCGACCGTAACAAGTGTCTCTTCTACAGCATCTACTGGTTCATACAAAGAAGGTGATGTCATACCTGTAACGGTAACTTTTAGCGAAGCAGTGACCGTAACGGGTACGCCACAGATAGAACTGGAAACAGGTACTACGGACCAAACGGTTGATTACACTTCAGGTTCTACAACCACGACATTAACCTTTGACTACACGGTTCAGGCAGGAGATACGAATGGAGGAGGACTTGAATATACCTCAACCAATGCGTTGACTTTAAATAGCGGAACGATCAAAGATGCTGCGGGCAACGATGCCACGCTTACATTGGCTTCTCCTGGAGCTACTGGTTCCATAAGCAGCACAAAGTCGATCACTATTGACACAACTGTGCCCACAGTAACCGATGTGACATCTACTGTATCCTCAGGCACTTACAATGAGGGTGATGTAATACCCATAACGGTGACTTTTAGTGAAGCGGTCACTGTAACAGGAACACCACAGATAGAATTAGAAACAGGTACCACCGATCAGGTGATCGACTATTCATCAGGTTCTGGAACTATCACACTGACCTTTAACTACACCGTACAGGCGGGAGATACCAACGGAGGAGGACTTGAATACACTTCATCCAACGCCCTAATGTTGAATGGCGGAACGATCCAGGATGATGCGGGTAATGATGCCACATTGACATTGGCCGCTCCTGGAGCGTCAGGATCAATAAGCAATACCAAGTCGATTTCAATTGACACCACTGTTCCAACAGTAACAAGCGTATCTTCTACTTTTGTTAATGGTAGTTATAAGGAGTCTGTTGTTATTCCCATTCTGGTCAACTTCAGCGAGGCGGTGAGTGTGACGGGTACCCCACAGCTAGAATTGGAGACCGGAACGACAGATCAGACGATAGACTATACATCAGGTTCCGGAACGACCAGCCTTACTTTTACTTATACAGTACAGGCAGGTGATGAAAGCGCAGCTTTGGATTACACATCCACTACCGCGTTGAACCTAAACGGGGGCACGATCAAAGACGAGGCGGGCAATGATGCAACGTTGACGTTGGCCTCTCCGGGGGCAACGGGTGCTCTTAGTAATGCATTGACCCTTACCATTGATACCACTGCTCCGACCGTGACCAATGTCACTTCGTCAACAGCAGATGGTACACTCATCCTGAACGATTGTGCTATAATTCAGGTCACCTTTAGTGAAGCTGTAACAGTAACGGGTTTCCCTACCTTGAAAATGGAAACCGGCGACACAGACCAGACGATCAATGTCAATGGAGGTTCTTTCGGTAGTGGGACCACCACTCTGGAGTTTCAGTATTGTGTGGGAACCGGTGAATCTTCCAGTGACCTGGAGTACTTTGATATTAATGCACTCGAAGCAGCTTCGGGAGTAACCATTCAGGATGCAGCAGGTAACGACGCAACGCTGACTTTGCCTACCATTGGTGGTGGCAGTTCTCTTAGCGATAACAAAGACCTGGTTGTAGATGCAGTTGCTCCCACAGTGAACGATGTAACCTCCACAGTATCCACTGGCAGTTACAAAGCAGGTGACGTCATACCCGTTACAGTGACCTTTAGCGAAGCAGTGACCGTGACCGGTACACCGCAAATAGAATTAGAAACGGGCGACACGGATCAAACAGTGGATTACGCGTCAGGTTCTGGCACCACTGTACTAACTTTCAATTACACCGTGCAAACCGGTGATACCAATGGAGGCGGACTTGAATACACTTCAACCGCTGCGCTTACCTTGAATGGCGGAATGATTCAGGACGCTGCAGGTAATGATGCCACAATAACACTGGCTTCTCCGGGAGCTACTGGTTCCATAAGCAGTACAAAGTCGATCACCATTGACACATCCGCACCAACGGTTAGCAATGTAACTTCCAGTTCGGACGATGGAAGCTACAAAACCAATGATGAGGTCAATGTCCAGGTAGTATTTAACGAAGCTGTTACGATCAGTGACCTGAGTCAACTACAACTTCAGCTGGAGACGGGAACACTTGATTATTACATTGCCGCCGTTTCCGGAAGTGGCACCACGACCATCAATTTCACTTATACTGTTCAAACAGGCACAGAAAGTAGTGACCTGGATTACATCTCTGCAAATGCTTTGGAACTGTCTACTAGTGCAACTGTTCAGGATGACGCTGGAAATGATGCGGTGTTGACCCTCCCCGCTCCTGGAGCTACCAATTCTCTTGCAGGCAATAAGGATCTTGTGATCGATGGGGTAACTCCTACTGTTTCCAGTGTTTCGTCTACCTCATCCGATGGAGCATTTAAAGAAGGTGATGTTATTCCCATCACTATAACCTTCAGTGAGGTCATGACCGTTACGGGAACCCCGCAGTTGGAAATTGAGACAGGCACCACGGACGCATTGATTGATTACACCTCGGGTTCAGCCACCACCACTTTGACTTTTGACTATACGATACAAGCAGGCGATACATCTGATGACCTTGAGTATACCTCAACCACTTCATTTACTTTGAACAGTGGAACAATCCAGGATGATGCTGGAAACGACGCTACTTTGACCTTACCGACTATTGGTGGAGGAAATTCTTTGAGTGACAACAAGAACCTGATCATAGATGGAGTTGTCCCAACTGTGACGATTACAAGTGATGCCTCAGATCCTCATAGCGGAGCCTTTACAGCCACGTTTACGTTCTCAGAAGATGTTACGGGCTTTGCCTCAGAAGACATTACTGTCGGTAATGGAACAGCAAGCGATTTCCAAACTTCCAGTGCCAGTGTTTATACAGCCACCATCACTCCTGCATCAGATGGCGATGTGACCATAGATGTTGGTGCGGATTTATCGACTGATATCGCCGGAAACAACAACACAGCTGCAACGCAATTGAGCATTACCAATGATGAAACAGCGCCGACTATAACGATCACGAGTTCAGCAGACCCAACCAGTGGAGCTTTTACAGCGACGTTTACCTTTTCCGAAGACGTAACCGGATTTGCATCGGAAGACATTACAGTAGGAAATGGGGCCTCCAGTGATTTCCAAAGCACTAGCGCAACAGTCTACACCGCAACGATCACTCCGTCTGCTGATGGAGACGTAACCGTTGATGTTGCGGCTGACAAAGCCACTGATGCGGCGGGAAATAATAATATAGCAGCAACACAACTAAGTGTTACCAATGATGAAACCGGCCCTACGGTAGTGATCACAAGCGATGCCACTGATCCACAAAACGGAGCTTTCACCGCCACATTTACGTTCTCGGAAGATGTAACAGGATTTGCAGTCGAAGACGTTACCGTAGGTAATGGCACGGCAAGCGATTTACAAAGTACCAGCGCCACGGTCTACACGGTAACAATTACTCCAGCTGAAGATGGGGCGGTGACTATAGATGTTGACGCAGATAAGGCAACCGACGCTGCTGAAAATGGTAACAGTGCCGCTACTCAGCTTTCTGTCGATACGGATCAGAGCTCACCTACGATTTCCATCACTTCTTCGGAATCAGATCCTACTAATAATGCCTCTTTTGGTGCTACGATAACTTTTAACGAAGCTGTTTCTGGTTTTGTGGAAGGAGATGTAACCGTTGGAAACGCTACATTGAGTGATTTTGCCACCACGGACGATACGAACTTTACTTTTACACTGACGCCAACTGCGGATGGCTCGGTAACTGTGGATGTAAGCGCGGGAGTGGCAACCGATGCGGCTGGAAATAGTAATGGCGCTGCCACTCAGTTTAGCATTGAATCAGACCAAACAGCTCCGACTGTCTCTATTTCGGGAGTGCCTTCTGAGGTAACTGAAGCATTTACCATCACGATTACCTTCAGTGAAGAAGTGACCGGTTTTGAAGAATCGGATATCAGCTTAAGCAACTCAACACTTAGCAATTTTGCTGCTAGCAGCAATACCGAGTACACGGCAACTATCACACCTACAGGTAATTTTGAAATTAGTGTCCCTGCTGATTCGTATACCGATTTGGCTGGTAATCTGGGATCTTCCACAAGCGTATCAGGCACTTATTCTACGTTGGCCGGGGACATTAACGGTGATGGTGTAATAGGCGATGGTGAGGTTGCCGGAGATATCGACGGTGATGGCATAATCGGAACTGGGGAGGTCGCTGGAGATACGAATGGCGATGGAAGTATTGGTGATGGCGAGATTGCTGGAGACGCTAATGGTGATGGCTCACTTGGCACTGGGGAATTGGCTGGTGACATTAATGGTGATGGAAGTTTAGGTACAAGTGAAATTGCAGGTGATACGAACGGTGACGGCAGCATCGGATCAGGAGAAATCGCCGGTGATGCAGATGGTGATGGTTCGATTGGTTCAGGAGAGCTAGCCGGGGATATAAATGGCGATGGAAGCATTGGAACTGGTGAAATCGCAGGAGACACGAATGGCGATGGAAGTATTGGTGATGGCGAGATTGCTGGAGACGCTAATGGTGATGGCTCACTTGCCACTGGAGAATTGGCGGGTGACATCAATGGCGACGGAAGTTTAGGAACTGGTGAAATTGCCGGTGATACGAACGGTGATGGCAGCATAGGATCAGGAGAAATCGCCGGTGATGCAGATGGGGATGGTTCGGTTGGTTCGGGAGAGCTAGCCGGGGATATAAATGGCGATGGAAGCATTGGAACTGGTGAAATCGCAGGAGACACGAATGGCGATGGCAGTATTGGTGATGGTGAGATAGCTGGAGACACTAACGGTGATGGCTCACTGGGTACCGGAGAATTGGCCGGTGACATCAATGGTGACGGAAGTTTAGGTACAGGTGAAATTGCAGGTGATACGAACGGTGATGGTAGCATCGGATCAGGAGAAATCGCTGGGGATGCAAATGGTGACGGTTCAATTGGTACAGGAGAGTTAGCAGGTGACATCAATGGAGATGGCAACATCGGAGACGGAGAAGTTGTCGGAGATATTGATGGCGATGGAACTGTTGATGGTAGTGAAATCGCAGGAGACACGAATGGCGATGGCAGCATTGGCACCGGTGAGCTAGCCGGTGACATCAATGGGGACGGAAGCTTCGGCACTGGAGAAATTGCTGGTGACCTAAATGGAGACGGCAGTATAGCATCAGGCGAGATTGCAGGTGATACCAGTGGGGACGGCACAATTGGTACGGGAGAGTTAGCTGGTGATGTGAATGGAGACGGTAGCATTGGTTCCGGGGAAATCGCGGGAGATATGAATGGTGATGGAGGTATTGGTGATGGCGAGTTTGCTGGTGATACCAACGGTGATGGTACCATTGGTTCTGGGGAATTGGCCGGAGATATCAATGGTGACGGAAGTTTCGGCACCGGAGAAATTGCCGGAGATGTAAATGGAGATGGTAGCATCGGGTCGGACGAAATTGCAGGTGATACCACAGGTGATGGTGTCATTGGTACCGGAGAATTAGCAGGCGATGTTAATGGTGATGGAACCATCGGTGAGGCAGAAGTCGCGGGGGATACTGATGGTAATGGCAGCATTGATGGTAGCGAAATTGCCGGAGATGTAAATGGCGATGGCAGTATTGGCACAGGTGAAATAGCGGGTGACGTGAATGGGGATGGAACTATCGGTAATGGGGAAGTCGCTGGAGATCTGGATGGCAATGGTACAGTGGATGAAGATGAAGTACTGAGTGTTGGACTTACTTCGAATATATCGTTGTATCCCAATCCAGCTCAGGATCAGATCACCCTGGAAAGTATCCCTTCGAAGAAGAGTATTTCCATTGTAAACATTGATGGCAAGAAAATGGAACTGTCGATAAAAGAGGAATCCGGAAAACTGATTTTCAACATCAAAGACTATCCCAGTGGGGTCTATTTCATACTTCTTGAAACGAAAGATAGCGTTAATAGCTTCAGGTTTTTGAAGCTATGATTTCATAGTTATCACAATACACAGGAAGCTGCTTCGAAAGAGGCAGCTTCCTTTTTTAGTGCATAATGAGCGCAAGTAACTATACAGGACTCGTCTATTTCAGATTAACTACCACATGGAAAACGGAACAATAGAAATGCTATTTCTCAATTTCAACTGAAGCATCTTTCTTCATTCTGTACATTTGTTCCTTTATTAAATTGACCAATAAGGATGGGTTCCGTAAGCAAACACTGGGTAATTGTATTGTTCGTTGTATTTGGAATCGGTTTTCACGGATCCACTGCTCAGAATGCAACAAAAAAAGTCCTGTTCGACCATGATGGAGGCATAGATGACTTGCTATCTCTCCTATTGCTTACTCAGATGGATCACGTAGATCTTGAAGGAGTGGTTGTTACTCCCGCTGATTGTTTTCTGGAAGATGCAACCACCTCTACACTTAAGATTTTGGCTTTGACAGGCAAGGGAAATGTAGAAGTAGCTGCCAGCTATGCCCGCCCTGTCAACCCCTTCCCTAAGGAATGGAGAGCGCAACCCATGGTTGTTAATGCTTTCCCTTTGATGCTCACTACCAACGAAAATCCAGGACAATTAAGTAAACTACCCGCTTATGAATTCATCGCTCAAAAACTTCGTGAGTCTTCTTCCCCATTGACAGTTTTAATCACCGGCCCTTCCTCTAACCTGGTCAAGACCCTTGACACCTATCCTGAATTGAAAGCAAAAGTGCAGGAAGTTATCTGGATGGGTGGAGCGGTAGATACTAAGGGTAATGTATCCACACATAAGCACAACGGCACTGCTGAGTGGAATGCCTATTGGGACCCTTATGCCACAGCATCGCTTATCAAGATGGATTTGAACCTTAAACTTGTTGCGCTGGATGTAACCAACAGCGTTCCTGTCAATATGAAATTTTTGGCTCAAATCGCTAATCAAAAAGAATTCAAACTCTCGAATCTGGCCTCCCAGTTCTGGGCCACTACGATAAATTCAATCCCTACATACGAGTACACCTATTTCATGTGGGACGTTTTATCCACCTCCTATCTGGGTATCCCGGACGCGTTCTCTTCTGAGGAAATTGAACTTGAAGTAAATATCCGGGTACCCGCAGAAGGTCAGACTTATCGCTCAACAGGCAGTGAAAAATGGGCTCACGTCATAAAAACAGTTGATAAGGATGCTTTCTATAAGTATGTGCTTCAATTATTAAGGAGCTAGGCATTGACCTGGAGCAATAAAGTAGCAGCACCCAGCTGATTCCTTTCCATAAATCCATGCTATCTTAACCTCATGAGCCGCCAACTCCTGACCTGTTTGTTGTCTTTACTATTGTCATGGAATCTAAAGGGGCAAGAATCGTCTTTCGAGATCAAATCCATCGGACTGCCACTCATTGAAAATTTCGGCACGGCTGAATATGACGCGGAAGTAAATAACTATGACGTCATTATCGGTGATGATCAGCGCATCTACTTTGGCAATGAGGCCGGAATCTTGATCTATGATGGCCAGGAATGGACCAAGGTACAACTTCCCAATCAGGGAGCGGTCTACTTTTTCACCAAAAGTAACGATGGCACCATCTACGTAGGAGGAGTTACAGAGTCAGGTTATCTACAACCTGATGAAAGTGGAGAACTTACTTATCATTCGCTCAATGAAAAGATCCATGGAGATTCGGTACCTGGTTCCGTCAGAGTGGTGACGGGTATTGAAGATCAAATTGTTTCCCTTAGCTCAACTGACATTGCCTATATCGACCCCAAAACCAAAGAGGTGGTCAATTTTACTGAAAAGCGATGGATTGATGAAAGCTGTTATTCACTGTTCGCGGAGGGTTACTACAGTGTTTGTGGCGATGATATTTATGTGCTTGGCCCCGACGGATGGAAATTCCTAAGAAAATCAACCATCGCACATTTCTTCGAAAAATCTTTGGTCGGTCCTGTAACGATCAACGACAGAAAAGTGCAGGTCACTAAGAATGGGTTTTATGATTTTGATACAGATGAACCGATCCCGATCAACCCCCAGGTCAAGGACTTCCTCAAGAACAATTTCGTTTATCGGATTAATCCACTTCCCAATAATTACCTGGCTATATGCAGCTGGAGCGGACTATTGATCACAGATGAACACGGCGAACCCATTCAATTCATCGACAAAGAAAGAGGACTGACTGATAACTACGTCTTTGGTGTCGCTATGGACGACTCAGGCGTGCTGTGGGTAGCTACTTACAATGGGATAAGTAAAATCACATTGAACTCGGGTTTTTCTTTTCTGGACAAGACCTCCGGCGGTCATGACGGAATCGTCAATGATATGACAATATTTAAGGATCAACTCTACTTTAGCACGGTAGAGGGTACTTTTCGTGGATCATGGGCTGGATTGAACGACACTTTTCTCGATCAGAAATTCAAGCAAATCAACGAAAACCTGGGGCACTATTTTTTTCAATCCAATGAGACCTTGTTCCTTACTTCCGAACTTGATGGCAGCCTGGTCATGAATGAGAACGGGGAATTCGAGAAGATCAGAAAATTACCCAATAGGGTATACTGGACCGGATTCAAATTTGAAGCATCGGAAGATGTGTTGCTGGGTGGTTTTGACGGCTTTTTGGTCCATGTGAAAAAGATCAATGGCAGCTGGCAAACCACGAAGGAGTTTGACCCTATCTTCAAAAGTGTAGAGTTCCTTATTGAGGGAGAAGGAAAAGACATCTGGGCTAGTGGTAAAGCAGATGGCCTGTATCGGATCGATTACGATATTGAAAACCAGATCATGCTGGATGAAAAAAAGTATGGGATCGAAGATGGACTACCCGGCGACCAAAACAATTATGTTTTTCGGATCAATGGACAGCCCTACTTTGGAACGGAAAAAGGAATCTATCGGTACGATAAGATAAGCGATCGAATTGTTCCGGACCCAGCCTTGATTGAACTGACACTTGAGGATGCCATCCGCTTCATTCAACAAGAGGGCGATGACATCTTTTACTTTTCAGATCAACTGTACCTACTTGAGAAATCGAATGACTCCTACATCAAAAAGGCATATCCCAATCTCGATTACAAAAAGTATTCACCCACAAGCATTACGGTAATTGATCATGATAATGTGTTATTAGGAAGTGCCAATGGCATGGTACATCTGAATCCAAAACACCCAGAAACAACACACATCTTCCATAGTCGAATTACCAGTTTGAGCCATTTGGATGCCGATTCTGTCATCTTTGGAGGTTTTGGAGCAAAACCTACGTTTTCGTTAGAGCCGAAACAAAACTCATTTCGCATCAAATTTGCAACCGACTTCCATCAAGGTAAATCCATCTACAAATGGAAGCTTTTGGGACTGGAAAATTCCTGGTCAAACTGGTCTGAAGAAACCAGCAAAGACTACACAAATCTTTCTCATGGGCAATACACCTTTCAGGTAATATCCAGAAATACCTATGGACAAGAAAGTTTACCCGCTACCATTAGCTTTTCCATAATTGCACCCTGGTATTGGAGCCCCTGGGCCTACCTCATCTATGTAGTCATAGGTGGTGGATTCATTTACGGCATCGTCATGATGTACGCCGCAAGGCTAAAATCAGAAAACAAGAAACTGGAGCAGAAAATAGCATTGCGTACCCAACAGTTGAGCAACCAAACGGCAGAACTACAAAAACAAAATGACCTTAAAAAACGTTTTTTCGTGAATATTTCACACGAGCTAAAAACGCCACTTACACTGACGCTGGGCACACTGACGCAAGCACTCAATCACGCTTACGGCCACCTGAATTCAAATCTCGAAAAGAATCTGAAGGTATCCTTCAATAACGCAAACCGACTCCTTAAAATGGTCAACAGCATTCTGGATATATCAAGATTGGAAGGTGGTAATATGCGACTTCAAGCCTCACTGGCCCGACCCGCAACAATTATTGAAAAGGTATTGGCCTTTTTCGATTCCAAATTCCTCAACAAAGGCATACAACTCGAAAAAGAGCTGATACAGGATTTCGAAATCTACCTGGATCCTGACAAATTGGAGACCATCCTGATCAATCTTATCGCCAATGCATTCAAGTTTACACCTGAAAATGGTGTGATCCGCGTGCAAATGACTGCCACAACAACACATCTGAACATCACAGTAAAAGATTCCGGTCAGGGTATCCCTGAACACGACCTGCCTTTTGTTTTTGACCGATTCTACCAAAGTCCATCCATCAAAAGCGGTGAAGGTCTGGGAGTAGGTCTGGCACTGACCAAAGAATTGATGGACCTGCATCACGGAGAGGTGCTTGTATCCAATGAGTACGGAGCTAAGTTCGAACTGAGTTTTCTCAATGGCAAAGATCATTTGACGGCTGACGAATTAGCCAGTGAAAATGAAACAGCAACTAGTGAGCTGGCCAATAAATACCACCTCAATGAAACACTGGTCCATGAACCTGAAATCACTCAATCACCGGAAGGCCAGCCACATATACTGATCGTCGAAGACAACCCGGAAATGCAAACCTTCCTCAGCGAGTTACTTGCGGGTCAATTCAACATTTCACGTGCCTCTAATGGCAAGCAGGGTCTGGAAATTCTGAAAGATGTGACCCCTGATCTGATCATTAGCGATTACATGATGCCAGAAATGGATGGTTTCCAATTCGCCACGGAAGTAAAACAATCTGATAAGCTGACTTTCATTCCCTTCATATTTCTTACCGCCAGAACGGACGAAGAAGATAAACTGGAAGTGCTCAATCTTGGTGTGGATGATTACCTGTTCAAGCCTTTTAATCCACAGGAGCTACTGGTACGTGTTAGCAACCTGCTTTATGCCCGGCGCGCCAGACAAGAGTACATTGAAGAGGAAGGCCTGGCAGCTGATGAAATTGAATGGAAAGATTTTCAGTCCGAATTGCAACGAAATCTGGATCAATACATCGATGATCATCTGCATGAGGAAATCACTTCCGAACAGCTTACGGAACTCACGAAAATTAGTGAAAGAAGTCTTTATCGCAAGGTCAAATCCAATACCGGACTTTCGTTGTTAGGGTATGTGAAAGAATACCGGCTTAGAAAAGCCCGAACCATGCTTGAAGAACGGCAATTTGTGACGGTATCGGAAGTAGCCTATGCGGTCGGATACAAATACCTGAGTCATTTCACCAAAAACTTCAAAGAGCGATTTGGCAAGCAACCTTCGGAGTATATTCAGGAATAGCAAATAGGTAAACAATCCTGATAGTAATTTATCTGGCGCTTCATTGAATTTCAATGGCCACTCTCGCGGTTTTTTCCTACCTACCTAAAAGCTCAATATGCTTGTGTCTACAAGAGAGCTGGCCGAGACAAATTATACGCTTGTGGCAAAGAGATATAAACCCTGGCAGTCACGTGACAGGGTTGGCAGTCAAGTGAAAACATTGGCAAAACCGTCTTAACAGTACGCAAATAGCCTTCAACAAATTTGTTTCCATAGAATCCAACCACAAAATCCTATGAAAACAAGATTTACTTATTCGCACAAGACCTGGCTATCTATGGTCTTTTCCATGATGCTGATGCTACTCGCCAAAAGCATCTCCGCACAAACGCTGACCGTTGACCCAATTACGGACATTACCGTACAGGCTGACGCGGGACAGTGTGGGGCTAATGTCTCTTTTGAGATCAATGCCTATTACGCCACCGACCCTAACAGTGGATTTGATCTGGGGGGTACACTGAATGGCCACACCTATTTTGTGACTAATACCAGCATTGGCAAATTCTGGCCTGATTCCGAAACCAATGCGCAATCATTCGGAGGTCATTTAGTCGCCATCAATTCACAGGAAGAAAACGATTTTGTGAGAACACTCACGAATAATACCTTCTGGATCGGATTGAACGATCTGAATACCGAAGGCAACTTCGTCTGGTCCAATGGAGATGCGGTTACCTACACCAATTGGGCGGCAGGAGAACCAAATAACAATAACAACGAAGATGTTGTTGAAATGTCTTCGGTCTCAGGTCTGTGGAACGATGCCAAAGTAGGTGGCGTGACCATCACCTACATCATGGAGCTGGGCGATATCACCGTTACTTCATCGATTGCCTCAGGTACTTTCTTTACGGTAGGCACCACGCCAGTTACGGCCACAGCAACCGATGCATCCGGCAACTCAATTACTCATTCTTTTAACATCATCGTGCAAGATTCGGAAGTACCAACGGTCATCACGCAAGACCTCATCAAAAACCTGGATGCTGGAAACTCTGGTCGAAACGGACAGGTGACGATCTCACCGGAAGAAATAAACAACGGCTCGTTTGATAACTGTGGGATTGCCAGCATGGCACTGGATCAGACCTTATTCGAATGCAGCGACCTGGGCCCAAACACCGTGACTCTGACGGTCACTGACCTCAACGGAAATACCGCATCCGCAACAGCGACGGTTACTATACAGGATGTAACATCTCCCGAAATTCTGGGTCTTGCAGACCTTACCGTTAGCACGACTCCTGGCACCTGTGAAGCAGTGGTCAATTATACGGCTAGCGTGAATGACAATTGCATCGCTGCGCCCAGTTTTGTTCCCGGTTTCTCTTTGGGGGGTACCCATAACGGACACACCTACTTTGTAGCGAACGAAGCAAATTTCTGGCCTGAAGCTGAAACTATAGCACAGTCCTTCGGTGGGCACCTGGTAACCATCAACGATGCCGCTGAAAATGAATTTGTAAGGACTTTAACCACTTCCACCATATGGATCGGCCTAAATGACCTGGACCAGGAAGGCATCTTAGTCTGGACCAGTGGTGATCCGGTCACCTATACCAACTGGGCACCGGGGGAGCCTAATAACAACAACAATGAAGATGTCGTGGAAATGTCTGCCATCAGTGGACTCTGGAATGACGCTAAAGTTTCGGGGGTAGTTCCCACTTACATTCTGGAATTTGACAAGCTACCGATGCAGTTTGCCTATTCAATCCCTAGTGGCACCAGCTTCCCGACAGGAAGTACGGAAGTGACCTTCAGTGCGACAGACGGTTCCGGAAATTATGCAGAAACGAGCTTTACAGTGACTGTGGAAGACAATGAAGCTCCAACGGCTCTTACTCAAGCTGTGACACTGAGTCTCAATGAGCATGGACAAGCTTCGATTAACGCGGAAGACATTGATAACGGATCATCAGATCCTTGCGGAATAGCCAGTAGATCATTAGATCGGACTACCTTCGATTGCAGTGATCTTGGAGAAAACAGTGTAATGCTCTCGGTATCAGATTCCAGTGGAAATGTAAGCTCCGCAACTGCCCTGGTAACTATCATCGATGATGAAGCACCAGAAGTTACAGGTTTATCAGATATCACAATCAACGCCGATACTGGTACTTGCTCTGCGGCTGTCAATTTTAATGCCATAGCATCGGACAATTGCTCACTGTCTGCACCTGACTTCCCAGGCTTTGAATTTGGTGGCATCTTCAATGGGCATACTTATTATATCTCAACCATTCCGAATTTTTGGCCGGAAGCCCAGGCGGCAGCACAAGCCATAGGAGCGAACCTGGTGGCCATCAACGATGCCGCTGAAAATGAATTCGTGAGAACATTGACCACTTCTACCATTTGGATTGGGCTGAATGACCTGGCCAGCGAAGGAAATTTCGTCTGGTCCAACGGGGATCTGGTGACCTATACCAACTGGGCACCCGGAGAACCTAATAATAACAACAATGAAGATATCGTTGAAATGTCTGCAATAAGTGGACTTTGGAATGACGCTAAAGTTTCGGGAGTAGTTCCGACTTACATCGTGGAGTTCAATAGCATTTTGGTTGGAGACTACTCCATACCCTCAGGCAGTGACTTTTTCGTCGGGTCCACAGAAGTAACCTACACCGTTTCAGACCAGGTGGGTAACACGGCTACATTTACTTTCAACGTGACTGTGGAGGACGTAAACCCGCCTACAGCCATAGCTCAGGACCTGATCATACAATTGAATGAGCAGGGAGAAGCAACTGTCAGTCCTGAGGACCTGAACAATGGCAGCTTTGACGGTTGCGGCAGCATCGACAGCCTGGCTATTCTGGGACAAAACACATTCACTTGCGATGACCTGGGTAGCGCTGTAGTGGTAACACTGGAGGTAACCGATGTAGCTGGCCTGTCAGGTACCGCTCAAAGTACCCTCACCATTGCAGCAGATAGTATTCCTGACCTGGATACTGATGGCCTTCCTGATGTTTGCGATACAGATGATGATAATGACGGTATTCCTGACGAGTTTGATGCGTATCCACAGGATGCGACCAACAACAATGCAGGAACAATCGTTTCTTTCCTTTGGGAAGATCTGGACGGAAACGGAGTGCAGGACAATCCTGAACCTGGCATCGGTGGAATCACTGTCAACTTATTGAATCGCGAAGATTCCCTGATCTCCACAACTGTGTCCACCCCTTCAGGTATCGCTTATTTCTTTGATGTAACTGCATCAAGGGTGAAAATTGAAGTAATTCGTCCATTTGATAATGGAATAACTTTTCGACGCCAGGGTCTGGACAATACAACCGATAGTGATGTAAAACGCAGAACTGGAAAGTCGAAGGCATTTGCTATCCAGGCCGGCCAAATTGTTGAAGATGTGGATGCCGGACTATGGTTACCCGGTTCTGCTGAGGCTTTTGTCTGGGATGATATCAATGGCAACGGAATTCAAGACAATGGAGAACCCGGCATCCCCAACATTGAAGTGAAACTCATGGATCTGGATTCGTTAGTAATATCTCAATCTGTAACTGACGCATCTGGGTTGGTTATCCTGAATGGCGTTCCTGCGGATCGACGCGTTAGACTCACGCTGAACAGGCCTACTGATCATGCTTTTACCCTCAGAAATGAAGGACTCGATGATACGATTGATAACGATTTTGGGAGAAAGGGAAGATCGGTTGCTTTCAAGGCTACACAAAGCCGACAGGTCCATACAGCTGTGGATGCCGGTCTTTGGTCGCCGGGTACAGTAGAAGTATTTGTTTGGGACGATCTGAACAGCAATGGTCTCCAGGATGCTGGCGAATCGGGTGTATCAAACGTATCCGTGAGTTTATTGACCCGCAAGAACGTGGAACTTACACAAGCCACTACTAACATCAATGGAGTAGCCACACTAAATGATGCTCCTGCTGATATCGCCTTAAAAATTGAAGTCAATGCTCCTACGGGCTATGCCTTCACTATGCTTGATACAGGAGCAGATGATACCATCGATAGTGATGTGAACCGACGAGGACGCTCCAGGGCCTTCAGAGCGACTCGTGGCAATGAATTCATGACCAACACAGATGTTGGCCTCATCAACAACACCGCAACAAGACTGGTCAATGAAGACCTGGCAGTTGAATTCACCGCCATGATCTATCCTAACCCGAATACCGGTTGGTTCAACGTGAAGGTCACAGGCCTGCAATCGGACGGAGTAGCGCTGCTGTATGACCTGAAAGGTAATCTGATCCAATCCAGAGAAATCCCAACAGATAGCAGTGAAATTGAAATGGGCCAGGATGGTTTAACTCCGGGTATCTATTTCGTACGGATCAAAACCGAAGATCAGTTGATCATCAAGAAAATGAAAGTTCACTAGCCGCCAGGCAACCGAGAGAGCGAGGGAAACGGTGGGAGCCGTTTCCCTTTTTTTTTATTTTATCTATCCATCAAACCAACATTTCCTTCTCAAAAAGCTTGAAGCGATCTCCAAAGTCTTTGGTTGCTTTCACCGTAAAGGAATGAGAGATTAAATCCTCAATCGAAATAGAATCGAGACTTGCGGTGCAGGTGAATCCGAGATCGGCTGACTCCATTGTCCCGTCGCAATCACGCGCGACCAATTGCAAGATTGCAATAAGCTAAAACAAACGCGCTCGGCTTTCTGCAAGGATGTAGAACGATGAATCAAACTCGCGCAGCCAATTGCAACACTGCAGTGGCAAGGAACAAACGCGCTCGAGGAATTGCAGCATTGCATCAAGTCGAAACAATGGCGCGCAGCAAACAAGACAATCAAGCGGCTAAGTTGTTGAGATTAACCGCAGAGATGGAGCTACCTAGGGTCTGCTGAAAAACTCAGAGGTTAAGATTATTCAATTCACGTTCATAGGGGCTTAAAAGCCACTTTATTCGAAATATGTTATCTCTAAGCTCTTTGCAGTATACTCGGAAGAGTTTTATGATCCATTGTTGTGCTGAAAAACTCAGGCAATATGGTACCGTCCCAGCCAATTTGACCAGGTTCAGTACCAGGATAATGGATGCTACCCATGATTCACTTGTTTGTTTAAGCCTAGCACGAATACGATTCATTCCATATCCGTTCTTGGCTTGCCCAAATTTTCCTTCGATGGGATTACGCTCTCCCGGACTTACGTGGTTTGCCACTGCCTTAGCCGATGGGCGGCCAAGTGGCTTAGCTGCCAGCTTTATGTTATTCTTTTTGAGCCACCGGCGGTTATCTCTTGACCAATACAACTTATCAGCTATGACCTTCTCGGGATAGTACCCAAATCGCTGTTTGTAGTTCTCTACGTATTCCTCTAAATGCGTGCCTTCATTGAATGCATCCCAGGAAATAGTATCTATAAAGGCATATCCGTCTACCAGCGAGAGATGCAATTTGGATCCAAACTCTGTCTTGGCTCTGGCCTTGCCTCGAACAATCGGACGAACATGAGGTTGATGTATGCTTACGATTCTATCTGCTACACTGTGTTTACGTTCCTCAAACATCTCTTGCTGTTGAGCGAACAGAGTTTGTATTACCATAAACATTCTTTGTTCCCGCCTGGAGAGAGGAAATGCCTCAAAAGTATCCAACATAGTATGAATATGAGCAATGTCCCTGCGTAAGTACCGTAACTGCTTGCCTATTGCTTTGCGTACTATTCTCCTGCTCGGATTACGATTCTGAGCAACTTTTAGGTATTCCTTGCGAGCTACTTTTCGATAAGTCCGTGGCTTTTTCTCAAAGTCTCCTTTTTCATGGAGCGTGTCAATGATCTTCTCTGTGTGCTTGCGTGCTTCATTGAGTAGATTCAAGTCCGTTGGATAGGCAATGTCTTGAGGAGATACGGTTGCATCCATAAGTAACTCCCCTTTACGCTTATCCCTATCAGGAGGATCTTCATCATCTTCTTGCTCTTGCGATGAACCGACTGAGCCAGAGGCTTGAAGTATGCGCATATTCATCTCATTTAAGATCTCTTCCCCCAACCGCTTCCTGATCTCGACAAACAAGGAAGGATCGAAAGGTGATCGTGTAGAAAAACCACTGTAGCCTAGGAAATACTGCATGTAAATGTTCTCGGTGATTTGATGGATGGTCTCCCTATCATCGAGGTTGCACATGTGTTTGATGATCAATGCTCCAATGACTACCCTGGGATTTAGTGGAGGTCTACCGGTGGACTTACGGCTGTAGTGACGTTCATACAAGGAAACCAGATCATCCCAAGGGATTTTACTGGCTAGCTGTACCCAACGATTATTAGGATCAAGATCTTGCGAAAACCCAGTCTCAAACCCAGAAATAACCAGCTGGTTCTGGCTCACATAACTGGTTGTAGGTGCACGCTTTTTAGAGGGTCGTTTCACTTTCCTTTGCACTTTGGCTTCCTAAAAGATAATGAAAATACCGCCCTAGGACACAAAGGAAATCTTTTTAGCGTTTCTCAGCAGACCCTACCTAATTCAGACACTATACAGCCATCGCTTCCTCTTCCTCGAACAAAGTGAAGAGATCGCCAAAATCCCGGGTTTCTTCGTCGTGAGGATTGATAAGCTACAAATTTTAGATGATGCGCATTTCGGCCATCAGTAAACAGAAAGCAGATTCTCGTTCTTCAAGAGCTATACTGTGGCTGCCTCGGTCTTTTTAGTGCTCACCATCGGCCTGATCTGGTATCTGTTCCCCTCTACCCCTTATCATGTGTTGGCGTTTGAGGAACACTTTCAGATTCTACCCAATCAGATCCTACCTACTACGCGGGATACTAAACTTCCTGCCAATATGAAAGAGGAGGCCTACTACCAGTATGATATTGGCAACTATGAGGCAGCTATCAACCTGCTTTCACAAATGCCAAAATCTGAAGATGACATTCGTCACTGCTCTATCTGGGCATCTGCCATTTGGCCTTAAAGGCACCTGAACCTTCCATCAATCATCTGCATGAATACCTTGCTGAAGAGAGGACCTTTTACGATGATGGGCAATGGTATCTATTTTTGAGCTTTGTACTGGATGGACAAATCTCCTGCGCAAAATCCCTCTCTGAAAAGATTCGTCCAAATAGCAGGTATAAACAAGCTTCCACAGCCCTCATCAAAGACATTGAATCCAATCAATGAGGTTCCCGACTCCAGTCCCGACTTAATTGCGTGAGAATTGGCTCCGCTTCTTTGTTTTTAAACCCTATGGAAGTTTGTACCAACTTCGATAGTGATTTTTTCCACATTGATTTAATGATCTACTAAGCTTTAATTCTCCGAATCAATAAGTTCCATATGTCTTGAAGTACATGATAGTATATTTTAGCAACCATGAGTCTCCCCAAAGCCTTTCCATCCAATGGCTCCTTCAAGAACCTGAAGATTTTCCAAAAAGATCCAATTCAGTACATGAAAAAATCCATTGAGCAATGTGGTTCTCCGGTAGACCTTCATTTGAAATACTTCGAAGCAAGCCTTCCGTTCAACTCTGAAAGATCAAAAGGAAGTATATCTAACTTGAAAGAATCACTAGGATCATCAGAAGAACTGAGGTGATCAAGTAAAAGGTGATTCGCATTTTTGTTCGCTTCACTTAAGATGTTAATTAAATCCTGAATACTTTTCTCAAAATTGTATTCATTGAGGAGTACTAGTGCACTTGCAATTTGGGCCAGGCAATTTCGGAGATCATGAGACATTAATTTAAGTGTTTTTGACCGTGCTTCCTGCATCTGAAACAACTCACTTTGATCCCTTTTCCGGTCCGATATATTTCTAATGATAGAAACTACTATGACGTTTCCATTTGCTCGAACACAGTGCGAATGAACCTCAACCGGAAACTCTTCTCCTTCTTTGGTTCTGTGCATTGTTTCAAAAAGAACACTCCCGGATTCACAAATGGAAACTATCAAATCCGGTACTTTTCCAGGATTCGCATTGATAATGGAGAAATCAGCCTGAAGCACTTCCTTTAGCTCATATCCGTAGGAATTCCTAAATGAATCATTTACCATCATCATTTTACGGAAACGGTATTGATCATCTACCTGGTAGATCAAAATCGGATCTAATATGTAATTGAAGATGGCTTTGTAGCTATCTAAATAAAATTTGGCTCAATCATTGAATTATCGGAAGCGCAAGCATCCCTATATTCCATCCCTCCATCTCTCAAATTATCATTTTAGAGCGGTCAATATGCTGGCTAAAGCGCGACTCAAGTCCGCATGAGTGAAAAGGTAAATAAAAATTCGGAGGTTCCACTATTCCTATTAAAAAAGGCTACTCAAATGAATTGAGTAGCCTTTTTAAATCATGTCCCTCTATGAAAAGAACTCTGGATTTTTAGAATTCATATTTAATTTTCGCCAGCATTCTTCTGCCAATCATCGGCATATTCTGATAGTATCTGTATTCATTATTAAATAAATTAGTTGCAGTTATATCCAACTGGAACCCAAAATCAAACTTGTATCCCACTCCTGCATCGATCAGGTTTCGATCACCTGTGTCTCCAGAAAACTGACCAGCTATAGGATTAAACGAGTCATCATGTTGAAAAGCGACGTTCGCTCGAATTCCTAACTCCGGTGTGTAGTTGGCACCTAGTCTGAATTTATTTTTTGGAATGTTCAGGCTACTGGGTAACTCTTGTCCGCTGAGGTCCCCTCGAACGGTTTGCATGAAATCAGTTTTATCGACACCAGAATAGTTACCGAAAAATGACAAATCAGCATTCACGTAATACTCGATACCTAAATCCCAACCGTAATACGTTCTGGAATCAAAGGTTCTGTAGCCCGCTGCAAGGTGTGTGATACCATCTCCCTGTGGAACTTGCTCCGTTTCTACTGTAGCATGAAAAGGGAGAGCGGCCATTAATTGAGCCAATGTCAAACCTCCAAATGCAGCTGATGGTGTATTTAGTGCTGCGTCACCCGCAGCCGTATAAGCTCCATTGATAACAGGAGCAAGTGCCGCGGCCGTTGCTGTGGCGGTGGCTTCATCCAGGCCTGCCGCCTGTAGCGCTGCAATAAACGCTGGAGTAAACAGGCCTTCCGCATTGTCTCCCAAATCTCCAGCCAAACCATCTATTCCGAGGAGGGCAAAAGCTGGTGAAATTGCCGTAAACTGTGAATTCCCATCTTCTGTTACACGATATAAGTCGACTGACACGCCAATCTTGTTATTGAAAACACCTTTATATCCTATTTCCCAGGTGTCTTGTGTAGCAATCTGTGAGATTGGTGCCGTTTGGAGGCCCAGTGGTGAGCCATCGAATATGTTGAAGCCAGGAGATAACGAACCTCCAAATCCGATGGTTGTTGGATCAATGCCGCTCAGAGCTGCCGCAACTGCGGGTACCAGGCCAGCAGTAGCAGGATCTGCAGCCAAACCTGCTAAAATCTGCGCGATAACAGCATCATTCAAGCTTAGTCCGGGAGCAGCTTCCTGACCCAGAATAACTCCCAGAGGTAAGCCAGCACCTTCAGTGCCGTAAGGGATACTTGGGATCAGGCCAGTGAACCAATCGATGGTTGCGCTTCCACTAAATGTCTGCTCCTCCTTATTACCTTTCAACCAGACATCAAAAGATCCCGGAATGATCCCTGACAAAGGAAAATCAATGTTCAACTGAAGGTTTGAAACAGTAGTCGTTGATCTATTATAGGAGGCTCTGAACGTATGATTAGGGGCGGCCTTGTATACCAGCGCAGCTCGAGGAGAAAAAGCGCCATCATCGATGAAGTTGAACCGATCATATCTACCTGCAGCAACAAAATCGAACTTGCTATTTAAAACAAATTTTCCCTGGACATAACCTCCCACGACACTAAAGTCATCGTCTTCTTCCTGACGACCGTATACCCATCCCTGCGTGTCCTGACCTGCAAAACGATAATCAAACCCTGCCGTCCAGTTTGCATTCAAAATGTCCGGAGTGTCGAAATTGTACTGCACCTGGGCCTCAAACTGAGTTCTGGCGATAGAAGTGTTTAGTCCCGTTTGATACAGGAAAGTGGGACTTTCGTCCGATCCACCATCATTAGAAACGCCAAAGAATTGGACGAATAGCCCTCCAATCTGTGCTCTTGCCTGACCCCAGTACTCAGTGGCTTGCGCCAACCCTTCTCCTTGTTCGTTGTAGAAGACCGAGCTTGCCTGGTTAAAACCACCAGATACATTGATCGATGTATTATCTCTTGGTCTAAATTCCAATGTCGCATTCAATGCTGCGTTGAACCAATCATCAGCCATAGGGTTTCCATCTCCATCGCTATCAAGATTGCCTATAAGTAAAGTTCCGGGAGAAGTTTGATCAACCACTCCAAGACTACTAAGGTCCGGAGAAGTTACTGTATTTTGAAACCGCGCGATCTGCACGGCATCATCTGCATTATCAGGATCTAAGGTGAACTCATCGCCTTGTCTATATTGGCCTGTGATTTTGAAACCGAATTTATCGCTGATTTTGGTTCCATGACGAAACCCGCCACCCCAGGTATTCAATTCCCCTCCTACCAATTCTATTGCCGTTCCAGGCTTGTCAATAGGACTTTTGGTGATGAAGTGTACAACTCCCTGAGTCACGCCAGGACCATATAGCGCTGATCCCGCACCTCGTACCACTTCTATTTTATCAATATCCAAACCATTGATCCCGGATTGGTCCGTTTGGAAAGTACCAATCCCCGGACCGATCAAACTCCTGTAATCCATGATTGGAAAGACCGAAGTTCCGAATAGACCGGACCCACCTCTCATTGAGATGTTTATTCTATTCGCAGACTGCTGCTGGACCTGGACGCCAGCGACGTTGATCAGGTTTCTGGTAACATCTGTTGGATTCGGAGTAGCTTCCAGGGTTTCTGCTGTCAACACTGAAACAGAAGCCGGGGCTTCCTGCACTTTCTCGCGCCTACGAGACGCAGAAATCACAACCTCCTGCCCCAACAACAATCCAGCATCGAGTTGAACATCAAGATTGGCATTTGCCGAATTGATGGTAATGGTCTTTGTCGCGAAGCCCGTAAATCTGATTTCCAGGTCAAATGGAGGTGCTGCATCGGTCGTAACTTCAAATGAACCGTCCAGGCCTGTAACCACACCGGTGGTTGTGCCTGCGATCACCACTGTTGCTCCTACCAGCGGTTCGCCTGTACTACTATCGATGACTTTACCCGAGACTTTGCTCTGGGCAAGACCGGTAAAGGCAAATAGTAATAGAAATAGAAACGAGAAAATGTGTTTGCCGGCTATACTTCCCGACCTTGCATTGGGCCTAGTGATCCCAATTTTAGTAAAGGATGTCTTAATCATTATAATCAGGTTTGGTGTTAATCAGTTGATTTCTCTTCGAGTATTATGGTTTAAAAACCACTATAATCCACATCGAAAATCATAGAAAGATAACCCTTAATATATTATTATCACAAAAAGGCAATCCGCAATACTTTGTTTCGAGAAATGAGCAACACCAAATAACTTCTAGCTAGAAAGGCAAAATCCACCAACTCGTTTTACTTGTCCATAACCTTAATGACGGTATTTGGTAGGTTTTTTCTCAACGATTTCACTCAATTCCGTGAAAGCAAGAAATGGCTTTCATTCCACAACACTTCATGGCCAAAAGGATTCTGTACTCGGCGTAAATGAAGAAGATGATATTGAAACAATGTCAACCTTTCTTAACTTCATAAATCAAAAACCTTCCCTAACATGAAAACGCTGACTTATATTCTTAGCTTTCTGATAGCGTTCTCTTGCGCTACACCCTCAGAGCATACTAAAAGCGTCGCTCATTTGGGGAACTTGGATCACAAGTTTTCTATCTCTAAAGAAGCCAAAGCAGGCTTTGATCAGGGGTTGCTCCTCTTGCATAGCTTTGAATACGAGGATGCACGCGAGGCTTTCGATAGGGCACAGCAGGCTGATCCGACGGAAGTTATGGTTTATTGGGGCCTAGCCATGACGCATTATAAAGCGCTATGGGGTCTGCAAAACGTGGATGCGGGTCGAGCAGTAATGACGCAATTAGGCTCAAATCAGGAGGACCGACTTGCGAAAGCGGAAAACCAACTGGAGAGAGACTTTTGGATGGGTATTGAATTCTTATATGGTGAAGGGGAATTACGTGATCGTAATCAACAATATGTGAGTCACATGGAAAAGATGTACCTCCGCCATTCAGGTAATCTTGAAGTAGCAGCGTTTTATTCCCTTGCACTGATGTGGGCAGGATATGATGATCAGGAAAACCTGGACCTATCTTCAGAAGTGGCGAGAAGTATCATGTTAGAAAACCCTACTCACCCTGGAGCACTCCACTACATGATCCACGCCAACGATAACCCGGAGTTCGCTAAAGAGGCGATAGAAGCCGCCAACAATTATGCCCAGGTAGCTCCGGACGCAGCTCACGCCCTACACATGCCTTCTCATATATATGTGGCTTTGGGCATGTGGAAAGAAGTGATCAGTTCCAACAGAGCCTCCTATAATGCCAGTCTGAAAAGAGTCGAAAACAAGGGATTGAATGGAAGAGCCAGGGGCTATCATTCAATGGCATGGTTGCACTATGGCCATTTACAAATGGGAGATTACGAGAAAGCGATTTCTCTATTGGATGAAATGATCCGGTATCACAGCGATGGCACTTCCAGTAAAAGCTACCTCATCATGATGCAAAACCAGCAGCGGATCGAATCTGGCACATGGCCAGAAAATCTCGCTTTTCAAGATATCGACGAAAGTGCCTTGAAAATAGGCATGGAAGGAAAAGCAAAAATCCACTTCTTAAAAAGCCTCCTGGCCTTTGACAAAAAGGACGTCACCAGCATTCGTGCTGAGGCAGCCACATTAAAGTCGCATCTTGAAGCTTCCAGGTTATTGGTTAATGATCAGGGAATAGCCCTGTGCAGCGCAGGGCCCACACGGTACGCCCCCAATAAAGAAAGTCTGACCCGCACAGAGGTAGTGATCCATCAGATTGAAGCACTTGCCGATATGCTTTCAGGTAAATCTCAATCTGTAGAAGCACACTTGCTGGAAGCCGTGGCTTTGGAAGAGGAAGCTGGTTATGATTCTGGCCCTCCATTCATCGCGTATCCGTCCTTTGAACAATACGGAGATTGGTTATTGGAGCGAGAACGATATGAAGAAGCACTGATCCTGTTCAATAAATCACTCGCACAACGCACCAACCGAACCAAAGCATTGAAAGGTAAACTTAGAGCCCTTCTAGCCTTAGGTCAGAACGAAGAAGCAACCAGAGTAAAAGCGTTGTTGCAAAAACTTCAAGTGAGAAGTGTTTGAGAAAATAATTAGGTAGTTGTGTTTTTCGCAAATACCACCTTCGGCACACCCTGAACCATCTCCATGGCAAACTCTGCTGAATTAAGTTGCAAACATTCCAATTCAATGGTTTGATTGAGCATATCTTCCTTCAAAGCAGGTAAATCGACCATACGACAAGGGTTCGGATCTGTCCCTCCTGTAGATTCGGTAAAAGACTTCCATTTAATAGGAATACTCAGGGGTGCCTGGAATGTTTTCCTCTGCGTTTGTCCACCATTCTCATTAAAACCAAACCTAAACTCCTTGGTATAATCATCCGGACCTTTATCTTCTGCGGGTGGACTAAACCCAAAATGAATGGATTCAGGTTTGAGGTGTATATCAAAATATTGCGCCTCTCCTTCAAAGAGACAAAGTAAAACATCCGAGCCTAAACGATCCATGCGAAGCACATTCAAAGTTGGAGGAACGGGATTCGAAGCTGTTGGTTCGACAGTGGTTGCTTCCACCATCAAAGTGGGCCAGCCATTTACCGCTTGAGATCGCAATAAAAAACCACTGACCTGGGGGTATTTGGCATCACTACCCCCTTGATTAAGTGTTGCATCTCGCTGTGTTTCTGTTTGTGTGACACGACCAATACTATAGGCGCCATCGAGCAAACAGGATATCCAAAGATTGTCCAACTGGAAGAACCGAATGGATTCTTCTGGCAGTAAATTCTCATCAGGCACCAGATAATTGAACGGAATATTTTCAAGAAGATTCAATGACCTGAACCAGGTTTTAATCTCCTCCCATTGGTTCAAATCTGCCTGTTGCTGAGCATTCTGTCTGTCTATCGGCAGAAGGTCATAAAAAATATCATATTCCGCCTGTTGTTGACTCCATGATTGTTGTCGCTTCCAGGCATACATCTTCATAGACAACCCCTTGTTGTTCAGGGTAAGCATTCGTCCCAGTTCCCAGGCAGCCGCATAGGAAGTGTCTAACATACCAAGGTTGTCATCCAGTCGTAGTAACTCATCCGATGACTGGACCGGCAAGGATACCAGACTGGTTTCATCTGTCTGCAGTCCTGTAATCAAAGGTCCATGATACCATGAAATGACTTCCCCCCCTGCTTTCAAATGATGCGGTAAGGCCACTGCACCCCTTTGCAGGTACTGATTGGCAATGGACGCTCCGGCTACAGAAGTATCAAGGTCTGGTAGTTTAAAATCACTGCAGTCTACATTCAGCAAGTAATCTGAAAACGATTCTGCACTTTCTGCAGTGCACATAAAAGACCAGTTGGTTAGGCTAACAAAGCTTAATTCGTCTTCAGAATTGGTTTCAAATACGCCAGAAGCCTCATTATACCGGCCTTCTAAAGAAAGCAAGTGGGCGTAAGTCTTTACACCCGGCTGAGGTAGGCGATTCGCAATACACATAGCCAGCTCTGTCACGCCCTCGGAATCATTCTCATTTAGAAGTTGAGATGCGTCAGCATTTACTCTAACACCTGTCATCAAAGGAAGATCCATCTTATCGGGAATCACATTGTTATCAGTTGCCCAATTTGTGTTGATCTGGACCACATTTACCGTCTTTGGGTCGTAGGTAGCACTTAACCCACTTCCTGTAACCTCACCTGCTTCAGAAGCAAGTGCAATCGTTGCAGTACTGGGGCCTGTTCCATCAAAGTTCACGAAGTTCTGGATGGGACCAGAAGTTACTTTTACATTACCCTTCTTGATGTCTTCATCGTCAAAAATGAATAACCACAGCCAGGGTAATGTTTTGTTCCCAGATTGAGCAAAACGTTCCCAGGGTAATGTGCTTCTATTCAATAAGATATGAGGCAAATCACTGGAATAGTCTCCCATATTTCCAGGAGGTGGGAAACAGGCCTGGATCTGGCTCTTTTGAACAGAAAACCGGTCTCCGGCTACTAAAATCGTTTTTTCAACAGCGAAAGGTGTAGGTCCGCTGGGAACAGTCAGTGTTTGAGTTGCTGTGATCTTGTATTGACCCGCATCCAGAGCAGGTACATGGTATTGTAAAAAAGAAACGTATTCTGAAGCGTTACTCATGGTGATTCATTTTATAAACTTCCAACTAAAACACTGGAATTCGTATGTGCCAGTCGATTCTCAAGGTCTGAAATGGCGTTGGTGGGCATTGCCAATCCCAATGCAGTTAATACAGCAGACTGGTTATTACTTGCCGTATTCGAAATTGTGGTCTCCTGAGAGGATGATTTATCAAAACCTATCAATGTATTCCAGGCAAAATTTCCGTTGGAATTTTGCTCAATCTCCCAGGCCAGATCTTCTCTTTTTATCGGAATTGTTTCACCTGCCGTTGGTGGTTTCGCTAATGCAATTGTCAGGTCATTGAATGCCAAAACCATTCGACCTTCCGAAGTATCGGTGGTTAGTCCCCACATCGCACGCGGCACGCTTTGATTAACCGGAGCATTCTGGCCAGGTGGAATCTTTACCAGAAATTGCCCGTCGCCATTTTCGATGGTTATCTCCAAAGCCGAATTATAAGGAGAAGTGGTTGTATCACTGGAAAGGTCAACACCCATTGGGGCAACCCCAAAATCCGGACAATGGATCTTCGAATCCGATTCAAATTGATACGTAGTATTTGGAATGAACGTACTGATGGAAAAAGACAAGTCTTTCGGATTCACTACCTCTACTTTTCCACCGGGAGCAGTCGCATCATTAGCAGTCTTAATCAAACCACTGATCAGATTTACTTTTACCATATCCAGTATGGCTCCGGTTGTGGGATCCGATTTTGCAGGCGTGAAAGATGACTGGAAAGTAGCCCAATCCAGTAACGGCTTAGGTTCCGGGGCAGATCCGAAGGCAATGTTCACGGTGCAGACGTACAAACTGATGCTGGCCACTCCTCCAAACTCCGGGCCATGAATTCTAAGCCCCTCTCCTACTGTAAATCCTAACCAACAGGAGACAAACAAAAAATCAATATGTACGTCAAGTGAAAATTCAACCTGGAAATGTCCTTCATAGTGCAACGGCGACCAGTCAATCATGAAATACGCATTGATATTGAAGGAAGCCCTTACCCATCCAATGTTATAAACCGCTTTCAAGAATCCTCCGGCGACCACCCGATGCGGAGTAATGGTCCAATACCCTCCGCCTTTGATGCTCAGATTGCTATCAACCTGCCATAGAAACCCTAGTTCAGGAATGTTTTGCGGATAGTAAGGTTGCGGTGTATAGTGATTGCCGTAGCCACCAAATGAAAAGACAAACTCACCACTATGCGGGCTGTTTTCTGTCCAGCAAGCAATGGCGAACCCTCCATGTAAATGACATTGCTTTGAAAGCACAAACGAATTGGGGGTCAGCATGCCCCGGATCAGCAACGTACCCGCTGCCGGTTTGTAGCTACCCACAATCTCCAATTCGACTGTTGCAACTGGTTTTGGATCAGTCGGATTTGGCGCAATGTAACTGGACAAACCCAACAGATCAAATTCAAGCTCTTTGCCAAATTTGACGATAAACAAGGCAAATGAATTGATCACCTTGAAGGAGGTAAATTTCACTCCGATCCCCACGAAATATTCCCCAACCTGAGGTGGCAAATACGTATTCATTCCCGGGGGAATCAGTGAGGTAGCTCCGGCTTTAGGGGCTGCAATATTTCCGGCAGCTGCCTGAATCAGTGGAAAGGTGCTCACATCCTGGACCTGCGGAGCAACGAGATTTCGATTGTAGCCAAAAGTGAAGGCCAGCCCTGTCACAAAGAAAAAAGAGGGCCCTCCCAGTGGTTCATTCAATTGAGCAAAAACAAAGAAAGAGGGGTTTCCATGATCGTCTGCATAAGACCCCAAAGCAGACATTTGGAATTTGGTAAGGTCTACGGTCAAAGCGCCGTTGTAAACGATCAATCCATCTACCGTGTCATGTACGAGTCCCCCACCGATGTTAATGGTGTCGTTGTGATAATCAACGGAAAGGCCATGTAAACTAGCCTCAGGCGCAAATTCGTTAAGCGGACTACCAATGGATAACCCATCGAGGGTGATGGTAAGCGGGCCCATTTTTATGGAACCCGTTACGACGAAATTTAAATCACCATTCGTGAAGTCAATGCCTACCGATTGGATAAATACAGGGCCAAACTTCTTATTGACATTCCCTTGACTGCTCTTACCCCCCGAAGCAGTATTGGCGGAATTGCCGGATTGGCTGGGAGTACCCAATTGGCTCAGTGAGCCCGAGCTAATGACCTGGGTGGTTGTACCCGCATTTAAGGTGGCGGAAAAATTGACTCCCGGGGTAACCACCGTTGGCAAAGGCGCAATCCCTGTTGGAAGTAGGGCATCGAGCGCATCGATCTCAGTTGAATCCAATGTCTCATTCCCCGTATACATCAGGATCTGGATGTCTTCGACGGAAAACTTTAAATCCGCAGGAAACATATGGCCAACCAAAGGCAATGCCGAAAAGTCCAGGTCCAGGCCAAAATTGGCAGCGATCGCCTTGCCAGCACTGGTCTTGGAAAAAGAAACATCTTTGATCGTGATAGACAATCCTGATGGAAAGAGCGCTCCGACATCCGTAGAAAGGCCATTTACCAGTGCCTGATCGATAACCAGGCTTTCATACGGAGCAGGTTGTACCACTGCCGCTTCATTGTACTTGGTGGCATCAGATGGGTCTTCTGCCCGACTGAGATCTATCTCAACATCCCCAATCGTGATTGCAAAGTATTTGCCGTCTAAGAAGCTCATAAATCAAAATAGTTTATATCGACCGCACTCGCCCATTTCAGATCGGGTCGATCGAAGAGCATGTCATAAAACGCCGCATTGGCTACAACATGCGAAATGTCAAAATTTTTAAAGGTCTTCATGGAAGAAATTCCATGTCTCTCCGGAAGTACTTCCCCACTCCCTGATACCAGAGCAGCCACTTCTCTTCCCCCTTTCAATGCTTCCATGCATTGATATTCAAGTCTTGGATCAATCCAGGATTTTGTAAAACTTAAATTGACGGCTGGATTAAGCTTTTTCTCTGCTGGTTGAGTTTGCTTGACAAGATTCATAGCCTGCCTGGCATTGATCCTGCCAAAGCGACTACTTTCCGAGGGCACACCACTTCCATACAGTGCACTTCGCAATTGCTCCGATGTAGCAACAGGGTTTGTCTCAATCATCGCTGCCAGGAGACCCGCAACTTTGGCACAAGCCAAAGATGTTCCGTTGACGACTTGAGGAAGCTCTCTTTCAATCTTCACGGGAACATGAACTCCTTCAGCCGCCACATCCGGTTTGAAACAATTGCCTTGTTCGTCTAAACTACTCCCTGAAAATGAGGCCACCGCTCTCTGTTGATCAATCGCTCCGACACAAATCACGCTTGGGTACTTTCCCGGATATGTGACCGTTCCCTCGCCCTTATTTCCTGATGGAGCAACCAACAAAATATCATGTCGCTCAATAGTATTCACCAGGGTTTCCAACAAAGGACTGGGTTTTGTGAATCCAATTGGCATACATATAACCCTGACCTCTTTACTGATCAATTGATCCACCCCATCCAGCAGATGATAAAATATATTCTCCTGATCCGGGATACTCACCAAACCAAGGTGCTCGAAGTTCAATGCCTGTCCCGACCACTCAAAGTAAGAAGTTCGCAAAACCTGTAGCGTCTGGTCCCCATGAGAACTCCGCCGTTGACGTTTCACCTGAGTGTTTAACCCGCTACTGATATGGCTATCGATCAATCCGAGTATCATGAATTTGAGGCTGGTATGGTGAAATTCTTTGAAGCTGTGACGGATTTGCCCATCGGACCTGTAAAGACACTTTCTACTGTACTGATAGTATAGCTACCATTTACTAATGTCTCCCCTAGTGTGACCGTGAATGACGATTTATCTGATCCCGGAACTACAGAGCTGATTGCTTGATTGCCACTTGCTCCAGTAATTGTAAAACTGTTCGTTAGACTAGCAGCTGAAACATCGAAATTGAATTCGACAGTTAGCGACGGATTGTCAGTGGCTTTCACTTTGGTAATACTCACACCCATATCCAGGTTATCCATGGCCAACATGAACTCATAGAATTTGGACACTACAAAAATGGCGTTGTTCATATAGTCCTTGCCTTTTTGGGCTTTCGAATCTGATCCAGGAGGATTGTTATAATAGTAAAGCCCGATGGCATCTGAAATAACGGATAGTAATGTTGAAAACACTACTTTGGCGGTAGTCGTAGATACCAGGGTGCCTCCAGATTTCGCCAGCAATAATTTCCATTCCAAAGTCAACAATTGCAAGACAATATCAAATGACGGAAAAATGGCATCCATCAACTTGCTTTGGTTGCTGGAATTCTGTTCCTTCGTTTGTAGTTCCGGCTCTACTTTTGCGGCAAACTCCTGAAAAACAGCAAAAGAAGTTTCAAGTCTCAAAAAACTATTCTGATAACTCAATAAATTATCTGAATCATCCATAAGGACCATCAGGAAATTTCTCCGATCGCTTTTCTTCGCGAATGTTCCTTTTGGAAACTGAACGCTCACGACGCTGTTGGATACCGCCGAAATATTTTTCTTAATCGAATCGCTATCAAAGGTCAAAGTCTTCAGCTCATTGAAGCCTTTTGTATAATCCGAAGAGGCACCGGTAAACCATGTATAAATGTTGCTCAAATCCGCATTCAATTCCGTTAGGTAATCTGTGTTTACGGTGGTAAAAGAAGGAAGCTTAGTTTCGATTTTTTCAGCGACTTCTTCGTATTTGGTATTAAAAGCTTCGAGTATTTGATCGAATTCACTTTTAATCTCATTTGATTTTTGTTGCAATGCCTCCAGGTTGTTTTGATCCTTGTTCTGATAAGACCAATACGCCCCCATGATCCACTTGATCAGAGATAAACCAAAACCAGTGAAGCATTGGATACCCCAAAGCGCATTGTCCTTGGTTACTCCTGAGAAAAAACCATTCTTATCAGGATAGAAAGCCGCTTGACTTAGACCGGATTGAATGCTGCCGATAACGCCCATCATGATCTTATACTGATAAGAAACGGGATTACCATATTTGTCTTGATAGTAGTTGTAAGCTTTATTTCCTATAGAAATGACAATGTCCAGCAACTGCAGGCTAGCAAGCATTTCTGTTTTGGTGGTCTGATCAAATGTCTGAAAGGGTGTATTCGGGAAAGTCAAATTGCTCCCAGTGGCCGCCTGAGCAGATAAAGTCAGGGGAATCGCCAATACATACGAAACAACTTCTAAAAGGGTAGGCGGACTTGATAAACCTGTTAAATCCATGTACAACTCGGACAATGGTTCGGTGCTATCCAGCGGATTGGTCAGGATGTCATCGAACATTTTCCTTACTGTAGAAAGGTCACTTTGAAGCGAGGTGAATAATGACTGACCTACATTGAAGGCTGAGGTAAGTTCACTGCTTACCAGTGTTTGGAACTGTGTTTTAATTAAATCCGTGGTTATCGCTGATTTGGATGCCAAAAGGTTTTCCACAGCAGCAGCAACATTAGTATCCAAAGAGGAGGCAATATTTTTTTCGGCGTAGGTTTCCAAGCTGGCTTTCATGGAATCCAACTCTGAAGAATAGGTAGAAAAAAAACTCTCCAACTGTGACTCAAAAGTGGAAAACAGCAGCCCCGTTATATCCGTAGCATTTCCGCTTGTCGCTCCTCCATCACTGGGTGCCTGTCCTGGCGATGATGGCAAGTCCTTCAGAGAAAGAGAAAAATGATCACCCAACAATGTGGACAGAATTGACTGAAACACGCTGGCATTGAGACCTGGCAAGCCTGGAAGGGCAGGGATCTCAGGAATTTCACCCAATAAGGAATCAATGGTCTGAGCAGGATCCAGGTCATCTTTTATGGTATATAAGCTACTAAGGATTGAGTCCAATTCACTATCCAGATCCGAAGAAATACCTTCAATTGCAGTTTCAAAGTCACTGAGAGAAGGTGCGCTAAATTCCGAACTCAAGGTTGAAAGAGCAGAGGTCAGGTCACTTCCGAATGTATCCTCATTGGTCTTCAACCAGGCCAGACCACTCTTAATTACACTATTGATCTGTGTGGAAGTAGAGAGAATATTCTCCTTTTCCGTTTCCAGAGCGTCCTTCACGCTCATGATATCTCCTACAACACTCATACCTTAATTTTGATGTTGAATCTTCATTGAACTTTTAAAAGCTTCGAATTGGGCCTTCAGGTCTTCCAATTCCGTATCAAGTCTTTGATTTAAGGCTTCATTTTCCTTTTTTAAGTCCTCTACCTTCTGATGCAACGCCTGAATCGCACTGACACCCAACATGGCTACCTGATCATAATCTACCGTATGGAAATCATCTACCTGCTTTCCAAAAACAAAGAGCTGTTCTGTTGACTCAGACCACTCTCCTACCACGAACGTTTTTTCATCGATCACGTCGATTACTTCTTTCTCTTTCTGGCCCTGGTCAGCAATGAGTCTGAGGATATCTCCTTTATTAACATTGTGTGGCTTCTCTAATTTTACTCTTAGTTGTTGTATTGATGAAACCCAATCCAACTGATCGGACATGGCATAGATGTCAGGTACAAAGTCCGAGTTTGCAGCATTCACTGCCTGGGGGAAGACTGCTTTTACCTGCTGGGCAATCAATCCTTTCTTGCCCTGGTTCCCTTTCCCTACTACATCGATATATCGGTAATCCGCAATCTCTATTTTGAGTAACGCCCGAAGATCTTCCGTGCCATCAGACGTTTTAATCGCTTCTTTGATCCTAATGTCGGAGATTGCAAAAAATTGTTCTGCCTGCACATATCCCTCTGCGTAAATCCCTGTAGGTGGCGTTTGAGTTCCTGCGTAATCTCCTATCGTGACTGGCAGAGTTGTGCCAACCGAATAACCTTTATCGTTCAGGAAACCAAAGTTATCCGGAGTTTTCACCGGTGACGTGCTTGCCACATGTAAAGGAGCTTGTGGATTATTCGTTCCGATGCCCATGCGGAACGACTGGCCCTGGCCTTCAGGTACATTCACATTCAACACCGAATTGCCATTGCTATCATTGATGGCCAATGGGTTAACGCCAGACCCTGAATCCACATGAATGGATAAAGCTGCCATCTTACTCTTGTAAGCTTCTCCGATTACCAGGCCATTCTGCCCACCTACAGATGGATAGGGAAGATTCATCGATGCATTGCTTGGCACGGAGCCAATACTGATTTGATTGGAGGTGATTGAAGTACCTCTCCCTCCAAAAAACCAATTCAAAATCTTTTCTTTATCATAAAGGTAGGTTTGACCATCTCCGGTATTATCTGTCAATCCAGATACATACAGATACTTGCCCACCGTACCTACCGCGGATATCCCAAAATTAGAGCTATTGGTACCTGAAAAATCGCTTGTCAAGGATTCTGTATGGATTAATTTAGGAGTGGACAATACTGTCAGATCATAGATAAGAAGCTGCCCCAAATATCCAGCGATAAGGATATTAGCGAATAGTTGTACTGTCAAAGAAGGCCCAGCAGAGGCTTCTTCACTACCTAAGGTCAGTTTCTGAATGGTAGGGGATACCGGATTTGAGATATCTATGATGGTGATCGAATTTCCAATGAGAGGGCACACGAAGGCCAGGTTTTCAAAAACCGTTATCTCCCCTACTGAGCTGATTGCAACCGAACCAATCTCAGTCAGACTGCCATCCAATTGAATAGCCTGGATCGAGAACTTGGAATCATAAATAAGGTAAGCATAGCCACCTTGAAACAACGCATACGAAGACAGGTTTTTCAATTCCAGGGTCTGGACCAATGTGGGGTCTGTCGCAGAAGCATTGATGTCATAAACCAGGATATTATTCACTCCACTGGCAATGTTTTGAGCAAATAAAAACCCCTGATTGATCCCAACGAAGGCATCCTGACCAAAACCAACGGATTTGATCGTTCCAAGCACAGGGCTATTTACCTGAAAGTCGAGTGTATAGATATTAATATCTGTGGATCCAGGGACGCGTACATATGCATAATTATAGTGGTAAGCAGCCCGTCCCGGCAAATTTGGAAATTCAGCCGTAACATCTGTTGCGTTGATTAGAAAATTCCACGAATAAGATGAGTCTTCATATTGCCAGGCCTGAACATAAGACGTTATCTCTCCCTGGGAATTGGAAAAATCGCCACCCATAATTTCATCCATGTAAGTATTCTGACCTACATCATGCAAACGCATCATGCGCACGTCCTGCTTGACATCATGAGTTGGAAAGGAAGTCGGAGCAGCAGTAGTTATTCTTTCTTCAACCTTCAAAGGAATTTCTCCTTGTTCCTCCACGATGTGCAAGCTTGCATTTGGTACTCCCGTATTGATGCCCATCTGATTGTTTCTATAAACTACGGGCGACTTTTCCACTTTCAGGTCAAATTGGCCCTCCCAATGCCCTGGGAAGTTCTTATACTGGATGGTTATCACCGAAGAGCCAGCAGGCAAACTACATTCGATACCCGTAAGCAAAAACTCCAGACTGGTATTCTCCTTCCACTCCGTCAATGATTGGTTTTGGATCGTCCAGGTAAGTGGAGTGCCGTTGGATGATTGCGACACCACCTTCCATTTAGCCAGGTTACTTGACAAGTTAACTGAAGCTCCTGTTGATATTGTGTCAGAGGTTTTCACAATAGGAATCTGTGAACTCGAAACAGCTGCACCCTCTGATGCGACCGTAATCAGAATCTCTGGTCCAGTTGCAGGAATAATATTGAGCTGGGCATTTCCGGCGATCGGAGAAGCCAAAGGTTCCTGAAGAGTAACTGAGGTGCTTGTAGCACTTTTCACTACACCCAATACTGGCACTTCCAGGATGAGATGTTTATGATCATTCGCCCCCATCAACGCCCATTCCATGAATTCTTCGTCCGTTTGAACATCGACGTTAAGAACAAATTCAGTGGCACCATACGCGGAGGAGGGTGTTCGCAAAGGAAGTGTAGCTCCGGTATTGACAATTCTGAAGAGCAGTTCACTTTGTGGCGGATCGCTTAGTCCCAATTCCGGGTCTGAAGGTTTGGCATAATTCAGGATTCGAGCACCTCCAACAATGTCTGCTCTTAGAGAAATATCTTTTTCACCGGAATGATTGACGACACTCAGGTTTTGCATCTGGAATCCCTGCACTACATCGGCAGTAGGTCCTACCTGCACATTCGCATATTGAAACTCAACGTTTGTATTTCGAGAACCACCAAGTGCACTTGCATTGACTGATTCGATTGTTATGACCACTTCCTGGCCGGCAGATATAGGTTCTGTACCGGAATACAAAAAGTTGAGCAGGTCAGTTCCCGCAGACCCTTTTGCAAGGGATACTGTCCAGTCTGCAGCGTTGAGCAGTGTGGGTGTCTTGCTTAAGAAATTGGACGATAAAGTTCCGGGTCTAAAATGTAATTGAAAATGAAAATCAGGAGCAGCACCCGTCGGTTTTATTAATGTGATGGATTTCTCACTATTATTGATGACGCTGAGCTGCAAGTTCTCTCCATCCCCTTCATCTTCAATATAGAGGATGGGAACTTCTGAACCTCTGTCTTCACTTTGTAATTTAAAATTGAGAGGAAAGCTCTGCCGAAAAGTGGAATACTGTCTGATCTGGCCTTCCATCATGTCTTCTTGTATCGCACCCTGATCCAATGCCCCATTATAAATGGCCATCCAGGCCATCATTCCCTTAAAAGGAGGTGCGGCTGTACCTGTATTCCCCCACGAACCTTTTCCGATCCAATTAGTCGTGGTAGCCATGTTGACTGGCGGTAACAAGTTGATGGTTGTTTGATTGATTATTGCTCCATTAATATAGACCACTCCATTGCCCGAAGAATTAATGGTAATGGCAAGGTGATACCACTTTCCAGTATCAATAACCTGACTGCAAGAAAGGCTCTGAACCTGACTTCCTTCAACAATTTGAGAATAAGGGATCCCTGAACCTATCTGAAAAGAGATATTATTAGTGCTATTTCCAAAATTCAGCAAGACCGGATGTTCATCTACAGAAGTCGCATTGATCCAGGCCGTCATTGTGATCCCATTGGAAAGGTCAGAAATGCCGGTACCCGGAAGATTTGGAAAGGAAATATAACTATTACCATCGCCCGTAAATTCCAGGCAGGTCCCCATGACCGGGTCATCATTAATGACCTGTACACTGGACCCGATCGTGCCAACATTTCCATTGCGAGTAATATCTTTTAGGGTCGTTCCCGAAGGTTCGAAATTGTATTTCAGAATAGGGGAAATCTCATTTTTAGTCATATCTCAAGCTTCTTTATTCAAAAGTCCTTATCAAACCTTTTCGTTTATCACATTAATTTGAATGTTGGATGCATAGCACTCCTTTTAAAGCCGCTAGTTCGGCCTTAAGATCAGACATTTCCAAGCTCAATTGTTCTTTCAAGTCTTCATTTACCTTTCTCAGGTCTCGCACCTCCTGACGTAAGTCCTGCACGTCATCGTGCAACGCCTGAATCGCACTGACTCCCAACATGGCCACCTGATCGTAATCAACCGTATGGAAATCATCTACCTGCTTTCCAAAAACAAAGAGCTGTTCTGTTGGCTCTGACCATTCTCCAACGATGAAAGAGGAATCGTCCAATATTTCAATCACAGCCTTCTCTTTTGCACCCTGATCTGCGATCAGTCGAACCACATTCCCTACTTGTAGTTCATGCGCCTGATTGATCGTTATTGTCAATTGTTGTTCAGAGGAATTCCAAAGGATCTTTTTTGCCATGGCATAGATGTTGGGAATAAAATCGACATTGTTATCAGCTACCACCTGAGGAACTACCTCTTTTACTTGCTGCGCAATCAGTCCCTTCTTTCTTTGGTTGCCCTTTCCCACTAAATCCACATACCCGTAATCAGAGATTTTCAGTTTCAGCAATGCTTTTAGATCAGCAGCCTGGTCCGATCGCTCAACAGCTTCCTTAATTCTCACATCAGACACAGCATAAAATTGAGCAGCACGGACAGTTCCGGCGGCCCTAATCGATACCGGAGCATCGTTTGGTGAAGCAGTTGATTCAGCAACATTCTGTCCGCCGGATGCATTGTACGCCCAGAATTGGGCAGAAATACTTGAAGCCGATTGAATTTCCACATCCAATGGAGCCTGCGGCGTTGCTGTTCCAATACCTACCAGGTAAGGACCACCGCTGCTTCCAGGTTTTTTTACATTGAATATGGGTTCACCGCTATTGCTATGGATTGAAAGTGGGTCCGCTGCTGATCCGGAATCAACTGAAATGGCCAGTGCACTGGAATCGGTGCCAGAATTTTCACCAATAACTATACCGTTATGTCCAGTACTTATTGGATATGGGAGGCTGAGGTGAGCATTCTTGGACAAATTGGAAGTACCAATCTCAATCCGATCAGGAGATAAAAAGGTACTGACTCCAAATAATCGTTCGTAAAATTGTTGCTTCGAATAAACGTTACAACTCTCCTGACCATTATCATATTCCGTTATCAGAATGTACTCCTGACTAAGAGTAATCTGATTAACAAGATTGGGATAAGCATAATCAAACAGCTTGATCGGAGCGGAAGCATCAACGACGTTGTAAATCTCAATCTTGTCCTGATCGCCATTAAAGAGCAAGTTTCCATCTACTCCCAAACCAAATGAATCCACGGCATTGGAAACTGTTTTATAAATTAGTTTCGGAGATGTTGGATCAGATACCTCCACAGTCCACAGACGCCTATGCGAATCACCATTCTCCGTCACAAAAACCTGACTTCCACCGACAGCCATTTGAATATCGCCACCAGAAGTCATTGACATAAACTTAAGTGTACCTTGTTGCAGGAGACTTCCATCGTCCTGGATTTCATAAACGGTAAAGATATCTCCCGATATGAGGGCATATAAGTAGTTTCCACTTCCGATTAAATACGTTTTACTATCAGTAACGGAGGTTGCTTTACTCACTGCGCCGCCCTGAGCGAGGTTTGTAAGGTTAATGACTCCAATGCAATAGTCATCATCATATTCATAACCAATAGGTGTAAACAGGAAATCCTTATGTATATAATAATGTTGCCCCCACCCTCCGTAAGAACCAGGCATCGTATAACTAGATATATATTTTGGCTCAGAATCAAAATCACCATTCTCAGCAAGGCCCGTTATATCATAAACATCAATGCCACTGCCATCTCCTACATCTACACACAGGACATGGTTATTGAAATAAATCAGGTTTGAATTGCTCGTTGCTATTACGACATTCTTTGTCTTAAGGGTACCCTCCTGATTTACAAGGAAGCTCAACGCTTGATTATTACTAATTTGTGTCGTCGACCCGATTAATATCAAGCCACTTGGAAGATCAAATACACTTTCAATTATGTAATTAATAGTGCCAAAGGGTTCGAGCGAGGTTGTAGATTTCTTTTGGCCTATCCTGACCGGTATTGTTCCATCCTGCTCCTGGATGTGTAAACTGGCGGATGGCTCGCCCACATTGATGCCCATTTCATTGCCTTTATAGACCGCTGGTGACTTTTCAACTTTCAGCGCAAATTGACCATCCCAGTGGTTGGGCACATTTTTGTATTGAATCGTAACGATCGAAGCACCTGCCGGTAAGCTACAGGTAATGCCAGTTAAGGTAAATTCCAGACTTGCTCCCTGCTCCAACTGTTGCAGAGATTGGTTTTGAATCGTCCATTGAAGCTGATTGTTCACCAATGTTGGCACAGATGCATCAGGGGTAATGCTCCATGAAGCCTGATTGCTACTTAGTTTCAAAATGGAACCCGGCACAATATCTTGCGTAGTTGTCTCTATTGGAATCTCATACTTTCCGGCAATGGCACCGTCACCACTTACCGTTACCGTAAAAGCGGTCCCAGATGGTGGATCAACGTTCAATACCGTATTTGCCACAATGGGAGCAGCCAAAGGTTCCTGTAGCGTGATCACCGTACCAGTTGCGCTCTTCGCCAGGCCGATAACTGGTAATTCCAGTACCAAATTTGCTATATCTCCCTGGTCCATAAGTGCCCACTCTACCAATTCTCCCTCTGGTTGAATATCCAGGATCAGTTCGAATGTTGTCGCACCTTTCGGTGACGTAGGTGTTCGCAGAGGCAAGGGCTCATCTCCTGTATTGACAATTCGAAATAACAATTCACTTTGAGGAGGAGTACTTTGGCTATCTGTTACATTTAATGGTTTGGTATAGTTCAGGATCCGCGCACCTCCAATAATGTCCGCTCTGAGAGAAATATTTTTTTGGCCGGTATGGTTGACGATACTCAGGTTTTGCATCTTAAAACCTTGCACCACATCCGGTGTAGGGCCTACCTGCACATTAGCATATTGAAACTCAACGTTTGTATTTCGTGAACCACCAATAGCGCTTGCGTTGACTGATTCGATCGTAAGAACTACTTCTTCGCCAGGAGAGATGGGTTCCGTACCGGAATATAAAAAATCAAGCAGGTCAGTTCCTGCAGACCCTTTGGCAAGGGATACTGTCCAGTCTGCAGCGTTGAGCAGTGTAGGTGTCTTGCTTAAAAAATTGGAGGATAAAGTTCCGGGCCTAAAATGCAGCTGAAAATGGAAGTCAGAAGCAGAGCCAGTTGGCTTGACCAGTGTGAGAGATTTACCACTATTGTTTTTGACACTGAACTTCAAATTCTCTCCATCCCCTTCATCTTCAATATAGAGAATAGGAACTTCGGAACCTCCGTCATCACTTTGCAACTTGAAATCAAGAGGAAAGCTCTGTCTATAAGTGGAGTACTGTCTGACCTGACCTTCCATCATGTCTTCTTGCACCGCTCCCTGATCTAACGGACCATTATAAATCGCCATCCAGGCAATCATTCCCTCAAATAGCGGTGCACCTGGAGGCACATTGTTCCAGGCTCCTTTACCAATTAAATTAGTAGTAGTGGCCATGTTTGGCATTGGGACCGTACTCGTCTGATCCTGATTGATCACTGCGCCATTGAGGAAAACTACTCCGTTGCCATTGGAATCGATGGTAATGGCCAGGTGTACCCATTGATTAGCCGTTATGGCTTTGGAACTACTGACGCTATGACCAACTGCATCCGAAATAAGATAAACGTAAGGCTTTCCAGAACCCAGCTGAAAAGAAATATTGGCCGAGTCATTGCCGAAATTCAAGAGGACAGGAGCTTTATCGAGAGAAGTTGCATTGATCCAGGCAGTCATCGTAATCCCATTTGAGAGGTCAGAAACGCCCGTACCCGGAAGATTTTGAAAGGAAATATAACTATTATCATCGCCCGTAAGCTCCAGGCAAGTTCCCATGGTAGGGTCATTATTTACTATCTGAACACTGGACCCGACTGTGCCAACATTTCCATTGCCAGAAAGGTCTTTCAGCGTCGTACCAGAAGGTTCGAAATTGTATTTTAGTATAGGGGAAATCGTACTCATTGTCTATGCTTTTATCCTTGTGGTGTATTAGATTCTGCGATATGCGATAACATTAACCAGCCTTCCAGCAATTCCTGCTGCTCGAAATTCACTTCCGTATTAAAGGAGGTCATTCCTGATAAATTCTTGAAAATCAATTGTTCTATTTCGTCATTGTACTGCGCCCAGGTAACCAGCGGTTTTCGGTTCGGGTCGCCTGGCAAAATCACCTCGTATAAATCAGTACCTTCTGCTGTACAGACCCAGTTCATGGTTACCATTTCTGTCCAGGGGGTTCCTGATTCCGTAGGATACAATTCCAGGGTAGGGACCAGCGCATTCCAGGCATTGGTAAACATGGTTTCGGAAATCAGTGGCAAATCCGGTGTATGCTGGCAGGAGGTAATTCCATCCTGAACGTTATTTTGTAGCCAGGACCATTTATAGCCAGATTCTTTGGGTAGTGAGAGTTGAACATTCGTCGTAGGTGTCAGCAACGGAGCCGAGAAAAAGGCCATTTCGATGTTCTTCAAAGCCTTTGTGTATTGATCAGGAGGAATATCAATAACTTTTACCGGTAGTACGCCTGTAGTAGCATGTATCACACCATGAGGATCGAAAAACATGGTGAGGGTCACCGGTTCTTCAGACAGGGATTGATATAACGGCAAGGTGTTATCATTAGGCGTGATCATGTTCAGATTGCTGTCCAATTGCCCGTCACACTCTTTCCAGAAACCATTCAATCCATCATTGAGTTGTCGTGGATCACCCAAATTAATAGGAACTTCCACTTGCTCATAAGCATCGGTCTGAGGTTTGCTTCCTTGCAATTGCTGTCTGAAAGGAACCCAGCCCTGATCGTGGAGTATATCTCCCTTCACTTCAAGATTGAGGGTGGCTCTTACGATAGCAACAGGTTTGCCCATAAGAATGGACAATGCATCGTGGCCCGCATAGTTCTCAGGATATATACTGTCCTGTGCTTGTTCAATTTTCGAAAGAAGGTCTTCTATAAAATTTGTAGCCGGAGCAGTTCCATTGATTTTATCTGTACCCGCCAACAAGGCCATAAGTACATTTAGTAAATGACTGTTTATCTGCCTGGGATTGGCTGGTACCAAATCCGTGCGAAGTACCGGATTCAATCCACATGGAAAAGAATTCCAGCCTCCATCCGACTGCCGAAAACTTCCAAGGCCTTTTCCGTTCTGATCATAAAATACCAAAGTGCGATCCACGTAGTTTGGTAAGACCCACCCGCAAATAGGAGATGTCAAAGGATGACTATTTACCTCCAGGTCCGAACCCATGGTACTATTCGCTGCCATCCATCGAAAATTCAACCGGGTGGCCTGTGAAAATCTCGGAGCTAACCAACTCCATTCGGCATTAGACGCTGAAATCAGATTATTGGCTATAATCGGTGAACTGACATTGGGATTTGTAGCCATTCCAAAGTGGTCTGTCAAGGACAGTTCAGAGAATTGCAGCGCACCAGCTCTGATCGGGAAAAACATATCATCCGGATTGGGCGTCGGAGGGTTTACTCCTTTGAGCGCGGCACTTACATTTTGCGTAAAATCCTGGTAACTAGTAAAGCCTAACGGATCACTGATGGGCAATTGAATATTTTGCTGTCTTTGTACCAGGGCTTGATTGAAGCCCCTTATCGCCTGGGTCAAAATGATGGTTCCGGCTAAAAGCTGGTAAGTTTCAAAAGCTGTGCAACCCGGATCACTAAAATCATGAGTGCTTTGGCTAGAAACCTGCTCCCAACTTTTATCAATCTTGCTATTCCCTACAAAATCACTTTCTGAGAGTGTTTCAGGATAACGTCCCAACAAGAAAGCTTTCAACGAATGAAGCAGGTTGTCCTTTGTTGTGGGAGACACGTATGACGAACCTTTATATGCGGAGGGTGATGCGACCAATTCATTTTGCTGAGAATAGTCAAAAGAATCAGGATTCAGATTAAAAATGGGGGTCTGAAGAAATTCGGAGCCATAATCTCCATCAGCAGACCCTGCATTGCTACCCGGGCTAACCGGATAAAAATTCACCAGCCATTCTAACACATGCGGCGACCATTCTGTCGTTGAGGAATTGTAATTCGCTGGTGTAGCTAGTTTTGCTACAAGGTCATCCGGTTGGACAGGAACACCGGAAGTTTCCAGGGACAAGTCATTGATGAGCTGTACAGGTGGTGATGCTTTTAAATCAGTTTTCAGCTGTGGAGTCTTGATCGCTTCCGCCGCAAAAAGTACAACGGGATCTTTAGCCTCATAATATCGGGGTGCTGGCACCTGTGACAACTCATATTCATAACCCGTAGCTTTTAAAATAGTGTTCAGTGATTCTGATTGTCCTTCAAGTGGCGAATTGAGGTAATTGTAGACTGCTTTGTATGCTCCAAGTAGCTCATTTCCCCAAATACCTGTTGCAGAACTCTCGGATGGTGTTGCTTTTAACGTGATACTACCAACCTGCTTTTGAAGAATTTCCAGGTTTTTCAGGTCTCTTTCAGTATACCCCATCACCACATCTTCGTCCGGCAAATTGTTACTGGTACCTGTCGGAGGGTAGCAACAATGCATGTACTTGCACCAATCCGCATACAATTGGTCTTGTCGTTGCTCTAGTTTATGATTACCGTCATCAAACCTGCTTTGAACTGCATTCAATTCATTGAGCAAACCAGCCACAACATCAGGCAAGGGACTTTCATTATTTGGCTCTCCGTCGACATGACCATCGCCTGAAATTTTTATTTTTCGGATACGCCAAAGCAAGCCACTGTCCTTCGCATCAAATCCCGATTCGTGAATTGCTTCTTTGAAATTAAGTGAAGCATCTGTCAGGTTTCCCTGCAGTGTACTGCCATGAAGAATAGCGTTCAGTTGAGTTTCCAGTTTTACAGGAGTTTCTTCACCTGTATTGTATGCGCTTTTCAATGCTACACCCATGTAAGCAGAAAGCGCTTCAGAACCAGAATTCCCTATCGCTACCTGATCGAAATCCGGAGCTTTGTTATTAGTCCCATCAACCTTAATGGAACTGTAATAAAGCGATTGCGTGGGGTATCCGGCGGGACTTCCTGAAGATTCTATGTTCCAATTCAGCAATTGTTGAATACCAAATCGAAAAAAAGCGCTTTGAGCTTCTGGTGCTTTGACAAATACTGCAGAAAGCGATACGGGGTTTTCAACGGTCAGAAACAAGGCCATGGCGTGTTTGTACTGATAAGAACTACCACTTGTATTGATATGATATCCATTCCATAGATCAGCCGTGGCGGCATTAGTATATGCCTCACTTAACCAGGATGGGCATTTCCCGCCATTATCGAATAATTTCTTAAGCAGCTCTTTATCCGATGTAGGATTTGAAATCAATGCATTGAGTTCATGAATGGCCTTGGCGACAATATCATTTTCCTCCTCATGATACCAGCCCAATACCTGATAGGAAACTGGCGCATCTGTAGCAACTGTTCCCGGATCGGGATCGAAAAACCCAAAAACAGACCTACAATTGGGATAGAATGTATTGAACGCTAATTCACCGTAACCAAAAGCCGTGAGCGGATGATTCGAATGATCGCTATTCCAGTAACTGGCATTTGAATCAGAACCCCAGTCGGACAATGGCAACTGTCTTCCCATAAATCGATAGGGTTGATTACTCTCGTCACTGAAATATGGTACCGTAACGGCATTCTGACTATGAATCGTCGCTTTGGTATTGATATAGTCACTTTCTATGATCCATTTTGTGCTACCTCTTGTAACCAGCCAGCGATTGGGCGCAGGATAAGGTTGCTTTTTCTTTCCGTCTGACTTTGCATCCGTGGGATACGTCCGATGTGCCCGAGGCAATACCCAATGTAGGTGCACACCACTTTCCATCGTGAAATTTTTGTTTTGAAACGCAGGTGATAACACGGATTCACCAAGAAAAGGAACATAGGGATGGTGATCGCGGGTACCATCCGTCCACGGTAAGCGGCTGAAATCTGCCTTCGCATCCATTACAGTTTGACCTGCCGCTACATATAACGCATTAACTTGAATTGGAACAATGAGATTGTTCTGACCAGTATTAGGCATCTTCTGCTATTGGTTGTATTAAAAATCAATCTCTCCCATCTCACAATGAGATGAAAAAAATGCTTCCTTAATATTCAAAAGAAAACCCAAAATACCACTACAGCAAATGCGGTATTTCCGGATTGTGGATAAAAAAAGTAACAGTAATCAGGTTACTTAAGTAGTCTGATTACTGTATTCAATCTTAGCAATTCGTAAACCATCATCAGCAGAAATCACGAACTTCTTAATGGCCAAGTATTTTACCTTCTTCCAATAAATCGTTTATACGCTCTCTAATTTCCGAATGCTCCTGATCCCCGAGGGGAGCCTTCCCTTTTAACCAGTCCCGTATAGGTTCTGCTTCCGGAGAGTCCTCCTGATTGTTATTAACAATGCCCACGATCAGGTTGGTATCAATGGTACACCTCAAGTTGCCAGAAGCGTCGGTATATAACTTTTGGAATGTTGGTCCACAATTTCTCAAAGAAGTTATCTGTAACTCGGAGGTGCTTATGCCTTGTCCTGAAAGAAGTTTTAATTTTTTATTGATCGTATCATAACTAATAACATCCTCATCCTCCCTGGATAACCAATGTGAAAACTATCGGGCCCAAAAATGTATCATCCCATCTATCAAATTACACCACTATCTTCACTCAGAATGAGAAGTTCATTTACTCAACTCAACTGAAAAAAATGGAGGAAAAATTGCCAGCTGACCGCTTTTTGAGAGTTCATCGAAGCCATATGATCAACATTGATGCCGTCCAGGGCTGGGAAGGGAACACTCTATTTGTCCAGGACCAACGGGTGGTTGTTTCGAAGCAATATCGGGAGAGGGTTTTCAGCATTTTCAATCCATTTTGAAGGAACCTATTGAATATCAGACAAACGAGTAAAAAAGCCAACTCAAGGTGAGATGGCCCTTCCAATTCAAAGACTACTATCATTAAGTCAATTACTGAGCTTTCAGGCGGAGAATGGTGACATTTGGGTGAGAACGCCAGTCGTCTGTCCCTCCATCACATTGCGTATTACTTGGAAAGAAGTTAGAAAATGGCATTTCTCCCACTTTCTTCAATCCTATTGTTCCAAGGCCCGGTTCTCATAAAAATTAATGATTTACTTTTCATGTGTATGCATTTGGATGTTGTCTACTCTATTTGAAATACTCCCGGCTTTTTGACCTCCGCAAGTCACCAGCTGATGTGGAAGCTGTCTACGGAGCAATCAAACACAACAAGGGATTTAGGAGATTTAACCTTAGAGGCATTGATAAAGTAGCTATAGAACCGGATTACTCGCAATTGCCCATAATCTTGCTAAGAAAGCTGCTTAGGGACTTGAAATATCCCCGCATCTTAATGCCTAAATCAATCAGTCATTTTCATGATAGAACAATCATTACCATATAAAACAAAAAGAAGCTGACCCTTTCGAGACAGCTTCGGTCATTGAATTATATCAAAAGGCGCTATCAAATCATCTGGATGCAGCGACCACCACTCTTACTATATCCACAACTAGTTTTCCAAATGCGATCAAATCAGCTGTAGTATGATTTAATAAATATGCGGTTTGACTTCCGCCACCATCACTAAAACTGGCATCACCTTGATTTGAGCTATTTTCTTGATACTTCGGAATTGTGATGGTCAAAGTGTCGCCATCTGAAACTTCGTATTCCTTGTAAGGGCTACCCAAATCACCACAGATAATATAAGTTTCTCCATCTCCTTTGAAGAGAACACCTCCTAACCAAAAATCTTGGGGACCACCCGCAGATGTAGTAACCGATGCAGTTTCGGAAGTTGCCCCCGATGCTAGGTTCTTCACACTCAAGGCTGTAGTTGCTCCCGCAGCCTCTAAAGTGGGAAAAATTACCTGAGGTTCTATTGGAGAATGATAAATCACCACTGAGTCTAAACTCCTTCCCGAGTTATTAACAATGTTGATTTTCGCCGTGCTGTCTAAAATACTCATGATTGCATGTTTACATTAATTGATTTATTTTTTTAACATTCACTTTTCTTTGAACATAACAGTCCAGTTGAAGAAGCGATTCAAAAGTAGAATCCTGGCACAACGGATTTGAGCGTGTAAAAACGTATTTTGAGGAATGCGTATTAATACGCATCATTAAATAATGCACTTAATCAGATACACTCTAAAAGAGCCTATTAGGTTATTTCGGGATGTGTTAGTGACACCTGGTACTTGTAAATTTCATATACTCACCAATCGTTGTTGAAATGCAAATGCCACTAAACTCGCAGAGTTTTTGCAATGAGTCTTTTCTAGTAAATGTTTGCGATGCCCTTCCACGGTTCGCTTGCTGATAAATAGCTTTTCAGCTATTTCACCATTGGTATCTCCTTTACAAATCAAATGCAGCACTTCTTTTTCCCGGTCGGAAATGGACATTAAATTAGTCCCCCCACCTGACGTGAGTTTTCGCTTCCTGAGGCCATGAAACATGATCTCAGAAATGTGTGGTGTGAAATAGAAACCCTCGCGATCGACTTTCACCAATGCTTCGTATAATCCATCTGGGGGAGTAGTCTTTAACAAGTAGGAATTCACGCGAAGTTCTTTGAGGCAGTTTAGAATTACACTTTCGTCATCATAGGAGGAAAGCACAATAATCTTTATACCGGGATACGACTCCTTGACCAGGTTTATAATGTGCTGTCCTGACATGACAGGCATCTTTAGGTCTACCAGGATAATATCCGGTTGTGTGTCACTCTCACGTAGTAGATTAAGGAACTCATGTCCATTACCCGTATCAAACAATACCTGAACATCATCATAGGCCTGAAATAACGAGAGGAGGCCGGCCCTAAACAAAGCATGGTCATCAACCAAAGCAACTGAAATCTGTTTTCCCTGAGGTTCCATCTTTACGCTTTTATTTCGATCTTAAAACCAGAGGTTGAATCGACGATAGAAAGCTTCGCTCCCATCAATTGACATCTGCTTTCAATATTTTTAAAGCCCAAACCTTTGACCTCTTTGTTTGGATCAAAATCCCCTAACCCAATCCCATCATCTTCATAGGTATACTCCCAATGGAGATCCGAAATCCGGAGTTGTAATTTAATTTGAGTCGCCTGTGCATGTTTCAACGTATTATTGACCAATTCCTGGGCAATCCTGTAAAGCGTTAGTTCTACGTTCTGCTCCATTCGCCGATCACCTTCACAAAAAAAGTCACATGTGATTTGACCAGTAGCATTTAATCTTGCCATCAAACTCCTCAAAGCTTCCTGAATTCCCAGGTCAATTAATGAGGCTGGCATCAGTTCATGCGACAAGTCGCGAACATCTTGTATGGTTTGTGACAATAGTCCTGTTGTTTGTTGCTCCAGGGTTTTAGGATCGATATTTCCCATTTGGTGCAGAAATAGTTTCAGCGTTTGTAAATCGTTGCCTACTTGATCGTGTAACTCAGCAGCTATGCGACTTCTTTCCTTCTCCTGTGTATCAATCGCAGCCTTCAACAACTCCAATTGATGGACTTCTTTGAGTCTTGCTTTCTCTTCCATCTGACGTAGTATCTGCTTCTTAGCTACCCTAAATAAAAGCAGGAAACCAAGAACGAAAATGAGCATTCCGCCCATTCCAATCAGGACAAAACCGGTGATTTCGCTTTCTTCCAATCGAGATAAATGGCAAAGGTGAAAAACAGATATAGAGCTAAACTGACCAGCGCATGGAAACCCCAGACGAAATAATTGAAGGTCTGAGAAAGGTTTTCAAGCAGGAAATTGCTCATAAAGAAAAAGACGAGATTGACGGAGAAATAAATCAGTACACCAGTATTGATCCAAAACATAGGTCTGTTTTGATTCCGATCTCCTGTAGTCTGACCAAGATGCAGAATACTATATCCTATTGCCAGCCCTAAAACGAGGAAGCTTTCCGTCCCTCTACCATAAGTATTAAATACATGTAGTGGTTGAAAATAAAGGGTATTAATTACAGAAAAGAGGATGAACAAAATCCCTACACTCCAAAAAACTGATGACGGTACGGCATGTCTCATATTAAGACTATAAATCACTAGTAAAAGGCATAACTCTATTGGGGGATAGAAATGAAAAAGGAACAAGTTGGGAGTGTTATGTAGCGCCAAATAAGTACCGGTAAACTCTGTAATACAAGCTACTGCCGATAATCCTATCAAATAACGTATAGGCTTACTATTCAACGAGAAAGAAAATAGACCGAGCAAAAACGGCACTAAGGAGGCATAGGATACGAAGTTAACGAGTGTTGAGAGCCACATACCTAAATCCGAGGTTAAAGTCAATATTGATTACCGCGTTTCATTCTTGGCAAAGTGGAGGACAAGGAACTGTCAACTCATAACTCTCCGGTTTTAGTACTGGAGCTTCCTCCATACTTATTAATTCCTGACCGGCAGGCACAGCAAAAGACAGCAAGATGGGACCAAAATGAAATATCCTCATATCACCAGGAATTACTTGATGCAAGGCAAGCAAAACAAAGGTATAAATGGTTGATTCGTTATTATCATTCTCATACTTGTTTACGGCCTGACTCACGCTTGCATCAAATGTGCTTTTTCTAATTCTTTCTCGAAAACCCTTGTACATGGCCTCGACCTGATCTACCAACTTACTTGTTTCACAGTGCCGCCATGCATAAAAAAGCCATTGCTCAATTGTCGGAGAAATGTATTCATTCGGCACCTCTTTTGAGTCAATGGGAGTCACGACATTATTCCCGGTCATGTGGGTGAGCAATGATTTTTTAATGACTCCCGGATAGTCGTGATGGATATTCTTCGCGGTGAGCGATTTCATAGAGTAATACTTAGAATAACTCTTCTCTTTTCCAGTTCCATTGACAGCCCTTAGCAACATTTTAAAGGCAGACTGCTTCCCTCCCAGATCACGTTGATCAAAGCCGTAATCAGCTTCCAAATGACTCCCTTGATCAGCAGTAAGGGTTTTTAAATCATCCTGGTCTATTTCAAAAGCCATTATTCTTTCCAGTGAAAAGTCGGCAGTATTTGATTGATAAAAGGAGTCGATTACTTGACTCGGTAAAGCTGTTTGCCAGGCATTGATCAAATAGCTTACTTCATCCTGATTTGGAATCTTGGGCATAGTACTGGTTGCTTATTTGTGTAAAATGATAGTTAAATTAAGTGATAGTAGCCGATTCGATAACAAATACAACATTATTTCACCTAAATACTATCGTTATTTAAAATGAAATAAATGTCAACACATGGTCATTCATTGAATCGTCATGAAAGTGACTGAATGATAGTGATACCTGTATCAAAGGACCTGTGAGCCCGCAGGCCCCTGTAACACTGCATGTATGGCCATTTTATTTCCCTGAATCACTTCAGCCTCTGCATGCAGATCCTCCAATACAGTTGAAACCATTTCAGGCTTCGGGTGGGTCAATTGTATTTTATTGAGTTTGAATGGAGTTGATTCCAGCGCCTCGGTAGGATGCATCTCAGATTGGCTCCAATCCAATACAAATGGGATTACCTCTACCTCCGGTGTACTTAAAGGCATAATCAACTCCCATTGCAATAACTCACCCGAGGCTGTTAATCTGGAGCCAGGCTCAATTTCACCCATTGCCGAATGATAATTCCGAAGTATGGCCTGATCTGTGCGAAGATTGGAAGACTTAATCGCCCATCTGATCAGCTTGGGACCTTCTAATAAATCGATACCCATCCAACGATCTTGATTCACTTCAAGGTTATCCGGATCAATGGCAATTATTTCCAGATAACATTCGTCCGATAAGTTCAGTAAAGCATTTTTTGTGCCTTGGGTTTTGTGATATCCTCCGAAAACAGGAGTAACCCCCAATTTCTCTTCAAAATATTGAATGCCAAAATTCAGATCGGGAACGCCAAAAACGATATGATCTATTGCTCTTTTGATCGCTAGCAATTTATTAACCTCCGTTCGATTTCAAAAGGTCTACTTGACCCGGTCACTCTCGAAAAATGCGACATGAATTTTGCCTTTAGGCGCAATTTGTCCCAGTTGGGAACCTCGGAAACTCATCAGCGCGACTGGAAAAGAGATGACAGACATTGGCCTTTATAGAAAGATAAGTCCAAAAATTCTGAAATGACGCGCTGGGAGGGTTTTTAAATCGAATTCATATTATACTAAATAAGAATCGATGTAATAACAACCTGATCAAAACCTTACAGGCTTATCATTTCCGCCCCAACACATATACTATCTCTCTCTCGAAAGTGATCTTGTGTATGGCGTGTGACGAGTCATCTACGACCGAATTAAGAAAGGCCTCATAGTTAGCTTCCATGCCTTTGCTTTTGCCTCCCAGAGATTTGGAGGGAAAGGACACCACAAGGAATCTGCACTTGATCTCAGTAAGCAACTTCAGACTTACCCCCTTTTCTTGCTGTTCCAGACAAGGAAGTGCTTTCAATAGCATGATCACATCCGACTCCTGATGTTCAGGAATGTTCAGGAAGACATCATTGAAACTGACTTGCGCCGGAAATCCGAAAGATACCAGCAAGTCGTTCATAAGTTGCGTTGTTTTCTGATCAATGTCATAACCCATATAGGGAATGGCACCGTGATCATATATCCAGGGATAGGACAAGGGATTGAGCCCACAAGCCAGGTCAATCATTCGCTGTGGCAGCCCTGTGATTTCAAATATCTTTTCGTAAAATGCTGAAAGATCATCCAGGCGTTCCTGAGAGGAACTGTGTAAATCCATCAACTCTCTGCAAAAAGCTTTGATTTCCTCTGGGCTTTCTGGTTTGCCTTGAATGGCTCGTTCAAAGGCGGATGCACTTCTCTGATCGAAATAGGCACCGTAGATCTGATGCAGCTTTTTTCTTGCCGCTTTATCTATCTCTTTCTTTTTAACCCGGATTTCGGCCCATTCCAGGATTCGCTGAATGGTGTCTGGTGAAAGGTTGGTATATTTCTTTGCCTTTAGAATCTGTTGAACTGCCTTGGACTGTCCACTATCCATTTCTCAGGATCTCAAGCATTTTCGAATAAAATCTCAAGTTGTGAATGGTGGCCAGACGATACGCCAGGTGGTCATTGATGTTGAATAAGTGGTGTAAATAAGCGCGAGTATATCGACGGCAGGTGTGGCAGTCACAATATTCATCGATTGGCCTGTAATCACGCATGTGCTTTTCATCTTGCATGTACAGGTAGTCATAAAACTCCGCCCCATTCAACTGCTTTTCCTGTCGATACTCCTCATTATAAATGTACAGTCTTTTGTGTCGGGCATCTCGGGTCGGAATCACACAATCAAAAATGTTGTAGCCTGCTCGAAAGGCGCTCAACAAATTCTCTGGTTTTCCTATACCCAGGGCATGCTTCGGATAATCTGTTCCGATCAATTCCGATACGTAGCTAACCATGTCGACCAACTGCCCTGTATCCGTGATCGGCCATCCACCAAACCCAAATCCATCGAATCCAATATTAAGCAGCTCTTCGGCACATTGCTTTCTAAGTTCTTTGCTATTTCCGCCCTGCACTACAGCAAACAGTAAAGGCCGTTTGAAGTCTTTCTTCTTTTCCTTCAGTAATCGATCGTACTCTTTTTTACATTTTTTGGCCCACTGAATGGTATACTCGACACTGGTCTTTTGAACAGACAGGTCCATATCCGGATGCGTACAATAGTCCAGGCAATAGATCGCATCCGCACCAATTTGAAACTGAAGTTGAATGCATTTTTCTGGCGAAAGGTTCTTCTTCTTTTGACCTTTGGCCAATTGATAAACAAACCCCTTGGCATTGATGCTACCCATCCTGGATTCGTAGATCATTGAGAAGACCTGAAAGCCTCCGGAATCTGAAATGATCGGCTTATCCCAATTCATGAAATTGTGAATACTATGCTGAGACGTGAATGAACTCATTCCTGGTTTGGATGAAAGATGTAGTGTATTCACAACCAATCCTTCGATCTTCGCCTCATCCACATCGAAGGTATCTACGGATCGAACAATCCCACGTGTGGCATCTGGCAAAAACACCGGTAATTTCAGTGTGCCATGGTTGGTTTCAAGGCTATTCATTTTCGGTCCGTATAAATTTCGGATGGTTACCGGCAATCACAAGGGTGATCTCTCCTTTGATGCTCGATTGCTCCAACCTGGGGATTACATCGGAGATATAACCTCGGGTGGTTTGTTCAAATTTCTTAGTTAATTCCAGGCACACCGCGCAATAGCGATCTCCATACACCGCCAGTGCCTGAGTCAGCGATTTGATAATACGGTGTTTGGATTCAAAAAACACAAGGGTGTGAGGTTGTTCTAACTCGGCTTCAAAGAATTTTTGACGTTGACCCTCTTTCCGGGGAATGAACCCTTTGAACGTATAGCTGGAAGTTGGCAAACCTGATTGCACCAGTGCGTTATGCACAGAGCTGGGCCCTGGAATAACATCAAGGTCGTGCCCTTCCTCTATTACTTTGGAAATCAGCTTGTAACCCGGGTCGCTAATACCCGGCATGCCGGCATCTGAACAAATGGCAACATCTTCATCTTTTTCCAAATAAGCAATGATTCGCTGGATAGCGCGCTGCTCATTGTGTTCATGGTACGAGAAGATGTTTCCAGGGAAACGAACCTCATACCTGGTAAGGATTTTCTTGGTCACACGCGTGTCTTCACAAGCCAACACATCGACCTCATTGAGGAGTCGGATGGCACGATAAGAGATATCTTCCATGTTGCCGATTGGCGTAGCTATCACATACAATTTCGCCATGCTTTATCCCTTATTGATTAAAATGATCCACTCATTTTCGAACTCAAGTCTTTTCATGGACCATTGTTGCTCTTCAACAAGCTGTTCAATTGCCTGCGAATATCGGTCATACATGATCATTCTCGCCCCTCTCAAATTCTGAAGTGGAAAAGAAATGACCATCCAATCTGTTTTTGTGTTCTTAATGATCTCCAGGCCGGACCCTTTTTTCCTGTGGTCCATGCAGTGATACATTTTGAATAAGAAGGCCACGTCAGCGTGCTCCTTAGGTGGATCACTGTATATGTCCTGCCAACGCGCCAACGGCTGAATACCTTCTAATTCAAAGTAGAAATTGATAAGATCAACGAAATTTTTATTGATATCATAAGCCTTATACTGTATGTCCTTTGGTAGTCCCATCCATGGCAGACAAAAAGGATGAAAAGCGCAAGCCAGATCGGTAATTGTTCTTGGTTGCCCGGTAATTTCGAAAATTCGCTGATAATATTCCTCACTCAATACCACCAGTCGCTCTTTAGCCGACTCATGTATTGACATGACGTTGGTACATGCGTTCCGTACCGCTTCTCTTCCTTCTCCAAAAGCTACTTTCAATTCTTCCTGAGCCTTTTTGTAATTGGGTAATCCCAGGTAATCCTGCCAGACGTTATGCAGTTTTTTACGGCAATGTTTTTCTATCTCTTTGGGAGATACCCCACCCTTCAACAGACCTTCACATATATCTTGAATTGTACCGACGTGGATGTCCTTGTACTTTTTGGACTGTGCTATACGATTGATTACTTTTTCTAAATCCATGAAATTTCAAGAGCAAAGCTTGCCGACATTCCTTAGAAGACCAACAGGTGAAGTTAAAAACATTCTTCAGTAGCAATACATCCCACGATCACAGATAAAAATTACCTTTGCACATGTGGCTTTAAGAATTGGTAGAAATACACTCATCGCCACATCTATTAAGTTAAGAAATCAACGCATTTAGGATTAATCGATATGCATAACGATCCGGAACTTGATCCAAAGTTTTTAGGTATAATTTCCTCTGATTTTGTAAAAGTTGCTGAACAGTTGAAAGAGGCATCTTACCAGATCAGAAAAAGAGGGTTTTCCGATTTCCCTGTATTCCCTGTTTCAGATACTCAGATTCCTGTTGGCTCGCCTCTCTTCGAAAAAGGCATAATGGAAAATCAATTCAATTATTATGCTTCTTTCATGGAAGAATTCCTACAACGGAAATTGATCGAGAAAGAAGACGATTTTAAGAGCATCTACAAATCGGCTGATGAGTTCTGTTGCCTCTTCATTGTGAAAGAAGAGTTTACAAATTTTCTATTCATCCCATATCCCGTAGATTAGTTTTAGGCAATCAATACAAGGCAATTAACTGTGGTAAGGAAAAACTACCAAAACTTGGAATAGTGATATTCCAAGTTTCGCAGCCATATATTGGTCATCTATCCGTCAAATCCATATAACCAGGGGACGCTGAATAAAAATTAACATCAAAAACATTTTGGTTTAAGATAGTATCTACTATATATTTGTATCACTACAGTCGCCCGACTGTAGCCTTTAGTTGTTTTGGGAGCAATCGGATTTTTATCTGATTGCTCTTTTTTTTGCTTGAATTTCTTTTTCTATACCTGGTTTATTAAAATAATACAATTAATTGTAGGTTTTTCTACGTTCTCAAATACCTCAATTGCAAATTATATTATCATAATTTGAAGCAAACATAAAAAATGGGTTCCGCTAGATGAAATATTACAATTCAGAATAGATTGATTTGATCTGGCATCAAAGACAGAGGCACGCAAATTCTGACACAATGAAAATTTCAATTACAGATTGGCCCTAGAGATCCATCCATCGTTTGAAATCTGCCACCCTATCCCTACTGACAATAACTTCATCAGCAAGTTCAGGTGATAGTCTCAGCAATAACCTGCTGTTGAAATAACTGTGAATTTCTTTGATACAAGGGATACTAAGAATCAATTTTCGATTGACCCTGAAAAACTCCAGTGGATGCAGTAAAGACTCAACATGATCCATTGTGTAATCCAACGGATATTTTTTCCCATCATTAGCGATCAGATAAGTCATACCATCCTGATAATAGAAATAACCAGCATTTTCAATATTGACGGATCTGTACTGATCTCCCAATTTCACCAAAAAGCGTTTCTTAAAGTCCCCAGTAAGAATTTTCTTCAGTTGCCCAAAATCCTGCCCAACGCCGGCACTTAAAGGTTCTGCCGGGCGAGGTTGGGCTCTAAGTTTTTCTATGCTGTGCTGTAGATCCGATTCATCAATCGGTTTTAACAAGTAATCAATGCTGTTGAATTTAAATGCTTTGATCGCGTAATTATCATAGGCGGTTGTGAAAATTACCGGTATCTCAATTTTAAGTTCGGTAAGCACATCAAAACCGAGGCCATCATTGAGTTGTATGTCCAGAAAAAGTATATCGGGAGGGCTATTATCTCTGAACCAATTTCTTGCACTGCTAACCGAATCCAATACATCCAGGATCACAATTTCAGGATCAATCTTATTGATCAATACTTTGAGTCGGTCAGCAGAAAGTCGTTCATCTTCGATGATCAATGCGTGCATCTAGGTAAATCGTAGCGTAGACAAAATAGGCAGTTTCACTGTGAAAAATTGCTCATCTTCAGTTACAATTACGGACTGTTTGGTCTGGAGACCATACTGGCTCCGGATGTTTTCCAGGCCTAACTTTGTAGATGACTCCACAGCTCCTTTCTTTTTTACCTTATTCTTCACCACCAGATAATCCTGATCTACAAATAACCTCACGTGAAGGGGTTCCTGATTCGAAAATTGATTGTGTTTCACCGCGTTTTCAATGAGCATCTGAAGTGAAAGTGTAGGGATATAAGACTGATGATGTACATCCGCCACATCTATACTCACCTCAAAACTATCTTCATGCCTGATTTTCAACAGGTAAATGTAAAGATCCAGCACCTCAAGCTCTTTCTTCACACTACTCATGGATTCCTCTCGGTTATCCAATATGTGCCGATACATTTTCGAAAGTTTGGAAAGGAACTTACCCGCTTCCTCAGGTTTAGTATCAATGAGACTTTGCAACACACTAAAGCTATTAAATAGAAAGTGTGGATTAACTTGATTTTTGAGGTTTACATATTGACTTTGCAGGAGCTCCTTTTGCATCAGTGCTTTATCGCGTTCTTGTCTTTTTGCCTGGTCATGATAGATTCCAAAGAGTTGACCTGCTATGATCAGCCAGCCCAATATCTGCCCCTGAAAGGTCATCACAATAAAACTCTGAAAACTGCCTGTATAGACGATACATTCTTCCTGGAAGTTGGGTTTGATCTGATATTCAGAAATCCACATGGACAAAACGACCATGGGAATAGAAACGGCGGTAAGGATCAGAATCAGATGGACAAGGTTCCGATAATTGCTTAAGTCCCTGTTACGTGCGTTCATACGCTTCAGGGTAAAATCGAAAAGTTCCCAGATACTTAGCACCATGAATACTGTATATACAATATAAACTCTGTCAAGCCCACCAAAGCGAAATAAGTTTTCGCCCATCTGAGTGCTGTTTACATGAAAGAAAATGTATACCAGTAACGCGATAAAAACGCGGATGCCGTATTTCTTGAAAGGGCTCATGTTACAATAAGTGAAGTAGCGAGCGCCTGAAGCATCCCGCTACTATCCAAACCTAACTAATATTATTTCTATTACCGAATCAAAAAGGTGGTTCTGATCGGTGAAGATTATTGTCCGTTATTACTGACTTGTGGTCCAGAATTGGAGGTCACAGTGAAAGTTGTAGACCTGATCTCATTTTTCCATCGGCCTTCTCCATCGATCATCAAGGTGTAATTTCCAGTCGTGGCATTGGTAGCTTCGACACGTAGGGTATAGGCATCTGCCTCTGAAGCAATAGGCTCCAGCGAGATGTTCAGTTCATCATTATTCTGAACTTTCAATCCAGTCTTTACTTTTCTAAGCCTTTTGGATCGGAGCAAATAAACTTTGGTTTCAGCTGATCCAGAAGTGACATCTAGTTCGTAGTTATCTAGTTTGATAACAATACCTGATTTTGGTAATTCCTGTGCCTGAACAGAAGAAGCAATTACCATAAAAGCGAACAGTATAAGAGAGAGTTTCAAGTTTTTCATCACAACAAGTTTTTAGTTATGATGAGAAACGCCCTCAGTTTGGTTCTTTCCCCTTATTTCAGTCGAATCGTCAGATTTCCTACCCGAATCGTCAGTTAATCCAGGTCATTTACATTTCGTTTTTATAGACTTTACCGGATTTCATCACAAATACTACCCTACCGAAGGCATCTAAGTCCTCCAGAGGATCTCCATCGATAGCAATGATATCAGCTTTTAGACCTGCTTTGATACTTCCGATCTGATCTTCCATTTCCAGGATCTGGGCATTGACAGAAGTTGCGGTCTGGATTGCTTCCATGATCGGCATTCCGGCTTCATTCATGTACTTTAACTCTTTCCAATTGTCACCATGAGGAAAGACTGCCGCATCAGTACCAAAACCGATAGGCACACCTTTCTCATAGGCCTTTTTAAAAGTGGCCTGGATTTGGGGACCTACGGCCTTTGCTTTTCCAGCAACTACAGGAGGAAAGTATCCTGGCTGATTGGCCTTTTCCACTACATATTTTCCTGCAGAGATTGTTGGGATGTAGTAGCAATTATTTTGAATCATCAGGTCCATGGTTTCTTCATCCATGAATGTGCCGTGTTCAATGGTCTTTACTCCTGCTCGCACCGCGCGTTTCATTCCTTCCGCACCATGAGCATGGGCAGCAACTGAAAATCCAAGATCGTTAGCTGCACTAACAATGGCTTCTATTTCGTCTTCTTTGAAGTGTGGCCCCATACCATCTTTAGCGACGCTGAGCACTCCTCCTGTAGCTGTAATCTTGATCCAATCAGCCCCATTTTTATATCTCCATCTAACTGCTTTTTTTGCGTCTTCTACACTGTTAACAACGCCCTCTTTGGGCCCTGGATCACCCTTTAAATTATTTCGGTAACCATTTGTTGGGTCTCCATGACCACCAGTAATAGACAAGGTTTTCCCCGCAGTGAGTATTCGTGGGCCATCAACTTTTCCTCTGTTTATGGCATCTCTCAAGGCGATATTGACTCCACTACCACCAAGGTCTCTCACGGTCGTCACGCCGGACATCAATGTTTTTTGGGCATAAGTCAAGGCTTCAAAAGCCACATCAGCTTCATTCTGAGTAAACTGCTTGAGGTATCTATCCGGACTGGTCTCTCCCTCAATATGTACATGCATATCAATCAAACCAGGAGTTACTGTCATTGTCTTGAGGTCAATGGCAACCTCTCCATCTTTGGGTGTCGTATATCCCTTCTCAACAGAAATGATATTCGTGCCTTCAACAATAATAGTTTGTTCCTTCAGGACACGCTTACTTGTTCCGTCTATGAGTTTGCCCGCATGAATCAACGTACGTTGGGCCAATGCTGAAAAAGAAGCGATGAAGCAGAAAAGTATAAGGGATATTCTCATGGGGTTAATTTGAATAGGTATGACAGCAATAAAACTAAGGAAATTTGAGAATTTGAGTCATGTTCTTTACTCTACCGAAACAGAAATTTTCATACTAAAAGCGGTCAACAACTTATGAAAAAACCAAAAAACGGCTTTTTCTTACTATTCATAGAAAATTTGTGACGAGATGTCATAAATTATTTTGCGGAATTCAAAAATCTTCGTTCCTTTGAATTACTACAGTCGCCCGACTGTAGCCTTTAGTTGTTTTGGGAGCAATCGGATTTTTATCTGATTGCTCTTTTTTTTTGCCCTTCGACAAGCCTCAATAAGTTCTATAAAACCCAAATTATGCATTAAGCATAATTTGCCCAGGGGGGCAGACGAAAGCGCTGCTTTGTCTGGATTACCCTGACAAAAATTCTTTCCTTTAGAATTTTTCGTCATTATTCAGCAGAATATTTTGATTAGTAATTATAAATATTCTACTGAATAATCTGGGTTAAATCAAATCAAAGTAGATTATCATCTAACAGAGCACAATCCACCCTGCTCTCATTGATAATGAAAAAAGATTGATTACATCCGGTAAGGAACTTCTTAAGCTATTGCAATGCAAGGGGTTATGAACTATGATCAGCAACAATAACCCATTCCCCATCAAGGTTTCTCCAGATCAGTGAAAAATGACCTTGCGGGGTATCTTTTTCTCGTGTTAACTTCCACTTCCCTACTACGAACCAAAAGTCTTCGCTAAGTGGCTCCACTATCTCAAGTGTAAATTCCAGCTTCCCCATAGCCGCCTTGTCCGGATAGGAAGCTTTATAGTTGTCCAATGTTTGCTGCCATCCGTAAGTAAGGCCTTTGCTACCGATGAAAACCAGTTCGTCACTTTGCCAATAACTTTTCATGAAACAATCCAGATCGCCGGCATTCCAACACCGTTCCTGTTCAGCCATGGTTTCACGAATGGAAGCTTCCGGAGTTTGACCAAAAAGTGGGAAAGATAAAAGTGGCAATAAAAAAATAGTCAACAGGATTTTCATACACGTAAGTTAATGCGCTTATACCTGTTTTCAGCGCTAAAAGGTCACAAACGCTCCAATACGGTTTTGTAGAGCACTACTCTTCCATATACCTACTCATCTTGAGAAAAATCGGAAATTTGATCAAAAGATCCGCCCACCAAAAGATAGCAAGCGACATGCCTTGTATCATGAGTAGAGGATTCCTCCAAAGTTTTACTTTCACTAAAAAATGATAACCTATGTTTCGGAAGAACACCTGTCCATAAATGTGCATGAGAGGTCCCCGGTTTCTATATGCTTTATAGAGCATTGGACTCTTTTTGTAAAGCGTAAACTCACTTTCCATGATATTCATCCGATGTGATACCTTTTGAAAGGTATCTTTTCTTGGCGGGTGATAGACACGCATGGTCGGGCAAAATGCCACCTTCCCACGTTGTTGTATTTGCCAGCTTACGTCTGCATCTTCATTATGGGGAAAAGGGAAGGATTCGTCAAATCCACCAATTTCGAGAAGAGTCAGTCTTAAATACGCTGCGTTGCATGTGGGTCCGGAATTGTGACCATGTTCATTGTCAATTTGATGGGTCAAAGGGGTAATACGCGCTCTGTCGGTATAGGTAGCTCCCTGCATGCCAACAAGGGTATCATTCCAATTAGAAAGAATAGTCTCCAACCAATTTTTATCTACAACACAATCATCATCAGTAAAGGCAATGATCTTTCCTAACGCCGCTTTTAAAGCAGTATTTCTAGCCTTTGCCGGGCCTCCATTCTGATGATGAAAAATCCTAAGATTCGGATAAAATCCCGATATCTGATCCAAGTATTTATGTGTACCGTCCTGAGAACCATCATTGACAATAATTACCTCATACATTTCCTGATTCAGCGATTGACTCAAAAGCGCATTTACTTGATCTTTCAATAACTCGAGGCGATTATAAGTGGGAACTACCACTGATATTTTAACGGTACTCATAAAACTTGTGTTTGATTATTATGGCTGTTATCGACTTGTCGTATGTTGGCAAAGAGCAGTCCCAGTAATACCCAGAACAGTAGGCTCATTGGGAAAACTCCCACTACTTCTTGTCCCATCTCTACCACTCCAAGCGGTGGTAACAAACAAATAATTGCCGCTGCCTGTACTCGCTGGGGACTTTCAGGCATCCGCCAGTAGGCCTGTACTCCCTTGATGAATACCACTAAATAGATCATCAAGAAGATGATAAGTCCAACCCAGCCTAGTTCCACTGCAACACGAACAATGCCGGAATCTGGAGGGAAATTAGCCAGAAACGTTCCTGGTGAAAATCTTTGACCCCACACACCTGTACTTCCCAGGCCTCCACCAATTGGATGTTTTAAAATCCATGGTGTGATCAATTTTCGGTTATTTGACCTGATTTGATAGGATTTATCTTCAGATGCGCTAAAAACGGATTGCATCCTTTGGATATGATAATTGCTAGTTGGCATTTTTGCTAACAACGTAAGAGCAATACCAGCAAACAGAAGACTAACCCAAAGACGAGGGTTCCTGCTGATCATTACTTTGATGAAATAGTAAATGGGAATAATAATAAAAGCCGAACGCGTACCTGAGTAAACCATTGCCAAAGCACATATAACTCCGACCATACCGTAAAAAATTATGGAGGACGTTCGACGAGACCCAAATGCCATGTTCATACTTAAACAGCTTATGGCGGCCATTATAATCCCGTACTGTGCAGGACTACCAATAGGGCCAAAACTCCTCCAACGCCCATGGTTGAATACCAAATGGATCGTATCTGTTCTGATCACATGGGTAAGTTCCCATCCGAAGTAGCCATAAATACCCTGATAGATACCCCAAAGACCGGCAATAGCACTGAGAAATAAAATGAAGTGAAATAGTCTCTTTGAATCCGAGGCAGACTTGATCGCCTGCCATACCATAAAGTAAAGCATGAGGTAACCTACCGCAGGTCGGATTACATAGAACCACGCTACCCGTGAAGCAGCTTGGGGATTAGCAATCTGCGCCAGGTTATAGACCACCCAGATTAAGAGGATCGCGGTGATCGGGCTTTTAACACTGGACCAGTCTCGCTCATATTGTAGCCTATAAATCCGGCCACTGACCATAATCAATATCATGAGATCCAGTCCAATTCCTACGGGTACATTTGGGATCAACCGCAGTGCCACACTTAGAAAGAATGATGCGGTGACCATAAGGTAAATACCAATCTGAGTCTTCCACAACGCGGTGAACACCCAGGGACCTGCTACTATTCCGGCGACAATAAGAATGGCTCCGACCAATTCCATTTTGTAAACACCGAGTGTGACCAAAAAAGTGATCACACCCAGTAGTAATAAACTTACTGCCCCAAGTGGGGTCTGTTCTCCCCGACATTGCCCCACCACCTGATGTACCAGCGAATTACGCCATTGTTCGCTAGTATCAACAGGGCGGATCTTGTGTTCGGAATTAATCATAATCCGAAAATAGAAAGCGGCGTTTTACCGCAGTTTCTCTTTTCGGAGAACCGACTTAATCACCAATTTTTCTACGGATTATGGGGTTTTTCCGATTTTGGATCGAATACAGTTTTGAATAGATGTCTTCGTCATTGTCTATACAGAACCATAAATCTACTTTACTGCTTCCAGTGCTTCGGCGTATAAAGTCACCATTAAAGCCTCCTGCCCTGATAATTCCCAAAATCTTAATTGAAATTGGACCAGGATTTGATCCAGGTTATCGATATCATGAGAATCTGTATCGAAATAGTAATCAAATATCTGTGCCAGCGTTCGGTCCGTCAGGACATCCTGCATTTTATACACATGCGTGAGTTTCTGTGTTACTTCAAAATCAAACTCGGCGATGATACCAGTGTGTTTCGCAGACTCCCATGCCGTGCTGGTCAAAAAAGCATCGATCAAAGATTGATCATTCGTCACCAAACCGAGGTTTAGGTATTCATATTTAGCCAACTCCTGCTTCAGGCTATCATTCTTACCCGAAATGAGATCCGTCAACAAATCCCTGATGACGAGGTGTTGTTCTTTCCATCGTTTTAGAATGGCTTCATTTCTATAGAGTTCTTGTGTAATGCTTTTTAAAGCAACTTCTTTACGCTTTTGAGTTTGATAGCCCTCGAAAGCCTTATTGATAAATAAAGCAAATAGTACACTGAAAATGATCAGGGAACCTTCACCCAGGTGTTTTTTGATACTTATTATGCTCATTTAACTTGAAAATAACACGACTCATTGGTTTTCAAAAATCTCAAAGCAAAACCTTACCTTTATGAGCTACTCACTCAATAGAATAATCGGGATGTGGAACAAGGGTTTATACATGGTGGTTTGTCTGATCTTTTTTAGCTGCTCAAAACCTGTTACGAAAGTACTTCAAAGCAAGAAAGCAGCCAGTCAAATTCCCGGTAACACCCAAATCGTTTATCAAGATGATTTTACGCTTACAATGTCCTCGGCTCCTGAAACAGAAGTGGCTATTACCTACCTGGGTTGTGGTGGAATTTTCTTAAAATACGATCAGGAAGCCATCTTATTCGATCCATTCTTTTCGAATAAAAATTTCTTTAGTCTTCCATTTAAGAAGATCAAACCAAACCTGAACGATATTGATTTTGGGCTTAACAAAGTCAATGGCCTCGATGCAACCAAAGCCATATTCATTTCTCATGCTCACTACGATCATCTTTTTGATGCGCCTTATGTGCTCGAAAATCGACTATCCAATCAGGCACAATTCTACGGGTCAGAATCTGCAAACAAAATGATCTCACCAGCGATTAAAAACCAAGACCGATTGCATGTGGTTTCAGAAGAAAACTGGATCGACATCTCAGAAAAACTGAGAGTCATGCCTATTAAATCCGCACATGCTCCTCATTTCAGATTCCTGTTTCCAATCAAATTTTATAAAGGAAAGGGAAAAAAGATAAAGGGATACGATACCCCAACCTCTAAAACAAAGGCGACGCAATGGAAAGAAGGTCAAACCTATAGTTTCCTGATCGACATTCAAGATAGAGGTAATACCATTTTCCGAATTTTTCTACAGTCTTCAGCAAGCGACAGCCCAATTGGCTTCCCTTCCTCAGTGGATTTACAGGAGAAAGCAGTAGATCTGGCTATATTGGGCGCGGCATCTTTTAACTGGACAAAAAACAAGGATTACCCCTGGAAATTATTAGGACACCTGGATCCAAAAGAATTGATTATCTGTCATTGGGAAGATTTCTTTCTGCCATATCAGAAGTTTCCAAAGGAATTTGTGCGGTTCTCCAATTTCAAGAAATTTTTACCCAAATTGTATCAGCACTATCCGAGAGCTTTTTACTTACCAGAACCTGGAGTTACTATCAAAATCAAGTACTGACAGATTCGACTTCTTAGACTTTGAACTGTACTACAGGGACCCATTCTTTCCTCCAATAATTCCAAAACCGCAACACCTGGATAATGATATCTGAAATCTTCAATCGAATAATGATCAGGCCCTTCCTCATGATCACAAAACCGACTACTTCAGTAATCAAGGGACAGGCAATTGCCGCCCAGACCCCCAAGAAAGGCATGGTAACCGTCATCATTGATAAGTTCACCAGGCTTGTTACAAAAACCAATTTAGTGATCTTTTCGGGGTGATTGATGACGTTCATAATAGAACTAAAACCTGTTCCAAGGGGCACAAGAAAAGCTGTCAACAAAACACGAACGATCAAAATTATTGCCGCAAAACCATAAGAAGTTCCATGCAAACCCATGATCAGGAAAGGTGATGCAACACAAATCATAAGTGCTAATGGAATAAGTAATGCGTACATTTTGCCTATGCCTTCACTTGCCGCAAATTTGAGTTTTTCAGCGTCAATTCCCACCTTAAGAAGGATCGGGTAAATCAGTCCGCTAAGGCTACTCCCCGGAATTGCGATTAATAACGCATAGCGATTGGCCAGGCCCAGTAATGCAGTATCTGACATGGTCAGAAAATACGCTGAGAGAAATACGCCAGATTGATGAGAAATAGATCCTGCCACTTCCTTTAGTAAACCATACTTTCCGAAAACAATCAACTTTCTCAACACCTTGATGTCTGGAGTAACCGACAAAGCTCTGGCCAGTAAGAGTCGATTTTGGGTAAAAGAAAAAGTTGCTGATCCGTAAGCCAATCCTGCTACCAATAGAGCATAGGCGATGGGTAATTGCCACAGATGAACAATGAACAATCCGGCTCCTATCCCAACAAAAACAATAATATTTACACGAAAAATGACTCCTAGATTTAACGTACTTTTATGTACAAACAGTGCCCAACGATAGTGGGAGTAACCCAATACCTGTACCAGGTAGAAAGGCAGAAATGGAAGCAGGTTTTCATTGAACAAGGTGATCATGAAAAAAACGATCACATTTAGGATATCCCACACCCAGGTAAGAATCAAACCGGATTGCAAAACCTCACGATCCCGATCAGATTCTACAAAATATTTCACGAACCCATTTTGAAGAAATCCTTCCTTTAAATTGTTAAGCACAGCTACAATAGCCATGATTAAAAAATAGGATCCAGCTTCCCCTTGCGAATAGTTTCTGGTAATAAATAAGATTGTAACAAAGCCCATAATCACTTCAATGACATTGCCGCTGAGAGACTGAATGATTTTTTCCTTTTTCATGATGTCTGGCTTCTTTAGTTCAACGCCCGTTGATACAAGTCCATCGTATGCTGCCCTACACGACTCCAGGAAAACTGACGTACATGTTCTTTCCCTTTCTCAGCTAGTTCTTCCTTTATTATCCTTGAATTCATGATGGTTTTTACTCCGTTTGCAAACTGTTTTGCGTTCGGTTGAACCAAAAGTGCTGCGTCTCCAAGCAATTCTTCAAAAACAGGAATTTTGGATGCCAAAACCGCCGTTCTTGAGGCCATGGCTTCCATAGGAGGGAAACCAAAACCCTCCATTAGGCTGGGGAAGACAAACAAGTCCGCACCAGCCAAAAAGTTGGCTTTCTCGGAATCATGAATAAATCCTGGAAATGAAACATTCCTTAGCTGTAGCTTTTCTGCCAATTCTCTCAAAAAGTGCTTCTCCGGAAGGTATCCTCCCAGCTCCAATCTAAAATCAACGTGCTCTTTCTCAAGAATTTGAGCCATATGCAATAACATCTGAACGTTCTTGTGCTGCGCTCCCAGGCCTCCGAGGTACCTAAGGGTGAATACATTATTCTCCTGCCTTCCGCATGTCTCAAAGTCAGGAATGTGGATTCCATTTGGAATACTTACGACCTTGGAAGAACATACACCCGTCTGTTGGATTAAATCGAGTCGAGCCGTTTCAGACACGGTAACCAGAAACCGGGCTCGTTTGATAGCTGTTTTCATTTGATGTTTATAAAGCCGGAAGTCCAGGGAGTTTCCTCGATAATGAAAAGGAATCGCATCGTGAACCGTAACGATCGATCTTTTACTTGCGGGCTGGTTGTCAAGCGCATAATAGGAGCTTACATAATCCGCGTGCCACAAGTCAGCCGCCTCCTTTCGAATGGCTTTGTTTAGATAAAAAGGCGCCACGCGATGCTGCCATGATCGGAATGACCGATACGGGTATGTTTTAAAAACCTCACCCTCAGGATCATCCTTTCTGAATACACGAACCTGCACACCTTGTTGATGCAGTTGATTCCCTAAATGTTCAGTATACTGACCTATTCCGCAATTCCGAGTAAATGTTGATATAATATTAACCTTCACTTTAAGCGACGTTTTGATATACCTTAAATGTTTTCTCAGCACATGTTCCCCAGGAGTATTGACGAACCCAGTCAAGCCCCTTTAATCGAAACTTGTGACATAGGGACGCATCCTTCATGAACTGCTGGATCGTATCGGCCAGGTCATATTTAGAATAACGAACCTGAGCACAACCTCCTCCAGCTATCTCTGCCAATGCACCCCCCTTGGTAGAAATGACTGGCGTACCGGCTGCCATGGCTTCCAAAGGTGCAAAACCAAACCCTTCGTACTTGGAAGTATAGATCATCAGGTCAGCCTGATTGTAAAAAGCATTCAAGGATTCGTCTGGGACAAAACCTACAAACTTCACTTGTCTCAAGCCTTTTTCTCTTACCATAGCCGGATAGAGTGTCCGATTTGGATGATTCCCTGCTATTTCCAACTGAAAGTCCACCTTTCGCCTTTCAAGCAATTCGCATGTATCAATCAGCAAGTCCAGGTTTTTGCGAGGACTTAACCCTCCAGCGTAAACCAGCCTGAACGTATTATTGCTGACCCTTGGCAATGGGTGAAACTGATCGAAATCTATTCCGTTAGGAATTGCATATACCTGTTTTTCTGGAAGTCCTGCATGTAAAATAGCATCTCTTTTTGCTTGTTCTGAAACAACAATAATAGGTGTCTCTGCCTTCTTTAGAAGTCCCAAGGCGTTTCGATAATAATTTGTAAAACCTGAGCGCATCTCCTTCTCGTGAAGTAAAGACACATCATGCATGGTAACTACCATGTTCCTTTTAAGAGCTTTTCTGATACCCAGACCTGCCATGAACCAATGCCCATGAAAAATGTGTGCTTTCTCCCCTAAAAGGTGACTTCCGATGAAGTAAGGCAATAAATAAGGATGGAGGCTTCTCAAAGACTTGTATCGGATTTTTCTTATCCAGGGAAATGAGTGATCAAACTGAACATCATCAGCATCCGACTTATAAGGTTTAAAAAGTTGAACCTCTTCTTTTTTCTCTCTCAGGGCTTTGGACAATTCGAAACTGTATCGTCCAATACCGGAATTTAAATGGTGGTCAGTTACTAAATTAAGTTTCATGATATTGATTTAGCGAGTGTGGATGAAAGTACCAAGGTTCTTTTTGCTGAGAGCCGTCAGAGCACTCTGTAAATTGCTTTGCAGCATATTCCAACCACCTGTGATTAAGTCCGAAATTTTGATCTGGTCCAGAAAAGGAAATGACACCATTAGCAACGTCAGGAAGTTGAGTACGAAAGAGACACTCAGGATACCCGGCAGACTGTCCCAAAGATCGACGATCATCAAAAAGAAACTGATGGCAAAAAGTACCACCCGGGGAGGCCTGACCAGTGATATCCAGTAGTCCAGACACTTAAAATCACCTCTGAGTGATTGACTCCATAACTTTCCTGCTTTATAGAAAGCATTGTAATACTGCTCTCCGAACCAACGCAACCGCTGAGCGTCATAATTCTGTTGTGCAGCTGTCTTCTCTTCATAGACCACCAGGTCATTGGAAAACATGGTTTTCAGTGCATCATAGTCTGACAACAGATTGACCATGAAATTCTTATCAAAACCAGGAGCTTTAGGATCAAGTTGCCCAATACAATGACGAAAAATTTTAGTCCTGACCAAAGCAGCACTACCGCTCAATTCTGCAGGATAGCCCCAGAAACATTTGCCGGCACGAAGCATCAGATCATTTAGCCGTTCAGACAAAGCGTCGAAGACCTGGAGACCTTTTACGACCTCCAATGGTCTTCTCACACTTTGAACCACATCAAAACCAGACAAATCAATTTTTTTTAATTCTTCGAAGAAATCAGCGGCTATCAGGTTGTCCTTATCCAGGATCATCACATAGTCGCTGGAGGTTACAGGGGTGTGATAATCCGCCAAATATCGCAACGCGTGTTGGTAGCTATTTCCACTTAAATGGTCAAATGCTTTCATTTCATAGTTGAAACCGAGCTTTTCAGCCATCTCACAGTATTTGAAGTCGGCGTACTGAAAGAGAATGAACACCTCGACTGGCTGCTTCTCGGATACGCGCTTCAATTGCTTCATTACTTTTAGGAATACCTCATCTGGCTTATAGGCTGGGAGCAGTACTTTAATTCGAGGTAAATGATATTTTGTCGTTGTGGCAGTAGTTGGATGATAGAACATTCCCGATACCACCAACACAAACATATATGCGGAGAACCCAATAACGAGATAAAGTAATATTTCAAGGATGAGCATGACTTGGCTTCTTGTGTTATGATTCAAAAGTAGAAGCTGGATTGTATGGAAATGCAAACGATTAGGCGAACTGCTTGTCAGGAGCTATTTTCTGTAGGAATCCACCGGAATTGAATGAACGAGGCCAATATCAGTCAAGGATTACCATTCACGGATAAAAAACGCCTGACAAAACTGCCAGGCGCCACGCTTAGATTGACTCGATCCCACTATTACTTACCACTCTCGTTGAATCAATTTCTTAATGGTCCTTCGAAACCAGTTTCTTCTTTTGGGGATCCCGCCCACATAGCCTTCCATGTGTTCTGTTTTCAGATGGGTAAGCACCATGCCTAGATGATTAAACCCCGGAGTTTCGAAAAGTTTCATAATCCGCGTGTCCGCGGTAGTTTTTATCCGGCCTAAACCGAAGGTCAACAAATTGCAGTCACTGGCCTCCGCAAGCGCAAGTCCGTCATAAGAATATTGCAGAGGAGGTGGAAGAACCAACAGGTGATGATGTTTAGAAGCTGTTACTTTCATTTGCTTTATCACATCAACATCACCCTCATGCTTCCTTAAATCAAGCACAGCAACATCTGCATTGTTCATTTTCTGCTTTAAGGCTTCCGCAATAGAAAGAGAATCCTCTCGTGAGCTTAATGAGTTAATCGTAATGATTTTTGCATCTCGTACCTCTTTAAGGACTTTCTTCACTTCCTCTCCCTGGAAAAACTTCAATGACCTTGCTAACAGGCTATCTTTTGCCTGGGTAACCTCTGGCAGGGCTGCCACAGCGGTTTGGCCAAATCTGCGTTCGAATGTGCCTACATCCTGAATGCTGTCGTTGATCAGGAATCGCACAATGAAAAGTACTATGAGCACAATAAACACGGCTATTGCACCACCAATGATGATAAATAATCTTTTAGACGGGATTGGCATTTCAGGAATTTCCGGATGATCAATGACCTCCAACCTGCTCGAGCTCGACCCTAATTCCATAGATTCTGTTAGATTCAATTTATTTAGCAACAATAAGTAAGTCTGCCTCGCAGTATTTATCTCTTCCGTCATCGTCCCAATTGTGGATTCGAAAGGAGCAAATCTGGCGGAGTAGCCATTGACCCGTTTGATTTCCTTCTCCACCACTGTTAATTCTTGCTCCAACTGCTCTACATCGAGGGTCGCATTGATGTACCTCAGTGCAAGCGACGTGTATATCTTGTTGGGGTCGTAAGTAGAGGAACTACTGATATCTGTTAAACCATCTCGAATGACCTCTTGATGGTTATTGATCAGTTCTTGTTGTCGTAGAATTTCACTCACATCAATGGTGTTTCTCAAATGACTTAGTTTCAAATTCTGGGCGTCATATAATGCTTGTCTGCTTTGAGCAACTGACATATTTTCCTTCCGATATTGTTTAACGAATTGCTCATTGGTCATACCTTCTTTAATGGCTCCTCCCAACTCCTTTTGAGAAGCAATACGGGCTTTCACATCTGCTCTTATGCCCTCTAATTGTACCAAATAGGTAACTATGGCTTTGGTATGTTCATCCAGATTGATGATGTTATTCTTCACTTTCATTGTCTCCAATACGCGCACTTTTTGGTCCAGGTCCTTTTTAGCTTTCCGTACTAACTCTTCGATGACCTGTCTGTGTTTTACAATTGACGATCTGGATAACTGCCCTAATTCATCCTGCAGTTGTGAAATCATGGCCCGCAGCAAGTGGTTCGCCCGATAAGGATCATCATACTTCAACTTCATTTGCAGAAAATGCGAGTCCATTACCCGGAAGGCAGACAATGACTTGATCAGCTCCGCATGGTTCAATTGATATTCCTGGAAAAATGTCTCAATCACTTTATTTGCAATCGATCGACGATCAAAACTCATAGTCCCGTCTTCCCTTTCTTTTAACACCTGTTTGATCTCCGCCGTTAGCGAATCCGGCCAGTTGAAAGGAAATAAATTCAATGTATCGCTTATGCTTTGTTGGGCTATACCGACTCTGATTTTTTCAATCAATTTTTTCGACTTGGCCAGCTCTATGGTATTTTGGAAATAAGTATGGATCTGGTATTGCTTTACGTCCTGATCTCCCAGGCTTATGTTCTTGTTCTCCTGAAAGGCCATCATCATTTTAGCCTCAACTTCGTAGACCGGACGCTCATTGCACGTCAACCAATGCAAAGTACATGCTGCCAAGGCAGGGAAGACCACCAACCAAATAGCATTCTTGTAGATCAGCTTTAATATTTGCGTGAAATGTTCCATTACTCCGAAATGATCAATTCGATTTCTCTTTTTAATTTCATGACGGTGGTTTCGGTACGGACCAGCGCTTCCTGCTTAAGCATAAGATCCCCGAGCATCTTATTGTACGCTAGTGTCGAGATGCGACCCTGCCTGAACTGCTCGTCTGCTACCAGCTTATTTTCCTCTGAAATCATCAGGTTATTTTCTCTTATAATGAAGATCTCCAGGGCCTGCTGATATTCCAGGAATTTGCCAATGATGAAAGACTCCAGAGCCCTTCGGTCCCGTTGCATATCCATTTGACGTACCTTCAATTCCTGCTCTGCAACCCTAATCCTGTTTTTCCTATTGATGAAATCTTCAGGATTTAAACCTAATGTCAAACCAACATTGGACAGTAGAGAGGCCTGAGTAACGCTCGCGTTGCCATCCGAGGCAGAAGGTACCGTACTGATATTGAAGAAATTTACTCCGAATCGGAAACTACGACTCCAACCATTACGCTCTTGTTTGATCGTATATTGCTGTTGTTTTATCTTGGCCTCATCCAATTGTAAAGTGTAAGAGTTAGTGAGGGCTTTTTCGACGATACTGTCGATGTTCGTCACATCCAGCAGCAATAACTCAATATTTTCAAGCTCTTGTTGTGGATTTAATGAACTGGTATCCTGAATGCCTGTAGTGATCAAAATGGAAAGAATAAATATTTTCATGGCGTGATTAAACTGATTGTGAATTCGATTTCGATCGAAATTAATCTGGACCTTTTCTAGCCTGGGAAAGGTTTAGGAGAACTGCATTTTCTTACCCCTTTTCTGTGAAAATTGGGTTTAGTTGTCTTTAGTATCCAACTCGTCGAACCTTCCTTGTCACTTGTCGATGATTAGCGTAATACTTCAGGATTTTACTTCCTGAATCGCTGCAAAAGGTGTCATTACCAAGATTCTAAAATCCATGAGTAAGGAATATCGACGGGCATATTCCACATCTTTTAGTTTACGACTTTCCACCAACATATTTGCTTTTCCGCGATCTGTAACTTGCCAATACCCTGTAATTCCAGCAGGAGCCATAAACCGCTCAATAAAGTAGTCTTCCGTCAGTTTTTCAGCCTCATAGGGCGGTAAGGGCCTGTTTCCAACCAGAGACATGTCTCCAACAAATACATTCCACAATTGCGGTAATTCATCAATGCTGCTCCGACGAATAAAAGCACCAACTTTGGTGATACGGGGATCATTTTTTACTTTGAAAAAGGCATTCTTCACTTCCTCCTCTCTTTGAAGCACCCATCGATGTTCACTCATGATTTGATCGTCAGCAATCCTCAAATCGCCATCATTATCGTCAATTTCATGAAGGATGCTTACCTCTGATTGATATTGGCTTTGGTTTTTCAAAGCTTCTACCCTTTGATCCGCATTTTGATACATGGAGCGAAATTTCCAAAAACGGAACGTTCGATAATGCTGTCCTACCCTTTTAGCCGCATAAAAAATGGAGCCTTTACTCTCTAGTCTGATCGCAATTGCGATAAGTAAAAAAAGAGGGCTGAGCACGAGAAGCAGTATGCCACTGATCAAGATGTCGAAAGAACGTTTTCCAAAACTCCTGTAATTAATGAACATGATAATTCTGATCTTGATGTAAGGCTACTTTTTTGACTCTTGCTTCCAGTTCTCTGGGATTAAAAGGCTTCTGAAGAAAGTCTGTTGCACCTGCTTCCAGGCATTCAACTTTCACATCAATATTGCCATTTGCAGAAATGATCAACACAGGAGTTTCCAACCTTGATCGATCAACGAACCGAATCAGGTCCACCGCACTAAGGCCCTCTGTCTGTAGGTCCGCGATGATGATGTGAGGTACGTACTTATCTTCCTCAAAAGATTTGATGAATTCCAATGGTCCTTCAAATGTCTGAACATGCCATTTATCCTGAAGGAATCGCTCCAAAAAAGAAAGCATCATTGGGCTATCGTCAATTATCGCAAGTTTTTTCATCGGTGTATACTTTATTAGCTAGAAGCTCAGCACAAGTCGGTGCTTCTTTGAATCTGATTATGATTCGAAAGTATTTATTGATGATTTGGTAGATTTTAAGAATTAGGAGAACTGTATTAGAAATCCGGTTTTCTGCGGAAAATGACGGAAGTTGATTTCGATTGAAAAATCCGTTGAAAACAAAAAAGCGCGAAGAATGCTCCCCGCGCTAGTAATATCATATAGATGGATCAAGCTTCATGAGCTTGTTGGAATATTACATCCGTCGTATTCTACCACTTCCGGAAGCATTGTTGATTACACGATCAGGATCTCCTCGATAATAAACGCTACCGCTTCCTGAAATGCTGGCCTCAATTTCATCTTCGACAGTCATGTAAATGTTTCCTGAACCGCTGATTCGAACATCCAGTGATTTTACTTCCAGGTCATCAGCTCTTATTTTCCCAGAACCACTGATCCGGGCATAGGCATCTTCTCCAGATCCTTCCATTTCAATGGATCCAGACCCGGAAATACCTATCTCAAGGTCTTCACTTTCAACCTCTAGTTCCATGCTACCTGAGCCACTCAATTTAACTTCCAGGTCACCCGTTTTTAGCGTGTTTTCGCCTATGATAGGTCCGGACCCACTTAAAGTGACTGCTTCAATATCGCGCATGGTCACGTAGATTTTAAGATCTCCACGCCCCCAGCCCTTGTTCCAACCGCGATCATTTCTGTTTCTAATTATCAGTCGATCTCCGCGCTGGTCAAAATCAATTTTCTCCAGCACATCCTCGTCTGCATCTACAATTACTTTAGTTTCTGAACCCTGTGAAAGATACAGTACCCCCGAAGTGCCAAAAGTCAAATCGGTAAAATCACCAACGGGTATTTCTGTTTTTTGAGCTGCTACACTTGTAGCAATCATTATAGCAGCCAGATAAATCATTGATCTCATATATCGTGGATAGTTAATGGGTAGTTAAGTTATGGTAAAAGACCGAAGAAAGAAGAAAAGGTTGCACTATTAGTTTTAACTCAAAACGTCGCAATCTCTAAAAACTGCTTATTCATCGAATATTCAACGTTTCGTGGAATGAAAATTTGCCTGAAACCTTCTTTATGGCTTACTTGAATAAAAAGGGGAGTTGTCCTCCTGCATCAGCATTTTCTTCAAATGAATTGATGCAATTCGCACCGATTCTAAAATAACCTAATATGAAAGGGATTGTCTTCACGGATTTGATAGAAATGATTGAGGAAGGGCATGGGTTGGAAATTGCGGACAAATTACTTTCGCACCCCAAACTTTCAACAGGTGGTGTATACATCGCCACGGGCACGTATCCTGTGGAGGATCTTGAGATTTTGTTGGCGGAACTTCAAAAAATCTTAGGTGCCGACCGGAATACCCTTCTCAAGATATTCAGTGGGCATTTATTTCAAACCTTCGAGAAGAAATATGCCGGCTTACTCCGTGGTTATTCTGACACATTCGGCTTACTCAAAATGATTGAAGGACACATACATGTGGAAGTAAAAAAATTATATCCCGATGCCGAATTGCCTGAATTTGAAGTGGAGAATGACACGAAGGATCAACTTGTTTTGATCTATAGGTCCAAACGTCAAATGGCAGCACTTGCTGAAGGGCTCATGGAAGCAGCTGCCAAACATTTCAATGAATCTTTTGAAATTCACAAGGAACATCAGGATACACACACCACTCGATTCACTTTGAACCGGACATGAGTGATGAAATCGCCATATTGAAACGACATCTGGGTCGGGAACGAGCTGCCAGGAAGCAAGCCGAAGAATTGTTGGATTCAAAGACCCTGGACCTCCACCAGGTAAATCAAGAACTATCGGAAGCTACCGAAACATTAAAGTCTCTGGTCAATTCCCGTACGGCGATTATTTCAAACCTTGTTACCAACCTCAGTAGTGGTATCCTACTTGAAAATGAATTAGGCGAAATCATGTTCTGTAATCAGGTTTTTTGCGACTTGTTCGAGATTTCGGCTCCTCCTGATAAGTTGGTAGGAAAAATGCTCTCCCGGTCCATGCAAGATTTTGAGCGAATATTTCAGGATCCTCAAAAATTTTACAAAAAGCTGCCTCTGGTATTCGAAGAAAATGTAAAGGTCGAAAATGAGGTCATCGAGTTAAAAACTGGTATAACCGTCGAAGGGGATTTCATTCCGATTGATATCATGAATGTTCACAAAGGCAGGTTGTGGCAATTTCGGGATGTCACGGAAAAAAAGAGAAATCAAAAATCCATAGAACAAAGTGAGCGACGATTTAAACTTCTGGCTGCTTATTCTGAATATATCAGAGATACTGACCTCCATTCACTGCTCAATAAAACGATATCCTTCTTAAAAGAGGAACTGGGGCTTGACGAAGTATGTATCACCCTAATCGAAAATGCTACTGAGTCTTTGAATAGTTGGATGAAAGAAGAACTAGAAAAGGTTAACAACCCTCTGGTCAAGTTGCTCCCAAGAAATCAAATACAGGTCTCTGACCGCAAGCCACGCTACTACAATACTATAAAGGAAGAGTCCGGGCATCAACAAAACATCCCGTGGTTGGCGCTAGGGTATCGGAGTGCATTGAATATTCCTTTAGCGCTTGAAGGAGACTTCTTGGGTATCCTAAATGTAGTTTCCAGACAAAATGATGGAATCTCACATGATACCAGAACTTTTCTGGCACTGTTGGAGCCGCAGTTGTCATACGCCATGCAAAACCTGATCCTGATCCAGGATCTGGAATGGACCAAGGACACGATCAAACAGAGTGAAGAAAAATACCGGGGCATCATGGAAAACATGGAACTCGGACTCATGGAGGTGGGAAATGACGACACAATCCTGAAAGTCTATGATCGTTTCTGTGCGATGACAGGATATGAACCCTCAGAATTGATCGGAAAAAATGCGAGTGATGTGTTCCTGCTACCAGAGTACAGGCATGTATTGGGACAACAACATGCGCAGCGAGACAAGGGTATTTCGAGTGTGTACGAGGTGGAGATTCCTTTGAAGAACGGTCAAAGAAAATGGGTGCTTATATCGGGCGCACCATTCTACAATACTGATGGGCAAAAAATGGGTTCCATCGGCATTCATCTGGACATCACCGACAGAAAAATCATGGAACAAAATCTGCTCACAGCGAAAGCCGAGGCAGAAAAAGCTCAAGAGGCTGAAAAGATCTTTCTGGCCAATATGAGCCATGAGATCAGAAACCCACTCAATGCAGTCATTGGTATGACCCATTTGTTGGAAGACACTCATCCGACCAGTGAACAAAAAGAATACTTGAGTTTCATCAAGAATTCGTCAGAGACGTTGATGAGCCTAATCTCAGACATTCTTGATTTATCGAAAATACATGCCAACGAAATATCCTTCTTACCGGTGGAAATATCCTTGAAAAAGCTAGTCCTGGATATCCAACGGTTGTTTGAAGTAAGATGTCTGGAAAAAGGATTGAGTTTTCATTTTGAGTACGATGAGGTAATAAAACAAAGGGTCATTGGAGATCAACTAATCTTGCATCAGATCTTAAATAACCTTCTTGGCAATGCTTTGAAGTTTACCGATGAAGGCGGTAACATTTCGCTCCTGGTCGAATTACTGTCAGAACAAGAAGACGAATACCAGATTCAATTCATGGTGAGGGATTCCGGAATCGGCATCAATGCAGAGCACATCGTCGATATCTTTTCCGAGTTCAAACAAGCGGATAGCTCCACTAAAATCAAGTACGGCGGGACTGGTCTTGGACTGGCAATTACAAAAAAGCTAGTCACACTGCATGGAGGCACAATTGGCGTAGAGAGTATCAAGAATGAAGGGTCCGATTTCCAGGTGGTAATACCTTTCAAATGCGCACAAAATCCGGACACAATTCGGAAAGAGCAACCCAAAGAGGCCGATGAGGAACTTAATGTTGGAAAAGTATTGATTGTGGAAGACAATCCGATCAATAGAAAGTATTTAAGCCGGACTTTACAAAAGTGGAACATCGCTTGTGACGAAGCGGAAAACGGTCGTATCGCTCTGGAAAAGTTAGACGGCACCACTTATGATCTTCTGATCATGGACATTCGAATGCCTGAAATGGACGGTTATGAAACCATTGGTGTGATCAGAAAAGACCCAAGGGATCACATTCGAAACATCATGGCCATTGCCCTAACCGCTGACGCCATGCGAGAAGAACGCGAGAAGGCGTACCGGCTAGGATTCAACTACCATATCACAAAACCTTTTCGGTCCGAAGATTTGAAGTCCAAGCTTGTGGAGCTCACTTCGTTCAAGACAGAAACACCGGGGCCGCAGGCTACCCAATCCTCAATGGGTCCTTACTTTGATCGAGAAACCTTGACTCGGCTATATGAGGGCGACCATCAATATATGATGGAGATGTTCCAAATATTCCTTCGAACGACTCCAATCGAACTCGAAAAGTTGACGGAGAGCATGATTAATGAAGATTGGGGTGAATGCAAAATCATTTTACATCGGGCAAAGCCCACTTTTGAAATGGCAGGTCGCCCGGAATTAACTCAAAAAGCCGGGAAGTTTGAAGCAAAACATGACAAAGAACAAGTCCTTTCTCCAGATGAGTTAACTCACTTCATTGAGGAAGTAAGGGAACTATTATACAATATTGAATTAGAAATCGACAAAACCAGGTAACGACATGAACCCGCTAAGAACAGTAATTGTAGAAGACGAAGAAATGGCCATGACTCATATTAAACGTCTTTGCAGCAAAACCGAGGACCTGGAGGTAGTGGATAGTTTCACTTCCGGATTCGACGCCATGAAATTCCTGAAAGAGGATCGGGGTATTGATTTGATTCTTCTCGATGTTGAAATGCCCGACCTCACAGGGCTAGACCTGCTAAAAATCCTGAAAGATTTGCCTCAAATCATATTCACCACCAGCAAAAATGAATATGCGGTCGACGCTTTTGAATTTCAAGCCACGGACTTCCTGACCAAACCTATTCAAGCGCCCAGGTTCCTTCAAGCAATAGAAAGGGCTACTCAATTGGCGGAATCCCGGTTTTCAGCTGCCAATGACCTTGAACAGATATTTATCCGAGTTGATGGTCGATACATCAAACTTGATCTCAATGAAATCCTGTATGTGGAAACACTTGGAGATTATGTGACCTTCGTAACAGAAGGCGGGGAAAAACTGATCGTTCATTCCACCCTGAAAAACATCGATGAAAAACTCAAAAGTGAAAAATTTATCAAGGTACACCGATCCTTTATCATCAACGTAACCAAGATCGTCGATATTGAAGAATACAATCTGGTGATCAGTGACAAAGTAATTCCCATCAGTCGCACCTTAAAACCAGTTCTGATGAAGAAAATTCAGACAATTTGATCAGTTCGACATTGCAAGTCGACGTTCCGCCTTTTCCCAGGTAACTTTTTGTTGCCTTTTAATCAGTCGGGCCAATCCCATAAAAACGGCGATGTTCATCATTGTGAAATAGTAGGGCACGAAAAGTCCTTTGACATTCAGTTTCTTATGTTTCAATATTCCTCCCAGCAATGCGACACTGTAAAAAGCCAATTGCGCATACAGCAGGAGTTGATAAATCCAGGAAATTTCGAATAGAGACAGGTTTGCAATCAACAGCAAAGGCAAACTGAGAGGAGCCAGCGTCCATCTTAATACCCTGTGACCCACATATTGATAAGTCAATATCCCATATCTGAAAAAATTGAATAGGGCTCTCAATCTCCAGATCGCTTGAAGCCCTCCTGCCGCTATCCGTACTTTTCTTTTCATTTCATCACCGATGGAAGCTGATGGTAGTTCGGACGCCCTGGCCTGTGGGCAATAAACAACACGATTCCCTAAAGCTGCAATTCGCATCGATAGCACAAAATCTTCGATATACGTATCTTCCTCCACTTGTCGATAAAGACTTCTTCTGAAAGACATCAATTCGCCCGCGCACCCCACCATCGAATTGACCTGACTGTCCCAATGTTTTATGGCTGATTCATACTTCCAGTACATCCCTTCACCTGCTGTAGCGTCATCGCATTCCTCATTTAAGACTACTTTTTCACCGGATACGGCCCCTACGTTCTGATCAAGATAAGCTTTGCCGATCCACTCCAGTGCATCTGCATTCAAAGTGGTGTTGGCATCAGATAAAACCACTACTTCAGAACTCAGGTAAGGCATGATCCGATTAATGGCTGCTACTTTCCCTCGACGTTCCGGCTGATGGAATAGCGTCACATTATCATATGTTTTCACAATAGATGCAGTTAGGTCTGTTGAGCCATCTGTCACTATGACTATTTGAAGCCTATCCGTTTCGTAGCTCAGTTGCTTTGTATTCTCAATCTTTTGACGAATGTAATTCTCCTCATTATAGGCGGCAATCACAAAAGTCATGGAAGGCATACCTCTTTCAACAATTCTTTCCGTTTGTTTCCGAGGCCTCAGTTTTAGCAGCAACATTAAGGAGACAGGATAACCGAGATAAGTGAATACAATTAAAGCAACTAATGACCAGAAGAAGGCTTCCATGAGCGTTTGATTTGATTATGTAGACAAATCAATACATTAGGAACGGACAGGAATTCAAATAATAGGAGTTCTGGGCAAATCGACGGATAAACTACACGACGCAATCTCAACTATCGACAAATCTCCGTTTTGTGCACTTTACGGTGCCTTTCCAACCGAAAACCGAAAGGCAAGTCAATCGCCCCTCAAGTATCGATTGATTTGCTGAAAACATAAAATATGGAAAAGCTCATCTCCATCATCACCATTAATTACAATAACCGGAGCGACACGTTTCGATTCCTGAGATCGATTGATAAACTAGGTCCTGACAACATCGAGGTAATTGTTGTCGATAATGGCTCCAAAGAAAAGATTGCGCCTGTATTGAAGACTTACTTCTCGCATGTAAAAGTTGTTCGAAGTGAAAGAAACCTGGGTTTTGCTGGAGGAAACAATTTAGGGCTGAATATGGCAAAAGGCGACTTCATCTATTTCGTTAATAATGATACTATTTTCCTCGAGGATCACTTTGATGCACTCGCAAGTAGACTAATTGATCATCCGGAAATTGGTGCCATTTCCCCTCAGTTGATCTATCCGGATGGCCGCATACAATTCCAGGGCAGGTCTAAAATTCATCCCGTAACGGGAAGATCGAAAGACCTTTCATTCGATTGCAAAGGTTTGGTTCCAACCGCATATATCCACGGAGGAGCAGTGATGATTAAACGAAAGACACTAGACAAGGCAGGTCCTATGCCGGAGCATTATTTCCTGTATTATGAAGAATTGGCGTGGGCCGAACAGATAAAAAAAGTGGGTTATAAATTGTTTACTGATCTGGATCATGAGATTGTCCATGACGAATCTTCCACAACCTCCAGAATCAGCAACCTAAAGACCTATTTCATGACACGCAATCGCCTCCTATTCATGAGGAATTATGCGAAAAGTGCTTTCCTGCCCTTCCTTTTGTATTTTATGGTAATCTCGATACCCAAAAACCTCTTGAGGCACTTAAAAAACAAAGATTTCAGCAATTTAAAAGCATTTATGGCGGGCACTTTCTGGCACTTCACCCATAGTGCTCAAAGTGAGCAATTGGGATATAAATTCAATCACCTAAACGCTCAGTCATCATGATGGCCAAATACGACATTATCATCCTTGCACTCAATAGATGTGATGATGTGCTAAATTCCTCAACCTGGCAGATGGCCAATGCCATGGCAAGAACCAAAAGGGTATTGTACGTTAACCATCCAAAAACCTGGTTAGATTGCCTGAGAAGAGGAAAATGGGCACAAACTGGTGTCTCGGAGAAATCAGCAAATTTGCACTGCCTGGAGTCTCCTCCTTCCATTCCAATCAATTTTTTACCTGCTGGTAAATTGTACAATTGGTTGCAAAAAGTGAACCATGCTTGGCTTTATCAGTCCATCAACAAAGTGCTTGGAAAAGGGAAAGTCGAGTTATTCATCAATGCCTTTGATTTTTACTTCCCCTATTTACAGCGAAAGCTAAAAGATAAGGTTGAAAAAGTAGCTTATTACAGCCTTGATCCAATCGTAAAGAAGCGCTCAAAAAAGCACGGTCAGGCGCATGAAAAAATATTGGTGGCGGATGCCGATCATGTTTTTTGTAGTGCCAAAAGCCTCTTTGATCAATGGCGAAAAGAACATCATAGCGTACACTACCTGCCCAACGCCGTGAATTTTACTGGACTTCAGCACCAAATGCCACACCCTCCTAAGACCAGTTCGATGATTCGCGGACTCAAAGTAGGACTATTTGGCAACATTGATCGTCGGGTTGATTTAGAGGTTTTGGAGCAAACGATGAAAGCACAATACATGAGTCTTGTTCTGGCTGGTCCCCTTGATCATAAAAGTGAAAGGTTATTACAGCTACCTAATGTCTTTTACTATGGTACCTACAAACATGATAATCTCCGGTCATTTGTGGAATCTGTAGATGTCTGCCTGATTCCTTATCGAATCACTCCAGACATGGAAAAGATCTATCCGCTTAAACTGATGGAATACTTCGCTTTTGGTAAACCTGTGGTCATGACTCCTTTCAATTCCGAGCAAGTCACACAATTGGGCAACATGATTTATCTGGCCAAAACAGCCGAGGAAATGCAACAAGCAATTCTAAAAGCTTATCATGAAGACAATCCTTACAGGAGGCATGAAAGAAAGGCAATCGCCGAAGAAAACAATTGGGACAGTCGTTCTAAAACCTTATTTAATGTTGTTTATCATGATCAATCAGCTTAAAACTTACCTTCAGAAACATCCTGCAATCAAGAATAAGATTCATGCATTGATTTTTCGGAAAAAACCGTATGATGCCAGGCTTAGATGGTATGTCTGGTTATGGTGGACGTTACCTCGATATTTGAAGCGTGGTATCTCATGGAATTCACGTTTGGACCTTGTTCCCTTTCACCAATTCGCCGTGGGAAAGTACTCGAGGATTGAAAAAAATGTAGTCATCAATAATGGTATGGGTAATGTCATTCTGGGAGACGAAGTACATACGGGAATTGGTTGTGTAATCATAGGACCTGTACGCATGGAGAAACACGTTGGACTTTCCCAATATGTTCGCATCATGGGAATGCATCACGGCATCGACCCGCGATCACCACATCATCATCAACCATGTATAGCTGCACCTGTGATTCTGGAAGAGGACGCCTTTATAGGCACAGGTACTGTAATTATGGGCAAAAAAGATGGCAGTCCTTTAACAATCGGAAAATATGCCAGGGTTGGTGCCAACTCGGTAGTCATGGATGACATCCCTCCCTACTCCATCGCTGTGGGCAACCCGGCCAAAGTAGTGAAGACCTGGGATCACGAAAAGGAGGTCTGGGTGAAGGTAACTCATATAACAGATAGTTCAGGAATCTTTGGAGGCACAATCCTGCAAAACTTTAACTAAGCATTTTTCTCACTTCCCCAATTTTGGTTTCACTTGTGTTGAAAGCATCAAAACCTTAGCTTAGGAATCAGATAAATATACACATAGCCATGACTAAGCGAGATTTTTTCAGACTACTCATTAAGGTATTTGGCCTTTATTGGCTGATCTCCACTGTTTTTGAAGTGATCCCTAGCAATCTGGGTTATGTAATTGACAGTGCAGAAGTTTCAAGTGTCGCCTGGATACTCCTTTCTGTGGCAATCGTATTCATTGTCTTCTACTGGCTGATCATGCGTGCAGACTTTGTGATCGACATGATGAATCTGGACAAAGGTTTCGACAATGAAACAATTGAAATGACCAACTTTAATCAGACAGTAATTGTCCAACTAGCCATGATCATCATCGGAGGAATCATGATCATTGAATATCTTCCCGTTTTTCTGATGCACATCTTATTCGCACTGGAAGAAGACATCACCGGATATAATCTAAGGCCGGAAAGCAATTTTTACTGGGCGGTTAGTGGAGTAAACGTCGTAGTTGGTTTTCTACTGATCAGAAATTCCAGTTGGGCAACACAGCTTATCACAAAAAGCGACAAAGAGCATAAAGCCAGTGATCAATAAACCTAATTGAAAAATGGAAATACATTCCGCTGCTCCAAAAGACGCGGAGATCCTCTCCAAATTAACCATGCTCTCCAAAGCACACTGGGGATACTCACAAGAGCAAATGGATCAATGGCGGGAAGAACTGACTATTACTCCCGACTACATTTCGAAGCACCAGGTTTTCCTGATCAAATCCGACAATCAGATCATTGGTTACTATGCCTATTGCAAGCTATCTGTTAAAGAAGTCGAATTGGACAACCTATTTATTCATCCTGAATTTATGGGCCAGGGACTTGGTAAAATATTGATGAACGATTTACTGGATAAAGTACAGGCATCGGGCTACCAAAAAATCACACTTTATGCCGATCCAAATGCAGAAAGTTTCTACAAGAATTACGGATTCAATACAGTAGATCAATTGGCCAGTTCCGTTCCGGGAAGGACCCTTCCGGTGATGGAATTTGTATTAAATCGATAGGAGTAATGATGATAGCGGCACCCATTTCATCAAGTCTTGCGTATATATCTACATTTATTAACAACTAAATCTCATGAAAAAAATAACTCCATACAAAACGACGAAAGGAGCCATTGCTGCATTAGACAATGGTGGGAGATTTTACAACCTGGCTTCCCGGGCAAACGATGGCGAGATCACCCAGGCGGAATTGGCGAAAGCTGCGGGAGTGGTCTCCGACACCCAAAAGATCATTACCTACCTGGAATTGTCACTGAACCAACTGGATGAACAAGCCAGGCAGCAAGTGCTTTCTCACCTATCGCGGGACTTAAAGACCAAATACGAGAAATACCTACCGCAGCGATTTCTGGCTTCTGACGCGGTGACTCACTCCGAAGTAGCGGCTCCGGCAATCATCAAAGGAATTCCGAAACTTGTAGATTCAAAATCAGAATTCACAGGTTTTATCATGATTCCAATCAGTACGGGCAATGTCACCACCTTTGTAATGGTGCCAATTTTTGATCAGTACGACGTTTATGAATTGCGGGATCAGCAATCCGACGAGGCTTTTTTTGTTGCTCATGGCAGAGGACGACACAAATTACCTGAACAATTAGTGCTATGCGGAGGTGTAGTGAAAGAATTGAAAGCCGACAAAAAAGAGAAAGTTGCATCAAAGAAATACCTGGAAATGACGCATTATGTTGTTTGTATTAAGTAGCGAGTCAAGCCCTATTCCGAGTTCTTGTTTATCATATTTTCCATTTCGTCAAACCAGGCAACGGCTTCTTCATCACTTCTAGGTTCCGCTTTTTCTGAAACTTCCCTTTCAGCTTTTTCATTACACGGAATGAATATGGTCCAATAGAACTCACTCTTAATAATATCAGCAATCATATCTCCAATTGCTTGACGCGACAGGGTTTCACAAACCACTAAATCATTTGAACCCAAAGAAAAATTATGTGAACGATAATCAATCCTGATTTTTAATCTTCTTGAAAATTCCTCAAGTGTGATAAAAGTCACCATATATTCAGCGCCTTTATCAAAAATGATTTTCACATCAATTTCACCGTCAAAATCTTCTGGTGACTTATACTCATATAAATCTAAAAGTTCAATTTTGTAATCCATCTTTTGAACTTTGGATTATCAGGAAAATTATTTCAATACAAATACTCGAAAGCACTCTTGTAATTTCCGTTTTCCTGGCAGAACCCAATAAGTTCGTCATAGAATTTGTGGCTGGATAGAGTTGCAGAGTCGCCCACGATCAGTAATTTGAATCGTGCACGGGTCATCGCCACATTGGTTCTTCTGACCTCAGAGAGAAACCCAACTTCGCCATTTGGATTGCTACGTACAAGGTCGATAAGCATGATGTCTCGTTCCTGTCCCTGAAAACCATCTACAGATTGAATGGTAATCTGCTTTTGCAGTTCCTGGTACCACGAATAGTGAACGATTCCCTGCCTAAGCACCTCCAAATGTGCCCGATAAGGGGCTATTACCCCAATGGACATTTGCCTCTCATCCGGGTATTTTTCTAACAGCAGGTCGATCAACTTCAGTGAAAAATGACCTTGTTCCTTATTAAAAGTGCTTAATGTTTCAGGGTTCACCTCTTCATCAAACCCGCAACCGGCCGTATCGATGAAGGTTAAAGTCGTATCGAAAACCTGTCTTCTGTTCAATACGTTTTCTCCGGTCTGAATTTCTCCTTTATAAAACTTCCGATTTGAAAATGCCAGAATTTCAGGCTGCATGCGGTACTGCACATTAAGCATAGTGGTGGCGCCATACGCCTTAATACAGCGATTGAAAATAGTATCTTCCAGGCCCTCTTTTGCGGCCTGATGCGACTTGACTGTCGGCGCCAATTGTTGGTGGTCTCCAGCCATGATCACACGATCTGACTTCATGATGGGCACCCAATTGGCAGGCTCCAGCGCTTGTGAACATTCATCTACAAAAAGTGTCGAAAACCTGCGTTTCCGCAAATAATCAGAATTGGCCCCAATCAAAGTACACGCCACCACTTGTGCATCTTGCAACAGCTGATAGATCATGTGGTCTTCCAGATGCCTCGCATCGTCTTTCAACTTTCGGGCTTCATCCAGCAACATCTGCCGCTGTGCCCGTTCTTCTTTACCAAACTTCCGCTTGTATTTAAAGCCAAGTTTCTTGTATTCCTCAGATTTCTTCCGAAGATCCTTTAGCATTTTCGCATCTTGGTGCTGTGACAGCTGTACATCAAGTGTATGGCTCACCACTTCCTCATCTACTCGCCCGGGGTGACCTAAGCGGAGCACACTTACATCCTGTTGATGCAATCGTTCCACTAAAAGATCCACGGCTGCATTGCTGGGTGCACAAACCAACACCTGATTTTCTGTTTGCAATATCGTACAGATAGCTTCAATAAGCGTAGTGGTCTTCCCAGTTCCCGGAGGTCCATGAATGGTTGCCATTTCATTGGTCCCGATTACCTGTGAAACTGTCGCATTTTGAGAATCATTCAACCCGACACCCTGATGGGGTTTCACCTGGCGATACGTAGGTTGTTTATGCCCTAACAAAAAAGGAATTAGTTCCAGCGTTCTCCCCTTATCTAATTTGACCAATCTTCTGAGGGTTTTGGCCATTTCATCATAAGTGGATTCATCAAATAGCAGGTCTACCCCCAACTTACCATCATCCAGCCAGTCCGGTGGGTCATCGTGGTTTAGTACGATAGTCATTGTGTTTTCTGCCAATCGGCTCACCACGCCATTAGCTGATTGAGTTACTTTCTCTTCTGCCAGAAACAAGCTTACCGAAGCACCTACCTGAAAAAGATGTCGTCTGTTTACTTCCTGAGTTCGTTCCACAGCAACGGTCCAGCGCTCTCCAGTCCCCAAACGAGAATGATTAACAGAAACTGGGTACCAGGTTGCTCCGTCCTTTCTTCTATCTGTGATCGATCGGTTGCGTATTTTTTGTTCATACTGCTCCCTGTCAGCAATCCTTTCCTTTTTAAGAAGATCGCTGAGGCGAGCAAAGTGCTCCGAAAAGTCCATCTAGTGTTTTAGGAATTTTTGTATCGTTGATTTGAGTGTTGCCTTGTCTGTGGTGATATCCGGATCACTATAGATCTTCACCATCAGTTCCAAAAGCACCGCATCATCATAGCCCAGTTTACCGGCCAACCTGGAGCAGAAGTTGATTTCTTCTTTATACAGTCGGCCATCTATTTTCATCAGTTGGACCAAATTGTAGATGTATTCGTACTTCTCGTCATCACCGATATCCGATAAATCATTGATCTCACTATCAGGATCATCGAAGCAGGCACTGATTTCTTCCGAGCTCAAACCATGAGCTTCTCCGATCTGTTTGATCAGATCGATTTCATCTTGCACAACAACACCATCAACTTTTGCAAGTTGGACCAGCACATGTAGTTGATCTAGTGACGACATATTCCCTTCCGCGGCATTTAAGGCGTTAAAAGTAATTGTTTAAGGCTAAATTTTCTAAACTTACAGGGATTAGCGGTAAAGAGTGTTTACAGTATAGAACTATACGAATATTGAATTGAACTTCCTTGCACATATCTATCTGTCTGGCCAATCTGAAGAAGTGATTATGGGAAACTTCATTGGTGATTTTGTGAAAGGAAGTAACCTGAACGCCTACCCTGAATCCATGGCCATGGGCATTAAACTCCATCGGGAAATTGATCGATTCACAGATACGCATGAAGTTGTCCTGAAGAGCAAATTACTCCTGAGAGAAAAATACAGACATTACGCGCCAGTTATTGTGGACATATACTACGACCATTTTTTGGCATCCAGTTGGAGTAAAAGACACAGCTTACCACTACGCGATTTCACACATCAATTTTATCGTTTATCTGAAAAGTATCTGGACAAAATCCCAAAAAGCGCAATAAGGGTATTGAAGTACATGAAGGCGGACAATTGGTTATATAATTATAAATCTATTGAAGGTATTGATCGGGCATTGACAGGCATGTCGCGGAGAACCACTTTTCAATCTAAAATGGAGGAGTCCGTACATGACCTTAAGCAGCATTACCAACACTTTCAGGAACACTTTGATACGTTCTTCCCTGACCTTATTCGATTCTCTAATTCCTTTATAGAAAAGCACCAAAACAAAATGACATGAAAGAAATTTTCATGGTAGGAATTGGAGGGTTTGCCGGTAGCGTCCTTCGATACAAAGTTGGAGTCATTATCTCGGCAAAGGCATCTACAAATTTTCCGATAGGTACTTTCTGTATTAACCTTGCAGGTGCGTTCCTGATTGGTTTACTGGTTTCCTCTGCACTGAAGTCACAACAGGCCAGTATGTTGTTATTGGTGACCGGGTTTTGTGGAGGTTTTACAACTTTTTCAACCTTCGCCTTTGAAAATTTAAGGCTCTTACAAAGTGGTCATTGGGCTACGTTGATGACATATATTTTTCTGAGTCTCGTCGGGGGTATAGGACTTTGCTTGCTCGGGTATTTCCTGGGTAATTTATCCAATAACTAAGGCGTGCTTAAAACTGCTTAGGCTAATTGACATCTGCTATGTGAGATTGAAACCTCAGCTGAGACTTTTCAGCAAGCCTTAACTAACCTCCAAAAAGCGGACGTTTACCCAATCGATTTGGTTGTTTACCCGCTACTCCTTGTTGCAAGGCACTGGTTTCAGGAAATTTAGCATTCAAATGAACGATTCATTTGCATAGCTTGGTCAAACGAAAAAGAGGGACTTAGGAGAAGGTCCTTCTTTTTTTAACACTTTCGCGAAATTTGGTATGGCTTTTGCATTAAATGGCCCATACGCTCCTAAAATGACCAAATCAAAATACCTAATTGCCTACGCCTTTTTCTTTTTTTCAACCTCGCTTTTTGCTCAAAACAATTTCAGAGAAGTCGGCCTGTCTCTGAGTGACAATTTCAATATGGGTTTCACCTATAAGAAACAAAAAGCCGAAAACCGCTACATAAGTTACGACCTGCTTACGGCCAATTTTGGATTCATCTCAACTTCGAATAACAACCCTCTGACCAACATTTCTGCTGGTTTTGCGGTGACATTCGAAAAACGTCGGGATATCGCCAATAAAGTGCAATTCATTCATGGCTGGTCACCTGGTTTAGGTATAAGTCATACCGTCCTGGATAGCAGTTCCGAGAGCTCAGAAATAACTTTTAGTTCACCAAGTCTGGGATACCGATTGGGATTCCTGTACCAATTCAGCGAAAACTTCTATGCTTCACTACAGGGCCAAATCATCGCACGTGCGAACCTTCAATTTCGTAGCGACAATGAAGATACCTTAAACACTTTTGGAGTGGGTTTCTCACAACAGGACGTCAGCTTGAACCTCGTGTATAGGTTCAAGAAAAAAGAATAGCCTTCCTACCACTTCACAGCTTCTAATTTTTGCCTGTTCAGGATTTTGATACCGTGGCTCTTGATATCAATAACGCCTTCTTTTTTGAATTCAGATAAGATCCGGATCACAGATTCGGATGCAGTACCGACTAAACCCGCAAGGTCATTTCTAACCACCTTAAAATACTCTTCTCCACCGTAGGTATCCGCCAGCAACAACAGCTTGTCCACCACTCTTTTTCGTACGGTATCATAAGCAAGGTGCAGCAATTCCGACTCCATCTCACTTACCTCATTCGCCAGTTGTTTTACGAAACTAGCCGAGATGTGCTTATCAGCGAAAACAAGCTGATGAAAAGTATCTCGAGTGATCAGTTTCAATTCCACATTTTCAAGGCATGCGGCAAACTCTGTATGATTGGTATCTAGTAATAAAGCCCGATATCCAAAATACTCGCCAGGTCCCAGAACCGAAAGAATGAATTCCTTTCCTTCTTCACTGATCTTATAGGTTTTCACTTTGCCACTTACGATGTAAAACAAGTAGTGTGGAAAATCACCATCTCGAAAAATAATGTCTTGCCTTGCGTAGCTCCGGTCTTGAGTAGCAGCCTCCTCCAACGTTTTCACACCAGACAAACCATCGATGAATTCATCTGGCTCCCTGGCGTTGGTGGAAATCTTAAGTTTGCTGAATTTATCCAGGCGCCCTTCTATGGCTTTCAACAATTCCATATCGTCAAAAGGCTTGGTGAGGTAATCATCAGCCCCCAAACTCATACCTTGCCTGAAATCGCTCTTTTCTGATTTGGCGGTTAAAAAAATGAATGGGATGGTAGAGGTATTAGGGTCTTTGCCCAGCATATAAAGCACTTCATAGCCATCCATTTCCGGCATCATGATATCGCAGAGGATGAGGTCAGGAATTTCTTTCTTAGCAGCCTTCACACCTTCTTTCCCATTAGGTGCTTCCACCACCTCGTAACTTGATAGTTCTAGTATTTCTACAATGTTCTCCCTGACATCCAGGTTATCTTCTATGACTAGTATCTTTTGCATGTATAGGTAGATTTAAAAAGAAGGTCGTCCCTTTATTTTCCTCACTTTCGAAAGTGATTTCTCCGCCGATCATCTCGACGTATTTTTTCACAATATACAACCCAAGGCCAGTGCCTTGTATGTTGATAACATTCGCTGCGCGATAAAACCTCGAGAAAATATCAGGTTGATCCTTCTCCGGAATTCCGTTCCCAAAATCCTGAATAGTAATATTCAATTGTTTTTCTCTCTCTACGCAGGTAACCATTATTTTCTGATTTTCGGCAGAGTACTTGGTGGCATTAGAAAGCAAATTCAGGAATATGTTTTTTAACAAGCGCGGATCGGACCAAATCATGATCCCATTCTGGCACTCACAAATGAGGTGCTGGCCGGTTTTGAATGATGGCTCTATTTCCTCAATGGTTTCCTGAAGGAGGAGCGACAAATTTACATCTTCGAACAAGGCATCTACTTTCCCCTCTTCCAGCTTACCAATCGATAGGAAATCGTTAAGGATATTGGTCAAATTGGCAATCGCTGATTTAATTCGTAAGACATGTTTTTGCCGTTTCTCACGGGCCTCATCCGGGTACTTGCTTATCAAGGAAACTGAAGATAAGATCGTACTCAGAGGTGTTCTGAATTCATGGCTTGCCATCGAAACAAACCGTGATTTCATCTCATTGAGTTCTCTCTCTTTGGCAAGACTCTGTTTGACTTCCTCCTGGGCCCTTTTTTGAGTAGTAATGTTTTCTTCGACGATCAGAAGTTGAAAAATTTTACCTTCATCATCATGTAGTGGCACACCATGGAGCTGATAAGTCTGATCACCTGTAGATACTTCTTTCGATAGTCTCTCCCCACTCGCAACTTGCTGCAACAGGGGCGCTATTATTTCATGATTTGTTACATGAGAAAGATACATATCACCAATAAGTGCATCTCTCTCCCACCTTCTCCGGCTCAGTTCAGAACCATTGACGAAAACAAATCGAAAGTCCATGTCCAAAACGCATATCAAACCATTGGGAAAATTCTCGGCTATGGCCGTATAGAGTTTTTGCGCTTCCTGCAAGGTAGCTTCCGCCAGTTTCCTTTCCTGGACCTGACTTTGCAACCCTAAATTCAGAAACTCTAACTCCTGCGTTCTCTCTTTTACCTTAAGTTCAAGTTGCTCAGAATACTCTTTTAGTCGGGCCTCATTCTCTATTAGAAGTTTTTCCTGATTTTTCCTAAGCGTTACATCTACAATGAAGGCAGCTGTATACATTTCGCCATCTGAGGAAAATGAACTCAGGCTTATTTCCACTGGCAACTCCGTCCCATCTTTTCTCAAAGCTGTCAAATCCAACCCCGAAGCCATCTTCCTCGACTTAGGAGCTTTAAAATATCCCTCTCGATGACTAGGATGACTTTGACGGTAGCGTGCTGGCACTAAAACTTCCATGGTTTTATCGACCAATTCTTCCTTATCATAACCAAAAAGTGTTTCTGCACTCTGATTGGCATGGACAATTTGGCCCTTGCGGTCCACGATCAAAATCCCCTCGGATGCCGATGTGAAAACACTCTGAAGTAAGTTAAAGTCGTACGTGGTTTCTTGTTGATCCATCGGATGCTGGCAAAGGTCTCACCCCCAATTTAACGCGTACATGATAAAAATCAGTTTTACAGCAAATGAATATCAATTCTGACTTCTAATATTCCACTGAAATTGCCTTGAATTTTTATGTCCTTTAAGTTGCAACATATCAAAAACATCTTAGTGCCTACAGACTTCTCTCCAGCATCATGGGAAGCTACTCTTTATGCCATTGATCTTTGCCACAAACATCAAGCGAAAATGACGCTCTTACATGTAGTCCCAGGTAAAATTGGAGACACATCGGGGCAGGTCAAACATATGAGTCAAAAATTGAACACGCTTACTAAAAGCTTAAACACCAACGAGAGTAACGACCTAATCTCGGGAGTAACCAGAACGGGCATGGTCGTCAACGAGATTCTCAATCACTTGCAAGAGGCCGAATATGATGTAGTGATTATGGGTGTAAATGGCAATGGGGGTATGAACAAGGACCTGGGAAAACATGCAAGAAAAATTATCGAAAGCGCTGTTGTTCCAGTACGATTAGTGCCAAACAAGGCATCAAGTTAAGTTTACACTGCAGTGTCTTCACGGATATCAAAGGAACGGTTGTACCCTGGAATAATTCTGAAATTTTCAGAAGTCTTCATCAAAATCAACCCAACTATTCGGGTCTATTTAGGAGTGCCCAACAGATATAAAATAGCACCAGGTCCGGACTTGATTCGGTCAATTTCCCAATCAAACTGATCATTATTATTTAGGTTTTGAGCAAGAGCTTTCATCTCAGGTATCGAATAGGTCCGAAGGGCAGATACCACCCCATCCCAAAGCACAAACAGTGGGACAATCGGAATCAGGTAGGAAAATAAGATTCTTGTCCATTTAAAAGGTCGAATGAAGGGTGTTGTCAATAGCAGTGTAATAGGAGAAAACAGCATGGCTATTATACTTGGCAAGCTTCTTTCCTGTGCTTCAAAAATAGCAATGGGCACTCGCTGGTTCACAGTATTTTGCAATATGGAGCTTGCATCATCAGGCCTGAAATGGTGAAAGGAAAGAAACATCGTTCTAAGTCCTTTCAAATGATCCGGCACCTGCCTTGCATCAACGGGTTCGTCGACAAACTCGAAATTTTCCACACGTTTTGCTGTCGATTCAAAAGCAGCGAGGTTGGGATAAAGATCCGTGAGAACAATGTTTAATTCTCGGTTATCACGTCGCAATACCTTGTTGAGGCTAACCAATCCTCCTCCGCCTCCCGAACAGAGGTCGATGATCCTGTTTTCTCCAGAAACTCCCAGTCCTTTTTGCAGAATTGGAAGAATTGGTTCAAACATATGGGTCTTGTTTGAAAGAAACTGCAAAAAGTCAGTACCGAAATTACGAATTGTACCGGGGAACCAATTCTGATCCTCAAACTCAAACAAATGTATTCTTACCACTTTTTGTCCTTTGTAGCTTGAATTTAGTGATTTTGATACAAAAAAACCCTCGCAGCAAAACGGCGAGGGTCCAACCAACTACCTGTGTATTTCACACTGTTACACCAGTCTTCTCCAATTGTTCTTGCATCTTCAATGTCCAGATTGGAATATTGGCATGATTGGCCACAGACTCGGAGACACTCCCCCCAAACAAATGAGCCAGTCCGGTGCGTCCATGAGTGCCCAAAGCCACCATATCAATTTTGTTGTGATCGGCGAAAGATAGAATACCCTCCTCTGCAAATTCTGCTTCTATCGTACTCAGAATGAAACCCGTTAATGCGTGCTTTTCTGCAAAACTGTTCAACTGCTCCATGGCACTGCTTTTCACCAAAAAATTGTAGGGTGTAATCACTCGAACCAGATACAACTGAATGTCCAGCAGCTCCTGAAGTGCCTTGACGTGATCAATTACCTGACCTTGTTCCTCTGTGCAGTCCGTTGCATAAGCCAGGGACTTGATGTCCTTCAGGTGAGTTTCTCCTTTCACCGTCAATACCGGGCAATTCGCATTTCGAATCACCTTTTCTGTATTAGAACCTACAAGAAACTCAGATAAGCCTGAAGCACCTTTAGAGCCCATCACAATTAAGTCCACATCTTGTGAAGTCACCGTTTTATGTATATGTGAAAAGGTGTTGCCCAATACAAAATGAGTAGTCGCCGTTATGCCCTCGTCTCTCAAGGTGGCAACCAGGCCATCCAATTGGCGTTTTGTCTTCTTAATCAACTGCACCTGAAATACATTTTCAAAGGAAGAAGAGGGAATGAACTCCCCCATCACACTATAGGAACCATAAGGTATCTCCATAACATGCAGTAAGTGTAGTTCGGCTCCGGTTTTAATGGCTATTTCAGCCGCCAACTTCATCGCATAAGTTGCTTCTTTTGAAAAATCGGTGGGTACTAGTATTTTCTTCATGGCATCTATTCGTTTATGGATGTGTAGGCATCCTTACTTTCAAATCAATTACAACATCAAAATTGAATGTTGGACACCACACTGACACTGACATTCGTCATCTTAAAAAATGATTGTATGCAGGGCGTGCCCTTTCAGGTCAGGCTGTCCGGGGCTACCGGTGTTACACACAGCTTTTCAAGCTCCCTTCCCATCCTTCACGCGGGAGAGTTGTCCTTTTTTATTGCTTCTGGAGCCATGTTCATCTATGCTACAAATAATAAGCTTCCACCAATCCCCTGAATCGATCGCTGTAAGTTCCATTCGATTCTTTGATACATAGGATCTCCGTTTCAGGTACCGCTATTTCCTTAAATCCAAAAACACCTATTTTCCTAAAAATGGGTCTCTCTGGCCTATCATGGATCAAATATTGAACTTGCAGTGACAACCCTTCGAGATTGGCACTGGCCACAAATTGCTCAAACTGGAATTCAGGGTATATTACCCAGAAACGACCTTGCGCCCCCAATAAATTGGCTACTGCAAGCGCCAAATCCTTAAAGGGTAGTTCATCATTGTGTATGGCACGATCTTTTGCTTTGCCAGACTTCAAATGACCTTTAAAAAATGGTGGATTGGAAACGATTAAATCATACTTCCGTTCCTTCCTTTGGGCAAACGCCTGGATTCCCTCATGTATCACAGTCATGCGATCGTTCCAGGGACTAATTTTAAAATTTTCATTGGCCTGTTCAACCGCCTCGGGTGCCAGCTCAACTGCATATACGATAGCTCCCGACCTTTGAGCGATCATTAAAGACAACAGTCCCGTTCCTGTACCTATGTCCAAGACATACTTTTCCTTTCCATCCAAGGTCACCAGTGCCCCCAACAAACACCCTTCAGTGGTCACTTTCAGCGCACAGCGATCTTGTTCTATCCTAAATTGTTTGAATTGGAAGTAAGTGTTGGGCATAGAAGAGGCAATACTCGGCAGGCGCTGGGTTTCTTACAAGTCTCTTGAATTAAAAAAGCAATCCTCGATTCTCATTCTTCTTTAGTTTCGGAACGTCGTTAAAAATTATACATTCAGGTTGAGCGTCAGAGATTGCAGGGATATTTTTCGGCGTTGATAACCTTACGCCGAAAAATTCCGCAATGACGCTCAACTTTTCTTCAGGAGCCTGTCAAACTACTCGGTTGAGCCTACCCAATGCTTTAGATTGAGACTGTCAAATACTTTAAGAGCCTGTCGAATACTTTAGGTTGAGACTGCCGAAACCTACTCATATCTCAAAGCCTTCACTGGATTTGTTCTTGCAGTAGCAAATGTCTTATACCCTACCGCCAGGACGGCAATTAGCAGAACCAACAACGCTGCCACCAAAAAAACAGGGATTCCGATTGTGATCCGACTGGTGTAATTATCCAACCAACCATTCATGATCAAGAAGATGATCGGCCAGGAGATGACGTTGGCAACACCCAGCAGCACCAGGAACTCCTTAGATAGGATCAACACAATTTGTGAGACACCTGCGCCAAGTACTTTTCTTACTCCTATTTCCTTCGTACGTTGTAGCGTGCTGAAGGAAGTTAGGCCAAATAGCCCCAAACATGCTACAGCGATGGCAAACAATGCAAAAAGCGTAAACGTACGACTGAAGTTATGCTCATTCGTGTACTGACGATTGTAAAACTCATCCAGGAAGAACGTGTCAAAGGGTGCTCCGGGAAAGTATCGATTAAAACTGGCTTGTACTTCTTCCAATGCCTGCTGATACTGACCTGAACTCAACTTCACGGTGATGAAATTCGAGCTTTGTTCGACAAGTGGAAAAACGATTGGGTTTACCTGATACTTCAGAGATCGCTGGGTATAATCATCTACTACCCCAATGATGGTTCGCTTATCACCACCTACGTTCACTCTGACCCCTATTGCCGCCTCCGGGTCAGGAATGTCCAAAGACTTCATTGCCGCATAATTGATGAGGATATTGCCAGTATCTGTAGAAAGTGACCGGTCATAATTCCTGCCTGATAGGATATTGATATCGTAGGTATCAAAATAGCTGTAGTCCACACCAGCCAGATACACGACGAAATTTTTATCTCCGGTATCTTCCTGCTTCCTCATGCCTCGTGTCCAGAAGATTTCGTCACCGGGAACATTTGTACTGGTGGTAACCTGCCCAATGATAGGTTTGTTGGTGAGTGTAGTTCGAAATGCCTGCATGGTAGACGCAAACGTTGAATCACTCTGGCTAGGCCCCTGAATCACCAGGGTATCAGTCATATCAAAGCCAAGATCCAGGTTTTTCATGTGATCGAGCTGTTGATAAACGATAATGGTACCGGCGATAAGCGTAATAGAGGCAGCAAACTGAAAAACAACGAGAGACCTCCGAAGCATAATCCCCGACTTGTTGGTTGTAAGTTTCCCTTTCAATACATGAATGGGCCTGAAAGATGATAGTATAAAGGCTGGATATAAGCCTGATAATAAGGAACCCACAACGAATATCGCGCCTACTATGCCCCAGAATAAAGGTCGGAGGAAAAATGTCCTACTGAGTGGGGCATCTGCCAATTGACTGAATGCAGGAGTTAAAAGCACTACGAGAGAAATGGCAATAACCAGAGCAAGAAAGTTCAGCACAAAAGACTCCACAAGAAACTGATAGATGAGCTGTTTTTTGTATGCACCCATGGACTTCCTGACACCTACTTCTTTAGCCCGCTCCAGCGACTTGGCTGTAGATAGATTCACATAGTTAATCCACGCAATCACCAAAATAAAAACCGCAATCATGGACAGAAAAAATACCGTATCTCCATCGCCCTGTTCCTGTGGCTCAGATTCCTGCAATAGATTAGAATAAAGGTGAATATCCGTAATAGGCTGCAATGGGAAGTCTGAACGGAAATCGTACTTTTCGAAAACTTCTCCTCGCTCCTCAAGCATTACCTCTGCAAACTTCTTATCAAATTGCTGTGGATTTGTTCCGGGTTTTAACAAAACATAGGTATTGTAGTCATACCAGCCCCATGAAGTTTCGGATGACGCCACTCCATCATCATTTCGAGTTTCATTATTCAGTGTTTCATAGGAGATCAGCACATTGTATTTCAAATGCGAGTTGGCAGGTACATCTGCGGTTATGCCTACCACCTCAAAATTTCCGCGGGGCCAGGAAATCATCTCCATCGTTTCTCCAAGCACGTCTGTACGACCGAAATATTTCTTAGCGGTAGACTCAGTTATTACTACCTGATTCGGCTCTGTCAGTGCTTCACCCTTATTCCCTTGTAGCAAGGGATAGTCGAAAATTTGCAGAAACGAAGGATCAGCGATTTGAACACGCTGTTCCCGGTATTGAATGTTGTTCGTCTCGAAAATGCTTTCCATTGGGTAAGCCCTGGCAAAACCTTCGACCTCCGGCATTTTTTCCTTCATAAAAGGACCGACACGAGGCACCGCTGCTGCACAGTCTATGTCTAGTTCGCCGCCTCGATAAACCATGTATTTCACTCGATAGAGGTTTTCATGATTGGAGTGAAACTTGTCGTAACTGTATTCATAGTCCACGTATTGAACAATGAACAGACAAGCCGCCAACCCCAGGGCAAGACCGAGGATATTCAGAGCAGAATAGACCCTGTTTTTAGAAAGTGTTCTAAAAGTGGTTTTTACGTAGTTATTGACCATGGTTATCGTATTATTTTGAGTGACCTTTCTTTTTCTTTTTAAATCGTAGTTTCTGAAGGATAACACCGCATCCTTCAGATAAAGTAGCTTGGCTTGTGCAGGGCCGTCGCTTTCGGCTCGGTCCTGATATATTTCATCCAGGTCGCCGAGAATGTCATTTACCAACGAGTCGTCGTAAATGAATTTCAACATCCTTTCTCCAAGTCGGGGTGGGCGGTATTTGTGTTCGTTAGATTTCAAAAACCCGAATCATAGTTTGACAAAAGCCAATCTTGGAATGGTTTTCCAGTAGTCTTGTCGCAAGTCTTTGGATTGCTGCAAGGCCGCATATCCCGCATTCGTTACCTGAAAATATCGCTTGCTTTTCCCGCCTCTCTTTTGCGTAGCACCGCCAAAAGCAGAATTCAAAAAGCCTTTATCCTCCAGGCGATACAATGATGAGTGAATGGCACTGATATTCGTGGGACGATTTGCCCTTCGTTCCAATTCCTCTTTTATTGATACAGCATATGCCTCCTGGCTCAGTGCTGCTACAGTCAACAAAATCAGTTCTTCAAACTCACCCAGATTACTCCCTTTCATGTTCCTTGATTTTATGCATTTATGATTTTCCTCATAAATGTAAATGTTTACAGAACTATAATACTCATGTTTGTAAACAAAAGTTACAGCTTAGATGAAGTTTCGTAATCGAGTATCAGGAAAACCGAAACAAAGGTCTGTTCCGATTCATGAGAATGGATATAAGGAATACTTTAAGAACGGACTATTTCATCGTGTTTTTTCAAACTCTGAATCCACACTTTGTTGATATTCCTGCAATTCTGCAGCCTCCACGGCCAACTCATCACAACGCTCATTTTCAGGATGCCCAGCGTGACCTTTTACCCACTGAAAACTCACCCTATGACGGTAATAAACCTTTAGAAATCGCTCCCATAGATCTCGGTTTTTCTTGCCTTTAAAATCCTTGGTTACCCAGTTTTTCAACCATCCCTTTTCCACCGCATCTACTACGTACTTAGAGTCTGAGACAACTTTTACGGACCATCCATCTTTCTTGATGGATTCCAGACCCACGATGACCGCTAGTAATTCCATGCGATTATTAGTCGTCATACGGAAGCCTTCGGAAAGTTCTTTCCGTTTGCCTTTATAGTCGAGAATGGTACCAAAACCACCGGGGCCCGGATTCCCCTTGGCGGCACCGTCTGTCCAGATCGTAATCATTAAATGAACCAGTTTGTTTTAAATAACTTAATAGCGATAGAAAGCAGTATAATGCCAAAAACCTTTCTCAGCACATTGAATCCCGCAGGTCCGATCTTTTTTTCCAGCCATGCTGAAGACTTCAACACGATATAGACAATAACCAGATTGATCACAATGCCTACTAAAATGTTGGTTTCCGCAAACTCCGCTCGAAGAGAGATCAAGGTAGTCATGGTACCTGCTCCCGCCAGGATAGGAAAGGCAAGAGGAACAATTGAAGAAGTGGAGCCTTCATCCGGTGACGGCTTGAATATTTGCAATCCCAATACCATCTCCATTCCGATGATGAACATAATGAAAGCCCCGGAAATAGCAAATGAGCCTATATCTAATCCGAAAAGGTTCAGAATTTGCTCACCGAGGAATAAAAACATGACCATCAGGATACCGGCAACAAGTGTAGCTTTCCCGGATTCAATCTTCCCCCATCTGCGTCGCATATCTACAATTAAAGGAATGTTTCCCAATATGTCGATTACTGAGAAAAGGATCAGTGTTACTGAAAAAATTTCTTTGAAATTGAGCATTCGTATCAACTTTACTTAACACAAAGCTAATGAGATACGTATGGTATGAAAGTCAGAACTTTACCCACTTTGCGGAAAATTTGAGTCGCGACTAGACGTATACATCTATTTATCATATCCTTGCAACTATGAGATTCCTTATGCTTATTATTTTTTCACTCGCGACTTCTTCGCTGTACGCACAGGAGGGCTGGAACTGGCCCGAAGATGAATCGTTGCGAGATGATGCCAAGGAGAAACAAGCTTACTACAAAATACAAGCGCAGTTGGATGACCAGAACGCGACCTTCAATACACTCCAGTGGCTTTACAAAAACAATCCTGAGCTCAACGCATCCATATACATCGATGGTGCCAAGACTTTGGGCATTATTCTGAAAGATGAAGGTGATGCCGAACGAAAAACAAGATTGCAGGACTCCTTGTTATGGATGTACGACCAACGTATCAATTATTTTGGGAATGAAGCCAAGGTAATCGACCGAAAAGCCTACGACGCATTTAAGCAGTTCTATCGAATCCCCTCAAGGTACCCTATGCTCCTGGAGTTGTATCAAAAGAATTTCGAATTAAATGGTAATGATGTGTCGGCCTTCAATCTCATTCCATACATGACACTGGCAAAATTCTACTTCGAAAAATCACCTGAAAACATGACAGGCGAGATGGTATTGGAGATTCATAATCAGGTATCTGAAGTATTAGCTTACAAACTATCCAACGGCGCCAAACCGGATAAAACCAAAAAAGATCAGGACAAGGTAGATGCGTTACTAACTTCCCTTGAGGGTATATTGACCTGTGAATTCATTGAAGGAAATCTTGTGCCACGTTTAACTGCCAATCCGGAAGATTTAAACACCGCAAAGAAAATATTTAAATATTCGCTTCAGGCGAAATGCACTGACCAACCCTATTTTACAATGGCAGGAGAACTGGTTTATGCTGAAAGTCCCTCCTTCAATCTGGCCAAGGCCCTTGGTGACAGATACGCCAAGGCCGAAGACTACAACAAGGCACACACATTCTTTGATAATTCCCTGCAGCTCACCAACGACAATAAGGAAAAGTTTGAAGCACTACTAAACAAAGCCAATATCTACTACAAAACGGGAGATAAGATCAATGCCAGAACAACCGCATACAAGGCAAGCGCGCTCAACCCCGGAAGGCCCGAACCCTACAACCTCATTGGCAATTTATATTTTGGAAGCTACGAGGAATGTAAAGAAGGTAAATCGAGGGTAATTGATCGGGCAGTCTTTATTGCCGCAGAAATCATGTACACCAAGGCCAGTAATGAAGTGCAAATCCAGGCATCAAAGGAACAGTTCCCTTCTATTGAAGATATCTTCAATGAAAACTATGAAGAAGGTGATGAAGTAGATATCAAGTGTTGGATCAACACTTCTGTTCCTGTGAAGAGAAGACAGTAGTCGTTTAAGATTTAAAACTCTTTCTCAAAATAGTACTGAGTGCTTCGATTTCCTTTTTCTTGATCGCTGGAAAGTTAGCAATCCTGAAACTCGAAGTTTTCCATTCCCCGTAACCATTGCCAAGTGTAATTCCAGCTTCCTTTGCCAGTTGTTTGACTTTCTCTACCCAGGCCGTCGTTAAGGCAATCACGGTGGGGGAACGAACGATTGGGTTTTCCACAAGAAATGAAAAGTCACTGAATCCGTCAAGAAAATCAACCCAATACTGAAATCTCTTCAGCAACTTAGCCTCAACGATATCTATAGTTTTCGAATAATCCTGAGTCCGATAGAGTAAGTATATCCCAAGAACATTCGGTGTAAAGTGGGTTTGATGTTTCTCTTCATTTTCCAGGATGCGAACCAGGCTGTTGTAATGATCATTTCTATTCAATTCCTCCGCACGTTTTGCTGCAGCCGGTGAAACTACAGCTATGCCTAAACCCGCTGGAAGTCCAAAACATTTTTGAACTGACGCAAACCAATAATCTGCCTTTTCCCAGGGCAATACCAATCCCGCCATGCTGCTCGTGCTATCCACTGCTATGAGTTGATCGGAGTTTCGTTGCTTATCCAACTCATCCAATAACACCGAAGAGATGTAGGTTCCATTGGACGTTTCACAATGGGTAATGCAAATGCAATCCGCATCGGGATTCAATTCATGAATTGGCAGCGGCTGATTCATCTCAAAAGCAGTTGGTATTGCCTTTGTATGAAGTGCCTGTGCGTATTGGTACCATTTCTTTCCAAAGGCGCCGTTGTAAAAATGTTGTGAAGTTTTCCTTGTTAGCGATTGAGCAATTACTTCCCAGGACTCAGTTGCAGACGAGAGAAAGAGAATCCGATAATCTTCGGGAATACCCAGCTTGGTTCGAAGCGTTTTTTTGACTTCTTGCGACAGCCACATGAATTCATCACTTCTGTGATTAATTGACATGAATCCCTTCATGTGGGCCTCATAGATGTATTCCGAGATATTCGAATACACTTTGCTTGGACCGGGATAGAAGGAAATGTTAGCCATGACGTTCCAACAAGAATTTCAATGCCAACTCGTAACCCTTCAACCCAAACCCTGTGATGACGCCTGCACTCACCGGACTGATGTAACTGTGCTTTCGAAACTCTTCTCTGGAAAAAATATTGGAAATGTGCACTTCCACTACAGGCGCATTCACCGCGGCAACAGCATCCGCTAAGGCAACCGATGTATGCGAATATCCGGCGGGATTAAGAATGATGCCAACGTTCGAGAATCCAACTTCCTGAATTTTTGAAATCATATCACCTTCATGATTGAATTGAAAGTAATTCAAATTGACCTGCGGGTGGTTCGCTTTCAATCTTTCATAAAAGTCAACAAAAGAAGTTGAACCGTATACCTCAGGCTCACGCTTGCCTAAAAGATTCAAATTGGGTCCGTTGATAATGATTATTTCTTCTTCATTCATATTGCTTGTTACAAATTAAGCACTATTCAAGGGGTTTTGTACAGCGCTGAGGGTAGTAAAGTAATAAACTACTGTGGATTAAAAATTACCGGACTTCTCGCCCATATTTACCAGGAGTGACTTGCATCACCTTTTTAAATGATCGGTTAAAGTGAGCCAGGTTCTTAAAACCAGAAAGGTGCGCCACCTGACCAACTGCAAGTCGATTCTTCCGAAGCAACTGACAGGCATGAGCAATTCTAATCTCATTCAGGTAATTCAAGTAAGTCTTTCGGGTTCTTAGTTTGAAATACCGGCAAAATGAATTTGAAGCCATGTTAGCAACCGAAGCGATCTCCTCAATGCCGATGGGAGACTTAAAATGTTTAAGTGTGTACTGAACCACTGCATTCATCCGTTGCCCCTCGTCATCATTCATAGATGGCAGTAATTGGTGGCTCAGCAACTGTGGATTCGGATCACTCATCAAAACATCTATAAGCTCCAGAAAGCCAACAATCAGTGTTAACCCCTGTTTGTTTACACTTGCCTCAAACAATGAGCTGGCTGCTCTGGAAGTCCCCGGGGAAAACCTGATCCCGTATTTCGCACGGCTTAGAAACTTCTTTAGGTCCCGGGCCTCATTCAATTCCAGGAACTTTGTTCCCAGCGAGTCGTCCTGAAAAAATAGCGAAATCATACAGGCCTGTTTTTGGCTCTCCTCCCGGTAGTATTCTTCGTCACATTTCAATACGTGCGGTTGGTTCGATCCAAAAAAAAACACATCTCCCGGAGCAAATCGTCCGAGATGTTCTCCACAGATCAATGTTCCGGTACCCGAAGCTATGAGAGTGATCTGATGCTCTTCATGTTTATGAAGAGTATCATAAAAATACTGCCCCTCATCCACTTGCGTCAAAATCGCAGGATCTCCAGTCTTTGGTATTTTAAATGGTAATGCACTCAAAGCAATAAATATCTATTAATAACTCATTTTGCATAAATAAGACAAAAAATAGTTAGTATCATATACTTTTTGAAGTTATTTCACTTTTCCTTTGCCTTCCTAAATCGTTTATCATTCGATCTCATGCAGAATTTCAACTGGTCCGGTGTATTCCCGGCTGTCACCACCAAATTTTCCTCCAATGACGAACTGGATCTTGATCTTTTTCGCAGCAATCTCACCGCACAAATAGATGCAGGAGTAAGCGGTATCATATTGGGTGGAACACTCGGAGAAGCGTCTACGCTTGAAAATGATGAAAAATATCGCCTTGTGGCTATTGCCGCAGAGCATGTAGGGGGTAAGGTACCGATCGTTATGAACATCGCAGAACAAACCACCAAGGCAGCCATTCAAACGGCTCAAAAAGCTGAAGACCATGGCGCAAGTGGATTGATGATGCTCCCTCCTATGCGCTATAAAGCTGACGACCGTGAAACGGTAACTTACTTTAAGACGACCGCAGCGAGCACCACCCTGCCCGTGATGCTCTATAACAATCCCGTAGATTATAAAATCCTGATCACGCTGGATATGTTAGATGAAATGTCTGACTGTGAAAATATCAACGCGGTAAAAGAATCTACCCGGGACATTACGAATATCACCAGAATGATCAATCGTTTTGGGGACAGGTATGCTATCTTAAGTGGTGTCGATACGTTGGCCATGGAAAGCATTGTAATGGGTGCAAAAGGTTGGGTAGCTGGTCTCGTATGTGCATTTCCTGCAGAAACAGTGGCCATTCACAAATTAGTAGGTGCAGGCAGAATTGCTGAAGCTCTGGAGATCTACCGGTGGTTCATGCCTTTACTAGAACTAGACATCCACTCTAAACTGGTTCAATACATTAAACTGGCCGAGCAAGAAGTGGGTATAGGTTCGGAGCATGTTCGTGCCCCAAGATTACCTTTGGTTGGAGAAGAAAGAGAGCGTGTTTTGAATACCATCAGAACTGCCCTCAAAAAACGTCCAACACTTCCAGAATATAAGCACTTGTAAAATATGATCAGCGGAAAAAACATTATTGGCTTTGATGCCTCGGCCAACGGATCAATTGAACTTCACTCAATTAACGCATCCACCCAAGAAATACTTGATGAAACCTTTGTAGCCGCCACTTCGGAAGAAGTTGAAGCGGCCATGAAATTGGCATCAGAAGCTCATAAAACATACTCAAAAACATCCCCGGAAAACAGAGCTACCTTTTTGGAAGCAATCGCTGACGAAATCGAAAATCTGGGAGATGTACTGATCGAGCGCGCTTCTCTTGAAAGTGGACTCCCGAAGGGTCGCTTCGAGGGTGAACGAGGACGAACATGCGGTCAACTAAGACTTTTTTCGCAAGTGGTTAGGGAGGGTTCTTGGGTAGAGGCAACTATCGACACGGCAGATCCGGATCGCGTTCCTCTGCCCAAACCCGACTTACGGAAACTACTTGTGGCAACTGGACCGATACTGGTATTTACAGCTAGTAATTTCCCTTTGGCGTTTTCAACTGCTGGAGGGGACACGGCATCTGCTTTAGCTTCGGGATGCCCCGTTATCGTTAAAGCACATGAAGCGCATCTGGGAACCAATGAACTTGTTGCGCAATGCATTGCTCGTGCTGCTAAAAAAACGGGTATGCCGGCCGGAGTATTCTCTTCATTGAATGGCAATGGGTTTAAGACTGGCGAGCAGTTAATCAACCACCCACTGCTGAAGGGCGTGGCGTTCACAGGGTCTGGAAGAGGCGGCATGGCCTTATACCAAATGGCTCAAAACCGAAAAGAACCAATCCCGGTTTTTGCTGAGATGGGCAGTATCAACCCAGTCATTTTGCTCCCTGAAAAACTAAAAAAGGATGGGGAAACCGTTGCAAATACTTATGCTGGCTCTATCACACTAGGGGTGGGCCAATTTTGCACCAATCCCGGATTACTAATTGGGTTGACTTCTGCTGAATTGGAAGGTTTCAAAAAAACCTTAACCACAAAATTGAACGAGGGCACTGATGCTACCATGCTTACTCCCGGAATTCAACAGAATTTCGAAAAAGGAAAAGCCACTGCGATTGATCAACAAGGAGTTACTGGTCTAACCCAGGATGACAGTCAGGCGGCTCTTGCAACAGTGAGTAGTGAGGTCTTTTTAGAGAATCCCACCCTCCACCAGGAAATTTTCGGCCCAATGACGCTTCTGGTAGAATGCGCAAATGAGGCAGCACTTTTCGCAGTGATTGAGAGCCTTGAAGGACAACTTACCGGGACACTCATCGCTGATGAAGCGGACATGGAATTGGCAGATAAAGTAAGTCAAAGCTTACAGGAACGCGTGGGAAGAATTCTTTGGAATGGCGCACCTACTGGTGTGGAAGTAGGGCATGCCATGCATCACGGCGGACCTTTTCCCGCTACTACGGACAGCAGGTTTACTTCTGTTGGCGTATCGGCCATTAAGCGATTTGCGAGGCCTCTGTGCTATCAGAGTTTCCCTGACAATCTACTTCCAGATGCTATCAAAAATGAAAATATCCTGAACATAGCGCGAAAAGTAGATGGAAAGTGGGTGTTTCCAACAGCATGAGTCACTCCATTCCTTACTTGTCTGCTGATGATTTGCGTAATGCACTCAATTATCCCGAACTGGTAGCCGCCTTACGTGAAGGATTCACCAAAGATTACCTGGTTCCTCCGCGAATGCACCTGAACTATCCGAATCGTTTGGAAAAACCAGGCAATACCTTGCTGGTTATGCCTGCTGTCAAGACAGAGGAGGTTTCAGGAGTAAAGGTAGTTACGGTGGCACCTGAGAACAGTCAGGTAGGTTTACCAAGCATTCAGGGGATTTACTATCTGATGGATGCAGTCACAGGCTCACCAAAAGCGCTGTTAGAAGCCAAATCATTGACGAATTGGCGAACAGCTGCCGCCTCAGCACTAGCTTCCACCTACTTATCCAGGGAAGACAGTAATACGCTTCTTTTAGTGGGAACCGGATCATTAGCTACCTATCTGATTGAAGCCCATATGGCAGTTCGGCCCATCAAGTCTTTACTGATCTTTGGCCGAAGTAGGGAAAAGGCAGCTGCAATAGCATCACAGTATTCAGGGCAGTTTGAAAATATCGAAGTTGTAACAGAATTATCTCTGGCGGTTCAGCAGGCTGATATCATTAGTGTGGCCACCCTTAGTCCAACCCCTCTCATTTTTGGTCAATGGTTACAGCCGGGTCAGCATCTTGATCTTATCGGAGCTTACAAACCTGACATGCGCGAAGTGGATGATGAAGTAATCAAAAACACCCAGATTTTCGTGGACAATCTGGAAATGGCCCCTAAGGAAACAGGCGACCTTGTCATCCCTCTGAAGGAGGGCACAATCTCGTTGGGAGACCTTCAAGGTGACTTATTTGGTCTCTGTCAGAACAGAATAAAAGGGCGGCTATCAAAGGAAGAAATTACAGCCTTCAAATCCGTTGGCCATGCATTGGAGGATCTTGTTGCAGCCCAGCTTGTGATCCAAAAAATAAACCCATAAATGGCAAAGAAAACTTTCAGTTGTATTGATGCGCATACATGTGGAAACCCTGTCCGTGTCGTATCCGGTGGAGGCCCCGCATTAAGTGGAGCAAATATTTTTGAAAAACGACTCCATTTCCTGAAGGAATTTGACTGGATTCGGAAAGGTTTGATGTTTGAACCCCGCGGACATGACATGATGTCCGGGAGTATCCTATACCCGCCCTCCGATCCGGAAAATGACGTAGCTGTTCTGTTCATTGAAACAAGTGGTTGTTTGCCTATGTGTGGACATGGTACCATCGGGACGGTTACCATTGCTTTGGAGGAAGGACTGGTTACTCCCAAAACTCCCGGTAAACTGAGATTGGAAACTCCTGCCGGCCTAGTCAAGGTGAGTTATGTCCAGGAAGGGAAAAAAGTCATTTCTGTTAAACTGACCAATGTTCCTTCTTACCTCCATTCAGAAGGCCTGGAAGTCAATTGCCCCGAATTGGGACTACTCAAAGTAGATGTCGCTTACGGCGGCAATTACTACGCCATCGTCGATCCTCAGGAAAACTTCAAAGGAATTGAACATCATATTACACAGCAACTGATCCCCTGGAGCCGGGCCATTCGCAAAGAAATGAATGAACGGTACACTTTCCAACATCCCGAAAACCCAAAGATCGGCGGGCTAAGTCATTTACTATGGACTGGCAAAACCCTGGACGCGACGAGTACAGCAAGAAATGCCGTATTCTATGGAGAAAAAGCCATTGACCGCTCTCCCTGTGGTACAGGTACTTCTTCCCGAATGGCACAATGGCACGCTCATGGAAAGCTAAATCCGGGAGATTCCTTCATTCATGAAAGCATTATTGGTTCAAAGTTTACGGGCCGGATCGAAGGCACAACCATGGTTGGGGATTACGAAGCAATTATTCCCAGCGTCGAAGGTTGGGCACAAATTACGGGATACAACACCATTTTCATGGACGAGGACGATCCTTTTGTAGAAGGGTTCTCGGTTATTTAATAACCTACGACGACAATCTAATTCAACAATTAAAAATATTTAATAAGGAATCCTTATTAAACTGAAACTATTCCGATAATGGTTTCGTTGTGGGTTTATATTTAGTAAGGAATCCTTATTATTATTATGAAAACACTTATCACAGTAATCTTACTTTTCGGATCCGTCTTATCATTTGCTCAAGGAGGAAATGAGGATCCAGCATTTTCTAACACTTCTAACCTCAAGATCAAGCGCACCGAGGCTTATTATGATGCAGATTTGGAACAGTTAATCTTCTTTATAGAAGTTCTGGGCAATGCAGGAGCTTCCCTGCCTAAGGAAGCAGGAAGTCTCAATGGAGCGCCGGTACTGGGTTATGTATTTCCGACCTCACTTCAAGCTACGGATGTTGGTTTTTCCAAAGTAGAAGGTATCGTCGCACTGGCTTTGACTTCTCATCCCGACTTTGATGATACCCCTTTGTGGGATGAGAACAACGACCGTGACTTCCTCAACGATGGTGTTGTTTGGCATGCACATTGGGTCGTCCTGTCCGGAGATGATCGCGTCCCTGGAGGACTTTCTGTTATTCAATTTGAGGCAAATGACCCTTTAGTGAAGCTCCCTCCTACCAATCCCGGAATGCCTATGTACATGGACTCTCCGGGGTTCAATATCATCACCAAAGGAAATAGCATCAAGGTAGTGGTTCCTGCTTTTCGGATGAATCATCAGGTAGATTTCAAATTTGATGCGGTTACAGCTTATATGGAAGTAAATACCGAAAACAAGGAAATGCCCATGTTAGGGGTATATGCCGTATACTCGGTTGCTTCTGGTGATTTGTCCTTGCCATATTCAATCAGTAAGCAATAATCAAAAGTTGTGATGCAGGCTTTGTATTGGTGAGCCCTCGAAGCAGGTATCTCCGACAAGTATGTCAGAGTGAGTTTGTTGAAGGGTATTTCGACTGGCTCCTACTGACATACTTATTGTTAAAACACTTATTCTGATAAGGTTTTTCTAAAACCACTTACCTTGGACTTTTATAATTGTGGTAAATGGATTCAGCCTTTGACGTACGTAAACAATTGGAAAACAATGATCACAAAATTGTTGTAGCTCTGGAGAGAATTTCTGAAGCATTTCGGGTGTTGCTTTGGGAAGAAACTAAAAAGACGGGCCTCAGCCCGACACAGCTGCAAATACTCATCTTTTTACTCCATCACCCAGGCCATACAACAACACCCAGTTACCTGGCGACTGAATTTAATATGACCAAAGCCACCATGACGGACTCGCTTCGTATGTTATTAAAAAAGGAACTGATCCAAAAATTACCTGACCCCCATGATGCACGTAGTTATTCGATCAAACTAACGACTAAAGGGGAAAAAATCAGCGAATCCGCTGCTCAGTTTTCGAGTCAACTTCTGGCATCTTTAAGTGGTGTTTCCGACGGCATCAAAAATCAAATGCTGGAGGGGTTATTAAGTATGATTAGTGAACTCAATAGGCAATCGGTCATCTCCCTTCAACGCATGTGCAAAAACTGCCGCTTTCTGGAAAACCAGGAAAATGGACACTATTGCAATTTCCTCAAACAATCTCTTTCTCCTACCCAACTAAGGATCGACTGCCCGGAATTTGAAGGGGCAAGCTAATTCATCGAAATCCTGCTTTTTCTGTCAAAGTCCTCTTTAAATAACCAGGATAGAATTTTAATAGCAACATAGGTGCTAAAGGATATGTCTCTTAGACTTGTTATCCTCTTATTATTGAATCAAAAACCTCAAACCCTAGATGAGTCTATCCAAACTAGCCCAATATACCGGCATATTGATCATAGCGACTTTCCTGACCTTTTTCTTCCATGAAATGAGTCATTGGATCGCTTATGAGTTATTGGGTTATGATGCAGGATTTACACTCAATGGCGCTTCGGTAAAAGATGCTTCTATCAAACTCTCAAAAGTTGAACGAATGATTACAAGTGCCTTTGGCCCCATATTCACAATCATTCAGGCAATCGCCTTTTATTTCATTCTACTTAAGCGAAAAACCATCTTGCTCTATCCTTTCCTTTTCATACCCTTTATCATGCGTCTTGGAGCAAGCTGGGCCAACAGATTTCAACCGAATGATGAAGGTAGAATTAGTTTGGATTTAGGTCTCAATCTTTATGCCCTTTCATCAATCGTTGTGGCATTACTATTCTTTTTGGTTTTTAGAATCTCAAGGAAGAATAATTACACATTCGTTCAAAACGCCATCACTTTTGTCATTTCAGCCATCCTGTTATTTACACTGGCATACATCGATTCAAAGTACAAGATCAGATTTATCTAAGGCCTCCACTATTTTAGGACTCTAACAACTGGTTTTGATCAGAATCTAATTCTTGTGACCCTGTGAAGGAGTTCGCTATTGGGTTGGTTCAGCTTGGAAGTTAACCAGAGAAGTGATCAGGAAGATCAGCGAACCACATTCCAGCACTACTCTCCCCCAATGCCAGTTGCTCCAAATAATCAATTCATTTTTCAAATCAATCTCTGACAAAGTAGCCAGGAAAAATGATTCATTGGCTCCTTTAAAGTAAACGTAGAAGGCAGCAATAAAAAGAACAGCCAACAAGGTAGAAAAGAGCGCATATTTGAAAGAACTGGATTTAGTAACCCCAAAATAGATCGTAAGTCCAAAAGGAATTAGCGCAGCTACGATGGTGAGTATCGTATAAAATCGACCAATACTCGGTCCAAACTCATCGTAAAAGGCATAAAATTGAGGGGCACTTAATGATTGCCAATATGGTACAAGAATAACTCCTTCTGTAATTTGGCTACCAACAAATATTGAGAAAATGGCAATCAGCGTAAAGGGCAAGAACTGTCTCATGTACTCACAATTTTAGGTGAATCAGGAAGTAAATAAAGTCACCGCAACTTAATCATAAGACGAGTACGCTTGTACAGGACAAGCGTAAAACTACGTCCGGGAATAGGCTTTAATTCCTAATTCAAAGCAGCAACTAAACCTAAACTAAATCATGTGCGAAGGTCAAGACAAGCAGGATCAATCCCCTTTCAATATCACCGCAGGATTGATACGGATCACTTTTCGGATTTGAGCAAATACCGTGAGCCCTATGGTTAAAAGCATGATTGAAATGGCCAATACAACAGGAATGATACCCAGAGGCTTGGAAATAGAGAAAAGCTCCTCGACAAATCCTGCGACTCCAAAACCGCCTGCCGGGATGCCGATCGCAAAAGCTATGATAAGTATCCATACAAATTCCTTGTTGGCAACTCGAATGATATGACTTTTGGACGCACCCAAAACTTTGCGGATGCTGAATTCTTTCAATTGGTTTTGCAATCGAAAGGCCAGTAATCCATATAAACCCAGACATGAAAGAAAGATTGTCAGGGCACCTAAAATTGCCATGAACCAAATATTGGCATCTACATTATCGTAATATCTATCAAAACTGTCCGCCTGAAAGTAACTTACATAAGGGTCGAACGGAGCAATTCCTGACCAGCTCTCAGCAAGATACTCATCGACGGCAACAAGATTGGCCTCACTTGCCTTGATGACCAGAAAGTTTGGTTCAGTCTCCCCGGTAGTAAAGGCCATAGGTCGTTGAATATCTGACGAAAAGAAGACGTGCCATACATCTGAAACTACGCCAATGATCATCTTTGATTTCCCGGCAAATTCAATTTGTTTTCCCACTGGATTTTCCCATCCCATTTGCTCAACAAAAAGTTCATTGACAATAATCGAATTTCGATCAGCACCTTCATTGGTGAAATACTGGCCATGTACCATCGTCATATCCATCAGTTTCAGATAACCCGGGTCAACATCATAGCTCAAAACTCTAAACTGTTTACCAAGATAATCGTAGGCAATCGGGTTATTATTAACTCCCATGTGGCCTGAGGAGGTGGCAATCGCTTCGATGTTTGCGTTTAATTCCGCCTGACTCTTGAGCGCTTGCAAGGTTGATTGTTCTGCTATGGGCAACGAGAGGATACCTTCCGGGTTATACCCCCAGCTCATTTCTTTTACATAGCGAGCATTATCACTGAAAATGAAACTGGCCAGTATGGTCATGAACGCAAGTAAAAACTGTACGGTCAGCAATACACGGGTAAAGTAGGACCTACCACCCAAGGACTTTTCTCCTTTGAATATTCTGAGGGTTTGAAACCTGGAGACATAAAATGCCGGATAGCTTCCTGACAACAATCCCAGAAATAAGAATACACCCAGGAAATAATAAATCGCGGTAGAGACCGAAGAGAAAGTAAACGGAATCACAATTGGTGCCAATTGATTGAAACCCGGCAATAGAAGAAAATAGGCCACGAGGACACCTATAATCATTGCAATCGAGCAGGTAAGGAAGTTTTCAACCAGAAATTGCATAGCGATGTTTCCGCGGGAGCCTCCCATCACCTTTCGCACACCAATTTCTTTCAATCGAGTGGTCGCAGATGAAATGGCAATATTGATGTAATTGAGACAAGCGAAGAAGATCAACATGAATCCGGTGATGGCAATGGCGATCGTTCCTCCTTTATGATTTCCAAAAATAACTTTGTCCTGCACACTATTGTTGCTGGTTAGCGTTTCAAAAGACATTAAGGTAAATCCTAACACAGGGTCCGCGGTATTGGCCTCGTTCTGCACTTGCTGGTAGTTTTGAAGAAGCGGATTGATCAGCGAAGGGTTGGCCTCAGGTTGTAAGGTGACAAACGTCGCTTTTGCTTCATCGATCCAGTTGTTTTTCTTCGATTTCAGTCGAAAAAAATGATCCATGTGAAGCAAAACCTCAGGCCTGAATGTTGTATTTGAAGGCATTTCATCAAATACACCCACCACATCAAAAGACAGTACATTTTCTTCAAATTTGATATCTATTCGCTCGCCCATTGGATCAACCTGACCAAAGTACTTTTTGGCCATTGCAGTGCTCAGAAAAACCTCATTCGGGTTAAGTTCCTCTCCATGACCCTTGGCAATGGGGAAATCAAACATTTCCAGAAAGCCTGGATCCGCAAACTGAATACGTTCTCGAAATACGTTTTTCCCGAACTTCACATTGCCCCGCAGGTACTGCACCCGTGCCACCTGGTCCACATCTGGAAAATCCTCCAGAATTCGTGAAGCCATAACCATAGGTGTTGGACCGTAAAGTTGTTGGGTGTTGTTCTCCTCAATACGACTTACAACCTGATAAATGTTGTCGATATTCTTGTGAATAGTATTCAAATTGAGGAAGAAATCCGCAAAAAGGAAAGTGGTAATAGAACATCCTACTGCCAGGGACAATCCAGATATATTGATAAGCGAGTTGCCCCAGTTTCTTTTCAGGCTCCGAAAGCCCACTTTAAGGTAATTGCTGAACATCATAATGTTTGAGTTTTTGACTTTTCTAAAATTAGAGGGCCGAAAGAATCGCAGGACATCCCACACGAAGGCCAGTTTTGCTTTACTTTTCCCGTCCTCACCTACCCGAAACGCATACAATTCGTGTAAATCACCACGGACATATTCGATCAGATCCTTCCTGCAAAACCACTGTAAAAAATTATCTGCCCAACGTGGTGGAGAAGGTTTCATGGATAGGAGAATTTAAACCTAAGTTCAGGAATCCGACCATAGAGACTGTTCCGTAATTCCCTGGAATGATCCAGTGCGGATTTACCCTCAGCGGTAAGGAAAAAAAACTTCTTTCGACGGCCCCCACGTTCTTCAGTGGCGCCCCCTACTTCAGTACGAAGTAGTCCCTTCTTCTCCAAGCGCTTCAATACCTCATGAACAGCACTGATATTGACCTTCCTACCAGTTTCTGAGATGATGGTATTTCTAACTTCCACACCATAGGCATTGTCATTCAACATTCCTACAATCAGTAGTACCAGCTCTTCAAATTCTCCAATATTGACTCCTCTTGTATTGCCCATTTTAAATTTCCACAGAGTTATACAAACGTGAATATAATCAATATGTTTCAGTTTTGTATAGTTTCTGAAATTCAGAACGATTTCTCGCAGTGTTCAAATCCATTAAAAAACAAAAACCCCTCAACCAGGTCAGCTGAGGGGCTCAATAATAAAATTCCTGGAGTTATTTACTCGGCATCATCCAGGAGATCAATCACTTTTTGCATCTTGGCGTCAGTGTATTTTCCTGAAGTTGCCAAGACAATCTTGCCAGTCTCATCTAGCACATAGAAATAAGGCACGTCTTTTCCCTGGAATTTCAGGGCTTTTTTATAGGCCTTTAATTGGCCTTTGTAAAACATTACATGAGGTTGTAGTTTCGGATCGATGGTTTTCCGGACTTTCTTCATCACTGACTTGTAGGCAGTACGCTTCGCACCAGTGAACATTGGAACGAAATAAACATGAACATCGTAGTTCCCCGCAAATAATGAAGGAGTTGCCGGTTTGTATATGAATTGATTATACGCCGGACTGAACCAGGTCTTCAGGTCCTTTTCTGACTTCTTGGAATAAGCAAGACCAATGATCGTGTACTTCCCCTTCACATCTGCAGGAATATTCACTAGTTGATTGGTCAGGCTCTCCGCCTCCATATCGGGAAATGAATCTCCTAATTGTGCCATTGCAGAACAACACACCAAAAGCAATAAAAACGAACTATAAAACTTCATAGACATCATGAATTACCTGGTCTTAACGAGTTTCAAAACATGCTTATTGTTGTCATTATCTTCAAGCTGCACAAAATAGAGTCCGGGATTCAGGTGCTTAAGATCGAAGTTCGTATCCACTCCGTTATCTAAGGACGACCGCAATAAAATACTACCCTGCAAGTCATAGATTGTCAACTTTTCAAATTGTCTGGCAAGCGCGGCACTTATGGTAATTCCTTCTTGCGTTGGGTTAGGAAAAATCATCGACGGATCCAGTGTTTCATTGGACAATAAAATCAAGGCCAATACATTTGTTGATTCACTGTTTCCTGAAATGTTGAAGGCCGTTATTCGATAGAAGTAATTGACATTTCTTTCGGTATTGTCATCTCTAAAACTCGTTATATTAAGTACTACCCGAACAAGTTCTTCGAATTCTCCATCATCAGTTGCTCTTTCGATGATGAATCCTTCCTCCACGTCACTGTTATCGACCCAACCTAACACAACTCGACCATCATTAGTAAAAGAACCTTCGAGATTCGACGGGGCCTCTGGTGGTTCCGGTAAAGTAATTACGGGAGAGATATTTGAGTATTCAGAAAAGCCATTGTCAAGAACAGCCCTCACCCGATAACTGTACTCCGTCAGCGATTGGAGTCCGGTAAAGCTGCTGGTTGTCGTATTCGCGGCAACGTCTGCGACTTTAGAGAATTCCCCGTCCCCAATGGCCTGTTCAATTTCATAACCCTGATCTGTGGCAATATCATTCCAAATTAAATCTACCTGATCGAAAACCGGTGAGGAAGTAAACAGTGAAATAGCCTCTGTGTCCACTCTGAGAACCAAATTCCAACCATTGATAGATCCCTGATCCTGATCAAAACCATCTGTAACTGCAAGTGTCCAATTTCCCAGTGCATTCTCTTCCGCAAAACTCGAAAAAGACCCAACAGGCTGATAGGTTCCTCCATCATTTGGTGGGCATATCGTTGTGAATTCCGCGCCATCATCGAAATTGATTAAAATACCTTGTGCACTGCCACATTCTTGCTCAAACAAGGTGATAGTTGTGCCGGCTGGCGAAGTAAGGGTAATGGTTAAGTCACCCACAAAAGTGTGTGAAACGTCCAAATTCTCTATTTCTACATCCGTAATGGTCACATCTTGTGTCACGGAAATCACTGAAGTTGCCGTGGATCGATCCGTAATATTTACAGGCAGGTCACTAGCTGCTAAATTTACTTCCTGAACGAAAGCCGTGATGAACTTTTGCGAAACTTCAGGCCCAGTACCGCACTCGTTAGCTGAAGCCACTTTCCAGAAATAGGTAGTGTTACTTAGCAGGTCCTCCGACAAACTGATGGACGTAGCTGTCTGGTTAAGGCTTTCCGCAACAATCGTCGTAAATGTCTCATCGGTAGCTAAAGTAAAATCGTAACTTGTAGCACCAGTCACTTCTGACCAACTAAAGTTTTCATTTAATTCTATGCCGGTTGATTCATCCAAAGGAGACACACTTCCAGGTGCTTCCGTAGGAATGGAAAGGAAGGAAAACGAAAAATCTGAAGTACTCTCTATGTCTCCGGATGTTCCTTGCAAGCTTATCGATTTTTGTCCCGTCGAGCCTTGATTCTCAACATTCAAGGTAATCGATTCTCCCGGTGAAAGGGAGGTCGCGGAAGCCGAAACAGAAAGCCCATCGTCTTCGTTTGAAAAGGCAAGCGCAATTTCTCCTGCAAAATCATTGACGGCAATTGCCTCTACCGTAAAATCGATGGTGTTTGTACAACTAACCCCAGGCACTTCTGATATCAACAGACTGAATCCGGGTTCCTCGTTTTGTTCTATGCCAAAACCACTTTGACTCACATTGAAAAAAATATTATCAACAGCTGCGACCATGATCCTGGCGTCCGTAACGTCCGTATTGGGTATCACTACAAACTCTGCTCCGTCATTGGCGGTGGACTCACTCAGCACTTCTGTAAAGGTGGCTCCGCCATCAATTGATAATAGAATTTGAACATTCTCCAGGTTTATTGGTGCTTTATCCGTGTTGGCAACATTCCATTCCACCAATTGAGCTGTACCTCCTGCATAAGTGGTGGCCTCAGCTTGAGAAGTTACTGTAAATGGTCCAGCCTGGTCAGTGACATCAAAACTAATGTTGTCTTCATTGGTACCACCACCAGCGCTATTGTTGTCTCGCACTGTAATCCTAAAATTCATCTCCCGGGTGTTGTCCGGCAAAATCTCCCCAAAAACTGTATTTCCAGTCAAAATATCTTCAAGCCTGGGAAAGTATCTTGTGGGATTGGTGGTTGGCAAGTAAGATCTGAATAATGGTGAAGTTCTTCCGGGACTATTGGGTGATCCGGCATCCCCCAGGTCATAATTTTCCCAGGCATATGTGATCTCATCTCCATCAGCATCGGACCCGCTTGCTGTCAATGAGAAAGGTGTACCAATTGGAATTGTGAAGCCGCCAGCAGGAGCTGTAACTTCAGGGGGAGTATTTCCTGTCTCAGTAACCACTGGACAATTATTCCCGGTTGATTCGATCGAGAATGTAAGAATCTCATCCAAAGACGCTGCATGGAAATAAGCATCTGAACTGTTTTGAATATTGTGAGCCCCGCAAATACCTGCATAGGCCATAATGGTAGAGCCCGAACCCGGCTCATAAGCTGTAGAAGAATTTCTATTCCCTCCAGCACAACTTCCTACAGATCCATTAAAAGTATGGTTACCCCCGAACTGATGACCTATCTCATGTGCCACAAAATCCACATCGAAAGGGTCACCGATTGGTTGATTGATACCTGTTGTACCCCGGGCTTTAAAGGAATTGTTGCAAACGACACCAAGTCCTGCAAGTCCACCACTTCCTGTAGTGAAAACGTGACCAATATCATAGTTGGCAGACCCTATTATGTCATCCAACAAGGTTTGGTTTTCCGTAAGTGTCTCACTGGTACTTAAGCCAACAAATGGATCGGTAGATTCATCCAGGTAGATGATCTGATCATTGTTGTCAACTATGACAAAAGTTATTGCCAACTCGCTCTCATAAATACCCGTTATTCGGTTCATCGTTGTGACCATGGCCGACAAGGTTTCAGAAACAGTTCCTCCATGGAAGGTAGAATAAGTGTTATCCGCAGCGATCGCAATCCGGTAAGACCTCATCTCTGACCCACTGGATCGCTCATAAAGTGACTTTGAATCAGATGAATTTTTACGGTCCGTAATAATTGAGGTACTCGCTTTTTCAATCGGTTCTTCTTCGAATAAAGGAGCTACATTATTGTTTTTATAGGCTGCCCGATAGTAACTGACATAATCTGAACCTCCGGCAAACTCTGGGTCAATGTACACGGTTCCTTGTCGGGTGAATGCGATTCCATGAAACCCATTTGAGGTGACATCAATTCTTATGGTCTCTCCCAATTCGTTGTTTCCTTTATAGGTACGTATTTCCGGGAACTTCGCTTGCAGACCCGGCGCAAGGATAGAAGCTTCACGAAGTGAAAAAGCTTTCATGGTCCCATCCGGCATTGGAAATTCCAGGAGACGAGACGGCTTTCCAGAAACTGGCAGCGCCTCAATCAAACGTGCCTGACTCAGACCTAACCTGGAGGTTTGCATGTTGTTCCACCTGCCATCAAGAGACTTTTGACTGACACTGGGTGTCTGCCAAATATCCTGTCCGTGGACACCAAAAGCCCACAAGATTGTCAGGCACAAAATAAGTTTTCTCATAATTGGGTCTATTTATTTGATCCGGCCTTCCCAGAACTTGTTATCGGAGGGGAAATCTGTTTTATAAAATACCATGTAAAGCTCTTGTTCCTTGTCATAAGGAGCAATGAACCAAGTTTTACCAACGGACCTTACCATGACTTGTAAGCCCTGATCGGGCAATTCCATTCTGATATTACTTTCGTCAGAGAGAGCAAATCCCTGAAATGCCCGCAGATTCGGGTATTTTTCCAACAATACTTCTGACACGACGGAAGAACTCCATATTTTGAAATTGTTCATAGTGCCATCCGGGCCCGGGAATTGCACAAAAAGTCCCTCTTCCTGATCCGCTCCCACTTCCTTCAGCGATTCTGTTAGCAAGCTCACATCCAATCGATACAGTGCGAAATCTGTCGGCAAAACTTCCGGTGCGTCAGCCTGATCTGAAAGGCTTGCCGGAACCCATAGCGCAGTGATCTTCCTACTTGTAGAACAGGCACTGAGAGTGAATAAAAGGACTAAATAGGGGAAGTATTTTTTCAAAGGTCAATTTATTTGACATGGAAGTTAGTACATCCAATGAGATTGTTTTACATCATCTATGAAAGACTTATTCTTTTCTAAACTTATGCACGATGACCTGATTTCGCAGGACTACCCGTATCAGATAAGTTCCTGTTTTCAAAAATGATACATCCAACTCAACAGGAACCCTATTCTTTTCTTTTGTTTCAAATAACAAAGTTCCTTTCAAGTCAAAAATATAAATCTTCTCAATTTCAAATGGAACATCGATCAAGATTCTCGAACGAGCGGGGTTAGGAAAAATACTCAGTCCTGCTGTAGGAATGGTACTTAGCACAATGGGAGTTTCGGCGAAGACCAAATAATCCCTCGTGGCGATGTGTACACACTCATCGCTATCTTCTCCAATTGCTCTCATGTGATAAACACCTGCTGTATCAAAGGAAAAAATAGGTGACTCCACTAACTCCGTGAGTTCATCATTCACGAACCATTGAGGTGAAAAAACTACGGTATCCAATGAAAAATCGACACTCCGATCCTGATCAAGGTAGAGTGTATCCGGAGTGGCAAGGATATCAAAATCAAATGCATTCGGTGACAAAATCACTTCAAGGGTGTCACCCGGAAGGCCTCCATCTAAGCCGAAAATCCTTAAGCTCACTTCTTGTATCAAACTATCAAAAACGATCGTTTCCGATTTGATCAATGTCCCTTCAGGGTCATCGGCTTCAAAAAAGCCGAAATACGAACCATTGGTAGGTTTTACTACTACAGAATCTCCGCGGCAAATAATTGATGGAGGCAGGTATGCCGGCAATTCGGCAGGCGATAACAGCACAATTTCCCGGGTCGTTCCTGAACAACCAAAGTCCGAATCTACAGTCAGTGTCACATCTAGTTGTTCGACGCTTGTTTCAAAAACTACCGTATCTCCTTCTACCGTCGTACCGTTTACTATCCATGAAGCAGATATGGATGCTTCAGTATTATTGATCAACCATAAGTAGTCAGTGGATGCGGAATCAAGTGCTGTAATTATGGAGAACTCTGGTTGCACCTCATGCACAACAATTGCAATTGATTCTTTGTTGCTTTCATGTCCATTCTCCACCTGAGAAACATAAATCAATGTATCTACTGTTATTGATGTAAGTTCAAACGTCGACCCTTCAAATGAAGGGGTATTACTATCCGGGGTGTCGTAAATCCGGATTGAATTACCTTCTTCTGCCGAAATTGAAACTGCTTCTCCGAAGCAAGCCACCAATTGATTAAGTCCCAGAGGCTCCGGCCGATATAAAACTTCTAGCTGAGTGGAAAAACTTCCAATACATCCATCTACATTTTGGACCTGTAGCGTTACGGTGTAGTTTCCCGGTTCATTGTAAACCACTGTTGGATTCCTAACGGATGCTTGATTGCCATTGCCAAAATCCCAATCCCAGTTTATCGGGTTGAAACTTTGGTCAGTGAATGTCACGATGTTGTTATTTTCTCCAAGATAGATCGTTTCAGTAGAGGCGGTGAAACGAGCAATTTCCTCCAGGAATCTGATATCTATCCTTCTTAAGGGTCCTTCATAGGTACTGTCCGCTGATGAAACGAAGATCACCGAGTCACTATTAACCGGACCAAAACTGAAGGACGCTCCGATACCTAATGTATCTTGCTTAGCTGCATCCGAATAAAAGTTGAATGAAGAACCTCCAGGTGGTGAGATCTCTATCATACCTCCCTCACAGGAAACCTCCTCTCCCACCAATGGCGGACTTTGTTTAAAAGTTGCCAGTAGCGATTCAGCATTTTCCAGTCGCTGTTCCATTTCCTCACGATCTCTGCCAAAACCAATTATAAAACTGACTTCTGAGGTCTGATTCGCTGCAAAATCTGTGAGTAACATTCCCAAAAGGTCTGCCACGTCATTTCCTCCACCGAACCCGGCTGAATCAAAATTTTCCTGAACGAGATAATTGTATTTCAACGAATCCGTGAACGTACTATCGAAATCAGCGATATTCTGATTGGCACTGATTAAATCCAACGCTGAATGTAGGATAGTCCTTTCCGTTAAGATCCTGTACCCAGCCCAAACACTCGACTGCTCATCAAATGCAAAAGCGGTGTTCACCTGATCCCAGGTGGCTCTGTTCGTGAATGGATCTTCCAATTCCCAGTTGATGAACAACCCTAATCCGAGGCTATCAATTGTGGCTCTACTGTTGTTAATGATGCGGTAAGACAACACTAGGGCACTGTCCAATTCATTCCAGGACATGGTCGATTGTTCTACTTTGACACCCAATGTATCTTGCTCTCCGAAGGTATTAAAGGCATATTGGCTTGCTATTGTATTCTGGTAAGGCTTAACATGCTGTTCAACAGAAAAATCCGAATTTTTAGTTTGCCCAAATATTACCGGAGCATTATCCACTACAGAATCGATTCCTGTTGTCAAAATCAAACCTATTTCTGAAGCTAAAAGGTCCGTTCCCAGTACCAATCCAGCGCCTGCTGTTCCGGTTTCAACCTTCGCTAACTCGCCATTCCCCGCAATCGTCAAAGCAGCCTGCCCTCCATTCAAATCCAAATAATCTGGAGCGACTGTCAATGAAAACTGCTGAAAATCGGCATAATCTCCATCTTCAAAATCCATGCGTAAATCGATCATACTACCAGGTACAACCTCGTCAGAAATGATTGCGGTGATTTCATCGAGAGCAACCGTATTTGTAGATGAAAGCGCACCAAAGTTTATCTCCTCCGAGAGGTAATTGAGATGCCCATTTTCTTCCGAAAGTGTCAAGTTTCCCTGCTCGGTGGGCGACAATAAGCTTTCCAGTTCAATATTGATCGTAATCGAATCGCCAAAGTAGAAAGTCTGACCATTTTCACCGCTGACTGTAAAATCTCGTACCCTAACTGATTTTAAGTTGGTTTCGGATAATGCACGAAACGCATTTAATCGCCCCCTCCCAAGTTTACCGATATAATCTGGGTTGGAGGCATGTATATCATCGGCAGTCACCCGAATCCTTTCCATCACTTCTTCAGCACTTAAATCAGGAAAGTGAGCCCGAACCAACCCAGCAACTCCTGCAACAATCGGCGAAGCAAAGGAAGAACCCCAATAATTACCATAAGTGTCATTGGTAGTAGAGTAAATGGAGGAACCAGGAGCCGACACATCAATGAAATTGCCATAAGTGGCAAAACTGGATTTAGTATCGTCAAGTTCTGTTGCTCCGACAGCCAGGACATGGTCATAAGCTGCAGGATAAAAATCGACCTCAGAATTGCTATTTCCCGCCGCCGCAACTACTACCACGTCATTTTCCAACACCGCATAGTTGATGATGTCCTGATTGAACTGAGAAAAGGTATTGATAGATCCCCAGGACAGGTTGATGACATCATATCCATTATCGGCGGCATAGATGATGGCATCGTAGTTTCCAGAAGATTCGGAAGTAGCTGTACGGAATCCCTTAAGGGGAGCCAGTTTAGATCTAAATCCCAAACCGGCGATACCGATCCCATTATCTGTATCCGCAGCTGCTAATCCACTTACCTGGCTGCCATGCCCACTGCCATCTGACTGTGCATCTGCATCTTCATCTGCAAAGTCATACCCCGTCCTATCATCTATGAAACCATTGTTATCATCATCTTCACCGTTAATAATCTCCGCTTCATTGACATAAAGATTTCCAGCAAGGTCTTCGTGATCCAGGTCCGCTCCTGTGTCAATCACGCCAATTATAATGTCTTCACTTCCCTGAGAAATTTCCCAGGCATCATATGCCCGGATGACGCTCAGGTAATTCTGAGCCCCGCCATCTGCCACCGCCTGAGGATCTGATGGTACATAGAATAAGGTTTCCTTGAAGATCGGTTCAGCATAGGCAATCTCCGCGTCCGTTAAAAGCAGATTGCAGAGTGTAAGGATATCTTCGTCCTGGTTGACCTCTACCTTATAAATACCACGAAGAACAGAGGATTCTTTTGTATTTCTCTGAGCTGACCTGCGATACCTAAGTGGGGACAAGGATTTTGCTTTAAAGGGCAGGTCCGATTTAGCATAATCGTTTCTTTCGTAGTTTCTAGACCCTTGCTTAAGTTTAAACACCAGAATGCCCGGCTGTATTTGGTCATCGGCTACCCCTTTGGGTAATACGTATTTTTGTTGAGCTACGAGATGAGTCCAACCTGCCAGAAATAAAATCGTCAGTATAGTGATTCTCAGCACACCAATTAGTCTGATTTACTGCAACCTACGATACTCAGGGAAGAAATGATCTCGATTTTCGATTGAACGGGTACTTAATTCGATAAAAGCCGATCAGGTGACACTCATTTTGCGCACCATCATACTGAAGCCCTTGGGCCAGAAACGTTTCAAGTAGATGCCCATCTTTTCTTTGAGACCTCCAATGTAGACTTCTTCTTTATTCCCTTTGACAGCTGACAGAATCAGGCGGGCACATTCTTCGGCAGGCATCCCATTAGCCTGCGCTTTGTCCATTGTGTTCTGTTTGCTACCATCTCCGACTAATGCATTTACCGAAATATTGGTTCTGATAAAACCTGGGAGCGCGATTGTAACCTTAACATTGTCCTTGTAGTGCTCTGTTCGAAGTGCGTCAAAAAAGCCATGTAGCGCATGTTTTGCGGCAGCATAAGAAGACCGAAAAGGCGTACTTATGATCCCGACGGCCGAAGTAATTACGACAAAATGTCCCTTTTTTCGTTCTACCATTCCGGGCAGTACTGCCTTCGTCAAACCAACAGTTCCAAAGTAATTGATTTCCATAATCTGACGATCTACTTCTAACTTCGTATCAATAGCTCGTTCACGTTGACTAACCCCACCATTATTAATCAACACATCTATTCCGCCTTCGTAGAAGGTATCTGCTTCCTTGGCTTTTTGAGGCAATGAAAAAGCATCAGCCAGATCGAGTTTCAACACTCGAACGTTATCCGGATTGGAACAATTCTCTTTCACCCGCTCCAGTTCTTCAATGCGACGTGCCGAAATGATCAGGTTTGCACCCTCTTTACTCAGTTGATAGGCCATGGCCTCTCCTATACCAGATGAGGCCCCGGTGAGCCATACATTTTTACCTTCAAAGGACTTCATAAATCAAGGTCGGATTTTTTCATAAGTAACAAAATCAAAAGCAAACTGGTGACGCCCATCAACAGAATGATGGCGCCGCTCTACTTCCTGCCAATTCTTCAGATCAAACTCCGGGAAATATACATCACCATCGATTTCACCATCGATTTCAGTTAAATAAATAGTTTCAGCTATGTTCAGACCCAATCTATAAATTTCCCCGCCACCAATTATAAATGCCTCTTCTTCACCCGCGTCTTTGGCGATAGCAAGGGCTCTTTCTAATGAGGTTACCACCAACGCCCCTTCTACAGGGTAACTTTCCTGACGTGTTATGATAATATTGGGACGATCAGGTAATGGCCTAAACTTATGAGGTAGGGATTCGTAATTTTTTCGCCCCATGATCACATGATGATGCTTCGTGCTGTCCTTAAAGAACTTGAAGTCATCTGGCAGATGCCATGGGATATCATTGTCTTTCCCAATCACTCGGTTCCGGCTCATTGCCGCTATCATCGAGATTTTCATAGATCGCTAAGATATCGTTTAATCTATTTAAGAGGGATTCAGCCCACGAAGTAAATCGGCTACACCCATACGCTTTTTGCCTTCCAATTGTACATCGGTAAGTGTCAACACGCCATCACCGGTCCGTACATGAAGGTAAGTTTTCCAATCCGAGATAATTTCTCCAACTGTTGTGTCCAAATCTTTATCAACTGGTTCTGCTGCAAAAACTTTCAGGTTTTTACCTTGAAAGGAAGTCCAGGCGGCCGGATAAGGCGAAAGGCCCCGAATGTGATTGCGTACTTCCCGTGCACTTTTAGACCAATCGATTTCGCAAGTTTCGCGGAAGATTTTGGGCGCCAGATTCAATTGATCAGGAACCACTTGCGGAATACTGGGATAATCACCAGAAGTAATGGCCTGAGTAGTTTTCAGTACCAATTCGGCTCCTTTTTCCATAAGTCTGATATACACAGTACCAACATTGTCTTCATAGGAAATGGACTCTTTTTCCTGAAAAATGATCGCACCCGTATCGATCTCATGTTTTAGAAAAAAGGTAGTTACTCCCGTTTCAGGTTCACCATTGATGATCGCCCAATTTATCGGGGCTGCACCACGGTACTGCGGAAGTAAGGAGCCATGCAAATTAAAAGTCCCCAATGGAGGCATATTCCAAACCGCTTCTGGTAGCATGCGAAAAGCAACGACAATCTGGAGGTCGGCCTTGAGGTCTCTAAGAGTTTGCTGGAATTCGGGATTTTTGAGATTGGTTGGCTGAAGAATATTCAAACCTACTTCCAAAGCGTAATCCTTCACAGCGGAAGTGGCCAGTTTTTTTCCTCGTCCTTTAGGTTTGTCCGGAGCGGTGATCACTCCCACCACATCAAAACCATTTTCTACCAGAATTCTCAGACTTGGTACCGCAAACTCAGGGGTACCCATGAACACAATCCGCATACTTTTTATGATGAGCTAATCTCGTTTAATTTCTAAGCGCTGATTCAATCATCTTTTTCCGAAGAGATTCCTTTACCGTGCTTAAATAAACGACATTATGTTATGGCCGCAAAATTGATCAGTCTTCGGAATAAAGCAGGTACTTTTTTCGCTTGTTTTTAAAGTCCGTCAAATCAGGCTCCCAGCTTGCACGAATTTCGACTTCAGAAAGACCCGCTTCAATTTGAGTTTGAAGGGTACGATTGCCTGCCAATCGATGGAAGTAAGGCTTAAAGAAGTCTTCACTCTTCATGGCTTGGTATGTATCCAACAAGGGCCGAATAGTAAACGCATATTGAATTGCATCCTTAGCATAGTCTATTCCATAGCACTTTTCGCCTTCAAATATCGGAGACGAAGCTCCTTCTCTGGAAGCTGGAATGAAATAAAACGACGTGTCCGGATAATTTGGGTGTCCAATTTGTTGAAAGGCTCGATCGGTACCACGCCCCACTGAAAACATGGTTTGTTCAAAAAGGCATAAACTGGGGTACCATGCAATACTTTGATCGTCGGGTAGGTTAGGTGACGGTTTTAAAGGCAAAGAATATGGCATTCCATGATCCCAATTTCGACAGGCAACAACGTCCAATTCACAAACCAGGCCATTGGCCAGCCACCCTTCTCCGTTGAGCATCCTGGCAAACTCGCCAGTAGTAAGTCCATGAACGATCGGCACAGGATGCATACCCACAAATGAGCGATACGCCGTATCTAAAACGGGGCCATCCACATAACTCCCATTTGGGTTTGGTCGATCGAGAACAACAAAAGGAATGTTGTTTTCCGCACAAGCCTCCATGAGATATGTCATGGTGCTGATATATGTATAAAATCTGGCTCCTACATCCTGAATATCGTACACCACCACATCCAGTCCCTTCATTTGATCTTTGGTCGGCTTCTTATTTGAACCGTACAGGGAAATTAGTTCAAAGGCACTTCCATCTTTTTGATAATCCACTTTTTCTCCGGCATCTGCCACTCCTGTAAATCCATGTTCGGGTGTAAACACCTTGGTCACATTTACATTCAATGCCATTAAAGTGTCCAGAAGGTGCTTTTCTCCAACAATCGCTGAATGATTGACACATAGGCCTACTCGTTTACCAGACAACATTGGCAAATAGGCACTTATTTGCTCTGCCCCTGTGCGTATGGGTTCCACAGATATCGCTTCCTGCTGAGGTGATTCCTGTCCACAACTCAAATTGAGGGACAAAACCAAAGCCATTAAATAATTTCGGACCATCTTTATTTTGCTCGTATACTTGCACCAAAGTTAAGCTTTTGAACCTTCCATATTTTATATCGGCCCGGATCTCGCAACAAGCCAAAGGATCATTCTCATCGATCATTAGTCGTGTTGCTGTGATATCTATCGCCGTAGGTGTAGGTTCCATATTGCTTTCGTTCATGATTTTGTTGGGATTTCAAGACAAAATCAAGGACAAGATCTACAGTTTTAGCGGCCACCTGATCATCAGTAAGTATGCACTGACCAATTCCTATGAAGATCGTGTAATGGAGCTGTCTGATTCACTGGTCTATCAAATGGACAACTTGCCGGGCATCGTTCACTGGCAGCCAAATGCTTATCGTGCGGGCTTGCTAAAAACTCCAGATGAAGTACAGGGAGTTGTCGTAAAGGGTTTCAGCGCTCGTCAGGATACGGTTTCCTTTAAAAGGCATCTGATTGCAGGCAGGCTCCCTAAACTGAAAGAAAATGGCTACACCACAGAAGTGGTATTGAGTAAAAAGATCGCCCGGTACCTGCGATTAAGCGTAGGTGAAGACGTACTTATTTATTTTATCCAAAATCCACCCAGGTATCGAAAACTTCAGATCGTGGGTATCTATGAAACCGGCCTCGAAGAATTTGATGAAAACATTATCTATGGTGATATCGGAATGGTCCGTCGCATCAACAACTGGAACGGTCAGGAAGTCGGTGGGATTGAAGTGTTCATCGACGATATATCAAAAATCGATAACCGATTGGAGGATATATTCGATGAAATCGGCTATGACCTCTATGTGGAAAAAGTTAGTGACAAATACCTTCAGATTTTTGATTGGTTGTCTCTTCTGAACAGGAATGTGGTCATCCTACTGGTCATAATTTTGTTTGTAGCTGGATTCAGCATGATCTCTATCCTGCTGATCCTCATCATGGAGCGTACACAAATGGTAGGTGCTCTGAAAGCTATGGGTGCTTCCAGCAAATTGCTCCGGGATATATTCCTGGCAAACGGGATCAGATTAATTATCAAGGGCCTGGGTTGGGGAAATTTTCTTGCTTTTGCCATAGGACTGATCCAACATTACGGTCGGGTCATACCTCTGGATGCGGCCAGTTACTACATGGATCATGTACCCATTTCATTCAACTGGGGTGCAGTAATTGGCGTGAACTTATTGGTAATCTTGTTGATCAGCGCCAGCTTGTTTATTCCTCTAACAGTTATTTCGAGGATTCAGCCGATAAAATCGATCCGGTTTGACTGACGTGGACGGGTTGATATTTTTTGAATAAGCTTCGGATCTTCATCTCCAAAACTCCGATTACCGCTTCTCTAAAGATACCTGATGACATTTTGGACTCCCCTTTGGTTCTATCGGTAAAAATGATGGGCACTTCCTTGATCTTGAATCCATGTTTCCAGGCATTGAACTTCATCTCGATTTGAAATGCATACCCAATGAACTTGATGTTTTCCTGAGGCTTTAGGGTCTCAATCACGCGTCTGTTGTAACACTTAAATCCTGCGGTCGAATCGTTTATTGGAAGGCCTGTAATCAATCTCACATAGATGCTGGCAAAGTAAGACATCAGTACTCTTCCCATCGGCCAGTTAACCACATTCACGCCTTCGATATATCGCGACCCAATGGCCATATCATAGCCTTTATTTTTACAGGCATCTAATAACTGAACCAAATCTCTGGGATTGTGGGAGAAATCCGCGTCCATCTCAAAAATGTATTGGAAATCGTGACCCAGGGCGTAGGCAAAACCAGTAATATACGCTGTTCCAAGGCCTAGTTTCCCTTCTCTTTCAATGAGGTGAAGCCCCTTAAATTCGTCCTGGAGTCTCCTGACAATTTCGGCCGTTCCATCCGGTGAACCATCGTCAATAATTAGAACATCAAAAGCTTGATCAAGGCCAAAAACCGTACGAATGATGTCTTCTACGTTTTCACGTTCATTGTAGGTAGGTATTATGACAAGACTTTCGCTCACAGCTTTGGGTTCTGAATCTGACAAAGTAATTTGTTTTATCTAGACTTGGGTATGTGTTTAACGAAAAATATCAAAAATCGTGCAGTTTTTTTTGATAGGGACGGTGTAATCAATGTTGATCGGAACGATTACACCTACCTGCCAACTGATTTTGAATTGATGTCCGGCATTCTTGAATTGATGTCCGAGTTGAAAAAACACGGTTTTTTCCTCATTGTCATCACTAACCAGGCCGGTATTGCGAGGGGATTGTATACCGACAAAGAAGTGGACATCCTACACGCTCATTTTCAAGGAGTTGCGGACAGTATCGTGGACGCCTTCTATCATGCCCCGGGTCATCCTGACTACTCCGAAACACTTAGCAGAAAACCCGACAGCCTACTATTTGAAAAGGCGATTGCCAAATTCAACATCAATCCTTATCAAAGCTGGATGTTAGGAGATAAAGAAAGAGACCTAATACCAGCAAAAAAACTTGGTATTAAAACAGTGCTTTTGGGACATGAAGACTTTGATTCCTCTGATTTCAAAATCTCCCAATTGAGCGAGTTCCAATCTTTAATTACCGGTGAAAATCATAGCTCAATTCGAGATTGAAGTGATTCAGGCATTCTGTCACTAATGAGGTTTGATAAAAAATCACTCCTTCCTTAACCCCTCTACCGGGTCTGCTTTGGCCGAACGTAGCGATTGAAAAGATACCGTAAACAGTCCCAAAATAAGCACCAGCAATCCAGGAACGATGTAGTATGCGTAGTTGATTGGTATGCGATAAGCAAAATCAGACATCCATTCTACAATGGCATAGTCGGCAAGAGGTACGGCTATCGCAAAGGCAACACCAATCAAGAAAATGTAATCTTTGGAAAACAACCACAAGATGGTGGCTATTTTAGCACCAAGTACCTTTCTAATGCTGATTTCCTTGGCTTTTTGACTTGCACTAAATGCTGACAGGCCAATCAGTCCTAATAGGGAAATAATGACTGATATTACCGACAACAATGAAATCAATCGTTGTTGTGTTTGATCCGCCTCATATTGTTCGTGGTATAGATCATCGAGGAATCTATAATTATATGGACGATCTGGTGCAAATTTTGTCCAGACTTCCTGCACGTATTGAAGTGTTTGCTGCATTTGATCGCTTTTGATCTTCACATAAAAAGTGCCTCCTCTATCACTATCAAGGACAATGAATAATGGCGTAATCGCATTATGCAAGGATTCATAATTGAAATTTCTGAATACGCCTACTACTTTAAACTCTCTGTCGCCGTGAAAGAACTTGATCTTTCTACCAATCACACGATCTTCCCAGCCGTAGGCCTTTACTGCAGCCTCATTGACCAGATATGAATTGTAAAACTCACTCTCCGAATCTTCACGAAAAGCACGGCCTTCGGTGATTTCTATATCCATCAGGTCCAGGTAGTTTTTACCTACGTACAGGCTATTGACGTTTTGTTGAAACATCCCCGAATCCTTTTCAATCAGCATAACCTGTGCAGAGACATTTCCTCCGGGTACCCCGTAAGAATTGGAAGTCCCCAGGATATTCGGATCTTTCATCAATTCCCTGGCGATTGTTTCTGTCCGGGTTTCGGTGATCGAGTCATGAACCTGAATCAGCATAGTCCGTTGAGTATTGAACCCCAGGTCCTTGTTTTGCATGTACTTCACCTGAGCATCCATCAATAAGGTACAGATGATCACGAAGAGTGAAATCACAAACTGAAATACAATAAGTGCTTTTCGCAATAATGTACTGGCTTTATCTCCGGTAAATGTTCCTTTAAGTGCAGCAACAACTGGCACTGAAGGGATATATAAAGCCGGATAGAGTCCAGAAAGAAATCCAATACTCAGCATGATCAGGAAGTTCCCCAGCAAAAGGCTCGGGTTTTCCAGGTAGTTGATATCCAGATTAACACCGATGACGGATTGAAAAGAAGTGAATTCCAATAGGAAATAGGTGATAATATTGGCAATGATCATGGCCAACGTGCTCATCACAAGGGCTTCAAGAATGACACTAAAGAACAGCTTACTCCGCGAATTACCCAGTACTTTTCTGATCCCCATTTCGCCAGTACGAGTGGCGGAGCGTGCAGTGGCCAGATTCATGTAATTAATACAGGCCAATAGAATGATAAAAAGACCAATGGCTGCAAAAGTGTAAACATAACCAAGGTTTCCAGTGGGCAAATCTCCATCCATATTGGCGTGAAAATGAATGTTATCCAATCGTTGCAACCTGGGCTCTACCCGGCCCTCAATTCTTTCACCGAAAATGCGAAATGTCTTATCATAAATTGAAGGGAAATTATCGTAGAATTGCTGAACATCATAGTCTTTTGTCATCAGCAAGTACGTGTACGCACTTGGATTCCAATAAACCTCTGAAGTTCTTTCTTCACTAGCTCCCTGGTCCCATCCAATATCAGGTAGTTGAGAAAGTAAAATGTCATATTTAAGATGGGTATTGGAGGGAAGGTCTGAAATCACTGCGGTAATTTCTCTGGCCCCAAATCGGTCCACCTCCAGGACTTTACCAAGAGCGGGTGCTTCACCAAAAAATTTTTCCTTGACCGATTGAGTGAGTACTACTTTGCCAGGCCCCACCAGCGCACTAGCTGGGTTCCCTTCCAAAAATTTATGATCAAACAGTTTAAAGGCGGTACTGTCTGTGAGATAAACATCCTCCTCGTAAAACTGTTTGTTCGAACCATTGTCATCATGGGTGATCAAAACCTGTCCGGTCCGAAGAAACCTGACATACGCCTGTACCTCTGGAAGGTCTGATTTGAATATCGGCGCTAACCTTCTGGACGATTGAGCTAGGTTGAAGTCTGCACCTTGCGCCATCATATGATTCGTATAACGATATATCCGATCATATTTGGAAAAGTGTTTGTCGTAGCTAAGTTCGTGTTGTAAGTACAACATAAGGATAATCCCTACGGCTATGCCGAGCGTAAGTCCCAACATATTCAGGATAGAATAGACTTTGTCCTTTTTGAACAATCGTAAGGCAAAAATGAGGTGACTTCTAAGCATGAGCGTTAATTCAAGTGATACACAAATTCAAATTACGGACGTCATTTGTGTGCCGTTGGCATTATGCAGTCAATGGTATCAACTCTGCAGGGAATTACACTAAGCTACCCAAGACCGTACCTCACTCAGCTTGGAACGACTGATTTTTGCCTGGTGGTCTTTCGACAATTCCAGGGCATAGTTACCCGCAGATAATTTCGTCAGGGCCTTTACATATTGCTTATTGACAATGAATGATTTGTGTGTGCGCATGAATTGTTCGGAGGTCAATTGATTTTCCAGGTGTTTCATCGTTTCCCGTACCAGGTAAAATCGATCGCTCGTATGGATTTTCACATAGTAATCGTAGGCTTCAAAACATATCACTTCTGTTTTGGGTATGAAATGGACCTTTCCATCGATTTTAATCACTAGTCGTTGCTCATCTTGATGGCGAATTTCCGGCCCGTTCCCGGTGGGGCGGTCATGGGTTCGGATCAGCGGACCGAAATCAACTGATGCTTTTGCTGTTACTTTTTCGATGGCCTTATGGATGGCCTGATCGAATCGTTCATCGGTGAAAGGTTTTAGCAGGTAATCAATGGCATTGAGTTCAAAAGCCTTGATTGCAAACTCATCATAGGCGGTAATAAAAATAACATTTGGCAAAGGTTCCTCAAGGCTGGTCAACACTTCTATGCCGTTAACTTTTGGCATCTGGATGTCCAACAAAATCAGATCAGGTTGCAGTTTTGTTATGCTGTCAATGGCCTCTACTCCATTTCGGCAGGTACCGACCACCTCCAGTTGGCTATATTTCAAACACATGAATTTCAACCCATCAAGGGCTATCTGTTCATCATCAACCAGAAGGCATGTTATTTTCATGATCTCCGCGGAATACAAATCTTAAAAACCACTCCATTCTGGGCACTCAGGCTTTGAAACTGAAAGTCCGTACCGTAGAATCTTCGAAGGCGATAAACAATATTAGGCAATCCCACATTGCTGTTCACAAAATTGATAATGGAATGATCGACTTGAGAATTGTAAACCGACAAGATCAGATATTTACCTAATTCTCTTCCTTCTATTCTGACGACCATCTCCTGAAACTGATGGTTCATACCGTGCTTAAAAGCATTTTCAACCAGCGGTTGCAGGATCAGTCTCGGCACTTTGATGGGCATCAATGCAACCGGAAAATCCATGTTCAACTTAAAGTCCTCACCGAAACGGGATTGTTCTATTAGCAGGTATTTATTAAGTAATTCAACTTCTTCTTCCAGGGTGATCTGCGCATCTCCTTTTTTGCTCAGATTCAGTCGCAACAGGTCAGTTAATGCCGCGATCATGTTCACCGCTTCTTTATTTCGCTCCATCCGTACCTTCATCGAAATACCATTCATGGCATTGAACAAAAAGTGCGGACTCATTTCCTGATTGAGTGCTCTTATGTCCACCTGACCCAACTCTTTTTCCAATTCAAGTGACGACTCTGTGAGGCTTATGATTTTCAATTGTGAACGAATCCAGCTAAAAAGGATCATATAAACCCCGAACCAAATCAAGCCATCCAGTAGCAATGAAAAATGATCGCTGAGATAGGAATCAAATGTCCTTATATAGTAAGACTCATGTAATCGAAAAAATCGTGTAAGAATCACTTCAAAAAAACCAGTCAGTATCCAGTGAAAGAGAGAAAAAGCGATCCCTGAAAGGAATAATTTCGGAATCGTAAAGATCCGATGCCTTATGTGAAAAGCCAGACTGCTCAAAACAAGTATTGATAAGCAGGAACTGACAGGCCATTGGAGTAAACTCACAGTTGTGTTGTATTGCCTCAAAAGCAAGCACAGGACCAGAAGTCCCAGGAAATTCCAGGCGTAGAACTTTTTGACAAACAAACTGATCGGCAAGGCTGTCTAGATTTATGTACTATATTACCACAAATCCACTGATCTGGGAATCTGACTGCAAAATTCTCAGTTCTCAATAATTGAAAGAATACTAATCATTAAACAAAATGGTGGATAGTAAAGCATCAAAAAAGCAGCCCTGGATTGAAATTGGCTACCAGTCATTTGCCTACGAAGGACCAAATGGGTTAAAAGTGGAACGGCTGGCTGCGGGTGTTGAAAAGAACAAGTCCTCCTTCTATCACTATTTCGCAGACCTGGAAGTCTTTACCAATCATTTATTGAGACATCATCTGCAACAGGCAGAAATCATTGCTATAGAAGAATCTCAATGCCAAACTATCAGTGATTTCATTGAAGTGCTGGTTAAATATAAAATTGACTTACTATTCAATCGTCAGTTGCGGGTACATCGGGAAAACCCGGATTTCGAAACTGTATTTTGCAAAACCAATGAAATTACCGGGCAGGCCATTACCATTGTTTGGCCCCGTCTCATGGGTCTGGAAAGTCACAATCACCTGGCGGAACTGCTACTAAAGCACACCATTGAAAATTTCTATTTTCAAATCACAGATGAGACATTGAATCGGCCCTGGTTACAGCAATATTTCGATGACTTGCTTCTGTTGGTCCGAGAATTTAAGAAGACTGGGAGTGTGCCTGCATTGGACGGTTCCGTCTAAAATTTTCAGTTGTTGCCGATTAGCCTTGTAGTAGCAAAGAACATTGTTACTATGAATACAACATTTACATTAAGCAAATCGCAAAAATTTCATCAGTCATGGTTAAAGATAACAGCGATTGTAGTTGGCTCTTTTGGTCCGGTATTTTTCCTCGGCACGATGGAAGCCACATTGGAACCTGCACGTTTCACATTGGACTTGCTCAGTTGGCCGTTGGATGGAGTAACCACTTACGACTCTCCCGATACCCGTTTTCTTTCTGCTCTTGCCGGAGGTTTTCTTCTGGGATGGGGTGTCATGATCTGGTGCCTGTCCATTTGGGTATATGAAAAAGCACCTGATGCGGTCCGAAAAACCGTACTGGTTGGAAGCCTATGTTGGTTTGTTTTGGACACATCAGGATCTATTGCATCCGGCAATGCCTCTAATGCCTTTTTTAACACCCTAATTCTCTTATTGGCCGTTGGGCCCATGTGGAAACCTGCCAAAGAAGAAGGGAATTGAGGGTCACGAAAAATATGTAGCTTGATGAAATGAAATGTAAAATTTCCTTTTCGTTCGTGGCTGTGTCGATCATTTGCATTTTTCCACTCTCGGCGCAGGTTTCTCCACCAGCCGACCTTGAACCCTACTTCAATGCCATCCTTGTTGAAGATATTGGTGCGTCCACCATATGGTATCAGGAAGTACTGGGTTTTGAAATTGTGTCATCTGATTTGGACTCAGATTTTTTCAAAATTAATAACCTTAAAAGAGGGAATATTGCACTTGAATTGATTGAATTATCAAGTGCCGTTTCGGCAGATGAAGCAATTCCTGATTATACCAACAGAACTCGCATCAATGGATTGTTCAAGATGGGATTCCTGGTTGTCGATCTCGACCGCTGGGTTACCTTTCTGCAAGAAAAGGAGGTGCAATTCAAAGGAGATGTGGTTCAGGACCCAGTGACTGGACAGCAAATGGTCATTATCCTGGACCCGGACAGCAATCGGATCCAGCTCTTTGAAAAGTAAGTCAAAGGGCCTTAACCATGTCCCAGTTATCGAGTCCTTCGTGATGAAACTCTCCGAGTTTCGTAAAGCCATTTTTCTGATAGTACCTGATCGCCTTTTGATTTCTTGTTTGCACACCACCCCATAGAATCAGATGGGTCGCGTCAATGGATTTCAAATAATTTTCAATGAAACTTAACATCAAAGTTCCAAAGCCTCTTGACTGATAGGCGTCGCTCATGCTAGGTGCCAGAAGGTAGTGACCATCAGGATCCAAGGCAATCTCATAGCCAGGGAATCGGAAGAGTTCACCCTCAGAGTACCCTTTTTTAATCACAGTGTAGCCAACGACTCGTTTGTTATGAATCGCCACAAAGGCCTGGTAATTTTCATAGTTTCCTTTGGAAATAGCTGCTAAAGTAGGCTCATCAAATGAATGCGGCCCATAGTAACTTTTGGTCATTTGCGATAAGTTGTCAAAATACCTCATCAACTCGGCAAGGTCACTTTCATCTACAAGTCTGCACTCCATCGAACCATCCATAATCAAACTCAAAAGGTCGTTCTTTCATGCTGTTTCAAATAAGTCAATGGAGACATGCCTTTGTACTTTTTGAATTGGCGGTTAAAAAATGATGGGTCATTGAATCCTGATTCATACATCACTTCACCAACCTTTTTATCTTCCAGATGCATCGACTCAGCCGCTTTGTTAATCCGATATTCATTGACGAATTGGATAAAGCTCCTTTGCGTCATTTTCTTGAAGAACCGGCAAAAAGAATTTTCAGTAAGCCCCAGTTGATCAGCAATGGCACCTACTTTAATCTCTTGTTTGTAATGAGTAGCAACATAATCATAGGTTTTGTTGATTCGGTCAAAGCCATTATCCCGTTCCATGCTGACACCCCGGGTATTCAGTGTTTGACAGGCTTTGCTTTCCGAAAGAATAGCCATCACTTCGAGGAATTTGCATAGTTGCACAGATCGTGGCCAATCGCATAAATCCAGAAGTGTCTTCGCCACTTTTTTCTTTATCTCCGGACCAAAGATCAGACCTGCGTGACTTCTCTTACAAAGTTCTCTCAAGCCATCAAATTCCGGAAAAGACATCAGGTGATGCTTTGGAAAGTCACTTCGAAATTGAACCACAACCTCTACACTTTCCTGTTGATCCGGATTGTGAAAAGGCATATGCGGAATGTAGGGTCCCAAAAAGATGAGCAATCCATCATCATAGGAAGAAAAGTAGCTACCTGCATATACGCTACCCGAGCCCTCATTGATCATTACCAATTCATATTCAGGATGTATATGCCAACCAGGACTGGGACAACCTTTTTGGTTTTCATATCTTCTGGCTTTAAAAGACTGTCCTGCAGGATTTTCAATATCTTCAAGAATGGCTTCCATTGGGATGAAGTTACCATAAAAATTAGGTTTACCGATCTAGTTAGGAATAGATCAACCAAATTCCTGAATAGATCAACCAAAATTGTCGATCATTTGCTGTATTCCTTTGCCTCAAGTTTATTCACACAAAAAATTAGCTAATCTTGAAACAGCACCGGATTGCCGTCTCTGCCTTCTTTTTCATCAATGGATTTACCCATGCCAATTGGGCCTCCCGGTTGCCGGAATTGCAGGCGTTTCTTGGAATCACACATTCCGGGCTTGGCTCTTTGTTATTCGTCATGGCTTGTGGAGCCCTACTGGCCATGCCCTTTACCGGATCTTTAACCGCCAGGTTTGGAAGTCAAAAAGTCTGTCAGTTAACAGGAATTTTACTCACCTTAGTTAGTGCGTCGATCGCGCTTCAGTCTAATCTCTATGTGGAAGGTCTGGTCTTTCTGGTTGTGGGATTTGCCAACGGATCCATGGATGTGGCCATGAATGAGCAAGCCGTTTTGGTAGAAAGAACCTATCAAAAGCCTATCATGTCCTCTTTCCATGCTTTCTGGAGTATTGGCATGGCCACAGGAGCTGGATCAGGTGCCTTATTTGCGAAATCAGGTGTGGCTCTTCAAAGTCATATGCTCATTATTGCGGCGTTCGCGTTGATCAGCTTTTTGTGGGCCGCTCAGGGTCTGATCAAAACAAAAATTGAGGAGAATATGGAGGACACTCCTTCCTTCATTTTACCCAATGCCATCATTGCTCCATTAGGTTTCATTGCCTTCTGTGGTATGCTCTCTGAAGGATCCATGATCGATTGGTCAGCCATTTACATCAACGAGGTAGTAGGTAGTTCCAGAACCATCAGTGCCATTTCTTTTGGCGTATTTGGTGCAGCCATGACGCTTGGCCGTATCTTTGGAGATTACTTTACCTTAAAGCTTGGGAAGAAAAAATTACTGATCATTGATAGTTTACTTGCCCTACTGGGGCTTGGCATTGTGCTCTTGTTTCCAGTTATGCCCATCGTCACTATCGGACTTTTTCTGATTGGGATCGGGTTGTCAACTATAGTTCCAATTGTGTATTCCACTGCTGGAAATACACCAGGAGTTTCTCCAGGCATTGGTATCGCTATGGCCTCCACAATCGGGTATTCCGGATTCTTCATTGGCCCTCCTGCCATTGGTTACCTGGGTGATCACTATGGGTTAAGGCTAGCGCTGATTTTCACCATGGGCTTACTGGCAATCATGTTTTTATTGATTTTGAGGCAACGATTTAGGGCATAAGACTTCAGCGTTCAACTCTGGGAAAAAACGACTACTTTCAGCCACTGTTCGTTTAATCTCAATCAAATTCATGACCTACATAAGATTCGCCTGCTTACTATTTACTTGTTGCATACTTTTCAGGTGTGCTCCTCAAAAAGAGAAAATAGCGCTGATTATAGATGCGGACACGGCAAACGAAGTGGATGATCTTTTTGCGATAGTAAGGGCGATTGATGCACCTGAGTTTGACCTTTTCGGAATCACTTCCGCTCAATTCCACACCTCTCCGCTAGCCAGTGATAGTACTGCTCATGAAAGTCAGGAAATCAATGAAGAAATAATTCGTCTCATGAACCGGAAAGACATTCCTCTCCCATTGGGTAGCAATCGTCCATTAATTGCGGCAAATCAGCCACAGGTTTCTGCTGCCGTCAGATTTATCATCAAAAAGGCACATGAAATGGAAGGTGATAAAAAATTGCAATTGGTGATTTTGGGGTCTTGTACCAACGTGGCCTCGGCCATTCTTTTGGATTCCTCTATAGTCCCTAAAATCCAGGTGCACTACCTGGGGTTTTGGCATACCCCCGAAACGAATCAGTACGACAAAAACGAATTCAACTCAGGCAACGATACCATTGCTGTCAATGTGCTACTCGATCACCCTTCGCTGGACTTAAGTATCATGACAGCTACAACCAGCCAGCACCTTGTATTTGATAAAAAAGTGGTGGACAAAAGGTTAAAAGGGAAAGGTGGAATCCATGACCTTCTAGTGAATCGATGGGAGTCTTATGACAGGTGGTGGACGGAAGAAGACTCTTTGAAAACCAAATGGATCATGTGGGATGTAGCCATCATCGAGGCCCTGGCAAAACCGGAATGGACGACTTCCCGGGAGTTTCTCACACCACCGGAAAATACACAGCGAAAGATCAAAATTCACACAACCATCGATACCAAAAAAATGGAAGAAGACTTTTGGGGGCATCTGGATAGGCTATCCTACTAATGGTTCTTTATTCTCATTGAGAATTAGGTTCCCGGGTTTTTCAATTACAATTCACCTAATTCTAGTCTTGAGTTAAGAATACCTCGCCCAATCAGCAGCAACTCCAGGTTGTCCTTATCTACGTAAAAACCCGGAACTTCAAGTGATTCCAGTTCTCCATTGATTACCAGCTGATCAATTTTAATTTCACGCATCTTCTCGTTGATTAGTTTCAAATATTTGTCGTAATCAGAGCGATAAGAATATTTCATCTTTTGGCGAATTTCATCGTAGTAAAACTTATCCACCAAAAAAGTAAGTCCGTTGTTGATCAAAAAGCTATTGGTCTTTGTTTCCAGCTGAAAGTCTTCTACGGCCACAACCTTCGATTCATTATCAATAGTGGGTTTAGCAGTAAAGTAAATATCTCCTTTGAATCGCTTGAATTTAGCTTTACCTTTCACCTGAGCTTTAACTAAAATCAAACTTGAATTGTTGAGTTGGGACCCTCTTATATCGAGGTTTGTTAGTTGTACCCAAACCCCATCTTTTTCATACATCTTACCAATGACCTCTTTTTTGGCCAGAGTCTCCAGGTAATTAAAGCTCGTAATGGCAGGGAGGTAAATATTAAATACTCCTTTGGTTCCTTCGGTAAAAGTCAGGTTGGGAAGTGGAGCATTAGAAGGGATGGGTTTAGTTGTTGAAACTTCCAAAGTGGTCTCAAACCCAAGTCCTATTCTCAATTTACCATTAGCGGCATTAAGGTTTTCGAATAACACCTTTTCCGGCTGAACATCCAACCAAAGGTTATCTAACTTGATAGGTTGCTTTACTTTTTTCCAATAACGGGCGATCTCTTTTTTGATGTCATAATTACTAACCAATTCAGTTACTTTTTGATCGATCTCCTTCTGGTAATCCTTTACAAATTTCTGCAGTGGTTTTTCCAGCTTATCCTTTATGTTGATTTTAATCTTAACCAGGTCACCTATCAGGTCTACTCGCAGGTGCGTGTCCGATAGCCCGGCTTTCAGGTAGGTCTGGGTTTTGATGGTATAATCTTCTTGTATCGCGAGTTTGATCCGTAGTTCCACTTCAACGCTGGGTGAAGCTTCTCCATGCTCTGTGGTAGTGACTCCCGGTGTTAGACAGCCCTTCCCGAAAGGTTTAGGTGTGCTGCAGCAGTCACCATCTCTCCAAAAACCAACACATGCCGTGTAACTTCCCCTGGCCTTGATGTCTATTGGTACTTTGAATACCAATTCATCACCTTCGGCAGTAAACTTTACGGGTCTGTTTCGATAGATGCTATAAGAATAGCTGATCGTGTTGCCCTTCTTTTTACTGTCACCAGCAATCTTTCCATTTGGCAGCTTGGCATTGACCAGAGATTCAACGGTACTTATGTCTATTTCCAGGGGCAAACTAATCTGTGAAGCCAGCCGATCTGGCGGTTCCGGAAAGTTCCCCATTGCGGGTGTATCAGGAATGATTCGGGTAGATTGACAACCAATCATTATAATCGTCGCCATAAGAATAAGAGTGTGCTTACAATACATAAAATCGGTACAATTTATACCAGGTCTTTGCGCGGCTTAGCTGAGCATATGAGGCCAATTTCACTCGCCGGGAAGATGTAAGGACTCCTGGAGTCTCAGGGATTTTTTCCAGCAATAATTCCCAATTACGGAAAAAAATCATCTAATCCACTGTAATCCCTAAGAATTGTGAATTTCCATAAATCAGAAGTGGTACCTATAGGGAAAGTCAGCACAGATATGTATATCAATCATGAATAACAAATTGCGAGTATTACTTCTACTGGTTGTACATGTTTTCCTTCATTCTTATGTTCAAGCTCAAGAAGACAAGGTATCAGGAATATTCAGCATAACTATTGGTCTCAATAGATCCGAGTTACCAGTCACTCGATTTCGGGGGGAAGATGTGAACGGTGGAGTTGGCTTTAATCTGGGAGTAAATTATTTACATCTGGCAAAATCTCACTACTATCGAACAGGCCTTCATTATAGTCAAACACAATTATTGATCAGTGAAAACCTTAGCAGGACGCAAAAATTTACTAATCGCACAAAGTTTCTGACCTTGCCCCTGATGGTGGGGACTGAATTCAATAAAACACGCAAGGCCTTCGCTCCTATTCTGGAGGCCGGTTTGAGAGTTCAGACTACCATCGGTCACTCCCATGAAAATGAAGAGATTCTTTCCAAAGAAGACATGGCTAAAGCAATTCTTGCTTATGGTTTTGCTATTGGTTTCAGGTTGAAAAGGACTTCATTAAGATTGGCCTATTTCAGGGATTTTAACAAGCTGATAAAGGCTATTTCCGAGAAAAACGAGCAAATCCAACTGAACTTGTCATTTGACCTCTATCCCAATGAGGTTTATTGAAGGGCATTTTGAAAACGATTCTTTACCCAATTAAACCGCTCATCATTATTTAACCGGGAAAAATCTTCATAGTCTTAAATAGCAGGCGGTTTTGAAAACAGCTTTCACGACCGTCAAAATTCAAAAGGATATGGAACAATTCTCGCCTCCAAAAGACAGAGCTGAATGGCAAGAAATCATTGAAGGAAAACATCAATTTGAAAAGTACACCCTCCAGTTGATGATAGATCGTATCCGAAAGGAAGTGTCTACAGGAACGAAAACCACTGACAATGCTATAAATGAAATAAGAGCCTTTTTCGGGAAGTATAAGAATGCTTTCAGGAGAGACTTAGAAAAAGTATTTGGTGATTGGTAATTACACAGCAATAGAAATATGAGAAAATTACACACTGTAGCAGAAGTCACCGAAATGATCAAAGCAAATCGTTTCCTCGCTTTATCAGGTGACGAGAGGGCATTATCGCAACTTCCCAAAGGGAATTGGATAGCTGGAACTATCCCTTATTTTATGAATAAAGAAAAGGGGGAATTCTCACAAGATAAAATATTTGTCAACCAGGTGGATGATGCTGCTACCAACGTGAAAGTGGCTAGTTACAGTGACGAGACAATCTCCGACTTTACAAAAGATAGATTTGAGAATGGTTATACCATCTTAATCCTTCCAGCGTTTCAGAAAATTCACTCGGACTATGTACTAAACGCTCCTTCCTACCCAGGAATTTATGAAAGCCCAGTGGTGGGCTGGATTACAGGTTTTAATTTGGATTCTGATGATGTCCCAAAAACATTTAACGGATTTTCTGGTGAGGAGTACACCAGCAAGGGTGTAGCCTTGCACGTTGAGTTACCTCCTAATAAAATGGGAAGTATTGAAATCGTGAATATTCATCATGAAGACAATGCGAGTGATACATTCGAATTCTTTGAAGATGGGTTCAGTGCAGGAGATTGTATGATCAATGGATCCAAACGCAACCTTGCAGAATATCTGGACAACAAGGGTATCGATGGTAAGTCTCCATTTGTTACTGACTTTAGTGGCGCCAAAATCAATGTCTGTGTCAAAGAAATCAATGTTGATTCCGGACAAGTCGACTTTTATGGCCCATTGTTTTCAGGCAGAAAGTACGTACTCGCCACACCTATTGCTGATTATGAAAAATCTTTCGCGGAAAGCGTTCCTAAGCTGGATAAGCCAGAAGAATTCTCATGCAATTGCATCTTGAATTACCTCTATGGCAATCTTGAGTCAAAGAAAATTGGTCTCACGGGCCCCGCTACTTTCGGAGAGATTGCATATATCTTATTAAATCAGACGCTTGTATATATGACTATTGAAGACATTTAAATCAGTCAGTGGTTTTTTGATTTGTTCCTGGTTTTCAAAACTTTCAATTCAGTAAGTGATCACACATATATCTTGGTTAATTAATCCAAACTACCGTAGATTATCATTCTCCTATTTTGTTATTCTGTTTATGAATTGAAATACTTCTTAATCCTCCGCCTTACTAATAAAAATCGGATGCCCCCTATCAGTAGAAGGAAAAGTGCCAGGCCCAAAAAGATATACCCTAAAGACACGATGTTCTGAAGAATTTCGACTTTGATGATGGTGAGTCCCGAAGCAAAAACAACAACAAAAGTTCTGAAATAAGCTAGAAATGTTCTTTCATTAGCCAATCTGGTTCTTTCTAATGCTAGCCAGTCAGATCTATTTATGTCCTCCATATCCATGTATCTTACTAAATGAGTTAATCATCAATGTTTAAAATATAGTTTGTTGCAGCCCTTGCATGGATTTCTGTCGTATTGAAAACAGGGATACTTAAGTCATTCTTATGGATCATCAACGGAAATTCAGTGCATCCTAAAATCACACCCTCAGCTCCAAGATTCGTCATTGACCTAATTGTATCTATAACAAATGATTTTGATGAAGCAATGATCTTTCCAAATGTCAATTCCTTTTGGATTATTCTATGCAACTCTTCAATAATCTGATGGTCATCTGGAGTCAGAACTTCAATATCATGCTTTGAGATTCGCCCGGTTACAAAATCTTCGTTCATAGAAAATTTAGTTCCCAGAAAACAAACTGTTTTGAGACCTTCGTTTAGGATCACTTTTGCCGTTGCATCAGCGATATGAAGGATAGGGATGTTTAATTGTCTTGCTGCAATTTCAAAAATTTTGTGCGGCGTATTGGCACAAAGAATTATAGCCTCACATTCGGCTTTTTGAAGTCGTTTCCCTGCGTCAATAACTAAGTCGGCGATCTTATTCCAATTACCTTCTCTTTGAAAGTGGTGAACCGCAGATTGGTTGAGGTTGAAGAGTATTAGTGGCGGGTTCGTGTTATCACCGAAATGTTCATTTACCAATTGATTGATGCGTTCATAATACTCCACAGTTGAATGCCATGAAGTTCCTCCAATTAATCCAAGCGTTCGCATTTTGTTGATTTAAGTTGGGATAAATCTAACTGCCGAGAACATACTTACCTTTCTATTCGATTATAGTTATTCAAAGTTTTCAATGCCCACAAGGTCTGTATACCGGCCCATTCTAACTTCGTGCCTTCACTTATGCCGTACCAGGTATCCCATCTTCCATCTTCCTTTTGTCGACTAATTAGTTCTGTTAAATCAGCTACAATGGTCTTTTGATCAAATATGGAATACATGATACTATCAGTGGACGGTGCATAATTTAAACTATGTGGTTTTCCATAAAGTCCCCATCCGTCATCCTTCTTGTCTTTGCAGATAATTCCATCTTCTAAGATCCAGGATTTTAAGTTGTTCAATTGCTTTTCAGCCTTACCCCTACTTGTTGTATGCGTCAAAAATGTAAGCCACCTGGGAACGCAGAGATAGCAAAACGCATGTTTTTCCCTGATGCGCTCAAATTCACTCCAAACAAATTGCTCCGCTTTTTGCTTCCAGGGAATGTCAATTTTGTACTTCTCCAAAATACCTAATAGTGGAGCTGTTGTGCTCAAGGCAGCCCATTCTTTGACTGTTTTAAAATGCTCCTCACATGGATAATCGCTTGTCGGTCTCAACATCCATGGTGTTCCACCCTTCTCAGTTGTAATACTTTCAAAATAGGGCATAAAATCTTTGAGAATGAGATCGGCATCCAGACAACCTACCTCGTCTAAAGTCTCAAGTGCCATAATACTGACAAGTGGTTGACTCTCTGGTGATGCAGTATCAGGTTCCATTCCATGTCCAAAACCACCGTCTGAGTTTCGATAAGCATATACGGCGTGATAAACGCCCTGTGGATTATCATTTTCAAAATGAAATTGTAACAATCGCCTTTCGATCATCCTGGCATTCGTCAAAATAAAGTCTCTGGCTTTGTTATACTTATCTCTGGATAGTTTCATTCTATACTTGACAGGAGTACACACATACGGTAAAGATTCGTAGGTTGGCACTCCGTTTATTTCTTCTAAAAATATTGGATTCTAATACTGTTTACAAGTGACTCTCAAAGCTTATAGGATTGAGCTTTTGCACATTGACTCACCAGTTCCCGGCAAGTACTGAGTCCAGAAGAATATAATATCAGATTCCCCACGTATGAAGGCACACCTAAAACGTACCTTTGCTGGCTACAATAAATCCACTTTATGTCTTTTAAAGATCTGGGCCTGGCTCCATACTTATTAGAAACCATTTCCAAACGAGCGTTTGAAAAGCCAACTCGGATTCAGGAGAAGGCAATACCTGCTATTTTCAAAAGACAAGACGTATTGGGCATTGCTCCAACAGGTTCTGGGAAAACAGCAGCATATGCGTTACCGCTTTTGCAAAATTTAAATCGCATTCGAAGAACGAGAAATAGACAAATAAGCATGTTGGTGTTAGTTCCAACCCGGGAATTAGCTGTCCAGGTTGAGAAGGTTTTTCGATCTCTTTCAGAACACGTTCCATTTCCGTTTAAATCGATGGCCGTATTTGGGGGCACCTCCATCAATCCACAAATGAAGGGGATGTCAGGTGTAAATGTTTTGGTGGCCACTCCCGGACGTTTAATAGAGCTTGCGGAAGCTAACGCTGTACATTTCATTGAGCTACATACGCTGGTACTGGATGAGGCAGATAAGATGCTCAACCTCGGGTTCAAGAAGGAAATGGATCGGATTTTCGAGCTCCTACCACGTCAGCGCCAGAACCTTCTGTTCTCAGCAACTTTAAGCCCGCAGGTGCAATCCATCGAAAGGGTTTTATTGAAGAACCCGACCATCATAAAAATTGAACCTGAAAAAGAGACGATTGAATTAATTAATCAGGTGGGGTACGCTGTTTCTCCGGAAAAGAAGGGCCCTTTACTCCGGCACCTGATCAAAACCAATGACGGGAAACAGGTGCTGGTATTCACTTCATCTGTGTATCAGGCAGATTTGGTAGCCGATAAATTGCGAAAAAATGGGATCAAAGCTCAGGCAACGCACAGCAAAAAAAGTCAAGGTAAAAGGACCGAAACTTTGGCTGATTTTATAGCAGGCAAACTGCGCGTGTTGGTGTCTACAGATTTACTCTCAAGAGGAATTGACATTCTCTATCTGCCTCTTGTAATCAATTACGAACTTCCTCGATCGCCTAAGGATTTTGTTCATCGCATTGGAAGAACGGGGCGAGCCGAGAATCCGGGTGACGCGATCACCTTTGTCACGGAAGAGGATCAACATCATTTTGGTGTGATTCAGAAAAAGATGAAATATTGGATGCCAATGATTGATGCTGAGCATCTGGATTTGAAATCATAATTTGACGGTTGATTAACTACTTTTTTATAAAAAATTCCTTCTTGTTTTGTAAATAAGTGAAGGAGAAATAGCAAAATATGGGAGATTTCTATCCGGATCAGAGATGGACGAGTGAGGGTGAGCCTGAACTTGGGGTTGGCGTTGTTGTCGAGGTTACGGGAAGCCGTGTAACCGTGTTTTTCAAAGGGGCAGGTGAGACACGACTGTATGCTTTAGCCAATGCTCCGCTGCGCAGAGTCGTTTTCAAGCCGGGCGATACAGTTGTCGATAAAAACCAAAATCCATTGACCATTGAATCTGTAAAAGACAATGGGAACCTTATGTTTTACATAGGGAAAGATATGGTCCTATCTGAAGCAGATTTGGGTGAAGTAGCTGTACAACATGGGGCCAATGACCGCCTTTTACTTGGAGATGTGGAAACCCCGAATGTATTTGCATTAAGAAGGCAAACATTGGCATATGATCATCGGCGGCGGGTCTCTCCTATCAATGGGTTTATAGGCGGGCGTATAGACCTCATCCCGCATCAGCTATACATCGCACACGAGGTGAGTTCTCGTTATGCGCCGCGCGTACTTCTTTCTGATCAGGTAGGTCTTGGAAAAACGATTGAGGCATGTTTAATTCTGCACCGTTTGCTGTTGAGTGGTCAGGTATCCCGTGTTTTGATATTGGTTCCAGACTCCTTGGTTCATCAATGGTTTGTCGAAATGCTCAGGCGTTTCAATTTATGGTTCCACATTTTTGATGAGGAGAGGTGTACCGCTCTGGACAACAGTGCGCCGGAAGGAAATCCTTTCTTAGATGACCAGTTGGTTATTTGTACTACCTCATTCTTAGCAAGTTCTCCGCAACGCGCGGAACAAGCACTTTCCGCAGATTGGGACATGCTTGTTGTGGATGAAGCTCATCATTTGAAGTGGTCAGTTCACAAGACCAGCGTTGAATATGCTGTGGTGGAGGCGTTGAGTCAGGTCGCCAGCGGATTGTTGTTATTAACAGCAACTCCGGAACAGTTAGGTGTAGAAAGCCATTTTGCCCGGTTGAGACTATTGGACCCGGAAAGATATGCCGATTATGATGAATTCATTAACGAATCACAAGACCATTCTGAGATAGCAAACCTTGTTGAATATTTATCTGAAGGGAAGCCTCTTAGGGATAAAGACAAAGCCTTGTTATCCTCCATATTTGATGAAAAGAGGATCTCTAAAATTGAGAAGAGCGGGGATGTAGTCAGAAATCAATTAATCGAAGATCTATTAGATCAACATGGTCCTGGTCGTGCGGTATTTAGAAATACGCGTGCGGCCATGAGCGGTTTCCCAAAACGGAAGGCGCATTTAATTCCATTAGACGTTTCGGGCGATCAAGAGAAGTGGGTACAACGATTGTCTAATGAATATGCCATTGATAAGGAGATACAGGTAAGTGCGGAGGTGAAAGAAAAATTTTGGTTCGCAGAAGACCCACGCACAACCTGGTTGGTGGCACTGTTGGAGAAGCTAAATCCAGCCAAAGTCTTGCTGATCTGCAGGAGTAAAGCCAAGGCACTGGCTTTGGAACAGTCCATGAAAAAGCGCAGTGGTGCTAAAGTTGCTGTGTTTCATGAAGACCTCACCATTGTCCAACGTGATAGAAATGCAGCCTGGTTTTCCGAGACAGATGGCGCTCGTATTTTGATCTGTTCCGAAATAGGCAGTGAGGGACGAAATTTTCAATTTGCTCATCACCTGGTCATGTTCGATTTACCCGTCCATCCAGAACTATTGGAACAACGTATTGGCCGATTAGATCGAATTGGGCAGTCGGAAAACATCCATATACATGTGCCTTTTGTGAAAGGCAGTCCCCAGGAAGTTTTGGTTCGCTGGTTTCATGAAGGTTTAAATGCCTTTGAAGAAAATGTAGAAGGTGGTAATCAAATCGGGCAACTATTCAGCGATCGTTTGGTAGAGACCGCTACCGCTTCAACAGGCAGCGGGTCGGGACTGGATGCATTAATTACTGATACGGCTGTCTACCAAAAGGAACTGAAACAAAAATTGGCCAATGGCCGGGACCGGTTGCTTGAAATGAACTCATACAGACCGTCCATGGCTAAGAAGCTTGTGCAGAAAATAAAGGAAGCTGACCAGGACTTAGGCCTTGAAATTTATATGACCAAAGTATTCGAGCACTTTGGAATTGACATGGAAGACCTTGCGCCACGAACGTATCTGCTTCACCCGGCGCGAACCAATAGAGAGGCATTTCCATCCATACCTGATGAAGGAATAGCGGTAACGTTCGACCGAAAACGCGCATTGAGCAGAGAAGAAATGAGCTTCATTAGTTGGGATCACCCAATGGTAACTGGCGCTTTAGACATGGTGCTTAGCATGGGTGCTGGAGGTGCTAGTTATGGCGTGTTGCGAGGAACAGAGGAGCAGGGTATTCTATTGGAAGTGATGTTTGTAATTGAAACAGTTGGCGGAAAGGGGGTTCATGTAGATCGCTTTCTACCAGGTACGCCGGTGCGGGTAGTGGTCAATCATTCAGGAGATGAGGTAACAGAAGACTACCCGGAAGAGCTATTCAACAAGCAATTGCGGCCAGGGAATGTAGACGAACTCATAGAAAATGAAACCATAGTTGATACCCTCATTCCGCACATGATCAGGATAGCAACGGAGGTAGCCAATCAATTGAAAGAGAAAGAAATCGTTGAAGGTCTCAATCGCATGAACCAAACGCTGGAACATGAAATTGGTCGATTGGCTTATCTATTCAAACGCAACAAGAGCATTAGACCTGATGAGATTCGTACGGCCATGGATGAGAAGAATGCGCTAACAAATCTGATCAGTGATGCTCGCATTCGAATGGATTCACTCCAACTGATTAAAGAGGGGGCCGGCTAGCAAGGGGTTACTTTTTCAGGATATCGTCAGCAACCTTTTTGGCATCCTGACAATATTTATCCTCACCTTTCAATTTCCATTCGCCTGTTTTCTTAATGTAGTGTTTCACCGTTTTTTCTACAACTTCAGCATACCCTCCATATGATGTTAGCATTTTCTGCACTGCTTCCTGGTATTCTTTTCTGCTCAACTCTCTGGATTGAACCATGTCCCACTGCTTATTAATCCACTTGGATTTTTCTTTGTAAATAGGATCAATCGTTTTGTAGGCCATTAAAAATAGAGAAAGTGCTTTTGCTTCAGGGGTGGGTTTTTCTATGCGTTTATTCATGCTTTGCGTTGGAATCGGCTGATGAGCTTTTTACGATTGCAAATCTAGGTATCCTTCGAGCCGTATCATACTTTATCTTCTAATAGCCAGTATCGATTGATGGTAAGCGGGAAACTTAACAGCCCACAAACAGCAATTATGACGGTTGTTATAAAGTTGAATTCCACGCCTTTGCCCGGGTCAGACAAGATGTGTTTGTAAATCGATTTTTTGACAAGAGAGGGATTATTGAACTGCATTGAAGGCTTTTGTAGCCTGTAACTGACACTATTTTGGAGGGGTAACTCCAAAATCCTGCATTAATTTTCGGATGGATTTGTCTTCAGGATCATCATGCCAAAGTTCAAGTATGATCGTGCGGGCCATATTTCTATCTTCCAGAAGCCAATGACAAATTGCTTCATTGAACCGAACCTCGGTTTTTCTTCCATAAAGACTGAAGGATTTTTGATAATAAAGCAGTGCTTCTTTAGGGAATTGCAATTGCACCAGCAGGTCACCCAGATTGGCAGCCAGGTCTTCCTCCTCAAGGATCGGAAAAAAAGTGTCCCAGATTCGTGGGATTGCAAGTAGAAGATTCCATCTATCATTGGCTGTGATGTGTTCCAGTTGGTCATACATATCCGGCAACATTTGCTGAAAAATACGAGCGTCATAGCCGCTTAGCTTAACAACTGCCATGACGTCTCGGAAGGAAAGAGATCCAAGTCCCTTTTCCACAAGTTTTTTGATGTCGAAATAATCGTCTGGCCCAAAATCCTGCACCACTTTGTCGTAGCTGGTGATGGTTTCGAGATAGTTGTGTGCATTGTCCATGATCAGTATGCAACCAAGATCAAGGCTATGGTGTTGGTGAAGCGGGAATAGAGACAAACCCTCTTGGTATTCACCATACCATTTCAAGGCGTGAAAATTCACATTAAGAGAGAAGCTGCCATGCCTGGACAACTGGGGTGGCAATATGTAATTCAGATTGGAAAGATGGTGTTCTCCTTTGTCTGCTGTTAGAAGTAATAAGCCTGAAGTAGAAAGTGATTTTAGTCTTTCAAGGCATTGAATTCCGATATGAGGAAGTAATAGATGCGTATCGGTCAGGTGATCTTGATAATAAATAAGTAATTCATTAAGTATCGGGCGATCTTTATATACAGGCTGATCTACTTTTTGGTAGGTGTATTCGAGCGTCAATGAACTGATCAGATCAGCTGGTGAAGTTTCTTTAGGATTCTTGTTGGAAGATACACTCAAGAGTGCCTGCTCGATCTGGTCTTTTTGGATTCGGAAGAGGTCCTGGGGAATGGTGTCGAAGAAATAATTAGCAAGGACTACCACAGGTTGGTTAAGCTCCCCATTTCGGATCACTCGTTCGCTTAGTGTGAGTTCTGTGTCAGATTCTGCATTGAACAGCGCAAAATCCAACCATCCCTTTTGTATATAAGGCTGAAGACGAGGGTGAGTTTTCCAGAATTCGAGATTAGCTGCTGTAAAATCACTGAGTACATAGCAAAATGGAGGTAGCCTCACTGCTGATTGCTCTTGGTATTTTTCGATGTGCTTCAAAAAGTGATAACCAAGTCTGCCGTGACCTGCTCCAAGTTCCAACAGGTAAACCGTTTCTTCAGCATGTCCCTGTAAGGAACGGTCTTTAAGAAAGGCCAAAATGATTTCAGCATAAGTTTTACCCACCACCGGGTTACTGCTAACATAATGAGGCACTTCGCCACTTTGCCATGCGGTAATACCTGCATTTTCAAAATAGTCTCTTTGCAATTGCCAGATCAGACTTTGAGAAAACGGACTTTTGTCGAGTTGGAACTGATCCGGATGCGTATTCAATTTTTGAAGAGTTTAGAAAGTGGAGGAACTAAGTTTTGGGTTTCAAGTACATAATGATATTTCCCCCGTCAATGACAATTTTTAAAATTCCCTCAACACCCAGTTCTGTGCCATGATCCTTAACCATCCACAGTACACCACTTCCATTTGGTGTCCCCAGAATAGCAAGGAAATGATTTGTGCCTTCCAGACATGTAACACTTTGTTTCTCCTCTGTATTCTTAATGTATTCCATTATCGGGCGGGTCGTTTTCTCTGCGACGTTGTTTCTTATTACATGTTTCAAAGGCTTCTTTTTTGATGCTTTCATCATGCTCTTAGCCAGCCGGTACTGATGGAAGAGGACATCTGAATTGGACATGACACCCCTGGCACCCATACTCAGCGCTTCTCGACTCTTCTGATCCAGGTCTTTGCGATTTTGACTTGCGACCAGTGTTTCGCCCCATCCAGCGACTTCATTTACATAGGGAGCCCTATATCTATCAGCTGCATTATTGCTGGCACCTTGTTCTGATGCTACAGTAACCTTACCGTCTTTAGTCTTTCCGTACGCAGAAGTCACATACTGCCGCTCAAAATCTGCAGCATTATCTACATCCTTACCCTCGCTCTGCTCCAATGCAGCAGCAAATTTCACCAGGTTCTTTTTGCCTTTTGCCACTTTAGCCAGGTACTCAGCTTTAGTAGCTGCCTTAAGTGGTGTCTTGATTTCGAGATACCCTTTCTCGCCAGGGGTGGAATGATCCTTGTTATCACCAAACTGTTCCGGTTTGACCGTCTTCCAGCCACTTTGTTGAGCTCTTTTTCGCCTATTTTCCGCTATGATCTGCGCCATTGTTTTCTTACCTCCTGAAGAAGGCGCACTCTCTTTTTCTTCGACCTGGTCTTCGCCGGTCTCAATTGCTTTGATCTCTGCCTCTGTAAGTTTAATGGCCCAATAAGTGCGGAAATCAAGTTTAGCTTTATACCAACCATCTACGAGAGCATATCCATACTTGTCATCTTGCTTGGTTTGTTCCCATTTGATCAACCCAAATTCCGGGCCACTTTTAAACTCCTTCCAAACACCTTGAATGGGTTGATGAGCATTAGACCCCAAGGTTGGCCCTGATGAAGATTCGTCACGTGTATTTTGTTCTTTCTGCTTTTGAACAGGATCATACTGCGCTTTCACTTCATCTATGGACATTTTCGAGATCACTTCCATCCCTGTTTTGAAATGATCAATCGGATCCTGTTTTCCTACTTTTTCGAATGTAGTTTGTGCTGTCTTGCGTTGGTCACTAACTGCTGATGATTGCCTGGATGGATGTGCTTTTGGATGACTATTTACCTGGTCCTGGATATGCTTCTGTTGATGAATTTTTTGACTACCATTTATGGCGTCCTGAAGTTCTTTTTGCCCGGATGTTTTATGATTGGTCCTTGTTATGAGGCCCGAAGTTCCTGCAGCGTAAGCTTGTCCGGACTCTTTCCCGGACGCAGATTCGTGTTTAGATGCATGTTCCTGATCGGTATGAATAGGCATGTGGATCTATTGTGATTGACCTATCGAACAACATATTAATAAAAAGCTGTCGCCGTTAATTAGGTTAATTTATCTAAACTAGTAAATCTGTCCTTGCCTTCAAAAACTAATATTAAAAGGCTGTCATTAATAAAGTAGAACTTACTGGGTTACTACGGAATCCTTAAGATGAATATTCGATTCTTATGAGTTCCCTTTCAGTTCGAAGAAGAGGTCATCATGATCAATTCGAGAACAGGAGAGGGATAAGATGCATAAAATGAAAATGGAGTGCTTCATTTAGTGGTCTACTTGTATTGTGAAATACGCCTCAAGGCATCCTTACCTCATGTTATAAACGTTTTTATTCTTCATCAATTTCGGTCATTCTTTCGTTAATGAAATCAAAAAAGTCAACTTCACTTGAAGTATCCCAGACCTGGTTTTTTAGGTTTTGGTAGCCACAGTATTTTATTTTTTTCTTCTATAAATCCTTAGTCCGATTACAAGGCCAAGCCCGATTAAGATAAATGGCCAAATATTGGTCAACATGACAAAAAACCAAACTAAGTTGTCCCAACCGTTTCTAAAACCATTTTTAAACTTCTCTCCAAATTCGGTTTCATTTGGTATACTTTCATAAAAGGTCATGGTCAATGTTGAAAATGAAACCCTGTCTTGCAGGTACTTTAGGCGACCTTCAATTGATTCAATATCAGATCTTAACTGTCCGATCTGCATTTCAACTTCCAATATTTCCGAAACATTTTTCGCTTCTTTCAGAAGATCAATAAACCTCTTTTCAAGTTCTTTTTTTGTTTTTAGTCGCGCTTGAATGTCAAGGAATTCCTCTGTTACATCCTTTACGTTAATTTCTTTACTCTCAAATTTTTCAACTCCCTGAGTTGCATCACTTAGTAAAGTGTCGAAATTATCTGCTGGTATACGTATAATTACCGTATTACTTTTTCGCCCTGGCGAGTTATACTCCTGGTCAGACGAAACATAACCATTGTACTTTTTGACGGCTTCAAAAATGGTTTTCCTCGTCAAGCTTAAATTGTCTGATTCAAATTCTACCCGACCTTCTTTGATTAATTTCCTTTCGACCGTTTTAGATGATTTCTGTTCAATTGGTGGTGCGGCGGTTTTTTCGTTCGCCATCTCCATACTTGCATTTTCAGGGCTTTGTGAACATCCAAATAATGTCAGAAGGATAAACAGTCCTAAATATCTAGTCAAATCTTTCATAGTCGCCTTTTTGTATATTGTGTCTAAACTCCAAAGTTAAGAAGCGTGCGCACACAGCAACCAATCCGATAGCCATCGGACCCTACCAAAATAGTGAACCTCTGGCTGACCACAAAGCTATTCGAAGATGCCGTTTCGAAAGTAAATGGCTCTGGTAGGCAGGAAGCTAAGAACTTACACCTTTTCCTGAGCCAGAGGGTATAGTAATGGCGCTGCGCGGCAGTCAAATTTCTAACTAAACGGAAGCTTCGTAACAATTATTGTACTTTGTTTCTGCGCATAAGTTTTTCAAGGTTTTGTGTCAAAATTGAAAAGAAAAACTTCAAGAATGAGGCGTGTTCATTAGTATAGAATTTTTAGTGGGCTACCGCTATTAAGTTGGTCAGAAATTACAAGTTCCCCTAGAATTGAGAATTCACCTCTCCAATTGAGTCCAACTTCACATAGACTTTCAATATGCAACTAAATTATCTCAAACGCTCAGGCACTTTCATGTGACTTAGCTAGTTGTGAATGAGTGAGTTATTGTATGCTTTTATTTTATGCCCAGTTCCACGAATATTGGCAAGTGATCAGATCCTAGATCTACACCAACCTCCCTTGATCTCACCGAGATGCCTTTAGTTACCAGGCAGTGGTCAAGAGTTGTTTGAGCCAGATTAAACCAAGTTGGCCAGGTTGTGAGTTGACCAAATCCTTTTCGTGTGTCAATAAGTTCAGAAATCGAAATGAGGTTCTTAAAATGAGTTGAAAAGGAGGAAGTGTTGAGGTCTCCAATAACAATCACTTCACGATCTAATTGAGATACCAGAGTTCCAAGTTCAGAAAGTTGGGTGTTTCGATGATCGAAATACCAGGTATCAACTGGAGGCAGAGGATGGGTGGTAATCAATCTAACTTTAGTTGTGTCCAATACAATATCTCCATGAATCGAAGGCACTCCCGCATCTCCTATTTTAAGTTCTTCTAATTCCGAAACGATCAACTTGCTGTAGACCGCTATTCCGAAGTTATCATCTCTTGGCATGGTCAATCGATACTGATAGTCGCTTAGTTTTGGCTCTAGCATTAATTGCCAAAGGGTATTAAATTCTTGCAGGACAATCAGGTCTGGATTTTTTTGTTTTATGTAGTTCTCAACGTCCTCGAATTGACTATTTGAGCTTAGTAAGTTGATGCAAACAATTTTTGTTGTTTCAGTTAAGTCTGTGTTCTTGTTCCCGCCAAAATACAGTGGTACTATTTCAATCAGAAGAGCAATTATGAAAGGAATGAAGATTAAACAAAGCTTCCTTCTTACAAAGAAAATTATAGCTGTTCCAGTTGTCAAAATCAAAAGGTATTGCCAAATAAAATGACTGAATAAGTCCAGAAACCAGTTAGTATGTCCGAAGTAACCCAGAGTGCTTGAAATTGCAGTAGCTACAAGTCCAAATACTAAAATGTAAAAAGTGAATTTCTTCATAAAGATATAACACATGTTTATCGCATATACCTCACAAATGCGAGGCGTATGCCTTCCAGGCCCTTAAGCACCCGAGTCACATAGCCATGCCTTTATACATGCTTGTTCTACTCCGTCTATTCAGTTGAGGGTAAACAAGCTCCTTGATGTAATCCATTATCCATTCGTCTGCCTGTTCCAATTTGTCCCTTCTCTTGCGGAATTCGTTGAGTACAGTTTCCCTAAGTGCCAGGTTAGGGAAATCGTTCTTTTCATAGCTATTGTCATAAACCATGTGCATTGTCATATCAAAAGACGCAGTTCCTCCATTCATTTTAGTTTTTATTGTGTGTAGTATTCCCTTCCCCGTTTTTCGTCATATAACTCATTCACTTTTTTAAAATCAGTCCTTTCTCCAATTTCATAAAAGTGCTTCAGTTGCCATTTTTGAATTCGTTCAGCTTGTTTATTCTTAGGTATATCCCAACTTGGATAAACTCGGAATGCTCTTTTTCCTTCTTTCCCAGCGGTTGCAATTATTCCTTTATTAATCAACTCGGATTTCGGAAAAACAAACTGCCCAAATTTATTTTCAGTCCTTACATTTACAACAAAAAAGCATATTTGATCAGTATCATCAAAAGGCTCAATTGGTCCGTTTCCATTGCGCTTCCAAAATGTCACAAATTGCCCGACTTTTTTAGGGGTAGTTTTGGCGCTTCTACTTACTATATTCCATCCATTAAGTTGAAATTGGCAAGCATTATATTCCCTACTTTCCAGTTCTAATTGAAAGTTTGAAATCCCAAGAGCACACTTATCATAAACTTCCGATTTAATTTGTTCCAGGTTCTTGTCCATACATTCTACCGCTTCCACTTTGGACATGTTCATAGGCTCTTCCTTTATTTTGACTTCCGTAAGCTATGTATCTGATTATCGAAATTCATTTACCAGCGATCTTATCCCTGTCAACTCCGGAGAAGCCAAGCTAAGTATTTGATCTGTTTACTCCTCCTACTTATGATCTATCTTCTCTCAACTAAATAGATAACCCACCTGGTCTTAGCGTCTCATTCAATCAAGAAGACTAAATTAACATCCCTCAGCCGATGTTACCCATACACAATCTGTCGGTAGTTGTCGCTTTATTGTTTTGGTCTTAGTTTTTCTATAATCTCCGAGCTCACCCAAAACAAATCTGATAACTGATCTTCGTCGTTGGATCTGGTAAAAAAGAAATATTGGCCATCTGGGGTAATACTGGGGCACCCTTCGCTGAAATTGGTATTTACTTCATTTCCAAAGCCAATTGGTTTTGTCCATGTCCCGTCTTTTTCCCTAAAGCAGATAAAAATATCAGAATCTTCTCTTTCTTCACTTTCCTTGCTTCGCGTATATACCAGCAAATAGTCTTGAGATGGGGAAATAAACCCATGATGACCAAATTCAATTTCAACTTCCTGTGCTTGGGGAAAATTGCCACTTTTATTCGGGGCATAATACATTTTCCTTTTTGAAATATTGGTATAAAAAAGATCTCCGTTTTTAGCTTGATTAATATAATAAACCAGGTCATCATTTAGAGGAGAATCAAGTTGTATTGCATCACTCCAGGAATCCTCCAGGCGGTTTACGTACCAAATTTTCTCATCCGAAAAAATAGCATCCAAAGCCGTAAAGTAAATCCTTTTGTCATCAAAGCTCACGAATGGATATAATTCCTCTTTTTTTCTGCCATTGGTAAAATTTGCTCTTTTAGCAGGAGTCCATTGATCACCTTTCAGTTTTGAGAAATAGATAGATACTTCTTCATCCTTTTTATTTACCGTAAAATATACTTCGCTTAAATCAGAAGAAAATGAAATATTTGATTCATTCCTTCCCTTGAGGGAGATAATTCCAGGTGCAAAAATTTCAGGTGTTAAACCTGGAGGCTTTTGACCAAAATAAAGCCCTGCTTTGGTTGAAGAATCATCTTCTTTCAGGTTCGATTTCTCAGTCTTACAAGCACTGAAAAATATTACAAATACGAGTACAGTGAATTTAATTATGTTATTTCTCATTGATTAATCTGTCTTAATTACTGCTAAAACACGAGGGGAATATCCGAAATAGCTACGTCTGTCAACATCACCTCCGTACTTGTTTTCTATTATTTTAAACACATCGTTACGAATAAATTCTAATGATCGGGCTGCACCTAAAGCGAATCGCCACCCATCTTTTTGCTGGATGGTTGAACATTTCTGTGGCTCACTATTTGGGTCTGAGTGCCTCAATAAATCCAGCATCTACCCACATTAGATCTTTCTTGCCATCACCCGAAAACCGTGTGAAGAAAAAGTATTTCCCATCAGATGTCACACTGCCATAAGCATCCGGGAGATCTGTATTTACCTTATCTCCTAAATTCATTGCAGCACCCCACGAACCATCTTTCTGACGATAACTAATATAGATATCAAGATTTCCATTTTCTCGTCTGCTATCAAATATTAGATAGGACTCATCCGGGGCAATGAAGGGGTGGGTTTTTTTAATTGGCGCCATCTCAATCTCCCATGTTCTTGGTTTTTCACGTATGCCTTTCATTAATCGTGAATAACGTATACTTCCCATTGCAGCTGTCGTATCATAAATGGGTGACGTATCAAAAAAGTATGTTCCTTTAGATGAAGTCGTAAGCCGCATGATAGGGATGTCTGAGTAAGGAGCGCCAAGACTTTTCACTTCTGACCAACCGGAAGGGGTTCGCTCCCTATATTCGTTTCCTATGTGTATCACCTTACCGTCGGGAGAAATCTCGACCCCACTGGGTACCACAAAAGTCTCGACCCATCGATTATCCTCGTATTGAATGACAATCAAGACATCATTTTCAAATGCCTCATCATATTTACGGAAATAGAACGACTCTTTATCGGGTGAAAAAGCAGTTCCTGGTTCACTGAGCTCTGTTGAAACAACACGGGAAGCAAAAACTTCAGGAATTACCCCTGGTGGTTTTTGTGCTAAAAAGGGATGATCTGACCGTGGAAAATCAGGATCGCTTACTTTCTGCTTTAAGGAGTTACAAGCCTCTAAAACCATTGCCAATACAAGTACAAAAAAGAAATGGCCTCTTTTATTTATCATAATTCTTCGTATTTGTAACTGGTGAATGAATGTAGAGAACATTCCATCCACAAATTAATTATCAGGATAAACACAAGAATTAAATGATGAAATCATTTCGTCATTTGATCTCTCGCTTTAATCAGGAATTCAGGCAGTTTTTTATTCGTAGATGGTATATTTATTTGGTTTTCAAACGGATACATGTTTAAAAAATCATTAAAGAATACCATCCTAATTAATGTAGGAGCCTTTGTATTGGTGTTCATCCTTGAATTATTAAGTGGATGGACGTTCAGAGAACGACATGATTCGCCCTTATCTTATTATTTATGGGGACTTCATTATACGATTTCCATTATGGTGGTTATCTGGATCAATCACTTTGTTTTGATCCCCTATCTTTTTGATAAGAAAAGATACCTGGGATACGTACCCTTGCTCATTTTGAGTATTTTGTTTGGGGGATATTTGAAAATCTATTCTGAAGCTAGTTGGTCTGAGATGGCCAAAATGTTTTCCTTCCTTATTTATACGACTGGAACCGGAATGGCTGCCTTTTTCTTAAGACGGAACATCATATTTCGAAGAGAAAGTGACGAGAAAGAAAAATTACAAAAAGAGATGGAGCTCAACTATTTAAAGGAGCAGGTGAACCCGCACTTTTTATTTAATTCGTTAAATAGTATTTATTCACTTTCCAGGCAGCAATCATCAGAAACTCCTGATCTTGTTATGCAACTTTCAGAATTGTTGAGGTATCAATTAGAGAGTTCAAAAAAAGAGACTGTTTTATTAAAAGAGGAGCTAAAATTCATAGAAAACTACTTGTTACTCGAAGAGAAGAGATTGAGTAAACGTTGTAAAGTTGAGTTTTTAATTGGAGGTGACGTGTCGGAATTAAGGATCTCTCCTATGTTGCTCATCCCATTTGTTGAAAATGCAGTTGAATATGGTGTTCAAACTACAAATGAACAGAGTACTATTGATATTTCTGTGGATATAAAAAATACGACGCTTCACTTTTGCGTGGCCAATTCCAAGCCTAACAAGGTTGCTTCATTGAAAAGAACAGGACTGGGTCTTGAAAATGTGAGAAGACGTTTAAAGCTATTATATCCTGACGCTCATTCATTGGAAATCGATGATCAGGAAGAAAAATATCAAGTGAATTTATCTATTGATTTAGCAGTTTCAAGCGTAAGAAAAACAGTTAATGATTAAAGTAGGCATAATAGATGACGAAGTACTGGCACGTAAAGTGTTGGAAGACTATTGCTCTAAAATTGACAACCTGGAAATAGTACTGAGTACCGGAAATCCACTTGAACTTGTCAATTTCACTCAGCAGCATGACCTTGATCTCATCTTTCTGGATATAGAAATGCCTGAACTTAATGGAATGGAAATTTTGCGTTCCATGATAAAATCACCGAAAGTTATTTTGACTACCGCTTATTCCGAGTATGCATTGGAAAGCTATGATTATGGTGTTGTTGACTATCTATTGAAGCCTATAAAAATCGAGCGCTTTTTGAAAGCGATAAACAAAATTTCAGGTTCAGAAATAACACAGCCTACAAAAATCAGTGGGAGTGAAGAACTTCAAATAACGCATGATGGAGTACCGGTTAATATTCCATTTAGATCAATCATGTATATTCAGAGTTTTGGAAATTATTTGAAGGTTTTTACTGATCTCAGGATGTACCTCATCTCTGAAACACTGATAAATATTACCGACCAATTATCTAAAAGTTTTCAACGCACGCATAAATCATACATCGCAAACTTGGATAGGGTGACAAAAGCAACCAGAACCTGTTTGTTCATTGAAAATAATGAAGTCCCAGTCAGTGCGATGTATAAGGTTATCGTTTCTGAAAGATTGGAAGCTTTAGCAAAATGAGGAATTAGTTCATTCCAGTTCTAAAGTATATTTCTATGCAATATTCAAAACTGAAAGTCTATATCCAAAAGCGTACTTTGTGGCAATTATTAAAGCCACAATAATTTGTTAACGAGACGTGAGGACTAGAGGATATCTATTTCTCATGTTGTGTTGAGTTCTTTTAAATCCACATTGACGCTATTTCGCGATCTAATGGTTGATAGTTTATATACTGAACAATACGTGGTTTATCTCCTGAATTTGGCGAACTTCCGTGAGGAAGTTTTTGATTCCATATAATAAAATCACCGGCCGAGGCAGAAATAGGTTTTGATCCCAATTGATGCAAATCACATGTTCTCGGATCCACATTTTCTGGTAAATTTTCTAACCAGGAATCAATTTTTCGATGAAATCCAGGAACCAATGTGAATGCTCCCTGATTAGCATCAGTATCCGTTAGATACAGTAACCCCTGAACACCAAACGGAATAGGTCGTTTAAGACTTACATCCCAATGTAGATCAGGGCCCGGGAACGTAAAATATTTGTTCTCCGGAGCATTGAAACTTACTCTGTCCTTGCTTATCATTAAATCGCTTCTTTTCCAGAGTTGTTGATAAGCTTGCCGGATTTTTTTAGAAAATCTGTTTTGGTTCAGTTGCGGGTGGTGAAACATTTGTACCATTATTCCCTGCCTCAATGGATGATCTCGATACCAGGTGGATTTATCATTCTGATCAATTTCCAGGAAATCATGAATAGCTCGCACGCTCATGCCACAATCATCTTTGGAAATGACGTTTGGAATGACGACATATCCTTCTTCCTCCCAATGCCTTAGTGATTCATCGTCTAGTACCTGGCCTTCGACCTTAATATTTCCTGATTTTTGATTCGATGACGAAATAGCTGAGTTAAACAGTTCAACCATTTCAGCAGAGATATCCCCGTTTTCAAGTATCCAATCTTCGAACTCATTGAAGGAGGGCGACTCTTGAAACAAATATTGGTAGGTAGGCTCTAACCCAATCCCCACAGAATCAAACACAGCAGAAACGTAGTTAGGGTTAAGTTGAGCTTCCCCATCCTGTAAACCTCTCTTTTGAAGCATTACAGACGACCAAATCTGTTTTAGATAGTATATGCCAAGCTTTCCTTGTTCTTGCTCCTTTGAATTGCTCATACGTTTTTGAAGACCATTGAATATTGAATTTTGATAAACTACGTTTTGTGTACTTCTTCTCTACCTCTCAAATATATCGCGGACCTGCTGCACCGGTTGCTATTTATTCTACAACAAGCCTGGTCTTAGCGTCTCGCTGAGACCTTCAATCAAGAAAGACTAAATTAATCATCCCTTTTTCACCTGAGTAATCAATGCGCTGTTATAGTTCCAAAATTTGAGGCTCATTGACAAAGTCAGTTTCTACTGGATTGTTATGAATGTATTCAATTCTTGAGTCAATTACCTCGATTGAGTTCATCTCAACTGGATGGTTATGCTGATCTCTATTATCTTACTTTCTAGCCATGATCAACGCTGCAAATAATCGGTCTCAGCGAGACGCTAAGACTGGAGGAGGACATTGATATCAAGATTTTCATATTAATCAAATCTGTCTAGGAATTCTATCCTGTCTGCCAATAATTGTCATGATTTCCGGAATACTGTCCTTTATTGGCTATTTCGGTTTGATTTGTGCCACCTGTTTCGGTTAGAGGGTGCCAGTGATTTCGGTCAAACTGTGCCACTAAACTGGCCTAAAGGAGATTCGTTACCAGCCTAGGAAGTACGGTTCGATTTGTGCCAGTAAAATGGGTCAAGTACTGTTCTGATACCATGTATTACGGTTCTAACTGTGCCACCTGTTCCGGCCAAACTGTGCCGCTATGACGGTTCGATTTGTGCCACTTTTTGACTAATCCCATCCAGAAGGTTTAAGAAAGCTGCAATCTCGCGGAGAAAAGCGAGATGGCCTACACCCTTGACCCGATGGATATTAAACAGATCATTAGACTACACCTAGATGGCTTGAGCAATCGCCGGATTGGAACTACCCTCGGCATTAGTCGCAACACAATCAATCGTTACATTCAGCTTTTAAAGGCTACAGATAAGCCTTTATCAGAGCTTGCGGAACTGGATAATGGGACTTTACAGGAGCAATTTCCCTCTTTGACCACAATTGAAAACGAGCGATATGGGTCGTTGATGGTCTTTTTTGATCAAATGCGCCAGACTCGTCATCACCCTGGATTTACCTTCCAGCATCACTACCAGGAGTATCAGGCATCCCATGAAAAGGCTTACAGCTATACTCAGTTCATGGAGCATTATCGCAGGAAGTATCCCAAAGAAAAAGGATCGATGAAACTGGATCATGCGCCCGGCCATGAGATATTCATAGATTTTGCGGGTAAGAAGCTCCATATCGTTGATAAGTCAACTGGAGAACAGATTGAGGTTGAAGTATTTGTTTCTATCCTTCCCAATAGCCAGTACACGTATGTAGAAGCCTGTTACAGTCAAAAACGTGAGGATCTGATCAAATGCATGGGCAATGCCCTGAAGTTCTACGGAGGCGTCCCTTTGGCTATTGTTTGTGATAATCTGAAGTCAGCTGTCCAAAGAGCCAGTAAATATGAAGCTCAGATCAATCGGACATTGAAAGAGTTTGCACTCCATCACGATTGTGTGATCAACCCTACTCGTACATATTCTCCGCAGGATAAAGCCCTAGTTGAAAACGCTGTAAATCTGGCCTATCAGCGGATCTACTATCCATTACGAGAGATGACTTTTTTCTCTCTGGAAGACCTCAATCGGACTATACGACTATTGTTGGATCGCTACAATGACTTGCTCTTTCAGCGTAAAGAATCCAGTCGTAAAGAGTTGTTCCAATCTATTGAGCGCAGTTGTCTAAAGCCACTTCCAACTACGCCTTATCAACTCAAAGAGTACCGTAGGGCCAAAGTGCAGAAGATGGGCTATGTCTACTTCTCTCCTGATAAGAACTACTATAGTGTGCCTTATCGGTTTATTGGTAAACGGACCCAGATCCACTACACCAGCTCAGTGGTTGAGATCTACTATAATCATGAACGTATTGCCATCCACGGACGAAGCAAGGCTAGAGGCAGCTACATCACGCAAAAAGACCACTTGAGCAGTGCCCATCAGGCTTATAGCCAGTGGAGCCCGGATTACTTCGAGCGACTGGCTGATAAACATGGTCAATATGTGACTTCTTTCATCAAAGGGTTACTGGCTGATCAACAGTATCCGGAAGTCAACTACAAAAGAGCCATGGGCATTATACAGCTGGCCAAAAGCTACGGTTCTGAACGGCTTGATAAAGCCTGTCAAAGGGCGCTGGAGTGTCAGTCCCACAGTTATCAGGTAGTACGGAATATGCTCAAAAATGGACTGGAAGACGATCAGTTCGATCTATTCTCTCAAAGTGATCAATCACATATTCCTGAACATGAGAACATACGAGGAGCATCCTCTTATCAATAATCACATCTATCATTTTAAACCCATTTTGTTATCATGAACAATCATCAGACGCTGGAAAAACTCAAGAAGATGAGGCTACATGCCATGGCCAATCACCACCAGCAACACCTTCAAGGCCAGCAACACGATCAATGGACCAATGACGAATACCTGGCTATGCTCATTGACCATGAGTGGGAAGACCGCCAACAACGTAAGACAGAACGACTGATCAAGAACGCAGCCATGCGACAACAAGCTACTCTGGCTGAAGTAGACTATCACCATGCCAGAAGTCTCAATAAAAATGCCTTTGAAAGGGTCGCTTCTCTGGACTTCATCAACAAAAAGGAGAACATCATCATCACTGGGCCATCAGGAGTTGGTAAAAGCTATCTGAGTCAGGCTCTTGGGCATCAGGCCTGCTTGATGGATCATCGGGTCTATTACCAGATTACTGCCCGGCTCTTTACTAGACTCAAACTGGCCAAGGTCGATGGTACCTATCTCAAAGAACTCAACAAACTCAGTAAGGCCGCCTTGCTCATCCTTGACGATTTTGGTTTACAAGCACTTGACAACCTGGCTCGGGAAATACTACTTGATGTTATCGATGATCGTTTTGATCAACAATCCACCATTGTTTGCTCTCAAATACCCGTCTCTGCCTGGTACGATATTATTGGTGAAGGAACCATTGCTGATGCTGTCTTGGATAGGTTAGTCAATACCTCACATCGAATCGACCTCAATGGCGAATCTTTAAGAAAAGGACTACTCAAAAATCAATAGAAATGTTATCCTTGTAACTCTTCTGGATGTGGCACCATTTGACCGAAATGGGTGGCATAGTCCGACCGAAATACCCATTTATTCGGTAAAATATGGTATCGACACCACATACACATTTCTGTATCCAGTTTTGATGTATTCAGCTGATTTGAATGAATAAGGTTTTTCAGCGATGAGTTCAAACTTCTCAAAAAAAGCATTAAAATATTTATCAGCTTGTTGTTCGCCGAATTGAAATGTTCCGTATTGATGAGGTCCTCTTTAGCAACTTTACTGATTCTATATTCGGTCATTCATTGGACTTTGCTTGACTTAGAATATCCGCTTTAGAATCATTAGTAAAACCCGAATTTTCAGCTTTTTCTATCTTCATGCGTATATAGTCAATTTCTTGTTGCTGTTTTCTTGCCTGTCTTACCAAGTCGTTAACAAGCTCACTTTTACTTGAATATTCTTGGTTTTCGACCTGAGACTTCAACCATTCGTCATTGCGTTCGGTAAATGAGATACTTTGTCTTGCCATACTTTTCTTCCCTGGTGCATATTTACACCAAAAATAATATATGTTTAATTCATTTGGCTCTCGATAAGGGATTATTGATAACGTTCATGCATAAGGCGTATGGCCTACGTCGCCCGACTCTTCTACACCTGGCCCTAGCGTCTCGCTGAGACCTTCAATCAAAAAAGACTAAATTAATCATCCCTTTTTCACCTGAGTAATCAATGCGCTGTTATAGTTCCAAAATTGAGGCTCATTGACAAAACCAGTTTCTAAAAACTGAAAGTCTTTATCTAATAGCGTATTTTCCAGCCATTATCAAAGCAACAATTAATTGGTCTTAACGAGACGCGAAGATCAGAAGGGCGTCCAATCACGTTGGAAGTAGTACGTTCGATATAGAAAGTTACTTTGATCTGGCATGTGAAACCTAACGATCAGTTAATACCCGTAGGCTAGCCGTTTCATTTTTCTTCTAATCTATCGGATTCTTACGCTGTTTCAAGTCGCTGAGCAAGGCCTCTGGAGTATTAGTTTGTTAAGTGCTATCCTCCCAGTTCCAGACAAGCTTTGTAATTGGGGTGTACCCCTTTCAACCTAATTGAGATCAGGACTTCCTTTGCTTTTTCCTTGATTCTATTCCATTCAGGAGTTGAATAAAATCTGGGAATTTCAGGAAGGCTTATTCCATCTTTGTCATTATTTTCAAGGAACACTGAAATTAAATTATTCAATTCAGTAATATCTGTTAATTCGCTCTTGGAATAGTCTTTCAGAGTGGCTCACTGAAAGTAAATTAGTTGGGTTTACAGTCGCATTTGAGTCGAATTGAAATTGGTTTATCTCATCTGTTTGTGAGTTCAAAAAAGTCCCTTTGCCTGTGATAGTGTGGCCCTTTGGAGAGTGGCTTATATAAAATGAGACTGAAACAATTTTATATTCTTCTCCATTTAAGTATTCGGTATTAAAAGTTTTATTGATCGCAATTTCATTTAGATGAATCTCGTTGTTTATTAGCTCCTTAGCATCTGAATAACCGTCTAACTCAATATGCTTTAAAGAGAAATAAATCTCACAATCATCATCTCCAAAGAAGTCCATTAACTCGAATGATATAAAAAACTTAGGCTTTAGGTACAGCGTTGAAAAGCATGACCAAAGAGTAATATCTTCGATCTCTATTGTTCTGTTTTCTACCTTGACCTTTTCCAATTTTACACTTAATGGTTAGTGTGAGAATAGTAGCCGATTACGGAACAATTGTTTTCACTTTACAATAAAGTTGAAGTGAGCAACAATCCTTGAATTTCCTGCTGTATCGGCTATTATTTTTATACATTGTTACCAAGCGTGAGTATAAATATTATTCGATTTATTTGTTTCTTGATTTTAAGTTTCAGTCAATTTCTACTTTTAAAAAAATGACCAAAATAAAGCATATAGTGTTTTAGATTCGTTATTCTTTTATCAAGTCTGATAACCAATAGATACTCCGTGTTGCAGTCATAGGAAATGATGTTTGATGATCACCCTCAACCACAACATGTTGTAAGGTTAAACTCTCATCGTTTATGCTTTTAAGCATGATAATAAATTTTTCGAAATGAGGGATATCTTTCTCCTCCAATATGCCATATGACATAAAAACATTTGCGTTCAGTTTTTTTCGCTCTTCAGCCGTAGTAGACTCAATTTCATAAATTTTCTGTATGACTTCATGATCAACTCCAAGAGCGGGACTACCAAGAATGAAATTTTCAAAGGTATTGGGGTGATTCGAGAATATGTAAGCACCGACTAAAGCACCGGCAGAATATCCAAAATAGGTACGTCTGTCAGCATCTGCCCGGTAGTTGTTTTCTACCATCTTAAAAACATCGTTACGAAGAAAGTTAACATAACTGTCCAAATTCCCATAGTTTATTCCTTTTGACCAGGTAAGTCCAACCATAATAACGTCTTCTATCAGAACTTCAGTGACTGCAGATAATATCTGGATATGTTCTTTCGGAAAAGTAAAATAGAGTACAGGGTATTCTAAATCTGTGTTTTCTTCATATCCTTCCGGCAGTTTTATGTAAAGTGTATTTAGTGTATCTGTTTCAGAATTACTGATCTGAATGACCTGGGACCTGGGTATTTCATATGCCTTTGGCTCCTGAAACTCAAGAGCTGGTAAACCATTGTCTTGTGCTTTCAGGTTGTTAGTATAGCAAGCATTTAAAAATATTGTAAATACAAGTACTGAAAATATAAAATTGTTGTTCTTCATGTTTATTTTTTTGACTTAAATGTTGAATAAATGTATGGTCTATTCAATGTAAAAATTCATTAATGGGATAAACACAACAATTAAATGATGAAGTCATTTCGTCATTGATATAAGGCTTTTGTAAGACATTAAAGCATATTGTTTTTGTAGATAGTAGCTTATTAGCTATTAATATAGTTTATGCTTAAAAAATCATTAAAGAATACAATCCTTATAAACATAGGCGCCTTTTTATTGGTGCTTATTCTTGAGCTAATGAGCGGATGGTTATTCATAGATCGATATGATACTAATTATTCTTTTTTCTTACATGGTTTTAATTATTCAATAGCCATTATGGCCATCATTTGGATAAATCATTTTGTTCTCATTCCTTTTTTTTTAGATAAGAGACGCTATTTTTTATATGGCATCTTACTCATTGGGAGCGTATTTTTAGTTTCTTATTTAAAGGGAAATGAGAAAGATGGCTGGTTAGATATTTCTAAATTCTTTTTCTATCTTATTTATACTACTGGAGCCGGAATGGCCGCTTTCTTTTTAAGAAGAAACATCATAGCTCAAAGAGAAAGCGTTGAGAAAGAAAAATTACAAAGAGAGATGGAGCTTACTTATCTAAAAGATCAGGTAAATCCTCATTTTTTATTCAACTCTTTAAACAGTATTTATTCACTTTCCAGACAACAATCGTCAGAAACCCCTAACCTTGTTATGCAGCTTTCAGAACTCATGAGGTATCAATTGGAGAGCTCTAAAAAAGACACTGTTTTATTAAAAGAAGAGCTTGAATTTATAGAAAACTACTTATTGCTTGAAGAAAAAAGGTTAAGTAAGCGTTGCAATATTGAATTTTTAATTGACGGAAACCTGTCAGGCTTAAAGATTTCTCCGATGTTGCTCATTCCTTTTGTTGAAAATGCTGTGAAGTATGGTGCACAAAGTACCAATGAACAGAGTACCATTGATATTTCTGCCACTGTAAAAAACTCTACTCTTCATTTTTGGGTTGATAATTCAAAGCCTCACAAAGTTTCTTCATTGAAAAGAACAGGACTGGGTCTCGAAAATGTGAGAAGACGTTTAAATCTTTTATATCCTAATTCTCACGTATTGGAAATTGATGATAAAGAAGAAAAATATCATATCAATTTATCTATTGATTTAGCAGTTTCAATTTAAAAAAATAGTTAATGATTAAAGCTGGTATCATAGATGACGAAATACTTATGCCTTCTATTGGTTAAGACAAATTTAGTTGTTCATAAATAAAAAAACGTCTTCTTAAACGTAATATACATCTATAAACGTTTAAGAAGACGATTAATCAAGGCCTCTATTGGGGAATTCCTGGTGGCTACTCTCCTACCAACTCCGAGAGCCACATCACACTGCGTACAGCAGTCAGGGGAAAGGCGATTTGATGGGTACCTTCCACCACTTCATGTTGCAACGCCAGATTGGTATCATTTCTGTCTCTTAGCAGTTTAATGAATTGATCAATGGTCTTACCGGATTTTTCCTCCTCCGTACCATAGGAAATGAACACATTGGCATCCAGGCTGCTACTTTTAGAGGAAACTTCCGCAAGCACGGAAATGTCATCGTCCCGCAGCGAAGGGCTTCCAAGGATGTAGTTTTTGAACGTGGTGGGCGCTGCCAACAAAATGTATGCACCAAATTCGCCACTCATCGAATAACCGAAATAGGTGCGTTGATCAGTCTTTGTGCGATAGTTGCTTTCCACAAAGGGGATCACCTCATCCCGAATGAAAGCCAGGTGGTTATCGGCTTGCCCAAACTTGTATTTGGCCTGGTGTTCCGGATTACTGGACTCACTAAAGGAATAATCTCTGAATCTACTAACATGTGCACCCCGCTCTTTTTTGAGGTCTTCATCGATATCTAACTGCCAGGATATGCCCACTAAAATGGACTCCTCAATAAGAAACTCTGCCGAGCCCGATAACATCTCCACGTGCCACATGGCATCGGTGTAATAAAGCACCGGGTATTGCTTGTCATTGTTTTCTGTATAACTCGCTGGCAACCTGACGTAAAGCTCATAGGCCCTGTCTTTTTGAGTATCAGAGATAGGAACGACTGTTGTACGGGGAAAGGGTAAAGTAGATTCAGTATTCTGGGCCCATGCCGCATTTACTGCAAGGACCATGACTAATAGGAATGTTTTAGTGACTCTCATATTTATTTTTGTTTTTGACATTTGGTTTGATCTTATCTACATAGTGACCTAAATGGCGGATCATAGCGTTGATCTGAGGTCCTCAACCAGGATAATGGGAAAGGTATTTTCCGTCTGACGAAGTGATCAGGTAAAACTCTTTCATACCCAGGCGACCACTCCCCCCAGATCCCTTCCATCCTGAAAAATGACATCCCGTGCCAATGGTTTTGATTCCATGCCAGGAGGCTCCAACCCAAAAAAAGCACCTGCTTGAGTTGATGTAACATCGGTGCTTGCCTTCTGTTTTTTAGGCGTACAACCAAGTAAAAGCAGCGTCAAAGCAAGTATCAAAATAAAGTATGTCTTTTCCATTATTGTCAATATTTATCCGTTATTGTTTGGCCCTGAGCGTTTCAATAATCTGAGCATCCACCCAATTAGGGCCTCCCACCACATAGGTGCTCCCATCTTCCCTGGTCTTTACATCTCCTTTCCAAAAGAATAAATATTTGCCATCAGGTGTCACTTTAGGCCGCTGTTCATAGCGTGCTGTGTTGATTTCATCTCCCATGTTAATTGCATCTCCCCACGAACCATCCTGCTGTCGAAAACTAATATAGATGTCAGGTGTATTTTCCCCTTCTTTCTCCGCATCCCACATTAAGTAGGATTCGTCAGGAGCTATGAAAGGGTGGGCAATGTATTTCCCTGCATTGATCGCCTTACTCATTTTTTGAGGCTTCTCATATTTACCATTTACAAGGCGTGAATAACTCATATGTCCACTGCCATCCCTGAAATCTAAAACATAGAAGTAATAGGTTTTATTAGCTGAGATAGCGAAACCAATGACAGGGATGTCTTTGAAGGGTTCAAGGCTTTTCATCTCCGATAAACCTGGACTGAATCGCTCCTTGTAGTTATCGATATCAGTAGACGGAATATGCTTCCTGTTCCAGCTCCGATCATTGTACTCCATAACAAATAATTCAGGTTCTTTATACTTTCCACCAGACCTGGTAAAAGAGAGTTCAGTCATGTCAGGCAAAAACAAGACTTCACTTTCAAGGTATTCTTCCGTCGCAACTATACCAGGAGCAAATAACTCTGGAGTTAAGCCAGGTGGATTTTGACCCAGATAGCGATCTTCCAGGGGCGGAAAAATGGAATCGTTTTCACGATTTACTTGTGCAAGTGCAACATTGAGTGATATTACGCATGTCAAGATCAAAAATTTCGCCTTTACCATATTTTTATCTTATGCTAGGTTATTTTGATAAGTTCCATTAATTCTCCATGTCACTTATTTCCTTGTTCACTTTACTCAACGTTGAAGCTACGGTACCATCATTTCTATGGAGGCTAACCAAATTGAGAGTTTCATTTTCAGCGTTTGGTTTGAACTGAATAAATCGGCTGGCATTTCTTCTGACAAAGAGGCTATCTGAGACTCGGATCAGTTCTTCAGTTTGTTCGTCTTGGATATTTTTAATGAACAATAGATTATTCTTTTGAAACACATCCATTATCAAATCATCCGCCTCATATCGGCCTGTGATTTGATCGACTAAGGACTGTTCAACTTCCACTCTCTTATGTTGAGGAACATAATTATCCCATTCGTAAGCCAGGGCAACAGCACGAATCACCTCAGCATTAAAATCAGGAAAAGTGGAATTGGTCATCACGACCACCCCATAATCTTTGTCTCTGTGAGCCACCATCTCAGCAAAGAAACCCGTATTCCATCCCCAGTGTCTTAGGTAGGTTTCATCTTTTCTATCGATAATTTGAAATCCCAGCCCATATTCAAACCCAGGACCATAACTACTGACACTATAGGGTGTAACCATTAGTTCTGTCATCCCTTTTGATAACCCTCCATTGCGATTCCCATTTAAGGTTTGCTGGATGTGGATTATAAATTTAGCAAGATCTTCTGACGTTGTTCGCAATCCTCTTGAAGCCATTACTGGGTGGACAAATCTTTTACCCTCGACCATCGTACCATCATCCAAATAAGCAGTTGCTGCCCTCGTTAACTGTTCTTGTGAAAGCGATTGATAGAAAGTGCTGCTGGTCATTCCCAAAGGTTGCAGGACCAAGTCATTCATGATCTCGGGAAATATCTTTCCTTCCACATCTATCATCATTTGTTGAATGATTCCATAACCAGTGTATGAAATATAAAAACTTTCATCTGGTTCTTTATTAACCCCAATCGGTTCGTTTTGAGCTGGAGAAACTCCATTCAATACCTCTATAAGTGTTGGTATGGCTGAGCCTGAACTATACCCCGGAGTTGCGTGAAGGTTTATTCCAGCAGAATGATTCAAAAGGTTTCTTATGGTCGCTTTCTTTTCTTTAGTAAACTCATTGTCTGGTAATTGCCAGGATTTTAAGTAGCTGTTAATGTTTTCATCTAATGTGACTTTATCTTTCTCTACAAGAAGAAGCGCACCGTAAGCAGAAACAGGAATACTCAGTGACGATGCCTGGAAAAGTGTTTGCTCTGTCACTGGAGTTTTACTCTCCTTGTCCATTACACCATAACCTGTTGTCCACGCGATTTTTCCATCATTGATTACGGCTATACTCATACCCGGAATGCCATAGTGTTCCATGCGTTCTTCTATGGACCAGGTAGAATCACCTGCAATGTGTACCCGAGTTGTAAGCCCATTTTCAACCTTCTTGATCAAATCAGTGGTAGTGGTAATCTTAGATTCCTCTCTACATGATTGAAAAAGAATGATGAATAAGAAAACTGAGATGGTATTTTTCATTCGCTTTTTTGCAATTCTTTAAGCTTGCCCCGGGCACGGTTATTTCCAGGATTTAACTCAAGTGATTTTGAGTAATTCAGAATGGCCAAATCTATTTTTCCTGCTTTCTCACAGGCTTCTGCATAACTGTCATATACCTTAAAACTATTGGGGTAGAGATCCATATTCACCTTGAAAGTGTTAAGTGATAAGCTCATTCTATGGTCGTGGTAAAAGTCATAACCGATATCATTGATATACGCTTCAGAAACGGTAGGATGAGTAGGGTCCTGTTCCAATAAGGCGCGATATGCTTCAAGGGCTTTGTCAAAATCACCTTCAAGCAGGAATTCCACCGGAGTTTTTTGATCATTACCTGTCTTGACCAAAGTTGAAATGATGGCACCATCGTTTCGAGTCAGGTACTGTAAATGGACTGCTCTATTTTCAGGATCTGGTTTAAACTGAATGAATAGACTGGAATTTCTGCGAACGAAAAGGCTATCCGATACTTTGATGAGTTCTTCTCCTTGTTCTTCAAGTATATTTTTGTAAAACAGTTTATTATCCTTTTGATAGATCTCTATAATTATGTCATCATAGTATCTACCGATAATTTCATCTACAGATGTCTGTTCAATTTCCACCTTTTGATGTACCGGAACATAATTATCCCAATCATATGCCAGGGCAAACAGCGCGCATCACTTCCGCATTAAATTCCGGGAAAGTCGAATTAGTCATCACAACCACACCATAACCTTTATCTCTATGAGCCACTATCTCCGTATAAAACCCCGTATTCCACCCGTGATGCCTTAAGTAGATTTCATCGTTTTTATTTAAAAGTTGAAACCCCAATCCGAGCGTGAATGACCATCCGGCATTGCTCACACCATAGGGCGTACCCATTAATGTCGTCAGTTCTTTTGATAACCCTTTAGTGCGCTCACCATTTAGGGTTTGCTGTACGTTGGTTAAAAATTTTGCATAGTCTTCGGCAGTCGTCCACAACCCACCTAAAGCCATTGTCGGTTGGATATTTCTTCCACCTTTTACCATGGAACCATCTTGGAAATAACCGGTTGCTACCTTCGATAATTGCTCTGCTGTGAGAGATTGATTATACGTGCTGTTGTTCATTTCCAGGGGTTGTAACACGAGTTCGTGCATGATCTCCGGGAATGTTTTGTCTCCAGCAACATCCAACATCATTTGTTGAATGGGTGCGTAACTGGCGTAGGCAAAACGAACACTTTCGCCAGGCAGTTTATTTACGGTAATTGGCTCGTTTGTAGCTGGAGGAGTTCCACTTAATATCTCTACAAGCGTTGGAATTTCCTGATCTATACCATACGAGCCTGTTCCTCGAGGGTATATTCCGGCAGAATGATTTAATAGATTCTTTATGGTGACTTTCTGTTCTTCAGTGAACTCATTTTCCGGTACTTTCCAGGATTTTAAGTAACTGTTAACATTCTCATCTAAGTCCAATTTATTCTGCTCTACAAGCCGCAATGCTCCGTAGGCCGTTACCGGCATAGTAGTTGCCGCTGCCTGGAAAAGTGTTTGATCTGTCACTGGAGCCTTACTCTCCTTATTGACGACACCATACCCTTTTGTCCATGCAATTTTGCCATTGTTTATGACAGCAATACTCACTCCGGGAATGCCGTAGTGTTCCATGCGTTCCTCTATGGACCATGTTGAATCACCGGCTATCTGAACACGGGTCGTAAGACCATTTTCCACCTTTTTAATTAGCTCAATCGAAGCATCCGTATTGGGTTCTTCCGTACATGATTGTAAGAGAATGAGAGTGAAGAGGACAGGGATGATTTTTTTCATTGTATGTTTTTTTTATTGAATCTCTCTATTAATTATTTGGATTCTGTTTCATTTAAGATCGTCTGACGCAGCAAGCAACTTGTCAATTAATTGTAGGTCAATTCGGAGGCCTGAGCGTCTCAATAATTTCCATATCCACCCAATAGATATCTACATTATTTTCATCTATGGATCTATTGAAAAGCATGTATTTGCCATCAGGGGTGATGGTGGCGTAGGAATCCCCTCTCTCGGAATTGACCTTATCGCCCATGTTGATGGCGGGGCCCCATGAGCCATCCTGTTGTTTAAAACTGATGTAAATATCCGCTTTACCAAATCCGCTTTCTCGTTGATCATCCCATATAAAATAAGATTCATCCGGAGCGATCCAAGGATGGGCATTGTGTAATCCCAGGTCCAGGTCTAACATTTGTGGTTCTTCCCGCTTGCCATCTACCAATCGTGAATAGCGAATGGGCTCCTCCCCCGCCGTATCAAAATAATAAGTATCATCCGCAGAAGAAATAAGACGCATGATTCGCAGGTCCGCAAATGGTGCCTCCAGACTTTTGAGTTCTGACCAACCCGTGTTCGTTCGGTCCATGTACTTTCTTCCCAGGTGCATGGTCTTACCATCAAACGAGATAAAGGGTTCTCCTACTCTCGGCCCTGTAACTGATTTGTTCCATTGGTTATTCTCATACTTATAGACAATCATACTTGGCTTGTCTTCCTCATCGTATCGGACGAAATAGAACTCCTTCATGTCTGGAGTAAACGCACTGAAAAGTTCATACAACTCTGTGGAAACCACACCTGGGGCAAAAACTTCAGCTGTTAGACCGGGAGGTTTCTGACCAAGGTATGGACCAGTTAATGATGCATCGGTAGCGTTTTGATCGTATTCCTGAGCTAAGACCACATGCAGTGATAAAATGCCCATCAGTGTTAGAATGAACCTGTATTTGTTCATTTGTGTAATCTTATTTGATCGATTGGTCATGGTTTTCTTGATCTTGCGAATGCTTATTCACTCCTCAGTTTCTGTGCAGGGTTAGCTGCGGCGGCCTTACGCGCATGATAACCAGTGGTGAGCACTGTTATCATAATAGTACCTATAAGTACGGTTGAAAATATGGTGATTCCCGGTGTTATATGGAACTGGAAGTTTTCCAACCAACCCATCATTGAAAAGTAGCCTAATACGGATGCTGGTATTGCTGCGATGATGACGAGCAGCACAAAGTCTTTAACGAGTAGGTTAATGAGGCCTTGTGTATTGGCACCAAGCACTTTTCTAATACTAATTTCCTTTGCACGTTGCTCGGCAGTGTAGGAAGCCAGGCCCAATAGCCCTAAGCAGGCAATTAAGATGGTCATGACAGAAAATCCCAGAAACAACTGTCCACGGATTTGATCAGCCTCGTAATGCTCCATGAACTGCTCATCAACAAAGACATATTCAAATGCGGTCGTGGGATAAGTTCTTTCCCAGGCCTCTTCTATAAAATCAATGGTAGTCGTGATGTCCCCTCCGATTTTAATAATAGCTGAACGATTGAGAAGGCTTGGCCTGAACACCAGTGCAGTGATTGGATCGTAAAGTGATTGTTGATGAAAGTCTTTTACCACGCCAACAACCCTGGCCGCAGGTATGGAATCACGTTGAGACAGATCAATCTTTTTACCAATTGGGTTGGCCCAATTCATTCTCCGGACCATCGCCTCATTCACCATTACCGCCTGGGAAGTGTCAGAAGGATAATCCTTCGAGAAATTCCTTCCCTGAACCACCTCAATACCCAGGGTTTCAAAATAATCATAATCAACCCTGTAGTTATCTACTCCTCGGCTGTCCATTGGTCCCTCTTCGGTTTCGATTAGAAATACGTTTTTAGGATAACCATTGCCAGGGGTCGTGCTAGAAGTCGCGGTTCTCACTATATTGGCATGCTGCGCTAATTCATTTTTAAATACATTCCATTTCTCCAGATCTGCATCACTTCTAAAGTTGATTTCCATCATCTGCTCTTTGTCAAAACCTAAATCTTTGTTTCTGACAAATTGCATTTGAGCGTAAATAACCAAGGTACCAATGAGCATGAAGATGGAAATGGAAAATTGCAGTGTTACCAAAACCTTCCTCAGTAATTTACCGCCAGACTTTGCTCCACCTCCTTTAAGCACAGCCACTGGTTGAAATGAAGACAAGAAGAAAGCAGGATAGCAACCTCCCATAAATCCTGTAATAAATACGATACCGATGATCGCTAATATCACTTTGGTGTGAAGTAAGCCTTCGAAAGCCAAGTGAGTGCCCACCAGGCTGTTTATCCCGGGGACAACCGCAATCATGACAAGCATACTCAGCATCAGGGATATGAGTGTAATTAGAATTGATTCAGTCAAAAATTGACCCATTAAACCACTTCTTTGAGCACCCATTGCTTTTCTTATACCTACTTCCATGGATCGTTTAGTAGACCGTGCGGTGGCCAGGTTCATGTAGTTGATACTGGCAATAATGATGAGGAAGATTGCTATTGCAGCGAATATTTGAACATATTGGATATTGCCAACAGGCACCGGTTCACTTTCAAAATCTGAAGTCAAATGGATACTTTTTAAGGGCACGGGCACCATTTTAACTTTGAGGTTAATCGGGTCAAAGATTGGTGCTATATATTTAGCAACAGTCGAATCAAGTTTCACTTGTAAAGCTTCTTTTGTCACGCCTTCGTTCACTAAAACATAGGAATGGACACCCCACTGTCCCCAGCTTCGATCTCCATCCGGGAAAATGGTCTTCCAGGAGATCAATGCCTCAGATATCAGGTGAGAAGAGGTAGGCATATCTTCATATACACCTGTCACCTGTAAAGCAGTTTCACGGTCTCCACCTATTATAATTGTTTGACCAACCGGGTTTACATTTTTGAAGATTTTCTCTGCCATGGACTGATTGATGACAATCGAATTGGGCGCCTCCAATGCAGTTTGGGGGTTTCCAGCTGTAAATTCGTAATCAAATATTTCAAAAACCGTCGAGTCAGCTGCGTAGACATTGTCCTGGAAGTAATCGACCTGATTGAACTCGAACTGCGTAGCACTTTGGAAGTTTAACCCTTGAAGTCGAGTAGCCTGCTCTATCTCTGGGTTTTCATTTTTAATAGTAAATGCCGCTCGGGGTGTCATTTGCGCCCATTTAAATGAATTATCAGGCTCCGTAAATTCTGTTGAAAGGCGATAGATCCGATCCCCCTTGGTATGTTGCTGATCGAAACTCGTTTCATGAAAAATATACAGAAGGATTATTAAGCCAGAGGCTATCCCCACCGTAAGTCCAATAATGTTAAGTGCAGTGTAGCCAGGTTGTCGCAGAAGATTTCTGAAAGCCACCTTCATATAATTTTTAAGCATACGAGTTACTTTATCTTTTATTACTGTGGCATGAGATGCTCTAAAACCTGAGCTTCTACTCCAACGAACAAGGTTAAATACGATTTACTTCTTACTTTCATTATCTAATGTTGGTGGTTAATTATAAAGGCAGGTAAGATCTTCTCAGCTGTTAACTGCAGGGTACTGTTATCGTTGTTGTGGGCAGTTACCACGACCATCAAATCAAGCTCTTCGATCTGAAGGATATACTGGCCACCACCGCCCTGTGCAGAACAGCTGAAATAGCTTTTATTGTCGTAATTCAAATCAGCCGACCACCAGTAAAAGCCATACCCTTGTTTGGAGACATCTTTGCCGCCACCGTAGACATCATCATCTCCAGTATATAAGATCCTGCTCATGGCTTTCGTGATAAAGGCTTCAGAAACCAATTGTTCGCCATTCCATGCACCCTTGTTGGCAGCTAAAGTTCCCCATTTAAGCATATCGCGTGCAGTCATGCTTGTGCGCCAACCCGATTCGGGCAAACCACTAGGTGCTGTCCGCCAACGATAATTAGAAATCCCCATTTTATCGAGTAGTTCAGCTTTAATAAAATCCTTGGCTGTTCCCGGCACGACAGCTTCAATGACCTGCATAACCAGGCCTGGGCCAGTGCCATATAAAAAATGCTGAGACGCGGGAGTGATCGGCTCACTGTGCTCCAGCATAGCCTGAACCCGCTTCTGGCCTTTTATTTGACTAGGGTCTTTCTCAAATGCTTCCCATTGTTCTTTTGAAATACGAATGCCTGTAGTCATGGTCAAGGCATTTTTCAGGGTGATCCGCTCTGCACCTTCAACAAATTTTGTGGGATCCAATTCTCTCAGAAAGCTGATGAGTGGTTTGTCCAAATCCGCCATGGTCAGATAACCTAGCTGAATGACGCGACCTAGTGCAAAGCTGGTATACGTTTTAGTTGCTGATGCCTGGAAATGGGGTAAGTTGATTCGACCCTTTTTGTAGTAAGATTCAAAAATCAATTTGCCTTTGTATGAAATTAGCATGGCATCGTAATTGTTTTGATTATTAGCTACAATCTCCTCCGCTACTTTAAGCATTATGTCCTTATTGCCTCCATCGACACCTAATTCGCCCACCGCTATGCCGTCGTTTCTATCTTCTGGTGAAGCATCGATAAAAGCTTCTTCAAGAACACGAATTTCTCTGAATGAGAGGGTGGCTTCAGCGGCTGTCGCCTCCGGTGCAGCGTTTCGAATGTCCTCCTGACCATATATCGAACTCAGGAATATCAGATTCGCTAAGAGTAGCAATTTGGTGATCCGTATCCCTTGCCTATGTTTCATGTGTTGAACGAAAATGGTCATAAAGTAGTGATTGGGTTTTTGAAGGTTTACTTCAAAACTCCCGTGGGAGTTTTGAATGTGTATTGTTTAATTTGCCAACTGCTCTATGCATGAATGAACTGCTCTAAAGAGGTCCTTTTAAAGGTTCTATCTGGCTGGTCTAAGCCAGGCTGGACTCCCTGCATTTTCAATAAACTTGCTTAATCCAGTGCCATCTTTATTCATCTTGTAGATATGCCTCTCATCGTCTGTTACCGTTAACACAAACAAGAGTTGAGTACCATCCGGTGACCAGGTAGGGGTGGAATCACGCACTTCATTGTGGGTTAGCCTTTTTGGATTCGATCCATCGATATTCATCACATAGATCTCATGATTTCCATCTCTGTTGGACATAAAGGCGATTTGCGAACCATCGGAAGAAACTTCGGGGTGCCAATCTTCCACATCATTGTTCGTCAAGTTGATCCTGTTAGAACCATCCTGATTAGCGATGCAGATTTCACTGGTATTGGAAGTGGAATGAAATACGATTCTTCCGTCAGGAGTAAAAGAAGGGCCACCCCCATCCAGTGAAGTGAGCTGTTTCTGCTCACTACCATCGGCATTCATGATCCAAATCTCTTGTCTCCAGACGCCCTCTTCATCTGAGTAAGCCCTACCGAAAACAATTTTTTGACCATCAGGGGACCAGGCGGGTGCACTGTCCCATTTATTTTTTGCATGTGTTAATCGCTGCCTGTTCGAGCCATCGCTGTTCATGGTATGAATGGACCATGTTTTCCTCCCGTCATGATAGGCGTAAACAGCAATACACGTTCCATCCGGAGACCAGGCTGCATAGCCATCATTTCCCGGACGGTCAGTAATCTTAACTCTTGATTTACCTTCCTTATCGGTTAGATACACTTCTCCATCCCCAGACGCTTTAGATGCATAGGCAATCTCATAAGTTACTTCTTGCAGCCGAAACTCCGCAGGTCTTAACCGATCAATAACGGCCGTACTTACCCAAAAAAGACTTGAGGTTTCTTTGCCTTCCTGAGCACTTCTGAAGAACAGAAACTTCCCATCCGGTGAAACCGTGGCAGCTCCCTGGCTTAGGCCCGTATTTATTTCAGGTCCCAGGGAATAAGACTCGGACCAGCGGCCGTTTTTATGAAAGCTGACATACAGGTCACCATTGTCTTCTCCTGTAGATCGCTCCGCATCATAGATGACATAACTTTCGTCCGGAGCCACAAAAGGATGAGCAATCCACTTGCCATGACCGTTGATCATATCACTCAGCTTTTCAAACTTGTTGTATTCACCTCCCTCTTTCTTAGCAACATAAATACCCTCATCTGCCAGTTTATCATCTTGCTCCTTGGAAGTGAAATAGAGATTACCATTCCCAGAAGGTGTTGCGCACATGATGAACCTTCCTTCAAACGGTTTCTCAATTAAAGGAATAGGTTGGCCCCACCCAACATGTGACCGTTCCACATACCAGAGGTGCAATTTCTCAAGCGTAGCTTTACTTCGCCATCTTTGCATTTCTGTGGAATCTGATTCATCACCGAGTGGCCTGGTACTTCCAAAATAGAGTCGATCTCCTCTTGGGCTAAATCGAGGATGGAAATCCAAATATTCCTTATTAGTTGAAAAAGGAGCTAATGCGGCATTTGACCACTGGCCATCCGTCCATTTCATGGTATAAAGATTGTGGCTCTCGCCTGACTTCCTACGTGCAAAAAACAACTCCTTCATATCGGGGCTAAAAGTGATCGATGCTTCGGAGTATTGATCTAATGAAATGATTCCCTGAGCAAATATTTCAGGTATCAGGCCCGGTGGCTTTTGCCCGAAATAAGGTATTGGTGTGTCTTCCTGAGCACATACAGCCTTCAGCGTTATCATCCAGATAACGATCAATACTTTCGTAGTTTTCATGATTGATTTCATGGGCACCGTACTTATTGAGGTCGTAAGGTTTCAATGATGTTCGCATCAATCCAATAGATATCGATGTTATCATTCTCACTATCCATACCCCGGTTAAACATGAGGTATTTCCCATCGGGGGTAACAGTGGCATAAGCGTCCCAATAAGGCGTATTGACCTTGTCGCCCATGTTAATGGCAGCCTCCCATGTACCATCTTCCTGCCGAAAACTGATGTACAGGTCTGAATCTCCGTAGCCGTCTTCCCGCTCACCATCCCAAATCAGGTAACTTTCGTCCGGAGCAATGAAGGGGTGTGCGTTCATCCTCCCTGTGTTAATCTCCTTGCCAAATGATTTTGGAGCTTCACGTTGGTCATTATTCAACCTGGAGTATCGAATCACCCCATCTCCATTGGGCATACCTACCTCATCCAGAACGTAAGTTCCTGTTGATGATGTGGTCAATCGCATGATTTGTATTTCCTCAAATGCCGGCCCTATACTTTTGCGTTCTGACCAGCCGTCTCCAACTCGATCTTTGTATCCTTTCGCCATGTGCATTCGCGAACCATCAGGTGAAAAAGTCAGTTCGCCTCTGCGTCCAAATTCTGTGTATTTCTTCCAGACATTATTTTCAAGTCGAAAGCCGATGACCGTCGGACGAAAAGGTTCCTCAGCGGAAGTGGTATAGTAAAACTCTTTCATGCCTGGAGCAAAAACGCCTTCAACTTCCCAGCCTTTTGTCGTGATGATACCGGGTGCAAAGGGCTCTGCGACCATGCCGGGAGGTTTTTGCCCCATATAAGGACCTTCCAGAAGTGGAAATTCTTGTTGTGCAAAGACCGGGTACCCGTAGACCACATGGATGGAGAGTAGCACCAAGGCGATCTTCAGTACCCGGCTATTAAAAGGAAATATATAAACTAAATAAAAGGTCATTTGTATGGACTGATTTTTGAAGCTTTTACCTTAAACTTCTCATCGGAGTTGCGCAAAAGCCATGTTTAACTTACGAACTGCTCTATGCCTGAATGAACTACTCGGACCTGATAGAAAAACCCATTTTTATGCGGTTACTTTACAGTTGTAAAACCGGGCAAAGTGAGCTTGAGACGTTTTCCATTTATTCTTTTACTTGGCACCTTATTGCTGACCTCTTGTTCGCAAGAACCTGTTTATCAGCAAGGCGAAACGTTATATGTCGTAGCAGATCACCTTCAATATAGTGCTAAAGTTATAAATGACACGTACTGGTTAAAAACACTCAGAATCGTCTTTGGAGGACGGGTATTCTGGTCTAGAACCAAGATTACCATCTTGGAAACCCCCGAACCCTTTCACCCTTATGGGATCCGGCTGGAGGTATATGGTGAATATGAAGTCTTTTGGGATGGTGTGCAAATTGGGAAAAATGGGAACCCGGGCCAGGAAGATGTTCTAGAACCAGAAGGGAAACTCTGGGCAACTTACAGCATTCCAACGCACCTCACCGAAAAAGGAGAACATGTATTAGCCATTCGATCCAGTCTGTATCTTTTCCCGGATCATGTGCGTCTCAGGAATCTGGAGATTGACGATTATGATACGTTGCTGACCGACCAGCTCATCAAAACGTCCTACTTGCACATTTTCGCGGGTGCTTTTCTCATCACTTCTTTGTATTTCATTTTCCTATTCCTAAGTGACAAAAAAGAGTATACCATGCTGGTTTTCAGCATCAGCTGTTTCCTGTTTTTTGCGCTGACCATGACCGAATTCATACGAACTACCGTACCGATTCATTACAGTCTTCATCATATACGGTTTGAAATCATCGGCGTGCTGATGTTCGGCATTTCCTTCATGATTCCCTTATTCTTCTCAATGCAATTTCCCTTTCCTAAACGTGTCTGGGCCTTAAGCATATATGCGGGCATTCTTTTAATCCTGTTCTTTACGAAACACGATTACTTTGACCTGACCCCCAATTACATGGCTTTTAGTACCTGGCTCTTTTCTTCAGGTATAGTACTATATGCGGTATACAAAAGAGAAAAAGGGACACTCATTGTACTGCTTACACTTCTCTTAAGTATACTACTGGCATCCTTCGCAGCTTTCGACATCAGTATATACGTTGAGTTTAGTTTAATCCTGCTGGGCATGTTTTATTTACTTTCTCTGAAGATCAAAGAACAGCGGCTTGCCTACGAATATTCACTGGTCCAATCCACTCGCTTACGGCTGGAGTTGCTCAAAAAGAACATCCAACCTCACTTCTTGATGAACACCCTCACTTCCTTGATCGATTGGGTGGAAGAAGCACCAAAAAAGGGTGTCTTATTCATAGAAGCGCTGGCCAAGGAATTTGACCTTTTTAATCAGATAGAAGATCAAACCCTGATCCCCATTACGCAGGAAATTGCCCTTTGCCGCACACACCTGGAAATCATGACATATCGAAAGGAAATCAACTATTCCTGGGAAGAGGAGGGCATTGATCCTGATCAAAAAATACCTCCGGCCTTACTACATACTTTGCTGGAAAACGGCATCACACACAGCCTGCCACTTGAAAATAACCACATCAGATTCAAGCTGATCTATGAATCAAACAGCGAATACCAATCCTATCGATTCCTAACCTTTGCTGCAAGGCTAAGAGCAACTAATGAGATCAGAAAAGAAGGAACGGGATTGAAGTACATCAAAGCACGATTGACCGAAAGTTATCAATCGAATTGGGAATTCACTTCTGAACCAATTGCGCAGGGGTGGGAAAATGTCATAAAAATCTTTAAGGAGGGCGAATGAAGATTTTAATCATTGAGGATGAATCAAGGATTGCCAGGCGCATTGAGCGGATAACTCAGGATATTTTGGGTAACAATTTGCGGTCCATTCAGCTCATCAACACACTCGAAGAAGCGCTGACATTCATTGAAAATAACCCATTGGATCTTGTTCTACTGGACTTGAACCTGAACGGAGATAATGGTTTTGATTTACTCACTACTGCGGTTTCAAAATCATTTCATACGATCATCATTTCAGCCTACAAAGACCAGGCAATCACTGCTTTTGAATACGGCGTTTTAGATTTTGTGCCTAAACCTTTCAATCAGGATCGACTGGAGCAAGCATTCAATCGAGTCATGGCGAAAGAAAAGTCAACCGTCAATCAGACGAAATACCTGGCAGTTAAAAAGCGGCATAAAGTAGAACTGATCTCTATCTCAGAGCTCGTTTATATCAAAGGAGCAGGTGCCTACGCAGAACTTTTTCTTGCTGATGGTAAAAGAGCATTGCACGATAAATCCCTTGAAAAACTGGAACAGCTCTTATCAGGTTCTTTCGAACGCGTTCACAAGTCTTATCTGGTAAAGATGTCCGAGATCAAAGGAATCTCCGTAGCCTCGGGAAGCAAGTACCTGGCTGAACTTAAAAACGGAGATCAAATCCCTATTGGCAGAACGAAATACAAGGACCTGAAGGCAAAGTGGCTGTAGTCTTCTAATTTTTATCTATTGTTATATACCATTAAGTGATTGGAAAATTTCTTCTCTTGCTGCTTCTTCCTGATAGCCGCTCCAAGTTTTCTCAATTTCACCATCCCTGGAAACCAATAAGATCGTCGGAACATACTTGATTTGGAGACCCAGTTCCCCAAAGGAAGTCATGTCATCGAGGACAATACTTTCTTCCTCAAAAACAGCCCTTTCCACATTGATATCATTGGCGGAACTATTGGCAGAGATAATACCCAGACTGATGTTGTTGCTATTCCTGAAATCTACTAATTCCTTGTAAAAGGATAGGCTTCTATTGCAGAATGGACAAGTAGGTGAAACCGTGAGTATTAGAGTTTTGTCAAAACTTGATGCTTTTGCCAGTTGCTCAAGTTTGAGTCCATCATCCGTTTTTTGAATCAATTCATCCCTGACACTATCGCCATCGAAGAATAATGCATAAGTGATTACCGACATACAAAATACTATGATGGTGTAGTAAGACACTTTTTCGAACTTCTGAAAATTGGTCATGATCTTCTTATTAGTTGTTGATACCGAAGATTACCGATCTGGCAACCTTCGATATCCAAATAATTCTATAGGCCTATACTGGTGCAGGTACTTTCACA
>CBDCEM010000002.1:0-2092054 GCA_965215825.1 Cyclobacteriaceae bacterium | reverse complement strand
TCCTGACTATTGTTTTTCATCCTATTAAATTTTGTGTTGGTACTCTATTGGTTTTAGTAGTACGAACTGAAAAAATATGACAGGTAAAATGAAGTTTTTCTTTGCTTGAAGAAAGCTCATTATTCAAAATGCTTAACCCCTATTGCATTATACATCTTTTCCGGATCGTAGATTTTACCATCCTTAATGGTCAACACAACTCGTCTGATGTCGCTCATATTTTGCAACGGATCACCATCGATAAGTATCAAGTCTGCCAATTTTCCTTCCTCAATTGATCCCAAAAGACCTTCATACCCCGCAACTCCAGCTGATACGATAGTTGCCATTTTGAGAACCTCCGCTTCAGAGATTCCCGCTTTCACATAGTTTTCAAGCTCTTTGTGCAACGTAAAACCAGGCAAGGCGTCAGTACCCGGAACTATAGTGATCCCACCATCATACAAGGCCTTGATCATTTCCAATAGCTTATTATATGACTGTTTGTATTGCTGCTCTTTTCCATCTGGAATGGGCAGTCCTCCCGAATAGAATCCCCGGCTAACCTGAATAGGTAGTCGATCGAGCACTTCAATCATTTGAGGATCTGGTTCACCTGCTTTGCTAGACAGCATACCTTCAAAAATCCCAACAGTTGGATCCACCACAATATTTTTCTCTTTGAGTAGCGCTACGAAAGACTGAAAAGCTATTCCCTGAGGATCTATGGTATGAGCGAGCTCCCCAATCATGGAAAATCTAAGAGGAGTTCTTGTATCAATCGTATCAGACATGAAATTAAGCGCAATCATATTGATGTGCTGAATTTCGTTGTACCCCGCACGTACAGCCTCTTCCGCCAGCATATACGCAGGAATATGACCAGAGACCCTTAAGCCCATTTCATGCGCCTTATCAGCCAGTGGCTTGACCCAAGTCGGATCGATGGAACTGTACAGCTTAATTTGATGATAACCTCTTTCTTTATAGAAATCGATGGCTTCCAACCCTTCCTCCAGTGAGCTAACAATTTTACCAATTGGGCCCGCATAAGGTCCTGCCTGATCAACGAAACCACTCATTACCAGAATTCTCGGCCCCAAGACCGTGTTTTCATTGAATTCATCTCTTATATCAGGCAGATCGAAAGAATTGGCAAGGTCTCTCACTGAAGTAACACCAGCCGCCAGATTCAGAATACCTGAAGATCGATCCAAATGTGTGTGCATGTCGAAAAGGCCGGGCATAAGCGTATGGTTGGCTCCGTCAATTACTTGGGTCACTTCCGGAAGTTCCTGAGAACCATCTATGATATTTTCAATTTTATTTCCGTTGAGAATTACGTGTTGATTCCTGATGATTTCACCTGTATTGGAATCGAAAATATTGGCATTTGTAATAGCTACTTTTCCACCTGGAGTTTCGGTATTTTTCTCAGCAGTTTTCTTAAAGTATTCCTTCTCCTTTTTAGTCTGTAACTCATAAAGCTGAGTTGTTAATGGTTCATATCCATTCCTGATCGTTGTAAGCCACGAGGAAGGTGCTGCGAAAAGTCGATTTTCCGAATCAAACCACATGTAAAACGGTGAGAAAGAAAAGCCTACAATCTCTATCAATTTCAGGTCCAGGGTATCGCTGATTTTCAACTCCTCGATATCCGAAATGGTGACTTGTCCGTTTGGGTACAGCTCCACAGACTCTTTTTGCCTGATCAGCATATTTCTGATCAGTAACTCGGTATTGCCTAAAGTGCTGTTCACACCAACGTAAAACGCAGGTTGATCAATTTCCCGATTCCCACTTTCAGATCTACTTTTCCATTCAGCAATCGTTCCATCAGCAGTGAATATTTCATTCACCGTATCCTTTAGATAATTGTGACCAATAACTTCCAGAAACTCAGGATACCCGTTGGCATCCAGTTTTATTGTCTCGTTCAAATGAGGTCCTCTTCCCCGATCATTGTATTCCCAAACGAATCTGTAAGAGCCATTTTCTAATTTCGAACTCTTCATAAATCCCGATTTATTGTCTCCGAAATAGAGGCTGTAGTCAATGGATTCGTACACCTCTGATTGCTCCGTAGAACAGGAGAAGAACAATAAAGTGTTAAAGAGTAACAGAAATGTGTTTTTCATTATTGAAAGAGGTTGAGTGTAAAAGTCCCTTGATTGGGTTACATCACATTTGGAAATATCTGTAAAATAGTGAAGTGCGCCGGGCCTGACAAGAGCCAGGCTGGTGGTCTCCTACAATGATTGATTCCAAAGTGTATTCTATTTTGTATTACTTGGAATTATTTTACATGGTAAATAAATTTTATATTTATACATTTGCGTGAGTCAACTACACACATGGCCAAAATTGATTCAGAGATAAAGTCCAAATTAGTCAGCGACCAGCACAGGTTTGTGACTAATCTTGTTTTCACAGCCAATTGGGTGCAAAATGCCTTTGTTGAGAATCTCAAACCTTTTGGTATCTCACCTCAGCAATACAATATTTTGAGAATTCTTAATGCGGTCGTTGAGTGGACAACCATGTCCGAAGTAAAAGATGGCCTACTGGATAAATCTCCAAATGCTACAAGGCTATGCGATAAACTCTTGAAAAAAGGCTTCATTGAGCGAAGAGCGAGTGAAACGGATCGAAGAGTCGTCCATGTCAGGATCACTAAGGCGGGAATACGTCTCTACGAAAATATCAACAAGAAAGAGAGTATGATCCAGCAGGCAATGACTCATAATATTTCAGCAGAGGAAGCAAAGTTTGTGAGTGATGTTTTAGATCGATTCCGAGGTTAAAAAAATTTAAAATAAAATATTCCATGTAAAATAATTACATGTTAATTAAATACAAATAAACAAAAATGAACAAGCGAGACATTAATATTTACAGAGTTGTGACAGGGTTATTTAGCCTGCTCATACTATTTCAGGTAGTCATGTATTTCTACATGCACGACATGGTCAGAGAAACTTTTGAAAGATTAGGCGTTCCGGGATCCATTGTTTACCCGCTTGCTATAGCCAAATTTCTGGGGCTGGTAGCGATCTGGACTAATAAGTCGAGACTGTTGAAAGAGCTGGCCTACCTTGGTTTTGCGGTGGACTTTGTCATGGCGTCAGCTGCCCATATGAAGGCAGGTGATGACGGAGTAGTTCCTCCAATCATCGCATTAATCATCATGCTGGTATCCTTTTTTTACCCAGAAGAATTTATGGAAAGCAAGCGGAAGTGGAGGTCAGCTAAGTGTATACTTTGGTTAATTGAAAAGGATATTCGCGAATCGAATGCTAAGCAGGCGTAGTGGGAGCTACGCCTTTTTTCTTGCCTCTGATTCAACCAAGAGTCGATTATAGGGTTCCATGACAAGCAATAAGTTAACTCAGCAGGTCGGTGAGTTAAACAATAGGTTTCATTTCTAATACCATATCCAATTGAATGGTTGCGTCATAGGGTAATTGAACGGCTCCCGTTGCGGTTCGGGCATGATGTCCTTCTTCTCCAAATAGATTGATAAGTAATTCAGAAGCCCCATCAAGCACTTGAGGAAGCCTCCCAAAATCCCTGGAGGAATTAATGAAGCCTTGCACTTTAATTACACTTTTAATTTGATCAAGGTCATGAATATCCTTTTTCACGATCGCCAAAATCAACAAAATCGTATCCCGTGCCGCCAATTTCGCCTTCTCTTCTGTAACATCCTCTCCTACTCGCCCTGTCAATTCACTTTTTCGACCCGAAACGAATAGCAAGTCACCCGCTCTCTTTGTACCTAGATAATTGGCAACTGGCGTCTTTGGAGTTGCGAGCTTAAAACCCAGGGTAATCAATTTGGATTCAATCTGTCCCATACTTCGTGTGGTTTAGATTCAATTTATTCAATAACAACTTATTTCTCCGATTTGTAACCTTTTCAAAAATCTTATCATCCTATGGGGGAAATGAAACCATATAAAACAAATCAAAATATGATGATCAATTCAGTAATTAGGCAAGTCCAGGCAACCATGTTCATAATCATCTTATTCGCAAGCCTGGTCAATGCGCAGGTACCACAAGACTCAGAATTATTCAAAACACTAAAAGCTAAGGATAGTCTGATGTTTGATATAGGGTTTAATCAATGCAACCTGGCTCAGTTGGAAGAGCTATTACCAGAGCAATTTGAGTTTTATCATGACAAAGATGGGATTACAAAAACAAGAGCTGCCTTTATCAAAACATTGAATAAGAATCTTTGTAGTTCTGGCCAAAACCCCTACAAAAGAACACTCGAGGCAGGTAGTATGGAGGTATTCCCACTATATGAGCATGGGGAATTATATGGAGCCCTCATGAACGGGAAACACTCCTTTGGTAACACCTCTGCCAGGTTTACAAATCTGTTTTTACTAGCTAATAATGAATGGGTACCTTCCAGAATGTTAAGCTATGATCACAAGATGAAAGAACCAGCTGTAATTGCTGATGTTACTTTCATAAAGCTTTCCTCAAGTGAAGTATCACGCTATTTGGGGGATTATGAATTCTCACCAGATTTTGTCTTATCTATCAAAAGGGAAGGAGAAAAAATTTATGGTGATGCACAAGGACAAAAAGCGGAAATCAAACCTTATGGAGATCACCAGTTTTTAGATGAAAGTCAAACCATGAAACTTACTTTCATCTCAAGTGAAACCGGAGAAATAACGGGCCTGACGATGCAGAGCGCGAATGGGAATATGACAGCTAAAAGGAAAAAATGATTTCACATGATAGCGCTACAAATAGGCTATGCGAATAAACTTAACACTATGATTGGTTCTATAATATTTTGCGTCATTGCCGTCGCCATAATTGCAGCGATTTTTCTAGCCTGGTTTTTTTATCAAAAAGCCAGGGACAAAGAGCGAATGTATCTCATGAAAAAGGGTGAAAAGCTGGAAGAAATATTTCTGATTCAGAACAGAAATAAGATCAAATTCCTATTCCCCTGGCTAAAACTTGGTGTTGTGTCCACAGGAATGAGTTTTTCATTTTTAATTATCGCTTTTTTAATAAGGTATTTAGAAAATGACCAGGAGCTTTTCAAAGGTTTCCTGATCACATTCATTATCGGATTCTGTCTGGGAGTATCATCTATTGTAAACCATTTTCTTGGTAAGAACAGGGATGATTGACAAGGATGGTGAATACATTAATAAGGTATTATCCGGAGACGTCCATGCATTTAGGTATTTCCTAGAAAACTATAAGGACATGGCTTTTAATATAGCGGTATCGATTATTAAAGATGATCACTATGCTGAAGAGATTGTTCAGGATGCTTACATGAAAGCGTTTAATGGTTTGAAATCATTCAATAGAACCTCACAATTCAAATCGTGGTTTTATCGCATTATAGTCAATGAATCTTTTCAGAGACTGAGAAAGATTAAAAAGGATAATTCTATCCTGGAAGGAAAAAAGGATCAAGAACCATATATTGAACCTGATATAGAACCAGAAAACTCAAAAATGGAGCAAGTATCGAGGATAATGAGATCTCTTCCTGTAAAAGAGAGCCTGGTATTGAATTTATTTTATCTGGAAGAAAATACACTCAAGGAAATCAGTGAAATCACAGGTTGGACCATAGCCAATATCAAGGTTTTATTACATAGGGCCAGAAAAAGCGTACGAACTCAACTCGGAAGCAAATACGAATAGCATGATTGATAAAACAGGTGAATCAGAAGAATTCAAAGATGACTTCATAAAGCGCATTGTCAGAACGGAGGCAAGGCCTTTTCCAAATGCTAATTTCGAAAACGAAATGATGCTCAACATACAAAGTGAATCTGCCTATAAGAAAGAGGTATCGACTCAGTTAAGGACTTCACTGAAGTTTTTTGTGGGCGCTTTACTCTCCGGAATTGTGTTGACGTTATTTATTCTCTCAGGTGAGGTATTTGATCAATATGAGATTAAAACAACAGCGATATTGGCCTTGTTTGTTTTGGTGTTGGTTGGGGTATTGAATATTGACAATTATCAAAGGCTCATCAAAAAGTATTCCTGGTAAGCACCTGAACTCTTTATTGGTCAGTGAGCGCACAGAATATTAAGATAACTGAAAGAGCAAAAAATGCTGTCCCAGCTTTTCACCATTTAAAAATAGAATTCAAGTCTCTCGTATATTCTCTCCAAACACTCACATCAGCTAACGGAGAGTTCATTTTTCTGAAAGTCTTTTTCATTTCATGTCCTGCATACAAACCCGCCGCAACATTAGATACAGCCAGGCCGAGGAAGATCCCGAATACACCCCAATACGAACCAATCAGTGTGAAAGGAATCGTAAAAGCCACTGTCTTGATCAATGTAATTCGCAAAGAGTTCGTTGGTAATTGCAAGCCGTTATAAATGGAGGTGGTGATCAAAAACAGGCCGTAGAAAACGTAGGATAAACTCAGCAAATAGAAATAGTTCACCGTATTTTCAATCACATCAACACTGTCCGTAAATAAACCGGCTATGGGCCTAATGGTAACAAATAGAATCAACGCCATGATCAACCCAAGATAAGTCGAGGACTTACCACCAAAAGCGATGGCCTCATCTATGCGCAACTGCTTTTTTGCACCGGCATTTTGAGCAACGAAAGGAGTAATGGCAGTACTTACCCCTAAAATTCCGATCAACAAAAGTGTCTCTACCCTACTCGCCACACCAAATGCCGCTACGGCCAATTGTGATTCCTGAGCCAACAAAAAGATAAGATACATCAGGGTGAAGGGACCTATGATCTGGGTAATAATGGTGGGAAATGCCAATGTAAAAATGGTCTTTGCCTTAGAGAGGAGTCCCGACTGAAAAAGAGCCCGGCCATTCAGTAGTCTTTTTCTGAATAGAAAAATAAACATCCCAATAACGACAAACATCCATGATAGTACTGTAGCTATTGCCGCTCCTTTGATCCCCATTTCGGGAAAACTCCAGATACCAAAAATCAGTAAATAATCGAAAACGAGATTAATCACGCCGGCAATTCCCATAATTACTTCAGGAGGATTGACGTTTCCTGTGGCACGAAGAGCTCCCCCACCTACAAGTCCAAAAGTGAGTAAAGGCACTCCTGAAATGAGTGGAACCAAATATTCCTTTATCATGGGAATGATCGTAGGTTTTGCCCCAAGCAATTGAAAAATGGGCTCCAGGAAGAAAATCAACAGAGCTGAGAGTCCGACAGCCAGTAAGGTGGCAATCACCACACCAATGGTAGCAATGGATTTCACTGTACCTTCATCACCGGCACCCTGGGCTTCTCCCACCAAAATCGACACACCCACAGATAGACCAATAAACAAGCCTATCATGATGAAGTACAGCGTAGAAGAGAAACTCAAAGCGGCCAATGCTTCAGGTCCCAATTGCCCTACAAAGTAGGTATCAATGACTTGAAACAGAAATGTCGACAGCATCCCTATACTAATTGGTACACTCATAGAAATGAGTGCTTTTTTCGTTTCTTGCTCAAGAATATCAGCCATGGTATCGGATCATTTTTTTAATTGGATTCTTCCAGCGCCTTCAGGAGAAGACCGACGGTTTCTCGTTCCTCTATCGTCTCCACAATTTGTACTTCTTGTCCCTGATATTTGTAAATCAACTCGCGGTACTGTTCCAATGTCCAGCCTCGGGTTCCTTCGATCCCTCCGGGAATGGGCCGGTTTGAGGCACTAAACCGACAAGCACCGGGCGCGAAGTAGATCACTGACCATTTACTCGTTTTCAATTTTTTGATAAAGTCAGCGTCATCGGTAGTGGGTACATACATGGGGTTCCCGATTAGAGGGGGGATGGCTTTGCTGGCATAAAAGGAAGCACCAGGATCACATCCACGCGCCAATATCTTTTTATTTGAATGATCTGTTTGTTTGATATTATTCATGATTCTAAAGTTTTGAACTTGTTTAGCGCAGTTGAAAGTTGCCCGGGATGAGTGCATCACCCCGAGCAATAACCTCAATATTTACCAGCAAATGGGTAGAAATGAGTTTTCATGATTTCAACAAAACCACCTTTAATCTGCTCGTCAGTAAATGCTTTTGGATTGGTGTAAGATCTGAGCATTTCCGCGCCGGCACCTTCCCACGTGAATGGAATAGCTCCGGCCTGTACCATTCGGTCAATAGCCGTTTCGTGGGCCATGGTGGTAGCATCTCCCATCAAATCAGTGAAGATATATACCTCATAACCCGCGGCCATGGCATCCAGTGCCGTGTAAGTTGGGCAGCCGGAAGTCCAAAGTCCGGTGATCAATATTTTCTTCCGTCCTGTCTTTTCTACCGCTTCTACCAACGCCTTGTTCTGCCAGGCATTTAGCGACACCCTGTCTATGTTCTCGACAGCAGGGTCAATCAAACTTTTTAGAGACATTACTGTCGGAGTACTTCCTGCCATCTTTACACCAATCGTTGTTTCAATCACGGGTACGTCGAAAAGGCTGGCGGTTTTAATCATTCCCTGCATGTTGTTCATCATCACATCGTGATCGATATTTTTTACCACATTGATCAGGTCTTGTTGCCAATCGATGACCAGTAGCACCGTATTATCACCCGTTAGCAAATTGTCCGTTTTGGGATCCTTTGAAACGAAATTGGCATCCGGTTGTGCCCATGTTGAGAAACTAATAAGGAAAGCAGCTGCTGCGATCAATATATTCCTTGAATTATTCATTTTTGATTTCGATTTAATTTGTGCGAAAAACTTTTTCCGTCCGGAAGGCCAGACCAAACATCAGAAGCGTGTTGGTTCTGGCAATTCCTTCATTACTGGTATTGTTAAAAATGGTTGAATGGCTGGCGCTTAAATGCAGACCTTTGATCAAGGCATACCTCACATCGATAAGATTGCTTGCGCCATAAAAATCACTATTGCTCACAGAGTGGTAGGAGTGAAATTCCCAATGGATGTCGAACCTCGATCTTGCTATTGAAAAGTCTCCCCGTACGAAAGAGCCAATGGCTGCTGATGAATGAGTTGCAATAACAGAACTGGTTGGTGCAAAATCAACATCGGCATACCCTCCAAATAAGTGAACTTGTAAGGTTTTATGCGGTGAATCACTTAAGAGATTAATTCCAGCCCCTGCTCCACCGATCAACGATTGATCGATTTTATAAGAATCGGCAAACCCATAGTAGGTGATGGCAAAGGGATAAATACGCTTATCAGGTATTAATCGAAAAATGCCGTTGACCCAGAGGTCATTAATCGAAGTGAAGTCATTTACTTTTAAAAACTGGTAATTGCCAGTCAGTTCGGTATTGAATGCTCTACTGCCAAGGGCAGTTTTTACCGATGGGTTAATCCCAAATTGATCAAGATTTCCAGTTTGCCTCCTTCCCCGCATGGCTATTTCGGTATGCACCGAGAGACTATCCTGTGCCTGAGCGATATTCACGAAAAACAGACTGATAAAACTGAGTGCTGACAAAAGCTTCTTCATGCGGTCCTTAGATTTGACCAAACAGCCCTTTCTGAAAATCTGCATAAGACTGATCGATTTCTTCCTGCGTATTCATGACGAAGGGCCCACCGAAAACAACAGGTTCGTTTAGCGGTATTCCAGCCAAAACCAGGACTTGTGAACCTGGTTGCATTTGGATTCTCACTTCATGTCCCTGCTGAGATAACTGCCCCAGTTGATACGATTCAAGCTTTTGACCTTCAATAGCGATTTCGCCTTCCAAAACGTATAGCATCACATTGGCCTCACTGGAAAAAGAAGAGATGTTTAGCGCTCCTGGTTTTTCAGCCGTCGCATGCCCGATTTGAGTGGGACTCAGGGTTTGAATGGGGCCTTGTAGGCCATTGAGTTCTCCTGAGATCACCCGGAGCTTGCCTCCATCAATGCCTACCCATGGAATGTCCTTATCTGAGACATTATGTATGCCCGGAGCAGACATTTTTTGATCTTTGGGACTGTTAACCCAAAGTTGCATCTCATGAAAGCGTTCTGTCTGCGGATCGGAGAACATGCTGCCTCCATGGATGATGCCAGAACCAGCGTTCATTCGCTGAACCGACCCACTCTGTAAGGTGGCCCGATTACCCAACGAATCCCGATGATTCATTTTCCCCTCGAACATAAAAGTGAGCGTTTCGAACCCTCTATGAGGATGGTCGTGACCTTCACCTGTCAATTCCCAGTTCGCTCCAACACATTGTGGACCGATTTGATCCAGCATGAGAAAGGGGTCTGAGTTTTTAAAATGGGGCGTAGGAAATACCCTTTGTCCGGCGACTCCAGGAATAAGTCCTGTGATGTCAGTTGGATTATATATTTGCGTTATCTTTTTCATGTAATTACCATTATTGTATATACATTAGTTAGATCAAATAAAAACTATTCAGTAACAGTTTCATTATTGCCTTCCATGATTCTTTTAAGGTTATTCAGTTCATTCATGAGAGTATCCAGTAGCGTCTCATTAGTAATTCCTTTGAGTTCATCAAAATTTTGATGAAAAGAGGGCAAGGAGAAATCTCCTACTACTTCCGCGCCTTGATGTGGAAACGCCATTTTTGCAGAAGCCAAAACACCCATACCTCCTCTTGCTCCGGGAGAAGTTGCCAGCAATAGCACGGGTTTGCCGGCCCAGGTCCCTTTTTCGATTCTTGATACCCAATCGAGGATATTTTTGAAAGCAGCAGTATAAGCGCCATTGTGTTCTGCCAATGATATGACAATGCCATCTACTGTTTTTACTTTGGATTTAAAATCATGCGCCAAAGTAGGGATGCCAGATTCATTTTCTCTATCAATGCTGTAAATGGGCATTTCGAAATCATTGAGGTCGATCGCTTCAACCTGCACATTTTCTATCTGTTTCGCAGCCCAATACGCAAACTGACCATTAATGGACTTGCGGCTGTTACTGGCACCAATGGCGAATACTTTTTTCATTTCGTTTCTCCTTTTAGTTTTCTTATTAAATCATCCAATTGCTCAAGTTCTTCAGCTGTCAGGTTATCTATCATGGGTTTATGAAATACCTGGACTTTCTTATCAAGTACCGATAGAAATTTTACGCCTTTATCAGTGATGGTGATGTCCATTTTTCTCCTATTGGAAGGGCATTCCTTTCTATCAACCAAATCCTTGGCCAAGAGCTTGTCAATAATTCGGGTAACATTACTTGTGCGCTGCACCATCCGTTCCTGGATTTCCAAAACAGTAATCGGCTCTCCTTTTCTTCCCTGGAGGATTCTCAATACATTGAACTGTGGCTCAGTAATATCAAATTCCTTGAGTTCAAGAGAGATCTGATCAGTGACCCAGTGTCCTGTTTGAATAATCTGATGTATCGCTTTGTAATATTTCCTATTCACTACAATAATTGTATATACAACAGTAACGAAGTGAAATTAAAAAAGTTAACTTTTTTAGGAATTTTTATGATCGGATAATTCTTTACACAGCATGTTTTACATGATTCTTCGGGGTTTCTCGGCAATTACTTTTCAGCGAAATGCCAACAAACTCCCGCTAAATCAATAAAATGAACCTCTCTTCCGTATGGAAAATTTGTAGGCGCTCTCAACTTAACCTCAAATTTTTCAGAAAGCTCTTTTTTCTTTAATTCGCTCCAAAAGCTATCTAAATCCTCCACTTCAATTTGAATCATTAAATTTTCAGCCAGTACTTTATTATCATAATCCTGGAGAATGAAGTGTACTGTGTCTTTTTGAAATCCCACATAACCTTCAGACTCCCATCTTATTTCAAATCCGAACGTCAAAAAGAGTTCTTTGGATTTTTTAAAGTCTTCTCCCGATGGGATAAACGGTTTGATACTGCTCAACTTCATTTTTCTTCTTTTATCAAATTATCACACCACTTTCCTTGTCGTTGACCACTTGTGTCTGAAATATCAATTCGTTGTGAATATATCCTAGTGCAAATTAAGATGGATACGATGGACAAGTGTGTTTTAAGCATAGGAAACATAGATGCTAATTTCAAAGCTCCAAGGATATCTGTACATTTCCAATCACAACTGTCGGCATTATTGTTAATTAGAAAATCAGGCTGCTCCTCTTCGATTTAAATTAAGAATTGACATTTATAAACCAAATTCGATTAATTCAAGATAACCAAGCAGGCCAATAATGATTCCTGCAACTCCAATAGCCAGGAGAATTCTTGGTAGAATTTCTTGCCTGAATGTTGACCTAATATCAACGTTTGTCGGATCTTCAGGATCGTATATAACCGTTACTTTGCTACCTTCTTTGATAGGTGGGTTCCGTCCAATACTTAATTCTTGGGTAATCCATTCTTTTCTTTCGGTTAAGAATCTTACCACAGGATAATACATTCCGTGACTAAAGCCAGCTGCTCCTTTAAAGTTGTTCTTAAAAATAGTTCCAGAAGTTGTGATTCCTGTTTCAATTAAAAGATTGCCTTTTTGCCAAAATTTGACACCAATTATGAGACTGACAAGCGAGACTAAGACTATTAGGACGTAACTATCCATATTAATTATTACTCATAACGTTTTACGATAAATTCATGAACTAAATCCAAAAAAACCTGTGAATTGAGGGTGAGGTCGGTTTGACAAATTAGCGTTTTTCGGACTCCACAAGTCGATGTTCGCAGTGACGAATTCTTCCGTGAATTTGACTTTTAATTGCGAGCTTTAGCCACCACGCTCTGGCCACTGTTGAGAGTTGTCCAACTAATTGCCTGATACCCGGAACATTACTTCCTTTTCTTCTTCTTCATGTTTTGAATTTTATCACCTCGTCTGATTGGTTTTTTATACCGTTCTTTTAATTGCTTCTGATAACTCTTCTTTTCGCCTTTTTCTTTACTATTCTTTGCCAATTTCTTATGAAAAGAAGACCCGGATTTAATCGCTGATTTTTTGTTATCAGGCAGTTCTTCCTTACCTAATAAAGGTTTGTTCTTTTCCTCGGGAGTGAGTTGTTCTGTTACTGTTACTTCCTGAGGAAATGGATTAGAAGGAATCGTGTAGTTCATCAAACTTTCAATGGCCATCTTTGATGCTTCTTCCTGTTCACTGTAAAAAAGAATCGCTCTTCCTTGTTGTCCGGCTCTGCCTGTACGCCCAATGCGATGGATATAGTTTTCCGGATAGAGCGGAGTATCAAAACTGATGACCGTAGAAATTTTATCTATGTCAATTCCACGGGAAATCACATCCGTCGCTATCAGGATTCTACATGTACCGTGGGTGAACTTTTCTATGGAATTGGATCGGTGGTTTTGTTCCTTGCCTGAGTGAATGACAGCAGTCTCAGATTCAAAATCCAATACGGTAAGTAGCCTGTCGGCATTAACTTTTGTTCCCACGAATATCAGGACTTTGCTGTATTCATTTTCATCTACTAAAAGATGATTTAGCAGGTTAGCCTTGGTATAAAAGTTAGGGACAGCATAAGTTTCCTGACTAATATTTTCTAACGGTGTGCCACTGATGGATATGGTTTTTCTAACAGGGTTCACCAGGAAATCGTCCACCAGCTCATCGACATAAGTGGTCATTGTGGCCGAGAAGAGGATATTCTGACGTTTACCAGGAACGTGTTCAAAGAGATTTTTTAACTGAGTTTTATAACCAAAATCAAGCATAATATCGACTTCATCAATCACCAGTTTTTTGATCGATTTTAGTCGCAGTACATTGGCAAGCACCAGGTCATACAACCTTCTAGGTGTACCAACAATGATATCTAATCCTTCAGCAACGGCTCTTTTTTGAGGATTTATATTGTTAGAACCACCATAAACTCCTACCACTCTTATATTGAGGTAAGGCGTTAACTTTTCGATCTGTTCTACGATCTGAATAACAAGTTCTCTGGTTGGAACAAGGATTAAGACCCTCGGGTGGGGCTGGTCTGAAAATTTCAAATCCTGCAATACAGGAAGCAAATAGGCAATCGTTTTACCTGTTCCCGTTTGTGCAATTCCCAGGAAATCGAAACCACCAAGAATAGGAGAAAAAGATGCTTCTTGAATGGGGGTTAGCTTTTCAAACCCTAAATCAGCAATGGCTTTTTGTAGTGGCTTTTTGAAATTGAAATCCTGGAAAGTTTTCATTCTATTGAGTCCTGAAAGAAATAGGTAGTCCTTTTACTGACACAAAATTATATCTGAAAGCGTCCGTGTGGCCATAATATCTTATTATAAAAGATATGACTTGTTGAGATTGCCGTGAAGGCCTTACACAGCTTGTTAGTGCGAGTTAGTTTTTATTCCGCTGTGAGATATTGCACCACGCTCTTCCAGTCAGGGAATTTTTCTGTCCCAAAATGGATATGTTCTCCCTTAAAGCTTCCAGCGCCATTTTTTGTTCTGTCATCGATTAGATACTCACCCTTGTTAAGGTCTTTATGATGTGATATAATCAATTTCTTATACAGGACTGACCCCTCCTCTTTTCCAAAGTATTTGTGAATCCATTCAATCTTATCTTGCCAGGCTGATGGATTCAACCATGGAGCTGTTGATAAGACATATAAATCATAATGTTCAGCTAATTTAAAAACCGATTCTATTGCTCCGGCAAGAGGATCCATTGTGGAAAATATCCCAGGGACTTCATCATACTTTCCCTCAAATTCCTTTCTGGTTTCCTCGTCTAACTTCTCTATGCCGCTATCAAAGTCAACCAGAACATTATCCATATCAATATATACAGTCTTCTTCATGTTCAGGTATTCGCCTTATCGCCTAACTATTGTCAATACAAGTTTAATTTCTTAGCCAATTTTTTCTCCTTGGGGAGAGGGATTTATTTAAAAAGATGAATTTTTCACGATCATAGCGCTTCCTTGCCAATCGGCTATTTCCACAAAACTCTCAGGAATGGTTTGTGAAAATTCATCAATTGCTTTTCGAATACCATCCCAGGAATGGTTATAATCATGTATGATCATCACACCACCAGGTGATAGCTTTGGATAAAAATAATGTAGTGCTGCATTTGTGGGTTTGTACAAGTCAGCATCCAAATGCACAAAGGAGTAGATTGTTTCCTCCATATTGGCAGCTGAATCAGGGAAATATCCTGGTCGAAACTTGATGTGCTTATTTCCACTGATATGACTTTTGACTTCCTCTATACTTGTGTCTGAAAAGTTCGAAGTGTTGTACTTATCTTCTTCACTTTTCTCAACTGATAAGTCTTCTTCGCTAAACCCATCGAATGTGTCAAACAAATACAGATCACGATCGGGATCTATTTCGTGAATGATTTTGGCTGTTTCTCCCCGATAAACCCCAAGTTCTGCAAAAACACCGGGTATTTTTTTGTCTTTGATTCGCTCAATTTGCAGCCAGAAAGTATAGAATCGAACCTTATCCCGATAGGTTCTTTCTATTTTTTTTAAGGCATTGGATACTCGGCCCTTTTCTACTGCTTCGTCCCAATTGTGGGGCTTACTTATTTTATAAGACCATTTTTGTTCGAACACCTTAAAACCCAAAAACAAAAGCACCAGGACCAACAGAATATTTACAAGTTGAAAAGAGGTTAGAGTTATGGCCAGGATCATGATCATTTTTTACTAGGATTATGAAATTCGTTTGCTCATTTTCTGCGGTTGTGACTATCGTACTGCTATAGCGCTGAGGTACTGCCGTACTTTGTTTTTCTGAATTTCACTTTTCTGAGTCCAAAGTCAGTATCCCATTGTTCGATTTCTTCAAAACCAAGCTTTTTATAGAGCAGCGTTGCTGGTTCATTTTCAACACCCGTTTCAACCATAAAAAGGTTTTTGTCAAATTCACTGAAAATGAATTCTAATAACTTTTTCGCTATTCCGCGTCTAAAAAATTTTGGGTGAACCACCAGGCTATTGATGTCTATGTATGCTTCAGTAAATTCTGCCTCAATAACGCCTGCCAATTCAGTCCTTTCCAGGTAACCGAAAAACACATTACCACTTTTTTGATAACTTTCAAGAGGTCGTTTAAGGGGTGGAAAATCAGTTGCATTTAACAGTTCTGCCTCAACTGTATACGATAATTGAAAAACGGAACGGATCTTTTTAGCTACCTCAATTTCAGCATTTTGCAATTTTTCAATCATATTCTTAGGAAAAGGAGCACTTATTTTAACTGAATTTCAATCTCTCTTATTAAAAGATTACCCGTATCCACAAGGTCCTTATATCGAGGCAGAATGGAGTTTTGATTTGCAGACCTCATCAGCGCATTCTTAACTGCCGGATGGTTTAAAAATTCCTGATTTGAATTGGTTGCTTCTTCCTTGCTGACTTTATAACCATAATATCTTTTGTAAAGCGCCATATTCACAGAGGTAGTTGCTGAAACAGAAGCCTCCATTGATTCAATGTAGCCATTAAAACTTCCTTCTTCTCTTTGAAGATCCTGTACAATGTAATAATATTCAAAAAGCAGGCTATCTAGTTTGGATTGCTTAAGCTTTCCAATGTAACCTGATGATATCAGTGATTCGAAACCTCCCATCTTTGGCACAAAATGAAAGTCCCTAAACATTATGTTTCTTTCTACAGTCAACGGAATCTCATCAAGCTGTTTCAGAATTATTGCATCCATCAATTTTCTGGAAGTTTCTCTGACTGTCATTCTTCTACTTTTGAGAGAATCCGCCAGATTTAAATCCTGAGTTAAATTATTTGCGATCGTACTTAAGTACTCCTTTAACTCCTTTTCTTCTTTTTGGTCTTCATTCCGATTGTCGATTTGGAGGGCAATTAAAATCCCAACCACAACCAGAAAGATCTCACCAAGGGTGTAGAATAAAAAGGATTTAATCTTTCCTTCTTCGAGAAGATCTTTTTTGAATCTATTGAGTAGGCGAAGCATATTCTATCGTCCTTTGTAAGCGTTGTACAATTGATATTTTCAGCGCGTATCTCATAACTTACATGTATGAGGCTTGTGCCCCAAAATATCGGCTTTTCATTTCAGTTTCTCATGAGTTTTTCAGGAACCCAAAGTGCCTTAAAAATTCCACGAATCTCCCATCCGCTTTGACCTCTTCAATGAATTCAGGATCTTTTAAAAGGTTAGGATAAGTCCATGGATCAGCACAGATGGACGCAAAACTGGTGAGCGATTTACTTTTTTTAGTGACTAGCTCATAATAGTAATATACTTTTTCCGGGGCAACCAGATCAGCAGTCTGAAGGACAACTGTTTTTTCAACAGCACCGATGGGGAAAGACTCATTTTGCATGGCCTCCAATGCAATTTGCTCAAGTTTTTGTTTTGCTGTCAATGTGTCTCCTGCCATCAAATCCAGTTTGGGCAAAAAGGTTTGTGAATTGAATTGGCACAACGAATTAAGATTAACAGGCATAATAGCTATTGTTTTGACATGCTCAATGATATCATGAGCCTCCTCTAACCTATCATGTTTCATCATGATTCTTGCATGGTTGGTATAATCATTTGCCACCATAGGGCACACTCTATCACCATGACTTTTTTGATGACTTTCAAACTTTCCATTCCAATTTTCATGATACTCATCAAATTCATTGTTGAACATGGCGACCACCATTCCTCTGTTTTTTAATACCCGTTCATCCCAGGGGTGGATAGCTGTCGATGCTTTTAATACATTTTCAAATTCTTCAAAAGAGGAGAGTTTCCCATCCATCAGAAACTTGAAGTAAGCAATGTCCACAGGATAGGTGTCATCTTCGGGATATAGCTCAAGGAGACGCTCAAGATGAGCAATAAGTTTCTCATAATCACCCATCATTTCATATCCAATGGTTAGAAAAAAACCGAACGGCCCACTGGTCTGGCTAAGTTCGAATGCACGCTCAACCATCAATGTCGATTTGTCCGGATTACCGAAATAACTGTATAGTTTCGAAAGCTGGAACATGGAATACACGTCACTCGGATTACGTTCCAGTGCTTTTTCAAACAATTTCAACGCTTCGATTTGATCATTTTTTACGTTGAGCGTATAAGCGGCTTCTTCCTGCAATACTTGCCATCCTTCAGGAGAAAGTTCCTTTGCTTTTTGCAACGATAGCTCTACTTTATCTCCTGTCACTCGCAATTCCTCTTCTCTATCACCTGCCCTGTTCAGGATATTATATAGTTCACTATTTGCTTGTACCAGTTTAGTCCACGCCCTGCCAAATTTTGGATCCGCCTCTACAGCATTTTCCAATAGGCCTATGGCATTTATAATGTCATCATATACAGGTCTTGGTTTATCTAAAATGAAGTTCGCCTTTAGGTAGTCATCATAAGCCGAAAGTATAGTGGTGGGTGGTAATTCGATATCCTGTGTTTCGCTTTGACTAAGGTTCGCTTGCAGCTTATCTGAAATTTGTGTTGCTATTCTTGATTGTAATTCGAATACATTTTCCAGTTCTTCATCGTATTGATCAGACCAGATTACCTGATTGTATTCTACTTCAATTAATTGAGTTGAAATACGGACTTGATTATTTAGTCTTCTCACCGCACCTTCCAGTATGTATTTTGCATTTAGCCGATCACCCAATTCAGATAGATCTCCTTCGAAATCTTTGAACTGCATCACAGAGGCCCTGGAGATAATTCTGAAATCCTTTATTGCAGACAATTTGACTAACACATCTGAATGAATCCCAGAGGCAAAAAATTCATTATCTGAATCCGGACTTTCGTTACTAAAAGGAAGAATAGCAATGGTGCTGACTTTCGGTTCAGCTTCTATCAGCCCCGCAGAAACATTGAAAATTCGATCAACAATCAACAAACCTACCGCTAAGAGTAATCCACCAATGATCCACTGATTGAGGCGTTTGCTGGTTGATTGGTGTACCGACTCATCTTCCTTGACATTATCGGTTTTTCTGAATCCTGTAGGTGTCCATTCATAGACATAGGCAAAAATGAGCCATATCGGAAAAAACACCACTGCCACCAAGAGTAGATATTGAACCGCAATTTGGGTAACTCCAATAATGGGAAATATGATATCAGCAGCTTCCAATAGCGCGAAGGCCAGCACCAGATAGGATATAGCGGCCTTTATGACATTTCTTCGCTGAAGTTCCTTGAAAAATTTCATCAGTCGCAAGTTAACATCAAATAAAGACTGCACGTAAAATTCATCTAGAGAGAAGCTTGGGTGTTACGGTCAAGACCTGCCAGGCATAGTCCGTTTAGCCCGAGGCGCATACCTTTCACATTTCTTCTACACCAGCGAATCGCAGGGTATTTTGTAAGTACCGCTTCAATACGATTGGGCTTAGCTCCTTGTTATACACATTATGCGAGGACATCTGGGATTAGGCTTCTCAGGTATTTAGGCAGTTCATTTTCTAATTCAATTTGACCATCCATTACGGTTAGTATTAACTTGGGTTCTTTTTTAAAAGCACTTGTTTCGAAAAGGTAGACTTCATCAAAATACTTCCAGTGTTTGTTAAGATGCCTAAATCCAAGGTGGTATCGTAATCTGATTTCATGTTCCGACACATGATGTCCACCATTTTCGACACGAATTTGTACTCTCCGTTTTGCTTCTTCTATGGAATTCAGGCAAAAATAGAAGAGCCGCAGTTTGAAATTAGATTCCTTGAATTTTCTGGCCAGAATAATGGTGTTGAGTTAAAGTTAGTCTCATAAGTAAAATGGCTGTTATCAGCAATTGAAATTTCGACTTTCTCTTCTAGTAATTGCCTTGTTTTGTTGTGAGCAACAATGTCTTTAATGTCAGAATCAAATTCCTTCTTGTAGATATTTAGATATTCTTTGTCATAATCAAAGGGTGGAGTATTGTTTGGTGTTAGTGCAGATGAAAATGATGATTTCCCCGACCCATTGCAGCCCGCCACGACTGTAAGAATTGGCTTATTCATTAAATTGAGGCGCAGTTTTTGGGTTTTGAGTTAATTGACCTCTCTTGAGTTTATCCTCATAGGCCTCGATCTCCTCAATCACTTTCGGCATTTCTTCGGAGATTCTTGATTTGATCTCGTTAAGGTATGATTTCTTCAATTCTCTAGTCATTAATGCAAAAATAGTGATTCTTCGAAAAGTGATCTTTTTGTATAATGTTTAGCTAAGTATCCTTTTTCAGAAGTCTTCCAAGTCGCTCTTTGATTGTTAGCGACCGATTTTCTTTTTTTACATTGGTTATCCAATTAGGCTCCATCACATTAAAAAGTTCTTCAATGATTTCCATGCTGCCCTGAGGCCATTCGGAAAGTGGTAGATCCTCCAACAACCAGGCTGCTTTGCTCGCCATAAATTCATCCGTGGATGAAATTCCCCAAATCAGGAAATCATATCGATCTCGTCTGGTTTTCAGTGTTTCTTCGGGATAAAAAAACACCCTCTCAAGGATGGCTTTCTCGGTTTTGTTATACTCGTAATTGCGGGAAACGGGTTTTTCAAGACGGTCAGCAGGCATATAACTGCGCGTCCATTCCATAAAGCGTTGATATTGCCCCTCATCCATTCTGGAAGTCCAGTACGACAACTCTAATACTTGTATAGGCTGGTGCTTTGCAAAACTGAAAAACAATTCAAACGTACTCTCCCCGTAGAAAGCACTTGCCATGGAAATGAGCTCATCATAATCATTTCTGGATTTATCCTTTAGTCCCGCATAGATTGCGCTTTTATATTTTTCATCTTCGAAGATAGCTGAGAGAAGAAGAATGTTTTCTTTCAGCTCTTGAAGATGTTCTGGCCCACTTTCAAGTCCATCATCTAAGAAATTTTCGACGATTTCCGATACATGATAAAGATCATAGATCCCAAGCTCCGTTTCAAGGATATAATTAACGAGGAGAGGAAATGCATCTAGTGCTTCATCATAGTCTCCATCTTCGTCCCAAAAGATTACTCCCGTCATTTCCGCATAGGCATCAGTCAAATTCAGAATGATCTCTTTTCCTGGGTAACCTTTTTTCAAAGTTTCATAAAGCTTCCCCTTACGCAATAAAGCCAAATAAGCAGGGAGATTTTCTTCAACTGTATAGCCCCAGCCGGCACTCCAAAAATGGGTAGTCAAAGGGTGATCTGTGTGTTTAGTTGTCATTGGTTTTTATTTCAGTTCCTCGAGCCTATTAATTGCATTTTGATTCTTCGGAAATAACTGCAGAGATTTTTCAAAACTTTCAATTGCTTTCTTCTTGTCGCCAAGATACAAATATCCCTCTGCAAGGCTGTCCCATAGGTTTGCTGAGTCAGGATAGCGTGTTATTGCAAAAAGAAAAACGTTGACTCCCATCGTAGCTTTTTGAGGATTAAAAACAAGTTGCAATCCGAGATTATTTAGATTTCCTTCAGGTATTTCAAAGTCCGGATGCTCGGCAATCAAAGAATCGTACAAAACGTTGAGATTCTCATAATCTTGCTCTCTTGCCAGGTCGTTAAACTCTCGAAATGTGAAATTTTGGTTTGTGAATAGTCTTGTAGTCTTTGAAATGAGATCAGCCCTATTTGTGTTTTCTTCTGGTTCACGATTCAGAAATTCTAATCCTCTTTCCTCATGTTTTAAATAAGCATTTAGAAAATTGAGTGTGTATACTGAAACCCATCGATAGGACTCCATGATCTCTGCATCACTTTTATCTTGTCGTTGATCCCGTGGTTGAAATATTACGCCTAAAGTGCTAAAATATGAATGCGTCAAATTGTGAAACTGGAAATGGTACGCATGACTATATTTTAGGCTGTCGAAAAATTCAAATTCAGTGTTCAGTGCTGAATCGATTTTGTCTTCAATGAGAACTTGGGGTGGGATTTCCTTTTGTGAGAAATGTATAAATGGAACATCCATCCTTTCGATGTTATGAAATGGTGATTTCTTCAAAGTTGCATATTGATATTTGATGCTTCCATCCAGGCTCACCGTTGCTTTGATCCTTTCGTCTCTCATTTGCGATAGAACCTGTGACAAACCTCCAAAACTAAATCCCATCGTTGCTATCTTATCCTGATCCGCATATTGCAATCGACCGCTTTCTCTAATCAAAACTTCTATATCCCGAGCTTGAGTTTCCATGTCCTTCTCTGTTCCCCCTTCAAAAAAGCGATGCTCAGTTCCTCGACTCGGGCTTGATACAATTACGTAACCATAACTTGCTAAAAACTCACAAAGCGCAAAGTTTTCAAGGGATGAAGCCTCATAGCTGGGCGCATAAATGACGGTTGGATATTTTCCATCTGCAGGCTTTAGTGCTGAAAAAGCAGTTGTTGCTTCCTGGAGATGATTTCGATTTGACGCTGTATTAGGATAATAAAACCAGTTCAAAATTTGTTCATCAGGAAGGTGTTCCCACTCCTCTTCCTCCTTAAGTATCCTCATGTAATCCAGTACGTTAAGGGGAGCAACTTTCGAAGAGTTTTCACTTGATGGATACCAGATACTTATTGGAATTGGTCTGGGAACATTATCGTAAGTCCAGTCAAAGGTTCGGTTATATGTCCTGGAACTATCATAAGTTGTGTAATGGATAAAGCCAACTTTGTATTTTCCAGCCTCTAAACCTAGTTGTTCAATTGAAACCTGTGCTGAAATAAAGTTGTATTGGAGAACCAAGACAAGAAGAAGGAAGGTTGCTCTCATTTTTATACTTAAAGACCAGCATGATTGGGAAAGGTTACCACAATTGCCCGGAAAGCCTTGATATGGCGCTGTGTCTGTCTGTTGGCCATTACGATTAAACTGCGTTTTGATGCAGTTTAAGTATTGCTGCCCTTAGTGCTTATTTCGTTTCAAACTATTATGAAATTTTACTGCATCCATGTATAATGGAAACTCTGGTTTTTTATCATTGATAATTTCGTCATATGCTGCTTTCATTTGTTTTGCTGAAGTGTAAGGAGACATTCTTCCCGTTCCCGTACAAAGCCCTGGAATTGCAATTGAATTAATCTTTTCATTGCTAATTCCTTCAACTAAAATCGCTTTCATCGCGAGGTAGGCATTCAGTGAATTGGGGATACCATCACTGGTCGGAACTCTCATTGTCGGAGCGCAGATCACAATTCCATTATCTGATTCAATACTCAGTGCTTGTCCAATCAATAATTCACCTAAATCCGAAGAATCAATTTTTCTCTTTAGTTCTTTTTGAATTTCCCATCCCATTTTTTTCGAAATCAGAAGGTCTAATCCTCCATCCATGAAACCAAATGAATTTCCAGGACTTACGATCGCATCTGATTTTACATTGAAAATGTCTCCTTCTACAATATTTACATCTAATTCATCTTCAAAAAATAGATTCCAATTCTACCCAAGTTCTGGAGAGTTAAAATGTACAAGTGATATTTCTATTCGCGGTTTCATGTATACCTATATTGGCAGCTTTTTGATCATCTTTCTTAATATCACTACTTGTCCAAAATGATAGTACGTATGTTCAATTATAGCATCAACATTTCTCAGATAATTTCCATATTGTTCATCAACAAAGATTTCTTCTAGCTTTTCTTCCGTCAGATTTTCTACCAGGTTGATAAACCTTTCTGAATCTGCGCAAAATTTGTTCACTAAGTTTCTCCAGTCTTGTTCAGATTTAACAGGAGGATAATCAAAACTATATTTATCTCTAATTTCAAGTTCACCACCTTCTAACACATTTGCCATACCTTCAATATAATAGCTGGTATGAAAAGTCAAATCTGCAATTGAATTTAAAGAATCAACTTTTCGGATCGCTTCTCTCCATTCTAAATCAAAAATTTGCTCTTTAAAATTGGTTCCAATAACCCATTTACCCTCGGTTAAAACCTCCTTTAATCGATTTGCCAGTAATTCGACTAATTTCATTTCTAATCTTTGTTTTTCGACTTGACCTCCTTAATTGCTTACGTCCAACTATCATCTGTAAGCTGGACTTTTTCAGATGTCTATAAAAGTATCTCATCGCACCAGCCTTTGCAAGCCTGCCAGCGGCAGGCGGTTAACCATTTACAGTCCGTGCCGCGCAGGCTTATGGATGGAAGTGCTTGTTAAACATATTTATCGATGGATTCAACTGGAGAATAATGCCATGGAAAACACGAAAGTAGGACACCCACATTAAAATGCTGGATATCCTACTTTTTGGTTTTCAACCCTCAAATATTTTTGACTACTCGTGAGTTGCCCCTTGTTCCAGCAGGTATACCTCTATTCTATCATGGTTATATTTTCTTGCCATATTTAGAGGAGTACGTAAACTCGAGTTGAAGAAGTTTCCATCTCTGGAAGATTTATTCACATCAGCGCCACTTTCAACCAATAGTTTGACAAGATCTAAATTTCCCCGTTCGCATGCTTTGATGAGAGGGGTTTCATCCCCGGTCACTTCATAATTAACATCTGCTCCAGCTTCAATGAGATAGATAACCACATCCTCATGACCATAATTAGCTGCCATGATCAGTGGATTACCATCCCCTCTTACACCTTTATCAATATTGGCTCCAAAGGCTATCAAACTCTTGATCATTTCCAGGTCTCCATTCTTGGCCGCCTGAATCATGGCATTGCCATCTCCGGAGAAGCTTTCATTAACGTCAGCGCCATTTTCTATCAATAGTTTTACCATTTCCCTATCTCCATTTCGTGCTGCTAGCCATAAGGGGTAACCATCCGAGAAAGTACCACTGGATGGATCTGCCCCACTTTCGATAAGCAACTTCACGATATCCCTGTGGTTTTTCTCCACAGCATTACTAAGTGGGGTTCCATCACCCCATACCTTTTTATTAACATCAGCACCTTCACTGATCAATAACCTGACGACTTCCAAATGCCCATGACGTGACGCTATTAATAGCGCAGTTCCGTCTCCAAACTCAACCTCATTGACATGAGCTCCTTTATTGATCATAGCTCTGACTACTTCAGTCATTCCACTACCAGAGGCAGCCATCAGGGGCGTTTCATCATTGCTGTTATTGTAATTCACATCTGCACCCGCATCAATAAGAAGGAGAGCTATTTCTTCATGACCCCTGCGAGAAGCCATGACCAGTGGTGTCCTGGGATCACTATCTCCGTCACTACAGTCAATATCTACTGATCCAATAAGTTCTTTGACTTTGTTAACATCATCTCTTCTTATTGCTTGCAGCAAAGCATAACAGCTTTGCCCCATAAGCAGGTCTGAAAAGAAAAGGAGGGCTATTATTATTATGAGTTTTTTCATGGCCTTTGATCTAATCATGTTTTTACACTATGCAAATGTGATCAGACCTGGGAAACAGATTGTTAGAAAGAAGACCGATGTAGTGAATTCGAAGAAGTTTAAGCGGTTGGTGAGTATGAATGTCATTTACACTCAGAATATGTCCATTGGGTACTACAATCATGGTCTTTGTCGACGAAATGATATTGGTCTCCTCAAACACCCTATTTTGCATTGAACATTCATATTCATGTCAACCCCTCCTCACATACTTGATCGATTTTTTAGGGCCAGAATACTGATTCATGGTGTGTTCTGGGTATTCGTGGTATTTGGGTTGGCTTATCATGGTAGCTTATTTGGTGGCAACCTAAAGGACAACTCTATCAATATGATGGCGTTACTGCCTGTTCAGATGATCGCTGCCTATGCTCTGGTATATTATCAGATCCCTCAGTGGTTCAACAAAGGCCGATACCTGATATTTATTGTGAGTTTATTGGCACTTGCTTATCTACTGTCTGCATTAGGTCGATTATCCGTTATCCATATTGCTCAGCCTTTGATCGGTATGGAGACGCTTAATGAATCGATTGGCGAGATACTTATGGACAAAGTGTATTTGATCAAGGTGTTCACTACCTCAGTCTACATACCGGCTTTCTCCCTCTACTTCCTCAAGATGACCAAGGAGCGATTCATGCAACAAAATCAGCTGATTATGCTTGAAAAAGAAAGGCAGAAAAATGAATTGGATTTCCTCAAGGCACAAATGAATCCACACTTTCTGTTCAATACCCTGAATAATATCTACAGTCTTTCCAGGAACAAATCTGAGCAGACTCCCGAAATGATACTCAAGCTTTCTGAAATACTGGACTATACCATCTATGAATGCAATGAGGCTACCGTTCCCATATTGAAAGAATGGGCGTTGATTGAAAACTATGTTGACCTGGAGACGCTGCGGTACAGTGACCAACTGACAATTCTGCTCGAAGAGCATATTGGCGATAAGGAAACTCGTGTTGCCCCTTTGATTTTGATCTCACTTGTGGAAAATGCGTTCAAGTATTCACTCAAACGAGTGGTTGGAGTGCCTGTCATCAAAGTAATGCTTCAAGTGGAAGATAGCCTTCTGAATTTCGAGGTATTTAACTCAAAGGCAGAGAACACCCCGGAAACACAGGAAAAGGGCAGAGGAATTGGCGTTCGAAACATGAAAAGGCAGCTGGAGCTTCAGTATCCGAATCGCTATACCATTGATGTCGAAGACAAACCTGACTCATACAAAGTTAGATTAACGATTAAATTATGAACCAATGACCACTTCTATCAAATGCCTGATTATAGATGATGAGCCGCTGGCTGTGGATGTGATCAAAGGCTATGTGAATCAGATGCCTCAACTTGAATTGATAGATACTTGCAAGGACGCAATGAGTGCGTTCCAAATCCTGAACGAACAATCCATCGATTTGATCTTTTTAGACATTGAAATGCCGGGAATCAATGGAATCAGTTTTATCAAGTCACTCACGGACCCCCCAGCGGTCATACTCACAACGGCTTTTAGGGAGTATGCCTTTGAAAGCTATGAGATTGAAGTAGTCGACTACCTGCTTAAGCCGATATCATTTGATCGATTTTTTAAGGCCATTAACAAATACATGAAATCTGAATCAGCTAATGTCGAGGTTCCAACCTTTCCAACAAAATCCGGTAGTTCAATATATGTCTACTCCAATAAGAAGAACCTGAAAGTTTACTTTGATGATATACTTTTTGTAGAAAGTATTAAGGACTACATCACTATTCATACCCCTGATGATCATATCATTTCAAAGAATACCATTACCAATTTTGAGGAACTTCTGCCATCTAATTTTCTAAGAGTACACCGGTCCTTTATTGTCAATACTGCTAAGATTACAGCGTATACACATCAGGATATTGAGATTGGTGAAAAGGAGATTCCTATTGGCACCAGCTACAAGAAATTTGTGCTTGAGCAGTTGAAACGCTAGGTTCGGTCAAGTCCCGTTTTTATGTCGAAAAGTTCTTCCGAACGTCCAGCCCCATACCCAATACCAGATCAGCATTGAAAGAATCATTAAAATGCTTAGTTCAGCAGTGAGGTAAGCTTATGGATGATGGTTTTTGTTACATTCCTCTTCTTGGTTAGGATTACTCTCAAAGACCTTCACTCTCCAACCCTTAATGAGGAGCCAAAACATAAATATTAACTCACCAAAAAAAGTAATCATCAAGTAGTCCATTTTAATCGAAGGAAAAAAGAAAGACCTTAAAGTGTCAATTAAATAGCCAGCCCCGGCAACGATTAAAAGAAATCCAAAAATTTTGGGAACGTAAGTGGCTTGATAAACCAAAACTCCAAGCATAATCAGGTAAATTCCGAAAAAGACAAAGGCAAAACTCCATTGAAGATTGAAGTTTTTAATTGAGAGAAAAACCTTGGAATAAAGTGATTGGTCAAATGACGTTAGGTACTCTGCATTTTGGATTAGATTCAGTACCCCTACAAGATTTAATAGAGCGGATAAGGTAATAATTGCAAAAACAATTCTAAAAAAGGCAACTAGTAGTGAAAAGTCTCTATTCACAGGCCTAAGAAACACGTATAAAGCCCATGCGACTACCACATCACAAATTAAGGTGATTACGTGCAGGAATATCCCAGTGGTAAATAAGTAACGGTTTTCCTGAATGTTTTTGAACGTGATCTCTGCATTCGCATAATCCAATAGTTCAGGGAAAATAACGAATTCAGCTACTGGTACTGTTAGCACCATAAGGAAAATTCCAATTCCCGAGATTAAGGCTGTTTTTTGAATTTGGCGATTCATTATTCCCCTTTCTTTAAAGGTAGATGCTAAATAATGTGTAAGGGTTGCAACCTGTCTATTCTAATGGAACCCTAACTTCCAACTTCATCCGTAAGCTTGACTAGGTCGCGTAGACTTTTGAATATCTATAATTATCGGATAGCAGTAGCCGTTGCAAATAGCCCGGTTAATTCATGCGTGATGGTCTCGTTATGGGCTAATTTGAAACTTGTGTAAGTTTCAAGATCAGCTCTTAAACGGTTAGAAAGAGCTTTTGACATTTTTAATCTCTTTAAAACCACATTGATGGATTCAGAAAGTGAATTTTTACTTTCAATAATCAGTTCCCATGGACATGGCACCGGTTTCGGGGTTTGAACAATCCCAAACAACCATCCAACTGCCATCAGGGTCGGTGAAATATTCATTGTGACAAGAAGAAGGAAGGTTGCTCTCATTTTTATACTTAAAGACCAGCATGATTGGGAAAGGTTACCACAATTGCCCGGAAAGCCTTGATATGGCGCTGTGTCTGTCTGTTGGCCATTACGATTAAACTGCGTTTTGATGCAGTTTAAGTATTGCTGTGAATAGTATTATTCTTTAATCAGAGTTGCTTCTTGAATAATATCTACCGTTACCATTGGGCCGTCAATGTACTGGGGTTGTTCTTCCTTAACAATGGTTAATTGAAACCATTTCCCCTGAAGTTCTGTATTTGGGCCCCAACCCTGATTACTTTCATCTACTTCGTTATCATCTAGTTCTTCTGCAAAATAATGCGTCTCATCTCTGCAGCCTGCGAAGTTCCAATATTTACCCGATTCATCTTCAAATCCATAATGTTCTGCATCACCCAATCTAAAATTGATGAACTTAGCTTTCAGGGTAAAAGATTCATTTCCAGGTTCAGTTTCGGGTTCAGGTTCTGATATTACCTTAACTGAATCTGTTGACTCTTTGGCTTTGGAAATTGACTCTTTTTCATTTTGTCTTTCACCATTACCGGTGCAGGATATTAGAAAAGCAAAGCTCAAGAATAAGAGTAGTAGATTTCTCATGATACCTTTTTTATATTATTTACAACTCTCCAACCAGGTTCCGTTGGCTTGTTGGTTCAAGTTCAGATAAAAGTACGACCTGCCCCAGGCATTTGCAAACCTGCCAGCCGCAGGCTGGTACCCACTTTAGTCCATGGAGCTTAGCTCCTTGTTTTAGATCATTTCAGAGTTCCACAAACTCTGTACGGTTAAGACACGTACATATTGTTTAGTACGGTTAATATACGTACGTTTGTGGATGCAAATTTGAGATTATGAAAACTTTAGAGGCAAGATTCGATACCAGACTACCTAAGCAACAAAAGGAATTTTTTGAGAGAGCAGCTGTGCTTGGAGGTTATCGAACTCTTACTGAATTTGTTATTTATTCTGTTCAGGACAAGGCAAAGCAAATTATGGACGAGCATAATAGAGTTTTGTCATCTGAAAAAGATAGAGAAGTTTTTTTTAATGCTCTACTAGGTGAGTCAGAACCTAATCAGGCGTTAACAACTGCAGCTAGGAAATACAATGATGAGTTAAATAATAAATGAGTTACTTAACTCAAGCATTATCTAAATCTCACAATAAAGCTAAATTTTCTTGCGGAAACCAATTATTAGACGGTTATCTACATAAGCAAGCAGGACAAGACATCAAACGAAAGTTGTCAGTGTGCTTCATTCTTTCGGATGAATCAAATATTGTAAAAGGTTATTATACCTTGTCAAGTTCAAGCATCAATAGAGATGAGCTGCCTGTTGAGGTAATAAAGATTCTACCTTCATCATATGAAAACTTACCAGTTACTTTGTTAGGAAGATTAGCTAGGAATGTCAACAATAAAGGTGAAGGAATAGGCGAGTTGTTGTTGCTAGATGCTCTTAAAAGAAGTTATGATACCACTAAAACAGTTGCTTCAATGGCAGTTGTTGTAGACCCAATTGATGAGAAAGCAGTTAGATTCTATTCTAACTATGGTTTTATTCATCTCCCAACAAGTGGCAAGATGTTTATAACTATGAAAACTGTATCAAAGCTATTTTAGTACCATCAATACGAGCTAATGCCTCATCACCACGAAAATATGCTGAATGATGAAAATTCATTCGTTCATGGCATATGTCCAGAGCTTTACTGTAGTTGATTCTTAATCGAGGGGTATTCAACTATTTGCTTCATTTCGTCATCTCCAAGTAAATAGTTACGACTATTACTATTTGACACTTTCCAGAAATGAATAATATGTTCTCCTGCCTCTTTCTTTTTCCCTTGTTTCCAGTATACCAATGCGGCAGTATAATAAGCCCATCTATAATTATCAATTTCAATTGATTTGGTTACTACATCTAACGCATCATCAAGTAATTTAAAATTACTTTTTTCAGTCGCAACTGCTTGAAGAGAGTACCCTTTTAATTGTAATGTTCTTGAATGTTCTGGTCTCCTCTTTAGGGCAAAATCGTAAAAAGAAATTGCCTCGTCGTAATTGCCCTTCTTAGCTTGCAACCAACCAAGTTCAGTTAGCTCAAGACTTGATAAGTTTGGAAATAATTCCGTGTTAAGAAGTTCCTTTTTAGTTGCAGAATCGAGCTTTATTTCAGAGTATTTATTGATTGTCTCAATAGTGGCTATTTCGGTTTGATTTGTGCCACCTGTTTCGGTTAGAGGGTGCCAGTGATTTCGGTCAAACTGTGCCACTAAACTGGCCTAAAGGAGATTCGTTACCAGCCTAGGAAGTACGGTTCGATTTGTGCCAGTAAAATGGGTCAAGTACTGTTCTGATACCATGTATTACGGTTCTAACTGTGCCACCTGTTCCGGCCAAACTGTGCCGCTATGACGGTTCGATTTGTGCCACTTTTTGACTAATCCCATCCAGAAGGTTTAAGAAAGCTGCAATCTCGCGGAGAAAAGCGAGATGGCCTACACCCTTGACCCGATGGATATTAAACAGATCATTAGACTACACCTAGATGGCTTGAGCAATCGCCGGATTGGAACTACCCTCGGCATTAGTCGCAACACAATCAATCGTTACATTCAGCTTTTAAAGGCTACAGATAAGCCTTTATCAGAGCTTGCGGAACTGGATAATGGGACTTTACAGGAGCAATTTCCCTCTTTGACCACAATTGAAAACGAGCGATATGGGTCGTTGATGGTCTTTTTTGATCAAATGCGCCAGACTCGTCATCACCCTGGATTTACCTTCCAGCATCACTACCAGGAGTATCAGGCATCCCATGAAAAGGCTTACAGCTATACTCAGTTCATGGAGCATTATCGCAGGAAGTATCCCAAAGAAAAAGGATCGATGAAACTGGATCATGCGCCCGGCCATGAGATATTCATAGATTTTGCGGGTAAGAAGCTCCATATCGTTGATAAGTCAACTGGAGAACAGATTGAGGTTGAAGTATTTGTTTCTATCCTTCCCAATAGCCAGTACACGTATGTAGAAGCCTGTTACAGTCAAAAACGTGAGGATCTGATCAAATGCATGGGCAATGCCCTGAAGTTCTACGGAGGCGTCCCTTTGGCTATTGTTTGTGATAATCTGAAGTCAGCTGTCCAAAGAGCCAGTAAATATGAAGCTCAGATCAATCGGACATTGAAAGAGTTTGCACTCCATCACGATTGTGTGATCAACCCTACTCGTACATATTCTCCGCAGGATAAAGCCCTAGTTGAAAACGCTGTAAATCTGGCCTATCAGCGGATCTACTATCCATTACGAGAGATGACTTTTTTCTCTCTGGAAGACCTCAATCGGACTATACGACTATTGTTGGATCGCTACAATGACTTGCTCTTTCAGCGTAAAGAATCCAGTCGTAAAGAGTTGTTCCAATCTATTGAGCGCAGTTGTCTAAAGCCACTTCCAACTACGCCTTATCAACTCAAAGAGTACCGTAGGGCCAAAGTGCAGAAGATGGGCTATGTCTACTTCTCTCCTGATAAGAACTACTATAGTGTGCCTTATCGGTTTATTGGTAAACGGACCCAGATCCACTACACCAGCTCAGTGGTTGAGATCTACTATAATCATGAACGTATTGCCATCCACGGACGAAGCAAGGCTAGAGGCAGCTACATCACGCAAAAAGACCACTTGAGCAGTGCCCATCAGGCTTATAGCCAGTGGAGCCCGGATTACTTCGAGCGACTGGCTGATAAACATGGTCAATATGTGACTTCTTTCATCAAAGGGTTACTGGCTGATCAACAGTATCCGGAAGTCAACTACAAAAGAGCCATGGGCATTATACAGCTGGCCAAAAGCTACGGTTCTGAACGGCTTGATAAAGCCTGTCAAAGGGCGCTGGAGTGTCAGTCCCACAGTTATCAGGTAGTACGGAATATGCTCAAAAATGGACTGGAAGACGATCAGTTCGATCTATTCTCTCAAAGTGATCAATCACATATTCCTGAACATGAGAACATACGAGGAGCATCCTCTTATCAATAATCACATCTATCATTTTAAACCCATTTTGTTATCATGAACAATCATCAGACGCTGGAAAAACTCAAGAAGATGAGGCTACATGCCATGGCCAATCACCACCAGCAACACCTTCAAGGCCAGCAACACGATCAATGGACCAATGACGAATACCTGGCTATGCTCATTGACCATGAGTGGGAAGACCGCCAACAACGTAAGACAGAACGACTGATCAAGAACGCAGCCATGCGACAACAAGCTACTCTGGCTGAAGTAGACTATCACCATGCCAGAAGTCTCAATAAAAATGCCTTTGAAAGGGTCGCTTCTCTGGACTTCATCAACAAAAAGGAGAACATCATCATCACTGGGCCATCAGGAGTTGGTAAAAGCTATCTGAGTCAGGCTCTTGGGCATCAGGCCTGCTTGATGGATCATCGGGTCTATTACCAGATTACTGCCCGGCTCTTTACTAGACTCAAACTGGCCAAGGTCGATGGTACCTATCTCAAAGAACTCAACAAACTCAGTAAGGCCGCCTTGCTCATCCTTGACGATTTTGGTTTACAAGCACTTGACAACCTGGCTCGGGAAATACTACTTGATGTTATCGATGATCGTTTTGATCAACAATCCACCATTGTTTGCTCTCAAATACCCGTCTCTGCCTGGTACGATATTATTGGTGAAGGAACCATTGCTGATGCTGTCTTGGATAGGTTAGTCAATACCTCACATCGAATCGACCTCAATGGCGAATCTTTAAGAAAAGGACTACTCAAAAATCAATAGAAATGTTATCCTTGTAACTCTTCTGGATGTGGCACCATTTGACCGAAATGGGTGGCATAGTCCGACCGAAATACCCAAATAGCCCATTTTTTAGTTCGTTCATTACTTTGATCTCCCTTGTTAAGTATATCAATGGCAAGTTCGACATACTTTAATTTTATTTCTTTGTCTTTAATTGCGGTGCTAAAGGAATTCCCGATTACAATTACTGTTATTGGAATGATCAAGGTAGCAACAACACCAGTTAGAACATTGATTTTTTTCCAATTCTTAGGTAGGTCTTCATTTTTTACTTCCATATGGAACAAGGGTTTAGCAAGATTTTGTTCATGCACGTTGCTGTCAACGTTTGGCTAAACTGCGTTTTAATGCAGTTTAGGTTTTGTTGGCAAACGTTTTATTGTTTTTTAGCCCCATAAAACTTATTAAAAATCACACTTGCAGTCAGGTCTCCAGTCACATTAACTGCTGTTCTAAACATTCCTAAGATTCGATCTATACCAATAATAATGATCAATCCATCTATTGGAATTCCTACACTCTGTAGCACCGATGCAAGTATGATAACACCTCCTCCTGGAATGGCAGGAGTTCCGATGGATGCGGCTACCACTGTAGTGGTTATTAATATCAAGTTAATTATAGTAAGATCAATGCCATAAGCCTGTGCCATAAACAGAGTAGTTACACATTGAAATAGAGCAGTACCATCCATATTTATCGTCGCCCCAATCGGAATCACAAAATCACTTATATTCGAGGATACCCCTAATTTTTCATCTGCAGTTTTCATAGATAGAGGCATAACAGCTGCCGAACTAGCAGTAGAAAAAGCCAATAGCTGTGGTTCACGGATTAGTCTTAAAAATTTGAATGGATTCTGCCGTGTAAGAGCAAATACCATTATTAAATAGAATATCAATAGGAGTAATAGTCCCAAAATGACAACTATTATATAGTATCCTAAACCAAGAAATATTTCAATACTTGTCCTAGATACCAACGCTGCTATAAGACCAAATACGGCATATGGAACGAGCATCATTGCCCATGAGACTACAATCATGCAAATCTTTTGAATTGCTTCAACAAATCGAATGATAGGCCTTGCCGTGTCATGTTTGAGTTGAGTAATAGCGACTCCAATTATTACGGTAAATATTACTACACCAAGCATTTCTCCCATTAAGATAGACTCTAGTGGATTATTGGGAATGAGATTAGAAATCGTATTTGGAAGGTTTTCAGTGATGTTGGTTTGTTCAGCGGTTTCAATTAACTTTTCTCCGCTATTTGGAAATCCCCCTAACTGAAAAATATATCGGCCAGGTTTCATTATGAGTGTCACGAACAAACCAATGCTGATCGCAATGACTGTAGTGAAAATAAAATATAATAACAGTTTTAGCCCAAAGGTTTTAAGGTCGTCTGATGTATTGCCTATAATTCCAGAAATAATAGATGCAAAAATTAAGGGAATCATAATCATTTGAACTAACCTCATAAAAATTTGGCCCGGCAAATCAAGCCAACTGGCAAACGAAAGGCTAAATCCCTCTGAAACAAGTCCTGTAGACGGATTTATTAAAACCCCAAGACCAGCACCTATGACCAATGCAATGAGTACCTTAAGCCATAACCGACCTTTTACAAGTCTATCTAAATAGACTGACAAATTATTAAGAGGTCTGATTTCTAACATGTTGCAGTTTTAGTAATGATTGCCAACGACCAGCTATCGGGTGTATGTCCGCAGCTGGTGAATAGCACTAAGCTAGTGAAATCTGCTTAAGCTCACAACGGTTCCAAATGGCACTGCGGTTTGAAAGATAAATACTCCTGCGAGCCAAAGATGGTAGAACGCACTGACCTTTCCCAGCAGCAGATTCACAGTAAAGTTAGCACTGAAACCAGCCAGAAAGCACCTTGGCATATAATCGATAGTATCCATGTAATGATCTCAAGGTAGTGGTTATCTAATAATAAAACCCTTGAGATTATGAAAAAGGAATCACTAACATTTGAAAATTTAGTACTTTATGTGGGCATTGATGTCCACAAAAAACAATGGTCAGTATCAATCTTCACAGGCCAGATTCATCACAGAACATTTAGTCAGGCACCTTTCCCTGAGGTATTACAAACCTATCTAGAGGCTCATTTTCCCGGAGCTGAGATACATTGTGCCTATGAAGCTACTCGTTTCGGTTTTTGGATCGCTAGAGAATTGATATCGTTTGGCTACACATGTTTAGTAGTGAATCCAGCTGATATCCCACTACCCAGCAGGAGACTCAGAATAAGACAGACAGGGTAGATAGTCGTAAAATTGCCAAAGCCTTGCAAGCTGGTTTACTCACAGGAAGCTATATCCCATCTGAGGAGCTGGAAGGAGATCGCCAATTGTTTCGATATCGAAAACGACTTTGGAGTGACCTGGTAAGGGTGAAGAATAGGATCAAAGGCACACTAGCCTTTGCAGGTATCCCTATCCCTGTTGAATACGATAATCCCTTTTGGACCAAGGCTTTTCTCAGCTGGTTGCAGGAAGTGACTATGCCCTCTAAATCTGGAAGAGATACATTAGACTTATTACTCGAGCAATACGACCGAATCTATAAACATCATCTTGAAGTCTCCCGGAAAGTCAGGTACCTAGCCAAATGTAGCAGGTATGCATCGAGTATTGATCTGCTTAAAAGTATCCCTGGCATTGGCCCATTGACCTCTATTCAGCTCATGGTTGAGTTGGGAGATATAACGCGCTTCCCTTGTTTCAAAAAACTCAACAGTTTTGTGGGTTTCAAGCCAACAACTTACAGCAGTGGAGAGCACGACTGGAAAGGTCATCTGACCAACAGAAAACACAATGCGTTGAGGAGTTCATTGATTGAGTGTGCCTGGCAAACGATACAGAAGGATCCAGTAATGCTTGTCAAGTATGAGGAATTGATCAAACGAATGACCAAGAAAAGAGCGGCAGTGGTGATTGCAAGAAAGTTACTATCCCGGATATATCATGTGCTCAAATTTGAGGAACCCTATGAATTGGGTAGAGTATCATAACGGCTTCAGCACCAGAAAATAGAAAAAGCACTTACCCATAAGACCTTTGCCTTGACCACTTAACAAACGCTGAGTCTCGAACTCTTTTGCTTAGTCTGTGGTAAGGCATTTTTACCTACTAATCTGATAACTGTGGCCTAATCTGGGATCACTAATGGAAGTCTGTAAGGTTATTTTCTTCTTCAAAAGGTGCAAAAAGTATTCATGACTGTAAAGGACAAGGCGAGTGACCATTCCATTACGCCATCCTTGCTCCGCCGTAGCTCCGCGAAGGAGAGAGGCGAATTACATGCTCATCCTTGACAGAAATGCCTACTTTTTCAAGTCCGCTGTTTGAAGAAAACATGCCCAGAAGAAGAAAATGGGAGGTTTTTTAGTACTTTTATTCAACCTCCACGCCGTGAGATCATTCATGGAAGTGTTTGTTAGGCACTTTTAGATTTTTCTATAATGTTTCTCTCTTAGTTTTTTTCCAGTTGATGATTCATGAATTTTTGGGTAGTTCACAATATGACCGTTGAATTCTGATAGTTTTAGAATTAATGCAGATAAAAGAGTGAACAGTTTCAGATGAAGAAAGTATCGTAGCTTGTCTTCTTCTGATATGTTTTCAGGTTTCTCGTCTTGGATCATGGGAATTTTTCCATGAAGAAATGAATTCCTCTGTTCAATTGCTTGAATGTCTAAGTCATTCAGTTCAATTCCCAATATGTTGAATGGGATCAGTAGTTTCTCTCTATTTGTTCTTTGATTGATTTGATCAATACGATTACTAAGAATTGCTTCTGCGTCAACACCAATTTCTTTCGAGTGTTTTTGAATAACAGTCTTTAGTTCAGACCTCAACTGCTTGGCAATTTTCTTATCTGGAATTGGTGCTAATCCACTTTCATTTTTCTGATAAACAAAATTTGCCAGTGTTTCTAAGGCTATTGAGAATAAACCTGGGCTTGATACTAAAGATGTAGTATTTGTCTCAAGGATAAGAAAGAGAGCAGATTTCATGTCGCTTTCTAAATGGACGAGATGACATAATCGAGAGAAACTCAAGCTACTCATCACTTTTATTTTATCTTGATATTTGTCCGCTACTTTTCGATCATGTATAATTCCATGCGGATTGCTATAAATTGGTGTGTACGATGCTTTAATCGATTTCCTAAATTGAGTATGGTAAAAACTAGTAGGAACATTTAATTCCGGATTCCTATATTGAAAAAAGAATCCTTCGTTTTGTATTAACGATCCAGAAACAAATCCGAAACTTATTAAAATAGAATGGCATATTTCAGAGAACTCTTGAAACTGCATTGAGGTCTGACAATCAATAACGATATACGATGGTTTCGTTTTGTCATTTAGTTTTTTGAAAACTTGGTAGAGGTGAAATTTGCCTTCTGGAATATCAACTTCAATTGCAAGTCGGGTGCTAGTGTGTTGCTTGTATTTATACTCCACAGATACATTTTCAATCGAGAATACATAATTAGGTTTTTCAGAACATGGGATTATTAGCCGATGAAACTGTCGATTAGACGTGTCAAAATTTATTGAATTGAAGCTTCCGACTATTCCGCTCATTTCTCCAAAAGTTCGGGATGTTGCATAGAATGCATTGACTTTAATTTGGAATTCACCCCTTTTCAATAAGATATTTTTGAAATCAAATATTTCGTTTTTGAAAAGCAGGTCCGAATGTTCAAAACGGAATGTAAAACCTCTTAGCTCCTTGCTTAGTTCAATCAAACTGCCTTTCGGAAAGTCTTCAGAAGATGCCGAGTAAGTTCTCTTCAGAAGTAAACGATCTATGATTTTGAATGTATTCTGGAGTTTCTTCAGTCCTGAAATTTTGGTTCTTATCTGCGACATGAATATTGTGCCTAACGCCTAGCTATGATGAGTGGGGATTAGAAAGCACTAACCTTTCCTCCCGCACATAGCCACGCCTTGATTTAAATTTAAAACTTCGGGTCGCGCAGACGTGGCGGACTTTCCAAGTGCCACCAAAGTATCCTGACCGATGAAGCCCCATTCATTCATAGCATATGTTAGCGTGATTGGCCGTTTATAAGTCGTTCTTTCGTTTACAGTCAATTCAAAATCTATCCGAATCAGGCCAGTATTCACCTTTTGGTTTAATATCGTTCTCATCAAAAAAATGTCTGATATCTGGAATTGGGTCTTTGTCACCATATGAATACTTTTCAGCTAAGAGATCCAAAAGAATTTTTTGGCGATCCTTTCTAGAGATAACTTCAGGAACTTCTTTTTCTGAGTCCCCAAAGTCTATTTGGTTTTGTAGACAGGAAAGTAATTGCCTTTCGCACTCGATTGGAACATAGAGTAAATGTTCACCTCCTGAACTGTTACTTCGAAAACAAATCTTACCGTTAAATATGAATAATTCTGTGCTATAAAAAGCTCCTTCCTCGTGTAGAATATAGTGGTTGCTCATATATAAACCTACTTTTTTAAATATTTCAATACACTGTCCCAATTAGGAAATTTTTCAGTACCAAAATGAATATGTTCTCCCACAAATTCGCCAGCACCGTTTTTTGTTCGATCGTCAATTAGGTATTTCCCATTGTTAAGGTTTTTGTGGTGAGAGATAATTAACCTTTTGTATAAAACTGATTCTTTCTCTTTTCCAAAATACTTATGAATCCATTCGATTTTATCTTTCCATGCGGACGGGTTAAGCCATGGAGCAGTTGACAAAACAAATACATCATAACATTTTGCTAGTTCCTGAACAGATTCGATTGAATTTTCAAGAGGGTTCATCAATGAAAAAATTCCTGGGACTTCATCATACCTACCCTCGAATTGTACCTTAGTTTTTTCATCCAGCTCTTTTATTCCGCTATCGAAATCAACTAGTACGTTATCCATATCAATATATATCGTATCTTTCATATTTATAGATTCACGCTAACGATCAGCTATCGGTTGTATGCCCACAGCTAATGAATAGCACAATCTAGTGAAATCTGCCGAAGCTCACAACGGTTCAGAGTAGCACTGCGCTCAGAAAGATAAAAACTCCTGCGAGCAGCACTTGGTAGAAAGCACATCACTCTCCTCAGCGGCTGATTCACGGTGATGTTCGCACTGAAACCAGCCAGAAAGCACTTTGGCATATAACCGATCAGCGTCTGTTATGCGCTTCCATTTTTAGCTGTTCAATAGTTAGCCATGTTCTGGATTCGATCTCAGTTAGTTCATAAGTTTGGGTAGAATGTCCAGAGAAAAAGATGACTGGAAAAAAGGGTTGGTCTTCTGGAAAAGTTATGTTGCCGTCTCTAACTATTGTGTGTTCAATTGAGCTCTGAATTTGGATAGTTCCGTTATAGTTCCTTGTTAAGAGGTTAGCAATGTCCCACGGATAACCCCAATGGTATTTGTTGCCCTCAATGATTACAGGATTAAAATAGAAGATTAGTTCTTCTTTGCCCAGTTTCATGTCCAAGTCAAAGAATCCGTAATCAATTCCATCTTCGTAACCGAAAGCAGAGAATATTTCTGGTTCAGGATCGCGATCCAAATTCACAAAATGATAGTATTGAATTCCATCGTTAAACTTTTTTTTCTTTTTGAAAAGTTCGAATTCTGAAGTAATCCAATATTCTAAATATTCATAGTTGTGTTTGTCCTCACTAGCCATAGTTACCAGAAAGTCGAGTTTCCCATCTCCGGTAAAGTCAACAGTCACAACTGAGTTAATTCGGCCGTTCAGTTTTTTAGTTAGTTCGTTCGGAATGGTGGTCAATGTATCAACAGGTATAAAACCTTGTCCTTGAGCAAGGATTGGAAAACAGAAGGTTAGAAGGATTAGGTATCTCATGCTCGAAGTACGGTTGCGCATAACGTCTAGCTATAATGAGTGGGGATTAAAAAGCACTAATCTCTCGTCTCGCACATAGCCACGCCTTGATTTAAATTTAAAACTTGTGGCGTACTTTCCAACCCCCACAAAATATCCTGACCGATAAAACCCCATTCATTCATAGCATATGTTGAGCACTTTTTCATGCTGTTATAATAGTAAAGCCTAGTTTCCCCAAATACTTGATGATTAGGATTTCGTCACCTTTTTGATATTTATTTCCGTTTTCGATGGTAGTCCGCAGTTCATATTTTTCATCATCAATTACAATCGGTATTCTAGAAATTGTCTCACCAAATTCGGGTGAATCAGTAATAATTACCCGCTCGTTTGCTTGTTCTGGCAATCCATTTCTATTGAATTTACTTGATAATGAAATAGTTAACAAAATGCCAGATACTACAATCGCCCACAGGGCCTTCCATTCTGTCTTTATTATTCCGATTCTCACCAATATGAAGTAAATAATGAAGCCGACTGGTATTCCAACTGCTGAAAATGTAATGATAAACTTGACGATAGAGAGCAAACTGAAAACCCAATTCAGTTCTAGAATTAACACAAGCATTGACGAAACGAAAATTGTTCCAACTACAAATGAAGATAACCTAGAGGAACTTTCGTTATGAGGTTTATTGAGAAATAGGAAAATCTCTTCGAGAAAACTTAGCATGCTTAATTCTAATTGTGCTCAACGATCAGATATGGCGAGTGGCCATATCCTATCTTAAAAGTAGAAAGGTAGTGAAACTGCCCAACCACCACAACAGTATCCACGAAGAAGTGCGTGCTGAAAGTCTAAGTCCAGAAAGGGTAAAGTAGCTAGAAGAACAAAAGCTGGCAGAATGGGCAGGTTCGCGGGCGAATTGCACAGAAGTTTCAAGGAGCTCAGTTGGCCATTCGCTATATCGTCTGTTAGAGACCGTTTATCCGTATTTGATTGTGTCAAAAAGTCTTGATCTTATGATATCTGTTAATTTCAGCTTTCTTTCGCCTGGGAGTATGTTGAGTTCCTTTGTGTTCTGATATGCCCAGTATCGCACTATCCAATCCTCATCATCCAAAAATTGAATGAGTTGCGACTTATGTTCGTCCATAGACTTGTCTAAATAAAAGTCGGCTAGAAGAGTTAATGAGTAGTATCGGAAAATCGCTTTTTTATTTTTGGATATTCCTAAAGCTAATTCCACGAGACGATTTCGTTGATCAAAATTGTCTGCATCAATAAAACTAAACTCGTTCAAATAGCTTAAGTAAATCTTCGGTTCAGTCGCATTTTCTGCTAGATTAATAATTCGTTCTGCTTCCTCTATGAAAAAGTCTCCCCAGTTACTAAGATCCTTGGACAGAGACTCATAGACTACAGGGATTGGAGAAGTTATTGGGTCAAATGGTGCAGCTCGAACAAATTCTTTAAATCGTTCAGGATTATTATTAGCTGTTAAAAGTAGCTCAGCGAGAAACGATTCCTGTTCAGTTTCATTTAGTTCGTAAAACCTGTCGAAGGTTGATAAAATCTGATCCATGGAGTATGGTCTCTAACGCCCAGATATGGCGCTGTGGCCTCCGAGCTTTTTTAATTCCGATAAAAGTAGCTTATCTGCCGGTGCATTCAAAGTATCAGAGAGGCACTGCGTCAAGAAGATAAAAAATCCCCACGAGCAGGAGATAGTAGAAAGCACATCAGTTTCTTGGCGGCAGATAAGCGGGATGTATAGCAGACACTTTGCAGATTGCTAAGTAAGGCCATGCGACCATATCGTATGTTATGCCTCTTTGTCTTGAGTTTTAGCTGAGAACCAGTTTAGCAGTTGAATACTGAAGAGGTTACCAAGAAAGAAACTTTCAAATTCAATAAATGCTCTGAAGAAAGTTATTGTTGCCTCGTTAAATTCTACGCTATCAAGGAAGTAGTTCAGTGTCCCAAACAAGAGTCCAAAAGCTAAGCCAATAATTAGGGTCAATTGAGTTGGTCTGACGATTGAGTTAAATGTTCTAGGGACAATTACTCTGTATTGGAAAACGAAGAATCCAACTATCAATAATGCAGTTAAGATATACTCAAATAAGAATACAATTCCAGGTGTATTTAGATCGTCAAGAGGTTCAAGTGGGTATTTGAGTTCAAAAAGGTATGTGCTAACTCTATAAGTTAAGTAGCCGCAAATCGCTGGTATTAGTGTTCTAAAGAGTTTGTTAGCAAGCATATCTATTTACTGGCGCTTATGAGGCATAACAACCGGATATGTGACAATGTCACATATCCGCATTATGTATTTTAATCACAAGTCTAATGGATTTCAAATGTTTCGTCAGCCATTGATAGCCACATGAATGTAAATTAAGTGGTTCCGGTAGAGTTGTCACTGAGCAAGATTTGAATATATCCTATACCCCTTCCATCTTCTAATAAATACCGAAACGTCGGACCGTTTGCTAATGAATGCTTAAGTCCATTTGGAGTAACGTCCTCCTGCAATTCGGATCTTCTCAGCCCACTAAAATAGAGCAGCTAGAAATACATCTATGCTTGAGGATTTCACATCACTGATCACTATCCAACTCCTCCACCATCAAGAAAAGATCGCCGTTTGTCGGGTCGTTTTGATAGCCCCTACCACTGTAAACAAGTTCTCCAGCTTCATTGATCAATAGCGTTTGGCCGGCTTCTTCGTTTTGGGGACTACCAAATGTTTTGAGCCACAAAAGTCGTCCCTGTGGATCGACCTGCACGCGTAGCAGGTCTACATGCGAAGGTCTTAAAACATATCCCAGCATGGAAGTCTCTCCGTTATCGGCTACTACGGCACCCACAATCCTTTCTTCTGAAAAACTCCCAAATGAATTGTTCCATAGTTCCTCTCCATCCGGATCTATTTTCATCAACCAGGGGCTGTTATTACCGGAATGGCCATAACTTTTGGCATACCCGGAAGCAATGATGTTCCCATCCGGGCTTTGATGGATGGAATGGAAGAGGTCATTTTGGTGACCGCCATAGGTCTTTGTCCAATTTGCGGTGCCCGTGGATGATATGCTCGTGATGACGCCATCCAGGCCCGAGCTGTCGGAAGTAATCAATCCACTGATGTAATAGGAGGCACCCGCCTGAGTCAGGCCAAAAGCCCGGTTCATTTGACTGGATTCTGATTGGTACATCCAGATCACCTCACCCTGATCATTAATCTTCAAACAAACTGATGTTTCTCGCTGTTCCTCATTATTGTTGGTTTGGCCCACGATCACATAATTTCCATCCAGATCTGTCAAAACACTCCATGCATATTGGTCTCCCGGTAAGGGTAGGTTTGAAGACCATATTTCATTACCGTCTTCATCGATGCTCAACAGGTAGATGTCCCAATCCCCCTCCGAATAGCTATTGGAAAAGCCTGCGACGATATAACTCCCATTTCCAGTGCTTTGGATGGACCAGGCATTGTCATCTCTTAATCCGCCAAAAGTCTTTTCCCATATCAGGTCGCCATTCAGGCCTGTTTTAACGAGGTAAATGTCCTCGCCGGCGGCATTGAAGCTGGTTGTCAATCCGGCAATGACGTAGCCATCATTCATTGTGGTTGAGGTGATGCCGACACCCCGATCGGCTCCGGGACGTTCATATAGTCTTGTTGGAAATTGAGCGTGACTGTGGCCGACCAAAATGAACAAGATCGCATAAGTGGTAATTCTCTTCATGATCATAACTTCTTAAATAGACGAGTGGCCTCAATATACCAGGAGAGCAACGAAGCGCTTTTCAGCTCTTCCAGCCCTTGTTGGCATCATTTCCAACAGGCTTTACTATGATCACCTTTAGGTGGAAATGTCACCCGTTTTCGAACTAAATCGAAGGGAAACTCTTTCATTCCAGACCTGCCTACCGGACAGGCAGGCCCGGTAGCAGCGAGCACGAAGTAAAGCGAATGACGGGACTACCGAATGATAGCCCCACCATCGCTTCTCTCCTATCCTATAAGTTTAACCAGTAGGTCATTTTGAATACTACGCCTCGATTTTTAATGTTGAGGTTATTGGAGGTGTAGTTTTCTGAGTAGACCAGGAAGATGTCTGACATGGGTAGGTAACGCCACTGAAACCGGCTATTGATGTTGAAGTTTTCTGCCTGGGTATTGTATTGCAGGAAGGTAGTCCAGAACATTTTGTTACTAAAGGTGACCTCCGCCGTGGGCCCAAGGAGATGGAGTACGGTCTCTCCATGTGCGGCTCCCAACTCTACTCTATTCTGCACATACCGTACTCCAAAATTTCCCCATGGCTGCTTCCGGAAATTCAAATTGGTCATCAATTCGGTCCGGTGGCCCGTGTAAAACTTGCCGTGCCCTACGGATATACCTCCACTGATCACCTTGCGACCATCGCTTTTCCACTCCAGGCGATAAAACGTATTGTTGTATAACCCGGTGGGCAGCGGCTCCGCATCATCCACAAACTCCGCCGGCACGACCAATCGCTGATCTCTGTGGGAAAGGTCTATCGTCACTTCATCTCGCGACTTGAACATGATTGTACTCCAGAGGCCGACATTATGATTCAACGTGTTCCCATCGTAATCGAATCGCCAAACGGTCCAGGGGTTGACTTCCAATACATTGATAGGGCCATTTTTCGGTCGAAAGCTACGACCTACCCAAAAGTTGAACCGCCTGAAACCCACGCGGATCGTCGTGTCTTCTACCGGATCATAGTGATTGAGCTGAGGCACAAATCCCATGTCCGGGATATAGTTCTCTCCCACCTGATGAAAGAACGCTCCGAAGAAGTACTTCCCATTGTTGTAGTTGGCACCTACAGTAGAATAACTGTTGTCACTAAGTTGATTTTCATCTGTTGCCATGTGGTACTTGGCAGTTGCAGTAAACACACCATCGTCGGACACATAGTCAAATTCAAGCCCTCCGGCCCGATTGTAATCTTCCACGGCATTGTTTTCGTCGCTATTGAGCCCCTGCCGGTTGGTGGCCAGTATCTTGATTCTTGAGCGTGACATGATCTGCTGCTGCGCAGAAGCTACCAGGTAGTTGTTGGCATTGAGATCATCTGTTGCTCGTGTTTGTATGTCCATGACACCAATGCGCAACGATTCAGTAAGGTTTCCGGTAAGTCGGGCACCAAACAGAATCGGAATGGCTTCGCCACCATCGAGACCGATGCGCCTCGAGAAAAATGGCGTAATGCCCCAGCTACCGTAGTTGCTGAACAAATCGCTGTTTTCCAGAAAGAACCCGCGACGTTCGGGGAAAAACAAGCTGAATTGGGTCAGGTTCGTTTGTTGTTGGTCGACATCTACATTGGAAAAATCGGGGTTTACCGTGAGGTCGAGATTGAGTGCCGAGGACAAAGCTATTTTGGCATCCAACCCCGCATCAGCGTTCAGGTTATTTTCATCATCGTCAAAGTCCTGGTTGGAAGAGCCTGCCACGTAGGGAACCACAATCACATTTCCACTTGTGGGTTTAGGCGGTTCGTTCCAGCTCAATGTCCCCATGTGGCCCAGGTCTATCCCATTAAAAGCAATCGGTACCTGTGCCCAGGTACTTATCTCGTTGTTCTTCATATCGCCCCGAATAAAGTTGACCGCCCACTCCCGGTTGTCGGTATATCGTAAGGCATTGAATGGAATCGCCATTTCCACTACCCAGTAATCGTCGTAAACTTTAGTTGTCGAGTACCACTTGTTGTCCCAGTTGAGGTCGCCCCGAGTCCGGGTACCGTTCAGCGTCAGGGTACCCTCTACCTGAGCACCTCCGGCATTTACACCAAACAAGTAACCGTTGCTACGCTGATTCAATGGATCCACTACAAACGTAAACCCATCACTGCCCCAGTGCCCTTGTGGGTTGTCTCGTTTGAGCGTTTGGATTACCAGGTCTTCCCGTTTCTGATAATTGATGGCCGATACATAGATAAAATTATCATCGTAGGTGAGCTTGACCTGAGTTTGTGTTTTTGCATAACCTGAATCCACAGGCCATTTGTTGATGAATTTTGAGAAAGGTACCACCTTCCCCCACTCCTCTTCATCGAGTACCCCATCGATGCGGATCTCTGTTTCTTGCAGTTCCTGAAGTGCGTAATTGAACTGGCCTCCGGTACCTGGCTTTCCTCCGGGGACAAATGCCATGACCTCTATGATCATGAAGCACAGAAAAAGTGATACGATTGTCTTCATCTTTTTTGTTGGTTACTCCCCTGTTCACGCATTGCCGGACATTGCGTGGTGTGTTCAGGTCCAAAGACCGGTACGATGAAGCGAAGACCCTCCATGAACCCACAGAGGGCATTTCATCATGAGCAATCGTGCATTCAAGGGCTTTTTGATGTCGTTGGTGAACAAGCGGAACTTATTGGTAGTCAAAAGGTATCTTTGACTTGTGTACGAATGGATTAACGGCAATTCAGCTTTTTCAAGGATATCCCGGCATGTAACTTTCTGGGTACTGGTAGTGGGTTTCTTTACCTTGCTATATGGCAGCTTCAGTGAAGACTATGCCCGTCAATTTGAGCTACAACTCCTGTTTCTCCCCGATAAACTGATCCCTGCCTATATCACCCTGTACATACTCATGCCGAGGCTCCTCCTCAAGGAGCGCTACACAGAATTTGGCCTATGGCTACTTGCAACACTAGTACTTGGTGGTTTCGTCCACTGGACGCTTTCTTACCATATTGAGCGGGTTTACTACTACAACAATGAGAATTGGGGCTCCTTCTTCTATCCGGCTAAAATGATCAAAGGGCTGACATACGTCTATCCATATGTTCTTCTGGCCTTCTCCATCAAGTTTCTGAAGCATTGGTATTCGCAGAAGCAGCGTACGGCTACCATGGAAAAAGGCCGTCTGGAGAGCGAATTGAAGTTTCTGAGAACACAGTTGCACCCTCACTTTTTGTTCAATACCCTCAACAATCTCTACGCACTGACCCTGAAAAAGTCAGACCAGGCCCCGGAGCTGGTATTGAAGTTGTCGGACCTGATGGACTACATGCTCTATGAGTGTGGAGATTGCGAATTGGTCCCATTGGAGCGCGAGATCCAGTTCATTCGCAATTATTTCGAAATCGAGCAATTGCGGTATGGAGATCGGTTAGAAATCAAACTGGACATAAATGGTGGTATTTCCGGTAAGGAAATTGCCCCGATGATTTTTCTTCCTTTCCTGGAAAATGGGTTCAAACACGGAGCCAGTGCCGACCTGGACAAAGTCTGGATTCATGTACAAATCACTTCTGACGAAGACAAGCTGTCCTTCAGTATGAAAAACAGCAAACCTACAAACAGTCCACCACTGAATGGAAATGGGCATGGCATCGGTCTGAAAAACCTGAAAAGGCGCCTGGAACTCCAGTATGGAGAAGATCGGTTCATGCTTATTACATCCGACCGTAAGGACAACTACGAGTCCTTGCTAAGCTTGTCATTGAAGTAGGATTCAACCCGCTGCCGGGATTTCCGTAAATACTCCTGAAGCTACCCGCACTATCTATGTCTAAACCTCTCCGATGCGTCGTTGTTGATGACGAACCACTTGCTATTGAAGTAATTGAATCTTATCTGGAACAATTTGACAACATGACACTGGAGCAGAGTTTTCAGAACCCCATCAAAGCTTTTGAATACATACGTTCACATCCGGTAGACGTGCTCTTCATGGACATTCAAATGCCCAAGTTGACGGGGCTGGATATCTTAAGGTCTCTTCCCAAACGCCCGGAAGTGATCATTACAACCGCCTATCGGGATTATGCACTGGAAGGTTTTGAACTGGAAGTGGCCGATTACTTATTGAAACCCATCTCTCTGGACCGGTTTGTTAAAGCCGTGAGCAAAGTCCAGGTTTCCAACCAGGGAATAACTGTGGTACAAGCTCCTGCGGAATCAGCCGATACGCTGTTCTTCAAAGTCGATAAGAAAATGGTGAAGGTGGTACTACAGGATGTGCTGTTTGTTGAAAGCCAACGAGACTACCTGAGGATCGTTCGTGATGGCGAAGATGTCGTAACCCGGATGGGGATCACCGAAGCTGAAGACGTATTTCCTACCGAGCAATTTATGCGGGTTCACCGATCTTTCATCGTCGCTAAAAACAAGATCAACTCCTTTTCACAAACAGAAATAGAATTGGGAGAGCACATGGTACCTATTGGAAGGAATTACCGGGCTGGTGTTTCCAAGACCTTGAACGAGTTGGCAAAAGTGAAGGGGTGAAATTTAGTGGTGACATGCTTTACATTAGTTATGACAAATTCTATCTTTGAGAAATGTCCGAACGAGTAAATGCACGACTTCCAAAACCACTTGCAGCGCATGTCAAAAGAATGGTAGGCCCGGAAGGTCTGTATGAAACTCCAAGTGAATACTTAAGAGCCCTGATTCGAAAAGACATGGACAGTGATGTAAATAAGGTGTTTTCAAATATCACTGAAGGGTTTGAAGACATCTCTGAGGGAAGATTTTTTGAATCGACAGGTGACTGGGAAAAAGATAAAGTCTTGTTCGCCAGGAAAGAATCAGAAGGCTGGAAGTAAAATTGGGTAAGTTCTATTTGACATCCAGAGCCATCAACGATTTGATAGAAATCAAAGAGTTCTCAAAGTCGAGATGGGGAGAAGAGCAAACAGCTAATTATATGAACGATCTCTATGGAATTTTTTCGAAGATCTCCGATAATCCTGAAATTGGCAATTTACGAAGAGAACGTACTTAGGATCAAGCCGGATTCCCGTGGACAAATTGTACTGAAAGGAGTTGCCGTCTCGCCTCGGCCTTGATTCATTTTAGATTTTTGATTCAAAGAAGAGCAGAAAAGAATAAAATTCTGTTTGAGCCTGAAGTACCTCATTTGGGTTGATTTTATGAAATGGTGAGTTTATTTTATTCCTGCTCTTTTGGGTCAAAAAGCGTTAAAAAATGAATATGGCCTAGATTTTTTCGACCTTTTTCATCGATGGAAAAAGGTCAAAGATAATATAGTCTGCGAACGTCAAATTACCCGTGAAGCATCAGGAACTTCCATCCTGTCTTCTTTGAGAAAGTTACACTTACCAAATTGTAATTGATAAAGTAGGTCCCCAGGTTTTTTGCGATCCCGTACTTATCCATTTTATATAGCTCCAGTAAAACAACACTATGCCATTTTCGAGCCAATCAAAAAGGATATCATTATAGCAACAGTGCTTCATGGCAAAAGAGATATTGAAAGCATCGTCAGAAGCCTGGCAGATAGATTAGCTTTTGAAATCGAAGAACGAATCAGGAGGACTTAAAATCCGTCACAACTTTCAAGCAACTAACCAACCTGTCGATCGATGCATTGGAATTGAAAGTATGTAGGCTGATGCGCAATCTTTCTGTTCCCGTTTTTACAGTAGGTGGTCTTATCGCCAGGGCCTGATATCCATTTTCCTGAAGGTATTTTGAGACTTCTAATGCCTTATCGCTTCCTTTAATCCAAACGGGTTGAATCGCGGATGGACTGGTCGACTGCTCTCCTATTTCTCTTTCGTAGGTAACCCGGTAATGGTTTATTCTATCTTGTAATGTACTTTGTAACTCAATATTTTCCGATAAAAAATGAAAGGCCTCAATCAGGGAAAGCACGGAATGTGGAGGCAAGGATGTTGTGTAGATAAAGGATCTGGCAAAATTGATCAGGTAATCGGTCAAAACACGCGAGCCCGCAATGCAAGCGCCGTGAGCCCCCATGGCCTTGCCGAACGTATAAACTCGCGCAAAAACACGCTCAGCAAGCCCCTGATCTATCAACCAGCCTCCTCCTTCCTTTCCATAAGCACCTGTGGTGTGAGCTTCATCCACAATCAGGTAGGCATTGTATTTTTCACATAAATCCAGGATTTCAGAGATGGGTGCAAAATCACCGTCCATTGAAAAAAGTGATTCCGTTACCACAAACGTGCGAATCTTTTCATCTTGCTTCAAACGCCGTTCCAGGTCCTGTAGATCATTGTGGCGAAAGGAAAATGAAGCCGCTTTGCTCAGCCATGCTCCCTCCTTCAGACAGACATGCGACAATTCATCATAAAGAATGCGCTCTCCTCTGGATGCCACCGAGGCGATGAGTGCCTGATTGGCCTGGTATCCTGAATTAAAAACCAATACACTTTCCGCTTGAAAAACTTCCCTGAGTAGTGATTCCAGTTCTTTATATAGTCCGTGATTTCCTGAAAGCAATCGGGAACCCGTACCCCCCAATTGTTTTGGGCTATGTGTTTGCCATCTCGATTCGATTCGATGGATCAGTGCCTTATTATTAGCTAGACCCAGGTAGTCGTTTGATACAAAATCCGCACCCTGAACAGTAGCCGGCAGTTCCCGTTTGTTGCCTCCACCTGCTCTCGCAGACAATCGCTCTCTCAGAAAATTATCATTGATCATGGTTATCCTCTTGCTGACATTTAATAACAACCTCAAAACTATATCTTTGGCCGATGCGATTGATTCTGGTGCTGCTGCTTTTTGCATTCAGCGTTCATCACTTACAAGTAAAGGCACAAACTCCTAGGAAAGAAAAGTTTCTCAAGCATGAAGTTGGATTGCTTGTTGAGAACGATGTATTCGTTTCGTTGATTCGGGACAGGTACTATAGTAGTGGCATTTTTGCCTCCTACCGCTTCCTCATGGATAGCAATAAATATGGAGATAAAGTCCATAGCGTCATTCGTTCCTTTGATATCCGGCAGAGGATGTATACCGCAGTGTTTGTGGAGTACGATCAACTCGAGGACATTGATCGCCCCTATGCAGGATTGTTATCGGCATCCGCCAAACAACAATGGTATTTCAAAAAACCGCACTACCTGTCCGTCAATGTTGAACTTGGATGGATGGGACCAGGTACGCTTACAGGTGACATTCATCGAATTTGGCACGGTTGGTTTGGCTTGCCTGAACCACGTGGTTGGTTCTCACAATTGGAAAATGCACCTGTCGCGAACTTATTTGTTGATCATGCCTTTGAATTAGTCGGGTCCAATGATCCGGAGATGAATGGAGACATCATCTTAAAAAGTAGTCTTGCCGCTGGAACCATCTATAATTATGTCCAGGAAAGCATCATCTTCCGTTTCGGCAAAATCTTCGACATAAATAAATCCGCCCATTTCGGAAACACACTAGGTGGTACTCGCACGAAATTCAAGTCCGATGTAGCGATAGAGGCATATGTTTTTTACTCACCTGGTGTTCGGTACACTTTGTATGACGGCACCCTGGAAGGAGGTTTGATCAATACTGGTGAATCCATATTTACAAAAAAACCCAGATCATGGCTTTCCCAGCAAAGTTTTGGATTAATGCTTCGGTATGGCACCTTCGACCTTAACTATTTGGTCTTCGTGAATTCCAGAGAAACAGATGGGGTAGGCAAGCATAGTTATGGCGCGATTGAGTTGAGGCAGCGTTTTTGAATGAGAGTGCCGAATCTTCGGCACTCTGTGTTGTTATAGTTCAAAAGGGGCTGGTGATAAAATCCCAGGCGTCTCCTACTACATCTCCTATGGAATCGCCAAAGTCCACAAACTCTTCTCCCAGGTCACTAAAGACTTCTTTGATATCATCATCATCAACGCCAATGGTCGAAAGCACTTCATACAAGGGATCTGGAGCTACATCCATTACATCCAGAATGCCTTCCACAATATCATCCGGTGGAAATCCTGCTTCACTCAAAGCCATTCCCAACAATGTAGGACTGTTGATCAAATCAATTTCATAATCCTCCATTCCAATGACACTCATGGGCAATTGTACTTTGCGATACACATTTACAATCGCACGGCTTATCTCTTTCGTCGTATGCCCTGAAACCCTCAAAACGGCAGCTGCACGCTTATAATTCAGATGAAAATCTGATTTGCAAATCTTACATCTTGGTTCCGCATATTCAGCATCAATATATTTCTGGTATAGATCCCTACTATAAGACCCAGTGATTAAGGACCTTAGTCGTTTGCTAAAGCCGTCCTCACTAATGGACCAATAGTCGTCGGTAATTAATGGATATCCACTATCTACAGCATCACTCGAAAACCGATATCGGTAGTATTCGTCGCCTTTGAAGAAGTAGTACTTATTTCGATCCGTGGGATGTGCCACAATCGCATCAATATAATTTGGGATACCGGACCAGCCCCAATCTATACTTCTGGGGTAACCACTGTCTTTTTCATCATTACCCCAATCATATCTATAGTATTCGTCGCCTTTAAAGAAATAAACTTTATTAGGATTCGTGGGGTGACAAAACGCCGCATCTATATTATCGGGTATTCCATCCCAACCGTATCCTACCGTTTTAGGATAGCCACTGTCCACAGCGTCATCTCCCCAATCATACCTATAATATTGATTCCCTTTAAAGAAATAGAGTTTCTCAGGGTTTGAAGGGTGGTTTAGTATCGCATCTATATTATCAGGAATGCCAGACCAGCCGGAGCTTATGCTCATTGGATAACCCGAGTCTATGTTGTCAGTATCCATATTATACCTGACGTATTTATTCCCGAAGAACAGATACAGTTTTTGATTGTTGTAAGGATGCCTTACTGCAGCTCCTATTCTCATAAGTAAGAAAGTTTGGTTGTATAAAAAAGTACCAGTGGCACTAAAATTCGCCTATGCTATACCGAAAGGAACGATTGCTGGTCAGTTTCTCTTTCTCATTAACCCGGTTAATTTAAAAAATGTGAGTCAACGCTACAACTTATAAGGCAATAACCTTCTATGCAGGCGCCATTATGGACTTATTTTGAAAACAGCGCGTCGAAAAGCTTATTAAAAAGCCCCTTCTTAATTTGCTCGTTTCCTGTAGCATCTGCTTCAACAAGCTCTGGTGAGGAGTTTTCGGCATCCATGGCCAACACATCTTCCACCATCAACGTTCCTTTCTCTTCTGATTCCCGGAACCACTTCATGGCCTTTTCCATGCTAGGGAAGAATTTGAATTCCATAGTGGGATAGAACAATGAAAACGTCTGATAAATCGCTTTCCCATAGATCATACCGACAATGGAAGCGGAATTGACAGCTGCGACCTTATTTAGCTTGGGAACCAGTGGTTTGATGTGCGTTTTGAGGTAAATACTCTTCACCCAAACCCTACATTGCCCGTCAATTCTTTCAATTTGGGAACGATCCATGATGATATTCCTTACTCCATTAGATCGTACTTCCTCAGCAGAGGTCAAAAGCAGAGCCTTGTAGTCATCAAATTGCACATCTCCTACAAAGGCACAGATGAGCATACCTTTCTCATAGTCGACACTAAGATGCCCACTATTGTTCTCTAAAATGGTTTTCATGGCGGTGGTGTTATAGTTGAGGATATCCTTATTGACATCCGTCTTTAAATCTCCGAAGAAATTTCGAAAAGACGAAAGGCTGTCCATGGAATTGGACAATTTTCTTTGAGAATAATGGATTATCAAGGAAAAGTCAGCATTTCGAACATATGAAGGGGTAAGTGAAACATCCATACCAAACTGAATTCCAAAACTTTTGAATAACCTCCCGACCAAATACCAACAAATCCAACTAGGGTCTAAGCTATACTGGATTGTATATGTATATTAACCGATTGGAAATTTTTGATTTAATGAAGCGACTCTTATTTCTTTCTCTGCTTTTGATAGGTCCTGTATTCTTGTTTGGACAAGGATTTAGTCTTGGATTAAACCCCTCCAGCATGAAGTGGGGTCAGATAGATACCGAAAAAGTCCAGATCATTTACCCTGAGGGCATGGAAGATCATGCACAACGAGCAGCCAACATCGTTCACATGCTCTACGATAGCAGTTACTATGCTCTGGGAGATAAGAAAGGAAAGGTCAGCATCATTCTGCAAAACCAAACTACGGTTTCCAATGGATTTGTAACGGTCAGCCCCTTTCGATCAGAATTTTTCACTACTCCACCGCAATTCAACTTCTTAGGTGCGGCCTCCTGGTGGGATTTTCTGACCATTCATGAATACAGACACGTACAGCAATTCCAAAATGCCAATCGGGGTATTACGAAGATCAACTCCTTTATTTTTGGCCAGAATGGCTGGGGCGGAGCAAGTGTTTTGGCACTTCCCAGGTGGTACTTTGAAGGTGATGCTACTTACTTCGAAACGGCATTGACCACCGCGGGTCGTGGACGAACACCGGACTTTGACAAGCAATACCGATCGCTCCTGCTTGATGGCAAGTTCTATAACTACGAAAAAGCTTCTGCCACTTCCATCAAAGATTTCGTCCCCAATCATTATAACCTTGGCTATTACATGACAACTCATGTCCGCAATAAATACGGAGATGACGCCTTTACTACTGCGACGCAACGTGCTGCTGGCTACAAAGGTATTTTGTATCCCTTTAGCTGGGGATTGAAAAATGGAATCGGACTAAGAACACCACAATTGTATCGAGAGACCTTCGGCGTATTGAAAGAAGAATGGGAGCAAGAAAAAGCCACATTGGATCTTTCAACTTCCACCAAAGTCAATACAAAGAAGAAGAAAGCTTTTACCAGCTATACAAACCCCGTGTTTCTCGACAACAACACACTCCTCGTAGAAAAAAGTGGTTTTCAGGACATCATGCAGTATGTAAGGGTGGACCTGGATGGTAATGAAAAGCGGATTTATACAACGGGAAGGTTCATCCCATTTAACTCAAACCTTTCCATTGGAAATGGTAAAATTGTATGGGCTGAATTGGCTTTTGATGAACGATGGGGCAATCAGGATTTCTCGATCATCAGAACCTTCGATATGGCCTCCAAAAAGAGAAAAACACTCCAATCCCGGACCAAGTACTTTGCTCCGAGCTACTCTCCTGACGGCACCATGATAGCGGCTGTTCAGATTCCCGAAACAGCAAAAGCTGAACTGCACATTTTGCAAGACGAAACCGGAAGTCTGATTCAAAAAGTACCAAACCCCGAAAACTATCAAATGTCGTTCCCTGCCTGGATAGACAACCAATATATAGTGGTCGCATTGACACACCAAAGCAAGACCGCTCTTGCAAAAGTAAATCTGGCGTCTGGCGATATGAATTTAATCAAGGAATGGACCACCGATCAATTGAGTTTTCCTTATTCATCGGGTGAGTACATCTATTTCAATAGTACTCAATCAGGTATTGATAATATCCATGTGATAGACACGAGTTCCGGTACGGAATATCAGGTTACTACCACCCTTTATGGCGCCAAACAAGCTACCATCTCTCCGGATGGCAAAAAGCTGGCGTACTCTGAATTCACCTCAGAGGGATGGAATCTTCAGATCGCAGATGTAAATCCAGACATTTGGAAATCCATACAGCCTTCATACACTACAGAGATTGATTTCATTGACCCGACTTTGGACTATACCAATATTCTTGATCGCGTACCTGAAAATAATTTTGAAACCAAGAAGTTCAATAAAAGTAATGGCCTGTTAAACCTGCACAGTTGGTCACCGATTCTAATTCATCCTAATTATGGAGGAATAGTGTACGCAAGTAACAAACTCAGCACATTTGCTGCAGCGGCTTCCTATCAGTACAATGTAAATGAGGAAAAAGGACGATTTGCTGCAAATGTGATCTATGGGGAGTTATACCCGGTATTTCAGGTTGGTTTCCGCACCGGAGAACGGGAACGAATCAGTCGTATATACGAACAGAACCTGGATCGCCCCCGGTCTGATTCCATCACTCAATGGGCCATCAGTTCATGGGATGAGCAAGATATTTCCCTCGCCGTGCGACTTCCTTTAAATATCAGTTCAGGCAATCATTTTGGCAACGTGGAACTCAAAGGGGAATACCATTACCTCGAGGTTGAAAATTTCCAGGATTTAGTTCCTCTCCTGAGTGGCAGAAGTGTTACTTATGATCAGGTGAATTCCAGTTTTAGTGCAATCGAATTAGAAGCCGACCTGAGCCGCTTTCAACGAAGAGCCCAACAAAATGTAATTCCTAGATGGGGTCAGTTTTTGACCATTTCGTATCAGCAAACTTTTGGTAGCGATCGCTATCAGGGTGATTACTTTCAAGTCGATGGCCGGGTGTTGTTTCCGGGTCTATTGAAGACTCATGGCACCGCTTTGCGCTTCAACTATCGCCAGGAAGACTTACGAGACAGTTACAAGTTTCGGGATGATTTCTCATATGCTCGTGGTTACAATGCTCAACTCAGTGACGAAATCTTCAGGGCAGGATTTGATTACAGCCTGCCATTATGGCTACCAGATGTGGCATTGGGACCTTTTGCTTTTATTCAACGGGTAAAAGCCACTGCCTTCTTTGATTACATGAGAGTTGTGCAAAATGATCACCCGCTCTCGACAGTTAGACCCCTGACCAGAGTTTCTTTCGAAGGGACTTTCCCTGGAGGGGTCAATACCTTGAGTTCCGTTGGGGCAGATATTCGATTCGATTTTCGTTTTTTGCGCCTGTTGGACGTAGATATGGGTGTGCGATACAGTTATTTACTGGATGATACTAGCGGCGATCCACATCAAATTGATCTGATTATCGCTAGTTTAGGGTTCTAAACCAACCTACATTTTTCGAATGTTGAAAAAGATCTTGTTGGCATTACTATCCGTAGTGCTGTTTTTGGTAGCCGTAATTCTGGTTAAAACATTCACTTTTTCTTATGACCCCATGGTCGTAGAGCCAGTTGATCCAATCAACATACCTCAATCGGCAGTAGCTCACCTACAAAGGGCCATACAATTTCCAACTGTCTCTCACAAGAAGAATGTTGTTTCTGATTCCAGTGCTTTTCTGGGTTTAGCAGACTATTTCAAAACCACCTACCCACTGATAGATTCTATATTAGAGCGAAAGACTTTTAACTATAGTTTATTGTACAAGTGGACCGGAACACAACCGGAGCTTAATCCTGTGGTATTGATGGCTCACATGGATGTAGTCCCGGTGGATGAAACCACGCTAGATCAATGGGAAGCTCCTCCGTTTTCGGGTGAGATAAAAAATGATAAGGTCTATGGTCGTGGAACCATGGACGATAAGGGCAATGTAGTAGCGCTACTTGAAGCTTGCGAAATGATGCTAATAAAAGGCATCTCCCCCCGTCGAACTGTTTACCTGGCACTGGGTCACGATGAAGAAGTAGGTGGCGAAAATGGGGCAAAAGTCATTGCCGAATACCTGGAATCAGAAGGTATAAGGCCAGAATTCGTTATGGATGAAGGTGGGTTCATTGCCGAAGGCATGATCCCTGATTTCCCAAAAACACTGGCAGTCATCAATACCGGAGAAAAAGGCTACGTTTCTTATAAAATCTCGGTTCAAACACCTGGTGGCCACTCCTCCAATCCACCAAAAGACAATACCATAGGCGACCTGGCCCGTGCCATTACCAGGTTGGAAGCGAATCAATTCGAGTATCATATGATCCCCGTAATCGAAGAACAGATCAGCATCATTGGCCCGGAATTTGGGTTTGTCCAAAAAATGGCTTTTGCCAATACCTGGCTATTTGGGGGTAAGATCCTGGAAGGTCTGGTAGCACATACTACTACCGCTCCTACAATGTTGGAAGGCGGTGTAAAAGACAATGTAATCCCTACTCAGGCATCGGTAGTAGTCAACTTTAGGATTATGCCGGGAGAAACGGTAGAAGATGTCAAGAGTCATGTGCTGAGTATTATTGACGATGATCGGTTTACGATCGAATCTTACAGCAATGAAAACAATCCTTCCAGAGTCACGGACCACAATACAGAATCCTTTCAATTGGTTGAAAAGACCATTCGACAATTACATCCGGATATTGTAGTTACTCCGGGTTTGCTACAGGCAGGAACAGATTCCAAACACTTCCTGAAGATTTCGGATAATGTATATCGATTCTTTCCAACCCGAATCAATAAGGATAATGCCACTGGTTTTCATGGTATCAATGAGTATATAACAATTGATAATTATAAAGAGACAATACAGTTCGTATACCAGTTGATGAGCAATTTGTAGGACAAGAACATTAGTCTTACAGTGTTACCGAGACGTTCGCGAAGATCTCCCCAGCCTCAACGAAGGGAACCAAATAACAAGCGTAAACTTGACCGATAGGGTCTCTTCGGTCAGGGTTTTGCATTTTAATTTAAATGGAGATTAGGGTTTTCCGCTCCATAAATGAATATTTTGTGAAGGATTTTCATTGTAATCAACTCAAGTCCAATATTGAAAAGGTCACTGTTCACCGCTTTGATATGCCTGGTTATGACACAGGCATCCGCACAGATCCTGGATAGCCTGGAAGTGCAAGCTGTGGAATGGGTTTTTCCGGGAACCCGAGGTGATATAAAAAGCCAGAGTTTTCAGCAAATAACGTCTGACTTCAATTTTGGCAAGTTCCTCAGCACGCCTTCACAATCGTACGATTGGTCTGGGAATTTCCGAAGCGCTACCATGGGCTTCGTCTTTAAAGTGTCTTCGCGAAAAACACAGCACCAAAAACACGCTGTGCTCCTGGCACTCCGCAAACAAGTTATCAATCTCGATTGGTACAGCGGAACAAACGATTCACTTAGCCTGGACCTGTCCGGAAAATACGAGTACTTCCAAATGGGTGTGGGATACGATCATCGAAGTATCAATACGAAATTCCTAAAGCTGCTTTCTGGCGTGAGATTGGATGTAGGTCTACCTGTATCGGGGTTCCAAACCGAGACAGAAGTACAGGAATCAAAGTTCTTTTCCGAAGGATCAGTCACTTTCACGGCTACAGTCAATCTGGTAGTTGAACTTCGCCTATTTAAAAGGATTTACTTCAAAATTGGGCCTTCATGGGCGGTAGGCTTCTACAATTTTGATGGCCTAAGCTCATGGGTTCCTCAGTCCGGGTTGATGACTGGTTTTAGGTTTGGTCTATGAGGGGCTTGGTAGTGATATTGACTTTCTTGAGCTTACCAGCCCTTGGGCAAAAGACGTTGAGTGGATATGTCTTCGCCTCCTCATCACAAGAGGAGTTGATTGGTGCAACTATTTATGATCAAAACTCAAGGCAGGGAACCTCAACTAATGTCTATGGGTTCTTTTCCTTTACTACTTATCTGGACACACTGGCATTGCGGGTATCTTCTATTGGATATGAAACCCAATACATAGCAATCATCCTTTCTGAAAATACCCGACAGAATTTCACACTTGAACCAGCCAGTAAACAACTGGAAGCGGTCAAAATAACCGGTGATCGTTTTTTAGTAGAAGAAGAAGTGCAATCCCTGGATATGGGCGTTTTCAATCTCACACCCAAAGAGGCATTGACCCTTCCAACGATTGTTGGGGAATCAGACATTCTAAAGGTTGCTCAGTTAATGCCAGGTATCACCAAAGGTGGAGAGGCCACCACCGCTCTTTATGTAAGAGGAGGAACAGATGACCAAAACCTGGTGACACTCGATGATGCGACGGTGTACAATTTGAGCCACTTATTTGGCTTCTTCTCTGTATTCAATACCGATGCATTGAAAAATGTAAAAGTGATCAAAGGTGGGTTCACGGCGGATTATGGCGGACGGCTTTCAGCTGTAATGGATACACGAATGCAAGAAGGCAACCGTGAAATGTTTGAAGCAAAAGGAGGGGTGGGGTTGCTTACTTCCAGACTGACCCTGGATGGTCCGCTTTTCAACAAGAAAGGGACCTTTATGATTGCTGGTAGACGGACTTACATCGATCAGGTTCTAGGGCTTACAGGCATCGACCTCCCCTACTTCTTTTACGATCTGAATGCCAAAGTCAGTTATCGGATCTCTGAACGGGATCGCATTTACGTCAGCAGTTACTTTGGAGATGATGTATTGAAAGTGCGTGAATCAGAAACCAACGAGGAGGAAGAACTGGAAGAACTCACATTCGGGTTTAACCTGGGAAACTTCACTACTTCTCTGCGTTGGAACCATATCTATCCAAATGAAAAACTTTTTTCCAATTTCACACTTCTACAAACTCGCTTTAAATACGATATCGAAGGTGATTTCGTGGATAATTCTCTGCTGATCCGTTCTCAAATTCAGGACATTGGACTGAAAGGTCAGTGGGAGTTTTTTCGGTCACCAGAGGATCGCATTGATTTTGGCGTCGATGCTGTCGTTCATCGGTTCCGCCCAAATATCGTAAACACAGGAGGTGAAATTTCTGACTTTTTAAGGTCCCGACCAGCTAATCTGATTCAAATACTGGAAGCGACTGTATATGGAGGCCGAGAAACGAGATTGCTACCCAAATTAACGGCATACTACGGGTTGAGGCTCTCTTCCGCGTGGTTGCGCTCAACTGCTTACTTTGGACTCGAACCACGCCTTAATTTCAACTATCAATTGCGCGACCTGGTATCGCTGAAAAGTAGTTACTCTGTCATGCGACAATACATGCACCGCGTAAGTTCTTCCTCTGTAATACTACCAACGGACTTGTGGTACCCGGTTACCCGGGACGTGAAGCCACAAGTTGCGCAACAGTGGTCTAGTGGCATCTTCATTGGCCTACCGAAGGAGAAACTGAGCTTCTCTGCAGAAGGATACCTAAAAACCAGTGATCGATTGATCGAATATCGGGAAGGCGCCCGGCTTCTTCTAAACGACAATTTTGAAGAAGAATTAGTAACCGGAAACGGCCTCTCTTACGGAGCTGAATTTCTGGTAAGAAAACGTACTGGTCGGTTAAATGGGTGGATTGCCTACACCTTAAGTAAGTCCACACGCACATTTGCCGAATTGAATCAAGGAAATACTTTTCCGGCCCGATTTGATCGAAGGCATGACATCTCCCTTGTTGGAACCCTTGACCTCACTGAGCGATTGGCTTTTTCATGGGTATGGGTATACACTTCCGGAGCAAACTTCACAGCTCAAACGGGTCAGTACATTGCGCCTGGAGCAACAACAAATGAAGTGATCATTGTACCCATTTACTCTGAAAGAAATGCGATTAGACTCTCCCCTGCACATCGACTAGATCTCAATTTCATTGTTCGGTCCAAGCCCAAAAAGCGATTCCAATCGGAATGGCAATTCAGTATTTACAACTTTTATAACCGGGCAGCTCCGTACCGTATTGAAGTGAATTTCAACGGAAGAGCCTTCCAATATGTACAACCCGGCATTTTCGGTTTCCTGCCAAGTGTCTCTTACAATTTCAACTTCTGATGAAACGATTAATTTACTTGATTGGAATCCTTCTTTCACTTCTGGCCTGTGCTCCGGAAGATGTACACATCAATGTGGCTCCTGCACCCAGCCAGATAGCCGTCTCTTCCCAGTTAATTGGAGACGATCTCTTACTAGTTACCTTAAGTAGAAGCTTTTCTGCACTTAACCCCAATACGCTCGAAGATCTGGAAGAAGACTTTATCGGCCAATTATTGGTAGACAGTGCATTTGTAACAGTCAATTCCCAGGGTTTTCTGGATACACTTTTTGAGATCGGCCCGGGGTTGTTTGCTGGAACACTGTCTCAGGTCACTGCCGGCGAGGACTATCACCTGTCAGTCTTTGATTCCCTCAATTCAGAAACGATCCGTGCTACGACTCAATTGATTTCTCAAGTAGCCCTGGATACGGCTTTCATTGAGATTGCCATTGAAGAAGAAGACACGGTATTTACAGCTCACTACCAATTTGAAGACCCGACAGACAAGAACTGGTACATCACTCAGGCAACTGAAATTTCAGGTCTATCGCTGGAGGAATTGCTCAACATAGACGTAAATGGCGATAGCACCGTATTTGAAAATGATTCTGTGCCTGACATATTCACTGGGGAAAATAACCTCACCTTGCTCTATTCCCGGTTACTGGCTGATATCACCTTTCGTGATTCGAATATTAGGAACACTGTCACCCTACCTGAACAGCCCGGTGACACGATACTATTCAGTCTGACCCATGTAGGCGAAGGTTATTTCCGATACCTGGATGCGCAACAGCGAAACGGTGGAATTCTGGCTTCTATTTCCAGCGAGCCCATCAATTTTCCTTCAAATGTTGAAAATGGATTAGGTTATTTCGCAATGAATCAGCCAAGCTTTTTGGTGTTTGTAAAACAAGACTAGGTGAAAATTTCAAATACCGCTTCCTTTATTGAATAGCTGATATTATCTTTCACCTTTCGAAACAACAAAACAACTTATGATCAAAACAGCTCCTGTTCAGGCTTATGTTCCTGTTACCTCAACTCCGGCTATCTTTAAAAACATGGACGAGCGATTTCTGCATTATGTATGGAGATTTCAACAATTTGATGTAGGCAATCTGCTTAGTACCTCGAATGAATCCGTTTCAATCTTTTATCCCGGCCTCCACAACCATAATTCAGGCCCCGATTTTTCAGAAGCTCGATTAAAAATCGGTCCAATGGAATGGGCTGGGCAAGTGGAGATTCATTTGAAGTCCTCCGATTGGTTAAGGCATGGACATCAATCGGATTCCGCTTATCATAATGTAATCTTGCATGTGGTTTACGAACACGACAAGGATATCAATAATCCCGATGGCTCTCCGATTCCAACAATCGAATTAAAGCATCGCATTCATTCGGATCAATTCGAAAAATACCATCGCTTACGGCAGGATACGGAGGTAATCCCCTGTGCATCACATATTTCCAAAGTCCCGGAAATCATCCATACCGCAACAATTGATCGTATGGTCATGGAGCGTATCGAGCAAAAAACGAACGAGGTGGTCGCTGGATTAAATAAGGACCTGCATGATTGGGAAGCTGCAACGATGAATTTGCTCGCTACATCTCTTGGAATGAAAACAAATGCACATCCCTTTGGTGTCTTTGCGAAATCTGTTCCCTGGAACAAGCTCACTCGTCACAACGACTTACAAAAGGAAGCGATGATTTTTGGGTTGGCCGGATTTCTTGAAGGTGACCATGAAGACAATCATCAAGAAGATTTGCAAAAAGAATTTGCACATCTCAAACGCAAACTCGCGCTCACGAAAAAGGTATCTCGTCATCATTGGAAGTTTTCCAAGTTAAGACCTGCCAATTTTCCTACGGTTCGTCTTGCACAGTTGACTTCCATGGTTCAGAGAGAAAATCGCCTGTTTTGTCGCCTGGTTACCGCCAGCTCGCTTGAAGATGTAAGAAACCTACTCCATGTACCTCTTTCTGACTATTGGTCCAGCCATTATGATTTCGCCAAGCCTGCAAAAAAGGTCATGACTCCAATTGGGAAAACCACGCTGGAGTCGGTAGTGATCAATGCCATTGTACCGCTGCTGGTCGCCTATGGTCAGGCGACTGACGAGCAATCACTCATTGAAAAAGCCATTTCCTGGTTAGAAAAAATTGGACCCGAAAACAATGCGATTACAAGGAATTGGGATCAGATAGGGCTTGAAAATCGCAGTGCCTTACAAAGTCAGGGATTGATACAATTGTACAATTCTTATTGTTCACGTCGCAGATGTTTGCAATGTGGTATTGGAAATAAGATCTTGTCCAGCTTATGATATTTATCCATCTGGCTTCCTGGATTATAATAATACTGCTGGGTTATAAGCTAATCAACCAATTCAAAAAGTCATTTGGAAAATTGGCTTACTGGGGCATGTTAGCAAAAGTTCTTGGTGTACTTCTGTTAGCACTCACTTACTTATATTATTATAGGGATGGAGATACATTAACATTGCTTCGTCAGATCAAGGAATTCAATCTTAATCAAGGCACTAGTTTCAGCAATTACTTTTCGGCCTTATTTGCACCAATTGATCCCTTTAGCGGAAACCCAAGAACCGTCTTTTTCATCCGTTTGATGAGTCCTTTCGGAATCTTAACTGGACATCAATATTTCCTGATAAGTATTCCTTTACTTCTATTCTCCTATTGGACCACATGGTCATTCCTGACCAAAACTGTCCCTCATTATCCAAAGGCAAAAAATCTGTGGGTACTATGTATTGGATTTTTGCCCACTTATCTTTTTTGGTCATCTGGATTGCTCAAAGACACCCTGGCGAATGGATGTTTGATGTTTCTTACAGGATTACTCATCGAGTTTTATCATAGGCGCGAACTCAAATTGGCTGATGCGATCATTGGCGTGCTATTATTTTACTTGCTTTTCATGACCCGACATTACCTGGCGGGAATTTGGAGCATATTCGCAACGATCATTTTATTGGATCGGTGGTCATTCAAGTATGGGAAGAGCGTCAGGTTAATCGTATTTTCCATTATTACAGTTATCGGTGCTTACGGCATTCGGTTCTTTTTTATTCGCTTAAGACCAGAAAGGTTCCCCATCACGTTCCATGAACTTCACGAGCAGATCGTAGCCAAGAGTACGCCGGATGGGAGCATCATTACTTTCGATCTTCAACCTACCTGGTTCAGTTTCATCATGAATCTTCCCAAATCCCTTTGGACCGGGCTATTCAGACCAGGTTTATGGGAAGCTGGGTCCGTGCTTCAATTGTTGGAATCCATTCAAACCACTTTCCTACTTATTGGATTCTTTTTGTCAGGAATCCTGGTTCGAAAACTCAGGCAGTTACCTCTTCTTGTGTTTCCCATGGTTTTTTTCATCATTGTTCTGGCTACATTGCTACCTCTGGCAACTCCCAATTTTGGTAGTCTCTCCAGATATCGGGTAGCATTCACACCTTTTCTGGCTTTTCTCCTCTTCTATCTTCCCTATCGACAATTTGTACGAAAGGACCTTTGAATTTGTCTACTTTTGCGAACTCAAATTTTGGAAGGACATGGATAAGCCAGTGATCATATTTGGAGCCAAAGGAATTGCCAGGGCTGCATTAGAGATTTTTGAAAGCAATAATGTCGTGGTATATGGATTCCTGGAAGAGGACAAGGAGTACCATGGCAAAGAAATCAATAGTATTCCGGTGCTTGGAAATCCGGATGATAACGGTTTTCTGAAATTGATCGGACAGAAATGTGAGGCTTTTGTTGCCACAGATGAAAACTCAGTTCGGCAAGACAATGTTAAGTTTCTGATGAATACGCGCAAAGTGATGCCGGTCAATGCCGTCCATCAAACCGCGCACATTCCCGAATCTGCTTCGATCGGACATGGCAATTTCGTTGCTGCGGGCGTTCGACTCGGGACAGAAACCAAAGTAGGCCAACACTGTATTCTAAATATGGGTGCTTTGATTGATTATGGAACGGAATTAGATGACTTTGTTCAGATAGGTGCCGGAGCGGTGATCAATGCAGGAACCAAAATTGGAAAAAGTGCTTTTATCGGAAGCGGCTGCGTCATCGTTGGCGGCGTTACTATTGGAGAAGGGGCACGAATCGGAGCAGGTTCTGTGGTGATTGCTGATGTCGCTGAAAATGAAACTGTGTTTGGAAATCCAGCCAAAGTAGTTGGATAATTGAAATTCGAAAATTTCCTGATAGATCAATTTTCAAATTGAGCTAAATTTGCACATTTAAATTTCTAAACGAGCACCCTGCTTGAAACAGGGCGAAGCTAATATGGAAAAGAACGATTTTTTAGTACTACTGTACTATTGCTATTCCCCTATAGAAGATCCCGAAGCCTTTAGGGAAGAACATCACCTCCTCTGTTTGGATCTCAACCTCAGAGGACGAATTATTGTTGCAGGGGAAGGATTAAATGGTACCGTCTCCGGGCTACGAAAGGATTGCGAGGCCTATATGAAGGCCGTGAAGTCAGATCCAAGGTTCGATAAACTAGAATTCAAGGTCGAAGAACATGAGGAAATGGCTTTTGCCAAACTTCATGTACGTGTAAAGCCTGAAATCGTCCACTCTTCTCTTCATACGATCGATCCGAATACGGAAACTGGCACCTATGTGGAACCGGATGAGTTTCGTCAGATCTTGAAAGAAAAAGATGAGGACACGGTGATCGTAGATGTTCGTTCCAACTACGAGCACAATGTAGGCAAATTCAAGGATGCTATTACTTTTGATATCGACAACTTCCGGGATTTTCCAGATAAGATCAATGAACTTGAGCAGTACCGTGACAAGAAGGTGATTACCTATTGTACCGGTGGTATCAAATGTGAAAAAGCAAGTGCATATTTACTTGAACGAGGGTTCGAAAACGTATATCAACTTCATGGTGGAATCATAAAATATGGCCTTGAAGCAGGTGGTGAAGATTTCGAAGGAAAATGCTACGTTTTCGACAATCGAATTGTTGCCGATGTGAATACGGTGAATCCATCGGTCATTTCCAGGTGCTTCGTGACTGGCGAACCGAGTGACCGGATGGTTAACTGTGCTAACCCTGAATGTAACCTTCACATGCCACTTTCTGAAGAAGGTGCCAGGATTTATAACGGGTGTTGCTCCGAGACATGTATGAATTCACCAAAAGTCCGGGATTATGATGGTTCAGGATATTATCAAAAAGACTCCAATGGATACAATCCGCACAAAGGTTTGAAGCGTCCAAAGGTTCCTGATGAGGAAATAAACACGAAAGTGTCCTGAAATTCACACACATAGCTTGGAAATATGGTGATTTACAATCATCTTGAGCCGCAGCTATGACAAAGATTTCGGAGACCGACCTGATCATCAATCCGGATGGTAGTGTGTACCATCTGAACCTGAAGCCGCAACACATCTCAGATACGATTATTACTGTAGGTGACCCCAACCGTGTACATCGTGTTAGCCAATATTTTGATAAAGTGGAATTTGAGATGAACAAGCGTGAGTTTATCACCCACATAGGTCGCTACAACGGCAAACAGATCACTGTGATCAGTTCCGGTATGGGTACGGACAATGTCGAAATCCTGATGACAGAATTGGACGCTTTGGTGAATGTGGATCTACGTAGACGAACTCCAAAAGCCAAACCAAAGAAGCTCAAAATCATCCGAATAGGTACCTCCGGAAGTATTCAGGAAAGCATACAACTGGGTTCACATATCATGAGCGAATACGCCATTGGAATGGATCCGCTCATGTACTATTACAATGTAGAACAAACAGAGTTGGAAGCTTATGTCAGTCAGGAGCTTCAAAAAACTATTAGCCTGCCGCATCAACCTTATTGCATAAAAGCTTCCGAGGAATTAATTGATCAGTTCAAAGACATTACGATGCCAGGAAATACTGTGACTTGTCATGGCTTCTATGGGCCTCAAGGACGATCCATTCGGGTTCCTATTAAATATCCGCATCTTGTGGATGAGTTTACAAGATTTCATGTGGACGATTTTTGGCTCACCAACCTCGAAATGGAAACGGCCGGTTACTACGGCATGGCTCGGTTACTGGGACATGAAATGATCTCTCTGAATGCCATCATTGCCAACCGGATCGGAAATCAATTTTCTAAAGATCCCAACCAGGTAATTGATTCTTTGATTCGCAAAGTATTGGATCACGTTTGAGCAATTACTTTTTCGAGTTCAATTTCTTAAACCATAATCGAGAGGCCTTGTTCAATGCCGCCCTGGACTTATCTTTTCGGACAATAGCCGACGAAGCAAACACATAAGAGCTGAAGTGGACTAAAGTACCTCCTAGAAGCCATCCCTGAGAAGCATCATACGCTCCGAAAGCAGCAGAAAAAGCACCAATAAGGACCATCCCAAGACCTCCCACGTTTGTAGCAGCTGCTGCTTCCCAATGATTGTTTGATTTATTTCTCCATTTATAGGCATCGTTAAGCAGCGAATTGATCTCAGTAGACTGGCCGTCATAGCGATCGACATAGAAGTTTTCTTTTCGATACCAGGCAGCCTGATTTTCTTGCCTAAAACGCTCAATTCCAGTAAATGTCTGGCCTTTCAACAACTGATCATACCTTCTCAATGTCGCCAGACGAATATTTTTGAAAGAGGCTTCCGACTCTGATCCTCCATTGAGTTCAATCAAAAATTCCATAAATGGATCTTTATGTTTTTGTACCGCCTCGGCCAGGTGAACATTGATCAATGAATCATCTCCCCGATAAAAATCTGTATCGAAATTCTTTTTAATGAGCCAATCTCGCACTTCCAGGGTGATGAACGGGTAATTGTCCAATTGGGCCATCACAGCACCTGGCAATAAAATAGCTATGAAACTGAGGAAGAATATCGACTTCTTCAAGAAGCAATGAACGATTGATTGTATATATAAAAAATGGAATGATCTCATAAGGCTTTCAAGTTGATAGAACAAACCTAGAAATCCTCATTATCAGGGGTGAATCGAATTTTGCAATTCCAGCAGTTAACAGTAGCAAAAAGCCATATAGCCTTCCATGAATCGGGGCTTCAATCCCGACCTGCGGCACATTTCAATTATTTCCATCTCATCGTCCATTTCAAGTTTCCTGAAGAATTGACTGTTGTATAATTGCAATTCCAGTTGCCCTGCACATTCTTCCCTATATCAAAATACCAATACCGATCACCATCTGAATTAAATGTCGGATTATCAATACCATTTTCAGTAAAAAAAACAACCAGTTTTCCTGGTACTATCGCAGGTACCTGGACATTGCCGAAAAACACATCCACCGAATCGACCTCAGTGGAAGCCTTGATAAGCAAAACCGAGTATTTATCTCTAAATACCGGATATGAAGGAATCAAATAATTAGGGAACTCCTTTTGATTTAACAAGAATCCCGAGAATGAGTCGATCTGATTAGATGTAGCAAAAAACACCCTATGGGGGAAAATTCTCAGTTTCCCGGGAATATGTGGTAGGCCAATTGCTCTTTCCGTTCCACTACCTAATGATCCTATTGGTGAAAATCCATTTTGAGCAAATGAGTTTAATTGAATCAGGTCTGGCCCGGTAAATTCTTCGATGGAGGGCAACTCAAAGTCCGGCGTACTCCAATCAAACAAATTGCTGATGACACTCCAGAGTTCCCGAAGCACCTTCCCAATGGATTGATCCATGAGTTCTGCTAACCATCTTCCTGCCTCCCAATAACCTTCTGTAATGGAATTATTGGCCCGTGTCACATCAAAACTGTCTCTAACCGTCCCAGCCGGTCCACCTTCCATCGATGGTAAAATTTCTCCACTCCCAGAAAACAACCACTTAATTAGTTCCCAAATAACATCCACCACCCACAGTGCTGCATCACCAATGGATGACAGGGCCTCTTGCGGGCTTAGACCTGAAGGATCTCTATAAGTAAAGGGGTTGTTGTGAACATAAGTGTACCTATTGATCATAGATTTTGGCTCCTTCGCTGCGCCCAGATAGGCATCTGGTTGAATAAATCGTCCAAGCGTTGGGTCGTAGTGACGCATACGGTAATAATACAATCCACTTTCCTGATCATATTCGCGACCTGTGTAGGTAATTTCGTTAGGGAAAGACGAATCTGATTCAGTCAATACTCCAAACTCGTCATACGAATAAGTGACCACACTCACTCCGGCATCATCAATGATCGCCGTGATGCTTCCCATTTGATCTTTCTGAAAATAATATGCTTTATCACTTTGCAGATAGCCTAACCAACTATCAGAATCTGCCCCGCACAAATATTGCCGCATAATATCTTCCTCCTCATTCAATTCGAGGAGCAGGTTGGGACCGTTGTAAATCCACTTGCGATGAATATTCTTTTCGGGATCATCACGAAATTGCACAATTTTATGAACCCTTCTACCCATTGTATCATAGCCATAATGGGCATCAACTAATGGTATTTCTTCCTGGTCATAACGCTGATAAGTAACCATTTGTCCATTGGCCTGATATCCATAGCTATGACGAATCTGAGTATCCTGATCTACTTTTCCTACAAGACGACCCAGCTCGTCCCATTGGTAATCAAACCGAGGACAGGAAAGGAGCAACTGTCCAGTTGGATCATAGGCATAATTGCCTTCCGGCCCCATAATCCTGTTACCAATTGAATCATAAGTATAATTTCGCTCAATCCCCTCACCGAACACACCGGTTAACTGCCCTCGCGCATCATAGGTAATATCCAGCTTATCTGATGACGTCTCAATTCTTACCGGGAAGCCTGCCTCATTAAAACCAATTTGAGTAATCCCTATTTCATTACCCGTACTGTAATCTTCTATTCGACTCACCAATCCCGAAGCATCATAGGCAAGCCGAGTTTCAACACCATTATTTCTTCCCAAAGAACTCAGTCTGCCAGATGTTTCCTCATAGAAAAAATTCAGCCCCCAATTTCCACAATGCAAGGACTTCAATCGACCAAAATCACCATAGACATAGACTACTTCCTGACCAGGTGATAGTAACTTGACTCCCCTATCCATTGAATCTACCTGATGGATTATTTCGTATGGCCTATGTTCAAAGAATTGAATCTGACTGACCTTTCTACCTGCTTCATCCAACTCATAGATAAAACCTCCATTGCGGTTAATTCCCGACCTTTCATTACTCTTTTCAAAGTACGTCATTGTGGACTCCTTCCCATCATATGACTCGGCTACTTCTGTTTCAGAATTCCAGACTCGATTCAACTCCTTTCCATCGGGATAAATCACCTGAACCATTCTATCCTCCCAGTCAAAGCCAAATTTCCAAAGCTTACCTTTAGGGTTTTCGAATTGGGTCATGCGATTCCGTCCATCATATACCAGCTTTTGTTTGGCATCATTGGGGGCCGTGATTTGAATTAAGTTTCCATAGTTATCGTACGCATAATTTGTTTGACCATCTCCTTCTTTGGCGGCCGTCAGCTGATTGAATGAGTCATACTCAAATTCCCGGATGATTTCTCCTTTCTCTTCCCTAAGGATGTTTCCTGCTGCATCTCTTTGAAATCGGGTCAGTAAAATCCCACGATGCTCGTGAATTAAGTTGCCATGCTCATCGTATTGGTAAGACGTAGAAACGCCTTTTTTATGTCGTTCCATCATCAAACCGCGTGAGTCAAAAGATTGACTCGACAGCTGCTGGACATTTTCGTCGTGCTCTAACTGCGTACGGATAAGGTTACCTCGTTCATCATATTCAAAAACGGATTTGATCCCTATTTCATTGGATTCTTCCAACTTTCTTCCATAATTGTCATAGGTCGAATCAATCACACTTTTGGTAAAAGTATCTTGAAACCGGACCAGGTCTCCAAACCTGTTATAAGTGTAAAGCACCTGCGACCCTGAAGGTCTTGTCACAACTTCAGGCAAACCCTCCAAATTGTATTGCACCTTAATGGCTCCTCCGGAAGTAGATATCAGTTCTGTTAAACGACCATGTTCTAATTTGAATGAAGATTCATTGCCCTCAGATGAGGAAATCCTCGTTTGATTTTGAAACGCAATCAGGGCTTCCTGATTTTCCTGATCCAGATTCCCTGCTGCCAGGTCATCCGGTCGTTCTATCTGCGTGAGTTTTCCATTCGTATTTTGGGCAATTAGTCTTCCGTAATCATTGTACGTATAGGAAATTTGTGACGATTCGCCCTGATCCATTCGGAGGATTCTTCCATCGGGATCATAAGTAAACTGCCACCGGGTACTTTCAGCGTTTTCCAGGCTGATCAATCGACCATTGCTCACCTGAATGGTAGTTTCTCTACCAACATGGTCTTTAATCCGCTGAAGTTTGTCCTTATCGTCGTAGAAGAATTCCAACTTTCCGCCAGCGGGATATATAACCTCTTTTAGTCTGTCCTCTTCAAAATGATAATTGGTTTCATTTCCATTCCGATCTGTGGTTTGGGTATGTCTTCCCCGGAGATCAAAATGAACACAAGACCCATTCTTGTAATGCTTACTCCAGGTCCCATCGCGATGTTGCAGTAATGACGCTTCGAAATAACCCAGCGGAGGTCTAAAATACGTTTCAGAATCATACTCACAAAGGGCCAAATTGACCATTCTCAGGCTCTTATTCAATTGATCGTTGATCAACAGGTTACCGTTACGATCACAGGCAATACTTACTGGCTTCCCGAGGGAAGCTTGCAATGCTGGTCCTCCATTCTTGGGTAATCCGGACTCACCATTACCCGCAGCAGTATCAATGAATCCATCGGGAGTAATGACCATCACCCGGTGCTGATTGGTCAGCGCTATGAACAATTCGCCCGTAGGACTAAGCGCCAATGAAGTACTTCCAAGTAATTTGAAAAATCGTGCATCGCCCCCAGTATCTAATGTCCCTGTACCCGGGACGGGAGCTCCTGCAATATGTTGGTAAAAACCAGCCCGATCAATTTTACCAATACATTGTTGACCAAGGCCTATATGGAATAGGACAAAAAGTTCACGCTTTTTGGAAATTACGATTTCAATAGGTTCTGGTATCGCTGTTTTTAAAGGATCAGTTACAGTCGGGTCGTAACCTGAAGCTTCTCCATTTCCTGCCAGTGTAACCAGTTCTCCACTCTCCAAATCAATTCGTCGTACCCGATGATTGCCCGTCTCTGCAAAACAAAGGCGATCTTTATGATCCAGTGCCAGACCACCCGGAGCGCTTATCAATGCATCAGAGGTATTCTGTTTATCCAGGATCTCCCCATCTGGGGTAAACCCTTTTATTGATGGAATACCGGTTACAAACCGGGTGTGAGAAAACTCCATATAAGCCGAAGCCCATTTTGCCTCCTCTTCTGGTAAGTTGATGAGGTTACCGTTTTCATCGTAGTAATCCATCGGTTCAAATGGAAGATATGAATTTGACCTTCCAAATACAGAAGCGAGGTATAACTCTCCTGAGCTGTGATGATTCCTCAAATGTTCTGGCAGTTTTTGAGTGTCATCAACCAGCATGTAAATATGATTCGCATTGGTATCTGAAAGAAAGAGTGCGCCATCCTTCCTCTCTGCCATCCCCTTTATGGTCGTATGAGTGGGGCCATCATTGTACAATTCGCGCGGAGAAGTATCAATTACCTGCGACCCTGAAAAAAGCACATCAGGGTTATTACTGGTTGGGTGACGATAGCTGCGGTATCGTATGGTGACCAGGTATTTCCCAACCTTCGGAAAAACAAAGTTCGTCGCCCGTTCTTGCCCTTGCTCATAAACTCGAAGACTGTGATCGCGATACCGGGGAAAGCCCAGCAAACGTTCATACAACGGGTCCATTTTTAAATACCAGTAAGTGCTAAGCAACCAATAATACAAGCTTTTCCGCACTGATGTATCCGGCGTATTTTTCCCATAACGTGCAATGCCATTGATCATAGGACTTAGCTCTTGTATAGTGGGTTCAACACCGTACACTCTTGTCCATATATAGATGTACCAATCAAAGCCATCATGGATATTCATCTCATGGCGCAACTCAAAAAACAGGTCGGCAATGATGGTCATCAGCCTTTCTGCATGAAGTTCCGAATCAAACCTGGTCCGAAGGGTATTAGCCACAAGAGACGTAACCTCATTCTGATGTTTCAAAAACTCCGCCTCCGTAGGATCACGGTCCAGGGCAGTATGGTATTGATCAGTGATCAGTAAGTGAAGGTGTTCTTCCGAGTAAATGAATTGAAAGATCGTGTACGAATGCCAAACACCCTGAGGAGTCATGTCATAACGAAACACATCTCGCTGCAGCCATTGCTCCAATGCCTCTTCTGATAAAGCATGCCCCATGAGTGTTTCATACAAAACCTTGACAAATTCTTCTTTTGTGGGGTATTTAATGGCAAAGGCCTTAGAGCCCGCGATGGTCTGAACAAGGCCTGTAAAGCTTCCACCAGACAAGCTGGGTTTATCCACGATCCAATCCGTTCCCGCCCTTGAAATAGCATAAAGCTTTCTTCCATCCTCACTGTAAGTCATTTTATCGAGGTAGGCCAGGCGTACTTGTTGTATTTTGTTATCTACAGTAAATACCTGTTTACCTTCCGGTCCAATCGCCAGCACCTGATTTCTCCCAACTGGGATCAACTCATGTTGCTCCTCCAGCTTCCAACCCGCGCCAAAGGCACTATTTGCCAGGTTATGAATAATCGTTTGCCCGGCCTGCTCATTGACAAGGTAATCCAATGGATCACTATAACTGTACTTCGATTGATAGATAGGCCCATTATCGTGCAGGTCCTGAGCTTTTTCCAAAACTCCCACGAGTTTTTCCAACTCCGCCCTCTTTTGTCCTTCTGTATTCTCCAGCATCCATTTGATCCCGTCGTGGTTAAAGGCTCCTTTTCTTGCTGTCTGACTGGATTGAATTTGACTATAACCCCGACCTTTTATGTTGAAATTACCCAGCCATGAATAGAGACCGGTTGGATAAAAGGAACCATCCGGGAGTCTCGGGTCAATATGATAGGACAGTAAGGTATCTACCGGTAAGCGAGGAAAGGATTCACGGGTATCTTCTTCGCCTGGATGTGGCTCCTGGCCAATGGGTGTCAGTGGTCCCAGTAATGTAAATGGACCCGTATCCAAATCAGAAAAAAGATATCTGCCTGTAATGGATTCCGGCCAAACAGCCACTCTCTCTGTTACCGCCAGAGACATGTCAATTTCATACAATTTAATTGTCCATTCCTGCTGCCGCAAACGGTCCAGTACCCAATGAAATTTAGGGCCAAACGTTCCACCGTGGAAAAGGCTCTCCGGTACTGGCAAGACAGGGGCTGTGGCGTCTGCCGGCAAGTAAGTCACAAAATGAAACCGGCTATCACTGTATTTTTCGTTGAAATAATCCGTTCCATTATGGTCCCGAAATTCTTTGAGCCAAAGCGAGTAATCAGCGAAGTACTCCACACGCTTTACGGAAGCCTCCTTTTGAATGTGTACGTGATCAATGATGCGGCTAGAGGTAGTAATTTCCTTCATCCCCCGAAAAGTGGCCGTCATATGAACAGTGGGCGCGGCTGCAAGGCTACTATAGGTCAATCGAGGTTGAAAGGGGCGATTAAGTAGCATAAACCCGGGTAAGTCAATCTGCACCTTACTCCCACCTTTCAGCGCATCATCAAGTCCAACCTCCTTGTCCTCTCGATAAGGTTCGATCTGAGCGTTTTTTGGCATGGGAAGTACGATTGAAAAATGAGTCAATCCATGGCCCTCCTGAGATACGATCGCCTTTTCATCTGCAGAAACCTCCGCCACTCCCGCTGTGCTTAATCCTCCCGTTGCTCCATCTATTGTAATCAATAATAGTTTTTCTCCTTTTGGCAGGGAAAGATCGTTGGGAAGCGTGATTTGCATGGGCGCACCAGCTTCTATTCTTAATCCGGAGGGACCAAAGACCGCAGCCCGGCATTCTGGTATCCCTGCAGGCAATTTCTCCGATAACAACTCGGAATTCACCAGAGACATGGTAACGGGTTCTTCTTCAGGATTTGGAAATACAATCGAACTCTCATTTGGAATGAACAGCTCAAACCCTTCATGTTCCGTAGATTTCAGCAACTGCCCATTTGCCGTCGATACCTTTTCGGCAGGTACTCCTTTTTCCAGCATAAATGTCTGTCCCATATCGGTTATTCGACCATATGAGCTCTCGACAATCACAGCATCAGAGAGCACCTCCTGTTCAGGTATTGGAGTAAAAGTTAAGGTTAATTTACCTTCGGGTATGTTCATCAAAAGAAACTCTCCAGCCTCATTTGTCCATGTAGTCGCCCCAGTTTTTGATTCGGTTACCTTAACACCTTGCAAGGGAACCTTATCAGATGCCAGGACGACTCCTATGACTCCTGCCTGCTCATCCGATAAATGAAAAACCTTAACCGGGTTGGAATAGGAAACATTACCCGCTTTATCTTTTGCTTCTACTACCAATTCCTCACGCTCACCAGTTATCTGAACTTGTGAACGAAAACTCCCATCGGAATCGACTTGAAGTAACTGATTTCCTATCCGAGCATCTTCAATATTTGACTCTATTACTTTTCCCGCAATCCACACAAATCCATTATCGGAAAAGTAAGGTGAAATTGGTTCATCAATTTGAATCAATGGTTGCTTTCTGTCTACGACAATATTCCAGGACTCTGAAGAAGTAGCATTACCAAATGTATCAGCAGCTTTAACCTGAATCAGGTGTTCCCCTGCGGAAACATAAGGAATACGATATGTAAATCCAGTTGTGGTAAAACTCAATTCGTCTGAGACCTGCTGTTCATCTATCCATAGTTGAACACTGGGCCGATCCACCTCAGCCCATTCATCAGACAATTCTACTTCCAACACCAGGTCCTCATCGTTAATGAACTTTTGCTGAGGAGATTTCAGGCTAATTACAGGACCACTATTATCAATGGTGATTACCTGGGAAACCGTTCTTTTATTACCAGAGTTAAAAAGAAACTCTAGTTCAAACCAATACTGGCCTTCATCCAATTCCTGAAAGTTGAAGGAATAAATGTTTTTATCAACCGCCAATTGATCACTTACATCTTGTTGATTGAGCAATGCCCGAACGGAGGCAACTCCAGAATGACGATGCGAAATAAAAGCCGCCAGCGTTCGGTCGTCTTGCAGAGATCTATCCAGGACCATATGGACTCGCTTGATTTTTTCATGCAATCGGGAGGAACGTCTTAAATCCGTTTGATCAAACTCCGCTATTTCCGCTGTAGAAAACAGGGACAGCTGATTCAAGCTATACAGGGCGAGGGTGGACTTATTTGAAGAGTTCCAGGTCAAATCTTGCAGGACCTTCGCCTTGGTCACGGCATCGGGTATGTCGAGGGGATGAACATCCGAAATCGAAAGACTTCCGGAATCAGCCGTTAAAAGGTCAAATATGCGGTTGATTCCGCTGGCCATAAACCTGCCAGCAATTTTCTGCCCGATTTCTGAAAGTGCGGTCAATGGTAGCTGCATGATCTCAGGCAATTGGCGTGAAGCTACTTCAAATGAAAGCACTTTGAAATTCCCCTCCTGACCCGTTCCTGTTTTTTCAGAAACCTCAGGCGCAAAAGGCTCAATGAGCCCCCGCATTTTTAGTTGACTAAGCCTATTACCCGAATTGTCAAGGACTTTTACCATCAACACATGCCAGCCCGCTCCAATTTGAGATGTCGTAGTTAATCTACGAAAAGACCAATCTGGTTTGTCCAAATAATCCTTTCGCTTAAGCTTAGGGGGGTCGAATCGAGTTATTCGTTTTTCAGTGCACGACACTGACTTACCATCTACCTCAAATTCAAATTGTGGTGGACCCGAAAGCTGACCTCTTCGAACCCATATTGCCAGGTCTACGGAAAAAGAAAATTGATGATTAAAAATGATGCTTGAGCCTCCATAAAGACTCATTCTTACTGGGTTATCTGAATTTGACATGAGTGAGATTATAGTCAATTCCAGAAATTACAAAAAACATCATATAAGGCGCAACCCCTTTTTTATGAGAACTTCTTGACTTCCTCTGAATCTTTGGGCCAGTGAAATTGAAGCTGAATAAGTATTCAACTCAATGATTGAGGGAGATCCGTTTTCAAATTCCGCGATCTCAAAACAATATATTTCTTCCTATCTTTGCAATAACGAAACAATACAGCTGAGTAAAGCAACTTAAATACCTAAAGTGTATTCAGTTCTCTAAAAACAGAGTATTGTGAGCTCAATCATATGACACTAACAAACCAATTCTCATGAAACAATTAATACTAACCCTCGTTATTCTTTGCCCGGTTGCCTTCACTCTTGCCCAGGTCTAAACATCTGAAATAGAAATAGAAAGTCGGGACAATACGGAAATCACAGGGGACCTGAACCTCATACAAGGGCAGGTAAAAATGGAACATACCAATCCCAGAATTAATTTTCAGGAGACTGATGTCACTAATAGAAACTTTTGGATGGCCCTGGGTGGTGGCAAGCTAAATTTCTATGAAGTAAATGACGAGAATGGCTATGAGCCCAGGTTCACAATCAATGCCAATAATGATCGGGTAGGAGTCAATCAGGTTAACCCACAATACACCTTAGATGTGGGTGGCTCTTTCGGTGCTAATACTATCAGACTCACTCACGGCAATCCCCACATCAACTTCTTTGAAAGCGACACAGAAAATCAAAATTGGCTGATTCAGGCAAATGGTGGAAAACTTGGTTTCTATAGCATGGACGACAACAATTCCGGTCATATACAGCACGTCACTTTTAATGATATTGGTTATGTTGGCATCAATAAGACCAACCCTACCTCTTTTCTTCATGTCAATGGCAGAACCCAGATAGATGGCCCGACTACTGCGACTTTAAGGATTGAGGAGCTAGATGACGCCAATGGTAAGTGGGCAATTTCAGCAAGCTCTGGCCGTCTGAGATTTTCCGTCGGTGACACGACGTGGGGCCTGGAACATAAACTCTCTATTCGAGGAGCTAACGGTTTTGTAGGGATCAATAACAATAGTCCTTCGCAACAACTCCATGTCAATGGAAATTTGCAATTAGAAAACGCTAATGTTAATTTAAGGTTCCATGAAACTGATAGAACGTCAGATGGCAAGTGGCAAGTATCTGCAATTAATGGAAGGTACAGAATTTACTCCATGAATGACGATTGGACGGTCAGAAATGATGTGTTTGTACTTAGACACGCTAATGGAAATCTTGGCCTAGGAACTCCTTCTCCCTCGGCCAAACTTCATGTGATGGGAGATATGCGTCTCGAAGCGGACAATGCAACGATGAAATTCGATGAAACAGATCAGATAAACGGAAACTGGGCAGTTACCGCCAACTCCGGTAGATTCCGAATTTATCAAGTAGGAGAAGATTGGAGTACAAGTTCTTATGTTGATAAATTCACGATACAGGGGTCCAACGGCAATGTAGGAATCAATAATGCATCGCCTTCTGCTCAACTCCATGTTAGTGGAAATATCAAAGCGACGGTATTCGAGGAATGGCCAGATTATGTTTTTGAAGAAAGTTATGAACTCTCTTCCTTGAAAGATGTAGAAGAACACATCAAAGCACACGGACATTTGCAAGATATTCCAAGTGCCGAGGAGGTCAAACGAGATGATATAGATCTCACTTCCATGGACGCTAAACTCCTGCAGAAGATTGAAGAATTAACACTGTACCTCATTGAACAAAATAAGAGAATTGATGAGCTGGAACAACAGCTGGCCAACAAGGACAATTGAGACATTTAAGTTGACGAAAGCTTAGGTATATCAGCAAAATTAAGCTGATGTAGTTTTGATGTAGTCATAACAGTCAAGACAAATCTGACATACATTAATTTCGAAGTGACTTCAAATCTTGCAATTATGAAATCACTTCGATCTTTTTTTGTCCTATTAATGGCTACCCTAATGGCGTGTAACAGCTCCGATCAACCTGCACTAACGATTGAAGTTTACGAAACCTCCGCTGGCGGTAATCAACTTCAGAAATTGGAACTTAGCAACTCTGTAGCAAGCACTAACAAGATTACTCTTAATGCTGACGAGGCATTTCAAACTATTACTGGATTCGGAGGCGCCTTTACTGAGTCTTCGGCATATTTATTGAACAAGCTGAGTACTGAGAATCGACAAAAAGTACTGGAAGCCTATTTCGGTGAGAGTGGTGCTCGTTACTCATTGACTCGAACCCACATCAACTCTTGTGACTTTTCTTTGGGCAACTACTCCTATGCCCCGGTGGCCGGTGATACAAACCTTGAAAATTTCACCATTGATGAAGACCGTGAAGACCTGATTCCAATGATCAAAGATGCTATGGCCGTCTCAAAAGAGGGATTTAAGATCATGGCTTCACCATGGACCGCTCCCCCGTGGATGAAAGACAATAACGACTGGAAAGGCGGCCGGTTATTGCCAGAACATTACGATACCTGGGCCCTTTTCTTCTCAAAGTACCTGAATGCTTACAAAGCGGAAGGTATTGACATTTGGGGACTGACGGTAGAAAACGAACCATTAGGTAATGACAGCAATTGGGAAAGCATGCATTTCACACCTGCTGAAATGGTCAATTTCACAGCTAATCACCTGGGACCAAAACTAGAGGCAGATGGCCATCAAGTAAAGATCCTGGGATACGATCAGAACCGCGACCCGGAAATGGACGAGTTTGTTCACGCCATGTATGCCTCCGAAGAAACATCAAAATACTTCGATGGGACTGCTGTACATTGGTACGCCAGTACGGTGGATTATTTTCCGGAATACCTGAAACTTGCACATGATACCGCTCCAGATAAGCACTTGATCCAGTCGGAGGCCTGCGTTGATGCTGAGGTACCACACTGGCAGGAAGATGAGTGGTATTGGAGCAAAGAAGCCACGGATTGGGGCTGGGATTGGGCACCAGAGCACCTCAAAAAAGACCATCCCAAGTATGTTCCGGTTTACCGTTATGCCCGGGACATCATTGGTTGTCTGAACAATTGGGTAGATGGCTGGGTAGACTGGAACATGGTTCTCGATCGGGAAGGTGGTCCTGGTGAGGCCACTAGAAAGCCCTGATTGGGCTTTTCTCATTTCTGGGGATCAGACTCGATTCAATTTCAAAATCTTAGATTACAGAGAATTTCACAGGATCTCCCCAGTAAAACCATACACCAATGTCTCTATTCAACAGACTAAAAGATAATTTCAGGGTACAATCCAGCGGCACTCAGGTGCTAATCATTGCCATTGCCATCTTCATAGTTGAATTTCTGAATCTCCCATTATTCTCAGCAATTCTTGGGGTACTGATCTCTCTGGCTGTCTCGTGGTTAATCACCTTTTTGATCATTAAAATCTTTGATCGCAATGGAAATTATTCCTTCCATACCATTTGGAAAACCTTGTTAGTAGCCTACTTAATCTATAAATTGATTGTCTGGCTTTTATAACTCCAGGGCAATTATGCTCCTGCTTAGGAGAAGATCAATACTCCTGAGGTAGGACGAAGTTCGGATATATTTTAAAGTGAGCTGTTGACACTTCACTGAAGATAAGTTTACGTAGCTCTTCCAGGTGATACTTCGTCTTCATCGAGGTAAAAATAGATGGAATGCTGTGCCCGTTTACCTTTTCGACAGCTTCCTCGTCAGACAACATATCTATCTTATTAAATACTTTAATTGTGCGAATATTTGAAGCCCCTATTTCCTCCAGGGTTTCTTCTACTACTCGAATGTGATCTTCATAAGCAGGGTTGCTTACATCCACAACATGAAGCAATAAATCAGCTTCCTGAACTTCTGCAAGCGTACTTTTGAAAGACTCGATGAGGTTGTGTGGTAATTTCCTTATAAACCCTACGGTATCCGATAGTAAAAACGGAACTTGATTGATCACCACTTTTCTAACAGTAGAGTCTACCGTAGCAAAAAGTTCGTCTTTGGCATATACCTGCTCTTTACTTAACGACCGCATTAGGCTAGACTTGCCCGCATTTGTATAACCAACTAATGCTACACGAACGATATTGTTTCTTGACTTTCGCCTCGTTTCTGCTTGCTTTTCAACTTTATCAAGCTGTTTTCGAAGCAAAGTGATTCGATCCCGAATAATCCTCCTGTCTGTTTCAATTTCCTTCTCACCGGCACCACCTCTAGTCCCAGTCCCCCCTCTTTGTCGCTCCAGGTGGGTCCACATTCGGGTAAGTCTGGGAAGAAGATATTGAAATCGTGCCAGTTCCACTTGAGTTTTGGCTTGCGAAGTTTTAGCGCGTTTCAGGAATATATCCAGAATCAGTAAACTTCGATCGTAGATCTTCACTTCCAACTCCTTTTCCAGGTTTCGTAGCTGCGAAGGAGATAAGTCATCATCGAAAATGATCACATTGATCTTTTCCATGGTGATGTATTCTTTGATTTCCTGAAGTTTTCCCTTACCAACAAACGTTCGGGTATCCGGATACTGCAGTTTTTGGGAAAAACGCTTTTTGATATCGATATCCAATGTTTGGCTTAGAAACGCCAATTCATCAAGAAACTCCTTTATTTTAAGGTCAGATTCCTGTTTTGGAGCTACCGTTACCAAAATACCGGTTTCATTTTCTATTTTCGTATCAATCATCTTTCCCATGGCAATGGCAACTTTTTCAACCCAGTCTGCAAAATTGCGATGTTTCCGTCAATTTTTTATTAAACCTTTGCTTCAACTCGCAGATCGCTAAATCAGGGCATTCTATGACCATTGGCATTATTATTAATACAGCATGGAACATTTACAACTTCAGGAGTGGGATCATTCGGCAGTTGATTCTTGATGGCCATGATATAGTGGCAATCGCACCTCATGATGATTATGTAAAAAGGCTCGAAGATTTGGGATGTCGTTTTCAGAACCTGCCCATGAGTGGAAGTGGTCTTAATCCGATAAGTGACCTTCGAATGACGCTCCGGCTCGGGAAAATCATAAAAAAACAAAAAATTGAAGTTTTATTGACATATACGATCAAACCAAATGTATATGGCTCAATCGTGGCGCGCATTTTAGGTATTCCGAATATCTGTAACATAAGTGGATTGGGTACCACTTTTGTGTGGAACAATCTCGTTTCCAATATTGCTATTCTACTATACAATTTATCTGTTCGTAAAGCCTCTCACGTTTTTTTTCAAAACCCGGAGGATCGTGATCTTTTTCTAAGCAAAGTGCCTGTGCCTGAAAACCGGGTAGGTTTGCTCAATGGCTCAGGTATTGATCTGGATTTATTCTCATCTAAACCCAAACAACCAGAGGAAGCGATTATCTTTCTAATGATAGGACGCTTATTGGTCGAAAAAGGGTCTTATGAATTTGCGGAAGCGGCAAAGTCTATCAAAGAACTACATCCGAATACCGAGTTTTGGATGGTCGGTAAATGGGACCCTCAAGATAAACGCGCTGTTAAGAAGGAAGACCTTTCACTCTGGCAAGAGAAAGGGTACATCGAATACAAAGGCACAACCGACGACATTAGGTCCATCATTGAATCTGCCGACGTAGTAGTATTGCCCTCTTATAGAGAAGGAGCACCCAGGACCCTGATTGAAGCAGGCGCCATGAGTCGTGCTCTGATCACCACAAATGTTCCCGGATGTCGGCATGTCGTGCAAGATAGTTTCAATGGTTTTTTGTGTAAAGTCCGATCAGGCAAGCAACTCGCTGGTGTCATCAGTAAGTATATTCAAATGACCGATGTGGAAAAATTGCAACTTGCCGATAACAGCCGCAAGTACATGGAAAAAAATTATGATGAAAAAAAGGTGATCAGCGCATATCAGGAAGTTATATCAAATGTTACATCAAATGATTAATTGATGTACCTAGTTGATTTGGAACTTTAATTTTAATTTTACAAGGATTTAAATGCGTCCATGAACAGCAAAATCCCTCAATATTCTTGCCTTCTTTTATTATTATTTCTAAGTGCCTGTAATCTTTACAAGCAGGATATCATGTTCAGGTTGGACGAAGGCGCGAGTGAACTTCAAAAATCTGTGGAAATGGCCGAGCGCAATTATGTCATTCAAACCGATGATTTACTTACAATTGATGTTTTCACAAAAGATGGGGAACGTATAGTCGATCCGGATTTTGAACTTCAGAGAGGAGTCGGAGTTAATAATCAAAATCAAATTTCATTCAACTATCTCGTTCAGATTGACGGCCTGACAAAACTACCTTTGGTTGGAAAAGTTGACCTGAAAGGCATGACAATTGATCAAGCTGAATCCGAGCTTGAGCGACTTTACGATGAATATTACAAGGATGTTTTCGTAAAGCTCTCGTTCGAAAATAAAAGGGTGGTCTTACTTGGTGCAAGCGGAGGTCAGGTGATTCCACTGGTCAACCAAAACATGACTTTGGTAGAAGTATTGGCTCTCTCGGGAGGATTGGAATTTGGAGCAAAGGCGCATAATATTCGTATCGTTAGGGGTCCATTGTCAAATCCTTCTGTCTTTGAAGTAAACCTGAATACAGTGGAAGGGATGAAACAATCCATCATACCAATCGAACCTGGGGATATCATTTACGTTGAGCCATGGAGAAGACCTTTCTTTGAGGCATTACGTGACATCACTCCCGTATTGTCGGCTACTACCAGCGTAATTGCGTTCGTCGTATTGATAAACAATCTTTTATAGATATCTCTTGGACTCCAATAACCCAATATTAACTCAAGCTGAAAATGCCAACCAGATCGACACATTCGATTTGGGTAAGCTTCTTTTTACCTTGAGAAAAAGCATTGTTTGGATAATCCTGTTCATCACCCTAAGCGTTACAGCTGCGTATTTGATTGTACGGTACACCAAGCCTCTTTATGAATCATCTTCAATAATCAAACTGGATTTCGAAAGTGAGGCGAACACCTTAGGATTAGTTAGCAATGGCGCACTTCAACAAGATCTCTCGGGGTTTTCAGGAGAAATTGAGATTCTAAGGTCGAAGCTATTTCTGAATAAAGTCGTTGAAGTCATAGACTATGACGTATCGTACCATTATTATGGCAGATATCTGACTGATGAACGATATGGAAATTCTCCATTCATCGTTTCACACAAGATCAAAAATTCAGCGTTTTACAATAAACCTCTAGACGTAAAGCTGATCAGCGAATCAGAGTTCGAAGTGAGTTATGCTTTGGCAGGAGGTAAAACGATCACAGGAAAATTCGGACAGGACATCATCACGGAAGACCTCAATTTGTTAATCGAAAAATCAGTCTATTTTGATTCAGGTTTGATCGGTGGTTCCTACTTCTTTGTAATCAATAGTACAGATGCACTGATTCGGTACTTTCAAAGTAACAGTACAGTACAACCTGAAAACATCTCAGCCCAAACAATTCGAATCAGCCTTAAGGATTTTAATCGCTTGAAAGCCCGTGATTTTCTTACAGCCATGGATACCCTTTACCAGGAGTATACCAGAGAAGAAAAAAACAAAACAATCGATCAAAAAATCGCATTCCTGGATGAACAAATTGAAGACACGGAGAAACGTATTCAGGAATACGAGGATTATTTTGAAAATATCATCATTAATAACAAGACTTTGAGCCTGGAGGGGGATCTGGCCAGAACACTAAAAGAAATCAGCTTATTGGATTCCCAGCAATTTAATATTGAATTCAAAAAGGAAATTCTAGATCAGTTAATTGCTAATCTAATAAGTGATGAAAATTTTAAAATAGATGTTTATACCTTAAGTCAATTTCCAAGTTTCCTGAAAAGTTCGGTCGAAAGCTATCAAAAAGAGCTCAATGTGAGATCGGAAAAGCTCGCTTCGTACAATGAAAACACCCATGTGATTGAGCAAATAGATCTGAGATTAAATCAGCAAAGAAAAACTTTAATGGAATCTTTGGATCAATTCAAGAGAGGGTTGGATAATGCTTATCTGGAATTACGTTCTAAACGACGCAGATTGGAAGATAGTTTTTCCCAGCTACCATCCATGGGACGTGAGTACAACAAAAACAGAAGTTTGTATGCTATGCAGGAATCATTCATGCAAGGCCTGAGGCAAACTAAAATGGAGTTAGAGCTTACAAAAGCTGGAACTGTGACCAATGGTATTCTACTGAGCCCGGCCTCCATTCCTTCCTCACCCATCCGTCCACAAAAAGTTTTGATTATGGGTGCAGGAATCATCCTATCTCTTGCTTTTTCTTTCTTTTTCGTCATTGTTCGTTACTTATTGAATAACCACATTACAAGTGCCAAGGAATTGGAGAAATTAGTGCCCGTTCCTGTTTTAGGATCCGTCCCTTTCTATACGAAGGAAAAGTTGCCGCTAACTAAATTAATCGTCAATAAAAGCTCAAAGTCTGCACTAAGTGAGTCCTTGAGAACCATACGAACTAATATGGATTTTTTGAATGTGGACAAAAAATCTAAAACGGTTACAATCACTTCAACCATTAGCGGAGAGGGAAAAACATTTGTTGCGGTAAACCTTGGAGCTATCATCGCATCAACCAACAAAAAGGTTTGCATCGTGGATTTGGACTTGAGGAAACCAAAAGTTCATATGGCATTTGAGCATGAATCCAAGACTTATGGTGCGAGTACTTACTTGATTGGAAAAAGTCAGTTTGAGGATTGTATTGAGGAAACAGAAGTGGACAATCTATTTTACATTCCCGCCGGCCCCACACCGCCAAACCCTTCAGAACTGGTACTTAGCGAAAAATTCGAGACATTTTTGCAATCACTGAAGGATACGTTTGACTTTATCATTTTCGATACTCCGCCTGTCGGTCTGGTCACGGATGCTATCCTGGTGATGCGCAGAACAGATTTACAATTCTATGTGGTGAAATCGCAGTACTCCAGAAGGGCCTTTGCTAAAACAATCACTGACCTGGTTCGAGTAAACAAATTCTCGCAAATGACTGTCATCTTCAATGGCGTCAAAAGCGGATTGAACGGGTACGGTTATGGTTATGGGTATGGCAGCTATGGCTATGGTGGGTATGGTTATGGCTATTATGATGAGGGTGGAAACCCCAAAAGTAAACTCGCCTCTATTATAAGCTCTATATTCTGATGTTCTTTCGCAAAAAGCTTGATCAGACCTTATCTATTGACATCCACTCACATCTTCTTCCGGGAATAGACGATGGTGTAAAAACCTTAGATGAAAGCATTGAAGCAATCCGGGGCCTGATGCAACTAGGATTTCAGGGGTGTGTAACCACTCCTCATTTCTACGAAGAATTTTATCCCAATAAGGAAAAGGAGGTACTTGCACTAGGAAATGAGGTTGCACATGAGCTTACCAAAAGGTCGGTAAAGTTCGACTTAATGGTTGCGGGAGAATATTTCATTGATGGCTTCTTACTGGACAAGGTAAAATCCGAACATCCGCTCAATACATTCGGTAAAAAATACTTACTGGTAGAGACCTCATTTCTGGAAAAGCCACAAATTTTCGAAGAGGTGATTTTTGAATTGAGGACGGCTGGATATCAACCCGTGTTGGCTCATCCGGAGAGATATCAATATTTGTACGAAAGTCCCTCACTTGCAAAAAAATGGAATGAACAAGGGGTACTTATGCAAGTAACTACAGGGTCTTTAGCTGGAATATACGGCAAAGGTCCTCAAGGGCTGGCCAGGAACCTGATTGATCAGGGCATTGTTAATTTCCTGGGTTCCGATTTACATAATACCAGACATTTACAGGGCCTGGAAGCAGGAATGAGAACCAAACACTACAAAAAGGCAGTAAAATCACCTTTGCTAAACGCTTCGCTAGGTAAGGAATGTGGATAAAATAACAGTTATCAACAAGTAGAATTTTCGAAAAAACAGTAATTTCAATAAAACCTTTGTAACGTATTCCCAAAAATTTTAAATGCAGGAAGACTATAAAAAAAAGGAACAGAGGGAGTTAATCAAAAGATTTGAAGCACTCCTTAAAAACAAACAGAGCTACTACTTCAATGAAGATGCTTTTCTGGAGATCATTGCGTACTATCAGGAGCATGAAAAATTGAAAATGGCAGCCAAAGCAACCAAGGTCGCATTGGAACAATACCCTTATAGTACAGATATTGTAGCAGAAAGGGCTGACGTGCTGATAAAACTCAACGAGCCTAAGCAAGCCATTGCTATATTGGAAAGTGCACTCATCTTCCAGCCAAATGACCCAGATCTATTACTACAACTTGGTACTATACTGGCTCTATTATCTGAGTACGAAAAAGCCATTGAGAAATTCAGGATCGCTTTAATTTCTGCGGAGGAGAAGGATGAAGTACTTTACAACATTGGCCTAAGTTACCAGGGTCTTCAAGATTACGGAAAGGCCATTGACAGCTATAAAGAAGCACTCGATCACAATCTTTCTAACGAAGGAGTACTATATGAACTAGCTTATTGTCTTGACCTGAATGGCGAGTTGGAGCATAGCATCAAGTACTATCAGGAATTCATCGACAGAGATCCGTATTCAGAGTTTGCCTGGTACAATTTGGGAATCGTTTACAATAAGATCGATAAAATCGACAAGGCTATTGAAGCCTATGAATTTGCCATTGCGATTGAAGAATCTTTCAGTAGTGCTCACTTTAATTTGGGTAATGCATTCATGAACGCTGGTCGATTCCGAGAAGCATTGAATGCCTATAACCAGACCATGGAAATAGAAGGCTCCAGCGCCGAAATATTTTGCCATCTGGGAGCCTGTTATGAAAAGATGGAAACATACGATCTGGCCGTTAAATACTACCAGAAGGCGGTAAAGCTTGATCAATTGTACCATGAAGCCTGGTTCGGTCTGGGTGTGGTACTTTCAATTCAAAAGAAATTCTATGAAGCGGTACATTTTCTAACAAAAGCGACCAAGTTGGATCCCGAGAATGCGCTTTATTGGAAGTCTTTGGCATTCGCAGAAAACAATGTTGGAAATATTGTTTCAGCCGTGGATGCGTATATTGAAGCGAGTGAATTAGACTCCTCAGATGCTCAAACATGGTTGGACTGGTCTGAACTATATTTTGATCAGGGAGATTATGAAAATGCATACGCAGTAATAGAAGGTGGATTGAATGAGCTTCCCGACAACACTGAATTGCTCTATAGAAGTGTTGTGTATCTGGTTTCCGCAAATCGATACAAGGAAGCATTTAACAAGTTAGAAATAGCCCTAATCCTTGATTTTGAAGGCCACACGCTCCTTTTTGATTTCTTCAAAAACCCTCAAACACAAACAGCTTTATTCAGAATAATCGAACAGTATCGAAAAAACGAAGGCTAAAGGTTTCTATTTGAATAGAATTAGTGATTTTTGGGGCTTCATTTTTTGAAAATTCTGGAACTCCCTATGAACTACCACCTATCGCAACTACCTGACAGGACCTTAAAACCTCGCAATACAGGCTATACCATGGTCATGGATAAAGGTCTTTCGCTACGTGAAACTGAGGATATGATTGAGACATGTGGTGAATTTGTCGATATCATTAAATTTGGATGGGCTACTTCTTATGTAACGCCTATACTAAAAGAAAAAATTGCTTTGTTGAAAGATGCAGGCATCCCATTCTATTTTGGTGGAACTCTTTTTGAAGCATTTGTTATTCGGAATGAGTTCGATGCTTACAGAAAAATTTTAGATAAGTTTGATGTAGAATACGCTGAAGTGAGTGATGGTTCTATAGAAATGAACCACGATGACAAATGCGAATACATTCAAAAACTAGCGGGGCAAGTCACTGTTCTTAGTGAAGTCGGCTCTAAAGATGCAGCCAAAATCATTCCTCCGTACAAATGGATTGAGCAGATGAGGACGGAGCTGGAAGCCGGAGCATGGAAAGTTATCGGAGAATCCCGAGAAGCTGGTAATGTCGGTTTGTTCCGAGATTCTGGCGAGGTTAGACAGGGGCTTGTGGAAGAAATTCTTACTCAAATACCTTCTGAAAAGATCATCTGGGAAGCTCCTCAAAAAGCTCAGCAGGTTTGGTTCATTAAGTTGGTAGGAGCCAATGTGAACCTTGGCAACATCGCGCCCCAGGAAGTGATCCCTCTGGAAACCATCAGACTTGGCTTGCGAGGTGATACTTTTAGCCATTTTTTGGATATAGACTAAGCTCACCAGCTATGCAACCATACTTAGGCTGGTTCTTCAAGGGCTTGGCAATGGGCGCAGCGAATGTGATTCCAGGTGTCTCTGGAGGCACCATCGCTTTCATTACCAACATTTACGAGAGGTTCATAAATGCTTTGAAGAGCCTGGACCTTGAAGCATTAAAACTATTACTGCAGGGTAAGGTGCAGAAGTTGATTATAAAAATTGACTTCTGGTTTCTCCTATGCGTGATCGGAGGTGTGGCCGTAAGTATCCTGAGTCTAGCCAAATTACTGGAGTTTGTTTTCATTAACTACGAAACACTAACGCTGGCTTTTTTCTTTGGCCTCATTATCGCTTCTATCTTAGCCGTTGGAGGAAAGGTAACCAACTGGAATACCCCGGCAATCATTTCCTTGATTATCGGAACAGCGATAGCTATAGGGATAGCATTCTTGCCTCCAGCTAGTGCAAATGGTTCGGTTTGGTATGTGTTTCTCTGTGGAATCGTAGCTGTTATCAGTATGATTTTACCTGGCCTTTCAGGGTCATACATCTTATTGTTGATGGGGAATTATATCTTGATACTGCAGGCCATTAGCGGTTTCGAGTTTAAAATAATTATCCCAATGATGGTGGGTTGCATCGTGGGACTGCTCCTTTTTTCAAGGCTATTATCTTATCTCTTCAAACACTACAAATCTCAAACAATCGCCTTGCTCGCAGGTTTTGTGACCGGGTCTTTGATTATCATTTGGCCATGGAAAAGAGCGGAATACTTGATGATTGAGGGTAAACAAAAAGTGATTGGATACAACTGGGAATTCCCGGATATGAACGCGGAATTTATAGCTGCACTTCTATTAGTTCTGGCTGGGTTTATTCTTGTATTCTTTATTGAGCGAGCTGGAAAGGAGAAACCGGAAGGGCATTAAGAAAGCTCCTTCAATATCTTGTTGATTCGTCTTTCTAAAGTTTCTGACTTTTTCGCTGACAGAATACTGATTACAAATTCTTTACGCCTGGTAAAACTAAGCGATTCAAAAGTCTGTATTAACCCCGTTTTATGCAGATTCTCATCAAGAATCTTCGGTATAATTACTGTCTTGTTTTTGCTATCAATTCCAGGATAGTCCGTACCCCTCTTTATTTCCTTAATATTGGCCCTTGGACGAAACCTCAATGCGGACCACTGGTCGTTTAATGAAACCTGTCTCACGGGCAACCAGTCAGTGGCTGTAAGTTTGTCCCATCCATGGTCTCTACCCAAGTCTGTAGGTATTTTTGATGCCTTTTTAGGAAAAGCCACCCAATGGCTATCAGCTAACTCATCTTTAACAAAGTTGCCTATCATAGCATTCAGTTCCTTCACATTCCTAACAAACAATAGGACGCCTCCAGATTGATAATTCTCAGGTGAAATTTGCAGGGTAAGACCTTCTTGAAATAGCAGTTTAGAAAGCTTCTCAGGGCATTTTATCACAAAGAAACCATGAGGGTCTTTTATTTGTAGCTTCTTCAGTAAACTCATGCCTGACTATTTAAACAATACGGTGTAATTCGTATCCGCAAGAAGCTTATTTTTATCCGCGTCTTTGTCCCACTCTGTAAGTCCGTTGAAAAAAGCGCGGATGGAAAAAAACAATAAGGCTCCATCCTGAATTTTATACAAAGTGTAATCCGGAACTACAAACGTCTTATCCACCATTGCAATGGCACACCAACCACCATATGCAGGTTCATATCGTGAAGGATCTTTCTGATATACTTCTTTATTTCTTTCACTGGTGAACAGCAATTTGCGTCCATCAACTTCTATGAAAATATTCTCATCCCCTTTTTCCACTTTTTCATCAAAATAGCTAACCGGGTCATAGCCATCCAATAATACTCCTCCATTATTAACGGGATATGCATCTTGAGCGGTAACAAAAATCGAAAAAAGAAGAAGGGCAAATGTCAATACTATTTTCATGGTCAATTTTCTCTGTTAATAGTCACTAAAAATAAATAGTTCATGTGTTTACAACACTATTCTGATATTCCTTTATTCGAATATGGTATAGGTACCCGGCTAGATAATAAGCTCCGAATCCGCTGAAAATATGCCACAAAAAATGAGACCCCATCGGCAATAGGTGCACCACTCGAAAATCCATCTCTCGGAATGCCAGTGAAAGAATCAGGAACAAAACTGATAGAATTATGTAACTGGATTTCTCAAAACCGGTCTTGAACATATAAAAAATCAAAGGAAAGAAAATGATCGTACCCGCAATAAAATAACTGACATTCGTCGCGAGTTCTTCGGGCAGAATCTCATGAATCGCAAACCTGAGCATCGTAAAAGGGACAACAATACCAACTGTCCCCCACCAGCTGGGAATGACCTTAAACCAGAAGTAGACCCCTACAGAGAAGGTAAGTAGTGCCGTTGGGAATACATCCAGCCATAACAAATATTCTGAAGCTCTAAACGCGTGAAAAAGTGTGCTTCCGAGGCCACCAAGAATCAAGAGAGGAATGCAATAAAAGATAAATGAAAATTTGCGATAATTTCCTCTCAAATAGATAGCCCAGTATACTGCTGGCAAGACAATTGCCAACGAGGACACTGCATTCCAGGGCTCACTAAATAAGATAGTTAAGTCTGTTTCTGCATAGATAGGCCCTCCATCTGGAGCAAGGCCTGTGATCTCCTGCTTTAGCGCCATCTAATTTCTTTAAACTTCAATAGTGAAAAATCTCAAAAATAAAACGTCCTGGCCCATTAGTATGTTGAACCAACAACTACATAAATTTGACCATTTTGTAGCCTATTTGTCAAATTCACTTTTTTTACTGTAAGTTCACCAATTTGCAGGATAGTGGAACTTCATTACTTTCGCTTATTCTAAAAACCTAAAATGCTACAAACTCTTAGATTCCTGATCTTCATTGGAGGTCTTATTATAATTGCTTTGGGATTGGTAATTATGCTTCTTGAAAACGAACCCAAATACAGCATAGAAAGCCTGGTAAACATTGAGCTAATTCTAACCTTCTTTGTAGGAGGATTGCTGATCTTCTACATGGTAAGAAAAAGGAGTATTGGTCAGAAATGAGCGAACTCATCAAGATACTTTATGTAGATGATGAAGTGGGTAATCTGAATTACTTCAAATCCGCATTTAGAAGAGAGTTTGAAGTATTAATTGCCGGATCTGGCGCTGAAGGCCTTGAGATCTTAAAGGATAACCCGGATATCCCCGTTATTCTTACAGATCAGCGCATGCCTAAAATGACAGGCGTTTCCTTCCTTATGAAATCCATGGAAATCCTTCCGGAAGCCATCCGCATTCTGGTTACAGGTTTTTCGGATATGGAAACAGTGATCAACGCCATTAACCATGGAAACATCTATCATTTCATTCATAAACCATGGTCTTACGACGAAATGCGGATCGTCATTCAAAAAGCACTTGAGACGCACCAGCTAAGGGTGCAGAACCGTGAGCTTCAGATCATGGCTGAGCGAAAGGAGAAAGAACGAATTTCCTCTCAATTGATTGCCTTAAGGAATCAGATCAATCCACACTTTTTATTTAACTGCCTCAATACTCTTCGTGCGATGATTCCTGACAATGAAAATGCCAGGCAATTCATCAAACATATGTCTTCTACTTACAGGTATATGTTGGATCACCAAGATTCAAATCTTTCTAACCTTGAAAATGAACTGAAGTTTGCAGAAGACTACATCTATCTTCAGAAAGTGCGATTTGGAGAGGCTTTGGACTATTCTGTGAACATAAAGAATGCACGGAAAGATTGGTCTCTTCCTTCCGGAGCTTTGCAATTGTTGGTGGAAAATACAATCAAACACAATGCGGCCAGCAGAAACAAGCCATTGAAAATCGATATCTACGATGAAGTATCTTTCATTGTGGTCAAGAACAATTATCAACCAAGACCAGATGGAGCGGAATCAATGGGAATTGGGCAATCCAACTTAATTAAGAGGATCTCATTTTTCTCAGAACGAGAACCCGAGTTTTTCCTCGAAGGTGAGTTTTATTATGCCAAGGTTCCTTTATTGAAAAAAATATCATAACTTCCTTTTAGTCAAAAGCACTATATGTTTCAAGTAGTTATCATCGAAGATGAGCCTTTAGCAGCTCAGGATCTGGAGCAAACCCTCATTCAACTGGATGAGGAGATTCAAATCACAGCCAAGTTGGATAGTGTTGCTTCAGCGGTAGAATGGTTCCAAAAAAATGATGCGGATCTTATTTTATCCGATATCCAGTTAGGTGATGGCCTAAGCTTTGACATTTTTAGTACAGTCGAGACAAAGGCTCCCATTATCATTACCACAGCCTTTGATCAATATGCCATAAGAGCGTTTAAGGAAAACAGTGTTGATTACCTGTTGAAACCCATTGATAAAGACGAGCTTTCGGTTGCCATCGAAAAATTCAAAAGCTGGAAGAAATCACAGGAAGAGTTTGATTTGGAAAACTTTCTGGATGCATTGAAACCTGAAGTCAGACCGAAATACCAGGAGCGGTTCATTGTAACCCTGGGTGAGAGGATCATCAGTATACCTGAGGAAAATGTGGCTTACTTTTTCAGTGAAGATCGTTACACCTATCTGGTAGAGAAAACCGGGAAACAGCATATTTTGAATACCAACCTTGGAGATCTGGAGGGCACGCTAAATCCAAAAGATTTCTATCGCATAAACCGGAAATACATTATCTCCTATCGAGCGATAAGAAGCATGGTCGCTTACTCCAAGAGTCGTGTAAAAATCGACCTGGAACCTGCGCCTCCAAATTCCATGGAAGTGGTGGTCAGCGTCGAACGTTCGGGCGCCTTCAAAAGATGGCTTAACAGATAGAACAAATTTTAACACCAATCATTTTTGGCCTCATTATTGCTAATACCTTCAGTACTAGTAGTGAAATACTAGCTAGGTTGTTTTGAGTTTTTTTGGTTGGTTGAAAAAAGCCCCTCGAATGTGGGGCTTTTTTCTTAAGCTTCAGTCTGATGGAGACCCTTCCGGTACTCTCTTATCTTATTCACCATTGACTTGAGGGAGTTTAGGTGGCGACTAGCTTCCCGAATGATCATCTTTTTCGGGTTATCATTTTCTATCATGTGCTCAATAATTTGAGCTTGCTTTGCCAATATGATCAGGCCAAGTGACTTTAAAGTCGGGCGATTCTTCCTTGTAAGTTGATATATTTCTATGACTTCTTTATTGTTCAATGCAAGCTCATATGGTCCATAATCATGTGTCACGGATTCAATAAATAGGTCAAAAAAACGACGCATCTTATCTTTGTCATCCTGCAAAATATTTTGCAGGTAGGATAGCGATATCTCATCGTGTACTTTTTCTCTCATGGAAAGGTGCAATTCCATTTTTTTATAAAAATCCTCAGGCACAAATGGCTTCGTCAGGAAGTCATTCATTCCGCATTGGTACACTTTGTTCTGCACCTCCACCATAGCCGAGGCAGTCAATGCCATCACAGGTAAATCCTGAAAGTAATCTCCCTCTTGTTCTCGAATCCATGTAATGGTTTCATATCCATTCATGATCGGCATTTGAATATCCAACAGAACGATATCTACTTGTTTTTCTCTTAAAATTTCAATCGCTTCCTTCCCGTTTTCCGCTTCCCACACATTCAAACCCCAGGATTCTGAAAAATCTTTAGCGATAACCCGATTGAAAATGTTGTCTTCTACAATAAGGACGTTTCCTGAAAGGCTTTCTTTTTTCTCCTCTTTCGAAACAACCTGCTGCAACTGCAGGCTACTCCCTCGCCTCAAAATGAGCTTAAAACGGAAGACCGTCCCCACACCTCGTTCACTATCCACTTCGATCTTACTGTCCATCAGTTCCAGTAGTCGCTTGGTAATCGAGAGTCCTAGTCCCGACCCGCCAAACCGGCGTGTGATCGATTTGTCTGCCTGTGAAAAGACTCCAAAAATCTCTTCTAAATTTTCCTTCGAAATACCAATTCCTGTATCTGAAATCTCGAAAAGGATATGGTCATAGTTGTTGACCTTATCTAATCGACGACATGTAATAGCGACCTCTCCCTGTTCAGTGAATTTTATGGCATTATTAACCAGGTTATGGAATATCTGATTCAACCTTACCTGATCTCCCCAGTAGTTAGCATTGAGTTTATCATCACAATCCAGCCTTAATTGAATGCCTTTTTCCTCGGTAAGCGTTTCATAATTGACTCTGATCGCATCTAACAGTTCACGTAAATTGAATTCTGCATTCTCTAGCAGGATCTTACCCTCTTCGATTTTAGCAAAATCCAGAATATCTGTTACAATCGCTAGTAAGTGATCACTGGACTTCTTGAGGATACTTAGCTTCTGTAGTTGCTCCGGAGGAGGGTTCTTCTTAAGCAATAAATGAGTTGTCCCAATGATCCCATTGAGTGGTGTTCTTACCTCATGAGACATCATAGACAGGAAATCTGCTTTAGCAATGGAGGCTTCCTCCGCACTCTCCTTTGCTCGTTCGAGCGAACGATACGCAGACTCTTTTGTCATCACAGAACCCAACCAGTTGGCAAAAAGCTTCATGAATTCTCCTTCATGATCGCCAAACATGGCTTTTCTGCGTTTCGGAGAAAGAAACTCTACAGTACCAAAATACTCGTCATCAACTTTTATTGGTGCTCCCAGGTAGGATTGCACTGCTTCAGGTCCGTCACAACAAGGATGACCTGCGTAATTTGACTCACTCTTCTCATGAAAAAGAAGTACTGAGCGGCTATTGAAGGTCTGGTAGCTATAAGTGTTCGCTAAGGGTTTCTTACCTGTTACACCTTTAAGCATTCCATGTTTATCAGCCTGGTATTTCACCTCATAAGTATCTTCCTTGATCTCACTTATAATCCCCACAGGCATTTCCAGGTAATCGCAAATGGCCTGCAATGCATGTTCAAGCAACTTCGTTGTTGGTAAGGATTTAACAGCGAGATCATTTAGCAACCTCAGTCCGATTTGATAATTATATACTCGTTCCCGTTCCTGATGTTGTTCTGTGATGTTCCTGCTAAAGACCGAAACGCCTGTCACTTCCTCTTCTTCGTTCCAGATGGGAGTTGCGGAATTATCCATTACATACATCCGACTACCTATATAAAAACGCACCTCCTGTGAGCACTTGGTCCCTTCAAGTGCTTTTACAATGAAAGACAGTTCATTCTCGAATGTAGCGTTTACCCGGTCTGGCTGAATTTTGGCTCCGATTCTGACTTCCCTACCTGTTCGGCGTACATGAAGCATTTGGAATACCGAGTTGAAATAAATAAATCTCAGATCTCTATCAACCGCCCAAACCGCATCGGTGGTGTTTTCGATTAAAAGGCTTATTTTATTCTCATTGCGTTTTCTTTCAGAGATATCCCGCGCGGAGCTGTGAAATCCGTCGATAACTCCGTCCTCATCAAAGATGACACGCGTATAGATTTCCATCCAGAGATATTCTCCATCACTTTTCTTAACACGGCATTCTATGTTCGTCGCATTATTCTCACCTTTTACCAGGCCTCTCAAGCGATCCTTTAAAATATCCCAGTCTTCTGGATGCATGAAGTCCTTTGGCGCCATACCAAGAATATCTTCGGGCGCATACCCCATCAGTTCCTGAGCTGCTTGAGAAATGTACTTATATGTTCCATCAATGGTGTGAACACCGATGACATCTCTGGAATTCTCCGATAGGATTTTATATTGATTTTCGCGATCCTGAAGTGCTTTACGCAACATCCTTACTTCCGAAAATTCCCGAGCAATGGCCCTTATTCTGACAACTTTATCCTTTTCATAATCCAGGGATACCTTCTGACCAATTTGAATGGGATCTTTGCCTCGGGGTATTATCCGCATTTCATAATATCCGGAGGTTTCCTGCCTCTTGATAAGTTCAAGGTGATAATTCTGTACGGACTCAACATCCTCCGGATGAACAAAATCAAAAGCGATTTTGCCTTTCAGCTCCTCTTGAGAGTGTCCCAGTAATTCACAAGTTTTGGTATTGACAAAGAGGTAATTTCCATTACGATCTAATTCGTAGATCGCATCGTCTACTTTATTCAACAACTCCACATGTTGTTTATCCTTTTGTAATGCTTCCTTTTTGGTGTGGTGCAATTCAATCTGATCGGAAACCTGTTCCGCAATAATCTGAAGTGATGTTTTTTGTTGATCATTGAGCGCTCTTGTGTGCTTATCAACTACGCACAACGTACCAAGGGCAAATCCATTTTTATCGTAAATGGGAATACCTGCATAGAAAGTGAACATGGAATATTTCCCTAGCAAAGGGTTGTCGGAAAACCGTTCATCTTTTGTGGTATCCGGTACTTCCATGATCTCCCCTCGTTTCAAATTCAGGGTATGGCCACAAAATGAAAGTGACCGTGGCAATTCATTAATTTCTGCACCAAAACAGGACTTTACCCATTGACGGTTTTCATCAATGAATGATATCGCAGACATCTCAACACCACAGACCGTAGCCGCCAGACGTGTTAAATTGTCATAGGCTGTTTCTCTTGCAGTATCCAGGAGATTGTAAGATCGTAGCTGAATTAGTCGTTCGGCTTCATTTTCCGGTGGCTCAGGAGTAATCATGAATCCTTCTAATCTAGCTAAAGATATTCATCTTACGCAATTTAGAAGGAGCATCTTCGATTAGTCGCTGTAATGTTTCGCTAAAACATTGGAAAAGAAACTATTTTTTGTAGCTCAGGTTGGTTTTGATACGCTCAAAACACCTCCTGAATGTGGACAGATTGCCCTGCAAACTGAAAGGACCCACCAATCTGCTTTCCCATTAAAAGTTTTCCAATCGGCGTAACTGGAGAAATGCAAAAAAACTGTTTTCCATCTATTTTGATGTCCCCCAATGAAACTGACAAAAAGTAATTTCTACTATCAGTATATACGATACTACCAAGTTCCACAACAGGAGCTATTTTCTCAGGGTTAATCATTTCTAAAGGCTTCCGAAGTTTGGACACCTCGTGCATTTGTGAGGCAAGTCGCTCTTTCTCAAGGTGCATCATGGCCCGACCCGTTTCATATTTATCGCCGGCGCTACTTTTAGTTTCGCTATTGGCTGAAGATTGCGCAGCTTTATCAAGCGCAAGGAGGTTGCCGTATTTCTCATCCACAACCTCCTTGCAATGATTTAATAACGCTGTTTTTAAGGCAATTGCTTCCAACTAAAGGTCAAATTTGATGCCTTGCGCTAATGGCAGTTCTTTGGAATAGTTGATGGTATTGGTCTGCCTACGCATATAAGCTTTCCAGGCGTCAGAACCTGACTCTCTGCCTCCTCCGGTTTCTTTCTCACCACCAAAGGCACCTCCTATTTCTGCTCCGGAAGTTCCAATATTCACATTGGCAATTCCGCAATCCGATCCCTGCTGTGAAAGGAAGAGTTCTGCTTCCCTCATGTTGGTTGTCATGATCGCCGAAGACAGACCCTGGGGTACATCATTTTGCATCGCAATGGCTTCTTCTAATTGATCATATCTGATTAAGTAGAGAATGGGTGCAAACGTTTCGTTGCATACAATCTCGAAATCATTTTGAACTTCAAAAATCGCTGGTTTTACGTAGCAACCCGATTCATAGCCTTCTCCTTTCAGGACTTCACCTTCGATGATCGCCTTGCCTCCTTCATTTACAACTTTCTCCAAGGCACTTTCATACATAGCTACCGCGTCAGTATCTATCAAAGGACCTACATGCATGTTTTCATCCAACGGGCTACCTATTTTCAATTGTGAATAGGCATTCACCAACCGATCTTTCATCTCATCAAAAATATCATTCTGGATGATCAATCTTCTTGTCGATGTGCATCTCTGACCAGCAGTACCTACTGCACCAAACACAGCTCCTGGAATTACCAGGTCCAAATCAGCATTTTCAGTAACAATAATGGCATTATTTCCTCCTAGTTCAAGAATGGATTTCCCCAATCTTTTGCCAACCGCTTCGCCCACAGCTTTACCCATTCTAGTGGACCCTGTAGCTGAAACCAAAGGCACACGAGTATCATTGGCCATTCGCTTTCCTATTTCCGCGTCTCCTACTACCAGACCACAGACTCCCCCATCTATGCCATTTGCTTCAAATACTTCCTGAGCAATTTTCTGGCAGGCAATAGCTGAAAGTGGTACTTTCTCTGATGGTTTCCACACACATACGTCGCCACAGACCCAGGCAATAGCAGCATTCCATGCCCATACGGCTACTGGAAAATTAAAAGCAGATATGATTCCTGTGATACCTAGTGGATGCCATTGCTCATACATTCTATGAGAGGGGCGCTCTGAATGCATGGTGAGTCCATAAAGTTGTCGTGACAGACCTACTGCAAAATCGCAGATATCGATCATCTCTTGTACTTCTCCGAGGCCTTCCTGAAGGGACTTGCCCATTTCATAGGAGACCAGCTTACCGAGAGGGTCTTTCTTCTTTCTCAAAGCTTCACCTAGTTGGCGAACAATTTCGCCTCTTTTCGGCGCGGGGACCACTCTCCAGGATTTGAAGGCATTTTGAGCCGCTCCGATCACCGCTTCATAAGCGGCCTCATCGGCCAGGTTTACACTTGCGATCAACTGACCATCTACCGGAGATCTCGACTCGATGGTTGCTGCACTTGATTGAAGCCATTTGCTTCCTATAGCAGCGCCCAGATTTTCTGGCAATACGTCAAGTTCCTTTAAAAAAGAAGTATCAACACTCATGGGTTAAAAAATTGCAGTTTTAAAATTTTCCGCAAAGCTAACGAAATGGGAGTCGTGCTACTTAATGTTATGACAAATAAAAAACCGCTCCTCGAATCGAAGAGCGGCCTCCTTAAGATGAAAAAATTCACCGTCACCAACCTATACCATAAAAGGCTTTTTCACCGTCAGGATAGTATCCTTCTATTAACATGCCTTCGCCTGAGGATTGAGCTACCGCTTCCTTCAGGTCATCCAGATCCCGGATAGGGTCCTTATTGATCTTAACAATAACAAAACCTTCTTTGACACGTGATTCTCTCCATTTACCATTGCCCAGCTCTTCAAGGCGTACACCATTCTCAATATCCATGGCCTGTTTTTCAGTATCCGTTAGCTCAACAAAAGTTGCCCCTTCTGTAGAAAATGATTCGGCATTTGCCGCCACTACCTCTACCGTTCCAAAAGAATTTTTAAGGGTCGCATTGGTCGTTTTTCGTCTACCATCGCGGAGGTAAGTCACTTCCACCTGATCACCAGGACGATTAAGCGCGACTTGCTCTTGCAGCTCGGATACACTATTCACCTCACGTCCATCCACAGCAACAATCACATCTCCAACCTCAATCCCAGCGTCCTCCGCGGAGCTGTTACTCTGAACGTTTGCTACATAGATTCCTTTGAGCACACCCAGGTCTTCACGTTCCGATAGCTCTGCGTTTACACTGACAATGCTTACCCCTAATAGAGCACGTTGGACCGTTCCAAACTCTACCAGGTCACCAGCTACCTTTCTGACCAGCGTTACGGGAACCGCGAATGAATACCCTGCAAAAGTCCCTGTTGGTGAAGCAATAGCAGTATTGATACCAACCAGTTCTCCTTTGAGGTTAACCAGAGCTCCACCACTATTTCCAGGGTTTACCGCGGCATCTGTCTGGATAAAAGCTTCAATAGAGAGATTTGATCTAGGATCTCTGGATCTTAAAATATTAATATTTCGAGCTTTGGCGCTTACTATTCCCGCCGTGACAGTAGACCGGAATTCATAGGGATTACCTACCGCAAGCACCCATTCACCAATCTGAATGTCATTTGAGTTTCCCCAAGTAATTGGCGCCAAATCACGCTCATCGATTTTGATAACTGCCAAATCTGTTGTCGGGTCCACACCAACCACCTCCGCGATATATGTGCGATTATCATTGAGCAATACCTCGATTTCATCCGCATCGTCAATGACATGATTATTCGTGACGATGTACCCATCTTCTGTAAAAATCACACCGGATCCTGAACCCTGTGAATAGGGCTGGTTATCCTGCCGAGGAGATTGCTCACCAAAATATCTTCTATAGAAATCTTCAAAAGGATTGTCTGCGTTCCTGGATCGGGCTCCTGAATACCTCGTTCTGATATGCACCACAGATGTTGTGGACAATTTAGCTGCGTGAACAAAATTTAATCCTCCCGTAACCGCAATATCAGTGGTGTCGAAAGAATAATTGGTGAAACTTACTGGATTTGGAGTGCCATAATTGACGGGTAAAGCATTGTTTCCTCCACTGTTCCCTACAAAAATTGAGTATCCTGAAATGGCGATCACCCCCCCCAGCACCGAGGAAATAATCATTGCCAATACTAAATTCCTAGTTTTCATCTATTTCAAGTTTATCCTTTTAACGTGCGACAGTCGAAAAGGTCTTTCGTGTCGTCTTGAATAACTAACGTGTTTAAGCACAAAGGGTATTCATGCTTAACAACATTTAACGAAAAAAGCGGGATAAACTCCCGCTTTTTCTCATTTAAATCATCTCTAAACTTACTTTATCGCAATACTTCTTTTCGCAATCTTCTTTTCGTCCTTTGGTACAACAACTTGCAGGACACCATTTTCAAATGTAGCACTGACATTCTCCTGATCAATATTATCAGGCAATTGGAACGACCTGGTGAATGAGCCGTAATTGCTCTCTACACTACGGTAGTTCTTTCCTTCAATTTCTTTTTCAAGTTTCCTTTCACCACTTACCGTCAACTTACCATCATTGAGGTCAATATTAATCTGGTCCTTGGCAATACCAGGGACGTAGAAGTCAATTTCAAATTGCTGATCGGTTTCAGAAATATCAACTTTAGGAGAGAAGCTGTGTTCATTTCCACCGTTATAAAGATCGTCTTGAAAGAAACGATCTACGAAGCTTCTAAAATTTACAGGTGAATAATTTGCGGGGTTATATTTAACTAATGCCATGATTCTTTTCGTTTACGTTGAACATTAAATTCAGTGAAGGATTGATCGAATACTGTGCCAGCAGAGAAAAAGAGCAAATTCATATTAAAGATACTGTCATTATGTCATTTTATTTGATAATATTGTGAATAATCATGACATTATGTCTTATTTTTGGTTTTACGGTATGTTACCAAAAACTTTGAAAAAAATTCAACCGCTTGTTTTGCAGATTCCATCAGGACAAAATACATTTGCACTCCTTTTCCGATAGAAGTTCGGAAAAACGAGAGAAAATTCCTCCTTAGCTCAGCTGGTTAGAGCATCTGACTGTTAATCAGAGGGTCCTTGGTTCGAGCCCAAGAGGAGGAGCATAGAGGCCGCGTTTACGTGGCCTTTCTTTATTCATAAGCTTTTGGGCGAGAAGTTTATCCCGACGAATGGAGGAAAGCCCAAGAGGAGGAGCATCTAAAACCCCACTAGTCGGGGTTATTTGTAAAGGTCAGCCATTAACGTAAAAGGGAGTCCAATGGGATGCAGCAAATCAACATCTTAATTAATCTGATTTTTTGATTCTCCCGTATTCATCGAAGGGTCCTTGGGTGGATCGCCACTCCGATCGAGCCCAAGAGATGGAGCTTGAAAGCCGGTTTTAGTCGTGGGAATAACAATCGTTACTTGGAGCGCATGATTGACATTCTTTTAAATGTCTTATTCAATGTAATCATTGTCAAGCTCCATACACCCCCACAAGCAATTGTTGCAGCGCATCAATTTCAATCTTCTCTCACATAAAGATCACCGTAGGTTACCGAAGATCATCGTCACTCATTTAGGGGAAAGTCGTTTATGCGTTAAATTTTCCAAGCCCGGAGTTAGGGGATGCTGTAACCTTTTTTGATCTCGTGCATCCAATGGTCAAAAAAAGCTATTTATGTTAGTTACAGGTATTATTCTATTCGCGCTCTCCGCTACGGTCGGGCTACTGATCTTCCGGTCCTTCCTAACTAAGAAGACTACTTCAAAACCCGCCGTATTTGCTCATGGCGCTTTTGCTGCCGCCGGACTCATGCTACTGGGATATTATGCTATGCAAAACCCGGACAGTTATCCCAAGGCCAGTCTGACATTACTTGTGCTAGCCGCATTAGGAGGGTTCTACTTAGCCTATAAAGATCTGATCAAAAAATCGCCTGGTCCAACAAGTGTAATGGCAGCACACGCGTTGCTGGCTGTTGTCGGATTCTTAGCGTTGGTCTATTTCGTTTGGGTATGATAAAAATTAAGGGACACGCGGCTCACGCCATGTTCGTGCATTTCCCAAGTGCCCTGTTTCCACTTGAATTTCTGAGCCATGGGGCCTATCTGATTTATACGGATTCAAGGTTGGCAGTCTTTTCTTACTGTGCCCTTATTCTTGGGACAGTTTTGGGATGGATGGCTGCACTTATTGGCCTGATCGATCTACTGCAACTTTCTGAGGTTCCGGAAAATCAATCTCAAGTGAAATTAGGAATAAAACATGGAGGTCTGCAAGGTATTACCCTGAGTGTTTATACGGTATTAATGTTTGTTCAGTTTAAACATTTCGACTCGCAATGGCTCTTAGGCTGGCAAATGTTAGTCATCAAACTTCCCTTAGTAACAGGACTCATTCTATCGAACTTTTTTGGTGCCGAATTACTTTTGAAAATACTCAAGAAAGAATGGGTGAAAAGGAATTAATAGATCAGGTAATCCGTGGTAAAACAGATCGTTTCGAAGAATTAGTTCGAAAATATAATACTACGCTGTATCGGATTGGAATGAGCTATCTACGAGATGAAATGGATGTAGAAGACATGATGCAAAACACCTACATACAGGCGTATCAAAAACTATCTGCATTTCGAAGCGATGCCTCCTTTTCAACCTGGCTTATTCGCATCATGATCAATAACTGCCTCATGTTTAAAAGAAAAAGGTCATCACAAGAAAAAGAGAAGCCTATATTGAGCGAACCTGTTGAAAATCCACTGGAAATATTGGCAAGGAATGAATTACAAGGTCTTTTAGAAAGGTCAGTTATGGAATTGCCAGATCACCTACGTCAGGTTTATGTCATGCGCGAAATTGAGGGACTGTCTACCGAAAATGTAGCAGGTCTAACAGGTACAACCCAGGAAAATGTCAAAGTTCGACTTCACCGTGCGAAAAAATCACTCAAAGCATTGCTTTTGGAACAAATAAACCAAATGGATTTGTTCATGTATTACCGCCCTAAGTGTGATGTACTAACCTCCAGGGTCATGGAGAAAGTAAAAGCTATTTCGAATAGTCTATGAGGAATAATTCCAGGGAAATCATACATCAAAGTATGCAATACACAAAGGAGCATCTCTGGAAAAGCTGGTATTATTCGATTTCAACAAGCCTTCTCCTTTTTACTGGTTTCATACTATCGGCGAACGACTATCTTCCATTTTCTTTCGCGTACTTGCAAGTATTGCTACTGGCCTCCTATTAAGCAGGATGCTTGCGATTTACCATGACGATAATCATGGCGCCATCCTGGTGGATTCACTAATTCTCGTGTAATCTCACAGTTTGAGTGACACTTTTATAGGGCCTCATTTATTGATGGCAACTCATAGAATTTCTCTTCTTGTCAACTACAGTCCTTTTAACAATTCAAGGGTAACCAAATAAGCACAATGGTCAGAAGCAACCGTATCTTTAATGACCTGACGGTCCAGCACTTTCCATCGGTCTTTTGGGTAAAACATCACATAATCAATTTTCACCCTGGGATTGTCAGAAGGCCAGGTGGGCGCTGGGTTCTCCTTATCGTAGGTTGTCATCCACATCTCTTCCAGTATATTGATTGGGCCACTCCCAGGGATTGCATTTAGGTCACCGACTAGAATGGTAGGGTATTTATTTTGAGAGAATATTCTGTTGATTTCCCTGGCCTGAAGTTCTCTTCCTGCATTTCCTTCATGCGCAAAGTGCGTCCCGACGAATGCAATTGTGTCTTTAGAAGGCAATTCCACTACTATTTCTATCGCTGCTCTTGGTTCCTCCCCTTCAATAAAGGGAAGAGAGATGTTTCTGGAGCTCAAAAACGTATACCTGGATAAGACTCCTTCACCATATTCTCCCCCATCATAATACATGGCTCTTGCGAAGATCGGAGACATTTGAGTTCGCCAGCCCAACTCCGTGACCAGGTCGTATTTTTTCGATCTATTGACTTTATGATCTACCTCTTGCATGGCCACAAAATCCGGATCCGCGTCCAGGATAAGCTTTGCCAGGACATCCAAATTAAAGTCACCAACAGTTGTTCGGCCATGCAGAATATTGAATGAGAGGGCTTTTACAATTTTCGTGCTGTCGACGAGTTCCTGTGACCAGGATACACTGCTATTCAGTAATAACAAGACAACCATCAAAGACTTTGGATTCATTATTCTAATTTACAATTTGTGAGATCAATAATTAAGTTCAAATTTCGACACGATCAAAAAATGATCAGATGGGAATCCTTCGGGCCAGGTCGATATTACTTCTGTATGTGTATTTACCAGTCCTTTACCTTTGTAATAGAGTTGGTCGATCCTTTCACCACTTCGATGTGTTAGACCCGGATACGCTTCGACATTTGGATATGAACTTCTGAAGGCATCAATAAAACCCGCATCTTGTAGTTTTTTAGATGCCGGACTATCGCCACCATCGGTATGAGGGATCGCATTGAAATCACCTCCAAATAATACAGGTACATTGTCCGAATTTTCAAACCTGGATTTATGAAAATCAAAGACCACTGGAAACTGATTCATGCCATACCAATTGGACATGGCCCAAATTTCCTGAGTTTCACTAATCACCAATTTCGCGGCTACATTGTTAAACGCTGTTCCTTCTGAAACCTGAACTTCCTTAATTGGATAACGACTTATCACTGAGATATTAGCTCCCTGATATCGATAGTCATAATCCGAGGTAGTGGCAAAATAGTATCCCAACTCGGCCGCAATGAAATCACCGGAAGAATAGGTCTCCTGCATCAGTACCACGTCAATATCCCTGGATTTGATCATTTCGACGATTCGCATTCGAGAATCCCAACCGTCTTTATCCTTTGACCAATGGATTCCACCATGCCAAATATTCCAAACTCCGACGGTAAGGTTTTTCCGACTTCCAACTCTCATTGGGATGTCTTCTTTTCTGTAGGTCTGATAATCAGCAAAGATATCCTCCGGAGTTAAAGTTTGCTTCCAGATAGATAAGTTGTCCAGCGCAAAATCGGATGGATACAACTTTTCTCCTTCTGTAAATACATTCGCAATTGCGTCATTGACAACCACCTTTCCGTCTTCAAGCAAATAGATCTTACTTACAGGCTTAAGTTCGGTCAGCGACCTGTTTTGAAAAACGGTATAGGGGTTTGAAAGAAGCTTCTTTCTGATATCGAGTGTTTTAGATAGACTGGCCGTACCTAATTCCTCATTTTCGTCTTGCTTTCTATTGAATAATTCTTCGGGATCAACAATCAGGTCAATTAATTCATGGTTCTGCAACTTTGCTAAACCCAATGCATTGAACTCATCTACAAGTGACTGCAATTTCTTTTGTCCGCTTTCAATATCCTTCGAATACTTGCTCCTGGAACCTGAAAGGCTTTCTCTTAATCCAATGACCAGAGGTTCCGTATTAGCATAATTAAAATGCACCTTATAGATGGCCATGTTTTGACCATCGCAGTACAATCGAAATTCTGACAACTCCTTACTATAGGTTAGTGCGATTTGATGCCACATACCATCCGTGATGGGCATTTTATCTTTATTATCTCGTTCATAGTTAATTCTACGATCACCGGAACCAATACTCAATGCCAATGTTCCTCCGGAATTATAGAGCACCCATCCTGCATTTTTTTGCGCACTGATACCCTTATCATCAAAAGGCTTTTGTGAAAGGATTACGGTCGGTTTTTGAGAAGTTGTCTTAAACCACACCTGAATCGAGAAGTCCTGGATTCCATCAAGCGATATATCATTCAAAGTAAGATTTGAAATTCCCCTATCTGGGTTTAAAGCCAATGCCTGACCCTCAATTCCATCGACATAAGAAATCTCCTTACCTTCAAATTGAAGACGCTCACTATGGACATCTCCATCAAAATCAAATAGGATCGGGTGATCTTGCCCAGAAACCGTCTCAGTAAGAAACAGATAAGAAAAAGCAATTAGACTGATTCGTATTTTCCCCATGGTGACTTGTGTTTTCAGAGTTGCTCTTTGTGAAACTAATACTTTCATCGTCCCGTATTACTGAAATCCCAAGTATCGAACGCCCTCCTGGATCCATCATCAGTTTTTATCCCATCGTGGAATCAAAATTCAATAAGGATAAGTAAACTCAACTGGTCGCCCACCCAACAGGTTACTTGTCAGATAGGAAACAGTCATTGACACCTTAATTACTTCTTAATCGACTTGCGTTCAATAGTCGCGATCTAGACAAATAACTAAAGAATAGCCAATCTTTCACAACTAAAATCTCCTTCACACCTCAACTTTTGCACGATCATTGGCTGTTCAGGAAGGCCAACTTCATTAAGGGACTGGCAATATCATGTTTAATTATTTCCTTGAAACATCTTAAATGGATTTGGATACAAATTATTGAATATCAATTATTTGCATGCTCAGTATTCAAAACAAATCATCACTTCAGAAGTAATGCCTTATCATTGAAAAGAAGCTCTTAGAACTCAATCACAATTAATTGCCACCATTTTATGTAACTAAATCAAACTAACTAAACCCTAACCGAATATACTATGGTCATTAAACAGCAATTGCATTATATCCTTTTAAAATTCATCAATTGATAGTATTTTTAAGTGATATTTATCATCTGATGATAGATGATATAAAGGTCACTAGCATAATAACCATGAAACACCACCGCTATTTTTCCCTATCGGCTATTCTGTTCGCCAGTTTAGTCCTTTTTATATCTTGTCAGGAGTCCACGGACATATTATCTACGGAGAACAAGGATGATCCTTTTATGACCGAGGCGCTCGACCTGATAGACAAAGAATTAACTTCTATCGAGTCAAACCTTCCCGAAGCATCACGTGCAAACTGGAGAAGACCCGAATATTCTGTAACCTGCCTGAAGTATGACAAGAATAATGATAGATTGGTCTACAGCACATGGAATGATGACATAAAAGGCTATGTGGAAGTGACAGAAGAAGAAATCACGGCGTTTGTCAAGCCTGGCACCTGGATGTTTCACTACAGAGGGGGCGGACTAAGCGCGCTCAATGCCATTGAATATGACGCTGCGTCCAGAGCCATCATAGGAAACGCAACCTATGAAATATACCCAGGAAGATTGTGGCTGACCAAAGTCCCTGAAAGTTGTGGAGATGCTCTTTTAAAGTACGATATCGTGTACAATGTTCGCAATGATGGACAGGGCCCGATTAGATTAGATCCTAAAATAGAAGTTACACAGTAGAAAATATTGATCAAGTACTGTGTATACAAGGGTATATCATTCTTTCAAGCGCATACCTTTGTTGATTTGCTTTTTAATCTCCTTTTTACTGCATTCTCAAAATCAGACGGAAATTGACAGTTTAAAGGCATTGGCAAATGACCCCACGATTCTCAGAGAGCATCAGCTAGAAGTACACTATTCCTTAACTCGTAGATCAAAATCCCCAGAAGAAAAACTTGATTACGGCAACTCTCTAAAGGAATTAGCCGAGTCCTTCAATAATACCGAATATACTATTAAAGCCTACCAGCGAATCGGAGTTGCACAAAGGCTACTAGGGAATTTAGGCGACGCATTTGAAAACTTATTCAAAAGTGCAGAATTGGCTTCGAACAATACTGAATACAAACATCTGTTGGCTGAAATCTATGCAGAAATCTCAACTTGCTATACCCAAAATGGAGATTCTCAGAATGCACTTTTATATGGTTCAAAAACCATTGAAATACTTCGCAGTTCTGGTATATCACAAAGGTTAGCTCTTACGCTCTTGAACACCGGATATGACTACTATTTGATAGATAATTACGATTCAGCCTTAGCATATTACAACGAATCCGAACCCATACTTCAGGAAATTGGTATGACGCAAGGACTCGCCTATATCATTGGAAATCGTGCGCTGGTTTTCTGGAAACAAGGAGATGTCGAACAAGCAAAGAAAGATTTGTTTCAAGCCATAGATATGTTAATACCTCTGGAAGACAGGTACGGTATGGCCGATTATTACAACCAACTAGGCAGTATTTTCCTGGAGGAAGAAAATGAACCAGAAGCCATCACCTACACCATGCGGGGAATTGAGATGGCCAAAGAAGAAGGGCTAAAAGAACAAGTGAGAGACGCCTCCTATCTCCTTTTTCAGCTCAATAGAAGTATTGGTAAGCACGAACTGGCTGCAGATTACCTTATTCAGCATTATGCTTATCGCGATAGCATCCAGAACCTGGAGACGATGCAAGAGATCGCGAACCTTCAAACCGAATTTGAAGTGGGACAAAAGCAAGCTGAAGTAGATTTATTGTTACAGCAGAAACGTGGCAACCAAATGATCATGATTATCGGTGGTATTACACTGTTCATTGTGGTCTGTCTTGTATTCATCGTCTACTCGTATTATAAAACCAAGGTCACGTTGAACAATCAATTGGAAGAACAGAAGAATTCATTGATTTCTCTCAACAATACTAAAGACAAATTCTTTTCCATTATTTCTCACGATTTAAGAGGTCCCGTAAGCGTCCTTAGCGGACTCGTAAGTATTACTCAATACTTCATCGACGATAAAAAAACAGATCAACTGAAGGAAATGATGGACAAAATGGAACACTCAGTGGACCGTCTTGTCAAACTACTAGACAACCTGCTTCATTGGGCACTCCAACAACAAGGACATTTTCCCTATGTTCCAGAAACCTTTAGTGTGCGAGCGATCCTGGATGACGTTTATGAAATCTTTCAGGACATGGCAGCATCGAAGGACATCACACTGAACATGTCTGTAGAGGATTTCGATATTTATGTGGATAAACATACCGCGAGTGCTATTTTCCGAAACCTCCTGAACAACGCCATCAAATTCACCCCAAAGGGAGGAGATGTCTCTGTAACAGCGCATCTCAATGGTTCTGACAAAATGGGGTTTATCCAATTTCAGGATAGCGGTGTAGGCATGCCCGCAGAGAAGCTGGACCATCTGTTCGAACTCAATGAAGGCAAGTCTACCAAAGGCACTTCCGGAGAATCCGGCTTAGGATTAGGGCTGCAGCTCGTTAATGATTTCATTCATTTGAACAAAGGCCAAATCACTGTAGCCAGTGTAGTTGATGGAGGCACGACTTTTACAGTAGAGTTGCCGCTTAGTAAGAATTAATTACGCCATCGGTAATCTCTTAAAGATTGGCCTTGAATTTAAGAAACGAAATCACAAAGACAACAGACCATAGTATTGTCCGCACCCAATTGATTTTATTCAGGTATTTTATTGCTACTTCCGGATTTTCACCAGCTCCGATTTGTCGGTGAAGAGGCACGGCTTTCCAAAAGGTAATCGTCCAGGTCGAAATGATGATCAGAAAAGACAATGTCTGGCTCCAGGATAAGGTAGAATTTATCAACTCGTATAGATGCAGCCCCAGCTGACCAAACATTAATGGCACTACAAATAGTGTGATTTTTTCGGTGTAATATTTATGCCATACCAACAATCCAGGTCCTTCAAAGAATCTAAAACTTGGATAAGCGATTAGCTGAACCAGCCAGATCAGCACTACAAGTCCAAAATCCACTAATAGTATATAAATTTCCATCATCTCAACTAATGTCAACTCCCTGATTATCAGAAAGGTTTTATCGTAAATTAAATCTTAGAGATGACATCACTGATGCCACCAAATAATATTTGGCTAGCTTTGCAAAGTATTTGGTTTCAGTTCAAAGTTGTTTTGGCCTGAATTAAAAGGGAATCCGGTGTAATTCCGGAACTGTCCCCGCAACTGTAAATCCTCGACCCGAAAAGGGAAGGTTTGCCCTCTACTTGCCACTGATCTTAAGATCGGGAAGGCCGGCAAACACAGGAAAGTCAGGAGACCTACCAGTACCATTAGAAAATTGCGTGTTCCGGGAAAAGAACACAAAAATTGTAGACGATTGAAAAAATTTTTCGTTTTCGTATTTCTCCTTGCGTGGTTTTTCCAGATTACTGCACAAGATCGTGATTCTGTCATTTGGTTAAATGAAGTATTGATCAACGAACAAGCAGATATCAATCGAGGCCTGGGGTATCAGGTCCAGCGACTGGCAGCTCAAGAGCTCCAAGTCCTTGAAGGTACATCTTTCACACAGTTGCTAAGTCAGAAGATACCTGGTGGAATCAGAGCTTATGGTATTTCCGGACTTACAACCGCCAATCTTCGAGGAACTGGCTCTTCACATACGGCTGTCCTTTGGAATGGCATCAGCCTTGAAAGTCCCTCCAATGGCTCGACTGATCTAAGTCAAATTACATCCGGGCTTCTCGATAATGTTGTTATTCAGTTTGGGGGCTCCTCCGGAACATTTGGAAGTGGAGCCATTGGTGGTACACTCCATCTAAACAATAGTGCTGATTTAGATTCTGGATATCAATTCTCCACCAGTTTGTTAGCAGGAAGTTTCGGAAGAACCTACCAACGATATAAGGCAGAGTATGCCACAGGTAAACACGTTTGGGGTTTATCGTTATTCGATGAGCACGCAGACAATAACTTTACTTTCAAAAATACAGCCAGAAGAGGTGAACCTGAAGAAGAATGGGAACATGCGGCTATTGATCGACAAGGTTTATTAGCAAGCTATTACTTCCAATCCAATCCAACGCAGGTGAAAATTTTATGGTGGCGCCAAAACAACTTACTTGAAATACCCAATCCCGCTACAGTCTCAGATCCGGGCCAGGCTACTCAGGAAGACATTTCCAACCGGATGCTTTTCTCATGGGACAGGTCACAGAAACGTGGCACGCTAAAGTTTAAGTCAGCTTTGATCGCCAACCGCTTGATCTATGAAAACCCAGCTATTCAACAAGAATCTGAAACTGATTTTCACAGTCTGCATAATGAATTGCAAAACAATACTTCTCTGACATTTTTAGATTTGAACGGATCTGTTTCTCATCGTTATGAATGGGTCACTTCAACCGGGTTTTCTGGTGGAGAAACGGCCAATCGTCACCGAATGAGCGCCCATCTTGGCGTTCAGAAAAACTTAACCGGCCTGTTCAAATTTACATTGGACCTACGGCAAGAACGTGTAGGAAATGACTGGGTCCCCACTATACCTTCCCTGGTTTTGGTGAAAGCCATTCAAAAAAGGTTAGTTTTCAACGCACATGTTTCGAGGGTCTACCGGGTCCCTACCTTCAATGATCTATTTTGGAATGGCCCCGGAGGTGAAGGTAATCCAGATCTGAAATCAGAGCGAGGCTGGACCTGGGAAGTGGGTTCAGACTGGGCACTTATTCCTAATCAAGACAAACTAAACATTTCACTTTCTGTTTTTAGTAGTCACATTGATGATTGGATTTTATGGGCACCGATAACCGCTTCCATCTGGTCACCAGAGAACATCAAGCAAGTTTGGTCCAGAGGAGCTCAGGTTCAAATTCAATCGACATTCCACGAAAATGAACGTTTGACGCTTCAAATTCATGGCAACTATCAATACACCCAATCAACCAATGAGGACATCAATGCCTTTGGCAATGCTCAGGAACTAGCCAGGCAGTTGATCTATACACCGATACATCAAGGAGGAATTACATTCACCACTGAATGGTCTCAGCTTACGGTAAGTCTACAAACGAATTTCATAGGCGAGCAATTCACTACTGGCGATAACAATCCTTTTCTCGCTATCGATTCATACTTGCTTACAAACATGAGAATCTCTTATCAAGGAGCTTTCAAAAAGCTAAGTGGTTCTCTCCGGTTGGAGTTGAACAACTTATTAGATCAAAATTATTTTGCCCGGGCGGGATATCCCATGCCTGGACTTCATTTCAATCTCGGACTTAATTTGAAACTATCTCAACATGCAACAAATTTTTAAATTCAAAACACTGTTTTTTGCAGCGATATGCGCTTGTGCACTATTCCTGGCTTCTTGTTCGGATGACGAACCTACCCTAAACAATTCGCTAAATGGATTTTTTGTAGTCAATGAAGGCGGGTTTGGCAATTCCAATACTTCTCTGTCCTACTTCGATCAGGACAGCATGACCGTGTTTAACAATGTTTTTCAGGCAGCCAATGGTCGGTCCTTAGGTGATCAAACTCAGTCCATGTCTATTTTTGAAGGCGAAGGTTTTATTCAGGTACAGAATTCCGGAAAATTAGAGGTGATTGATGTAGAAAATTTCAGTTCGGTTGCAACCATCGAGGAGGGCATTTCCAGCCCCCGATACTTTGTTGGGCTGAATAGTTCAAAAGGCTACGTTTCTGATTGGGGTGATGGGTTTTCGGGTTCCGTGAAGGTCATTGATCTGAATTCTTATTCAGTCACCAAAACCATCGAGACTGGAGCAGGAGCCAACCAAATGTTATTGGTCGGAGAATTATTGTACGTAGCCAATCGAGGCGGATTTGGAACAGACAACACCATTAGTATTATTGACACAAACACGGACGAAGTAACCAACGAAATTACTGTGGGTGACAATCCCATCAGTCTGGTACAAGATGCTCAGGGCAGTCTTTGGACCTTAGCAGCAGGAGCCTTTGCTTTCGATGCTGAATTCAATCTTATTGAGGAAGAAAGCACGCCATCTTCATTAAGCAAAATCACCAATAATGAGGTGGAATTTCAACTGGATTTCCCTGACATTACCTTCAGCAACGCCAATAACTTAAATATTGATCCTTCAGGAAATACCTTGTATTTCACCTATGGAGGAGAGATCTATCAAATGGGTGTTAACGACACATCATTACCATCCAGTGGATTCGTTACCAAATCCCTTTATGGATTTACGATAAATCCAACCAGCGGTCAATTAATCGGCCTGGAAGCTCCCGATTTCAACTCAAGTGGAAATATGATCTATTATGATTCCAATGGAAATGAAACAGCAACATATCAAGTAGGTATAGGCCCAAATGGATGCGCATTTGAATAAAGGAAGAACTCCTTTAAGTATCAGCTGGAGCGGAGGCAAAGACTCTGCTTTGGCGCTATGGCTGGTATTGCAGAACCCCCAATACGATGTGATCGAGTTGCATACCCTGATCAACAGGGATACTCAACGCGTGGGGCTACACGGCATTCAAAAAGCACTCATTGAGCAACAGGCAAGCCAACTCGGCTTGCCTGTTCATTTTCTTGAGCTGAATAAAGACACTTCTAATACTAGTTTCGAAAAGCTGACCACTGCATATTATCAGGATCTAAAATCCAGAGGCATTCATCATGTCATGTTCGGTGACATTTTTCTGGAAGACCTGAAAGTCTATCGTGACGAACTTCTGGAGCAAAACGAACTTGAAGGATACTATCCACTTTGGCAGCAGGACACACTAAAACTAGCGCACCAATTCATTGATTTAGGGTTCCAAACTACTCTTTGTGCGGCCAATCCTGATAGATTTAACTTCCAGGTAGCTGGTAAACTTTACACAAAAAAACTACTGGGTCAATTCCCAAAAGAAGTGGACCCTTGCGGGGAAAATGGAGAATTCCATTCTTTTGTTCACGGAGGGCCTCTTTTCAAAAATTCTTTACCTATTGAAACAGGGCAACTGGAGGTTCACGAATACCAATTCAAAAACAATCAGGGACAAGAGCAAACCAGTCGAATGGAATTTGTAGAAATCTCACTCAACTCCAAGTAGGTTCTTCCTTGAATTACTTCTTCTCTTTCATCAATTTCTCGATCTCCAGGAATTCATCCCGTAGTTTGGCAGCTTCCATGAAATCCAGGTCTTTGGCCGCTTTTTCCATTTTTCGGCGAGTTTCATCAGCCATTTTCTTGAGTTGGTCTTTGTCCATGTAGGCCACTACCGGATCTGCTGCGAGTGTATGTTCCTCCTCAATCATGTACGGGCGAGCACCCTTTTTCTTGTCAGCTACTCCTGTTTGCTTGAGAATCGCTTCTTTATCCTTCTTGACCGTCGTAGGTACGATACCATGATCCGTGTTGTATTCTTCCTGAATTTTTCTACGGCGATTGGTTTCATCGATGGCACTTTGCATAGAGCCAGTGACCTTATCAGCATACATGATCACCTTTCCGCGATCATTCCGAGCTGCGCGACCTATGGTTTGAACCAACGAACGTTCATTACGCAAGTACCCTTCCTTGTCTGCGTCCAAAATTGCCACGAGGGAAACTTCAGGCAGGTCCAGTCCTTCTCGAAGCAGGTTAACTCCTACTAAAACATCAAACACTCCCAAACGCAATTCCCGCAGAATTTCAACACGGTCCAGGGTATCTACCTCAGAGTGAATGTATTTTGTTTTTATGTTCGCTCGTTGCAGATACTTGGTTAATTCTTCTGCCATGCGCTTAGTAAGAGTGGTTACTAATATCCGATCTCCCATTTCAATCCGTTCCTGAATTTCATTCATCAGGTCGTCGATTTGATTCAGGCTTGGTCGTACGTCGATAATGGGGTCTAACAGTCCTGTTGGCCGGATCAATTGTTCGACCACCACACCTTCTGACTTGCGCAGTTCATATTCACTGGGAGTAGCGCTTACAAAAACCACCTGATTCAACATCTCCTCAAACTCATTAAAAGTCAGCGGGCGATTGTCCAACGCTGCCGGCAGTCTAAATCCATAATCCACTAAATTCACTTTTCGGCTGCGGTCTCCACCCCACATTCCCCGGACCTGAGGTAAAGTCACGTGGCTTTCATCGATCACCATCAGGTAATCGTCTGGGAAGTAATCCAGCAAGCAGAAAGGTCTCATTCCAGGTTCCCGGCGATCAAAATATCGGGAATAGTTCTCTACCCCAGAGCAATAGCCTATTTCACGGATCATCTCCAGGTCAAATTCCGTTCTTTCTTTCAAACGCTTGGCCTCCATGAACCGGCGCTCTTCTTCGAAGAATTGCACTTGAGCAACCAAATCATCCTGAATTTCGTGAATGGCTGTATTCAATAAGTCTTTGCCAGTGACGAATAAGTTTGCCGGGAAAATGGTCACGATGCGTTCATCGCTAATCTTAGTTCCGGTGTACGGATCTACTCGCTGGATAGCTTCAATTTCGTCACCCCAGAAAATAAATCGGTAAGCAAAATCAGCGTAGGCCACAAACACATCTACGGTATCTCCCTTTACCCTGAAGTTACCACGTTTGAATTCCACTTCCGTGCGACTATATAATATGTCTACCAGGTCAAATAAAAAGCGATTTCGAGGAATTACATCTCCCTCCTGGATCTTGATTACATTTTTACCAAACTCTTCAGGATTACCAATACCATATATACATGAAACAGAAGCAATCACCACAACATCTCGTCTCCCTGAAAGCAAGGAAGAAGTGGCACTCAATCGAAGCTTCTCAATTTCGTCATTAATAGAAAGGTCTTTTTCTATGTAAAGGTTGGTAGTCGGAATGTAAGCTTCTGGTTGATAATAATCGTAATAGCTTATGAAATACTCAACAGCATTATCAGGAAAAAAGCTCTTGAATTCCCCATATAATTGAGCTGCCAGGGTTTTATTATGACTCAGCACCAAAGTAGGCTTATTCACCTCTTTGATCACATTGGCCATCGTAAAAGTCTTACCTGAACCTGTCACACCCAGCAAGGTTTGGGCGGGCTCATTATTGTTTATACCTTCTACTAAGCTCTCAATAGCTCGAGGTTGATCACCAGTTGGTTTGTAATCAGAAGTTAATCCAAATTCCATTTTACCCTACATTGTCAAATTAGAAATCAAAGTCGTATTTGGGAACTTCTGAAAAGTCTCTGCGCTATGCCTTGGACTCTTTTCAGTCTGATGACTACAATAACCTGATTGATCAGTCATCCATATTGTTCCAAATTTCCCAGGCACGTTCTGCCTGTAGTTCCAACATCTCTGCTCCGTTTTTGGTTTTCGCACCACGTTTTTCCGCTTCCTGAAGGAGAAATGTTTTTTCTGGATTATAGATCAAATCGAATACGTGTTGCCCCTCATGGAAAGATTCGTAGGGAATTGGAGGGCCATCATCCACCCTGGGAAACATTCCAATTGGTGTAGTATTGATGATCAATTCATATTGTTTAAAGAGTGCTTCGTCCTTGTAGAACTCAGTATATAAATAATCGCCTTTATCTCTACTTCGAGATACTACATCATATTCAATATCGAGCTCTTCCAACGCAACTTGCACAGACCTTGAAGAGCCCCCCGAGCCCAGGATCAAGGCTTCAGGCTTAAGGTCTTTGATCCAATTCTCCAGTGACTTTTTAAATCCGTAATAATCACTATTGTAGCCAATAAGCTTAGTTCCTTTTTTCTTGACCACATTTACAGCTCCAATTTTGTGAGCGCTGCTATCCAATTGATCCAGAAAGTTCATTACATTGATCTTATGTGGAATCGTAATATTGACACCTTTCAGGTCTGGATATCTTTCCCAGATCGACGGGAAATTCTTGAGGAATTCGATCTCAAATAATTCGTAGATATGCGTGCTGCTGAGTCCCATTTTATTAAACTTCTCAGCAAAGTATCTCTTTGAAAAAGAGTGTTCAAGGGGGAATCCTATCAGTCCATACCGATTCATGTGTGCGTAAAGGGGTTACGTATCTAAATGATCCGAATCAAAAACGAAATTAAACCGAAAAAGTAATAATAGACAGGCTGGTGTTGCACATCTGCTATTTTTGATCATGGTTAAATCAACGGATCTATGAAAAAAATAAGCGCGATCGTGCTCTTTCTGGTTTTCACCCTCTCATCTATGGGGCAAACCCAGCTCGACTATTACCTTCCAGACGGAACCTACAATTCAAATATACCTACTCCAAGCTCCATTATTGGACATGAAGTGGGTGAATGGCACATTACCCATGACAAATTGGTCTATTACATGCGTGCAGTAGCTCAGGCTTCTTCACGTGTTACGTTAATTGAAAACGGAAGGACACATGAAGATCGTCCACAGCTGCTGTTGGCCATTACTTCAGAAGCAAATCAAGGTCGACTGGAGGAACTTCGATTAGAGCACAAAAAGCTTACTGATCCTGCTGTCTCGGACCAGGTAGATATTGCAAACTTACCTGCAGTCGTATGGCAGGGCTTCAGTATTCATGGAAATGAACCCAGCGGAAGCAATGCTTCTATGCTGGCTGCATATTATTACGCCGCGGCAGAAGGAAGTGAAATCAACGAGATTTTAGAAAATACCATAATTCTATTGGACCCTTCTTTTAATCCTGATGGAATGACTCGATTTTCAACATGGGCCAACAGTAACCGCTCAAAAAACCTGGTGGCAGATCCCAATAACCGGGAGCAAAACGAAATCTGGCCAAGAGGAAGAACCAATCATTATCAATTTGACCTTAATCGTGATTGGCTACCGGTTCAGCAACCTGAGTCGAAAAACCGCATCTATCAGTTCCATCGCTGGAAGCCAAATATTCTCACGGATCATCATGAGATGGGCACCAACTCCACGTTTTTCTTTCAACCTGGTATTCCTTCGAGGAACAATCCCAATACACCTGCAAATACCATTCGTCTGACAGAAAGAATTGCAGAATTTCACTCAGCGGCACTGGATCAAATTGGCTCCTTGTACTATACTCAGGAAAGCTTCGATGACTTCTATTATGGAAAAGGATCAACGTTCCCGGACATTAATGGTGCTGTGGGTATCTTGTTTGAGCAGGCAAGTTCACGTGGACATGCTCAGGAAAGCGTGAATGGCATCTTAAAGTTTCCTTTCACCATTAAAAATCAGTTTACGACGATTTTATCTACTGCCAAAGCTGCTGTTTCCCTTCGAGAGGACTTACTGTCACACCAAAGGCAATTTTACAAAGACGCCATTGCTGAGGCTAAAAAGAATAGTCAAAAAGGTCTTTTGTTTGGTAGTCGAGGCGATCAGAATCGGGCAAGAGAACTGGCCAATGTAATGACCAGGCATGAGATTGAGGTCTACCCGGTTCAAGACAATATCAGCGCAAATGGTCAAACATTTGAAGCTGGAACCAGCTACTTCGTACCAACGGAACAAGCACAATCAAGACTTGCGCACATCATGTTCGAAAAGGTCACCAAATTCCAGGACAGCTTATTTTATGACGTTTCAGCCTGGACACTTCCACTGGCCTTTGACCTGGAATACACCTATGTAGATGCGAAAAAAGCCGGTGCCGTAAAAAAAGGCACTTTACATCAGATTGATGATCAACCTGCAGTGTCCATTGAAAAAGCAGACTTTGCTTATTTATTCAAATGGGATGACTATTTGGCTCCAAAGTTTCTGAATCGTTTGTTCCAGGCAGAAGTAAGGGTAAAAGTAGCAACGGCACCCTTTCAATTGGCTGAGGATGCTTTTGAAAGAGGGACTATTATCATTCCTGTGCAAACTCAGGACATGAATTCAGCGTCATTGTATGAGTTATTACAATCCATACAATCAGAAATTCCAGTCAATATATATGGCTCTGGTACTGGAAACAGTATCGGTGTAAAACTTGGCAGTCCTATGGTGCGAAGTATTGACAAACCCGAAATCGCCATTGTAGTAGAAGGAGGTGCAAATTCATATGATGCCGGGGAGATTTGGCATTTGCTCGACAATAGATTTGATATCGCCATAAGTCTGATCCCAATGCGCGTTTTTAATCGAATAGACCTGGGACGTTATAACATCATTATTATGGTCAACGGAGGTTATTCTGGTATCAACTCAAACGCAGTGGAACGGATGAAAACCTGGGTTAGAAATGGAGGAAATATCATTGCTATGAAGAGTGCCAATAATTGGCTGGACAGTCAGGAGTTCATTGACCTGGATTTTAGTCGATCGAAAACTGAAACTAATGGTCGCGATAATTATGCCAACCTGTCCAATGCAAGAGGTGCCCAGGTAACCGGAGGAACTATTTTTGAAACCAGTATAGATACCACCAACCCCCTGGGCTATGGGTACCGTGATAGAAGTCTTCCGATTTTTGTTAATAGCAATACCTTCTTTGAGGTGACGGAAAACCCCTATGCCTACCCTGTCCAGTTTACAAATAACCCTTTATTAAGTGGTTATGTGAGTGAAGAAAATCATGAAAGGATCAAAGATAAAGCTGCGGTAATCGTGTCTCAAATGGGAGCTGGCAAGGTAATCTCCATGTCGTTTAATCCTAACTTCCGGGCCTTCTGGTATGGAACTAACCGATTGTTCCTGAATGCCATTTATTTTGGAGACCTGATTGATCGAAGAGCAACAAAATAGTCTGCTATCGAGGAATTAAAAAGAGGCTGTCAATCGACGGCCTTTTCTGTTTCTATATTTTCATCTTCAATTAACTTCCTCGCGAGCTCCGTGGGTAATTGCAATTAGCATTTTTTTCATTTTGTTTAAGTTTTGAAAGTTATTTTGCTGCCAGACTAGTTGACTTAAACAGTCGTTTGTTCAAATTTAATTAATCTTTGAATCACTAAAAATATACCTAAGGAATCAAACTCATGGTGAATTCACCTCCCTATCCTATCTCAAAAAAAATTGGCCTTTTGATTGGCCCTGTGATCTTTTTACTGATCAACCTTTCGGGTATTGAGATCATCAATGAAGATGCAACCAAAGTGATTTCCGTCGCTGCATGGATGGTTTCCTGGTGGATCACAGAAGCGGTTGACATCCCGGTTACGGCGCTTTTGCCTATGTTTTTGTTTCCCCTCCTAGACATCATGCCCTTCGCGGATGTTGCAGTAAACTATGGAAGTCCAATCATTTTCCTTTTCTTCGGTGGGTTTATCCTGGCTCTGGCCATGGAAAAAGTGAACCTTCACAAGCGAATTGCACTCAATATTATCAAGTTGACCGGCACCAGCGCCAACGGGGTAATCCTCGGCTTTATGTTGGCTACCGCACTTTTAAGTATGTGGATCAGCAACACGGCCACCGCACTGGTCATACTTCCCATTGCTCTAACCATGATCGATTTTCTGATCAAAGATCGGGTGATTGACGAGAAGGGCAGCCGAAACTTTGCTCTGGCAACCATGCTGGGCATCGCTTACGCTGCGAATATTGGAGGGACAGCTACGGTTATCGGAACACCACCGAATGTGGTACTTATCGGATTCCTCGAAAGTGAATACGGTATAGAAATGGATTTCATAAAATGGGCAGGAATTGGCTTTCCTTTCGCCGGAATCATGTTGATAGTGGCGTATTTCGTTCTTACCAGATTCTACAAAAATGGTCTTGGGAATTTGGGAATTTCCAGGGAGGTCCTTACTTCAGAATTGGACAAACTTGGAAGTAGAAGCCAGAAAGAAAACCTCGTTCTAATCTGTTTCTCCCTCACGGCCTTGCTTTGGATTTTCAGACCCTATGTCAATGACTTTCTTAATCTTAGTTTGGGCAACTCGCAAATAGCCATTATTGGAGCGTTACTCACGTTTACCATACCTGTAAGTCTGGGGAAAGGTGATTTTGCTCTAAAATGGGAAGACACACGCAAACTTCAATGGGGTATCCTTATCTTATTCGGAGGAGGACTGGCACTGGCCAAAGGACTTTCTCAAACAGGAATCATTGATGCCATTGGTAACTATGTAGAGCAGGAGCAGTTTAGCCAGCAAACAACTTCTCCTTTCCTGATCTCTGTCATGCTATTTATGACCGAACTGATGAGCAATGTTGCTTTAGTGGCCGTATTCGCTCCTATGGTCTCTGGTATAGCTCAGGGATTAGGAATGGAATTCCTGCATCTCGCGATCCCAATAACACTGGCTTCCAGTTGTGCTTTCATGCTCCCAATGGCTACACCACCCAACGCCATTGTTTTTGTTAGTGGTTATATCAAGGTATTTGAAATGGTCAAAGTGGGGATCATACTCAACCTGCTTTCCATTGTCTTGCTCATCATTTTGAGTTGGACATTGATCCCACTGATATTTTAAAATCAGGGAATTTCAGCCTCCATTATACTCATTAGCGCTTCATCATCCAGGGCATGCCCATAAAGAACATAGATCTTATCTTCAATTCGTGTCATCCCATTGACAGATAAAAAACCTTCATCGCTCAGGTTAGTAGTAAATTCATTGAAGAGGCCAAGGCTTGGGTTGTAGATTCCAAAGAAAATATTCAGATCTTGCGTGGAAGGGTCTCTATCGGAGGTTTGTCCGGCCACATAAATAGCACCATCATTATTCACCGTAAATGTCCTCGAAACAGGACCTGGTAATTGTTGTATGGCTGTAACACCCGTATTTAGATCGAGAATATAGATCAAATCCTCAGGATCTACACTTTCGAACTCCTCACGACCTCCGAAAATATAAAGTCTTCCATCGATGATCTCACCTTGTGCCCATGTCTTTGGACCTGGTAATGATGCAATCACATCAAAAATCTGATCTACTTCATTCCAACGATAAACCTTATCTGAGTTCTCTGCATTTATATCGCCTCCCCAGACGTATAACTCATCATTATACAGGGCACTCCCAAAACGTGTCAACATCAATCCGTGAAAAACGTTTGTTAGGTTTTCTTCCAGATCTATTGAATAGGTATTTAGAAAGCGTCCTCCGATAACAATCAATTCATTATTGCGGATATGAAGCCGCTTGGTAATGTAATCTTCGCGATCGAAATACCTGACAACCGATGTACCAGTAGTCAAGTCATATCGGATTACCTTTTCGGATGAGAAACCCGTTCTCGGATTGTTCTCACGGTGAGCTACAAAAATAGCGTTATGGTCTGCCGAGCCCAGAAAGCCCGTGGCCTGGCGTAAGCTAAATCCTTCCACTACTGCTATCTCTTCAAACTCCAGAAAAGCCGTATCTGCCAAAACATCGTCATCCCCTTTGCACCCCTGCAACCAAAACAGGCATGAGCTCGAGGCGATCAGCAAGAATATCCTTAGCAATTTCATAGCAGTTCCAAGTATTTGGTAAAAATCAGCAACTTTCTTAAAACCTCAATAAGTATGCCATGGTAAAAACATCATCACGAGTCAACCCATCCGGATTCGTCTTTCGATCCAAAAGCTTATAACCGTATAATACTTTAAAGCCCGAAGATGTACTTAGATGGTATGTAAACCCGGCTAAAACCGATAAGGCCAATCCAGTAGTCTTCACAACGCCACCGTCTTCATTAGATGCAATCTGCAATCCTCTGTCTGGCGTTATTCTATAAATTGGTAACGCTCCCAGGCTAAAAGAGTAGTTGATAAACCTCCAGCTTCTTTCCGCTCGAAACATAAGATCAATTCCCCTACGCAGAGCTACACCTGAATCATAACTCCTAAGATATTCCCGGTCGCTGAAACGAATCCATTCGCCATACCTGAATTCATTTTCATTTGACGTCAACGCTTGTTGATATCCGATAGCAACTAACCACTTTTTTGAAAGCATAGAGAGCCCTGCTATTACATCGTAGCTTCCAAGACTCGTTTGGTAATACATGGGTAAGTCCAGCCCATTCGCATTGGTATGCGTCGAATTGTTTGTAGGAATCTTTCCTCCAACGGTAACATTTAAATCAATTTTCTCCGTACGATATAGATTCTGTGTGATACTAAAGGAAATATCTCCTACACTTTGGGTATTTCCCAACCTTCCTTTTACCCATTGATAAGGAACTTTCACTTGAAATCCGAGTTTATCACTGATTCCGAAATTCAGATCCGCCGTTACAGAATAAATCACTGGAGACAAAGTTGATGTTCCTCGATAATAGCTTAATTCAACACTTCTAAGTTTGAAATTGATTTGACGAGAAAAGCTTTGATCAGGCTTCATTGCTCCCATCGTACAAAAACCCGCATCACTACATCCTTGTGATAAGGCCACAAATCCGATACTCCAAAGACACAGGATTAGAATAACTCGCATATCAACGTGTTGTAGGTGAAAAGGTAATGCGCATAACCGCTGTTTTAACCGGGTAGTCAAATCCGTCATTAATAAGCCGTATCCGCTCGAAAGGTGTAGTTTCCCCCTGATTCATAGCAGACTGTCTCAACGGCTGATTGGGGCCCTCATAAGGCACCTCATTGAGTTCGGTCCCTGCATCCCACAGGAAGATCTTCCGGGTAAAATCACCAGAAATGGGATCCCCATCGGGATGGAAAAGGCTCAAGCCATCGTCATTGTATGCATAAAATGCATCGTTGGACTCTGTGAACATACTGGCAAAGTTGAACGATTCTCCATAGGAAGCAGAAATATTAAATGTTTCTGACTCCCCAGGTAGGATATCTGGGAACACACCCACTTCAATTATATCCCTTCGCATGGTCATGCTGTTAAACAAAGTATCATTGATGCCATCCTCAGCCAGGTTTTCCAAACCTTGTCCATAATCAAATGACAAATTGAAGAATAGCGGATGCCCTCCTCTTTGGGTAAAGAATACTCCCCGGGAGAGTATTGCACTCGGAGCTTCCTCCGTACCCGTGAGGTTTTCTATTGTCACTGTAAATTCCGCACGCGTATCAGGTATTCCCTGGCAACCCGCGAAACCAAGCAGAATGCATATCCATGTGATGGTTTTGGTCATATTTAAGAATTCGCTTCTCAAAATTTAAGTATAATTCCCTTTACCTAATAATTTAAGGATACGGTTGCTTCCGTTCATCCTCAATTCCAGCAGACTTATCTATTTTCCTTGTCGGGAACTTTTTGTATACGTTTTAGGTTTGAACACTTTCGAAAGTAAACCTATTATCACTACGAAATTAAATCCCCACTTATGAAAAATTTACTACTAAGCGCAATTATCATGTGTCTTTTCGTGAGCGCATCTTATGCTCAGGAATTCCCGAAAACAGATGGAAGTCCAATGGATGCTGCCTACTACCCTCCCAGAGCGGCTTTCAGAAATTTTGCTAAAACAGATGCTGAAAGAAAAGCGGGCGAACCGGTCATGCGAGTGCTGTATTCAAGACCTCAGAAAAAAGGTCGTGACATCTTTGGTGATCTTCAAAAGTTTGGCGAATGGTGGAGAATCGGCGCTAATGAAGCCACTGAAATTCTTTTGTTTAAGGATGTGAAAGTAGGCGGAACCACGCTAAAAGCAGGTAGATACACAATGTACGCCTTGCTCCAGGAAAAAGAATGGGAAGTGCACTTCAGTACTGACAATGACGGTTGGGGCCATTATGCCTTCAAACCAGAAAACAGTTCTGTAACCAGTATTAAAGTATCTACTCAAGCTACCCCCTCTACGGTAGAATCTTTGGGTATTTTCTTTGAAAAAACTGATTCAGGTGCAGACATGGTCATCGGTTGGGATGATACCATGGCTCGTGTACCTTTCCAGTTCTAAAATTAGATCTTGATTGATCGAAAGCCTGGACTTGAGTTCAGGCTTTTTTTGTACCCAATTATTGATGATAAATAACAATCGAAATTAAGAGTCAATCCCCACTTTTCTATTTATTTGCGCCCTGCAGAGCATAACCAACAACCAAAGCCTCTGTAAATTATCATGCCTGTAGTAAGGATTATATTCATTTTTATCTGGACTGGTCTAATGGTCCCTCTTTCATTAATTCTTCGGGTTATCTTTCTAAACCACAGCATTCCCCTGGTCATGGCCAGAAATCACTGGGGAAAAATGATTCTGTGGATTGCCGGCCTTAAAATGACTGTCAAAGGCAAAGCAGACCTGGATTTTAATGAACCCAGAATTTACGTGGCCAACCACTTTTCTTATATGGACATTCCATGTTTGTTTACAGGGCTGCCGGTCAATCTCTATTTCATCGCCAAAGCAGAGGTTAAGAAAATTCCTTTTGTAGGGTTCTTTATGATGGCAACCAAAATGATCTTTCTTGATCGCAGCAGTCGGCAAAAATCAATCAGTAGTATGAATAGCGCCGGTGAACTCATCAAAAACGGCAAGTCTGTTCTGGTTTTTCCAGAAGGAACAAGAAGTCGAACCGGAGTAATTCAAAATTTCAAGAAAGGAGTTTTTACGCTAGCATTTAATTCTGGACTATCTGTGGTTCCAATACACATTGAAGGAACGAATCGTGTTATGCCCAGCAATTCCTGGAAAGTCCGACCTGGCAAAGTTCAAATGACAATGGGGCAGCCAATATGCAGCAGCGATTTCTCAGATATTCAAAGCTTTATGGATCATACCAAAGCTTCAATGTTGTCTTTAGGCGGGGATTCCAATTAAGTAATTAGTCTGTACTTAGGTTGAAAACTCCAGGAGATTGATTTTTGTTCTAAGGATTTCCATGATATGGCAAGGTTTAACCACTTAATCTCTTTCTCGAGCCTCACGAAATATTGTAGCAACGAACACAGCATTTAACACTCTGGTTGTCAAACACAGAAGACCATCGAAAGAAATGATGTATGGGAAAAAGAACTAGTTGAGCTTGAGGAATTTCTTGGCCAAATTAACAATGCCTTGACTATCCTTCACGATCACGAAATAATAGCCTACAGAGAAATCTTTTATTGCGAACCGATATTTACCGTTTCCAAGATCTTCAGGCACTACAATCATTTCTTGTCCCAGCAAACTTCTAATCTCAAACTTAAGATCCTGAACGTTGCTGTTGGAAACCTGGACAATTAAAAATTCCTGGGCAGGGTTAGGATAAACATCAATCCTGTTTGCTTTATCAAGGAAGTCCTGAACAATGATATCGTTCTCTTCCGGATCCGGAGAATTATCACCCTCTTGCGCAAAGGCAAACATTCCTGCGAACAGGAAGCATAAGAGTAATATGGACCGGCGGTGTTTCATTGATTACAAAGTACGTAAAATTTTTATCAATGTTCGATAAACATTATAAAATTTTTCGACGAATTAAACGTTAAAAACGGTTAATCGCTTCATTTGCCATAACAAATTGCAATTTCAAAACATATCAATATTTCAATAAAGGATTGATTTTTAACCAGTTAGCGTTCCGTGTACTGAATCGCTTCAGGTAGGTATTGGATCAGGTCAGAGGCTATCATGCTTCGCATACCCAAATCTTGTTTTGTGAAATCTCCGGCGAGTCCATGAAGATAAACAGCACTTTTCAACATTTCGAATGGTCGTTTGTCCTGGGCAAGTAAGCCACAAATCAATCCAAACAGCACATCACCGCTTCCGGCAGTCGCCATACCTGCATTTCCTGAAGGATTAAAAAACACCTCTCCCTGTTCGTTGCATACTGCTGAAAATGCTCCTTTCAAAACCACATTCAATCGATATTTATTGCAGAGATCGCGGAGTTTCTCCAGTTTATCGTAATCACTTTTCCATTCACCAACCAGTCGTTTGAATTCTCCAGGGTGTGGCGTCAGAATAGAACCCTTAGGGAGTTTCTGTAAAAGATCTGGATGCATTGAAAGAATGTTTAATCCATCCGCATCAATTACTAATGGATTATTTTGTAGCCCATCCGTAAGGAATTTTCTCACCGCTTCCTGCGTGTCTTTAGTTGTACCCAGTCCCGGACCAAATCCAATGACATCTGCATTTTCCAGATAAGTGGATGACGTGATCCAATTTTCACCTTCATCTTCTGTAACCATGGCCTCTGTTACTGTTTGCTGCAAAATCTGAGACCCTACAACCGGAGACTTCATGTATAGCAACCCAACTCCAGCCCTCAAACATGATTTGGCTGCCAGGATAGCAGCGCCCATTTTCCCTTTGGAACCAGCCCAGAGCTGTACACGACCTACATCTCCTTTATGCATGAAGGGTGTCCTTTCGGGTAAACGGATTTCCGACGCATTTGTCAAGAAATAATTGGTCTCTTGCTCTTCAAGAAATTGTTCATTCAAGCCAATATTAAGAATTTCCCAACTGCCGACATTTGAAGCCAGATCAGGTTGGAAAAAGGCTAATTTCGGCACCTGAAAACTAATGGTCCTCTCGGGTCGAATAGCGATTGCATCCTCCATAGGCTTTTCTGAAAAGAGGCCTGAAGCGATATCGACAGATACAATCTCTGCCTTTGAGTGATTTATTTGAGCTACCAGCTTTGCTGGCAAACCTGCCAGAGATCGATTGAGGCCTGAACCGAACATGGCATCGATAATAATCTGGTTTTCTGGTAACTCAGGAAAATGATTTTCGTCGAGTAGATTTTCAATGGGATATTTGACCTGAAGCTTGTTGAGCTTAAAGTCCATACTGGCACGTTCTTCATCGCCTACGATAAACGCTCGAACCTCGTACCCTTTTTCAAGTAATAGTCTGCCTATGGCCAATCCATCCCCACCATTATTCCCAACTCCACAAAAGATGAGTACCGGAGACAATTCATCATAATACTCACAGAAAGAAGTTACAAAAGCCAAGGCAGCTCGTTCCATCAAATCGATTGAAGAAATCGGCTCATTTTCTATCGTGTAGGCATCCGCAGCACGGATTTGTTCAGCTGTTAGGATTTTCATAGCTCATAAAAGATAAATTATATGAAAGCTTTATTGGTCGCTTTGGCGTACAACCAACTTCTATAAATCAAATCACCGATCTACTTCTCCCATTACCAGGTCCAGTGAGCCAACAATTGCTATCAGATCTGAGATCATCACATTGCGACTTAATTCAGGCAAAATACTCAGATTCACAAAGCTACAGGCACGGGCCTTACATCGAAAAGGAATATCAGATCGACCGTCCGCTCGGAAAAAGAAACCCAATTCACCTTTTGGGTTTTCTGCGCGTATGTAAAAATCCTGTGCTTTCGGGCGAATCTTTTTGGGCACAAGTTCCCGTGGATCAAAGTCACGAGTCCGTTTATGGTCACTCTTCAATTGCTCCAGACATTGTTCTATGATCTTAACCGATTCTCTGCATTCTTCCATGCGAACCCATGTCCGATCCCAGCAGTCGCCTGTTGTACCAACTTCTCCCGTTCCGATAGGTATTTCAAAATCCAATTCCGGATATACACTGTATCCATCGACACGACGCAGGTCATATTTCAATCCGCTACCTCGTAACATCGGTCCCGTCACACCATAGTTGATGGCTAAATCCATCGGTAAAACCCCAACATTGGCTGTGCGATCTATGAATATTTGATTAGAAATCAGCAAATCTTGTAAGTTGTCGAGCTTGGGCTTCAGATAGTTGATAAACTCTGTGCACTTCTCCTCGAAACCTACTGGTAAGTCATAAAACAGGCCCCCAACCCATATATAGTTGTAGAGCATTCTGGCGCCGCAAGTCCATTCCAACAAACGCATGATGTGCTCACGGTCACGCATCACCCAGAAAAATGGTGTCATAGCGCCTATGTCCAGACCATATGTTCCTATTGCCACAAAGTGAGAGGCGATGCGATTTAGTTCGGCTACTAATACCCTGATGTACTCGATTCGTTTCGGAATTTTCCTTTCGATTCCCAACATCCGTTCTACGCCCATCACGTAAGCATGTTCGTTGTTCATTGCCGCCACATAATCCATGCGATCCACATAAGGGATTACTTGATTGTAGGGCATAGATTCAGCATGCTTCTCAAAGCACCGATGTAGGTAACCTAAATGTGGAACAACCTCACGCACAATTTCACCATCTGTAATAATTTCGAGTCGAAGCACACCATGCGTTGAAGGGTGCTGTGGACCCATGTTTATGATCATCTCTCCATCCTTCAAATCCTCTTCACCATATTTTAATGGCTCTGAGTTTTGGAGATGATCCGGATGATATTCGTATTGTACTTGTTTCAAGGCTATAATTTTCTGCAACCTCCGGTCTTCTTCGATGATGCCCGGACTAACATCTGAGGTTATTAATATTCCACTTTCATCCCATGATAGTACTCCTGTTCCTTGTAATCCTTTCTCAATGGATGACCTTCCCAATCATTCGGCAAGAGGATTCTACGGAGATCCGGATGTCCTTCAAATTGAATTCCAAGCAGATCGTACGCCTCACGTTCGTGCCAATCCGCAGTTCTCCAGATATTTGCCACAGAGGGCACGACAGGCTGCTTACGATCTATCTGCACCATGAGCGCCAGGCTTTTCTTTTTCGGGATAGAATTTAAGTGATAGATCACTTCCATCGCATCTGCCTCTTCGCCAAGGTCTACTCCAGTCAGGCAGGAAAGCATATCAAAATAACATCGCTCATCTTCATGAAGGAATTTCATCACAGGCTCAAGGTGACTGACAGGCACAATAAGGGCTTCCGGTGTACTGTTCTCTCGATCAGTAAGTTCCAGTCCCTCGAATTCGGATAATAATAAATCTTTAAGCTCCTGAACAGTCATACCATTTCAGATTTTCCTTCCTCCAATAACTTCTCAATTCCTGTTGGTTTCATAAGAGACTCGCCGCGGATCTTTTCCTGTAACTTCATGATTCCACCGATCAGTGCTTCAGGCCTGGGAGGGCATCCGGGCACATAAACATCCACCGGAATAATTCTGTCCACACCTTTCACCACATGATATCCATGTTCCCAATAAGGTCCACCGCAATTTGAACAGGAACCCATTGAAATAACATACCGGGGTTCTGCCATCTGTTCATATAATCGCTTTACGCGATCGGCCATTTTGAAAGTAACAGTTCCTGAGACGATCATGACATCCGATTGCCTGGGTGAAAATCGAGGAAACACACCCATTCGATCCAGATCATAGCCAGTAGACATGGTTGACATCATTTCGATGGCACAACATGCCAAGCCAAACCCCATCGGCCAGATACTTGAAAGTCGCGCCCAATTGATCACATCGTCCACTTTCGTAACGATCACTCCTCCTTTGGTAAATTCCTGATCCAGTAGTCCCATTAGTATTTTTCGTTGATCTGTCGGTAAGCGTCTTCTGGTATTTTAGATTGATAATTCGATGGTTTAGGTTCAGGTTTCACCCAATCCAACATTCCCTTCTTCCAAACATACACCAATCCAATAGCCAGGATCGCGATAAAAACAAAAGTCTCTACCAATGCGAATTTTCCCCACATACCATTGGTGTTCGCATTGAGTTCCTCGTTGGCAAAAACTGTGGCCCATGGAAAAAGGAAAATCAATTCAACTTCAAACAGCAGGAAAACCAGTGCTATGACAAAGAAGCGAATATTAAAATTGCCCCAGGCCGAGCCAACAGGTTCCTCACCGGACTCATATGTCGCCAGTTTTTCTGCATTTGGGCGGCTTGGTCGCAATACCCAACTGGCAAAAACTGTCAGTAGGATGAAGCCTAAACCACCAATTAAAAAAAGAAGAATAACGCCGTAACCAGTTATTTCAGGCATATATAAGTTTTTCCGATTCGAAGATACAACTGATCCTGCTAGAATTTAAGTGGATCCAGGTGCTTAAAATGACCATTAAGTCGAATACGCTCTTTGGCGCGCTCAGCTCTTTCCAATGCTGGTAGAATATTTTTCAAATGATTGATAATGAAATGCTGTCGATCCACTTCTCTGGGGAGTTTGAGAAGTTCATACTCCTCTTCCGGCTTGAGGCCTACTTTATGCGCTACGGTAAAAACAGAACTGTCCTGGTCGAGGGTAATCCGATCTTCCATCTGCAACCAGGAAAATAATTCCCGACACAGATCAATCATACGTAGCTTTAATTCCATGTCTTCATGGAAATCCATTTTTACATATTCAATACTTCCACCAGCATATTCCCGATCTTTCCAGGGATTCTTAAATTCTTGAACTCGAAATACCTCAGTGGCCTGAACGCTAATATCTGCGCGACCATCTTCATACATCTTTTCCACATTCACAATCTCAACCTCTGTACCATAATCAATTTTATTCAGCACATAGGAAGGGATCCCGAAATTCATTTGCTGCTCAAGGCAATCCCTTAGCAGTTGTTTATATCTTGGTTCAAAAATGTGCAGGTTTAATTGCTCATCGGGAAAAGCAACCAAGTTTAAGGGAAAGAGTGGAATTTCTACTTCCATGATAATCTAAACCATTTCCTTATTATGAAGTTTCGCAATTTCAATATTTTATCTTTCTAGATTCGCCTCAGAGATGGAAAAAAGGCAAATACGAATAGATCAGGGACGCATTATCCCCATGTTTCCAAGGTTGTTGGTCACAAGCCTTTCAGTGGCTTTACTCATTTACCTGATGGATCAGTCACCAAAACCGGGTTCTGCCTTTTTTCTTGGACTTATCTTAAATTCATTCATTATTCACATTGTTTGGAGTACCCGAAAAATATTTATAGCAGATCAAAATGAAGCAAAATTTGGTCATTACTATTGGGTATTGGGCTTCAAGGCTCGCCAACAAATGGAGATGGGTAAAGGTGTCAACGTAGCCATACGAAGGAAAAGTAAGGATCTTAAAACACCAGGGCAATACCCATGGGAAGTCTATTTAATACTCGAAAATGAGTCGGAGGTATTTGTAATCAGTCGGGACTACAGCGAAGATGCGAAAAAAGTAGCCAGTAATATTGCCAAGAAATTGGGAATTGTAATGAAGAAAAAGTAGCCTCAGGAAAGCTCAGACCACTTTCTTCCATATCTTAAAAGGATCGTTCAAACACAAGTGAACGATTTAACCAGTGGCCCAGGTCACGCCTGTTCCAGTTTCGGAAAGTGGTGTACATGCTTCCCAGACAGCCGGCACCAATTCGTATTGAAGGACTCTGGTTGCTCCATATTCAGTAGTGAAGAATCCCAATAAAGTAAGTTCTTTGACTTTCCAGAAGAATGGTGGATCACCTTTCCACCCCCCACCTCTGTTCAGGTTTTTTGCCTGCACTTCAGGGTTGGTGATGTAATCGTTTTTCTCCTTAACCACTGCCAGTTTTTGAGCATCATCTAATTTCCGAAAACTCTTCCCTTCCTTTTCTGCCACTTCCTCCATGAATGAATTCAGCCCTTCAACAAACTTATTGCGAGCGTCTTCCTTATAAACGATGGAGACCATTTCTTCTATGAATCTCGGAACTCCCAGGTCTTTTGCTCCGAGTGTATCTGTAGCCGGATATATCGTCTCTGCCAACTCCTGAATGGTTAAAGCCTGTTCATTATCAAAAAACGAGGGCACCCACCCAGGTTTGGGATCTGGTGCACAACCATTCAACACTCCCAAAATAGCGGGAGCTGACAAGGTACCTCCCATAAAATAGGTTGCCTTCTTAATCGCTTCTCTTCTATTAATTGCCATTTTCGAGTATTTAGAGGTTGTTCTTTTTCAATTGATCTACTGCGTAATTTGCAGCTCTTGCCGTCAGTGCCATGTAAGTCAAAGAAGGATTTTGACATGCAGCTGAGGTCATGGCCGCACCATCGGTAACGAATACGTTTTTCACTTCATGAACCTGATTCCATTTGTTAAGTACTGAGGTTTTAGGATCTCTACCCATGCGGGCAGTACCCATTTCATGAATACCTAAACCTGGGCCTCCCATGTCATCATATGTATTGATGTCTTTAAAACCAGCTGCATCTAACATTTCTGCAGCCTGCAGCTTCATGTCTTTACGCATGTTCAATTCATTCTCCTTGAATTCACAATCAAAAGTCAAAGTTGGAAGGCCATGTTTATCCAACTTATCCGGATTCAATTCTACTTTATTTTCATGATAAGGAAGACACTCACCAAAGCCCATGAGTCCCATTCTCCACTCGCCGGGAGTAGTGATCTGGTCTTTCAATTCAGGACCTACACTAAGTTCTCTCACGCCTGCTTGCCATCCATCTCTTCTTCCCCCTCCCTGGTAACCATACCCTCTTAGGAAGTCAGGTTGTTTATCCTTGATATTCCGGAAACGAGGAACATAAATTCCATTGGGCCTCCTTCCTTTATAATATTGATCATCATACCCATCTATACCACCAGACGCACCAACACGGAAATGATGATCCATTAGATTATGACCCAGCTCACCTGAAGCATTACCCATTCCATTAGGATGATCCGCACTCTTTGAGTTCATCAATATCCATGTAGATCCTAGTGCTGAGGCATTAAGGAAAACAATTTTTGCAAAAAACTCCTGTACTTCACCGGTTTCAGCATCCTGTACTCGAACTCCTTTGGCCTTTCTGGTCTCAGCGTCATAAATAACTTCAGTGACGATGGAGTTAGGTCTTAAAGTCATGTTTCCTGTAGCTATTGCCGCTGGCAAAGTAGAGGCCTGAGAACTAAAATAGCCGCCAAAAGGACATCCTCTAATACACATATTTCGGTAATGACACCTGGATCTCCCATTGTGATCTTGTGTCAAATTAGCCGTTCGACCAATGGTCATGATGCGGTCAGTGTATTTTTCAGCGATCTTATCGCGCAAGTGGCTTTCGACGCAGGTCATTTCCATAGGTGGTAAGAATTTACCATCTGGTAATTGAGCCAGGCCTTCCTTTTGGCCACTTACACCAATAAAGGATTCCACATAATCGTACCATGGCGCCATCTCCTTGTAACGTACGGGCCAATCTACCGCCACGCCATCTTTTGCATTGGCTTCAAAGTCCATCTCGCTGAGCCGATAGCTCTGGCGTCCCCACATAAGGGATCTGCCTCCGACGTGATATCCACGCATCCAATCAAAGCGCTTCGTTTCAGAGTAGGGATGTTCCGTATCTTTTACCCACCAGTGTTTGGTAGACTCTCGAACAGTATAGCCTGTCCGCAATTGTTTTTCATAGTCTTTGGCTTCTTCAGCTGAAATACGATCCCCATGAGGTAATTCCCAGGGAGGTGTATTCATCGTTGGATAATCTTTTAGGTGTTCAACCTGACGACCTCTCTCCAAAACCAGGGTCTTAAGTCCTTTCTCTGTCAATTCTTTGGCAGCCCAGCCCCCACTTATGCCGGTCCCTACGACGATGGCGTCGTAAGTTTGCTGCTGTCTCGCTTTAATGCTTAAATTCATTTGTCGTTAATAGTAGTTTAATGACATCAATCCCTGATTCTTGCTCAACTCTGAAATCTCAGGTATTTCCTCGGAATACTATCCTATCACAATCTTAATCAGTAGCAACATCAAACTAAGGTATTTATGTCACCAAATAGGGGGGTAATTGTTTCAAGGGAAACTGCAATCGATTTCAATTACATTCTTTTAAAAATATCAGGCGAGATTGATCGCGATATAATTTTATTCTTAAAGTGCACAGATGAACGAGGAAGGCGCACTCAAGGAGATTTCGGAAGCCTGTAATTGGTCATAAGGGTTTGTTCTACAGGAGTTCATTCCAAAATCATACAACCCTTTGAACTCATTGAAAAAGGCCATTGAAATATGTAATGTTTAGGTAGATGATTTTACCCAAAAAACCTTTATATTACTAAACATTCGGGAAAATTGGAGTTTGCAATTCATTAGAAATGCACATTCGACAATTCCCAATTAAAACACCTATTCATGAGAACTATCGCAAAATTATTTTTCGGTCTAGCCGTTTTTGTTTTTATCGCTTGTTCAGATAAAGTAGATGTAACCATCACCGAATTAGGACAAGATATTGGTGGCGTTCTGAACGAGGTAACTGGAGAAACTTTTTTCAGCAGCCTCTTCGTAACCACTTACAACCCTGATGTTCAGGATGAGAGCGTGGAATTCAAGGGAGAAATCCTTGAAAATAAGGAAGCCATTTTAGTCACTTATGGCTTTATGTGGTATGATTCCTCCAATCCGGATTTACAAATTACTACCATTGAATTAGGTAGCACAACAGAAGAAATTACTTTCTCCGCAGACGTGACCAATCTTCCCAAAAAGGAGAGTCTGGTTGTTTGTACCTTCCTTAGGCATGAAGGAGATGGTGATGAGGAGCATCAATTGATAGGCGACGAAGTTGCCTTTTCAAACTTATAAATCTAAAATCGAATACAAATGAGGAGTTCGGACACATTGTCCGGACTTTTTTTATGCCCTTTTCTAATCAAACTCTTTTTGTGATTCGCCGGAACTTGCTAAACAAACCAGAATCAATTTGAATTACTCCAAATCAAAAAGGTCACCTCAAAAATGAGATGACCTCTTCAATAAGAATTATGTTCTACCCTTAGGCTACTCCGTCGATTATATTGTTAAGAGTTGCACTAGGTCTCATGGCTTGTGAGGCAAGTGCCTCATCCGGATTAAAGTACCCTCCAATATTCATAGCACTTCCTTGTGCGTCATTCAATTCTTGCACAATTGTATGCTCCTTAGACACCAAAGCTTCTGCAACCGGAGTGAAGGTTGCCTTCAGCTCAGCATTATTGTCCTGTGCAGCTAATGCTTCAGCCCAATACATTGCCAGATAGAAATGACTTCCCCGGTTATCCAACTCATTGACCTTTCTTGATGGAGACTTGTTCTCAGCCAGGAATTTCTCCGTTGCAGCATCCAATGTTTCGCCAAGTAGTCTGGCTTTTTCATTGTTGGAGCTATTTGCTAAATGTTCGAAGGAAACAGCAAGCGCTAGAAATTCACCTAATGAATCCCACCTTAAGTGGCCTTCTTTCTCGAATTGTTGTACATGCTTAGGAGCAGACCCTCCGGCACCAGTTTCGAACAATCCTCCACCTTTCATCAACGGAACGATAGATAACATTTTGGCGCTGGTACCCAATTCCAAAATGGGAAAAAGATCCGTTAGATAATCCCGAAGCACGTTTCCAGTTACTGAAATGGTATCCAGACCATCTTTAATTCTTTCGAGGGAGAATTTTGTCGCATCTACGGGAGATTTGATATGGATTTCCAATCCGTTAGTATCGTAATTAGGTAGATAAGCCTTCACTTTCTTGATCAATTCTGCATCGTGAGAGCGATTCTCATCCAACCAGAACACGGCAGGTACGCCAGTAGCTCGCGCTCTGCTTACGGCGAGTTTCACCCAATCCTGAACCGGTGCATCTTTCACCTGGCACATTCTGAAAATGTCTCCTGCGCCTACTTTTTGTTCGATCAATACTGTGCCTGAAGCGTCTACCACTTTCACGACTCCAGGTTCACTCATTTGGAAGGTCTTATCATGAGAACCGTATTCCTCCGCCTTCTTTGCCATCAATCCGACGTTAGGTACACTCCCCATGGTTGTAGGGTCAAAAGCGCCATGCTTTCTACAGAAATCAATGGTCTCCTGATAAACCCCTGAATAGGATCTATCCGGGATGATTGCTTTCATGTCTTTCAGGTTGCCATCAGGGCCCCACATCTGACCGGAAGATCGAATCGCCGCTGGCATGGACGCATCAATGATAATATCGCTAGGTACATGCAGATTCGTAATTCCTTTATCGGAATTCACCATTGCCATGGCTGGCCGAGTATTGTATACTGCATCAATTGCAGCTTTTACTTCTATCTCCTGAGCATGACCAGCAATTTTGGTGTAAACGTCACCGATACCATTATTAGGACTCACGCCTAATTCGGCGAACAAGTCTGCGTATTTCTCGAAAACATCTTTGTAATAAACTGCTACGGCAGCACCAAAGATGATAGGGTCAGAAACCTTCATCATGGTCGCCTTCATGTGAACAGACAGCAAAACGTCCTGAGTCTTTGCCTCCTGGATTTCCGTCTCTAAGAATGCTTTCAGCTGCTCAAAATTCATCACAGAGGCGTCAATCACTTCCGCTGCCTCCAGCGCAATTCCCTTCTTCAATACCTTTGTCTCCGAAGCTCCTTCGAAGACAATATCCACGGAAGTAGCTGCTGGAATTGTTTGAGATCTTTCGCTACCGTAAAAGTCTCCAGCGGACATACTGGACACATGAGACTTAGAATCGGTGCTCCACGCTCCCATGGAGTGCGGGTTTTTCTTTGCATAATTCTTGACTGCTCTTGGCGCTCTACGGTCCGAGTTTCCTTCCCTCAATACCGGATTTACCGCGCTACCTTTCACCATGTCGTAGGTAGCCTTGATCGCCTTTTCCTCGTCTGTTTTAGGATCTTCCGGATAATCAGGAAGCGCATATCCTTGCGCCTGTAATTCTTTTATCGCACCACGAATTTGTGGTATAGAAGCACTGATATTGGGTAACTTGATGATATTGGTCGCTGCATCCTGTGTCAGTTCTCCTAATATAGATAGGTTATCAGGAATTCGCTGATCCTCCGTTACTGCATCCGGAAAGTTGGCAATAATCCTACCTGCGAGGGAAATATCACTGGTTTCCACAGTGACTTCAGCAGGCTTGGCAAAAGCCTTGATGATGGGCAAAAACGAATAGGTCGCCAAAGCCGGCGCTTCGTCCGTCTTGGTATAAATGATTTTTGCTGTCTGCGTCATGAAAGAAAATGAAATGTATGGTTCAACAAGAGCGCTTAGCCCATAACCGCGAAATAATGGTATTTTGATCAATAACTCTCTTCCTCATTGGGAAAAGTCCGTTCTTTTACGTCCTGAATGTAATTTTCAACAGCTCCGGTGATCGCCTGATTCAAATCCGCATAAGCTCTAAGGAATCTCGGCTTGAAATCCTGAGTAATCCCTAACATATCATGAACTACCAGAACCTGACCATCTGCGTGAGGTCCGGCACCAATGCCTATGACGGGAATATCTACTGTCTCTGCTACTTTTTTGGTAAGTGCTGCTGGTATTTTTTCCAATACCAGTGAAAAACATCCTATTTCCTGTAGCAATTGTGCGTCTTCTATCAGTTTATTGGCTTCTGTATCTTCTTTGGCTCTTACCGAATAAGTTCCAAACTTATAGATCGATTGGGGTGTAAGACCCAGATGCCCCATTACTGGAATTCCGGCTGTCAAAACACGTTCAACACTTTCCTTAACTTCCATTCCCCCCTCCATCTTCACTGCATGTGCTCCGGATTCTTTCATGATCCGAATCGATGACCGAAGTGCTTCGGAGGAGTTACCCTGATAACTGCCAAAAGGAACATCTACAACCACCAACGCCCGGTCCACTGCTTTCACAACTGAAGTAGCATGCCAGATCATGTGATCAAGAGTGATAGGAAGAGTCGTCTCGTTACCGGCCATCACATTGGAAGCCGAATCGCCGACCAGAATAATATCGATACCTGACTTGTCAATGATTCGGGCCATGGAGTAATCATATGCTGTGAGCATGGCAATTTTCTCTCCTTTGGCCTTCATTTCCTGAAGCCTGTGTGTTGTAATTTTCTTAAACTGACCTTTTGCTGTACTCATAGAATCTTAAGCGTAACGAACAGGAGCGGAAAAATAACAAATAAGCGATTCAACTAAAATCAGGATAATACCGATGGAATTATGTAGTGATTATCAAACGAGGAGGATTATATATTTTTGTTTATATCGGTAATCAATAAATCCGAATCCAAAAATATCAGCCATGAAACAAATTCTCTGCCTCTGTCTTTTATTGTGTATCTCCCCTTTAATTGCTCAGGATGGCGTCAAACCCGCTCCTGACAGAGCAGAAGGCGAGGGGCCCTTTGATCAAATGATTATCAGAGGAGTAACCATCATCAATGGTAATGGGGCACCCCCTATTGGACCGGCAGATGTCGTGGTTGAGAAAAATAAAATCACCAAAATTCAGGTAGTGGGGTACCCAGGGGTAGCAATCAGCGACAGTGGCAGACCTGAACTGAAATCTGGAGGAAGAGAAGTTGATGCTGAAGGCATGTATTTGTTGCCTGGATTTATTGACATGCACGGACATATTGGAGGCTCTAGTCAGGGTACCCCGTCGGAGTATGTCTTCAAATTGTGGCTGGCTCACGGAGTAACAACGATTAGGGAGCCCGGGTCTGGTAACGGAAGAGACTGGACACTTGAACACAAAAAGAAGAGTGCTTCCAATAAAATTACTGCGCCAAGAATTGTTGCTTACACATTCTTCGGACAAGGAAGTGAAGGCATCAATTCACCAGAAGAAGCACGAAAATGGGTACGAGACAACAAAGATTCCGGAGCAGACGGAATCAAGTTTTTTGGAGCTCGCCCTGACATCATGACGGCCGCCCTTGATGAAAATAAGAAACTCGGAATGGGAAGTGCTTGTCACCATGCACAACTCAACGTCGGTTGGTGGAATGTGATGCATTCTGCGGAAGCGGGACTAACATCCATGGAGCATTGGTATGGCTTACCCGAGGCCATGTTTACCGATCGGGTAGTTCAGAATTACCCCCTTGACTACAATTATCAGAACGAACAACATCGCTTTGGAGAAGCAGGCCGGCTGTGGCAGCAAGCGGCTGCACCTTATTCCGACAAATGGAATGAGGTCATGAATCGTCTCATTGAGCTTGACTTCACACTCGACCCCACACTGAATATCTATGAAGCTAGCAGAGACCTGATGCGTGCCATGAATGCTGACTGGCATAAAGATTACACACTGCCTTCACTCTGGAAATTCTACGAGCCCAGTAAGGTTTCACACGGAAGTTACTGGCATTATTGGGGTACGGAAGAAGAAGTAGCCTGGAAAGAAAACTACAGGTTGTGGATGACTTTCATCAATGAATACAAAAATCGTGGTGGCAGGGTAACCACAGGATCTGATTCCGGGTTTATTTATCAGCTTTACGGATTTGCTTACATCCGGGAATTAGAGCTTCTTAGAGAAGCTGGCTTTCACCCTTTGGAAGTCATTCGTTCTGCTACTTTAATGGGTGCTGAAGCATTAAAAATGGAAGATCAAATAGGCACGATAGAAGTGGGAAAACTCGCTGACCTGGTATTGGTTGAAGAGAACCCATTGAAGAACCTAAAATCACTTTACGGTACGGGTACCATCAAACTTACGGAACAGAATGAAGTGAAACGCGTAGGAGGAGTTAAATACACCATTAAAGATGGAATCATTTTTGATGCAAAAGCATTATTAGAAGACGTAAGAGAGATGGTCGACACGGCAAAGGAAGAATCTGGTGAACTAGCGTCGCCCGGTTATCCTAATTGGAAAGAGTAATTTCTCAATAGCGTTAAAATATTAATCAAAACAATCAATTACATAGGTGAATCGAGGTACACACCGGCATATCGTTTTATTTTCTGTTTTGACACTCCTCTTATGTGGGTGCATCAAAACAGAGTCCAGTGATGGACAACCGCCAGCAGATTCGGAGCCAGTTGGTACTTCTCCCGAAAGAAACCGGGTGATCTTGTCTTTCTCTGGTGAACAGTTACCACCAAAGGCATTTGAAGGACAAGAGAGACAAAAACGCGAACGCGAACTAAGTGCGGCACGGGAACTATACGAAAATCATCCTGACAGCCTTCAGGCGATCATCTGGTATGGTCGAAGGTTAGGTTATTTGGGCATGTACTATGATGCAATTGATGTTTATACAGAAGGCCTGATTAAGCACCCCAACTCATTTAAATTATTGAGACACAGAGGTGAATCGCATATCACCGTTCGCCAATTCAGTAAGGCACTACAGGATCTTGAGCAGGCTGTCTTCTTTTCACGAGGTGTGCCCAATGAGCTGGAACCGGATGGACAGCCAAATAGGCTAAACAAACCCCTTCGAAGCATCAAATTCAATATCTGGTATCATTTGGGACTCACCTATTATCTCCAGGGCAATTTTGACAAAGCCATCTCGGCCTATCTGAAGTGCATGGAGGTTAGTGACAACAACGACTTGAAAGTAGCCACTACTACCTGGTTGTATCGTACTTATTTCCAGATTGGTAATATGGAAGAAGCCGACCGTCTGTTAGAAACCATTGATCCAAGCATGCGACTGGTCGAGAACAGGTCGTACCACAATATTTTGATGCTTTTTAAAAACGAAATTACCCCGCAACGTGTTCGCGAATTGGCATCACGCAAAGATGAAAGTCTGGACCCCACCATTGGTTATGGGTTAGGCAATTGGTATGTACTTAAAGGTGATGTCCCCGTAGCCACTCAAACCTTTGATCAGGTACTCTCCAGTGGTAATTGGGATTCCTTCGGCTACATTGCGAGCGAGGTAGAGCGATCCAACATTGGAAGTTCTCCTTTGTGATCAGTTAGAGTGCGTCAATATCCTTTCGGAGTTTCATTAGTCTTCCGGGAAAATCCGTAATGATGCCATCAACCCCCATGTTCAACATTTTGATCATGTCATCTCTCTCATTCACCGGATAGGTGAATACTTCAAAACCCCTGGCATGCATGCGAAAAACCCGTCTGGGGCTCAGAGTTTTATAATGAGGGTTCAAAGCATTGAGTCGAGTCTCTTTCTTGGATCTTCCCAGGTGAACTCTGGTTTCGACATAAAACGCAATAAGAGGTGCAGAATCCTCTCCAATCAAAAGCTTCTTCGTTTGAATCCGATCATCATAAGCATGAGCTTCTTCCAGGTACTTCTCTTCATATGATTGAAGGATGCACCACTCAAATCCATTTTTCTCTTCTTTGACGATATCGATCAGTTTCTCCGCGAAATCATGATAATGAGGGTGATCCATGTGTTTGATTTCGATCAACACCTTGCATCTTCCATCGACAAGGTCCAGCACCTCTTTTAATGTTGGTATTTTCTCCCCAACATAGTCAGGGTGAAACCAGGAACCCGCATCGAGTTCTTTGATCTCTGAAAGGGTTTTATCTTCGACAAGTCCTCGACCGTTTGTTGTTCTCTCAAGTGTGGAATCATGGAAAACGATAATCTCTTCATCTTTCGTGTGCCGAACATCCAACTCAATCATATCAACTCCAAGGTCAAGTGCTTTTTGAAAAGCCACTATCGTATTTTCCGGGGCAATACCTGAGGCTCCTTTGTGAGCGATGATCTCAAATTCCTTCCCTTTCAATCGATCAATGTCCGTACTGGCAAAGACTTTTTGATAAAGGATAGGCTCAAAAAGTGCAAGCCCCATGAATATCAACATGAAAGGCATCGAGTATAGCAGAAACTTTTTGGTCATAGTTCGGAAATTACCTCCTTAAATTTACTAAAAACCGGCGATCACTAACAAAAGCAATTATTTGAGGCCGATGTGCAGCTCTTCCAGTTGATCATTTGCGATATCTGATGGAGAGTCAATCATCAAATCTCGTCCTGAATTATTTTTCGGAAAAGCAATGAAATCCCGTATACTGTCCTGACCTCCAAATAGTGCACAAAGGCGATCAAAACCAAAGGCAATTCCGCCATGTGGTGGCGCTCCGTATTCAAATGCTCCTAACAGGAATCCAAATTGTTCTTGTGCCTCTTCTTCGGTAAATCCAAGTGCTTTGAACATACGAGATTGCAATTCACTATCATGTATCCTGATGGATCCTCCTCCTACTTCAACTCCATTAATAACCAGGTCATAGGCATTAGCATTCACATTGCCTGGGTCGCTTTCCAGTTTTTCCAGATCGGCAGGAATCGGAGAGGTAAATGGATGGTGCATGGCATGGAATCGTTTCGCTTCTTCGTCCCATTCCAGCAGAGGAAAATCAACCACCCAAGCCACAGCGACTTTGTCTTTATCTCTAAGACCCAGTCTGGAGCCCATTTCCAATCTCAATTCATTCATCTGCTTGCGGGTAGCATCTTTGTCCCCGGCAAGCACAAGGATCAAATCTCCGGGATTTGCACCACAAGCTGCGGCCCACTCGCTCAATTGTTGCTGATCATAGAACTTATCAACAGAGGATTTGAAAGAGCCGTCTTCATTGTATTTCACATAAACCAACCCTCTTGCACCTATCTGCGGTTTCTTCACGAAATCAGTGAGCCCATCTACTTCTTTTCTTGTATAAGATGCACAACCAGGGGCGGCGATGGCAACTACCAACTCCGCCTGATCAAAAACATTGAATCCTTTATTTTGAACAATGGCATTCAATTCTGTAAAGGCCATATCGAATCGCAAGTCGGGCTTATCCGAACCATACTTTTCCATTGCCTCCGCATAGGTAATGTGAGGGAAATCTGACAATTCCACTCCTTTGATCTCTTTGTAAAAGTGCTTGACCATCCCCTCGAAAAGGTGAAGAACATCATCTCGCTCCACAAAAGACATTTCACAGTCTATTTGCGTAAACTCAGGCTGACGATCGGCACGAAGGTCCTCATCCCGGAAACACTTCACAATCTGATAGTACCGGTCAAAACCTGAAACCATCAGCAACTGTTTGAAAGTCTGCGGAGATTGTGGCAACGCATAAAATTGACCAGGATTCATTCGTGAAGGAACAACGAAATCTCGTGCCCCTTCAGGAGTCGATTTGATCAGGTAAGGCGTCTCAACTTCGGTAAAACTTTGACTATCCAGGTATTCTCTGGTTTTCTTCATCAATAGATGCCGCAATTCCAGATTATTCCTTACCGGAGTTCTTCGTAAATCAAGATACCGGTATTTCATCCGAAGATCTTCACCACCATCCGTCTCGTCTTTGATCAGGAAAGGAGGAACCTTAGACGGATTCAATACAGAAAGTTTTTTAACCTTTATCTCTATGTCTCCCGTTGGTATTTTGTCATTTTTAGAAACACGTTCAATCACTTCACCTTCTGCCTGCAAGACAAACTCACGGCCTACCGCTCTGGCCTGGGCAATCACGGAAGCATCTGATGTACTTTCGTCAAACATCAATTGTGTGATTCCATACTTATCCCTTAGATCGATCCAGACCATACCTCCTTTATCACGAAGTAACTGTACCCAACCACATAACTTTACTGCCTTACCTTGATCCGAAATCCTTAACTCACCGCAATTGTGTGTCCTTAACATAGAATTATCCTCTGAATTCGCTCTTTAAAAATCAGCCGCAAAGTTATTACACCTATGTTCTTCAAAAATGTTCAAAGCAACATTTATGAACCGGAGAATTCAATTATTGTGAATTACCACAAATTCCATGGTCCGTTCCAAAGGAGAAACCTGCTAAATTCGCGGATCAACATCCGGATTAATGACCACTAATTCCACTCGGTACATTTACCTTTTTGTTCTTACCACGGTCTGTTTCAACATTTTTGGACAGGGATCTCTGGATCGAAAGAAGATAACAGATGATATAACCATCAGGATTCCCTCTGATTTCATATCTATGGTCGAGAGCGAACGAAATCGAAAATTCGTATCTGCCAAAGAGCCCATCGCGCTCTTCACTAACGCAGACAGAACTGTTGATCTGGGCATCAATGAAACAAGCAGTCTTTGGAATGACGGAGACCTGGCCATTCTAAAAGATTTCTATAAAGCGAATATTCTTAACCTGTACACGGAAGTAGCTTTTCTTCAAGAGGAGATTTTAACCATTGGGGACCGGTCCTTCATTGCCTTTGAGTTTAACTCTAAAGTTGTAGATGACAGGGGTTTGGGTAGGCCCATCGCCAAATACACTTACATTTTGTATACGATAAAGGAAGGGAGGGTCTTGTTATTTAATTTTTCGGCTCCATTCAGGTATCGACAGACTTGGCAACCTGTTGCTCAGGAAATCATGAATAGTATCCGAATAAAAAACTGATGCAATTAGGTATTCACAGCGACGAGCACTTTATGAAGCAGGCACTCCTGGAGGCAGAAAAAGCTAGCGAATCCGGAGAAATCCCTGTTGGAGTAGTTGTTGTAGCCAATAATCGCATCATTGCCAAGGCACATAACCAGGTAGAGCAATTACAAGATGTAACAGCTCACGCAGAAATGGTTGCACTTACTTCAGCTCAGAACTACCTTGGCGCTAAATATCTCTCTGATTGTAGAATGTTCGTCACATTGGAACCATGTGTCATGTGCGCAGGTGCACTGTATTGGTCACAGATAGGCGAATTAGTCATTGGAGCTCAGGATGAGAAGCGAGGTTACTCCAAACACCAAGAATTATTAATCCATCCGAAAACCAATGTCCGATGGGATGTGTTGAAAGGAGAGTGTGAATCATTGATCACCGGATTTTTCCAAAGAATGAGAAACAAGGATTAATTCTCATGATGTATTTTAACTTCACACATTGAATTCATATATCAGCAATAAATAACTTAAAACTATGGCATTTGAATTAGCACCTCTACCCTACGGAAACGACGCATTGGCGCCGCATATAGATGCAAGAACCATGGAGATTCACCACGATAAGCACCATGCTGCTTACGTTTCGAAACTCAATGCCGCAATAGCGGGAACTGACATGGAAGGCAAGGACCTTGATACCTTGATGAAAGAAAACACCGATAATGCAGGTGTAAGAAACAATGGGGGTGGGCACTGGAATCACACATTGTTCTGGAGTATCATGGGCCCAAATGGCGGTGGTGAGCCTACAGGAGCACTGCCGGAAGCAATCAACGCTGCTTTTGGTTCTTTTGACGGATTCAAAGAGCAGTTCAGTAATGCAGCTGCAACAAGATTCGGATCTGGATGGGCGTGGCTATGTGTGACCGGTGGAAAACTGGAAGTATGCTCCTCTGCCAACCAGGACAATCCTTTAATGCCTGGCGTAGGCTGCGGAGGAACTCCTATCCTTGGCCTTGACGTTTGGGAACACGCTTACTACCTGAACTATCAGAACAGAAGACCTGATTACATCGGCGCCTTCTTCAACGTGATCAACTGGGAAGCAGTGACAAAAAGATACGAAGCGGCACTTTAATCTGCTTCAAGAAAGCAATATTGAACCCACTCCGATAGCTATCGGGGTGGGTTTTTTAGTTTTGTTCACCATGACTGATCACAATCTTCAACGAAACCGACAACTCATCAAAACACTAAAGAAGAAAAAGCCCAAAAACCTGGATGATCAATTCAGTGAATTGCATGACGAAGTGTTTGAAGAGATGGACTGTCTGACTTGCGCCAATTGCTGCAAAACTACCAGTCCCATTTTTCTACCATCAGACATTACCCGAGTTTCCAAACGACTAGGCATCCGTCCTGCTACTTTTCACGAGCAATACTTAAAGACGGACGAGGACGGAGATTTTGTTCTAAAACAGGCACCTTGCCCATTTCTCCTCCATGACAACACTTGTGAAGTCTATGACGTCCGGCCCAAAGCTTGCCGGGAATACCCTCATACTAATCGAAAGCGCATGCATCAAATCCTGAGTCTGACACTTAAAAATTCGAGCATTTGCCCGGCTGTTGATGACATTCTTGGAAGATTACAAAAAGTTTATCCATGACAGCCGACGAAGTAATCAGAGAGCTTCAGAAACTAGGGACCGATCATCATCGAAACCAATTCACTCATTTCGGGATTCATGCACCTGGAGCCTTAGGGGTAACGAGTCCTGATCTTCAAAAACTGGCCAAAACAATCGGCAAGGATCATCAACTGGCCATTGAATTGTTCGAACTCTCCACACACGAAGCCAAATTGATCTCCGCTTTCCTCGCTGATCCAAAGCTTCTGACAGCCGAGCTAATGGATCATTGGGCAAATGAAATTTACTCCTGGGACCTCTGTGACACTTTGTGCATGCATTTGTTCCGAAGAAGCCCTCTAGCGGAGGAGATTTCCTTTACCTGGATAAAGAACGAGAGCGAATTTGTGAGAAGATGTGGCCTTGTTGTGATGACCTCCTTGTCAATTCACAGTAAAAAAGCCAGCAATGATTCTTTGATGAAGTTTATGAACGTAGCTATTCCTTATGTGACCGACGAACGTAACTTCGTGAAGAAGGCGGTAAGTTGGCTACTGCGAACTTTGGGGAAACGCAACCTTGAACTACGACACGTAATTCTTGAAAATTGCGATCTAATAGAAAAGAATACTCCTACAAGTAAATCAGCGAGGTGGATAGTCAATGATGTCCGACGTGAGTTGATGAAGAAGCGCATCATTGAAAGGCTGGAAAAGAAAAATAGATAAGATGAAGGAATCAATGTTCATAAGGGACTTTCTGGCGAAATATAAATCCGGTTGCCTGGAAGGCAGCTCATCTATAGGATCATAAACCTTTGTCTGAATTTTTACTAATAGAACTTTGTTATGCGTGGATGATTACCTGTTTTGTAAAGTACGTTCTAGACCCGTCCAAGATAGACCATTTCGAAACCTACGGAAAGATGTGGATTCCTTTGGTTAACAAATTTGGAGGCCAACACCTTGGTTATTTCTCTCCGCATGAAGGAGCCAACAATATTGGATATGCTCTGTTTAATTTCCCGTCTCTTGCCAGCTATGAAAAGTATAGAACAGATAGCATGAGTGATCCTGAATGTATTGCAGCCTACAAGTATGCGATGGACACTAATTGTATTATTAGTTACGAACGAAGCTTCTTAAAGCCTGTGGACCCATCTTAAGCTCATGCTGTCAAGTTTAGGAACGATACTTCACTTTCATAAAAAAGCCCGTTCCGATAATTATCGGAACGGGCTCTCAATGTTAAGTTCTATGTACTTATCCCTTCTTCAGGAAAGCATATCCAACTGAAACCTGAAATGTCGTATTCTTGATGGAATCTGTCACAGTAGCTACTGGATTATCTGTATTATCAGAAACTCCAATAATATATCGCGCATGAATATCCAATCCGAATGGCGCATCAAACCCTGCTCCAATTGCAATACTCAAATCAGAGCCTTTGAGCGTATCAGTAAGTTTCTGGGATGAATCTAATCTTCCGACAGTACCAGCCAACAAACCGAACTGAGGTCCAGCCTGAATGTTTAATCCAGCAACGGGCAATGGATAAAACTTCAACATGACCGGAATATTGATATACGTCAGGTCGAGGTTGTCACTGTTGACACTGGTAAAACGCGTGAAAGAGTAAAGCGCCTCGGGTTGAACTGCAAAAGCCGCAAACTTAAAATTCGCGAATATCCCTACGTGATATCCAGAAGCTTTGTCTGTAGCATCATCAATTCCAAATGCACTGGCTGACGGGAAATTCAATCCTCCTTTCAGGCCTGCCTTCAATTTTTGTGCTTCTACTCCGCAAACTACCACGAAAGTCAAAGCCAATAAAAGTGTAATTTTTTTCATATTCCTGTGTTTTCGACCGGATCAAAATAGCTGGTGAAACTTCTATCTTTGATGGGATCCACCGTCCGGATGTTTCAAAAATAGGGAATATCAATGGATAAGAAGAAAACCCGCTAGATTTAGCCACTATGAAGGCAATCAACAATCGGAAAATTAAATACGTTGCTTTTGATGCTGATGATACACTCTGGGCACACGAGTCCATGTTTCAATCCGCACATCAAACCTACAAATCGAACCTTTCGCATTACATCTCTAAAGAAGAATTGGGGAAGAAATTGTACGAATATGAGCTGCGAAACCTCAAACATTTTGGATACGGGGTTAAAGGGTTTGTGCTCTCAATGATTGAAACTGCGATCGAAATAACTAACGGCAGAGTTACTGCCTCGGAAATCCAGCAAATCATTGACCTGGGAAAGTGGATGCTAGACCACCCCATTGAGGTGTTGGCTCATGTGGAGAAAACCCTCAAATCCCTGAAAGGAGAGTATGTTTTGTTGATCATCACAAAAGGGGACCTATTTGACCAGGAAAGCAAGATTGCTCGATCCGGACTTGCAGAATACTTTGAAGCGATTGAAATAGTCAGCGAAAAAAATGAAGCCACTTACTTGAAAACATTAAAAACATATGACATCATGGCTAATGAAATTGTGATGGTGGGGAATTCTCTAAAATCTGATATCATACCTATGCGAAAAATAGGTGTTGAAGCAATCCACATTCCCTTTCATGTCACCTGGGCACATGAAGAAGTCTCTGAAGAGCACCTTGAAGGCGTCAGCTACCACCACTTATCTGACATTTCGTTAGTCCCCGACTTTATTAAGCAACTGGGATAAGATCGCCTAACTTTTGGAACCCTTTAGGGGTATATTTGGAATTGAGCTAATACCACGTCAATGATTAAAAGCAAGTCTCACTATCTTCTCTGGTTCGCATTTCTCACTTTATGGACAGGGTGCAATACCCAGAAAAATAATGTTGCCGAAGAACAACCGGAGGAAATTCCATCTTATAATGACTTCTCTTTACTAGAGATGACCATTCCTGAAATGCAACAAAAGATGGATAGTGGTGTGCTCACTTCTGAGCAAATTGTTCAGCTATATCTTGATCGCATAAAAGCGATAGACGAAGAAGGTCCGCAACTGAACTCCGTGATTGAGGTGAATCCAGATGCACTGGAAATCGCAAAACAACTGGACGAAGAGCGACAACAAGGAAATGTCAGGGGGCCAATGCATGGTATTCCCGTGATGATCAAAGACAATATCAACACAGCTGACAAAATGATGACTACTGCAGGAGCTGCCGCTCTTCACGGGAATTATGCAGCCGAAGATGCATTTTTGGTCGGTCAACTACGAGCGAGCGGAGCTGTACTCATCGGCAAGACAAATCTTAGTGAGTGGGCAAATTTCAGATCTACCCGATCATCTTCAGGCTGGAGTAGCCGTGGTGGACAAACCCGAAATCCATATGTTTTGGATCGAAACCCCTGCGGTTCTAGTTCAGGCTCGGGAGCGGCCGTATCGGCCAACCTTTGTGCCGTAACCATAGGCACTGAAACCAATGGATCTATCGTTTGCCCCAGTACAGCAAATGGTGTTGTGGGTATTAAACCCACAGTAGGCCTGGTGAGTCGCAGTGGTGTCATCCCGATTTCCTTTTCTCAGGATATTGCAGGGCCAATGGGCAGGACAGTAACCGATGCAGCCACTTTTTTAGGAGCTCTTGTAGGTGTAGATGAAAGCGATAGTAAATCCATGGAGAGTGACGGAAACTTTGAATCTGATTATACCCAGTTCCTGGACTCAAATGGTCTAAATGGAAAAAAGATTGGCGTCTGGAGAAGTCGATTTGGTTTTCATGAACAAGTGGATGCAGAACTGGAAAAAGCACTGGCCGCTATGGAAGAACAAGGCGCTGTGCTCATCGATCTTGAAGAGGTCATTGAAGATATGAATGATCTATGGGGAGCCTCTGGTCTTATTTTGGAGTTTGAATTTAAGGATGGTGTTAACAAGTACCTGGAGAGTGCAACCCCTTCAACAGGAGTAAAATCCCTGGCAGATGTCATCGCATATAACAAGGCCAATGAATCACAGGCAATGCCCTTTTTCAAAATGGAAATCCTTGAATCTTCGGAAGCCAGAGGTGATTTAGACGAGAAAGAATACCTGAATGCATTGAAATTAGTTCAAAACAGAGCAAGAGAAGGCATCAACGGTACCATGGATAAATATGATCTTGATGCCATTGTCGCACCCACAGGGGGTCCGGCCTGGAGTATCGATGTAGTCAATGGTGACAATTATGGTGGCGGAAGTTCTTCCCCCGCCGCGTGGGCAGGTTATCCCAGCATCTCGGTGCCCGCAGGGTATGTACATGGTCTTCCAGTTGGATTGTCCTTTTTTGGCAAAGCCTGGTCAGAAGGAGAATTGATTCGTCTTGCTTATGCTTTTGAGCAAGCCACAAAAATCCGTAAGGCTCCGGAATTCCTTGATTCGGTACAATTTTGAGTTTATGAAGCGCAGTATAACCAGCATTCTTTTACTAGGCTTAATCGTCATGGCAAATCATTTATCAGCTCAAGAACGGCCTCGTGAACTAGGTATTGAAATCGGAATCTTATCTCCGGGAAAATTCAATGCGATCACTGACGTTGTGGGAGTAAGAGTTGGTCATACGACTATCACTTCTGGCTATCAAATTAGGACTGGTGCAACTGCCATTCTACCTCATCAGGGTAATGTTTTTCAACAGAAAGTTCCTGCCGCAATCTATATCGGAAATGGGTTTGGTAAACTGGCAGGCTACTCTCAGGTAGAAGAGCTGGGCAATAGTGAAACACCCATCATACTAACCAATACCTTAAGCGTACCCACTGCCATGAATGCAGTGATTTCTTATTCACTTGACAGAAATGAAAGTGTAAGATCAGTAAACGCTGTGGTTGGCGAAACCAATGATGGCTATTTAAATGACATAAGAGGTCGTCATGTCACAGAAGCACATGTATTACAGGCAATCAACACGGCTTCTGGTGGAAAAGTGGCAGAAGGAAACGTAGGAGCTGGGACAGGCACTGTCTGTTTTGGATATAAAGGCGGAATAGGAACTGCATCTCGAAAACTTCCTGAAGATTTTGGAGGGTATACTGTCGGCGTGTTGGTTCAGACCAATTTCGGAGGAACACTTGAAGTGAATGGGGTTTCCATGGCTAAAAACCTGAAAGATTACCCGTGGGGCGGTCCTGGGCTGGAAAGTGCTGACGGGTCTTGTATGATCGTTGTGGCAACGGATGCACCCCTTCTTCCCCACAACCTGAAAAGATTAGCCAAGCGTGCTATGCTTGGGCTGGCAAAGACAGGTGGAATTGCTTCGAATGGTTCCGGAGATTATGTGATTGCCTTCTCAACGGCGAATGAAAATTTTGTTGCTTACGAAACAGAGAACACCACAGAATCCTGGAACGTCTTGCGAAACGATGATATTTCTTACTTATTCCTGGCGACTATTGAATCTACAGAAGAAGCGATCATCAATTCCCTCTTTGCCGCAGAAACCACAACTGGTCGCGACAATCATAAAATAGAAGCCCTCCCCGTGGATAAAGTAATGAACCTCTTGAGGCAATCAGGGAAAATCAAATAAATTGAATTCGTCATGCATAGATCATTTAATTTATATATTAAAATCTACTGATCGCCGGATGAGCCAATCAAGTTTAGAAGTGAGCGAGAAAAATGGCGGTGTGAAGCAGGTAAAATAAATTGATCAAACCGGCAATAGTTATTAAATTTGGATGCAAATATTTTTTGCTTTCCTCCCCAATCAAAGCTTCTATTCCACTCCCCAAATTTTTATATCAAATAACTTTTTTATATCAAATGATATAATTTCTTTGTGATTTATATCAGATGATATATCTTAGAGGCAGAAATAGTGAGTATCTATTTTCCATAGCTGGTTCTTAATGAGATTAAAGGGGTTGACAGATGGTCAGCCCTTTTATTTTTACAGCAACTCCAATCGCCTTTGATCAGGCACCCTGCTCAACTAATTGTTTCCGTTGTTCGGCAATCTTATCACTCCCTACATATTCATCGTAATCCATCAATTTATCCATCTGCCCATTTGGAAAGACTTCAATGATTCGATTCGCAATGGTTTGAGTGAACTCATGGTCATGTGAAGTGAACAAGACTGTACCTGGAAAGTCTTTAAGGGCGTTGTTAAAGGCAGTGATGGACTCCAGGTCCAGGTGATTTGTCGGTTCATCCAGAATCAACAGGTTACCCTCTCCAAGCATCATACGGCTGACCATACATCTCACTTTCTCACCTCCGGACAACACATTCGCTTTTTTGAAGGTTTCTTCACCTGAGAATAGCATTTTGCCAAGAAATCCGCGGATATAGACATCATCAGCTTCTCCTTCTGCAAACTGCCGTAACCAGTCAATGAGATTAAGGTCCACATCGAAAAACTCCTCATTCTCATTGGGTAAGTACGTTGTGGTGATGGTTTGTCCGTATTTGAAAGTTCCACTATCCGCCTGCTCTTCTCCCATAAGGGTTTGAAAAAGGGCTGTAGTAGCGAGGCTGCTATCACTGAGAAAAGCAATCTTATCGCCTTTGTTTACTCTAAATTCCAGATTATTGAATAGAGACGAACCATCAATCGATTTACTTAGTCCCTCTACATGCAGTATCTGGTCACCAGCTTCTCTGTTTTGGGTGAAAATGATAGCTGGATATCTTCTGGAGGAGGGCTGAATATCATCCACATTGATCTTATCAAGCAACTTCCTCCGACTGGTCGCTTGTTTCGACTTGGAGGCGTTGGCTGAAAACCGGGCAATGAATTCCTGTAATTCCTTTTTCTTCTCCTCAGCTTTCTTATTAGCTGAACTTCGCTGTTGCAGGGCCAACTGACTGGACTGGTACCAGAAACTATAGTTTCCAGTAAACATTTTGATTTGCGAAAAATCAATATCCACAACATGGGTGCATACTGTATCTAGAAAGTGCCTGTCGTGAGAAACGACAATCACGGTATTCTTAAAGTCCAGTAGAAAATCTTCCAGCCACGAAATGGTCTTTAGGTCCAGGTCATTGGTAGGCTCATCAAGAATCAGGATATCAGGGTTTCCAAATAAGGCCTGCGCTAACAGTACACGTACTTTTTGCGTTCCGTCCAGCTCCTGTAGCTGTCGATGATGGTCCGCTTCTACAATACCTAATCCACTAAGCAAGGCTGCAGCTTCGGGTTCCGCATTCCATCCGTCCATTTCAGCGAACTTCTCTTCCAGTTCAGAAGCTTTGATGCCATCCGCCTCCGAAAAATCGGGTTTCATGTAGATCGCATCTTTCTCCTGCATGATAGACCACAGTTCCTCATGTCCACGCAATACGGTGTTCAGGACAGTCTCCTCGTCAAACTCAAAGTGATTCTGACGAAGAACAGCCATCCGCTCTCCCGGATCCATGGTAACAGAGCCTCCATTAGGAGAAATGTCTCCTGCCAGTATTTTAAGGAAAGTTGATTTCCCGGCACCATTGGCACCAATTATACCATAACAATTGCCCGGGGTAAATTTGACATTTACCTCATCGAAAAGGATTCGTTTCCCGAACTGAAGGGACACATTATTTGCACTGATCATTTCTGCCTTAAATTTGAGGGCGCAAAGGTAGATCAATGCAGCCCACACCAGCAATATCTGTTGTACTTCCTTATTTTAATGCAGAAAAAACTTTGGCAATGGCCATTGAAAGCATACTGGGCCAGACTTTCAAGGACTTTGAATTGATACTGGTCAACAACAACAGTCAGGATTCCTCAGAAAAGATTGCAAAATCACATCAAACTCAAGACCCTCGGATCGTGCTAGTCAATGAAACGAAGCAAGGTGTAGTTTTTGCTTCGAACTACGGATTTCAAATGTCAAGGGCGCCTTTAATCGCTCGAATGGATGCCGATGATCAAATGTTTCCCCATCGACTTGAAAGACAGGCGCGGTTTCTTGAAACTCATTCGAATGTAGATGTGATTGGTGGCCAGGTGGAATACCAGGGCAATGACGAAAACATTGGTTTCCGGCATTATGTGGATTGGAGTAACGGATTGGTAACAGCGGAGGATCTGCAATTGAATCGATTCGTGGAACTACCTGTTGTAAATCCCACAATCATGTTCCGGAAAGCACTGTTCAATCGATATGGAGCGTATATCGATGGGAATCACCCTGAAGATTATGAAATGATCCTGCGTTGGATGTATCAAGGAGTGAATATTGAAAAGTTGGCCGAACCTGTACTTCGGTGGCGCGACCACTCAGAAAGATTGACGCGTACAGACCCTCGCTATTCGGAAACGGCATTTTTTGTCTTGAAAGCGAAATACCTCGCCCGGTGGCTAAAACAAACAGTAGACTACAAAGAGATATGGATATGGGGGGCAGGAAAACTCAGCAGACGAAGAAGCAATCTTCTTCAGGAACATGGCATTCAAATCAAAGGATATATTGACGTCAAACCGAGGCAATTGCCGATTCCTTGTATCCATTTTAGGGAAGTCCCGGAACCCGGCCAAAAGTTTATCATTTCTTATGTGTCCAATCGGGGAAAACGAGAGGAAATAAAGCAGTTCCTATTAACCAAAGGGTATGTTGAAGGAGTAGATTTCCTGCTGGCAGCATGACCTTAAAAAAGAAGTTGTCTCAAAAGTTAACGACTGACAAGCTACACTTTTGAGACATACTCCTTTCTTAGATTGCTGGATCTTATTTCAATGTGAAATTTACTTTTAAGAACATGAACCTTCCCGTATAACCAAACTGAGAAGTTCGTCTGGAATACACAAATTGGTCTCCGGAAGTACTCGCTTCTCTGTTTTCATCCGGATAGATATCAAACAAATTATTAACTCCGATGGTAGCGCTTAGCACATCAGAAAACCCATAGCGGAAAGAAAGGTCAGTCACTAACTTGCCACCGTATTCAACCAACGCATCATCTGCATGTGAATCCGGATCTATAACGGAACCATAATAGACATTTCTCAAAAGGCCAGTGAGCTTATTCATGGTAAAAATGTTTGTTAACGACACTTTGGTCCTTGGTTGTGCTCGTTCCAGAAATAAACGATCACGCGCTCCAAAAAATGTACTCTCTTGTCCGGCTAAAAGCGGTGTAGTATTAATATCTCCGACTTGTTCTGTTTTAGAAAAAGTTGCTGCGAAATCATTCTTGAGTGTTGCATTTCCGAATTCAGATACTTGAGATAGCGTAATGTCCAACCCTTGTGATTTGGTATCGATGGCATTGGTTAGAAATTGTGCAGATGTCGAACCTGCAGCTTCAAAAATTCGCTGCAGCTCCGGATCGTCACCAGCAGAGAAACTTCCTGAAATCACGATTCGATCTTCGATATCGATCTGATACGCATCAATGGTAAGTGTAAGTCCTGCATTGGGTATGGAGGCTACCAATCCTACACTGGAACTCGTTGAAATCTCTTCCTTCAAATTAGGTATCCCTAACAACTGGGCAGCTCTACTGTCATTGGAAAACGTTCCTATTTCATTGGGTTCGCCATTGATAAAAACCGTACTGCTCCGACTAAAGAACTTTTGATGTAATGAAGGCGCTCGGAAGCCCGTGGATTGAGCTCCTCTTATTGCCAGGTTTTCAGAAAACTGATACCTACCCGCAATTTTGTAATTGAAAGTCTCACCAAAATCCGAGTATGATTCGAATCGGGAGGCAAAAGACAGAATCAAAGCTTCTGTTACGTCTGCTTCAAAGTCGAAGTAGCCGGCGATACTGTTTCGGAATTGATTTACTTCATTCTGTGGTGTAAACCCCCGATATACCTGCGATCCTCCACCCAGCGCTCCACCTGTGAAGTTATTTCGAACCAACAAAGAATCAGGAGTTGCTCCGTTAATGATATTCCCATTCACATCATAGTTTGCCCAGGATGCTTCTTCTCCTGCAATAACTTCAAAATTCTCTACTCGGTATTCTGCTCCGAAGGCCACATTAAATCCTTCAAGAATATCATCATGAAACTTGGAAACATCCAGGTTAGTTGTGTTCTGACTAAAACCGAACCCCCCGGCTCTAAAATCACGAGGAGTTGCTACTCCTAGCGTTCCATTGCTGGAATTAACAACTGTGATGTCAAAACTGTTTCTCCCAAACGTATTCGAGAAATCGACCTTCCAGTCGCTGATTTTACTTTTGATGCCAACTGAGACCGATTGGTCAAGTACATCCGACTGAATTCCGGGAAGGAAGCCATTAGGAAAAGCAGGCGTGTTGGCTCGACCATCTCCCTGCGCCGGTCTTCGGTAAAACCCGGAGGCCAGCCCCTGACGGTACCCTATTCCCCCAAACGCATAAAACTCAGTGCCATTGTCTCCAATTGGGAGAGACATATTAGCAAATGCTTTGCCTTCTCTTAGTCGTGCTGTTCCAATTTTAAACCTGAAATCTTCTCTGGTCAAACCACGAGCTGCCAGTTCATCCTCATCTACGTCAGTACCCAGAAGCTCGCGAAGCCTCGTTACATCATCTGAATTTGACACATCCAATCCTGCGATCTCTGTCAACACACCACTTCCCAGGTAACTAAGACCACTTGCCGCCGATTGATAATCAGCCAACGTCATATCGGACACAGTTCCTCCAGAAGCGGCAAATAGTCGCTCTGCACCATGGAATCCCTTGAAAATATCTCCTTGATAGTCCCTGTTTCGTAAGGCAGGTGTACGAGTTCCCAGAGACCCTGTAAAGTTGATGAACCCACTCTCTCCAAGAGGGATACCATAGTTGGCATCGATCTGAATTTTCTCCCCGTCAACTCCTCCGTCAAATTGGTTACTATTACCACTAAAATTGGCACCTGTAGTTACGGTAAGGTCTAGTTGATCTGTCACATCTTTTAAGATGATATTAATGACCCCTGCGATCGCGTCTGATCCATATTGGGCAGCTGCCCCATCCCTCAATACTTCAATTCTCTTGATTGCCGCTGTGGGTAATGAATTCATATCTGTTCCAACACTACCCCGGCCTACTGTACCATTTACATTGAGCAAAGAACTTACATGTCGACGTTTACCATTGATCAATACCAAAACCTGATCCGGCCCAAGTCCCCTTAGAGAAGCAGGGTCAAGATGATCCGTTCCATCCGATACAGTTTGAGTCTGAGAGGTGAAAGATGGTGCAACCACATTGAGAATTTCAGTAATAGAAATTTGTCCACCGGGAGCAACAATTTCTTCCATATCAATCACATCAATCGGGACAGGTGTCTCTGTAACTGAACGATTTTCGTTCCTACTTCCGGTTATTGTAATGCTTTCCAACTGACTCAGGTCCTCAACCATCGTTACTTCATAGGAACTTGCAGTTCCAACAACAATCGTTTCAGATTGGTATCCCACGTAGCTAATGACTAGCGTAGCTCCTTGCTCTGCATCAATCCTGACATTTCCTTCAAAATCGCTCACCGCCCCACTGGTGGTCCCCTGAACGACGACTGTCACGCCAATTAAAGGCTCGCCATTTTCATCGGTTACGGTAATCTGTACAGGCTTTATATCCACCACCTCTATATGGGTAGTACTCACTTCTACAGGCAGTTTATTTACATTGATGTTTTGCCCGATTTGTCTGAATTTCAACTTGCCCTTTTTAGAGAAATCTGTTAAAATCTGACCAAGAGAAACATTGCTGTATCTGTTAGTCAGTTTAATTGTTTTTACATCAGACCGTGAATAATTGAAAGTAAAATCCGTTTTGGCTTCAATTTCCTCAAAAGCTTTTGTCAAAGGTTCGTTTTTCAATTCCAGATCGATATTTACATCCCAAATACTTTGAGAAGCGTAGGCCATCGATAGTTGGCTCGAAAACAGGATCCCAAGCAAGATGAAGCAACTCATCTTTGAGATCGTCAACTTATAAATATTTTTCATAGGTTAGAATTTTAGGAGGAGCTGGCCCTCAGTTTTCAAATATGATTTTCACTTTCTTCTCTTGAATGAAGTAGTCAAAACCGAGTGTGAATGACATGTTCTCGAGGATGGTCTCCAGGCTTTTGTTGTCGAACCGGCCGGTATATTGTTTGACAACATCTGCGTTCTCAATGCTGAAATCAACATTGTACCATCGTGAGAGTTTCTCAATCACGTGTTCAAAATGATCATCGTTAAAGGCGATAATTCCTTTTGTCCATAAAAAATCTTCAATCCCGAAATGCTCGCTTCTGCTGACAGCTCCTGTTTGTAAATCAAACTGAACTGCCTGCCCGGGTTTTAGAAAATAATTTTCTTGTTCGTTTATCTGATGAACAGCCACTTTACCTGTGGCCAGGGATACCTTACATTGACTTCCTCTACCATTGATATTAAATGATGTACCCAATGCAGTGGTTGAAACATCATTAGCAATCACCGTGAATGGACGGGATTTATCTTTTGCAACTTCGAAAAATGCTTCTCCTTCCAGGTAGATCACCCTGTTGGAGTCCGAAAAATACCTTGGATATGATATTTTACTTTCTGAATTCAACATAACCCTGGAGCCGTCCCTTAAGTGCACAGTAGACTTCAAACCTTTGGTGGTTTCCTTCGACATTAGCTGCACCTCGGCTATCATTTCTTCAGAATTGCTTTCACCCAAGTAGAATTGGACACCAAATGCAATCAACAGGACAATGCTTGCGGCGATGCCCAATGTAGCCCTCACGCGGGTCCATTTGAATACTTCCTCTCGCCTGGTTTGACTCATGTAATGGTGCAGGTTTTCCTCCACTCGTTCAAACACTTCCCGGTCAGAAACAACATCATCTTCCTTCCAGGCCGTTTCCATCATTTGATTTAGCATCTGCTCTCCTTCCTCTGATGCGATAAATGCCTCGACTGCTGGCTTTCTTTCCTCTGCAAGTTTCCCCGCCACGTATGCTTTGATTGCTTCCTCGTTCACTTTCACGTTATTGATACTAGTGTATTGGTCTTCCGCATCTTCTTTACTCATTCTGATTCGGAATTAATTCTTTTTTGATTTTAGTTGAAGGGACTCCTTCAACTCCCTGGTTGCACGAAACAATTGGTTTTCCACTGTTCTTTTAGATAAACCCAACTTCAAGGCAATCTCATCGTTGGTCAGTCCATTCTCTTTGCTCAGCATGAAGATCTGCTGCTGCCTTTTAGGCAATTTTTCAATTTGCTCCCTCGCTTCAGAAATCATTTCTTTGAAAATCACATAATCTTCCGTTTCCGAAGAAGAGACGGTCGTCATTCTTCCTAATTGCGCTTCACGACCCATCCGTGCTATATTTTTTCTGATGGTCGCAATTATCTTTCTGCGCGCGATGGTGAAAACGAGGGCATTGAAGGATAAATCGGTTTTAATAGATTTTCGCTGATCCCAGATCGCAATAAACACTTCCTGTAAGACCCCTTCAGCATCTTCTCTTGAAAGGCCCATTTTTAGTGCCAATCCAAAAATTCGGGCATTGTAAGCTTCAAATACAATCTTGAACGCCCAATCCATGCCCGATTGTAGCGCCTTGATCACATCTTTACTGACAACTGAAGATTGCATATCCTGAATTTATAAAATTCAATTGACCTATCGAATAAGGCCACTCAATAACTTATTAGCGGCTCGTTTCCGATTTACTCACTGCTCTTCGATTTTTTCTTCAAAAATCAATAGCACGTCTTTATCTAGCTTTGCAACATGAAAATTGGCGTTTACAATCAACTTGAAGTATTAAGAGATACATCTGTAGGCTTATTTCTTGGTGATCAATCAGGAAACGAAGTACTGTTGCCCAATAAATATGTTCCCGCCAATGCCAAAATAGGCAAGATTCTGGATGTATTTGTCTACACTGATTCGGAAGACCGTCCCATTGCTACTACACTCCGACCTTTGATCCAACTAGGGGAATTTGCGTGTCTGAGAGTGACGGATGTATCGAATGTTGGCGCTTTTCTGGACTGGGGACTAGAAAAAGATCTTTTGGTGCCCTTTCGGGAACAGAAAGACAAAATGAGGGTTGGTAAATCTTACATCGTCTATTTGCGACTGGATGAAGTCACTGACAGGCTAGTTGCCACTGCCAAGCTCCACAAGATTTTTGACAAAGAAGTGGGTGCCCTGGAAGAAGGACAGGAAGTGGATTTAATCGTTGGAGAAGGAACAGATATCGGCATTGAAGTTGTAATCAATCACCGATATCGGGGCATGTTGTACCGCAATGAGATCTTTCAGGATGTCATGTTTGGAGATCCGGTAAAGGGATACATCAAACAAATCCGGGAAGACGGCAAGATCGACGTGAGTCTGCGAAAGACGGGTATGGACAACCTCGAAGAGGGAGCAAAAAAGATCCTGGATGAACTCAAAGCCAATGACGGGTACCTCGCACTTCATGACAAGAGTGATCCGGAGGACATTCTTTACCAACTGGAAATGAGCAAAAAAAACTTCAAACGATCATTAGGAACACTTTATAAGAAAAAGTTAGTGGTATTGGTGGAAGGGGGAGTGAGGTTGAAATAGGGCTAAAGAGAGAAGATCATCCCAAACGTGAATGTCTGACGTTGTAGTCTTAATGATCGATTGTGATTAGAGCTCCTGGTTCGTTCAAGGTTGGCTTCAAAGGCGACCTCCTTTTCATTTTTCATCCGATAAGTAACCCCAAGTCGGGCGACGCCACCAAAATTGGAATCAGGAACCGATGTGCCCAAATTGTCCAGATAATAATGATAGATAAAATCTTCATTATAATTGAGTTGGAGCGCGACAACCCCTCCAAGCCCTACATATGGAGCCAATTTCCCTTTTGAAAAGTAAAAGTTCACGACTAGAGGCATTCTTAATGTAAGTGCATTTATTGTCACGTCAGAGGTGCTGAAAATTGGAGCTAAGGCATTGTTGTTTCCAATAAAAGTTGCAATTCTGTCTTTTGTAAGAATAAAGTATTCACCTTCATAAGTAATTGGAACACCAATATCATCGCTTACCGCCCTAATACTAAAATTGGCCTGCCGTGATAACAAAACATCTAAACTCACACTAAATTTCTCAACCCAGGGAGAAAACCTTCGGAGTTCAAGCCCCAAGCCACCAAATCCTCCTAATCCAAAATTAGTGTCAGAAATAGCACCAAAATTGTAACTATTAAAAGACAACCCTCCTGAAATACGATATCTCCATCTCATATTTGAAACAGACTTCTCATAAACAATGCACTCTTCATCATCGCATACACGCTCGTGAAACCTTTTGGCTATACTTATCAAAGATTTCGAATTGAATCTTACTGCCTGTATCTGATTTGGCATGTTGGCCTCACGCATGAAATAATTGAGCAGTAGTATGTACTCTTTTTTGAGATTAATGTACTTATCTCCTTTGTACTCTACCAATTCTTCTGAATTCTTCAGCTCTTGGATACCATCCACCGTTTCAATGAAATATCTCTCATTAACGTAGCGGTAAATATTAGCTTGTCCTTGAATGAGGTACTCCATGAACACAGGGCCGTCGAACTCAGAATCGTCAATACTTTTAGAAATGTAAAATTTTCCATCGTTAAATCGATACCCTCGAATGTCCTGAGGTTCGTACTTGATAACCGGATCGATCATCGTTTTACGGAAATTACAGAATTGGATATTTGCTCTGATGTCATTGTTCTCGATTAACCCAAAGACGGTATCCGCCTTCTGAGTAATAACAAACCCGGCCTCCCAGAGATCTTGTCCCATGGTGCTGATGGTATTGATCAGTACCATTAATATCAGAATGAGAATCTTGTTAAAAATCATTGCTTTGTTGTTGTGGTGTAATTAATCTGATAACCGTTCTGAAGAACGAAAGTACTGAATTTTCAGGCCATAAAAACCATGCTTGATACAAAACATGGAGGTTTTATGCCATTTCTTCTGTTTTGCAGAACAAAAGAAACTCCCTTACGTATTAGTTCTTGTTTGCAGAAGAAATGACACATCATACGTCATTAACGCTATGAAAGGAACATATCTGGGTGAATTCGAAGAATTAGTTCTACTGCTGGTAGGCATCATGGGTGACGAAGCCTATGGTCTGGCCATTGTAGGGCAGTTGAAGGAACAGGTTAACAGGTCCGCCACGATCGGCGCGGTACATTCCGCATTGAGCAGACTGGAAGACAAAGGGCTACTCGTATCCCGGCTGTCCGGAGCCACCAAAGAACGTGGTGGGCGGAGAAAGCGGGTATTTGAAGTGACCATTTCCGGAAAAAATGCACTTGAAGTATCCCGACAGGCAAGAGCAAACCTCTGGGCTCAGTACGAACTAAAAACCATATAAGATTGGAACCGACTCCACCAAAGTTGGCTGACAGGTTATTGGACCGCTTGTGCAAGGACCATTTGCTTGAGGAGATCATGGGTGATCTGCTTCAACAATACCAGATGGAAATAGAAACCAGTGGAAAATTCAGGGCGTCGTTAAACTACTGGTTCCAAACGCTGCACTTTATACGACCCTACGCACTTAAGAAAAGTCAAAACTCAAATCATAATACCATGGTCAGGTACAACATTCTACTTGCACTGAGAAATCTCAGCAAGCAAAAATTCTATTCTATTATCAATATTTCTGGACTTGCCATTGCTGCTACAGCTTGTCTGTTGATTGGTATTTTCATCGCGGATGAACTCAACTACGATAAGCACTTCGACAATTACGAGAATATCTACCGTGTAGACAGTCATATCCATTTCAACGATACGGACATGAAGTTTGCCAATTCTCCGGCAGCAATGAAGCAGATGCTCTCAGAGGACTTCCCTGATGTGGTCGCGTCTGGGCGTTTTCGAAATACGGACCCGATTCTATTGCAAAAAGGAGATCAATATGTAAAGCAGGAAAATGTCGCGTGGGCAGATGCGGACATGCTTAATATTTTCAAACTGGATTTCATTTATGGTGGCGACCAAAATGCCCTGGTAGACGTGGAATCAATGGTACTCTCCCAGTCAGCATCCAAGAGATTCTTTGGAGATGAAAATCCGGTGGGAAATACCATACGGTCCACTAATGACCAGCTTTTCAGAATAGATGGTGTTTACAGAGATATCCCCTACAACTCTCACTTTCATTTCGACCTGCTTCGATCGATGGAAGGACTGGAACATAGCCGCAATAAGACGTGGTTATCCAATAACTACAAGAATTATGTGGTGCTTGATGAACGTACCACTGTCGCGGATTTCAACGAAAAATTACCGGAAGCGCTTAAAGGATACTTGGGTCCCAGGTTGAAAGAAATGGCCGGCATCACCTACGACGAATTTTATGAGAGCGGCAATTTTCTGGACTACCGACTGATCCCTGTAACGGATATCCATCTACGATCGCATCGGCAGTTTGAAATAGAAGCCAACAGCAGCATTGACAATATTTATATTTTCATAGCTGTAGGTGTAATGATCCTTCTACTGGCCGCCTTCAACTTCATGAATCTATCCACGGCACGATCGGCCAGCAGGGCCAAGGAGGTTGGGATCCGCAAAGTCATGGGTTCTATGAAAAGAAGCCTTATGGGGCAGTTCCTTACAGAATCTATCGTGATCAGCCTGTTCGCATTCGCCATCGCCATAGCGTTGGTCTATCTGGGTCTGCCTTATTTGAATGACTTCACCGGAAAGGAAATTGTCAACCCAATCTTTGGAGACATGATGCTTTGGCCTTTTGTACTACTGGCTAGTCTGATCATTGGTCTTTCTGCTGGTATTTATCCTGCCTTTTTCCTTTCCTCTTTCAGCCCCATCAAAGTGTTGCAAGGCAGGTTAGCACTTGGTTCGAAAAGCAGTCTTTTCAGAAATGTGCTCGTGGTGTTCCAATTTTCAATTTCCATCATCATGATCCTTGGAACCAGCATTGTCTACAAACAACTGCGCTACAATCAGAATAAGAATCTTGGATACGACCGCAACAAAGTGATCATTTTAGAGAACACTTATACCCTAGGTACAGGTGCTGATGCGTTTATCAATTCTCTCAATGCCGATCCCGATATTGCGAGTGTCACCACCTCCTACTTTCTCCCATCACGAAATACGCGTTCGGACCACACTTTCAACAAAGAGGGCGACAATGGTGCCAATAATGCTGTCAACATGCAAACCTGGTACATTGATGATCAATACTTACCTACACTCGGCATGAAATTGCAGGAAGGTCGAAACTTTGACAGAACATTGGCAAGTGACAGTACCGCTGTAGTACTTAATCAAACAGCCGCAGCAATGTTTGGTTTTAGCGATTCCCCGCTTGGCAAGAAAATAAATTTTGTAGGAGACAACAGCAAGCTGCGGGTAGTCGGTGTAGTGGAAGACTTTTACTTCGATACGTTTAAACAAAAAGTTCGGCCACTGGTTTTTTTCATGGACGGAGGCACCAGCACCATGGCACTTAAATACACATCTGATAACCCGCTGGCACTGATCGAAAGGATAGACCAGGTTTGGGCGGAGCATAATCCAGGACAGCCATTTGAGTTTACCTTCATGGATCAGGAGTTTGCTGCAAACTTCAATGAAGACCGACAACTAGGCACCATCCTGGGTTTCTTTTCTATTTTGGCTATCGTCATAGCTTGCTTAGGATTATTTGCTTTGGCTTCTTATACCGCTCAGCAGCGTCGCAAAGAAATTAGCATCAGAAAAGTCCTGGGTGCAAGTGTTTCAGGGATCATGAAGTTATTGTTTTCCAGTTTTTCCAAACTGCTGGTCATCGCTTCCTTGGTTTCCCTTCCGTTGGGCTACTATTTGATCGATCAATGGCTTTCCAATTTTGCGTACCGCACCAATATTGGAGTTCTGGTGTTCATCGCTGCGGGACTCATTGTTTTTATCATTTCCTGGATCACGGTAGGCACGCAAACACTGAAAGCTGCCCAGTCCAATCCGGCTGAGATTTTGCATAATGAGTAGATCTGAAATGTTAGAAAATTAGAGCTGACTGATTTCTTCTTAACTTTTTTTCTTAGGAAGGAGTTAGTCCTTTGCTGTTAATCAATAAATACTTCATGTCTGGAGGTGATTGGAAAGAAATGTTGGTAGCGGTACAAAATGGCGATTTCGATTTGGTGAAATACCACATTGAAGGAGGCATAGACCCGAACTATGAGCATCCTGAATTGATGACTACAGCGCTAATCGAAAGCGTCGAGTATGACCAGTTGGAGATTGCCAAATTCCTACTTGACCATGGCGCAGACCCAAGACAAAACGCCTGGTTGAGTTCTGACAACCCCATCAAACTCGCGAAAAGAAGTGGGAAGAGGGAGTTTGTGAAGTTGATAAAGAGATACATGCCTAAGAAGAAGATCTTTTAGGGAGTGTGAACCCATCTCTCTACACCAAGCAACCTTAAATTGGAATCGTATATCTTGTAAGTGATTTGGACCAAACAAATTGAGATAACACTTACAACCACAACCAATCATTCAATCATTCTTCATTATTTTCGAAGGAAACCCTAACCGCAATGAACGCAACCCTCCAAACCAAATTCTCCCACCTCGAAAAAGAGACTAAAATCCTGTTCAATAGCATAGAAGGACTAACAGAGGAACAATTGCACGATCAATCTTATGGCTGGTCGATCATTCAGGTGTTGTCACATCTCCAGGTTGCGGAAACCGGAACCATCAAATACATGACCAAGAAAATGCAGGCAGGTGATAAGATGCCTGACTATGGTTTTGGCAATAAGTTGAGGTTAACCCTTACCAAACGCATGCTCAATAGCTCCTTAAAGTGGAAAGCTCCAAAGCCTGTGGCACATCCGGAATCCGAAAGCTCTCTGGAGGAAATGAAAGCGCTTTGGAACACGGCGAGGGAACAAACCAAAACGTACCTGGCAGCATATCCGGATCAGTTTTTGGGTAAAGCTGTTTTTAAACATCCGATGGCAGGGCGCCTGGACTTAGCAGGAGCCATCGATTCCATGACCTACCATCAGCGGCATCACTTGCATCAGATCAAGCGGATCAAAAAAGCGATCGCGTAATCTGCAAAAAAAAACGGTTAGCGTTTCCACACTAACCGTCATCAATTTATACTATTGCCAATGCGGCTTTAGTCGACTTTCGTAACCAGGTCCTCTTTGCTTTTTCTTACTTTTTTCAGATTAACCAACCAATCCTTATCCGCATCTCTGTATCCTAACGGCAACAACACACAACTCCGCAATCCTTTCTCTCTCAATCCCAGAATCTCATCCACTGCGGTTGGATCAAACCCTTCCATGGGTGTGGCATCCACTTCTTCAAATGCCGCAGCAGCGACCGCTTGTGAAAACGCGATGTATGCTTGTTTAGCTGCATGATTGAAATTCACTTCAGCGTCTCTATGTGGGTAGTTGCTTAAAAGCATTTGTCGATAGTTCTCCCACCCTTCATTCTTAAAACCTCTAATCGTGTTGGTTAAATCGAACATCTTATTGATCCGATCTTCTGTGTAAGTATCCCATGCTGCAAAAACAAACAAATGGGAGCATCCGGTGATGACCGATTGATTATAGGCGACAGGTTTAATCTTCTCCTTTACCTCCTGATTGGTGATGACATACACTTCAAAAGGCTGCAATCCACTTGAAGTGGGCGCCAACGATATGGCCTCAATGATGTTATCAATTTTTTCCTGAGGTACCTTTTGGCCATTCATTGCTTTGGTAGCATATCGCCAATTCAATTTATCTAGTAATTCCATCTTCTTTGTTATCTCCTTCTGATTAGTTTAAGGTCTTCAACAGGGATGTGGTCGCCAATTTCCCTAGTTCATTAGATGCTAACGGACTAGCGCCTGTAATTAGTTTCCGATCTAAACACACTGTATTATCTGATTTCTTGTTCATCAGGTTAACTCCCAGGCTTTTGAGTTTTTCACTTAATCCTGAGGTCATGTGTCCAGGCAAATATCCTATCATCGGCGTTTGCTTATCAACTGCATCCGGAAAAACACACATATTGTATCCCTCATAGAGGAACTCCTGATTATTAAGTGTTGTCGCCAAAAATGCACCTGGCCCATGACATAAACTTATTGTAAAGAGGTCGTTTTGATGCGCCCAACGCAAAACTTTTCCAACATTTTCATCCGATGGAATACCCAACATAGCTCCGTGGCCACCTGGAACAAAAACTGCCGCGTAAGACGCTACATCATCAAATGAGGTGTCGATAAAATCCGTGAGTTTCCTTGGTTTTTCAAAACTGGGCCGAAGTTCGTTGTAAAGGCTTTTGACATGTTCATCCTCTTCAGGGAAAGCCCACATCTCGATGACAACAGGTTTGCCTGTAAGGGTCACAATCTCAAAATCAAAGCCCGCCTGCTTAAGATGTAACATGGGTAAAAGCGATTCTACCGGATGATTGCCGGTTGAAAACAGTTTACCATTTTTCATTTCCATGTTCTTCTCTTCCGTGAATGGGGCTAAGATCTTTGATTTTTCGCCACTGTATTTCGAGTAAGAAATGAGCTCAAAATCAGTCTTTTTTACGGTCGCCAGTTTCAACGCAAGTTTAGAAGGGCTGTAGGACCCATCTGATTCCAGCTTTGGAGCAATTCCTAGTATTTTCTTCAGCATAATCCGAATTAATGAATTCCGACACAAAATTAGAATGCCGATTTCGGAGAAAAATTACCCTATGATAAGAAAGCTAATTCCTTGCTTTTTCTGCCCGGATTCGGCTTAGGCTTTGTTGTGTAATACCCAGGTAAGAGGCGATGTGATAGTTGGGCGTATATCGTTCAATATCCGAATATTGTTCCAGAAACATGGCATACCGTTCCTGTGCTGTTAATTGCAACTGATTCAAGATCCGTTTATGTAAGCTCACTACATGTCGTTCCAGAATGATCCTCTGGTAAGATTCAAATTCAGGAAACTTCGCATACAGAGCATTTAATTGTTTTATGCTAAACTCAATGACATTAGAATTGGTGATACTCTCCACCGATAATGTGGCCAATTCATTGTTGTAGATCGCCATAAAATCACTGATCCACCAACCCCTAATAGCGAATTGTAAAGTATGTTCTTTACCATCCTTGCCTAGACAATAAGCTCGTAAACAACCATTTAACACAAAATATGTTTTGCTTACCATTTGCCCCTGATTGATTAAAAAATCACTCTTTGGAACTGATCTCTCCTTTGAGATGGACAGCAGATGTGATTCTGCTTCAGCACTCAAAGTGACACTGTTCTTTATTTTATCGATTAAGTCCTGCAACTTGAAATGATGGGTTTACAACTCAATGTCGAAAGGTGAATTCTTTACCTCACCACGACGAATTCGCGGCAAAATAGTAAACTCAGAGGGATCGACTACTCTGATAACGATGAATCTCTAAATTAGGAATTTTCAAACTTCGGATCACTTTATGTCGATGCTCATTTGACACTAGCATGGCTCATTTGATTTGTATGCATTTAGGATAAGAAGCGGACATATCGTGTGGCTTTTTCAGGCTCAGCTTCGAAAAATAAACTGTGTTGTCTAATTTCTTGAAAGACTCCCATCCGAACATGATTGCTGCAAAAAAACCTGAAAACGAAAAATCCAGGCTAGAGGCTCTGGTGAGATACGATATACTCGACACTCCCTCAGAAAAGGAATATGACGATATCGCAAAGCTCGCTGCCTATATTTTGAATATGCCCGTTTCTATGGTGAGTTTTCTGGATGAAACAAGGAAGTGGTACAAGTCAGTCCTGGGGGTAGATTCCAGAGAAATGAATAGAGACATTGCCGTCTGCTCTCACACCATAGTCTACGACCAGGAAATCATGATCGTGGAAGATACCCGTTTGGATGAGCGATTTCATGATAGTCCAATCACTAAAAGTAAAACGCCTACTATTTTCTATGCGGGTGTGAAACTTGTGAGCCACGATGGGTATGTTCTCGGGACTATTTGCGTGGTGGACCATAAACCCAATAAGATCAACAAGGATCAGGGGGAACTACTGCAAGCACTCGGCAATCAAGTAATTCGGTTATTAGAGCACCGTCGAAACGCTGTTGTATTGAATGAATTGAAGAAACAGCAGAATTTACACTTTGACGATCTGGAACAATTTTCATATGCACTGGCTCACGATGTGCGTTCATTGGTTGGCAAAATGGTATCTAGTACGGAATTGCTGGAAGGCGACATGCATAACGACGAACAATCGATGGAAGTACTTTCCATCATCAAGCAATCCGGTCAAACATTAGCGGAATACTTACAGGGAACGTTAGATTACTATACTTCGGATCGGTTTTCAAGTCAGGAAAAGAAATTAATCCATTTGCTACCGACTTTGCGAAAGGTCGTTGATCTAATTAATCCAGATCCGGATTGTGAATTTAAGATGCCTACTATCAATGAAACCATCCTGGTCAGAGAAGGAGCTTTGATACAGATTTTAGTAAACTTAGTTTCAAATGCGATTAAGCATTGCGACAAAGAAAGAGCGATTATCCAGATTGATTTCACGGCAAAAGAAAAATCATACTTGTTTGAGGTCAGGGACAATGGTCGTGGAATTAGAAAAGAGGATCAAGAGACAATCTTCAATTTTGCTCAAAAGTTGGATGAACACCAATCAGGTAGAGGTCTGGGACTTGCCATTGTAAAGAAGTTGGTAGCAAAAGAAGGTGGAGACATTTCGCTCACTTCGGAATTGGGCGTGGGAACGACTTTTCAATTCAGTCTCCAGAGATAATCACAAAGCTACTTTAACTCTCCTACCGCTCTCCATGCCATATCAATAGCTGCTTTGGCATCAGCACTGGGAGCTGAATCACAATTAGCAATGGATATTTGACCAAATGGCTGTCGCCCCTTTTTCACGGAATCTCCTCCACCACTAACTGTATAGCCATGAGCCCACCGATTGACGGTAATACTCGTTACATCCCGATCGAAATTAAAAAAACGCTCTGGAAGCATTCCATTTAAATGAGCCCGGATTTCTTTTTCGTAATCCTCGAAATTCAATCCCAACATTTTGTATCGTGCATCTCGATATTGATCACGAATAGGTGCTCCGATAGTTCCGCCATAAGGACAACTGATCATCTGTAAAACACAAGGGTCATCGGGAGATTTTGTGTACTGATAGTCTCCAATAGTCACCGGAAAATCCATTAATACGGCCTGATGCATATTTCCTGGAGACATGGCCATTCCTATTTCTAATTCTTTCATTGCCTTCCAGTTCCTAAGTCCGACGGTTGTGTATTGCAATGGGCTTTTTGTTTGAAGTCTTAGCGCAACCGCTTGCTCTTCAGGGAGACCCGTTACGATATGCGGAATCATCATATTATAACAGGCCATTACCACATGTTTACCTTTAACCTGATACGACTTATTATCATTGATGTAATTCACGAATACTTCACTTGACCCATCCGAGTCACCATCATGTTGGACATTGACTACTGTGCTGCTCAATCTAATTCGGGTCGAATTGGTTGGCTTATCTAATACCTCATATTTGAATCTCGACAAAACCAGCTCTTCGACGTTTGCACATTCTGCAACCTCCGGGATCATGTGCTTCACCATTGCACGTGCGATCGTTGCATTACCATCAGGAAAATGATAGATATAGGGATTGTCTTTGTCATAGACTGCCTTAGGAGCAAACCCCATGGCTCCACATGCCTTGGCAGCCGTAATATTCATCGTGTCTGTCCCGGAACTGGCCCAGTCCAGACCTGAGTGCCGTGCCATTCGCAATACGAGGGGGTCGTCAACACCAAGTGTCGCTTTTAAATAATCCCAATACGAATTAGACTGCAGGTACTCACCCAACTGTTCATCCGGGACATTGATCTTATGTAAACCTCCGTTAAGTATCCTTAGTAACTGCTCCTTCCCTCTTTCACTTAATGGCGCCTGACTGGCAGCTTCTTCGTTGGGAAGCTTTTCTCCCATAATGATCCCTTCGATGTAATTGGGATAGTTGCAATAGGGATGTCTGACAACTTTATCTTCACCAAATATTTCTTTGTTGAAATAGGTAACAGCACCCAGGTTGTGTCTTCGATAGAATTCCTGGTCATATGCAGTTTTAAACTGGTCCGGATCGACGCCTAAGTCCTTGAACAAAGTTTGAACTACCTCACTGGCATGTTTCGGCTCTACGATGGATTGAGAACCTCCATGGCCAAGTCGCAACTGGCCATCAACCATGTGTTCATTCCTTTTCGCATGCCCACCAAAATCATCATGATTGTCCAGTATGAGGATTTTTGAGTTCTTACCATGCTTTTGTTGATAGAAATAAGCAGCAGCCAAACCGCTGATTCCGCCGCCAACAACCACCAAATCATATGTTTCATTCAACTTGGTTGTAGCACCCCAGTCTGACTTTTTTGCCCATGCCCTGCTATGAGCATGCGTGTTTGAACCAGGATGACTACCTCTCAGACCTGTTATTGCTGGAGGATAATACGATACATCTGGTTTACCCAAATCGGCCATTGCTGTACATCCGGGGGTCAGCATCGATGTTCCAGCCAAGGCTAGTGCTCCATTGATGAAATCTCTTCTGGTTATTTGGCTCAAATTGTGCCTACTTTAATTGCTAGAAAGTTAGCATTTCTAGCCATACGTTCAAACCTAAACGGCTGAAGGGTGTGCGAATCGTACTACTCTCGTAACATGAGATACTTCAAATCAGGTCTTAGTTTCAATGTTCCTCGATATTAAGAAGTCATATAGTTTCGATTTACTCCGATTTCTTTGATTCGCTGAAAACTCCGGTTTATGGCGGCTTCATTTGTATGAATTGAACCACCCCGGGTATGTATCGCGGTTTCCTGGGGCTCACTCAATACTATTACAAATTGCGAATCCTCTTTTGCCTTGATTAATAGCTTACCTTCATTTTCATCCAGGACGCTTAACGACTTTAATGGAACATCTTGTCCATACAGACTCAAATTTCCCAATTTGGGAAAAATGAAACCCTTTGTCTGCTCTTCCGGTGCTTGAAAATTCGAATATTCCACCAGCATCTAAACGGACATCCAAATAGGTCATATTATACGGAGTATGGATGGGCGATGTAAGTCCACCGTAGCTACCCACGATTATTTTTACATTTGCTGAAACCGGTAACTGCTCAGGTTGAACGTTTTGGCACTCCACAGAACTCTCCTCCAATTCAGATCGGAGCTGCATCCACAATTAATGAATAGTTAACATCCATGAGTCCGACACATGGACTGGTTTCAGGTAATTCTTCTGATGCCAGACTCCACCACCCGCTCGAATCCATTGTAGACCTCCACTTCTGATCACTTCATCATTTGCACCTGAATCATCGTGTTGAAGATTTCCGCCTTCAAAATAGGTAAGGATTCCAATACCTGAATGAGGATGCATCCAATGAACAGCCCCTCATCGCTTCGTTTCATCGTTCCTGCATCAAAAAAAGCGAAGGGGCTCAACTCTGTTCTTACTTGTGGTTCAACTATGTATTGAATACCATTACTGGGCTCCTAATATCTCCTTATTCTTCTTTCCATTACAGACTTCCTGAAATTCAATGATTTTCTCCTGCAATTCTTCGCTCAATGCCTCATCTGTAATTCCCTGCTCTGAAAAATTCTTATGGAAAGATGGCAGAGAAAAATCGGCAATGATATTTCCTCCCAAATGAGGAAAACTAGTCTTAGCAGTTTGCAAAACGCTCGCACCACCTCTTCCTCCCGGTGAAGTAGCCATCAAGAGCATGGGTTTGTTTTTCCAAACTTTTTGGTTGATTCTCGAAAGCCAGTCAAAGGCATTTTTGAAAACCGATGAATACGAACCATTGTGTTCTGCTAGTGAAACCACAAGACCATCTGCAGAAGAAATAAGGTCATCCAGTTGTTTGGCCGATTCCGGGATCCCTAGCTCATTTTCTATATCTATGCTGTACAAAGGCAACTCAAAATCATTTAGATCCAAAACAGTTATCGTGGCTGTTTCAACTTGACCTGCTGCGTATGTTGCTAGCTTTTTGTTGATGGAACTTTTGCTATTGCTACCCCCTAAGGCTACTATCTTTTTCATGTTATCTTCAGTTTTTTCTATCAACGGGTTTTAATAGGAATTAAGTACATTATTAAATGTATATACATATTATGTATATACATATTATGTATATACATACGATAGAATGACAAAAGAGTTATGAAAATTGCATTGTACCTCCGCAATGATTCCCAGACCTAAAGAAAAGATTATTTAATGCGGTATTTATACGTTACACTTGATAAAGCTCTATGGGCAGATCATCCGGATCATAAAAAAAGGTAAATTTCTTGCCGCTGAATTCATCGACACGAATGGGCTCTGGAAAAATACCCTTTAACTGTAGATCTTCAACTGCCGCTTCGACACTAGTTACCCCAAAGCAAATATGTCTCAATCCTGTAGCCTCCGGTCGGGTTATTCTGGACGGAGTATTGGGAAACGAAAAAAGCTCGATTAAATAATCGCCATTCAGAGAAAGATCTAATTTATAGGAGTCTCTTTCCTTCCGATATACTTCTTGCTCAACCTGAAACCCCAGGATCTCTCTATAGAATTGCTTTGACTTCTCGTAATCCGAACAAATGATCGCGATATGGTGTAGTCGTTTGATGTTCATTTCATCAATCTTAAGCAATTTTCGATTGTAGAAAATTCGGGAGACAATTAAAAGTATCCAATATGCTCGTTTCTCATAAAAACAAACGATTGTAAAAGATAATTGATCCCATGCATACTACATGTCCAAATCTCCACGTTAACACAGAAACCTCTCATAATGAACCTGAAACACCTAATCTATTGCTCCCTAACACTACTAATTTTAACGTCTTGCTCCGATGATGGACCTGACGTACAAGTGCGCACCATCTCCAGTTTCTCACAACTTTCGATCGGAAATTACTGGGTCTATGATTGGTATGAAGTCGAACCCGATGGATCCGAATCCCCTATGCAACTGCGAGATACCTTGATGATTGAATCGGATACATTAATCGAAGGTCGTAGGATGTTCGTTCGTACCGGTACCTTTATGAGCCAGCCGCGTCGCGAAATTTTATACGACTCCATCAGTCATCTACTCACTTATCCAGATCGACTTGCGCTTTTCACATTGGATACCCGCGAAGAAATCACACGGAATTTTGGCCCCGCAGATGCTCCACTTTCTGTGGGCACCTACCGACTTAATACCGTGTTGGAGACCATAACGGTACCGGCAGGGGAATTCCAATGCCTGAATTTCCAGGGAACCATTGAATCGTTGGAACTCGACTATCCCTTTGGAACCCGATTCAATTCCAACTTGTATACCGAAGGGATAGGTCTGGTAAAATTGACCACTCAATTTTACCGTCAGGCCAACGATTTGGAGATGCGGCTGGTGGATTTTGGCCGAAACTAAGTGAAATCGGATTTTTTGAACTTTTTCAGAAACTATTGACCCTATGAATGATGTAGCATTGCTACATGATACTCGACAGCACGATCATCGAATTTAAGGGCATGCCTTTGTTTCAAAAGGCCCGTTTCAAGACGCCCATGGATATGCAAGGAGCCATACAGGATTTTGCGTGCTTCTTCTATATGGTCGAAGGGTCGATGTTGAGCTTCGATTCTCGCGGTATTCACAGGTTGGGAGAAAAGGAAGCTGTAATCAAGAATTGCAACAACTATGTGCAGCGTTATGTGCCGTCATCCGGATCAGAGGAATGTGAAGCTGTCGCTATTTTCCTGTATCCGGATCTTTTAAAGGTAATCTACAAAGATGAAGTGCCTTCCTTTCTAATAGAAAATAAGATACCTTCTCCCAAAAGGCTCATTGGAAATCAGTTGCTGGAACAATACATGAACAACCTCATGATCTACTTCGAATCACCTGAGGTCATGGATGAGGAACTGGGAATTTTGAAGCTTAAAGAACTGATGATGATTTTGCTAAAATCGGAAAATCATGAAAACATCCGAAAGCTATTATCGGAGATCTTTGCGCCGATTAATGTCAAATTCAGAAAAAGCATCGAACAAAATATCTTCAACTCTCTAAGCCTGGAACAGCTTGCTTTTGTCTGTAATATGAGTTTATCAACCTTTAAGCGAGAGTTTAAAAAAGAATTTAACGAAACACCGGCCAGGTACATCAAAAACAAGCGACTGGAACACGCAGCCTCAAGATTGGTTAGTGGTCAGGATCCTATCACAGCAATTGCGTATGAATCTGGATTTCAGGATATTACCACCTTTTCTGCCAACTTTCAAGAACGATATCGGGTTTCTCCTTCTCATTATCGATCAAACCAAATCAGAAACTAGTAGGCCTTTTTCAGAAATCCTTCTTTAGCCAGGTCACTGACCTTTGTATCCATTAAATCAAAAATCTCATGCAAAGGAAAATTGGAACACTGATTTTTTTATTGACCGTAAATTTTATCGCTATGGCACAAAAAGGATTTGAATTGGAAAAAGAGATCATTATCAACGTCCCGGCCGAAGAACTTTGGGACATGGTGGGTCCAGGATTTGCCGATGTATACAAATGGTCCTCTAACGTCGACCATTCCGAAGGTTCGGGGACCGCATCATTTGAAGGAGCGACGTGCAGCGAACGTGCCTGCAATGTCAATGTGAAGGGATTCAACAAAATCAAGGAAACACTCACGAAATACGATCAAAAAATGATGGTACTTGCTTATGAAGTAAATGAAGGAATGCCAGGTTTTGTAACGAAAGCAGCCAATGAATGGACAGTCGTTGCTTTGAGTACATACCAGTCCAAGCTGGTCATGAAAGCTGAATTCGAGAGCAAAGGCCTGATGGGAAACCTGATGCGGGGAATGATGAAAAAGAAAATGAGCAAAACCCTGGATAATGTATTGAAGGATGCCAAGGTATATGCAGAGACCGGGCAAATTTCAGATGCGAAAGAAAAACGAATTGCTCAGCTAGAGCGAAAAGCAGCCTGAATACTCACTTTGAAACAGCAGGATTTTTTCATAGAAGAAGCGCCCTTTTGAAAGGAGCGCTTTTTTTAATTTAGCCACATGACACTCGAAAAACACAAAGCCAATGCCATCGCTTTCTACAAAATGGCCTATGAAGGAAATCCTCGAGAAGCGATTGAATTGTACGTTGGGAATGAATACATCCAGCATAATCCCGACGTGGCTAACGGACTGGAAGGGTTCATCGATTATTTTGAGCGCATGCAGCAGGAGTATCCCAACAAATCTATCGAATTTGTAAGGTGTATCGCTGAAGGTGACCTGGTCGCCCTACATACCCATCAAACCTGGCCTGGCAACGATCAGTATGTTACGATGGACTTTTTCAGGTTCGATCACCAGGGTAAAATATGCGAGCATTGGGATTCAATACAGCAGATACCAGAAATTTCTAAGAACCCAAATACCATGTACTAACCAGTTGTGCAACAATTTACTCATGAGTTGTTGTCCGTACAAACAAAAGAGGTTGTCTCAAAAGCACCTAACCTGTCAGGAACCTGTCGAACGCGACCCGGTCGAAACCATGGTTTTAGGCTGTATACGCATATTTCGACAAGCTCAATGTAACACGGTATTGGAGTTTTTAGGTTTTTGAGACAATCTCTTTGTTCATATCAAATAATAAAATTCAAGTCGTCAAACCCACATCAATGATATCGTTGTTCCACGAAGGGAACGGCGTATCATCTCCAGGCATCGGTACTTTAAGATATCCCGCCGTGTCCGCTGCTTTTGCCTCGAGGTTCGTCAGATTCTTCTGATTGAAGTAAGTGTCATCACTTGGATCGTAGCATAGCATTTTCAGTGACTCCTGAGAAATGGTCTCCTGTACCTTACCTAAGTCAAACTGATAAATTTGATTCAGGCTCATTGGAGGAAATACATTTTGTTTTACCGCATCTTCCGGTGGTAATGGAATGTAGTTCGGTGTGTCAGTTTTACCATCTACCACTTCTATGGCCTGCATCATTCCCCAGTCCTCATGTTGTAGCAAATGACAGTGATCTACATACTTTCCTGTGTAATCCCAGAATCTGCTTCTAAAAATCGCCCTTCCTCCATTGTGAGGAATGTAGACAGTATCCTGCCATCTGGGGATAGGCCTTCCTTGCTCATCCAATGGTAGTAATTCATTGCCTTCCGCATCCTGAATACTTCGAACGTAAAACGGGTTCTGATGAATATGGAATGGATGATGTACCGCTTTGGCTTTCAATTGTGGCGGATTATTATCGGATCCCAAAGTTACCTTGTAGGCCGGCTTACCATACGAATAGCTACTGGGATCTGTTGTAGTTCCTCCATTGAAGATAGTGGTTAACGAGTAATTGTATACTGACCATTCTTCCGCTGTACCCACCTGCATCTTGTGCTGCGCCGTATCCCAACCTTGACCATGCTGCGTGTCAGCACCATATTTTTTACCATCGATCAACATGGCATTGATCAGATTACTCGATGCAGGATCTGTGGTAGGAATAACTGTTCCATCACCCGCGGTGAAGGCGGTATTGACACCCCACACTGAATTGTCTACCGAACTGTGTCCAAAACCCGTGTATAAGACCCTTCTGGCTCTTACTTTCCCCGCATTATTCGAAGCACCCCAGGTAAAGGGTTTTCCATCCAGCGTTTGAGGGCTCGACGGAAGATAAGCTGATGTTTTTTCGGCGTTACTTTTAATCGTAATCTCATCAACGCCTATCGGCATCAGCATTTCTTCAGCAACAAGTGTCTGGCCTTTATATTTCCAATCAAGGCTTAGGGCCCCAGATGAGTCCTTGCTCAATTTAGGAAGTGCCGTACCATCCGATACTACAAATGTGGCCACCCGGAGATTTCTGGCACTTGCGCTCACCTTTTGTGAATCAACGGCCTCTGTCATGTCTTGCGCCCAAATACTATAGGAATCCCCAACACTCGCATCTTCCGGAATGGCAAGGAGAAAATCTGCCCGATTAGCAACGCCAATGGTTAACCACTCGACAGGCATACTGGTATAAGTCCCATCCTCTTGAAATAAATTAATGCCATCATAAGCAATGTTATTGAGGCAAACTTTCCCTGTCAAATCTTCAGATGTACACCATCTTTTCGCAGATGCACTGGCATTTTTAGGCATCGCACCTTCAATACATGAAGACGAAGTATAAAGATCAGCCGAAGGATCTAATTGGGCAGGACCTACAGGGTTCGTAGGATCACTATCTTTCGTAACCATGAACCGGATATAGCCCTGACCATCTACGCTACCATTGAGTACCCGCAATCGTAGCACTTGATTGGGTTGTACTTCTTTACTTGGAATTTGAACGCCATCGTCTGTTACTGATTGACCGTTGATCGTGGGTTTTACAATGGAAGTCTTTTGTTGATTTCCTTTTCTGGAGGTGCCTTGAATCGGACTACCTTCGGCATCTACTGATGGTGGTGGTGCAAAAATCCTCTGAATCAATAACGGAAGCTCTGCATATCCATTTTCAGCATAGGTCTCCGCCAGATAGTCATCAACTGGTCCCTCAACAATCAGGAATCCGGCCATGCCGCTCGCTACCTGATCATATGTAGCGCCATGTGGGTGAGGGTGATACCAGTGTGTGCCGGGATAATGTGGCGTACCATCAGGGCGCGGAAGTTTGAAGTTGTAAAGCGCTTCGGCCACTTGTTCATTATCCTGCAAAGCAGGTCCATTCCCCTCTAACACACGTTTTTGATAATCTTCATAAGGAATAACGCGTAATAATACATTGTCCGAGTGCACACTGTTCTGCGTCTCGTTCTGAGCTGGGTAATCCACTCCCGGGGAGACATGGAGTCCGTGTGTATGGAGATTGGTTATTCGTTGCTGATGTGGCCCGTATAAGTGACTGTCTATTTGCCAATCTGCTGTATTCGGGTCCAAACGCTCATCACCCATTACAATTCTTGAAGCCTGTTTAACCGCCCAATAGCCGTTATTTCCTCCCAGTGAATTGGTAAAATTGATACCCAGCGTCTGGTCTCCACGAACCCTGAATGTGGGCCCGGGGACTGTACCATTATACGCATACAGATCAGTACTTTGACCTGTTGAAGCGCCACTGGTGTTCAAGTCAACATCAAGCGCATAAAGGTTATTGATTTGCACGGCACCATCATTGGATTTGATGGCATTGCTCTTCAACCCAGCTTTTCGGGTAACATCAAATTCCTTGGGAGCAAACCAATTATCCGGGTCTACCTCAGTAGGAGGCGTTCCGTTTTTGATAAGTGTATTCTTTACAGAAGCTGGTGTCTCGGAGCCAGATGATGGATCGTTACAAGACGTCACTCCCCCTGTGGCCAGGGCAATACCACCTGCTCCTAAGGCGGCATCTTTGAAAAATCCTCTTCTACTCTTGAGAAGTTTTTTCTTCTTTCGGTTGGTTTTCATTTGTCAGAATAATTCAGGTTATATACCTTGAAAATACGAATTCCATAGCACAATTAGAAATCTTGCCGGAATAACTTCCACATAAGGGTGGCCGGTAGAGTGGATAAACGGCTATATTCGTACTAATCAAGCAAACTACGACCAACATGCCTTACTACAAGAAATTCAAAATTCTACCTTACTTAATACTGAGTATTATGATTCTGGGTGCTTCCGGATGTTCTGAAGACGATGGACCTGTCGTGCTAACTTCTGACACCTTCCAAGCGACATTTAGCATCAATCCGGCCACTTTTCCTGAGGGTGGTGGATTGGATTTGAGTGCGAGTGATACAGGAGTTGTATCTCAATTAGACACAGAAGCCATTGATTGGGATATTCAGATCAAAACCATCCGAACAGGAGCCGGTGGAAGGCCCGGCATTTTTTTATATGGTGATGATCAAACTTCCGGTTCCGTGCAAGCGGTTAACGTAAGCGATCTTTCAAATCAGGGGACTGGTCTCACAGGGTTCATGGCCTTCGAGCGCGTTTCTAGTGATATGATCAGTGCGCTATCTGCCGATGGTGTATTTACTTTCGATCCTGAAACCGACCTTGATGCTGAAGGTAAACCCGACGCTGAGGCTTTATCGCTTGCTTATCAGGACCTGGTGATCGGCGACAGAATTGTCAATCTTGAAGAAGGGGATCAACCAGTTTATCTGATTTCAGACCGGGGAGGTAACTATTACAAATTCCAGATGGTCAATAGAGAAGGCGGCGGAAATGTAACCATTCGCTGGGCCGAATTCACTGCGGATGCGGTAAATTGATCGGGTGAAAACATTTCTTTTCACTTGTGGATTATTAGTCACTTTAACTGCCTACGGGCAGGAGGCTGACACCATCCAACTTCGAGAAATTCTGATTTCGGCAAGGGTAGCTGTCTCGGACAGTCTGCCCTTTCCCAATCTGCAAAACCCTGTACAAACCATGGACCTACTGGATCGCATTCCAGGAGTGGTCAGGGCCCAGGCATCTTCATTTCCTATAAGTTACAGAGGTCAGACAGGTAGTCGCCTGAGGATACAACAAAATGGTGCTCGAAGAGCAGGCCTCAATCCACAGGGATACCTGGCGCAAGATTTAAATGTTTCCAATTTAAGTACTGCCAGAGTCGTTGGGGGTATTGAAAAAGCAATATACGGAAGTGGTGCTATCGGTGGTGTATTGGTTTTGGAAGACCGCCAGGCTATTCAAAAGGCTCCCAATTCCATTTTCAGTCAGTTCCGGGCAAACAACAACGCTCGTCAATTGGGGTTTCGATGGAATACTGGAAACAACAAAACCAACCTGGAAATAGCCGGAAATGGCATTAATACAGAGAATTTCCATTTAGCAGACGGACAAACCGCACGCAATTCGGCTATTCAGGAATATAATCTATCCTCCTCTGTGACCACTGAGTTCAGAAAGACAAAGGTTTATTGGAGGCAAAAGTGGAGCACCGGGAACTGGCAGTTTCCGCAAGGGTTTCAAAACAATCCTTTCGAACTACGTGAATTGAACAATTCCTTCACATATCAATCGGATATCAAGATCAATTACGACCTTAAGAATGACTGGAAAATAACACAGCAGGTTTGGGGATTACTCCTGGAGACGGATCAGAAACAAGATCAGTACAATGCCCAATTTGATGCAATCAATTTTCAGATTGAAAGAAGTTATCGTCGTTTTGGGTTTGGCTATAATGGAATACTTAAAAAAAGCTTCGATCATTATTCCTTAAAAACCGGCATGGATTTGTATACTTCACGATTGGATGAAAATCGGTCAGAACGTGACCGGGTTCAAAATTCGTCCACCGATGCACTGGTTGCCAGACGCCTTGACCAACAGACCGGTGTATTTCTCCAGGCCAATTCTATAGGCCAAAAAGTACAGTGGACTGGTGTTATTCGTGGAGACCTGGCAGTCAACAGCAATCTCGACGCTCAGAGAGTTTATACTTCGGCGGTTTCCGGAGGCATTGAAGCGAATTGGTCCGTCTGGAAGACAAACCATCAAATCTCAATCGGAAGGTATTTCAGGTTTCCACGCCCTGAAGAATCCGGTGGTGAACTGTTCGGAGGTCGGGGCATATTCAGAGGCAATCCGGATATCAGACCTGAGTACAGCTATCAGTTAGATTGGTCAATCACTAAAAAACTCAAGAGCACAACCCTTAAAATCAACAGTTGGCTCACTCATTTCGATGATCGGATTGTGGAAGTTCCAATAGCTCAGAATGTTTTTCAATACGGAAATATCGAACAGGCAAGAACTTTTGGATTGGAATGGCAAATATCACAGGTACTACTCAATCAAAAAGCACACAATCTCATGGGCTATATTTCTGGATTGGCAATGAGGGGGGATGACCTGGCTGGTGTAAACTTCTTTTCCAAAGGAAGTCGTTCCAATGGTATTCCTCCGGCTCATGTTCAGGGAAAATTAAAATACAAAACCTGGCTAAGAGAAATACCCCTCCAATTCGGCATTGATGTTAGGCATTTCCTGGAGTTCATTGCACCCTCGGGATTCACTAATCAGGTTTGGGCAGTTAGAGACGCGCCGGCGTACACCCTAATTGGTCTAAGTACCAATACCCGATTGCATTGGGGTAAGCACTCTTTATCACTCACTATGAGTGTTACCAACCTCACGGACCAGCCTTATTTCCCTTTTGGCACCCGAATAATGGGCATGGGTCGAGATTTTCAGTTTGGGCTTAATTATATCTTTTAGATCTATTGGAACACTTCCCTTTAATATCTCCTCTGTAAGTTGGTTACAGGCATGACTCTTCGATCGAAACTCATCCATCCCCGAAAATGAGATATTAGGTAACTACCAGCCGCAAGGCTCTTGATTTGATTTTGGGTGTTGATTCATAAATCATCTTCATTTCTGACACATTCCTCCTCAGAATTGGCGGTTAGTAAAAACTCCAATCGATTGCATTAAAAAGTAACAACAAAGTTTCTAATGGAGTGATGATCACCACATTGAATTCATTTAACTTTTCGAGTCTTTTTGAGTTGATTCATACCTGGAGTAAGTGACCTTGAGAAACATTTATACCCGATTACTGACCTTCTTTATTTTTTTGGTCGGCCTGATAAGCTGTCAGGAACCTATCGAAAACAATTCCGTATTTCGCAAGGTTCCTTCTTTTGAATCAGGTGTGGCATTCAGAAATGACCTGATCTACAATGAGCGGCTCAACACCTATACCTACCGGAATTTTTACAATGGCGCCGGAGTAGCCGTCGGCGACATTAATAACGACGGATTACAGGATCTCTATTTCTGCGGCAATCAGGTAGACAACAAACTGTTCCTGAACCTTGGGGATTTGACATTTAAGGACATTACACTTTCCGCCGGAGTGGGTAGCCCAGATGTTTGGTCTACTGGAGTGAGTATGGCGGACGTTAACGGAGATGGGTTCCTGGACATCTATGTCTGTAAAGCAGGGCCGAAAGGAGGTGAGAATCGACACAATGAACTATTCATTAATAAGGGGGATCTGACTTTCTCAGAGGAATCAAAACAATACGGAATCGCTGATGAAGGATTATCGCTTCACGCTGCCTTTTTTGATTACGACAAAGATGGTGATCAGGACTTTTACTTACTTAACAATTCATTGCGATCTGTTGGTGTCTATGATCTTCGACAAGATCAACGAATGGAGACAGATACTCTTGGTGGTAACAAGCTCTATCGGAACGATGGAGGCGTATTTACAAATGTGACCTTAGAAGCTGGAATCTATAGTAGTTTCATCGGATTCGGCCTGGGTGTCACCATTGCCGACCTTGATCGGGATGGATGGCAGGACATCTTCGTTTCCAATGATTTTTTTGAAAAGGATTATGTATACATCAATCAGCAAAATGGCACCTTTAAAGAATCAATGGAGACCCTCATTTCAGAAACCAGTATGGGTTCTATGGGTGCAGACATAGCCGATCTCAATAATGATGGATATCCCGAGATTTATGTGACTGAAATGCTCCCGGAATCCGAACAACGCTACAAAACCAAAACACTTTTTGAAGATTGGGACAAATACCAATCGAACTTAAAAAATGGTTATTATGAGCAGTTCACAAGAAATGCGCTTCAACTGAACAACGGGCCGAATCCCATCTCAGGATCAGTATCATTTAGCGAAATCAGTCGACTTACCGGTGCACACGCCACCGATTGGAGTTGGGGAGCATTGATCTTCGACTACAATAATGATGGGTTCAAAGATATATTTGTAGCGAATGGCATAGCCAAAGATCTGACCGATCTGGATTACATCAATTTCTATTCGAATAACCGGGAATTGGTTGCCAAATACCGAAAAGACAGCCTGGTACTAACCAAGTTGATTGATCAAATTCCATCTGTACCCTTACCTAACTACCTCTTTGAAAACTCTGGAGGTCTGGAATTCTCAAACCGTGCACAGGAACTTGGATTGAATGATTCAACCTTCTCAAACGGAGCTGTCTACAGCGATCTGGACAATGATGGAGATATGGACCTGGTTGTCAACAACATCAATGATGAGAGTTTCTTATTTGAAAACACTTCTGAAACTAATGGCAATAACTTCATGATGCTTGATCTGCGATTGCCAGACTCAAGTACCGCTGTTGGAGCCCAGGTAGAATTACACGCTGGCGATCTGATGATTTACCAGGAATTGGTCCCTGTCAAAGGATACTTGTCCTCTGTTGACCCCAGAATACATTTTGGCTTGTCGTTACAAAAAAGAATTGACACACTGATAATTACCTGGCCAAATGGAGCCATTTCCATCGAAAGAGACTTACCAGTCAATCGGCAACTCAAACGAGTCCAACCAAACATTGAACAAGGAACAAACACATCCCACGAATATGCTCTGTTGTTAAATGAAGTGGCTTCTCCAATTGATTTTCAACATATTGAAAATGATTTCGAAGATTTTAACAGAGACAGGCTTTTGTTTGAAATGCATAGCAACGAAGGACCTGGCATTGGCAAAGGAGATCTCAATGGTGATGGCCTTGATGATCTTTTTCTGGGAGGTGCCAAAGGGCAAGCCGGGAGCATCTACTTCCAACATTCGGATGGGTCCTTCTCAATAAATCAGTCGTTTACAGAAGATGCAGAAGCAGAAGATGTTGATGCACAATTCTTTGATGCCGACAATGATGGTGACCTGGATCTTTATGTCGCAAGTGGCGGCAACGAATTTGGAGTAGGTTCCAAATGGCTCATAGACCGACTATATCTAAACGACGGGAAAGGTAATTTTAGCAAAACCTCAGGCAACTTACCCGGATTCAGAGAAAGTTCTTCTTTCATAGCCGCCGCAGATTTCGACGAGGATGGTGATCACGACTTATTGGTTGGTAGCAGACTTAAACCATTTCTGTATGGTGTTCCGCCAAACTCCTATTTGCTGGAAAATGATGGGACTGGAAAGTTCAAAGACATCACCAGTAGTATAGCCCCGGACTTGCAAAAAATCGGCATGGTAACCGATGGTCAGTGGTTTGACTTTGAAAATGACGGAGACCTGGATATGGTTCTGGTCGGTAAGTGGATGGGTATAACCGTACTAATCAATGAAAATAATAAGTACGTCACAAAATCCCCTTCGCTGAGATTATCAGGTACCAACGGATTATGGAATACGGTAGAAGTCGTGGACCTAAATCAAGACGGCTTCATGGACATCATCGCGGGTAACCTGGGGCAAAACACCAGATATCGCGCCTCTGTAGATAAGCCTCTTCAGATGTTCATCAACGACTTTGATCAAAATGGTTCTGTTGAACAAATTACTTGTCAATATGAAGGTGACCGGGCTTACCCAATCCATCTACTTGATGATCTTACAAAGCAAATTCCTGCACTGAGAAAACGCTTTTCTCGAGCCGAGGATTACAAGAGCAAAACGATCGACGAATTGTTCACATCTGAGCAAATGAACAATACACTTCGTCTAATGGTAGAAACGCTACAAACGACCACATATATCAACCAACAAGGGGTCAGCTTTAACCAAAAGCCACTACCAGACAATCACCAAATTGCTCCAGTTTACGCGATAATGCCTGTCGATGTGAATCAGGATGGCATAGTCGACCTGATTACTGGAGGGAATTTCACCAAATCAAAACCGGAATGGGGAATCTACAAAGCCAGTTACGGTAACGTTTCAATCGGTACTGATGATCATCAATGGCAGACACAAAGTCATAAAGTGAGTGGTTTCTTTGTAACCGGAGAGGTCAGACGTATTATAAAGTTGGAGGATACCAATCGGATTTTGGTAGTGAGAAATAATTCAGGAATTTCGTGCTTTAGTTATGAATAAGTGTTTTAGGAAAGTAGTAGGGTTTGTGCTATTGTTATTAGTCATTATTGCCTGTGACAATCGGAGCGAATACCAAAAGTTAGTTGAACGAGAGATGAGTAAGGGTGTACGCGAGGACAGTTTATTCCTCGGAATTCATCTTGGAATGACCCGGAAAGACTTCTTCGTCCATTGTTGGAAACTCAATAAGCAATACATGCTTGACAATGGGCCTGGCAATCTCACAGCTGAATACGCCATAAATGACGATCTGAGAATGCCTTCATACATGCGGTTTTACCCGAATTTTATAGACAATCAGATCTATGAGATGCCAGTGGAATTCACTTATCAAAGTTGGTCGCCGTGGGCAAAAGAAACTTCGGGTGATAGCCTACTACCAGACGTAATTAATATGTACGAAGAATGGTACGACAGTGAATTCATAAAAATGGAACTTGAGGGCAAAACGGACTCTTGGGTCATGGTTGAAGGAAATCGCCGGTTAATTGTCTACAGGAAGGATACAGCAACTGTATTTGCCAAATACGATGATTTGTTTGTAACTAATGAGCTCGCGAAGCAACGAAGAGAGATGCTCGAAGAATTATGAGAAATTTTATCCTACTCGTACTCATCCTTCTGGTCGGTTGTCAGGCACCAGAAAAACAAACTCCTCCTTTGTTCATGCCTCTGGATCCTATAAACTCTGGATTCAACTTTACTAATCAGCTACATTTCGATGCAGATTTCAACATTTACACCTATCGTAATTATTACAATGGAGGTGGAGTTGCAACTGGCGATATCGATCAAGACGGTTTATTGGATATCTATGTGACCGGAAACCTTGTTCCCAACCGGCTTTTTAGAAATAAAGGCAACATGGAATTTGAAGATATTACTGAAACTGCGGGAGTGGCAGGAACACGTTCCTGGAGTACTGGAGTTAGCATGGCCGATATAAATGGAGATGGTTTACTGGACATCTATGTCTGTAATTCCGGGGACATCAAAGGTGACAACAAACAGAATGAACTGTATATCAACGAAGGCAATGGTCGCTTTTCGGAACAAGCAGAACAATATGGCCTGGCAGATCGCGGATACTCTACACATGCAGCCTTTTTTGATTATGACAAAGACGGAGACCTGGACGCCTATTTACTTAATAATTCCTATCAGGCCATTGGCAGTTTTAACCTGATGCAGGACATGCGTCCGGTCAGGGATGATGTAGGCGGAGATAAATTCTTCAGAAATGATGGCAATAAATTCACAGATGTCAGCGAAGAAGCTGGAATTTATGGAAGTGTCATCGGGTTTGGTCTGGGAGTCACTGTTGGAGACGTGGATCAAGATGGATGGCAGGATATTTTTGTCAGCAATGATTTTTTCGAACGGGACTACCTTTATCTTAACAATGGAGATGGCACCTTTCGTGAAGACCTGGTCAACCAGATGCCATCTATCAGCGCTGCTTCAATGGGAGCAGACATGGCCGATTTCAACAATGACGGCTACCCGGACATATTCGTTACAGATATGCTGCCAAAGCCCGATGAACGGATCAAGAAGGTAACGACATTCGAAAGCTGGGATAAATTCATTTATAAGATCCAGAACAACTATCACAAGCAGTTCAATAGAAATATGCTGCATCTCAACAATGGAGATGGGACGTTTAGTGAAATTGGTCGCCTTTCAGGAGTAGAAGCTACTGACTGGAGTTGGGCAGCGCTTATGTTCGACATGGATAATGATGGGCGAAAAGACCTGTTTGTCGCAAACGGCATCTATCAGGACATCACCGACCTGGATTATCTCAATTTCATTTCTGATGATGAAGTGAAAAAGAAAATTATTACTCGTCAGGGAGTAGATTACAAAGCGCTTGTAGACCCTATTCCTGTCACGCCAATTCCCAATTATGCCATGCGCAATGAGGGCAACCTTGCATTCAGTGACCAAACAGAAGCATGGGGATTTGCAGAACCTACTCACTCTAATGGCTCTGCTTATGTTGACCTTGATAATGATGGAGACCTGGATCTGGTGGTCAACAACGTAAATGCACCGTCAAAAATTTATGAAAACCTTAGTAATGAATTGTATGATCATCACTACCTGAAAGTCACATTGGCAGGTGAGGGAGCAAATCCTTTTGCTATCGGTGCGAAAGTATGGATCAAAACGAGCGACGGAGCCACCATGTATCAGGAGATGATGCCCATCAGAGGATTTCAATCAACTGTAGATTCAAGGCTGAATTTTGGATTGGGTACTCATACCCAGGCGGAGGAAGTTAAAGTAGTGTGGCCATCCGGCAAAGTAACAAGAATGGTTAATGTCGCTACGGATCAAACGCTGACCCTGGTAGAAACAGATGCCCAGGCTACCGATGCCCCAGCTGAAACAAAATTAGCGCGCACACTACTGTCGCAGGAAAATCGATTGGACTACTCGCATAAAGAAAACACCTTCGTCGATTTTGACAGGGACCGACTCGTATTCCATATGATCTCGCAGGAAGGTCCAAAGCTAGCAACAGGGGACGTGAATGGTGACGGACTTGAAGACGTATTTGTCGGAGGAGCAAAAGGCACTTCAGGAGCAATCCTGACCCAACAAAAAGATGGTACCTTCAAAGTGACAAACCAACCTGCCCTGGCTACTGATGTGGCGTCTGAAGATATGGCGGCGAAACTTCTTGATATTGATCAGGACGGTGATAAAGATCTTTTCGTGGCTAGTGGTGGTAATGAATTCTCATTGGGAGCTCCCGAACTCAGGGACCGACTCTATTTAAATGATGGTGAGGGAAATTTTGAAAAGAAAGAAGATCCTACCTTAAGGGCAAACACACTGAGTACTGCAACCGTCGCATCAGCCGATTGGGACCAGGATGGAGATATCGACTTATTCGTTGGCAGTCGGGCTCGTCCTTTTCTTTATGGAATACCCACAAATGGATTAATCTACCAAAATGATGGCGCTGGAAACCTTACGGACATCACTCGCGAAGTAGCACCAGAATTGATCGATCTGGGAATGATAACGGAAGCCCGGTGGACAGATGTTGATCAGGACAATGATCTAGATTTGATCATTGTCGGAGAGTGGATGACAGTTGAAGTCTTCAGAAACGAAGGAAATAAACTGATACGTGCCACGCAAGAAGCCGGACTTACTAACTTCAAAGGTTGGTGGAATCACTTAAATGTAGTGGACCTGGACCAAGATGGAGACATGGACCTTATCGCAGGAAATCACGGCCTAAACTCCAGATTTGAAGCTTCTACAGAAAGTCCGCTACAACTATACATCAATGACTTTGATAAAAATGGATCTGTCGATCACATTTTCACCAGAACGATTAATGGTCAAATAAAACCCTTCACCTTGAAACATGAATTAGTCGCACAGATTCCGGAATTGAAGAAAAAATACCTGAAATACGAGTCCTATGTAGATCAAACCATCCACGATATTTTCACAGAAGCTCAATTAGCTGGTGCAGTCAAACTGGAAGTCAATTACCTGAGTTCTGCTATTTTCTGGAATCAAGGCGATGGGACCTTTGAAGCAAGTCAACTTCCGGAAGAAGTTCAGTTCTCACCTGTCTTTGCTTCCGCAGTTGCAGACCTGGACAGTGATGATATCTCAGAAATCATAATCGGTGGCAATTTATTCGACGCTAAACCTCAGGCGGGACAGTATGATGCCAGTTATGGCAGCGTACTGAAGTACAACCAGCGAGACCAATCATTTTCGACCCTTCCGCGATCGGCATCGGGATTGTTGATTACTGGTGAGGTCCGCGACTTACAATTTGTCAATGTCGGTGATGAAAAATTGCTGATGATCGCCAGAAATAACGATGCTTTACTTACCTATAAGATCAATCCTTGAAGCGTTTTCTACCCTTTTTGATCTGGTTGACGGCCTGTAGTCCAACATCTGAAGAAGTCAGTCAATTTTCATTGCTGGAGGCCAGGGACACAGGCATCGATTTTCGAAACGATTTGAGTGATGAAAATCTCGACATCATTGAATACCTGTATTTCTACAACGGCGGTGGTGCGGCCATTGGAGACCTGAACAATGATGGCTTGCCTGAGGTGATTTTCACAGCTAATCAAAGTGCAAATCAAATCTATCTTAACAATGGGAATTTTGAATTTGACAATATTTCCGATCAGGTCTTCGATAAGGACAAAGAAACATGGTCCAATGGTGTTGCTTTAGGTGATGTGAACGGTGACGGATTATTAGATATTTACATCAGTCAGGTCAGTAATTACAAAACCATTCCAAAAGGTCAAAACCTCTTATACATCAATGAAGGCAATCTGAAATTCCGAGAATCTGCATCTGAAATGGGAGTTGCTTTTTCGGGCTTCTCAACACATGCTGCATTTTTTGATTATGACCTGGATGGTGATTTGGATATGTATCTACTCAACCATGCGGTGCATACCAATCGTTCATACACATCGGCAAAGGAACGTACCAATCCGGACAATGCTTCAGGAGACAAGCTTTTTAAAAATCTCTTGATCGAAACCGGAAAAGCTCAATTCGATGATGTGACACAGGCCGCCGGCATCTATTCAAGTCTTTTGGGATATGGTCTCGGCATTGGGATTTCGGATGTGAACGGTGATCACTGGCCCGACATCTATGTCTCCAATGACTTTCATGAAAATGATTACCTCTACATCAACCAAAAGGATGGCACATTCCTGGAAGATGGCGCTACACGATTAGCACACATGTCGAGGTTTTCGATGGGCAATGACATTGCAGACATCAATGGCGACGGAGAAATGGACATTTTCACGCTGGACATGTTGCCTGAAGACCCTTCCATCATGAAACAATCAGGAGGCGAAGATTCAGATGAAGTCTATGCGATCAAGATCGAAAACGGTTACCACCATCAGTACTCACGTAATACGATGCAGATCAATGACGGAGGAGTATTTAAAGACCTTGCACTGATGAACGATACGTACGCCACTGATTGGAGTTGGTCTGTTCTTATCGCTGATTATGACCTGGATATGAATAATGAGCTGTTCATTACCAATGGCATTTACAAAAGGCCCAACGATCTGGATTACATCAATTTCGCCAGTAACCTACAGTTTTCAAAATACGCCAAACTCGAAAGCAAGGCCCAGAATGCGGAATTAATCAAAAGGATGCCCACGATGAAGCTCTCCAATTTTGTATTCAAAAATGGGAGCGATAGAGGTTTCACAAACGTGACTGACCAGTGGAATCTCAACCAAAAATCCTATTCTCACGGAGCCGCTTATGGAGATTTAGATGGGGATGGAGACCTTGATCTAGTGGTCAACAACACCAATGAACCGGCCTTTATTTACCGAAACAACAACCCCGTAAATCATCAAAGTCTTTCCATCAAACTTCAGGGAAAAACGGGCAATGTTCTGGGTATCGGAGCGAAAGTCGCCGTGTACTCCGATGGAATTTCACAAATCAAGGAAGTTTACCTGAGTCGGGGGTTTCAGTCCTCATCAGATCCAACTCTAATCTTTGGTTTGAAGGGCACGATTCCTCCAGATAGCGTCCGGGTCTATTGGGGTGGAAATGAGTCTCAGATATTTAGAAACTTACAGGCTAATACATTAAACACCCTAAGTTACGAGCCAACTGCAAGCGCAACGCTTTCTAAGGAATTGCAACCTGAAATCGAATCTCTGCCTTTCACCCATAAGGAAAACATTTATGACGATCTTGATGTCGAGCCTTTAATGCCATACCGGTTATCAAAATGGGGTCCGGGGCTAGCAACTGGCGATGTAAATGGTGATGGTTTAGTTGACCTATATATCGGTGGCGCCAGAAATCAACAAGGCGCGCTGTTTTTGAATAATGAAGGGTCCTATAACAAGAAAACAATAGGGCTTGGGGCAGATCAACAATTTGAAGATGTGGCCGCACAATTCTTCGACGCAGATGGCGACAAGGATCTGGACCTGATCGTCATCAGTGGTGGTAATGAGGCACGACAAAATCAATTGTCATATCAGCACCGCTTGTATCTCAATGATGGTAATGGGAATTTCAAAAGGGACTTTCAGGCTATCCCTCCTCAGGTGGCCTCCAATGGAAGTTGTGTTCTTACGGAAGACCTGGACCAGGATGGAGACATAGATCTATTTATCGGTTCACTTTCGATTCCGGGGATTTATGGACTGGAACCCAATAGTTTTTTGCTTTTGAACAATGGATCGGGCAAGTTCTCTCTTGCTAATGACCTACTTCCGAACTATGGCAAATTGGGTATGGTTACAGATGCCAGTGTTATGGACTGGAATAAAGATCAAAACATCGACCTTGTGATTGCAGGCCACTGGATGCCTCTGACGATTCTCGAAAACGAGGGTAATCAATTTTCACCTTTTCCAATCGCTGGCTCCGAGGGTTGGTGGAATTGCGTTGAAACAGCGGACATAGATCAGGATGGCAATGAAGATTTGCTTGCCGGAAACTTAGGATTAAACAGTAAACTAAAAGCTTCTCCACAGGAACCTGTCACACTTTATCTCTCAGATTTTGACGGAAATGGTCGAATAGACCCGATCATGTTCCACTATTATCAGGGTGAACACATTCCATTCCATTCCAGAGATGAGCTTGCGGGACAAGTTCCTGAGTTGAAAAAACGCTTCTTGCGTTATCAGGAATTCGCGAAAGTTCGGTCGATAGAATCCCTTTTTCCCACAGCAGATTCTCAAAAGATCAGGACCAAAGAGGTCTTCGAATTAGGGTCAGCACTGTTCCTGAATGAGGGTGATCAAACGTTTAAGAAGCAACTGTTACCAGAACAAAGTGCCCCTATCAATGACTTTTTAGTAGAAGAACAAGGTGAAACGAGTCTGATTCATATGATCGGAAACCGACTGGAACACAATGTTAACCAAGGTCGTTTTACAGGCATGGCCTACACACGCTTATTATGGAAAGATAGCACCTTAACAATGGAGAAGGGCACCCTGAGAATGCCCTTTGATAAAACGTATAACCGAATTGTTCGACTGGATGAAGAAGTAATAGTAATTACCACCAACGATGGACCAGTCTATCAAATAGATCGCTGAATTAATTCTTTTTCTTCGAGGTAATCTTAATGACACCTCCTGAACCTTGAAGTCCATAGAACGAAGTGGAGCTGGCATCTTTTAACACCTGTATACGCTTGATATCCACGGGATCAATCGCTGAATGAACTGTTGCAAAATCATTCCCAATTCGTCTACCATCTAAAATAAAAAGAGGCCTTTCATTGCTCTGGGCCATTCCTCGGACGATTACTCGGGCACTACTTCCATCTCCTGATACCTGTAAACCTGGTATTCTTCTTAGGTAGTTGGCTAAAGAGAGCGCTTTGTCTCTATCGGAAATTTCTACGGTATTATTAATTTTCTTCTCTTCAGTAATAGATTGTGCACCACCACCAGTAACTGATTTTGATGAACTGCAAGCAACAATCAACAATGCCAGAGTGGCAATAAAAAAGGAATTGAGGTTTAGTTTTTTCATGATAGTATTTTGGTTTGGACCTGTGCCTCAAATAAACGGATAGTTATATCACAAGGCTATCATTTTATGTAAAAAGACGTCATCAAACACACACAGGTTTACCGTAAACGTACAAATTTTCAGGTCAAACAAAAACTGCAATCGATTGCTAAACAGTTTTATTAAATAAACTAAAGATCCGGCATTACTTTTATAGGAGGTTGTCAAAACCTTCTTGTTATTTCCAGGGGTCCACTTAACACGAATACGTGAAAATTAACCTGAAACATCTTTTGCTCATCATTGGATTAATTACCGGTACAGCTGTAGTTGGTCAAACTAAATTAATCAGGATCGGCAGACCAAACCTTTCTGCGCCATCGACGGTAACATTAGATGGTCAGGTTGTGGATGAAAATGGCAGCCCATTAGAAAGTGTAATCGTGCTAATCAGCAGCTCCAATCAAGGACTATCCACTAATGAGGAAGGTAAATTCCAATTTGTAGTTCCTCCAGGAGCTTATTCATTGGTTTTCCATCGCATTGGGCTGAAACGCACAATTAAAGCCATTGAAATATATAAGGATGGGCAGGTGATCATAGAAATGTTGGATAACACAATTGAACTAGATGAGGTGACCATCAGTGGCAATCAGGATGAAAATGTAACTGGAGTAACTGCCGGAGTAAATCGAATGTCTATTGGAGAAATAGAACGGCTTCCGGCCTTTTTGGGAGAAGTCGATGTGGTGAAAAGTCTGCAGTTATTGCCAGGTGTAAGTACCGTAGGGGAAGGAGCTGGGGGGTTCAACGTGAGAGGTGGTAAAACGGACCAAAACTTAATTCTACTGAATGATGGATTGATATTTAATTCATCTCACGTTTTGGGATTCTTCAGCGCTTTTAATCCGGGAGTTGTGGAGGATTTTTCTTTGTACAAAGGGTTTATCCCTGCTCAGTACGGTGGGAGAATTTCGTCTGTACTTCAGGTAAATATGAAAGAAGGTAATAGCGAAAAACTCAAATTTGATGGTGGGTTAGGTATCATATCCAGTCGCATGGTTGTCGATGGCCCAATCGGCAACAAAACCACTTTTGTCCTCGGAGGCAGGGCATCTTATTCCGATTGGGTTTTACAAACTGTCCAGAACCTTGATGTAAAAAATAGTGACGCACGTTTTTCAGATTTGAACGCCATCATCACACACCGCTTCAGCAATGATCATAAGCTTAAGTTGTCATACTACCGAAGTAAGGACTTTTTCCAATTCTCTGACCAATTTGGATTTGACTGGGGTACCGATCTCTTTTCAGCCTCCTTTGAAAGCATCCTCAATCAATCCCTAAAATCCGAAACTTCTCTGGTTCAGGGATTTTACGAGAGTTCCCGTTTTGATCCGGAAGGCATTGATGCTGCTTTAATAGAAAATGGCATCACGTATCTGCAGGCCAGACAAAACTTCATCGCCACCTTACCATCGCTTGAACAACACACATTTAATACAGGTGTCCAGTACATTAGTTATCGGATAAAACCGGAAAAGTCAGAACCTCAGACACCAGAATCAGGTATCGTGCCTGAAACCGTGCAAAAGGAACGCGGGCGTGAATTGAGTTTTTACATTAATGACGAAATCGAATTTAGTGACCGAATATCCGTTTCGTTAGGGTTGAGGTATTCAATATTCCATAACTATGGACCTTATTCCGTATTCCAATATAGTGACCCTACTGCGCCTTCTATACCAACTATTACAGATACCCTGCAATACGCTTCTGGAGAAGTAATCCAGTCCTATGATGGATTTGAACCCAGAGCAGCTTTGAAATTTCAACTATCAAGTAATAGTTCGATTAAACTAAGCTACAACAGACTAAATCAGTACATCCATACTGTGTCCAATACCACTGCACAAAGTCCTGTCGATCTCTGGCAACCTAGCAACACTTATATTCCTCCCCAACAATCAGACAATTTCTCCATTGGATACTTCCAAAACCTGAAAGAAAATCAGTGGGAATTTTCATTTGACCTTTTCTACAAGGAATCAGAGAATTTATTAGAATATAGAGACTTTGCGAACCTGATCCTTAACAACCACCTGGAGACAGACCTTCTATCAGGACGCGGACGCGCTTATGGTGCAGAAGTACAGATCAAGCGAAATTATGGTAAGTGGTCCGGTTGGGTATCCTATACCTATTCACGCACCTTCCTTAAGATAGACCATGAAAACCCGGAATTGCGAGTAAATCGAGGAGAGTGGTACCCTACTAATTTTGATCGACCGCATAACCTCGCGCTTGTGTCGAAATTGAAAATCGGGAAAAAGAGCACTTTTGATGCAAACTTCAATTACACGTCTGGTATTCCGACAAATGCCATCATAACCGCTTACCAGGTAGATCGACAGGCTGTACCCCACTTCTCAGATCGCAATGAATTTCGTATCCCTGATTATGTCCGACTCGACCTGGCCATTACCGCTGCCGACAATATCTGGAAATTTGACCGTAAAAAACCAAAGAAATACAAGGAGAGCATGACCTTCTCTATCTACAATGTTTTAGGCCGCAACAATGCGTATTCAGTGTTCTTCGTACGGCCGGAAGGAATAGACGGGCTTCCCAAAGCTCATAAATTCACCGTGCTAGGAAACGCCTTGCCCGCCCTGACCTATAACATTAAGTTCTGATCGTCAGAGATGTTTCTTATTCGAAAACCATTCCTTCATCAACCTTCCAGACAGATATCGATTTATCTGCTAATGTTGGTGGTATTTGGTTTGACAACCTGTGTAAGTATAATCGAATTCGACACCTCTGAATCTTCTTCTGAAATTGTGATTTTCGGAAAACTCACCAACGCCGAAAATTATGACCAAAGAATCACTGTCAAGCGGACTGACTTAAACACCAAGGCGGGCTTATCTATTCAAAATGCCAATGTCGCTGTTATTGATGAAAGTACTGGCGAGACTTATGCATATCGCTATTCAGCAGAACAGGATAGTTACCTTCCAGCGACAACATTTGTTGGCATACCTGGACATACCTATCGGGCACAAATCGCTGTAGAGGACCAAAACTATGAGTCCTCCTTACAAACAATGCCCCTATTCAATGCCTCTGATTCATCATACTTTCAATTCGAAAAAGAACTACTTATCTCAAAAGCCGGTGTTGAATCAGAACAATACCGACTCAAAATATTAACAGATTCACACCTGAACGAAATAGAAGAAACCCTTTTCATGAAATGGGACGTGGAACAGATATATATCATTTCAGAGGTAGTGCTACCGAGTTCCAAATTTCCATTTTACTCACCGCGAGTTTGCTATGTATTTGAAGGGTTTTCCAACGACGAATTGGTGCTTTTCAACGGAGATTTAGTAGATGCTAATTTGATCCAGAGGCAAGAACTTGCCACCATTCCATTAGACAACTCTTTTGTCAACATTCGTGGTTATGGAATCATCCAATCCTCCATTACCCGGGAAGCGGCGATCTATTGGCAAAGAGTTAAAGCTGTTTCTAATCGCGTGGGCAGCATCTTCGAGGTACCTCCGGCACCAGTTCCTGGCAATTTTAGAGATGTCAATAATGCCAACAATTCACCACTAGGTTTTTTTGAAGTGGCAAAAGTAGATACATCAGGTACCTACGTGACACCCGGGGATTTGCCAGTTTCATTAGGCCTTGGTGTTGATGTTCCCAATTGTGACTATCCCATAACGCTCTTTGGCAACGTCCCACAAAATTGTTTCCCATGCCTTGAAGACCTGGGAGTTCCGGGATTTTGCGTGAATTGCACCTTACTGCCTAACAGTACTCGAAAAAGACCCTCCTACCTATTTTGACTTATATCCGGAAACATCTAATTACAACGCGTTGACCTCATGACTCGAACCCTGATTCTCTTACTGATCACCTTAAGCTTCACCACTTGTGTTAGTATCATTGAATTTGACACCCTTGATGAAAGAGAACTGGTCATTTTTGGGAAATTCACTAATTCCGAAATGCACGATCAGAGCATCTCGATCAAACGGACGGATCTAAATACAACCGCAGGCCTCTCGATAGATGACGCCTCCGTTACAGTGACTGATGAATTCGGTCGAATTTTTCCCTATAGATACGCTGAAGCAAAAGAACGATATCTCCCTATTGAACCTCTGGTCGGGGTGGCAGGCACATCTTATCAGGCAAGCGTAACTGTAAACAACCAAACCTATCGTTCCTCCTGGCAAAAGATGCCACTTGTTGGGGCCAGGGATTCCACTTATTTCCAGGTTGAAAGAATCACTGTGATCACAGATGTCGGGGCCGAAATTCAAAGGTATGTGGTTAAAATATTCACAGACTCTCAACTGGATTTCAGCGAAGAGCCGATTTATATGAAATGGGACGTAGAGCAGGTATATATACATCAGGAAATAGCGCTTCCGGGTGCCAGTTTTCCGTTTTATTCTCCTCGAAATTGTTATATATATGATGAATATATCGCCAGAAATATCCTACTCTTTGATGGTGCGGTTGTGAACACCAGCTCCATTCAAGGTCAGGAAGTTGCAGAAATCCCGGTGGACAACTCATTTAGTGTACTTCGTGGTTTCGGGATCATTCAATCTTCTATTTCCAGAGAAGCTTTGGAGTATTGGCAGCGTGTCGAAAGCGTTTCTAATAGGGTCGGAAGTATTTTTGAAATCCCACCTGCACCAATACCTGGTAACTTCGTCAATATTGACAATCCAGAGGATATGCCTTTAGGATTCTTTGAAGTGGCCAAAGTCGATACTTCCGGGACATTTGTAACCAGTGGAGACATCCCGGTTACTCTAGGTCTCAACGGAGATTTCGTGAATTGCAACTTTGCGGCAGGTCAGTTCAATGGAATTCCCATCAATTGCTTTCCATGTCTTGAGGCCCGGGGTGTCGCTGAAGCTTGTTATAACTGCCTGAGCTTACCTAACAGCTCTCTAGTCAGGCCTTCCTACCTTGACTAATTAATCTCTCACTTCCAATCCAAACGAATAAACTTGTTTCGCCCTCCACTCCTATCCGTTAACATCTAGTCAATAAAAGGATGTTAAACCTTTTTACACAAAACCAAAAGATCAAACAGTGTATTGGGATAATGATCTTGTCGTCATAGTAGTAATCAAGGGGTCTTACCTTGGTTAAAATCAACTTGCCAGTTAGTTGTCATGACTGAATGAGTTAGTAGACGAAATTGGGATTGACTGGATCTAAACTAAAACCTACCTATCGGAAAGAGTCTCCGCCTTGGCGTTGCTAAGATGTGTTCACGGTTTAGTAGGTTACAAAAAAAAGAAGCCAACCCTCAGTCAGGGTTGGCTTCCTATTATCTGACAAACCTGATGGTTTAGTATCCTGGGTTTTGAACGAGATTTGCGTTCACATCCAATTGGGGAGCAGGAATTGGGAACAGACTTTTAGTAGCATCTGTAACCGTTTTTTCCCACCATGTTTCATTATACTTTCCGAAACGAATCATGTCCATTCTTCTGATCCCTTCAGCAAAGAACTCACGACCTCTTTCGTCATAAAGTTCATCTTCAGTAAGAGATGTTAACGCAGCAGCGTTAGCTCTTGAACGGATTTGGTTAACGATATCAAGGGCACCAGCAACGTCACCTGATCGGAATTGAGCTTCTGCCTTGTTCATTAAAACTTCACCGTATCTGTAAAGTGCGAAGTTATTCGCCAGGTTAGGTCCTGAGCCAGAAGCATACTCCCACTTTCCAACACGCGCTCCACTCTGACGATAAGAATTAGGCTCTAATTCGTTAATCTCAGGCGTAAAGTTCAATGGAGCTCCATCAGGATCTTGCGCCTGATCATCCATCAATTGCTCTCCAGCAGAAGATAATTGTGGCCCAACGAGGAAACTACCGATTCTACTATCATCTTCTTCGAAGCTGTTATAGAATTCTTCCAGCGCCTGATAACCATTCCATGGTTGATCAGTCAAATCGAATGTTTGTTGACTAGCATAGTGCAACGTCATCTGAGGCAAATTGAATCCCTGCCCTGTAATAGGATCGTAAGGAAGTGCAAAAATATGCTCCACTGAATTGTCATTATTAGTAGCAAACGCAGCGAAGAAGTCACCCTCCAGGCTGTAAAGTCCACTGTTAATAACCTGATTCGCAGCATTGATTGCATCAGCATTTCTAGCAGACCCAGACCATACCTCAGCATTGAGGTAGAGACGAGACAAGGCAGCATAAGCTGTCCACTGATTCACACGAGTACGATCACCAACCCCATCAGAAAGAGAGGATACTGTTGCTAACAATTCTGACTCAACAAAACTGAAAACGTCAGAACGACTCGCAGTGGCAGGATTTGGATCAATCGTAGTTTCGATAATGATCGGAACATTACCATAGGCATCCAATAACCACATGTAGATAACAGCTCTCAATGCTCTCAACTCACTTGTGATCTCAGGGCTACCTGAGAACTGATTAATGATGTTGTTGATGTTTGCAATAGCGCTGTAGCAATATGCCCATCCATTGTTCACGGATTGCTCCTCAGGAGAAGTCTCATGTCTGTGAACCCGTAGCCACTGCCCACCGTCTAACCAGTCAGCACCTTTATGGCCGATACATAATTCATCTGTAGAGACTTCCATCAGGGACCATAACGAGTTATGACCTCCCCATGTACCTACGATATTGCTATAAGCAGAACCCACAGTGGCATCGATAACAGATTGGTTAATGTTGGAGAAGAATTCCTCTTCTGTCAAATCACTAAACACCTCCTCGTCCAAATCATTACAAGCAAATCCTACGAACAGGAATGCCAATAAAATTAGTTTTGATTTTAACAACTTATTCATTTCTCAAATATTAAAATGTCATATTGAAACCAAAAGTATACGTCACGGTAGTGAAGAATGTATCTCTTCTTTCAATACCAGGAGCGAGAGGATTGTCTCCATCCGCGCTATCGACATACCTTACTTCCGGATCAAGTCCAGCATAATCTGTAATAGTAAACAAATTCTGACCAGAGAAGTACAATCTTAACTTCTTGTAAATGTTATTTCCAGGAAGGGAATAACCCAAGGTCATATTGTCCAGTCTTAAGAAATCGCCTTTCTCAATGTAAAGACTTGAGAATTGAGGCGCAGCAGTAATATTAGGATCTGTCTTATCCGTAACTATACTGTTCCATGTATTAGAACCCGCATCTCTGTTTTCATAGAATCCACGGAATTGATTGTAAATCTCATGACCGAAGCTACCACGTAAGAATACATTCAAATCCCAGTTTTTCCAGGTAACCGTGTTATTGATACCAAGGTCCATGTTCTGAAGACCATTCCCAACGACTGTTTCGTCATTAGTATCAATCACTCCGTCACCGTTCAAATCTCTGAAGATATATTCACCGCTTTCATCCACTCCTTCGAAGATAGGTCCCCAGAAGTCTCCGATTCTTTGTCCTTCAGCAACACGTACCACTCTGTCGTCATTCTGACCAGGAGATCCAGGGTTACCAATGAAAAATTCAGAGTTATTAACTTCTCCGTTAGAAAGAGAGTTCAATACACTTTGATCGTAGAATGTTCCGTTAACCGCAGGTGTCCAGCTGAAATCACCAGACTGCACCGTATAAGCCAAAGCAAATTCCAATCCACTGTTTTCGATCTCACCAAGGTTCAACCAAGTATTGCTAGCTACATTGAAAGTACCTGGCAAGTTAGGGTTAGGATTACCTGCTCCAACTGGCGAGTTGAATAGCAAATCAGAAGTAGTTCTGTTATAGTAATCAATTGTACCGGTCAACTTGTAATCCAAAAGTGAGAAATCAATACCCACGTTGAATTCTTTCTTCGTTTCCCAGGCAAGGTTAGGATTGGCATTTCTCAAGAAAGAGAATGTTCTTAATTCCTGGCCATTTACAACTGTTCGACCTGTTGGCCCTACCAGAGGTAGCGATAAATACGGGCCAGTAGGTAAGTTTCCTGTCTCACCGTATCCTACTCTAAATTTCAGGTTGTTGATGCCACTAACATCGATTAGATTGGTAAGCTCAACACCTCCGGAAAGTGCATAGAAATTCGCACGCTCATTATTTTCTCCAAAACCACTATACCCTTCATTTCTCCAGCTTGCGGAAAAGAAGTAAGTACCGTCGATATTAAGATTAAGTCGTCCGAAGTAAGCAATGATCTGATCCTGAGATCTTCCACTACCTAATCCCGTCGCATTTCCATCTCTATCGATAGCCGCAAAGAGGTTATCAAAACCGAAATTATCCAGTTGGAAATTATTGACAGTTACACCGAAGCCTTCACCTCTTCTTTTCTGATAAGAATATCCTCCAAGAACGGTTACATCAAAGATGTCATTGAAGGTGGTGTTGTAGGCCAACGTAGATTCGAAGAGATCATCAAAATCATCTGATGCTCCTCTACTCGCTATACCATTCTCCCCTACACCTGAATTAAAAAGAGAAAATCGCGAAGTATATGATCCGGAAAGGTTCGACTCTCTGTCCTGAGAATACCGGGCAGTCAAAGTCAAATCATCAGTGATATCAAACTCCAGGCCATAACTTGTAAGAATATTTCTCTTCACTTCTTCTGCACGATTCTGATTAATAATCGCTACAGGATTAAAGAAATCGAAGTTGTCTGCATTCTGAAAATACCCTCCGTATTGCTCACCGGCTGCGGAGTTATCCAGGACTGAGGCAGTGGGATTAAATATCAAGGCATATCGGAATGCCTGAATCGGAACGGCTTCTTCTTTTCTATTGGCAATAGAACCATTGAAAGATAACCTCAGTCGATTATCAAACATGTTATGCTGAACATTGATTCTTGAATTCAATCGGTTAAAACCATGTCCGGAAGCCACACTTTGACGATCCCGATAGTTAACAGATGCCCGGTAAGTGGTATTAGCCGAACCGCCACTCAAAGACACATTATGTGTATGTGAAACACCAGTTTCCGTCAACTCTTCGAACCAATCAGTGCTTCCGCCTTCATTGGTGCCTCCTTGTGCTACAAATGCACCTGCAGAAAGTACGTCAATCTTGTTGGCTACGTTTTCAATAGCTACAAAAGCATTGTAGTCAACAGTAGTCTGTCCTTTCGTTCCAGATTTGGTAGTTACAATAATTACCCCAGAAGAACCCCGGGTACCATAGATAGCAGCAGCTGAACCATCTTTCAACACATCCATGGACTCAATGTCATTCGGATCAATGTTATCCAGCGATGCACCAATCACACCATCAATGATAATCAGAGGAGAGCTGTTACTACCAAAAGTAGAAAGGCCTCTTAATCGGATGTTGTAACCCCCATTAGGGTCACCTCCAGGGCGAACGACTGAAAGTCCGGCCACCTTACCCTGAAGTAGTTGGCTAGGATCAGAGATGTTACCCTGGTTGAAATCTTCCGCACTTACACTTGCGACGGAACTGGTAATCTCCTTCTTATCCTGAGTTCCATAACCCACTACGACAACTTCGGCAAGTTGTGCCACATCCAATTCAAGGTTTACATCAATCACTGATCGAGAACCTATTGCGATCTCCATTTGGCGATAACCAACGAAAGAAACGACAAGCGTCGCGCCTTCCTGAACGCTTACAGAGAAGTTACCGTCTAAGTCAGTTGTGGTACCATTAGTAGTACCCTTTTCAATGACGTTGGCACCGGGGACGGTCTCTCCGGTTTCAGCGTCCTTCACAGTTCCTGTTACCGTACGTTCCTGTGCCCAAACGGAGAGCACAAAAAACGCTGATAACAACATTAGTAAATACTTCTTCATACTATTACAAATTGTTATTCGGTTAGAATATTTTACCTCCGATTTGGACAAATCAAAGCATAGCATACCCCGAGTTCAATCCAAACCGTAAGCATTTTACTGAGGATTCTGAATAAAAACAAAGGGTTTAATGAAATAACATTATGAAAACGATTGTAATCGATAGGGTTTTTTCCAAAAAAGAAAAATTTCACTTTTTCAAGAATTATTCTGGATTTTGAATAATTCCAGATAGGTTGCAACAACCGAATGTTGGGGGAGCATTTATTCGGTATATTTAATTTTAGAATTTGCTAAGCATCTTGTATGAAGAAAGGCCCGATTACTATTAAAGATCTGGCTCTGGAATTGGGAATTTCTCCATCTACAGTTTCCAGGGCTTTAGCTGACAATCCGTTGGTAAAAACCGCTACAAGAAAGGCAGTAAAAGAACTCGCCAAGGCATACAATTATCAACCAAACTTTACAGCCTTAAGTCTAAGGAATAGTAAGACCAGAACACTCGGCATCATCATTCCTCAGATTGTACACGAGTTCTTTGCTTTGGTTATTCGAGGTATAGAAGATTTTGCATATGCCAATGGTTACAATGTAATTATTTGCTCAACCCACGAAATGTACGAACGTGAGGTTAGCGATGCCAAGGCGCTCCTGACAGGTAGAGTGGATGGAATCCTTGCCTGCTTATCAAAAGAAACTACCAATTACGATCACTTCGTAGAATTTGCGGAACGGTCAATTCCGTTGGTGTTTTTTGATTGCGTTTGCCATGACATTGAAACACATAAAGTTGTTATAGATGACATGGCCGCTGGTTATGTGGCCACTAAACACTTAATAGAGCAGGGAAGTCGCAATCTTGCCTTTATTGGAGGTCCGAAATCCCTACGCATCAATCAAGACAGGTATGCTGGATTTGAAAAGGCAATCCTGGAAGCTAATCTTAAGATAAACCAGGAATGGATCGTATACTGTACTACCGGAGACTACAGTGACGGACTAAATTCCACCAAATCCCTTTTCCAAAACAGTGAAATTGATGGCGTATTTGCGGCAACTGATATGTTGGCAATCGGAGCAATAAAAAATATCAAGGCCCTCAAAAAGCGTATTCCTGAAGATGTGGCGGTAGTAGGATTTAGTAATTGGTCAATCGCAGAATTATTTGAGCCTTCTTTAACCACCATCAATCAACCAGGCTATGAAATGGGTTACAAGGCTGCGGAATTACTCATTCAACAAATCACTGACCCTGAAAATCGTTCATACGAAACGTTCACACTTGAAACAGATCTGGTAGTGAGAGAAAGTTCAGTTAGAAATCAGTAACTAATTCTGCGAAACTCTTTCTCACCACTGCTGTTGGATTGTGTGAAATGCAACAAACTCTCCAAATCTATCCGAACCGATGAATCTGTAGTACTAATAAGTGCCAGTTTTGGACCATAGTTAAGGCGATAATATGCCACAATGAGCTCGCCATCGGATACAGTCGTTTCAAAGAATAAATCGCGGGATTGATCATAACCAAAGTATCCCTTCCTTACCGATTTAGCTCCTGATTTTTCCTGAAATTCAATCACCTGTTTAAAAGCAGAAGAATAGGTCCTGATCACGGACCCCTGAATGAATTCACCTCGAAGTACCTGAAAAATCAATTGAATATTCTCTTCCCTGCTTCCTGTATTAGCCAGTAACGACTGCACCTCTATAGCTTGAGTCAGGTGGAACTTCAATGAATCCGCAAATCCTCTTGCTGTATCCAAAACCGTACTGGGAATTGAAAACTGAAGGAAAGATTCGGATGTAGCCTTGCGGCCATCTATGGCTTTGTTTATTCTTTTCTCATTGTGGATCACATCAACAATTAATACGCGCCCCTTCACAATTCTTCCTTTATGCTCCCGCACAGGATTGATAGAAATGGAATAAGGATCTAAATGCGATAAGAAGACCCGACGATCTATCCAGGATTTTTCACGAAATTTCTTAGGGTTCACCGCCGAGGCATTTTGCACGTGAATAGTCCCCTCTTTCAAATTATACTCCATCTTATTCAACCACCACTTCTCTTGATCAGGATTAAAATAATCGAAGGTGAGATTTTCCTTCATCCAGAACAGACTAACCTCCTCAAGCGAATCGGCCTGCCCCCTCACTTCAACGATGGAAACGATGAGAAATATTAATAAAGTAATATTATTTCGCAATAATGTCATATTGCAAAGCTATGTTGGATCTACCTAACTATTGTTGTAGAGCAACAAAAATTAGGAATTCAATATGTCAATTGAAGAAATGGATTTCCATACAGTCTAAACTTTAGATTAATAGAGATCATAAATTCACCTCCTCGTGAACCTCGCCAGCTCGGTTTCGAACCTCACGGGTTCTCATCCCTCAATTTTGTTTCCATAAAAAAAGCGATCAACTTTCGCTGATCGCTTTCCTATTTTGTGTGGGCGCTGAGGGATTACTCATACACGCAACCATACTCAAAATCCCCTCGTGAACCTCGCAAGGTTCTGGATCAAGCAATAAATCTGTGGAGTAGCTACATATAGTCTAATTTCGATTTCCAAAAACAATCATTGGAAAAGGAATTAGCATCTCTGATTTTGCCTGAAGGCATTCTGACCTACTTTGATGTCACTGCGGTAGAGAAAACAGAAGAAGGTTACTGGATCAGTTTATTAGAGAGGGAATTAGCTCCTTCCGAATTTCTGGGTCATAAACTCAGCTCTAAGGGCTTTTTCGAAGAGGTAACCATCAAGGATTTTCCTATCCGGGGTAAAGCGAGTTACCTAAAAGTCAAGCGTAGAAGGTGGCTAAATGAGACCATGAATCAAGTGGTTTCCAGAGATTGGGAACTAGTGGCTAAGGGGACCCGCATGACTAAAGAGTTTGCGGCTTTTTTAAAAGCAGTGCATCGACACAACGCCAGTAAGCTGTAAAAGCCTGGGTAATTACTTCCATGTTAATGGAAAGCTACTTGAGGAACAGTATGCCACGCATTTGAGTGATTATAGTACCTGGGATCAACTTACTCATGCAGAGAATTATGTGGTTTTTCCTGATAATATTGGTCCTTACCTGACCATTGATGAGACTTCTCTTTCTCAGGGAGAGCTCTACACCATTATCACGAACAAGGCAGCAAAAGGAAACAAAGGATGTTTGGTTGCTATTATCAAAGGCACTGATAGTGAGACAATAAAGGCTATTCTTAAAAGAAAAATATCCTTTGAAAAACGTAGATCAGTTCAAGAAGTGACCCTAGATATGGCGGTTTCCATGCAAGAAATAGTGAGGAAGGTTTTCTCCAAAGCCACTTTAGTAACCGATCGTTTCCATGTTCAAAAACTGGCCTATGATGCGGTGCAAGAAATGCGAATCAAATATCGATGGGAGGCAATAGATCAGGAGAATACAGAAATATCATTAGCTAAAGAACTTGGTGAAAAATATGTAACACAGCGATTGGAAAATGGAGATTCTCCCAAGCAATTACTCGCTCGAAGTAGATACCTACTTTTCAAGAATAAAGAAAAATGGAGTCCTTCTCAGATTCACCGTGCAGAGATTCTTTTTCGACTTTACCCCAGATTAGAACAAGCTTATGAGTTGGCTCAGAAGTTGGGACATATCTACCATACCGGAAAAGACAAAGGAGTAGTTTATACCAAATTGGCAAGATGGTATAATGATGTAGAACTAGCTGACTTTAAGTCCTTCAAAACCCTGGCGAATACCATTGAAAACCACTATGAAACCATCTTGAACTTCTTTGAACGAAGAAGTACAAACGCTGCCGCAGAATCATTTAATGCAAAGATCAAGGCTTTCAGGTCTCAATTCCGTGGCGTCAGAAACATCTCATTCTTTCTATATCGACTCGCTAAAATCTATGGATAATTCAATTTGCCCCCAGATTTATTGCTTGATCCAAGGTTCTCATCCCTCAATTTTGCTTCCATAAAAAAAGCGATCAACTTTCGCTGATCGCTTTTCTATTTTGTGTGGGCGCTGAGGGATTACTCATACACTCTACCACGCGCACAATCCCCTCGTGAACCTCGCCAGCTCGGTTTCGAACCAACAGGGTTCTCATCCCTCAATTTTGTTTCCATAAAAAAAGCGATCAACTTTCGCTGATCGCTTTCCTATTTTGTGTGGGCGCTGAGGGATTCGAACCCCCGACCCCCTCGGTGTAAACGAGGTGCTCTGAACCAACTGAGCTAAGCGCCCGGACTATATTTTTTTCGAACTGCTTTCGAAAACGGAATGCAAAATTAGTAGAGATTATTCCACATGCAAAAAATGACTCATTTATTTTTACTTCAACTAATCGCCACAGCGAAATATTGATTGAACGGGTGTATCACGTGATACATTTCAGTGATCTTTGATACAAAATCCTTAGAAAGTACTTCTTTGTCAGTCAGGTCCCTGGAAACCAGAAAGCTTTTCATTCTAAGCAAATCAATGTTCGGATGATCTTTTGGATATCCTTTTGGTGCTGTTTTCAGACTTTCGCCAGTCATTTCTCCAAATAGTGTCCTGAATTGCTCCTCCTTAACAATATCCCTCAACTCCTGCGGATTGTAATCAATCTCCTGACGGATCTTTTTCAAGTTATCCGGTTCCGGCATATATACACCACCCGCCACAAAGCTTTTTCCTGGCTGGATATGAAGGTAATAAGTAGGGTTAGACGTCTTCTTACCACCTTCCATCATCGCTGCTCCAAAATTCGTTTTATAGGGACTTTTGTCTTTACTGAACCTGATGTCTCTGTTTATTCTGAAAATGCAGTCCTTAGGCTCCAGGCCTTCTACACTTTCATCAAAATCAGCAATACCCGAAATCAGCGAAGCCACGGTGCTTTTAAACTCCGTTTTCGCTACTTCATATCGTTTCTTATTTTCCTGCATCCATTCACGCTGATTGTTGGCCGTCAGGTCTTTCAAAAAATCGATGATATTTTTCATGCCACTCAATATTTAAAGTGTTCCAATAATTGTTCGAGTTTCATTTTTCGGGATCCTTTTAGCAATACGTGCACATCACCTAATGGCAAGGACTCCACGTATACTTTCAATTCATCGACATGATCAAAATGTAGAGCTCCGGAAATTTGATCAGCAGCATACTTCATCAACTCTCCTACCAAGATGATCTTGTCAAACTTCATGGCAGCAATCTTTTTTCCAAGCTGCTGGTGTGCTTCCTCTTCTTTCTCCAATTCAAGCATGTCGCCCAAGATTACCCATTTTTCCCCATTCGCCTTATCTAATGTTTCCAAGGCCACACCCATAGAATCAGGATTGGCATTGTAAGCATCTACGATAATACTTGCTTTGCCCCTGTTCACGATCTGGGATCTTAAATTATCAGGCTCATAGCCACAAATGGCTTCAGTTATCAGCTTCTCCGGTACCTCAAAATACTGCCCTACCGCTACTGCAGCGGCGACATTTGGAAAATTGTAGGCACCATAAAGCTGAGTCTGATAGGTTGTTCCACTGAGACGGAATGATATTGGGCTTTTGCTATCCAGCAGGCTCAAACCTGAGCCAGGGTATATGCTTTTGCTTTCAAATCTTCTGGCCATGTTGATCAGTCGAGGATCTAATTCATTGATAAATGGATGACCTCCAGTCTTTCTCAAATGATCGAACAACTCACTTTTACCTCTCAAAACACCTTCTATTCCACCAAAGCTAGCAGTATGTGCATGACCAATATTGGTAATTAATCCATGTGTGGGATTAGCATAGTCACACAATTCAGCAATATCTCCGACCTTGCTCGCCCCCATCTCGATAATCGCTACTTCAATTTGAGGGTGTATTTTCAGCAAGGTCAGCGGCACACCAATCTGGTTGTTTAGATTCCCTTCAGTGGCGAGGACATCATATTTCTTACTAAGTACACGATGAATCAGCTCCTTAGTACTCGTCTTCCCATTGGAGCCCGTCAAGGCAAAAACAGGTTTCCTGAATCGGCTCCTATGGAACTTACTTAGCGCCTGGAGTGCCTTCAGGCTATCACTGGATAATATGTATCGATCTCCTTTGACAAATTGAGGGTCATCCACCACCACATAAGAAGCTCCTTTTCGCAAAGCCTCCTCTGCGTAGAGGTTGCCATTGAAATTTGGTCCGCTCAGCGCGAAAAACAAGTTCCCTGATTGTAGGGTACGGGTATCTGTAGAAACACCATCACTCAAAAGGAACCGGGAATAGAGAAGCTCAATGAAATTTTCCATTTGCTTCGCAATTTAAAACCTAGCCCATCAAAGTGAAATGGATTAGTCCAACAAGATTTGATCTATATCGGCCTGTATTTTCCGCTCGAGAATATTACTATCCAGATTTGCCATTCTATTTGAATTGTCCTGAGCGGAGTTTCGTGGAATATTGGGGTCTTTTAAAAATTGCATGGTTTTCATTACACCTTCATCGATTCGCACACCAAGCATGACGCTGATCTGCTCCAACGGATTGGAAACATTGAGAAAAGCAATGGCCCAACAGAAATAGGACGCGTCTTCAAATTCGGATATATGAGGTTCGACGATGAGCTCAGCGCCTTTCAAAGACTCAAAGACTACCTCCGATACCCAGGTTTTGAAATATCGCTGGTTGCGTTCATTGGCCTCCGGGTCGTTGAGGTGTGACAAATGAAGTTCCTTAGTCAAAACTACCGAGCTTTCATTGGGCGACTTCAAAAACCGCATGAAGAACAAGTTTCTCAAGTCAAAGAAAGTTGGCAACAAATTGGTAAGTCGCTGCATAACCATTTCCGGTGTTGCATCGAACTCGGTCAGCAAATTGAGGAATCCTTTGGAATCCCATGTTCTCTTCTCAAATAACCTTTCCAGGGACTTGACCATACGATCTTTTGGCATGATCAGCGCCGCAGAAAAATAAGAGGCCTTGTGGCTATTGAGCAGCATATCAAAATTCTGAGCCTTTTGAGGAGGAGTCGCCGCTGGGCGGTCCTGCACCCGAATCCACTGAAAGGCGATTTCTCTACCCAGCAGGAAATTTCGTTGAGCTCTGGTGAGCCCCTGATTCAGGTACAACAGGCGCTTTTTCTCATCATAAAGTGACCTGAGATCCTTCAAAGATTCATAATTTGACATGACCTCATGGTTGGCCCTTACTCCTATCTTGAGGAGAATACCTTCTAATAGTTCCGGCTGAAAAGGCAGGTCCTTCAATTCAAAGAACTCCAGGTGCATTTCTTCAACCACCTGCTCCAGCTCTTCGAAATAGTTAAGGCGCAACTCCTGGTAAGAACGCAAGGCAATTTCATAGAAAGGCTGCTTTCTCAATTCATAACTGCGAACTACCTGACTGATGGTATTAATCAATGCATTGATTTTGTCCGGATCTTCGGATACGATCTCCACAAGCTTCGCGGGGCTCAATCCAAACTCTTCCAGCGGAAACTCTTTAAAAAAATGGGAGCCCATCATGTCCACCACAGGTTGCAGCTTTCTGGGAACCTGTAGCGAAACCAATTCGTCGTACTGTACCCCAAGCGCATCTGCCAATACAGCTATCTTGTCACCTTTGGGGTATTTCTTTCCACTTTCAATCTCACTGAGGTATGAAACCGAGAGTCCGGAGAGCCTGTTCAGTTGTTGGTAAGTGAGGCCACGTTCCTGTCGAAGTTCCTTCACTTTCAGGCCAAAAATGTGCTTGAGTTCAAAAATGCGTTTGGGCATGGCCCCAAAGGTAACAAATAGTGAATTTTTATTGATAGCGAATTTTCGCAAATAATTAAAGTGATTGTTTTAGGACCTCCCACCGCACACTTCTCTTGCGAGCCCTGCACCAAAGGGGGCTCGCGCTGGTACTACTCCAAAAATCTATTTGCCATCTATAAAGAAATCAGGGACGAATGCCTGGCAAACAATCTATTTACCAAAAAGCACTCCCAGATTAAGATTGAAGTAAGGCCAATATCTAATATCAGGGGTGCTCTTTTCCGCAACTCTTCCTGCCACTTCTGACGGTGCCTGTTCAGAAATAAAAACACACTAAACCTGCATCAAAACCAAACATAAGCCTATCAAATCTTTCTGTTCCACAACCGCTTCTTGTGCGAATAGTGAAAATTGAATTACTACAAAAGAGTAATTGGTCGCAATTGGATAGTTGTTTGGCTCAAAACTAATGAAAGATGACACTCAATTTAAAACCTTGCAAGTCATCAGAAATGGAAGTATCCTTCTCACAACAGTCTAAGTCTTTTTTATGCGACTTGACTTGAGCCTCAGTCCCATAAAATAATCATCAACAGTTTAAACTTATCTTCGGGAACCACGTAACTTGATCAGACTTAGCTGCACTTACTACTTACATGGCAAAATCAAAAGTGACCATGGGCCACGTTTTTAAAACGATCATCTGGCCCCGTCGAAAAACCGTTTTTATAGGACTTTTTCTCATCGTAATCGGAAGACTGGCAGGATTCGTACTTCCGATGAGTACGAAATGCATCTTCGATGAAGTCATCGACAAAGGGGATGGCATCATGCTGCAATACATAGCCATTGCTGTCATGCTGGCTGTAGCAGTACAGGCTTTGACCAGTTTCTTACAAACTCGTATTCTTAGTGTCGAAGCGCAACATTTGATTGCTCAACTACGGGTTCGTGTCCAGAATAAGATCATCTTCCTTCCTATTCGCTTTTTTGACAATAGCCGGTCAGGCGAACTGGTATCACGGATCATGTCCGATGTGGAAGGAGTAAGAAACCTCGTAGGAACAGGTCTGGTTCAGTTAGTTGGTGGCACGCTCACCGCCATTCTTTCCGTGTTCCTTTTGATTAACATCAGCCCCACACTTACTATTGTGGCACTTATTCCGATGGCCATATTCGCTTTCATTTCATGGAAAGTAATGGGCACAATCCGCCCAGTATTTCGGGAACGCGGGCAAATCAACGCGGAAGTAACCGGGAGGCTCACGGAGACTTTGAATGGTGTACGTGTCATCAAAGGGTTCAATGCGGAAAAACAAGAGGTGAAAGTCTTTGAAAATGGCGTAGAGAGACTCTATAGCAATATAAAAAGAACATTAACCTCAACAGCAACAATGACCAGCACTGGCACTTTCTTAATCGGAGTTGCTACCGTATGCGTATTAGGTCTAGGTGCATATTTCATCATTAGTAGTCCAAATACTGAAATTGCTCAATCATCACAGTTTGAAATAAATCAAAATACAATCCAAGAGTCAGATGAGATCAAGGAATATTCCATATTCTCTGTAGTAATGTGTGGAGCAACATCCACAAAACAGACAAACGATGAACAAAACGCATCAGGTGACGCTCTTTCCAAAGGAGATTTGATTCAGTTCATGTTCCTGGTAGCGTTTATGATTGCGCCGATTCTTCAGATGGGTAATATTGGAACGCAGCTTACTGAAGCCTTTGCCGGGCTTGACCGTACCGAAGAGATCATGAACATGCAGGAAGAGGATGATCCTTCTGTGAGAAACATCCATCTGGATCAAATGAAGGGTGACATCAAATTTGAGGACGTCTCTTTTGCCTATGAAGAAGACAAAGAAGTCATCCACGACATCAATCTCGATGCTCCTGCAGGGTCAGTAACGGCGCTGGTGGGAAGTTCAGGTTCAGGAAAATCTACGATTGCAGGTTTGGCGGCTTCCTTCTTGATGCCTGAAAAAGGACTACTCACCATCGATGGTAAGGATATTTCTAAAGTCTCATTAAACAGTTATCGCCAACACCTCGGCGTGGTACTGCAAGATGATTTTCTCTTCGAGGGAACCATCCGCGAGAACATTTTATTCCCAAGACCCGATGCGACAGAAGCGCAACTCATGGATGCGGTAAAGGCCGCTCACGTCAATGAATTTACCGAACGCTTTGAAGAGGGATTGGATACGCTCATTGGAGAACGAGGCGTCAAATTATCTGGTGGCCAGCGCCAAAGGTTGGCAATTGCCAGGGCAGTTTTGGCTGACCCAAGGATCTTAATCCTCGATGAAGCCACATCCAACCTGGATACTGAGAGTGAAAGCTACATCCAACAGAGTTTATCTCGCCTGATGGAAGGCAGAACTACCTTCGTGATCGCTCACCGCTTGAGTACTATCCGACAGGCGGATCAGATCCTGGTGGTCGAAAAGGGAAAGATCGTGGAGCGAGGTACACACGACGAGTTAATTGCCGCGGAAGGACGGTATTATCAGCTATATACTTACCAGGCAAAAATTTAAACAAACTCTGTGCAAGAGTCGGATCGAGTAGAGTGAAAAGAAAACTCACCTCCGAGTATTCGCACCCTGCCAAGCGCACAAAAAAACCCCGCCTGAATCGGCGGGGCTCCTAAGGTGGAAAACACCAAACCTAACCTACCGTATCACAGTAACCCACCTTATTTCTTTCATTGTCTATTCAATTTCCAGTCATATTCATAGAACGTGACTTTCTTTCCTTCTATACCTTCTCTATACCGGGCGATGTAGTCAATAAGTTTGCCGTCTTTCTCAAAATCTTTTTTATACCAGCTAAATATTTGAGATGCGCCTACTTTCTTATCAACCCGAATAAACCAATCCAAGTTCAATACTTCAGTTGTACGTTTTTCTAAATTTTCTTCTAAGCCTTCTGGAAACCAGGCGTAATTAGCCAATGGGGGACAGCTTTTCGCCGCACATACCAACACAAAATGTAACCTGGAATCAGGATGTTCCACATATAACTTCCCTTTTTCCAACCCATCCAGCGTATAAGACTTGCCTCCCAGCGAGTGTTCAATCCCATTAAAAAATTTTGGATTGTCCAAGGGACTCTTCAAAGGCAGCAAACTCACGACTTGCTCAATCACCCATACATTATAGGTATTGATCATGAAAGCCTTTTGTGCTTGGGCATCAAAGGATGAAAAGTCTGCCTGATCAATCAAGGTCACCAATTCCTCTAGTTGTGCAGGGTTCTCCTTAACCTTTTCATAAGCGACCCCACCATTTTCATCCACGAACGCCTTAAAGAATGAATCCGCTTTATTGAAAAACTGAGTTTGGGCCGATGCCCCAATAGCACCTAATAATATAATTAAGGAGAGTATATTTTTCATTATTTTAATATTCGATTAATGAAAGATACGATTTGGCACAGTGGAAGTTCGTCTCCGGTAGGACGTAAGGTTTATTGTGTCAAAGAAGTGACATAAACTAGGCTTATCTTTCTATCTTGAAACTGACACAGCGATCACTCACTTACTTTACCTAACTAATCATCCTTTTATGCAGCATATAGTAATTGTCGGTAATGGCATTGCGGGTGTGACCACCGCCAGGCATATTCGCAAACGCGGTGATGATAAAATCACCATTGTCTCCGGCGAAACAGATCACTTTTTCTCTAGAACAGCGCTCATGTATATCTATATGGGCCACATGAAATACGAAAACACCAAACCTTATGAGGATTGGTTTTGGGAGAAAAATCGAATTGAATTGAAGCGTGCATGGGTGAAAACTGTTGATTTTAAAGGTAAGGCGCTGGAATTCGACAATGGCGAAAAATTGAGCTATGACAAGCTTGTGCTGGCTACCGGATCGAAATCCAATAAGTTCGGATGGCCGGGACAAGACCTGGAAGGTGTTCAGGGACTGTACAGCATGCAGGACCTTGAATTGATGGAGAAAAATACCCAAAACATCAAACATGCAGTCGTGATTGGTGGTGGGCTGATCGGAATTGAAATGGCTGAAATGCTGCATTCAAGAAGTATTCCGGTTACGTACCTTGTCCGGGAAGAGCATTTCTGGAATGCTGCCATTCCAAATCAGGAAGCAAAATTGATTGACCGTCATATTCAGGAAAATCATATTGACCTCAGACTGGCCACAGAACTCAAGGAAATCCAGGATGATGGAAATGGTCGGGTGAAAGCAATCGTTACAAATACAGGAGAAACGATCGAATGTCAGTTTGTCGGGCTAACAGTTGGCGTGTCTCCAAACATTGACTTCCTCAAGGACACAGACCTGGAAACAGAACGAGGTATCATGGTCAATGAGTATCTGGAAACCAACATATCAGACGTTTATGCGGCAGGTGATTGTGCACAAAGACGAACTCCTATCACCAACAGAAGACCCATAGAAGCGGTGTGGTACACCGGTCGCATGATGGGAGAAAGCCTTGCTAAGACCCTGACTGGAGAAAAAACAGCCTATGATCCTGGGTATTGGTTCAATTCAGCGAAGTTTTTCGATATTGAATATCAAACTTATGGTCACGTATGGGCACAGTCCAAAGAAAATGAGCAGGAGTTCTACTGGGAACACGAGTCTGGCAGAAAATGCATGCACTTCGTCTATGATAAGTCCAGCCGTAAATTCCTGGGAGTAAATACCTTCGGTATTCGCCTCCGACATCACTCATTCAATAAATGGATGCAGGACGAAAAAAGCATCGAATATGTACTGGAGCACCTGAAAGATGCGAATTATGATCCGGAGTTCTATAAAGTGCACGAACAAGAAATCATCGATCAGTTCAATCAGGAGAACAATACTTCTGTGAAACCGAAATCAAAAAGTTGGAAAAGGATCCTGTCCTACGCCTCATAAAGACATATAAAAGAAAATGAAAACGATCAAATCCATTGGGTTAGCTGTCCTGGTACTAGGGATAGCCATTTTTACCATTTCGCCACTAATTGGTACTTATAACCTCGACCAGGCCACTTTCGACAGTTATGCTGAGTCCAAGGGTCTGAAAAGTGACCTGTTGCTTCAGGGTATGAAGGACAATGTGATTGGTAAGGAAATGAGTGCTGTTGGTTTCGCCAAAGCAATCGCCTCAACACTAACCGTCGCAAATGATGTCCATAAGGCCAACGAAGAGTGGGACAAGGTATTTTGGGATAAGCCGTACAAGGATGTTGCCCCTCAATTGATGAAATCATCAGGTAAGGGCCCCATTGCTGAAAACAAACTATTGTTTCTCTTCCTGACATTCGGCCTGGCCATCATTGGAGGGCTCATGTTCATCATTCCTGACGTAGTTCTGCTGGGAAAACCAGGCATCAAAAACAATCAGATCTATCAAAATCCGATAACTAACCGAGGTTGGGTTGCTTATATTGTTTTCGGGTGGCTTGTTAGCTTTTACATTTTACTCTATTTCTATCCTGCATTTATTACCAGTTGGATCTATCCTGTTGATCCATTGAGCATGGCCTTGAGTGGGAATCCTGCAAGTCAATGGTTCCTCTACGGCACCATGTACACTTCGGTGATGCTGGTCATGGGAATTCGGATGTACATCAAGTACAGACACAACATGTACCAAATGGTACGTACTACTTCGGTCTTGTTCTTCCAGTTGGGGTTTGCCTTTTTGATTCCTGAATTGTTGGTACGATTCAATATGCCCTATATGGACTTCAAAAATGCATGGCCGCTTGATTATGATTTCTTCTTCGAATGGAATATCAACAGTCTCATGGCCTCAGGAAATATTGGCATGTTCATGTTAGGGTGGGGTATTGCCCTTACAGCGATTATCATCCCTGTTTTCGTGTATTTCTTTGGCAAAAGATGGTATTGTTCCTGGGTATGTGGTTGCGGTGGGCTGGCTGAAACGCTGGGAGACCCCTACCGACAGCACTCAGACAAAAGCCTGAAAGCCTGGAAAATCGAACGTTGGTTAATCCATGGCGTTATGGTATTTGCCGTGATCATGACCGTGGGGGTATTGTACACCTACTTCTCTGGATCGAGCAATTTTATTGGTGTGGATTCCTTCAAAGTTCGAGAATATTATGGCTTTTTGATTGGCTCCGTATTTTCGGGTGTTATAGGTACCGGGTTTTATCCGGTAATGGGCAATCGCGTATGGTGTCGATTTGGCTGTCCTTTGGCTGCTTACATGGGCTTGGTTCAGAAATTCAAATCTCGCTTCCGTATCACGACTAATGGTGGTCAATGTATTTCTTGCGGTAATTGCTCTACCTACTGTGAGCAAGGTATCGATGTACGTTGGTATGCACAAAGAGGTCAAAATATAGTTCGATCCTCATGCGTAGGCTGTGGCGTCTGTGCAGCTGTCTGCCCACGAGGTGTTTTGAAATTAGAAAATGGTGCTAATGATAGTGCTTCTCGTATGGAGGCTCCACCTTTGATCATTGGAAACGAAGGTATCAAAGTAGAAGCTTAAAAAAATCTAAAGAGGCCAGGAATACCCTGGCCTCATATTTCTCTCAAAACAGAACAGCAAATTGTAAGTCGATACTAGAATATCCCTGGTTGTAATACGGTACTTCTAGTTCCGGAAATCGCACATTATTAAGGATTTTCATTCTTTTATCTATTCAAGAAAACCACATTTCCACCTAGTTCATTACGACCGGCCACAACGGAATTGTAACTGAAATTGTTTCAATACTCACGTACCATTTCTGCCTGCTCATCGTCATTTTAAGTGCGTTTAGCGAATAAAATATAGATTAGTCGTGCTGCTGACTAAATTCACAAAGCTATTTCGAACCTAGCACCGCCCGGACTTTAAGATCACCTCTTAAGGTCATAATTAAGTACCATCAGCGTAAGATTCATACTCTCTTTTCTTTTTTTTAGATTTTATTTTTCACCACTCAACCATTATTTTAACATGGCAAAAGTCAACCCTATATCTTCGTTTATAAACGGAGTAAAAGATCAAGCAGATGGTATTCACGCTGTATCTGTTGTAGAAATTGAATCCGGCATGACCCTTGGTCACTTCTCCGATGGTAGCCTTGATCCTGATATAGCAAGTGCTTACAATGTGGAAGTTGTAAAAGCAAAACTGAAAGCAATTGATGCCTTAGGATTAAGTGAGTCGATTGACGACATTCTCATTACACTAGACTCCCAATTTCACCTTATTAATGTGACCCAAGGAGCCAGCCATATGATTTATCTGGCAGCTGATAAAAAGAAAGCCAATCTGGCAATCCTTAGAAATATCGTCAAGAAGGGAGCAGAGAGCATTCAGAAATCACTTTAAAAGAAATTTTGAGTTATCGTGAAAGAGGAGTTTTCCTTGTTCCGTCAGGAAATGGATGTTGTTGAGGCGATTGGGCTCTACAGCATCCAAGACCAGGCATGTCTCTATTCTGATGAGCACATTGGAACCTGGGCATTTGCCCTGGAGCTTTGCCAAGAAGACTTAGCTTCAAGCAGTGAATTCTTTCACCTTGAATCCAATGGCAATCGTTTCTTCGGTCATTTCCATAAAGGTCATTTATTGATCTTTCAATTGAATACCACCAAGGAAATCAACATCGTCATCCTTGAAGTCAAAACAAGGAAATTTTTGAGTCACTTAATCAAGACGTTAGTCACCTAAACATGGATCAGATTAGTTCACTTATATTGGATCAATTTCCAGATTTGGAATATTGTGAAATTCTGGAAAGAACCGATTTTGAAAATCATATCGCTTCTAATAAAAGGCAACTTTCCCCTGAAATAGTGGACTGGTTTGACTGGATGGGTAAGACTAATCTTGATATGGACCAATTTAGGGTCCAGCTTCGAGACAAATCGGGCCTCATCTTTAAGCAGGTAAACGATTCACAATTTCTGGTTATACTAAACCAGCAGGAAAGCCTGCCAATGTTACTGACTTTCTTGAGGGGTTTCAATTACCTCCAGGAATCATCACAAGGTTCAGAAGAAGAAATTACGACCAGCCCTGCAACTAAGTCTGACGCAGAGTTGAAAATGATGGATGCCCAACGCATTCAACAATTGATCATCCCTTCGCTTTCTGATATGCAATCAAGCTTCAAAGGTGTATTTGTCGTACATCAACAGCAAGATTTGGTGGGTGGTGATTTTTACTGGTATCAAAAGGTCGGAGATTGTGTCTTACTGGCCCTGGTTGATTGTACGGGACATAGTGTTGAAGGAGCCATGACATCTATGGTTTGCAATTCGTTACTCAATCAGGCATTGGTCGCTTTTGATCCCAATCAGGTATCTGATTTCGTCAAGCATTTCTGTGGACAGCTAGAGCAGTATAATCAGACCACTCAGGATATGTTTAACTACGGAATTGGAGCGGAACTTGGCGTGTTTTGTTTCAACCATAGCAGTAACGAATTCAGGTTTGCTTCAACAGGAATATCGGCGTTTTTAAAGAGTAATTCCAGCCTGGAACTCCTGAAAGCAAAGAAAATTATGCAACCCTCCCAGTTGGAGCGACTTCAAGATATTGTTTATCCTATGGATGAACTGGAAGGAGTCTATGGGTTTACTGATGGACTTACGGATCAGTTTAATGCTCTGGATGATAAAAAATTAGGTTACCGAGGTGTGAAGGAGATGATCTCCAACGAAGAGTCATTCAACTCCAATTATTACCAAAAAGCCTTAAGTGCCTGGAAAGGGGACAACATCCAGTACGATGATATCACAATGATCGGAATTGCCGTCTAAGCACAAAGAACCAGATTGGAAAGCGGAACTCATGTTTATGTTATCTAAAAGTTAAAAAACATGAAAATCACCTTATCGAGAGAATCAGGAAGTGACAAAATTTACCAAATAAATACGGATGAACCTTCCTCTATAGCCGCTGTGGAGGGTCACGTTGAAATTCAACAAATGACCCAAAGTAAGCAGTTCAACATCGAAGGGGACATGGAAGATCCGTCAATTTTTTGGATGACTATCTCTGAATAATGAATAATCTATCAGGTTCGCAACCTTCTCAATACTTCATGCTCTATGTGAGCTATGCTACGAGAGAATTCTCACAGAATGAACTTGAGCTTCTCTGGAAAAAAAGTGCTGACAAGAATGCGAACCTGAATATTTCAGGTATGCTACTTTATCTGAATCAAAGGTTCATTCAGGTCTTAGAAGGTGAAAAAGAACAAGTGATGTCCTTATATAATAGAATCCTGGAGGATAAAAGACATAAAGATGTAATGATCGTTATTGAAGGCTATGCTTCGAAAAGGAATTTCGAAAACTGGTCCATGGGATTTCATCATATTCACTCTTCAGAGGAAAAGTATATCTCAGCCGGTGCTCATATCCTGAACAAGATTGATCAATGGGAACTATCCGCAAGTGAACATCCAGCTCTTGAATTTGTCAAGATGTTTTATGTGAAACAAAACCATCAAACTAAATCCGTTGATGTTGGATAATTGCTGATAAGTATGCTTAAGCTGAAAGGAACAAAAACCACCCCCACCATTCAATTTGACCCAAAAAATGGAAGATTATTAATCGAAGGCAAATCTTCTCCAGAAAATAGTATAGTATTTTATCAGCCTCTTTTAGATACTATTCGAGCAACAGTCGATTTAACCAATTTCAGTATTGATGTCAAATTAATCTATTTCAATACAAGTACGGTCAGGTGTCTCAATCTACTTTTCCAGTTATTCGTTGAGAAAAAGGAACAAGGTGCCGAGGTAACTGTCAATTGGCATTCGGAAGACGATGACCTGGATATGATTGAAATGGGTGAAGATTTCGAGGAGATCTCTGAATTGACATTTAACTATCTAATCTTAGAGGACTAACTAACAAATGTAACCTCTTCTCCAACACGAAGTTCTCCTGGTTTCCTCGGGATCAGGTGAACTCCAAATGCCACCCCTCCATCCGGTACTTTGCGATATCCCGATAAGGTTCTCAAGGGCTCACCTTTTTTATTTTTCTCCTGTGTTAGCGGGTCAATAGTAGTAAAAACACAGCGTCTGCAAACTTGAGCCACTTCAAATTCGCAATCACCAATTCTGATGAGTTTCCAGTTGTCCTCTTCATAAGGAGCAGTTCCCCTGATCACAATATTGGGACGGAAGTGTCCCATAGTTACCGGGTGGTCCAATCGCTTATTCAGGTCTTCCAAAGAGCCCTCTCCAATCATTAAAACAGGACCTTCATCTCCGAAATTAACCTGATCTCCTGCCTGACCTCCTCTTTTCTCCAACATGGGGCGATACACATCACTTTGATGGATCAATTGACAAGGAGTACCTAGATAATTAGAAAACCATTGATTCGCCTCTTCAGTATAGGATTTCCCACCGAGTTGCTCATTGAAAAACTTGAATGTCCTTGGCTCTCCATCCTTCTCAGGTTTGAAAGTAAAGCTTTCAAGAGGTGTAGTAATTTTCAACTTGCCATTCTCGACTATAGATTCAACCTGAAGTAATCGGGGATAAGTCCTGGCCGTGATGAGTTCCCTGTTTTGATCAATTAACAACCACTCCCGGTCATGTGTAAGACCTGTTGGAAGAACAGTTGTTTTTTCAAGTTTAACCTGGCGAGTTGACTTGATTGGGTAGATGTTGAGCTCAGTGACTTTCATTTTCTTAAAGAAAAGAATAAAGAAAGCAATTTCGACCTTTTCACAATAATTAACATTTTGTGCGTTTATGAAGGTACACCATTCCGCCAATGCTGTACCGACTCACTCTTGCTGTGGCTATGCTGTGGCAAGCTTCTTCTATAGACCAAAAGATTCAGGAAACATGCGATTTTCTGAAGCAAGAAGTAATTGCTACCCAGCCAGATTTGTCCCTGGTCTATACCCTGTCAATTGCGGCCCCAGAATACATTCGTTATCGCGAGCTTTCTAATCTAATGGAAGTCCAGGCACTTCGGCTTATGTACGCTGAGCTAGGTTCTGAACAAGTGGACTTCAGTGTTGGGTATTTCCAAATGAAACCTTCATTTATTGAGGATTTGGAAATGAGAATTCAAAACGACGAAGCGTTGCGAATAGAATTCTCCGACCTGATTGGATATTACGCTTCCAATGCTTCGGAAATCAGACAAGCACGCATAGACCGAATTCTAGACATTGAATTCTGTATTAGATACCTGGAGGCCTTTGAACAAGTAATAAGACTGGATTGTGCAGCCGACTTGAAGGGTCTCACAAAAGAAGAAGCCTTGCATTTCATGGCTACCGCTTATAACCTGGGACTTGGCCAATCCGGCGAAACAATCAAAAATTACCAATCCAAACAAAACTTCCCTCATGGTTCTCAATATCAGGGAGCACAATACGCCTTTGGCGATTTAAGTATCCGAATTTATAGTCAACTGAATAAATTGTTATGCATTCCAAATCACTAATTATCATGTTAACGGGACTCATGCTGTATGCCTGTAGTCCCGATCCGGCTTTCATTCGTGCCCCTTTTCAAGGAGTCACTAATCAGGCCGTGGAGCAAATCATGGATGCTGCCGTAGGTGGTGTCTTATCCGTTGGGAATGGAACTGAAATACATGTTCCTGCCAATGCATTTGTCAATCAGCAGGGTGTCTCTGTAACTGGGGAAGTGAAAATTTCCTATACAGAAATATCAGATCCAAGTACTATTCTGATCTCAGGTATCCCACTGAATTATGGGAGTAAGGAAAACCCGTCTGTCATGCAATCTGCGGCCATGTTCGATTTGAACGCGACAGCTAATGGAGAAACACTTGAACTGGGTGAGGGCAAATCCATCAGAACCGTAATTTCGTCCAATGTAGATGGAAGTCAATTTGATTTCTTCGCGCTGAACGAAGAAGGGAAGACCTGGGATAAAATAGGAAGTACATCTCCTACTCCCAATCCGTTGATTGATAGCCTCAATACTTCCATTTCCGAAATGGAAAATAATCGTGGTAGCTACGACCTTTCAGGGTGCTTTGTATTCAACTATGGCTTTGATCTGGATATTTATCGAGATGAAGACCGGGCCAAATTGAGGGACAAACGCTTCAATTACTATACCTGGGAAACGGCTCCAGCGGTGGAAACGCTGGACAAGCTGTTGAAGACCAAAGCGAAGAACTATGGCATCCCGAATTTCCTGAAAGAGCGCACGTGGGACGAGGTTTCGTGGAATGGCAAAAATGTCAATCCTAATTTGTTGCTGTGGAAAGCCGAAAAAAAGATACCTGGGTGGATTCTGAAGAGTGAAACTTATCGAAATGCAAGGGTGAAAGCTGTAGGTAACAACCGATTTAGATTGACTTTTACCCGATGGGAACATAAAGATGGAGACTGGATTGAACTCACGGACTATAATGTTTACATCAGTCCAAAAATGGCCCTTGCTGATCTCTATGATAATCAACCCGAAGAGCGTTCTGCTGAATATGAGGCCCTACTGGCCCAAGTAGAAGAGGAAAAAGAAATCCTGGGTGCACAGAATAAGGTGCTACGTGAATTTAACATCAGTAAAATGGGTGTTTATAACTACGATTATATCAAGGAAGAGGAGCGCTTGATGGTGAATGCTGAAATCTATCTGGACGGCAAAAAGCTTGAGAATCAATTGACTGACCTATTTGTAATGATCAAAGATCAAAATGCAGTGTTGCGATACGACAAAAATGGCCTGAGTCACTTCGTGATCTACCCAGGACAAGAATTATTTGCGTTTATGGTCGCTGATGGTAATGGTATTGCAATGGAAGCAAATCAAGCACTTAATAATCTTGACCTGAATAGTTTTAAAAACAATGAAGATCAGGTGCTTCGTATTGATTTGAAATCGACGGACTATCAGATCAATAGACCTATTGATCTAACAGAGTTTCTTGATAAGGAAATGAATGGTCTTTCTACAGAAAGGGCGCTTTCAATGAATTAATTAATATATCCGCCATTATGCTTCGACATGCTCAGCATGACGGAAAAGAAAAAGCCGCAGTGAAAGTTGTGGCTTTTTTTGATTTAATACGTCCTACCCCTCTCCAATGCTATTAAGTTAAGAAGAAAGAAAGCCGATCAATAGCTATCAATCGGCCTGTCTCGGTTATCTTAGAGACACGTAAAATATATCGACAATGAATTTAGATAAAGAAAATGACACAGTGAAGAGCTCTGGGGGCTCTTCAAAAAAAACTCTTTGACTTTTTTCATAATTCGAGAAAAATATCTCGCTATAAACGCTCTCCTAGAGACTTTAGTAGATCCTCTCCCTTATCGTTTGAAGCTGTCGCTGGCAGTATTCTTCATTTATTTAAAGAATCAGTAGAATTTAATCTTCAGAAGATTCTTCCCTGTCTGGATACAAGACCTGTAACTGGAAGTGCGTTTACTCAAGCTCGTTATAAAATCAGGCCTGAGTTTTTCAGAGATCTCGTAGAGCAACTAAATGACACTTTTCATGATTGTGACAAAAAGCTTTGGAAAGGGCATTGTCTACTTGCGGGAGATGGTAGTACATTAAACCTACCCGCACATCAAGATATCGAAGATTATTTTGGCCTATACGCGACTAATGAGTTAGGAACTAAAAGGTACTTGGCCAGGACATTCATGATCTATGATGTATTGAATCAGTTTGTGGTGGACAGTCAATTATCTACAATGAGAGAAGGTGAAAAGACTTTGCTTAAAAAGGGCCTGTCTAGCGTTAAAGAAAATGATATGCTGATCTTAGACAGAGGATTTGGTCATTTCTGTACGATAAAAGAGTTGGTGAGTCACCAGACCAAAGTCTGTATACGATTACCAATTAACAGTTCCAACTTCGCCAAGAATATCATAACTCACGATGAGGATGACATAATTACCACATGGGAGCCTAGTCCAAAAGAGGTTGAGAATAGCCGTAAGAATAAACTCGATGCCACTCCCATTAAGGTCAGAATTGTAAGAATTGAACTAAGTAGTGGTGAAACCGAATTGCTAATCACCAACCTTTTCGATCAGCAGAAATACAGCGCTCGGGACATAAATGAGCTGTATCAGCTTCGTTGGGGCGTGGAGGAAGGCTTTAAAAACTTAAAGCCAAAGATGAAAATTGAACAATTTGGTTGCAAGAAGGCCGCAGGCATCTTTCAAGAGTTTTACGCACATATTTTTTGTATGAATTTAGTCGCTATTACAGGCTTATTAGCTAGTAGAACTATCGATCAACGTATTTCCAACCGTAAATGGAAATACAAATACAACTGGAAGAATGCCTATCGATTTGTAAGAGAAAAACTACTCTCATTCCTCTTTAACTCAAATAATGAGCATTTCATAAGTCAAATATTGAATCAAGTAGCCTCTTCCATCATAGCAATAATTCCTGATAGGCATTTTGGCCGAGATGTAATAGCTAGTAGTAAAAAGGGAAGGATTACTCAATTCAATAAGTGACCATATGAAGCTTAACTTAATAGCATTGTACCCCTCTCAAGAGGGGAAAATGGGGAGTTTACTGAGATTTATATCTAATCACAGTCGTATGACAAGCCCTGGAGGCTTGCTGTGTAAGTATCTGTGATGTAAACGGGATAGCCTTCAAAGTCATATTCATAGAACCACTCACAGTCGAAACAGTAAAAGTTGAACTGTACACCATATTCTATTGTGGACCTTGTGAGTGTATTATTTCTACTAAAATACATCCATGGCCAATCTATCCAATAGTGATTATGCTTTCGATAATTCGGGGAACTATCATACGTATAACAGTGCTCGTATAACAAAAGGTCGCCTCTATAATACTCCTCACGTATGATGTTACCGTCTTCCAAAGTCAATGAATCTGTTTCACCTAGATATTGGGAAGACATAAATTCACTGACAATTGCAATCATTTGTCCCTCCGGATCGTAGCTGTACCTATAGTTGAATTGAGGAGTTCCATTTTCATCATAAATCGTTCTCTTACTCATTCTACCCATTTCATCATAGAATAGTGAATCACTACGGCTCCCACTGAGGATAAGTATTAAACGATCTTGCTCATCATACTTATACTGCTCATATATCCTTGGAGAATCCGCAGCATACGTTATTAACCTTCCCTGTTCATAGCGTAAGTATCTGAATTTCACCGAGCCGTCTTCCTCATATGATTGAATTTCAAACAGACGTTTGCTACTCGTAGCATCATCCAATACGCATGTCTCCGCAGGAATAACATCTCTGGGGTCTATGGGTATCTCTTCCTCCTCGACCATTTCAACAGGTGTGATCAATCCATTTCTTGAACTACAGGAAAGTAGGACAATTGCTAACAATAGCGCTAGCAGTTTCATGAATCAGCCAATAGATGTCTCATATATTCAACTAAGATAATCAATCCCGGTCTTAAAACTCAAACACCAAAGGAGCAGGAACCCGGCCGACCCGCCGGCGCCGGTCTGGCCGAAAAGTTTTGTGCGGCAGGGCGTCTTAAAGTCCAAATTTTACAAATACGAAAGAAATTTATCATCCGATTTTTACAAATACGAAACTTATTCCAATTTTGTGAGTATACCTGTTATAAAGTAGCCTGCGCTTCGACTGGGCTCAGCGTGACAGGCCTGACTCGAAAAAGAGAAAATATGAAGGGAACAAATCTTGGAGAATTGGAGGAACTGGTCATGTTGACGGTAGCAATGCTGTATGATGATGCATACGGTGTGGCCATCCAGAACTCGATCAAAGAAAAGTGTAATCGCTCAATCTCCATCAGTACGGTGCATGCGGTGCTCATCCGACTGGATGAAAAAGGGTATGTATCCTCTCGATATGATGGATCGAGCCCGGAACGCGGAGGAAGAAGAAAGCATATCTTTCGTGTAACCGTCGCTGGACAAAAAGCACTTTCACAAACCAGGTCCATGCGCAATGACATCTGGGACTCCATCCCAAAAATAGCTTTCGAATGAGTTCTGGAAAACCAACGACTATCGATTGGTTGCTGGAGCACTTTTGTGACCCCAGGTTACTGGAAGGCATTCAGGGAGATCTTGAGGAAAAGTTCTACCAAAACGTGGCTCAAAAAGGTCAATTCAGAGCCAACATCCTGTATACATTTCAGGCGCTGGGTTTTATGCGCCTAAGGTTCAAAAGAAAAAACTCAAAATATAATCTTTACATGGTCAATCACTATCTAACAAGCGCTGTACGGTCAATAAAAAAGCAGCGTGTATTTTCGGCGATTCATATTTTCGGACTCGCTACATCCATGACCCTTTGCCTCCTGATGATCCTTTTTTACCTGGATCAACGTGGTATGGATCAGCACAATGAACACTATGAAACCACCTATCGGGTACTTTCCACGGAGTTCAATGATAGAAAGGATCGGGATGACAGGCTGGCTACATCGCCTTACGATATCTCAGATCGTCTCAAAGGAAATTTTGATCATATCGAATCCACTTCTCGCTTCAAAAACATCGGATCGGAAGTACGTTTACAATCAAAGGTGATCAATTTCTCAGGTTTATATGCTGAACCTAATTTCTTTGGTTTTTTTGGTTTTGAATTGCAATCGGGAAATGCTTCAACAGCACTTCAGAATCCCGGCTCCATAGTAATCTCAAAAGAACTTTCAGTTAAAGTTTTTGGCGACAAAGACCCAATTGGTCAGCTCATTCAAATTGGTGAAATGGGCTCCTTCCAGGTCACTGGTGTGAGTAAACCTCTTTCCGGGCGTTCTCATATAGAGTTCGATGCTTTGATCTCTATGTCCTCTCATGATCCACAAATGATCTGGTCGGGAGAAGATCGGTACTATAATTACTTCCGAACCGCCCAAAATGATGTAGTGGCCATCGAAAAATTTCTGGCTTCACTTCGTCCATTGTTTCCAGATGATTTACAGGCAGAACGAGGTTTTAAGGTTCAAAAATTAAGTGATGTGAACTTCGGAACGATTGTCAGGTATGAGATAGGATTTGTAACACCCAACTTTGTATTCTGGTTTCTGGCCATTCTGGCAGCGGTAATCATGCTGTCGGCCTGTTTCAATTATATAGGCTTATCAATTGCTCAATCCCTTAAACGCGCTAAAGAAATTGGCATTCGAAAGATTATGGGAGCCGGCAAAAAATCGGTAATCTTCCAATTCCTTATTGAGGCACAAGTCACCGTCCTGGTTTCCTGGGTAATCGCCATCGGGCTATTGATGGTGGTACTTCCCATATTCAATGACCTGAAAGTACTTAGAGATATTAAAGGGCAGATCGACATCAGTGTCTGGAGCAATGCGTTCATTTTACTTTACTTCCTGGGTTTTGCGATGTTTATCGGACTGATTGCCGGCGGATATCCGTCATGGTACGTTGGTAAAGTTGCTTTTCAACAGGCTTTGAGAAAAGGTGGCAAAAAAGCGCCTGGGGTCGTCCTGCGAAAATCTTTGGTTCTGATTCAGTACATCGCTTCAGTGGTATTCATCATCACCGCTATCGTTGTTTCTCGTCAGTCAACTCATTTTTTTGAAATGGAGTATGGGTTTGAAAAAGAACACCTCGCCAGTATCGAAATCAAGGATGCTCCCTACGAGGCGTTGCGGAATGAACTTTTGAAGCAATCCAATATAACAAGCGTAAGCTTATCCAGCAGTCTCCCTGCTCTGGAAGTAGTGCCCAGAACGGGAGTGAGACTAACGGAAAACTCAGAAGTGCGACAGGTCTCCACCTTCTCGGTGAATGAGGATTTCCTGAACAACTTTGACATTTCTCTGATGTTGGGTGACAACTTTAGAAAGGGACACAATCCGGATCAAAAAATCGCCATGATCAATGCGGCGATGGCTCAGAAATTAGACCTTACTGCCGAACATCAGCTGCCAATGACACTCAAAACCGAAGGTGATCCCATCAAAATCATTGGCGTTGTTGAGGATTTCAAATATCAATTCCTGTTTATCGAGTCTGGCCCATTGCTCCTTACTTATGCACCTGACGAATTCCAATACCTGAATATTAAATATGCGAATCTGAAAAATCATGAAGCGGAAAAAATCATAGAGGCAAGCTGGAGAGAATTTGACAAAATTCATCCGTTTGAGATTTCCCATTACGATTATGAAATTGATGATATCTATGCTGAATTTGAAGATATCGCCAAAATCGTCGGACTCATTGCCTCACTAGCTATCATCATTGCCTGTATTGGTCAATTTGGAATGATCTTGCATCACGTTGAGCTAAAAACAAAGGAAGTTGGCGTCCGCAAGGTGTTGGGATCAGGAGTTACGCAATTGGTGGTACTCTTATCCAGAAGTTTCTATGGATTAATAGGTATTTCCCTACTCTTGGGCGGACCTGTTGCCTGGTTCATGAACAGGGCGTGGACCTCCAATCTTGGATACGCTGTAAACGTAGATTGGACAATCATGACCCTGGGAATTGTGCTGGTTGTCGTGCTTGCTTCTATTTCGATCTTATGGCTAACCGTAAAAACAGCCAACACCAACCCGGTAAAGACCCTACGTTACGAGTAGTAATCTATTGAGCACATCAGAACTGTGAGCAAAAAAGATATTACATATCACCCTCCAAAACGCGTCACAAACCTTCTCGAGAAGTTTTGCAAAGGCCATTTATTTGAGGGTATTGCGGGCGACCTCCATGAGCAGTTCCTATTGGATGTCGCTCAAAATGGCAAAGCTCTGGCTCACGTACAGTATTACTGGAAGGCCATCGGGTTTTTCCGATTGCTTTTCAAACAAAGAAAAAAGTCAAACTCAAACCTTGAAGCCATGTTAAGAAATTACCTTACAATCACCTACCGCAACCTGGCAAAGCATCCCTTTTATTCCTTCATTAACACTTTTGGTCTCGCTATTGGGATGGCTGCCGGATTTATGATTCTTCAATATGTTTACTTCGAGTTGTCCTACGACAACTTTTTCGAGAATAAAGAGAATATTTATCGGGTTCAAACCAATAGGTACAACAAAGGTGAACTATCCACGCAATGGGCGTCTGGAATGGCCGGGGCCGGCTATCACCTCAAGAATGACCTTCCTGAGGTACTCGATTTCGTCAATCTCACACCTAGTAGTGCCCAGATCTCCCGAGGTGATGATTATTTTGATGTGGAGAAACCATATTATGCCGGAACCAATTTCTTTCAAGTCTTTTCAGTTCCATTGCTAAGAGGTGTAGACAGTCTGGTATTAAAAGAACCTTTCACGGTAGCCTTAAGTGAAACATTGGCTAAGAAGATGTTCGGAGATGAAGATCCTGTCGGTCAGCGAATTACAATGAACGATTCCAGGGACTTTGAGGTGACAGGTATATTCCAGGACCTACCAGAACGTTCCCATATGCAGTTTGACCTTCTCTACTCCTTTGAGTCATTTGTCCAGTTTACCAGTGACCGATCCAGAAGTGCCTGGAATTGGGACGGGTTTCTGAATTATGTAGTCCTCAGAGATGGTACTAATCCGGAAAATATGATAGCCAAGATGGCAGATGTTGTGGAAGCCCGGCAAGGTGAACAACTTCGTGAAGAAGCAGCTTGGATCGAAATGGTTCTTCAACCTTTGGAAAAAATACACTTGACTTCTAACTATCGAATGGAAATCAAACCCACGGGCAATGAAACGACCACTTACTTTCTGCTCATCATTGGTTTGTTCGTATTGTTCATTGCATGGATCAACTACATCAACCTGACAACCGCCCGCTCCATCAATCGCGCCAAGGAAGTCGGCATCCGGAAAGTGATGGGTAGCCAACGTAAGCAGTTGATAGGTCAATTCCTGTTTGAATCGCTTTCCATTAACTTCATGGCATTTGTGATTGCCGGGGTTTTCGTAGTGATCAGCTTTCCTTTCTTCAATGATTTTGTAGGTCGAAATGAGGCATTTACCTGGCCGGACGCACCTTATTTCTGGTTAGGATCATTGGGTGTCTTTATTATGGGCATTCTGCTGTCAGGGTTTTATCCTGCATGGGTACTGGCAGGTTTCCAACCTGTTACCGTGTTAAAAGGCAGGTTTTCAGGAAGTGAAAAAGGAAATCTACTCAGAAAAGGGCTCGTTACTTTTCAGTTCCTGTCTTCCATTGTCTTAATCACGGGAACGTTCGTTGTATATAAACAGATGAACTTTTTGCAATCGCAGGATCTGGGGATAGAAATAGACCAAACCATGGTCTTGCAAACTCCAAACTTTGCCAGTGATTCGATCTATGACCTGAAGAATAATGTCTTCATGGATGACCTTAAAAATCAATCGATCGTGAAAAGTACAGCGACCTCAAGTGCCATCCCGGGGCGGTCTCCTGGCTGGAATGCCGGAGGCATCAGGTTGATTCAACAAAGTGATGCTGATGCGAATCAATATCGGGTAATTGGAGCTGATGATCAGTTTATCGATTACTACGGCATTGAATTGATCGCAGGTCGAAAATTCAATAAAAACTTTGGAACTGAGGAAAATAATGTGATCGTGAATGAATCTGCCATGAAAAGGATAGGCTTTCTGGATCCGGATTCGTTGATGAGGGAAAAGCTTTTTTTCTGGGGAGACACATTCAGCATCGTAGGGGTGGTAAAAGACTACCGACAGGAATCTCCAAAGCAAGCTTATGACGCTCTCATTTTCAGGTATTTTGAGTCTCCAGGAGGGTTCTACTCTATTCGGATCAATGCAAGTAATATGCAATCCGCTGTACAAACTGTACAAGCTTCATGGGAAAATGCATTCAATAACAAACCTTTCGATTTCTTCTTCCTCGATGATTACTACAATGAACAGTACAACACAGAAGTCAATTTCGGCTCTATTTTCACTCTTTTCTCGGGTTTAGCCATACTGGTCGCTGCCTTGGGTTTATTTGGACTTTCATCGTTCATTACGGCAATGAGGACGAAAGAGATAGGAGTAAGGAAAGTGCTGGGTGCAACAATCCAAAGCCTGTGGATACTTTTGACTACCAATTTTCTAAAGCTGGTAGGACTAGCTATCCTGCTTTCCTTACCACTTACTTATTGGTTGCTCAACAACTGGTTAGAAGACTTTGCGAACAGAATCGTATTGAGCTGGTGGTTATTCGCGATACCTGCCGTTGCGCTGATCATCTTAGCTGCGATGACGGTCTCCTATCATACCATAAAAACTGCTTTCCTGAATCCGGCGGCAACATTGAAAGACGAATAAGCTTTGTTTCTATACAAAAAGTCAAGGGGTGCCATCGGCATCCCTTTTTTGTATTTTTAAACCTGATTGGAATATCATTCGTTTCGTAACTTACAATCAAAGTGCAAATTTTGAAAAACAACACAGTTTCTATTGGTTTTTTACTGCTGATCATGGTATGCATCCAATCCTGTGAAGTAGAAACAGAGACAAAAGAGCCAATCGAAGAGCCCCAAATATTAGAAGCCGTAGCTCCCCCACCACCAAAAAAAATAGATCCCGCGAAGTTCACGTCATACCTCGAAAGAAAATACATGCCTCAGGCTAAGCTGTTTGGTATGTTCTTTCAAGACAGGATGCAATTTCATATTGTTGATGAACCGGATCTCACACTTTATAAGGAATCTGTGAATGAATTGACATTCTACCATATAGACGAGGAATTGTGTAAGAAGAAATTCCTCATGGGTGGCGACATCTCTGAAAGTTTGATCTATACACTTGGGAGTTTCAAACTCAAGCCTTTAGATTCCGTGACCACAGCATTGGCGAAAGAAGGCCCTATCCTCATTCGAGAAGGGAAAAGAAGGTATTTGAATTCTGCGTTTCGAAATTTTGAATTGAAATGGGAAAAGGAAGATCGCCTGGTCCGGTATCTTACTCAATCTGATTCATTAGGTACAAAGAGTTTTACTTATTCAGAAGAAGATCCTGATTATAAATTCATGTTGAAAACTGTGAAGTATGGCATTGAGATTCAGGAAGAAGTAGAAGCGACACTGGAGAAGGTACTTTAAGGTCTGGCATTGCAAATGCCCAAAACATTTCGTCCGCAATGCAATAGCGGCCGAGCTACTACTTAGGGTCTGCTGAAAAACTCAGAGGTTAAGATTATTCAATTCACGTTCATAGGGGCTTAAAAGCCACTTTATTCGAAATATGTTATCTCTAAGCTCTTTGCAGTATACTCGGAAGAGTTTTATGATCCATTGTTGTGCTGAAAAACTCAGGCAATATGGTACCGTCCCAGCCAATTTGACCAGGTTCAGTACCAGGATAATGGATGCTACCCATGATTCACTTGTTTGTTTAAGCCTAGCACGAATACGATTCATTCCATATCCGTTCTTGGCTTGCCCAAATTTTCCTTCGATGGGATTACGCTCTCCCGGACTTACGTGGTTTGCCACTGCCTTAGCCGATGGGCGGCCAAGTGGCTTAGCTGCCAGCTTTATGTTATTCTTTTTGAGCCACCGGCGGTTATCTCTTGACCAATACAACTTATCAGCTATGACCTTCTCGGGATAGTACCCAAATCGCTGTTTGTAGTTCTCTACGTATTCCTCTAAATGCGTGCCTTCATTGAATGCATCCCAGGAAATAGTATCTATAAAGGCATATCCGTCTACCAGCGAGAGATGCAATTTGGATCCAAACTCTGTCTTGGCTCTGGCCTTGCCTCGAACAATCGGACGAACATGAGGTTGATGTATGCTTACGATTCTATCTGCTACACTGTGTTTACGTTCCTCAAACATCTCTTGCTGTTGAGCGAACAGAGTTTGTATTACCATAAACATTCTTTGTTCCCGCCTGGAGAGAGGAAATGCCTCAAAAGTATCCAACATAGTATGAATATGAGCAATGTCCCTGCGTAAGTACCGTAACTGCTTGCCTATTGCTTTGCGTACTATTCTCCTGCTCGGATTACGATTCTGAGCAACTTTTAGGTATTCCTTGCGAGCTACTTTTCGATAAGTCCGTGGCTTTTTCTCAAAGTCTCCTTTTTCATGGAGCGTGTCAATGATCTTCTCTGTGTGCTTGCGTGCTTCATTGAGTAGATTCAAGTCCGTTGGATAGGCAATGTCTTGAGGAGATACGGTTGCATCCATAAGTAACTCCCCTTTACGCTTATCCCTATCAGGAGGATCTTCATCATCTTCTTGCTCTTGCGATGAACCGACTGAGCCAGAGGCTTGAAGTATGCGCATATTCATCTCATTTAAGATCTCTTCCCCCAACCGCTTCCTGATCTCGACAAACAAGGAAGGATCGAAAGGTGATCGTGTAGAAAAACCACTGTAGCCTAGGAAATACTGCATGTAAATGTTCTCGGTGATTTGATGGATGGTCTCCCTATCATCGAGGTTGCACATGTGTTTGATGATCAATGCTCCAATGACTACCCTGGGATTTAGTGGAGGTCTACCGGTGGACTTACGGCTGTAGTGACGTTCATACAAGGAAACCAGATCATCCCAAGGGATTTTACTGGCTAGCTGTACCCAACGATTATTAGGATCAAGATCTTGCGAAAACCCAGTCTCAAACCCAGAAATAACCAGCTGGTTCTGGCTCACATAACTGGTTGTAGGTGCACGCTTTTTAGAGGGTCGTTTCACTTTCCTTTGCACTTTGGCTTCCTAAAAGATAATGAAAATACCGCCCTAGGACACAAAGGAAATCTTTTTAGCGTTTCTCAGCAGACCCTACTTATTCAATGAGAACAAAGTCAAAACAATATATCATTTCAGCTATCTCCGGAAAACTGTTCACCTTAAAGGGGTTTGGTCGAAATTGTATTGCGACCACATTTTCTTTGGCATTTGTAATGCCTGTCAACTTAGGATGACCACTTCCATTACTCCAGGCTCATCACAATAATTACGCGCGCTACTATACAAATAGTCTTCAGGCCGCGTCACAAAGCCAGCAAATACCGGGTTCTCATGGATATAGGTGAGTTTCTGTTCTAGAAATTCATTGGTTTCAATTTGCACTCCATGATACCCCTCTTGCCAAACCTGAAAATATTTTCCCCTAAGTTTTCGGTTCGCCTCAAAGCGAAATTTATTCAAGAGCCATTCTCTACGACTTTCGGGAATGGTCCTGATGAGATCAATCAATTGCTTCGAAGTGAACTTCTTTAAGTCTCTGATTATCCCAATCAAATCAGCACCTTCTGTCGCACTCAAAATCGCATGGACATGACTTGTCATGATCACGAAGGCATGAACATTCAATCCTTTCTTCGTTACACAATATTGGAAAGAGTCGATGAGGCAATTTCGATAGTCATTTCTAATGAAAAGATCAACCCAACCTGTTACCGTGAATGTCACAAAATATAATCCTTCCTTATCTTTGATTTTATACCTACTTCCCATTAAAAGAGCAAAATAAATGATCCTTATGGCATTGCAAATGCCCAAAACACTTCGTCCGCAATGCTATAGCGGCCGAGCTATTAATTTTACTCAATATCCAGTTGATTGACTTCTTCCCAAAATACATATCTCTTCATAGGGTCCTGATGATAATCAATTGCGACACGTCTTCTTCAACATTTGTAAGGGTCCCGTCACTCCATTGATCAAACATTCATTGGCCAATGCAGGTTTTTCTACTAGTTTGTGCTAGCTAAAAAATCAATCCTCATGAAGAAGTTTTTCCTTTTCATGGCCACATTGGCCGTCATCAACTTAACAGGCGCTCAAGATAGAATTACAGGAGAGTTGTTTTCCACACGGTCCGAGGTAATTGCCCAAAATGGAATGGTTGCCACCAGCCATCCGCTAGCCACACAAATAGGGCTGGACATTTTAAAGAAAGGAGGAAACGCGATTGATGCAGCAATAGCTGCCAATGCAGCTCTGGGATTGATGGAACCTACTGGCTGTGGTATTGGAGGGGACCTCTTTGCTATTGTTTGGGATGCCAAGACTCAAAAACTCTATGGATTAAATGCCAGCGGGCGTTCTCCAAAAGGGTTGACATTGAAAAATTTCGATAAAATGGGACTTTCGAAGATCCCATCATATGGCCCACTACCCGTGAGCGTACCCGGTGCCGTAGATGGTTGGTTCGAATTACATGGAAAATTTGGAACGATGGACATGGAAGAGATTCTGGCTCCTGCCATTTCCTACGCTGAAGAAGGATTTCCTCTTACTGAGCTTATCGCCTGGTACATTAACCTGACCGTACCCAGGTTTATGGCAGCTGGCTATCCAAATATTGAAGACAATTACATGAGAAACGGGAAAGTCCCTCAGGAAGGAGAAATTTTCAAAAATCCTTACCTCGCCAATACTTATCGTCAAATTGCTAAAGGAGGTAGGGATGCATTTTACAAAGGAGATATAGCCAGGACCATTGGAACCTTTATCGAAAAGCAAGGCGGTTATTTAAGTTATGACGACCTGGCCAATCACAAATCTGAATGGGTAGAGCCTGTTTCTGTTAACTACAGGGGGTACGGCGTTTGGGAACTTCCACCAAACGGACAAGGGATTGCTGCATTACAAATGCTTACTATTCTGGAAGGCTATGATTTTTCTGACATTGAGTTCGGAAGTGCGGAACACTTACATCTATTCACAGAAGCTAAGAAACTGGCCTTTGAAGATCGGGCAAAATACTATGCGGACATGGACTTCTTTGATGTGCCTCTTGACAAATTGCTTTCTGAAGCCTACGCTGCCAAACGTCGGGAGCTGATTGGTGACCGGGCAGGGCGTTATGAAGCTGGTGAGATTAGCGCAGGCGAAACCATCTATATGACAGTCGCTGATAAGGAAGGAACCATGATTTCTCTGATTCAAAGTAATTATCGAGGTATGGGTTCAGGAATGGCTCCTCCCAAGTTGGGATTCATGCTCCAAAATCGCGGTGAACTGTTCAGCCTGAAAAGGGGGCAGGCCAATACGTACGAACCTGAAAAAAGGCCTTTTCACACAATTATTCCGGCCTTTATTACGAAAGACAACAAACCCTGGGTAAGTTTTGGAGTCATGGGTGGAGATTTTCAGCCTCAGGGGCATTCTCAAATCGTCATGAATCTGATTGATTTTGGCATGAACCTTCAGGAAGCGGGTGATGCTGCCAGATGGGACCATACCGGAGGTAATGCCAGCCCCACTGGACAAGAATCCACGGGCCGCGGACAAGTAAGAATTGAATCTGGAATCACCTACGAAACCATACGCGGATTGATGGATCGGGGACATTCGGTTGGATACGGTCGTGGAATCTACGGAGGTTATCAGGCGATCATGTGGGATGATAAAAACAAAGTTTTTCGTGGAGCTTCAGAAAGCCGGAAAGACGGCCAGGCCGCGGGGTTTTAAAACAACCTGATATTTTTTAAACCTTTCTTGTCATATTTTTCGATCCATGGTAACCAAGGTTTTATCATGACGAAAAAGTATCATAGATCCTGATGGCTATTTCTTTTGAGCAAATAGTTGAGGACAACAAAGGTCGTATTCTCAGGATCTGCAAAATCTATGCAGTTTCCCCAAATGAACCAGAAGATCTGTTCCAGGACGTGATCTATCAGGTATGGCGTTCTTTGGATAAGTTCCAGGGACACTCCAGTGTTAGCACCTGGGTCTATCGGATCGCACTAAACGTCTGCATCCGATCAAAAATGAAACACCCGGGAGACGCACAAAAAGTCAGCCTCAACTCGGTAGACTTTTCAATCGTCGATGACTCTAATGCTGAAGTTGGCGAAAAATACCTTCAGCTTAAACAATGCATCTCAACCCTCAATGATGCAGATCAATCCATGGTGATCCTATATCTCGAAGAGCTGCCATATTCTGAGATTGCCTCTGTGCTTGGAATCACTGAAAACCACGTTGCTGTAAAAATGAAGAGAATCCGAAAAAAGCTTTTCGATTGTATGACCCAAAAGAACTGAACATGCGAGAACAGGAAGTGAAAAATATTTGGAATAAATCGGGAGAAAACGATATGATAAACTTTGATTTGGGTGAGTTAATTCGAGACCTGAAAAACAATCAGAAAAAGTTCGAAAGCAAAATAAGGAAAAGGGATAGAAATGAGACCTTAGGGGCCTTAGGAGCGATTTTCTTCTTTGCCTATATTGGGTATGAGTTTCCATTTCCATCAAGTAAGGTTGCCGCCATCATTGGTATAATCTGGGGCATTTATGTAATATTTCGATTAAGGCAAGCCAGGGGAAAAACAAGCCTTGATGAGTTTACAGAACCCATGGAACAACAGCTAGCCGGATACAAATTGAAACTTGAAAAACAGAAGAAATTATTGAACACAGTTTGGTACTGGTACGTTCTTCCGCCGTTTCTGTCGCATGTAGTGCTCTTTCTTGGAATGGGGAATCCCATAGATTATGATTGGACACCTACTCTTTTAAGTCCTCCCTACCCCATCGGTGAAAAACTATTAATTCTGGGATTGTTGGCCGCCTTCTACGCATACATTGTTGTTCTAAACCTGAAGGCAGTTCGAAAAAAAATCAACCCTGCGATTCTGGAAGTAGAGCAAATGCAGAGGCAACTTGACCAAACTAGCGAATGATCAACCTGAGTGGCTGACCTTCAGCTCCCAAGCGGAATAATAATTCCGGCGGTTCATGCTTTCAAGGAGAACTTTTGGACACTTACCTCAAGTCCTCTGAGTTGACCTCTCATTCGGTTTGTCATTCCGAGGACTTGAAAGGGCGCAAAATAGAACTAAATTTGCGCCTCAATCTTCGTCGCCTTTGTCTGAATCCCTAGATATTCGAGTCGTTATCCCTGCGTTCAATGAGCAAAATGCCGTTGGATTGGTCATTGATGAAATCCCAAAAGACTTAGTGTCTGAGGTCATTGTAATCGATAATGGCAGTACTGACAATACTTTTCAGGTTGCTCATGATAAAGGTGCTACTGCCCTCTCAGAAACCAGAAGAGGTTATGGTCAGGCCTGTTTAAAAGGCCTGGAATATATCCACGAAAGCAGTACACATCCCGACATAGTAGTGTTTATCGATGGTGATCACTCTGACTACCCGGAAGAAATGACGAAACTTGTGGAACCAATTGTCAATGAGCATGTTGATATGGTGATTGGTTCCAGGGCACTGGGACGAAAAGAGAAGGGCGCAATGACACCTCAGCAAGTTTTTGGCAATTGGCTGGCCACTACTTTGATGCGGTGGTTTTACGGCACGACTTATACCGATCTTGGGCCTTTTCGAGCGATCAAATATGAAAGTTTGGTTGCGTTGGAGATGAAGGATACCAATTATGGTTGGACCGTAGAAATGCAATTGAAAGCGGCCAAGCAGAAAATGAAAACTGTAGACATACCTGTAAATTATCGAGTAAGAATTGGAAAATCGAAAGTTTCAGGCACTGTTAAAGGAACAGTAATGGCAGGATATAAAATAATTACCACGATATTTAAATATTTGTAGCAACAATGGAGTGGTTAATCATCGTTGGTTACGGGTTTTCATTATTGGTGATTTGTGCCTTTAGTTTGGGGCAATTCAATCTGGCGTGGCATTATCGAAAAAATCAGAAGCAGAGAGAAGCTTCTGGCTCATCGGAATTAAAGGAATTCCCACCGGTCACCGTTCAATTACCCATCTATAACGAACGTTATGTGATCGAACGACTAATTGACGCAGTTGCGGCGTTTGATTATCCACAGGACAAACTTGAAATTCAGATATTGGATGATTCCAATGATGAAACAGTAGAAATTGTTGCTAAAAAAGTCGCTGCGTATCAAAAAGCTGGTATAGATATCAAGCAGGTACAGCGACCAGAGCGGAAAGGCTTTAAAGCTGGAGCATTGCAATATGGCATGGAGCATGCCAAAGGTGAATTTATTGCCATCTTTGACGCGGACTTTCTGCCTTCAAAAGACTTTTTAAAATCAACTCTGGCTCCCTTCTGTGACCCGAAAATAGGAATGGTTCAAACGCGCTGGGGTCACCTTAATCAAGATTATAGCCTACTTACCCGGGTACAGGCTTTTGGCCTCAACGCCCATTTCACCATCGAACAAAAAGGACGACTAAAAGCGGGAAGTTTTATTAATTTCAATGGAACAGGAGGGGTCTGGCGAAAAACTTGTATTATCGATGCCGGAGGGTGGCATCATGATACGCTCACCGAGGATCTGGACCTTAGTTACAGAGCTCAACTCAAGGACTGGAAATTTGATTACCTGGAGGACGTCCTCTCTCCGGCAGAATTGCCTGTCCTGATGCCTGCAGTAAAATCACAGCAGTACCGCTGGAATAAGGGAGCAGCGGAAACCGCTCGAAAGAATCTGGGAAAAATCTGGAAATCCGATCTCGGGTTTTCTCATAAAGTCCGAGGGGCCATGCACCTTCTCAATAGCTCAGTCTTTTTGTTTCTATTGACAGCTGCTGTGCTATCTATCCCTATGTTGTACATAAAAGAGCATAATCCCACATTAGCCTTGCTTTTTGATCTCGGAAGCATCTTTATCATTGGTTTCATTGGCATGAGTGTCTTCTATTGGTTTTCATCCAAAGCCACAAACCCGAACTACACACTTAAGTATTTCGCTGGTCATTTTCCGATGTTTCTTTCCTACTCCATGGGATTAGCTCTTCACAATTCCATTGCAATTGCCGAAGGCTGGTTAGGAATTAAGACACCTTTTATTCGTACACCTAAATTTAATGTCCTGAAAAAAGGCGATTCCTGGAAAGGGAACGTCTATCTCAAACACACCATCACACCCATTACACTATGTGAAGGTGTACTTGCACTTTACTTTATATTCGGCATTGTCTCTGCATTCATTCTTGGTGATTTTGGATTGCTCTTTTTCCATTTGATGCTTGCCATAGGATTTAGCTACATCTTCTTTATTTCATTGAAGCCCATCCAAGCTGCCTGATGAATAGTCAGCCTTCCTTTCACAGGTCGACAGGTACTGCTGAATACACCTTCCTTTTCATCTTACTGACTAGTCTTACTTTTTTGGGATTGGTGATAACCAGATCACAGACTACCACGTTGATGGTGGTCTATGGCGTATCTTTCTTTACCTATGCATGGGTTGTTGGACTAACTTCTCTCCCCTGGAAAGCACTTTTTGCAACCGGCATCCTAATCAGAGTTGTGCTACTCTGGGGATTGCCAAACTTGTCAGACGATTTCTATCGCTTTGTCTGGGATGGCACCTTACTAATGAATGGCATCAATCCATTCGGCCTGTTACCCGATGAGGCACTGAATCTGGGTATCTCCGGAATTGACCAAACTTTCTTTGAGCAATTAAATTCCCCCAATTACTACACCATCTACCCCCCACTGAATCAGGCCATTTTTTGGCTAAGTGCCAAATTTGGAGGCCCGGACAATTGGCTGCTTTCTGTCAATATAATGCGGTCCTTTCTCGTTACCGCGGATATAGGAAGTTTCTTACTGTTAAAATCACTCCTTGAAAAACATGGAAAGCCTGTAAAAAATGCATTTTGGTTCTTTCTGAACCCGCTAGTGATTCTGGAATTTACCGGCAATTTGCACTTTGAGGGGCTGGTTATTTTCTTCCTCCTCCTGGGGATTCATCAATTTCATAGTGCCAAAGTATTCGGTCAAGGTATTGGCTTTGCCGGAGCCATTGCCACCAAACTCGTTCCTCTCATATTCCTACCGGCCGTCCTGATGAAGCAATGGCCCAGGAAAGGGATCCTTGTATGCTTTGTTGCTGTACTTATGGCTGCAATCACATTTATACCTATGATCGGGAGTGCCCTTGTTTCAGGAATGGGCTCCAGCATTGGGCTCTATTTCCAAAGTTTTGAATTCAATGCCAGCATCTACTTTCTAATTCGTGAAGTTGGATTTATGATCATGGGTTACAACTTGATCCAGCAAATAGGACCATCGTTGGGAATCACAACGTTCATACTGATCATGGCATGGTCATTCCTTGGCACTCGGCTTAAAAAAGATTTACCCCAGATTTTGATGGGATCTCTCGTGATATACCTACTACTGAGCACTACTGTTCACCCCTGGTATATTTTACCCTTGATTCCACTTGGTGTCCTCTCAGGGTTTTATTTCCCGGTGGTATGGAGTCTAATGATCTTTCTAACTTACATAGGTTACGCTACTGAAGATTTTCATTTACCCATGGGATGGATATTTTTGGAATACGTGACAGTATTTGGAGTAGCAATAATTGAAATTTTTCGACAATCAAAAACCAATTATGAAAACCAATAGCAGATGGTTTCGTATCCTGCCTCTAATGGTCATGTTGGCAATGGTTCATGCGTCTTGCGGTCAGAAAGCCTTTGAAAAGGAACTCAAACGCCTGTACAAGGAAACAGTACCTCTCGTCAAAAGTGACGAATTGGATACCACTACCCTTGAATCTTATTACATCCTGGACATTCGTTCACCGGAAGAATATGAAGTAAGTCACTTACCTGCAGCTCGTATGCTCAATTACGAAACGTTTCGTCCGGACCAGGTAATTGATATTCCGAAAGATGCCAAAGTGCTTGTATATTGCTCGGTAGGTTACAGAAGTGAGCGTGCGGGAGAGCAGCTCCAGAAGGCCGGTTATAAAAATGTTCAAAACCTTTATGGCGGAATTTTCGATTGGAAGAATAAAGGAAACGAAGTAGTAAACCTTGAGAACGTACCGACAGACTCGGTACACACCTACAATCTACTTTGGTCGAGGTGGCTACAGAACGGAATCAAAATATATTAATGCAGTGTGACAGGCACTAAATAAATAAAAAGATGCAGAAGAATTATTTAATGGTATTTGTAAAGAATTTGCTACCGGGTACAGTGAAAACCCGCATTGCCAAGGATATCGGCATGGATGCAGCTCTGGAGGTTTACAAAGAACTATTGAACTATACAGCTGAAGTAGTAGATAAAATTGATGATGAAAAATTAGACAAAGGCATCTACTACAATCAATATGTTGAGCTTTATGACGACTGGGACAGTGAAAAATATCAAAAACATGTTCAGGTCGGAGATGGTTTGGGTGAAAGGATGCTCAGTGCGTTTACCGAAGCCTTCGAAAGAGGTTATTCAAAAATTGTCATTATAGGTAGCGACTCCCTTGAGATAGAGCCTTCGCATATCAAGGAGGCTTACGAAGCTTTGGATAAACACGATGTAGTCTTTGGACCCGCTGAAGACGGGGGATACTATCTGCTGGGGCTCAATAACATTTTTCCAGCCATTTTTGAAGAGAAAGATTATAGCCACGAACACGTACTCAATGAGGCACTGGATGAATTAGAGAAATGGGGCATGTCCTTCCACATGCTTGACAAACTTCACGATATAGACACCATGGAAGACCTGAAAAGAGCAGGTTACGAAGTGATCTATGAGGATGATGAAGACTCAGGGACTGGCGATTCTGAAGGGGAATTGTAACATCCGGAGCTTTTATCCTTCCAGCTGAGGGTCCTAATTCGGTAGTTTTATCACCGGTGACGTGTTGATATATTTGCGAAATACTCGTAGATTTATTGAAGACCTTGTTCACCAATACCTCATAGACATGATAATCAACCGAATTTTCTCCTACGCCAGGGTAAGTTTTAGCATTGCTTTTCTTCTTTTTTTTACGTCATTCATAGCTGTAAGTCAAGATCCGAGGCATAAGCACGATTCAGATGACAAGTACCATGGCATGAAGTTCACACCTGCATTCCTCATGGAATTAGATGAACTTCGGGAATCCAGCGACGATGCCGATGCTGCAATTTATGGGAGCTGGAATTCCGTAATCCCCGGAATTAAAGGTGCTGCTATTGGACGCATACTGGGTATGCAAACTGTACACAATGTCTTGCTTCCCTCCGGAAAAATCCTAATGACGAGCGGCAGTAGCTGGAGAAATTATAAGGACATACAATATTACCCGCTCTTTGACGACCCTGCTCCAGCCATGGGCCTTTTCAATTATTATGATGACCCTTTTCGAAATAGTATTCGACAAATGGGGGATGATAGTAATATACCCAACTATCGCAAAGAGAACTATTATCAACTTGTCAACAACACCGCGATTTACGACCCGGCTGACAATTCATTTTATAGAGTTCCCCACCCCGTACCTGTCAACGACCCTTTAAGAGAAAATCATTTTGTACCTAGTGATCTCTTTTGTAGCGCACACATTCAATTACCTGATGGAAATCCTCTCTTTATTGGAGGCACGCAGTATTACTTTCCCTACCGTACGGGCACCAACAGTACCTTTATCTTCGACTGGCGACAAGAGGAAAAAATCAATTGGCAAGAAGTAGATTGGAGAAAAATGCCTTCTACTCGAAATAATCCAGACTACCCCTGGACATTTTCAGGATTCATGGAGCGTGGAAGGTGGTATCCGTCGATTGTTCCTTTACCGGATGGTCGCTTCACCATTTTTAGCGGATTTGTTGGCTTTGATGCTAACCATGGTGATTCCATGTATCGATTCCAGATCAATAATTTTATAGAATTCTTCGACTTCAATAAATGGGACCCTGACCAACCGCAGCAGGCGTGGAAAGCTGTCAACGTACAGGACAAAGAGAACGGTCCTTTTCAAACAGAAATAAATCCCAATTTTGATGAAGGTGAATGTTCGGAGCCCAACTTTCATGCCTATTGGGAATCCCTTTCATGTGACAATGACTTCCCTCTGCCTTGCGACTGTGATAGCGCCTGTATGGAGAGTAATAAATTCGATGCCTTCAAACTCTATCCCAACAATTATCTGGTTGAAAAAAATAAAATTTATCTGACGAGAGAGGGTGACTGGGTAAGCCTGCGAACGGCCGACGCAGCCTATATGCGAGATACCAAAGTCACCTATTACATGGACATTAAGGGAACGGTTGATGCTCCGGATGTTTCTTTTTCCTATGGCCCCTCCCGGCAGGATAATGTGACTTCCTATGGCACCTCCTATGAAGACCCAAACACGAGAAATATCACCATTCTAGGTGGACAACCAAATTCACCAGGGACCATGCTACCGCTAGACGCTGAAGATCCTTCACATTTCGCTGGTGGTCGCGGCAGTCGGAAGCGTGAGCAGTTTTGGTTCAACGAAGGGATTCTGAAAGATCAGAAATGGACTCAGGAAGATAATTTTTTAGGAAACGAAATAGAAGATGATCGAACGATGCTCACGGCAATTATTTTACCTACTAAACAGGTTCTGATCATCAATGGAGGAAATTATGATTTCTATGGTCCGGTTTTCTATCCCATACTCCTAACACCCCAGTATGATGATAATGGAAGCTTTGTCAACTATGATAAGAAACGAATGAGTGCCGCTGTAGAACCTCGGCTTTACCACAATGCAGCTTTGCTACTTCCCAATGGCAAAGTGTGGGTTTCTGGTGGCAATAGCGCCCGTGCTTCAATTGGAAAGGAGCCAGAACCATTTATGAATCAAAACAGAAACGGCCAACCCAAGCCAGACCTTGACCGTGTAGACGTTGACATGTATTTCTTTCAGGATGGTCAGATGGCCAAAGCGCAAAAAGGAATGCAATACACGCCAACTGAAAACTGGACAGCAGAAATTTTCTCGCCACCTTACATTCACATCGACCCTAAGCGCACTCCCACTATTAAATGCCTTGAAAGGCCAAAAAGCAAACTCAAAACCACCTTCTCAAAAGATATTGAGGGAAAGGTCTATTATTTGATTTCCAGCGATATGGAGTATGAAATGATGCTAGACAGTCTACCTAATGAACCCGGAAACGAAAAACCTTCAGTAGTACTGTTGAAACTACCTTCTTTCACTCATAACTGGGATATGGGACAAAAATTTATTGAATTGGATATTGTGGAGCACTCGAAAGATAAACTTAAATTTTCAACCCCAAACATGGCTGAGCAAAATATTCCTCCCGGGTATTATATGCTTTACTATGTGGACTCCAGAGGTAAACCCTCAATTTCTCAAATGGTCAGATTTGACGACAAGGCTCAAGCTCCTTGATTAGTTTAGAAGTACTGCCCTACACCAATCACAAATCCAGCGCTGTTCTTCCTGAGTAGATTAACACCGTAATCGATTCTTAGGACTGCATTGAAGATTTCTTTGTGAATGATCCGAACCCCTCCTCCGGCGAACCATTCAAAATGAGTTGCGTCAGACAGGTCTGACAATTCGCCACCAGGCAAACGCCAGGTACCCCAGTCTGAGAATACCACTGCCTGTGTCGCAACTTTGCTCCAGTTGGTCAGGGTATGTCTATATTCATTGTTCATGATGATCATGGCTGTACCCCGATCAACCCGGTTTCCAACTCCACGGATATTAACATAACTGTCCAATACAAACGGAGCAAATGGACTATCGCGATTCGTGGCAAGTCCAAGTCTTAAACGGTTCGCAAAATTGCCGTAACGGCCCTGCCGCCAGTACGTCTGGAAATCATTAAAAATGATATAAAAAGCAGGGTCCCCATCATACGAAAGTACCGTCTCCGCATTTGTCGTATTACTGATACCGGACAAGTACCAAAAGTGATAGTTCAGATTCTTGACCCGATAAATGAGTTTAATCAATTGTTTATGTGTTTTGGCCCGTTGCGGCGCTCCTTCTATGGCGTTTTGATCTACCCGATTGTATTCTTCCGAAAAATAAGAGGTATTGAACTCAATTGATTTACGGAAATTGAAATGATACAACCCACTCATTCCATAAGTAAAGTTGTCATAATCATAAGTCGCTGTACCGCCATCAAAGAACAAGGGTTCGACAGTACTCCATTTCACATAATTAAGCTGCACGCCCCAGTTGGTTTGACGAATACGATCTAACGTGAGTGATAAGGCGACAGAGCTTCGATCATAATATTGATAGTAACCCAATAACTTATTTCCTCTGCCAGCCAGATTGACTTCTGTGGCGCCAACCAAAAACCAAAAATTATCTTGTACGCCACCAAAATTGAAAAGGGGCAGCAACGTACGAACCTCAATGCAATGAAAGGTAATTACAGCCCCGGTCTCAGTAAGTGCAACATCGTAAGTCGCATTGGATAATATTTCCAGGTTAACCAGTCGCTGCCGATTGGCCTCCAAACGCACTGAATCTACAACGTCTCCGACCTTAAGGTCTATAAACTGTTGTAAATAATCAGGTTTGGTCTTTTCAACTCCAGCTATATGGATAGCTGAAATATGATCTTGACCAAGCGATGTAAACCCAAGAAGAAAGCACAAAAACGCGATAAGTGCCCTGTTATTCCACACAGGGTGCAAGTTACTGATTGACCAGGCGGATGCCAAAATTGAAGGTTTGTCCAGCTCCACCGCCACCGCTTCCTAACCAAAAGTTAGTATATAAGAACTCCAGTTCAATCTTGTTCGGAATCAATTGATACTTGGTTCCAACTCCCGATTGCACGAAATATGAGAAAAATGGATCTCCCGACTGATCTGCATCATTATAGTGAGTAGGAAAGTACTCAGACATTCCGTATATAGTCCACTTGGCATTCACGAAGTAACTGGCGAAAACACTGGTTTGGGTTTGCAGGTAGTTATTTTCTCTGAACGATTCACCAACAACATTGTACCAGAATGCTTGCTGAAAAAACAATTGAAATTGTGAACTCAGCGGTACATCATAAAAAAACTGAGTCAACCATAAGGACCTGTCATTTGCAAAAAAGAAAAAAGGCCTGGTAGACGAAGGGTTTCTGTTCTCAGGGTCATCTGTGGCCGAAAACAAGTAAGATGTCTGAATCGACAATCTACTCAATGATTTGAACGGCGCAATCTTGATTTTCGGACCAATTAAAGATATTCCGGTTTGTGTCTCACGATCTCCGTTGAATGGGAGCGATGTGTGGTTCACCCAAACGTCGATGCCAACATTAACCTGGGAATTGACACCATAGAGAAACTGATTGATCGATGTGAAGAAAATTTGAGGGTCTCCTGCATCAACTTTCTCAGTTCCGCCACTTTCGCTGAAACTTTTGGTCTGACGATAAAGGTTTTGGAAGGACTTGAATTCCCAATCACCTTGACCAAATAAGATGGAAGGCGTATAGTTCTGCAAGTTTTGAGCAAACCCTGGAAGAGCCCAAAAACCAATAAGTACTAGAATAATTCTTTTGAAAGCGCGATTTGCTTGGGACATACTTTGAGATTTTTTTAAGCGGCAAAAAAGCCAGCATTTATACGCTCAAAGAAACAAAGTTCACAATCTATAAGTGCCCAATAAAATGTCCAAACAGGGACATTCAGACTAGTTTCTCCATGTCGCGAATCAAGATCTTTCGTCGATCAAAGTTGATAATGTTGCTATCTCGAAGTTCATTAAGAATGGTTGTCACGGTCTGCCGGGAGGTACCTGTCAGACTCGCAATGTCCTTGTGAGTAAAATGATTTTTAATCATCGTTTCGAAACCCACTTTCTGGCCACGTTCTTCCGCCATTTCCCGAAGGAAATCCACAATTCTGGTTCGGGCATCCTTGAATACGAGCGACTCAATTTTGCGCTCCATTTTCTTCAGCCTGAAACCAATGATTTTGAGGATCTTGAAACTCAAAGTTTGATTGTCCTTCATCAGGTCCTGCATGTCCTGAGTAGTCATTGGGCAAACACGGGTTTCATCGTCCATGGCCACCGCAAAATCTTCACGTTTACCTTCTCCTGCCAGGGCTAATTCCCCAAATAATTCCCCCTTAGCCAGGATGGCCTTTACAATCTCCTTTCCATCTGAAGTATAGGTTCCCACTTTTACACGGCCATTAGAGATCATATAGACCTTTTCGGAAGGGTCATCCGGGAAATAGACGTATTCGTCTTTTTTAAACACGTTTGGCTCATGCTTGTCCTCCATACCAGGAGTTTTTGTAGGGCACAGTACTTCGAAAAGATCCGTGTCTTCAAAGTACCAAATATTAGACTTGTCGTTCATTCTCCGAGATAGATTCGCTAACTAAGATATCAAAAAACTTGTGATGACCATGATTCAGGCTGAACTTTGGCCTTAGTTGCAGTTGCAACGTAAGCCACTCAAAAAAAAATTCCATTTTCATGGATTATCTTTCACTCAAAGCTCTGCATATTATTTTCATAGTGACCTGGTTTGCAGGACTTTTCTACATTGTCAGGCTATTTATCTACCAGACAGAGGCGCTTGAACAAAAAGAACCTGATCGTAGTATTCTACACAATCAATTGTCCAAAATGTCGCGGCTCTTGTGGTTTGTCATCACCTGGCCTTCTGCGATTATAACACTAATTTTCGGAGTATCCCTACTCCTTGCGCAACCACAATGGCTCAAAATGCCTTTCATGCATATCAAACTAACCTTTGTACTGTTACTTTATCTTTACCACTTAGGTTGCCACAGCCTCTTTAAACAACTACAAAACGGCATTGCCAAATATTCTTCAACGCAACTGAGAATATGGAATGAAATCGCCACCATTATTCTTGTAGCCGTCGTATTTCTGATCGTTAAAAAAGATCAGATTAGTTGGCTTTGGGGTACATTGGGTATAATTTCGTTCGCGTTAATTCTCATGGCCGCAGTGAGAATTTATAAGAAAATAAGAGAAGGAAAGGCATCTAATTCATGAACCGAATCTTACTACCAGCAATTCTTTTGGTGACCCTGATCACCTGTGGAGAAGTTAAGAAAACCTATGAGCTTCCTATTATTGGAAGAAGTGAAGTCGTCGAACGAGAAGTGGATGGCAAAACGGTGTATGATACAGTTTATCATACTATTGATGATTTCAGTTTTGTTGATCAGGATTCTGCATCTGTAACTAATGCCACTTTCGACAACAAGGTCTATGTAACTGATTTTTTCTTCACCTCCTGTCCTACGATTTGTCCGATCATGAAGCAACAGATGCTGCGGATCTACCAGGCGTATGAAAACAACCCACAAGTGGCACTATTGAGTCACACCATAGATCCAAAATTTGATACAGTAGCCTTATTACGTGATTTCGCCGACCGGCTGGGTGTCAGTAGTGATAAATGGCATTTTGTTACTGGAGATCAGGATGAGATCTATGACCTGGGTGAAAAAAGCTATTTATCAGTGATGGCTGAAGAAGAAGGAGCTCCGGGAGGGTATATCCATAGCGGCGCCATCATTCTTGTAGACAAGGAAAGAAGAATTCGCTCTGTAATGGACGGGACTGTACCGGAGCAAGTAGACGTGATGATTAGCGACATCCAGCGATTATTAGATGAGTACGAATCGAATTAAATTCTTCCTGTTTTGCTGCGTAATTCTGGGATCATGTGCAAGCCCCTCTGGGGAGCAAAAAGGCATGGACCGTGAGACGAAACTCAAGTTTGATCAATATATGGTCAACGGCGCTAGAATTTACGAGGCAAATTGTGCTAATTGTCATCAATCGAAGGGTGAAGGATTAGCAAGACTTTATCCACCACTCGCCGGGTCTGACTACTTATTGCAGGATATTCCCCGAGCCGCCTGCATTATCAAAAACGGACAATTTCAGGAGATCATGGTAAATGGTATCTCATTCAATCAAATGATGCCTGCCATGCCCAGCTTAACTAATCTTGAAATCGCGGAAGTGGTGACTTATGTCTCCAATTCCTGGGGGAACAAGGGGGGCTATCAATCCGTTAAAGAAGTGGATAAGTGGCTCGTAAATTGCCCCGAAGAGTAAGCTTTCTTATTCGAAGTAGCAATGATCAAACTTCTCCGAAGTTCACAATAAATGATGATTATTCTCCAGAACCTAGTAGCGCCTTACCCTCATTCAGAGAATTGACCATGAGGTCACGCACTTCAATCATTTTTTGCTTTTGTTCCAGTAAATAAACCTGGAAAGACGAATCCGTGACTGCTGAATCCTGTTCGGGGTTGAATTGGCGCATCCATCCCATCATCGCCTCATGAGATTCGTCTAGTTTATCAGCCTGTTCTTGCAATATTTTACCAACAGCCTCATCGGAAGTATTTTCGAGTTTGTCGAGCAATGCTTTTCGGGTCCGCCGAATACTACCCATCTCTGGCATTACCTCATCATGGATTTCCATGACTTCAGCCATCAACAGGTCAATTGCATCTTGCTCTATTTCTATGATCTCTTTATCGTATAAATCCGTCTTGTCCCTGGATTGCTCTGATGATCCGCATGCCGTAATGAACAGTACGGGTATAATCCATAAAATATGATTGAGAGTCTTCATTTCGCTAATTCTACTTTTGCATCTTTAAGAATAAACATGAGGTCGTTAGCATCAGAATCGTTGAGTTCCAATGTTCCGGTTACCAGTACCAATTTTGATTTGTAATCGGTTTCACCATTGAGATAGGCCTTTGCTACAGTCTCCGGCCCTCCTGAACCACAGAAAAAACAAGAAGCAATTGGCAATGATGAAACGATGATCTCCTCAGGTTTGAATAGCCCTTCAAAAGGAATGATATAACCTGGCAAGGTGATTTCTGTTCCTGCCAGTGCCTGAATCTCTTCATTGAACCTGGGAACGAATATTTCACCATATTCATCCGAACTCTTTTCGTATTCCACTTTAGCCAGGGTTTTCCAGTTTTTATAGTCCGGTTGAACCTGGGCGAGAACGCCATTTGCAATGGAAAGGGCTAATAAGAGTGGAAAAAATCTTTTCATAACATGTTCTGATTGACCCATCAAATTTAATGACAATAACTTCACCATCCCTGGTAGATGTTGAAACTCAACCAAACAAAAAGACTACTATTGCACGCTATCTCTCTGGTGTAAAGATTTAGTTGTTGTGTATAGCTTTAAAAAATAGTATTTTTGTTACTGATTTTCAGAGCCTTAATATAAGTCACCACTAAAAAGCCGAGGCATCGTATACTGAATTTGGACCTTTGGTCCTTATTTTTGTGTTCGAACACGGTATTGCGTTATTTAACTTTAGTAGATGTCTATTTTTGATATTATAGCTCTGTTTATTTTCCTTGCGGGTCTATTCATCTATATCAATACGTATTTCCTAAAGTTGCCTTCGTCAATTGGTTTGATGATCATGGCACTTGTGCTTTCATTGATCATTTTCCTGGCGGGCACTTTATTCCCTTCGCTGGAGATAGAAGCAGTAGAACTGGAAGAATACGACTATGCAGAAGTCCTGTATACAGTAGTCCTGAGCTTTATGCTCTTCTCAGGGGCGCTTCAAATCGACTTCAGACAGCTTTCGAAAGAACGTACACCAGTTCTTGTTCTCGCCACCACCGGAGTTATTCTCTCAACATTTATCATCGGGACGCTAGTTTACTTTGTGCTCAATTCTTTTATTGGGATTGAGTTAAACTACCTCTATTGCCTTGTTTTTGGTGCATTGATCTCTCCAACAGACCCAATCGCGGTAACAAAATTCATCAATCGATTCAACCTTTCTAAAGACCTGGAAATCAAGATCAAAGGGGAGTCACTTTTCAACGACGGTATAGCTGTCGTACTTGCACTTACACTTCTGGATATAGCGCATGCCGGAGACGATCATGTTTTGTCCTTTTTTGAGGTCGTGTACATCTTCGGTGCTGACGTTGGGGGTGGGATTTTCATTGGACTGTTCCTGGGTTATATTGGTTATCGTCTACTGAAATACATTGATAATGATCAGGTAGAGGTTGAAATCCTCATCACGCTGGCCATTGTCATGGTTGGATCTCTATTGGCCGACTTCATTCATGTTTCCTCGAAACAGGCAGCGGTAGTCATGGGACTGGTCATTGGAAATGAAGGACGAAGCACTCATGTAAGTAGTGCTGCCGGAGACTATGTATTTAAGTTCTGGAACCTTATGGAGGAATCCCTGGCTGCCATGCTCTTTGTACTAATCGGTCTTGAAATGATTGTTTTGCCGGCAAGGCTGGATTATTTCGCCGCTGGTTTCTTTGCGGTTAACATCGTCATGTTTGGACGCTGGGCCAGTGTATTCATCCCAATTAAACTCATGTCCGTTAAACGGTCCTTTTCTCCGAATACCATTTCCGTGCTTTCCTGGGGAGCCCTTAGAGGAGGTCTTCCTATTGCGCTATCTATGTCACTCCCACCATTTGAAGGTAAGGAGGTGATTCTGACTATGACCTACATTGTAGTGGTTTGCTCCGTCCTCTATCAGGGCCTTACGGTTCCAGTTATGATGAGAGGCTTTGCTGCGGAGAAGTAAGTTTCCTCAAACCGAATCAAAAGCCCTTGAATTCCGTTCCAAAAAAATTGGAAAGGTCTATATCATTAGCTTTATGTCAAAATATCTAAAAGTGCACAAGCTTCTTATTCCGGCGCTTTGCCTGTTACTCATCATTTCTTGTTCCGATACCGAAGAAAAAACCCAAGCCAAGACTCCTATTATCAAGAAGAAAGCGAGTAAATTGGTTTCTCCGGTCATCAACCAACAATACAAGCTAGGTGATGACATCACATTCGAAGTGTCTTTAAAAGACTCGAGTCAAGCCGTGGACTCGATTACGCTGGAGGTGAACAAAGAAATCACAACCTTCAATAAAGGAGCATTTACCTGGTCTCCAAAACCTGCCAGAGTCGGAAGTCCCAGAATAAAATTGACGGCATTCTTTGGAGGCAAAAAGGAAACTCATTACCCTAAAGTCAAAATTTTACCCGAGGAACAACCCCTTCAATATACATATCGGGTGATCAATACCTACCCGCATGATCCTCAGGCTTATATTCAGGGACTTTTTTGGCATGATGGCATGCTGTGGGAAAGTACGGGAAAAGAAGGTGCCTCCACCATGCGTAAAGTGGACCTGCAAACGGGCACGCCCATTCAGAAAATTGACCTGGACCCTTCTCTATTTGGCGAAGGAGCCGTACTCTTTCAGGAAAAAATTTATCAACTTACCTGGGTCGCTCAAAAAGGATTTGTCTACGATCAGAACCTCAAACAAATTGGTGAATTTCGTTATCCCACCGAAGGTTGGGGTATCACCAACCTGGATGACAACTTTATCATGAGCGATGGGACTGAAAATCTCTACATCATGGAGCCGGATGGGTTCACCGAGATTGACCGTTTGCAAGTACATGATAACCAGGGTAAAGTAGGCGATCTCAATGAACTGGAAAATGTTAATGGTAAGATCTATGCCAATGTATACGGCAAGGAATACATTGCCGTGATCAACCCCTCTACCGGAGCAGTCGAAGCCACAATTGACTTTGAAGGCATATGGCCTCGCAATAATAGCAACAGTTCAATGGACTATGTCCTCAATGGCATTGCCTACGATACGAACAGAAACAGACTTTTTGTCACCGGTAAATACTGGCCAAACCTTTACGAGGTTGAGCTCCTGCAACGAGGCAATCAACCCTGATAAATAATGCTTATCTTCGGCTAAGAAAGGAACATGGGTTCCGGAAATTAAATAACATTAAAGCAAATGAGCTTAGCAGACGCTACTGATAAAGTAAAAACCCTCACTGGAAATCATGGAGGTAAACTTAAGTCCACAGTCAAATTCTCATTCCCGGAAGGTGCTATTCACCTGGACGATACAGTTGATCCCACCTCAGTAACGAACGAAGACAAAGATGCCGAATGCACTATTATTATCAATTTAGACGACTTTGATAAGTTAATGAGTGGTGATCTGAATCCCATGATGGCTTTCATGACCGGCAAAATGAAAGTAGATGGCGACAAGGCAATAGCAATGAAGCTATCAAGCATGTTCTGACCATTTCCTCAAAAAGTAAACAGGTAATTCATGGTGAAGTTCCAAAGTACAACCACCATGATCGCCACTATTTTGGCGGGGTAGAAGTTCACCTGCATTTTCTTTTCCAGTATCATCAAGACAAGCGTATTGATTCCCAACCCGATGATTGACACGATCACAAAAGAAAGGTATTGTTGGGTCACATCGGAACCGGCATCTTTAAATGTCCAGATCTTATTCCAGTAGAAGTTGTTGGTTGCAGCTAATAGGAAACCTACGGCGTTTGCCAGGTATTTATGAACACGTGCATATTCCTTTAGCAGGTAGGTAACGCCAAAATCAATCAACATTCCTGAAAGCCCTACCAATCCAAATTTTAATAGCTTAAAAAGAAATTCCACTTAAAAAATCTATGCGCGCTTTGAATTCGCGCAAAAGTAGGACATTCCCTATTGAATAATTTCAAAATCGTATTTGGATGATCGGTATCAGAGGTTGTTATATGGGATTGGGAAGCTCTGTAAGTTGGATTAATTTTGCGGCGGGTTTTAGCAACCCGTTTATTTTTCTTTGAAACAATAATCGATACTAAAATATGGCTTCACAATATGATCTTATTGTAATTGGTAGCGGCCCAGGTGGTTATGTCGCTGCAATTCGAGCATCGCAACTTGGCATGAAAGTAGGAGTAGTAGAACGCTCTGAACTAGGTGGCATCTGCTTGAACTGGGGCTGTATCCCTACGAAAGCTTTGCTCAAAAGCGCTCAGGTATTTGAATACATCTCCCATGCTAAAGATTATGGTGTGGACGTGAAAGATGCTGCAGTGGATTTCGAGGGCATGGTAAAAAGAAGTCGTGGTGTTGCGGAAGGCATGAGCAAAGGCATCCAGTTCTTATTCAAAAAGAATAAGATTGATCATATTGCCGGCCATGGTAAAATCAAAAAAGGCGGAATCGTCGAGGTAACAGACGAAGCTGGTAAGAAAACAGAATATAAGCCTAAAAACACCATTCTTGCTACCGGAGGAAGATCACGTGAACTTCCCGCATTACCTATCGATGGTGAAAAGATCATAGGTTATCGAAAAGCCATGGTGATGGAGAAACAACCAAAAAAAATGGTTGTAGTTGGTTCGGGAGCCATTGGTGTAGAGTTCGCATATTTCTACAACTCTATTGGCACGGAAGTGACAGTAGTAGAGTTCATGCCTAATATCGTTCCTGTGGAAGATGTTGACGTAAGTAAAGCACTGGCAAGAAACTTCAAGAAAAATGGCATTAAGATCATGTTGGAATCTGAAGTTACTGCTGTAGATACAAAAGGGAAAGGCTGCAAAGTCACTGTAAAAACCAAGAAAGGTGTTGAAACCCTCGATTGCGATGTTGTGCTATCTGCAGTAGGTGTTTCAACAAACCTTGAGAATCTCGGCCTGGAAGAAACGGGAGTAAAAACAGAAAGAGGGAAGGTCACCGTCGACGATTACTATCAAACAAATGTTCCTAATGTATTCGCCATCGGAGATATCGTCCATGGTCCTGCTTTGGCTCACGTGGCGTCTGCCGAGGGAATCATTTGCGTAGAGAAAATGGCGGGAGAAAGCCCTCAACCACTAGACTACAATAATATCCCGGGTTGTACTTATTGCTCACCTGAGATCGCTTCTGTAGGTTACACAGAAAAAGCAGCAAAAGAAGCCGGTTATGAAATCAAGGTAGGCAAGTTTCCATTCTCAGCTTCAGGGAAAGCAAAAGCAGCAGGAGCTCCTGATGGTTTCGTGAAAGTGATTTTTGACGCCAAATATGGCGAATGGTTAGGCTGTCACATGATTGGTGCCAATGTTACCGAAATGATCGCAGAAGCGGTTTCAGCCAGAAAACTGGAAACTACTGGTCACGAGATCATCAAATCGGTTCACCCCCATCCTACTATGTCAGAAGCAGTAATGGAAGCTGCAGCGGATGCATACGATGAAGTGATTCATTTGTAATAAAGTATCAAATTTAAAGTATAAAAGGCGCTCGAAAGGGTGCCTTTTTTTTATCCCTGGTAAATTGAGCTGACCCTGATTGTTATTACTAAATGATTACCAATTCTTTTATAAAAACGTTAAAGTACCGGTATATTGGAATTTGCCTTGTTAGCCTCATATCCACCGGAATAGTAACTAATTTCACTTTTCTTGGTGATGTGAGAATTACTATTGTCCAGGAGTTTTCAATTTTTGTCGAGGGCTGGGAGGTGGCATTGTTCTTTTTTATCTATTTCTCACTATTCACATTTTTCGCACTGGCCATATTCGTTAGGTTCCAAAACCAGGTAGTGATGATCACTCTCATCATTCATAACCTTCTAGCCATTTTATTTACCATTTTACTTACCTACATATTTCTAAGTATAGCGGCACTTCAATCAATTATAGCGCTCTTCAGAATGTCTACCCCTCAATCTCCAATGATTTCTCATTTCAACACAATCATCACCTTATTTACCGTGTTCATACTACCGATGGTTATTGGCGAAGGCTTGCTTATTAGAAGGGCAATACAATTGAGAAACCAAAATCGGGTATAACCAATCATTAGTGGCGGCAACCGATAATCGCCCGCAATAATGTAACTCCAGATTGTAATCTCAGAAATCTTCACCTACACTTCTCCTCTTTCCCCAAATCAGGATAGAAGACTACTTGTGGACATGGAATTTTGCTGGAAACTCAAAATTCTATGAATCAAAATCGCACTTTATTTACCCTCACGCTGCTATGCCTTGGACTCCTGACACACGGGCAATTTCACACCATTAATATTCCACAACCCAGTCCCAAGGTTATGGAGACCCAACGATTGGGGATTACGGATATTTCCATTGATTACTCAGCCCCAGCAGTTCGTGGGCGAGATATCTGGAATACAGTAATCAGTTCTTACGGCGACCCAAATCTGGCATGGAGAGCAGGTGCCAATATGAATACGCGCATCTCGTTCAGCACAGATGTAACCATCAATGGCCAGCCACTCAAAGCAGGCTCTTATGGTTTTCATATTGATGCCGATGGAAACAATTTCACATTGATGTTTGCCCATCATGATAATCAATGGGGCAGTTATTATCTTGATAGAGAAAAGCATGTCGCTCTGAAGACCACTGTTCAAGCTGAAACTTCCACAATTTCCGAGCAACTGGATTACGAATTCCTCAATCGAACCGATAGCACAGTTGTGATAGCTCTGGAATGGGGCGAAAAAAGGATCCCTTTTACGGTTGGTGTTGACCTAAATAAGACTGTTGTTGAAAGTTTCAGATACGAACTGCTCGGCATCAATACGTATCGTTGGGAAGCCTGGAATGATGCAGCGAACTGGTGCCTCAATCACAACACAAATCTGGAGGAGGCGCTAACATGGGTCAGTCGATCCATCAACGGTGGCTACAACGGGTTTGCAGCCAACAAAAATGCCACAAACCTTTCCACCAAAGCTCGTCTTTTGCTTAAACTGAAAAGAGAAGAGGCTTTGAATGAAACGATAACTGAGTTGGTTTCTACCGAAATGAGCGCCGGAGAAGGCAATGCCACATCGATTTTTCTGTTGCGCATCAATAGACCAGAATCAGCATTGGAGCTGCTCAACCCTGCTGTCAAAAGGTTCCCTGACGCCTGGTACCTAAAACTCAACCGCGCGTTAGCAAATTACTTTTTAAATAAAACTAAAACTGCGTTGAAGGAATTGGTAGCTGTCCAAAAAGTAACACCAGAAAATTTCAAAGGACGAATGTCAGAGATCATTGAAGAAGTGAAAAACGGGACTTACAAGATTCCCGGGACTTGATTTCTTCAGGCGGAAAGCCGGTTCGCTTTCTTTTGAAAGGCTGTAGGCGTTTGTCCTGTACTTTTCTTAAAAGCGGCATAAAAAGCAGAAGGTGAAGCATACCCTACCTCATACGCCAATGCTTCTATTTTCAAATGCTCCTTTTTGGGATCGAGGAGCATTTGTTTCATTTTTTCAACTCGAAAGTGATTAAGGGTTTCGGGAAAGGTCTTTCCGTAAAGCTCCTTTACGCTACGGGTTATCAGATAAGAGGGTACATCCAACGCTTTCGAAAACAGCTGCAAATTCATGCCGGATTCTTTGTAAGTTTCTTGCAGTTCCAGTGCATGTCGCACTTTCTCCAGTGTCTGATCCGGTAGACTTATGGCGATTCCCTTCGGGAAAACGCCAGTCTTAAATGATTGAAAAAACAGCCAGTAAATAAACGTAGCAGCAATCACTGCCCCTATTGCGTAGTTCATCATAGTAGCACTAACATGTTGATACATCAGAGCAAACCAAACGCCAGATACCATGATCATCACGCTTCTATTCCATGTCCTTTCAAAGGTTTCAACAGGCCTGAATAAATACCTCCAGGAGAATATCAAATAAATGGCCAAAATGATGGTCGCAGATTCATAAAAATAGGTCTCAAGAGGGCTCGGAGAAACCAGGAAACATGCAACACTCCCAACCATCGGGAGAATGAAATGCCAGGCATTTCTCACATTGACCAACGAATCACGCCGAACCATGAACAAGGATAGAGGTCCAATGGATGCCAACCCCAGAAAGCCCAGTGCAAGCCCAATAGGAGCCATATCATTAAGCAAGAAGAAAAAAATCGACTTCCCCACTCTTAGGCCTATGGCTAACAATATGAGGCCCACCCAAATATAATGCGGGTCCTCTCTTCTTTTAACTCCTAAGAAAAAAGAGGACAGAAAAAGTGCCAGAGCAACTGCGCTGCCGGCCAGCACACCAAACAGGCCAAAAGTATTCACTCATTAGCTTTACGGAGTTAACCAATCGAGAGTTGGAATAATTACACATGCCGATCAAAATTATAGGGTGCTACGGCTGATTAAAGCTCACCCCGTAAACCTTGCCATCATAACAGCCAAATATCACCTTACCTTCAACCAGAATCGGTGAAGAGAAAATGGCATTAGGAGTTTCATATTTTATGATCTCTTCACCATTAGAACGATTCAATATATAAACCACTCCAGGGTCTGTCCAATTATAGCCATTTCCCGCCGTGTAAATCACATGATCTTCCATGACTATTGGCCTGGTATAGATGTTTTTTCCTCCGTTGTGTTGCCATAGAAATCTACCCCACATAGGTTCGATGGCATACATTGACAAATTATCTGACCCACCTATGTATAAAGTATCCTTATAAACCACTGGATCACCTACCATCCAACCTCCTTCAGGGTCGGTATAAGTCCATTCTTTTTCACCTGTCCCTGCATACAAAACATTTAACTGATGATTACGAGCACCAAAAATCAGAAGGTCCCCAAACTTCATAAAAGAAGCTGAAATCCCCCCAAAACTGGGATATGGACGATCTCCTCGATAGGTCTTCTTCTTCCATTTAAATGCGTTTGTTTTTAGATCATATGCGTATGCGATACCCTCCCAATCTCCAAAATATAGTGTTGAGTTTTCAATCAGTGGAGAGGATCGAATCGGTGATGACTCATCACTGGAAACGCTGAAGGCCAATCCGCCACTTTCTTCACGAAAACCAATGATTTTACCATTGCTCGTGCCTATGTAGATCACCCCATTGAACAAAGTGCCTACCGATCGTTTATCATCCCAAAAATCAAGTTTATAAGGAAATTTCCTGCCTTTATACTCGAAACCTTCCGGCTCAATGCCTGCATCATGTTTCCAAAGTAACTCGCCATTCGCAGGGTTCAACGCATAAAACACATTAGCTGATTCGAAGAACAGCACCTCCTCTGTTAGAAGCGCCTGGGCCTGAATGATCCCGTCTGTGGTATATTCCCATTTCACAGTACCGTCGCCCGCATCAAGCGCGTACATGTTTCCATTTTGACTGCCGATGTAGACGGTATTGCCACCCGATACAGGAGATGCCAAAATTTTATCACTGGTTTGGAATGTCCAGGACAGGGACAATTCTTGAGAAAATCCAGATGGAGAAACTACTATAAAAAGTAGTGTGAAGCCTAATAACTTAAGCGTTGATCGAATCATACTTGTTGAGTTTTAACCTGACGCAACCTATTGATAATTGGCCTTAGTCCTTAAACAAAAGGCTTTGCAAAACGTTGGCAAAACCTATACATTCCTCTTGATAATGGATGAACGAACTCATATTGCCAGTTGTGTTGCTGCTTTGACTAAAAAGTATCACCTGGACCCAGACAGGATACAAGAACGAGATTTTGAGTTCATCAGCCAGAAAGTGAGTGCCTCCACAAAAGTTGAACTTAGTACGGCTACCCTTAGGCGAATCTGGACCGGAAAATACCAAAGTACCCCCCAAATCAAAACATTAGATGCATTAGCAGAAACTTTAGGTTACCAAGGCTGGCATACCTTCAAAATAGCCAAACATCATGCGCATCAACCCAGTCGCATCTCAACTAAGAAGCAATATCTCTGGTTGCTAATATTGCCGTTTCTGGTGGGGTTTGTGTGGTCTTACGCACATCTGCAGCCTTCTCAAGCAACAGGAGTACTACTTTTTCAACCTGAAACAATCATTCGTGAAGGGGTGCCTTCAACTATTGGTTTCCATTACGATATTCGAGAAATCAAAGGTGAAATAAGTATTCAACTCTCATGGAATCCTAACGAAAGGTCCCTATTGGACCCACAAAAGCAATTCTATACCGGAACCTATTTCTATCCTGATTATCATGAAGCTCGATTATTCAAAGGTGAAGAGGAAATGGCACTAAGAAAGATACACATCACCACGCCTGGATGGCATGGCTTGATCATGAGGGAAGGCCTTGACCCAAATCCGGTCCTTCTACATCAGTCCGATTTTCTTCAAGGGGGTAGCATGACAATTTCTTCAAACCTGGCGAATGTCAAAGGGATTATCCAACACGAACCATTCTTCCCGGTGTTTACAATCTCAAATGAAGCACTTGATTCTCTTTCTGTTGATCAGCTGTCGTTGCAGTTCAGTGCGCAATTGCTTCCAGTAGAAGCTCCTCAAAATTGTCGCTCCTTAAGTATTCTTATTAAGGGTGCCAATGATCGCATTCGTATTCCGATTTTTGAAGAAGGTTGTTATGGGCTATTTAATCTATCGGTGGGGGATCATGACATATCAGGTAAAACCACTGACCTTTCGAGGCTTAGTACTGATCTCAGCAAAAACACACCAATTTTTATTTATACAGGAGAACAAACACTCACCATTGCGGTCGGTGAAAAAGAATCATTTTCTGTCAATTACCCTAATTCTTTGGGGCCTTTGAAGGTGATCAAATTCATCGCTTCCGGGCCGTGCACAATTAATTCCGCGAGGCTTGGAATTCATCAATCAGCACTAACTCCAGGCGAAACAGCTCTATAATGTCGAAAGTCACTCAATATCGGTAACCTCACTGACTCTAAAATTGCTTTTCCCATACACGCTTTCACACCTATCCTTTCTTATTGAAATAAATACTCTGTATGGCTTTGACTGCTTCCTTAGGTGTCATATCGGGTAGCAAAACCACCAACATATCTGCTGCACTCTTAGTCTTCCAAAGCCCCTGAAGCGACTTAATAACGGGCAGCAAGGACAAAAAGCTGCCTCCGAAAATATACTTAAGCGTATCTGGTTCATCCTGAAACTTGATTCCTAAAAAAAGGCATATGATGATCAAAAGAAGGTAAATCCCCACGATCAAATTGGCTAGCCGGTTACTCGACTGGACTTTAGCTTTTAGTTCGGTTACCAGGGCGGCTACCCTTACAGGATCAACCTCCCTTTCTTTCTTCGATTTGCCTCCCAGTTTGGCTGGTTCTATGGCATCATTTTCTTTCAGGAAATCTTCTAAGAGCGATTGCATTTGCATGTGGTGGAAATTAAGTTAGGTTGAGAAAAAAGCAAAAATGGTCTTTTCCAGGGCTTGCATATAGGTGAGTTCTTCTTGCCTCAATAGCTGGAAGAGAACGGCATAAAAGTGCATCCAGATAATAGGTGTCGCGGTGTGATCAATGAACTTACTCAGGCAATTAGGGCGTTCTACCCGGATTTTTTCAACCAACGACACAGGATGACAAACACATAAATCCAAAACTCCATCAAACTCTTGTGGTACTGCGTTCACTATTTCAGTGCTTTTAACCATTCGGTCATCAAACTCCACCGAATCCGAAGAAAAGTGTGAGAAAAGAATAACCACCTTCAACTCCGAATGACATACCGCTTGCTTCCAATGGTTCAGGTTAGCTTTTTCAGTGATTTTCACCCCTGTTGTGGAGTAAGTTTTTTTTAATTGCTTCAGATAGGGAGACACTACCTGACTTTCATACTTGGACCAAATTGGTTCCAGTAGCGACATACTGTCTTCGCAGTGCTTTTTTCGCATGTGATCTTCCAACGTCAGCGGAATCCCAATCAAAAGCGCACAATCCTCTGGTTTTACTATATCTAGTGATCTGGGATTCAAACCGTGGCAATTAATACTTCAAAATGTAGGATCAATGTCTTACAACTTGCGTCCCTAACAATTCATTTTGAAGTCTAATCCGTATATCCGGATCAGTTTCCCCGAGACTCTTCTTTAGTGCTCGTTTAGCCTCGTTCACAGACTCTCCCAGGCTCTTTTCTCCATTCCGACCTGGTAATCTCTCTTTTAGCTTAGCAACATAGCGACTAACATTTTCCCGAGTTTTGGAGAATATATCGAGGTTCATACTCCAATCAGAATTCACTCGAAATTCAAGCACTTTCCGATGCCAGGTGGTTCCTTTTTGTGTCGTTACCGTTGCAAAGTCAGAGATGGAAGCCAATTCTACACGATTTCCTCGTCCGAAGAAAAGCTTCTGCATGATAGCACTTCCGTCCGTTCTGCCGAAGAATTTGATCTTTGCTGATGAGGCGAAAGCCTCTGCTTTTGCTTCCGGAATATTCAAATCGATATAGGCCAGATCAACTTGCTCACTTCGTGTCGTTTTATCAATCACATCGAGTAGTTCATCCTGGCTTTTTCCTCGATAAATGGGGTTCTGCGATTTGGAATGATAAAGTAAATAATCATCGCTTCTAGCACTTTTCTGTAGCCTGAAGACATTATACTGTTTGTTCTGATAATTGAATTGCTGAAGTCGCTCCTGATTTAATACCAAATTGCCAGACTTACTTTTGGCTGCAATTTGATCCTTCTTTAAAATCAGTCGACATGCGTCTTGCCCCTGGACTGCTAATGATACAAGGATCAGTAAGGAAATGATAAAATTTCTCATGGTATTCAAGGGTAACTTCATCAATAACATTGTGCATTAATCAACAAATTATCGGTCGGATCATGCCCTCCCAACCTTAAGAGTGCATAGTTCAAGTTTCGTTTCTCTTTTAGGAAATTATCAAGACTCTGCCTGGCTGTCGCTAAATCCTCAGGATCCATCGCCCCGTCCGCAATATATCTGGCAGCAACGATGATGTTCGACAAGGTTTCCATGGAAAAGTAGCTCACCTCTTCCATTGCGTCAAGCTCCTTGTAGCTTACTTTTAGGTTATGTTTATTAATGAGATTTGTGGCCGTTTTATAAGCGCTGGCAAACTCTCCTTCTGTTAACAATGCTCCCAAGTAAAGTTGCCATCCATACAAATACACCAAATCGACATCCAATCCAAGTGACTTCCAGCTTTGATCCCCCATTACCAATTTCATGATCTCCATCATTTTTCCCGAGGTAATTTCAAATCCAGCATCTGTTGGATGTCCATATTTATCGGGCCAGGGGTAGGTCTTGATACAAGGCCTGACCTTTCCCACCCTATCAATGAAAGCCTGAGTAACAGGTTTGAAATCAGGTTCGAATAACGAGAAATTTGCCTTTTTCCAAGCTTCACATTGATCTCCCTGTGCCTGAACGAAAGAGGCACAAACAGCAATCATTAGCAAAGCCCGAATTGTCGTAAGTAAGAACTTCATATCGAAGGTAGATTGGTTAAGACAATTTCTACATTCGATAGATCCTATACAATACCAAAATCAGGGTAATTTCTTCGAGGAAAATACCCAATAACGGGTAGCACGACTTCAAGGAATGAACAAAATACTTCCTCGCTTTATATTTGCGTTAACTGATCACCAGGGGCTTTATAGTGGTCAATACCTCTTTCAAATCCCCTAAAACCGCATATCCAGTGGGTAAACTTCCTGCCCCTTTGCCAACAATAAGCTGTGGACCGCTGAAGGAACCATTGATTTGAATAGCGTTATTTTCATAATCCACTGCATAAAGTGGGTCATTCACTTCCAGCACTAAAGGCCTGACAGAAGCCTTCACAACGGATTCTTCTTGTCCAATACTTGCCACCAATTTTACCTTCGCGTATTCCTTTCTTCCTTGTTGTTGCAAATAGGAAGATAATTGATCGATTCCCTCGCGATATACCTGCTCAGGCTTCAAAATAGCTCCATAAGTGTGGTACGCAATAATAACTGTTTTATATACCGCATCATAACCCTTAACATCCAATTCAGGGTTCGTCTCAGCAAAACCTAGTCGTTGGGCTTGTTGTAGGGCAGCATCATACGATATTCCTTCCTGTTTCATCTTGGTCAGAATGAAATTTGTGGAGCCATTCAAAATGCCACGAACTTCTTCTACAGGTTGCTGCGTGAGATAATTCCTCAAATTCTGTAGAATGGGAATAGCACCTGCCACAGCTCCTTCGTATAAAAAGGTAGTCCCATGTATGTTTTGAAGAGTCACCAACGATTCGAGGTTCTCGGCGATCATCTTTTTATTGGCTGAGATGGTGGGAATTCCTTTCTTCAGGGACTCGAACACAATTTCCTTTGCCGCTTCGGAATCATCAATTAACTCAATGATTACATCTATTTCAGGGTCATCCAGGATCTCTCCGGGATCTGTTGTGAAATATTCAGGTGAAATACCTCGGGGCTTACTCGCATCCTTGATGCCTATTTTAACAACTTCCGCATCAATATCTTGTTGGGTCAACGCTTCGTAGAATCCTTGCGCCACACATCCAAAACCGAATAATCCAATCTTCTTCATCATTCAATCCAATTTTTAATAAGTCGGTCCAGCGTCTCCATCTCTACGAGGAAACCATCATGACCATAAATACTATCAACTACCTCTAATGAGGCTTCGGGTATATGCTCAGCCAGGTATCGTTGCTCAGCTATCGGAAAAAGGAGGTCACTGGCAACACCAATAACCAAACATCGTGCTGTGATCCTCCCCAGTGCATCGGGAATCGAAGCAAAATGCCGTCCCAGGTGGTGGCTGTCCATGGCTTTAGATAAATAGTAATAGCTCTCAGCCGTAAATCGTTTCCTGAGTTTAAAACCCTGATACTGCTGATAGGATGCCGCGCTGAAGTGGTCCCACCTCTGGTCCTCGTCCTTTTGGGATTGCTCATAAGTATTGTAATGTCGATAGGACAACATTGCAATAGCTCTTGCCGCTTCCAATCCTTTCTCCCGGTCCTTGTTGTTCAAGGCCATGCGCTGCGCTTCATTGAAGGCTATTCCCCATGGCGAATGATTGGCATTAGTAGCAATCGGAATAATATTTTCGAAAGCATCTGGCTCCTGCACTGCCCACTCCAACAATTGCTGACCACCCATAGAACCGCCAATACCAATATGTATTTTCTGTATCCCAAGATGATCTCGCAGTTTCTTATGAATCTGCACCATATCGTTGATAGTAATGACCGGAAAGTGGAAATCTTCCGGGGGTGTCGAACCATAACACGATCCTAACATATTTGCGCATACAACGAAATATTTTTCCGGATCGAATCGTTGGCCTTCACCGAATAACTCTGGCCACCATTCAAATGGGTCACTGTTGGCCGTTAGGGCATGAAACACCCAAACGACATTAGAATGGTCTTCATTCAGTTCTCCGGCAGTGGTATAACCAATAGTTACCTGAGGGAGGACACCTCCCCCCTCAAGCAAAAAAGGTTCATCCACAACCAGTGAAGTTGTACTATGCTGTAACAGGGTCGCTTGCATTGATTTTCTCAAAAGCTTGGGTTAGGTCTTCCTTGATATCATCGATGTGTTCAATCCCAACAGAAATTCTAAGTAGGTTAGGAAGTACACCGGCTGCCAGTTGCTCTTCATTACTCAGCTGTTGATGAGTCGTTGCAGCAGGCTGAATAATCAATGTTTTTGCGTCACCTACATTGGCCAGATGACTAACAAGGCTAAGTGAATCTACAAACCGGGTGGCTTGTTCCTTTTCTCCTTTGATCACAAAAGACAACACCCCTCCAAATCCTCTCTTTAGGTATTTTTTCGCCAATTCGTGATAACTGCTGCTTTCAAGTCCGGGGTAATTGACAGACTCTACCTGTGGGTGTGCTTCCAGCCATTTCGCAATCTCCAGCGCATTATCAACAGTTCGCTGTACTCGAAGTGAAAGGGTTTCCAAACCTTGTATTAGCTGAAAAGAATTGAATGGGCTCAAGGCTGGTCCAAAATCGCGCAAACCTTCTACTCTTGCCCGGATAGCAAAAGCAATATTCGGTAGTCCCAGCGGATTGCCTTCACCGAAGATCTCCCAGAATTTCAAACCATGGTAGCCTTCAGATGGCTCAGTGAACTCTGGAAATTTTCCATTTCCCCAATTGTAGTTTCCTCCATCAACAATTACTCCACCAATAGAGGTACCATGTCCTCCTATCCATTTGGTGGCAGAAGCTGTTACTACATGCGCACCATGCTCGAGCGGTCGGAAGAGGTAACCTCCGGCTCCAAACGTATTATCTACCACCAAAGGGATATCGTATTTTTTAGCCAAGGCTCCAATCGCTTCAAAATCAGGCACATTAAAACCTGGATTACCTATCGTTTCAAGGTAAAGTGCCTTGGTGTTTCCATCAATCAGTTGCTCAAAGTGCTCAGGTTTGTCACTTTCGGCAAAACGAGCTTCAATCCCGAGTCGTTTGAAAGCCACTTTAAACTGGTTATATGAACCTCCATAGAGAAATGACGTGGAAACAAAATTATCTCCAACCTTAAGAATATTGTTAAGCGCCAGGAACTGAGCTGCTTGTCCCGAACCTGTTGCAACCGCGGCTACTCCTCCTTCGAGCGCAGCAATACGCTTTTCAAAAACATCCGTTGTGGGATTCATTATCCTCGTATAGATGTTACCGAATTCTTTCAGGGCAAAAAGGTTAGCGCCATGTTCGGAATCCTTGAAGGTAAAAGAAGTTGTTTGATAAATAGGGACAGCACGCGAGCGGCTGGTTTCGTCTACTTCCTGTCCTGCATGAAGCTGCAAAGTCTCAAATCTGTGATCTGACATGTGATTAAAGATTAATAAGTGAATGATTGAGTGTACTTGGTATCACAAGGCTAGCTTGGATATCTTTTTGGGTACGACGAAGTGAATCGACTTAGTCTAGCAACAACAACAGCAACAACAAACTGATTGTATAAGATTGTTGGAGGTCCAATTGAATTGCGGGGAAAATCCGAAAGAAGAATTGTTACTTTTCATATTTCAATTTATCTATCAGGAATTAGCACCTTCCCTTTATGGGTGGGGGTTGCTAGCGAATCATCGAGCCTGTCTCTCCTCGCTTCTTTATAAATCGATTGTCGATTTGCAGTTGCAAACGTAGTATCCAATTCATGAGTTTCCAAAAACTGGAAATATATTTCTTTATGTTACTAACCTGACTGATTTAAAACAGCTATTGACTAATGATTTTGCAAATACTAACTTGCTAATTGATTTTAAATATTAGTATGGGAAAAGTTTGGTTCATTACAGGGTGTTCAACTGGTTTAGGTCGTGAGTTAGCTATTTATGCCGCAGACCAGGGGGACACGGTAATAGGTACACTTAGAAAAGAAGATCAAAAAGATGCTTTTGATCAGGAAAGACCGGGAAAGACATTTGGTGTGATCCTGGATGTAACCAAACCTGAACAGGTTACCTCAGTAGTAAACTCCGCGTTGGAGAAATTCAGAAAGATAGATGTACTGGTAAATAACGCCGGGTACGGTTCTTTGGGCCCGGTGGAAGAAGTACAGGAATCCGAAATGTTTCGACAATTTGATGTCAATGTCTATGGCTGCGTAAGAATGATCCAGGCCGTGCTTCCTAGCATGCGACAGCAGCGTTCTGGTCATATTCTGAACATTACCTCAATTGCAGGACTGAATGGTTTCCCTGGCGTCGGCATTTACAATGGTTCGAAATTTGCCCTTGAAGGAATCGGAGAAGCGCTCGCTGCTGAAGTGAAACATCTTGGTATTCATGTAACCAATATCGAACCTGGACCTTTTCGTACGGATTGGGCAGGTAGGTCCGCTACTTTTAGCACCAGCAAAATCGAAGATTATCAACACTCCGCCCACAAGAACATGGAAGCAATTCAGGGTGTAAGTGGCAAACAAGTTGGCAGTCCGCTGAAAGCTGCCCAGGCTATGTTTGAGATTACTCAATTGGATCAGCCACCTGTACATCTACCTCTTGGAAAAGCTGCGTACAAAAGAATTCGTATCAAATTCGATGAGTTTGCGAAAGAAATTGATCAGTTTGAACATATCGGCTTGCCCACTGACTATTCAGAAGAGGAACTGAAACATCTCGAATAGTAGTTTGACCCGAAAAGAATACCTTTTAGTGATCTGAATAATTAAGGCGACCAAAACAATGCGAACCCAACACTTACTATCTGTAGTTGTTCCGCTTATACTTCTTTCATGTATCGGTTGTAGTAATGAACACGCGGACGATCCATCTTATAAGATCATTGGCAAAATTCCTGGCCTTCCAGATAGTATATACATCTTTTTGATGGACCAGGAGACCAAGCACATGGATAGTACCTACTCCATAGTGGCCCTTGCCGCCTTCAAAATCCAAAATTGATATCCTTGTATCAGGCACACAAAAATGACGGATTCACAATTGTTGGAGTGTCCATAGATTCGGATCAGGAAGCTTGGCCGGCTGCCATCGACAAAGATCAATTGCCGTGGGAAAATTTGATTGACAAAGGAAAATGGACGAGTAATGTTGCCCAACAATATGAGATAAATAGTATTCCTGACAATATCCTGATCGATAGCAATGGAGTAATCATTCGGCGAGATATCAGGGTGGGTGAACTTCAGACCTATCTGGAAGAAAGAGCAGGCACTATAAGTCGTTAATCACTCGTCCTTGAGGGTGTCCACCGGATTGAGCCGGGAGGCGTTGACCACCAATGTTGAGATAGCCAGGAATGCCAGCGTCAATACAGCAATCCCCACCATTAAGTACCAGAGCCATCCAATATCAACATGGTAAGAAAAATTGTCCAGCCAGTTGGTATTGATCATAAATGCGATTGGCCACGCAACCAGATTTGCAATGACAATCAGGGTAGTGAATCGGCCAAGAAAAAGGCTAAGTACTTGCATCAGGTTAGCTCCAAGCACCTTTCTAATACTCATTTCCTTAATTCTTCCTTGAATGATGAACATGGTTAGGCCTAATAGTCCAATCAGCGAAATAACCATTCCAATGATGGCCAATAAGGTAATGAGTCTCAGCAAGTTCATCTCCTGGGAATAGTGGTCAGCAAGTGCCTGATCCACATATTGGTACTGAAACGGGCGATTAGGTACAATTTCAGACCATGTGGTTTCCAGATTGCTGATTACTTCTTCATTTCTCCCAGGCGCAATACGTATCTGCAACCAAAAGGGGTTATTTGTGATTTCAGAAGCCAAGGAAAATACTGTCGGCTGAATTTCATCGTGCATGGAAGTGAAATGAAAGTCTTCGACAATTCCAATAATCCTGGCATCTTTTAAGGTCCAATCAGCACCCGTAAAAGCCCAGCCCTGCAAAAAGGCATTGAGTCTCCCGGCTTCACCCAATAGTTGCTGTGCCTTCCTGTTAATGATATAGGACTTTCGGGCATCAGAGGGAAACTCCCTGCTGTACTCACGTCCTTCCGCCATATTAATTCCCAAAGTTGAAAAATAATCTTCATCGATCACCACAGTCGGAATCTGGATGTAATCGCTTGTGGTATCCGGGCGGTAAGAGCGCCAACCGCCTATTCGTGAAGCATGGGTATTGCCTGTAGCAGTAACACCGTCTACTCCTGGAATAGTTACCAATCTTGATTTAATCACTTCATGGTTTTCTGATGATTCCCTGGTTTGCAAGTCGACGGTGATCAACTGTTTGGTATCATAACCTTTATCGCTTTCAACCATAAATTCCATCTGTCGGAAAATGGTTACGGATATGATGAGAAGAGCGATGGCTATGGCAAATTGCAATGTTACCATTAGGTCTCGCATCGACCAGGACGATTTTTGACTATTGGAATCCAATTTTCCTTTTAGAGAAGAGACAATGTCAACTTGCAGTAAAAGCAACGGAGGAAAGCTTCCTGCGATTACTCCCTGAACAACAGCAATCCCAAATAGGTAAACAGCCAGTTCTGGGTCCTGAAAAAGGCTATCACCAAAAGAAATTTCCAATTCACGACTCAACAGTACTTGCAACCACTCCGAGAGGAATAAAGCCAGTACAAAAGCGATCACTGCCGCTGTAATGGCTTCAATTTGAAATTGGCCAATGATCTTTCTCTTACCAAAACCAAAGACTTTTTTAACTCCAATCTCCTTGGCTCTCTTGAGCGCACTTGCAGAAGTAATGTTGATGTAGTTTATACTGGCAATCACAAGGATCAAAAGCGCAGCCCCCGCTAAGTAGTACAGGTTTGCCCAGCTTCCATTGATCTCCAGCTCAGAACTCAAATCAGATGACAGATGTATCGATGCAACGGATTGAAGTTCGTATTCAGGAGGGTTTTCCCATTGATAAAAATTGGATATTTCCGCAGAAAGTTGCTCTTCAAATTGAGTTTGGTTTAAACCTGGTGCTAACCGCAAATAGGTATAGTGAGAAATGGCACTCCAATTTGTGCGGATTGCCTGTGAATATTCTCGCTCCACAGTCTCAAGTGCGATCAGCATTTCCGGAGCGAAATGTGACTCCTCAGAATAATCATATACACCTACGATTTGTAGAGAACGATCTTCAACCTCTAAAACCTGCCCCGCGACTGTAGTTGAATCAAAGTATTTGATTGCCAGGTTCGTCGAGATCATTGCCTGATTGGGAGAAGTGAGTTCGTCACTGCCATCACGGATCTCAAATCGTAGTATTTTAGTGATGTCAGGGTCTACATAGAAGATATTCTCTTCGTAGAAGTAATTCTCGTCCTTCTTAATTGTCGCTGTGCCATTTTGGATCCTCGCGATCTGTTGGATAGACGGCTCCAGACGAGTTGCCAGATAAGGTGCAAGTTGGTAATTGGTAAGGGCACTCTCATTGCGGTCTGTTCCACCCTGCACATAGCTTCCTGCAATTCTATAAACCTCTTCGTGTCGTTCATGAAACTTATCAAATCCTGTTTCATAACGGATAAAAGCCATGATGATTCCAATCACACTCAAGCTCACCGATAACCCCACCATGTGTATGAACGAGGTGGATTTGTTTCTCAACAAAATTCGATAAGCTACTTTTATGTGATTGATCAACATCGTAAACTTCCTTATACATTGTCATTTATGCCAATAATAGTACCATAAATATTAATTAACAGATAATCAGATAGTTAATGAGATATTACCAAAATAATTTGCTCGATAACGAGCATATTTGGCGCTTATACCGGACACTGAGAAAAGTATCATTTATATGAAAATAAAAATTGAGCATGTCGCCTATTGGGTTGAAGATCTTGAAGTTGTCAAGGGCTTTTATCAAACTTATTTCGATACCAGGTCGGGCACCTTATATGAAAATAAAAAGAAAGGCTTTAAATCCTATTTTTTGACATTAGGGGAAGGGGCACGAGTCGAAATCATGCAGAAACACAATATCTCAAAAAATACTCAAAAGGGACATACCATGGGCATAGCACATATTGCTCTCTCTTTAGGCTCAGAAGATGCCGTGAATCAACTCACAGAAAAAATGAAAAAGAATGGAGTAAAGATTGTAAGTGCACCAAGAACCACAGGTGATGGGTATTATGAAAGTGTGGTGGCCGACCCTGAAGGCAATCTCATCGAATTGACAGTGTAGATCCAAGCATCTATAATGTTGTCCCGCAAACCATCTATCAATTCATTATCTTTATTGAACAATCACTCGCGACTAAACAATGAATTCCGGACGACAAGCTTTGGAAGTGTATGAAACACTTTCAGCACAACAGAAGAGGTTTTTAAACGAAAAAGACCTGGAGGACACCAAATCACTACAGGATTGGATTACCTTTCTCGAAGGACCGGTCAAATATGATATCCTAATTGATAAGACTACACAGATGCTAAAAATGGCCATTCGATTCCTGTTGGTAATTGCGGCATTTAATCTGATTGTGGCATTTATCACTCAATCATGGTACATGGGAGTTCTTAGTCTGGGCATGGTATTCCTTGCGATGTATCAACGCTTCAAAAGGAGTTCCTATTTCAAGAGAGACTTACACAATCATTTGCGTTTATTTTTCTTCCCGACACTTCAAAAATTAGCCGAATCTCTTGACCCAACGACTTTGATCAAAACCAGGTTTTGGCTAAGGGAAAAGGATGAAAATGAACACATTATCATCTTTAGTTTAACTAAAGGCGAGCAATTAGTCAAAGTTTATGTAAACCGGGATACTTATCAAATTGAAATAAACGGAGACCTAAAAAAGACAGTCGGTAAAAACCTACACTATTCTGCTTTTGTAGAAGACTTATTAAAATGGTAAGGTTACCTATTTAGCGAAAGCTACAGAACGTGTTTCCCGAATCACAGTAACTTTTATCTGCCCGGGATACTGCATGTCCTTTTCAATTTTCTGAGAAATATTGAAAGACAAATCTCCAGCTTGTTGATCAGTTACGTGCTCCGCATCCACAAGTACCCTTAACTCACGTCCTGCCTGAATCGCATAGCACTTATTAACGCCTTCAAAGTCAAGTGCCAAGGACTCCAGTTCTTTAAGACGCTTGATGTAGGATTCCATCACCTCTCTTCGGGCTCCTGGACGACTTCCCGATATCGCATCACAGGCCTGCACAATTGGGGACAGCATAGAAGTCATCTCTATCTCATCGTGGTGGGCGCCAATTGCGTTGCACACTTCTTTGTTCTCTTTATACTTTTTAGCCAGCTCCATACCCAGGATCGCATGAGGGGTCTCTGGTTCTTCTGGCCACACTTTCCCAATGTCGTGTAAGAGCCCAGCTCGTTTGGCTAACTTGGAATTCAATCCAAGTTCCGAGGCAAGGGTCGCGCAAAGTTTGGCTACTTCCCTGGAGTGCTGCAATAAATTCTGTCCATAGGAAGATCGGAATCTCATCCTACCAACCATTTTGATTAGTTCGGGATGTAGTCCATGAATCCCCAGGTCGATAACTGTACGCTCTCCTATCTCAACAATCTCTTCGTCAATATTTTTAGTAGTCTTATTGACTATTTCCTCAATTCTGGCTGGATGTATCCTTCCGTCTTGCACGAGGCGATGCAATGATAACCTCGCTATTTCACGGCGCACTGGGTCAAAACCTGAAATAATGATCGCCTCCGGGGTATCATCAACAATGATCTCCACACCGGTCGCCGATTCCAGTGTCCGAATATTTCGCCCTTCTCTCCCAATGATCTTTCCTTTGATATCATCGCTTTCAATATTGAAGACAGAAACACAATTCTCAATGGCGTGCTCCGTGGCCGTACGCTGAATGGTCTGAAGAACAATCTTTTTCGCTTCTTTGGTAGCGGTCATTTTCGCCTCTTCAACGATCTCCTTGATGTGAGCAGTCGCATCTGTTCGCGCCTCATCCTTCAATGCTTGTACTATTTGAGTTCTTGCTTCCTCCGCAGTGAGGTTTGATATTTTTTCAAGTGTAGCTACTTGCTCTCCTTTTAACTTCTCGTACTCTTCCTTTCTTTTTTTGACGATATCCATCTGAGCAGTAACATTCTCTTTCATGGATTCGAGTTCCGCCTCAGCACGCTTGTTCTTCTCTATTTGTTTCGAAAGGTTGGACTCCCGCTGACGAAGCTTATTCTCATTGGAAATGATCTGATTTTTCTTTCTACTGGCCTCCTCTTCAAACTCCGCTTTCAGCTTGATGAACTTCTCCTTAGCCTCCAGAATCTTATCTTTCTTAATGTTTTCGGCAGTAAGTTGCGCCTCTTTTAAAATGAGATCACCTTTCTCCTCTACCTCCGTGATTTTGTTTTTGAATAGTTTATTCTGTAGCAGCTTACTGATCAGGAAGCCTACTACAACTCCGACAAAAACAGCTATAACGATATATATGATATCCATCTCATTATTAGGGTTAATGAGTGGTCCCGGAATACCAGGAAAGTGAAAGTGGTCAGAGGGCGTTAGAAATCAGTTGGTTTAACCTGGCAAGTTGTTGTGTGGACACCTCATCAACACTCCCTGCTTGCTCTTCATTCTTCATTTTCTCAATCAGACAATCGAAGGCGACCATCGCCAACAAGTCCTGATTATCATCAATACCAAATTGCTCTCTGTATTTTTTTACCTTGTCGTTGAGTATTTTACCGGCCCTTCTTATCCGTTCTTCATCTTCGGCTTTTACCCGCATAGGGTATTCTCTGTTGCCAATTCTAAGTTTGATGGAAAGTTCAGCCATTCAAAAATTATGCTTCACCCAAATGAGCGATGCATTTATCTATCTCTTTTATATAATCGTCAAGTACTACTTTCAGTTCCTTGGTGTCTTCTTTCTCGACCACCATGTTGCCTACAAGTTTACTAATTTTAAACTTATTTTGAAAGTTGGATAATTCGCCTTCCTTGACGTTCAATTGCGATTTTAACTGATCGTTTTCGTGTTTTGAATTAACGAGTTCATCCTTCAGTTTTTGATGTTCGCTAATCAATAACTTAACCTTTCTTTCAAGCGTGGCCAGCTCTTGCTTAAGGTTCTCGTTGCTCATTTTATTTTCTTATAACCGCATTTAGATCCTGCTCAAATCTTCGCATCAGATTATTCATCACTTTATCAATCTGCTTGTCCGTTAAAGTCCTTTCCAAATCCTGTAAGTGGAAACTGATTGCATAGGCTTTTTTGTCTGCATCAATGTTCTCACCTTCATAGACACTAAATACGTTAACCCTATTTAGCAATTTTTTCTCAGACTTGAAAGCAATTTCCTTGATCTCGCCAAAAGTCGTTGACTTATTCAGCAAAAGAGACAAGTCACGACGCACTTCCGGGTATTTCGAAATAGGTTGGAACTCTACCTTCTTCGTGGCTAGCTTTAAAAGCTTGGGCCAATTGATCTTAGCGAAAAACAATTGTTGCTCAATCTGATAGTAAGACAGGATCTCTTTTTTAATCGATCCTATCTGAGCCAATTCCTGATTGTTTACCTGTAGCGAAATGCCATATTGAAAAATTTTGTTTTCCATGAGAGGCGTACTCTCTGCGCGGCTGATGTTGGTTTTCTCCAGCAAACTGTTCACCACACCCAAAACGTGATGGAAGCTGTAATAGCTGGTTTTTTCGTACATCCAGGACTCTTCCTGTCCCCCAGTAATATACAAGGTCAGCCATTCGGATTCCTTGAATCGATCCTCATAGCGTTCATAAGTTCTCGTGAATTCAAACAGACTCAAATTGGTCTGTTTTCGATTCAGATTATGTCTCACAACTTCCAACCCAGTGTAAAGTGGGTCGGTCTTCATGATCCCCAGGTCTTCGCTGGACTTGTTGATAATCTCAACCGACGTACCTCCCAGATTTAACTTTTGCTCGTACTCAGGATTAGTAAGAGAATTCGTTATTATTTCGTGAAAACCCGAACCGGCAAGGTAATAGGACAACTCCTCCTGAACCTTGTATGGTTCCATCTCTCTGAAATCTGCCAAATAATCAGTAGAGAATGAATCATCAATCTCAACACTATTTATTCCGTGAATTCTTAACACCTCTTCCACCAGATCGGCTGGCCGGGTTACATCACTTCGATAAGCAGGTACTTCTACCGTAATATTTTCACCATCTGACTTCTTTACCTGAATATCAAGGTCAGAGAGAATTCTGTCAATCTCAGCTGACGGAATATTTTTACCAATCAGCCATTCAAACCTTCGATAAGTAGTGTCAATGACTTGAGGGACTATGGGGTTAGGATAAATGTCCACTATTTGTGAAGCTACCTGCCCACCAGCAATTTCAAGAATCAAGTTTGTGGCGTAGATCAATGCCTTTACAGTTATCTCAGGGTCTGTTCCTCTTTCATAGCGGAAAGAAGCATCTGTACTCAAACCGTGTCTTTGTGCTGTTGCCCGGATGTAATCCGGAGAAAAGTATGCGCTTTCCAGAAATACATTGGTAGTTGCTTCTGTGATCCCCGATTTCATTCCACCAAAAACACCTGCAATGCATATTCCTTCTTCTTCATTGCAAATCATCAGGTCAGCTTCGTGCAGTGAGCGTTCCACGTTATCCAACGTTGTAAACTTAGTACCCTGATCTTCCATTTTCACAACAACCCTTCCTCCTTTGATGTGATCCGCATCAAAGGCATGTAATGGCTGACCTAAACTATGCAATACGTAATTGGTAATATCTACCAGGTTATTGATAGGCGCCAGGCCAATGGCTCTCAACCGAAATTGCAACCAATCCGGAGAAGGTGCCACTTTTACACCTCGAATGGTAATTCCGGAATACCTGGGACACGCTTCGCTATTTTGAACCTCTACTGCAATGGGTGATTCTTCTACCACCTCCAAGTCTTTTAATTCCGGAAAGGAGATAGGACGCTTGAAGAAAGCTTTGAGGTCCCGGGCTGCCCCAAAATGAGAAGCCCCATCCCCTCTATTGGGGGTAAGTCCAATCTCATAAACTGTATCCTCACCAGAATCAAATAGCTCTGTTACAGGAGTTCCATTGGGAAGGTCGGTATCCAAAATCATGATGCCGTCATGCCCTGAACCCAGGCCGATTTCATCTTCTGCACAGATCATACCAGCTGAAACTTCCCCACGGATCTTAGCTTTTTTTATTTTAAAAGGCTCACCGGTCGTTGGGTAAATTATTGTATTTACAGGAGCGACAATTACTTTCTGCCCTTCTGCCACATTGGGTGCACCACAGACAATAGGAGACAATTCTTCTCCACCAATATCTACAGTCGTCACTCTCAACTTGTCAGCATTGGAATGTTGAACACAGGTTTTCACCTCACCAATGACCAAACCTCTCAAGCCTCCTGGAATTTTTTCTACTTGCTCAACGCCTTCCACTTCCAATCCCGTTTGTGTAAGTGCATCGGAAATCTCCGAAACGGGTTGATCCAGCTCAATGAAATCTGAAAGCCAGTTGTGAGAAATCTTCATAATCTAGGGCCTTTTCAAAAAAGTTAGTCGGCAAAAATATACAATGTGGACGGGAGCTACGAGCTGAGCCCTGTGGAAATCATTACCTTGATTATTGGAAATTCTTTTCTCCAGCATTAATGGCCACAGAAAGATGATTTTCCCTCGGAGGTAAAGCGCAAGAATACTCATCGGTATAGGCGCAATAAGGATTGTATGCCAGATTAAAATCCAGCACTACCTTATTTGATTTTCCAATTTCAATATCCATATATCGACCGCCTCCATATGTAGCGTCAGCACTTGTTTCGTCGGTAAAAGCCAGGAAAAGCACGTCTAACGCTCCAAATCCATAAGGCTTTAAAACCATCAGTTTTTGCCGTTCACCATTTACAGTGAAATTGAGCCATGCATACTCCTGATAAGTCTCTTTTCCTGAGTTGCTATTAGGCAATGTCACAATATTTCGTTTTTTAATACGCTCAACTGTAGCATTTACTCTATAATTGGCGTCAATGGGGAAATAATTGGGCTGTTGAAAGGGCTCATTGAATTGCCTGAATGGCGAAGATTCGCTGGTCCGCAGGTATTTTACGCGCTCATCAATGGTTTCTTGTACCTGTTGCGTATACGCTTCGTCACCCTCTCCGGAGAAACTCAACCAAATCAACACGAGCAAAACGGGGACAAGAATGAAAATTAATTTTTTTCGCATATGAATTTAATGCTGATAGTATCCGGAATCTCTCTAGTAACCCATCATTTTTTCATCTGAAAAACTATAGAATCCTCCATCGGTAAAGATAAGGTGATCGATCACAGAAACATCCAATAACTTCCCCGCAGCTTGTATTTTTCGTGTTAATCGGACATCTGCTTCGCTTGGACGCCTATTTCCCGATGGATGATTATGAATGAGGATCAACGCTGCTGCCAGTTCATCCACAGCCTTTTTAAAAATCACTTTCGGGTCGACAAGGGTTCCCGAAACACCTCCACTGCTCACCAGCCATTTATTGATAACTTCATGGTTTCTCTTGAGCAATACGACCCAAAACTCCTCATGTTTTAAGTCCTGCAAATCAGCTTTCATGAATTCATATGTTTCATCGGAAGTCATCAGGCGAGGCTTTAGCCGTCGGTCATCGGGTTTTCTCCTTCTTCCAAGCTCAAGGGCACTTACGATGGTCACGGCTTTTGCTTCTCCAATTCCCTTGAACTTTTTCAGATCTTTGATACCCAGCTGGGCCAATTCGTTCAGACTGTTGGCATTGTCCTGCAGAATATTCCTGGCAACGTCCAGGGCGGAAAGAGAATGAGTTCCAGATCCCAATAAAATTGCAATGAGTTCTGCGTTGGATAAGTTGTTTTTACCTTTAGTAAGTAGTTTTTCTCTTGGACGATCCTCAAGCGCCCATTTCTTGATGGTCAGATTGTTGTTTTGCATATCACGAAAGTATACAAAACAAAAAAGCCTCGCAATAGCGAAGCTTTCATCAATTCTTTTATTCTATTTCCTTCTCAGGAAAGTGCATTCACATGCTTCGTCAAACTTGACTTAAGGTTAGAAGCTTTGTTCTTGTGAATGATGTTTCTTTTTGCCAGTTTATCAAGCATACCAGTCACTTGCCTCAAAAGCTCTTCTGCCTCAGATTTCTCTGTAGACAGTCGCAATCGCTTGATAAAAGTACGAGTGGTCTTATGTTGATAACGATTCCTGGTTCCTTTAGCGGCATTGGACCGAATCCTCTTTTGTGCTGACTTATGATTTGCCATTGATCTTTCTCTCTTCTACTTAAAAAGGAACGCAAAGATATACCACCATTTGATAAAAGCAAACTCTTTTCTCTCAAAGAATGAAAGTATCTCTTTTTGGCAAAACGATTGCAAAATCAATAAATCCAGCGGAAATTGTCAATAAAATTCCATCATTGTGAAACTCAAAGCCACTGTACTGCTCATTTTCCTGGCAAGCCTCTCATTTCCTGCATTTGACAGTAAACAAAAGGTATGGGGGTTTCATGCTCATCGAAAGATCAATCGATTGGCAGTATTCACTTTGCCTCCTGAAATGATTGGCTTCTACAAGAAGAACATTCAATACATCGTGGAGAAGTCGGTGAACCCCGATATGCGACGGTATGTAAATAAGTTAGAAGCTCCCCGGCACTATATCGATTTAGATGTTTATGGTGACAGTGCGCTGGAAATCATGCCCAGGTATTGGCGAGAAGCTGTAGAAAAGTTTACGGAAGACACACTCCAGGCTTACGGAATTGTTCCATGGCATATCAACAGAGTTCGTTACCGTCTCACAGAAGCTTTCAAAGAAAGAGATCTGGAGCGAGTCTTAAGGTATTCGGCGGATCTTGGTCACTATGTGGGTGATGCCAATGTGCCCTTACATACCACGGAGAACTATAATGGTCAATTTTCCGGTCAATATGGTATTCATGGGTTTTGGGAATCCCGACTTCCCGAACTCTTTTCTGATGAATATGACTTTTTCGTAGGTAAAGCGACTTACTTAAACAACCCTCAATTAGAAGCCTGGGAAGCAGTCATTCACGCGAACAATGCGTTGGATTCAGTTTTGCTATTTGAAAAGCAACTCACGGAGAAAATGGGTGAAGACAAAAAATACGCATTCGAGAGTCGTGGCACATCCGTCATCAGGGTCTATTCTTACGATTTCTCAAAAGCATACCACAACAAACTCAGTGGCATGGTGGAACGTAGAATGAGGTCAGCCGTGAAAATGGTGGGAGATTTTTGGTACACCTGTTGGGTTGATGCAGGACAACCTATTCTCGACGGTGCAATAATTGAAGAGTCCGAAAAAGAATCAATTAAAGTAAATCCAAAGATTAAAGTCAGGAATCACGAAGCTGGAGCGAATTAATCTTCTCCTCCCCTCTGAAACAACACATACCCAACGCGAATTTGAAACAAAACACCAGGCAAGGTTCGTGTACCTTCCCTCCATTGTTCTTCAAAGCTTTCGAACAGAAATGGATCCAGATGTTCGGCCGCCCTGACCTCTTCTGGGTTATGCCTTACCGATAGTTCTCTAAAGCCAAAACCCACCACCGTTTCAAAGACCATTCTCTCTCTTGCAATTGGCACCTGAACTCCTGAAATCACAAAGGCAGCATAGTTTTGAGTTTCAATTGTTGAATTATCAAAGTATAAATTTCTCCCCTCTCCACTAATAAAGGCACCACTATATTCCAGATAATCATAATTTCTTACTGTACCATGCAAACCAAAAAATCCCAGGCTACCTCCTGAGAACACTCCATCAATATAATACCGTAATTGCAGGTTTGTTTTAGAATAATTTAGGTTTTCCCGCAGACTATAATTATTGTACTTGGTAACCATGATCATCTGCTCCGCCTGGATACTGAAATTTCCGACTCGATATTCAAGCCCGACAGGTAACGTGTATCTCTGATCATCTAAGAGGTAAATTGGATTTGTCTTGACCATTAGCCGGTGTTGTGCCAACAGAGAAACCTGTAACAGGGAGAAAGTTATGATAAAAGCGGTCCGCATAGTAATTATTTTAAAGCGTCTTGAGAGATAAATATACCCAAACAACTGATATAAATACGGTATCTGGAGTCTTCTATCGGCGATCAGTTGACAAATTGGACCCTTTTAACAAAAAAAGCGGCCCCGATAGCTATCGGGGCCGCTTTCTCATCTATCTATTGGAATTACCCAATCTGTACTCTTTTGAATTCGGATACAGTAAGACCTTTAGAAATACTATTAAGGTATTGTGTTACATTCATTGAGCTGTCCTTTACAAAGGCCTGGCTCAACAATGTATTTTCCTTGAAGAATTTCTGAAGTTTACCTTGAGCGATTTTTTCAATGATCTGCTCGGGTTTGCCTTCCTGACGGGCTTGTTCTTTACCAATCTCGATCTCTTTCTCAACTGTCGCAGAATCCACACCGTCTTTATCAACAGCGATAGGCTTCATCGCTGCAATTTGCATAGCAACGTCTTTACCTGCCTCGACCACATCCGAACCACTGGTGTTAGTCAAACCAACAAGTACGCCTAACTTTTTATTGGAGTGGATGTATGGAACAACTGCTTCGCTTTCCAATACTTCCATTGCCGAGATTTCCAGTTTCTCACCAATTTTACCAGTAGCCTCAACGACTTTCTCCGAAATAGCCTGTCCATCGATAGACAATGCTTTCAAAGCTTCGATATCGGCTGGTGCCTCAGCAAAAGCCACATCGGTGATTGCTTGTCCGAGGTTCATGAAATCCTCATTTTTAGCAACAAAGTCGGTCTCACAAGTAAATGAAACTAAGATTCCTTTGGAGCCGTCCGCACTGACTTTACTGAAAACCACACCTTCGGAGGTTTCACGATCTGCACGACCGGTAGCCACTTTTTGTCCTTTCTTGCGAAGAAATTCGATCGCTTTGTCGAAATCGCCATCAGCCTCGACCAATGCCTTCTTGCAGTCCATCATACCTGCTCCGGTCATTTGTCGGAGTTTGTTTACATCTTTAGCGCTAATTGCCATTTGATTATATGCTTTATAGAATGGTTTATTGACAAAAATCAAACACCCGTTCCAATATCTATCGGAACGGGTGCTCAATCTATTTTACCGTTTACCTATAGAATTAAGGCTTATTCGGCGGACTGTTCGTCCAGTTCTCTTTTCTCAGCTTCGGCCTGCTCTTGCTGTGCAGATTCCTTATCCTTCTTTCGTTCTGAAAGGCCTTCTTCAAGGATGTTGCCGATGTATTGCGTAATCAACTGGATTGATTTGAACGCATCATCATTAGCAGGAATCGGGTAATCAGCTTGATGTGGATCGGAATTGGTATCCACCATTGCAAAAACAGGGATGTTCAATTTTTGTGCCTCAGAAACCGCAATGTGCTCACGCTTGATATCAATAACGAAAAGTGCAGCAGGTAATCGGTTCAGGTCAGCGATACCGCCCAATACTTTTTCCAATTTCTCACGCTCACGACCAATCATCAGTCGCTCTCTTTTCGCCAGATTGCTGTAAGCTTCGTCCTTCATCAGCTTATCGATAGAAGCCATCTTCTTCAACGACTTTCTGATCGTTGAGAAGTTAGTCAACATACCACCCAACCATCTTTCGGTTACGTATGGCATCTTCAACCTCTTAGCTTCGTTCTCAACAACTTCTTTCGCTTGCTTCTTAGTAGCAACGAACATCACTTTTCTTCCTGAACGAACGACGCCTTTCATTGCTGAAGCGGCTTCTTCTAGGTTTTTAAGTGTTTTATTGAGATCAATGATATGGATACCATTTTTCTCCATGAAAATGTATGGAGCCATCTGTGGGTTCCATTTTCTGGTTAGGTGTCCAAAGTGAACACCAGCATCCAATAATTCCTGTGTAGTAATATTTGCCATCGATCTATTATCGTTTGCTGAATTGGAATCTTCTTCTCGCTTTTCTTCTACCGTATTTCTTACGCTCAACCATTCTAGGGTCTCTGGTAAGGAATCCTTCGGATTTCAAAGAAGGTCTGTGTTCTTCATTGTTTTCCACTAATGCTCGTGAAATTCCAAGTCGAATAGCTTCTGCCTGACCTTTTAGTCCTCCGCCATCAACATTTACCTTGATGTCGAAGTTACCATCCTCTTCTACCTTTACTAAAGGCTGCTTCACAATGATTTGAAGCACTTCCGAAGGAAAGTAATTGCTAAGATCCCTGCCATTGACCTTGATCTCTCCTTTGCCACTTTGGACATAGACCCGGGCAATGGAGGTCTTTCTTCTACCGACGGTATTAATTACTTCCATCAACTTATAGTTTTACTTCTTTAGGAGTCTGCGCCTCGTGAGGATGCTCAGCACCTTCATATACATATAGATTTTTGAAAAGCTGCCTTCCTAATCTGTTCTTAGGAAGCATGCCTCTCACCGCTCTTTCTACAAGAATGGTGGAGGATTTATTATCCTTAACCTCAAGAGGAGTTTGTGTTCTTTGGCCACCAGGATATCCTGTATGACGTACATAAACTTTATCAGTCCACTTTTTACCGGTCAGTCTTAATTTGTCCGCGTTTATCACGATGACATTGTCACCACAATCTGCATGCGGGGTAAAGTTCGGCTTGTGCTTGCCGCGAATCATTTTCGCAACCTCACTCGCTACCCGACCCAAAATTTTCGCGTCAGCATCTACCACAATCCAACCTTTGTTAGCGGTGGCCTTATTTGCCGATATGGTCTTATAACTTAAAGTATCCAAAACTTACTTTTTATTCTCTTGATGAAAGCCCCTGTTGAAAAAGGGACACAAAAATAGAATTTTCTATTTGCAAAAACAATGCTGTCCTCCAGGATACTACAAGTTTTTTGCAAATTGATTCAAAGTTGCGGCGAAATCCTTGGGGTAAGGCGCTTCCAATTGCATCTTTTTCCCTTCTGGGGCCTCAAAAATCAACCTTTGGGCATGAAGTGTCATTCTTGGCATCAATGGTCGCTCCTCGACAAATTTACCTGTTTTATATCCTCTTTTGATCTCAGAAAGGTAAATCGGGTCTCCTCCGTAAAGCCCATCGCCACAAATTGGCAAGCCAACATGGGCCAGGTGAACACGAATCTGATGCATTCTACCTGTGAAAGGCATACATGCCAACAACGTGTGCGCCTTATAAATATGTAGCGTCTTGATCAATGTAATGGAAGGCTTACCCTGACGAGTATCCACCCGGGACCTGGAAGAAGTCGTGTAGATCGGATAATCTATTTCTTCCTCGTCAATCTCATGTCTTCCTGCGACAATGGCATGATAAAATTTATGAACATCCCTCTGCTCCAGTAATTTCGAAAAGTACCTATAAGCGTCCAGGTGTTTGGCAATTACCAATAATCCGGAGGTTTCTTTATCTAATCGATGACATACCCTTGCCTCCTGCACGTATTGCCTGGCCAGGTTCAGAATGTTTTGAGAATCATTCCGATCTTCAAGCGTAGAAACAAACGGTGGTTTGTTGATCACCACAAAGTCAGGATCCTCGTATACGATCAGGTCCGTAAACTGCTTACCCTTCAGGGGGTTAGTCATCATCTTCGTTGAGTAGCTCATATTCCGGGGCTTTGCCAAGCTGCAACTTAAACCAGAATTTGGAACCGACACCTTCTTCACTCTCAACTTCGATCTTTGATTCGTGTCCTTCCAGGATGTGTTTTACAATGGACAGCCCCAAACCTGTCCCTCCCTTAGCTTTGCTTCGACTTTTATCTACCCGATAAAATCGTTCGAAAATTCGTCCGATATCTTCTTCAGGTATTCCCAGTCCATTGTCAATAACATTGACAATGACATGATCCTCATGTCGATCAAAGGATATCTTCACCGTACCTTTCTTCTGCGTGTATTTGATGCCATTTGTGATCAGATTAGATAATACCTGGTAAATCCTCTGATAATCGGCATAGACGTAAATTGGCTTTTTGGTACTTTTAAATTTTATCTTGACCTCTCTCTTTTCAGCCTTTCCTTCCACCTGATCGATGATCTCTTTGACCATCTCCAAAACATTAAAATCTTCCGGGTGCATTTTTATGTCACCTGTTTCCATCTGGGAAATGGTAAGGAGATCCTGCACCAGCATGTCCAGCCCGTCCAGGCTCTTTGCTGCCTTCTTCAAAAACTTGGTCCGTACTTTCTTATCTCCTACTGCTCCGTCTAATAAGGTATGCACGAAGCCCTGAGCTGCGAATATGGGTGTTTTGAGTTCATGCGAGATATCCGCAATGAATTCTCGCCGAAACGTTTCCATCTGTTTCAATTCAGCAATCTCTCTTTGCTTCGTTTTCGCATAGGATTCAATGCCTTTATTAATCAGCCGTAGAGGATTTACAGCATTGCGGCTTCTGTGTAGAATTGGAGAAAGTTCCTGATTCCGCATCTTGTCGAGTGCCTCATATATACTAGTGATCTCTTTAAAAAAGATAAACTCCAGGACCAATCGCACGAGTATATAAGAGGAAGAAAATGAAAGTGCGAAGGAAACGATCAGCGCCGTATTTGAAATAGAGGGAAGTAAAGAAAGAAAAGCTGTAGTAATCACCGAAATACTCAGTGCTAACAGCAAAGCCAGCGCCCGTGAATTAAGAATCATCGGTTATTTAATTGACATCAAACTTGTAGCCCACTCCTTTCACAGTGGAAATGTATCCATCCCCTATTTTCTCGCGCACTTTTCTAATGTGCACATCTACTGTTCGAGCCAACACATATACATCGGTTCCCCAGATATTCTTGAGCAACTCATCCCTGCTGAATACTTTACCGGGATTCTGTGCCAGAAAATAGAGTAACTCAAACTCCTTTTTAGGAAGATTGATCTTCTGGTCCCCCAGAATAACCGTATAACTGGATCGATCTACTTCAAGATCGCCAATCGTGATCTTTTGTGAATCTTTCTTCTTTTTGGATTCCCTCCTAAATAAAGCATTGATCCTGCTCATCAAGGCACGTGGTTTAATTGGCTTGGTGATATAATCATCAGCCCCTATATCAAAAGCAGCCACTTCAGAATATTCTTCGGATCGGGCAGTAAGGAAGATGACAAATGCATTTGCCAGTTCGGGCAATTCTCGAATTTGCCGACAAGTTTCCACACCGTCTTGCTTCGGCATCATGATATCCAATAATATCAGGTCAGGCAAAAAGCTTTTCGCAATCTCCACCCCTTTGACACCATTGGATGCTGTCTTAACATCATAGCCCTCTTTTGATAAATTATATTTCAATAATTCTAGGATGTCCGACTCATCATCCACTACCAGGATTTTCTGATTGACTTTGCTCATCTCTATTTGATCCTTATACAAGCAGGTGTTTTAGGAATTACTATATGAAGCTAAGGAATTTACACACTTCCAAAACCAAACACAAGACTAGCAGAAATGATAAAACAAGCCTCAACAGTCAAATTAAAGTGTTATCATTTTTTTCCGCATTACTTAACATTTACTTAATCGTCGAAACTTTTTGAAACCCTTACACTACTTTTGATCGTATATTACCTTGTAATGCATAGTAACTTCCATAACCTATACTGCGCAGTATCACCAAAAACTCATAGTCATGAAAGTCGATAACTCTATACATCACTTAAAAATTGCTGGGAAAATTCTCATCGTTTTAGGTTTTCTTTCTATACCCATATCCGTCTTATCCTGGAATGCGCTCAACTTCCTGGTGGAATCAAATTGGTGGCACGATCATGTGACCTGGCATTTCAATAATCATAATTTTCCATTCTTTCATGACGGGCCCCTTCGTCTATTCTACTACTTTCCTATTGCTTATCTCGCTTCAGGTGTTCTCTTTATCGCCAGCGGTGTAGGGCTTGTCAATGAAAAAGAATGGGCCATTCGCCTTGTCTGGATACCTGCCGTTCTTCTGTTGTTTAAGTTTCCTATAGGGACCGCACTAGGGATATGGATCATTTATCTACTACAGAAGAGAAAGGAATTCCTTTCCGCCAGCAAAGCCTGACAAAGGAGCTCAACGTAACATTCAAACTTAAAATACTAAATTAATTAGTTTTTCATTTTATATTTGCTAAATAACTTAGTTACCGATTTTCAATTACCTAATCAATACGTCAATAGTTTGTCATTGTACTAACTTCGAAGATTGAAATTTGGAAATCGAAAAACGCAACATCAAACACCATGGCAGATAACACTGAAAAACTAAAGGCTTTACAGATCACCATCGACAAACTCGAAAAGACTTATGGTAAGGGCACCATAATGAAATTGAGTGATGAGAAAATACTTGACATTCCTGTTATACCTACAGGATCGCTAGGTCTGGATGTTGCATTGGGCGTAGGTGGGATTCCCCGAGGCAGAATCATTGAGGTTTACGGGCCTGAATCATCAGGAAAAACAACTCTCGCCATGCACTGCATTGCTGAGGCTCAAAAAAAGGGTGGTTTGGCAGCGTTTATCGATGCGGAGCATGCTTTTGATAAACTCTATGCTGAAAAATTAGGCATCGATACCGAAAACTTATTGATTTCTCAACCAGACAATGGTGAACAAGCGCTGGAGATCGCAGAACACCTCATTCGCTCAGGTGCTATTGATATTATCGTGATTGATTCAGTTGCCGCACTGGTACCTCGAGGTGAGTTGGAGGGAGAAATGGGAGACAGCAAAATGGGACTCCAGGCTAGATTGATGTCACAGGCATTAAGAAAGCTAACCGGTACCATTAATAAGACAGGCTGCTCTTGTGTTTTCATCAACCAGCTTCGCGAGAAAATCGGTGTAATGTTTGGTAATCCTGAAACCACCACTGGTGGTAATGCACTTAAATTCTACGCTTCTGTACGTTTGGACATTCGAAGAATTGGTCAAATCAAAGAGTCCGCGGATAACATTCTCGGCAACAGAACCAGGGTCAAAGTGGTGAAGAATAAAGTGGCCCCTCCATTTAAAGTGATTGAGTTTGACATCATGTATGGAAAAGGGATCAGCAAGGTTGGAGAAATTCTGGACATGGGAGTAGAGCTCAACATCATTCAGAAGTCAGGTTCATGGTTCTCTTATAGTGGTGATCGACTAGGCCAGGGTAGAGATGCGGTCAAGGAACTCATTGAGGACAATCCTGAACTGATGGAAGAACTCGAAGGAAAGATAAAAGCTGCCATTAAAGGAGAGGAGGTTTAATTCCTCTCCAGGTCTTTGATATAATCATTGAGCATTTTCGAGAAACGTTTAGCTCCACGTTCATTCAAATGATCTGAATTGTAAAATTCATCGTCTTGAAAAGGTGTATTTAAATAGCTGCGATAAGGTATCTGATACTTTTCACTTATGTAAATCAGATCATTTTCGTCTTTTCGCAAAACCTCAGGATTCAGTAAGCTCTTCAAGTCTTCATGTATCGGATTTGTAATAAAAACGGGCTGTATTTCCTTTTTGAGTAATTCTTCGACGAAGCCCTCCAGGTCCTTGATAATGGCGGGGCGCATTTCCACATTTTCGCTGGCCAGGTTATTAAAATAGGAAGCTCTTGCTTCCACAGCACCTGGTGTCAGGTTTATGGTATCCTGAGAAGTTTGTCCTTTCCATCCTCGAAAAAGTTCTTCTTCAGGTTCGAACATGTGTTGGATCGCATATTTTGGCATATAACCAAAAAAGAAGTAGGAAATATCCTCTTTTAAAAAGCTCTGCCCTTCAAAGTCGACACCATAATAGTAGTGATAAAATTTATCCCTACTGGACCTGTGCAATCTATAAAAGCTGGAGAATTCAATGGAGATGAGTACAAACCTCAATTTCGGTAGTTGTTCCAAATAATTTAAAGTGATTCTCTTATCAAAATAGAGGGACTGAGAACCGAAGGCTGCATTGTAAGCAAAAAGATCAAATTCTTGCGGGGATATATTGTCATTGGGGTGTGAGTTACCCACGATCAGTAGTTCTATCGAATCAGCCAATGTTTCAAGTCCCCGGGCCTTCTGAGCATATTGACCATCAAAATTTCTTGCTCTGATTTCCAGCAAGAGCAAGACCGGAATGAAAAAGAAGCATATGTTGATCAGGAATTTTCTCAACGCGCTAAAACTGAAAGTAGATAAACGTTTGATGATTTACACCAAACCATAAAATGAGACTGCATATCAGATAGTAGATAGACCATCTCCAAAATCTCGGTAGTGATACAATACCTTCCAATCCATGTTGACGATCTCTTTGTAACCATTCAACTCCAAATAACAAACTGATGAGCAGGAGTAACTCAAAATTTAGAATAGTAGGAATACTAAACAAGGAAATATCAATCAACGCATCGAAATAAGAGAATGCAACATTGATAGAAGGGCTTCTAAAGAAGATCATGCAAAGGGAAAACAACATGAAGGTGTTCACAATATGCAATAACTCTCTCAATGAAGGCACAATACAGCCTTCCGCGATTCTATCGGGAAACGATCTTTTATTGAGTAGGATCACTGCCAAAACGAATAAGCCATTTGCAAATCCCCAACACACAAACGTCCAATTTGCGCCATGCCATAAACCACTCAAGGCAAAAACCAATAATACATTTCTCATTCTCAAAGAAATGGAGCCGCGACTTCCCCCTAATGGAATGTATAAGTAGTCCTTGAACCAACTGGAGAGGGAAATATGCCATCTGGTCCACATCTCTGACATGTTTCTGGAGAAAAATGGCACATTGAAATTTTGACGCATGCGGAAGCCGAATAACTTACCAATTCCAATAGCCATATCAGAATAACCAGAAAAATCGCCATAGATCTGAATAGAAAACAAACATGCTCCGATCATTAGGTTCATTCCTGAATTCGCTGATGGATCTTGAAACAACGCTTCTACCACAGCGGCACAATTATCGGCAATGACCATTTTCTTAAATAGCCCCCAAAGTATTTGCCTGCCTCCATCTGCAGCCAGCTTATAGGTGAAGGATCGTTTCTCAGTGAATTGAGGTAAAAAATTTGTTGCTCGTTCAATGGGGCCTGCCACTAATTGCGGGAAAAAACTCACGAAAGTGGCGAACGCAAAAAAGTCCTCTGTTGGTTCCAGTCGCTTGCGGAAAACATCAATGGTATAACTAAGGGATTGAAACGTATAGAAACTAATACCTACTGGTAAAATAATTTCAAGGTGATTGCTTTCTACAGAGTGACCCAATAGCGTAAACGCGCTTTGGAAACTCTCTAAAAAGAAATTGAAGTATTTGAAAAACCCAAGTAGTCCCAGATTAGCAATTATGCTTACACTGAGCCATTTGCTTCTATTCTTTATCTCTGACTTGGTAATCCTGCGGGCAACCCAAAAGTCAAGTAAGGAGCTTAGGGCAATGAGCACAAGAAATCGCCAATCCCACCAGCCATAGAAAAAATAGCTACTGACAAGCAGAAACAAGTTTTGCCAGCGTAACTGATTTTTCAACAACCAGTAAATCGCAAAGACCACTGGCAGAAATATGGCAAAATCTAATGAATTGAATAACATCCGAAGATTTTACCGCTAAGAAAACTAGAATTACACAATCATTGTGTTCTGATAGCAATCACAGGATCCAATCTTGCTGCTATTGCCGCGGGAATAATCCCGGAGGCCATTCCAATGAAACCGGCTACCCCGACACCCAATACGATGTTTTTGATACTCAGGCTTAGCTCAAGTGATCCCAGCGGGATGAAGGTCACACCATAAACTAGTAACAGTCCGACCCCTCCTCCGATCACAGCCAAAAAAACTGATTCAAATAAGAATTGGAATAGAATAAAATAATTTTTAGCTCCCAGCGACTTTTGAATGCCGATGATATTCGTTCGTTCACGAACCGAAACAAACATGATATTGGCAATTCCAAAGCCTCCGATCAGGATCGAAAAACCTCCAATTAGCCACCCTCCGGTACTCAATACATCGAAGAAACTACCTATTTGATTAAGAATAGCCTGTTGTCGATTGATCGAGAAATTGTCTTCCTCCTTTGGTCTTAAGCCTCTCACCTTTCTTACCAACCCAATCAACTCGTATTCTACTTTTACCAATCCAACGTCACTATCCAATCCCTTGATGGTAATATAGGGTTCTATACCTCTTCTCCCTACGTAGTTGATTTTGGTAAATGCTTTGAATGGTATCCAAATATTTTCGTCTTTACTCGTTTCACCCAGCAAACCTGCACCTTGTTCGGGAACCACTCCAATTACTGTAAACTTCTTTCCCTTGATTTTTACTTGTCGGCCAATTGGATCCAGTTCGCCAAAGACTTCTTTTCGTGTGCGGTGCCCTATTATCGCGACACTGCGACCACTATGGCATTCATCCTGGGTAAAATATCGGCCCTGTAAATCAGGAAAATCATTATAAACTCCGTCATGGCCATACCCAATCCCTAAGAGGGTGATGTCCGATGAGCTATTGTTTTTGAATTTCGGCGTGACGGATTTAAATGCAAAGATTGTAATCCCCTCTGCATTTTGCAGGTTATCTCTTAGGAATTCGTACTCTTCATAAGTGGAGTAAGGTCGCTTCCAATAATCCCACCATGGCACGTTGCCGTCAAAGGAAATGGGAAATCTTCTGATATCAACATTAGTACGCCCCAGAAAACTCAGGCTATCGTTGATACTTCTTTCAAGAGAATCAACCAATGTAAACACGACAATGATGGCAAAGATGCCAATCGTAACACCTAATAAGGATAAGGTAGTACGCAAAAGATTCGACTTCAAAGCGGAGAACGCGAAGACGAAACTCTCTATAATTAATTTGATAACAATCAAAGCCTTTTTGGTTTAGTAAAAGTGAATCTCAATATTATATCCTCAAAGTAAAACTATTTGCTAACTTTGCGGACTTAAATTATTTCAGTACCCGTCATTTTACTTTCGAAATAACAAACTATGAAGCTTTCAGAATTCAAGTTTGACCTTCCTTCCAGTCATATTGCACTTTATCCAGCAGATAACAGAGATGAATCTCGTTTGATGGTTGTGCACCGCGAAAGTGGCAAACTTGAGCATAAATCCTTCAGGGACATTGTTGATTATTTCGATGATGGTGACATGATGGTCATTAATGATACGAAGGTCTTTCCTGCGAGGTTGTATGGAAACAAAGAAAAGACTGGCGCAAAGATCGAAGTTTTCCTCCTGAGAGAGTTAAACAAAGAAATGAATCTTTGGGACGTTTTGGTCGATCCTGCCAGAAAGATTCGCGTTGGCAACAAGTTATACTTCGGCGATGGCGAATTGGTAGCCGAAGTAATAGACAACACTACATCCCGTGGAAGAACCATCAGATTCTTATTTGATGGATCAGAAGATGAGTTTTACGCTACTATCGATCGCCTGGGAGAAACTCCTTTACCAAAAGAAATCAAAAGAAGCGCAGAGCCAGAAGATCGGGAAAGATTCCAGACGATTTACGCAAAAAACCTGGGTGCCGTAGCAGCCCCAACAGCTGGCCTTCACTTCACAAAACAAATCATGAAGAGGTTGGAAATTGTGGGCGTGGATATTAACCCCGTCACTCTTCATGTTGGTCTTGGCACTTTCCGTCCTGTAGATGTGGAAGATCTTACCAAGCATAAAATGGATTCAGAAAACTTTCTGGTACCTGACTCTACCGCTGATCGCGTTAACAGATCGCTTGACGAAAAAAGAAACGTTTGTGCTGTTGGCACAACGGTAATGCGTTCTCTGGAGTCTTCTGTTTCTGCAGGAGGTCGATTGAAAGGTAATAGCGGATGGACAGATAAATTCATTTTCCCACCCTACGAATTCAAAATCTGTAACGCGCTGGTCACCAATTTCCACCTTCCAGAGTCAACTTTATTGATGATGGCGAGTGCATTTGGTGGATATGAGCTAATACGGGAAGCATACGAGACTGCCATCAAAGAAAACTACAGGTTCTTCACTTACGGAGATGCCATGCTAATCTTGTAGTGATCCGATACGTCATCGTTGTTGCTGGAGGTAAAGGCCTTAGAATGGGTAGCGCGCTACCCAAGCAATTTCTGGATTTAGGGGGTAAACCAATTCTTATCCGGACGCTTGAAGCCTTCCATAATCATGACTCGTCGATCAAGATTATTCTTGTTTTACCAGAATCTCACCAGATTTACTGGAAGAAACTCGCTGAGGAACATGCATTTGATATTCCTATCAAGATAGTCGATGGAGGAGCTACCCGTTTTCATTCAGTCAAAAACGGGCTTGATATGATATCGGAAAACGGGCTTGTTGCAATCCATGACGCAGTTCGTCCCCTCGTTGATTCAACGATCATCGAAAATACCTATCGCAGTGCTTCCAGACATGGAGCATCCATATCAGTTGTGAGACTCAAAGAGTCTATCAGGGAAATAGACGGAAGCAACTCGAGAGCGATCCCCAGAGACAACTATCGATTAGTACAAACCCCTCAGGTTTTTAAAATCGAATTACTTAAGAAAGCTTATGAGCAGTCCTATCAGGAACAATTCACGGATGATGCCAGCGTCGTGGAGCACTTAGGGCATCCGGTTGCTTTGGTAGAAGGAAGTTATAAAAACTTAAAGATTACAACTCCAGAAGACATGGAATTGGCGAAAACATACTTTTGATGATTTCGCCATTCAATTTCTTCTAATATTCGTCTTCGTTGAAGAAGAAGTCCTCTTTGGTTGGATAATCTGGCCAGATCTCCTCGATGTTCTCATAAGGCTGTCCGTCATCCTCCAACTCCTGCAAGTTTTCTACAACCTCCAGGGGAGCACCAGACCTGATAGAGAAATCTATCAATTCGTCCTTAGAAGCGGGCCAAGGCGCATCCTCCAAATAGGATGCTAATTCTAATGTCCAGTACATATCACTAAACGTTTAAAAAGGTCATTTTCAATAATTGCGCAAAAGTACATTTATGAATGAGAAATACAATTAAACACAACTTTGTTTAGCAGGCTTTTCACATTTTATCTGAGGAGCGGTACACTCTGTATCGTATTGGACCACTATCCTCCTAAAATCGCAATTAAACGTTGCTTGATCTTTATTTTATTGCGTTGCTGTGCCATCTTTCTATCCAACATGTGATCGACGTTTGAGTCTCTGCTTGAAAAGTTTCCGGAATTATTTTCATAATTATCCAGGTCCTCCTCATCTCGCTTGATCAAGTCCTTAAGAAATTTCACCTGATGGGCATTTTGCTCAAGTACATCCAGGTCATCGTAGTTCTTAATGCGCTTGCGGCACTGACTCTGAACAAAATCCATTTCAGTTAGCATCTGCAACAGATTCATGCAATCACGCTTTTTCTGATCTGCCTTTGGATCCCTTGGCTTGATTGAAAAAAGTTGTTTGCGCATTTCTTCCCCACGATCGCGATCGAACGTACGAGCACCTTGCTGAATCTCAATCAATTCCTTCTCTATATTTTCCAGGTCCTGGATAGGATTGAAATTCGGCCGTTGCGATTGTTTCAAATTAAATTGAAACTTAGATAACAAGTTCTTGTACTTGAAGGACGGAATATTCCCGTTTTCTCTCCAGCGATCCTTGAGGTCTTTGATTTTTTCGTATCGTTCCTTACCCTCCAAATCGGACACGTATCGGGACTCTCTTAGAATCTTCCGGTACTCATCTTCATGTATGGCTTCTAAACGCTTCTTATCTTCTTGAAAAGCCCTCTTCCGATCAAAATATTGCTGAACTTCACCCCAAAAGGTATCATCCAGCGTTTGCTGTTCTTCTGCGACAGCATTTCCAACCTTGATCCATCTCCCTTTGATATCCTGGATAACTTCCGTAGATTCTCTCCAATTGATGATTTTTACGGCTTCTCTTAGTTCTTCGATCAAGCCGTGTTTGATCTCGGTATTTCTAACACGATTTTTAGCAATGATATCAGAAAGAAATACCTCCCATTTTATCAAGCGCTCATTCAACGCAGCATAGTCTCCTAGGGCATCGTGCTTGATTAGGCTATCTTTCAGATGAAGTACCTTTTGAAGGTAACTTCCTTTGTTATCAGTATTTTCGATGGTTTCCTCTAATTCAGTGATTTTATTTTCAAATTCACCAAATCGATTAACAAAATACTCAATGGCAACTTCAGCACCTTCTTCTCTAACTTCTCCAATCACACGACTGGGGTGCTCGTTCCATGGATTTAGAATAATTTTGTTTTCTTCGATGGAACCAAACGGAACCTCTGGGGTATTCATGAGTACTTATAGCGGTTTAGATTATAGACTCTTAAAGATGAACAATTTAACAATATGTCCGACGAAAAGATAATTTTTTCCATGGCAGGGGTATCCAAAATCTATCCCCCAAAGAAGCAGGTATTGAAAAATATTCACCTGTCATTCTTCTATGGTGCTAAAATAGGTGTACTTGGATTAAATGGAGCCGGAAAATCTTCATTATTACAAATTATCGCCGGTTTGGATAACGATATTCTGGGGGAAGTTGTTTTCTCTCCGGGATATTCTGTAGGATTTTTGGAGCAAGAACCTCTTCTGGACCCTGAAAAAACCGTCATTGAGGTGATTCGGGAAGGTGCAAAAGAAATAGCAGACCTGTTGGCTGAATACGATCAGATCAATGCTTCATTTGCCGATCCGGAAGTTTTAGAAGATCCTGACAAAATGGATAAGCTCATCAATCGACAGGGTACCGTACAGGAAAAACTCGATCAATTGAATGCCTGGGAATTGGACAATCAGCTTCAAAGAGCCATGGATGCCTTGAGAACCCCGCCAGAAGATGCTATCATAAAAAACTTATCTGGGGGTGAGAAAAGAAGGGTTGCCCTTTGTCGATTGTTAATCCAATCACCGGATGTTTTATTGCTCGATGAGCCGACCAACCATCTGGACGCTGAATCTGTGCTTTGGCTTGAGCAGCATCTACAACAATATAGCGGAACCGTCATAGCCGTGACACACGACCGTTACTTCCTTGACAATGTTGCTGGATGGATCCTTGAGCTGGATCGCGGCGAAGGTATTCCATGGAAGGGCAATTACTCCAGTTGGCTGGATCAAAAACAGAAAAGGCTTTCTCAGGAAGAAAAAAGTGAGTCCAAGCGTCAAAAAACGTTGGAGAGAGAATTGGAATGGGTAAGGATGACTCCTAAAGGACGACAGGCCAAAGCGAAAGCAAGGCTTAGTGCTTATGAAAAGTTACTCGGCGAGGAAGGCCGAGAAAAAGAAGCGAAACTTGAACTGTATATACCACCCGGACCGAGGCTCGGAGCGAAAGTGATCGACGTTCAGGGAGTCTCAAAATCATACGGAGAAAAACTTCTTTTCGACGACCTAAGCTTTAGTTTGCCTCAAGGTGGAATCGTCGGAATCATAGGCCCTAATGGCGCAGGAAAGTCTACACTTTTTAATCTTATTACAGGAAAAGAACAAGCTGACGCGGGTTCCTTTGAGGTAGGTAGTACGGTAAAGATGGCCTATGTAGATCAGGAACATGACCAGTTAGACGCTGACAAAACTGTATTCGAGACCATATCCGAAGGAAATGAGATCATCGATCTGGGGGGCAAAGAAATGAATTCCCGGGCGTACGTAAGTCGGTTCAATTTCAGTGGCAATGATCAGCAGAAAAAGGTTAGCGAGCTTTCCGGGGGTGAAAGAAACCGGGTCCATCTCGCGATGACTTTAAAGCAAGGTGCTAATTTGATTTTACTGGATGAGCCGACCAACGATCTTGATGTCAACACACTTCGCGCTTTGGAAGAAGCCCTGGAGAGCTTCGGAGGTTGTGCTGTGATCATTTCTCACGACCGCTGGTTCCTGGATCGAGTATCCACACATATCCTGGCCTACGAGGGAGATTCAGAAGTGTATTGGTTTGAAGGAAATTTTTCAGATTACGAAGAAAATCGTAAGAAACGATTAGGTGATTCCGGACCGAAAAGGATAAAATATAAGAAGTTGATGAAGTAGGACTGGTTCCTGAATTCGCTTATGAGCGATAATTAGATCAGCTAAATACGCCTACCAGGTAGATTAAAGGGCCGCCTTCTAGAGAATCAGAATCGAAGACGGCCCTGGAGTAGTGTGTTAAATTATAAAACCCTCGTTCAGTATCGTTTGATAGTACTCAATCCGTTTTTATCGGCGTATAGCTTAGGGTCACCTTTATAGGTTACCGTACTAATACCATTCGCATCAACCCATAACTCATCCGTCACGAAAACTGAGGCTTTAGACGCGCCATTAACAGTAATATCTCCGGATTCAATTCGGAAATCAATGGCATCCAATTTCGAGGCACCTGTTATCCGTGCATCAATTTTTTCAGCATTCCCATCCAGCTCAAGCTTGGATGCACCGTTTAAATCAATATCCAGGTAATCTGGCCGGATTCTAGCTTCCAGTTCAGAAGCTCCTTGCAACGAAAGATCCATGTCATAGTCTTCAAAACCTCTGATTTCTCCATCACATGCTCCAGATAGTTCCAGTGCTTCGAGCTTAGGCATTACGATGTAAATACCTATAGCATCGGGCCAATCCCCTTTTTCCCACCAGCCCCAATCGCGGTTCCGGCGTTTTATTTCTATGGTATTGTTACGATTTCTAATACTTACATCATCCAGATCATCTTCATCTCCTTTTAACCGTACCTCATATTCGTCTCCCTCTACGACAAATACTTTGAAATGAGAGGAAATCTTCACTGCTTCAAAATCTTCATATTGAAATGAAACTTCTTCACCACGAATCCTACGCCAGTCCCGATCAGACGCAACTCCTGCAAAATTCCTGGTGTCATTATCAATTCGGTTCCGGGAAGACCTTCGTCGACTACCTCTCTCTGACGGACAGGTCATACATTCCAATCCTCCATCATTAAACACCCAATCATTATCTTCCATTTGATACGTTCGGTACCCATTGAGATAAAGTGTACTTCTAAGGATCTCAGACAGGTCTCTCTCCATTCTAAAAACTTTACCTTCTGGAATATAAAAAGTCGCATCAACTTCCTGAAACCTGAATGGAGTATCATCCCCAAATGTAATATTTGAATCAAACAGGAAGTCGTCACCTCGCTTTGTAACAATGTAATCAACTGACTCAGCATTATCACGCGCTTCATTGCGCGTGGCGCCTCGTGCTGTTGTGCGGGTTTCTAACCTAAATGAACTATCTGCATGCCCCCTCAATCTAAGATCCACGGCTTCATATCTGCCAAGATCAATATCATTGAGTCTCAGCGTAGGTATACCAGTCGTCATTCCAAAAGTTTGTTGATCACGGACAGAGCTGTCTGTTCTGAAATCCCTGGCAAGACTTGGTAAGAAAAATGCCGAACCTATCAAACCTAGTATCCAAAATCCGAACAGTGCCCAGATAAAGTAAGCTTTGATCACACTGCGTTTCAACAAGACAAATAGTCCTAAAAGCGTGATGCACAGTGCGGGAATGAATGCAATCAGGAAAGCTGATACAACAGACCATACGCTTACTGAGCGAGCAAATACTTCCGTTGGGATATGACCAAAGTAGACATATTCAGCCCAATAGCCAGAATCCCATCCCAGTACAACCAGGAATGCAACTATCAAAGAAATCATAACACAGAAACCAACCAGCGTAATAATAATCCCTACAAAGATTCTTATGATTTCCACCAGTGCTACTGCTACGGGTCCTAGCGCAGAAGAGATTGCCTTTATTACTGTCGCAATGATCCGGAAAGGAAATAACAAGACTTTTGCCAGCCCACTTTCTTCTCCCTCTTCCTCATTAAGGTTTTTCTTAACATTTTCTTCTATGTTGCTCAAGGTGACGGGCTCACCCTCCATTTGCATTTTTTCTGTGATCGTTCTTGCCTCAGGCGTAATGATCCACAAAATGATATAAACGATTAGCCCGGCTCCACCCAAAAAGATGGACAGTACAAAAAGCAATCTTACGACTGTGGTATCCGTACCGAAATAGGACGCCAATCCACTACATACACCACCAAGGGCTCTACTCTCCGCATCACGAAATAGTTTTTTGACATTTTGATCATCTTCGTCCAGTCTTTTGTTGCCCGGAACAACTATCCATAAGATCAGATAAGTCAAGAAGACAGCTCCTGAAAGTCCTCCGAAGAACACATTGACAAAGAGCGCGATAAATAACAATCGAATCCAGATCGGATCTATCCCGAAATAATGAGCAATACCAGCAGCTACTCCTCCAAGTACCTTTCTTCGCTCATCCCGGTACAATTTTCGTGCGCCGGGTTCTGCACTACTACTACCCTCCTCTTCATGGGAGGTTTGTTCTTGTTGCTGAGTTTTTTCCTTTTGAGTTTGACCTTCGGATTCAGCTTCAATCGTTGCATCAAAGTCCTGCGTGGTACCCATGGTTGACATGAGCTCCACTACATCTTCGTTGGAAATGACCTGTTTTCCATCCGAAAGTTTGCTCAGGAAGATCTCTGCAATTCTATTCTCAATATCATCGATGATTTCTTTACTATCCTCGAATGTGGAGAAGTACTGATTGACGGAATCGAGGTAAGCACGAAGCTTATCAAACCCATCTTCCTCAATATGGAAAATGATCCCACCAATATTTATACTAATGTTCTTTTTCATTTTTGTTCCGAGTTGTGATTGACAGAGATGATAGACTGGGTGGAAATGACCAACTCCTCCCAGGTTTGATTGAGTCCGCTTAAAAATTCACTGCCATTTTCAGTCAGCGTATAATATTTGCGTGGTGGACCTGAAGTGGATTCCACCCATTTGTAATCTACTAAACCCGCTTTTCTTAATCGGGTCAGCAACGGATAAAGGGTTCCCTCTACTACCATGATCCTGGCAGTAGTGAGTTCTACAAGCATATCTGATGCGTATACTTCACCTCGTGAAATGATGTGGAGTATACAGAACTCAAGAATACCTTTTCGCATCTGCACTTGTGTGTTTTCTATGTTCATTAGCTCATGGCTTTTTCTTGTTTGTGAATCATTGACCTACTAACTCTATACGGAAAGGTACTATGCATGGCCAAGTACATAGCAAAAAACATTAGTGGATCCTGATATTTCCACTTTTTATTATATAAATTCTACTTTTAATTACATAAATAGAGCAATCTGTATCCTTCTAAGAAAGCCGTAACCCGAGCAAATCCATCAATTTCAAACTGTTCTTTGGTTAATTCTTTGTAGAATGCGGACTAAACTTGTGAGTGTATTTGACGAATTCTAAACATATCATTCATCGCAATCTCCCTGAAATCATCTTAACAATTTTAGTAGGGATTGTCGTTTTTTCGAGCGCAAATACCTTTCATGATTGGGGGGGTGACTTTGCGCAATACCTGGACAATGCCAGGGATTTAGTATCAGGACAAAAAAATCAGCAAAATGAAGTGCTGGATAGCATAAATTTCGCACCAACCACTAGGGGTTCAGGGTTCTCACTGATGCTCTCATCTATCTTTTTAGTTTTTGGAGGTGAGATCATATTTTTCACAACCTTTCTTTCATTTATTTTCCTGTCAGGTATTTTGGTGCTGTATTGGTACTACCTCAAATTTGAACTAAACAAATCACTGGCATTCCTACTATCGCTGGCCTTCGCTTTACATCCCGAGGTATTGGCATTAAAATTTGAGATTCTTCCAACCTTCCCTTTTTTGGTACTACTCTATTTGTTTTTTCTGAATGAGAAGTCCATCTACAGTAACCAATTGTGGTTAGTGGCCCTACTCGCGGGCTTACTCGTTTCATTTCGAAATGTAGGCTGGGTATTATACATCTCTATCATGATCCATCTGGGAATTGCTGCAACAAAAGGTCTTAAGCGAACAGAGTTAATTCGTTTAATTGGATTTGCGATGATCGTCCCTGGTGTAGAGTTTATTACCAAATGGATTGTTTTTGGAACTCCCACCTCAGAAAACTTATCATGGTATCAACAGGCCTTTCATCTGAATGATCAATTGGTATTCTGGAATCGCCTACTCTATTACTATGATCAGTTTTTGATCGTTTTTAAGCCAGGGTACCTTGGTGCCTTCGCTTTACCGTTCTCCAAATTCATGATCATTCTCGCCTTCATCGGCTGGTGTTGTCGGGTTTACAGAAAACACTGGAGTATAGCTGATACTTTCGTGATATGCTATGGCATCCTATTGATCCTTTATGAAGGAGTCAGCGGCATTCGTTTTTTGATTCCAGTGCTACCTATAGTGCTACTATACTGGACAACTGGAGTGCATTTCGTCTTGATCAAATTGAATGAAAGGACGATAAACAAAGTTCGCATGACTCTGATCTTCGGTTTCATACTGCTTTATTTACCGAATACTATTGCTCTGATTCAAAAAGCAAAAAGTCCAATTTCAGGGCCAAATAATTCGGATGCTCAAGAAGCTTTTTCCTATGTCCGCAATAGCATTTCCGAGCACGAGGCAACCGCGTTCCACAAACCGTGGGTATTTCATTATTACACTGATCGAACATCCATGGCTATTAATCCAAAAAATGGGAGGGACAGGCTATCGATGGACTATCTTGTAGATAAAATGACCCGGTTCAAAGTGGATTACCTGCTACTATCTATTAGTCCCGCCGATTTTGCCATCTATGATGAATCGTTCATCATCGCAATCCAGACGGACAAACGCTTCACTGAACAATGGCGAAATAATTCGTTTGTCTTTTTATCGTTGAATGTTGATAAAATAGAAACAGGAATTCCCTATTGAAATAAGTTTCCTCGTAAAGGGAGCTTTACTTTGTCTTGTCTTAACAAACAGAATGAAAAGAACGACTTTTTTTTGTTTCGCAATCCTTACATGTCTGCTATCACTTGCGCAAAGCGGAGATAATGACACCAATACGCCTACTTTCAGCAACGAGTTCATGAATATTGGCGTGGGCGCCCGGGCTTTTGGATTAGGCAGGGCCATGGTTTCCCAGGTAGATGATGCTACCGCAGCGTATTGGAATCCAGCTGGTTTGATGAAGTTAAAATCGGACTTTGAATTGAGCTTGATGCACTCTAACTATTTTGGAGGTCTCGCCAATTACGATTATGGAACCCTGGCCGCTTCTCTGAAAGATGAAAGTAAAATCGCTTTTTCCATCATCCGGTTTGCGGTGGATGATATTCCGGATACTCGATTTCTATTTGATGCGAATGGCTCCATCGACTACAATCGCGTACAGTTCTTCGCGGCTACGGATTACGGATTCTTATTGAGCTATGCTCGTAATCTTCCCATCCTGGATGGGATTAATATAGGAGGGAATGCCAAAATTATTCATCGTATTGCTGGCCCTTTCGCCCAAAGCTGGGGTTTTGGCATCGACCTGGGTGTTCAAAAAGAAATCTCTGGTTGGAATCTCGGACTCTTCGCTAAAGACATCTTTAGTACATTCAATGCATGGTCACACAACCCCGAAGAAATAAGAGATGTATACAACCTCACTGGAAATACGATCCCTACCAATTCTATTGAAATCACTCTTCCCCGTGCTGTTTTAGGAGTTTCCAGGACCATGCGCTTTTTCAACAATTTTCAACTGATGGCTGCAATGGACTTTGATGTCACTTTTGACGGTAAAAGAAATACCGTTATTCGTTCTAATCAAATCTCTGTTGATCCACATGGAGGACTAGAAGTTGGTTATAAAGAACAGGTATTCTTAAGGTTTGGGGTCAATAATATTCAGCAATTGACAGATTTTGATAGATCGCAATATTGGAATATGCAACCCAACCTCGGTCTAGGTTTTGTCATAAGACAAATTAAGATCGACTATGCGCTTACAGATGTTGGCGATCAATCAGATGCGTTATTCTCTCATGTTTTCTCGGTAAATATTGATTTCAATGTTGAGAAATAGTTTTTTGACCCTCTTAAGTTGCTTGTGTTTGAGTCTGTCAACATTTGGACAGTATGGCAATGAGTGGATTTTATTTGATCAGCAGTACTTTAAGCTCACGCTTGCGGACGATGGATGGTATCGCGTCACGGCTGCAGAATTAGCTGCGGCGGGCTTTCTTACAGATCAGGTCGCCGCAGACAGGTTACGTCTATTCAAAAATGGTGAAGAGATCGCTTTATCTGTAGCCAGTGTGGATGGCCGCCTTGTCAATTTCGAGTTCTATGGTGAACGAAATGACGGTCAATTAGATGAACCCATTTATATCTCACCAGATGCACAACCGCATGATTACTATAGTCTTTTCACAGACTCCACGTCGTATTTTCTGACTTACTCCAATGCAGGTCCCAATGGCCTGAGAATGGAATTTTCTACAGACAATGACAATACCGGACTTATTCCGGAGACCTATCATACTGCTGAATCCTTACAACTGCAAACCAGTCGCTATTCGGCAGGTCGTGAGTATACACGTGAAAACCTAAATATCCCTCAATATGACTTTGGGGAGGGGTGGACAGGTAATCTTGTTGCGAGAAACTCAAACCAGGATTTTACATTCACACTACCTAATACGGTTACTACCGGACCCAACCCTACTTTGGAGATTGTGATGGTCGGGGGCAATAATCAAGAGCATGGGATTGATGTGCTTATCGGACCAAATGAGTCGAACCTTAGAACGCTTGCCACAGTGAACTTTACCGGCAAAACCTCTTTCACATTTACAGATAACCTGGAATGGTCGGACATTGGAGCTGATGGAATATTTTTTGTAAGGGCCTCGGTAACGGGCACACAAAATTCCGCTGATCAGGTGTCCTTTGCCGCTGTGAAAATTGATTTTGCTCAAGAGTATCAGGTCTTGGAAACGGATTTAGTAAAGTCCTTCCAGCTGCCTGCCAGTGGAACGGGCAGGTCCTTTATACGTGTCAACCATCCTAATCCAGATGACCTCCGCTTTTTTGACATCACCAATAAGAACGCTCCAATCAGGCTCAATTTCAATCCCATCCAAAGCGCAAGTCGAGTCAATGTGGTCATCAATGGCACCACAATTTCCAGGAATATTTTAGCAGTGCGAGAGACTAGAACAGTTCCCTCCATATCAACATACAGGTTTTCTGAAATAGATCTAACTGAAACGGATTATCTCATCTTAACTCATCCAACATTAAGAAATCCTATTGATGGTGTCGATCAGGTTCAGGCATATGCCAACTACCGATCGAGTACTGCCGGAGGTGGATTTAATGTCACGATTGCCAATATTCAGGATGTCTATGACCAATTCAGTTTTGGGTATCCTACACCGTTGGCCATTCGTAGCATGGTCCAAATGGGGTTCGAACAAGGTTCCCTCGATTATTTATTCCTGATAGGTAAAGGCCTGACAGTCAATTCTAATTTTATTCGAAATGAGCTGTCATTACAGGCAAATGGTGTCCCAAACTTTATTCCGGGTTTTGGTTTCCCAGGTAGTGACTTGCTTTATGCCAGTAATTTCTTAGCAGGTAACCTGGACCCAATGGTATCTGTCGGCCGGATCACTGCCATCAATACTGGTGAAGTTCAGGGCTATCTGAACAAGATTATCGAACATGAAGCCATTCCTTATGATGAACTCTGGAGGAAACGGATTTTGCAACTCAGTGGGGGTCAAAATGAAGGTGAACTCGCAACATTCGCGGGATATGTCCGCCAGTTTGGCAGAACCGCTACAGAAGGCCTGCTAGGGGCAAGTACTCAAAATATCAGCAAATCAACCACTGAAACCGTCCAATTTGTAAACATCAATGAGCAAGTGGATCGAGGTGTCGGTATGATCACATTTTTTGGTCATTCCGGTAGCGCGGTAACTGATATTGAAGTAGGTGATGTAGATACCTATGACAATCAGGGCAGGTATCCTTCACTGTTCTTAGTGAATGGCTGTAATGCCGGTGAGATCTATGGTTCCGGTCGTTCGTTTGGAGAACCCTGGGTCCTCAATGAAAATCGTGGCGCCATGTCCTTTATTGCCCATACGGACCTGGCCTTTGCGAGGAACTTATTTGACTACTCCTCCTTATTGTATCAAGTAGCCTACGAGGACCCAAATACTTTTGGCAGTCCAATCGGTGATATCATTCGGGAAGTTTCTATTCGGTACCTTGACAATTCCTCAGGCAACGACGACCTATCACAGGTTTTTGGAATGGCTCTTCAGGGAGATCCCGCATTAAAGATTTTTGCTCCTGAATTCCCCGATTATAACATTTCTGCGAATACCATTGATGCTAATCCTATTGTTGGGGATTTAATTCTGGCATCGCAGGACTCATTCCGAATTGACTTTGTTGTAGAGAATTTTGGACGAGCAGCAACTGAACCATTAAGCGTCAGATTATCTCAAACATTACCTGATGGTACTGAGAAGCTTTCAACAAAATTTTTCCCAGCGGTATCCTTTCAAGATACTTTAAGCTTTTACATCCGTAATGAACTAGGAGAGCAAGTTGAAGGGAACCACATCATATCTATTACACTAGACCCAAATCAATTGATTGAGGAATTAAATGAGCTGAATAACCAGGCGTCTCTGGATGTATTTGTATCTTCCGGCTCTACTCTGGCGCTGTTTCCTGTCAACAATGCAGTTATTGGGTCTGAGGCGGTAAGTTTAATTTGGCAACCTATCAATATTTTGGAAAGGAGCCGGGACTATGAACTTGAAATTGACTCGGTGAGCAGCTTTGATAGTCCATTTTTGAATCAGTCCGCTATTAACGGCGAGGGGCTTATTTCAAACAACCCGGATTTGACATCTCTACCAGATTCCACCACTGTATACTGGAGAACCCGGTATGCAGACCGCTCAAGTGATCAAGACACCTTATGGACTACAAGTAGCTTTACAATTATAAACGCCGAGAATGTAGGTGGCTGGGGCTTATTTGATTCCGATCAATTACAACAAACTCAAACTAATCAGATCAATTTTAACTCTTCCACCAACTCGTGGAGGTATGATCAGAATTTTGATGATATTTCAGTATTTACTTTTGGTGGAAATCACCCAACACTGACCACTACAGGAAGTCAATCTCTGAATCAAACACTTTTTGTAAATGATGTTGATTTATTAACATCCGCAATAGGATCGGCAGGATGTGATCGTAATACATTGAATGTGGTGATTTTCGATCGTAGAACGGCCAATCCTTACACACCAATCGTACAAGGAGGCATTTTGTGTGGCAGAATTCCGGAACGAGTATACAATCTCAACGAAAGTCAAATTACTGGAACTGGCCGATGGTTGGAACAACTTATTGACGCAATGCAAACCGGAGACCAAATGTTGTTTTTCAACATTGGCACAGTGGACTACACTGCATGGGACAATGAAATAAAAACCAAGCTTGGTGATATTGGAATCAACAGCGAGGTGATCAACGGTCTTGTTTCAGGCCAGGCTGCTGTCTTTTTTGGCACAAAAGGGGCGACACTCGGAAGTGCAGATTTCATCATAACAGATAACACGGCCCGTCCCATCACGGAACAAGAAATTCCTTTTTCTACCACTTCTACCGGAACGTTCGACATGGGAACAATTTCCTCAGAGTTCATTGGACCAGCTGTCAGTTGGAGTAATGCAATTTTCGGACTTACAACAGAAGCCAGCGATTTAGTTGCCATCGACATCATAGGACTAAATACATCCGGTGAGGAAGAAACATTGATCAATGCATCTGCAAGTCGTCAAATTGACCTGTCTTCTATCAATGCTTCTATTTATCCTTTTCTGCGTGCGGAACTCAGGCTCAGTGATGAAACTAACTTCACTCCGGCTCAATTAATATTCATGCATTTTCTGCATAATATTCCTCCGGATGGCGTTTTGCTTTTTCCGGATATTGATCCCATCACCATCCAGGAAGGAGATACCTTGCGTTCCGAATTCTATTTCCACAATTACTCCGAACAATCCTTTCAGGATTCAATTCAATTTACCACGTTGTTGCGGAATAATGATGATGGCACAGTCATCTCAATTACCGATCAGGTCCTTGCTCCTTCTCCGGGGGATAGTGTGAGGTATGAATTAATTGAGGATTCAAAAGGGCGTGTTGGCAATTTCAACCTTATCGTGCAGGCCAGACCCAATGGAGCTGAATTGTATTCAACAAATAATTTCTTCAGTACTTCCAATTACCTCCAGGTCGAAGCTGATCAGATCAACCCCATATTGGACATCACATTTGATGGTTCTCATATTTTGAATGGAGATATTGTTTCTCCCACTCCACAGATCAGCATCATTCTGAAAGATCATGAAGCTTCTTTACCAAAAACAGATACAACTGGCATTAATGTTAGTTTGAAAACGGGAGATGAAGGCTCCTTTGAACGTATTCAGTTCAGCAGCGACGAATTAAGTTTTTCACCCGCTACTGAAGAAGAAGATTTTAATATGCTTTTTCAGCCCGGGCCTCTCGAAGATGGCATTTACACGATGAGGGTGGAAGCCACAGACGAAAGTGGTAACCGAGCTTCGGGTTTTGAGGATGCATACGAAATCAGATTTGAGGTGATCAACGAATCTTCAATCACCCACTTCTACCCTTACCCTAACCCATTCTCAACCAGTACCCGGTTTGTTTTCACCCTCACCGGGTTAGAAGTTCCTGATGAAATCAAAATTCAAATTATGAGTGTCACGGGTAGGGTTGTCAGAGAAATCCTTCAGGACGAAATCGGCCCCATCCGGGTTGGAAACAACATCACTCAATATGCCTGGGACGGCCGGGATGAGTATGGCAACTTATTGGCTAATGGCGTCTATTTTTATCGCGTTATTACTAATGCGAACGGGCAGACGATCAAAAGAAGAAACACTGACGCGGACCGGGCCTTTTCTGATGGCTATGGCAAGTTATACATATTGAGATGATCGTAAAAAAAGATCCTTTCTTACCGACCTATCTACTATTTCTGATTCCTGTCAGTCTGTTGTATTTCAAGGGAAATCATGGTGATACTGTGTTATGGGCGAATCAAATGCATGGACCTGTCCAGGATTTTCTTTTTAAGTGGATTACCTACCTGGGAGATGGAATTTTTTTCGCCATAATGGTCATTATTCTGTTAGTTAAGAATAAGAGAACAGGACTGGTGTTGCTCTCAATGGGACTTACACTTTCGTTAGTGTCCTACATCTTAAAAAGGGTCGTTTTCAAAGGTCAGCCAAGACCTAAAATTTATTTTGAGAGTTTTGATGAAATCCAGTTACATTTTGTTGAAGGAGTCAAAATGCATTCGTACAATTCCTTCCCATCAGGACATACCTTAACTGCCTTTGCCCTGGCCACCTTCATGGTTTGCTATCTCAAAAACCCTAAAATGTCTTTAATACTGTTGGGTATAGCCTCATTGGCTGGATTTTCAAGAATCTACCTGGCTCAGCATTTCTTAATTGATGTGTGCGCGGGATCTTTAATTGGTGTTCTTATTGGCTATGCCTTCTCTAAGTGGATAACACCTATCCAAATGCACCAGGGGCCATCTTAAGCATCATTTGATTTGATAATCTGTGTACCAGAATTGCGCCCGTAAATACTCCTTGTTTCGCAAACTATCTGTTCGATAGCTCTTTCGATGTGCGTGAAATTTAATGGCTGTTGATTCATCAAACTGCAGGTTTCTGATGAGAGCATAAGTGGGCGCATGATATACCATGGCACCTAGAAAATTGAAATCTTCTTCTCCGAAATAATACCACCATAAATCATTGGTTGAGTGATTCTCGTTCTCCTCAGAGCTATATCTCGCCTCAATAGCGTGAGCAGTCATTCCTTCAATGTCAGTAATCCCTTTGTAAGTCAATTGGACTCCTTGATCCAATAACTTGAACGGCATACCAAGTACATATATCGCACTCATTACTGATTGTCGGAGAGCTTCCTCATCCACTTGCTGTAGAGTATCATTGACAAATTTCTTTGTCTCAAGGCTCGTATACTGAAGTAGGTGTTTGTCCCCCTCCTTTTCCCAGGAAATATCTGCTTCAAACTCCGGGGACATCTGATACACATGTTGCTGAACCACATCACTTTCAACCGACTCATCACTGAAGTACAATACAGAATGCTTCTGATAGCTTATTTCCTTTAGTCGGTACCAATTTTCAATACTTCCCGCCCGATCAATTGCATTCTTTAAAACACTTTTTACTTTTTCATCCTTGATATGTGCATAAGGATCATTTTCCGAAACACTTGTTGATTGTTCTGGTTGTCTTTGCGTGCATGCTGCCATAATCAGGAGGATCAGCATCAATAGTCCGTTCTTCATTGGTTAGGGATTTGTTTCACTAATGTAATGATTCATTGGGATTGTCATCATCCCAATAATTGCCGCTACAACCTGTCCTTTGATACAGTTGAGCATGCAAATCGGACAATTCAGCTTTATTTTTTGTTCTGAAAACGGACAAATAAACCATCTTCACAATACAAATTATTTGATTTTAAGCCATTTATGCATGTTTTCATTATTGGCACGATGATTGCATTAAAGCAAGCGAATGAACACTGAGAAACCTAACATAAACGTAAATCTGCGAAGAACGTTGCTCATTATTTTGGGCATTGTTGTTGCGTTTTTGCTAAGTTTTGGGTCCAGTGTCATTGCTTTGAACCCTCAAGACGTTAACATTCCTGAGAAGCTAATAACCGAACAGGAGTCGTCAAAGGAGCCCGCTATCAGCTGGAGCATGCCTACGAAAGCATCAAAAGAGCTTACTTCCTTATTTTTGAGTAAGTTGTCTCAGCTAAAATAAATTTTCTTATGAGTAGAAGACTTTTCAGATCCCGCCAGAAGGTGATTGCGGGAGTGTGCGGTGGTATTGCCGATTATTTTGATCTGGATCCAACCCTTGTTAGAATCGGATACCTGGTATTGTCTGTTGTAAGTGTCGGTTTCCCAGGAATTCTCGCATACCTTATCCTCTGGTTTATTATCCCTGAATTGTAGTCATCAGTCCTTCCTGGCAACGTAATCATTGGATTGCGCCTTTTTACCCGCCATTTCCATAGCTCGATAAAGATTAACAATTCCGCCTGTTCCAGAGATCTTCTTGAATCTGGTCTTTTTGGTTCGCTTTTCCTGCCCGGGGTATCGTACTTTCAATTTGCCATAAGGCTGAACGGACTGCATGATGATCTTTCGAACTTCAACGGCTGTTAGTCCTGGAAAATAAGACCTCACCGTCGCTGCGACTCCCGCCACAACAGGTGCAGCCATACTTGTACCACTATTATTTTCATATTTTTCATTGGGAACCGTGGAATAGATATCTACCCCAGGTGCAAACACTTCTACCTCTTGCTTGCCATAATTGGAGAAATCAGCTACCAAATAATCGTTGGGGGTTTGATCCGAAGCACCCACTTCGATCCAATTGGCGGCCTTAACACCAGACGCAAACGTACGTACAGGAAAATGAGTGGCTTCATCAATATTAACACTGGCATTTCCTGCAGCGTGCACGATCAATACATCATTTTCTGCTGCATATTGAACGGCCTTATCAACAGCTTCCTTGTGAGGTGAGTATCCCTTACCGAAACTCATGTTAATCACTTTTGCACCATTCTCAACCGCATAAATAATCGAATTAGCAATGTCTTTATCGTACTCATCTCCATCCGGAACAGCACGCAATACCATCAGAGATACATGATTCGCAACACCATCAATACCGATTCCGTTGCCTCGAACTGCTCCAATGATTCCTGCCACATGCGTTCCATGATCCGCATGCCCTCCGAAGACATCATTATTACCGTAACCTCTTTCGTAGGGATCTTCAGGGTTGTCACCTATAATTCCTCGTGGGTCATAGTCAATATTAAAATGGTAGTTGTGTCTTGTATGAAAATACTCTCGATAAGCCGTATACTCCTCATCATCAAATCCATTGTCAAGCAATTTAATCATCAAATCTCGTGCACTTGCCACATGTTCTTCATTGGTAGTCAGTGTCTCCAATACTTCCTTGGCCCATGGTCCTTTTCCAATTGCCTGGCCAAGTATCGCCCTAATTTGAGTAAGGGTCTGATCAAACCCTGCAATCGCATCTAATTCCTCTTTGGCTTTGTTTGACTTTCTTAGAATGGAAGTCTTCATCTTCTTCATCTGAGCAAACTCCTCTGCATCTGTTCGTACTAATTGTGTGGTATCCAGAGAAGAGAACTTTTTACTTAAAGCCCGAAAGTGTCTTACTTCTCCGTACGTCTCTGCAATTACATTAGCACCATTGGGCCCACCTAAAAAATTCCACCCATGAATATCGTCGATATAGCCATTATTGTCATCATCGATACCGTTTCCGGGTATCTCATCTTCATTGACCCAAATGTTATCTTTTAAATCAGGGTGATTGATATCCACACCTGAGTCGATAACTGCTACAATGATTTTTCTCTTGGGAGTTTGGCTAAATTCCTTATAAGTCTTGTTCACACTGACACCCAAGGTGCCATCTGCTTCTAAATCTTTATTGTACCAATCGGAATTTTGGCCTATTGATGTAAGGGCCATGATCATCCCAAGGAAGGAAATTTGCAATCTCTTTGAAAACACTATGCTACTATTCTAACGTCTATAACTTTCGAAAATAAGAAAATTACCTATTCCCAACGCGGGATCAACAAAAATATTAGCCAAGTCTTGCATAAGCGGCCAACCAGCGTGATGGAATTTCACCATTGAGCGCACTTTCATAATCTGAGTAACTACAGGGAATCATTTTATTTTTCAAAAACACAGACTTTTCATGAGCTTCATCCGGGACTTCCATCCACCATTTTTCACTCCTTTTGCTCTTAAAGAAACGAATAGAAGGCGGCTCGCCTTCCATACTCACCTCATATATAAGGTAGTTGTCCAATTGAAAAAGTTTATCCTCTACACGGTTATAATATCCTTCTATAAAATACCAGATCATAGTAGCCATCACAAATGCAGTCGTGCCTCGATCATCATCCCGGTCTACATCAAACTCGTGAAAACCGACAGACGTCAACTTGTCATTTAGACCAGCATACCAGCACAATTGACAGGCTTCCTCTCCTGTTAGACCATAAGGGCCGGCTTGAGTGGCTCCTGGTGCAAATTGTTGGTTGATGGCCGAAATGTCAAAAGAGAGCATATCCGCATCTCTAATCATTGGTTCCATCTCTTCAATTTTCTCTTTGACCATACCAATCCTTATGGCATCAAAATATAAGGATTCCATCAATGCAAATTTCTCCTCACCAACCAGAAAACTTTGGTGCCCCAGATGTATCAATTGAAATAAATAATTGGGGTCATGTTTAATCACCTGATCAAGATGAGAACGGGATGCATCAGCAGATTCTCCAATGTCAATTGAAGCATCTACCACCATCAGGTTTATCATACGTTCTACTGATTCATATGACTGGTATTGACCAATCAACACATCATGCGTACTTCCGATGAGGATAGGGATGATCTCCTTTTCAAACAACATCCCACAAACTTCCTTGACCCGCTTGTGGGTTTCTTCCAGGGTCGGACCATTTCGTATATTTCCCAGGTCTACGATTCGATAGCCACCAGCACCCTTTTTTAGACTGTAAAGTTTTTTGCGTACCTCATCAGCAGCTTCACCCAAGCCGGATGCACTTCGTTCACTGCCACGCGTTTCTACAATACCAATCAGAGCAATCTGAATACCCTCAAGGTCCGGGATCTGCTCGAAATAGGTATAAATGGACTGTCCAAAATTTGGTTCATCAATTGTCAGTCGATGAAGGTCGTTGGAGATGGGGTCGAGAAATAAAGACAGGTCCATGATCTATGAATTTGAAACACAAAAAAAGGGAAAACTTTCATTTTCCCTTTATGCCTTGACCGAAGGTTTTATTTATCCTCCGAAATCATCAAATCTTATGTTCTCATCTGGGATACCATAATCTTCTCCCATCTTCTGGACAGCCTTATTCATCAAAGGAGGTCCACAGAAGTATAACTCTATATCTTCAGGAGCATCATGCTTGTTCAGGTACTCATCGATTACCGCCTGATGTACAAACCCAAGGAATCCATCACCTTCGGCATCGTCTACATCCTTCTTTATTTTCCAATTGTCCTCTTCCATGGGCTCTGACAATACCACGAAGAATTTAAAGTTCGGGAAGTTTCTTTCCAGTTCATAGAAGTGCTCCAGATAGAACAATTCACGTCGAGAACGGCCACCGTACCAGTAGGTCACCTTTCTACCTGTCTTCAAAGTTTTGAATAGATGATAAAGGTGTGAGCGCATTGGCGCCATTCCTGCTCCCCCACCTACATAAAGCATTTCTGCCTCAGATGGATTGATGAAGAATTCACCGTAAGGTCCTGAAATAGTTACTTTATCACCAGGCTTCAATCCGAAGATGTAAGAAGAAGCGATACCTGGATTTACTTTCATCCAGCTATTGTTTGCTCTGTCCCATGGTGGAGTTGCAATACGGACGTTGAGCATGATTTCTCGTCCTTCTGCAGGATACGAGGCCATAGAATAGGCTCGCTCAATCGTTTCGTCATTTTTCATTGTCAGATCCCAAAGTCCGAAGCTGTCCCATTCCTTCTGGAATTTATTCGGTTCCTCATGCTCCTCAGGGTGTGCTGTGATGTCCATCTCCTTGAAGTCCACTTCACATTTCGGCACTTCAATCTGAATGTAACCACCAGCCTGATAGTCCATTTCTTCCGGGATCTCCACTACAAATTCTTTGATAAAGGAAGCAACATTATAGTTTCTGACAACCGTAGCTTCCCATTTCTTGATTCCGAAAATCTCCTCAGGAATCTCAATTTCCATGTCTTCCTTCACCTTAACCTGGCAGGAAAGGCGCACATTGCTCTTTTGCTCGGTGCGGTTCAAGTGCCCTACCTCAGTAGGTAACACATCACCACCACCCTTCTCAATGGTGCATTTACACATGGCACAAGTACCTCCACCACCGCATGCCGATGGTAGAAAAATTTTCTGCGCACTAAGCGTAGAAAGTAGCGTTGAACCCGCCGTAGTTACAATGGGGTTCTCTGTGTCGCCATTGACCACAATGTTCACAGGTCCGGATTGAACCAGCTTCGACTGGGCAATGAGAAGGATGAGTACCAACAACAGGATAACAACCGTGAAGGCAACAATCGACGTGACTATGATTGGGGACATATCAATCCTTTTGGAATTTCAGGTGCAAATATATAGTTCAAGACTTGAATCACCTCCGATCAAGGAAGTGATTTATATGATTCTTAACGACAATAACAAACGCCGTGAGAATAAGGTTTATTGAAGTAGTTTAAAAAGTGCCGTCAGACGCGTCTTTAATTGCCTTCTGTCTACAATAAAATCCAGGAAGCCATGCTCTTGCACAAACTCCGCACTTTGAAACCCTTTTGGCAAGTCTTTGCCAATGGTTTCCCTAATAACCCTGGGACCTGCAAAGCCGATAAGTGCCCCTGGTTCCGCGATGTTGAAATCTCCCAACATGGCGAAAGAAGCTGTAACGCCTCCGGTAGTTGGATCTGTCAGCAGAGAAATATAAGGCAGACCTGCCCGATCCAATAAATTTAGTCGACCAGAGATTTTACCCAACTGCATCAGGGAGATACCTGCTTCCATCATTCGAGCTCCTCCCGACTTTGAGATCATCAGAAAAGGCGTCTTTTCCTTAATGGCATGATCGATTGCCCGTGCAATCTTTTCACCAACTACAGAGCCCATGGAGCCTCCAATGAATGAAAAGTCCATGCATCCGATGGTGATTGGCAAACCATTCATTTTTCCGGAAGCCGTTCTTACTGCGTCCTTAAGCTCTGTCTTCTTTTGAGAAGCAACAATCCGGTCGGGGTACTTTTTGGTATCCACAAAATTAAGGGGATCGGCAGATTGCAAATCCTCATCCAGTTCCGTGAACTTGTTGTCGTCAAAAAGTATTTCGAAATATTCCCTGGAACCTATTCTTACGTGATAGTCATCCTCTGGAGAAACGTAAGCATTGCTCCGCAATTCTCGCATGTGGACAATAGTTCCTTTTGGGGTTTTATACCAAATACCATCTGGAACTTCTTTTTTCTGGGTTGTCGGGGTGTTAATTCCCCTTTCTTGTCTGTTAAACCAAGCCATATATGAATTTCCGATTACAGAAAACAGCGCAAAACTAAATCATATTGATTGGAAACTGTTTCCGAATTTGAGGGAACCTTTCCTCCTCCGCCACAAGCATAAATAAATTTCAAACTATTTGTGTAACTGATTGGTTACGCTTATAATTGTAACTGAATGGTTACACAATGAGCACATGAGAAGAGATGTCTTTCAGGCAATCGCTGATCCGGTCCGAAGAGAAATTATTGATTTATTGGCAGATACACCACATACGGTGAATGAAGTTGCTGAAAAATTTGAAATCAGTCGGCCTGCTATTTCAAAGCACTTGAAAATTTTAAATGAATGCGGACTAGTACAAACGGTTCAACAAGGCAGAGAAAAACATTGTGTTATCATCCCCGCAGAATTAAGTAAAGTTTCCGAGTGGGTGAGTCAACACCGCAAACTATGGGAGCAAAAACTTGATTTGTTCGAAGCATACCTGGAAGAATTGAAAAACAAAGAAGAAACACAATGACCGATATTGAAAAACGTACCATAACAATCAATCGAACTTTTGATGCTCCACGCTCTCTGGTGTGGAAAGCCTGGACCCAATCTGAACATATTGCCAACTGGTGGGGGCCTCCAGGAATGAAAACAGATATTGTCAAGCATGAATTTGTGGTCAATGGAGAGTGGGAGTACATTATGCAAATGCCGGATGGAAAACCTTTTAAGTCTTTTGGCACCTATTCACAAATTGAACCTCCTTCGCTTATTGAAACTTCGGCTAACTTCATTCCTATGACCGAAGGAGTAACCCTTGTTGCGGAGTTCAAAGAAGATGGAGATAAAACGGCATTCATTTTTAAGGTCATTCACCCAACAGAGGAATATGCGAAGGCACAGGAAAAGATGGGTATTTACAATGGCTGGGGCTCTGTTTTTGATAGGTTGAATCAGTATTTGGGTGAAAATCAGTAATAACTCAACTTTTACACATTTGTCAATCCGATCTTTCCTGATCGACGGAATACAACAAATGATGAAATAAGATCAATCAAAAATAATTACTCGAGTTACCTCTCAGTAATTGTTGTCATCCAGGGTGATGTAAAGGCCGTACATTGAACAAATGACCGAATAAGTCCCTTTCTGGTCGAATGGTTTGTTACAGGCCAGTCACCCAAAATGACTCTTCTGACCATCATTAGATTGATCCGACTGCTTTTTTTACCGCCCTGAGTGATTAAGAGAGATTTCACGCTGCAGCTCGTAAAACTTTATGGTCCTTCCTCTGTGGGATCTTCTGACCTGTATCAAAATCCAATGCTCCCTCAATAAATAGAGTCGCAATAATTTTCTGATTAATTCGATCTATCTCTGAAGCTTTTGCTTGAATTGTATAAAAAGACGTGGCTCATTGTTTTCTGTGCTTCAAAAATTTGTCGTAAGCACTTCAAGTGGATATTCTTATTAACTTTGCGCACTGTTTTTCAATAAATATGAAGAACGAAGAACAACAGACTAGTTAGATAAGACGTAACAGGGATTAGATTGACAAAATTTAGGTCAGGGGACCAGCTCTCATGTGGTATAAACTAGCAAACTTCATTCTCAAATACCGCCTTTTTCTCATCATTGGTGTTGCCATTGTTACGGCATTCATGGGTTATCAAGCCCAATTCGCCAGGATGTCTTACGAGATGATTAGTATCGTTCCGGACGATGATCCGGATGCCGTTTACTTCCAGCAATTTAAAGATCAGTTTGGCCAAGATGGAAATATCATGGCCATCGGATTTAAAGACAGCTCCATTTATGAGTTGGAAAACTTCCGTAAGCTCGGCTTTATGATCGAGGAATTGGGGAAACTCCATGGGGTTATTGATGTACTGGGCCTGCCCAATATGAAAAGCCTGGCGAAGAACACCGAAAAAAGACGGTTTGACTTTAAAGAGGTTTTCCCTAAACGCATTGAAACTCAGGAAGAGCTCGATAGCCTGGTGAAAGTGGCGTCTTCTTTAAAATTTTATAGTGGACAATTGCTGAATCCGGATAATGGTGCCACACTGGTAGTTGTTTCCCTGGACAAGGAGATCATTAATAAAGAGGATCGCAATGTACTGATCTATGATGTGGAAAGGGCTGGACTGGAGTTCGAAGCTTCTACGGGAATAGATGCGCACATTGCCGGATTACCCTATGTCCGTACGACCAATATGACTCGGATTAAAGGAGAATTGAATCAGTTTCTGATTCTTTCAGTCATTATCACCGCGTTGATCCTTTATTTCTTTTTCCGTTCAGTGAAAGCCGTGATCATCCCCTTGATCATCATCGGGGCAGTTATCTTATGGGTGATCGGGTCGATTCACATGTTTGGATATAATATCACCGCTCTCACTGGCCTTATTCCTTCTATTATCGTCGTAATTGGTATACCAAACAGTGTCTACCTTCTTAATAAGTATCATCACGAGTTTGCCAGACATGGGGATCATCATAAAGCTTTACGTCAGATCATTCGGAAAATTGGCATTATCACCCTGATCACCAATTTCACAACGGCCATTGGATTTCTTGTATTGATCTCAACTCAAATTCCGATCTTGATGGAATTTGGAATAATTGCTGGTCTGAACATCATTGCAACATTCTTTGTAAGTATCATCTTGTTACCAGGGATTTTCTCCTACGTGAAACCGCCATCAACCCGGCACCTTAAACACATGCAGTTCCCATTACTAAACCGGGTACTTGAAGGGCTTATCCGACTTGCGAAGGAGAAACGACCAGCTATTTTCATTAGCACGTTCATTATTGTCATTATTTCGTGTTTTGGTTTAACGAGGATCAAGGCACTTTCCTATTTGGTGGACGACTTACCTGATACGAGTCAGGTACTTCAAGACCTAAGGTTCTTCGAAAGCAACTTCAACGGGATCATGCCATTGGAATTGGTTGTGGATACTGGCACAAAAAATGGTGTGAAAAACCTCCGTTACCTTAATAAGATCGGAGAACTGGAGGTGTTCCTCGATTCAATGGAATACATATCACAGCCAATTTCAGTCGTAAGTTTCATTAAGGCTGCTAAGCAAGCTTACTATAATAATCTCCCATCCTTTTATGATTTGCCTACTAATCGTGAACGCGGCCTTTTGCTTCGCTATCTCGAGGGCAATGAGGAACAAGAAGAATTGTCACGTTCTTTTGTGGATTCTACTGGTCAGATCATCCGTGTTTCATTGAAAGTAGTGGATGTCGGTTCCACCAAAATGGACTCTCTTGTAAATCAAGTCATTCGGCCCAAGATCAGCGAAATCTTTGAGGGTGGTAAGTTACAGGCTGACATTACCGGGACTACTTTCTTATTTATTAAGGGAAACCGGTTCCTAATCGAAAACCTAATTACTTCTATGATCATTGCCTTTTTCATCATTGCATTGATTATGGCTGTTCTGTTCAAAAAGGGCAAAATGATTGCCATTTCATTGATTCCGAATATCATACCTCTACTGATGACAGGGGCCATCATGGGATATTTTGGCATTCCACTTAAACCAAGTACAGCGCTGGTCTTCAGCATTGCATTTGGTATTTCTGTAGATGACAGCATTCACTTTCTGGCCAAGTACCGTCAGGAAATGGCCATCAATGGCAACCACGTCATCAAAGCCGTTGAAACAAGTATCAGAGAAACCGGTGCCAGCATGATCTATACTTCGATCATCTTGTTTTTCGGTTTCGTTATTTTCTCTTTTTCGCAGTTTGGAGGCACCATTGCCCTCGGCAAATTGACTTCAATCACCCTGTTGATTGCCATGCTAACCAATGTCATTGTCCTTCCTGCATTATTACTGCAATTTGATAAGGGCAGTGAAAGCCAGGAGCAAACAGTGTCTTTTAGTGAAAATGGTCAGGACCCCAGCCACCCCACAACTGCTACAATAAAAAACTAACCATCGCAATTCTTCAAATTTTAAAATGGCCAAGTATCCGGAATACAAGCAGGTTGATTACCCAGGCATAGCGAAAGAAGTGCTCTCTTATTGGGAGGACAATAATATTTTCGAAAAATCAATCTCGGAACGAGAGGGCGCAGAAACCTTCACCTTTTTCGAAGGTCCTCCTTCTGCAAACGGCACTCCTGGTATTCACCACGTCATGGCAAGGACTGTAAAAGACCTTTTCTGTCGTTACAAAACACAAAGTGGCTTCCAGGTTAAGCGAAAAGGAGGTTGGGATACACATGGACTTCCAGTTGAGTTGCAGGTAGAAAAAGAACTGGGCATCAAAAAAGATGACATTGGTAAGAAAATCTCTATTGAAGAGTACAATGCCAAATGCCGCGAGGCGGTCATGAAATTTAAAGATCAATGGGATGACCTCACTCGCAAGATGGGTTATTGGGTTGACCTTGACGATCCTTATATCACTTTCGAAAGGGATTACATGGAGTCCGTTTGGACACTCCTGAAAAAATTATTTGATAAGGACCTTCTTTATAAAGGTTATACGGTCCAGCCTTATTCCCCAGCTGCTGGAACAGGATTGAGCTCCGCCGAGCTTAACATGCCGGGTACTTATAAGCAGTTGAAAGACACGTCGATTGTTGCTCAGTTCAAAGTAAAAAAGAACGAGAAGTCTCAATTCCTTTTCGAGCAGGAAGATGAGGATGTACGTATCCTGGCCTGGACGACCACTCCATGGACTTTGCCTTCTAACTGTGCATTGGCGGTTGGTGAAAAAATTGATTATGTCAAGGTAAAAACGTTCAATCAATACACCTTTTTACCTATCTCAGTAATACTTGCAAAAGATCTGGTTGGTAATTTTTTCAACAAAAAGGCAACAGAGCTGAGCTTAGCTGACTATAATCCTGGCGATAAGCTAATCCCATTCCAAGTGAGTGATTCTTTTAAAGGGAATCAAATAATTGAAACCAGATATGAGCAATTGATGGATTATGTCACCAACGAAGATTTGGAAAAGAATGCTTTCCGAGTGATTCCTGGTGATTTCGTATCCACAGCAGATGGTACAGGAGTTGTACACACGGCCTCTGTATTTGGCGCAGATGACTTTAGAGTGACGCAACAGGCAGGTGTTCCCTCTGTAATGGTCAAGGATGAAAATGATAAAGAAGTCCCGTTAGTGGACAAACAGGGTCGATTCGTACAGGAAGTGACCGATTTTGCTGGTAAATACGTCAAAGAAGAATATTACGATGAGGCGACCAGAAGCGCTGCAGATTTTAAGCCTACAGATGTTCTGATCGCAATCCTTCTGAAAGAATCAAACAAAGCTTTCAAAGTAGAGAAATACGAACACTCCTATCCTCACTGCTGGCGAACTGACAAACCAGTGTTGTACTACCCACTAGATAGCTGGTTTGTGAAAACAACGGCATTGAAAAGTCGATTGGTGGAGCTGAACAAAACAATCAATTGGAAACCAGAAACCACCGGAACAGGCCGATTTGGCAACTGGCTGGAAAATTTGGTAGATTGGAATTTAAGTCGCTCACGATATTGGGGTACTCCGCTCCCCATTTGGGTTACCGAAGACAAGAAGGAACTCAAATGCATCGGTAACATGGCGGAGTTGAAGTCAGAAGTAAACAAAGCCATTGAAGCGGGTTTTATGAGCGATCCGCTGACAGATGATTTTGACCTGCACCGCCCTTATGTGGATGATATCACTTTAGTATCTGAAAGTGGCCAGCCTATGAAGCGCGAGTCGGATTTGGTGGATGTATGGTTCGATTCAGGTGCTATGCCTTACGCGCAGTGGCATTATCCCTTCGAAAACGAAGACATCTTCAAAGCAAGTTTCCCCGCCGACTTTATAGCAGAGGGAGTCGATCAAACACGTGGTTGGTTTTTTACCTTACACGTAATAGCGACCTTACTATTTGATGGTGTCGCCTTCAAAAACGTAATTGCCAATGGCCTTGTCCTGGATAAAGAGGGAAATAAAATGTCCAAGAGCAAAGGCAATGCTGTCAATCCTTTTGAAACACTGGATAAATATGGTCCGGACGCTACCCGTTGGTACATGATCAGCAATGCCAACCCGTGGGATAATCTGAAATTCGATGTGGATGGCGTTCTGGAGGTACAACGAAAGTTGTTCGGCACGTTGGCCAATACGTATTCCTTCTTTGCCCTTTATGCCAATATCGACGGATTCGATTTCAGTAATGAACCACTTCCGCTTGAGAAAAGAACAGAAAGTGACCGCTGGATCCTGAGTCGACTCAATAGTATGATCGACGAGGTGAATCGATCTTTTGAAGAATATGAGCCAACTAGGGGTTCCAGAGCAATCCAATCATTTGTTACGGACGAACTTAGCAATTGGTATGTTCGCCTTAACAGGAAACGTTTCTGGGTTGGTGCATACAACCAAAATAAAGAGGCAGCTTATCAAACGCTTTACACATGTTTGAAAACAATCTCCAAATTGATGGCGCCAATTGCGCCATTTTATGCGGAACGCTTGTTTGCTGATCTCAATCAATCTGTACAAAAAGAAGAAAGTCTATCTGTTCATCTCACTGATTTCCCCAAAGCAGACCATTCTGCGATTGACGAAGAATTAGAGAAACGAATGAAACTGGCTCAAACAGCGTCCTCACTGGCACACTCACTTCGTCGGAAAGAGAAAATCAAAGTACGCCAGCCACTGACTAAGATCATGATCCCCGTCCTTTCTCAGAAAGAACAGGACCGATTAGAAAAAGTGGAGGAATTGATTATTTCTGAAACCAATGTGAAAACAGTAGAGTATCTCAATGACACTTCTGGGATTCTTGTAAAAAAGATCAAACCTAATTTTAGGTCCCTTGGTGCTACATTTGGATCTAGAATGAAGTTACTCGTACCTCAGATCAATAAGTTGGACCAGGATCAGATTAAGGTTTTCGAAACTAATGGCAGTTATCAATTCGATCTGGAAGGTGAAACGATTGACCTTTCTCTGGAACAGGTAGAAATCAGTTCGGAAGATATTCCTGGATGGCTGGTAGCTTCGGAAAACGGATTAACCGTAGCTTTGGACATTACCTTAACTGATGACTTAAAGAAAGAAGGACTTGCAAGAGATGTGGTAAATCGCGTCCAAAACCTTCGAAAAGACAAAGGCCTTGAGGTACAGGATAAAATTGAAATTAATTTCGATAGTTCAATTAACATGATGGTCGAAGCAGTTGAAGTACATCGTGAGTACATTCAACGAGAAACACAAGCTTTGAAGCTTGTTCATCATGATGGATTGAACAATGGAGAGGTAATGGATATAGATGGAACAGATTTAACCATTCAACTTGAAGTGATCCGGTAACCTCGAAAAAGAAAATAAGAATGAGCGACAAGAAAATTAGCGTACTTCCTTTCTATCTCATCAGCTTTCTGGTAATAGCTGTAGATCAAGGATCTAAAATGTTGGTGTACTTCAACATGGAACGTGGTTCGGCAAGGCAAATAAAGATCTTTGGCGACTGGTTTAAACTCCATTACCTAACCAATCCCGGGATGGCCTTTGGTATGGAGCTCCCATTTGAAAACAGTAAGATCATTCTTACGCTATTCAGGGTGCTGGCAATGGTAGCTATCGGCTATTATTTGTTTCTGATGACCAGGAAAGAAACCTCCAAAGGCCTTCTCATTTGCATCGCTTTAATCCTTGGCGGTGCTATTGGGAATTTGATCGATAGTATTTTCTATGGTGTATTGCTCGATAATCATCGTTTCGACTCCTCCACTCCGTGGTTTCATGGGGAGGTAATCGATATGTTCTATATCGATATATGGGAGGGTCAACTTCCCGGATGGATTCCAATCTTTGGTGACAAATGGATGGCGCTTTGGCCTGTATTCAATGTAGCGGACGCATCTATTTTCATCGGGATTACTATTATATTGATTTGGCAACGATCCTTTTTCAAAGAGGAAGACAAACCTCAAACAGCAGATCAAGTAGAAGAAGAGGCCTTAAGCGGAGAAAATTCTCCTTCCATTTCCAGTGAATAAACGCCTTATCCCAATCTTAATTGGGATTCTTGGTATTCTATTCTTTTCAACAAAAGCCGTTTTTGTAAAATTGGCTTATGTCTATGGAATAACGGCTGTTCCTTTGTTAACCTTACGGATGGTATTTTCTCTACCCTTCTATCTGATGAGTTTGATCATGCTGAGAAGGAAATCTAATCCCACCAGTCGAAAAGACCTGCTTCGGGTCTTTATATTTGGGTTTCTGGGATATTATCTGGCTAGCTACCTGGACTTTCAAGGCTTGCAATTCATCAAAGCTAGTGTTGAACGTTTAATCCTATTTACATATCCATCACTTGTACTCGTTTTATCCACCTTGTTTTTAAAACAAAAAGCAACGAAAACACAGATCATTGCTCTTTCCATTTCATATGTCGGAATCTTGTTTGTTTTCCTTCCTGAGGTCGAAGTTGGTGACCAGGCCAATACCCTTCTTGGCGGAGCGCTTGTTTTATTAAGCGGTCTGAGTTATGCGAGTTATCTTGTCGGCAGTGGTTGGTTGATCCCAAAAATCGGAGCTGTCCGTTTCACAACCTATTGTATGCTGGTTTCCTGCTCGATCGTGATCCTGCATTTTTTCTTACAAGGAGGTTCCTGGCAAGGAATTATTGGTTATCCATATCAGGTTTACGTAATCGCATTATTGATGGCGGTCATCTCCACTGTAGTTCCCTCCTATTTCATTTCTATTGCAATCAAAGGGCTTGGTGCCAATCAGTTTGCCATATTTGGTAGTCTGGGGCCTATTTCCACCATCATTTTGGCGTACTTCTTCCTGGAAGAAATACTTACATTGACTCAATTAGTCGGTGGATTAATTGTCATGGTAGGAATCATCGCTGCCGAAAAATTCAAAGCAACCGAGCTTTCCTGAACCAGGATCGTGTTCGGGAGGTGACATTAACCGGAATTTTTACAGCTACCCTGGGAGCTTTAAGGTGGTTTTATAGTTTACTTGATGTACTTAAAAATGGGTAGTGATGAAATCGCTGGTTAACTACTTTGTATTTCTGATGAGTGTTTGGCTGCTCTCCTGTGGTAGCGGTGGGGAGGAAGTTCAACGCATAACCAACAATTCAAATAGTGGCAATAGTCAAATTTTCAGCTGGACCATTCCGGAAAATCAGGTATTTGATGGAGGGGTGGGTAAAGATGGAATCCCGTCTATAGATCGCCCCCGTTTTGCCAACGCCCGGGACATAACTGATATTCCGGATTGGGAATTTGTTATCGCTGTAAAATACCGAGGAGAAATCAAAGCATACCCTCACAACATTCTTAATTGGCACGAGATAGTTAATGATGAAATTGGAGGCACCAATTTCGCGCTGACCTATTGCCCACTAACTGGCACAGCTATCGGCTGGGAAAGAGAATCCAACACCTTCGGTGTTTCAGGGCTGTTATACAATAGTAATTTGATTCCTTACGATCGAACTTCCGGAAGCTACTGGAGTCAAATGCTCAATGAAAGTGTTCGAGGAGTGCGCGCTGAAGAAAGGGTTGAGCGAATTTCAGTAGTAGAAGTCCGATGGCAAAATTTCAAATCAACCTATCCTGAGGCACAGGTCTTAACCCGAGATACCGGATTTGACAGAGATTATGACAGTTATCCTTATGGTGGTTATCGAGGGTCTGCGGTCTTGTTGTTTCCTGTAGCTCGCAAGGACACACGTCTTTTTGAAAAAGAAAGAGTTCATGGTGTTCAAACGGCTGGGGTAAATCGTGTCTATGAATTCAGCACATTCAAAGAACAATCCTTTGTGTATGATCAACTCAATTCAGATGAAATAGTTGTTTTTGGGAATCGGGAAATGGGATTTATGTCCTCTTTTCGATTGTCTCCTCTTGGTGGAGAGGATATCAGTTTCGCCCCATTAGACAACCCTACTTTACAGCATTTTGTCACCGATCAATTTGGCAATAGCTGGAATATTTTTGGAGAAGTTTCAGCAGGACCTAACCTTGGAGCGACATTGGAGGAAACGCCTTCCTACATGGGATTTTTCTTCGCCTGGGCAGCTTTTAATCCCTCCCTCGAAATCTTTTGATTATCTGGCTGAGAGTAATTGAATTTCCGGGTTCATGATGTGATGCAACTCCTTGTCAAAGTACAGGACATGATTCTCCTTTTTCACCTTCACCCGCGCAGAGTAAAAGAAATCTGACACATTAGGGCCTTCATAGATATCCGTTTTCATAAACTCCGTGATCTTGTACTTTACAAATTGTTCAGTCAAAAAGCCATTTATGATGTCAGGAACATCTTTCTCATCATATTTTATCCGGGCTTTCACCCTACGCCCATTTGTTTTATAGGTTACTGCCAGATTCTTACCTTCAAAAAGAAAGTCCACAAACAGTAATTCTTCTCCATTCTTTTCAAGCTTGGTCCATTGGTTATTTTCAGCCCCAGGATAAGCACTGTAGTGCCAGGTCAAAAAAGAAAATGGGAGATCATCTTCTAAAACCGTTTGGGCCTGACTTTCAATGTTAAGAAATATGGTTAATAATAGGAATACTGGCAATATCTTCTTCATAATAGCTGAAACTTGAAATAGACTTTTATAAATCTACCTGCAACTATCGAAATATTCTTTATGTGAAGAAGTGAAAAGGGGTTATTTATGAATAAAAATGAAATATCCCTGTTGAGTCAAGAATTTGGTTATCACTTACCTTTTGGCTGCCGGTATTTTTGAAAAGGTATCGACAGTAGGTTTCCTAGCCTCGTGTTTTCATTCGATTCCATGTGTGTATCAATTCCATACTTCAACGTACTGGCGTCCTCTACATAAGCGTATGTGCCAAATATTCGATCCCAAATGGAGAAGATATTGCCGAAATTGGTATCTGTTAGTGGCTGCTCGAAATGGTGATGCACTTTGTGCATATTGGGTGTTACAAACAGAAAAGAAAGTACCTTGTCCAGCTTACCTGGTACATTGATGTTGGCATGAGTGATATGTGCAAATAACACTGAAAGCGATTGATACAACATGATGATACCCATTGGCGCTCCCACTACCATAACGGCGAGAATAGTAAACCCGATACGAAATACGGTTTCACCAGGATGATGTCTTAATCCGGTAGTTACATCAACCGTGGTGTCACTGTGATGTACTACATGAAATTTCCACATCCACTTTACTTTGTGCTCCACAAAATGCACCAGATAAGCTCCGATACAATCCAGCAGTAGAACTCCTACAATGATTTGTGCCCAGAGCGGCAGGTCAATGATGTAAAGCAGTCCAATTTCATTAGAAGCCACAAAATTCGAAGCGGCGAGTAATACACCTGCCAAACCAAATCCAATAATAGCAGTAGTCAGAGTAAAAAAAAGATTGAGTCCGGCATGTCGCACTTTGCGATATTGAAATGAAAATAGCGGTAAAACACCTTCAGCTATCCAGAAAATAACGATCCCTCCTATCAACAAACCACTTCTAAACCAAGTGGGTACGTTTTCAAAAAACTCAATCAATGCTTCCATAATCACTTTAATCCTTTCGCCAATTTACAAACAAATCGGACAGTGCATAGGTTTTGATAGGCGTTAACAAGTAGAATTCTGTAGTGATTCAGTACATCTTTGACGAAGGATAAAAATTAATTACTATAAAAATAGTTGCATTATTATAACTATAGTAATAGTATTGCAGAGATGAAAGAATTAACTAAGGCAGAAGAGCAACTGATGAAGTATCTCTGGAGGCTGGAGCGAGCATTTTTGAAAGATATCGTGGAACAGTATCCTGAGCCTCGTCCGGCATATACAACGATCTCAACGGTGGTTAATGTGTTGGTTCGTAAAAAAATGGTGAACTTCAAGACCTATGGGAAGTCTCGTGAGTATTTTCCATTATTGACTCGACAACAATACCTGACGCATTCATTCAAAGGTTTGTTAAGTGGATTTTTTGAGGGATCAACAAAGCAGTTTGCTTCTTTTTTCACAAGCGATCAGGAACTCTCCATCTCCGAATTGGAGGATATCCGAAAAATGATCGATGAAGAAATCCAAAAACAAAAAGATCACCTGTAAAAAATGGAGTGGTTAAGCTATCTACTGAAAGTGATGGCATGCCAGGCATGCTTTCTTTTAGTCTACCAATTACTGCTCAAACCCTCGGGACGACATCAGTGGTCCAGGTTTTACTTGTGGAGTGTAATCATTCTTTCATTGGTCATACCGATGATTGATGTTCAGGTTCAAATGGAACAAACCTTGCCCATGTCCATTCTGGAAGAGGAGTTTGTAACCCCTTTCGAGCAGGTAATCAAAAACGTCAATCGCAAGTCGGATTCGGTCAAGTCCGGCATAACATCAGGCACAACATTGTTGGTCGCAGCACTCGGACTCTATTTTCTGATTGTTGCAACACTGATGATTAAATTTTTCATGAACCTCAAGGTCATCATTACTCAAATCAAAAAAACACCATATGAAAAATTACAAGGAATAAGACTGTATGAAACCGAAAAATTGTCGCCGTTTTCATTCTTTTCTTCCGTGTTTTTACCGCGGGAGATAAAGGAAAACAAAGCGTACAAACAGGTGGTAATCCACGAACTCGCTCATGCAAGGCATTGGCATAGTCTCGACCGGGTTATCATTGATCTCATCATTGCTCTTCTGTGGTTCAATCCTTTCATCTATTGGTATAGAAATGCATTAAAAGCAGTTCATGAGTATCAGGCGGACGAATTTGTATTGAGGAGGTTTCCAGACAAAATTGCTTATCAGGAAATTTTATACCTCCAACTGTTCAAGCCGGCTATAGGACTCGCCAATCATTTCAATACCTCCTTAATCAAAAAAAGAATTGTTATGATGAATCAAAAAAGAATAAATATCTACCGTTGGTTACCGCTTCTTTCCATTCCAACGATCCTCTGCTTGTCGCTGGCATTTTCAATGAAAGAAGTGCACGAACCCATGGAGAAAGTACTGCATCAACACCTCAAACTCGGTCCTGCTACCTACCTGTGGCCGGCCCTTGAGGTCCCTCAAGAGGAGGATACGCCGAATATCTATCCGATTAAGAAGAATGATTGGCTTAAGCTAACTTCTGGTTTCGGCATGCGAATGGATCCTAATTCAAAAACGCGTAAACACCATAGAGGTATTGACATCTCTGCTCCAAAAGGTACAGACGTACTCGCAACAGCTGATGGTATTGTGACCAAAACGGAGGATTTACCTAAATCGTATGGAGTTATGATAGAGGTTACCCATGGTGAAAATGCCGAATACACAACACGATATGCTCACCTTCAGTCTTCGGAAGTGAAAAAAGGTCAGCGTGTCAAAAAAGGGGAAGTCATTGCAAGCGTAGGTTCCAGCGGTTTATCTTCTGGTCCTCATTTGCACTATGAGATCATCATAGATGGGAAACCCGTGGATCCTCAAAAATATATTGTAGAAGAGCAGCTATAGCTAAGTGATTTTTGACCCGGACCAGTTTCGGGTCATTTCCCCTAATTTACTGGTTTGTCTTTCGCAAGAAAAAGCCCCTCGAAAACTAAGGCATCACGATCAACTTCAGTTATCTCACCGGTCTGTGGATCTCTTACACCTCTGGAGTAGGTAATATCAACAGAGATTCGCCAAATGCCTCCAACCTCCTCTCCAGAGATAGATCCATCGGTAATTTCAAACACATCGCTGGGCACACAAAAGCAGAATACACTGAAAGCCGAAGGAGCTGTTCGTAAGTCTTCACCTTCCAACAGGAAACTATTGCCTTCTGGTGTGGCCTGAAAGAAAAACTGATCGCTGTATTCATCATCGGCAATCATTGGTTCATCGTCCTTTTCGAAATATCGCTCGAAAACAAGACTATTACCCTCCACAACATAAGGATAGTCATTCGTCAAGGTTGCCTCTTGATAAAAATTGAATTCTGTTATGTCTCCTGCTGGCACACTTTCATCGTCACTGCACGAGGAAATAATAAAAGTACTCAGCACCAATAGTAGTAATGCCCTCATATAGATTACGATTTTACGAAATCAAATCAAGGTTGATGCCAAAGTGATGCTGAAACGACTATTTATTAGGGACTTTTAACAAATCAGGGATTGATGAGACGTATTCCGGCCTTAATTTCAGTTTCTAAATGGTTTTCAGGCGGTGGAATCGGACAGGAATAGTTGTAGTTGTAAACACAGGAAGGGTGATATGCCTTGTTAAAATCCAACACAATTTCGTTATCAGGAGGAATACTTAAATCCAGATATCTGCCACCGCCGTAGGTAGTCTCTCCGTTAGTCAAGTCCGTAAATGGAAGGAACAAATAATCTTTGTATTCTTCGGTTGTTCTCAAATGGTGGCTTTGATAAATGATCAATTCATATTCCTTTCCATTTAGCTGAAAAACTGCACGACCGTACTTATCGTAATCCGGTAGTCGACCAGTTGTGGTCTTCATTTGAAAAGTCTCAGGATTTTCAAATCGCTCAAAACGTGCAGTAACCTGATAGGACTTGTCTATAGAAAAGAAATCGTGTCCCTTGAATTTCTTCCGTTTTTTCTTTGGTAAAGGAGAGGTATCCCGGTCCCTAAATTCCATATTCAGATTTTCCTGAAAAGCTAGAAGCTCATCCTCATAGCCAGTCTGTGCGTACAAAAAGCAACATTGAATTGCAGCCAAAATAAAAATGAAGCTCCTTTTAGTCATAGGGTCATCTATAGTCCTCTCGAGCTGGACTGAACACATCAATGACCTTACAATCGGTCAAAGCTTTTCCTTTGTGCGGAACATTACTGGCGATGGAGTAGGTCTGACCAGCTGTCATCACACGGGTTTCACCTCCGATGGTCATTTCAAGTTCACCCGAAATAATATTGACCACCTGCTCGTGCACATGATCATGCAAAGGAAGAATGCTTCCCGCCTTAATTTCCCAATGGGCGATAGTCATTTGATTTGTATGAACGAATTTCCCAATAAATCCTGGGAGCAACTCTCTGCCTTCTTCCTGATTTAAATCCAAAAAAGACATGACTCAAGGCTTTTGATAGAGTTGTTTTCCGATCTCATAGTACTTGTCTCCTTCAACCCAGAATGGTCGTGTATCTCGATCCGAAATAAGTCTTCCGGCATAAACATAGGATTTGAAGAACTTCTCTAAATACGTATAATCAAGAGATTCCGGATTATCAGCTTGTTGGTGATAGTACTTTCCTATTTCTTCGTCAAATGCGGTGAAGCCTAAACTAAAAGTTGGTGCAGGCACACCTTTTTTTGCGAAATTGACATTATCTGACCGATCGAAAAGTCCTTGTTCTGGTGCCGGATCGTCAGTAGCCTTCAAACCATAAGTTTCACAGGCTTTGATGATTTCCTGATCTGCGGTTGTACGTGGCAACCCAATGATTGTTGCCAGGGAAGTGTCATTGTATCCCCCATTATCACTATTAAAGCAATACACGACCTTATCCAGGGGCACAATTGGATTATCAGCCGCATACTGACTCCCCAGCAGACCTATTTCCTCCGCGGTAAACAACACAAAGACGGATGATCTCTTTGTAGGGTATTTGGCCAGATTTTCGGCCATAGCAAGTACAGTAACGGTGCCTACAGCATTATCACGAGAACCATTGTATATGGAATCGCCTTCGTCATTTGGTGCACCTACTCCGACATGATCGTAGTGCGCAGAATACATCAGGTATTCCTCCTTGAGTTCAGAGTCTGTTCCAGGAAGAGTTCCAACCACATTCTTCGAGGTGAACTTGCGCTTCTGCATACCTGCCACCTTAATTGAGACAGTAGCGTCTTTTTGATCAAAAGTAGCTGCGCGTTCATTATTGGAATCATTCACCCACAAATGCAAGATGCTTTCTTCGCCATTATCAAGAGTAATTCTTTCCCCGTGAAGGTATCTTACCAAAAGACTCCAGGGAACTTTAGTTGAGTTGTAAAGTTCGATCAAGCCGGCAGCGCCATAAGTAGTGACCAATTTTTTCTTCTCTGCAGACAAACGAGTCCAGCTTCTGGGATCTTGTTCTTCCTTTGAACCACATAAAGCCACGACGATTTTACCCTCGACATTATTCTTTTTGAAGTCCTTTTCCGAGCCGTATTCCACATACACCATATCCAGATTCCAGTCTCCATTTCCTCCATCTAACAACAATGCATCATCACCTACAGCCAAAGTGAGGTCACCTGTGGTTATTACCGCCTGCGATGGAGGGGTTATTTTTTTGAAAGGAACTTCCTGAAAATAACTACCATTCACAGGTTCGACACCATATTCCCGGAAACGAGATGCAATGTACTCTGCAGCAATGTCTATTTCGGGAGTTCCCATGTCTCGGCCTCTCAATGCATCAGAAGCTAGAAAATAGATATGACTCTTGATTTTGTCCTGGTTGACAGTTTCATCCACTTCAGCAATTTGACCACTACTGTAAAATACTGAAAGGAAGAATGCTTGGAATAATAGAATCTTGGTGCGCATAATATCAGGTATAAGAGCATCAATTTAAAACACTGCGATGATATCAAAAGGAAAGAATACGATTTTTGGATGAATGGATTCCGAAAGACAGAAAATTATTTCGACCACTTTCTATAATTTACGGGCTTATTCTGGCCAAAAATCTTTCCTAATGAGAATTTCAATAATTGCTCTGAGTTTGCTTTTTATCGCAGCGAATTACCCAAAAGTGGTAGATCGCGATTTGATTAAAGAAGATATTGATTACCTCGTTGAACTCTACAAAGACATCCATAAGAATCCGGAGCTTTCTCTTCAGGAAAAAAACACAGCATCCAGACTGGCCACAGAATTGCGGTCAGTAGGGTTCGAAGTGACTGAAAACTTCGGAGGATATGGTATTGTAGGTATTCTGAAAAATGGTGAAGGCCCTCAAATCCTTTATCGTACAGACATGGACGCATTGCCCATGTGGGAAAAGACAAACCTTGATTACGGCAGTAAGGTAGAAGTGCCCTATCAGGGTGGACAGGTTGGAACGATGCACTCTTGTGGACATGACATGCACATGGCTACATGGATCGGTACAGCTCGGGCAATGGCAGCCATGAAGGACAAATGGAATGGGACTTTGATGATGGTTGGCCAACCGGCAGAAGAAATAGGACAAGGGGCCAAAATGATGCTGGACGCGGGTTTATTCGAAAAATTTGGAGTGCCGGACTTTGGCGTTGGATTGCACAGTAGTCCTACAATTCCCGCCGGCGCCATAGGCGTAGGTGACGGTTATACCATGGCCAATACGGAATCTATTGATATTAAAGTCTATGGAGTCGGCGCACACGGTGCTTCTCCTCACATGTCCATTGACCCAGTAGTAACAGCGAGCATGATTGTTATGGATCTCCAAACAATCGTAAGTCGCAACCTGAAACCCATCGACGATGCGGTGATCACAGTTGGTGCTATCAAAGGAGGCACCAAACACAATATTATCTCTGATGAAGTGAGTTTGCAATTGACTGTGAGAACCTTCAAACAAGAAGTAAGAGAATTGGTACATCGGCGAATCCGAGAAATTTCAAGAGGAGTAGGAATTGCTGCCGGGTTACCTGAAGACAAGCTACCGGAAGTAATCATTCCGGATGTTTACACGCCAGCAAATTACAACAACCCGGAGTTAGCTGCATCGATTCGTTCCTCTGCGGCAAAAGTCATTGGGGAGGGTAACGTTGAAATTTCTGAGCCTCAAATGGTCGGGGAAGATTTTGCGCGATACGGTAGTACAAAAGAAAAAGTCCCTACGGTATTGTTCTGGCTAGGAACTGTTCCCGACTCAAGGATGAAATCCGGCGACTTACCAGGATTGCATTCACCTTTTTATTACCCGGAGCCCACCACATCACTTGAAACCGGTGTTTCAGTAATGAGTCAGTCATTAGTTGACCTATTCGATGACTAAATAATTCAATTTTCTTATGTCAAAGAAGGGAATATACGATTCTGAAAGTGGCTCAATTATGTTGTATGATACGCTACCGGTCAATCAAAATTCAAATGAACAGGAAGTCTGATTGACACTGAGTCTTCCGAATCGCAAGGCAGGCCCATTTACTTTAATGATGTTTGATTGTGTAGGGAATAGCTCCATGAAGTGTTTATCCTCTACCTCTATCGATCTCCAATTTTCTTCCTGATCAAATTGAAATTTGATCCAGTAGCTATCCCCCTCGTCAGTAGCGGATTCGTATTTGAAAGGTATAGATTCATCATTGATAACCAGTGAAAGTTTTTCACTGAAATATCGCTCAATCTCTTGTTGGTATTTATTACAAAAATCAGTGGTATTATCCTCCGCGATGACTCCAGCATGGTTTCTAATGGCATCCCTCAGGTCATCCGAGAATACTTTCACACGTATTTCATTGACTTCAATTTCAACCACAGAAATATAAACGGCGTGTCGCTCTTCGATCGGGCTGATCAGTGTAATCAATAAAGGCAAGTAAAGTAAAAATTGCATTGTTTAGGGTTGCTTCGTTTGTAGAAGCCAAGTTACTTAGTTCAGGCGATATACACATCGTGGATTAATGCCCAATTTCATAAGTTACGAAAACCCCGTATATAACACCACCTATCACCACCATTATCAATACAGCAAGTTGCATTATGTCATGTGGAGGATTGAAAGTATCTTGATCCCTGTCTGAAGTGACATTTTTATACTGCTTGAATCTTAATCTGCTTGACGCATGCGAAAAATCACCCTAACCTCAGTCTTCTCTTTTTTGATCTTGTTCACTTACGCACAGGATTATTTTTATGGGGAAAAAGGACCCTTTGATTCCTCCATTCCTTCACCAGAAGCCTTTCTCGGCTATCCAATAGGCAATCACCATACCCGGCACGACAGGATTGTGGCTTACCTGGAGAAGCTTGCAGAGCTTTCACCCAAAGCAACTATCCACCAATATGGAATGACTCACGAATACCGACCATTGGTGATATTGACTGTGACTTCTCCTGATAATCAAAACAACCTCGAAACATTGAAACAGCGCCATTTGGAAGTGGTGAATACAAATACTACGGTAGATGATTTTTCGAACATTCCCGTTTTCATCAACTTAGGATACAATGTTCATGGAAATGAACCTTCCAGCTCGGAAGCAGCCATGCTTACGGCCTATACACTCGTGGCTTCGCAAAGCGATGAAGTCGCCAAATACCTGGATCAGGGAGTAATCATGATCGACCCCACCATCAATCCTGATGGACGAGATCGTCACAGTCATTGGGCCAATATGCACAAAGGAATGCCGATGGTTGATGATCCGGACGATGTGGAACACAATGAAGCCTGGCCAAGAGGAAGAACCAACCACTACTGGTTTGATTTGAATCGGGACTGGTGGCTGGCTATCAATCCTGAAAGTCGGGGCAAACTCAACTGGTATCACCAGTGGTATCCAAACGTAGTAACTGATTTCCATGAAATGGGCACGAACAGCACGTATTTCTTCGAGCCGATGAAGGATAATGCTAGCAAAAATCCAATCATGCCTAAAGAGAACTATACGACCCTGAATGATCTTTTTGCGAAGTACTATCAAGAAGACCTTAACAAGATCGGGTCTTTCTATTTCACCAAAGAGGTCTTCGATGGAACCTATCCGGGTTATGGGTCTTCCTATCCTGATCTGCAAGGAGGGTTGGCTTTGTTGTTTGAACAAGCTAGTTCACGCGGACATAAGCAAAAGACATCCACTGGGGAAATTACATTCGCCTTTACCATCAGGAACCAATATACTTCCTCAATGGCCACCGTACGGGCCTCGGTAGAAAACAAAGACCTTCTCCACGACTATCAACAGCGATTTTTTAAATCGGCGTTGAGCAACGCACGGAATTCCAGAATCAAGTCTTATGTCTTCACTGGAAGCGAAGACGCTGGCAGAACCAAGGCTTTCATCGATAAGCTCCTGATTCATCGGGTAAAAGTGTATCAAACCACCGGGGATCTATCCTCAGGAAGCAAGACCTTCAAGCAAGGGCAATCATACATCGTCCCTACCAACCAGCCTCAATACCGAATGGTGCAAAGTGTATTTGAGACCTACAAGGAATTCAAGGACAGTGTATTTTACGATGCCTCTGCCTGGTCCATTGCCAATTTCTATAACATGTCTTATGCAGGCCTGACAAGTGCTTCTCTTGGCGAAGAAATCACAACAAATACGATTTGGGATGGAGCCTCAGAATTCCCTCAATCTGATTATGCTTACCTGATTCCATGGAAAGATTATAATGCCATGCCTCTACTCAACGATTTGCTACAGCAAAAAATCGTAACGCTTGCAGCCTTCAAGCCATTTTCGATCAATACCCATGCCGGGGATAGGTCCTTTGATTATGGTACGTTGATGGTTCCAGTTAGCAAGCAAAAGTCATCGAGTGAACAACTCCATAAAACGTTAACTAATTTATCCAATAAACACGGTGTTCAGATATATTCGTCAGCCGGAGGTTACGCTACTGCCGGGGTTGATTTGGGGAGCCGGTACTTTCAGCCGGTACGGAAACCTAAACCTATCATGTTGATTGGAAATGGCATCTATTCTTATGAAGCAGGAGAAGTATGGCATTTGCTTGATCAGCGCATGGGTATGCCTATCACCAAAGTACGATTGAATAGGTTCAATAGCATCGACTGGGGAAACTACAATACCCTGGTTCTGGTTTCGGGATCCTATAATCAGTTGGATTCCGGAGATGTTCAGAAAATCAAAAGCTGGATCTCAGAAGGCAACACATTGATTACTTTCCGCACAGCCACTCAATGGGCAGTCAATAAAGGCCTTGTGAAAGAAAAACTGATCAAGGAGGAAAAGAAAGACAAGGAAGATGAAACTGTAAAGCGACTTCCTTATGTCAAAGCTCCTGAAATCCGTGGCAAAAACGCGGTTGGTGGTGCCATTTTCGAAGTGAATCTTGACCTGACCCATCCGATCGCATTTGGATACAGTAAGGAAAACATCCCGGTTTACCGAAATAGCACGGTTTGGTTAGCTCCAAGCAAAAATCCTTATGCCACAGTGGCCAAGTATACAGCCAATCCGCACATTGACGGATTCATTACTCAGGAGAATTTGGACAAATTTGTCAAGCCTGGTGCTTCTATCGTAGTAAGTCGAGTTGGGGGAGGCAGAGCCATCCTATTTGCAGAGAATCCGAACTTTAGAGGCTCCTGGTATGGTACTAATAAGCTTTTTATGAACGCCATGTTCCTGGGCAATTATATCAGTGTACCAAGGGAGTAAACTTGGCGAGTTTATAGAAGCACGTTATTTTTATCATAGGTTCCTAACATTGGAACCTATGATAATCTAAAGAAAAACAAATGACTAGAGTAACTTTTCTCCTATTGAGCATTTTGATGACTCTAAACATTAAAGCACAAATCAAAAGCTACATTGATCAGCCCTATATTGAATCTATTGGTAAATCAGACACCCTGATAATCCCCGATAGAATTTACATTTCAATCGTTCTTTCTGAAGATGACAGCAAGGGGAAATTCTCCCTGGAAGCGCTTGAATTACGCATGCAGATGGCACTAAAGCAAGCCAACATCAACATAGAAAAAGACCTTTCTCTCAACGGAATTCAAAGTAATTTTAGTAAGTCCTTCCTTCGCGGGACCGATATAAGAAAGAAAAAAGAATTCACCTTATTGGTTAGAGAAGCCAACATAGCCAGCCAGGTATTGATCAGTCTGGAGCGTCACGGAATTTCGAATGCTTCAATAAGTGGAGTCCGATATTCGAAAAGTGATCAAATTGGAACGGAGCTCAGAATCAGAGCACTGAAAAAAGCCAAAAGGAGAGCTGAACTAATGGCAGAAGCAATAGGCCAAAAGATTGGTTCTGCACTGTTGGTTACTGAACAAACTCCTTCCTTATGGACACCAAATAACACGGCATACGACAATTCGCTTTATGGTTATGCTTCTACCAGAAGTTCGAATATAGATATTGGTAACATTGAATTCAATAAAATCAGATTTACTCAGTCCGTATTTGTAACCTTCAAGCTGCTGTAAAGAAACAAATTCACACCTATCAGGACACGCTCTGCTACTGTGGCGAAGTACTATTCTCTTACTTCATGACCAGTTTCAGCTGACTGGCAAACTCACCATTTACATTAATGGAGATGTGATAGATTCCTGATTCATATTCTTCGAGGTATAGAATTTTCAGGTTGTCCGGACCACAAAAGGTAGATGCAAAATAGGATACTTCTTTCCCCGCCATATCGTAGATTTTGAAATCCACCTGATCGATTGGATTCAACTGATCCGGAAGAAGAACACGTATGATCTGATCATCCACCGGGTTGGGGTATACCCGAAACCGACTCCTCAATTCTTTTAGAGCCAGGACAGTCTCTTCCCCCTGGTTTTCAACTACAATAAACTGCCCCATCATGCCTCCATCTTCATGAGGTAAAATATGGCAATGGTACATGTAAGGCACTTCGGGATCTGCAAAATCCTCAAACTTGGTGATGAACCGAACGGTCTGACCTCCTTCAACTAAAACAACATCCTTTAAACCTTGTTCATTAGCAGGAGGGGCCTGACCGTCCTTATCCAGGATATAAAATTGTACATCGTGGATATGAAAAGGATGCGCAATGTTCGTCACGTTGGTTATAGACCAAACCTCTATATCATCCAGATACACGGTCTCATTGACGTTGTTTTCATTGAAAATTTCATCATTAAGTGTAAAAGGATTACCCATGCCGCCACCATTCATGGTTATGGTCCTTGTATTATTCGCTTCACTTTCCTGCCATGGAGTATGGTTGGCCAGTTGTGTACTTATTGACGAAACAGCCGCTTCAGTAGCAGCCCCCACTCGGAATTCGAGGAAGGTGTGATCTTCACCATCCAGTTCACTTCCTGCAGCGCCACCCGGTCCTGGGCCACCTCCTCCGCCACCGGGTATTCCCTGTCCTAATTCGGAAGCGTAGGTAACCAATTGTGGCACAGCATTCATTTCACCGGAGAAATCTACTACAATCTCCGCTCTTTCACCTGAAGCCAATCTTACCCTATTGAGAGATACAGGTTCAGCTAACAGGCCTCCATCAGAACCAATCTGTTTAAATTCTCGATTGTCATCAAAACCTAAATTCAATACCCTTTCATTTGACCCATTGATGATTCTGAACCGGACCAATTGTGAAGGAACATCCAGGTACGGATCCAGGGTGCCATTAACCATGATCAGGTTATCATCACTCCCGGCCACCACCAACTGATTGTCATCATCAAATTCTTTTCCCTGGACGATCAATGGGAAATCATCCACGCCATAGGTTCTTGGAAGTTCTAAGGCCGCTTCGGCTTCAGATTTGATGATGATCATGCCAGCTGCACCTTTGGTCACGTGAAAATTGGTACGTTCATGTAAATGGGGGTGGTACCAAAAAGTAGTGGCCCGGTCTAAGACAGTAAAGGTGGGATTCCATGTGGTTCCGGCATCAATCACTGTATGCGGACCCCCATCGTCTTCAGGAGAAACATGCATCCCGTGCCAATGGACCGTGGTAGGTTCGTTCAATTCATTATGCACCTGAATGTTTAGGTCATCTCCCTGATTGAAGATCAAAGTAGGGCCAAGAAAATCTCCGTTGAATCCAATGGTTTGCGTAGCAGTTCCGTCATAAAACTGACGGTTACTTGTAGCAATGGTCAGATCAAAGTTTGTTCCCTCCAGCGTTGATGGAATGAGCAATTCGTTGGTAAATTGTCCGAAAACATGAACATGAATGGGAAGAGCAAAAAGGAGTAAAATAATCCTTTTCATAGGTGTTCGTTCGATTGGTGTAGAGCGATTACGAACTAAAACTTAAAATGGTGGCCTTGACCTGGAATTTATATTTTGCAATCACACATCGAAGTAATTAATGGAACCGCAAAAGCAATACAACTCCGATAAATAAAATCCCGTTATTCTCCTTAGAAAACAACCTTTTTTCGTTACTTTGAACATATGGCGGGCTATTCATCAAAATCAGAACACGGTAAAAAGGAAATAATAAATCAAAAGAGATTTAAAATAACGCAATCCGGCACTTTCACCAAAGAACCTAAGGACGTCATTCAATCCTCCGGATTCCAACAATTAGTGAAAACTTTAAAACCTGTTTCGGAACTTAATAAATGAGTTGGAGCATATTGCTGCTCCCTTTGCTCGGAGGGTATTATTTTCTTTCCAGATCTATTAGATGGAAGTATTATTACCGCAGGATCGAACGTCAAAGACTTATTTTTGACTCCCTCCTGGTAGCAGTTATCTTCTTTAGTGCCGGCTATTCAATTTGGTTCTTTGTTGGCCTCATTGATCCAATACAAACAAATCATTTTGTTTTAAAGGCGAGTGTTTCTATTCCCTATTTCTATCCCTGTTTATTAGCACTTATTCTATCCATCATTTACACAACCATCTTTAACAAAGTAAACGAACACAGCGAAAACTGGTACCTATCGCAGGTAATAGAAAAAACCGGAAATTCTTTACAAAGAGACTTTCTACAAAGTTATTTTTTCGATAAGGTCGTAATGATCACTCTGAAAAATGGGAAAATTTACGTCGGTTTAATTTCAGAGCTTCATGAACCTCAACCAGAACACTCATTTGTTCGACTAATCCTATTCTATAGCGGATACAGGGATAATAGTATGGATGTAATTCTACAAAAAGATTATAATCTCAACATTGACACTTCTAAAGATGAAGAAGGACAATTGGTTACTAACGTTGTTGCGGAATCTGAAATACTGAGCATGACTTTTTATGATCAGAAGATATATGACAGATTAAACGATAACAACCAATGAAATCAAGTAGATCTTAAAATCACATTGTCACTCATACTTCAAGGTATTCGCCGGATTGAGCTTAGCCGTCTTAAACGTATGGAAACTCACCGTAACAAAAGCAATTATCAGCACGGCAAATGTCGCCACGAAAAAGGATAACAAGTTGATCGATATGTGATAGGGGTAGTTCTCCAACCATTGATTTAGGAAATACCAACTCAATGGCCAGGCAATCAGATTGGCTACTCCGATCAGTATGAGAAAGTCTTTGAACATCAGCTGAACTATACCGGAGGTACTGGACCCCAACACTTTTCGAATGCCGATTTCCTTAGTTTTCTGCACAGCTGTATAAGATGACAATCCAAATAAGCCCAAACAACCAATGAAAATGGCCAATACCGCAAATACAAGAAACAAGTTTCTGAAACTTTGATCAGCTTCATAATAGCTATTGAAGTATTCATCCAGAAAGAAATACTCCATGGGATTACCACTAAAGCTTTTACCCCATTGTTCTTCGATCAGCTCAACAGTGGCGGGTAAATTGCTCGTTTCCACTTTCACCATGACATACTCGTGGTTGAATTGCTGAAGGAAAAAAGCCATAGGTTCCATCGCCTCATGCAATGATTCATTATGGATGTTTTTAATCACCCCTATGACCTGAGGCTTCCAATTGAATTGGTCAAACGAGATAAATTTACCTACAATTTCTTCTGGCTCATATCCAAGGGCCCTTGCGCCGAACTCGTTGAGAACGATGGCCGTATCAGGATCATTGACGAAATCCCTCGAAAAATTCCTACCATGAGCTATTTCGATTTCCATCAGGTCCAGAAACTCATAGTCCATACTGGTTCCAGCGAAAGTAGTGGCCAGCGACGCATCTTGATTTAAGTTGCGGATTTGGGTTTTGAATCGCAGCTTCTTCCCTGGGAGCATACCGGATCCAGCTACACCTAAAATGGATGATTGATTGCTCAGCCCATTCCTAAAAGACATATAATCATTTTGTGCCTGAGTCCTCGACGTATCTCGTTTTGAAGGCCGCTCCACGACCATGATTTGTTCAGTGGAATATCCCAGGTCTTGATTCTGCATGTAGGACATCTGCTCATAGACAACTAATGTCCCCACGATAAGCGCAACAGATGTAGCGAACTGGAAAACGACTAAAACACGACGTAACATGATCCCTTCACTTTTTCCTTTGAATTTACCTTTCAGCACCTCTACCGGACGGAAAGAAGACAGCACCATGGCCGGGTAAAAACCAGTAACGAATGAGCCGATCAACCAGAAAGTTCCTGCGCTAATCCAAAACCAGCTTTGCTGCCAAATCACGTAAGATTGTGGTGTTCCGCCGATGGCATTGAAAAACGGCGTGGCCACAGCCAAAAGTCCGAATCCTACTACAATAGAGAATAGAAAAATGATGGAAGACTCAATCAAAAAATGCAAAACCAACTGGCTTTTCTGACTGCCGACCACCTTCCGTAAGCCTACTTCTTTCGCCCGTTCCACTGACTTGGCCGTACTTAAATTGACGTAATTAATACAGGCAATAATGATGATAAACCAAGCGATTAATCCCAGGTATTTTACAGCTTCCCCATTACCATTAATCTCAGCTTCGTCCGTCAGCCTGGAGGTCAAATGAATGTCTTTTATCGGTTGTAGCAGCAACTCATCTCGTCCATTTTGATCGGCGAGTTCTGGTTTGAATTTTGTCACAAGGCTGGGAAATTTGCTTTCCAAAGCTTTGGGATCGGCACCTGGACTTAGCTGTACATAAGTATAGTAGTCTTTGCGGCCCCATCCTGTTTTGTAACGCTGCAAGGCACCTTCATACCGGCCGTAGATGGTCGGAAAAGAAATAAGCACATCGAACTTCAAGTGAGTATTTGTTGGACCATCTTTAAAAACTCCTGTAACCCGACAAGGTTCGTCGTTGAAGTCATCATCTTCCAGTCTGAGAATCTTACCCATCGGGTCCACATCTCCGAAGTATTTCTTGGCCATGGATTCAGAAATCGCGATGGTATAGGGCTCCTCCAAAGCTGTTTCGGGATTGCCCTGGATCATTTGGTAAGAAAACATGTTGAGGAGTCCTGCATCGGCATAAAGAAACTTGCGTTGCTTCAGTACAACAGGACCGTTTGGGCCTTGTTCCCATGTAATGATCACATTGTTCTTAGATCCCATGTTGTAGAGTCGCGCATATTCCAGCACTTCAGGATACTCTTCTTTCATCGCTGCTCCAGCTCCTGCATAATTTTCAGAGCTTTTGTATACTAATTCGCCATTGCGGTACACATCAAGTTGAACGCGATAGATATCATCTCCATTTTCCATGAAGCTTTCGTAACTGCGCTCGTATGTCACGTAGTGGCTAATCAGCCAAAAGGCGACCAAACCAATAGATAATCCGAGGACATTAAGTAGCGTGAAGAAGCGTTGTTTCAGTAAATGCCTCAGTGAAGTGAGCAAATAGTTTTTGACCATGATGTTTAGATAGTTAGTGACCTTGATAAGGTATACTCTCATATTGTAAAGAGGTTACAATCCAATACAAAATGCTTTCTTACCTGTCATTTTCCGTAGGAAGAGCCAAATCATTATATTAGGTGTCTTAACCTTACCTTATGAAGCACATTTCAGCCCTCGCATTACTTACTCTATTCATTTGCTCCAGCCTCCTCGCACAAGACCTGAATGAGTTATTAAGTCCCGTAAAATACCGCAACATCGGACCTTTTCGGGGTGGGCGTTCCGTTTGCGCCTCTGGAGTTATTGGTGACCCCCTCACCTATTACATGGGCACCACCGGCGGGGGTCTTTGGAAGACCGAGGATGCCGGACAAATCTGGAAAAATATTTCAGATGGCTTCTTCAAAACCGGTTCTGTAGGTGCAATTTCCGTTTCTGAAAGCGATCCTAATATCGTGTATTGTGGCATGGGCGAACATGCACCGCGTGGCGTGATGACTTCATACGGAGACGGGGTTTATAAATCCACTGATGCTGGGAAAACATGGAAACAAATCGGTCTTACCGGAACACAACACATCGCCAGAATTGTGATCCATCCCAAAAACCCCGACATCCTTTGGGTGGCCGCACAGGGTCTCCTCCACGGGAACAGCCCCGATCGGGGAATCTATAAGTCCTTGGATGGAGGTGCCTCCTGGAAAAAAGTTTTGTACGTCAACGACATGACGGGTAGTTCTGAACTGTCTATTGATTTCAGTAATCCTGATGTGCTCTATGCAGCCATGTGGGAACATCAACGTAAACCCTGGATTGTAATCAGTGGCGGAGAAGGAAGTGGATTATATAAAAGTACAGATGGTGGAGAAACATGGAATAAGATCCATAAAGGACTTCCTGATGAAAAAGGTAAAATGGCAATTGCGGTTTCCCGATCCAATCCTGAAAAAGTATATGCCCTCATCGAAAGTGATTCACAACAAGAAAAAGGCGGGTTGTTCGTCTCTAATAATGGCGGGAAAAGCTGGTCGCGTATAAGTGGCGACCATCGCTTGATCCAACGGGCATGGTATTACATCGAGTTATTCATTGATCCACAAGATGAAGAAACGGTCTATGTTTTGAGTGCCCCAGCACTACGATCTATCGATGGTGGACAAAGTTGGGAACGGATCACTGGAACACATGGAGACTTCCACGACCTGTGGATCAATCCTGAAAACGCAAAAAATATGGTCATAGCGAATGACGGAGGAGCGGCCATTTCATTCAATTACGGTTCGACCTGGTCGCGTCAAGACAACATGCCTACTGCTCAATTTTATCGGGTAAGTGCGGATAACATGTATCCTTACAGACTATATGCAGGCCAGCAAGACAACACCTCTCTTCGAATTGAGAATACCGCATTAGGTCGTTTTTCCATCACCAGGGAAAACTGGACTTACTCGGCGGGAGGTGAAAGTGCCTTCCTCGCCTACGACCCGGATAACCCGAGGTATGTTCTGGGAGGCAGTTATCTGGGAACCATCAATGCGTTGGATCAAGAATCGAAGGCAGGCACAAACATCATGGCAGCACCTATTCAGTATTTGGGCCGTGCCGCTTCAGATATGAAATACCGTTTCAATTGGAACGCACCAATCATTCGATCGCAGCATGAAGAAAATACCTTTTATCATGGTTCACAGGTTCTTTTGAGGACCCGGGACATGGGCCAAACCTGGGAAGAAGCTTCTCCTGATTTGACTAAAAATGATAAATCCAGACAAATCAAAGGCGGAGGTCCTTATACAGTCGAGGCCGTAGGAGCAGAAAACTATGGCACACTTTCTTATGTTATAGAATCTCCACATGAAGCCGGAACGCTATGGACAGGTAGCGACGATGGGCTCGTGCAACTCACTCGGGACAATGGCGAGACCTGGGTAAATGTAACTCCCAAAGGGTTGGAGGACTGCCTGGTCAATGCGATAGACATTTCTCCTCACGATCCTGCAACGGCATACATTGCTACCACCCGTTACAAATTCAACGACCATACACCGGCGATTTATAAAACTATCAATTACGGAAAGTCGTGGACAAATATTTCAACTGGCATTCCTTACGGAGCCTTTACCCGGGTGGTCAGAGAGGATGACGAAAAGCGAGACCTACTCTATGCGGGGACAGAAACAGGTGTATACGTGTCCTACAATGGTGGGAAGCAGTGGCAACCATTACAATTGAATTTACCCATTACTCCGATTACCGACCTTTTGGTTAAAGAGGGTGATTTGGTAGTTGCTACGGCTGGAAGATCTTTTTGGATCCTGGATGATCTGACTTTGATCCGTCAGTACGATCCTACCAATAAGGAAACTAAGCTTTTTACACCACAAGATGCCATACTGGCCAATTGGGGTAGCCCAATGGATGGCAATAGATCGGACGGTACCAATCCTTTTGTCGGTGTTAATCCACACAGTGGTGTCGCTTTCTACTATCAACTCGCAGAACTCGACGATGACGAGGAAATTACACTCACGATTAAAGATCAAGAAGGCGACACAGTGAGGAAACTTAGTTCCAAGTCTGATCCAGACTATCAAAGATTTGCAGGTGGCCCTCCTTCTGAACCAACTATTGGAGATTCCAATGGACTCAATCGTTTCGTTTGGGATATGCGCTATGCCAATATGCCTGGTGTTCCCACCGCGTACATAGAAGGCAGTTACCGTAGACACAGAGCTATCCCCGGCGATTATACTGCCACCATAAAAGCAGGAGATATGGAACAAACTGTAGCTTTCAAAATACTGGATCACCCACTTTATGACGTTTCGGAGGCAATCTATGCGGAATATCACCAGGCAATGAGTGAAATGGAGGACAACCTTACCATGATGCACAATATGATCAACGATTTGAAAAAGAAGCAAGATCAGATTTCGAAGATTGTCGGCAAACTAGACGCTGAAAATCAATCCTTAAAAGATGCTGGAAATTCATTGCTGGAACAATTGAAAAACTGGGATGAAGACATGGTACAGCGTAAATCAAAGGCGTATGATGATGTGGAGAATTATGAAAACAAATTCACAGCGAATTATCTGTTCCTGATCAACCAGACCCAGAGTGTCATCCCAAGAGTCACACAAGCTTCTAAAGATCGGCGAAAAGAATTGGAGCAAACCTGGGCTACTCTTAAAACACGTGGTGAGGAACTACTCAATAAGGAAATTCCGGCGTACAACCAATCCCTTTGGAAGGGTGGCATCGGTGCAATAAAATAAATTCATTTGAGGCTTCGTCTGTTTCAGAAAGGCTTCCTCCTTTTCAAAATGAAACAGTCTTCAATGAATACAAATTGATTAAGTGACTCATTATGAGTCACTTAATTTATGGCACGGCCCTTGAATAAGGTTGATCAAAATTTCGGATTATGTTGCGATATCTTTTCAAATTCACTTTACGAGGACTGAGCCGTCACCAGGCTTTTACAGCGATCAACATCATCGGGTTGTCATTAGGCCTCACGGCCTTCATATTAATCAACAACTACACCTCCTTCGAAAAAAGCTACGAAACGCACATTCCGAATCATGACGATATCTATAGGGTAACCCGGCTATACGAAAGCGACAATTCTGCCCAATACGCTAACAATTTCGCGGCATTAGGTCCGGACATTACACTTGAACTGCCTCAAGTTAAGAATCACGCACGCCTAATTCTTACAGACAAGATCTATTCCAACTTTGCCCTTTCTTACTTTGGTCAAAGTGCTACAGCTACAACTTTTAATCATGACAAGGCCTTCTTCGCCGATCAAGGTGTAGTGGATCTCTTCATTCATGACTGGATCGAAGGTGACCGGTCAAAAGCACTCAGTGCGCCTAATCAGGTCGTTTTGGCAAAGTCCGAGGCAGAAAAATACTTTGGTGAGGGTAACGCCGTAGGCAAGGCATTGAAACTTAATGGGGGTAAGAGTTTAGTCGTTAGTGGGGTCTTTGAAGATCTTCCCAACAATTCTCATCTGCCACTCAAGGTGTTGTGCTCCATGAAAACCTTACCAGAAAACTGGAACCTGGATCATGAATGGGGCTGGGGCAATTTCCACACTTACCTCTTGGCTACTGATGTCAGGCAATTGTCCGCAAAAATTCATGAAATTGCAAGTAGACATTTAAAGGAAGGAGAAGGGCTACCCACACGCTTCCCTCTACAGCCCTTGCCTAGCATTCACTTGGAATCAGAGGCACTTCATGAAATACAATCTAATGGCAGCGCTCAGTCGGTACGTTTTCTTGATATCATTGCCTGGGTCATTCTATTCATTGCCACCATCAATTTCATCAACCTATTTACCGCACGGTCTATCGAGCGTATCCGAGAAGTTGGCCTCAAGAAAGTCATCGGGTCTTCGCAATTGCAAATGTTGAGTCAATTCATGATGGAGGTCTTATTGGTCAGTATCATTGCCAGCACAGTCGCACTCACAGCTGTGCAGTTCCTTGCTCATCCATTACACAACCTACTGGGTATCCAATTCGCTTCTGACTGGCTGGCACAACTTTCCTATGCCGGGATGTTCGTTCTTCTTCTGGCTACGGTCTCTTTCTATCCATCATTATGGCTGTCTCGAAAAGGTTCTTTTGGTATAGCGCGCAAAGTCTCTTCTCCGACCAATGGTGTCAGTATCAGGCAGATACTGGTAACCACGCAGTTTGCACTCACATCCCTACTCCTGATCGGCACATCAATCATTTACGATCAAAAAGAATATATGATCGAAAAGCCCAGTGGGTTTGACAAAAATCAAATGCTGATTGTCAGTTTGCCCTCTACCATCACGGAAAATCGTGAATATGAATCTTCCAGGCTCATCAGCTCCCTGGATCAGGATACGAGATTTGGTACTATAGGTCGGGTAGCCCACCTTCCCGGGTATGAGGTCACTCGTATGCGCTGGATCCATCGCAAAGGACAAGATGCCAACGACGGCACCTATCCAAAGGTCATCGCTGCGGACGAAGGTTTTTTCGAAAGCCTCAATCATCAGCTTCTCGCGGGGCGTTTCTTCAGCAAAGATTTTTTGGAAGACTCTTCCGTAGTACTCAATGAAAAGGCGATCAACGATCTTGGATTTCATAGCTCCGAAGCTGCCATTGGCACCAAAGTGTATTATGAAAACAGGCTACATACCATTGTCGGTGTAGTGGCCAACTATCACCAGCAGTCCCTAAAATCGGATTTCAGCCCCATTATATTTCTCCCAATGCCAGGGCTTTTTCAATATTATACTATACCTCTTAAGGGAGGTACGTTGGAAGAAGGTATCAATGTGGCGAGGGAGCATTACGCAGAATTATATCCCAACGATCACTTCGAATTCTTTTTCCTCGATAGCTATTTTAATCAACAATATCAGCAAGACATTCGATTTGGTCAGATCACGGCTATTTTTTCTGGATTAGCTATTTTCATTGCATTGTTTGGTTTATCAGGTCTAACACTTTTTGCCGTGGATCAGCGAATCAAGGAGATCAGTGTACGGAAAGTGCTTGGCGCCAGCTTCCAGCAGTTGCTGTGGCTCTTCAATTCCTCTTTTTCGAAACTCATCTTAGTGGCTTTTGTGATAAGTGCGCCTCTCGCCTATTTCCTGATGAACGACTGGCTGACTACCTACACCTACCGCATCAGCTTGGGATGGACACACTTTCTGATCCCCCTGTTTATGGTATTGGGACTGGCATTAGCAATTACAGCAACTGTCGTCATGCGATTTGCCAACGTCAATCCTGCGGAGACCTTGAGGAATGATTGACTCTCAGTTTTCAAAAGCGGTAGGATATGGATGATTTGATAAAAAACGGTGTGCCCGGTGTAAAGTGAAGTTCTTCCACAGGTTGCAACTCACCCCTCAGACGAGATCTTGTCGCGAATTGCGCTTCGTTCCATGCCACATTAAATAGGTTTTGAACCTCTAGACTAAGCCCAATTCCTTTGGTGGCATATCGACATTTGACGGAGGTTATCCCATAGCCTAAAGCCATAATGGATTGATCTTCATTAGCTGGACGATCAGACATTCCGGCATACGTCAACCCAAATTGAATTCCAGTATCATGATAGTAGTCGACACTCAGTGTTCCGTTCCATCTTGGTGCCAGGGGAACATAATTCTGGTCTTTTTCAACCTGTGTAAACCGTGAATCTGCAAAATTGATATCCGCGTGTATGAATACACCGCTCATTGGCTCCAATTTGAGTCCTGCTTCAAAGCCTCTTCGGCTGCTTCTGCCAGATGGTTCAACCACACCCTCGTCACCAACATAAACCAGTTCTTGTTCCAGCGTCAGGTGATATGCAGCGAAATTGATATAAACATTTTCTGCCGGTTGCCAATTGAGTGCAAGGTCGGAGCCGTACGCTGCAGGAGTGGTTTTTATGGTATCCGTCTGTGTCGTGACTCTGGCATCGTTGCTGTGAAAGCCTCGCGCGACCTTGATCATTAACTGAAGGTTATCCGATAGACTTTTGGCTATTTTCAATTTAGGGCTGAGGAATGCCTTTCCTTTGCCTTTTGTGTTAGATAATAGCTGGTCATTATATGAAAAGCGCTGGTAATCATATCGAATACCTGCTGAAACATCCCATTCGCCAAATTGCGAATTCAGACTGGCGAATCCATTGATATTATCTTCTCGAATGTCTCCGAATTGTCTTTGAAAAAGTATCTCCTGGCGATTCCGTGTTTGAGTCAGTTCACTATCCGAAATCCGATCTCCACGGAAACTAAAGCCTAAACTCCATTCAATAATGCTGCTCTGGATACTAATATCCGATTCATATCTAGCCAGAGCATTTATTAGCATTCGGTTCTCCGACTGTCTTATTTGATCACCATTTACTGGATCATTTAAAAAAAAGGTGAAATTAGAGAACAATTCAAAATCATATTGGATCCAATCAACCTGAGAGAAAAACGATCCTCCCCATAATGAAGACCTAAGGTCAGAGGAAAGGCTGATTCGTCGGGTTGTCCCACCCTCCGTATCATCTACAGCTCCAAATCTTGACAAGTTCCCACTTTTCACCAAACGAGCCGGTATTTGTCCGGAAGCGCTCCAGGTATTACTAAATCCCATAAAGCGAAAACTAAGCCATTTCTCAGCACCCAAATGCCATTGTTCTTTAAGAAGTAAGTTATATTTTCTTAGTCCTTGCGGGCTATCAAATGGACCTTCGGTGAAATAGGACTCAGCTGCTATAAAGGACTTGTGCCGGGAGTTGTTCAGGAAATTGAACGAACCAAACAGTCTACGACTACCAAATTGTCCCCATTCGACCTTCACTTGATTGTCCATGAGTGTTTTCGTTTGAAAACTAACATGACCCGCGACATTAAAATTTCCATATCCAACTGCGTAAGGTCCTTTTTCAAAAGTGAAATGCTGCACTGATTCTGGAATCAAAAAGTGTAAATCTGAGTACCCTTGACCGTGGGCATGAGAGACCATATTGACAGGCATACCATCCACCGTGATAGCCAGGTCCGTTCCATGGTCCAGATCAAACCCCCGAAGAAAAAGTTGTTCAGCCTTTCCTCCACCTGCATGCTGACCAATGAATAATCCGGGTATTAATTTTAAGAGTTCCTGCGAGGAATTGATAGTTTTGGTTTGCAGTGCCACCTGGGCCAGTTGGAAAGAAGGATCGTAGCGAGGAGTCACCACCATATCTTCAAATGAAACAACCCTCTCTTCCAATACAAATTCAACTCTACGTTGAGAAGCCCTCACCAATAATGTATCTGAGACATGGGCAACGTGTGAAACAATCAGGGTGTCCCGATCCGATAATTGATTGATATTGAAATGACCTATTTCATCGGTTCGGTACACACGGTTCGAGGGCCTTACGACTACATGTGCCCCAAAAATAGGTTGTAGGTTGGCATCAAAGACTTTTCCAGATACCTGACCTTGAACATAACAAATAGGCAGCATACACACCGCTGCGATGAATGCGAACCCCAAAACTCGGCAAACCATTATGAAAGACTAAAATGAATTAGAACTTTAAAAGGGTCTGGTATGGTAAGTCATGTTAGCAGTGATGTCTGGAATCACCCATGAACTTACCAACCACTACCAGTCCCTAACCACTTTAAAAAGTATTTACAAATGTGACGTCCTCCCGGAATCGTTCCGAGAGGAATTGAATCCAAACTATCGAATACTGAATTATGAAAAGAATTTTTGTAAATACTCTCATGTTGAGATATACGATCTGCTTTGCTCCTGGAGATTTATGAGTCGAAGATTTTTTTCGTCAATCCCAATTTGAATTGATTGACTTGTTTCTTGAGTTGCTCCGATACACTGCCAAGCTCAGTGAACCGCTGATGAAAGTCCGTCATCCCTGCACTCAATTCTGAAGCGGATGCAGCCACCTGATCTGTACCTGTTGCGGTCTCTTCTGCGATTACAACAACTCCTTCTATAGCATTTACAACAGTTCTCATCTTATCAAGTTGTGATTGAGAATTCGATTGAATGGACGATGTATGTGTCAATGATTGATTGGACAACTGGGCCATTTGATTGAAAATTCCTGAAGCTTGATAAACGGAAGTTGCACTGGTGTTACCGATGCGCTCGATAGATCGAATGTGCATCAGCACACTTTCCGTATCGTTCATGACCTCAGTTACAAGCACCTCTATCTCCGCGGCTGAGACTTTGGTGTTGGCTGCTAATTGGCGAATTTGATCGGCTACTACGGTAAAGCCTCTCCCCGCTTCACCGGCTCTTGCGGCTTCTATGGAGGCATTCAATGAAAGCAGATTAGTCTGTTGTGATATGCTTTGGATCAAATTTACAATATCCGAAATCCTTGTGGAGCGATCATGAAATTTGTCCAGTAAGGCAACCGCGTCTTTGGCCTCCCTGAGTAAGGTGTTCATGGCTTCTACTGCAGCATCCATGTTCTTCAGCCCATCTTTTCCTTCCTTTGCTCCTAATTGTGCAAATTGGAAGATTTCCCGACTTTGGGAGCTGATCTCTTCAGATAACTCCATCACTCGCTCAACCAATCTCGAAGATTGATCTATCTGTTCAAGTTGATGTCTGGCACCCTCGCTCATTTGACCGATTGTAAGCGCAATTTCATTGGTATTGTTAGTCATTTCCAGATTGCTTTCGACCAAAGTTTCGGTATTGGTAGACAGATAAAAGGAGATCGATCGCGTTTCTTCGATTAGCCCATTCAACTTATCAATTGCGGTATTAAGGTTCGTTGCCAGGTTACCCATTTCACCCTGGCTTGGTATGAGAAAATGACGGGTCAAATCTCCGACAGCTATGGAGTCAATCACTCGATTGATTTCTCTGATCGGAACTACCAAAGAGGCAAGCAAACTATTCACGGAATCTGTAAGCTCGCGCCAGGCACCCTGACTTTTTTCGGTTGAGAGTACTAAATCAAAAACACCCTCCTCTGCAGCGGATTTAACGATCTTGTTGGTCTCGGAAATTACTTCAGTCAGGCTTTTGTTCATTTCTATAAGTGAGTTTCCTAAGAGGTCGGCAGGCCCCAAGGGGTCATAATCCACTGAAAGCACTCCGCGTTGCACCTTCGAGGCAAAATCAGCAGTTCGACTAACGGCTTGACCATACTCTTTTAAAGCCACCTGAATCTGACCAATTTCATCTTTTCGCATAGAAAGCTCTCGTTCAGAAACTACACCGACTTCTCCGTCTGTCAGCCTGGAAATATCTGAAGTAATGTCTAATAAAGGTATCCTAACAGTCTTATAAATGTGCCAGTAGGCCAGGCCAAAACAGACAAGTGTAAGTGGCAATCCCCAGAGGAACACATGTTCTATTCCCATTCCACCGATGATGAAACAACTAATGGATATCTCAATATCGACAGTCACAAAGGTGAAGGCAATACGAAATATGATGCTATTGCCGAATAGCCACCTGAGAATGATGTAGAAAATTGGATACAGTCCTAAAATCAGGACGATGAAGTAGTAATCTTCCGAATCCATGAAACTTAAAACAAATGGGAGGTTAGTGGATAGAGTTTAACACGTTTATATACGATTGTTCTACTGGCCTTAGATTAAGCCATCAAGAAATTTTCAGAGAGATTGCCCAGCTGATGACAAAGTCAATTATCCTATGCATAAAGTAATCTCACTTCAGCTCAAAGCACGTAGATCTAATCAGGTATTTAACTGAGAGTAAATGATTTACATATGGTATAACATTGCATTGGGTCGCTATTTTTCAGGAGTGCAATCTGCATTTTCCGAGGCACAGTCCCACTTTGGTGCTCCGCAATTACTTGTACTGCATAAGTTTAATACCGAAGGTCTTACAATGGCTCAGAAAATCACAGATCGGCTCAATATGCGAGCCATTCACAATCATTCCAAGTAATCCTTGACAGTGCGAATGATCCTGGTCAACAACTATCTACCTCAGTAATTCATGCCGAAGGATATCGCTTTTGAAAGGTTTTGTGAAATAGCGACAGATAAGACGTTCCTCGAGTGCTTTTTCAATCTCCGGAGATTTCTGAAATCCAGATAACAGATAGAATCTTATACCCGAAAACAGTTCATTGGCATGTCTGACAAATTCCAGACCATTCATTTTGGGCATGCGCATATCGGAAATCACTGTTTTAATTTCATCATTTTCCCTCAGGATGTCCAAGCCTTCGTACCCTCCTATTGCGGTATAGATATCAAACTCCTGACTGAAGGTAGCTCGAAAAAGGAATAAGTTGATGTCTTCATCGTCAACATATAAAAGTTTCATTATTCTATATTGTCCATTATGGTTTCTGGTTGTAAGCAGGGAAGGACAAGTTTACACAAGTTCCTCCAGAAGGGGCTCTCGAAAAATAGATCGATCCTCCGTGATCTGTGACGATCTGATAGACGATTGAGAGTCCCAAACCTGTACCTTTTCCTGGTTCTTTGGTGGTGAAAAAGGGATCAAAAACCTTTTCAAGATGTTCTTCCGGGATACCTACTCCATCGTCCTCAATGATAACTCTGATAATATTGTAAGCATCTGTAAATCCTTTGATTTGGATCGTTCCCTTCTTTTCAATGGCCTGTACCGCATTCAAAATAAGGTTGAGAAAAACCTGATGTAATCCCCCTCCATTGCCTAAAAGTAACAAGGGTCCATTAATGATATCCAATTTGATTTCGCACCGACCTTTGGTCTCGTGTTTTAGAATAAGCAGGCAATTGTCTATGATATTCCGAACTACACATGCCTCCTTTTTCTTATCATTTCTCCGGCTAAAGTGGTTTAAGCTGGTGACAATTCCTGAAACACGTTCTACTCCCAATTGCATGTGTTCTATCACTTTCTTAACAAGCGATTCCTGTTCAGGATCCTTGTAGATCATGATGTTTTTGAGACTATAGATGCCGGCTTGTATAAAATTTAATGGATTGTTAATTTCATGGGCAACCCCGGCAGTCAATAGACCAATTGAAGCCATTTTATCAGAATGTACCAGTTCTTGTTGTGCAGTCCGTAATTCTTGAAGTGTGTCTTTAAGTTCATTTTGTTTTTCCAGCAAGGCATCGTTTTTTAATGCCAACTCCTCATTGGTAGAGATAAGAGCCTGTGTCCGCTCATGAACCAGATACTCAAGTTTTTCACTGTAGCGCTCTAGCTCGTTTTCTGCTTTTTTTCGTTTTGAAATGTCAGTCCCAAATCCCAAAAAGTAGTCAACACCCTCCTCGACATACTTTCTTGTCGTGAATAGAAAAGGTTTTCTGTCCCCTGATTTGCTGACCAAATTGGCCTCCAGCATTGTATCTCCATTCTTGGATAAATGCTTGATGGCATCGAGCACTTTTGAATGATCATTTTCGTCGAAAAAACGCAATACATTCATTTCAAAAAGTTCTACTGCCGAATATTCGAGAATGGACTCGGTGTTCTGATTCCACTTGATGAGCTTCGGAACAGCATCCATTTTGTACAAATAAAAAATGCCCGGAAAGGATTCGAGCATACGCACATTCATGGACTGCTGTTGAGAAATGACAGTTTTGGCTTTCCTGATCTCCTTTATGTACCTCATGGCCAGCAATCGCATCAGGTCTCCTTTTCGCTCAACATGCCTGGTTGACTTCTTCGACTGCTCTTTTAGCAGCCGTTCCAGTATCGCATTTTCCTCCTGCTTCCGGCTGCTCACATCTCTCATCGTCGCTACGCGAATAGGTTTCCCTTCCCATTCAGTTTCGTAAGCCTCTATCCGGACAGGTATCCGTTTTCCTCCTTTTCGCAAGCCTAACACTTCGTAGGGGCTAGATCCGGATTGTGCAATATTCTTAACAACAATGTCCCGGTGTTCAGGTGCTACCAGGAACAAAACTTCTTTCCCTATTAATTCATCACGGTCATAACCGAATAGCCGCTCCATTGCCACATTCACGTCCACACAAACACCTCCATGATGAATCAGTACTCCTTCGACTGACAGATTCACAAGCTTATAATATCTATCAAGCTTGGCTTCTATTTCCTTTCTTTCGTATAAGGTTGTCGACATGATAATACTCTTGCTGTGGCTTCATGGGATCTGTTTTCCCAGGTCCTTAATTCGTTCAAAAATATCAGGTCCAAGTTCAAAACGTGCTTCAGCCGCCTGAGCTAACAGCCATCCAGCTTTCCCGAAATCACTGGTCTTCATGTAGATCTCACCCCCATGGTATTGAATGAGCGGCTCGTCGGTTTTCTGATACAAATGACGCTCAAAAACGGCCTTGGCACTATCAAAGTCGCCCGCCTGATAAAGACTCCAGCCCAAAAGATCGTAGGACTCCAGTGTTGGGCGAATTTCCACTTGCTTCCTCGCCATTTGAAGTGCCTTTTTATGATTCCCCATCTGCTCACTTTCGATCTGAATCAGTTTGGGTTCATACCATCCTTTGTACTTTGGCTGACTGGCCACTTCATAGAAGCTCATGATGTTTCGGTAATATCGTTGGTCTCTCTGCCTCTTGTACAAATGTGCCAATTCCCACAAAAGATCGGGTGTAGATTTGACGTCTAAAGTCGACAGTATGCGTTCGTAAAGCACTGTGTTATCATCATGTGCATACGCAATCCAGGCGAGGTTGAGCCAGGCATACTCTTGGGTTGGATCCAATTGAACAGCTTGCATGAATTGTTGATAACCCTCCTCAATGGCTCCACTATGTGTTAGGTATTCTCCCAGAATGGTCTTGGTCCATGCCTTAAGCCCGGGATCATTACTTTTCATAACCATGCTGTCAGCTTTTGCCATCAATTCCAGGGTTCGGTCCAGTCTCCCCAAGTAATCAAAAAACTTAGCCTGTCGAATGATCACATCATAGTCATTATTCGATTTTGAAATGTCCACAATAATACGCTGGGCTTCTTCGTATTCGCCTAGTTCCATCAATACGTCAAACCATAGTAGCTGAAATCCCAAATTCCCAGGAGTGCGCTCCAGTCCTTTTAAACAAAGTTGTTCAGCCCTTTTGAACTGATGTAATTTGATCAGGTTTGCAATTTGCGCATATCGCAATTTATTGATCTTCCAATTATTGCGTGAGTCTACGGCCTGCTGCAAAAAGTAATTGCTGGAGTCAATATCTTCTATATCCCCCTTTAACCGGAATCGCTTATCGAAACTGGCGGACATCTTTTCAGCGTAAAGAAACCCAGCGGGATTCTGCCTTAGTTTCTCTTTCCAAAAAAACAAGTCATTATTTGCTTCGGTAAGCTCATCCGTCACTATTTCGGGATACTCCTCAAGAAGAGGAAGTATCTGATTTGGCCTTACTACCAAATCGGCGGAGTTGTTACCACAACTGCCCAGGACAATTGCAGACAGGAAAAACATTATAATTCTCATATGATTTCAATGAATGAAAGGACAAACCCATAAGTGCTTGTCCTTTACCTACGCAAAAACTAAAATCAACCTAGTGTGGTGAAGCCAGATAAGGGAATGTGGTCGTGAATTCCTTATCATTTGCTTGAACATTATCACTAATCAGGCCAGGCACAAGTGCGTTCCCGGTGTTTCCATCACCAAAAAAGGCCAGAATTAGGGTGACATCTATGACGTCATCTTCCAATCGCCTTCCATTCAAGACATTTGAAAAAAGATCGATATTATTCAGGTCCGATGGGCCATAGGTCGAGGCAGCTTCTTTATTACAATTCAAAACATCTATGGAAAGAACCGACGCGGTTGTTTCATTGTCTAATCCCAATACGTTAACGTATGCTGCTGGGTCCAAGCCGATGTAACTCTGAAGGGTACTCAAAATCCCCTCAAAGTGTGCTGAGTTTGCTGCTCCTTGGGCCGGAATCAACTGATTATAAGCATCTTTATCTTCATCACTGAAGAAATTGAAAACCGTATTGATAGCGGGGCGTCCCATGATGTCTTCCTGAGCATAGGAAACATTGCTAATGACAACAGCAAGTTCGTCTGTGCTCGATGCACCTTCAGTAGATACAGTCAAAAGGACATCATAAGTACCTACTTCTGTTGCCCGGAAAGTAGCAGTTTCCATATTGGCATCATTAATAGAAGTAGCTGCACCACTGGGCGAAGTTACTTCCCAATGATAGGAAAGTGATGTTCCCTCAGAAGCACCTGCGTTCAGGGAAATCAACGATTCGATAACGCCATTTAGGTCTGATCCGGCGTTGGCTTCAACTTGTATGACATTGTCTTCATCGTCTTTACAACTGAATGCAATGACACCTACCAAAACGGCAATAAATATTTGTTTGAATTTCATAATTGATCTTTACTTTAAATGCTTTTGTTGGACGTCAACCAGGTGTTGAATTTCTTAACAGAACTGCCTCCAATGAGGTCTTTCGGTACTTCGATCACAAACGAAAGGACATTTGTTCCTGCAAATGCATCCTGACCAGGAGAGTCGAATGCAGTGGGAGGATTTTCTGCTCCTCCGGCTCCTTGTACGATTGCAACGAATTTAAAGAAGTCCATGAAAAAGGAGTCATCTCGTGGACCAGCAAACAATTTTACGCCATTGGTAGTCGTAATAACAGCCGATTCGCCATAGGCAGTAACGTTGCTTTCTACTCTCATTGAAGTGCTCACGATTGAGGAATTAGTTCCTGTTGATTCAGGAGCTACAGGGCCCAGAGCAATTACTTTATCATCTCTAAACAAAACCTGAATTACCAAATCTTCAACATTATCCTCATTCGTATCAATGTTTACCTCATACATGACATTTTCATCGAAACTGGCTGTGGCGGTGGCCTCAGGTCCGAGAAAACCATTTACATTCCCAACAAAAACATAATTGTCCTCATTACTTGGACTCTGGAATGCATAAAAGTCTGTAATGTCCACTGAAGCACTGCCAGTCGTCAACGAACCTACGGCGGGTGCGTCGATGTGGTCTGCGGCCATCACATAAATTCCGATTGATAGCGCAAACAATCCTATTAACCCAAAAAATTTTTTCATAGTTTATCTTAAAATTTTAAATACAGCAGCAGATACGATAATCCACACTGATAAAGATTTAAGGTCGCTAAAAATTTGTTTCAATAACACGCCCAGACACTACTACCTTATCTAATGTTGGCTCCACACTGCCTCCTATCGGTTCCACAGTAATAGCGTATTGACCCGTCTTCGGATATCTTGTTAATGAGGACATAGCGCCAGTTCTTTGAAGGGGGATTAACCCGGAATCGAGTGTTTGGCCTTGCACAATACTCCAAAGCTGATATTGTTGTCCGTCTGGCGGGTTGGGTAAATAGGAAGAACACACCAGAAGTTCGTTTTGCCCGGTATATACCCAAGCATATTGCTCATTAACATTGGTGATCAGTCTCGTTCTTGAGATACCGTAATTGTTGGCCTGTTTCAACTGACGAGTTAATTCTTCATTTTGAGTTTTAAGCTGTTTGAGCTCATAATTGGTGCCTTGAACCAACTCCGTGATTTCTGAGCGTGCATTGTAATAGAGGCTTAGTACAAGGGCAAGGAATAGAAACATTACCGCAGCCGAAACATACCCCAGCGTTTGAAAACGAGGAGCTGAGGTATGATTGGGTTTCGGCACCCCCCAACTGATCACTTTTGCCTGGATCAAAGGCCCAAGGCCCGTCGGAGGTTTGACGCCATAGCTAGACGATAAATTGTATAATGTTTTCTCAATTCTTTGGATTTCTAGTTTAACCCTGGGATGAATCTGGGCCAAACAAAACACTTCTTCAGCCTGATCTTCCGGAAGGAGGCCCATGGCGTATTCCTCCAGAATGCCGGACTTTATGTATTCATCTAAATTGAGCATCAACAATAGTTACGAGGTTTTTGGAACTATTAGATTTTAATCAATGCCATAAAGTTTTCTTAACTTCATTAATCCGCCCCTGATGCGCGATTTTACGGTCCCTAGAGGAATTTCAAACTCTTTAGAAATGTCCTCGCTGGTAAACCCCTGGAAATACATGAGATCAAGGACCATGGATTGAGGAGCGGAAAGGTGATTAAGGATGTCGTTAGAGAATAGGTGCATTTCCTCTGCGCCAAGTCTATTCGTCAACAGTTCGTCATTTTGTTCAAAAGTGCTGGTGACGGACTTTTTGAAGTATTCCGCGGATCTCATTCGATCGATGGTTAGGTTTCTGGCAATATTGAACATCCAGGTGTACAAGGCACCCTTCTTTGAATCGTATCGACGAATATTGACCCAGATCTTCATGAAAGTGTCCTGAAGTATTTCTTCAGCCAGCAGTCTATCTCCGATGACTTTATAAATTGACCCAAATAAGGCATTTGAGTAATCCGTATACAAATCGGAAAAAGCATCCGTATCGCCCTCGGCAATAGCACTTAACATTTCAACTTCTCGGGCTCTTTTGGTGGCAGTACCTGGCATAAGTATTCTTTTTTGGCATTCTTATTGAATACTCTGTGCCAATGCGCATACTAATCGATCATAAAAAGCATAAACAACTCATTATTAGCTATATAGGGGTTTTTTAAGCGTTTTCCCTAACGGCGGATCATTTTTGATATATCAATATATTTTTGACATATCAATAAGCCATCACGGAAGTAAGTCATGTTTTTTCAACCTGGAATACAGTGTGTTTTGGTTGATCTCCAACAATTTTGCAGCTCCTTGCGGCCCGCTGATTTTACCTTTGGTCATTTCCAGAATTTCTTTAAGATAATCCTTTTCCATTTGCTCCAGTGATTTTACTCTTTTGGAGGAAACCATTCGTGCTTTAGGTAACCAGGCTCCTGGTTCTATGATATCTCCGGTACATAGGATCACAGCCCTTTCGATGATGTTCTCCAATTCCCGGACATTGCCAGGCCAGGTATATTGTTGCAATGCCTCCATGGCCTTCTTGGAAATCCCATTAATTTCCCTGCCTGACTTACGTGAGTATTTGTCAATGAAATGTCGTACCAACAAGGGAACATCCTCGACTCGGTTCCTTAAAGGAACTGTCTGAAGAGGGAAAACATTGATACGGTAGTACAAGTCTTCCCGAAACCTATCCTCAGACACCTCTTCTTCCAGATTCTTGTTTGTAGCAGCGATAATCCGAACATCTGTCTTCACAGTGGTTGTTCCACCGACACGTTCAAATTCACGTTCCTGGAGTACACGCAACAATTTGACTTGCATCGCCAGGGGTAATTCTCCGATTTCGTCAAGAAATAGTGTTCCGCCATTTGCCAGTTCGAAGCGGCCCATTTTTTGTTGCACAGCACCAGTAAATGACCCTTTTTCATGACCAAAGAGCTCGCTTTCAATCAAACTTTCCGGTAAGGACGCACAGTTCACTTTAATCATTACTCTGGACCGACGATTACTCAGGTTGTGGATGGCTCGTGCCATCAGTTCTTTGCCAGTACCAGACTCACCAGTGATCAATACGGTTGCATCCGTCTCACTTACTTGCCGCGCCTGAACCAGCACTTCCTTCAGTTGAGGGTTTTCCGTGATGATGTTAGCCACATCAAAGTCAATCTTGATCTCTTTCCTCAGGTAAATATTCTCCTGCTGAAGCTGATCTTTAAGTTTTTTTACTTCCTCCAGGCTAGAAAGGATCTCCTTTTCACGTTGTTTCCGTTCTGTGATGTCTCGAACAATTGATACCCGATATTCCTGACCATCGAAGTTGAACACATTATTAGTGATCTCAACTGGCACCATTTGTCCGTTTTTTCGTCGGTGCTCGGTTTCAAAAGTCAGGGTGCCCTTTGCTTTTGTTTTCTTCCAATACTCCTTCGATTTCTTTTCCGTAAAATCGGGATTGATATCCTGACCTGACAAACCCGCCAGCTCTTCAGCGGGGTAACCGAGCATATTGGCCGCGCCCGGATTGGCCTGGATAAATTTGGCATTTGCATCGATCCAATAAATACCATCCGAAACACTTTTCAATGTAAAATCCGCAAACCGGAATTGTTGTTGCTTTTCTCGTCTATCGGTAATGTCCATGACTGTACCAAATAGATGGGTCAATTCTCCTTCTTTATCGTAATGAGGTTTACCAATGGCATTTACATACTTGTATTTGCCCAGTTTAGTTTTGATGCGACAATCCACTACATACTCCTCACCTGTAGCAATAGCTTGATTAATAACCGCCTCTATTTCTTCTTTCTCTTCGGGGGTCGCATGATCGAAGACCTTGTCTAGTGTGGGTACATCACTATTAAAGTCCATATCATAGATGCTGTAGACTTCATCTGACCACCACACTTTGTTGGCTTTGATGTCATACTCCCAAATACCTAGATTGGATAGCGATATTGCGCGACTAAGTCTTTTTAACTTTCCCTCTGTTGAATCCCCTTCCCTATCGGACTCACTTGTTGATACCCCCATATCAATTTTAACCAATTGATTGTCAAGATAATGAGGACTCAAAGACTTATCGGAATAAATACTCAAAAATACCTGTGGAAATCTCGCTTGCACCAATGTAGATGCCAACACCATAAGTGATGTGATGAACTGTCAGGTGACGAATAACAAAGGGTAACCCACTGACATTGATAAATGAAAAGGAACAAGCCGTTACAAAACCACCGATGATCATAAAAAGCAGGTTTTGAGTGAGGATCAAGGTCAAAAGACCAAAGAAAAGGCTGCAAAAACTAACCAATATGATACTACTAAGTCGCTTGGAACTGACATATTTCGCTACGGCAAAGCCGATAAAAGCCGATAAACCCAATAGTCCAAAGGACAAGTATTGCCCCCAGTCCCCTAACTCCGGATGACGTTTCTCAAGCACTTCTGGTACAAATTCGATTAGAAAAGCTTTGGCCAGGCCTAGCACCAACCCAATGACCAAAATAGCTAGATAGGATAAAGGTGTTTGTTTTTTACCGTCATGAGTGGACAGTAGTTCTTGTTTGCGCTGGAGGACTTCATCTGAAGAAACTACATGAAACACGACCCCCGCTCCTGCAATGAGAATTCCTCCCACAATGAACGTAAGTGTGTCACCAAAAAATGAAACTAAACCGACAATGACAGGTTCCATGGCGTATAGCAACTCTGTGATCAGGAATAAGAAACCCATGACGATCGGAAGTTGCTGTGCTGGTGCAAAAGCTTCGATCATAGAGTTGGCAGGACTTATGAATAGATTCATAGAAATCAGCCACATAACAATCATAAATGGCAACAAGGTTTTGATGTCCATTAGGTGATGTGTGCTGATCAGCGTAGCTACTACCATGAAGATCATCGCCGTTGCCCCAATACCAATGGTAAAAACAATCAGGTACTTCCCATTTCTTCGAAGTATATAGTCAGATAACCAGCCGGCGAACGGAGGAATCACGACTAAAATGATTGCTTTTGTGATCACCAGGAAATCCAATAAATGAGTGATCTCCATTTTTTCCATGAGAATGGGTTGGTATTCATGGTATGCAATCCAACTGATCACTACTGCTGCGTTCAGTAACGCCAGGCTATATACTTCACGCCATTTTAGAATATCCGTTTTGGGAGCAAGAGCATCTAATGAACTATTCATAGCCATCTTTTTATGCATTTACGAGTAGAAGAGAGGAAAAAGATTAGGTCACCTGCCTTCACAGTTTAGCAAACCGCTATAAATCAAGTGAAATACTCGCTGGATCTTTTGTATTTTAGACCCGCCATGAAAATCGCCACCTGCACGGTATTGGGTTTGATCTTGTCCGCCACATTGATCGCCCAGCAAAAAGAAATTGATAGCATCAAACAAGTGTTGCCCTCCCAGGAACCTTTAGATCAGGTCCGATCCTGGAATGAACTCTCCTGGTATTATAAAAATTCAGATCTTGACTCTTCGATCATCTTCGCAAAAACAGCCTTATCTATTGGTCAGCGAGAACAATCCAAAAGAGCCATTGCACAATCTTATAACAGCCTTGCTAATACCTATAGCGCCAAAGGCTTATTCGATTCGGCGCTCAACTTTCATCAAAGGTCATACGTCCTACGGCGTGAAATTCATGACTCGAGTGGCATGGCCAGCTCCCTCAATAATCAAGGAATTGCTTATGATGAGTTAGGGAATTACCCCAAAGCACTGGAGGTTTACTTCGAATCACTACGGCTCTATGAAACAGTCAGTGACGACCCATATGACGTAGCCATGGTGTTAGGTAATATTGGCATCGTCTACAAAAAACAAAAAGAGTACCCAAAGGTGCTGGAATACTACCAAAAGGCCCTGAACATTTACACCTCAGTAGATTCCGAGTTTGGCATCATAGTCACCAAAGGCAATATTGGAAATGTACTGTTAACTATGGGCAGACATGAAGAGGCTATTCAGTATTCAGACGAAGCAAGAGCTGGATACGAGAAAGCAGGTTATACCCGTTATGTTCCCTACATGATCAATAACATCGGTGTAGCCAACGACAGTCTGGGCAAAGTAGAAGAGGCTCGGAAGCTGTATTTTGAGGCCATAGAGGGTCATCTTGCTCATGAAAACTTTTACGAACTAGCCAATACTCATTTGGCCCTTTCTGCCAATTTTCGAAAAACATCAGATCATAAAAAAGCCTATGAAACAGCTCAACAGGCCTGGAGTTACGCAAATGATATCAATTCATTAGAGTTTCGGGCAAAATCCTCATTGGAGCTTTCTGAAGCACTGGCGGGGCTTCGCCGCTTCGATGAAGCATATGCTTTTTCCCGACAGTTTACTCAACTGAATGACTCCATTTTCGAGGAAAATAAGACCAAGCAAATATTTGAATTACAAACTCAATACGAAACTGAAAAAAACCAACAGCAGATCACTTTACAGGAAGCACAAATTTCCTTGCAAGAAGCACAGTTGGAGGAGCAAAATGCTGTTATTCAACGAAATCGAATTGCGTCCATCGCTGGAATTGTTGTTTTCTTACTTTTATTACTAGTCTCCTTATTGTGGCGTGCACGGACTCAGAAAAAACAGGAAGTGGCTTTACAAACGGAACGAGTTAAAGCCCGGGAAGCCGAAATCAATGCAACCATCTCTTCTCAGGAAAAGGAACGGGCTCGATATGCACGAGACCTACATGATGGATTTGGCCAGATGATATCAATTCTCAACATGAACCTGGCCAATCTGAAAGATGGGGCTTCTCCTGACGAACGTCAGCAAGTCTTTGATCAATCTGAGCAGGTGATCAATGAAATGTACGAGGAATTGAAGAGCATCTGTTTCGATCTCATGCCTCAAACCCTGATCAGTCAGGGGCTGGAAAGTGCCATCCAGGAATACGCCAACCGTATCAGTTCCACGGGAAAAATCTTTGTGGAGACTAACTTCTTTGGATTGGAGCAACGACCGGATGAATTACAGGAAATTTCGCTTTATCGCATCTCACAGGAGTGGGTCAACAACATATTGAAATATTCGGATGCGCGTAAGATCACACTTCAAATCACGCGGGATAAAAAAGAAATTACCTTGCTGATCGAGGACGATGGTCAGGGGTTTGACAAAACAGCGCTAACCAAGGGAAAAGGGAATGGATGGAAAAACTTGAACACCCGTGCCCATTTAATTCAAGGAGAGATTGAATTTGAAACTCAAATAGGTACCAGGGGAAATGTGCTCATTCTCAACGCTCCAAGCTTCCATTCCACCGACCGCCTTGATTTAGTAGCTGCTCGATCATCGCATAAAGATTGACTTTTTGAACTCATCTACCAATTTAAAGCCATTTTTCCATCGCTTATGAAGTACCTATCTCTTCATTTAGTCCTCCTGTTGAACATTAGTTTCCAGATAAAGGCTCAAGTTGCTGATTCTATCGCTTTCGAAAAAGGTTATAAGTTGGCGCAACAAGGCTCCTACGCCGAAGCAAAACCACTACTAATAAAGGTCACAGGAAATGATACAAAAGTCACAATTAAACAGAAGGGGCAAGCATACTTCTACCTGATGCGCATCTTCTGGGATCAAGGGGACTTTGGGGCCGCATTGCAATATGGAGATACAGCGCGGAACATGTTCGATCAAGTTAAAGACTCCTACTGGCACGGGTTTACTTTTTACGACATGAGCATGAAGAACCTTATTACGGGCTCTTACGACATTGCCTTGACCCAAGCACAAGAAGCCTACGACCAGTTTTTAATGGAAAGGGATACGACCATGATGATCAGATCTTTGACACGGCGGGGGATAGTATTTCATGATATTGAAGAATATACAGAAGGTCTTAGGGTTTGTGATCAGGCAAAGGTGCTCTATGATCAATTTTCAGAAGCTCCAGTCAGCCTTCTTGAGCCTATTTTAGGCATCAAAGCCATCAACTATGATGATGACGGAGAATCATCGAAAGCCGTGGAATTGTATCTGGAAATCCTCAGTTTTAAAGATCACTTGTCGGAAAAAGCCATCACGAGGACCTACAACAACATGGGCAACTCGTTGATGAAAATTGGGCGGCTAAAAGAGGCTAACGAATACTTCCTACTCAATTTAGAGACTAACTTAAGAAATGACTTCAAATACGGCATTGCAACAGTTAAAACTAATTTAGGAACTGTCGCATACATGCAAGGGAATTTCCTGTCAGCGGCTACCTATCTCACAGAGGCTGAAAAAATAGCTTATGAAATCAATGATGCAGAAAAGATTTTAGATGTACTCCAGCAGCAGCATTTGTACTTTGAAGTACTCGGAACTCCCAAAAAGTCACTTGCCTATTTAAAAAGATACCATGCGGTAAAAGACTCTCTCTACGATCTGGATAAACAAAGACAAATAAGGTTTCTGGAAATTACTTTTGAAACTGAAAAAAAAGAACAACAAATCGCCATTCAATCTTCACGTCTGGCCGAACAGGAAGCTGACCTTAGAAGGAAGCAAACACTATTAATTTCGACCCTCCTAGTTATCGGGTTCCTGATTCTCACTGGTTTTCTATGGAGGAATCGACTCAAAAAGAAGCAGTACATTCAATTACAGCGAGAAAAAATAAATGCCCGTGAAGCCGAAATCAATGCAACCATCTCTTCTCAGGAAAAGGAACGTGCTCGTTACGCTCGCGACCTGCATGACGGATTTGGCCAGATGATATCCATTCTCAATATGAACCTGGCTAACCTCAAGGATGGTGCATCTCCTAACGAACGTCAACAAGTCTTTGATCAATCTGAGCAGGTGATCAATGAAATGTACGAAGAATTAAAGAGCATCTGTTTCGATCTCATGCCTCAAACTCTGATCAGTCAGGGACTGGAAAGTGCCATTCAGGAATATGCCAATCGTATCAATTCTGCAGGAAAGATTTTTGTGGAAACTAATTTCTTTGGACTGGAGAAACGGCCTGATGAAATCCAGGAAATTTCGCTTTATCGCATCTCGCAGGAGTGGATCAACAACATATTGAAATATTCGGATGCTCGTAAGATCACACTTCAAATCACGCAGGATCAAGAAGAATTTACCCTTCTCATCGAAGACGATGGCCTGGGTTTTGATAAGCAAGAATTGATAAATGGAACTGGTAACGGATGGCGAAACCTCAACACACGTACCAACCTAATCCAGGGACAATTGGAACTTGAAACTCAGGCCGATCGAAAAGGCACTACCTTAATCGTCAATGCGCCTGTTTTATTAGCCAAACGAGAAGAAATGGTCAAAATGGCAAATTAGGATTTCTTAAATTCCCAGGGACAATGAAGACAGCCATTCTTGCAGCAATAGCCTCTTTTCTTGTGATAGGCAGCTGTAAATACCATTAAACCCTCTGCATTAAAATAATAGTCCGAGGGCTCCAATTTGATCTCTTCTTTTTTAGCACGTTTGTTCATCAACTTCTCCGGGTATTCCTACTAACTTTGCGGTCTGCTTTTGAGTAATAGCGGGCAAAGATCCTATTTAGTTCCTAAAAAAGAAGATATTATGTCAACTTCAACATTGACCAGCCAGGACCTCATCGCATTAGAGGAAAAACACGGAGCACACAATTATCACCCCTTACCGGTTGTGCTTGCCAAAGGCGAAGGCGTATACGTATGGGACGTGGAAGGAAAACGATATTTTGATTTCCTTTCTGCCTACAGTGCCGTAAATCAGGGACATTGTCACCCCAAGATCATTGGCGCGTTGACCAGTCAGGCGGAGACCCTTACACTGACTTCCAGAGCTTTTTACAATGACGCACTTGGTCAGTACGAGCAATTTGTCACCGAGTATTTTGGTTTCGACAAGGTATTACCAATGAATACGGGTGCAGAAGCCGTTGAAACAGCGATCAAAGTATGCCGGAAATGGGCGTATGAAGAAAAGGGGATAGAAGAAAATGAAGCGCAGATCATTGTTTGCGAAAATAATTTTCATGGTAGAACGACAACCATTATATCGTTTTCCAACGATCCTGTAGCCAGAAAGAACTTTGGGCCTTACACGGAAGGTTTTATCAAAATCGAATACAACAACCTACAGTCCCTGGATGAAGCATTGGCCAACAACGACAATGTCGCCGGGTTTTTAGTTGAGCCTATACAGGGAGAAGCAGGTGTTTATGTCCCATCTGAAGGCTACCTGACAGCAGCAAAAGCTTTATGCGAGAAACACAATGTTCTGTTCATTGCTGACGAGGTACAAACAGGTGTAGCTCGCACGGGTAAACTTCTCGCCATAAATCATGAGAATGTCAATCCTGATATTTTGATCCTAGGAAAAGCGTTAAGTGGAGGTGTCTACCCTGTTTCAGCTGTCCTGGCCAACGATAATATCATGAATGTGATCCAGCCTGGCAATCACGGTTCCACATTTGGCGGTAATCCAATCGCTGCTAAAGTTGCTATTGCTGCACTGGAAGTAGTTCAAGATGAGCAATTGGCGGAAAACGCCGATTACCTGGGAAATATCTTCAGAACCAGACTCAGCAAATTCGCGGAGAAAAATGACCTGGTTTCAATTGTCCGTGGCAAAGGTTTGTTGAATGCTATCCTGATCAATGATGATGAGGAAAGTTCCACAGCCTGGGACATTTGCGTAGCCTTAAAGGAAAATGGCCTTTTGGCGAAACCGACACATGGTAATATCATCCGATTTGCGCCTCCTTTGGTCATGACTGAAGAGCAGTTACATGAGTGCTGTGATATCATCGAAAAAACCATTTCGAACTTTACGAAGTAATTCGTGAATGATTCGGAAAGAATCGAAAAACTGGAGTTGCTGCTGGACGATGTTCAGGAGCAACTCTTCAATCTCAAATCGGACATGAAATTTATGTCCACTGAAAACACTGCACTAAAGGACTTCCTTGGCAACCTCTACTACAGCTGCAAGGAATTAGAAGAAACCGAAATCAACGCCGAAAACCTCATCACGAATCTCAAAACAAACATCGAGGTATTTGCACGAGATCATAAGATTGGGTTGTAGAAGAATAGCTTGGTAAAAAGCAGCTCCTGGAATTCTCTAAAATCCAGCCTTTAATTCCGCCTTCCTCTCGTCGTATCGCTTCGTGAGTCTTGCTAGGCGTGCGCGGGATAGCTTCTTCTCCAGTTTAGCTAATCCTTCCTCGGCATAACTTAATATGCCCAGGTCCAGGGCCAGCTCCACATACCTAACCTGATACAATATAGATTGGTTGTGAATATTCAACGCATCGATTGCCATTTGGTAGGCGTTCAGTGTATCAGTTTTGGCCAGGTGATTAACATAGTTGATTGTTTGGATTTCATCAAAAGCATTCAGTGGGTCTTCCGCGGTAACAGCCTCCTGCCGATCAAAAAAGGCGAGGGCCATTTCCCCTCTATTCCTCAATTCATCTGGTAGCAACAGCGCAAGGGCTTCATAGTAATTCTTATAGTTTACGGCATCTCCCGCTGAAAAGAGTACTTGTTCCACTTTCAACCATAGGTTTCCAATAAACCCGGCTTTGATTTCAAGGTCTTGTAAGTGACCTGCCAATTCTACTGCTGTGTAGTCTTTCCAACGATAGTACAAGTAATTAAACGTGACCTCTTTCGTGCCTTCCAGAACAGGCCGCATTTGCTCATAGTAAGGTTGGGTAGAAGGGTCGTCTGCCAGGAGTTGCTCCCATTTTGCTTTGGCTTTCAACCAATCACCCATTTCTGTGAGGGTAATGGCTGAATTAAAAGCGCCAGATGAAGATCCGGATTTCTCAGCTTTTTGGAAATACAACAGCGCCTGATCCAATATGCCTTGCTCTAACAGCAACATTCCCATTAAATTTTGAAGCTCCGCAATTCGGAATGCAGAGATTGAAAACTCCAACTCCCTTGCTCTCATGTAGGCTCCACTGATGTCGCCGCTCAGGTAACGATTAAACAAATCAGCAAATTTCAGATCCTCTTGTAGTTCTCCATTATACGTTGAGCTAATTGCTGTCTGAAAATACGCGGGATTGATTTTGACCACACCCAGATAGGCCGCATTATTCAATAGGGCTATGCTGTGGAGATTCATACGCTTCTGAAGGTCGGTTGTATCAAATGGAAGAGTCCTTTCCTCACCTCTGGACAGCATGTAGGAAATCATATTTGACTTTACTGGCCTGTTAGCGCCCTCATACCCGTCAAAACTGGCTGAATGGTCCAGCCCACTAACAGAGGCCATCAATCTCCAGCGATTGACTTCTGTTGCCATGTTCCAATCACCGGTCCCTGGTGCCGATGAAAGCAAACTTTCTGCTTCCTCCAATCTCCCGTTCGATACTAACAAGTTCGCTAGATTGTTGTTGATTTCTCCCTTTTCACCAAAATCCAATGTACTTGTTCTTAGAAAACTAATGGCTTTGGGAATGTTATTGTCTTTCACATAAACTGAGGCATTTACATAGGCCTGCGGCGTAGGGTAACGTTGTGACGCCCGGTCAAATCGATAAGCGGCCTCGTTACGATTATTTGTCCGTAATCCCTTTAACCCCAACTGATAATTGGAATAATGATTGTTGTAGGCAAAGATGCTGCCTTGCTCATAATAGCGATCGGCGATCACTTCATTGTTGAGCAATCGCTCATAGTCACCAAGGTAATTATATCTAGCTCCCTGGATCAGTCTCATGGGCTCTTTACTTGACATGAAGAAGAAGGCAGCAATAGCAATAAACCCTACCAACTTGGAAGTAGCATATGGGAAATTCCTTTCACGATATACGATGCGATATACGGAGTGCCCTGCGATCAGTGCATCGATGAAATTCATGATAATATAAAGGAAGAACAACCCTCCTAATCCCAGGTGCGCATAGGTAATAAGGTAATGGAATGATTCGTAGCCAGGGTCATTCCCATCGATAAATGAGGTACTTAAATAACCAAAACCTGCCAGACCCAGACCTACGAGGAAATGTCTGACATCAAGGCTGATACTTAAATTCTCTTCAAAAAACTCTTGTTTGAATTTTAATGTCCAAAGTGCCACCGCCGCACTCACCGGCAGCAAAAAATAGGGATTTAAAAAGGCCAGTGTATTTGCATAGATCCCTGCTTTCTTCAAAAAATAAAGCGTTACAAATCCAAGGTAAATGATACCACCAACAATAAAATGTCTCTCATTGCCTTTGCCTCTGGCTTGTGTTACAATATAGAGAATCAGAAAAATGATTTCCTCTGCCACAAAGGCCACAAACAAAAAAGTAATGATTGAGAAGCCCGATACAGCATTTGCCTTGATGTATTCCAGAGCAAAGCTCGATTGTGTATTAAATATCAGTGCAAGAAGTACAAGGACCAACACAAAGGTTACCAGGCGAAGCACGAAGCCCGAATTTTTGAAAAACATATGGAATAAATACCCAGGCCCTATGCAAAGGAAAATTGCAATGGCTAGTGGTATTTTCGAATTGGCTGACAAGCCAAATAACTCCAATGACCCAAGATCCAGGCTGAACAAAAAAAGGATCATTAGCCCATTCAACACAATAAAACCAAAACGTTTGAGGAAAGTAAGGCAAGCCATCAGATAGGCCACTCCAAGCCAGGAAAGGAAGAAAGTCCAATTGCCCATCGGGCTTTTGATAACATCTCCTCCTTCAAAGTTTTCTTCAAGCGTGTATCGAACTCCTTTCAATTCAAAATTGAAAAGGCCCTTTTGAAAAGTGTCTGCCACAAACTCGTCGACTTCTACAGAACTGGTAAGATCCCAGTTTAAAAAGTGCTGATGTCTGGTGATGTAGAAAAAACAATAGGCGATGATCATCGCCACATACAGGATAGTAAACCCCTTTCTCATCTTTTCCTCCCAGGTTTGGATCATTTCTTCGGGTCGAGGACTTTTGGTACCAGAAAATGCGCGCCATCATGTTTGGGTGCATTGCTCAAACCCGCTTCTTTGGACAGCTCACGTTTCACTTCATCTTCCCGCAACGCATTTTTTTCGAAGGACATGTGTGTCAAAGGTTCCACACCTTTCGTATCCACTTCTTTCAATTTTTCAACCCAGGTCAGAATTTCTTCCAGATCATTGATCATATCCTTTTTCCTGGAAGGATCTACCTCCACACGTGCCAAATGGGCTACTTTATTTAAGGTTTCCTTATCAATATTCATATAGGTCGGTAAAAATAGCGTTGCAATATTAACGTGACTTATGGTCATATATTCCATCTTCACCGCGGGATCAAACATAGATGAAATGATTTTTTTTCATTAGACTGTAATATTCCATTGGAAAGTGGTACTAAATACCTGAACATTTGAAAGCAACCTTTAAAAAATCTACGCTTTGGATTTACTCGAAATAGAAAATGTAAGCAAGGCTTATAGCGGGCATGTAGCGCTCAGAGATATAAGTCTCGGCATACCAGAAAAATCCGTTTTCGGTCTGTTAGGCCCAAACGGAGCAGGGAAAACAACGCTAATAAGAATCATTACTCAAATAATCAGTAGTGACTCTGGACGCATCAAACTTAGGGGCCAGGACATTACTCCGGCCGATGTAAGGAAAATCGGATACCTACCCGAAGAAAGAGGCCTTTATAAAAAGATGAAGGTCGGTGATCAATTATTGTTTTTAGCAGGACTAAAAGGACTATCCAAATCAGAAGCCAAAACACAGATTAAGTTTTGGTTTGATAAATTGAAAATTGACGGGTGGTGGAATAAAAAAGTGGAAGACTTGTCTAAAGGAATGGGACAGAAGATCCAATTCATCGCCACAGTCCTGCACCAACCGGATTTAATTATTCTTGATGAGCCCTTTTCAGGTTTTGATCCGGTCAATGCGAATCTGATCAAGGAAAACATCCTGGAGCTTCGGGATCGGGGTGCCACGATCATCTTCTCTACTCACCGCATGGAGTCAGTAGAAGAACTTTGTGATACAGTAGCCATGATCAACAACTCTAAAAAGATCCTGGATGGCTCCAATGAAGAGATAAAAGAAAGTTATAGAAACAATACGTTTCAGATTTCGCACACCAAATCTCTCGCAGACTTACCGGCAGATTTCGAATTGCTCAACAGCGAAAATGAAAATGGATCTATGGTACATTCAGAGATTAAGATCCCTCAAACAAGTTCACCAAACGACTTATTACAAGCATTGCTCCCTATGACTGAAATACATTCTTTTACTGAAAAAATTCCGAGCATGAACGACATTTTCATCATGAAAGTACAGGAGGGAGGTAACCATGAATAATACCAGATTCATCTTCGAAAGAGAGTACCTGGAACGCGTTCAAAAGAAGTCGTTCCTGCTCGCAACCATCCTAACTCCTTTAATTTTTCCACTCATCATTGGCCTGGTGATTTACCTCACCACATTAGAGGACAATGGAGATAAAAATGTGGAAATCATTGACGAAAGTGGCCATTTTTCAGAAGGTTTTAACATCACAGATATAGATGTCACTTTGGGTGATAGATCACTGGAAGAAGCCAAACAAGCCGTCAACGACGGAGAATTGTATGGAGTATTGCATATTCCCAGTATGGAATTAGACAATCCGGACGGGATCAGCTTCTATTCCAAAACCAACCCAGGTTTCAGTTTCTTAGGAAAGTTCCGAAGACCGATCAACGATCGCATTGAGGACTTAAAAATGGAAAAGTTGAATCTTGATAAGGAAATTATCGACCAAATCAGGACTTCTATTGCCATTTCCACTTTCAACATCACAGAATCGGGTGAATCGAAAGAGTCTGACACTGGCGTAGCTTTCGGGCTAGGTTATGCGATGGCATTCCTTACTTACATGTTCGTTTTCATTTATGGCAGCTTTATCATGCAAAGCGTCCTCAATGAAAAGACCAGTAAAATTGTAGAGATCATTGTATCATCGGTCAAACCCACCCAGCTCATGCTTGGTAAAGTTTTGGCCAATGGTGCCGTAGCACTGACCCAATTTGGGATTTGGATTATCCTGATCTCGACTATCACGATGGTTACTTCCGCAGTAGTAGGCTACAATCCTCGCGAAGCACAGCAACAAATGGTGGAGGAACGTATTGAAATGGCTCAGGAAATGGCTGACGGTGAAGAGATACCACCGATGCTCAAAAACACACTGGACACCATTTACAGCCTTCCGATTGGTCAGATCATAGGTCTTTTCCTTTTCTACTTTGTTGGTGGATTCCTACTATATGGCGCCTTATTTGCGGCAGTGGGATCAGCAGTGGACAGTATACAGGAAGCCCAGCAATTTATGCTTCCGGTCTCCCTCCCGATCATCATGAGCATTATGTTGGTAAGTGTAGTACTTCAAAATCCAGATGGAGGCGCCTCGGTAGTTTTGTCCATGATACCATTTACCAGTCCTATACTGATGATGACACGAGTGCCCTTCGGTGTGCCAGGTTGGCAAATCGCTATTTCAATGCTCCTTCTTGTGGGTGGATTCTTGTTTACCCTTTGGTTAGCCGGCAGAATCTATCGTGTTGGTATTCTTACCAGTGGTAGCAAGGTGACATATAAGACCCTGGTTAAGTGGTTCTTGATGAAGAATTATTGATTAGTAAACTCAAAATAGAAGGAAAGAGGGATGGCAGCAGCTATCCCTTTTTTTATGCTATTTATTGAAGCAGTTAGACAGATATTGATTCCTGATGTTTCGATAGATGTAAAAGTCTGTATCAATTCTAGCGATATAATCCCAATGTGCTACTGTAGCAACACGACTCTGACACTATCAGCTTTCACACGTAGTTGGAGCCATTGTTGCATCTTCTTCAATTCTCCCTTTTTAGGTCGATGAACAAAACCTACCAGAGCAACACAAACCGTATCTATCCTATCGGTATTCAGGTTACTACATAAGGCCTTGCTCATGGCAAAATCTGTGAGTCCTTCATAATGAATTTGCAACTCCCTGGAAATTTCCTCGACAGGATAAGCCGCCAAACGGTAGTTGACCAATTCATTTTCAAGCAAAGTGATCTTCTCATCTTTTGATTTGATAACCCCCTGATTTTGTCGGTAAAGATCCTCCACAATGTCCAGTTTGATCTGATTGGACATGTCTTCAAATTTCTGGTCACTGGCTCTGGTATCAATATATCCTTGATGGATCACCAGGTCACTACCTTCCAGTTTGAAAACTGGCAGTTGTTTTTTCAGGTTATCGATTTGATCCTCATTGAGGGGCTTCCCGTACAGTGTCACTTCAATCTTTGCCTCCTTTGGACTGTAATTAAAGTCCTGTAGGATCACCTCTGTATCATTGAAATCAAATGCCGTAGAAATGTAGTACCTGGCATTTTGCTCAAATAAAGTCCGCTGCACCAGGTGGTAGGCGAGGTATACACTAGGGATGATAGTTATGATCACAAAGAAGCTAATGTAACGCTTCACCCGCACCTCCATACTTGAATCCTCAAACTGCTTCTTCGGATATTTCAGGAACCTTACGATCAGGAAGGTGGCAACAGAAATGAATACACTATTGATAAAAAACAAATAGAAAGCTCCTACAAAGTAGAACCAGTTCAGGTTCGCCAAGCCATAACCTGCGGTGCATAAAGGAGGCATCAGAGCAGTAGCAATAGCCACTCCCGGTATCGCGTTAGATTTTTCTTTACGTGAACCGACTACTATACCCGCAAGTCCTCCAAAAAAGGCAATCAATACATCCCATAATGTTGGGTAAGTCCTGGCCAGCAATTCGGATTGTGCCTCGTGCAGCGGTGTAATCCAGAAATAGAGCGCAGAGGTCAATACGCTGATTGCCACCGCAATACCGAGATTCCGGAATGCTTTCTTGATCAGTGCAAAATCATTGATCCCAGCTCCCAGTCCAATACCCATGATGGGGCCCATCAAAGGTGAGATCAACATCGCACCGATCACAACCGCTGTGGAATTCACATTGAGCCCTATGGAAGCGATGAGGATCGCGAAGATCAGAATCCAAAGATTGGTTCCTTTGAATTCAACACCTTTTGATATCTCGGCTATTGTCGTGGACTCTCGTTCTTTGTCCTCATGCAGGTCAAAGAGTTCCTTGAAAAAAGCCAGGAGAAGCTTAAGTGGGTTATTTGGCTTCGCCACTGCTCATTGACCTTTTAGCCAACAATTTCTTTTGATATCGTCCTTGCACGATATCGATTACCACCATAATGAAAATGATGAAATAGAACGTTGATTTGCTCATCGGCGTGATGTGACTTCCAAATAATTCCATTGCTGCCATATGGCCCCCTTCGGAGATCAACATGACTCCCACAAGAAACAAAATAAAAAGGCCAAGCACTTCATACATTCGGTTTTTTGCCAAAAAGGATGACACACGTCCCGAAAGCCAAAGCATCATTATACCACTGATTACGATTGCAGTAGCCATTACCCAAAACACATCGCTCAGTGCCATAGCGCTTAGAATGGAATCAAAAGAGAAAATAAGATTCATTAGCACGATCATCACAATGATCTTGGTAGTGGAAGCTTTTTCTTTCTCTTCACCATCATGCTCCTCCAGGTAAACCATGTGCCAGATCTCTTTGATGGCTGTATATAAAATGAATCCTCCACCAATTAGCACAATGAAGCTGTGTATGTTAAACGTCCCCTCTACTACACCGGTCCAATCAAGTGTCAAAACAGGGTCCTGGAACAATTTGATCAGGTTGATCAACACAAAAAGGAGAATAATCCGCAAAACAATTGCGATCCCTATTCCTAAAGTTCTTACCCGTTGTTGTTGATCCTCGGGAGCACGTTTGGATTCAATAGAGATATATAAAAGGTTATCAAACCCCAGTACAGCCTGGAGTAAAATGAGCATTAGAAGTGTGAAAATATTTTCAATCATATTGGTTAAGGTTGGTTGCCTTGAAAGAGAGCAAATAAAGCATATCTTCTCAAATTGGCAACTTTAGTTGGCTTTAATCCCAGGAATGACAAGATAGGTGACTTTCATTCGTTGCAGTAGGAGCCAACTTAAAAACACGTGAAGGAATTTTATTTTGACAAACAGACGCTGAATGACCTGGAGATATTCAAAGATCACCGAGACCCGGCACCCTGCATCTTTCGCCTTTTCAATCACGCACTCACTCCTGGTGGCAGTTTGAAACTAAGGGAAATCATGATGGAACCTTCCTCTGATCCGCAGTTTTTAAGAAAAAGAACTGTGCTATTCTCGTATTTATGTGAGCACGAAATTAAGCTAGAACTGCGCTCTCATCAGCTAGAAGCCATCATCAGGTACCTTGAACTCAATGTGGTCTTCTTGAAAACAAACTTCTTAGATCGCTGGAATAAAACAGTAACCGAATGGTACAACCCAACCAATGAATATTACCTCATCGAATCTGGACTCAGGCAAATCTTCATGGTCCTGGAAGAAATTCACAAGCAGATTGATTTCGACGATGAAGGATTAAATCCATTGTTGAAAGAAGAAACAAAACAAATCAGGAGTCTCTACCCCATCCTGAAAAAATCACTTCCCAGGAAAGTGACGCGAGCTCGACTTACCAGCAAAATGGATAAACTCTGCCGAAAGAAATACCGCGATGCGCTTTTGGAAATGATTGAAGAAGTTCACCGACTCGACGCTTATATCAGCGTGGCAAAGGCTTCTGCTGCGCATGGTCTTGAGTTACCCATTTATGAGGATAAAGAAATCCCTGGCTTTTCTTTTCAGCAGCTAAGACATCCACTTTTGTCCTACGCTAAACCTTATGATTTCAAGCTGGGTGATGAAATGAACATGTGTCTTTTGACTGGGCCCAACATGGCAGGTAAGTCCACTTTTTTGAAAGCTGTTGGCATCGCCATTTATCTGGCTCATCTCGGATTTCCAATACCCGCTCAATCCGCGGAAATCGCTGTTTTTCGCGGTATGAGTACCACGATCAATTTACCTGATAACCTAGGTTTGGGGCATAGTCACTATTTCGCCGAAGTGAATCGTGTCAGTGAAGTGACCGACCTGTTGAAGGAACATCAATCCATGTTTATCATTTTTGATGAGCTATTCCGCGGGACTAACGTAAAAGACGCTCAAGAAGCTTCAACGGCCATCATTGATGCATTTGCGAGGCTAAAAAGAAGCACTTTCCTGGTTTCAACTCACATCATAGAAGTCGCCGAAAAATTGCTAAACCGGCCATCAATCCAATTCAGATATCTTGAACTTCAATGGAAAGATGGCAAACCCCAATACAAATACCGGCTCAAGGAAGGTGTTTCTACAGAGAGGCTTGGCATGTACATTCTTCAACAAGAAGGGATTTTAGACAAGCTCAATGAAATAGGAAGGGACTCATTCGTTCAGGGATCTTGAAATTTCAAAGATCACATAGAAGGTGAAACTTAAAAAAACCTGGATTTTCGCCCAGGTTTTTGATGTGACAGTACTTACTCCCTTTAAATAGGGAAATTTTGATGAGCTTTTATCTCTTTGATTTGATCTGTATGTCTTTGGCTATGCCCGGATAAGAAAAGGATAACCTGATACGAGTCAACTACACCAAAAGGAAATTCAAAGTATCGATTTCTAAGATCCTCTTTTGTCGTTTTGACAAATGACATATTCCCCTTTCTTTTAGCACTAAATTCTTTCAACGAACCGGCATAATCTCCAAAATTTCCCTTGGGCTCAAAATCAGGACGAGTCTTGACTTTTTGCTCCCGGCTAGTAATTAATCCTACGACTTGATCATCAGACATGCTGACCTCACTTCTTCGGGAAGGGTCTGGTTCTGATTTTAAGGTCATCTGCACAATGCCAAAAATATTTCCTTCCGAGATCGCAATATGCTCCACGCACTCCGCAATTGACCAGGATTCGGGAGTGGGTTTGAAATTAAGTTGCGCTTCAGACAACCCTTTGACGGATTTTAAAAGGTCTTTCTGTGTGGCTTTTAAGTGGTCCAGGGCTTTTGTCTTTTCTTCCTGGGTAATACTTTGTGCTATACTCCCGGTTGCAATGAACAAGGCACAAGCAATGAAATAAACTTTTTTCATGATGGATAGATTAATGATTTTTTAATATGACGAGAGAAGGTGTACTTCTTGGACAGACATTTTTAAAAATTCTAAAAAAAGAAGACAAAACTTCCAAGTAATCATATTATAACCATTTAGATCTAGGAAATACCTCAAGAACAACCGTAATTAAGGGGTCCAAAGGAATTGTCGCCTATTAAGTTAGAGACTTTGCCTCGTATCTCTATTTCCACTCAAAGGAAATTGACATCTCACCGCGTAGTGGGTGTAATATTTACTCCGTTTTCTTCGCACTAATTAAACCGGTAATCTCAATTTCGTCCGTGATGAAGGTTATTTTGAATCCAAAATCTCAATTTTTCATAGCTATTGACTCAGTTTCCCCACTCAAACAATGAATCCTGCATTTCATCTATTAAAAGATGTCACTCTAACGCAAAGCAAATGCAGTCTAAAAAGATAAGGGAGGTATTCAGGCAGGGTTATTGCTAATTCAAGTGTCAGCACCTTGAACCTAAAATAACAACATGAGAACTGGCGCGAAACTGCTATCAATCACAATCTGTCTTATTGTAGTCATGAGTTGTACCGAATTGGTTTCCTTGAGCGGTCCGGAAACTACCAGTCAACTTGTGGTAGATGGCTCAATCAATAACCTGGCAGATGGCAATTGGCTTAGGCTCTCGACTTCAACACCCGGATTAGATGCAGTCGGTAGCAATACTCTGGGACAAAATGCCACTGTCTTTCTGGTTCATGAGGATCAATCTTACGCCTATGAAGAAGTACAACCTGGCAATTATTTTTTGGCTCCGGAACTATTTCAAGGCCAGGTAGGTGAAACATATCACATCAATATAACCACAGACAACAAGCGTACTTACGAATCTGATAAAGTCACCATTCCCGAACCCGTTGAAATAACTTCAACACGCACCGCTCTGGTCGAATTAATATCCGAAACAGATGATGGCACACCTTTCACTGAGTATCATCACGATGTTTTTATAGAATTTGCCAACGACTCAAAAGATCAATTCATCAAAATCGACAACAGGGGAATGGCGGAGGTTTTTGTGGATTACAAACTAACTGAATGTGGTCTTAACACGGAATTACCCAGAGGTCCCGCAGCTGGATTGAATTGTTGGTCATTTCGGGATCCTATATCACGCGACATTCAACTCACAAATAATATTGGTCTAATCAAGACCGAAAATTATGAAGCCATGGGTGTCAGGGTACCATTTCAATACAGGGCCAGATACGTCACAACCCTAACCGCCAACAACATGTCTATTAATTCCTTCAATTTCTGGCGGAATGTAGAAAGACAGTTGCGCAACTCGGGAGGTCCTTTTGACCCTCCAACTATCCCTCTTCCAGGCAATGTCCAAAACATGGAAGATTCAGATGAAATCGTTTTGGGCTACTTCCATGCATATGGCACTTCTATTGCTCATACTTGTTTTGACAGGCATGACGTGCCTGAAAACGCAGAAATCCCAATAGTGCCACCTCCTTGTCTGATCACGTGTGAGGAATTCTGGGCACCTGCTACTTTTGAAGACCCGGATGGGTTGGAGCAATGTCAATGAGGCTCAAGCTCGGGTAGTCGCTGAAATTCTTCTGCTGATTAAGTCGATTCAATTATTGATGACGACAGTAGAAAAGATATTGGTATTTTATTGACTACCATCGGAATTTAAGTCAATAAAATACCAGCTTGCCTTGCATAGGCGGCAATCCTTAATCTCCTGTAGCAGATATGTGGATTACTTCAATACGCCCAATTCCTTGCCTACTTCCGTGAATGCAGCAATGGCCTTATCCAAATGCTCCCGCTCATGTACTGCAGAAAGTTGAACACGGATACGTGCTTGCCCTTTGGGTACTACCGGGTAATAGAAGCCAATTACGTAGATTCCTCGATCAAGTAGTTTAGCAGCCATCTCCTGTGAAAGCACTGCATCATAAAGCATGATCGGTACGATAGCACTGTCTCCTGGTTTGATATCAAACCCTGCATTCGTCATTTGCTCACGGAAGTATCTGGTATTTGACTCCAGTTTATCTCTTAGCTCCGTGGTTTCTGAAAGCATATCCAACACAGCAATAGACGCACCCGTTATCGATGGTGCAAGGGTATTGGAGAACAAATAAGGTCGGGACCTCTGTCTCAGGATCTCAATGATCTCTTTTTTACCTGAAGTGAACCCACCACTTGCTCCACCAAGAGCCTTTCCAAGAGTTCCTGTAATAATGTCCACTTTGTCCATCACACCACAGTATTCATGCACACCACGTCCGGTTTTGCCTATGAATCCCGTACTATGACATTCATCAGTCATCACTACGGCATCATATTTTTCCGCCAATTCGCAAATTTTATCTAACTGTGCGATGGTACCATCCATAGAAAACACACCATCCGTTACAATTACTTTGACTTTAGCAGAAGCAGCTTCTTTGAGCTTCGCTTCCAGGTCGCTCATGTCATTGTTAAGGTATCTCAGTCTTTGCGCTTTGCACAAGCGGACCCCATCAATAATTGATGCGTGATTCAGTGAATCGGAAATGATGGCATCTTCAGGGCCTAAAAGCGGCTCAAACACTCCTCCATTCGCATCAAAAGCTGCAGCATAAAGAATCGTATCTTCAGTTCCCAAAAATTCCGAGATCTTCTTTTCCAGTGTTTTGTGAAGGTCTTGAGTACCACAAATGAAGCGCACGGATGACATCCCGAAACCATGACTGTCTATGGCTGCTTTTGCCGCTTCGATCACCTTTGGGTGGGAAGATAATCCAAGGTAATTGTTAGCACAGAAATTGATTACTTCCTGGCCATCCTGCAACTTGATCACTGCATCTTGCGGTGAGGCAATCACACGTTCGGTTTTGTATAATCCGGCAGCTTTGATGTCTGCAATCTCCTGATCCAATTTTTGTTTCAGTGAATCGTACATTGGGGTTATTTTTTGGGTTTAGGTAAAATCTTAGGTTTCATTTGAGGTTTACGTTCCGTCTTTGATTCTTCCTCCTTAAGAAGAAACCTCCTCCGCAGTGGGTTGATCAAAAACAACTTTTGCGCTGTGAAGCTCTCCGGGTGCATCTGTTCAAAAATCGAATGCCACTCCTCATACAGGGCGGGTTCAGACTTTTTGAATCTGGTAGCGTCGACTTTTTTGCTTTTCAAGTAATCCTCAAATGTCATCGGATTGCAAAATTATGGGTTTCCTCTTTCTGGAAGTGCATTCCCGGGGCTTGATTTACAATTCAAGCTCTTTCATTGGATCCCAAAAAACAGCTTTGAAATTCTGGATCTTGTCCTCTTTTATTTCCATGCCCTCAGCCTGAAGTGTGGTTTCCATTTCCAGGGGATCCGTGAAAAAGTGTTTTCCAGTCAATAAGCCAATACGATTCACAACTCGATGAGCCGGAATTCCCTGTCCTTTCGGAGTTTGATTCATGGCCCAGCCCACCATTCTCGCACTGGATTTCAAACCCAAATAGGCCGCAATAGCGCCGTAAGTCGTTACCCGACCTTCTGGTACAAGTTTGACCACCTCGTAAACATCATCAAAAAAAGTTGCAGGAAGTTTTCTTTCTTTCATTACTAATCCTCTAATTCTACGGAACAATCCTTCATGATATAGTACAAGTGTAAGGGATCATTCGCATTTAAATATAGCGTTCCTTTTACCCGGACTTGTTGATCTTTCAGTGATAAATCCTCATTGGAGTATACTTCCACGACCGTTTCGGGTCCTGCATTTCCGCAGAAAAAACAAGACTGATAAGGGAACCTCGACAAGACAAAATAATTCGAAGATTCTCCATCATTTAAAGGGATAACGAATCCCAATAACTCAATTTCAGTTTTATCACGACCTAGCAATGCTTCACTGAATTTCGGCTTTTCTACTTCTTGCTCCAAAAAATCATCATAGACCCGTTGTACTTCCACATCACTCAACAGCTCCCACCCTTCCAGAGAGATTTCCTCCGAAATACAAATCAATAAGGAAAATATGGTGATTGAAATCAATTTCATGATCTATAATTTCTACCGCAGAAATACGTTTCTTTTTGTAAAGAAACCCAACTAAAGGCGCAATTATCCGTGTAACCGACAAACTGGTTTGGATTCTTTAAAGTTCACTAGTTTTAACCCGGATTTCACCAACGCACACAGATTCTGAGCATGAGCAAAATAATAGAAACAACCGAAATCTCCCGCAGATACGTCATGGGCAGTGAAACTATCCATGCCCTGGAGTCTATTTCTATCGATATCGACAAAGGAGAATACGTTGCCTTCATGGGGCCTTCCGGTTCGGGAAAATCCACCCTCATGAACATCATCGGTTGTCTGGACACACCAACCTCCGGAACTTATGTATTGAATAATCATGATGTAAGTGACCTGACGGAGAATGAGTTGGCTGAAATTAGAAACAAAGAAATTGGATTCGTCTTCCAGACATTTAACCTGCTCCCACGGGCTACTTCCCTGGAAAATGTAGCACTTCCACTGGTCTATGCAGGGCTCAGTAAATCTGATCGCGAAGAAAAAGCGATGATGGCACTGGAAGGTGTCGGTTTAGGTGATCGCTACAGTCACAAACCCAATGAACTCTCAGGGGGGCAGCGTCAGCGTGTGGCTATTGCCAGAGCTTTGGTCAATGACCCCAGTATTATCCTTGCAGATGAGCCTACCGGTAACCTGGACTCTAAGACTTCTTACAGCATCATGGACCTGTTCCGGGAATTGCATGAAAAAGGTAATACCATCATCATGGTAACGCACGAAGAAGACATTGCAGAATATGCGCACCGAATTGTTCGGCTGAGAGACGGGCTTGTAGAAACGGATAAGATCAACGAAAATGTGAGGCAAACCGTCCCGGTTGCATGAGTTCAAAAATCTATACTAAAACCGGTGATGGTGGTAAAACCTCTCTTCTAGGTGGTAAAAAAGTAGCTAAATCTAATCTACGCATCGATGCATACGGTAATGTGGATGAACTTAATTCGTTCATAGGTTATCTGCGTGATCACAAAGAAGTCGAAGCCAGAATTGGTAATCAATTTTATTGGGTTCAGGAACATCTGTTCTCCATCGGATCCTTGCTTGCAACCGAAGCTGATTTTTCGGGTTTCGAATTACCAGGAATTACGCTTGCGGAGATCACGCAGCTGGAAGTATGGATCGACAAATACACCGAGGAATTGCCACCTTTGAAAAATTTCATTTTACCGGGTGGACATCAAGTCGTCTCTTTATGCCACATTTGCAGAACAGTTTGCCGCAGGGCTGAGCGAAGTATTGAAAAATTGAGTCAGGAAGAGCCTATTGATGAGTTGGTTTTACCATTCATAAATCGCCTTTCCGACTATTTCTTCGTCATGTCCCGCAAGCTGGGAAAAGATTTGGACGCCCCGGAAATTCCCTGGGTACCAAGAACTTAAATGTGCAAAGGAGCTATGATCGACACACTGGACATTCAAATTAATCAAACCAACAATTCACGTATCAACGAGGTAGATTTGGTCAATCCTGCTTTTGGAAAAGTATACAGTGATCATATGTTCATGGCTGACTACTATAATGGAGACTGGCGCGACCTGCGGATTGTTCCTTATGGTGATTTGAAGATCAGCCCTGCAAACACTACCCTTCACTATGCGTCTACCATTTTTGAAGGGTTAAAAGCACACCGATCTGACACAGGTAAGGTACAGTTGTTTCGTCCACAAGACAATGCACGTAGGATGATCGCCAGCGCTGAACGCATGTGCATGCCACATGTACCTGAAGAGCTTTTTATGCAAGGCCTCAATGAGTTATTGAAGCTCGATCAACAATGGGTACCCAACGCACCTAACACATCATTGTACATCCGACCGTTTCAGCTGGCAATGGATCCTTATGTAGGAATCAGGCCTTCAGACACGTATTCTTTCATGATCATTACCGGACCCGTCGGAGCTTACTATTCTGAGCCCGTACGAGTTAAAATAGAAACGAAATTCACCCGGGCCGCCGCTGGTGGCACAGGATTTGCAAAAACTGGTGGTAACTACGCTGCTGCGCTATATCCGGCAAAACTTGCACAGGAGGAAGGATATCATCAGCTTATCTGGACCGATGCAAAAACACATGAATACGTGGAAGAATCCGGAACGATGAATCTGATGTTTGTGATCAATGATACATTGGTTACTGCGCCAACCGGAGATACCATCCTTAAAGGAATCACCAGAGACAGCATCCTTCAACTGGCCCGTGACCGTGGCATGAAAGTAGAAGAGCGACCGATCAAGGTACGTGAAGTTATTTCAAGTATTGAAAACGGAAGCATGCAAGAAGCTTTCGGTGCCGGTACAGCAGCTACAGTAGCACAAATCAAAACCATTGGTTTTGAAGGAACAGACTATGAACTGCCGGATGTTGCTACCCGCAAATACTCTCATGGCTTCCTGCAAGATCTCACAGATATCAAGGCTGGTATCAAAGCAGATAAACACGGCTGGATCCACGAAATTCAGTAGGCCATGGCCAAGTTAAAAACCGCGCCCAATGATGGAGATGTAGAGACATTCCTTGCCTCAGTGGAGGACGAATCTAAACGTGATGATTGCTATGCCATTCTCAAAATGATGCAGGAAGTCACAGGCGAAGCTCCTAAAATGTGGGGTGGTACGATAGTTGGTTTTGGTAGTTACAATTACAAATACGAATCTGGCAGGACAGGCAACTGGTTTTTGACAGGATTCTCTCCCAGAAAACAAAACCTGACCATGTACCTGATGCCTGGAGCAGAATCGTTGGGAGATTTATTTGACGGACTTGGCAAATACAAAACAGGTAAAGGTTGTCTGTACATCAAGTCCCTCGCACAGGTAGATGACAAAGTTTTGAGAAAGTTGATTGAAGGCTCCGTTGACAAGTTGCGGGAGTTGTATAAAGATTACAATTGATCAGAGGTTAAAGAATAGTTCTTGACCTTCGTTCCATCAAAACCACATCTTTCCACTCTCCATCCAATTTTCCCAATTTCTCTCGCGTCCCAACTAATCGGAAGTTCCCTTTCTCATGAAGTCTGATACTAGCTCGATTATCAGAAAAAATCCCCGCTTGAAGAGTCCAAATATTGTTCTCCTCTGCAAAATCAATTAATTGATCCAACAGCATCTTACCGATACCTCTCCCAGCTGCAGATGTAGCCACATAAACAGAAACTTCCGCCACTCCTCCATATACGCATCGGTCAGAAACCGGACTCAAAGCAGACCAGCCCATCACCTGATCATTCTCAACTGCAATGAAAACTGAACTTTCTATTTTACCATTGAACCATGTCGCGCCAGCGTCGGGAACACTACAGACCGATTCGAATGTCGCCAGTTTAGTAGCTATCCCTTCCAGGTAAATTTGTTTGATGCGTTCCCAGTCGTCAGACTGAGCCAATCTAATGGTTAATGTAGTGGTCATCATGACATCATTTTCCATCAATAAAGTTACTAACATCGGGGGCAATTTCTGTGGCCGGAAACGGAAAATTGCTAACCAATTCATCTTGAAATCGAAGGCATTTTTTCCGCAAACGTTTGTAATTCAGGACCTTTCAAAATTTAATTTTCGAGGCTCCATTTTACAAATGAGTTACGCTATTTTCGAGCACTTCAAAAAAATACGCAGTAACAAATGTCGATATATAGCAAATGGCATCACCCCTATAAGCCAAAACCTGAGTACAACAAACGCGTCGCATATTTTAGCATGGAATTCGCGGTAGATCAGGTCTTGAAAACCTATTCGGGTGGTCTGGGGTTCCTGGCCGGCTCTCACATGCGAAGTGCTTATGAGCAAAAGCAAAACATGATCGGTATCGGCATGCTCTGGAAGTATGGCTACTATGACCAGTCCCGAGGTAGTGATCAATCCTTGGAAGTAAAGTTCACCGAAAAGCACTACAATTTCCTGGAAGACACGGGCATCACCGTAAGCATTACGATCATGGGCAACCCCCATGTCATGGTGAAAGCTTATGTGCTGAAACCAGAAATTTTCGGGACCATCCCTATGTATTTCCTTACCACAGATGTGGAGGGAAATGATCACTTGTCCAGAACCATTACCGATCGGCTGTACGATGCCAATGAATTGACAAGAATTTCCCAAAGTCTTGTCCTTGGTATCGGTGGTGCAAAAGTCGTGGAAGCGCTGGGAGGATCTGAGATTTATCACCTGAATGAGGGTCATGGTCTCCCGGCATTTTACTACCTGAAAGATCGCGGAGTGAAGTCAGATAGTTTCGTGTTTACCACACACACACCTGAGAAAGCAGGGAACGAAGAGCGTGATGGGAATTTCCTTAATCAAATGGGCTTTTTCGGACGAGAGTTGTCTCCCAGTGAATTGGATGAGCTTACCCTTGATAATGGGTTATTGAGTTATACGGTTGCTGCCTTGAGGTTATCCAAGGTTTCCAATGCAGTATCAAAACTCCACGGTGAAGTATCCAAGGACATGTGGAAAGACTTCTCCGGAATCAGTGATATCATTCCAATCACCAATGCTCAGAATCAATACTTCTGGCAGGATGAAACCATCTTAAAAACCTGGGAGAAGGGAGATACCAAGACCTATCAGAAACGAAAGCGGGTATTGAAGCACGAACTCTTCCGTGAAATAGCCAATCAAACGGGAAAGATCTTTGACGAGGATGTGCTTACTATTGTTTGGGCCAGAAGATTTGCGGGATATAAACGCGCTGATTTGTTACTCTATGACCTGGATCGCTTGCAGAATTTACTGGATGATTCGGAGCGGCCGATTCAAATCATTTGGGCCGGAAAACCCTATCCATTTGATTATTCCGCCATTGAGACGTTCAACAGACTGGTACGATTCACCAGGAACCAGCACAACGCCGCGATTTTAGTAGGCTATGAAATGGAGCTTTCCAGAAAACTCAAAACAGGATCGGATGTTTGGTTGAACAACCCCAGGGTGACACGAGAAGCTTCAGGAACCAGTGGTATGACTGCTGCTATGAATGGGTCTGTTAACCTCTCTACATTCGATGGGTGGATCCCGGAATTTGCCAAAGACGGTGAAAATTGCTTTGTACTTCCTGTAGTTGATCACAATGAGCCGGTAGAGGTTCAGGATGATCAGGACGCGAAAAACTTGTACGACATCCTTGAAAATAAGGTCATTCCAACTTACTACACAGATAAAAAAGCCTGGCAGGAACTTGTTTTCAAAGGCATCGATGGAGTGGTTCCTCAATTTGCCTCTCGTCGAATGGCCAAAGACTACTACGAGCAGATGTACAATATCTGATTCGTTCTTTATCTACATAAGTACGATATGAATACACTGAAAGCAGATTCCGGACCTGGCAATTAGTTAGATGTGAGAATCTGCCTTCAGTTTATTCTTTCTATAAATCTGGTTCCTGAATTCCCTTCCTACCTGCAGGACTTTTTGATTCTTTGCTCTTTAAACAGCATTCTTGATATTTTCTGGCTTTTTTACAATGCTGGCGCGGAACTTGTAGTTGTTCTTTGTATCAAATTCAACGTAAAGAACTCAAAATGATTCGCTCATTCTTTTGCATACTGATCATTTCTCTAGTTTTCCTGGGCTGTAAAGACGAATTAGGTATCGATGAACCTAAGATTGAATCCACTGTTTCATGGCAGGAGGATGAACGATTCCTTTTCGAAACAAAATTCCAAACCAATACACATGCAGATGGAGAACGTATCCATTTCATGGGGCGAAATCACTTTTCTACCATCGGCTTATTTCAGGACGACACCACAGAATATGTCCAGCACGCAATTCAACATCTGGCCTATCACCAGCTGGCCCGAATGCCAATTACTGACGAACTTTTTGTTACCGCCAATCTGAATACCGTCCGGATCGGGAGTTCACGGGAACCCGTACTTCAGGGAGCAAGCCAATATCTCCACTTAGACGAAGTAGATCCGGAATTCAGCTTCACAGCATTTCCTTCGTTTTGGTTGAGTGAGGCAATAGGTGTCAACGATGAAAATGAATGCTTAATCACTTATCACTTTGAAACGGAAGAAGGGCAGTTCGGTATTCGGGCATTGAAAGTCCGGGTAGCATTCAATAATGACTTTATGGAGATTGAAGAAATGTCCACTATCAACATGTCCAATTCAGGCTTTTCTGTAAGGTCAATCTACACGATAGGGAAAGGTTTTCTCATTACCACAGACAGAAAAACCTACCTGGTGGATGAAAGCAATCAATTGATTGAAGTTTCGGATACTCCGCTATCCAATATTTTTCAAATAGATAATCAATGGTTTGGTGTCTTCCTTAATACCTTGTTTCGCTCAGAGGATGGCCTTGCCTGGACCGAGGTTGGAGAGGTAGATCGCCCATTGGAATTGATCAGTTATGATGTATTGGAAGGACGAACCATTGGTGTATACAACAGCCAATTATTCCTTTTTGAATTAGAAAATGATGAAATCCGGATTACTGAACTCGATAACGAGGGCTTATTTGGCCATGAGATCACTTCAGTGGATATATTCAATGGAAAAGTCTACGTTGCCACTTTGTCGGGAGTTTTCGCCAAAGATCTGGACGATTTCTGGGAAGAGAAGGTGACCGAATAAGGTTGGTCATTCACTGTAAAACATTTAGCGTGTTCAGTCCTTAACTTTACCGTAAGAAATGAGTTAAAAGAGAATACCTGAATCTCAAATCAAAAGTCTGCGATGATCATAGATGCGGTTTTTGTAGGGTTGGCTTTTTATTTCACCTTCCCACTGCTTTCGGGCTATGTAGCCTATCAGTATGGCAGGTCTTTCAAAACATGGTTCCTGATCGGTTGTTTTCTACCTATTGTCTCCTTTTTTATTGTGGTCTCTCTCATTTTGTGGGATGAAAAAACAACCCCCAGTAACAAGCTCAGCAAAAGAGAACAATTGGAATCGGCGCAAATGGTTGAAGCATTAAAAGAAGAGTTATCATACCCAAACCCTGACAACAAACCTTATGAGTCCGATCTTCCGTCAAGCTGGCGTTTCTAAATAAAGAGCAAATGAGATCCCGGACATTCAGAGTCCCGGCTTTATTCTTGTACCTTTAACAGAATCAACAAGACCTATCATGAAGACCAATAAAATCATATTTTATGTATCCACAGGACTGCTGACATTGATTATGCTATTCTCAGTGGGTAATTACTTCTTTAATAATCCAATGATTATTGAGGCATTCACCTCACTAGGGTATCCTACTTATCTGATCTATCCATTAGGAATTGCCAAACTATTAGGCCTTGCTGCGATCTGGTTTTCTCCCAATGACACCTTACGCGAATGGGCTTATGCTGGTTTCACTTTCAACTTGATACTTGCCTTTTTCGCCCACATCAATGCGGGAGATGGTGATCATTTCGGAGCATTGATGGCCTTCGTATTCCTCATCCTTTCCTATGTTTATCGCAAAAAAGTATTCGCCTAAAGCAAATTCCTAATAAGAATCGATCCGGTCTCCCGTTGTGGGGTAAATACAGATAAATCTAGTCAATACACTATTTTCGCTTTGACGTGAAAAAGAGCAGGGAACTCAAACCAATTGATATCTACTCGAATAAATCCTACTTCCGCTGGGGAGTATTGATTATATCCGTAATTATTGGCTTATCAAGTATCCTTTATACGAATTCACTGGTTGAACGAATCAAGGAAAGGGAAATCAACCAAATCGCTTTGTATGCCAAAACATTGGAGTACATGGCTCAGAGTGATCAGGGTCAGGATTATCTATTTCTACTGGAGGATGTAATCAAATCCAATAAGACCATACCTGTTATTCTGACAGACGGTGCTAACGATCCCAAAACATTTGTCAACATTGAAAAAGCGGCTAAGATTGATGACCCTAAAAAACGCAACAACTACCTAAGGGGGCGATTGCGGGAAATGAGGCAAGATCATTTCCCTATCAAAGTGACCTTACGTGATGGGAAAGGTAATCTCTATGGTGTTCAATACATCTATTATCAAAACTCGCGTCAACTCACTCAATTAAAGTATTATCCCTTTGTCCAGCTCACGATTATCGTAATTTTCGTGGGTATCACTTTCGCTATTTTCAATTACTCGCAAAGTGCCGAGCAAAATCAGGTATGGGTAGGCCTGGCAAAGGAAACTGCTCATCAACTAGGCACCCCTTTATCGTCACTTCTCGCCTGGATGGAATACCTGAAGGCTTCGTATCCGGATGACACGAATATGGAGGAAATGGACAAGGACATTGCGCGACTAGAGATGATCACAGCTCGTTTTAGCAGTATAGGTAGTGTCCCCAACCTCGAAAGAGAAAATGTCTTTGAAATTGTAGAAAATGCACTCGCCTATCTCCAGAAGCGGTTGAGTTCTAAAATAAACATATCATTGACGGTATTTCCCAGTAAAGAAGTTACGGCACAGATCAATCAGGACTTGTTTCAGTGGGTGATGGAAAACTTATGCAAAAATGCAGTAGATGCCATGGACGGTCGTGGAGACATCACTGTAAGTATCATGCGCGTCAATGAAGGCATGGTTGCCATTGATGTGAAAGATACTGGCAAAGGGATTGCAAAAAACAGGATCAGTAAGATTTTCCACCCTGGTTTCACCACCAAAAAAAGGGGCTGGGGACTGGGATTAACGCTCGTTAAGCGGATCATTGAAAACTATCATGAAGGCAAGATTTTTGTAAAAAAGACCGAACAAAATCGTGGTACCACTTTTAGAATTTTGTTGAATGGCTGATACAAATTCCGTGAATTGGGAAGATGCCAGACTCGCACAACTCTTTGTGGGGGCCATCAGTTCTGAAGGCTTTTTCAAAAACGACCAACTGGTCACTGTTGATGAGAAATTGTCGGAGGTCCTGTGTTTATTCTTTTTGAAACCTTTCAAGCTTCAGAACTTCTACACTTTTTCCCATGAACTGGACGTGGAGTACAACGGAGCCTTTGCTTCGTGTCGCAATATCTTCGAATCCGGTGATGAAGAATCACTGCTGGGAGAAGCTCAAAACCTCCTGAAGTTATTGTATTCCGTATCGGAAAATGAAAACATCAAGGAGGGAGAATTCTATGTGGCTTCTTTTGAGTCTATCGCTTTGGCAGAAGGTGCAGTCAATGCCCTGGGCATCTTTAAATCAGAGGACCGAGACCCCTTTATCAGGATCTATCAGGAAGAAGATACATTGGGCCTTTCTTCGGATGAAGGGATCAGTTTACACAACATCAACAAAGGAGCTCTCATTTTGAATGATCCGGAGCAGAAAACCTACAGTGTCCTGGTATTTGATCGAAGTAACAAAATTTCCCCGGCCCGATTCTGGATTGATCAGTTCCTAAATCTTACTCCGATTGCAGATGAGTTCTATCAAACCAAAAACTTCATGCATTTGTGCAAGGATTTTGTATTGAAAGATAGGAATGAGATGGATCGTGCCGACCAGGTAGATCTTCTCAACCGATCCGTCGATTACTTCAAAGATCGCGAGCAATTCAATCAGGAAGAATTTGAAGAAGAAGTGCTACAAGAACCAGAAACACGTCAGGCATTTATTGACTATCAGGAAACCTACAAGGAGGAAAAGCAAGTAGAAAACCTACAACCTGAATTTGAGATCAGTAAACCAGCGTATAAAGCAGCAAAACGGCATATTCGTTCTGTAATCAAACTGGATAAAAACTTTCATGTGTATGTTCATGGCAAAAGGGAATTGATTGAACGTGGCTTTGATGACACACGGGGCCAGAATTATTATAAGCTTTTTTTTGATTCTGAGAGTTAAAATCTACATCAACTGACTAATTTCAAGTTGCCTTTATAAGGCCTATCCAACGATGCTGAACAAAAAGAGTATTTACTGGAGTTGCCAGATCATTGCCTGGAGTCTATATGGTGTATTAGAAGTTTTTCTGTACTACACCGCTGATCAATTAGATGCAGCAAAAGTCATTGGTGAGTTTTTCATCGTGGGGTTTTATATTCTTTCCTCACATGCGTTGAGAGAGACAATTCTGAGAACAGGTCTGATTAAGTATCGCTGGTTTGTGGTCATACCACGGGTTTTGTTTTTTATCACTATTCTGGCTGTCATCAACTACTTTTTTCTGATGGCCGTTTCCTATTCCATTGGGGACTTGAATCTATCGAGGGAACTCAACTTATTGTCTTTCACCGTCAACTCGTCCATTTCCATCGTACTCTATTTCGTGTGGGCGCTGGCCTATCTCTCCTTCTTATATATCGAGCGTTTCAACAAATCACTTCAATACCAGGCCGCTGCCAGAGAGACCGAATTGAACAACCTGAAGGCCCAGCTCAATCCCCATTTTATCTTCAATGCACTGAATAGCATAAGAGCTCTGGTAGATGAAGATCCGACCAAATCCAAGAATGCCATTACTCAGCTTTCTCACATCCTGAGAAAGTCGCTGACCATGGATCACAAGAAATTAGTACCGTTCGAAGATGAAATGAATACGGTCATGGATTATTTGCAACTTGAATCGATACGATACGAAGAAAGGTTAAACACCAAAATCAGCCTTGATCCGCAATCCAACCGATTTCAAATTCCTCCATTGATGGTGCAAACTTTAGTCGAAAACGGCATCAAACATGGTATATCCAATCTGAAAGAAGGAGGTATCATCGACATTCGTACTTCGGTGAAAGATGAACGATTGAAGATCGAAATCAGAAATAGTGGGCAATTTTCGAACGGAGGCCTGCGTCTTGATGTTGGTTATGGGTTGTTAAGTACCAAAAAAAGGCTATCCCTGATCTATGGCGAGGAGGCTACTTTCGCGATCAATAATGAAGATCAAAGTACCGTACTCACGACGATTGAATTACCAGAAGGGCAGGGAAGTTTAGCCCCATTGTGAAGAGAAATTGTTAAGTTAACCCTTATGAAGGCACTGATAATAGATGACGAGCGGCTGGCCCGCAAAGAATTGACAAAACTTCTTGATGAGTACAAGGAAATTGAAATCATTGGAGAAGCGGTCAATGCCGACGATGGCATCGAAAAAATTAAAGAGTTGAAACCAGAACTCATTTTCCTGGACGTCCAGATGCCTGGAAAAACGGGGTTCGAGATGCTCGAAGAACTGGAAACGGTCCCAAAAGTCATTTTCACAACCGCTCATGATGAGTTTGCTTTACGTGCCTTCGACGTAAACGCGTTAGACTATCTGTTAAAGCCTGTTCAGCTCGACCGATTGACAGAAAGTATCAATAAACTGACCAAGGAAGAGCAAAAAGAAGCCACGGAAGCTGGTTCCGCACCCACCGAGAAAAGATTGGGTGGCGATGATCAGGTTTTTGTGAAAGATGGAGATCGTTGTTGGTTCGTGAGATTATCTGACATTCGATTGTTCGAATCTGATGGCAATTACATCAAGGTGTATTTCAGCACGTTCAAGCCTATGATCCACAAATCATTGAACGCCTTGGACGAAAAACTGGATGAAAGAAACTTTTTCAGGGCCAGTCGAAAGCACATCATCAACCTGTCATGGGTAGAAACCATAGAAACGTGGTTCAACGGTGGCCTGCTAGTGCAACTAAAAGGCGGTGAAAAAGTAGAAGTAAGCCGGCGACAAGCAGCTCGATTTAAGGAAAAAATGAGCCTGTAAATACAGGTTATTCTTTAATCCAATCGGAAGAATAAAAAAAAGAAGCTGTCTCGAAAGGGTCAGCTTCTTTTATTTTATATCCTTGAGTGGTATTTTTAGGTAATACAGACTGAGCTAATGATTGATGAGTTAAGGAAGCCTTTACCTCATTTAGGCAGCCTTCTTGGCCAGATTATGTGCAATTGCGAGTAATCCTGTTTCGATTGCGACCTTATCCAGGCCCCTAAGGTTAAACCTTCTAAATCCTTTGTTGTGTTTGATTGCTCCAAAGACAGCTTCAACATCAGCAGGTCGTTTAGATCGATGCTTTTTACCCTCCTCACTGAGCAGCTTTTCCCTGGCCTTTTTTTTGTGCCTTCTTAGTTTGTGATTGATCTCTACAATCCGATTGCCTCTTGCTTTATGACAAGATGACCTTAATGAGCACCCTTCACAGTTCTTGGCCTGGTATCGGATGTATTGTTGTTTAAATCCGCTAGCAGTAATTCTTTCTTTCTCACCAATATTCTCCATTTGTTGCCCTATCGGGCAAGTCATGGTATCGTTGGATTCGTTGTAGTGGAGGTTATCGGCTTTAAAGGGGTCTTCTTTCCATTTCTTGGTTTGCTCTTTGTGGAAGTAATTGTACTTCACATATCCATCAATTTCTTGTTCCTCTAGATATAGATAGTTCTCTTCACTACCAAAACCAGCATCAGCACACACTACAGCAGGGCATGATCCATATAAGTCATTGTATTGTTGTAGATGAGGAATGAAGGTGAGTGTGTCGGTTGGGTTTTGATGTAGACTGTAATTAATGATGAACTGATCTGAGGTACTCATTTGTAGATTATAGCCAGGTTTTAGCTGACCATTGAGCATGTGATCTTCCTTCATCCTCATGAATGTGGCATCAGGATCGGTTTTAGAAAAACTGTTTCTCTTGCCTAATGTGGCCTCTTTCTTCTCATAATCATCCAGCTTGTCAGGCCAGTTCTTGCGAGCATAGTTTAGCTTCTGCTTTACCTTTTTATCGACTTGTTTACCTTCCAGTGCCTGATCGATCTTGTCAATGGTTTGTCTGACTTTCTGACTATCAATCTCATTAAAATCAACTGACTGCAGGTCCTTCAACTCCTCTTCAGCTACCTGTTGAGTATAACTCCATAGGTCATCAAGTTGCTTGGCAATACGTTTTTTGCTGGTCTTGATCGCTCTACCCCAAACGAAAGAATACTTGTTTGCATTGGCCTCAATCTTGGTCCCATCAGTGTAAAGTTGCTTGATACTCACCAAGCCTTCTTCAACCAATAATCCCACAATCTGACCAAAGATTTGACGTAAACTGTCTTTCAAACGCTCGCTACGAAAACGTGCTAAGGTGTTGTGGTCTGGTTTACTCATACCACTAAGCCACATCAAGTGAATATTCTCCTTCAAGCCAGCTTCCATTTTACGTGAAGAGAAAATGTTCGTCAGATAACAGTAAACCATAACCTTCAGCAGCATACGTGGATGATATACTGAAGTGCCTCCGGGTTTGTATTGCTTAAGCAACACATCAATGTTGATTTGATCAATCACTTGGCTAACAACTCGAACAGGATGATTCGCTTCAATGAGTTCCTCCAAGGAAGGAGGAAGAAGCATCGGTTGGTTCTGGTCGTAAGGCTTAAAATGTAGATTCTTGGATGTCTCTTTCACATCCCCAAGATAATAAGATTACAAATAGCTGTTAATTATACTAAATAAAAAAAAAGAGAGTGCCTTTTGAGACACCCTCTTCATACTTTCTATACAATTTCTTTTATAAATCAGCCGCATCGAAGACTACTTCGAAAACTACTCGTCTGTTTTTAGCACGTCCTGCAGACGTTTCATTATCAGCAACTGGTTGTGTTTCCCCAAAACCATAAGCTTTCAATCGACTTGCTGTTACTCCCTTATCCGTTAGATACTTTAGTGTGGAATTGGCACGATTATCTGACAAGGTCTGGTTGGCATCATCGCCACCCTGACTATCGGTGTGTCCTTCAATTTTCAGAAAGAAAGCTTCATTGTTCTTCATGATCTCGACCACATTATCCAGGATAGGGAAAGACTCAGGTTTGATCACCGCTTTTGCCGTTTCAAATTGGATCCCCTGCAAAGCCTGCTCAAATACTTTCAGGATATCTTCAGCAATTTCCGGGCATCCGCTGTTTTCCGGAATACCAGGCTCATCAATACACTTATCATCAGGGTCTTCAACACCATCACCATCCTGATCGGCATAAATCGTAAAAGTTACCCGATCATTAGGCTGTTCAGGATCGAAGACCTTATATCCGTTTTCATTTTCAAACGGCTTAGCCGACCCTGCTGAAGTGAAAGTCAGTCGGGAAGGGTCAATGCCAGCATTTTGAAAGAACAGCTCGATGGTTTGCAGCCGATCCAACGAAAGCGTATTGTCCTTATCCGTATCTCCTGAACTCGCAACATGCGTCACTACCGAAAATTTAATCTCCGGGTATTCGTTCATGTACGCTACCATTCTTTCCAATTCCTCAAGCCCCATATCCATCAACTCCGAACCGTCGAATCGCACATCATGGGAAATCAATGTATTTCCTAGTTCAATGGGCACCAAATAAAGGTCAGCTTCAATTTCTCGCTTATCACTGTATTCCACCTTCAAATATTGTGAAGTTGTCATATAATTAGCCTGTTCCACCAATAACCTAAACGTTCTCGGAAATTCAAGAATTGACCTTCGGTACTGATGTTTAGCGTTTTTGGTTGCGAATGTCTTGGGTTCCAGTTTACCGTCAATCTCAGAAATATTTACTGTCGCGGTGATGGCCTCTTTGGTCAGCTCATTCATTGTGATTCCAGATACAATCACCCCTGGAGTGGGGTTCAGTTCAAGTGGAATCAGAGCACGAAAAATATCTCTCGATCCTGCATTACTTTCTACATCTGAAACGAAATACGCCCAATCTCCTCTTGCAGGAATGGTATAGTATGCCTCAAAACCTGTGGTATTAACATTCTCTCCCAGGTTCTTTGCCGGTGACCAGTTCATCCAGGTGTCATCCAGTCGCTCACTATAGAAGATGTCCGCATCCCCATAACTGTCGTGGCCATAGGAAGCAAAAAACAAGATCTTGTTATCCGAGGATAGAAAAGGTGAAAACTCCGCTGCTTCGGTATTTACACCACTACCGATGTTTACAGGCTCCGTCCAGTTAAAATCATCAATTTTCGTACTGATATAAATGTCCTGATCTCCATAGGTATCACGACTTTCAATGGCGAGGAACAAATGCTCTCCGGACGAGGAAATGAAGTAATCGACATAATCACTGAAATTCCTGAATTTCTTGATGTTGATGGCCTTTGGCGTACTCCAGGTATCGCCTTCTTTCATGGAGATAGAAGCCCCTTTTTCATAGCTATTTCCATCAAAAACATTGATCACCAATGCAGTATCGGCCGTTTTAGAAAGCGCCGAGATACCATTGGGGTGCTGATTGTTAAGGGGTGTACCCATGTTTATGGGTGTATCCCAATCATGCGTGCGGTCCCGATGTGAGTAATAAATATCCTGAACATCTCCACGTCCACCCGTATTGTCTGGGTGATTTTGGCGGGTGAGAAAAAGTGTTCGGTTATCGTAAGAAATGATGGGTTTGGTCTCTGTAAACTCCGTATTGATATGGTCCGGGAGTCTTTCCCGCTTCAGGTAATCATCTTGTGCCCACGCAGAAGAGCAGGCAATGAAACAAAGGAGTAAGGATAGCCCTATAAGTCGACTGATCTTATTCATCTAAGGTTATTGGTTGGAATCGAGTTACAAATTAGTGTTTGGTCGCGACAAGTCAGGATTTATTTTCGATGAATGGGAAGGTTATTAGGAGGAAAGGGCTGGAAAACGGGAAATCCAACTCTTAGCACAGACTTGTAATCACTGAGAGAGTTTTTACTTTATTGGGTCCAAGACCCAACGATATGCGTTGCGACATTGCAAATGTCGAACAGAGGAGATTTCACATTCGTTATATCACGGAAGTAACTTCCGGGCTAGTAAGGAAATCCCTCTATCGAAAATGAGATTAATCCTCAATGGCCCAATCTATGGCATCATAAATACTTGCGAATTTCTTGATTTTCAGATTAGGCATGACCATGCGAATAGCTGAGCCGATGAAATTGGCAAAGAGGCTGCCAGACCCTGAACTACGATTGACCATGGCAAGCTTGTCAACGCCTCCTACGATGTTTTTAGCTCTTCCTTTGATGAAGTTCTTCATCCAGATACGTGCTTCGGTATCGAATTCTTTCAACCTTCTCCTGTCCAGGATAAGCTTTCTGTATCCCTGAAATTCGACACTGTCTCCCCCTAACTTTAACATAATTTCAGCAGTCTCCTGATCGACAGCACCGTACCAATTGACGCGAGAAATCCGATTTTCCTGGTCGAGCATGAACTTACTTCCTTTGAATTCTCTGATGACTCTGAATCTTCCCTTGCTCTTCGCTTTCGGAGCTTCATCTATTGTTGATGTCTCAGATTTCGTTTCGTCCGGGCTTCCTGCCAGGATCTTATCAATTACGCGATCAACTTCTGATGTATCGAGTGTGTTTACCGATGTTTCGGTATTAGAGTTCTCTGTCTTTTGAGACTTAGAGAAAAAAGAAAAGTTCATTATTGGTTTTAGGTTTACCAGTTTCTATAGGTATTGCCTATTATTCCGTAGCGATTTCGAAACTAGATCATTGAAAAGGAGCGGATTCAGAAGATCGACCAATCGACCTTAATGGGCGGTCACCGAGAACATTCACGGGATTGGAATCTATGAAAGTTGGATTATTGTTTCCGGTTTGAAGGTTGGTCCTGTAAAAAAAGTCAGTGTGCTGTAGAACACATGTCGTCAGCTTGAGTGGGAGTTCGACATGAAAATATTGAGCAAGTACTATTCTATTATAACTGCACCCAGTTGGAAGCCACTGACATTTTTTCAGCTCTCTGGAATTGCAACAAAAAACTGGACAATAAGTCAAGCGCATTTTGAATAATTGATTTCACCAAATTGTTGAGGAGTCTTATACCCCAGATACTTGTGTTTTCTTTTTCGATTGTACCAGACTTCAATGAACTCGAAGACTTCATTTCTGGCCTGTAAAATGCTATGAAACTTGGTGTGATTGACGAGCTCTGATTTAAGAATCTTGAAGAAACTTTCAGCTACGGATTGTCCCAACAATTTCCCTTGCGACTCATGCTTTGAGTGATCCTTTTGGATTTCAGTTCATCACCAAACCCATACGAAGCGTACTGAATACCTCGATCGGAATGAAACAACAGTTGGCATTGCTCTACAGGCCGATTGATCAGCGCCATCCTCCAAGCAGTCAAGACAGTGTTCTGAGTTGTCATGTCAGTGCTTAACGACCACCCCACAATTTTACGGTCATACAAATCCAAAATGATAGTCAGATACAACCAGCCTTGATCGGTAGGTATATATGTGATATCAGAGACCCACTTGATCCCAGGCCGGCTGGCATGAAAATCTCTTTGGAGGAGATTTTCAGCCACCGGGAACCGATGATTTGAGTCTGTAGTGGTTACCCTAAACTTTTTACAAATAACACTTCTCAGTCCTTCAGAACGCATAATTCTGGCTACTCTAGGCCTAGATACTTTCCAGCCACGCTCTTTGAGTTCCATAGTGATTTTAGGACTTCCATATCTACCCTTACTTCTTGATAAATGGCATTGATATCCCTAATGATTTCCTGAGTTTCTATTGACCTGGCAGAGGGTTGGCGATTCTTCCAATGATAATAAAAACTCTTACTCAACTTGAATACTTGACACATCTTCTCAACACCAAATAAGTGGCTATGATCCTTTATGAATTGGAATATTTGTTGTCTCCCTTGGAGAAGATGCTTATGGCCTTTTTTAAGATATCTCGCTCTAATTGAGCTTCTCTAAGCTCTTTCTTCAACTTCTCAATTTCCTTCTGCTCTGCTGTCAGATTCGCCTTCCCATTCCCAGAGAAACTTCCCTCTCCGAATTGTGTGAACTCACGTCTCCAGCGTCTTAACATCTCATCTCGAATCCCCAATTCATCAGCAACTTCTCGAACTGATTTACCTGTCAGGCATAGGTTCACAGCCATTTGCTTGAACTCTCGATCAAAGTGTCTTCTCTCTCTTTTCATCTACAGTAAATTTAGCTTGCGAGCTTAACTTACCGTCCAGTCAAATGTAGCAGGTCCAATACTAATGTGAGTATCTCGAGCGGCATCAGAGTTATATTGAGGATTCAAATGTCCCGCATGACCAGGCCTCAAAGTTCTTTCACGATGCCAAACACGCCTCCCCTGGCTTCAGTTTGTAACTGAAGCGTAGAAATAATGTAAGTTTTCAACTTACTATTCAATCAACACGACCTCAAGTAATCCCTTCCTACCGGCATAATTTGCGGCACTACTAAAAGGATAATGATCTGCTTTCCAAACCAACTCCTCTTTCACTGGATTTTCATGTATATAATCAAGTCTTTGATCAATCATTTCATTAGTGGATAGTTGAATGGGTCTATTATCTTGCTGCCAAAATTGAAAACTCTTATTATTTGAATTTTTCTCTCCCGCTGATTTAAATATCCACATCAGCCAATTTTTTCTACTTTCCTGAGGGTTTTCAGCTATTTCCTTTAGTAGTTGCTTACTCGTATACTTCTTAAAGTCCCTAAGAATATCTGACAGGTTCTTTCCTTCCAGAGCCGATGCGATCAAGTGTACATGATTGCTCATGATCACGAATGCATAAAGTACAAGACTTTTTTCTCGCTGACAATATAGCAAACTGTCTACGACAATATGTTTACAAACTGGTCTTGAGAGCGCATCAACCCATTGCACTGTGGCAAATGTTATAAAGTGCAGTGCTTGATGATCCTGAATTTTATATTTGGATGACATATCAACCAAGTTACAAACTTGTCTTTATCCTCCGACTCAAGTCATCCGCAGGAAGACTTAAGCCAGTAAGGTGACTGCTGGGTACTGCTTTTTATCTGCTCGGATAGCAGAAAAATAGGAGAGCGTAGGAATATCCTACGCTCAGTACTTCTTTTTATAAACTACGCCTAGTTGGGGGTGTTTCATTTTTCACAATCTACGGCTAGTTCGGGGTTTTAGTCTTTTAATATTTGCTCGAAACTATAGTTATCGTCCCTTCCAATCAATTCAGAGTCATTCTTCAAGTCAGCATAATAAACTAAAATTATCCGCCTCGCAGAAAGGATGTACTTAAATCGGTGCTGTACTTCAAAACCACTGTTCTCCAAAATATTTGATTTTCGATGAAATTCGTCTATAAAAATTGTGTCATTGCGAATTTGGAAATTACCTGTAAACGCTTCATCTAGTCCACAATAATATATTTTACATTCTCCATGCTCATAGAACGATATTGTGCTCAGGCATCCCCCGTCAAACTTATCATTACCCCAAATAGTATTCTTAAAATCATCGATCGTAATCTTCGAAGGAATAGATTCAGGCTCAGTTAAAGGCGTGGGAATCTCAGCTGACTCAACCGAGTCTTTTGTCGTCAGATCTTCTTCGGCAACATTCTTTCTATTTGATTGATCGCTGCAGCTGAAATTAACAGCCAATACAAGGAAAACGGCAAGTCTGATCATCTAGGTAATGGATTGTATAATTGTCGAGAATAAACCGGACCATTAGATGGATCAGGCGTCAGTAAATATTGTCCTGAAAAACCTCTCCCTACTGCGTTCATGAAATTAACATGATTTTCAAAGGCACCTAATCCGCATCCGGTGGTTTGACAACCTCTCGCAATCGCTCGGCTTAGCCGAGTGATGATTATTGTAGAGGCTCATGCCTCATTAAGTGTAATTTCTCCCATAGGATTTGCACTACTATATTGATAGGAAGATGCCTCAGTACAAATTCCTGCTTCCACAGGATTTTGATGAATGTATTCAATCTTTTGGTCTATGACTGCCGGAGTGAATAACTCCACTGGATGGCATGTCTTTTGCCACAACATGTATGTTTTATTTTGCTTCTCATGTTTAGCAAAATACTTCTGCATATACAAAAGTCAATCTCTCCGACTTTCTGTTGGCATCTGCGCTATCTCACTAATAATTGATTTAGCGGTAAAACTCTTAAAGTCTCGAATAAAATCGCTCATTTCACCCTCTCTTCGTCTCACTACAAGATGAACATGGTTTGACATGATTACATAGGCATAAACGTCCATTGCCTTATGCTCCTGACAATACTTAAGACTTTCAATAATAATATCGCAGTATTCCTTCCGAGTAAATATGTCAATCCACCCAACCACTGTAAAAGTCAAAAAGTAAGCGCGATCTCCAGTTGCTTTTCGAAGTTCTGACACAGATTAAAGTTAGTTGATTTTTACGTTATCTCCATTCCTTATGGGCTACAAGCCCGGGTAATAGTCGTCACTCGGCATTTAGCCGAGCAACTGCTGAGATGAACATGGTTTGACATGATTACATAGGCATAAACGTCCATTGCTTTATGCTACTGACAATACTTAAAACTTTCAATAATAATATCGCAGTATTCCTTCCGGGTAAATATGTCAATCCACCCAACCACTGTAAAAGTCAAAAAGTAAGCGCGATCTCCAGTTGCTTTTCGAAGTTCTGACACAGATTAAAGTTAGTTGATTTTTACGTTATCTCCATTCCTTATGGGCTACAAGCCCGGGTAATAGTCGTCACTCGGCATTTAGCCGAGCAACTGCTGAGATGAACATGGCTTGACATGATTACATAGGCATAAACGTCCATTGCTTTATGCTCCTGACAATACTTAAGACTTTCAATAATAATATCGCAGTATTCCTTCCGGGTAAATATATCTATCCACCCAACCACTGTAAAAGTCAAAAAGTAAGGTCGATCTCCAGTTGCTTTCGAAGTTCTGACACTGATTAAAGTTAGTTGATCTGGACCTTATTGTCACTGTCTATTGGGCCAAAAGCCAAGGTAATAGTCGTCACTCGGCAAAGTAAGCCGAGCGACTGCTGGGGACTTCCTTCCGCATTAGTTGCATCCTTAAAGATTCCCAAAAGCCCTGCTCCAGTACTAGTTTCTCCATAGGTAGCCCCGGTCTTATTCGATAATTTCCTAGCTCTACTTCTAAATACTGGGTCATCATCACCATCATTACCTCCTGTTCCAGCAATGGCCAATTCGGCTTCTAGACCTTCCAATTTACGATATGAAATCAATTTATTCTCACTGAACGCATAGGGCGAGTTATAATAGTAATCTTCCGCCAAAGGGTCAAGGTTGAAAAATCGCCCAATATCAGGTTGGTGATTTCTCCACTTAAATTGATCCCATCCCGTTTCATCCTGATGCTCTTGCCCTTGGAATTTATATTTATTTTCAGGGCTAATTGCCCAGTGATTAAAAGTCAACCCAAAGGGATAATACCCATCTCTCTGAACCACGGTCCCAGGCTGATTAATAGAAACCCTAACATTCCCCAAATGATCCCTTCTAGTGGTAGGTTGTACCTACGACTTCATATCATTTCTATTTCAAATAGACTTTCGTTCCATCGTAATTCCTTGAACCATTTATTCATCTGTTTCTTCTACTGCTCGGATAGCAGAATATATAAGAGCGTAGATCGGAATCTACGCTTAGAGACCATTTAGTTTTTGAAACTACGCTAGTAAGGGCCAGTAAGGGGGTTTCTTTATTGGTAATAATCTAAGTTATTAGTTCTCTTTCAGTGCTGCAATTTCTGCTTCTAATGTGGCTACTTTTTCATTTAAAGCTTTGATCGCTTCTACGGCTACAGCTACTATATTTGCATACTCCACCGACAAGCTTCCCTCATCGCCAGCCACTAATTCTGGTAATACCTCTCGTACTTCCTGAGCTATAAACCCTACTGAAGGTTCTTCGGTTTCTTTCCACTTAAAACATACCCCACGTAATCCGGAGATCAACGTAAGCGGGTCCGGGATCGTTACTACATCTTTCTTATACAAATTATCCGATACCTGATTGAAGCCATTTGCATAAAGCTTACGGTAATTCACAAAGGAGCCACCACCCGTAAAGTGAAAACCACTGCTTCTGACCCTTAGCATTTGACCAAATTGATTTCCATGATGGAAGTACAAGCCAATGTAGGCATCATCTTCTCCGGTATCTGCGGAGTACAACTCCAGGTGATGATCTAAAACTTTCGTGTCATCACCCCATACTATTGCGGGTTTGGTCACTTCCAAATCCCCTTCTACTTCTAATGCATCCTGGATCAATGTCTTCCCACCGTTCATTTGCACTTCTATCTCCTCGGTGATAATCTGACCATAACTATTCCAGGCCATCAGTAACATGAGACTCAGCCCTATTCCTATTCGTTGTATTTCTCTCATTTTATTCTTGTTTTTGGTAATTGTTTTAGTTTTTATTTTTTCAAACTTTAGCTACTCTATTTTCCATATGGCTGATAATTAATAACTCACTACTAAGCACTCGTCATGAACGAGCGCCAAGCGGGGGCTCTTCTATTAAAAGCACGAGGCTCAGCCTCGCGCTAGCTAGGGCCCCTGATCTCTCAGAGGCTCATTCATTTTCTGGATAAAATAAGAGGTTAAGGGAAGACTTTTACTGTATCAACATTCCTCCCATTTTCCATTTTGATAATTACGGTTTCACTGCCTAGAGAGTCAAAAAAGTGAGCTAAGCCATCTCCAAATACCTCAGCTTTCGCCATCAAATTTCCATTTTCGTAATATTGTTCAAAATCGATGATCTTATCTGATATGCTTGAGAAGCTCCTTTCTAAATTCCCGTTTTGGAAATAGAATATCTGTTCACCGACTTGTTTTCCATTCTGCCATTTTGTTTTCGATTGAATTTTACCATCGGAGTAAAATGTAGTTGTTAAACCTTCTTTCACCTCATTTTCATTAAACTCCTGAATTGCATATAATATTGAATCTAAATACGTCCAGCTCTTCCTTATAGCACCATTCTCATATTGGTATTTCTTCGTAAGGGTACCTGTTGAATCATATTGGAACCATTCGCCGATTCTTCTATCATTCAAAGTTTGACCTTCAATTTTCACTTTGCCGTTCGAATATTGTTCAGCATATCTACTTTCCTGAGAGCAGGCAAATAGAATAATTAGTCCAAATAAATATTTAGTGTTCATATATATCTAAGAATAATCGAATTGTTTTTTTATCGAGTGGAGCTGGCTTCCCATTCCTGGACCTTGTACCGATAGTATCAATATCACCTGAGATAGGATCCACAGTCTCCCATATTGAATCATTGATTGCATCCATGGTAATAGGATCAAAACCAGGCTTGCCTAATATAAGGAATTCAACAGGTTCCCCACCTTTAACAGCTCCCTTATAACCCGACTGATTTGATGCATCTGAAGTTGGAAGTTCGGTTAATTCGTTTGTAAGAAGTTGATTAATACGGTGGCCCATGTCTGCGAGCCCCTTTGCCTTACTGGAGGGACTACTCCATCCAGTAGCAACACCTGTATAAGGTAATTCAATAGGTTCTTCAGTATTACTTGCAGTACCCTTGGCTGCCTCTTGTCCGGGAGAGCCATTATTTACTACAGGAGCGCCACCTTCTTGGCTATCACCTTCACCTTCCTTAATTGTCCCGTCAATATAGTCAAGGAAATCAGCTGTCTGTTTCCCAACCCACAAAACTCCTTGCAATACATTGATTGCCATATTATTTGTCCATTCAAACTCTAAATTGTTGCTCTGTTCTTGACTCGAAACTTTCTCTCCAATCTGTCGTGCAGCATCAGCAAGCGCATCTGTAGGCATCATCCCATCAGGATCAATGAATCTAATCGGGTTATTGAATGCATAATTATAGGGTCCTTGCCTACGCATTAAATCCGCCGCTGGATCGATACTCGTAAAACGTCCAAGTTCCGGGTCATATTGACGGGCTAAATAATCGTACCAGCCTGTCTCTTTCTGCTGCTCAAAACCATTGTATTTGTACAGGTTTTCTGGACTATCTGCCGAGCTATTAAACGTGAGGCCGAAAGGATAGTATCCATCTCGCTGTACGACCGTACCGGGCTGACTCACAGAAACCCTGACATTCCCCAAATGATCTGTCAAGTTGAACTCATAATTGAAAGCATCCCCATCTTTCACCGCTCTTCCCTCGCCATGCTGTAAGAAAGTTAATGAATTATCAATGAAGTGCATTCCTCTCAGATAGTCAGTTGTCGTGACATTTGAGCCCTCGTTAACCACCTTACGAAGTTTCATACCTCCAGCATCATACGTATATAGAACGGTATTCCCATTTTCGAAGGTCACTAGTTGAGGTAAATTCAAATGATTGTAAGCTATACTAACTACACCTTTATTCAGATCTCTGATCAAGTTGCCATTGTCATCGTAGGTATAGTCATCCCCACTGGTATTTCCATCATTGAAAAGATCAGCGGTTGCGGCATCGGAAACAGAAAACAGTTGATTACTTTGATCTACTCCTGTTCGATAATCATAGGTCAGGTTATCTCTTGTATTCCGGTGAAGGCTACGGATATTACCATTGTGGTCATAAGCAATAGCATTCACATCATAGTCTCCGACACCTGTGTAATCCGCGGACGTTAATCTACTGGATGGGTCGTAGGTATAGACATAGTTCTGAGCTGTCGTTTGTAACCCTCCGCCCTGGCTGCGCCAGAGCATCTGACCGATGTTTCCGTTGTATTGTTCAAAACCTGCTGGTGCATCGTCATAGCTAAGCCTCATCCCAAATTTATCATCTTCGGGATCATAGTTATCGCCATTATTGATAGATGTCAACCAACCTCGGATATTATAATCATAGTCTACGGATTGAACTGGGGTAACATCCCCCTCGCTTGATCCTCCTAGATTTTTTTGAATCAGTTCTCCAATAACATTATAGGTATTACTGGCAATGACCACTTCCGGTCCACCGTTGATGCTATGAGTTGTAGTAAGCAAACGATTCATATGATCATAGGCATACTGCTCCACAATGATTACATCTTCGCCGCCTGTGTGTCTGGTCTCTGTCATGGAAATCAGAGGTGATATCGTATTGCGGTAAGACATTCTTATGGTATCCTTGCCACCTAGATAATTGTCTGAAACCGTCATAAGTACTCTGTAACGATTGTCGTAATAGGTGATACTGGTCAGCCATGTGTCAGTACCCAGTAACCTGGTTTTTGATCCGGTAACCTGACCTTTGATCTGAGTTCTTGCTCCCACAGGAACGGCTTGTCCTGTGAAATCGTATGTATCATAATACGTAACCGTTAACAAATCTTCTTCTTCTAGCGGTTCTCCAACATTATACTCTGTTGGAAATGCATGGTTAGTATATCCAAAGAGATCACCTGAACCCGTGTAAGCCTCTCCATGATTGACTCCTTCTGTGTAATGACTTACCGCCTCACCTTCCAATTCAGTAGGATTGGCCCGGCGCTCCATTCGACCCGTTAACACTGGTCGATTCAATTCATCATACTTTGTAAAGATCCAGCCTCCATCTGCGATACCTGGATTGGCCTTCGCCCTGAAAGTAGTTCCACTTCCTGCCGTGACATGGAAATTTCCTGTCAATTTTATGGTTGCGCCATGTACCTCATAAAAAGGATCGAGTGGATCCTGAGAGCCGTCAAGAATAATGTCCTCTGTCGTAAATTCCTCCAGGTTCTGATTGCCGTCCTGCGTCAATACCAGCCGGTCCCTTTCATCGTAGATCATTCTTATCCAGTCCGCTCCGGGCACCCTTTTAGCAATCATTCTTTGCCTGCTATCATAGTCGTAAGAGAACATCCAGTTTTTTCGAAAATTTTCATCATTGATGCTATTGGTCCAATCGATCGTATTGGAGGACTCATCAATAATCCTGACTCCTTCAGGTTGGATCACATGGCGTAAATTCCCGTAATCATCGTAGATATAATAAGTGGAAGCATACTCAGTGCCATTTAGACGTGTCTGTTTAAGAATCACCTGTCCTTTCCGGTTGGTATAAGTAAAAGCTATTCCTTCTTTATAGATATTGCTCTCGACGATATCATTGTTCTCATCGGAAGTTTTCAAAATACTCAGCTCTCCCGCTGTATAAGTCCCATAATTCTCAATAGTTGTTCCTTCAGCCAGCAAAAACCGGATTCCCTGAGTACCATCATTCAGTTGATAATCGGTATCTACGGTATGTTCTCCAGTTGCCTTCCAGGTATCCCCGGGGGCCGCTGATTTCGTCACGCGATTTAAAGGCGAAGGCTCAAAGATTTGTTGGCTAAATGCTTGTACTCCGTCTTCCGCATCGAACCTTGTGGCATAGTAAGCTTGTTGATCCGACTGAGCAGTATTTTGATAGGCTCCTGTGTTCACCGCTCCTGGATGGGGCAGGTAATTTTTATCCTGACGTCCGAACTCGTCATAATCAAAATGCGTAATCAAGTCGTAGGTATTTCCAGCAACATCTGCAGGCGTCGCATTTCTCTGTATCACCTGAATAGGTCGACCCAATCCATCTACATAACTAATCGCTTCCTGGACAAGGAAAGGATCATCCGCGTTGGCCATGCAAGGACCTAGGTTGGTACGAGCGGTATAAGTTTTTACATAGTTCTGGTCAGCAGATGCTGAGGAAGCAATAGTACACTCTGTTACTTCAAAAGAAGGAGAAGAAGTACCCTCAAGGTTCTCATTTTGAGATACTCGGATCTGATAACCTGTTCCTAATTCCAGCGAACCCGGAACAAGGTAATTAAAAGAGAAGTCGGGCCCGGTATACAGATTTATCGGGCTGGCTCCGCCTATCAGCTCCACCACATAATCCAGATGGGGAGTACCACCCGCCCAATTCAGAAAAAGCGTTTCACCCAACATGACTACTGGTCCCACAGTGGCAACTGCAATTTGTGGTGCAATTTCGAACGTCCCACTTTCTGAAACGGCGGTACCATCGATGGATTCCACCCTTATTTGATGCTCTTCTCCAATTTGAGTGGGTTGTAAGGTCCAATCATCATATGAGTTACCCGTCACTGTAATCAGGAGTGTTCCGTCCAAATAGACGTTATAATCACTCGTCACAGGGCCTGACCATGAGAGTGGCACCGTTTGTCCAACTGCCAGGATATCTCCTTGAGAAGGGGTCATTGCCTCTGCCGAGGGAAAACCAATGGTAAAGGTGTCGTCTGATTCATCATCATAACTTCCCTGAACTACTTGTACAGTGTAATTAGCACCCACTCCAGTTTCGCTTTTTGTCACGGTCCAATCGGGATCGAGCGAAGTACCAGACACCTCCACCCAGGTTACGGCGGTCACGCCATCTGCCAATATATAGATATCGTATAACCCTTCCTCATCCTCACCTTCCCAGGTGATGTTAACCTCTTCGCCAAATACGAAAGATTCGTTCCCATCTGGGAAGGTTACTTTTAGTTGTTTGTAAACTGTAAAGTACGGAGAAAAATCAGCGCCTGTGCCGCTTAAGCGATTCGCGGTATTCTGATAAACTTTTACTCGATAGTCTGTTCCTATATCAGGTGAAGCCGATAAGTCAAATGTGGTGGAAGTGGCATTTGATGTATTAGTCTCCAGAACCTCCGACCCTTTATATAGTTCTATGGTGTAAGTTTCATCAGAAGACCCTCCTGTCCAAGTAGCAGTGATTGTGCCAGAAGGATAGTATTTTGATTCGTTCGTTGAAGCCACTATTGGTGCAACCACATCAAAGGTTGCACTTTCAAATACTTTGTCCTGATCCTCAGACTCTACCCGGATTTTTATATTGGAGTAAGTAGAGTTTGGTGTCCAGTCGAAGAAATTGCCAGTGACCCAATTTCCCTCATTCATTGGCTCGTCACCAATCCAGATTTTGTAATTAACTGAACCTCCTGATGGGTCCAACCAAAGGAATCTGTACTCCGATCCCCGCTCTAAAAACTTACCGGAACTGAGTGGCGCCATCGCCTGGGGGTCCGCCACTTTCACTTCAAAGTTATTATTGGACTGATCATCCTCACCACCTTGTTCTACTTTGATCTTGTAATTCGTCGCTACCGGAAATTCGCCATTATCAACCGTCCAATTATATGATGTAGCATCCGTTACCGTCCAACTGTCTTCTACCGTGGCTCCGCGCATCACCGAGATGGTATAGGTTCCGCTTTCATCCTCTCCTTCCCAGGAGATTGGTACCACGGATTCATACGGAAAGCTCAACCCTGAGGCATTTGGATAAAGTACTTTCAATTGCTCAAATACTGTAAAACTCCCCGTGTCATCAGATCCAGAACCACTCAAACGATTAGAAGTCGTCTGACGCACCCGGACTTTATAATTAGTTCCAATATCAGGATCTGTGCCCAATGCAAAAGTGGTAGAGGTGCTGGATGACGTTTGGGATAAAACAACCGATGAGCCCTTGATCAATTCGATGGTGTAGGTCTCCGTCGACCTACCCCCGGTCCAGGAGGCTTCAATGGTCCCGGATGGATAGTATTTTAATTCATCCACTGACGCAACAATGGGTGCCACTACGTCAAACGCGTCGCTCTCAAAGACAATATCCTGGTTTTGTGACTCGACCCGGATCTTGATATTGGAATGGGTCGAATTTGGGGTCCAGTCGAAACTATTCCCAGTCACCCAGTTCCCATCATTCATGGGTTCACCGCCAATCCATACCTTGTAGTTGATTGTACCACTAGAAGGATCCAGCCAGGTAAAGGTATATTCGGCTCCTCTTTCAAGATACTTATCCGAACCAAGTGGAAACATCTGCTGGGGATCTGCCACTTTTATTTCAAAGTTGTTATTGGATTGATCATTGTAGCTCTCCTGTGTCACCTTGATTTTGTAATTCGTACCCACTGGAAATTCGCCATTATCAACCGTCCAATTGTATGAGGTCACGTTTGTCACTGCCCAACTGTCTTCTACTGTACTTCCTCTCATCACGGAGATGGTATAGGTGCCGCTTTCATTCTCCCCTTCCCAGGTAATTGGAACCACTGTTTCATAGGGAAAACTCAAGCCGGAAGCATTAGGATAAGTTACCTTGAGTGCCTTATAGACCGTTATACTTCCTGTGTCATCGGAACCCGAGCCACTCAAACGGTTTGACGTGGTTTGTCGTACCCGGACTTTATAATTAGTCCCTAAAGAAGGATTGGTACCAAGTGCAAAAGTGGTAGAGGATCCCGATGACGTTTTGGTCGAGATCACCGTTGATCCTTTTATCAACTCTATTGTATAGGTCTCGTTTGACTTACCACCCGTCCAAGAGGCATTAATAGTTTGAGAAGGATAGTATTTTGATTTGTCGCTTGAGGCAGCGATAGGCGGTACTACGTCGAAAGCGTCACTTTGGAATACCGTGTTGCCGTCTTGTGATTCTACCCGGATTCTGATATTGGAATAGGTTGAATTTGGCGTCCAGGCAAAACTATTTCCGGTCACCCAATTACCATTATTCATCGGTTCTCCACCAATCCATATTTTATAATTGGTAGACCCATTCGATGGGTCTAACCATGTAAATGTATGAGCGGCACCTCTTTCCAAATACTTGTTCGATCCGAGAGGAGCCATTGTCTGGGGATTACAATGGGCTGAAGTAAACTGGTCCTCGTCCTGATCATTGCAATCAACACCACTACCCGCACTTGTTGACCAGTTTGCCCCGGGACTGGAACATTGTACCCTCGTGTCACCGTAATAACCATCTCCATCAAAATCTTCATACCAGGTAGGTGGGTCATTGTGGGTGACCGTGGCTGTTCTAATAGGACCCCAAACACCCGCGCTGTGGTATCCTCTTATATAATAAGTACCCTCCGCTGTAACAGTTCTTGTAACTGTGCTCACGTTGTAAGCGCTGGATCCAGGCGATCGCCAATAGAAGGTCACACTACTTTGACTTCCATTATGAGTTATAGTGCTTTGATTACAACCTTCCGTGACCGTAATTGTTGGTGTGTTGATGTTGTAAATCGTCACTTGCATACTCCCCATACTTAAAAACCTCAGGTCCCCTGGGTTTGATCCGGGTGCATTATCAGCAATGTTAAAACCGTATTGTAGTGTATAGGTCCCGCTGGAAGACGTCCAATTTATACTGACACTGGACGAACTCTGACTTTGAATGGTTCCACCTCCACTTAGACTCCACGAACCATTGGTTACAGAAGTGTTAGCTGTATAAGTATATGTGAGCGATTTTGCCACCTTGTCATCTCCGGCGATTCCCGAAGAAAAAGTACAAGTAGTCGTTAAACTAGTACTGGTGTCATCACAATCGGAACCACTACCAGAACTTGTTGACCAGTTGGATCCGGGACTCGAGCAAGATGTTTGAGTGTCTCCATAGTAGCCATCTCCATCAGAATCCTTATACCATGTTTGATTAACATGAACAGCAGCATCAGCATCGTTACAGTCGGTGCCGCTCCCTGAACTTGTTGACCAATTGGAGCCAGGACTGGAACAGGCCGTCTGGCTAGTACCATAATATCCATCTCCGTCTGCATCCTGATACCAGGTCTGATTAACATGGACAGCAGCATCAGCATCATTACAATCTGTGCCGCTCCCCGAACTTGTTGACCAATTGGAGCCAGGGCTGGAACAGGCCGTCTGGCTAGTACCATAATATCCATCTCCATCTGCATCCTGATACCAGGTCTGATTAACATGGACGGCAGCATCGTTATCATTGCAATCCGTGCCACTCCCCGAACTTGTTGACCAATGAGTACCCGGACTTGAGCAAGCGGTTTGACTTGTACCATAGTATCCATCTCCGTCCGTATCTCGATACCAGGTCTGATTCACATGTACGGCTCCATCACTGTCATTACAATCCGTATTGTTTAAGACATATCCAGTAGGTTGAAAACACTGTACGACTGAAGTAGAATTAGTTCCATAACCATCGTCATCGTCATCAAGGTACCAGCGAGTATCCGGATTGATATCTATGTCCGAATCATCGCAATCGTCATTATTGGTGACAGAATACCCGGTAGTTTGAGTCGTTACACCAGCGGTGAAAGTGTCCCCATAACCATCCCCATCAGAATCAAGGTAATAAACTGTACCTCCACCCCCGCCTCCGGTAGGTGGGGGAATTTGAGCAAAAGCCTCATTGAGCAATGAAACTGAAAATAGAATGACCAGAAAAAGTCCTTTTAGATTCTTCATGATTGTAGTGTTCTTTGAGTTGTTTTTAGTTGCCTCCGCCTGTCTCTTGTGGGAAATTTGGATTATCCTCGTCATTCTCACCACCTCCAGAACCTGATGATCCAGATCCTTCCTGTGATCCAGATTCAAAATCACTTAGTCCCAGGTTGTATTCGTAGTATTGTAGATAATTCCCCTCAAAATCTTTTACATATAAAAGGCGATCAAATTCATCATAGGTGTAATATGAAGACTGACCGTTTATGTCGATCATTTCAGTAATCAATCCACTTATATCGTAGATATAAGTAATCATGGATTGTGTATTTGACAATACCGATCGCAGAGAGGCCAGTTGAGATTTTATAAAGTTTTCATCGTCGGAATTTTGGATATTTGTCAAATTGGCACCTAAGAGCGTCTCTACCTCAGAATAAGACATATTGGTAATCTGAGCCACCGGAAGCGTATTAGCATAGCCCCATAGATAAACCATATCCACACCTGAATTGTCTTGTACGTATGAAGGCCTTGTGCCATTGTAGTGCGAAAGATTGATAGTGTAATCAGGATCGTCATTATTGCCAAAATAAGTCTCAATAGTCGAAGGGCGATGACTGACGTACTGATATCGATGTTCTTTCAACAATTCTCCTGTGGCACTATAGAGTCTGGTGGTTTCGGGAGGTAAAATCACATGATTTATTCTATCATTTAAGTAGTCCGTTTCGACTTTAATATCGTTAACACCATCTAAAATAGCTTGCGTTACTTTGGGGGCAATTAGTTGAACAGGAGTGCTATTCTCATATTGGTAGATGGTCTTTGTCAATGATTCTATACCACCTTCAATTACTTTCTGATATGTCGAATCAAGTCTTGACCATCCAGTGACTTGTTCTTCAAAGGCATGATGATACCCATTATCGTAGGGATAATAATCAGCGCCTGAACGGTCTAGCGCCATTTGATAATGGAAAGTCTTTGATGAGTCAGTCTCAAGATGACTATAAAAATTTTCAGTTTGAGTTTTAAGTTCTCCTGTTTCATTAACCACTTCAACTTGTTCCACTTTACCTCGCTTCCAGTAGCCTGTTGTCCTTTGTTTTTCAAACAGATTGGAAGGAGCATAATGATCATTTCCAGCACTAAAAGGGTCAAGTCCACTATAATCGGTATCCATATCATTGGAATAGAAATAACGAGTATGTCCATTTCCGACCTCTCTTTCAACTACTTCCGAATAAGCGAGTAAATCACTTTCCAGGGCTCCTAGTACACCGCTAGGGTGAGCGACGGTCGTTCTATATTTAACCACGCTAATAACGGGACCTGGATCTACATAATTACCTGGAGGATTATACAATTCAAGTTTATTAATTTGTGTAGAATACTCCGGATGCCGGGCAAATAAAGTCCCACTGGACTTGGTTGGATCCTCTTTCAAATTGTACTCATAAACTTTAGACTTAGCTCTTCCTGATTCATTGTAATGATCTACACGGGCAATTCTGATCCCTGGCCCAATATAATTATTGACATTCCCTCCAGGGGGCACATCTATGAATTTGTATTTAATCTCTGCTTTCAACTGTGTCCCCGGGTTGTTGGTGTATGCTCTTACTTTATAAGTATTACCCACGGAGAGCAGCCCCGTGATGGTTTGATCATTCATCAATCCCGTATAGGAGTTAATCAGTGTTTCAGTGGCTTCCTCAATCTGAAATAATTGTACCAGGAAGAAATCATTGGATCCATCATGCTCAATTGTAGTTGTAGGATCACTTTTATAGGAGAGGATCAATTCGATATCAAACGCATCATCTCCTATCGTTATCGGTATCGACTCAGTATCTTCCTGACAAGTCAAACCAATAACAACACTACCATCTTCCTGATAGTAAAGTTCTCCGTCCGCCAGGCAAGATTCGGCCAGAGCCACAGTACCTGCGATTTCTGTATTTGCACTATTACCCGGTGACAGTGAATAATATTCATTTGACTCGTAGAAGAATTCTGAGAAACCGCCCGTTGGATAATGTAACTTTTGCAGCATACCAACTCTTGCCTTATTGTGGCCTACGGACCGGTTGCCTCCGGCAATGGGAGCGCCATAAGCCAAATTACGTAAAGGAGGCGTTAGTCTTGTATTATTCTTTTCATTGTAAAAACCATAATGATCCACGTCTTTCGAATCTCTCGGAGGTAATCTCAAAAGGTCGTAGTACTCAAAAACGTGAGGAGGATTGGTACCACCTTTTTTCCCAACCTCTGTAACAGATCTTAATATCAGGTATTGATCCAGTTCGCGAGCCCCTGAGATGAACGGAAAATATTCGAAATGAAAACTTTTTTCTCTTTCACCAAACGCATTGAAGATCGCCAGTGAGTCCAACTTTTTCGCACCTACTTTGTCACCCCTGGTGGCAGAACTATAAAATTTAATTCCCCCTAACTCCCATTGAATTGTATCAAGGTGGCGTGTATAATTTGAAGTGTAATTGACAAGAGAGCTATTGTCTGCAGAATAATCGGAGCTAAATTCTACAAGCCTCTCAAAAACCCGGTCTCTGGGAATGTTGTCTCCTGGAAGCAGAACACCTTCATCATAAAAGAACTGAACACTTTTATCAGAAATACTTGAGGCGTAATTACCCAGATACCAGGCTGTATTGTATATAGGGTCCGGGTCATTGTTATTATGTTCATAATCGACCTGATTCCATTCTGCGTGGATGAATGAAGCAACCATTCCATCTGGTGTTCTTATTCGAAATCCATTCTCATAAGATCCAGATTCGGCGAGGCCGATTCTCATGTCCTGATAAGGGAATTGAATGATGCTGCGATCAGGTTTAAACATGAATTTCCCTGTACCTCCTGGAAAATTGTATAAAAACACGTCAGCTTGTGAATCCCAGTTGTTGTCATTCATCAACTGCATATAGGTCTTCATGGAAATCGATGTAGCATCGTGAGGTGGTAATAAATGATACAACAGGTCATTGTCTTCCCAGTCCTGTATTTCGGCCATATTGTTGAAATATCCATAATTGTCATCCTGATCAGGGCGACCTCTCATAGATCTGGTGACTACTCCACCAGCATTTAAACTCCAACCTAGCCCAACCCAACTTGCTATAGTACCCACTTTATGGCCTGATGCATGAAACGACAGGCTGATCGGAACTTTTACGTCATCGACAACAATCTCGTAGAGTGGCACAGAAATATTTGGTAATCCGTGGTAGAGATCGACAGGAATTTCGCCGTACTGACCCAAAGCAGCTGCAGTTGGTGATGGAGGTACAACTTCAGGCACATCAGGATCATCAAGGCCTAAGACGTCTTGATTATCTTGAGCTACACTTTTTATGCTTAGACCTACAAATAGTAGGCAAATCGTCGTTTTGAGAAGTCGATGCATCATTTTGTGTTTTTATTCAGTTATCATGTCACAAAACCACCTGGATTCAAATAAGATACACAAAAGGAAAGGATCAATTAGCTGTCACATGTCCCCTCAAGTTGCTCAATGGTTTTGTAAACTCAATATTAGCACTTCATTTTCTGCTTTCAAAAAAAACTTTCTCCAACCTCACACTCCCAACCCCATTCATCACCTCAAAAAATCATCCATAAATCTTAGACCACCGCGCTTATTTTTCGTAGAATTCCGTAACGATTCAACATCCTGAGCGACCTTTGCCAATAGCAACATCGCTCACTACAAAACTTGCTGTCTATGGAAGACATGATCTTGTACGATCGCTTGCAATTTGCCTTCACGATCACGTTTCATTACCTCTTCCCACAACTCACGATGGGATTGTCTTTGTTGATCCTCATCATGAAGACCATTGCCATGAAAAGGGACGATGAGCGCTACCACCAGGCAAGTAGGTTTTGGATCAAAATATTTGCCATCAACTTCGTCATGGGGGTGGTAACCGGGATTCCCATGGAGTTTCAGTTTGGGACTAACTGGGCCAAGTTCTCGGAATTAACCGGCAGTGTGGTGGGCCAAACGCTTGCCATGGAAGGCATGTTTTCCTTCTTTCTGGAAAGTGCCTTCATTGGTCTGATGCTTTTCGGAGAAAAGAAAGTGCCACAATGGTTACATTGGACGGCTTGTTGCTGTGTGTTTCTCGGCTCGTGGTTGAGTGGGTTCTTTATCATTGCGACACATGCATGGATGCAAAACCCGGTCGGCTATATCATTGATGAAAGTGGTAAGATCATGCTCACCAGCTTTTCAGCCCTTTTCAAAAATCCATGGCTGTACTGGGAATATGCCCACAACATGATTGCCTCATTGGTGACTGCTTCGTTTGTGGTTGCTGGAGTGGGTGCCTTTTACTTGTTGATGAAAAGGCACGAAGAATTTGGCAAAATGTTCATAAAAATCGGTGTGATCAGCGGGCTTATTGCTTCGTTTCTTGTTGTCTTTCCCACCGGTGACCAACAAGCTAAAAATGTAGCTGAGTTTCAACCATCGACACTTGCGGCCATGGAGGGACTCTTTGAAAGTGAAGAGGGTGCCGGGATCGTCCTGATCGGACAACCAAACATGGAAATGAAACGCATCGACAATCCGATCCACATCCCCTATGTCCTGAGTCTGATCACTTACACGCGCTTCCAGGCAGAAGTGAAAGGCATGAATGACTATCCGGAAGAAGAATTGCCTACGAATGTTCCACTGCTTTATTATTCCTTTCACGTCATGGTGGGGTTGGGCACCTTATTCATTGGCCTGATGTCAGCGGCAGCTCTCTTCCTTTATCGCAAGAAGCTATTTCAAATGCGATGGTTACTTTGGCTCATCATGGCCTTTCTACCGCTCCCTTATATCGCTAATACCGCCGGATGGATGACGGCCGAACTGGGACGACAACCTTACCTGGTTTACAAATTGCTGCGCACTGCGGAGGGGGCTTCTCCTACCGTATCGGCTGGTAATACCTTATTTACTTTCCTTGGGTTTATTGGGCTTTACTTTTTGCTGGGCCTGCTATTCATTTTATTGGTCGGACGAATTATCAACCTGGGTCCCACACCTGTTACACAACCTAAAATTCAAGACGATGGAGATCACCTGGCTTAGTATTCTCACCTTCATGTTTATCATGTATGCCATCCTGGATGGCTTTGATTTTGGTGCTGGAATTTTGACGTTGTTTGTGGCCAGAGATGAAAAAGAAGGCATCTTGATTCGACGTAGCATCGGACCTTTCTGGGACGGTAATGAAGTATGGCTGGTAGCCGGAGGCGGCTTGCTGTTCATGGCATTTCCTACCTTGTATGCGTCGTTCTTTAGCGGTTTCTATTTGCCGCTCATGATGGTACTTTGGCTGATCATGGGTCGGGCCATCAGCCTGGAATTGAGGAATCAAATCGATCATCCCATGTGGAAATCTTTTTGGGATAGATTGTTTGGCTTTTCCAGTTTGTTACTCGCTCTGATCTTCGGAATTGCCTTTGGGAACATCCTAAGAGGAGTCAACCTTGGCGGTGTTTCAGAAGGCATTTCTGCTTACGAAGCGCACTATTTCTTTGCGCCTTTGTGGACTACCTTCTTTCCCGGCGAGGATGTGGGTGTTATTGATATATTCACGCTACTGGTCGGATTGATTGCTACTTTGACATTTACCATACATGGTGGGAACTGGGTGCTCCTAAAAATTGAGGACAAAGAATTGTCCGATCGGATCAAAAAAGTGAATGTTGTTCTTTCGGTAGCAATTCTTGCGATGATGATCGTTTCTTTCCACATGATGCCGGACATTCAACCAAGAATTACTACTCGACTGACAGAAAACCTTGCCTTACTTATCATTCCATTGATAAGTTTGATCGCATTGATCGCCAACACCCAATTCCTGAAGAAGGACAAGCCATTTGCCGCCTTTATCTGTAGCAGTTTGTTCATTGCCGGCATGTTTACCGCAGCGGTTATAGGTCTATTTCCCGCGTTGCTCCCAAGTACCAATCAGGTTAATCCTGACATCACAGTCTACTCAGCCTCCGCGTCAGCATATGGATTGAATATTGCCATTGGGTGGTGGATCATTGGCATTTTCCTGATCACCGGTTATACCATCATTATTCACTGGATCTATCGAGGAAAGCTGGCGAAGGGGTCGGAGAGTTATAGTAGCTTTCATTAACTGCTTAGAATTTCAGGTTTCATCAATTTGATAGCTGATGCTTGTGATTTTACTTTCAAGCGAAAAGTAAATAGCGAATAGCTTTCTGCCCTTCTTGGTACTTGTACTCAGCACCGAGGTGCTATTTCATACCTTCCTATTGACGTGCTTCATTAACTGCTTAGAATTTCAGGTTTCATCAATTTGATAGCTGATGCTTGTGATTTTAATTTCAAGCGAAAAGTAAATAGCGAATAGCTTTTCTGCCCTTCTTGGTACTTGTACTCAGCACCGAGGTGCTATTTCATACCTTCCTATTGACGTGCTTCATTAACTGCTTAGAATTTCAGGTTTCATCAATTTGATAGCTGATGCTTGTGATTTTAATTTCAAGCGAAAAGTAAATAGCGAATAGCTTTTCTGCCCTTCTTGGTACTTGTACTCAGCACCGAGGTGCTATTTCATACCTTCCTATTGACGTGCTTCATTAACTGCTTAGAATTTCAGGTTTCATCAACTTGATGGCTGATGCTTGTGATTTTAATTTCAAGCGAAAAGTAAATAGCGAGTAGCTTTCTGCCCTTCTTGGTACTTGTACTCAGCACCGAGGTGCTATTTCATACCTTCCTATTGACGTGCTTCATTAACTGCTTAGAATTTCAGGTTTCATCAATTTGATAGCTGATGCTTGTGATTTTAATTTCAAGCGAAAAGTAAATAGCGAATAGCTTTTCTGCCCTTCTTGGTACTTGTACTCAGCACCGAGGTGCTATTTCATACCTTCCTATTGACGTGCTTCATTAACTGCTTAGAATTTCAGGTTTCATCAATTTGATAGCTGATGCTTGTGATTTTAATTTCAAGCGAAAAGTAAATAGCGAATAGCTTTTCTGCCCTTCTTGGTACTTGTACTCAGCACCGAGGTGCTATTTCATACCTTCCTATTGACGTGCTTCATTAACTGCTTAGAATTTCAGGTTTCATCAACTTGATGGCTGATGCTTGTGATTTTAATTTCAAGCGAAAAGTAAATAGCGAATAGCTACCTGCTCTTCTTCATCACTCCCACTCAGCACTGAGGTGCTATGTTAGAACGGCTAGTAAATGAGGAAGCACCTTTAATCCAAATCGAAAAACTGACACTTTGACAAGCAAGAAGACAGTTGTTTACCGATACTGCTCCAGGATTTCACTGCCTACCCAATAAATATCCTGGTTGCTGGTGAAGAAAAAATACTTCCCATCACCGGTTACGAAGGGGCAGAGTTGGTGCCCTAAATCGTTAATGGGTTCACCCATGTTTTGGGGAGTGCTCCAATTGCCGTTTACCTGAAAACTGATGTATAGATCTCCTCGTCCCAGACCCTCGGGTTTTTCGGCGGCGAAAATGACATAAGACTCGTCCGGAGCGACGAAAACATCCGCCTCATAGTATTCCGAGTTGAACGGCAACTTCACAGCCTTTTGAAATTGACCGCCTTCAAAAGCGGATTTATAGATATCAAAATTATTCCCTTTCCCGGGCGGCGCATCTGTATTCGAAGCAAAATACATGGTGCCAGAAGCAGTAAAAGAAATGTAATACTCATTGCTTTCCGTATTTATCATCGGGCCGGCGTTGATGGGTTCGGACCATGAACCTCCTGAACGATCGACGTACCAAATGTCATAGTCTTTTTGCAAATCACCGGTGATGGCCTGATCGGAAATAAAGTATAGTTTCATCTCATCTCTTGAAAGCATGGGATCATTATAACCAAAGGTTTCGTGTGAGAGAATGACTTCAGGTTTGGTCCACTTCCCGTCAACCCATTGGGAATATCGGGTTTCCGCCTTTCCTGCCACATTTACGCCATAGAAAAACTCTTTTCCGTCTCTGGAAAAAGTAGATCCAAACTCATATTCAAAAGGCATGGAGATGAGATCCGGAGCAAATTTCTCTGGGATCACTCCCGGTGGTTTTTGACCAAGATATTTTTGATCTGACTGGGCCAGCAATGAAGATCCGAGGATAAAAAGGGAAGTGGTTAGTAAGTATCTGAACGCCATCTTGAAGGTTTTCCTAAATATAACCGGATACTTGCTACCGATTCTTATTTTCCAAGAGTGCTTTCAACTCATTTTCCGGATAAAAGGAAGCTCTCTCAATATTCAAATGAATTTCATCTGTGTTTGTTGCCGGATGAAGAGGTTGTCCATGCACGTAAGAACTATCGGGTCCAAACAAAGGCAATGGATAAATCACCATCCGCTCAGATCCTATTTTCACTCCCTTGTTCCTGAATTCAGCGGTTACAATAACGGTAGAATAATAAGTATGAGTAGCGTTGTTCGTCAGTCGAAAGTTGGCAGAAGTAAAATCCCGGCTTGTATCTACTTCTGAAATCAATATGGAATCGTCCGGGCGTTCCTTGCCTTTGACCCTTTTCTGCTGTTGAACCCGGATTATTCAGTAGAATATTTAATAATTACTAGTCAAAATATTCTACTGAATAATGACGAAAAATTCTTAATGAAAGAATTTTTGTCAGCGTAACCCAGACAAAGCAGCGCTTTCATCTGCCCTTTTTGGGCAAATTATGCTTAATGCATAATTTGGGTTGAACACAGCCCACGAGCATTAGCGCCAGGACCGCCAAGACTAAATATTTATAAGAAACCATAGCTAGTACCTACAACGATTGGCATTTCTTGCTTCGCATAGGGTGAATCTAAAAGTTTGTTAAAAACTGGCCATACATTACTGCATACCACGATTGATGTAACAAATCCGTCATAATTTCGTCAACCCAAAACACTGCTTCTTTTGGCAGGCACCCCACCTTCCGGTATTTTAGACGATTAAACTAAGTCATGCAACAGCCCAGGAATATCCAAATCAGAATAGCAGTCCTTTCCATTCTAGCATTCATTTTACTCTTCAGCTTGTTGCAGCTGTTCTACCTGGAGCAGGAACGTCGAACAATAAAAGAAGATCTGATTGAGCTTTCTAATTCAAAATATGAATTGTTCAATGTAGATCAGTGGAAAGAGATTCTTACCAAAGTGCTTTCTAAGAAAGTCGAAGAAATTGACTTTACCGGGGACAACAAGGAAGCCATGAAGCAGGAAATCGAAGGGTTTCTTCATGAAGCAATCGATACCATGGAGAAACAATATGCTCCGAAAAAGCCGAAAAATTTCCTGGGGATGCTACAAAGCTCTGCACTTTCGGCTTTCAACGTTTTCGGACAAGTTAGGGCCCGGGTTCCTGAATTTGCAGATGAGATCTTAAAGTTTCTCGAACGTCCCGAAAACAGAAAAAACCTTCAAACCTATATCCGTGACGTCATTGATAAGTACTCGGAGGATAGCTTTTCGCAGGTTGATTACTCTGATAGGGATGCGATCCTTGCAAAGTATGACCAGTCTGACGTAGATTCAGCCAAAGAGGAATTGAGAAGCAAGCTATTAGCCAATTACTCGACTTCCTCTCCGTACAGGGGCCTTCTTTATTTCCTGATTGTGGTGTTTGCACTTTTCATGCTGTTCTACAAGCAGATCTCATCTGTCGAATTGATGGTGGTATTAGGAAGTAGTGTCTTTCTATTGTTGGCCGGCGTGCTGCTACCAATGATTGATATTGATGCAAGAATTGCGGCATTCAAGTTTGTCATCCTTGGGGAAATGGTTGCTTTTGATGATCAGGTCCTCTATTTCAAAAGCAAAAGTATTCTGGAAGTGGTACGGCTCATGATCACACAAGGCAACTGGGACATTGCAGCAGTAGGATTTCTGGTGTTGGCTTTCAGTGTGTTGTTTCCGCTGACTAAGGTCATTTGCTCGTTTCTCATGCTGAATGCCAAAAAACTACAGTCTAATAAGATCATTGGCTTTTTTGTATTCAAATCAGGAAAATGGTCCATGGCCGATGTAATGGTAGTAGCCATTTTCATGGCGTACATTGGGTTCGCCAGTATCCTCACCGATCAGTTGAAGCAACTTGAAAATTCCGGAGCTTACGAGATGCTCACGACAAATGGATCCACCTTGAACACCGGCTTTTTCTTATTCTCTTCTTTTGTTGTGTTGAGCCTTGTCATATCGCAAGCAATTCAGCGAAAGATTGGAGATCAATAGGTAAGTAGCAAATCAAAAAGCCGCGTATTGATATAGTAATTGGCTGGGCCAAACTTACGTCTCTCTAAATAACCCCCTTTAGTCAACTCATTGAGGTAATGCATAAAATACCTACCTGACTTATGTGAAGGAATCTCCATCTTCTTTACAAACGATCTTTCTTATGTATAGATTTTGGGATTTTCTTTACAAAGAGTTCATGTTTTAACCCTCACAGCCTTCAATCATTCTCAAACTGAAGCAACTGATTTTTACTGCTTACTCGATTTACCAAAAAGCATAAAAAAATGCCTAATGATTTGAAACCTTTTCCGCTAAACACTGTTTAGTAAATGAAAATCGTTTATTAAATGGGAATATCTGAACGCAAAGAGCGGGAAAAGCTGGAGCTAAAAGAGAAGATTGTATCTGCGGCTACAGATCTCTTTTTAGAGCAAGGGTTTGAAAGGGCCAGTATTCGCATGATTGCTGACAAGATAGAATACAGTCCGGCAACGATTTACCTCCATTTCAAAGACAAGAATGAACTTTTTGCCACGGTCAGCGAACGTGCATTTTCCGTGTTCTTCGAATACTTCTCGGCTGTAATACCGATTAGCGACCCCATGGAACGACTCAAAAACCTGGGGCAGCAGTATTTGAAATTTGCCGCGGATCATCCTGCATACTATGACTTGATGTTTGTTAATCGCGCTCCAGTGGAGCATGAAGATCAAAAATGGTCAGGAGAAAGAAGTCACGATATTTTGATGAATACTGTTCAGGAATGCATGGATGACGGGCATTTCAAAGGCCATGAATTGCATCCCTTATCCTTGGCCATCTGGTCAGCGGTGCATGGTTTAGCTTCCTTAAAACTGCGGAAACGTTTAAGCATGTATGAAGAGGAAAACGTAGAAGTGCTTATGGAAAGTACCTTAGGCGCAATCACCCGTATGCTCGACCCTGATTAAAAAATTTTATCCATTACTAAACACTGTTAAGTAAACGACCGATGTACACTTATAAATTTTCATTGACACGACTCACCAGGCCTTACCCACGATTGAAGGGTGAATTTTCAGGCTTCACTCGGGTTGTGGTTCCAATCCAGGTGCCTCTTCCGTTTGTTTTTCTAACCAAGAACCTAAACTCAAGATTAAAATGAGTGTTTTAAAATACTTCGGGTTGTTTGCCGCCTGGCTATTCAGTTTTGCATCAGTAGCCCAATCCGTATTGGAAAAATATGTTGCTGAAGGTCTTCAAAACAATCAGCAACTCTTGCAGGAGTCACTTACTGTGACTTCAAACCAATTAGCCCTATCGGAATCGAAGGGATTGTACTTACCTACTGTGAACTTACAATCGGATTATACACTGGCCAGCGGTGGTCGAGCTATCAATTTCCCCATCGGAGACCTACTTAACCCAGTTTACGGTACACTCAATCAACTGACCGGAACGAATCAGTTTCCCACCATTGAAAATGTTAATGAACAATTCTTACCGAATAATTTTCATGACACAAAGATCAGAGTCATTCAGCCGCTCTTCAATTCCGATATCTACTACAATCAAAAAGCGCAAGAACAATTGCTAAAAGCTTCAGAGGCGAAGCGCTCTGCCTATGAGGAAGAACTGAAGATGGAGATCAAAGTAGCTTATTTCAATTATTGGCAAGCGGTAGAAGCCATTCGAATCTACGAGTCCAATATGGAATTACTCGAAGCATTGGTTGACTTCAACCAAAAAAGGCACCGTGAAAATCAGATAACGTTGGATGAGGTGTATCGCGCTCAATTTGAGTTAGCTCAATTGCAAGCGGACCTATCTTCCGCACAGGCAGATGAAGAAACTGCAAGGGCATATTTTAATTTTCTCCTTAACAGAGACTATCAAATAGCAATCAACGAAGATAAAGAGTTGAGCATCGGGTCATTGATTGCAACAGATGCCCAGGTTTCTTATGAAGAGGCATTCACCAGACGTCAGGAACTGAATCAAATACGATTTGCACAGGAAGCACAATTTCAGGCCATCCGTTTGGCACAAGGTACACGCTTACCTCAAGTCAATGCTGTTTTTGACATGGGCTATCAGGGTGACGACTACAACTTCGGATCGGAAGAAAATTACTGGTTGCTGAACCTTGGCTTTTCATGGAGTATTTTCAAGGGTTTTCGAACCAGGCGTCAAATAGAGCAAGCCAGGGTATCTCTTGATATCATCGAAAGTCAGGAGCAACAACTGAAGAGACAAATTGCCCTTGAAATAACTCGTGCCAATAGTTCTTATATCGCGGCAAAAAAACGATACCGCTCGCAAGAACTTGCACAAAGAAGTGCAGACAAAAGCTTCGACATCATGTCCAGCAAATACCGCGAGTCCCAGGCCCTGCTCGTTCAGTACCTGGATGCGCGTTCCGTTGCATTGACTTCCAGGCTACAACTCAACCTTTCAAAATACCGTCTCCTGGCCAGCAAAGCTCAATTAGACCGGGCGTTGGCCTATTAAACCGTGATTAAGACCTTCAATTTCCTCTATATGAAAAAGTTACTCATCCTCTCTTTCGTTGTTGTGCTAGTCGCATGCAAGCAAGAGTACGTGAAGAACCCCATTGTTATCCCCACTACCAAAAAGGCGAAGGTGGTGCAATTGAAACAGAGTACGGATCCGCTACCTGTCTTTGCCTCCGGCAAAATCAAATCCCTTGAACGTATCAGGTTGTCCTTCAAAACAGGTGGCATCATTAACTCAATGAGTATACGGGAGGGTGTGTATGTGAAAAAGGGACAAGTCCTTGCTACATTGGATTTGTCCGAGATCGACGCACAGGTGCGTCAGGCGCAGGCCAATGTTGATAAATTGGAACGCGACCTGGGAAGGTTTCGCCGATTGTATGCGGATTCGGCAGCCACTTTGCAAAGCGTCCAGGACATAGAAACAGGGCTTGAGGTTGCCCAATCACAGCTAAAGATTGCCGCCTTCAATCAATCCTACAGTCAAATTATTGCTCCTGTTCCCGGTGTGATCCAGCAAAAAATGGCCGAGGAGGGGGAACTTGTAAATCCTGGCCAACCCATTTTCACAATTGCTTCACAACAAGCTGGCATGAGTCTTACCATCAGTCTGGCGGATCGGGATGTAGTAAAATTAAGACTAGGTGACCGAGCTACGCTCGCTATTGACGCTTATCAAGGGATAGAAGCACAAGCGCGGGTTACTGAAATTGCAGCCGAAGGACACCCCAGGACGGGAACATTCGAAGTGGAATTGACAGTTGAAAATTTTCCTTATGAATTGAAAAGTGGTTTCTTTTCTAAAGCAACCATCTATCCCTCCCTGCAACAGGCATATTATAAAATACCCATGCATGCCATTATCGAAGGACTGGAAGAACAGGTAGCCATCTATGTTCCCAATGGGAAAACCACCCAACGGTTACTGATCACCCCGGACTATATAGGCGAAGACTATTTCACGACCGCTGTTTCAGCATTTTCTCAATCTCAGCCAAGCATTCTTACTGAAGGCGCCTCTTTCCTAAGAGAAGGTGAAGTATTTGAAACGCTCGATTGATCCTTAACCTTAGATTCCAGAAATCATGAAATTACCAGGATTAGCACTTAAGAATTACCAGTTTGTGATCATCGTGATCATGCTTGGAATCTTCCTTGGCATTTCCTCGCTACGAACGATGCCAAGGAGTGAAGACCCTAACCCTTCTTTCCCTTTCTTCAACATAGCCGCCATCTACCCCGGCACCAGTCCGGAGGACATGGAGGAGTTAATCGCCGATCCGCTGGAAGAGGTTTTGGATCAAGTCGATGATATCGTGAAAATCGAAACACAAATAGAGGAAGGAGTAGTTGTGATATCAATGGAGGGCGAATTCGGCATGGATGTGGAAGAAAAGCTCGACGAAATTGTACGGGTAGTGAAAAGTGTAGAACCGGATCTGCCAGATCTGTTTTCACTGGACATCACCAAATATGAGCCTAATACGCGGGTCAAGATTCAGGAAATTGCAATGGGCTCCGCAGACCGAAGTTTCAAAGAATTGGTGAATTGGGCCGAAGACCTTGAGCGTGAAATTGAAAAAGTACAGGGTGTGGATGATGTAGAAACACTGGCTTATCCCGATGAAATCATCAAAGTAACACTCGATTTTCAACGGCTTTCAGCTTTCAATATCTCCCTAGACCAGCTACTTCAGATACTGCAAACGGAAAACCTGAATATACCTGCTGGAGATGTCTCAGCTGGTCAGCGGTCATTCAGCATTCAATCTTCCGGAAGCTTTAAAAGTCTGGAACAGATTCGAAGTACCGTGTTGGCAACTACCTCCGATCATTTGGTACATCTGGGGGACGTTGCCGAAGTGAAGTTTGATTACGCCGAGGACAATTGGATCGCTAAATATGAGGGTCGTAGGGCCATCCTATTAACGATCACACAAAAATCAGGTAATAATCTGGTCCAGGTGGGTCAAAACATCAACAGCACACTTACTGATTTTCAGTCGAAATTACCTGAAGACGTCTTTCTGGAAACCGTTTTCGAGCAAGCTCCTGCCGTTCAGAGTCGGATCAATGAGTTTTTTGGCAACCTCTTGCAAGGAGTCTTTCTGGTAGGGGTGGTGATTTTTATCTTTCTTGGTTTCCGGCCTTCGGTCATCATCATGACGGTAATTCCACTGGCAATCATCATGGCGATTGGTATGCTGGATTTATCTGGATATGCTTTACAACAAATTTCAATTGCAGCATTGGTCCTGGCTTTGGGGTTACTGGTGGACAATGGCATCGTAGTGGTTGAAAATATTCAACGATACCTTCAAATGGGACATTCACTAAAGGATGCTGCCATCAAAGGAACCGGCGAGGTAGGCTGGGCGGTGGTTAGTTCAACAGCGACGACTCTCCTTGCTTTTTATCCATTGGCGTTGATGGAAAGTGGCCCTGGAGAATTCTTACGAACCTTGCCTCTCACAGTCATTTTCACATTGATTGTTTCACTGGTACTTGCCTTGACATTAACACCCCTTATGGGCGGCAAATTGCTCCGTCAAAAGCAAGCACAAAAAGGTTCCTGGTTCAAACAACAACTGGATCGATTCATTGAGCAAGCTTACATGCCTGTGTTGGGAGGAGCATTGAAAAGAGGGTGGCTGGTCATCTTGATCGGATTTCTTAGTCTTTTTGGCTCTTTTATGTTGTTCCCAAAAGTTGGGGTCAGCTTCTTCCCTAATGCGGACAAACCCATGTTGCTCATTGAGGTAGATGCTCCCCGGGGCAGTAGTCTGGCCCGAACTGCAAAAGGTGTCAGCTATGTTGAACAAATATTGGATACCACACAATTCGTAAGCAAGTACGTTTCCAACACAGGCCATGGTAATCCTATGATCTACTACAATCGACCCAATGAACGATTTAAGAAATATCACGGACAGATTTTGGTCAACTTTGAAAGTTGGGATCCTGTGAAATTTTACCCAACCCTGGAGAATTTAAGGCTTGCTTTTTCGCAATATCCGGATACCCGTATCACGTTCGCTGAGTTGAAGAATGGCCCTCCTTTTGAAGCTCCTGTTGAGATTCGAATTATTGGAGATGACCTGGAGGTATTGAGAACACTCTCTTTCCAAGTGGAGGAGATTATTGAAAAAACACCCGGTACGCTGGACATAGACAACCCACTTAGTGTCAATAAAACGGACATCCAAATCGCAATTAACCGTGATAAGGCAGGACTGGCAGCAGTTTCTTTGGCTTCAATTGACCGGGCCGCTCGTGTTGGAGTAGATGGCCTGACCATCGATGAGATCTCCATGAACAATGAGGAGTATGACCTCCGGGTTCAAACGGATGCGGCGGAAGCCAATCTGAGTAGCCTCAATAAGTTGTATTTGTCCAATCAATTTGGAGATCAGTTACCCATCCGACAAGTAGCCAATATTGAGTTTAAACCGGCCATTTCAGAAATCCTACATTTCAATACAGATCGAAGCACTTCCGTGACTGCCAATGTCAAAGTGGCTGAAGAAATCACTCAAATCTCAGAATCAATCATTGCAGAAATTGAAAAAATGGAGTTTCCTGAAGGCTATTCTTACTATGTCGGAGGGGAATACGAAGGGCAACAGGATTCATTCGGTGACCTGGGAACCCTACTGATCATCGCAATGATTGGAATTTTTGCAGTGCTCGTCTTACAATTCCGGTCCTTTCAGCAACCGATGATCGTTTTTGCCGCTGTTCCTCTGGCCATTACTGGGTCCTTTGTGGCCCTGTTCCTCACAGGCTGGTCCTTCTCCTTCTTTGCATTTGTAGGATTCATCAGCCTGGTAGGCATCGTCGTAAATAATTCCATTATCCTCGTAGATTTCGCTAATCAACAGATCCGGTCGGGAAAGGATTTATCAGCAGCCATCAACCTGGCTTGTCAAACCCGATTCACACCCATTCTATTGACCACAACTACAACGATTTTAGGGTTAGCTCCATTGACCTTCTCATCGTCCGGTCTATGGTCGCCTTTGGGGTGGACGATTATTGGTGGCATGATTTCTTCTACTTTACTCACACTTTTAGTGATCCCGGTACTCTACAAATGGTTCACCAACCCTAAGAGAATTATGGCCCAGGGTTAAGGGTTAATCGACTGGTGCTTAACTTAGGGGTATGAGAATTCCTTATTTCCTTTTGTTAAGCATCCTCGTCCTTAGTAGTGTTTCTGCTCAAACCCCAACTTTTCAAGGACAGGCACCAGCCCAGGTAGTTCCCACTGAATCAAGACCAATCATCAAACAATGGAAAGGGACCTGGGAATTGGATTCCGGTCAGGTCTTTTTTAGCAATGACTTTGATGGCGCTCGTTTGAATGGTGTTTCTCAAAATGCAGAAGACCTGTTTACGATCGTTATTTCAGCGGAAAATATACCCATCAATCCTAGTCCCTGGTATGCCTTCAAGGTTTGGTCCAAAACATCAAGAACCATCAAGGTTCATATCACTTATGAAAATTCTAGGAGCCGTTATTATCCTAAAATTAGCAGAGACCCAAATGGGCTTTCCTGGCAACCACTGGACACTACAAGGTACGAACCCTTTAATATGGGAGAAGGTGCTTTTGGCATGGGTGCTCAACCAGAGAGTATCCGCATCACTTTGGACATTGATGAAAACCCAACCTGGATTGCCGCACAGGAAATCACAAATTCCACTCATGTGAAAGCCTGGATCGATGGCATTAGCCGTCACGAAGATGTCAGTCAACAAGTACTTGGAAAGTCCAAAGAAGGCAGAGATATGCACGTGGTGACTATCGGAAAAGGTAAATCCAACAAAAGCTTAATGGTCATTTCCAGACAGCACCCGCCAGAGGTTACAGGGTATTTAGCCATGAAATCTTTCGTCGAGACTTTACTGTCTGACAATTCAACAGCAAAAAAATTCAGAAAGAAATTCTCCACACACGTCGTGCCCTTAATGAATCCCGATGGTGTTGACAATGGTCATTGGCGGCACAACATGGGAGGTATCGACTTAAACAGAGACTGGTACGATTTCAATCAGCCTGAAACGACCAATGTCAAAAACTTTCTGGCCAGGAAAGCCGCAGATGGAGAATCATTCGTCTTTGGCGTCGACTTCCATTCTACGTGGGACGACATCTATTACACAGTAGATTCTAGTTTCACCGCTAACAGAGGAGGAATTATGTACGAGTGGTTACAACAGATTGATAACGATCTTCCGAATTACACACCAAATATCAAACCTTCACAAAGGATGGATCCTACTTTAGTATCTAGAAACTTCTTTTTCAGGAATTATGATATGGCAGCCCTGGTTTTCGAATTAGGAGATAATACAGATCGGGCTTTTCTTAAAAGAAAGGGGGAAGTGGCAGCAATTAGGCTCATGGAGCTTTTACTTCGAGAGAAGTAAGGGCTCGAAAAATGTCTACGGGTCACTGGTTGAGACCCATGGCATCTAAATCCAATTTTTAGAATGTACGGAATCGTCTTTCTCGCATGTGGAAATATCTCCACAGGCTTTCGCCGAATTCAAACGCTACATCTCTAACCATGGATTCTAAACTGAATTTTTTCATCTTCTGTGTCATAACTTGGTAATCCAAATTACGCCATAACAAATGTCTCTTATTTACTAATTGCGTTGAACAGGAAGGATTGGAGGTGAACGGGGAATCTTCAGCAATGAACGCTAATTGCCGTTTTAGGCGCTTACACCACAGTGATGTGTTTGGGTGAAATTAAGTCAAACAAGCTTGAAACCGGGTTTTAAAGACTTTTTAAAAACACCGCGTACTGATCGAAATCGGAAATCAATCCAGCAGCTGGATTCGTCCACAGGCAATTTTGGAATTCCCATCGTGATCATGGGCCGTAAGAATGAAACATTCCGGGCCAAAATCCTCCGCTCGCTCGTGAATCACCAATACTTTATTTAATATATCAGAATCCAGGCCAGTATTTAAAGTCCAAAGGTCAGTACTCAATCTCAAGAAGCCATTTCCTTTACTATCCGTTGAGATATTACCTATATCTCCGGCATATGATTTTCGCCATTGTACACCCAAGCTTTCCTCTGCACAGAAACTCCGACTTGAATTTTGATTCCAATGAGCTCCGGGATCTTCGCAGGAACCATTGTGCAAATGGATGGCGTGAGAAGTATTAGCAGAAAATCCATCCAGTTCGATGGTTAGTGTTACTACGTTGCCCTCTTTCGAAGCGCTTACCTGTCCTTTATTGGTAGAAGTCGTAATGTATTGGTCATTTCCCAAAGCTTCCAATGCCAGCAAGTCAGCACGGGCACTTTCCTTATCAACACGATTCTCTACCGGATCTACACAGGCAGCCAATACCAAAACAAATACCACGAAAGGGAGAAAGGCTCTCATAAGGTTAAAATTAATGCCTCCAGGCGAAAATCTACAAGGTATGTTCTCAATACCATACAACTTCAGAAAAGGTTTCCCCCATTTAATACCGTATTGATCACCGACGAGACATACATTTTTGCACAACACAATCTTTTGGACTTATCTTGTCGATTGATCCAAACGCTTTCGTGAAAGTCTTATTAACTCTTTGGTGCTTGATGACATGCCTTGTGGGCTTTGGCCAGATCAAGGAAAAACGCATGAAAAACGGCACCTGGATCGCCATCCCTGCCATAAATTACTCTCCAGAGAATGGATTAGGATTCGGAGGTGCGACTTTCCGTGTATTTAAGTTCAACAGGAAAGACACCATTTCAAGATCATCTCAAATTGGGGGACTGGGTCTCTACACCACTAAGAATCAGGCAATTTTCTCGACCAGGTATCAGTTTTTCACGTATGCTGAGCAGTTTTCTTTTTCAGGCCAGGTGAGGTATGTCAAATTTCCTGAGTTGTACTATGGTGTTGGTCAGGACGCTCCTGATTCCAATGAAGAGCGGATCTCGTATCAATTCTTCCGATTCACCCAACGGGTTTTAAAGCAGGTGGTGCCCGGCTTTTTTGCCGGTGCTGAATTCAGATATTTTCATCGGTATGATCTGGAATTGACTGATGGAGGAATATTGGAAACTAGCCGGGTTGCAGGATTTAATGGATCAAAAGTCGCAGGTATTGGTCCCGTTTTTGTCCTGGATAAAAGGGATAACATCAACAATTGCTTTCAGGGGTATTATTTCCTTTTCTCGGCATTTTTTCATGGGAAAGTACTTGGCGGTGAGTTTCAGTATTCGAATTACAGGATCGATATCCGGGACTATTTCCGTCCTTTCAAATCACGCGACGATATCATCGCCGTTCAATTTCTTGGCAACTTTATCGAAGGAACCGCACCCTTCCGGCAACTCTCTCTATTAGGTGGAAATTCAATTATGCGAGGCTATTATTTTGGACGGTTCAGGGACCAACACCTGATAGCGACTCAGATCGAATATCGGGTACCCCTTTTCTGGAGATTGGGAGCAGCTGGTTTCGTGGGTTATGGAAACGTCCTCAATCGGCTTAATGATTTTCGGATCCGAGATCTAAAACCTTCTTTCGGAGGAGGTCTTCGTATGAAAGTAGACGAAAAAGAACGACTCAATCTACGATTTGATATCGGTTTTGGCGAAAACACCTCGGGCTTCTATATTAGTGTTGCAGAGGCGTTTTAAAGCAACTAATCAAAGACAACTATTTATGAAAACACTATTTACGGCATTATTGGTCTTTTTAGTATTAGTAAAAGCTAACAGTACAATTCTTTCTGATTTAGATGGAATTCTAACTGACCAGGAAATTCAGCAATTACAGTCCCAATGTGACGAAATTCAACAAACGCACGGCATCAATTTTCAAATCTATTTCTTTAGCGAATACCAGGAGATTGCGGAACCTAAACAAGTAACAGGTAATGTTTCTGGAATTGTACAGGTATTGATCAATCGTTCGGACTCTTCTGTAGTAGTAAAAACAGCAGACGTCAGTGCTCTTAGAAAAACGTTCTTTGAACAAGTTTTCTTTCAGTTTCTAAACGTTCCAATAAAAGAAGGATCACCTATTGTCTCAAACCTAATCACAACACTTGCAGAAGTGAGATCAACACTTAATCAACAAAAGCAGGTAAGGGAACAACAACAAAGGGAAAGAGAACAACTTGAGAGATTTGATCCCAGGGCTGTCACAATCCTGTGGATATTCCTGGGGGTATTTATCATTTCCGCCATCACGTACAGGATAAAGAAGGAAAGAATCCAAAATAAATACGAGGCTCGCTCTTTTTATGGGGTTTCCCGATTACCAACCTGGGTGATCATGTTAACGGGAGCCCTTCTGCTCTTTGGAGGTAGTTACCTTATACTTCAACACATTGCGACAGGTGGATGGTTAGTTTTTATCACATTCTGGGTGACCTTCTACCCTATTCTGGTATTGATATCCTTTTTGATCACAGTCATTTTGGACGCCTTCTCGCTAAGAGAATTCAACACAGAAGACGTTAAACCCACGCTAGGTCAAATGCTATGGCTAGTTCGATCTTCATCAAACACGGAACATTTGATGGAGTTGACCTTCTATGAACAAATCATCAAAAAAAAGATCAACCTGAAAATTGATAATACGGATTACGATCGCAGAAGAGTGGTTGAGTTTTATGTTTCGCCAGGAGAAAAATTTGATTCCAGTGCCTCGTTCAAAATAGATGAAGCTCCTTTTTTCCTGGAATTAAATACCACTCCAGAACCATTGAAGCCTTACCTACACCAGATTTATAATGGGTTTAGTAAATTCTTGGTATATCGAAAAGACTATGTTATAAAAGGTCTGTTCAGATCAGGTCACTTAACCAAATTAGGTTATCTCACAAATACATTTAGATTGACCCCAAAAGGAAAAGAGCTTCAGAAAAGACTAAAAGATGTCGAACAAGAACAAGCTGATTTCATAGGGCAAGGAATCTATGACCCCTCCGATATTCCAAAGGTTTTACCAAAACTCACTCCTCATGTTCTATTAATCCCAGATTTCGAAAAGCGACTCACCAACTTCTACAATGCTTTGGTTGACACGGGATTCCTGGATCAGGCAATGGCATTACCGATTGGTTTCCTGTTTCATCCCGACTTTTCTCTAAGAGCGTTCAATGTTAGGCTACGCTCGGCTTATGCCTCTATGGTTGTCCGAGAGAGCGGAAGTGATGAGGGTGGTGGAGGCTTTGATTGGTTCGACTAATTGACCAAACAAAACGGGTCATCGGCTCATTCAGGGTGGGTATCCATTTCATTCCCCTGAATCCTATGGTTATTTGAGTAATTTCCACTGGAATAAAACCAGGCGTTATATGTCTTCCTATTTGTTCCGGGGCTTTGTATTTTTATTGGGGATCATATCGGTATGCTCCTGTTCTTCTCCTGATCAAGGTCTTACAAATGCTATACCCTCAATTGTACCTGCACCAAAACTCTTCACAACTCAAGCGGGTCAGCTACCCTTGAAGAACTCCTTCAGTATTGTTGCTGAATCCCAGGAAGAAATAGCGATAGCAACGTTGCTGTTAGAGCACTTTTCCAATTCCGGAAAGGAAGCATCTATCGGCAAGGGAAGCAAAAATCAAACAACCATACGGCTCACCTCTTCTAAAAACCCAGACCTGGCAGCTGAGGCTTATGACATGACAATCAATGAAGTTGGGATCGTGATCAAGGCCTCCTCAGGTTCCGGACTGTTTTATGGGACGCAAAGTTTAATCCAGATCTTATCTACCTCAGGCCCGAATGTTCCTTTCCTCAAAGTTTCTGATGCTCCTAGGTTCGGTTACCGCGGCATGCATTTGGACGTGGGACGCCACATGTTTCCTGTAGATTTCATCAAGAAATACATCGATATGATGTCCCGGTTCAAATTCAATCGGTTCCATTGGCATTTGACAGAAGATCAAGGCTGGAGAATAGAAATCAAACAGTATCCGGAACTACAAACCAAGGGCGCCTATCGTGCAGAAACCGCAATTGGATACACGACAACTCGCACTCGCGCACAGGCCACTTATGACGGAAAGCCTTACGGTGGTTACTATACGCAGGAAGAGGTGAAAGAAATTGTGGCCTATGCGAAAGAAAGGTATGTCATGGTCATTCCAGAAATTGAACTTCCGGGACATGCCCGAGCGGCACTAGCCGCCTATCCACACCTGGGTTGTACCAGTGGCCCATACGAAACGGCCACAACCTGGGGTGTTTTTCAGGATATCTATTGTGCCGGCCAGGAATCTACATTCAAATTTCTTGAAAATGTATTTGATGAGGTACTGCCGTTATTTCCCGGGCCATACGTTCATATTGGCGGTGATGAAGCTCCTAAATCCAGATGGGAAGCCTGCCCTCACTGTAAGAAAAGAATCGCCGCAGAGGGGCTTTCCGATGAAGGAGAGTTGCAAAGCTACTTTGTTCAGCGCATGGAAAAGTTTCTCAATAGTCGAGGAAAATCCATCATTGGATGGGATGAAATCCTGGAAGGTGGTTTGGCTCCCAATGCCATTGTGATGAGCTGGCGTGGTGAAGAAGGAGGTATTGCAGCGGCCCAATTGGATCATCAGGTAATCATGACCCCTGGAGAATGGTGTTATTTCGATTACTATCAGGCGGATATGGAAACAGAACCTTTGGCCATAAAACGATTAACTACCGTTGAAAAAGTCTATCAGTATGAGCCCGTTCCAAATGGCCTCTCGCCAGAACAGGAAGCATTAGTGCTAGGTGCACAATGCAACTTATGGTCAGAATATATCACCTCGTCAGAACATGCGGAATACATGGTATACCCAAGAGCGTTGGCCATGTCTGAGGTACTCTGGTCCCAAAAGGACAATCAGAATTATGAAAAATTTATTGAGCGTGCTACGAACATACGCCCACTTCTAGATGCCTGGAACATCAATTACGCCACCCATATTTTCGAACAGAAGCAAGATTAAATCAATACTAATTTGACTATGACTTTTCTTCCTATCATCCTCGGTATTCTTACGCTGATTCTTCTCGTGACAGTTGTCAAATTAGATGCATTCATCTCTTTCATGCTTGTTTGCCTGTTTGTCGGGGTTTTAGGCGGCCTATCCGTTCCGGAAACAATAAGTGCCATTCAAAGCGGCATTGGGAAAACCCTGGGGTCCCTGGTAATGGTATTGGGGTTTGGGGCCATGTTAGGTAAACTGGTTGCTGAGAGTGGAGCTGCCAATAACATCACCAATAGTCTGGTGGCAAAATTTGGCCGAAAAAACATACAAATCGCCTTGATTGTTACGGGCTTCATTGTCGGCATTCCGATGTTCTACACCGTGGGATTTGTGATACTTGTCCCTTTGGTAATCGCAATTGCCGCCAATACCGGGTTGCCGCTGCTTTATGTCGGTTTACCTATGTTGGCTTCTCTTTCTGTAACGCATGGTTTTTTACCTCCTCACCCTGCCCCCACTGCTATTGCCGAAATGTATTCGGCAGACCTGGGTCTGACTTTGATCTACGGAATAATTGCTGGTATTCCAGCCATCTTCGCAGCAAAATTCTTCTTGCGAGGCACCATGCAACGCATCAAGCCCATTCCTTTAGAAGAGTACGTCGTAGAGCCCACTCAAGAATACAAGGTTCCTTCCCTGGGAACCAGTCTGGTGATTGCTCTCTTGCCAGTTGTTCTGATTGGAGGTGCATCTATACTTAAATCTGTCGTTGGACCAAATAGTCTTTTGGAAGCCCTTGGCAACCCAGCATTAGCCATGCTTCTGGCGGTATTAAGCGCCATCTATTTCCTGGGTGTCAAAACAGGCAGAAATATTAAAGAAGTAATGAAGGTAATCTCATCCGCCGTTTCCGGTGTTGCTGGCGTGTTGCTGATCATTGCCGGAGCGGGAGCCTTTAAAGAAATTATGATAGCCACAGAGGTTAGTGAAGCCATTGGCGCCCTAATGGGGAGCTTAGGTATGTCTCCGCTAATAATGGCCTGGCTAATTGCGGCTGTCATTCGGGTAAGTGTGGGCTCAGCTACAGTCTCTGCATTAACTGCTGCAGGTATTATGGTCCCAACTGCCGCCGCGGGCATTGTTTCGCCCGAGTTATTAGTGTTAGCCACCGGTGCAGGAAGTATCACATTCTCGCATGTCAATGATGGTGGCTTCTGGCTTTTCAAAGAATATTTCAATGTGAGCATCAAAGAAACTTTGCTCTCATGGACGCTGATGGAAACTACTGTTTCCATTGTTGGTTTAATCACAGTTTTAATCCTCGATCTTTTCGTATAACAATGAACCCAATAGAAGAAAAATTACAAAAACTTGGTCTGGAATTACCTCCACCCCCGTCCCCAGCCGGAGTTTACAAACCTGCCATTGTCATTGATAACATGCTCTATGTTTCGGGCCAGGGTCCTTCAAGAACGGATGGGAGCCTGATCATCGGAAGATTAGGGGACAATCTGAGTGTCGAAGAAGGGTATGATGCTGCAAAGCAAGTCGCTCTTACTATGTTGTCCACTATCAAAAGTCAACTGGGTAATTTTGACAGCATCCATCGCATTGTAAAAACATTAGGGATGGTGAACTCAACTCCAGACTTTCCAAATCATCCCAAAGTAATAAATGGTTTTAGTGAATTGATAGGAGAACTCCTGGGAGATGATCTGGGAATAGGAGCCAGAAGTGCAGTTGGGATGATGCTCCCCGGGGGTATTGCAGTTGAAATTGAGGCAATCTTTCAATTGAAATAATATGTCAGCGTGGTTTGAATTCGAAAATCACGGAGAGGTTTTGACACCAGCAGTGATGGTATACCCTCAGCGAATCAAAAGCAATATTGAGGCTATGATCAAAATTGCGGGGGAGCCTTCCAGGTTACGGCCACACGTTAAAACGCACAAATGTGCCGACATTGTCAAATTGCAAATCGAAAGAGGTATACACAAGTTCAAATGTGCTACCCTTTCAGAAGCTTTCATGTTAGGTGCCAGTGGCGCGAGTGATGTATTAATCGCTTATCCTTTGATAGGACCTGCTATTGATCAATTCCTTTCCTTAAATAGTCATTTCCCTAATACACAATTTTCCTTTCTAATTGATCATGCGGATCAATTAAAACCCTGGGCATCACAAGAACAATATGTAAACGTGTATATCGATTTAAATGTCGGTATGAACCGAACCGGATGCTCCATCAAAAAAGCAGCGCGGCTCTTGAAATTAATCCATGAAAATGCCTTGAATTTCAGAGGGTGGCATGCTTACGATGGCCACATTCACGACGAAGATCCAGAGCTCAGGAAAAACACAGTTGAAAAAACCTTCGAACCTATAGTTGAGCTGGTAGAAAAAACCGGAACGCAAAACAAAGAGTTGATTTGCGGAGGGAGCATTACTTTCCCGATTCACGCCACCTACGAAAATCGGCAACTTTCTCCAGGTACTACATTGCTCTGGGATTATGGCTATGCCAGTAGTTTTCCGGACCTTCCATTCGAAATAGCTGCGATACTGATGGCCCGCGTAGTGAGTAAACCTGGCGCCAATAAAATTTGCATCGACTTAGGACATAAGGCTATTGCAGCGGAAATGAAGGCCCCGGTGGCTACATTCCCTGAAATACCTGATGCGGTAATAGAAGTCCACAGCGAAGAACATATGGTGATTTCTACCTCCGCAGCGCAGCATTGGAATATCGGAGATCGTGTCTTTGCCATCCCCTATCACATTTGCCCCAGTATGGCTTTGCACAACAAGGCAATAGCAGTGGAACACCAAACCTTCAAAGAATTTTGGGTCATTGATGCCCGTGATCGATTTTACTTACATTTCTAAATGAAAGCTCAACCACCCTTTATTTTCGATGCTCATCTGGACCTCTCCATGAACGCCCTGGAGTGGAATCGTGATTTGAGATGGACCGTTCAGGAAATTCGCGACTCGGAAAAAGGCATGACTGACAAGCCTGACCGGGAGAAAGGCACGGTTACCTTACCGAGTTTGCGTCAAGGCAATATTGGTATCGTAATTGGTACCCAAATTGCTCGTTACACCAAAAGAAGTAATACACTACCCGGTGCCAGTTGGAATTCACCCGAACAAGCCTGGGCTCAGACCCAGGGACAGAAAGCCTGGTATGAGGTCATGATCGATGAGGGACATTTTCACCTGATCACAGATAGCAAAAGCCTGGAAGAGCACCTGATCAATTGGAATACAGATCCGTCTGCCACGCCTATTGGACTCATCAGGAGTTTAGAAGGTGCTGATTCCATTGTTAGCTTCGGACATCTTGAAAAAGCATATGACGGTGGACTTAGATTAATTGGACCGGCCCACTACGGCCCAGGTACCTATGCACAAGGCACTGATGCTACAGGAGGCATCGGACAAAAAGGAAAAGCGCTACTCACCGAAATGGCCCGTCTCGGGATTATACTTGACGCGACGCATTTGTGTGATGACAGCTTCTGGGAAGCGATGGATTGCTACAATGGACCCGTTTGTGCCAGTCACAACAATTGTAGAGCACTAGTTCCTCATCATAGGCAATTTTCCGATGAGCAATTGAAAGAGCTAATTTCGAGAGGTTCGGTGATAGGTGCTGCTATGGATGCATGGATGCTTACCCCAAACTGGATACGGGGCCAATCTACTCCTCAAAGTGAAAATGTGAATCTGAGTAGTGTAGTGGATCACATTGATCACGTTTGCCAATTGGCCGGCAATTCTCTTCATGCTGGTATAGGCTCAGATTTGGATGGCGCATTTGGCACTGAACAAAGCCCCTCCGATCTGGATACCATCGCAGACTTACAAAAAATACCCGCGCTTTTAAAAGAAAGAGGCTATAACGACACAGACATCTCAAATATCTGCTCAGAAAACTGGATCAACTTTTTCCGTCGGTCTTGGAATTAACGGATTAAGCATTATTCTTTACATGGAATCAGCTAGTACGGCAGAACTTAAGAATTCGATTTTCTCGCAAAAAATAGAATATTATTTGGTTTTTAGAATTGATTGTTCGATACTTGCAACAACAAAAGAAAAATGAATTGAGAAAGTACACACACATATCGCTAAGCAACCCCCTCGGAGAAGTAGGGTTTGGTTGTGATTTATGGAGGTACTGGCCTGGTAATAGTTGAATTTACGAACTGTAGATAGATGAAACCCAGGTCAAAAGCCTGGGTTTTTTGTTTTCAATGAAATTGGACAAAATAAATGTGAAGCCAAATAATATTCTGTTGGGAGAATTTTCAACTCAGGAGAGTTATGCCCTTCCGGCAATGGGATCTTATTGGATACACAAGGAATGATTTCGGTCAATTGCTAAAGCATTTGAGCCCCGTTCATTCCTGTGAACGGGGCTTTTTTTGATCCATATTTTTTTCGACTTGTGCTTAAGGTGCAAAACCAGGTTCGACTCCTGGCAAGTTGACGATGTACTTGTTTTATTAATAAGTACATACCCGGCAGGAAGTGCAGAACGGGTGCTTCCTCTGAGTTTGGAGAGTGGTTAGAGACCACAAGTCAGGTTCCGTTTGCCTGGTGATGTTTGATAAAGCTCCATTCGAGAGGGGTAAAGGCTGGTTTATAAACCAAAACAAAACAACTATCGACCTAAACCTAGCCTTTTGGGAAGGGCATGAACGTATAGCTCATGAATCTGCCCGGTGCACAGCCACCGGGCAGGCACCTTCCAAACCAAATGAAAGTCATCGAGAGGCCTCTCGATAATTATGTCTGTAGCTCAAATTGGCTGAGTACCGTGCTTTTAACACGGGAGTTGAAGGTTCGAATCCTTTCAGACATACGATTTATAACTCTCTCTAGCACAAAAGGAAGTGCTGCGGTAAAAGTCTTTTGAACGTAACCGTGTACTGCCTGGATGAAGTTGTCAAAGCTTCGCGCATTGATGAATAGAATTTGCAGAAGCACCGAAAAACCACTCGAATGAAGTTTAGTAGGGAAGCGCATTTAGAGCCAGGCTAACCCTTACCAAAGGAGGTCCCAGTTCGAATCTGGGGAGAGAGGCGATTTATTCGGAAGTGATGACAACATGTGTGTTTCTGTATAGCACCATAGTGTCCGACCAGTAGAGTTAGGATATGCTGACAGATCGGACGATAGATCACTTTAACTGTGGATTGGGGGTTCGAGTCCCTCCTGATGTATGCATCAGTCGCCTAATTGGATAAGGCAACGGTCTCGCAGGCTAATAACCTGCTCTCTCTTTGAAAAAGGGAAACTCTATGCATTAGAGTAGAAGTCATCCAACCTTCTATAAAAATGGGTGCCATTTATTAACAAAAGCAGGGCCTGTCATGACCCAAAGTTCCGGATTTCGATCCTGAACAGGAGAGCGTCAGATAGGCCGGGTGTTGAGGATACCGTAAAGCTCAATTCTCAGGCTTTGCCATTTAAAGATACATGGTATGTTCAGACGTTGGTCCGGACAAAACATGTTGATCCAGTGGCAAACTCTGGGGAGGTGGATTTACTCAATCAATGCTCCGCAGACCCGGCGTGGTTATGAGCGGCCTTGCTTTATCGAAAAAGAATTTTTTAGTGATCGTAAATATTTAGAACAATGAAAAGAGTCAGAATCAATGTCGGAAAAGTCGGTCTCGTCTTCAGGAGAGGAGATTACAATCGCTTGATCATGGAAGGGGTCCATTGGGTGACTCCCTTCGAAAGTGTGGTCATTTACGACCGGGACCTGCCTTTCCAACCGAAGGCTGACGGCAAGACCAATCAGGACCTGAACATCTTATTGCGAGACACGCAATTGAAACAGGAACTGGTCGTCGCGGATGTAAAAGATCATGAAATCGTCCTGAAATATGAAGATGGACGTTTTACCAAGGTCTTACCTCCGGGACAATATGCATACTGGAAAGGTGTTAAGGAATATGCATTTCTGGCCGTAGATCTCAGGAAAATTGAGATAACGGAGCCTATTGATGTCAGCATTCTTAACCGTCAGGCATTAATTCCTTATGTGCGAACCTTTGCCGTACAACCCTACGAGCGTGGTGTATTGTATGTCAATGGTCGCTTTGAGAAAATGCTTGGTAGCGGCACCTATCACTTCTGGAAAAACACACAGACCATAACCCTGGATACAGTGGATATGAGGCAAACCCAGGCTGAGGTACTGGGTCAGGAGATTCTTACTAAAGACAAAGCGGCTATTCGGGTCAACTTCCTGGGAAACTACCAGGTTGTCGATGTGCAGAAAGCTCTGGTCGAGAACAAGAATTACGCACTCCAATTGTATACAACAATGCAAATCGCACTTCGTGAATTTGCAGGCACTCATACTTTGGATGAGCTCCTTGAGAAAAAAGAGGAGCTGGGCGAATCTGTTCTGGATAGGGTGAGCAAAAAAGCAGCGGCACTTGGCGTAAGAATCATTGATTGTGGTGTGAAGGACATCATTTTACCCGGAGACATGAAGGAAATCATGAACCAGGTATTGATGGCCCAGAAACAGGCACAAGCCAATGTCATCATGAGACGTGAAGAAACGGCTTCTACCAGAAGCTTGCTCAACACCGCCAAATTGATGGAGGAGAACGAGATGTTGTTCAAACTGAAAGAGATGGAATATGTTGAGAAAATCGCCGACAAGGTAGGAGAAATCACCGTCGCTGGAAACGGCCAGATGATCGATCAGCTTCGAGAGATTTTCATCAACAGGTAGACCAATCTGATATAGATGGTTGGTCTACCCATCTCTATTTCCATGAGAAATCATGACACCTATAGAAGTAGACTTTATTCTAAAAACCATAGAAACAGAAGGAAAGGGATTTGCTTATCACAAAGACCAATATGCTTTTGACTTACTCTCACTTTATACTAATCAAGAGAAAGATGTAACAACCGTCAGGAAATCGCCATTCGGTCATTTACTTCAAAAACCTATGATTAAAGAAGTAATGGCAAAACATGGCAGCAGCAAACTGGTTTCAAGCCTGTTTTCAAATCAGGTAACTAAAAGCAGTAAATTCTTCAATTATACCATCGATACGTGGGGTAAGTACATGAAACATCGCAACGACAATTGGTATCAGACATCACGATCAGGCATCAATCTGGTATTGCAGCTAAATTTCGATTTCGCGCATAATAATGCGTACTTCCAATACCTGAAGCCAGACAAAGGTTATCATCCATTTATCTATGAAGATCACCCTATAAAAATAGGCGGAGGGTTTACGATGGCTTGGGCTCGAATTGATTTGGACCTGGATACAGGAGAAGCACTGATTGAGGAAATTCAGACAGACTGGCTGAGGGAGGCCAATGATGAAGCCGAAGAAGCTCATAAAGAAATCAAAATCAGTAAAAAGAAGCAAGAAGAAGTATGGTGGGGAAATGGGAGCTTACGAAACTTTCTCATCTATTTTGAAGAATGTCTTTCAGCGTATTTCAAACTCTGGGATGAAGCTGTGCTGGACGCCAGTTTGATGTTTCTGATCAATGAATTGGGCTGCAACAGGATCTACTATCATACCTATGATACGGGTTGCCTTTTGAAAGGGCTTGACAAGGCATTTAGCAGACCTCCAAAATCTCTCTATAAAAAGCTTCCAAAGAAATTTGGATTTCAGGAAACTGATGAAGCTCCCTACTTTCTCAGAAAAGAGAAGCTCTTGAAAAAACGCCTTAGAAATAAAACTTTGAGGTGGTACGAAATGAACTTATAAACTTTAGAATCATGTCATCGAACAAAATAACCGGCAAGCAATTGCGCAACATGGGGTATCCGGAAGGCAAGATCATAGCTGTGGCCATGTCGGTGATGGGAGAGCATTACAAAGGAAAAAGCAAGGTCTTCAAAATGTCTTTGCTGCAAAAAGTGGTAGAAACACCTGCCTTTTACGTGAAACATACAACATTAGGTACTATTGCTAAAGGCTTGCTCATCAGGGAAGAAGCAAAAAATGAACTGGAACTACGAAAAAAAAGAATCCCTTATGCCATTTATGGAGCTGATGGCATAGAGCCTGGTGCTATCAATCAAATGGAAATCGCGATGAAACTTCCTATTGCAGAAGCAGGTGCTTTAATGCCTGACGCACATCAAGGTTACGGATTGCCCATAGGCGGAGTTTTGGCCACTAAAAATGCTGTTATCCCCTACGGAGTAGGAGTGGATATCGGGTGCAGGATGTGTATGACGCTCTATGATATACCGGCCGTATTCGAACGAACTCATACAGATCGCATGAAGAAAATGCTGATCGATAATACGCGTTTCGGGAATGCCGCTTTCGAACGAACTATGGATCATGAAGTACTGCATCGGGACCTCTTTGGCGAAATCAACATCTTAAAAGGATTGAAAGATCGAGCGCAAAAGCAAATCGGGTCTTCAGGAGGTGGCAATCACTTTGTGGAATTTGGGACTGCTGAAATTCTGGAGGAAAACAATGAATGGAGCCTACCGAAAGGCAGGTATTTATCTGTTTTAACTCATTCGGGTTCTCGAGGATTGGGTGCTAACATCGCCCGGCATTACACCAAATTGGCCATGGATTCACGGTCTCTTCCCCCAGCCGCAAAACACCTCGCCTGGCTGAGCCTGGATGCTGAAAATGGACAGGAATATTGGGCAGCTATGAATCTGGCAGGAGATTATGCCTCAGCTTGTCATCATGATATTCATAACAGAATGGCGAAATCTCTGGGAAGCAGGGCTCTGGCAATGATCGAAAACCATCACAATTTCGCGTGGAAAGAGAAAGATGAAGAAGGTGATGAGATCATTGTTCATCGAAAAGGCGCTACTCCGGCAGGGAAAGGTGTACTAGGAGTTATTCCGGGATCCATGACTTCTCCGGGGTTCATCGTCCGTGGAAAAGGAGAAATGGCATCTATCAATTCCGCCTCTCATGGCGCAGGCAGGTTGATGTCACGAAGACGCGCGAAGGAAACTCTATCTAAGTGGGAAGTGGATCAACATCTGAAAAAAGCTGGAATCGAACTAATCGGTTCCGGACTAGACGAAGCTCCCATGGTGTATAAAAATATCCATGAAGTGATGTCAAGACAAGAAAGCCTTGTTGAAGTCGTCGGCACCTTTACTCCGAAAGTGGTAAGGATGTGCGGTAACAAAAATTTTGGAGAGGTAGACTAAAATTAACCCTGGGCTCATGAGCTGCATGTGCTCAGGGTTTCTTTTATGATCGACCCTAACTTTTACATCGATTCCCGTGTCTTTGTATTGATAATATTGTGAAGATTCATTTGTTATTAGCAGAGAATCGAATTCTTTAGAACCATCGGCATTAATTTTGCTCCATTGAGAAGGCAGAGATGAAGTACAATGCAACTACTATTTTTAGCTCATTACTCTTGGTTGGGATCGTGGCCATTGCCTCTTTAGGTTTACAACTCGGCTCCAGAGATGCTTTTCTACAAACAGAGCGCTGGGAACCTTTCCTAAACAACCAACTCCCCAAACTAGCCCCTGCTACCTGGCGATTCAACGAAGTGGGCAACATTCCTCTAAGTGATGATTTTTATACACGCATAAGGAAAATTCCTGGCACTACTCGCTACGTTGCAATTACAAAACATGGAAAAGTTTTCTCTTTCGAAGAAAGTCCAATAGGCAGTGATGTACAGTTACTCATGGATATTGGAGATATATTGTCCATTGAGCACGAATCAGGACTGACTGGAGTGGCCTTTCATCCAGATTTTAACAATGCGTCGAGTACTCACTTTCGAGAACTATTCCTCTATTACACTTTCCTACATGAAGAAGGAGCACTTCCTATTTATGATCGACTGTCTAAGTTCCGCATGTCGGAGGACATGTCTTCTATTCCTGTCTCATCGGAAGCAATTCTTATCCAACAAGTTGATCCTGATCATAATCACAACGCCGGAGAGTTATTCTTTGACAAAGAAGGATACCTCTATGTTTCACTTGGAGACGGTGGTAAATGGAGTGACTGGTTCGGCAACGCTCAAAAACTTGACAAGGCACTTTTCTCTGGGATGCTTCGCATAGACCCGGATATGGATGAAACGAGAAGTCATCCTATTAGAAGGCATCCAATTGGCGATGAAATACCAGAAGGCTATCCTGGCAATATCAATGAGAATTATTTCATTCCCAACGACAATCCCTGGGTCGACGAATCAGGTAGATACCTGGAGGAATATTATGCAATCGGACTTAGAAATCCATATAGTGCTCATTATGATGAGGTAAATGAAGAAATCTGGGTCGCGGATGTAGGTGGACAAACTCGGGAAGAAATCAACCTTATTGTTAAAGGAGGCAATTACCAATGGCCTTACTTTGAAGGAAGTGTCAGGAATGAGCCCAAAGACTTTCCGCCGGTTATTTTCGGTGAAGAACAACCTCCAATTTACGATTATGGACGATCTGTGGGTGGTGCATCCATGGGCGGTTTAGTCTATCATGGGGATCAATATCCCGACCTGAACGGTCAATACATTTTTGGAGACTGGGAAACCGGAAATGTTTGGGCCCTGAATCGAGATCAAGAAAACAGTGCCACACTATTGTTCAGAAGTCTCCCCCGGATCATCGACTTTTTTATCGGCCATGATGGAAGCATTTGCGTGCTCAATATGTTTGGCAACATCTATGAATTGGAAAAAAATAACCTCATCGAAGATGCGCCGGATCGTCTATCCGAATTAGGCATTTTTGAAGACCTGGCGGCACTTGAAGTGGCAGCAGGGATTGTCCCATACGAAATCAACTCCCCCTTGTGGTCTGATGGAGCTAAAAAGAGGCGTTGGATGGTACTCCCAAAAGATTCAACAATAAACTTCGATGCTGAGAGACCATGGAGTTTCCCGAAAGGCACAGTGTTTATCAAACATTTTGAGCAATCGACTGATGCCGAAAGTACCAAAAAACTTGAAACCCGGCTTTTTGTTATCGATGAAGAAAATCAAGGATATGGATTGACTTACCGCTGGAATGAGGATGATTCTGATGCTGTTTTGATCGATATTGATGAGCAAATTTCCGACACGTTGGTTGTTCAAAATGTATTGGGAGAACAAGAAAGAGTTTGGAACTACCCTACTCGCGGCCAATGTATGAGGTGCCACAACCCAACCGCGAACTTTGTCCTGGGTGTAAAAACCGGGCAAATGAATCTTCAGGTAGTCCACGAAGGTGAAAACTGGAATCAACTTGACCTTTGGCAAGCTACGGGACTATTCGACCAAAACTTTAGTATTGATACACTTCTAAAAATGTACGCTATTGAAGACACCAATGCTTCACTTGAAAATCGTGTTCGTTCTTATCTGGATGCGAATTGCAGCCATTGCCATGATGGACGTCCAGGTTTTACGCAATTCGATGCACGTTACACAACAGCTCTTATCGACTCAAAAATCATCAATGCAGATGTCTTTAGTTCCAACTCCATAGAAGGAAATAAAATCGTAGCACCAGGAAATGAAGGCCGCTCAGAATTACTCATTAGAGACGAAAGCCTGGATAACAATCAAATGCCTCCGATTGCCCGTGAAGTATTGGATACAACCTACCTAAATACACTCAAAGATTGGATCAATGAACTAAGCGCTTTAAACAATCACCCCCTGTTGACAAACAATATCGTTACCGTATTCCCAAATCCGATAACAACTGAGTCTTTTGTCATCCAGTCCCGGTCCTCAATTAATTCTATGACTTTGGTGGACTTGCAAGGCAAAGTCATTCCTATCAATTTTACACAGGAGTATGCAGAAGATCGCATGCGTATTTTCCTGAGAGACGAAACAATGGAAGGTGTCTTTCTACTTGTTGTTGACACATCAGAAGGCTCAGAAACAAAAAGGTTGATCATCTCTCGCTAGTATTTAATTCGGCGGCTCTTCTTATCTTCAAGGTCTAAATACTTCATTTCATGAATCGACCTTGCCTATCACTACTTCTTTTATTGTTCGTTACATGTACATGGGCTCAAGAATCCATTATTGGTTTCAAGAGTGAGCGCATTTCCGAACAGGTACAACTCGAAAAACAACTGGATGCCACACTTCAAGCAGACAACCTGGACCAATGGATGAAACGTATGGCGGCCAAACCCCACTTCGTTGGCACGGAACATGGGAAGGCCAATGCAGAATGGATGCGTGATCAATTTGCCTCCTGGGGATATGATGCCAACATAGAAACCTATCACGTCCTATTTCCCACTCCAAAGGTTCGGCTATTGGAAATGACTGGCCCAACACCTTACACTGCGAAACTTTCCGCTGTGGCTGTTGAAGGTGACGAATACACCGCACAGGGAGAAGAATTACTTCCTTCCTACAATGCGTTCTCCACTGATGGAGACGTGGAAGCAGAACTGGTTTTTGTGAATTATGGTGTACCGGCAGATTATGAAGAATTAGATCGCCTGGGTATTGATGTGAAAGGCAAAATTGTCATTGCAAAATATTTTGGATCATGGAGAGGCATCAAACCAAAATTAGCCGCTGAAAAGGGCGCCATCGGCTGTATCATTTATTCAGACCCCCGAGATGATGGCTATTATAGGGGAGATGTTTATCCAAAGGGTGCCTTTAAGAACAAAACAGGAGTGCAACGTGGCTCGGTCATGGATATGCCCACTTATCCCGGAGATGTTCTCACTCCCGGCTATGGTGCTACTAAAAAAGCCAAGAGGCTTGACCGAAAAGAGGCACCAACAATTACAAAAATTCCTGTACTACCTATTTCGTATGAGGACGCACTTCCCTTACTCTCCGCTTTAGAAGGACCTGTTGCCCCCAACTCCTGGAAAGGAGCATTGCCCATCACTTACCATATTGGACCCGGGCCTGCAAAAGTTCACTTAAAACTTGAATTCAATTGGGATATCAAGCCAGCGTATAATGTGATTGCGAAAATGGAAGGCAGTGCCTTCCCCGATCAATATATCATTCGAGGCAATCACCACGATGCCTGGGTACACGGTGCCAATGATCCGGTCAGTGGAATGGTTGCCTTGATGGAAGAAGCCAGAGCAATTGCAGAGTTAGCAAAACAAGGAAATAAGCCCAGAAGAACGCTTATTTACTGTGGCTGGGATGCCGAAGAACCCGGACTGATCGGTTCTACCGAATGGGTAGAAGACCATAGGGACGAATTACGGGAAAAGACAGTCGCCTACATCAATACAGATGGCAATGGTCGGGGGTTCCTCCGAGTTGGTGGTAGTCATTCATTGCAAGCCTATGTGAAAGAAACGGCAAAAGCTGTGACCGACCCCCAGAAAGATGTTTCTATTTATGAGCGAGTAGGTGCACTGGATATGATTCGAGGGGGTAATGGCCAAATGTCTTTATATGCGCTTGGTTCCGGATCGGATTACACACCGTTCATTCAGCACGCTGGAATTGCATCCCTCAACCTCGGTTTTGGAGGTGAAAATGCAGGTGGTGAATACCATACGATTTACGATACATATCCACATTACAAACGTTTCAAAGATCCAGAGTTCCAATACGGCATTGCGCTTGCACAAACTGCTGGGAGATTGGTTTTAAGGCTCGCCAATGCGGATGTACTCCCTTTTCAATTTGGAGAATGGCACGCTACTGTTGATCAATACCTCAGCGAAATCATGACCTTACTTGAAAACAAGCGTGGACAGGTTGAAAAACACAATAAACTGCTAGCTAATGATGCTTTTAAGTTAGCTGCAGATCCGCAAAAAGCTTTTAAAAACCCGGAACCGAAATCGCCTGTACCTTTCCTGGACTTCTCCCCTCTCCAAAACCAATTGGCCTCAATCAAGATAAAAGTCGCTGCTATTTCGAGCGCCAACCTTACAGAGTTGTCCTCGGCAGAACTGAATCAGGTTAATGGACTTTTATATAAGTCTGAGAGAAAACTTACACGTGAAGAGGGACTGCCTCGAAGATCATGGTTCAAACACCAACTCTATGCTCCGGGTTTCTACACAGGTTATGGTGTAAAGACTTTGCCGGGTGTTCGGGAAGCCATCGAACAGGAAAACTGGAAGGAAGCTCAAGAACAAATTGGCATATTAACTGAAACACTTGCTGGTTTTGAACAGCACCTGGATCAAATCATCGCACTTTTAAAGTAACAATTGTAGTAAAGGGTATAGGTTGTCTCAAAAGTTAAAAGCTCTTCAGGTTGAGTTTTCGAGACAACCTGTTTAATGTGATATTAAATCATTGAATTGAATCAGCTTCAACCGTATCTTCCACCATTTCAGAAGCCTGCAAAGCATTGAAGCTGGCCTGAATAAAGGGAATAAACTTGGAAGAACGTAAATCTGAATTATCCAGTATTTCTTTAAACTCTTCTATCTGAACTTCAGGATCTTCTTCGTCAAGTGCCACTCTCCCGAATTTGGCAACTGCCACGTCAGCACCATCTTTGGATAACTTATTTCCTTTGACCCATCCTGTGCTGATCCATGTGCCTTCCTTTCTCTTACCCGTTACTTCTGCCCAATCTCCTTGTGTAGACTTGATCGCAACAATGTCCATTTGAGAGAACTGGTCATCGGTTTTAGTCAATAAATCCGGACGTTTATAGATGGTGTTGTTTTCAAGAAATACTGCCACTTCACCATTTTCAATAATGAAATCTTTTCTAGACCACCCTTCCGCACCATCAGTCAATTTAACCTTAGCATAAGTATTCTTAGCATCCTGAGCATCTGGAGCATCTTCACCCAGATATTCCACCACCTCTCCAATGCTCATACTGGTCAACCATTTTCCTTTTGCATCAGGTGTAGCACGAACAGAAACCTCATTCCAGATACAAACTGCTTTTACAGCAGTAACTTCCGGCGTTTCAATCGCTTCAGTTTCTGATGTTTTGGCTTCAGAATCAGATTGTTCCGAACCAGAACCACAGGAGAAAATAGACAATAAAATAACGGTGCAGCTTAAACAAGTTGTAAGTTTCATTTGTTTTGTTGGTTAGATTTTCAACTGCTAGTCTAACCATTAAAAATGAAAAAACCGCACTTCAACGGAAGCTATCTGCTTCTGATGTCGCTATCTCCGAGGATCAAGCCCCTTTCCAGGTAAGCTCCTCCGCGATATTGAATATCAGCGTCACCGAATGCCACGACTTTTATTACATCACTTGCGTTAAATGAAAACTCACCATCTCCAAAGCTTGTGGTTTTCGTGAAGTCCGCTTCATAATGACGTGCATTCACCTCATTATCGCCGAAACTCAGGTACTTCTGTTTGGCCGACTTACCTCCATCAATTTCCAACCGGTTGTCTCCGTACATCGAAGCTTTGAAGAAATCAGTCTCCACTCCAGAAAGGATCACTCTATTATCTCCAAAGGTCTTCAGTTTAAATTTCTTCCCCTTCAACGAACTCTCACACACAACACGTTGATCGCCTCTTACCGATAGTTTTTTAAGTTCAGTATAGGTGACGTAAGCAGTAACTTCTACATCCCTGTAAGCATCCCAACTCATACCATTTTCTTTATGATTCCTTGGTGTAAGGCGTGCACCTTCAAGGTAAATCCTTAAGGTTTGTCCATCAATATCAACATGTATATCACGCTCATCTACCCGGCGACTGCTGATTTCAACCTTTTCCTCGGCACCTTCCTGTAATACAACATTGATATGGGGGCTTACAATCAATTTGTTGAAAGGCAGAACTGGAAAGTTCTTCTTTTCCTGGGCCTGTGACACATATGCAGAACAGATTAGGAAACATAAGAGTAAAGTTGAGTTGATCGATTTCATGCTACTAGATTTTATGAGATTAAAACAGGCTCAAAAGCTAAAGACTGTGACCATTGTACGCTTTTGAGACCATTTCAATCAATTTTTGAATAGTGACCTTTGTTAGAAAGATGCAGCTTTTGAAAAAAGGTTGCCCGATCAAAAGAAAATAATTACAAAAAGGAATGTCCTTCCTTTTCTGTCGGCCACCAGACAAACCTTAGGTAGCAGCGGGAATTGACCTATTTCAAGTGTTGATTCCCAATTCTAGGTTCACTTCATCTTTTTCCACTTCCATCCTATAAAATCACGAAATTCTCCAAATAGTTAACTCTGAAGATTGATATGAACTCTGGAACGATCGCTAGCTTGGACATTCAAGAACTGAAAGAAGTACTCACAGAAGTCAAACTTTTGTATTATTAAACACTGCACAAAGCCATGTCGATAAGCCACATTAAATCCATCTCACCGAGACAAGCAGATGGTGAGGTGAAAGAAATTTACCACCAACTAAAAACAGAAATGGGAGATGTCGTTGAGCCCATTTCACTTCACGCCATCATACCGGATCTACTAAAAGGGATTTGGGGAATCTTACGAGAAACGGTCATCATTGAAGACGCTGTAAGTCGCAAAATAAAAGAAGCTGTTGGCGCGGCAGTCTCCGCCAGTAACGAATGTCCGTACTGCGTGGACGCACACACGATTATGATTATTGGTCTGAAAGACAAACTCGTGGCTGATGCCATAGTCAAAAAAGATCTGGATCTTATTGAAAGTGATGAAGTTCGTAAAGTCGTCAATTGGGCCTTCAACACCCGAAATTTTAAGTCAATGGCAATTAACAATCCGCCATTCTCCTCAAAAGAATCTGCGGAGATCATCGGAACTGCTGTTTTCTTCCACTACCTGAACAGGATGGTAACGATCTTTTTGGGTCCCACGATTCTGCCTCTCAATATCAATTTCTTCAAAGGAATGATGAAAGCCATGGCGGCCAAGATGTTTTCAGGTGTACTTCATGCCGAACGAAAAGAAGGTGAAAACAAAGGCAATTATGCCAACATCAAAGGTCTCTACTGGGCTTCTGGCAACCCAAGAGTTGAATACGTCTTCACTTACTTCTTTCATGTCGTTTCGGAATTGGCGGATCAACATGTCCCGCAGGAAGTCCAAAGCTTCATCAAAGATCAAATCATGGATTGGGACGGCTCAGACATGGAAAACACCAAAAATCTTGACACGGTGGTTTCAGTGGTATCCTCAAAAAACCAACCGCTTGCTCGTATGCTTTACCTGACTGCTTTTTCTCCTCATAGAATTCAGGACTATCATTTCAAGGAATTTCACATGTTCTATAATGGAAAAGATGAGCAAATCCTGGCATCACTTTGTTGGGCCAGCCTTCTGACTTCAATAAGGATTGGTGATCGACTTGGCGTGAAATTCAAATACGACCAACAAGAGCAGTCTGCAAAAGTAGCTGCAAACCAATAGGAGCTTAATTCACTTGAGGGAGCTTAGCAGCTCCCCAAAACCATTAAAAATTGAATTGACGACACTCACAAAATAGATATGCGAGAAATCGCATATCTTCATTATTTTAATAAGTGAAACAGTTACACTTCTGTTTCAACCGGATAGAACCAGTTCGGAATTTAAATTGCACAAGAATTCCTTGTGTATGTCACCTGTCCAATTGTAAAAACAAACTGTGACATGCAAGAACCTATCGATGACGGTTTACCCATTGGTCTCGTTTACATTCGAGGGGACAATTTGTCTTACTACAATGTCAACTTCCAGCAATTGACTGGAATAGAACCCTCTAAGGAACCTATAGCTTTCGAGAGTCTCATTCATCAGAACAGTCTGGCCCATTATCGAAACACACTTAAGCACTCACCTAATCTATTTGATATCCCAATAAAAGTTGTAAATACTGAGAAATGGATCCGATTAAGTCATAAACACAACGACAGTTTCCCAAACGAATTAAAACTATATCTGGCAGAGGATGTAACAGAAAGTCAACTCAAAGATCTTTTAATACGAAGTATCACGGCTGAATTCACAAATAACAATCTATCTATTTTTTCAACTATCGTACTTAAAATCAGCGACTTGCTCAATGTGAAATATGCCATGATCGGGATAGCAGACGAGTCCTTGAAGACGATCACCGTCAGGGCACTTAGCTACAATCGAGAGTTACAGGAAAATTTCACCTACGAAGTTGAAGGAATGCCTTGTGGTGAGGTTCTAACTAAGGGAGTGTTCTGTTTGTCTGAAGAAGAGCACTTAAAAAAGAATATCAACAATAGCCTTTTTGGGCCGGATATCGAATCTTACCTCGGGATTGGGCTTAAGAATGATGAGGGCAAAGTAATTGGCCATTTCTGCCTTATAGACAATAAGCCTATTGAAAACACGAAACTAATTCAGTCGTTACTGGAGCTCTATTCCTCCCGGCTCTCACTTGAATTACAGCGAGAATTCCAACAAAAAGAACTGGAATCGAGTCTAGAGAAATATCAAAGCCTTTTCGAGTACAGTGTTGAAGCCAAGGTCGTGTATGACAGTGTCAACAACAAATACCTGCACATGAATCATGCTGCAGTCGAATTATTTGGTTACTCTATAGAACAATTAAAGAAATTGACACCTATTGATCTTAAACCTCCTCAGGTTTTTCAGGAATCTGCGAAGGAAAATATTCAAAGGTCTCTTGATCACGTCATGACACATGGCTATTTACGAGAAGAAAGCCTCAATCTTAAAGCCGATGGAACGGTTTTCGAAACAGAGATCACCGTCTCTTTATTGGACCGGGAAAAGAAGCATTTCTTAGCCTCTTTCCTGGATATTAGTCACCGGAAAAAAGCAGAACGTGGGTTAATCAAGAATGAAGAGGAATTCAGAAATTTATTCGAATTTGCTTATGAGGCAAAACTCGTATATCAGCCTGCAAAGAAACGCTATCTGGATGCGAATGTGTCGGCGTGCAAATTATTTGGATACAAAAAAGAACAATTTTTCAAGCTGAACCCTTTTGACCTTATTCCCCCGGATATGGACAAAGCCGAGTTGGCAGCCTCCATAGAAAAAGCCCTGAGTGTCATAAAAGGTCAGGGTCGGGTTCACCTTGGAGAAACGCAGCGTCTAAAGTCTGACGGGACAGTTTTCGACGCTGAAATTGCCCTTTCGGCATTAGACCAATCAAACGACAAGATATTAGTCTCGGTGAGAGACATATCTGCCCGGAAACAAGTAGAACGACAGCTGGCAAAGTACCGTGATCACCTGGAAGATCTGGTCCAATTGAGAACTTCTGAGATTGAGTCATTGAATAATGAACTTCGGGGAACCAATCACGAGCTGGAGGCCTCCATATCCAAATTGTCGGCTCAAAAAGAAGAAATAGAAGCCACACTTGATGAACTAAGAACAACTCAAAATCAGGTCATTCAGGCAGAAAAAACAGCGGCATTAGGAGTTTTTACGATGGGCGTTGCCCACGAAATGAACAATTCTCTCAATCTCATACATGGAGCCAAAAATGTGATTGACCTTGAATTGAATCACATTGAAAATGTACCCAAAGATGTAAATGAAGAACTTCATAAAGCCCTCTCATGGATTGAGGAAGGATCAGAACGCGCCACCACAATAGTAAAGGGTCTTTCGTCTTATGCTCAACAAGGAGCTGATGTTCGTAAATCCACCACCATTGATGAAATTCTCAAGAGTGCCGTGTCTTTATTCAATGGTCGCCTGGATGAGGAAATGGAAATCAAAACAACACTCAACGCCACAACGGAAATAGAGGTTTACGCAGACCGATTGCATAAAGTGTTCATCAACTTGCTTGATAATGCCATCTATTATACCAAACACCGAGAAAAAATAAACCTTCCAAAAGTCATTGAAGTAAAAACCGAAATTAACGAGGACCTAAAATGCATTGTCATTTCATTCCACAATTATGGTGACAATATTGATCAGCCTACAATGGGAAAGATCTTTGACCCTTTGTTTTCAACCAAGGAAACTGGTGAAGGTGCAGGACTGGGATTGACAGTGGCTTACTCCTTCATTAGCCAACACAATGGATCTATTGAGGCGCATAATCAAAAGGACGGTGTGACGATGATTATCTCACTACCAATGGATTTTCGAATCCAGGAACCTGTTGAAATGTCGCTCACTTACTGATTAATTAGCGCTGCTAATATTTACAGCGTTTGCTGAAACTTTTGTCTTTGCTCTTCGTTGATATTATCAATTGTTCCCTATATAGGAAGATGATTTTTCCTGACCACAGAAAAAAGAGCTAAGGTTCGATTTGCAAATTTTGCAAAATCGTTATTTTAGGGGTCCCTTAACAATCGTCGAAACAACGATTTTTACTCTGGAAAAAAGCAATTGACCAATACCTTGAACTTAAACAGACCGACTTATGCTTGAACTCTTGGATTTTTCAATTACTGGGATCAACGTAATACCTACGGTTCTCATGATTTTTGTCATTATCTACTGGTTAATAGTAATTCTGGGAGTTATAGATGTAGATACCGTGGACGTAGATTTGGACCTGGACGTTGACGCGGATATGGATGTCGAGGTTGAAATTGGGGGGCTTGCATCGGTATTATCCTTCTTCAATATTGGGCACATGCCTTTGATGATATTCATCACTTTCTTCTCATTGCCCCTGTGGGTATCCACCATATTAGTCAACGATTTCTTTGGCATTCAAAGTCTTTTGCCCGGATTGATCACATTTGTTCCATTGTTTATTGGAAGCCTGTTTGTCGCGAAATTTCTAACTATCCCTATTGCTAAATTTTATAGAAAAATTCGTCAAGATACAGAAGCGGTGAAATATATAGTAGGTCAATTGTGCATTGCAAAACTGCCTATTTCCGACAGTTCATTGAGCCAGGCAGAGATTAAAGTGAATGGAACTTCGGTATTGATCAATGCCAAAACCCGAAACGGATTAACCATTGCTAAAGGAGAAAAAGGCCTGGTGATCGAACAAAATGAGGTAGAAAAATTTTATTACGTAGAACCATACGCATAGTGGCAGGTCCTATCTATTATATCGTAGTATTCGTAGCCATGACAGTCATGATCGGCTTAATGTCAGCGATCATCAAAATGTATCAAAAGGCCAAACAAGGTGAAGCGCTAGTCAGGTCAGGAATTGGAGGTACTAAGGTTTCATTCAGTGGAATGTTTGTGACACCAGTTATTCATCACCTGGAGCGACTGGACATAACAATAAAGTCCTATGAAGTAAGCAGACGAAACGATGACGCAATTTTAACCAAAGACGGTCGAAAACTGGAAATAGAAGTCTTATTCTACCTTAGGATCAATCAGACGGAAGATGACGTAAAAGAGGTCGCGCAAACATTTGGAGGTGGCGATGTGAGCAGTCCTGAATTTATAGAAAGAAATTTTGGGAAAAAGTTCGAAGAGGCAATTCTAACGTTAGTCTATCGAAGTAATCTGGATGATTTATTGTCAAAAGTAGATGAGCTGAAAATGGAAATTATGGAAACCATTGGAGTCGATTTGAATGGTTTTTCCCTTGATGATGTGGCCATTCATCACTTGAAAGAATTAAAAGACACACTTAACACACAACCTTAAAAGTTTATAACATAAATAACTAAACATCTACATTATGGCAGGACCCGTTTTTTGGATAATAGCTGTGGTAATCACAATTGCTTTTATCGGTATTTTATCAGCAATCATCAAAATGTATCGCAAAGCCCTTCAAGGGGAAGCCCTAATCAAAACAGGCGTAGGAGGTACGAAAGTTTCATTTAATGGAATGTTTGTGGTCCCTGTACTTCACAAGTTGGAAGTGATGGACATCACACTAAAAACCATCGTAATTTCCCGAACTGGTAAAGAAGGCCTTATCTGCAGGGACAACATGCGGGCCGATATCAAAGTTACTTTCTTTGTCAGAGTCAGTCAAACCGAAGATGAGGTAAAAGAAGTGGCTCAATCTATTGGAAGCACTCGGGCCTCACATCAAGAATCACTTGAATTATTATTCGACGCCAAATTCTCCGAAGCATTGAAGACGGTGGGTAAACAAATGGAATTCGTTGATCTCTATAATAGTCGGGATGTTTTCAAAAAGGAAATATTAAATGCCATAGGTACCGATCTAAATGGCTACGCTCTGGATGACTGTGCCATTGACTACCTGGAGCAAACGCCAATTACTGAGCTGGACGAACGCAACATTTTAGATGCAGAAGGTATCAAGAAGATCATCAAGTTGACGGCTGATCAGAAAATGGAAGCCAACTACATCGAACGGGAAAAAGAAAAGACCCTGACGAAACAAGATGTAGAAGCAAAAGAAACCGTACTCGAACTCGAGCGACAACAAGCAGAAGCGGAGGCTAAACAAAAGAGAGAAATTGAAGTGGTTCAGGCGCGGGAAGAGGCCGAAACCATGAAAATTCAGGAAGAAGAAAAGCTCAAAGCTGAGCGTGCGAGGATCGCCACTGAAGAAGAAATACAGGTAGCCGAAGAGAACAAACTCCGTGAAGTACTGGTAGCTGCGAAAAATAAAGAGCGGACTAATGCCGTAGAAACGGAAAAGGTTGATCGGGCCCGGCAACTGGAGGTAACAGAGAAAGAACGATTTGTTGAGATCGCACAAATCGAAAAAGAGAAGGCGGTTGAAGAAGAGCGGAAAAACATTCAGGATGTTATCCGTGAACGCGTGACCATTGAAAAGACGGTAGTCGAAGAGAAGGAGCGCATGAAAGATATAGAGGCTAATGCTCAAGCTGAACGAACCAAAAAAGTGGCCATTACTTTGGCGGAGAAAGATGCGGAAGAAGCACTGGTTCGAGAGATCAAGGATGCGGAAGCGAAAAAAGAAGCTTCTGAACACCTGGCTAAGCAAGCAGTGATCGATGCGCAGGCGGAAGAAAGCGCTGCAATCCACAGGGCCCAGGCCATCAAAACGTTATCAGAAGCCCAGGCTGCGGAAGCCGCGGCAATCGGACTTTCTGAAGCTCAGGTAATGGAAGCCAAAGCCGCCGCAAAAGAGAAAGAAGGAGAGGCTCAGGCTTCAGTGATCGAATCTCAGGCCGAGGCAGAAGCTAAGGGCATCAAAGAAAGAGGTTTGGCTCAGGCGGAAGCAGATGAAGAGCTGGGGCAGGTGAAAGCGAAGATCAACCTGGAACAAGGACAGTCCGAAGCCAAGGTAATCTCCCTTAAAGCCGATGCTGAAGAGAAAAAAGGACTTGCAGAAGCCAATGTGCTAAAGCAAAAATTAATGGCCGATGCAGAAGGCATTAAAGAAAAAGCTAAAGCCATGCAGGTGCTTGATGAAGTTGGACGTGCACACGAAGAGTTCAAATTGAAATTGGAAACAGATCGTCAGATCGAATTGGCAAAAGTCAATATTCAGAAAGAGATTGCCATGTCTCAGGCAACTGTAATTGCCGAAGCATTGAAAGCGGCCAATATCGATATCGTTGGTGGAGAGACCATGTTCTTTGATCAGATTGTTGGGTCCATTACCAAAGGCAAGTCCATTGATAAATTGATGGACAACAGTGAAACACTTACCCAGGTTAAAGACACCTTCTTCAAAACGGGTAGTGGACAAAATTTCAAGGAAAAGTTAAAGGGATTCATTAGTCAATTCGGTGTATCAGTGAATGACATCAAAGACCTGAGCATTTCAGCACTCTTATTGAGACTGGCGAATGAAGCCGGAAGTGACGAGGACAAAGGGGTTCTCAAGCATCTAGGCACAATCGCCGAAGTGTTGGGTGTAAGTGATCAAAAGGCCAGCACACTCGGTCTTTGATCTTAAGATCCCGCTGCTTTTATTTGGTTGACCAACAATTCATGGTTGAGCAGGTAAAAGCAGCTCTAGCGCAACATAGGATGGATATTCAATCCTGGCTTGCAAAATTCTGAAAACGACAAAACACTATCGAAAAAGACGAAGAGATCTATGGCGGATGAAAACCCACAAAATGCATTAGAAGGTGGCACTTACGAGTTGTTACGTAATCGCATTCTTAATAATTCCAAGTCCCTTCAATCTACCCTTGCTCAACTTAATGAAGAGCGCAAACGAGTCTTCGGAACCATTGAAACGAAGGTATTAGCAACCGACCGGATTACGACAGCAAATAATTGCATTCCATGGGATATGCACGCCATTGGGAACAATTTCTTATTTGGTTATAATGTGCTGGTGGGCCTTCGAAGCGAACTAAAACCCGGAGATGTTTTTAGCTACTTCGAATTTCGAGAGGATCAAACTTTTCATGAATTACCACTTGAAAATCTACTGAAGGATCAGGTTTTTCTTGACGACTTTCAAAAACTCTATAAATACTACAAACATACGCAGTTCCTTCGTTTTGCAACAGTTGGCCCATTCCTTCACATGGTCTTCCGAATTGGGCAAGACGTCAGTGACATCAAAACCTTTAAATGGGAGTTGAAAAACTCCGAGCTCGTATATGTCGACAATAGAAGTGACCATGAATACAAGTTTCCCGTACAACACGAATTTCAATGGACTCGTACCCGGAGAGAGGATTTCCGTGAAGGAGAACATCCACATATTTCTATCAAGGACAGGGTATTTGTAGAAACTGTCGGCGGAGATCTCACTGTCAAAATCGAAGACAATACTGCAGATGGCGAAGGCATTTACAGCGAGGATGTTGAAAACAAGCAACAGACACTGGCCGATGGTGAATTTGGATTTTCGGAGATTGGGAGCCTGATCCTGATCAAGGCCAAACCCTATCAAGAGGAAGATCGATACCTGGTTTTCAACGAAAAACTTAAGGAAGTCAAACGCATTGACGCCATCAGTTCTTCCTGTATCCTTTTACCGGATGACCATGGTTTGATTTTCAGTAATGGCTACTACCTGCAATCAGGGGAACACAAACAGTTTGACTACAACCTGCAGGACATGCTGTTCGAAAGAAGAATTACCTCATTGAATGGAGAAGATTTCCTCTACGTTTTCTACAACCGTCCACAAGGTGTTTTTCTTCTACTGAACTACAACATCATTGCACAAAAGGTAGAGAATCCGATCATCTGTCATGGATTTACCATTTTCGAGAATGGAGAAATGTGTGTTTTCAGGGCAGATGAAGAGCCTAAAAAACACCATACCATCCAGATTTGGCAAACACCATTCACCGGACCCAACTTTCAAGTCACTGAAAAAACGGATTCCTTTCTTCAAAAAATAGGGAACAAAGATGTCGTGAGAGCCATGGCCGAATGCCAGGACATCATCAATCTTGTCAATAAAGAAGAAATTTATGCGGACCTGTACATCGATGTAATCAAAAAATCAACCGATGTAATTGACAGCTACCATTGGTTGGCAAAGGAGAAGCAGTACAACCTGGCAACCCCGCTAAAAGACATCCGGCAAGTGGCAGAATCTGCTGTGGATGAATATGAGAAGGTTCGTAAAATCAAAGAGAATTCTCTCAAAAGAGTTGCAGAACTTGCCAGTAAACAATCAGATGTAATTAAGAAGTCAAAAGCTTCTTTTGGCAATATCAACTTGTATGTGGACCTGTTGGCGGAGGTTCGGGAAATTCGCGGAGAAGTCATTAGTGCCAAAGACCTGCGATATGTGGATGTCGCCAGGTTGGAGACTTTTGACGGGGAGCTATCAGAAGCATCAGACATCATTTCCCAGTCTTGTGTTAGGTTCCTGATGCAAGACCATGCACTCGCACCCTTCGTTGAGAAGGTCACCGATTTCGAAAAAAAGATTGAAAAAATTTCTAAAGTTGTAGAAGCGGATGAACTCAAACTCGAGGGTGAAAAAGTAGCTTCGGAACTGGACCTGCTAATCGACACAGTAAGTAACTTAAAAATCAGTGATGCGACCCAAACCACCCGGATCATTGAGCTGATATCCGATATTTATAGCACTTACAATCAGGTGAAGGCCACCTTAGCCAATAAAAGGAAGTCCCTACTTTCAGTTGAGGGTAAAGCAGAATTTTCAGCCACTGTTAAACTCCTGGAACAATCAGTCACCAATTACCTCGACATCTGTGACACTCCGGAAAAATGCGAAGAGTACCTTACCAAATTGATCGTACAGGTAGAGGAACTGGAAGGTAAGTTTTCTGAATTCGATGAGTTTCTGGAAGTGATCACAGCCAAACGCGAAGAAATATATAATGCGTTTGAAGCGAGAAAGCTATATCTCACCGAGCAGCGCAATAAGAAAGCCAACCAATTGTTTCAAGCCGCTGAACGAGTTATGGGAGCCATCCGCAATAAGTCCGGGACATTGAAAACCAAGGATGCCATCAATGCCTACTTTGCTGCCGATCTGATGGTTGAGAAAGTCCGAAGTATAGCTGATCAGTTGGTCCAAAGTGGGGATACAGTGAAATCCGATGATTTACTGAGCCAACTCAAGACCATCAAAGAAGAAATTCAAAGAAAGCTTCGTGACCAACAAGACCTCTTTGCCGATGGCGACAATGTGATTAGCATGGGCAATCACAAGTTTTTCACAAACAATCTTGCCCTCGACCTTAGCATGGTCGTCAAGCAAAAAACGCCACATTTCCACTTAATTGGTACGGACTTTTTCGAGCCTATTACTCATGAGAGTTTGCTCGACCTTGGTAGTTTCTGGAATCAAACGCTTATCTCAGAAAATGATGCCGTCTACCGATCGGAATATCTGGCTTACTTGATTTTTCAGGCGCTCGAAGGTCAGACAATGATCGATAATTTGGCTGATCACGACCTGAGTTCCTACATGAATCTTAATGAAGAAGCCAGGAAAGATCTGATCCAAACCGTAATGACTTCTCGTTATGAAGAAGGGTATGTCAAAGGAATTAATGAGTTCGACACCCTACTTATTTTAGATGTTTTGGCTGAAAGGTCAAGGGCGGCAGGTACTTTGAAGTACAGTGGACAGGCAAGAGCTCTCGCCAAATTCTATTGGACCACATTGATATCCGAAAAAGATCAGCAATCATTGCTCAATCAAATCAAATCAGCCGGTATAATTTTATCTGTTTTTCCAGGGTCCAGGGAATTTGAAGGATTGATCGGAGACCTCATAAAAGGAATAAGAGCGAGCCAAATAGCGGTTGACCTTTCTGAAAATATAATTTCTGAAGCTTCTCGATATCTATTTGAAGAACTTTCAACTAAGGATCACTTTCTCATTAGCGCCGCTGCTGATCAATGCTTTACGGCTTTTCAAAAATCGCTAAAAACGAAAAAGGCCGAAACGAAATTTAAACAATCGCTGAGTGGGCTCAGAAACAATCCCTTACTGGCCCTCCGAATGGTACATCATTGGGTACATGCATTTCTCAATGAAGACCAGTCTTTCTCCAAGGAACTGATTTATGAAGTCGCAAACCTCGCACTCTTCCAGGATCATAATGCTTCGTATGTCAGCAATATTTCATTAGTCGCTTCACTTGACGGGCTAAAAGGAAGTCACTCCCTCATTTCTGAGGGGAAGTATCAATTTCACTTGAACGAATTCCTCGAACGATTGAGTACTTATGACCGGGAAGTTGCTCCAAAGTTCTCCGAATTTCAATCGCTCAAGAAAGAATTAACCAGAACTTATCGTGATGAACTAAAGTTGGAGAGCTTCAAACCAAGGGTCCTGTCCTCCTTCGTCAGGAACAAGCTCATTGACAAGGTCTATTTCCCTTTGATAGGCGCGAACCTGGCCAAACAAATTGGCACAGCTGGTGAAGGTAAAAGAACAGACTTGATGGGATTGCTATTACTAGTTTCTCCACCCGGTTATGGCAAAACGACTCTTATGGAGTATATCGCAAGTCGACTGGGTGTCATCTTCATGAAAATCAATGGTCCTGCCATTGGACATGAAGTGACTTCTGTAGATCCGGCCGACGCCCCCAATGCCGCGTCCGCTGAGGAGTTACAAAAACTCAATCTATCCTTCGAAATGGGCAATAATGTTATGATCTATCTGGATGACATACAGCATTGCAATCCAGAATTCTTACAAAAATTCATTTCCATGTGCGATGCGCAGCGAAAGATAGAAGGCGTCTACAAAGGGAAAACCAAGACTTACGATTTCAGAGGCAAAAAGGTCTGTGTGGTTATGGCTGGCAACCCTTACACAGAAAGTGGAGATAAATTTCAAATTCCGGATATGCTTTCAAACCGGGCGGATGTGTACAACCTGGGAGATGTAATCGGTGATTCGGCAGAAGTTTTCAAATTGAGCTACATCGAAAACTCACTTACCTCGAATCCAATATTAAGCAAGTTGGCAGCAAGAAGCCTTGACGATGTTCATTCTGTATTGAAAATGGCGGAAACTGGCTCAAGTGAAGGTTTGAAATTTGAAGTCAATCATACAGCTGAAGAGCTGCAGGAATATGTTGCTGTTCTAAAACACATGATGAAGGTGAGAGACGTGGTACTAAAGGTGAACCTGCTCTATATTGAATCTGCAGCTATGGCCGATGAATACCGAATTGAGCCTTCCTTTAAATTACAGGGTTCTTACCGCGACATGAATAAGATTGTGGAGAAATTGCTCCCAATGATGAATGAAGAAGAGTTAGATACTTTGATCCACTCGCATTATGAGAATGAAGCTCAGACCCTAACTTCCAATGCGGAAGCGAACTTACTTCGCTTTAAACTACTAACTGACAGCATGACTGACAGTGAGCAACAACGTTGGAAATTAATTTTGGAACGTTTTGCCAAACAACAAAAGCAAAAAGGTTATGGGCAAAACGCGCAATTGGCAGAGGGCATGGACCATATCGCCGACAGTTTAAGAGCCATCGAAGAACAGATCAAATCTGTTAAACAAGTAAGTGTACGCAAGAGCTCGGGTGGCAGAAAAAAAGCGGAGTAATTCTCTAGTTTACTAACTATAAGTGTTTGTCATCGCTCATCAGGCTCATATACCAGTAATTCGCCTGGTTGACAATCTAATTCACGGCAAATGGCCTCCAGTGTTGAAAAACGGATGGCCCTGGCTTTACCGGTCTTTAATACAGAGAGGTTGGCTTCAGTTATACCGATTGCCTCCGCAAGCTTTTTAGACCGTACCTTTCGTTTCGCCATCATGACATCAAGGTTTAATACAATCGACATCTGTTATATGGTTAAACTTTGATCATGCTGGAGGTCTAAGCCATATTTGAACGCCTCGGCGAGAATAATAATCGCCACCCCCACAAAAAATATAGGAAAATCAAATGTTGGAATGGAATACAAACTTCCGAGTGAGAGATCCGTCAACGTGTTTTGAGTCACGACTGTCATCACTATTTTCCTAATGATCATATCCGAAATGGGAATGGCTATGACTGTAAAGCCAATTCTATTAACGAGTCCATATTGCTTCCTCGTAAAATATTCTCCCTGCTTCATCCTTTTAAATATTTCTATTAACCATCTGAGTACAAGAAACAAAAGCACCAGAAAAATCAAATAGGAAGATTCTGATAAGAAAAACACCTTATTCGTGGAAGCAATACTCATAGGTAGGCTAGGATTCACGACGAACAGCAAAGGAGAGTTATGTTTTCTTAATTCTCCCAAAACAACTGGTTGAAAGTCATAATCCATGAAAATTTCCGGACTTGAGTAGTATCGAATATTTTGGGTAGCAGGTATGGTATCCAGATAGTGATAGGCATAATGAGCCGCCATGGTTTTAAATCGATAAGACATATCAACCACACCTTCAGTTGAGGTCATATCATGATCATTGATCATTCTCCACACTTTATGACTACTCCAAATCTGAGCAATGAGTAATATCCATATCGCCCAGGACGCGGCTCCGAGAAATCGGACTGTGAAATTCAAACGTCTCATTCCTTTTAAGAATAATTAATTATCGATAAACAACAATAAATTACTTTAAAACAAAATCAAAATAGTATGGGATTGAACAGTGGCGAATCAAGCTTCGATCTACGGCGGACTTGATTTCTCCAATCGATCTTAGGGAAGTTATGAATTAAATTTTTGATCTCCAGCATCTTACTTGACCCAATAGGTCACGTACCGACTGCAGAAGTCAAATGTGAAAGAAGGGTAAACTATCAGAAAATCAAACGGCGAAACTTTCGCCACAACCGCATGTTCGGGAAGCGTTAGGATTGACGAATTGGAAACCTTTACCATTAAGACCATCAGAAAAGTCAAGTGTGGTGCCTAACAGGTAAAGTAAACTTTTCTTATCAACGATCACTTTGATGCCATTGTCCTCAAAAACATCATCAGAATCACTGATCTTATCATCGAACTCCAGATCATACATCAAACCGGAGCAGCCACCGCCTTTCACAGCTACTCGCACGTTATGCTCCGCGCTGTGTCCTTCTTCCTGACGGAGTACACTCAACTGGTCCTTGGCTTTTTCGGTCACGCTTATCATATCGTCTCCTTTTTTGTTATGATCTAATTGATTCAATGCAGGAAAAGTTTCCGCATTTTTGCAAAGTTAATCACAAAAGAGAAAAATGATTAAAGTCGAACATATCGGAATTGCGGTAAAAAACCTTTCAGAGGTCAATGAACTATATACGAGGCTCTTCGACAGAGCTCCTTACAAACAAGAAGAGGTTGCTTCTGAAGGTGTAAACACATCATTTTTTCAAATGGGGGAAACCAAAATGGAATTTTTAGAATCTACCACCGAAGATGGACCCATCTCCAAATACATCAATAAAAAAGGAGAGGGTATTCATCACATTGCTTTTGAAGTAGACGACATTGAAAAAGAAATGGACCGCTTGAAAACAGAAGGTTTTCAACTGATCAATGAAGCTCCCAAAAAGGGCGCTGATAACAAACTGGTGGCCTTTATCCACCCAAAATCCACCAACGGAGTATTAGTAGAACTTTGCCAGGAAATCAAATAAGATGGAGGAAAAGAGAACTGAAATTGGAGAATTGGGAGAATTCGGACTTATTGACCGATTGAGTTCCCAATTTGAAGCACAAAATGATCAAAGTGTAAAGGGAATTGGTGATGATGCAGCGGTAATTTCATCTTCCGAAGGTCAACTTACCTTGCTCTCCTCGGATATGTTGCTGGAGGGTGTTCATTTCGATCTTGCTTACGTGCCCCTGCAGCACCTGGGCTATAAAGTGATCGCTGTAAATGTCTCGGATATCGCTGCTATGAATGGCATTCCCAAACAAGTTACTGTCAATCTGGGTTTGAGCAACCGGTTCTCAGTAGAGGCCGTTGAGAAAATTTACGAAGGAATCAAAATTGCCTGTCAGGAATATGGAGTTGATCTGGTAGGTGGAGATACCACGGCTTCTAAAACGGGATTGGTGATCTCCGTATCAATTTTGGGCGAAACGAATGCAGAAAAAATCACGTATCGCAATGACGCTTCCAAATCAGACATTGTCTGCGTCACCGGAGATCTTGGAGCAGCTTATATTGGGTTACAGGTATTGGAGCGCGAAAAGCAGGAATACCTGGCCAATCCGGACATGCAACCCTCAATAGAAAAATATGATTATGTCGTAGGCAGGCAACTTAGACCCAAAGCACGCATGGACATCATTTATGAACTGGCGGAGTTGAATATCGTGCCCACATCCATGATTGACATCTCTGATGGCTTGGTTTCAGAGCTTTTTCACTTATGCAAGCAATCGGACCTTGGGGTATCTATCTATGAAGATAAATTGCCCATTCACGAGCAGGCCTTTTCAACCGCGGCTGAATTCTCCATTGATCCCAATACATGTGCACTAAATGGTGGCGAAGATTATGAATTGCTATTTACACTCAAACAAGAGGATTTTGAGAAAATCAAGAATCACGAAGACCTTCATACCATCGGGTACATGCACGAAAAGGAAAAAGGGAAAGTAATGGTTACGAGGAATCAAAATGTAATGGAATTAACAGCCCAGGGCTGGGTTCATTTTTAACTTACTACTGGGCCAGTTGTTTATTCAAAGCACTTGCTCATAAAATCAATGTTCCTAAAATGATCGGAAGTAGATCAGACCAAAAAGATAAAGCCCGCTCGAGGCGGGCCTTGATCAATTATCAATCTATTATTAATTTCAAAAAAAGGGGCACCACTCTTGCATGAATGAAGCCCCTGTAGCGGCGTTCGATTTTAAACAGTGGTCTTACGACTCATAACGATGGTGATACGTAGCACTCGCATCACGCTTTCTTTCCAGCTGCTCGCCAATCATGACGAATAATTTTTGCTCCAACCTTTCCATACTGATGGGCTCAGCCAGGTAGGAGGCAGCTCCCAATATTTTTGCGTCTCTCCTTCTGAGTGCGCTAAATGCCTGATCATAAATAATCAACGGCACTAAAAGAGATAACGATGCGCAATACATTGCTAATTCGTCATAAAGCGGTCGTTCTATTCCGGCGCAACAAATAATCAAAGTAGGCATATCGTAACCATTTCTGTTGCGAAACCTCAAGCCCTCAACAGCTTCTTCCTGATTTTCGTATTGAGTCACCTGTGCATCTAGTGCTTCCAGTGCCTCATTGAATGGGGAAAACCCAATGGTTACGATCTCTACTTTGAATTGATTCATTTTTGTCTATAGTCTGTAGCTATTATCGAAGGTAAGTGGATAGCCGAGTTTCACGGTAATGAAATAGATAATCGGAGGTCATTTATCGATTTTTGGAAAGAACCATCGATAATTGGTCCGATTAAAAGTAACCCCCTTGAAACAGTCATGAAATTCAGACTATCTTCCCAGCTTATGAATGACTGTTCTACCTGTCGACAAGCGCTTAAACTTGATCGCTCCGGAGATTGGCAAGGAGCGCATAACCTGGTGGACCATCTTAACTCCCGGGAAGCAGCCTGGATTCATGCTTATCTTCACCGAAAAGAAGGAGACCAATGGAATGCTGACTATTGGTATCGTCGTGCAGGAAAACCCAGTTTCAATGGGTCAATAAGCGAGGAGTGGGAACAGCTCTGGAAGGAATTCTCCGAATATTAAACTTTGAACAGATCTGAGCTCAAATAACGGTCTCCTCTATCGCAGACAACAGAGACAATTGTGGCTGGCTCCTTCAATGATTTGGCCAATTGCACCACTGCATGCTGCACACCGCCGCTGCTCATACCCGCAAAAACTCCCGTTTCTGACGCAAGTCGTCGTGTCATCTCAATGGCCTGGTCCCGGTTGACATAAAGAATCTCATCGACACGGCTACTGTCAAAAATGGCAGGCAGGAACTCTGGAGACCATTTTCGAATACCTGGTATCTGAGAGCCTTCTTCGGGCTGAACACCTATAATCCTAATATTTGAATTTTGCTCTTTCAGGAACATTGAGTTTCCCATAATGGTACCCGTAGTTCCCATACTGGCCACAAAGTGAGTGATCTCACCGGCAGTATCCCTCCATATTTCTGGTCCGGTCGTCTTGTAATGAGCAAGATAATTGTCAGGATTGGCAAACTGATTAAGCGAAAAATATCCCTCATTTGCCACCATTTGATCTGCCACAGTACGAGAATATTCGATTGTTCCTTCGGCTTTTGTCAAGAGTACTTTGGCACCGTACGCCCGCATCGTATCTACACGCTCCTGGGTGGAGTTTTCGGGCATGATCAAAGTAATGTCCAACTTAAAAGAAGCCGCAACCATGGCGAGTGCAATTCCTGTATTCCCGCTGGTTGCCTCCACCAATTTCGAATCTGACTTAATGTCTCCGCGTACCAACGCCTGGTTGATCATGTTAAAAGCAGGTCGATCTTTTACACTGCCTCCTGGATTATTTCCCTCCAGTTTACCATAAACCTTGACGTGTGCAGGAATTTCAGGGAGCTCAATTTTTACCAAAGGCGTATTCCCTATAAGTTCTCCAATGTTTCCCGCTAGTTCTGGGTTTGTTTTTGTCATTACAATGATTTTATGAATTGGTGGTCGGTTGATTGGTAATAGACCCTGGAATTGGGTAAAACACTTTCAGTGATCCAGACATTCCCCCCGATGATGCTATTTTCTCCGATCTCAGTATCCCCCCCAAGAATTGTAGCACCAGCATAGATCACAACATGATCTCCAATGGTTGGGTGACGTTTTGTTAGCGCCATCTCTTTACTTACACTAAGCGCCCCTAAGGTCACTCCCTGGTAAATCTTAACATGGTCGCCAATTTCCGTCGTTTCACCAATGACTACTCCTGTGCCATGGTCAATACAAAAAAAACGTCCAATCCTCGATTTTGGATGAATGTCGATTCCTGTTTTTGAATGTGCGTATTCCGTAAATAATCTTGGTAAATAAGGCACCTCAATATTGGTCATGATATGAGCAATCCGATAGACCGCAATGGCTAAAAAGCCTGGATAAGTTCGTATTACCTCCTTAAGGTCGTAAGCGGCGGGATCACCATCATAAATGGCCTGAGCATCTTCTAAACAAAAGTCATAGACTACTTCCAGTTCGCTGAAAAAATATTCACAAGTACTCATAACCTGCTGTTGGTTGCACGCTTTTGTCTTTTCCAGGAGTTGCTCAAAGGCACGTTTTATCTCCGAATATTCGAGTTCCAAATCCTGCTCCCTCTTCAGCCGAATATTGTTGAGTTCCGGAAATAAAAACTGCAACAACCGAACCAGGAATCCATCTATTTCCGCAGAGCCTGGCAAAGCTTTCGGTCGGTCATGTGAAGCTGCTATTTTCTTTAAAAAGTATGAATCCATAGAGGCCATTGTCCAACGTGATCTTACAACGGCAATATTGTGTAAGGAGTTCTGTTTAAAACGTAGTTTCAGCGACCGTTTACAAAAAAGCCTCGCCAGGAATTATCGCATTGATATTGATTAACACTTTTTAACAATGGGTAGCGCTTGAAAATTCCGCACGTCAACTATAATATTGCGCTCGGTTTACCTAGTAGGTTAACCAATTGATTTACAGCATAATCCTAACAGATCTAACATGTCTATCGTTGTAGAAGGACTTACTAAAAAATATGGTGAGCAAAAAGCAGTCAACGACATTTCATTTGAGATCAAAACCGGCGAAGTAGTTGGTTTTTTGGGGCCAAATGGTGCAGGCAAAAGTACCACCATGAAAATGATCACCTGCTTCATGGCCCCCACTAACGGAGACATCCGTCTTGATGAATTGTCAATCCATGCGGACCAGGAAGCTATTAAAAAGAAAATCGGATATCTACCCGAAAATAATCCACTCTATGTCGACATGCCTATTATAGATTACCTGCGGTTCACCGCAGAAATCCAGGGTGTTGAAAAATCGCTCATTCCTGGCAGGATCGGCGAAATGATCGAAAAGTGTGGGTTGGATCGTGAGAAACATAAAAACATCAATGAACTTTCCAAAGGCTACCGTCAGCGTGTTGGTTTGGCACAAGCCATGATCCATGACCCGGAGGTCCTGATTCTTGATGAGCCTACCACAGGGCTGGATCCGAATCAAATTGTCGAAATCAGAAAACTGATCAAAGAGCTGGGTAAACAAAAAACTGTAATTCTTAGCTCACACATCCTGTCTGAAGTAGAAGCAACTTGTGATAGAATCCTCATCATCAACCGCGGCCGTATTGTCGCTGATGGTACTGCCAATACCCTTAGGCAGCAAGCTCAGGGACAGGAATTACTAACCATACAAATTGAGGGTGAAGGGGATAAAGCAAAGGCGTTGTTGGGACTAGCTTCCGTTGAAAAAGCAAGCGCCATCGAAGATAAACCGGGATTCTATTCCGTACAAAGCAAACCGGAAGTGAGTTCGAGAAAAGCCATTTTTGATATGTGCGTAAATCAAAAATGGTATCTCACCGAAATGACCGGGATCGAAACTCGGTTGGAAGACGTTTTCAGAGACTTAACTAATTAAAAAAGCGATGCAGAAAACTTGGATAATTACTAAAAGGGAACTGGCATCATTTTTCGATTCGTTGATCGCATACGTGATGATCATCCTGTTCCTTGGTTTGAGCGGAATTTTCACCTGGCTTGTTACCACGAACATTTTTGTTGGTAACCAGGCGAGCCTGAGTACCTTCTTTGGCGTAGCCTTTTGGTCACTCTTTTTCTTTATTCCAGCGATCACAATGAGAATGCTTGCAGAAGAAAATAGAGCCGGCACCATTGAATTACTGATCACCAAAGCAGTATCGGATAGTCAGATCGTTTGGGGAAAATTTCTTGCATGCCTGATTCTCGTAATCATTGCTTTGGTCTGTACTTTACCCTACTATATCACAATCAGTCAATTGGGTAACATAGACGATGGCAGTGTCATTGGAGGATACCTGGGACTGATCCTGCTTTCCGCATCATACATTAGTATCGGGCTCTTCGCAAGTAGTCTGACTCAAAATCAGATCGTGTCTTTCTTATTGGCACTTTTGATCTCAGTCTTTTTTCACTTCTTGTTCGATGCCATCAGTGCTTCTTTTTCCGGAATAGCCGGAGAGGTATTTCACTATCTCAGCATCCGGGCCCACTATGACTCCATGAGTCGCGGCGTAATCGATAGTCGGGATATCATATTCTTCGGCTCGATCATTTCGCTGGGGCTTTTACTGGCACAGACCATGTTATCGAAAAGAAATTGGCAATCTTAATCCTTCAACGATGAAGAAATCTACAATACTTACCCAATTATTGATAGTGATCGCCATCATTGTCGTGGCGAACCTGATCTCAAGAAATTTATATTTTCGGCTGGACTTCACAGAGGACCAGAGATACACACTTAGTAAGGCAACCAAAGAAATTTTGGAGGACCTGGATGAAGTCATCACGGTCAAAGCATATTTCACCGAAAACCTTCCGGCGCAATTAGCCTTTGTTCAAAGTGATCTTCGTGATCAATTAATAGAGTACGAAGATCTGGCAGATGGCAATCTCATTTTTGAATTTGTTAATCCAAGTGAAAGTGATGAATTGAAACAAGAAGCCATTCAAAGTGGTGTAGCTCCGTTATCCATCAGTGTAGTGGAAAATGATCAGCAACAACAAATCCAGGCGTTCTTAGGGGTGGTCTTAAAAACCGGAGATCGTTCTGAGGCAATTCCGGTGGTTCAACCTAATGGTGGCCTGGAGTACGATTTGACAATGGCCATTAAAAAGTTAGCCATTGAGGATAAACCTAAGATAGGAATGATCTCCGGGTATGGTGCACCGGGTATCAGTGCTTTCCCTCAACTTGTAGAACAGCTTTCGATCCTATACGACGTAGAGGAATTCAATATCGCTGATACATTCAGTGTTCCTACGTATTATCGAGGATTAATCTGGGTAGCTCCGAAAGACACCATTGCGCCCATTGAATTCTCAAAGTTGGACAGTTATTTAAATCAGGGTGGCAAGCTATTCTTGTCCTACTCCAGTGTTGCAGGAGATCTGCAGCAAGGTTCTCTACAACCCGCCCCAGATATTGGAATTAAAAGTTGGGTAGCCGGCAAAGGACTGAGGTATGGTAATGAATTCGTGATCGATCAAAATTGCATTCCGGTCACTGTTCAACAGCGCCAGGGCTTTCTCACCATCAACAGTCAGGTGAATGTGCCTCTTTTTCCAAGAATTTCTAATTTCGATGATCATCCGATTACAGAAGGATTGGAACAAATTCTTCTTCCGTTTGTCAACGCCTTTACGATCAACAACGCTGACACAACAGTCCGAATCAACCCGCTTGCATTCACTTCTGAGAAATCTGGCACCCTGGCTACTCCTGGATTTTATGATCTACAAAAACGGTGGACTGAAGCGGACTTCCCATTACAGGAACAGATTCTTGCTTCTTCAATTGAAGGTTTAGGATTAGGTAATGGCGCTATGGTAGTGATCGGCAATGGGGATTTCATCATCAATGGAGAAGGGCAGCAAGCCCAAAGGGTCAATCCTGACAATTTAAACTTTGCCAGCAATGCCATTGATTGGCTGGCGGATGATACAGGCTTAATTTCTTTACGTACTAAAGCCATCACTGCCAGACAATTGAATAAGATTGAAGACAGTACTAAGAACCTGTTGAAGTACGGTAATGTTTTTGCACCGATCCTGCTCATTCTTATCTATGCATTCATTCGCAAACAGATAAGAAACAGGAGAAAGCAGAAGTGGTCACATGGAAATTTTGCTTGATCAATTAATCAGTAATCATGAAAAACAATACGGTTAAACTTCTTGGTATATTAGGGGTACTGGTTGTGGTGTATCTGATCATGACCTTTACAGGAGATAAATCAAGAAGCAAGTCATTTAGAACAGAGTTGGTTAACATTGACACGGCTAAGGTTACAAGAATCGTAGTAGAATCTCCTACTGAATCTACGGAAGTAACGAAGCTAGACAATAACTCCTGGCAGGTAGCTCTTACGGATGGTTCAAGTAAACCTGCTGTACCTTCTGTCGTGACTAATTTATTGACTTCACTCCAGGGCATTAAGCCGACACGAATTGTTGCAAGAACTGAAAGTAAGTGGAAAGACTATACGGTAGACAGTACTGGCACACGAGTAAAGGTTTATGAGGGCAATAAAAACACACTGGATCTGATCATTGGAAGGTTTGGTGTCGAAGGGCAACAACAGTTTTATACGCACGTCCGTTTGGCAGAAGACAAGGATGTCTACGTTGCCAATAATTTCATGGGAATAAGTGTGGCTAAATCCGCAAATCAGTTTAGGAATGGCAATTTACTCCGTTTAAAACAGGATTCGCTGACCCAAGTATCATTCAACTATCCAGATTCTGCGTTCACCTTGGTTAATGAGGGTAATAGCTGGGTTTCCAGTGAATTTGAAACCGACTCTGCGAATGTGGCAACTTATTTACAGGACTTAAGTTATTTGAACAGTAAAAATTTTGCCGTTGGAAATGGTTTAGGCACTCCTGACTTAAATGTCACCTATAGTTTCAAAAATCAACCAGAAATTCAAATCTCGGCTTTCAGTAAAGATGGAAACTGGATCCTCCAATCCTCGGAAAACACTGGGGAGTTTTTCAACGATCAGGCAATATTTGAAAAAGTCTTTAAAGGGAAAACGGAGCTCTAGAATTATTAAAAAAAGGGTAGAAATATCAAAAAAACCCAACCTGATCGGGTTGGGTTTTTTATATCTATTCGTGAAAGGATCTACCCTATCAAATGCTTGCTACCAGGCTGATAGACAACTCAACGTCATCATAAATCACCTTGTCTCCTAAATTATCGAAGAAGCTTCCTGAACCGTATCGAACGTTGAATTTAGATCGATCAAAGGTCAAATCCGCTACCGCTTCCACTTTGTTTCCATCCACCTTGACATCTGCCAAAAATGAAATTTCCTGTGCGATGTTCTTGATCACAATTGTTCCTGTGATTTTCTGCTGCTCTCCCTGAGGAACCACATTTGTAATCACGAAAGAAGCAGTTGTGAATTCTTCAACTGCAAAAAAATCAGGAGACTTCAAGTGGCCTTCCAGTTTTCCCTTGTACTCTCCTTCAAGGTCAGTATTGGCAATGGATGTCATGTCCAAAGTAAATGATCCTCCAACTAACGTTTCACCATCTGTGGTGAGTCTACCACTTTGAATGTTAACAGTCCCTGTGTGACCTCCACCAACTTTAGTAGCTTTCCATGTTACTTTACTATCCGCAACATTTACGTTATAGGTCTCTTCTGCATTTGGAAATGCAACTAGCAAACCCAAAGCAACTATCAATGTCTTAATCATGTCTATTGTATTAAATGTATGTACATATAATTAACGTAGATGCAGAACGGCCGATCACCACAAAAGGTTTCGTAGATCGAGAGTTTTATTTAAAAAATTATGAGGATATTAGAAACGAACCGGATAGACCAACTTCACATCAACAGGTTGCCCTTCTTCGGTACCTGCAGTCCATTTACCAGGACAACTGCTGACAATCTCCTTGGCCTTCTCATCGTAGAGGTCGGAGAACCCTTTGATCACTTTTACATTAGAAACCGCACCATCGGCTTTTACCACAAATGAAACAAATACACTTGCTTTTTCGCCGGGAGCCCACTTTTCTATCTCTTCATTCACAAATGTATCAAAGGCCTCCATACCCAGCTCATAGGAGGGCATAGTCTCTGCTACCGAATATACACCGTCTTCTGGTATATATTTTGCTTCGCAGCAAATCAGCAGAATAAAGAAGAGACTTAAGTTTCTCATGGAGGTTAAAACTAATAAGATCACCAATAAATAACAAAGAAGCAATCTCAGGCAAACAATAGAATTACTTTTGCAGGAAAAGCAAGGAGATGCAAATCATTGACAAAACGGTAGTAGCATCGGATGTGGTTGGAGAATCATTCGTATGCGACCTAAACAAGTGTAAAGGGGCCTGCTGTGTAGAAGGTGATTTAGGAGCTCCATTGGAGGAGGAAGAGCTGGAAAAAATCGATGAAGTCGTTCCTCTTGTGAAACCCTACCTCGATGAAAAGGCAATTGAAGTCCTGGAAACACAGGGTGGTTTTATATTAGATGAAGAAGGTGACTTTTCTACCACTACCATCGATAATAAGGAATGTGCCTTCGCTTATTATGATGATGCCAAAATTCTGAAGTGCAGTATTGAACAAGTCTGGAAAGAGGGCAAAACCGATTTTCAGAAACCCCTCTCTTGTCATTTATATCCTATTCGAATCAAAAACCTGGGAGAGTATGAAGCCATCAATTACGACCGGTGGCACATTTGTTCACCGGCCTGTGATCTGGGGGCTGAATTAAAAGTACCTGTTTATAAATTCCTTAGGGATCCACTTATCAGGAAATACGGCGAGGATTGGTACAAAAAACTTGAGGATCAAATCAAAGAAGGGAGTGTCGATACCGATCCCAAATAGTGCAGATTACTTAGCACTGGATCTCTTACGACTATTGGCAATGTATACACCGAGTATAATAAAGGCCATTCCCAGATAATGCAACAACAGTAATTGTTCACCATCCAGCAATCCCCACATAACAGCTACAATTGGGATGATATAAGTTACTGAAGAAGTAAACAATGGATTAGTCAGTTTTACAATATGATTGAAGATAATCATGGCCAATGCTGTCCCGAACACACCTAATATGAGTATGTAGAAAGTTGCAAGCCACGCACCTTCCACGTGATTCAATTTATAAACAAAATCCGTCATCCCAAATAAGTAAACGGAAGCCACAGGTCCTACCATCAACATAGAAACACTGGTGATCACTATTGCTTTTTGTCCGGAAAGATGTTCCTTGGTTACATTCAGATTAGTGCCATAGAGCACCGTAGCGAGGACAATAAAAAAGGCATAGAAATTAATATTTTGGATACTCCCACCAGAACCGGCAACGATCAGCAATACAGATCCGATAAACCCGGCAACGACACCAAAGAATGCTTGCTTTCCCTGGCTCCTACCATAGATACTCACGGAAATGATAATTGTAAATAGAGGTGTCAATGCGTTAAGTATACCCACAACAGCACTATCCAGCCTCGTTTGTGCAAAAGCAAAAAGAAATGAAGGGATCAAACTTCCCGCCAAACCGACAATTAGCAGATATTTCCACTCATCCCGTTTCACTTTCTTGAGATGGCCTATTCCCACAACGGCCAGAAATGCAAATGCAGATACGATCCTCAATGCTCCCACTTCTCTGGATTCCAACACCATAAGCCCTTTCTTTATCAGAATAAAAGATGAGCCCCAAATGAGGGCCAGTAGGATCAGAAGTCCTAGCGCCAAAAACCGGGAATCTTTCATTGATCAGACAAAAACCGGAGTAGATAACTGATAGGAAATTTCGTCCAGAATCTCCAATATTTCCTGATGAGCATCTGACTCAACCAATCGGGTCCGGAATGGTTTGAAATGAGGGATACCTCGGAAGTAGTTGGTATAGTGCCTGCGCATCTCAAAAATTCCTTTGCGCTCCCCCTTCCATTGTACTGAGAAATCCAGGTGTTGTTTTGTTACACGGACTCGCTCCTCTAAATTGGGTTCTATCAACTTTTCGCCAGTTGCCATGTAGTGTTTGATCTCATCGAAGATCCAGGGGTATCCTATCGATGCCCTCCCGATCATAATGCCATCTATGCCATACTTATTTTTGTACTCAAGGGCTTTTTCGGGTGAATCGATATCTCCATTTCCAAAAATAGGGATATGAATCTCTGGCATTTCCTTTACTTCCCGAATGTAGGACCAGTCAGCTTCGCCTTTATACATTTGCTTTCGGGTCCTCCCATGAATGCTTAAGGCCTGAATTCCCACATCCTGCAGTCGTTGAGCCACCTCTTTGATTTTGATCGTACTTTCGTCCCAACCAAGGCGGGTTTTTACGGTCACTGGCTTATTGACACGTTTCACGATCTCTTCAGTCATTTTCTGCATTTTGGGGAGGTCCAGCAGGATACCCGCTCCTGCTCCTTTGCACGCGACCTTCTTCACAGGGCACCCATAATTGATGTCAACAATCTCGGGATCTGCTGCCTCAGCTATTGCAGCAGCTTCACGCATGGACTCAATTTTATCACCAAAGATCTGTATACCAATTGGCCGCTCATAGTCGTAAATGTCCAGTTTTTGAACACTCTTATCCGCATGACGAATTAGCCCTTCAGACGAGATAAACTCTGTAAACATCAGGTCGGCCCCCTTTTCCTTGCACACTGCACGAAAGGGAGGATCACTCACGTCTTCCATTGGTGCCAGCAACAATGGAAATTCGCCTAGTTCTATGTTTCCTATTTTTACCAATTGAATCCTTATTTTCGCTGTAAAGTTAGCTCAAAATGCAAAATGATATAGGTAGTGGTCCCGACCTAAAGATCATGCCATGGCTCCAGTTGGTTGTCCTAACCGCCTATACCATTGTCGGGCTATTTGGGTTTATGCTTATTTCCTATGCCTTGATCTTACCTTTCTTTGGTTTTGATCTGGAAGCATGGCAGGAAGCACTTACCTATCCCACAGAATCACAACAAGCCCGCTTACCATTACTCATTTCACAAGGAATTACTTCGCTGGGTGCGTTTTTTATCATGCCGCTCATCTTCATGAGGAAATTCCTTAAGTACTCCTTAAGTGATTTCTTTTCCATTCCGGCCCCTATTTCGCAACCATTGGTCATGACCATTATTATCACCTTCAGCTTTATGGTGGTCAACAGTATTGTTGTTGAATGGAATCAGGACCTTACCCTACCTCAATTCCTTTCCTGGTTTGAATCACAGGCCAAAAGTAAAGAGGCACAATTGCAACAAATGACGGAATACCTGACAAATTTTTCGGGCTTCTTACAGTTTCTTGTTGGTCTTATCGTCATTGCATTGATCCCCGCAATTGGAGAGGAGTTTTTGTTCAGGGGGTTACTACAAAACATGTTCGCCAAAGGATTTGGAAATCCTCATATTGCGATTTGGTTGACCGCTTTGCTTTTTGGAGCGTTTCACTTTCAGTTCTATGGCGTGTTTCCAAGAATGCTCCTTGGCGTACTTTTCGGATATCTCTATTATTGGTCTGGACATCTTTCACTGGCGATGATTGGCCATTTTATCAATAATGCCTTTACCCTGGTAACACTCTATCTCTATAGCGTTGGGATCATCAATCAGGACATCACTGGGAATCCGGAACTTCCACCTACGGCATTGTTAATTTTGTTCGCATTAATTTGCGGTGCCTTGTTAATCGTTTTTAGACTCTATTTCAAAGAAGACTCAGTAACTGCGGATGAGTGATTGGCAGAAAGTATATGAGGACAGTTTAGCTTACAGGGCTGAAATAGTTAAAGCTGTTCTTGATGAGCGCGAAATGAACCCTGTTATCATGGACAAGAAAGATTCGGCCTATCAATTAGGTCATTTTGAAATATATGTCTCCCCGGAACACACCCTACGAGCGCTGCGAATCATAAAGGAGGAAATTAAGTTTTGAGTAAATTCTCAGATCTTGCACCCCGACTAGTCGCCGCTATTCTTGGCGCCGCCCTTATCATCACTGCCCTTGTTCTGGGTCCGTGGTTCTATTTCGTAATTTTCCTGGGTATCAGTTTTATGACACTTTGGGAATTTTACCGCTTGCTTCGGATGCAGCAGTACATCCCGCTAAGAAAGCTGGGTGTGGTAATCGGCACCATCCTGTTCAGCCTCACCTTTTTAGTGGAAGCAGGACTGGTGAGTCCTAATTTCTACTTTCTGATTTTCCCATTAGCTTCCCTCATATTTCTATTCAAACTATATAAGAAAGAGGACACAACTCCTTTCTTAAATATCGGCTTCTATTACCTGGGACTGGTCTATGTTACTTTACCGTTCGCTCTCTTAAACCATGCGGTTTATATTTCCGGAACGTACAGCTATGAAGTTGTTGTGGGATTGCTGCTGGTCATTTGGGCCTCCGATACCGGGGCCTATTTTGCTGGAAGCATGTTTGGGAAAACAAAACTCTTTGAACGCATATCTCCCAAAAAATCGTGGGAAGGAAGTATTGGGGGGGCATTGCTTTCGGCAGCCATGGCCTATGGTATTTCCTTTTTCTTTCAAGACCTTGCCTTATGGCAATGGCTGATCATTGCTCTCATTATCGTCATTGTAGGAACTTATGGCGATCTGGTAGAATCATTGTTTAAGAGAACGATGGAAATCAAAGATTCTGGAAAAGCAATCCCTGGTCACGGTGGGTTTCTGGACCGATTTGATAGCCTTCTACTTTCCATGCCTTTTGTGGTTGCATTTCTGGAATTCACACAATAACAATTAATTTATTACTAAGTCTCTTTTTAGCCCGACTTTATCTGTAATTTTGCCCGGCAAATAATAAGAGCGATTATTTGCCATGAACTCCCCAGATTCCAAATTTCAGCAAGAAGCCCTCACCTACGACGATGTGCTTCTCATTCCCGGTTATTCAGAAGTTCTACCCCGAGATACTGAAACAGACACATACATCACCAGGAACATAAAATTGAACATTCCATTGGTCTCAGCGGCCATGGATACAGTGACGGAAGCAAGCCTTGCCATCTCAATGGCCCTGGAAGGAGGAATTGGTATCATTCACAAGAATATGTCGATCGCAAATCAGGCGGCGCAAGTCCGAAAGGTCAAGCGATCGCAAAGTGGGATGATTCTCGATCCCATTACGCTGCCGATAAACAGCACTGTTCGAGATGCTGAGAAGATCATGAGCGAAAACAAAATCGGCGGTATCCCTGTAGTTGATGCTGAAAAAAAGCTGATCGGTATCGTTACCAACAGAGATCTGAGGTTTGAGAAGAAACCTGGCAGGCCCGTCAGTGAGATCATGACCAAAGACAATATTATCACAGGCACCTATGAAATAGGTCTGGCAGAAGCTGAGGAAATCCTTCAGGAGCATAAGATCGAAAAACTTCCTATCGTCGATGAGAATAGAACGTTGACCGGGCTAATTACCTACAAGGATATTTTGAAAAATAAAGACCGGCCTAATGCTTGTAAAGATGAATATGGTCGCTTGCGCGTTGGTGCTGCTGTTGGTGTGACTCCTGACATTTCCGAGCGCATTAAAGCTCTAATCAAAGCTGGTGTAGATTTGGTAAGTATTGACACGGCTCACGGTCACTCAAAAGGCGTTATAGAGACTGCAAAACGGATTAAGATTGAATTTCCCGATATAGATCTTATTGTCGGCAATGTAGCAACTGGGGCTGCTGCAAAAGCGTTGGTTGATGCAGGAGCTGATGCAATAAAAGTAGGTGTAGGTCCTGGAAGTATTTGTACCACACGGATCATCGCAGGTGTGGGGGTACCCCAGCTTACGGCAGTATACGAATGCGCTAAAGCCATTGAGGGGTCAGGTATCCCAATCGTGGCAGACGGAGGAATTCGTTTTTCAGGAGATGTGGTAAAGGCGATAGCCGGCGGTGCCAACACCGTAATGATCGGTTCACTTCTAGCGGGTACTGAAGAAGCTCCAGGGGAGGTAATTTTATACGAAGGAAGAAAATTCAAATCTTACCGAGGTATGGGCTCCGTGGAGGCAATGGAAGAAGGATCCAAAGATCGCTACTTTCAAGATGCTGAAGACGACATCAAGAAATTGGTTCCAGAAGGAATTGTTGGTCGTGTTCCTTTCAAAGGGTCAGTCGGTGAAGTTCTTTATCAAATGGTTGGTGGACTGAAAGCGGGTATGGGATATTGTGGCGCTGGAAGTATTGCTCAGTTGCAGCAAGCCAAATTTTCGAAGATTACAAACGCCGGGGCTGTAGAAAGTCATCCGCATGATATCCATATCACCCGAGAAGCACCGAATTACAGCAGAAAGTAGTTCCCCCGGTTCCCCTCCCCTTTATCTTCGGAGGGGAATTAGCAGTTTGCTTGTTAAAAAAGTCTAAAGCTTTGGCTCTACACTTCATTATCGATGGGAAAGCGTAAATTTGCCGTCGTTTAAGATGTCTCAGAAGCTCAAAATAAGGATTACTTTTTTCGTTGGACTTGTCTCCTGGCTCCTGTTCACCTTCTTTGATATATATGCCATCTTACTGCAACGCTACAAAATGCAGGAAGATCTGGCGACTTCATTGCCTCAGGCTTTCTTAACGCTTTTCATTCTTTCGACCCTTTTTTATTACCGATATAAGGTCACCAAGGCCGAAAGTGTCAATTTTATCGATCTACTGTGGAAGGTCTTTGTGACGGGACTGGTCACCACGTTGATCTCCCTCACGATACAGGGCTTCTTCATTATTTTCAAAGGAAGCAGCATAGCTGGAAATTCAATCACAATCAACTTTTTCTATCACGTTTACAGTGGGGCGGTCATCATTTACCTCATCTCCACTTTTGTAGTGTGGAAACGGCTGATCTTATATCAGAAATCCAAAAACCTCATCCAACTCTGGAATTTCTTCGAGTATGGATTATATGGCGCGCTTATCTTCGACTTTTTTGGATATGGCTTTTCCACAACCAACTTCACCGTAGCACTGGTATTCTTAACGGGATTTTCGGTCATTCTTTCTTTGAACTTAAAATGGATTGCCTATTTAAACTTCAAACAGAAATGGAAAAGCATCCTGTTTATTCTTTTATCAGGTATTTACTTGTATCATTTCAGAGATAACCTGCTCTACTTTTCTGAACTGAAAGTGCTTGTGATCGACCTGATGGATCGGGTGTTCATCGTCGCTATACTGATTTTCATTTTCCTATATGCTTTGATTGCTGTCCTGGTCACGCTTTTCAACCTGCCAACATCTTCAGTTTTTGAAAGAAAGTTAAAAGAGGCTGTCGACTTCCAGAAACTTAGTCAGTCGATACCAGCAGGTCAAAGTGAGCTCCAGACATACGAAATTTTGCTCGATAGTTCGATGAGTGCCGTTTTTGCGGATGCCGCCTGGTTGGAAGTAAACAATGGCGGTGACCCCCAGTACTACCTCCGCAATTTAAATAAGGAACAGGTTAGCGAACTAAAGAGTCAAATACGATCAGATTCTGTTGAGAAGATCGTAAACTTCGATACTGGAGACCTTAATCTGGGTCATCAAAAAATCTTAGGTAGCATCAAGGGATATCAGTATCGCTCGATTTTGGCTTTACCAATTTTCCTGCAGAATGAGCAAGCAGGTTGTCTTGTTTTATTACAGGAAGTGTCCGATGCTTTTAATCGCGAAATGGTTGAAATCATCAGGACTTTTGTGAGTCAGGCGAGTATTTCGCTCGAAAACGCTCTTCTCATTAAAGACGCTATTGAAAACGAACGTTATAAAGAGCAATTAAACATTGCCAAAAATGTTCAAAAGAGTCTTTTACCTCAAAAACTGGATGTCAATCCCAAATTGGAAATTGCGACATACTCAATGGCCGCTGATGAAGTTGGGGGTGATTATTATGATCTTGTAAAGTTCAGTGAGACCCGATTTGGTCTCATCATTGGCGACGTTTCCGGCAAAGGCACCTCTGCGGCCTTCAACATGGCGCAGGTCAAAGGTATCTTTCACAGTCTTGCTCAATTCGACCTATCACCCGATGAACTGATTCGTAAGGCAAACCTTGCTGTTGGCAAGTGCCTTGAGAGATCTTCTTTCATTACCGCCAGCTATTTTATCATTGAGAGTGACACACGCCAGGTCCAGTATGTACGAGCAGGCCATTGTCCAACGTTATTGTATTGTAGCAAAGATCATAGTGCCAGATTTCTTTCCTCAAAAGGCATGGGGATGGGTATCCTAAGAAACTCTGAGTATGATAAATACGTTCATGCAAATGACCTTACCCTACAGTCTGGAGATCTACTAATTCTTCATACTGATGGTATCACCGAAGCGACAAACAGGGATGGAGAACAATTTGGTGAAGAGAGATTGCAACAATCTCTTATGCAACACGTTGGGAAAAATCCAGCAGAAATAAAAGAAGGAATTATTGCTGATCTATACAGTTTCTCAGAAGAGAAGCGTTTGGACGATGATTATACATTAGTCATAGTGAAATTTGAATAATGGTTGAAATAAAAGAATACGAAGAAGCAGAAGTTTTTGAATTGGAAGTAATTGGCGATGTAGATGCCAGTTCTTCGATCAATCTGGATAATGCATTGGTGAAAGCCATGGAATCTGACAAAAGCATTCTGATAAATCTGCAACAATTACAATACATTTCTTCCGCGGGTTTAGGTGTATTCATCTCTTATCTGGAAGAGTTGAAAACCAAGCAGACCAAATTAGTGTTTTATGGACTATCAACAACGGTGAGTCAGGTTTTTGAAATTCTTGGATTGCTGGAGTTGTTTGAAATATGTGATTCTAAAGAATCAGCAATAGAAAAACTGAATGAAGCATAGGATAGTTATCCCTTGTGAAAAAGACAAATTAGGATCTGTGCGAACCTTTGTGCAGCGTCAATTGGATAAGTATGGCCTGTCGGAGATAGAATCGCACAAACTTGTACTTGCCATTGATGAGGTTTGTGCTAACATGATCATTCATTCAAACAATTGTGACCCAAATGAATCCCTGGAACTGGAAATGATGTTTAAGGAAAATCACAATATCATATTTGTAATTCGTGACAAGGGTATGAGCTTTGATATAAATGCTTATCAGGAGCCTTCCATGCAAGAAATCATTTCTTCCAAAAGAAAAGGTGGCCTGGGACTGATGTTAGTGAAAAGAATTATGGACAAAATTGAATTCACTACCGAAAACAATTACAATATTTGCAGGCTTACCAAAAAGCTCTAGGCCGTTGAAAGTTCCTATTCTAGCCCTTCTCATCGCTTTACTAGCAACTGGTTGTGAATATTTCAAGCAGAAGATTGAAACAGAGAAAGTTGTTGTAGCAATGGCCAATGACGCAGTTCTCTATGAGGATGACATCAGTGGCATTACTCCAATTGGTCTGGACTCAAAAGACAGTGTCAAATTGGTAGAGACTTACGTGCAAAACTGGGTCAAAAAACAGCTATTGATTACCCGGGCAATTCAGGAGACGCAATTCGATCAGGAAGAAATTGATCGCAAAGTGCTTGATTATCGATATTCACTGATCATTCATGAATTTGAGAAATCTTATGTCGAATCCAATTTGAATGCGGCCATCACCTCTGAGGAAATTGAGACCTATTATGAAGAAAAGTCAGACAACTTTTTATTGAAGCAGAATATTTTGCGCTGCCTTTTCGCTAAAATTCCAAAGGGCACTCCAGGTCTTACAAGTTTTAGAAGAAATATTCGAGGATACCCAAATGCAAGCCTTGATGATATCACCAGTTACTGTTTTCAATATGCCAATAGCGCCTTCACAGATGAAGACATCTGGATCAATTTTGACGAGGTGGCGACCGCAAGTCCCTTAAAAGAAGTTAAAAATCAAGTGCAATTTTTGGAATCCAGTACTTATAGTGAAACTTCGGACGATGATTTCATTTACTTCCTGAGAATCCTGGAATATAAAATCTCAGATGAGATGTCTCCATTAGAATTTATAAGGGACGATATTGAAAGTATTCTCGTTAATAAAAGAAAAATCGAACTGAAAAGGAAATTGGAAGAAGCTATTTATGAAGAAGCTAAGAAGAATGAATCCTTTAAAATATATTCTCGCTAGCATCCTGACAGTCTGCGCTTTAATGAGCACAGCACAAGATGACGGTGTGGTGATCGATAAGATTATTGCAAAGGTTGACAATTACATCATCCTTAAATCAGACCTGGAAAAATCGTACCTGGATTACCTGTCCAGAGGTGAGTTTAATCAGGGTAATGCACGGTGTAAACTGCTCGAGAACCTGGTTGTCAATAAGATGATGGTAGCTAAAGCGGAAATCGATTCTGTCATAGTAGAGGATGCTGAAGTTCAGGATAATCTGGGCCGTCGTTTGGATTATATGATCTCTCAAATCGGTAGTATTGACGAAATTGAAAAATTTTATGGGAAGAGTATGGCACAGATTGAAGCTGAGCTGTTTGAAAGCGTGAAGGAACAGCTGGTCATTCAGAAAATGCAAACTGAACTCACAACGAGTTTGAAAGTCTCCCCAGCTGAAGTCAGAAAGTTTTTCAAGAACATCCCCAGAGATTCTCTTCCTTACTTTTCCACTGAAGTAACTGTCGGTCAAATTGTAAAAAAACCTGTCGCTGGACCTGACCAACAGGAGAAGGTGAAACGTACACTACTAGAAATAAAGGGTCAATTACTCAAAGGAGGTTCGTTTGCTGAATTGGCCAGATTATACTCGGAAGATCCGGGATCTGCAGCTAATGGAGGTGAACTACCTTTCTACAAGCGAGGCGACCTGGCTCCTGAATTTGAAGCTACAGCCATGACCCTGGAAAAAGGAGAAGTTTCTTTACCGGTAAAGACCCAGTTTGGCTATCATTTAATTGAATTGCAAGAAAAGAGAGGAAATACATTCAAATCACGGCACATACTGATGATACCCAAACCCTCAAGTAAAGACATGCTTGATGCCGAGGGTTTTCTGGACAGTTTACGAACGGTTATCCAGACAGACAGCATAGCTTTCGACGAAGCCGCAAAAGAGTACTCCGATGATCAACTTACATCATCCAGTGGCGGATACTTTCTCGCCGACGATGGGGCGACTAAAGTGTCTGTGGAAAAGCTAGACCCAAATGTCTTCTTCACAATTGATACCATGGCACTGGGGAGCATGACCAAGCCACTAAAATATCAGGAACGTGATGGAACATATTCTTACCGTATTCTCTATTTTAAAGATAAAATCCGGCCACATCAAGCCAACCTTCAGGACGATTACCAAAAGATTGCAACTGCGGCGCTCAATGAAAAGCGCGCTCGTAAGCTTGCCAAATGGTTTGATGATGCAAGAGGAGATGTATTCATCAGCATTGATGACGAATATGATTACTGCGACCTAGTAAATTAAAAGATTCACATGAGTAAAGATGTAGAAGCAGCTAACGGGCTGTATAAGGCTTTCAACGACTTAAAAGCTGAAATTTCTAAAGTGATCATCGGACAGGAAGATGTTGTCCGGAGCCTGGTAACGTGCATCTTCTGCAATGGCCACGGTCTTCTGGTTGGTGTCCCAGGTTTGGCAAAGACTCTGTTGGTCCATACCCTGGCAGATTCTCTCTCACTCAATTTCAACAGAATCCAGTTTACACCTGATTTGATGCCTTCAGATATCCTGGGAGCAGAAACATTGGATAAAGAAAGAAATTTCAAGTTTGTAAAAGGCCCCATCTTCGCAAATATCATTCTTGCTGATGAGATCAACCGAACACCTCCTAAAACTCAGTCGGCGCTCTTAGAAGCCATGCAGGAGCGCTCAGTGACAGTAGCCGGCCAACATTACAATTTAGATCAGCCCTTTTTTGTACTTGCCACCCAAAACCCAATCGAGCAAGAAGGCACCTATCCTCTTCCTGAAGCACAACTCGACCGCTTCATGATGATGATCAAGCTAGAGTATCCAGACTATTCATCAGAATTGGAAATAGTCAAGAAAACTACCTCCAACTTAACAACCGAAATTTCTGCGGTCCTTTCAAAGGAAGAGATCTTGAAATATCAGGAACTGATCAGAAAAGTACCGGTTGCGGATAACGTATTTGAATACGCCGTATCACTTACACATAAAACTCGTCCTGGCTCTGAGTTAGCTCCCGAGATTACCAAAAACTTTTTAGAATGGGGTGCGGGCCCCAGAGCTAGCCAATTCCTGATTTTAGGAGCGAAGTGCAACGCAATCATGAGCGGTAAGTATTCTCCGGATATTGAAGACATCAAGGCAGTTGCCAATCAGATTTTAAGGCATAGAATTGTGAGAAACTTCAAAGCTGAAGCTGAAGGTCTGACCGAAGAAAATATTATCTCCGAGTTGCTTTAGTGAAACTGGCGTAAGAACCTAACATCATTTTCCGAGAATAAGCGAATATCATCAATCTGATATTTTAGCATAGCTATTCTTTCGATACCCATACCGAAAGCAAATCCGCTATACACTTCAGGATCAATATCACAGCTGGATAAGACATTGGGGTCTACCATTCCTGATCCACCAATTTCAACCCAACCCGTGTGTTTACAAATCTTGCAGCCATCGCCCTTGCAGATGAAACAGCTTATATCAATTTCTGCACTCGGTTCCGTAAACGGGAAGTAGGAAGGTCTGAATCGAATTTGCGTATCCTTTCCGAACAATTCCCTTGAGAAATGATAAAGTGTCTGTTTGAGATCCTTAAAACTTACTTGTTTATCGACGTATAAGCCTTCTACCTGATGGAAAAAGCAATGAGCTCTCGCCGAAATGGCTTCATTTCGATATACCCGTCCAGGCATAATTGATCTGACCGGAGGTTTTTGTTTACCCATCAATCTGATTTGCACATTGGAGGTGTGAGTCCTCAAAAGTGTATCCGGGTTCCGCTCAATGAAGTACGTATCCTGCATCTCCCGGGCTGGATGATTCTCAGGGAAGTTGAGCGCAGTAAAGTTGTGCCAGTCATCCTCTATTTCCGGTCCGTCAGATACGTTGAATCCCTGGCGCTCGAAAATTTGGATAATTCGATTCTTTACAAGGTTTAGAGGATGAAGACTTCCTGTTTGAAAAGGTGGAGGAGGCAAAAATACATCTACCTGTTGACCAGCTGATGAGGTCGTTTCTGCATCAACACCACTAACCAGTTCCTGAAATTTATCTTTAGCAAGGTTCTTAAGCTCATTCAGTGCTTCACCAAACTGTTTCTTCTGATCTCCAGGCACAGATTTAAACTCACCGAAAAGTGATGATAAGGCTCCTTTCCGACTAATAAACTTTAAACGGAACTTCTCTAACTCTTCCTGATTTTTAGCAGCAGCCTCGACTAGCTCTTTTTTAAGTGCCTCTACTTTTTCAAACATGCCGCAAAAATAAGTGGGATTCTAAACTTGACCTGCAATTAAGCCGACTTGCTTACGGTTAATTGCACACTATCAAGGTTTCTTTGTTTCCTTTTTACTCTTTTCGAGATAAAGAAGTCCAATATCGCGCCTAAAACGGACACAAAGATGATTTGGAGAATGATTAGGAGATTATTACCTAAGGGTTGTAACAACCATGTTGTAACTGACATCAAAAGGACGAATGACAATAGGATTGCCGCAGCATTGCCATGGTTAAACCCTAAATTCAAAAGAATATGATGCACATGATTTCTATCAGGCTTGAAAGGTGATTTACCTTGTAACACCCGCTTAAAAAAGACCCGTAACGTATCGTATATGGGCAAAATGAACAATCCAATGGCCATAGATACTGAAGAATCGAACCTGGCCCAGGTTGCTATTTCATTCACATGTATAAATTTGATCAGTATCGTACTAAGGGTGAAGCCTAAAACCATGGACCCTGTATCTCCCATGAATATTTTCGAGGGGTACCAATTGAAATACATAAATGCTAAAACCGAACTAGCCATGGTAATGGAAAGCAAGGCATAAGCCGTGATTCCATTATAATAAAACCAAACACCCAAGAAGGTGAAGACCAATATAGCTACTCCCCCTGCTAGTCCGTCTATACCATCAATCAGATTGAAAGCATTAGTCAATATTACAATCAGCGATAGTGAAATTAATTTTCCAACAAGTGGTGATATTTCATATAAACCCAGAAAACCGTAAAAACTATGTAGGTAAATGCCAAGAAAATGAACTACTAAAAATGCCGCTAGCGTTTGTACTAATAATTTCTGCCGTGCATTCAGTGATGAGACATCATCTCTGATCCCGAGAATAAAAGTAATTATGATTCCAGCCAAAAGAAATTTGATATCCGCAACTGCGTTAAAGGGCATTACAATCATTAAAGCCAATAATGCAGAGAATACAAAGGGGATACCACCCAGGGACGGAGTGCTTACTTTATGAATCTTCCTTCTATCCGGAATATCCAATAAGTCTATGGAATTGAGAACATTTATTACTACAGGTAGTGTAAGAAATGTCAAACAAAAAGAAATACAGGCGGCGACAACAAAATCCATATATTACGCTTAGAACAGGTGACTATGGATTTTCAAAAATATTGATTATTCCAGATGAAATATAATTTTATCGATGAAATAATGATATTAATGGATTTTTGGTACAAAAAAATATCAAGAAGTTCTTAATAAGCGTTTTCACTTCCTTTAAGGAAAGCAAAAATGGTCAGTGAAATTATCTTAAGATCAAGTAGTAGCGACCAATTCTTCACGTAAAATCGATCAAGTTTTACTCTGCCACTCATGGCATTGAGGTCGGTTTGGCCACGATACCCTTTGGCCTGAGCTAATCCTGTTATTCCTGGCTTTACTGCATGTCGCTGCCAGAATTTCTCAATGGAAGGCTGATATTCCTCATTGAGTTTTATAGGATGCGGTCGTGGACCAACAACAGACATATCACCAAGAAATACATTGAAGAACTGGGGTAGTTCATCAAGGCTCGTTTTTCGAAGTAAACGACCTAATCTGGTGATTCTACTGTCGTTTTTAGTTGCTTGTTTGTGATCTGCTTCGGGATTTGTGACCATGGTTCTAAACTTCAGACAATCAAAAGTACGATTGTTTTTACCATGCCTGCGTTGTTTAAAAAAAATAGGACCAGGACTTTCCAGTCGGACCAAAAAGGCAATAATTGGAAAAATCCAACTACAAAGTAATAGAATCGCCAGGCCCGAAAACAGTATGTCAAACGCTCGTTTTGTGAATTGATTGATGGAATTGTCCAACGGAATGGCATTGACATTTAATACCGGTATGGCTCCGTATTTCTGTAGGGACAGATTGTCGATCTCCATTTTACTGAATTGCGACAATATCTTGACCTTAATCAAATTGTTATCTGCCACATCAACCAGTCTTTGAAGTCTTTGCTGATTGAGCACATTCAAATTGCAAAAAACAATATCAACCGGATTGTCCAATACAAATAGCTCCAATTCATCAACCTTGCCGATGTACTCCTTTTTAGATAATTTTTGGTCATCGAAAATCCCAACTAGCTTATAGCCAAGGCCTGGGTTTTGATAAATGAAACGAACCATCCGTTCTGCCAGATCTTCGTGACCGACCATAACCACGTGACGAACGTTGAAACCTTTTTTCCTATAAAATCTAATAAGGTAAAACCAGCCAATCCTCCAGATTACCGCAGAAGAGGAGAAAAAGAAGAAGCTAAGAAATATAAGCTGCCTCGAGTACTCCGGGTTAAACACAAACCATAAGGTCAAAACAAAAGACACGTTAATCACCAGAGAGGTGAGTACCTTATTGATCTGATCGGCTAGTCGATGATCCCTGTTAAGTAGATGCAGTCTACTTGAAAAGAAGATGAGAATCCAAACAACGTTGAGTCCAAGTTGCAATTGCACATACTCTTCCAGACCGTATAAGTGTCGGTCAAATTTGATATAACTCGCCAGCGTATAGCTTAAATTAAGCGATATCAAATCTGCAAGAATAAATATTGCAGGGAAGAACTTTGAGTATCGACGTTGTATCATTGCACTTTGTCAGGAGGCATTCGCAAATTTCGATTTGAAGCCTCCAACCATTACATGAATTCCGGTTTCTTGTATAGAAACGCGATCTTCGCAAATAGTTGTAATTATTGAATGAAAATTTTAAGAATTTCTATTTTAATAAAGATCATTGGTTTAAGTGTCCTTGCTTCGTCGATGATCAGTTGTCAAAAAGAGTTCGAAATTGTCGCTACAATTTACGAGAATAACTTCGAAGACGGTGAGCCCTGGATAGAATTAACCAATGCTCAGGTTTTGGAATTCAACGATTCCAGAATGCTTGGCAACTATCACGATGGTGGTTTTGAAGTGCACATGATTGACTTACCTGACCATCAAATCTTACAATTTGAGTTTGACTTGTATATTATCGACTCCTGGGACGGGAATAATGTAAGTAGCGGCGGCCCCGATAAGTGGTTCATGGAGGTGAAAAAAGAATGGGATTTCAACCAACCTTCCGTTGAAGATTTCAAATTTGAGACTACTTTTTCAAACGCCGGAGATCCAAGCAGAGGATTATGTTTCCAGGAATTGAGGTGTATTCCTCAATCCTATCCGGGCCCTTTTCCAAGCTTCAATTTACCAAGAACAGACGCTGTAGAGGAAGTTAACGGCTTTTGTCTTCATAGAGATCGATCAAATGGAGCCATGAGGTATCGAATTTCCCAATCCATTTTGCATGATTATAGTGAACTGCATCTATACTTTTACGACAGTCTTGTTCAAGACAATGCTTTCAGTGAACCATGTGATGAAAGTTGGGCAATTGATAATTTAAGCATTAGAGCTTTCGATGAAATCTAAAAAAATGACTAGAACACGTTTAACATTAATTATACTGTTCGTATTACTGAATCTCGTTGAGCTTTATGCTCAAACGCTTCCTGTAGGAATGGGTAATTATGAAGATTATCTCAGACGCAGACAATTGGAGGGCAATTACGACGAATTTGCATCTTTTGGAAATAGACCTTTAGAATTACAGGATTCCCTTTTTGGAGATTATGCATTGACTTACAGCTTGTTCGAAGAAGAATTAAGCAAATTCAAAACAAAGGTATCCATATTAGCACCGGAGTTTCACACTGAATTTAATTCGCATCACCCCTATTATTCAAATAACGGGGCAATGGTTCCTTCTAAAGGTTTTAAGAGTCTCACTTCTGTTGGAGTTCACCTTTCAGCGCCCTTTCTTTCTATACAATTTCGACCAGAAATTTACCTCTCACAAAATAAAACTTATGAAGGGTTTCCTGACACGTTGGGTACACGTTTCTGGGACAGAAGGTATGTACAGTACAATAGGGCTGACCTTCCTGAACAGTTTGGAGAAGGAAATATTAGAGATTTCCTTCTTGGCCAATCTCATGCGTTAATCTATTTCAAAGGTGTCGGACTGGGACTGTCCAATGAAAACATCTGGTGGGGGCCAGGGAAAAGGAATAGCCTTTTAATGTCGAACAATGCCCGGTCATTCAGACATTTAACCTTTAGAACTCAAAGACCTGTCAAAACAATCATCGGAGCATTTGAATGGAATCTGATTGCGGGGAGACTGGATGGCTCGGGTTTCAGGCCTCCGCAAAGGGGTGATGAATTAGATGGTCGGCGTTTCTCACCACGGCAAAATGATTGGCGCTATTTGAATGCAATATCCTTGATATATAGCCCCAAATGGGTACCGGGGCTGAGTTTTGGTTTAAACCGGGCCATTCAGCAATATTCACAACTGGCACGACAAACGAAAGATTACATGCCAGTATTGATCAATCTATTTCGTAAAAACGACCCGCTTGAAAGAGATGAGTCCGAAATTGACCAGCTCATTTCGGCCTATTTGAGATGGCGATGGGTAAAAGCTCAAGCTGAAATTTATATCGAATACGGACGAAACGATGCCGCATTTAATGCCAGGGACGCCCTACTAAGCATCGAGCATTCCCGAGCTTATATTGTAGGTTTTTCTAAGGTCTTCTCCATGGAGAAAAATGCTATTCAGGTTAGCTATGAACATACGCAAATGTCTCAAACGGCGGGTTATTTGATACGTAATGCCCTAAGCTGGTACATGCACACTGGCGTAAGGCATGGATATACCAATCGAGGAGAGGTACTAGGTTCTGCTATCGGCCCCGGAAGTAATCTTGATTATCTTAATGTATCGTGGTTAAAAGAAATGACTCGAGTTGGATTGACCATAGAAAGACTGGCGCATGATCATGATTTTCACTTCTTCGCTTTTGACGAAATTAACGATTTCAGGAGGTTCTGGATCGATTACACATTTGGTCTTGATTTCGACTTACCTTATCGGAATTTCATGATAACGGGTGCTTTAAGATACACGCGCTCCCTTAATTATCAATGGGAATTACATAACAGCCCTCCTGGCGGCCCTTACTTTGTAAATGGGCGCGATGTATCGAACTTCTCGTCCACCCTGAAAATAATCTACTTATTCCCTCACAAGTAGTACCATTCGATTATTGAATAGAGAGAATCATCTAGCAGCATGCATTATTCAAGATCATGATTGCAGGAACCTTTAAAAATTTGTTTTTTCTAGGGACAATGCAGGTCACCAATTATTTGGTACCTATCATCGTTATCCCTGTCCTTTTGGAGCGTATTGGGCTGGAGAAGTATGGTATCATTGTATTTGCTCAAGGGATTTGTTCCATTGCCGTTGCGATCACGGACTATGGGCTAAATATCTCAGGTACAAGGGAGATCAGCCAAAATCTGTCAGACCGAGCTGCTCAGCGAGTAATCAACTCTAAAGTCCTCACAACCCGAATTATTCTTCTCGCAGTTGGGTTCATCATCTTGTTGATGCTTGTACAACTATTCCCAAGATGGCGTGCAGAAAGTACAGTGATCCTGACTTCCTATACCATAGTTATTGCGCAAGGCTTGCTACCTCAATGGTTTTTTGAAGGAATCCAAAAGATGCACTTCCTGACCTTACTTACCTTTCTCTCAAGGGTTTTATACTTTCTTTGCATTATTTATCTCATTGAGAGTGAGTCGGACTATGTATTGGTTAACTTAATGAATGGGTTTTCCTGGTTATTATGCTCAATTATCGGATTAGGAGTTGTTTTTAAAAAATCCGGATTTCCGATTTTCAGGCTTCAAATGGATACCCTAAAACAGATATTAAAAGACAATTTCCACATCTCCTTTAGTAACCTGATCGCAGCTGGTTATAGAAATGGACCAATATTAATTGCAGGATCAATTTTTAGCCCATCCCTGTTGGGTGTTTATGGTGTTTTAGATAAAGTGATTTCCCTGATCAATTCAAGTGGGGTCATCTTGTTCAGGTCCATGTTTCCGGAAATCAGCGAAAAAGCAAAGAAAAATAATCCAGATGCCTTGAAACAAAGCAAAAGGTTTTTGACGAAAATCACGATGCTTACTATTCCTGGAGCGTTACTCCTAGCATTTCTTGGGCCAACCGTTCTAGCCTTTGTCTCAGATAAAATCGAGGCCATAGAAGTCTCAGCCTACTTCTATTTTATTGGATTCCTTCCATTACTGGTACTGATGAATCTACGATACACTTTGCCACTCCTGGCATTTGACCTTGGAAGCGCTTACCTTAAATTCAACCTGACAGGGTTTGTGACTTTAATCATATTCGGACCTTTGTCCTCCTTTTTACTTGGCATCAACGGTTTACTAATGGCAATTATCATTACTGAGATTGGCATGATCAGCGTAGGAGCATATCTCCTGAAAAAGAATGGTATTCCCACCTCTTAAAGACTTACTTTCGCATTTTGTAGCAGGCATTTCACACATGACAGATTCCAGGGAGATCGATAGAATTATCGCAGAAGTAGAAGAAGAAGTTTTTGCGGAAGGGAATTCCAATGATATCGCGTATTTCAGCTATCATAAGAAAAGATTCCGAAGAATGGCTCACTCTTTTTGCAGGGAAATCCCCACGAATAGCAAAGTATTAGAAATTGGAAGTCATCATATGCATTCATCGATGATATTATCCAAACTTGGCTACAAAGTAACAGCAAGTGATGTCGAGGTATTTATGTCTATGGACGTGGTTCGTCAAAGATCTGAAAAGTATGCTATTCAAACAGTCACAGAAAATAACCTGGAGACCCTCGAGAGTCAGGGGCCTATTTCCAATGAATACGATGCTTTGCTTTTTACCGAAATCTTTGAACATATCACATTCAACCCAATCAACTTTTGGAAAAGGGTTTATGAAATCATGAAAGAGGAAAGTTGTATTTACATTTCCACGCCAAATGGTCTCTGTTTCAATGAAATCTTTAGAAGCCTGGCCAATATTTTCCTCTTAAGAGGAATAGGAATCGGTGTAGGTCCAATTCTCTCGAATGTCACTTATGGACATCACTGGAAAATGTACTCTTCTTCTGAAATTAAACGATATTTCAAAGCGCTTTCAGACGATTTCAGCGTCAAAATAAAACGATACAGCTACAGTACAATTGATACCAGTTCCGCATCCCGTGCGCTTTGGACGATTTGTGAATTCATTGGGAATTTGACCTATTACTTCGCCACTGATCTTGAAGCTATTGTTTCGATTAAAAAAACCGGCAACTGGAAAATTGAGGCTCCCGAATATTAAACCTGAGACAATTGTCGAAAGACCTCAAGGTATTGATCTGTCACATGATTCCAATCATATTTTTTTGTGAGGCCGTTGCGTGAATTCCCTTTCAAGGTTAGCATGCGCTTTTTATCTTCATCAATTTCATTGAGAAGGTCCGTAATCTTTTCGCTGTTCTTAGGAAACAGCACCCCATAGGCACCCTCCTGAAGCATCTCTCTATTGAAAACCGTATCAAGAGCTATAATGGCACTTCCATATGCCAGGGCTTTAATCATGGTAGGGTTGGTGCCTCCATATTCATGACCATGGAAATAGCCATATGCATGATGGTAAAGTTCTGCTAACGCATTAGGATCAGTGACATATCCGGTAAACACCAGTCGTTCGTCCAGTTGGGCCATACGCTTAATTCGTGTCGCATATTCATCCTTATATGGCACATCTCCGACGATCACTAATTTCCGCTTCGAATGAGATCTCAAAAATCCCTCTACGATGATATCAGCATTGTTGTCGGGGATTAATCGGCCAACGATTAGATAATAGCCCTCCTTTTCCAGGTCCCAGGCATTAATTAGCTCAGAATTCTGTGAATGACGAACATTTGCTCCGTAGGCAATAACTACCGAATCTTTATTGAACAGATCCAGATAAATCTTACGCATTTCGTCCGAATCATTGATCAGAGAATCATACCACTTTGAAGCAATTCTTGATGCCAGGAAAAAATACTTTGCTCCCAGCCCTTTCCACTTGGGTCGTTTCCATTCCAGTCCGTCCAGATTAATTGCCGTTTTCTTTCTGAAGATTTTGGCCAGCAAGGCAAAAGGTCCATTGGCTGGATTGACTGCTAGAATGACATCAACATCACTGAGACAGCAATGCAACATGGATAAAAAGGAGTGACTTAATTGGCTCAGAACCTTACTCTCAATGGCTGGCATGTAAACCAGTTCCACACCATTCACAACTTTGGGTCGTTCGTTGAAAAGTGCCTTATGACAATAAACCCTGACCTGGACTCCTTTCTTTACTAAGCGCTCCGACAATTCTTTTACAAGTGTTTCGTACCCGCTATACACGTAGGGATAGCCCCTGGAACCAATTATGGCAACTTTCATATCTACAATCGATGACGATATCGCTTAAAGCAACAAATGTCGTGTAATTTTGAGGCCGAAAATAAGCAAGGTGTATGATCAAGTTCGATTTTCTGGAAGAAAATAAAGAATCGCTTAGACTCAAGTATTTACTAGCCAAGCCATTTCCTTATCTGGTACTGGACGAATTCTGTGATGAAGCCGAGTTATTGGAAGCTTATGCTAGTATTCCGGAGCTTGAAAACAAAAGTCGTGATTATGTTTTTGCAAACAATAAGTTTGAGAAATCCAATTACAAAGAAATAAGTCCAAAGTTTCAGGAGCTGCACGATGAATTACACTCAGACCGAATGAATGCTTTCCTGAGCTACATTACTAATGAGGAGGTTTTCGTGGACCCAAAGAATTTTGGAGGTGGACTGCACCAGGGAAAGAAGAACAGTTTCCTTGATATGCATCTGGATTTCAATTATCATCCACTTAATAAAACCTGGTATCGGAATCTTAATTTGTTACTCTATCTCAACAAAGATTGGCAACCGGAATATGGTGGCCATTTGAAGCTCAGGGATCTCAGGAGCGAGGACATGGATGAATTGGCTGTCCCGTTTAATCGCATGATCATTCAACAAACCCGTGGATATACGCTACATGGTTATGACATGACTAGCTTTCCCGAAGGAAACTTCCGCACATCAATTGCGACTTATGCTTACACTAAGCATTCGATGAACATTGAGAAGCCCCGAACCACTGACTGGTTTCCAAAAGATGATGCCAGTCAACGTAAAAAATTCATGGCAAAGCACTACAATACCGCGGTGCAGTGGAAAAATAAGCTCTTTGGGAGTCGAACAGCAAAGAATCAGTAGATTAACACAGTTCCTTTACTAAATTGGCCACACCCTGGTTGTAGTTCTCTTCAGTAAACAGAGCTCGAACTCTGGCAGCACCGGCTTCCCCAAAACTTTTTCGCAGTTCCGGAGAATCGATTAAAGCTTGCAGTTTTCGAGCGGACTCAATTGGATTGTCCCAGGGAATCAGATAACCTGTTTCTCCATCCAGAATCATTTCTTTCGCACCACCGTGATTAGTACCTATCGTCGGCTTTTCCAACACCATTGCTTCCAATAAGGTTGTGGGAAATGGATCTGGCTGTATTGAGGGCAAAACGAAAATGTCGACTTGGTCAAAGAATTTGCGAGCATCTTCTACGTACCCCATGTCCAGCACATGATCCTTAATTCCATGCTTTTCTTTTCGTTCTTCTATCTCATCATAGAGGTATTCATATCCTGGGAAAGCATCTCCGGCCATGATGAACTTCAAGTTGTCGTTTGACTTAAGCAATTCTGAAGCAATGTCCAGAAAGTAATCCTGACCCTTCCAGAAGTGAACCCGGCCTATCATTCCTATACCTAATTTCTCATTGGCATCGTGCACCCTGTTACTACCATCTTTTGGATTCAGTGTAGCCGCATCTACTCCGTTGTAGATAACACGAATATCAGCCTTAGGTGCGTACCTTTTCCAATGATTCGCCACCTCCTGAGAAGCGACCATCAATATATTGCTGTATTTTTCAAGCAAATACGCCGTGAATTTGACCAAAAACCTTGGCTTCAACGTAATTTCAAGCACATGCCATATATGTGGTTTACGTGTAAGGAATTGTACCAATGCACTGACAATGGCACCACTGGATTGCGTATAAAGCAGGTCAATTTTCTCCCTTTTTACCAAACGGGACATTTTTCTGCCCGCCTGCCACATCACCGCGGCCCTATTGAATACACCCGGGATTGAGAAGTACTTTCTCCTGAGGATTCCCAAACGGATAAAATGGACTTCAATACCTGCATCCCTAAGATGAGCTACCATAGGACCATCTGAAGACAAAACGACATAAGGTTGATAGCCTTGTATTTTCAAAAATAAGGCTGTCTTTAAAAATATCTTCCCCGATCCGTAGAGATCTGAGGAACTATGCGTCATTAAAATCTTCGTCATTTCGCGTCAATTATTGCCTCCACCTGCGCCAAAAAATTTGCTCTGCTGAAAAACTCAAATCGTTCTTTTCCCTTCTCCTTCAACTTGTTGTATAATTCCTCATTTTCGTGCAATTCCTTAATTTTAGATGCCAGATCCTTTGAATCAAGTGCATTGAATATCAAGGCGGCATCTCCTGTTATTTCACTCAAGGCACCTTGATCCGAAACAATCACTGGCACATTTTTGCTCATTGCTTCGAGTGCTGGAATACCAAACCCTTCACTATAGGAGGGGAAAACGTACATAAATGCATCTTCATACAACGCCGCAACCTCCATATCAGGGAGGTGCCCTGGTAATAATACCCGCTCCTCAATTCCATGGTAATTGATTCGATCTACCACGTTATTATAATCATTTAAATGATCATTGATGCCCTGACCACCCACCAGGACCAGTTTCATCGAAGTGTCAGGAACTTGTTTCAAAAATTCAGCAAAACCATCTACAAGAGTGACCAGATTCTTTCTCTTATCGAAATAACCTAAATGCAAATAGTACTGTTGAGGGTAGAGGCCCAACCGTTGCAATATATTTTTATCCGGATTGACATGATTATCCAACAATCGCTCAGAACTCTGATAAACTACATGCATTGGCACATCAGTTACCAGGTGTTGGCCTAAACACGCCTTAGCATGATTTGAAGTGGTGATAATCTCGGTATTTGATGTCAAGCCCAGCATCATTTGCCCAATGAAGTATTTGCGCCAACGCTCATTGTAATTCTCAGGGTGTTGCCAGAAAAAAGCGTCATGGATCACTACTAGTTTTTGACGTTTCCTGAATAAGGCCGGAGCGTAATAGTCCGGGCAGAACAAAACGTCGGTCCGTGTATAAAAAGCGTAAAAAGGCAGAACTACCTGCTTGAAAAAGAAATAGGAAAAATGAAAAGATGCCTTCCAAAAAAAACGAAGTTTTCCTCGAAATATGTTGAGCCGAAGCATCCTTTGGGGATTGGGAAATGCCCGATACTCAAATTCTTCAGAACGTTCAGCTGCTTTCAGGAATTCTGTAACGTAGGTTCGAACACCGGTTGTCGCGGCGCACAAGTAAAAAACGTCAACCAGAACTTTCTTTTTCACAGGGATTGGGCAATTGTTTCCGCCTTCTCCTCAGGTCGGCGACTCTTCAATATCCTGGCAGGGTTACCAGCAACTATAGAATACGGGGGAATATCTTTGGTAACTACACTGCCAGCGGCAACTACTGACCCCTTTCCTACAGTCACTCCAGCAAGAATGACGCTATTGGCAGCGATCCAGCAGTCATCTTCGATCCTACAATAGGTACGCTTGACCCCCTGATCCTTCAGCAACTCATTAGGTTTGTCAAAATTATGGTTTTCGGAATAGATGCTCACTCTGGGGGATATCATAACATTATTTCCTATCGTGATATTTCCAGAGCATCCGATATAAGCGTATGGACCAATATTTGAATAATCTCCCACTTTTAACCCATGCCCCTTAGATCCACCGTAAATATTGGAAGGTCTAATTAACGCATAACTACCAATGGTCACTTTTTCACCAAAATGAAGCCCGTTTTCGCTGATACAATTAATTTCACATCCTCTTTCGGCAATGAAATTATTTCCGCAATACAATTGCTTGGCGTGATAGATTTTCACATTGGGGCCTACAAATACCAGTTTCCCTGTCTTTCCAAAGATTGTTTTTCTGAAGGTGCCTCGTATTAGCCAGAATCCCATGCGCACAAATGTTGCCAGGATTTCCCAAACGGACCATTCACCCTGAAATCGCTGTTGTCCTCCAAAATTCATGTGCTCAGTTTCAACTTTGATTTTCCTTCGTGCAAAACTCTCATGCTATAGCCTACCAACCACCATGAAGACAAAGAAACAAACAAATAAATCTCCATATTGGACGTGAACAGTGGAAGAAGCAAAGAGAACTTAATCGCACTGGCTAGAAAGGGAATGGTCCGACTCTCATTGTCCCAAGCCAGCCTATAGGCTCTGAGTGAAAGCACGATAGCCAGTATAATTGATAGTGTGTATAAAAATAGACCCAATACCCCCAACTGCACACCATAAATCAAAAACTGATTTTCGCCACCTATCTGCAATCCAGATTCCACACCTCCGGCATTACCGCTGGTCGCCAATCCGATTCCCTGAGGGCTTTGAAGCATACTTTCTATGGCCTGCAGCCACTCCAGCACATGCCCCAGACTGGAAGCGTTCTGAAAAGTAAGGGTATCAATCACGAAGTATTGCGTTTCAAGTGGTGCAAAATAAATAATGTAACCTACGAAACTTAGTGCTAACAAAAAGCCAAGCCCAATCAGCTTATAAACCCGAAAGATCAGCGCAATAAAAAAAATCAAGCTAAAAAGAGCCGCAAAAGAAGCTCGTGAATATGCTGCAGCGAGATTCAACACGGCTATGAGCATTCCACTGCCATATAGAATAAGATCATTACGACTTCTCGCGTGATAAAAAAGTATGAACGAAATAGCAAAGGCTATTAAAGATGCCGCTGATAGGTCTAACGGATTGGAATAGATAGAACCGAATCTCTTATTACCATCCTGTGCTTCGAATGTCCATGTGAGTCCATAGCTCCCAGTTGGATCTTTTTCATTGATTTCGTCGTGATACCTGGCAAATCCCATGTTGCTATGCATGTGAGTATCGGTCACGCGCTCATAACAATTGAATAAAAATGCAAACAACATCAGCACTAATACCGAGTGCAACAATAGCCGTATCTTATCAAAACCAAAATCACAATTCCTTCCCAGGAAATACATGAAAATGAACAGGAGTATATTTTTGAAGTATATGATTTTGTTGCCCAATGACGCCTCACCCAACGGCAAAATTGTATAAAAAAAAGCCAGGCCAGTAAAGCCCATCATGACAAAATCGAGCGAAGTGAATTTGAACTTGAGGGTGAAAATGTTTCGTTTGTAGAATAGGAATACGACTATTGCAAGAAAAAATACCAGCTCCTTGGAAAGTTGCACATATCTTGAAAACCAAACATTGGTATTCACATAAGTGAATGTGACTATGTTTTGATAAACAGGCAGTAGACAAAAAGCAAACAGAACTGCATAAAAGGACTTTCCAGTAATAATTGTTCTTTCGAGCGTAAACAAAAGAAAAGCCGTGTAGGCCAGAATTACGACAAGAAAGATGGCAAAACTCATCCTGTTGCGCCTATTTAGGTTTTATATACTTTCTTATAATTGGTGGCATCCGCCCGATCTTTGATCAACTGAAGGATTGATTCATCACCTTCCTGATCCTTGGTAGGAGCATATAGGGCTCTTTGATGCTTCGCAGCATTTTCATCTGGCTCACATAGATAATATACGGCAAGGGACTTTCTCATGTGCCCTTCAGGACATGACAGTGTCCTACTGATTCCATGCCATGATTGCTTTGTTGTGTCAAAGAGTACCGCCCGATTAAATCGTGGAGCAACTTCCTGGATGAGTTGTGTAGGCCGATCGGTATCGGGATCATTCTTCCAAAACCCAAGGTGACCGCCCCAATCTTCCGAAAAACCCTCTGTCAAATAGAGGATCAAGTTGATCTTTCTTTGAAGGCCAACCTTTGGATGGATACTGTAATCCAGATGCGGGTTCAGCCTTCCTCCGGCCCCATGCATATGCCAGCCTCCACCGTGAATACCATTGTCCGCAGTAAGTGTTACACCTACCAATTCACTAATCGCTGCAACCACCTTCGGAGCATTCAAATACTGCAAAAGTTGGTAAGTAGCGGAAGGAAAGATGTTCCAATCATTCAACGCGAACTTATCCTCCAGCGGGTTCTTATAAACGAAAAGGCGTTCATCGTTTCTTTTGGGAAAATCTCCCTCCAATTGCGTTGCCAGTTCTCGCTCTAAAAAGTCATCTATTATCAAATGAGGAAAGGGATCCGCATTAAAAAATTCAGTTTGACGGTCAGCTATTTGCTCAAGGCTTTTGATCTTCATGAATTGTATTTTTTAACTGCTGCCACGTGATCAATCTTTTGATCTAATGATAGTCTAAGTCCATCGACCATACCAAAAAAAGCAGCTTTGAGTTTTTTAAATCTCCCTCTCAAAAAGAAATAGATCAGCATCGCTATGGAGACACCTAAATGATAAATTAAGGTCGTCGGGAGCATTGTACTTTTGGTATGTAATCTGATAAAGAATATGTTGTTTCTCTGTGTGAGATAGTGTACAAATGGCTTTAAGAATCCTTCTTTGCCCGCATCCGCTTCTTTTCCGGCGACACCAGCATCGTGATAGATGACAGAAGTAGGCTCATAGAATAGCTGGTATTTCCCACCTTCCTTCAATCGAAAGGACCAGTCTACATCATCAAAAGATCCATAAAAGAATACCTCATTCTGTGGACCAACCTTTCGGATATTCTCTGTCCGGGCCATAATGCAACACGCGGTAATCCAATCCAACTGTCGCGGTTCACTATATTTCGGGTCGTCAGTCAGGCCGTCACCAATAGTTACGGGCTTGCTGATCAACTTGCGAAAGGTTCCTCCAGCATTCCAAAGGACATTTCGATCGTGATTGTAGAATATCTTAGGTTGAATAGCGGAGATTTCTTCATCGCTATCCATCCTCTTTAACAATGGATCAAGAAAATCAGGTTCAACTTCCGTGTCATTGTTGAGAAGCATGATGAACTCATAATCCTTTTTAAGGGCGTAGGCAATACCTACATTGTTTCCGCCCGTAAACCCGCCATTCACTGGGTTCCTGAGGCAAGTAATCCAGTGGTAATTTTTTTCCAGCAGATCTACGGATCCATCCGAAGAATTATTGTCGATGATAATGGCATCAAACAACGAATGATCACAGTTCCCAAGCGTCTGAAGGCATTTACTGGTATAATCAAAGCTATTCCAGTTGAGGATCAATATAGCTACTCGTGCTGGCATTCTATAAGGTCAATCTTCCATGATTGCTCCGTACATTCTCTTTCCTACAAAAAAAGCAAGCATGAGAAACCCTCCCAGTAGTCCGCTTTTTATCAACAGGATCAGAAATCGCGATTTATCATTCTCAAGGGGAAAGATGGGGCGATCCAATATCTGGATCAGAGGGGTGTTTTTCTGATGCTGAATTCTTGCGACGGTTAACTGCTTAAGCACTTCTTCATACACTGCAGAAGCAATCTCTAAATCAATTTGAAGCTTGCGAGAATTAGTAAATGCCGAGGATTTGAGTGGGTTTGGGTTAGGTGTTCTCTTATTTGAAAGTTCATAAAGTGCCAATGCCTCATCCAGTGTTTCTTTTACACTATCCGCCTGCTCCTGAAGTATGGTCAGGTCCTCCAGTGTCTTCTTTGTCTTCGTTTCCAAATAGAATTGGTTTACATTCTTCACAAGTTCTTCATTGAAAACTTTGGCAAACCGTTCGTCTTTATCCACAATAGAGACTTTGAGTATGCTGAGTTTCCTGCTCAATTTTTCCGCAGAGAGCTGCTTTTCTTTGAAGTCCTCCAAAACCACCATCATAAGGCTATCATGTACACTTGTCATTTCCTGTTCAGGAATTTCGAAAGTGAAATCAGCAAGATGTTCCTTCTTTTGCCAACTCTTAAGTAATTTTTTCTTCTCTACGTACCGTGTGATTAACCTTTTCTGCTCGCCCTCGATGGATTTCTCCGCTAAAAATGTCTTTTTCAACATACGATAAGAACGATATAGCTCAGGAATATTATCTGTACTGAAAAGCTCATTTTCCGAACCCAGCTCATTGAGGTTGATCCCCACAACCGATGCCAGGGAAGAAACAGAACCAGACTGGCTATCTGACTGAATGACGAAAGTGGTGATCGCCGTATATTTTTTTGGTGTCAATAACTCATAGGCAATGTTCAAACCAGCAATAACTAAGGAACCCAATACAATGGGCTTCCACATACCAAACAAATACCTGATCAATTCGCCAACTCGAAGGATGACTTCCTTGATCGAAATTCCTTGATCCTCTGAATGATTTTTCTCGACTTCAGTCATGTCATGGCACGATTTGGGTAATCAACAATGCAATGGTTGCAAGACCACTGGTAATCCCAATAAATTCTGTTGGCTTTATGGGTACCTTAATAGGTTTGGTCGGAATAATTACCTCAGCCCCAGGCTCCGGCTTGGGATAGCTCTTGAAGAACAGGAATCCTCTGGTACGCGAAACTTCACCATTTGCATACACAACATAAGTTTGTTTTTTATGAGCCCGATTCCCAAACCCTCCGGCCTTGCCGATGAAATATTTGAGCCCTTTCCCTTTTTCGAATCGCACTGCATTTGGATACAAGACACGACCTCTCATCCGAATAGTTTTAAGTTCTTTTGGTAAATTGATAATATCCCCTTCTTCCAGAATCAGGTCGTGAAAACCTCCTGGATTGGATAGAATTGCATCCATATCCAGGGCTATTGACTCTGTCTCCCGTATCTCAATATCCAGAAAAGGATTATTTCGAGAAAGTTCTTCTAACCGTTCTTGCTTTGCCTGAGTGGTAACTTCCTGGTTCTGTATTGATTCAGTTCTTCCAGTAAAAAAGGGATCCAATAAGCCATCTTCAAGTGATCCATTGTTGCCTCTCATCCCAGCTGACTGTTCGTCATTGTTAAAAAATTCAGTTTTCCTGAGAAGTGTCGCCCCATTTAGGTAAACAGTGCTCTTGATCTCTCCTGCTCTCTTGAGCACGTCTGAAATGCGGTCTCCTTCGGAGGTCAATACATAGTCACCTGGAAATTCTATTTCTCCGAAAACCTGAACTTTCTTCTCCTGATAAAAATTCGGATCTCGACGTACAATGACATGGTCAAAGGGCTCTAATTGAAATTCTCCATTAGAGATGCTCATGTCTTTAGTAATGGATTCCAGAAAAATCTCTGAAAGCCTGTCAACAGATTGTTCTTCCGGACGTCTTGAAATTTCTATGGTACCTTCCGAAGCGAGCTCAGTCAATCCACTAGCCAGCAGAATAAGATCATTAAGTGACAGTCCGGAAGAAAAGTTGTAGATACCTGGAAATTTAACTTCCCCGGAAATTTCCACATATTGTTCTTTGGTCAGATCATGAATAGAAAGCACATCAATACGATCTTCACGCATCAACGCAATGTCCGGGGCTTCACCTCTTAAGATTGCACCAAGGTCCAACGCAAGCACATTTGAATTAAGGTCTTCATTCGTTCTTGTAAGAATTGCTCTACCAAGAAAAGCTTCTCCTCTAAGCCCTTCTGCACGGTCAATCAACTTCCTTACGGTTAGATTTTCAGAGAGCGCGTAATTTCCTGGTCGAAATACAGCACCTGAAATTGAAACCCGATTTTTATACCTGTTCAGGATTTGACCCACCTGATATTCATCACCAGCTCTGGTTTCAAATAATTGGAATTGTTCATTGAAAAGGTCGGAGATTACTTTATCATTCCTTGTATTTCTCGTTACCGAAATTCTATCTCGATAGGCTTCAGCCGAAAAGCCGCCAGCATAACTCAACAAATCCTCGAATGTTTCTCCATTTTTCATTTCGAAAATGCCCGGCCGTTTGACCTCCCCTTCGATAGAAACTCTATTTTGATAAGTTCCAACTAAAATCAAATCATTGTTTCTTAGTCGTATGTTCGCTCCAGCGGACCCTTTGATCAGAAAATCATAATAATCTAATGTGGTAATCAGTTTATCATCGCGGAAAACTCGTATGTCACGTAGGGTTCCCTTCAGAGTAGGACCTCCAGCTGCATAAATCGCATTAAAAACTGTTGAAAGACCATTTACGGTATATGTGCCTGGTGTTTGAAGTTCTCCTACCAGGTTCACACCAATGGTTCTGACTTTACTTACTGAAAGCTGGACATACGTTTTGGGGTTCTCACTCAACAAATCTGCATAAATCGTAGATAGGCTATTCTTAACTTTCAGTTCAGCTTCCTTGAGACTCAAACCAGATAAAAATACCGGGCCAATGTTTCTCAACAATAAATAACCTCTGTTACTGATTGTTTCCTGATAGTTGCGTTCAGACTCACCATAGATATTGATGATCAACTCATCGGTAGGCCCAATCACGTAATTGTCAGGGACTGATCCCTGTCCAGTGGCTTCAAAACTGACCGCTCCGGTTCTTCGAAAAAGATCGTATCCGAAATAAGCAATAGGGTCAGGTTCGGACTCAATCATCACCTCTTTCTCTGTCTCCACTGTAGGTGATTCAACGACTGATGTTTCAGGCCTCTTGGCATTGTCCAAGTCTGCGATGCGCTCTTGTAAAATCAAGATCTCGCTATCGGGAATACCTTGTGTTTGAGCATAGAGGAAGAGATCCTGCTCTGTATAGCCAGCTTCATTTGCTCTTAGGAGCATTTGTCGGATTTGATCATCAGAAAGCTGATCTGCACGAAATTGAAAAAAATCCTGAGAATCCTGCCCTAGTACTATCATAGAGCAAATCATCCACATTATTAAAAGTACACCTCTCATGCCTTGTCGCACGTACATCGAATTTTAAAGCCGCAAATTTAGTGATTAAGACACAAGGAATTGCCGATTGGTTGAGAAGGTATTCGGTTGTTATTGTCCTTTTGAAAAAATAACTGTGTTAATCGTATCAATTATGATTCGAATATCCATGATAATTGAACGGTACTTTATATAATAAAGGTCGTATTCAAGCTTTCGATAGCTGTCTTCGAGGTTTTCACCATATTTATATTTCACCTGTGCCCATCCTGTTATTCCTGGCTTGATCATGTGACGCATATCATAAATCGGAATTTTTTCCATCAATTGATCAACAAATACTTTTCTCTCGGGTCTGGGACCAATCAAACTCATATCGCCTTTCAAAACAGCCCAAAATTGTGGCAATTCATCAAACCGGAATTTTCTCAAGACCATACCAAAACGAGTGATACGAGTATCATTTTTAGTAGCCATCACAGCACCTGATTTCTTTTCAGCATCTACCACCATAGACCTCAACTTCAAAATTGGAATCTCCACACCTCCCTTTCCGACACGCAATTGTTCGAAAAACATCGGCCCATTGTTGAAAAAAAGATTCAGAATAAAAATAAACGGCATCAATATGATCAGAAATAGCAATCCGACGATTGCAGATAAGATATCGATGCTACGATGCAACCCTTTGTATATCAGATTGTAGTTGGTTCGGGTGAAAGGGAAATGAAGAAAGATATTGTTGCCTAGCGGGCGTATGGGTATGGCTGAATTTACTGATTCATAAAACTTCAAATAGCTATAAATCTCCACACCTCGAATGGAACAATATTCTGCGAATCTGTTAATGTTTGTCGGTATGTTCTTAAAATCATCGTAAGCCAGGATAACTACGTTTACTTTCTTTCTTCTCACCAGATCCTTAAATGATTGAATCATTTCATCGTCCAGGGGGTCATTAATGTCGGTGACTCTTTCACCTAGTATTCGATAGGCATGAGTCTCGAAATCAAAATGTGAATGAGTATAGTCGATGCAAGGCTTCCTGCCGAAGATCAATACATTGGTATACAGGAGTGGCTGATGGATCAATTTGATATACAGAAACCTCCAGGCACTGATTGACAAGGGCATCAAGATTACCAGGTACAGTACAGTCAATCGGTTCTCAGGAATCTTGGGAGTAATTTGAGGTGTTAAGAAAAAAATTGAAAATACCAATATCGACACGAATAGTATCAAATCAATCTTACGATCGGAGCTGGCAATTGGAATATTATAGGTCTTAAAAACAGCGTGAGTGAAGGTATTTAGGGCAAAGAAGTAAGAAGCAGATATGTAATAAATCTCATCAATTTCCTTTCCCAGAAGGAAGAAGTAAATGAATATGCCGAAAATCCCGATTGCATTATCAAATACGAATAGAAGCACTTTTCGCTCGCTGATAGAAAAATTAAATGTATTGAATTTCGTGTTCAGCTTCGACATGTCCTAATCCTATACTTCATTGCTTCTCAACCTCTGTACAAAGAAATCTAAATCGTTAAGAAACGCAAATATGGGGTTTCGTTAGAAACTTAAAGAAATAAGTGAATTTTCTCATTTCTAAATCCCACATTGATCACTAAAATATTGTTTTTTTTAAGATTCTATCTATTCGACAATTTACTATATATCTGCCATCCAAGATAATAGGCTGAAGTGATTATGGATAATTTTTGATGTTCTCTCAGTAGCGCCCAATTGTATTTGATTAAATCGAATTTATTTGAAGAAACTGAATTTATCCTGATTCTATAAGTTGCCAAAGGCTCTTCAGATGGAACTAGTTGCGCCTCTGTAACTTTAGGGTGCTTCAAAATATCTAACCAAAGGCCAAAATCTTGTCTTTTCCTTATGTCTGGCATGTAGATTTTTCCTAACACCTTTGCATTATACATTGCAGTCAAACATCCTATCTGATTAGATTTCAGCAACGTACTGTAGTTGATTTTACTGTCTGGTTGGAAAACATCCACAAATTCCCCTTCCTCTGTAATGCGATTGTACGAAGTATAAGAGAAATCAACATCTCGTTCTTGCATAAATTTTAACTGGCTCTGAAGTTTTTTTGGATGCCACTGATCATCCGCATCCAAAAAAGCAATGAAGTCACCATCCGCCATTTCTATTCCCCGGTTTCTGGTGAATGCTGGTCCCATATTTCTTTCATTCTTAAAGATCTTTATTCTATCATCTGAGCTTGCCAGGGTCTTCACGGTTTGCCAGGTATCATCAGTTGATTGATCTTCTATTATTAGAAGTTCCCAATATTCGTAAGTCTGACTAACAATAGATTGAACTGCTATTTCAACAAACTTAGAGCAGTTGTATGCGGGAGTAACGATAGATATCAAATTCATTTAAGGGCCGTTTCCTCTGCAGCATTTATGGGCGTAGGTGATTTTTGAAATTTAAGAATCAGGACAATTAACACCTGCAAAAACAACAGGTTAAAATAAATTAGACTATCCCAGCTTATCATGATCACTACTGACAATGTAAAACAGATCGACACGAAACTGTATAAACTTTTATCGCGTTTGATTTGCCTAATCTTTATATATAGATAAAGTAGAAATAGCATATACATCAAAAATGGAATTAATCCCAGTTCCGAAAAAACACGAGCATAAAATGATTTAGGTGTAATATAATTCTCTCCCGATATCACATCCTTCACGGCACCATATCTGGCGGCAAAAGGGAAAAGTCGCAGTACATACTCCGGATATACATAACGGAAGTTATCTAAACCGATCCCTAAAAACGAACTATACTCGCCCGAGACAAAACCTATATAAGGATTTACTACTCTTTGAAATATTGACCCGTCTACCGATATAATCGTTTCTATATTTCTCGGATCTGAAGTGAACTGAACCACACGGTCCAATTTCTTTTTGGTATAGTCCGGTAGAAAATTTTGGTAGGATCCTACAAGGACCAAAATGAAAAATGTTCCGGCAAGAAGTACTTTTCGGATGTTTTTGACCGTCAAATGGAAAAACACCAGATGAAATACTGCAAAGAAAACGATAATAAGATATCCGTATGTTGATCCCGACAAGATCAGAAATGACGCGATTGCTACATAAAACAACCGTTTGAACTTCCCAAAATAGTAAAAGTAAAGGAATGGGAGTATCGTCAACAGATTCCTGACCAACATACTGGGTTCACCTGAAACAAGCTGTAGTCTACCAGAATCGCTCATCCTATAAGTGAAAAGCAAGGTCACGCTTCTTGAAACGGAATTTGGGATAATTCCAATACTGGCCAGGAACTGAATAGCTCCTATGATACACAGAAAGGAAAGGCTAACAATGAATATTTTTGTAATGAAATTAAGTGTATAGTCAATCCCATGTTTCCGAATTAGTGCCAGAAGAATATTGTTCAGCGAGGCTATGATCACAAAGAACAAAATCAAAGTGATGAAAGTCTTCAGAAGGTGGCTATACTCACCAAAATACCAATAAGCTCCAAAAACAGCATGAGTTCCCATGATCAGCGTAAGTACAGCTATGATCAGGTCAGCTTTTCGGAGTTTGCCATCAAAAACCCTAATGACAAAACACACTAAAAGGCAGAGTACAGAAATAGGCCGATAAGTACTGGAAACAGGAAAAATCGGAAAACTATCAAACGGTAAGAAAAATATTGCCAGTACAAAGAACCACATCGAAATCTGAGAGAGAGGCCTGTTAAAATTGAAAATATTCGGAACCGCAATCGTTGAGTTTAACCGGTTTCGAAAAGTAATTTCTCTTGATATTGGATTCTTTATTTTCAATTTTCTATTCTTGAAATGAAATCTTTCATCTTACCACTGCGGTTTTGATCTCTTTTCTGGTATTTAATATCAACGACGAGATCATCACCATAATATTTTTGAAATTCCTCAGAGATCAGTAATAGCTCTGAATCAGATAAAGGCGCAAAAATAAAGTATTCCATGTATCCTGCCTTTTCCTGAACTGCCTGATATTCTACAAAAAGATTGTGTTCTAAGGCAATATTCTTTGATACGTAATACAACGTAAGAGAAGGGTATTTTTGACGAAAGCCATAAATACTTTTCCCTACCCGGCCCTGAATTTCTTTGATCACCGGGTGTTTCATACCACAAGCACAGCTTATACCATTTTCTTCCAACCTGACGTAATCTCCTATTTTGTATCGAATTATGGGGAAAGCATAGGAGAATAAGCTGGTAAGCACAATTTCATTGTCAATAGCTTCAACGATCACATTTTCTGAAACAATATGCATCTTACCTTCAGGACATTCAAATGCAATGATCCCAGCCTCCGCGGCACCGTATTCGCTGATGACTTTATGTCCAAATACTTTTCGTACTGCTTCGTGATAAGAGTCATAAATTTTCTCTGATGTTCCTTTGACCATTAACAGTTTACTCCCGGTCTCCAGGTTATTTTCTAATGCTTCAACTGCCACTTGATGGATCATGGAAGAATAACCCTCAAGGTATTTCGCATTGCGCATCTTCTTTAAAAACCCTCGAATTTCGTCTACCTCATAACTAAAAAGACGAAAGCGATTTTGTAAGAAGTCTAAAACCTTCGTTTTTTGTCGCTGTTTCCAGGTCTTGTTGAACCCCCAGAAGTAACCATTCTTATGCCAGGGCTTAACTCCATACCATGAATACCCGCGAAAAATGGCCGCTCTTTGGCTGGCATCCCATTCTTTGTTTTTATAGAAAAGAAAGGGTGTCCCTGTACTCCCTGAGGTCTCAGCTTTAAAATCCGATCTGGACTGAACCTGTATATCACCCGCATGATCCAATAAATCTTGTTTGGTCATCACTGGAATTTGTTTCAAATCCTGTACGCTTGTGACGCTGGAAGGGTCGAACCCCAGCTCTCGGAATTTCTCTTTGTAAAAAGGTGATTCTCTTCCTGCAAGAATTAAGAATTTCTTCAGTTGTACAAGTTGAAGCTGTGCTAGTTTCTCACTTGTCCAATTCTCGCTCTTTTTCAACGACTTATAATGATCGAATAATTGCCTGTTCCTGATCCAGACTCCTAAAAAAAAGACAATTCTGTGAAACATGTTACTTAAGCAAATATTTAATGTAGATCGTTAAATACAGTTTCTTAGGCAATATGTTTTGAAATAGCCATTTGATATAATGCACTCTTGAGCCCTTACCTTGCCTTAATCGTTTGGTGTCCACTAAAATGGCCTGAAAATCACGCCACCTTGGATAGTAATTAGATTTTCCTCCAAGGTGAAAGTGACTGATAATTTCCTGAGATTCTGAGACTTTCTGGCTATGAAAAGCCTTCCTCAAAAATTCGGTATCAGCAAATACTTTGAAGCTGGTATCAAATTTAAGAGCATTGTATATAGATCTTGGAATCAGAATGGACTGATGATTGGGCATTCTGGACAGGTACCAATTTGTGGAGTCGATGAAAAATTCAGGAAAGCGCAATTTCCTGTAACCATTGTAACAGGTCCATGATTTTCCAAAAACGATCTCGTCTGAACATTTTGCCGCATGCACCAAATTGGTTATAGCGTTATCGTCAGCGTATGTATCTCCGGCATTCATGAATGTAATCCAGTCTCCATTAGCCAAAGTCATGGCCTTATTCATCGCAAAATATATGCCCTCATCAGGCTCACTAACTAGTTGATTGATATGCTGTTTAAAGCGTATCACTTTTTCCATAGTACGGTCCGTGCTGTCCCCATCTATTACGATGTATTCAATATTGTCAAAAGTCTGGCTTATTACTGATTGAATTGTATCTTCGACTTCAGTCTCGGCGTTATAACAAATGGTAATTATAGAGACAAGGGGTTCCAAACGTTACAAATTTTTGAAACGCAAATTTAGACCAAATACACCCAGTAAATAACAACAGAACTAACAGATGTATTCCCTTTTGTTTTTTGTAATCTCTTTACTCTCCTTTTTGGGAAATCCACAAACCTCTTTGAATTCTGACATCATTGGTCAGCTTATTGAAGCTGATTCAGATGGCTATGTAATCATAGCAGGAGGTACTTATTATGGCGATCTTACTTTAGATCAATTGACGGGCAAAACGATCGTTTTCAAAAACGTGACGATCAAAGGAAGTCTCACTATTACCAAAATGAGTCACTCACATATCTCAGGGAACCTAAAGGTTACCAGTGATCTTAATCTCATTGGCCTAAAATATTGTTCCTTTCAAAACATCACATCTAGTTTTCTCTATCTCCAAAATTATGCCGGATGGGGTGGAATCTACTGGAATACATTCAAGCAAATTCACTGCAAAGGCATGCAGGTCCGACAAGCTAAACTCAAATCTGGTACAAGTGCCATCAACGAAAACTACTTCGAGGGACTTTATGTCCGTGGTGGATTAGCTAAAAACGATTGGAAAAACGTATGGATAAGGGATGATCCGAATTCACAAATACCAGATCACACCTTAATAGGCACTTTACCTTTGGATGAGAAATGGTCCACTGTGTACACTAACCCGTTTGTAATTAATCATTTTGATTTCTCCGACTCAGAGGCGCCCAAAGGCATAAGAAGTATGGGAATCAAGCATGAAGGCCCAAGGCCAATTAAGTTACAAAATGGCTTCGTTGAACATCATTACTACTCACATGAAGGAGAATTGATCTTTGAGAATGTTGAAATACGTTCGTGCAAATCAGTAAAAGCATTATCCGGCAATTATGATTTTGATGTCAGTAATGTGGCTGGTAAAATTGGCAATTTCAAGGCTATACCCGCAATAGGTAGGGTCACGAACTATAACTTCAATTCCGGTATGGAAGGTTTTTTGGGAAAAGGATTAACACTGAAAAAAAATACTGTCATTATTGGCGCAAGAGATTATGACGCGTTGATCTATGAATTTACAGCCCCAAGAACGGGTTTTATTTCTATTGTCGTAAGAGGTGAAAAAATCGGTTCCATCAGGCACCAAAGTGGAGATCGACAAAAACAATACGGTCTCGGACACAGGAGCACGGGTAGAGCTAATGAATACTATGTAGGACGTAGCCAAATGTACGAGGGAGAAAAGCAAACCATTTGGATACTGGCCTCAAAAAACACTCCTTCGGTAATCACAGGTTTCCAGGTCTTTGACGGTGTGAATGGCTTTCAGTTTCCAGACTGATTACTTCGCCAAAAAAGTATCCAGTGACTCGCGGGGGAATATTTCAAGCTTACCACCCTCTGTGCAATTTATCAGTCTTCTGCCAAATACTTCATACATATTTAGCGCTCTTTGATAGGAAACTTCACTTTCAAACAGGTCAGGCAATTGCCATTTTACGCCTCCAGCGAAATAATTTGGATCGAAATGATTGACATCTTTCTCGTCTGAAACTACGGTTTTATTGGCGGGGCCTTTATCAGCAAAACTATGATCACATCCTACCACAGCTACCTCTTCAAACCCATAATGAAAGGCTAATTGTAGCGCAACATATGTCACAGTAAAACCTTGAGTAATACTCATAGAGCAATCTCTCGCAAATCCGTGCATGTTGTACCCCGAATGTAGAAATGCAACATTTTCCCGATTACGGACTCCAATGTGAGTTGATGCCCGGGTATCTAAAAAGAGAGGAATGTCTGTTTGATTGTAAAAGTCCTTGTTTTGTTCTAAAACCAGGGCATTTACAGCTGCTATAGCACTGGGTCGGAAATCTGTTTTATCAAAAAGTAGATTTATCTTGTTTAACCCAAAAGTAAAAACATCTTCTAGTTTGCTGAAATCAACCTTTAGAAGGCTTGGGCCATTACATAAAATAACCGCTTTCTTTCCCAGTTGACTATCTCTTAATTTCCTGAGCTTACTCTTAGAAGACCAGGCAACTGGTCTTCTGTCCCAATTCAACCTCTTTGCCGCCATGATCGCAGCTCGTTTATAAGGATTGAGCGTTGCCGGTAACTTTAAGAGCGGATCCGTTTCATTCTCTTGCATCGAAGTAGGAGTCAAATCAATTTATATGGAAATTCACAAATGATACCAGGTGACCAGGGTTTGTCAAAATTACGCTTTAATGAATCAATCAGCTGCCCAGGTTCCGAGACATTATTAACACGCGGATATTCAAATTCAGAAAAAGTGTGGAAATCTGAGGATACATAAAGGTAATTCCCACATTGAATCCCTCTTCCAAAAAAACCTGAAGTCCTGACTGATTCCGGATAATACAACAACAGATGTTTGAAGTAAAGGTGGGCATTGACAATATCCGTAAATGAAGGAAAGGTCAAATCGATTGATACATCCTCGCGACCTTCTACCTCTGTCACGAAATCATCGGGGACCGAACCAGACCAAATGTGCAGATGAAAAGGTAGAGGCTTTTCTGATCTCACAATTTCCCTGACAAAATCTGCACCTCTTTTAATGTCAAATCGTCCTATGAACAATAATGTTTTGTGTGGGTCAAACCCGGAGATTCGGGCTTGAAAACTTTCCTCGGTTAGAGGTTCCCTTATATGCTTCAAGTCCCAATATTGAAAATCAATATATTGTTTGTTGTAATAGGGTTTTAAGGAATCCTCATCTCCTGTGTGAAGGATAGTAGTTCCTGGTAGGGCTTTCAAGCATCTAAAAACGAATCGCTTCTTTCTGGCATGATCGCTTTTCCCCAGTAAGTTAGAAAGTGCCACTGTGTAGATATCTGTCCTGCACAGAAGCAATGACCTTAACGCTACCAGTGGTGCAAATTTGAAAGAATTTCCTTCAAAGTCCAGCAAAATAAGTCTACCTGGTACAAAATACGATTTTAGTTGTCGAATACCTCCGGCTATGTAAGAAGCCTTCGGATAGTAGTTTAACATAAACCGAAAGTAATCCCTGTGATGCGTCGCTGCACCTTTTGGACCTGTTTCCTCCTTCCCAATTACGACAGGATCCCAATATTTCCGAACGGATTCAATCAAGGTCTTTTAATACATTACTGATGCCTCCATCCATTTCAATATTAGTGCCGTTTAGGAAATCAAAATGATTCTGAGAAAGAAAAACACAAAGCCTCGCCACTTCAGCAGGACGCCCTATCCGTTGCACAGGGTGTAAAGCATGTAGTTTTTCGATCATTTCTTCATTGTGATCAAATCCTTCCCTTAACATCTCCGTGTCAATTGCTGCTGGGCTTATTGCATTTACATTGACTGAGCCCTGCAGATCCACAGAAAGCGCTTTGGTCAATCCTACAAGAGCACTTTTCGAAGTAGCATAAGATATGAATCTTTTCTTCGTGAGATTTTGATGGATACTCGCAATGTTCACGATAGTCCCCTTATTTACTGAAAGCATGGGGGCTAGTCTTTTACTGAGGAGCATCGGCCCTGTTAGGTTAACCGCCATCGTTTCGTTCCAGTCCTCAAGTGCAAGGTCACCTAAACTTCCCAACCGCTGAACAGCGGCATTGTTCACCAAACACTTTAGACTCCTAACCTGCGTATCAAACCAATTATTCTCCTCCAACCGATATTGCTCATCTCTGACATATCGGAAAAGGTCAAACTGATGCAATAAATCACAATGGTCTGACGAACCTGTTTTCAAATCCAACCCGATAACGTAGAAGCCTTCTTTTTGAAACTCCTCGGCAATCGCCTGTCCGATACCTCCCAGAACTCCGGTAACTACTACAGCGGGCTTCATGCAATCTTTAAAAATTCGAACATGTACTGTATGGCTTGCTCACTTGCACGTACCACCCCTTCTCTGGTATTGGATCCATTGTGCGAACCAAAAACGCAGTTGTCCAGTCCGATCAGAGGGTTCGTCAGGGTAGCCGGTTCCTGCTCAAAGACGTCTAGACCTGCTCCCGCCACTTTTCCACTTTTCAGAGCAGTTACAAGCGCTGGCTCATCAATCAAAGGGCCTCTTGACACATTCACAATAAGGATGCCATCCTTCATTTGATTAATGGTGCTTTCATTAATCAGGTGATGTGTTTCCTTCGTCAACGCTGAAGTTAATATCACAATATCTGCCTCTTCTAACCTTTCTGGGAACGGAACGAGATTGATATAGGAAGTGTCGTATGATTTGACATAAGGATCATAACCGTTGATTTTGACACCAAACCCATTTAGTCTTTTTGCCGTGTTTTTACCAATATCACCCAGGCCTACGACAGCTACCGTCTTATTATCCAGGCTCATACCAGCGGGTTTAAGCCATTTCCCCTCTCTAATACTTCGATCTATAAAAAACGTGTGTCGAGTGAGGCCGAGCATCAAGCTTATTGCTACATCTGCCACTTCGCCTCCAAACATGCCTGGAGTATTTGTAATCGGAATGCCTAAATCCTTGCAAGCTTCAAAATCCACATTATCCACTCCAACACCCCACTTAACAGCTGCTTTCAAATTGCCCTTTACTCCTGCTTCAAAAACTTCTCTTTTCGCCGGATCATCACCAATAATCCAGCCATCTACAGTAGGCACCAACTCTAACAGCTCGGGCACCGTAAGGGTTTGTACAACCTCAGGAAGCACCAACTCAATTCCTTTTTCTTCAAATCGACTTCTAAATTTGTCGATCGATCTCAACATCGGCGGACAGGTAACCAGTACTTTCATCAGCTAATTTCTCTTACTTGTTTAAACAAAAATTCTGCAACATGAAAATTAAGCTCCACATCAATATCCTGAGCTTCAATTTCTTCCATTTCATATAAGAAAGGGCGATCACCTATGCGGTTATGTTTTCTTTCAAGGATTTCTTTTGTGAACACATACATACACGAATTCTCTTCAAAAATTGGTGGCAGGTCTTGCGTCCGTAATAGGATATTTTGATTGTGATTGATTGGACGCCCCAAAACATCCCAATACCTTACATATTTGGAAGTCACAGAAAACAGAGAGTCATATATCGGATAGTTACTCAAAAATGTACTTAATCCTTTGGAAATGGTCTCTGAAGTGATGACCGGATTAGTGCTGTGTGTCTGAAAATAAAAGTCTGACTTAACTTGATTGGCGATGTTCAGTAGTACATCATTCATTGGTATCGCTCCATCTCTCAGGTGTTCAGGGCGATCCAGCAGAACCACATCTGGGAAATCTTTTCTGCACATTTCCTTAATATCCGGACTATCCGTATCTATCACGATAGTAGTGATTTCCTCCACAGCTATCATCGTTTCGATAATGTGGTAGAATAGAGGCTTACCCGCGAATAAACGATAATTCTTCCCAGGAACGCGTTCACTGGAATGACGCATTGGTACAATAGCGGTGATGGTTTTTTTACTCATATTCCTGAAGCTTGATGGCTAATGTATTTCTATTTGTAGTTTATTGCTTTTCCCTTTCGTTCCTCCAAATTGGTCAGCACTTTTTTTCTAAGTCCTTTGGGATAATAAAACCGATTCTTCAAATCCTGAGAAATTTCACCCTTTTGATTATGACCTTTATAAGTTCCATAGAATTGATTGTAGCGAAACGACCAAATTCCCTTCCATTCTCTAATAAAGACGCCTTCTCTTATGGCATGAATCCAATCACTGAAGGCATTTGATAATAACATACGAAGGAAATCAAATATGTTGAAATGAACCTCAGGCATAATTCCTTTTAAAGCGATTGCCTCCCTCATGTACCTGTTTCTCACTTTCTGTGGAGTTTCTTCATGTACATGAACAATGACGGCTTCTGCCTCATAAACAAGGTGGTAACCTTTCTTGATTATTTTCTTAGCCCAGTCCAAATCTTCCAGGCCTGTTACTTCTTCATCATAAGGCAATTTCAACCAAAGTTCCTTGCGAACTGCGCAGTTTGCATTGTTGCAGAAAGGGGTATCCTGATGATCATTACCAACTTCTGGAAACCATTTCTTGAAAACCTGATGCTCTGAGTATTTTGTGATTTCATTTCCAATTTGCCGACCATAAACCGAGCCTACTTTGGGATTGGAAAAGGGACGGATCATTTTTTCAAGCCAATCCGAGTATACAGGATATACATGTGCTGAAGCTAACACAAGAATTTCCCCTGTAGCCGCCTCACACCCAATATTAAGTGCTCTACCAAAAGTAAAGTCCTCCTTTTTGATAGGAACAATCTTCGCACCCATATGTGACGCAATGGGTACCGTCGAATCCGTAGAACCCGAATCCACAACAATAATTTCTACCTCAACACCGTCAGGAAGGTTCTGATGTTCTATTCCATCTATAAGCCTACCTATGTGCCGCTCTTCGTTGTAGGTTCGAATAACTAAACTAACTCTGTGAATTTCCATTGTTTAGGTAATTGGAATATCGGCAGACCGTCTGCGCCCTAAAAGGTTTCGATTTATTTTCCTCAAAGGCACGAAAAAGCTCCGTCATCGTTCTGAATTTTGAAATTCTAGGATAAAGGAACTCTCCATTTTGGAAAAATGCTGGTGAGACATAAAGGTAATTTCCAGCTTGCATTCCCCTTCCAAAATACCCTGAAGTTCGTTTGGAAGTGGGGTAATACAACAAGATATTCTTGAACCGCAAGTGTACATTAATAATATCAAATGAGGAGGGCATTTCATCAACGATGAATACATCCTCTCTTCCTTTTACTAATTCCAGAAAGTCATCACCAATATTCCCACTCCAAACAAGCAATTTGAACGGGAGCTTCTCATATTCGTTGCACAGGTAGTATAGAAATTCAGCACCTCGATATTTATGCCAGCGACCGATGTACACCAGCGTTTCTATGGGATTCAAATCCCCAACGTCCTTTCTTAATCTCTCATCTTCTGCGTCCTCTTGCAGGTACGATAAGTCCCAATATTGAAAATCAACGTAAGTATCACTGAAAAACTCAGATATAGACTCAATATTGCTTGTATAATAAATCTTGGTGCATTTCGTTTTTGCCAAATATTTGAACACAAAAGTTTTTAAATACCATTTGATTATCACCTGGCGCCCTATTTTCGGTCTTTTTGGTGCCCAATTGGCAATACTTACTGTGTAAATATCAGTCTTAAGGAATAAAAGGTTCCTGATCAGGATCAGCGGAAAAAACTTAAATGACTTATACTCAAAGTCCAGAAGAATTAATCTCTGTAACGTGAAGTAACCAAAGAACTGAGTAAATCTTCCTTTGAAATACTTGGCTCCTGGATAAAAATGAAGCAAGAACCTAAAGTAGTCATCATGATGCGTAGCACCTGACTTTCCAATAATAACGACAGACATCCCTATTTCTTTCTTGCGTTTTGAAGTGCTTCTTCAAAACTTATTTTCTTGTAGACTTCCAATTTACCTCCCAGTGTGGCATCATAAATTTCTCTTCCTACCCGATGAAACCTCTGCTTAGCCATTGCAAAGGAGGCTTCGCTTCCTTCTAGATCGGCGAGATGCCAATCCATACCCTTGAAATAGTCTGGGTGGAAGTGATTTTCATCATCGCCCTCTAGCTTTTGCTTGGAATTGGGCGTCCCTTTCTGTTGAAAATTGTGATCCACGCCAATCAAGTACACATTTTCAAAACCCATGTAAAATGCTACTTGCATAGCAACAAATGTGACTGTATACCCTTGAGCAATAGGCTTGCTTAAGTCTTCATAAAATGACCAGGGTGCTGAAGTGTCCAGTTGATGAATGTGGCTACCCTGGAATTCAATCCCCTTCGATTTTTCATGTGACAAGAAAATAGGAGTGTCTGACATTTCTTCGAAACGATCCTTGCTTTGCTGAATGACCAGATCATTGACAGATACCAGGAAATCCAATTTCAAGTCTACTTTTTCAAAAATCAAATAGATCTTATTCAATCCGAAGGTGAAGTAATCATTAAGTGGAGTCAGGTCCATCTTGTTTAGCGAAGGTCCATTCCCAATGATGAAGCAATCCTTCCCTTGGTGGATGTTTTTGAATTTTCTTAGCCCACGACCATGCTCGGCACTCCACCTGTGCTTTTCAGCACTCTTATTAAAATAACGAAAGGGTTTAATACTTTCTTTTACGAGAATTTTGAAAAGCGTCCAATCGGTCATTCTTCAACAGTTTTCATGTATTTCTTCCAGGCAAGATTAAATTTTTTCGACATCTCAGGGGCTACTCCAATGAAATTCCCCCATCCTGAAGGATCATTTAATTTCGAATTGCTATCGTAGGGTTTTATCGAATGCCATTTATGCTTAACACCATATCGTTCGATGGGATACCATTCCGAGATAAAAACCTTATAACCTTTTGACATCAAATAGTCACCCATATCGTTATATGTATAATCGAGGTGTTGCGTCTTTTTATCTTCAAATTCACAAAGAATCACCTGAGGTTTCATTTTATCAAAAGGGAATCCTTTAAGTACCAACAGGTCGTTTCCTTCTGTATCAATTTTGAGAAAGTCAACATTACTTACTTGTTCTTCCTCAACGATTTCCGTTAGTGTGATGGTTTTTACTTTGAATTTGCTCGTGTGAGTATCATGAAAAGCTACTAAACCAGAGATCCCAGAGGACTCATCGCTGGTAAAGAACTCTAATTCAAGGCCACTCTGATTTGACACTGCAAAATCATAGAGTTTGGTTTTATCCGATTTGATCTTAATTCGCTCACGGTTAGATGGGTCCGGCTCAAACGCAAGTACTTTCCAACCCTTCTTTTCGTAGGGTCCAAAGCTTTCTCCAAAATGTGCACCCACATCAATCATAACTCCAGGCGTTCTGGTCTTTGCTCTGTTAAAGAAAGCTTGAATTAAATTCCCCTCATCAAAACTCTTTTTAGGCTTTTCCAGAAAATACCGATCGTAAATAGGATACAAAATGGGTTTAAGTGGCCTTAGTATTTTCTTTAGTACCTTGATCATTTCAATTAGAATTTTCAGTCATTTGAGTCTGCCATTGTGGCACAATGGGAAAAAGCCCTGACCGGTTTTTTGAGTAAGAAAGGACTTTCTCATTCCCGTCTCCAATATAAACCTCAAAGCTAAGGGCATTCTCGATATGTTCAATCGACTTTTTATTTATGATCCCTGAGCCAATGTTAACGTAGTATCGTCCTGGCTTTAATGTAAAAGAGGGGAGTGTTACTCTTGTTATATATTTTCCTTTCTTTCTTAATTCCAATAATTCCTGTGAACTATCAGTATCAAATGAAGTGGTAAGATCGAAACTATCGTCTCTAATATAGAAATTAATAATCGAGTCTTTCAAGTCACGATTCACTTGGTACTCAATGTCCAGCACCACTCCTTCTTCAACTTGAAAAACATCAGAAGATACACCACTATGGTTCACCAATTTGGCTGATAGAATACTTATCTCTTTATCAGGATCGAATGTACCGGAGTATTCAGAGGGGTTCTGGCTGGACTCAATTCCCGTGCTGCGGTATAGGGCCAAACCTTCATCAATAGATCCTTGATATATGCTTTTGCCCTGGCTTAAAACCAAGGCCTTATTGCATAAGTTTTTAACCGAGTTGAGATTATGGCTCACAAAAAGCACAGTTCGACCCTCATTATTGGTCACCTGGGCCATCTTGTCGATGCATTTCTTCTGAAACTCAGAATCACCTACGGCCAAAACTTCATCCAAAATCAATATTTCTGAATCAAGATGTGCAGCGACAGCAAATGCGAGCCTTACGTACATACCAGAAGAATATCTTTTTACGGGAGTATCGATATATCGCTGCACTCCCGAAAACTCCACAATCTCCTCAAATTTCCTCTCAATCTCTTTGCGTTTCATACCAAGGATTGAACCATTGAGAAATACGTTTTCTCTTCCTGTAAGCTCAGGATGGAAGCCTGTCCCGACTTCCAAGAGGCTGGCAATTCTTCCTTTAGAACGAAAAACACCGGTAGTTGGGGAAGTCACTTTGCTTAGTAATTTCAACAAAGTGCTCTTTCCAGCACCATTTTTCCCAATGATACCTAAGGCATCACCCTGATCCACACTAAACGAAACATCCTGAAGGCTCCAAACAATATTACTAGTCCCTTCCTTGGTTCGATCATTAACCTGTCCAAGCTTTAACATAGGGTCTTCCTTACTTCTGAGCTTCGCCCAGATCCTCGAAAAGTCCTCTGAAAGAGTGCTCGAGCTAAACTGCCCTATTCGATATGCTTTAGAAAGCCCCGATGCTTCAATAACTTTCATCAAATGGTATCTACGAAATTTCGCTCAATTTTATTGAATGCAATCACCGACACAATGAAGCAAACCAGGGTAAATATTGACACATATCCCAGGTCCGTCCAATGAAAGCTCCCTTGTCCGAGAAGTCCCTTTCGAAAACCCTCCACAATGTATGTCATAGGGTTCAACTGAATCAAAGGTTTAAATTGATCCGGGACATAACTCAAAGGATATACGACAGTCGTAAGCCACATAAGTAGTTGCGTACTAAACGCCACTAATAGTGCCAGATCTCTATATATAGTAGTCATCGAAGCAACAATCAGACCCAGGCTAAATCCTAAAACGGCCATAATAAGCACCAAAACCGGAATAAGAAGTATTTCACTAGTAGGTTGCCATTGGAACCCCTCGTAATAAGTAAAGTAGGCAACTGCCAGTAGTAAAAGAAAGAACTGAATTCCGAATCGAATTAGGTTACTTACCACTATACTTAGTGGCAAAACAATTCTGGGGAAATAGACCTTCGAAAAGATATTTTTATTGTCTTTTAAGACCGTAGATGTACGTGTCAGGCACAAAGCAAAATAGCCCCAGGCTGTAATCCCCGACAAATAAAAAATAGGCCTTGGCAAGCCATCTGACGGCAGTTTTGCGATACTTCCAAAAATAAGGACATAGATCAGCATTGTCAGAAATGGCTGTACTACGAACCATAGAGGTCCAAGAACAGTTTGTTTGTAGAATTGCTTAAAATCACGTATAATGAACATGAAGAGCAAGTCCTTGAATCGTAAAATCTCACGAAACGGAAAATGAAAAAGCCGCTGCCCAGATGTAACTACCTGGTCCCAATCTCCATCGTTTTGCCGGTTCATTCCGCCTGTTTCAGGATTTGATGTCCTTTTGAAAGTAAGTCAAGATCTTTCTTAAATAGCCTGACGTCACTTTCCATCATATCGGAGACCAATGCATCTAAATCATATTTAGGTTCCCAACCCAATACAGTCTTTGATTTGGTAGGATCGCCGATCAGTAACTCTACTTCTGTTGGTCGAAAGTATGCCGGGTCCACTTTAATGATCTCTTTCCCAATCTCAGGAGCGGATGCAAAATTTCCGACATTTGCCTCGTAACGAACTTGATCTACTGCGGCAATTTTAGCGGTTTCATTCACTCCTTCCCCTTCAAACTGGAGTTCTATTCCAAGATAATCATAAGCCTTTCTTATGAAGTCCCTAACTCGAGTGGTTTTTCCCGTGGCGATCACGAAATCGTCGGCTTTATCTTGTTGCAGGATGAGCCACATTGCTTCTACATAATCTTTGGCATGGCCCCAATCACGTTGAGCATCCAGATTACCGATATACATCATATCCTGTAATCCCATGGCAATTTTAGTAGCGGCGCGGGTGATCTTCCTGGTCACGAAGGTTTCTCCTCTTAGAGGTGATTCGTGATTGAACAAAATACCATTCGAGGCAAAAATATCATAAGCTTCGCGGTAGTTTACTGTAATCCAATATGCGTACAATTTTGCAACGGCATACGGTGATCTCGGATAAAAAGGTGTTGTTTCAGATTGAGGAACCGCTTGGACCAGGCCATAAAGCTCAGAAGTAGAAGCCTGATAGATCTTGGTTTTTTTCTCAAGTCCTAATAAACGCACCGCCTCCAAAATCCTTAATGTACCTATGCCGTCAGCATTTGCAGTATACTCGGGTGTATCGAAACTCACCTTTACATGACTCATAGCAGCCAGATTGTATACTTCATCCGGTTGTGTTTCCTGAATGATCCTGGTAAGATTCATCGAATCAGTCATATCTCCATAATGAAGGATCAGTTTCGGATTCTCCACATGAGGGTCTTGATACAGGTGATCGATCCTATCTGTATTAAAAAGCGAAGCTCTCCGCTTAACACCATGGACTGTATAGCCCTTTTCTAATAACAATTCGGCCAGATACGCTCCGTCCTGACCAGTAATACCTGTAATTAATGCTACTTTACCCATTAAGCTTTTGCAGTTTTACTCAGAAAATCCTGATATGCAATTTTTATTCCTTCCACAAGTTCAGTTGAATACTTCCAACCTAACTCGGTGAGTTTATCAACGTTCATTAATTTTCTGGGAGTACCATCCGGCTTGGAGGTGTCCCATTTCAATTCTCCATCAAAGCCCACAATCTCTTTGATCGTCAGTGCTAATTCTTTGATTGTAATGTCATGTCCGGTTCCAATATTTACGAAACCTTTATCACTATAATTTTCCATAAGATGCACACAAGCCTCTGCTAAATCATCGGAGAATAAGAACTCGCGTTTTGGAGAACCTGTGCCCCATACTTCCACATGATCTTTGGCCTCTACTTTGGCCTCATGAAATTTCCGGATTAATGCAGGAAGTACATGACTGTTCTCCGGATGGTAATTATCGCCAATACCATACAGATTTGTGGGCATCACGGAAATGAAGTCCTTATCATATTGGTCACGATAATTTTCGCAAAGTTTGATTCCCGCAATTTTAGCTATCGCATATGGCTCGTTTGTATGTTCTAAGAGTCCTGTAAGCAGATACTCCTCTTTCAAAGGCTGTGGCGCCATTTTAGGATAAATACAGGAGGAACCAAGGAACATGAGTTTCTTTACACCATGATCTGCCGCCGCTTTGATCACATTATTCTGTATCATTAAATTATCATACAGAAAATCAGCGCGATATACATTGTTAGCATGGATTCCCCCGACCTTAGCCGCTGCCAGAAACACATATTCCGGTTGTTCTTCTTTAAAAAATTGAATCACCTGCTCCTGATTTCTCAGATCAAGATCATTAGATCTTTTGCCAATCAGGTTATTGTATCCTCGGCTTTCAAGCGCTCTCCAAATAGCCGACCCCACCATTCCTCGATGGCCAGCAATGTAAACAGCAGAATTTAAATTCATTTCAACAGGCCTCTTATGATGATAGATGCAACGACAACAAAACCGATAAAAACACCAGCAAAAAGGTGAATGAGTAAGGTCAGAATATGATTTGTTTTCTCAGGGGCTCTTGGAACGATCACAGGTTTAAAGATTGAATACACTGGGGTTTGCTCTTGAAGAGTAATTTGGGCACTTTCCAGCTCCGCCGCAAGTTGACTATAAATCGATGTGATAATCTTTAACTCCGTACGTAACTGCTCTTCTTTAGCCAGTACTTTGGCTGAAATGACATTTTGATTACGATCAACAAATTCTGCAAATTCGTATTGAGTATCTTCAAAATTTGACCGGGCGAGCTGTTCTCGATTCCTGACAAACTCCAGGTTCCTCTTTTCTTTCCTGGTTTTGTGATCAACAGCAAAATCGATCATTCTTCTCATCACCAAATTTGCTACTTCTGCACTTACCCGACCTTCAGGCATTTCCACAGAAATAGAGATTAGGCCATTATCCAGATCCTGTTCCACCACAATCAATTTCCTCAATGCAGCCATTGCCTTCTTTTGCTGACTCGATATTTCAATGACATTACTCGTGGAGTCTCCCTTGTATTTAGCCTGCCCAAAACCCGTCTTGTCCGACTTTTCAAATTCTTCCTTACTTTCAGGCAGCTTGCCTTTGCTCAATCTCTTCCACCAATAGGTTACAGTATTGTCAAATTCATAATTATTGAAATACTCCAGTAATGACATACGTTTTTTGAACTCCGCAAAACGAAATTTTTCTTCCAATAAATCCATCAGAAACAATTCGTTCTGAACAATTTCAGGATAGAAATTCGGACTAGTCAAATTGGTGCTGCCCTCGGAGCCAAAACTACCAACACCCGCCAGGGAAGCGATTCCCTTGATCTTTCTTTTACTGTTGGAATCCGCTCCACCTGAAGATTCGGGAACGATGACTGTGGAGGCAACGAAAAGATCCTTCGTGGTAGCAACTGACAGGATACCTATGATCAAACTCAATACTGCAAAAATCAATACGATGCGTTTTCTCTCAAGAAAGAGATTTGCCAGGTCTTTTAGAATTATTTCATCACCCGAAAAAACTGATTTGATATCAGTTTTCGGCTTAACGGGAGTTAAAAACTTAAATTTCTTCATGTTCTTGTTGCGGTGAATCAATTATTGATTCTTTCGAGAACTAGGTAGGTCGTTAGCAAACTGGAAGTAAGTGCAATAATTCTTTCAGGATTAAATACCTGCCTGATTTTGCCTCCAGGCACAAAAATCTGGCTACCGGGTCGGGTTTCAGGCCATTTTCTGAAAAACAAAAAATTCTTCACTCTCTTAGCGTCCCCATTTGCATAGATGATATACGATCTTCCGATTTTTGCTTTCAGGTCACCTCCGCCAGCCTGAGAAATGTAGTCTTTAAATTTCTTCTTTTCGTCAAATTTGACAGAGGTAGGATACAATACTTCACCTCGAATCGAGACAATTTCTTTGTGTCTAGGTATTTCCAAAACATCTCCTGGCAAGAGAACCAAATTATCTTCACTATTTTCAGGATCCGCAAGGATACTTTCAACATCCACACCAATTCTATCTCTCTTGCTTCCCCTTGTCCGAATTTCAGCATCTGAGAATGCTAGTCCTTGATTGGGGTCAATAGTCAATAGTTCAACAATGCCTTCCTCTGTAGTTAGGTACTTTTTTTCATATTCCTTTCGGAGTTCAACAATTCTATTATCTAAAATCCCCAGGTCTTCTTCGTTGCTAGTGTTTTGAAAGACCTGATCCTCTTCTATAATCTTTACTCTTAATTTTTCGAGTTGATCAATTTGATCCTTTAGTGCTTGTTTTTCTCCGTTCGAAGTATTTCTTTGGCGAAGCAATGCAACACCTTCAAAGAAAGCATAGTCCGTAAACCCTCCGGCTCGTTCCAAGATATCATGGATTCTCAAATCGGAAGATGTGATAACATATTCTCCCGGATGATTGACTTCACCAACAACAGTTACTAATGCGTCCTCCTGATATCCACTTGCCGCTCTTACAAAAACATGATCAAGAGGATTTAACTCATATTTCAAATCATCTATATTATTCTCAAAAAGAGAGGATGGACCATCTAAAGAAATCAGCTCAAAAGAAGGGCTATCTCCATCATACGTCCTCCTGGCAATTTCAATCTTGCCTTTATAGCCTGAGTTTTGGAGTCCTCCAGCCAAAATGATCAGATCACCCAATGTAATTCCCTCATAAAATGGAAAAACACCGGTGCTATTCACTTCTCCTGATATCTGAAGAAATCGGGTCTCGGTAATGGCTTTTTTACTTGTAATATTTATCACATCCCCTTTTTTCAATTTGAAATCAGGGCTTTCATTAAGGTTTACATTAATGGCAATAGAAGTCAAGTCTTCATTGAAACGAAAGACCGTAATGCTTTGAGAGAAAGCTCCTGGTATCGCACCTCCGGCTTTTTCGATGAGACTACTCAGTTTCAATGTGTCATTCCAACTGTAGATTCCTGGAATCCGTATTGCGCCTTGAATTTCAACCCGGCTGATATCAAAATTCCTAATAGCTCGAATGCCAAGAACATCGCCGTTTTCAAAATCATAAGTTGCATTTCTATTCAGAGGTATATCTTCAGCAAACTGATCTTCGCCATTGTATCTTTCTACAAGTAAGTTGGATTGATTGGCTTGAGGAGTAAGTTCACCAGCAAACCTTAAAATCTTACCAAGAGTTTCGTCCCCTTTGAGTTCGAAGACTCCAGGTCGCTTTACTTCTCCTTCTATTTCAATTCTCTTGTTGAACGTACCAACCATGATGATATCTTCATCTTGCAAATTGGTTTCCATCGGATTTTTTCCCTCAATCAAAAACCCATACAAATCCACATCCTGTATTACCTGCCCCCCTCGAAAGACTTTTATCTCTCTGAATGTTCCAGTTACAGTTGGACCTCCTGCCTCATACAAAGCATTGAATATCCCTGAGTAAGCAGGAATTAAATAAGTTCCAGGGCGTTCGACTTCTCCAATTATATTGACACGTATAGATCTTATACCACTTAAGGTAATTTCCAGGAAAATCGAAGGATTTCTCCCCGTCAGTCCAGCATAAATTGTCTTCAATCGCTCGAATAGAGCATTTCTGGCAGCATCGATGGTCAGCCCCGAAACAGTCACAGGACCTATACCTTGAATGACTACCGTACCTGCCGAGGAAACTTTAGTTTTATAGTATTGTTGAGAAGTACCGTAAACGAGAATATCGAGGACATCACCTGGTCCAATAACATAATTTGCCGGAGTTGCTACAGATTGGCCTCTTGCAAATGACGTTAAAAATGCTCTTTCGAAAACGTCCATTCCGAAAATTTTCTGCTTTAGATCAATAAGCGCGATAGAATCCTCTTGTCTCTCTAATTCCTTAGAGAAAAGAAGGCCAGTCTGATCTTTCCGATTACTCTTACTCGTTAAACGCTCCAATCGTACTATTCTATCATATAGCCGCTGAGCCTCGCGATCACTAAAACCTTGCGCTTTAGCCAACGCAGGCACTTCATCAATCGAATATCCAAGTGCCTGAACCTTTAGCCAATACTGCCTTACTTCTCTGTCTTTCAACTCAAGTGCTGGCGTATCATTTTCCCTATCTCTATTATCAATATTCTGATTGTTTCGATTCGCACCAGATCGATTCTGAAGAGTGTTTCTATTCTGTTGAGCTGTAAGCTGTAGCCCACAAACACATAATAGAAATAGCGCTAAAAAAGTATGTTTCGACATTCCAGAATGATTATCCTCCCAATTTTGAGGCACAAAAATAACAAACTATTACTTGTGAGCAACGAAGAATAGTTCCCGCTATTGTTAGCGAGGCTAGTTACCTGCTTTTAACTTCGGAAAGTCCAAAGATTCATACTTGGACTGATTACTTACAAACTCTGGAATTAGTTTTTTTAGTGTCAATACACAAGCCTCTTCTTCACCAGCACTTTCATAATCCAGTATTTCCCGAATTAGTTTTTGAATTGTTGGAAGATCCTGTTTTGCGACCTGTGCAATTCGGATTTTCGGATGAAAAGTTTCCTTAATATTCTCCAGATTAAGTAGCACTTCTTCGTATAGTTTCTCACCAGGCCGTAGACCTATGAAGCGTATTTCAATATCTTTCCCTTCTTGAAGGCCCGCTAGCTTGAGCATCTTCCTGGCCAAATCCAGAATTTTAATGGGTTTACCCATGTCAAAAACAAATACCTCACTCTTCTTTCCCATAGAACCAGCTTCAAGCACCAGTGAACAGGCTTCCGGGATGGTCATGAAAAACCTGGTTATTTCTGGGTGAGTTATGGTTAGTGGGCCCCCTTTCGCAATTTGACGCTGTAACAGAGGTATCAGTGAACCGTTCGAGCCGAGCACATTGCCGAATCTTGTGGTGATAAAATCAACCTTGGCAGTCTTGCTTAATGTTTGGATATAAATCTCCGCTGCCCTTTTACAGGCTCCCATAATATTCGTTGGGTTGACTGCCTTATCTGTCGAGACCATGATGTACTTTTCGACTTCAAATTCCACAGAGAGATCGGCAAGTACTTTAGTGCCACCAATATTTGTCCGGATACTCTCTAAAGGAAATGCCTCCATCAATGGCACATGTTTATAAGCGGCTGCATGGAATACAATATCAGGCCGGAATTGGTTAAATATGTTTCTTACTAAAGAGGGTCTGGTTATGTCACATATTATTACATGAATAAGATCATTATACCCGTTAGATATTAATTCCTGTTGTACATCATATAAGGCGCTCTCCGCCTGATCTACCAGCAGGAGTGTCTCCGGCTTAAGTCTCACCACTTGCCGGGTAATCTCTGACCCGATAGAACCCGCGGCTCCAGTAATCAAAACAACTTTGCCACCATAATACTTATTGATATTGCTTTTATCCAGGTCTATGGCATCCCGTCCAAGCAGGTCTTCAATCCTTACGTCTCTGAATTGCTTTTCGCTGAGATTTCCACTTACCCATTTTGAACTGGCTGGCACCTCTTTTACTTGAATTTGTTTTTTCAGGGCTTCATCGACGATCCAATTACGACGTGAGCTAGACAGGTTACTTATGGCTATTAAAATTTCGTCAATCTGCCCTACTTTAAACGTATCCAAACCTAACTCTGGTTTTGTGATTTTAATCCCATTGATCTTTGATTCCCAGAGTTTCGGATTATCATCCAGAAAGCCTCTAATCGAATAGTTTGACTTATTATCTTGTAGAATTCTCGAAGCAGTTCTGCCTGTTTTACCAGCTCCAAAAACCAGGATATTTTTCCTTTTCCCAAGACTGGTAATTGCATTTTCAAATATTTCTTTAACCAGAAACCGATATCCACTAAGTGCGACGGAGTTCATTAAAGCGGCGATAATCAAAATAGAATAGGGAATGACGTACCTGGGCGGGAAATAGTATTTGATAAATAAATTGGAAACCGCTAAAAGAAGAGTTGCTGAAACCAGCGTCTTCCCTACCGCCATAATATCTTCCTTATGGGTATACCGAATGATCCCTGTGTGCGGCTTGAATATTTGTGAAAAAAACAAATGGGCGACAAGTACTGCCAAGATCCGCTTAGGGCTCAACCATCGTTCAGCATTGTCCAAATTGAAATTGAATCTGATGAGCGTCGCCAGCACATAACTGATAACAATGATAAAATGATCTAAAAGTAAGATCACCCATCTTGGTAATACATTGAATTTTCTCAGAATAGCTCTCATAGATCAAACGAGAAGTATGTTTCGGAGGGAAAACATTTAACAAAGCTAATGCGTCCCACTCAATTTCTAAGACTCAGAGTACAGTACTGACAAATGTTACTTATCTTGATCTATCATAGTGTTCCTCTACATCATACTCCAGAACCGAATATACACCATCTGCCATACTAATTTCCATTACTGCCCCAGGTCTTTCTTCTATTCGACTTGCACAGATATTTTATAGTCGTATCTGAAAGAACTTCACCACCAATTGGAATCTAATTTGAGAATCGCACTCTTAACAGCAAATAACCAATAAGGCAACTCAACAAGATAATCGCCAACAGCAAAAAGTCATTCAAGACAGCTAGTTGAAAATTCAAAATTACGATGACATTGATCAACAATTGAATTAACCCATAGATCGTGGACACCCTGAGGTGAGAGAGATCATATGAATTTACTAGAATTTGATATAAATGAGACCTGTGAGCTTCAAAAATGTTCTCCCTTTTGCTCAATCGGATCAATATCGTACTTATGCTATCAAGCCCATATACCGTAATAAACAAAACAAAAGAGTAATATCCTGTTTCAACAACTATATATGTAACAAAATACAAAATCAAGAAACCCAGGAAAATGCTTCCCACATCTCCCAGAAAACAACGCGCATTTTTTCGGAAATTGTAAAAACCGAAAATCAAAAGGGCAATGACCTGGAAGTATACGTATTCCGGGCTGGGTTCTCGCAAAATGGCATAGACAATTATGATTGAAACAAAATTGACCAAACTATAAAAAGCAGTAATCCCATTGATTCCATCCATAAAGTTGTAGGCATTTACAAACCATAACCCTATAATACACCAGGCAACCAAATAGAATCCATTCAATTCTAGAGCAAATACTCCCAATACCAGCGTGGACAGAAGATAACATAACAATCGTATGGACCTTCTCAGGTCAATAATGTCATCTGAAAACCCAACGATACTAATGAGTACAGTTACAGCCAGAAGGTAGAAGTTAAACTCGTATAAGAAGTAGGAGGCAATAAAAGTGATCGGAAAAATTATCCCTGCTCCTCGAATCGTTGGAATCTTGTGTGAACTCCTGTTATTGGGGACATCTACTATGCCATATATCCCAGCTATTCTGAAATAGACATTGAGGATCAGAAAAATCAGTGGGACTGATATCGCAAATACGATCATTGCTTCTTGTATTGATCTACCATTTTCCTAAACCCATTTAATTGAACATCTTCAATGGCTAACCGCATTTCATCAGTAGAATTAATACTGTTAAAAACCAATGATCCAAAAAGTCTCTGATGATACCGTGGCATCAAACGTTGAAGCAAGCCAACCACAAATCCAGGTAAACCAAAAAGGTACACTTTCTTATCCATCATATTGGCAAGCAATTGAACCAGCTCCGTTGTGGAATAAGGTTTTGCATTTGCCGGAATAAAAATGCCACCATGGCCTTTCTCCAAAATAACCCCTGTGTATTTAACAAGGGCATCAACGTACACCATCGTTCTCCTATTGTTAATAGATCCCAATGGTAAAAACCTAAAGCCATTTAGTAACTTTAAAAGACTCTGTACATTACCCTTTACTCCCGGGCCATAAATCAATGGTGGCCTGATGATAGTTAGTTTAAATTCCGGATCTTGAAGTTCTCTCAAGGATTGCTCAGCAAGATACTTACTACGTCCATAGTCATCTCCTGGGTTTTCATTACAGCTCTCATCGATGACGTTATCTGAAGTATCTAGCCCAAATACTTTCACTGTACTGAAAAAGACGAAGTGCTTCACCCCTGCTTGCTTGGCGGCATTGGCAAATCTTACCGTAAGATGCTGATTGACTTCAAAATAGATTTTTGGATCAATTTCACCCATGACATGAGCAATACCCGCCAAGTGAATGATTTTGTTCACCCCATGAAAATTAATTTTCTCCACTGGTGTGGTTTTGAGTGAAATTGGAACCAGGTCATACTTTTGATCCAGAATTTTCATAACCCTCGACCCAACAAACCCACTGGCTCCGGTTACTATTACTTTTTCAAGAGACATGTTTGTAAATATCCATTGCCATTATTTCCATAATATTGGATCTGGCAAATTTTGAACAAAATTCAGTTCTATCTTCAAGCTGATAGTCATGACTCTTTAATTGTTTCGCAAGACTATCCGAGTCCGTAGGGTCAAAGAGGATATAGTTTTTAAAATTTTGTTGAATAAACTCTGCGCTGTATCCCGCTACTCCGGCAATGATGGGTTTATCAAATGCTCCATATTCAAAAATCTTGCTAGGTAATACTTTCTTGAACGCCAAGTGGTCATTTAGATGTAAGAACAGGTAATCTGAAGCTTCATATAGCTTGATCAGCTCTTGTCTCGAAACAGGTTGCATCCATTCGACATTTGAAACATTAAGATCTTTTACTTTCTGAAGAAGTAAATCCTTTGTTCCTCCATCTCCTATAATCCTAAAGACAAATTCAGGAAGTTGTTTTGCCGCTTCTGGAATAACTCTTTCGAGGCCCTGTCCGGCTCCAATATTTCCAGCGTAAGTAATAACTTTTGGAGCTTCGCTATTTTGAGCATCATGAACTTGTGCTTTCTCAAGAAATACATTATCAATACCGTTGGTATAGAAGGAGTAAGTAGGTTTTTGGTATTTTTCGAAATAACCCTTGAACCCTTCAGAAACAAGATTGATGTGAGATGCTTTGGAAAAACTATATTTTTCAATCACCCGCAATACGGGGAGTAAGAATGTTCTGATCAATCGTGACTTGATGACATCCTTCATAGTATCAGTAAAAATGTCTCTTATATCCAGATATAATCGAGATTTCATCTTCCTGGCCATACGGTATCCCAAAAACGCCGTAAAAAGCCGACTGCTGGATGCAAATACCAAATCTGCTTGGGCTCCCCTGACAATCTTTTGCGCTTCAAAATAGTAAGTGGCAAATGATCTTATTTGATCAATGATACCACTATTATGTTCCGGAATTTTTATCCGATGGATGGTCACGTTTCCAATCTTTTCGAAGGTTTTGGCTTCTACTTTGTAGGAGCTATATCTGTTCGGAAGAGTGGATATTACAATAATATTAGCAGATTGCCCGGCTAATTTACTCAGGGATTTGACCAAAGGAGAATTCCTAAAAGATCCTGCACATAAATCAGGCTCAAAGTAAAATGAGAAATACAGGATCGTCTTCATCAGAGAATCTCACTTTTTAGTATTTCCACAATTCTTTCAGAAGTTTGGCCGTCCCACTTTTCTGGAATAGTTCCTTTTTTCCACTGACCTTTAAAAAGCCTTTCCATTGCCGGTATCAGGGACTTAGGATTTGTCCCTAACAATTCGTTGGTGCCCATCGTTACGGTCTCAGGCCTCTCCGTCGAATCTCTTAATGTCATGCAGGGTACTCCCATAACGGTCGCCTCTTCTGTTATTCCACCGGAATCCGTAATCACTGCTTTGGCCTTTTCAACCAAAAAATTGAACTCAAGATAAGGTAATGGGCCAATCAGGTGAAGAGATGGATGATTGACGTCTAATCGATCCAGAATCTGTTTCGTACGAGGATGAACAGGAAACACTAACGGAATTCCTTGCGCATTTTGAATGATCGCTTCGATCAATACCTTTAGGCTATTTTCATCATCAACGTTGGAAGGACGGTGCAATGTCATTACAATGTATTCGTTCGATTTCAATTGTGCATCCTTCCAAATGGTAGGAGCTCTGAATCTCTCTCTCTGAAAATTCAGGGTATCGATCATGGTATTTCCTACCCAAAAAATGCTATTCTCGTCAACACCAGAATCCATCAAATTTCGACCCGCAGTAGGTGTCGTTGTAAAGAAATAGTCTGTAATACTGTCTGTAACTATCCGATTGATCTCCTCCGGCATACCCATGTCGTCCGATCGAATACCACCCTCGACATGCGCCACTTTTATCTTTTGCTTCTTTGCGACAATCGAACAGGCTAACGTACTGGTCACATCCCCAACAACAATACACAGGTCGCAAGGCTCCTTCATGAGCAATTTCTCATAGGCAATCATGATCTTTCCCGTTTGTTCTGCCTGCGTTCCGCCGCCGCCGCCAAGATTAAAATCCGGTTCAGGGATATTTAACTCGTCAAAGAAACTCCCGCTCATGTTTCGATCAAAATGTTGCCCTGTATGGACTAGACGGATCGAAAACGTTTCACTTGCATTGTCATGAAGAGCCCGAATAATTGGTGCAATTTTTATGAAGTTTGGCCTTGCTCCAGCGATGATGTCAATTCTTTTGAGGGCGTTTCCCATGCTAAAAATCCTATTTATGAACGCAATATTATAAAATGTATGCCATTCCCGGTGACATGTGGTTTTAGCGAGTTTGTTTTGAACCAACAGTTTGATTTTCATCAAAAATGAAGGTAAAACTACTAGAACCGAAAAATGTTCCACGAAGCCTCAGTGAGGACTCTAAATGGTTAAAAACTCTTGCATATTGAAACGGCTCTAAAGAAAGCTTTTCAAACCCTTTACATTGAATCAGGACATCTCCTTTATTGAGTATAAGTTGATCACCCTTTAACTCCAATTTAACTGATGAATCAAAGTGTAAATAACTCTCTGAAGTGGCTGTATACGACCCTATAATTTCATCCCGAACAAGCAATTGGTTTCGTGTGAATAGAAATGATCGTTGATGCGTAAAACCCAGATGCTGATATCCATCATGAATTATTTGCAAGCTATTTTTTTCATCTACTTTTATTTTAGCGTTTGCTTGTCTGCCGACACGAAAACCACCCCAGACTTCAGAAGAATTCTTGCCATTTACTACAACAGTATTGTGCGCTTCCGTGGATCTTTCGTAAGATCTCCGTGCTCCAATATTATAAGTTGAAGTGCCAGTATCTATTATTAAAGGCATTTTGTTTTGATACAGACAAAAAGTCAGAGAATCCGCGTGTGCGTGACCTGGCTGAAAAGTGGGTCCAATATTTCCTGCATCCACAAAAACAATAGCTGCTTCGCTTTTCAATTTTCGAAATCCGCTTGAACTCAAAATCCCTTCGGTGGCAGATACCCCCAGGCTTTCACCATATTGATAGAGCCAGGAGGGCGTCCTTGCTACTCCATCAGCAGCATCATTGAAAAGCGGCAATTCTCGAACTTCCGTAAATTGACTTAAGAAGCTCAAAGCACTTTGCGTTTTCTGTCGCAGAGGTTTATATAAACTGGTTTCAATTCCTTTATTTGATTCAATCAAATTCAGACAATCAAGCATTCGTTCAAGTAGAATTGAGTGATACATCAAGCTTTGTTCATAATGACCCCCATCTGTGTGGAATTGGTCTCGAAGCTCCTTGTTCAAAATTCTCTCTGCAATCTTTTGCAATTTTCCATGCCGGAAAAAGAGCGCCGAGTAAAACAACCCAAAACCATTTTCCATCATGTGATTAGCCGCAAGATGTAATTCCAGCCCTTTCAGAATCCGCAAAGTATCTTTCCAAATAATCTGATCTAAAACCAAATCATAGTTCTGATCTTTGTGATGGCTTAAAAACTTCACCCAGTTCAACACCCGTAAGGAACATGGATATGGCTCCTTGGCTGTTTTTAGCGCTTCATATTTTGTAGCGAAATCAATCATCAAATGATGCCCTTCATTCCAATCACAGGACTCCAAAAAATCAAAGTAACTCAGGTTATAAGTCCAAAGCTTACCGTATTGGTCGAGTTCCCAGTCGGGATCAATCAAGAAATCGCTGGCAGTTATGTTAAGAAGAGTGAGGTGATTCCCTTGAATTGGGTTTTGACGATGACTGTCAACTGGCGCACGCATAAGGTCAATACCTACAGATCCATTTGGAGGGTTTCTAAGAAAAACCAGTCTAGGCATGCGAAACAATCTATACCAAATCAAGTAAAGAATCTGTTGTACTCTAAGCTTGGAAACTGTCCTATAACCAAGCCCGATATTCGCCAATAGTTGTAAAATACGATGGATCATTATCTACGTACATTTAACCATAACCTGATGGGGTAAGCAACGCCAAAAAGTCGCGAACCCAAAACAAATAATGAATAAGGTATAAGTTGAGTGAGTGTTAATTTTGTCTGACTAAGCTGATATCTGTCATGCTTAAAAGCCGAAGCACAAACCTTCTCAATTGTCCTCACCTGAAGAGGTGTAAGGTTATTCTTCCACTTGTCTCTGTTTTGAGGCAATAAATCTCCTAAAGTCTCTTTTTTCCATTGCATTTCATCGCTTCTTACTAGTTTTTCAGCGGACTCCTGAAAAGAAAGCATCGATTTTTCAAAAGGTACTCCGAGGTGATCACAAACCTGTTCAAGAGTTTTCACGGGATTGGAAATGAGCTCCTCGTAGTAGATTTCACAATATTGGTCTTTGAAACAAGATTTAGCTTTCGTTCGCCCCAATTTCATTTGGATATCATAAGTAGCCGCATGGAGCCAAACAGGCCATCTTTTAGACCAATCCGCCTTTGTTCTCGACAGTACAACATCCCTCGGGTCTCGTATAATGTGAACTACTTTGGACGTAGGGAAGTGGGCTTTAAGTATCTCAGCATAGTCAAGCAACCTAGGGTCCTTGTCACCCGCAATAAGTTTGCTTTGATTTTCAAGATAAAAATTTAACAAAGCGAAATAGGCTTCCTTGGGATTATGATGAGCAATCAACTTTTGAGGATCTAACCCTATTTTCTCAATCTTGGGATCGGCTAATATCTTCTCTCGCCATGAATCATCGGGTTTCTTAATAAGGTACTTGCGAAAAAACTGTGTCTCAGGAAGAAAAGCAATAGCTGTGTGAGCATTGAGCATGCTTTGAAGAAGGCTGGTACCTGACCGACCTACTCCTAGAATAAATATGATTTCCTTTGATTGCATAGCTAATATAGCGTATCAGAGAGCATTGATTTTAGGTCATTCTTTTTCCAAACAAGTGCGCAGTTGTCATACTTTCTTAACGCCCGCCCATACCCTACAACATATTCACTTTTACCACAATCTGTAACTAGTTCAAGCTCTGAATAGCGTGTATATTTTTGCGTACTCAACGGAAAAATATCTTTTTGTAAGAATTCAATTTGCTTCCAGGTCGTACCATTCAAACTAATGTACAACCCCACTCCACCTGCGTGGTTCACTTTACTCGGTTCTGTTACTGTGGATACTAAATAGAGGCCCTGCGTAGATTTCGCATGAAAGGCACTTCCGATTATCGGAGCATTTTTTGTGAGTTTATCCATATCAAAGAATTGAATCCAATTCTCCTCTCTGGGTGTATCCGTCGGGATGATCAAACCATCTTTAGTAGGAATAATATCCACGGCCCTGGTCATCTGACTCCCGGAAAGCACTGAGGTTAAAGTTCCAAAGTTGTCATCTGTAAACCAAATGGTAGACTCATGATCATCATCTCCGGTTGTCACCCAGAAGCCATTGCGATATGGGTCCCAAAAAATGCCATGAACGTGCCTGATCGTTCTTTTTGGAAAGGTCCAAAGCACCTCCCATTCTTCTCCATTCTTCGTTCCAAATATTTTCACTTCCTCTCTCTGCGGATTGCCGAAATACTCACCAAAACAGGCCGAAAAATGAGCGTTGTACGCCCATCGCAGGGGGCGACTCCCCTGAAATCCAGTAAAGGTATTTTTTACACGCTGCGCTTTAAAATCAAACTGGGTCACTTTCCCTTTTGTCAGTACGGTATAGCCCAGAGTTGTTGGTAAAAAAAAACCATGAATACCTCTTCGAAGAATCCTGGTTGCCATTGTCGATTTTGAAATAAGGTGCTCCACTAAAGGAGCGGGCACTTTAACTACATCTTCCTTAAATCCTGTTTCAAGATCGATTTGAAAAATGGAATATCCCGTACTCGCATAGAGCATGCTCCCTTCCAATAGCAAAGGGCGCACGTTCTTTAAAATTTCAGCATTCATTGATAACTAGAACGTATCATTAATCTCTAGCGGGTAAAGTTACTTCTCTATCTTAGTTCCACTACGAAATCACATCCTTTATTGAATGTATGATTGTCACATGTTCGGAAGTCCATAGCACTGACAGATGACCGTACTTTTAGGTTTGGTTTACTCCTTTATGAATCGAATATATTGTTCATAACGCGAGTCTTGAAGTTTTATAATGTATAACCCTGGGGGCAATTGTTTTACGTCAATTGCCTCATAGGAATTGACGATTCCACTAGTTACTCTCTGCCCAGCTGGATTAGTAATTACATATTCAGATCTGGAAATTCCTTGAATAAATATTTCTTCATCAACCGGGTTGGGATAAAGAACAACTTTCTTAGAACCATCAACAGCCAGAACCTGCTCAACCATAAAATGGATTTGTATGTCTCTTACCAAGGAGAATTCCTCATCTGACACAGTAACATGAATTTTGAACGTGGTATCTGAAAAATCCATGAGGCTTTGATTGATCAAATAATTATCTCTCGTGAGCCAATCGCCACCATTCCAGCTTACTTGATAGGTTAATAGGTCAGATTCCGGATCAATTGCGGAAAATTCTAGTCTGAACTCCGCTGAATCGATAGCTTCTCGAATCAGAAAATCTAAATCTTGTTTGTCGTTTACTAATAGTGTATGTGGGGATTTATTAACAACCTTTCTCTCAGTCTCCAGGTAATTCAGGTCAACTTCGCCTTCCAAAAGCCTCACGCTTAAAACAATTGGCTCCTCTCCAATAGATTGGTACAAAATAGAACCCGCCGCAGCGCTCCATGTGTCGTTACTCCCAGGTAAATGAATGGTATCGTTCACGATCCCATCTATGGCTATCTCTAACTGGCTCTCAATATCCGGAGGTGACCTATAACGCACAGTGCACTGAAAAGCATCAAGGCTATTTGGATGTACGGTGTACTCCATCCATTCCGAAGCTTCCATGTGAACAAAGAATCCTCCGTTCTCATCATTGGAAGGAAAAACATCAACACCATCAAATCGATAACCCTCACCTTCGTATCTCAGGTCATTGCCCCTATTGATGGTATCACTGTCGTGAAAAGCCAAACCTTCACCACCTGAGTCATAATTCTCGAATTGCAATTCACCAGGAAAATAATGATTCGAAACTGAGTACTGTATCGGTCGTTTATCTTTTAGTAAGACACTATCCATGCTAAATTTCAACTTTGCCAGGTTGTCACTGTATGCATTGTCATGGATCAGGTTAGTATGCTCTAAACTATCATTCTCATGATCATACAATTCTTCTGTCCCTTTACGATATCTGGTATAGCGCCACTTTTTGGTTCTGATGGAATGATTTTCAGGGCCAATTGTGGAGTATACTAACCTGTTAGCATATTGATCAGGATTGTCTATGATTGGTAAAATACTTTCCCCTTGTAGGTTTGAATTAGGTGGTAGGTTACACAATTCTACTAAAGTTGGATACAAATCCAGCAGTGAAACAGGAACATCAATCTTTTGACCAGACATGGGATGTCCAGGTATCTTAATCATGAAAGTAGTTTTGGTTCCTTCCTCCCACAATGTTGACTTGTTGTACCTCAATTTCTCCCCCAGGTGCCAACCATGATCTCCCACAATCACAACTACAGTATTGTTGTATTGAGGGCTCATTTCCAGCCCATCCAAGATAATTCCCAAAGCCTCATCTGCATAGTTGATAGAAGCCAAATAGCTTCTAACAGCTTCATCTTTCATGTCCAATGAATCAATAACCTGGAAACTTCTGGAGGTCGCCGTGGGGAATGGCCTGTCAATGTCCTCAAGGTCAGTCTTGTCAATGGACGGTAGGACGATCTCATCGAGAGGGAATTTTTCAAAATATTCACCGGGTAAATACCATTTCAAGTGAGGCCGATAAATACCTGTTGCAACTAAAAATGAAGTATTAACAAGAGATTGAATTCTGGAGGATACCCAATTCGCAGTTATGAAATCCTGAGTTTCAGATTTTTCAATGGAAGTCACAGCCCAATCCATATTTGATCTGATTAAGCCTTTTGGAATTCCATTGGCTAGCTTTCCCCTCTCAAAATCTGGTTTACCATAGTCCCCAAAGGTTCTTTGCCATTGGTCCCAATTTTCCGTATCGGAGTTGGGGTCATGGAATACTTTACCCATGGATATGGTCTCATAACCATGCCCACTGAAATACTGGGGAAGCGTCTTCGCAGACGTCAAAGGAGGTGAATCTCGGAGTTCTTGTGAAGATTCATTAACATGTTTATTCGGGCTATTAAAAAATATCCCAGTCGAATTGGCTCGAAAACCCGTGAGGAAGCTCACCCTTGAGGGATTACAAACTGGAGAATTTGCGTATGCGTTTGTGAAAGTTATAGACTCCTCGGCGAAACGAGAAAAGTTTGGAGTAAGTGTTTGCGGATGTCCTCCTCCGGGTTCCGTCCAGTCATTGAGGTCATCAACAGTAATTAGTAGTACATTAAAGCCGTCCGTTTGCTGACAAAATGTCTCTAAATAATTAAAGATTAGTAACGACAAAACAACTATGGTCCTGAACATAACTTGTCTGTTTCTACGTAAAGCTTACAAGTGATAATTCTTTTATAGAACTATTTGAGCTTTACATGGTTTCTTATTGTCTAATTTATTCACCCTCGGCAAGGGAATTGTTGAAAGTTAGCCATCTCAACTACAAGTTGACGACAAAGTCAAGCTATACTTTTATGATTACCGCCTTGCTCGGTTTCTGTATGACAAGAATCTAAAACCCTAACACGAAACAGACTATTCTTTGATAAACCGAAAACTGATACTTTGATTATCATACAAGATTTTTAGTATATACAAGCCTCGAGGTAAAAAGCCTACGTCGATAGGCCATTTCTTTTGTTGATTTCCCTTAGTCATTTCCTTCCCCTCAAGATTGGAAATGACGTAATCATAGTTTTTGATCCCCTCAACGAAAAGTAGCTCGTTTACAGGATTGGGGTAAAGATTGACTATTTCAGGTCCTTCAATTGTTAGAATTTCCTCAACCATGAAATTGATTTGAATGCTCCTCCCCAACATAAACTCACCATCAGATGCTTCTACATGAATCGTAAAGGTGGTATCTGAAAAATCCATTAAGCTTTGGTTAATCAAGTAATTGTCTCTGGCAAACCAATCGCCTCCGTCCCAGGTTATATGATAGCTTAATGTGTCAGATTCCGGGTCATGTGCTGAAAACTCAAGCTTGAACGCTGCAGAATCAAGGACTTCTGTAATCAGAAAAACGGATTCTTGTGTGTTGTTTGCTAATAACGTACGAGGGGTTTCATTAACATCTGTGACATTGACGATATATTCAATTCGTTGATCCAATGTTCCATCATTTAAAATCACATCTAACTTATATTGGTTTTGCTTTTCAAAGTCCAACGCTTTAAGTAAGATAAGTTCGCCGGAACTCGCCAGGAAAAAACTGGGGCTTGATTTATTCAATGAATAAAATAATTGATCTCCCTCAGGGTCTGATGCCTGTAGTGTATCTACTGCTCCTACTTCCTGATTTTCGGCTAAAACTAAATCTTCAGATAAAAAAACAGGAGACTCATTGACATTAATAATATCTATGTTCACAATAGCTGTATCATAATAAGTACCGTCCCAAACGACGACTGAAGAAACATGACGATCCATCAATTCATAATCTGGGATTTCCGCCAAGGTTAAAACTCCAGCATTGTTTACGCTAATAAGATTATCTTCTCCGACGACTTGTATCACCAAATTGTTTCCTTCAGGGTCAGAATATGTCAAAGTATCCAAAATTGAACCTATTGCAAGGTTTTCTTCAATCGACAAATCCATATCTGAGACAGTTGGAGGCTCATTCACATCGATAATATTGAATTCCACTGAAGTGGTATCAATTAAAAACCCATCAGAAACAAGCACTTCTATCATGTAACTGTTTTGATCTTCAAAATCAAATACTGCATTCGTTCTAATGTGACCATGTGGATCCATATCAAAGGGTGTTGAGTTGAGAATGGAATACCTTAACGAATCACCATCCTCATCGCTTGCAATAATTTGTAGCAATGGGTTGGTGATCACTTCATTTTCCAGAATCTCTATTGGGCTAACTAAAGCGATTTCAGGATAGTGTCTTCTATTGGTCTCCAGGTAATTCAGGTCAACTTCCCCTTCCAAGAGCGTCATTCTCAGCACAAACGAGTCCTCAATAGCTTGACTAAGAATAGCGCCTTCTGCAGTTATCCAGGTACTGTCAGTCGCTCGTAAATGAATGGTATCATAAACAATGCCATCCATTGAAATTTCTAGTTCACTATCAACACCTTCCTGGGATCTATACCTCAGTGACCATTGTAAAATATCCACGCTGTTTGGCTCAACAGAATACTCCAGCCATTCTGAAGCTTGCATACGAACATGGAACCCTCCACCTTCATCATTTGTAGGAAATACATCAACACCATCAAATCGATAGCCTTCACCTACATATCTCAGATCATTTCCATTGTTCATGCTATCCGTATCATGAAAAGCCAAGCCTTCACCACCTGAGTCATATTTCTCAAACTGAATTTCTCCTGGAAAATAATGATGAGTAATGGGGTATTGGATCTGCCTTCTATCCTTTAACAAGACACTGTCAAGGCTTATCTTAAGCGTTGAAAGGATATCACTATAGCCATCGTCATTAATGAGGTTACGATGCTCAAGACTATCATTCTCATGGTCATATAGTTCCTCTGTGCCAGTGCGATATCTCGTATAGCGCCATCGTTTGGTTTTAATCGATTGATCCTTGGGTCCGATGGTAGAATATACTGCCCTGTTTCTATGTAATTGCGGCTCATCAATAATTGATAAAACACTTTCTCCCTGTAGATTTGAATTAGGCGGTAGGTTACACAATTCGACAAGAGTTGGGTACAAATCCAGCAGTGAAACCGGAACATCTATCTTTTGACCAGTCATGGGATGTCCAGGTATCTTAATCATGAAAGTAGTTTTGGTCCCCTCTTCCCAAAGTGAGGTCTTCTTATATCTCAATTTTTCCCCAAGATGCCATCCATGATCTCCGACGATCACCACCACCGTGTTGTCATAATGATGACTCATTTCTAGTCCGTCCAGAATAACTCCTAAAGCTTCGTCGGCATAATTAACAGAAGCCAGATACGCTCGGACTGCCTCGTCTTTCAAATCCAATGAATCAATCGTTGGGAAGTTCCTTGAAAACCCTCTTGGAAACGGACTTTCAATATCATCAAGATCAGTCTCATTTATAGCTGGAACAATGATCTCATCAAGAGGGAACTTTTCAAAAAACTCACCAGGAACATACCATTTCAAATGAGGGCGATAGATACCTGTCGCGACTAAAAATGAAGTATCCATTAGTGCTTGGATCCTGTTGGATACCCAATTTGCAGTTATGAAATCCCTTGTTTCTGACTTCTCTACTTCCGTTGGTCCCCAGTCCATGTTAGCATCAATAAGGCCTTCTTCAATCCCGTTGGCCATCTTACCTTCTTCGCGTTCCGGGTCTCCATAATCACCAAATGTTCTTTGCCACTGATCCCAATTCTCGGTATCGGAATTCGGATCATGAAACACTTTACCCATAGATATGGCTTTGTAACCGTGTTCACTGAAATATTCCGGAAGCGTTTTTGCAGATGCTAGTACCGGGGCATCTCTCATGGTTTGCGAAGTTTCATTTACAAGCCTGCTGGGTCCATTGAAGAAAACACCAGTAGAATTAGCCAGGAAACCTGTCAGGAAACTGGACCTGGAAGGGTTGCAAATGGGGGAATTCGAATATCCATTGGTGAAGGTGATCGCCTCAGCAGCGAAACGAGTCAAATTTGGAGTTAGCGTTTGTGGATGACCACCTCCGGGTTCCGTCCAATCATTAAGATCGTCAATGGTGATGAGTAAAACGTTAAACTCACCAGTATTCTGGGAAATGGCCACAAGACCACTAATCATGAACATCACATAGATGATCGCTGTTTTGTACATATCACGTTGTTTTTTCTGAGATACAGCTTAGATGTTAATAACCCTACTTCAGGAGAATTGTCCTCTTTTTACTGTATTCTTAGTTGTTCGAATTCTAGTTAATCCTGATTAATCTCCAATCGTTTCATTTCGAAAAATGAAGATGTGTAAGGCAAAAGATTCAATCTATAGTCTCTACATCATGTGCCCGCTCAAATGTGTCATAATCAACCTGGGTTCGTGAACAACAGCATTCACAACCTTTCATGAGAGGTGGTATTTATCGCAAGGCTCTGTAAGACCACCTGTGAAAGTCGATAAGATATTTAAAGAAAGCCATGGCAATCTAAATTTAGCAACATTCATTTCCAAAGAATATTCAGGCAGAAGAAGAGAATTGTCGAAATTCGGTAAACAGGTATCTACTATTGGCGTATTTTGATAAAAACCTTCGATATCAATAGGGTTTTACTCGAAAATGATGATCTTTTCTGAGTCATTCTCTTGAAAAGCAAAACTTGCCTAGTAGCACCTTCTGTTTTCTCTTCCAAAAAGGCTTTCGGAATCAACCTGGACGGAAGGTGGAAATTAACAGTTAACGAATCCGTTTGATTTCAAGGAAATTTAGATCAACCTCCCCTTCCGTGAGTAAAACACGAAGCGTAATTTGATCCTCCTCGAGTGCTCGCGATATAATGGGGCCATGTATCGTCGCCCAATCACCATTAGTTGAAGGTAAATGAAGTGAGTCAATTAGATCTTCCTCAATCTTGATAACTAACCCCACTTTCTTGTCTTTAATTGTCCGGTACCTAACGGCATACTGAAACGTTTCAAGTTTATTGGGGATGATTGAATACTCCATCCATTCCGAAGCCTGCATCTTCACATAAAAGCCACCCCCTTCGTCATCTGATGGGAATACATCTACACCTTCGAACCGATATGCATCCCCGGGATAAATTAACCCGTCTCCTTCATTAACTGAATCAAGGTCATGAAAGGCCAGGCCTTCACCACCTGAATCATATTTCTCAAACTGAATTTCTCCTGGAAAATAATGGTGAGTAATAGGGTATTGTATTGGCCGTTCATCTCTTAAAAGAATACTATCAAGTTTAAATTTCAATTCATCAACAACTCCCTTGTAGGCGAAATCGTGAATGAGGTTTTTATGCTCGAGGCTATCATTTTGGTGATCATATAATTCTTCACCGCCAGCATCATATGTTGTATAACGCCATCTTTTTGTTCTTATAGAGTGATCAAACGGTGTAAGCACATTGTGTACTATCCTGTCTTCATGAGAACCTGGGGCATCAATAATTGGTAAAAGGCTTTCACCCTCCAAGTTTGAATTTGGTGGTAAGTTGCATAGTTCCAGCAAAGTGGGATATAAATCAATCAATGAAACAGGAACATCAATTCTTTGACCTGACATAGGGTGTCCGGGAATCTTAATCATAAAGGTGGTTTTCGTCCCCTCTTCCCAAAGAGTCCTTTTTTTATAACGCAATTTTTCTCCTAAATGCCAGCCATGATCACCGATGATTACTACAATTGTATTTGAAGAGTGGCGACTGTTTTCAAGCCCACCTAAAAGGACTCCTAATGCCTCATCCGCATAATTGATAGCTGCCAAATATCCTCGAACTACTTCCCTTTTTAGGTTAAGAGAATCAATTACCTCATAATTCACTGATCTTAAATTTGAAAAAGACTTTTCAATGTCGTCTAAATCATAAGGGTCAATCTCCGGAATGATGGTATTAGTCAAATCAAATTTTTCAAAATATTCTGAGGGAACGTACCATGGCAAGTGGGGTCTGTAAATACCTGCCACGGCCAGAAAGTTTGAATCCTGAACTCCGATTCGATCTGCAATTCGATTAGCGGTATTGAAATCTCTGGTAAATTCTTTAAGCATGTCCGTTGTTCCCCAATCCAGGTGTGGATCTGTTAAACCCACGGGAACTCCATTGGCGAGGAAGCCAGGCTTATGACTTGAGGTACCATAGTTTCCGTATGTCCTTTCCCACTCGGACCAAACCTCCTGATTTGAATTTGTCACATGAAATATTTTACCCATTCCGATTGTCACATAATTGTTATCCCCAAAATACTCGGAGATGGTTTTGGCAGACATCAAAACAGGGCTCGACCTCAATTCCTGCGAACTGAAATTAGTTTGCTTTCTTGGGGAGTTAAAGTATACTCCACTACTAGTAGGCCTAATACCAGTTAAGAAGGACACTCTTGATGGATTGCATATGGGCACATTGGCATAGCCATTTTGAAAGGTAATTGCCTCCTTTGCAAATCGAGCAATATGGGGGGTCAAAGATTGAGGGTGACCTTCACCGGGTTCGGTCCAATCATTGAGATCGTCGATGATGATGAGAAGCACATTAAATTCGTCTAAATGTTGAGAAAGTGTTCTGTTCCCTCCAAAAATTAGAACGATTGTTATAACCGTTATCTTGTACACGAACTACTCATACGACTGTCATTAATAAATTGGACGATACAGTTTAGCACCTTTTCAAACCTTGTTTGGCATTCTGGTCCTCTCTCCACAAGCAAAACCAAAAATTTCGTTAACACAACACTTAAATCAACCGCAGTTTTTTTTAAGAGTTGAAGAATCTATTGCCGGTAAAAATAAGATTCGGATTCATTCTCAAGTAGCTGCGTTACGGTCCTACTGTTTTGCCAACCATGTACTCAAGAACAATAAACGATAAATCTTAAAGGTATTATTTACTTTCCCTCTAAAATGATCATCAACTAATCCATTAACTGTTTCAAAATTGACCTTATCAAAAAGGAAATTTGATTTCATCGTTTCAATCACTCGATCTGGGCCCAGTGCTTTTATTTTTGTATCTAGAGGAGGGTGAAAACCTGCTTTTTTACGTTGAAAAAATTCTCGTGGTAAATGGTCATTCAAATAACGTCTCAATGGCAATTTCGCCTGATTCCAAGTAAGTAGGCTCCGATCATTCATACTCATGGTCTGTTCGAAAAGTAATGATGTGGCAAGAGGCACTCTTAATTCAATACTCGCCTGCATACTGGACTTATCTGCTACAAGAAAGTTATGACTTAAGAATCCTAATAAGTCGATAGCCATGGCTTTTTTCACATCTGATTCATGCTTTATGGTGCCTAGCAATCTTTCCTGATCGTGATAAAAAGTCTCTACTGCCTGACCCCCTATCATTTTCTTCACTTCCCCAATTCCAAACGGAGATAAAATTGAATGGTACTTTCTTGCATAGCCGCTGGAACGAAAGTAGCCATCAAACCGATCAATCTTTTTTTCAAGAAATGAACTGAATTTTAATAACGGCTTGGCAAGGCTAAAAACCGGAGCGAACCTGGGGCCATATGCCATAAGTTGATATCTTGGATAGCCAGCAAAAATTTCATCAGCTCCCATTCCGCTTAGCATGACAGTGAAGCCCGATTCTCGTGCTTTTCTTGAGAGTGATTCTGAGGCCAGTGAGGTGTAGTCAGCCATAGGCTCCTCATTCACTTCAGCGACATGAGCGATACTCTCCAAAAAATCAGGATAATCTTCATCGAGTTCCACGATATTTAAATTGGCACTTAAGTGTTGAGCAATCTTTTTCCCATAATCAAAATCGCTAGAGAATCCTGCCTTTTTAACCTCCTCCTGATCGGCTTTGACTAAAAAGGATGAGATGCGGTTACCGACATGCGAAAGCAAAACACTGGAATCTACCCCTCCACTGAAGAACAATCCAAGGGGCACGTCACTTACCAAATGAGATTCAATTTCGTTGGAGATTAAATCCTGAATGCCGTGTGAAGGGCTCCGATCATCAAACTTGTTAAAAGGGTTCCAATATCTATAAAGATCTTGCTTTGGAAATTCACCTTCTCTCAGACTTAGGCTTAAGGAAGTACCCGGCTTTACTTTTCGGACATTTTTGTATCCTGTATTAGGTTCGTACATAAACCCGGCACTAAGAAATTGTGCCCAAAGACTTTCATCAAGTTCATCCTTTCTCCCCAGCAAACTCCAAATACCTCTAAGTTCCGATGACCAGATAACCGTGTTGCCTTCGTGATATAAGTAAATTGGCTTAATCCCAAGATGATCGCGAATGAGTACGATTCTACCCTCCACCTTGTCAAACCAGACAATGGCAAACATTCCTTTCAATCGATGCGCTTCTTCTGCTCCAAACTCGATCAAGAATTTCAGTAATACCTCCGTATCGGAAGTCGTTCGGAATGTTTGTCCAAGGCTTTCGAGTTCGGTTCTTAGTTCTCGATAATTATAAATTTCGCCATTGAAAGTCAAACAGAACCTCCCATCTTCAGAGAAAAATGGTTGGTTTGCTTCAGAACTCAAATCAATAATACTCAATCGGGTATGACCAAGTGCGAGGTGATAGCCTTGGTTTTCGAAATCACGAAATGCCTGCGAATCCGGGCCTCTGTGGCGTAAAGCCTCAAGTCCTTTCTCAATTGGTAGTCTTTCTTCTGAGAGATATCCGATGATCCCACACATATTCTTAGCTATTTCGCTTATTGAGTTCCTTTAAACATCGTGGATACATCTCCTTCATCCAATATTCTGCATCGTATTTTTTAACAAATTGCAATGAATTTGTTGACATTACGCCAAGTCTTTCCGGCGACTCGATCAGCTCCTCTAGTACAGAAATGACCGCTTCTACACTTTGCGGTTCATATAACCTACCATTATATCCATCTTCAACCAGTTCGCCAACAAACCTCCAGTCCGCGCATAATAATGGAAGGCCCGCTTGCATTGCCTCGATCAGGACTCCCGGATGCCCTTCCCCTTTCCAATATGTAGGAAAAATGAAGGCATCGTGTTTGTGCATTTGGGTTACGGTCTCCTGATGGCTCAACTCACCAAGAAAATTTAAATTGCTCCTCTTTATTTCTTCTTCTAGTGCTGTCTCCTCACACCTTCCAACCAATGTGATTGATACCTTATTTGGATGCATGGAGTTGAATTTCTGGAAAGCTTCACAAATCAGGCCCACACCTTTCTCCCTCTTTACATGACCAGCAAATATCAAGGAAACCTTGTCTTCATGAGCCCGGGTCTGCTTTTTCGGCTCATTAAGAGCATATCTTGAATTAGGAAACCAAATCAGGTTTGAATCAGCAGATATATGTTTCTTCCAGAAAGCAATCAGTCCTTTTGTTTCAAATACTAATTGGTCAGAGGTGTGAAGAAACCCTATCAGGGTTTTCAGCCATTTTCTTTCTTCTATTATGATATCAAGGTCTCCGCCAAGGAATCGGAATTGTATCTTCTTGTTCAATAGTCGAGCATATAAAAGAAAAATAGGACCCCAAAAAGCAATTCTAAGCGGATTAGCGTGGAATGCAATTATTTTATATTGGGGGAAGCTCCATAAAATTTTGAGAAATATTCTCAATTGCAAAACCATGTTACTCACCCTACCTGGGGTAACGTCTAAAGGAATTAATTTATCAATGTGACCTTCCGGCTCCAACGCCTCTACCAATAATTTTACTTGAATACGAGTACCTCCTATAGGTGGAGGAAGAGGTCCAATGAATAGTACTTTCGGCATCATGCTTCTTAGCTAATCCAATAATTTTCTGTAAGCATTAAATGCTTTTTCTGATCCAAAAGTATCAACAAATTGAGCGCTGAGTTTTTGGTTATGGTCATTTTTGAGAGATTTTATCATAGCTTGGGCCAATGCCCGTGTATCCTCGACGGGCACCAAAGCTCCATATTTACCGCCACTCAGAATTTCATAAGGTCCTGAAGGACAATCTGTACTTACTACTGGAGTGCCTAATGAAATCGCCTGAATCAATGAGCTCGGCATACCTTCATACCTACTGCTCAGCACAAAGAGATTAGCTCTTTTCATATAAGGAAATGGGTTCTCTTTGAAACCCAGGAACATCACTTTCTGCATGAGTCCAAGCTTCTCTACCAACTGGTCAAGCATTTTAGTAAAATCGGGAACATAATCCCTCTTACCAAGAATAATAAGCCGCGTATCAGGCAGCTCCGATGAAACTTCCGCATATGCATGTAGTAACGTATCAAATCCTTTCTGTGGGACAACCCTTCCCATGGCCATGATAATCTGATGATTATGATCCAGCTTTTCGGCAATAGAGTCAATTTCCGCCAAACGACGATATTCATCAGGGAAAGCTGGATTATAAATCGTTGTAGATCGATCTGCTTTAAGATGATAATACCTTTCGGAATCCAAAGTAACTCCATCTGAGACACCTATTAATAGATTGGAATACTTATAAAACACTCTCCCAATAGTGTAGATGATTTTATGATGCCATGAAGCAATTTTTGCTTCTGTAATCGGATTATTTGCTTCTCGAATTAAAGAAGTGATTCGATTGCCAAGCAGTAGTCTGGTCCATACATTCACAATATTTGCTGAGACTAACGTACTTAGGATGATGACCCTTTCATAGTCTTTTTTTAATGACCTTGTATGGGACAGCAATTTCAGAGTCGAAAGGAAAGTTCCTCTCGCTTTCAGGTCAACCACATGCATACCAGGATTCAAATTGTTTAGGAAAACACCCTTCTTTTGGACTAGCACAAGAGACATATCGTACCCCGCATCATACAGGTCATTGGCGATGTAAGAGAAGACTTTCTCTGCACCGCCTCCATTCAAATTATGAATGAACAACAATATCTTCTTCTCCTTCTTCATCTGCTTCTTGTTTAAGCAATACTGTTAATGATATGATCAAAGTCCAGAATATTTTATCGTCTATGATTACAGTAGTTAGTTCCATCACGACAAATATTGTAGCAAACATGATTGCAATAAGTCCTGTTTCTCTATTCTTAAGGCGAAAAATCAAAATCAGCAGATAAACGTAATTGGAATAAAACAATATAGTCATGATCAATCCTCCATTGTATAGATTTTCAATGAGGTTGCTATGACTATATCCTGGGAAACCTGCTTTTGTCGTAAAGCCATCAAATCCGTGGCCAAAAAATGGCTCCTCTCTCCAATTATCAAGGCCATACATGAACATGGACAATCTTAATTTTTCGCTTCCGTCTAGAGAAGTATTCCCTTCTAATCTGCTCTTCAAACGTGTCAGTCGGGTACTTTGAACTTCGCCAATTTGCAAAGCAGAAGATGATGTTGTGTCAACGATTAGCGGAATTACCGAAAAGAGAAATAAGAACAATCCTATTACTGCTACTTTACTGGCAAATCTCAAAGTCAATACCTTACGTACAGCCATGAACAGGAAGATGACAATGCTGATGACCAGGTTAGATCTTGATCCCGTGGACAAAATAAGCCCTAGCGATATTGCCCAATAACATAGGACCGGCCATGGTATATCTCGTTTTGCCTTGCTTTGTAATAGCAGGAAGATTACGACACTCAAATTAACCATGTATCCGAAGTAATTCGGATTGCCGAAAGTGCCTACAAGGCGACTCCCATCAAATAATTCTAAAAATCCCACATTGGAGATCATGAGCAAAATATTTGCCCATATCCCGAAAACAATTCCCCAAAGTCCAAACTTTGCTGCCTTACCGAGTACCAACCCCTGATACAGAAAAAAGATATTGAGTGCAACAAGAGTGAAAGATGGAAATGTGGTCAGTAGAAAGCGGTCAGGTTCAAAGAAGAAAGTCATTCCGGCATGAAGAATGAACAATAATAAAACAAGAAGTGACCAATTGCCTCTGGCAATTTTTCTCCCCAAGAAAATCGCAACGATCACAGACAAAGCCAGAATCGCTGCGACAAGTTTAGGAATGATCACATATTGCTTGAAAAAGATGATCTGTGTAAAGCAATATCCAAAGCATAACCACCGAATTAAGTAATTCATTGAATCTTTTCAGGTGATTTCATTAGTGTAAAAAATGACGTTTCATCATGGTCGCGAATTTCCATAATTTTCATCACTCATGACAAGGGGTAGCTGGATTTTAGAAGAAATTACCACGATGTTAGCTCCGTCGGTTAAGGCGGATTACATTTGCAGGTCGTTTCACTCTCCAAGGAGTTTGTCATTAAAAAATTAAGAGTAGGCTCTAAGTATTAAAGTAATTAAATCCAAAGAAAATAGAAGGAGGGTCTAATGGGTACAATCCTTGGCCAACTCTTAAACCGCCTCTAAGCAACATATAATTTGCTCCCGTGAATAAAATCAAAGAAAAATTCTTAACTCTAAAGAAGCATGCTGGAACTCATTCCCCAAGTATCTCAGCTATTAAACACCATATTAAAGATTTAGAAATCCAGGTGGACGCTTGTTTCTTATCTAATCCTTATGCTACAGAGTTGTTCATAGAGTATTTTAACAAAGAACTATTGACCACTAAGGAAATCAATAAAATAATTGAGTTCTACCCTTCCCAGAACAACATTATTGCTCAGTTGTTATCGGAACATCTAACGGTCTCTCATGAAAATATCTTTGTTGCCAATGGAGCTGTCGAGGTAATACAAGCTGTTTTGCACCGATTCACAAAAGGAAAAGTAATTGTCAATATTCCAACTTTTTCTTCTTATTACGAATATGCCGAAGGGCTACATGAGGTGATTTATTACTCACTGAAGAAGGAAAATAAATTCCAGCTTGATGTGGATGATTACATCAAGTTCGTCACAGAGACTAAGCCCGATACAATAGTCTTAATCAATCCAAACAATCCGGATGGTGGATATCTTAATTCCAAAGATATTTTAAGGGTAGTAGATGAGCTCGCGTGGGTCAATAATATACTTATTGACGAAAGTTTTATTCATTTCGCCTATGAGAATAGCATGCTAGAACTCTCTAGTGTTGTGCCTCAACTGAAAGAAAGAGATAATGTGATCATTATTAAAAGCATGTCAAAAGATTTTGGAATTGCCGGCTTACGATGTGGTTATGCAATCATGGAGAAATCAAAGGTTTCTGACCTTCTGGCAAACGGCTATTTATGGAACATCAATGGAATTGCTGAATATTTCTTCAGATTGTATACAAGAAAGGACTTTCTATTGAGATACGAAGAGGTAAGAAAAAAATACATTACGGAGGCCATGTTCTTCGTCTCTGAAATGAACCGAATCAAAGGTATTCAGGTCTTTCCTACCCGGGCAAATTTTATATTAGTTGAAATAACCAATGGGAAAACTGCTAATGAAATAGCGATGGACTTATTATGCGATCATGGAGTTTATGTCCGGAATTGCGAGGATAAAATTGGTCTGGATGGTGAGTTTATAAGAATAGCGGCCCGTTCGAAAGGTGAGAATGAAAAAATCGTCAATGCCTTAGTCGACGTATTGGGCTAATGAAATACATTCTCAGGAGAATTTATCGTTCATACTCCCAACTGCTTTTTCTCCTTTATATCAAAAACCAAAAGAAGATCAACATTGTTGATATTGATAATACCCTAATGGATACCTGGCCAATGCTTGCGGATAAAATTCCCAAGAAAGACGTTTACAGGCTCGGAAGAATTTTCCCAGGTATGCAATGTAAAGTTGAAGAAATGTTCAAACGACAGGAACTTGTCATTTTCTTGACTGCCAGAAATTTGAGATTCTTTACTGAAACCTGGAATTGGCTGAAAAGTAATCTACCCCAACAATCTTTCAAACTAATTGTTGTGGACAAACCTGAAGATAAATTATTCTTCCTCAAAAAGGCTTGTAATACAGAACGCCATGTTGATTATTTTGATGATCTAAGTTATAATCATGAAAACGGTGAAGTTAAATTCTATGACACGATGATTGCGGAGGTTAGAAAGATAGACGTCAACTATCATGATTATCATGAAATAATAGGAATAAATGAGGAAGCTGATTAGAAAAGCTCTAAGGGTTTACTTTTTATTTAGTCAGACGTCCTTTGCTGGCAAAACAAACAAACCAAGTGACATAATCCTTTGGATTCCTCACCGTGGTGTAAGATATTTTTTTTCCGATACAGCAGTTTATGACTATGCCATAGCTGATGCGCTTTCCAGAAGAGGAATAAAATACAACATCAAGAAGGGCAAAGATATTGGTAGTCTCTATGGAAAGACAGTCTTCCTATCCTATTCCAGGAACTACTTATTCGAATATTCCTTTATGGACTATCCAGCGAATATGAGTTTCTTAATCAACCAGCTGGAGAAACAATCCAATAGGGTGTACCCTTCATCCAATGAAGTGGCTCTATGGGAAAATAAGACGCTGATGCATAAAAAGTTCGATGATTTGAATATCCCATGCCCTGAAACGACACTTTACTTCTCAAAGCAACAGTTACAAAAGCTGGATACATCAGAGCCCTTTCTTATCAAAGAGGAACATTCTGCCAGCTCCAAAGGGGTTCACAAAATCGAAAATAAGGAAGCTCTTGAACGATTATTGGACAAGGAGTTCTTCGAAAGAAACGAAACAGTAATTGTCCAAAAACTTCTAAACATGAGAAGAGACTTGCGGGTGATTCTGGTGAATGATAAGATCGTTCATCACTATTGGAGAATTAATCATTCAAAAGAATGGAAGCCTACTTCAACCGGACGAGGATCTAGCGTAGATTTCGAATCTTTTCCAGAAAAGTGGTCTTCATTCATCATTGAGAAATTCAAGCAACTTGACATTGTGACTGGCGCCTTCGATATAGCCTGGGAAAATGATGACCTGGAAAATACTCCGATGATTCTTGAGGTCAGTCCTGCCTATCAATTAAACCCAGTCACTGCAGTGAAGGAAGATTTAGAGCAATATGGTTCCTATAAAAAGAAACTTTATTTTTCTAAAAAGAGCTATGACTACCAATTCATAAAGCAAAGCTTCACTGTTTACAGAAGCATAGTTGCGGAAGTTCTTTTAGGTGCACAGAGATCAGATACCACCTAGTACCTGTTGGTCGTATTACTCTAAAAAGGTTTTAGGCATAAACTGTTTCGGCCTACGGATCGAAGAATATTTTGATATCACCAGATGGAAGAAATAGTCAGGAATAAGGTAAAATAACATCCGGAAAACAAAACTGATCAATCGGATTCTAGTTGGGATCTTTGGCTTGGACTTAGCTTGACGGAAGCTACTATTGTTATAGCTAATAGGAACAAATTCCTCTAATTCCTTACCGAAAAATTCGGTGTAAATCGGATTAATAACTTCTTTTGGATTGAGTTTTAGGTCTTCATATTTAATCTTCCGAATCTTATTTCTTCTTGAGAAGTAATTTTCTAATTTGGCGTAAGAAACTGTGGCAATGGCATCGCGTATGACAAACTTCAAGCTTTCATCACCTACCAATTTGGAGTGAGAAAAGATATTATCCGGAATTCGTCGCTGGATAATCACCTTTAATGCCGGAACACCCTCGTATTTCCAAAGAAATCGGGACGAAACTTTTTGCACCCAACCTGGGCGGGAACAAGTCTCTGCCTCTAAGTTTAAGAACTTCCACAATAATTCTTCAGCGCTTTCAAACTCCAGGGATTCCAGCTGATCTTTGGACACATGAGAGTGTCGGAAAAATGCGTCATGCTGAAAAAGGATTTTTAATGCTTTGAGGTTTTCGCCTCGTGGCGGATTACCTAAAATTCCCTCGTATTTTGCTACCAAATTTGTTTCCAGAACTCCGTCATGTTCCTCACTTTGGATAGCTGCCAGCCCAAAATTCGCAGCAATCAAATTCGTAAGGAATTTCGTTCCTGATCGTTCTCTACCGATGACAAGAACTCCTTTATATCTAGTCATGTAATGATTAAATAATTATGGTTGATTTCGGAGATTCAATTTCCTGGCCATTTTCGTAAACCGCATTGTACCAATTTGTTGCATAACCACCCAAATCTCTGGAGAGCAATTGCATCATCTCTTGACAATCTTCCTCAAGATAGTTTCTTACAGCATCCGGCATCTTGGACTTTTTGGAAACATTAATGGCTTTATTCACTATACAATATTTCTCCACGTCACATTCAACTCCTAAATACGCTGTAATCTCTTGAAGCAATCCAATTGGATCGAGCATCAATGCGTCGTAGAACCCAACTAATAATTGACCTTTGAAATGTTTCCTATAATTCTCTAATGTCTCCACATATTGAGTCCTTTTCTTGAAACCTTCGGACTTGAAGAATTTCAACGCAATCTCAATAATCTCTTCTTCTGCCACATTATTTCCCAGTAGTTTCGGGTGGTCAAATCGGAAATGAGACCAAGCTCTATCAATTGGGTTTCTCAATAGAAATATCAATTTCACATGTGGCACTACTCTCTTAATGCGACGTATATCGCTATCAACCAACATTGAATATGCTGGAGTTATTTCTCCTTTTACACCACTCAAAGAATCAAACAATGACAAGTACCATTCATCAGTATATTTCTTCGCCATATAGTGATTCCAGTACCATGAAAGTTGATCAAATTGGCCTTTCAAAATAAGTTTCACAAAAGCTTTGATTCCCTTGCTGCGCCATTCTTTATTACTGAATCGATTCCAAATGAAATCATCAGCTAATAAATTCGGGGACTTGTAGTTTCTATTACGATCAAAATAATGTAATTCCTTTTTAGGTACCAGTTGAAATTCCGGTATTTCAGAAAGTCTAGTGTATAACCAGGAAGTACCCGCTTTTTGAGCGCCTATTCCAATAAAATCAGGACCCCTTTTCATTCAGATGTAATTTGTTTCGATACATATGTTAACCTTTACTCAGACCGATCTTTGGGAAAAGAATTTGTACTTAAGCCTCTAAAGTATGCCATTGCCGATAATAAAAATAACTAAGCATCAAGCGCGGAACAATTAACCCCGCTGATTGCGCACAAGCCGCTCCCAAAAGTCCAAACCTGGGGATTAGAAGTGCAGCAAACACGGCATTCAGGATCAATGCGAGTACCACTGACCTGGTGACTATGTTTTGCTTACCCATCATAATAAATGAAAGATCCAAAGGGCCTATAAAAGCGTTGATTATTTGGGCTGACATAATAATAATCATGGGAATTCTAGCTGCAACGAAACCATCCCCATAGTATGATAAAACTTCATCGCTTAGCAGTAAGAATGGAAGTGACAATACAATTGTTGTTCCTCCACCAATCAATTTACCAAGTTTCACCAACCTCCTGAAAGCCTGATAGTTTCCTTCTTGATAAGCTGCTGCAAGCCTTGGACCAATGACTTTCTTAAGCGCCAATAACCCAAATACGGCAAGTAGAGCGAGATTGTCAGCTACTGCATAATAGCCAACCTGAGTTGGCTCCATGAAGAGCCCTACCATTACGATATTTAACTTTTTTAAGGTTATGGCAAAACTGGATAGCAGCATGAGGCTTAAGCCTTCCGATAGCCACTCCCTGGTCTTGAATTCCGTGGGTTTCCTGAAAGATTTCCAAATAAGTGGCTTTTTAAAAATAATGATAACCACGACACTTAGAAAGATCGCAAAGCTGATAATCAAAAAAATATCAAGTAGATTCTTTTCATCACCTCGAAAAATCACATATCCATAAACCAATGCCAAACTGAAAACTCCGGGAAGAATAGTATTCGAAAAATTTGCTGCTCCTGTCTCATTTTCTGCCTGGTACTGTACACTCCACAAGTCCATTAGAGATCTGAGTAGTGTGAAAAGAAGAATTCCGAAAAAGGCTGGTTTTATGTACGAATACTTATCAGTGAAATCGTAAAAATGAAATATGAAAGCCCCCAGCGCCCCTAAAACTACGGTCATTACTAAGATCACGAACGAGGACGTTTTCAGAAAGCCTCTTTGCAATTTTATCTCATTCTTGAGACGGGGGATCTCCCTTCCGGATAGGGCTTGAAAACCTCCTTTTATGGGTATACTTATTAAAGTAACAAGTGAAATGATAAAGCTATACTGCCCGAAAAGAACATCCCCCAACAATCGGCTAAATACCATTTGCCTGGCGAATTGTATAACCCTCCCGAAACCATTCAGGATAATCCCAATACCCAGATGAAACTTAAGTGACTTCCCCTTCATAAGTTGCTAAATCATTTCAGAAAGATGTTAAGCAATGAAAGTGATATACGAAGGCCGAATTGTTTCCTATACCAACCTACCCAACGATTGTCCAATGTTATTGGTTTAATCTCGAACCTAGAGGGTGTTCCAGCAATAGCGTGCATGTCTTCCAACACACCAAATTGCATTGGAATCTTATCAGCGGTGATACCGAGTTCTTCAATCACTTTTTTGATTGTTGACCTGGTACTGGTAGCCAAAGTTTCATAATCTAGTACAAAATCATAGTCACTAGCGTATTTCTCTTTCGATTGATGGACCAAAAAAGCAGCAGCTATCATTTTCAATTTTTTCCAGAATCCCTTTATATCCTTCCGTATGATCTTGGAATAAGCGACCGCTCGAAAATCTCTACGTAGATTTAAAAGAACTATGCTCTCAGGATATGCCTCTTTCAATTTGAGACCTGTTATCAAATTCTTGGAACTATCCACTATGAGTTTGGGAGATTCATTGGTCCATATTTTCTGGTAAATTGACATCAAATTACTAAGAATGGCATCAGGTTCATCACCAACAAGTTTGCGCGGATCTTTAGCATTTTGCCTTAACATTTGCCAGGCGCTAGGCTTCGAGGAGAAATCTGTCTTCAACCCATTACTATCTATTTCCAGGTAGTTCTTCTTCCAAAAAACACAATTCTCAATATTTTGTTTGCATGAACATTGCCAATTCCATATTTTGAAATGCTCGTCATCTCGATCAAAATGACTTTTCAGAAAGGCCAATTCTCCGACTGAAATAACTCCTGAAATCTGCGACAAAAGGTTCTCAAGTAAAGTCGAACCAGATCTCCTATCTGAAACAATGTAAAGTACTTTCACAAATGATAAAAACCTCCAATTTACAATCTATCTCTTCAATCTGGCTTGCCCGGAGCTCTTGATCAAGGTAAGGCTAACAGATGCCATTAATTCGCGTTCCTTGATCTTTAAGATACCCTTAACTGCACTCATTTCAGTTTGCGCTAGCTCGACAAGTACTTCACATGAATCAACAAAGGGAGAAAATAGTAATGCTCTTTCATATCTTTTGAAAGAAGGCAGGTCTATCAGAACTAGTGAGTAATGCTTTTTACATAGATTGAAAAATCGCTCCAGTTTGTTTCGATCATACCAGGAAGACCGATTAAACGATTGTGCAAATTCTAATACCTCAGACTCAATATCGTAGCACGAAAATTTATCTCCATATTGTTCTAGGTAATGAAAGTTGAGCCGGGAATCCGAAATCTCATCTTGATTTGAAGCTTCCAAATCCAATCTTAAAACCAATACCTTATTCACAGATCCAGAGAAATTATCAGCAAGGATTCTCACAATTTCAGAAGCTTTTGAAGGATCTCCGAGCCCAGCAAACAGCAAAATAGCAGGATCCGTGTTCGCGATCTTTTTACTCAAAATCGAGGAATAAATAGCGAGGGATTCTTGTAATACGCTTTCATTCCCTGGACCGAAAGTGATCTCATGAATAAAATCGTTGTGAAGATTTTGAATATCTTTTTGAGACTCTACTCTCTTAGGTCTTACAACATAAAATAAAAAAATGAATCCAAAAGGAATCATCAGGCCTACAACAAATCCAAAAAAGACCTTAAATGGAACGTATTGTGATTTTGGAGAGGCTAAGGGATAATTGATAACACTGATGGACTGTATTTCACTTTTTGCCGCAATTTCGGCCTCTGATCTTCTACGCACCAGATAGTTGTGGAGGGTTTCAGTTAGTTTATATTCTTTCTGCAAAATATCAAGCTTTCTACCTGTCGCAGGAATTTCACTCAAAGATTGCTCAGCTTCTTTTAGAAGTTGTGCGAAATTTCTTCTTCGAATGTTTGCTGTCTCCTCAAGGGTGATGAAGTTTTGGCCCACGATCTTCAAGCCATTATCAATTCTTGATTGGATTGAAATCAATTGTGGGTTTTTGGCGGAAACAACGGATCCGGCAACAATGGCGTCATTAATCAGTTTATTGGTTTCGAGAATGATATTATTCAAAAACTGATCTGTTATTCCTGAAGCTGCAGGACTAATTAACTGGCTCGAATCACCACTATCTAAATATTCCTCTAAATAATCAAAGTACCCCAATTGTAGATCAATCTCATTGATCAGTCTCTTGTACCTATTGAGTTGAGTCAAAGTATGGATGCTTTCTTCTTTCAAATCAAGAATTCCATTGAGCACTTTGAAATTTTCAATTTCTGTATCAATAGATCTCAGCCTACTGCTGGTTTTCTCTAGTTCCTCGTCAATAGATGAAATGGCCGCATTGGCCTTTGCAAGTTTTTCATCAAATTGTCCTTTGATGTAACTATTGATAACCCCTTCCATGATCTCTTCTCCAAGATCAGGATCCGGATATGGCATGGACAGTTCAATTACTCCATTGAACCTGGACCCATTTTGGACTTTAATCCGATCGCCAATATTTTTTGCTGTTTCTGAAGGATTCTTAATCCAAATACCTAAGTTCTTAAAAGTCCGTTCGATCTTACCCGAACGACTCAATTTCACTCGTAAGTCGCCTACTCTGATGACCTCTCCAAATTCGTAAAGAGCGCTATCCAAATTCAGGCTTTCAGTATGTATAGAGAATTTTTTACCTCCCAGGTACTGAAATTCTAGATAGGTAGGTTCTCTTGGAAATGATAGAACATTAATATCAATTGGATACTCATCTACCCGATCCTCACCGTATAGCAATGTGTAGACACTTACTTCCAAGTTTAACTTTTCAACTACATCCAGCAGCACCGACGAAGAAGTCAAAGTCGCCATCGCATTTTCGACATTGCTGGGTGACTCGAAAAACTCCATTTCTCTCATGAAGGTTGGGCCGGTGCGGTTGTTGCTCTGGTATTCGGTCAAAACAATTGAGGCATTGACCTCAAACATCTTACTTTCATTTGTCGCGTAGGTAAACGCAAGTACTACGAATAAAATCGTTGAGCCCGCGAAGGCATACCAATACTTAAGCAGACTACTTAAAATGTAATTCAGCAGCCCTCCAATATCTATGGATTCTGCATCTCTTTGTGAATTCATCACTTAAAATTGAGATATTACCAAAATTGCAAGTAACGCCAACCCTGAAAAATTCAGAATATTCTTAGTCAGGTTACTATTATTTCTTAGAAAAGCACTTTTCCGCTGGTTGAAAAACAAATGATCCTCAGATCTCAAATAGAATAACTCACTCTCCATCAGATTGGGGTCTTTTAAATCTATAAGATGTAATTCACGACCTGAATCTGCCTGACGAATCAGTAGCACTCTACTAAGATCAGCATGTATTGTCAGTCCTTCTACCATTGCAATTGCCTGGAATAAATCAAAATCCGGCTCATTTACAGTGTACCTCCCTGTATTCCGAACTTCACCATCAATGGTAAAATTGATCCTTCCTCGAGACACTTCAACATAAATATCATTGTAGTATTCCTTAAGCTTTTCTTGCAAAGTTTCCTTCAATTGGTCTATGGTAAGTTCAGCTACTTTTGTTCGTCCGATCAAAGGGAAGGTAACATAGCCATCTGTTTCAATGTCATAGCTGCTCTTTGGCTCTATCAATATCTTGACAAATGATGGCTCCACAGATCTAATATCAACAACAACTCTATCTCCCGGCCGGAAGACAAACTGAGGCTTTTTCTTTATAATAGAAGTTACTCCTTCAGAACCAAGCCCTTGCGTCGGGTGGTAATTAACATCTCTGTAGGTGATACACGATGTTAATAGCGTAAGACAAATTGTCAATAACTTTAAAGCCTTACTACATCTAGAGCGTACCATTTTGAATTGAGGTTACATAAAAGTGTGGATTGAGAAGGTCGGATTTATTGTAAGTCATTGGTTCATGAATCTCGCGTTTGGATACCGTACCTCCAGCTTCTTCAACAACGATCTGTGCCGCTGCCGTGTCCCATTCCATAGTTGGCGCAAATCTAGGATAAATATCTGCTTCGCCTTCGGCGACCATTAATAATTTCAAAGAGCTGCCCTTCGAGACAATAACGGGATCATTCAAGTCTTCCACAAACGTTCTGGTATCATCATTCATATGGGATCGAGAAGCTACTACTCTAAGTCCTGAATCTTCTATATCGCAACTATTTACATTGATGCGGTGACCATTTTTAAATGCACCATTTTCTTTTACAGCCCAATACAGGTCTCCAGTTACAGGAACCAAAACCACACCCAGAATAGATTGGTTACCATTAATCAATGCAATGTTCACGGTAAATTCCCCATTTCGCTTGATAAACTCTTTTGTACCATCTATTGGATCTACCATCCAAAAGTGCTCCCATTGTGAGCGTTCTTCAAAAGGGATATCCCGACCTTCCTCACTAAGTATGGGCAAATCACTTGATGAAAGTATTTCTGAAATGATCTGATGTGAAGCTTTATCTGCTTTGGTTAGAGGAGAGTTATCTCCTTTCAACTCAATATCAAATTCATCCGAATTGTATATTTCCAGAATCTTTTCACTAGCCGCCATCGCAGCCGACTTTGCTAATTGAAGTAACTCGTCTAATTCCATTTTATATGATCATTCCGGCCGCTACCGTTTCATTCGTACTCTCATCTACCAGTATGATACATCCAGTATTTCTGTTTTTTCTATAGGAATCAGCTAATACCGGTTTAGTGGTTCTCAAAGCCATTCTACAAATATCATTCATCCCAACATCCTTATCTTCCTCGTTGCGATGTAGGGTATTAATGTCCAATTTGTAACGGATATCCTTCACCATCGCCTTCATTTCTGAAGAAGTATGTCTTATAAGATATTTGGCCCTAGGTCTTGGTCCGTTCTGATTTAACCAACAGAGCATGACCTCTATATCTTGTTGAACCTCTGGTTGATTATTTGCCCTGACAATCATGTCTCCTCTCCCTATGTCAATATTATCTTCCAGGGTTATGGTAACAGACATAGGAGCAAACGCTTCCTCAATTGGCCCATCGAAGGTATCAATTGATTTTATCTTTGAACTGAATCCGGAAGGCAGAGCAACTACTTCATCTCCTGGCTTGAAAACACCACCAGCGATCCTGCCTGCGTATCCTCGGTAATCATGAAATTTATCATTCTTGGGTCTAATAACCGTCTGAACCGGGAACCGACAATCAATATGATTGTGATCACTGCCAACATGAATATTCTCTAATGTATGCAACAGCGTCGACCCTTCATACCATGGCATCTCTTCACTTCTGTGAACAACATTATCGCCGTTTAAAGCACTAATTGGGATAAATCGAACATCTTGAACCTCCAGCTTTGAAGCAAAATCTTCAAAATCCTTTTGAATTCTATTATAAGCTTCCTGCTTATACTCGACCAAATCCATTTTATTGACGCAAACAATAACATGTGGGATTTGAAGAAGTGAGGCAATTATTGAGTGACGACAAGTCTGTTCAACCACACCATTTCTCGCATCAATCAATATCAATGCAACATTTGCCGTGGATGCTCCGGTAACCATATTTCTGGTATACTGAATGTGACCAGGCGTATCGGCAATAATAAACTTCCTCTTTGGAGTAGCAAAGTATCTATAGGCTACATCAATCGTAATTCCCTGCTCTCTTTCATCTTTAAGGCCATCTGTCAACAACGCCAAATCCGTATGACTCAAGCCCTTTCTCTCACTGGACTGTTTTACCTGGTCCAGTTGATCTTCAAAAATAGATTTTGAATCATACAACAAACGCCCGATCAACGTACTCTTGCCATCATCAACGCTTCCAGCTGTTGTGAAGCGTAGAAGTTCCATATCTAAATATCCTGACATGATCTCTTTATCAATTTCCTAAAAATATCCTTCTTTCTTACGGTCTTCCATCGCTGTTTCGGAACGCTTATCGTCTTCGCGATTGCCCCGTTCAGTTTGTCTTGCTGACGCCACCTCTTCAACAATTTTCTCCAGGGTATCAGCATCTGACAATACACCACCTGTGATGGTAATATCTCCTAGTGTCCTGAATCGGATTTGTTTTTCAACGACTTCCTCTTTCTTATCAATTTGTATGAATTCCGATACTGGCAACCATGTATTGTTACGATTGATAACTTTCCTTTGATGAGAAAAGTACAACGATGGAATATCAATATTCTCGAGAAGAATATACTGCCATACGTCCATTTCTGTCCAGTTACTCAATGGGAACACTCTGAAGTGTTCACCCTGATTATACTTTCCATTAAAGATGTTCCAAAGTTCTGGTCGTTGGTTTTTCGGATCCCACTGACCAAATTCATCACGATGAGAGAAAAACCTTTCTTTTGCTCGGGCTTTTTCTTCATCTCGACGTGCGCCACCGATGCACGCATCAAACTGATTATCTTCTATGGTTTCCAGAAGCGTCACTGTTTGAATTGCATTTCTGTTGGCGTTCTTCCCCTTTTCCTCTGCGGCGCTTCCTGAATCAATTGAACCTTGCACAGAGCCGACAACAAGCTTAGCATCCAGGTTTGTGACCAGATTATCTCTAAATTCAATCGTTTCCGGAAAGTTGTGGCCGGTATCAATATGAACAAGCGGGAAAGGGATCTTAGCGGGATGAAAAGCTTTCCGAGCCAGGTGAGTAATGACAATGGAATCCTTTCCACCAGAGAAAAGAATCGCCGGATTCTCAAATTGAGCAAATACTTCTCTGAGTATAAATATCGATTCTGATTCTAACTCCCTTAGGTGAGTTAAACTATAGCTTTTCATTTATCAAATATTAACGGTCGGACGTAAGCAAGCAATTTTTCCAAACAAGCATCAAGTGTATTATCAGCAGTATTCACTTTGATCTCTGGAGTTTGAGGTTCTTCAAAAGGTGAACTGATACCAGTGAAATCCTTTATCAATCCGGCTCGGGCTTTTGCATAGAGTCCCTTTACATCGCGAGATTCACAAACTTCCAAAGGACATTCAACAAACACTTCTATGAAGTTCTCAGAACCCACCTTTTCACGGGCCGCCTGGCGATCTCGAATAAATGGAGAAATAAAGGCGGATAGCGCAACAGTTCCAGAATCCACAAAAAGTTTCCCTACTTCGGAAATACGTCGAATATTTTCGACTCTGCTTGCTTCTGAAAAGTCAAGGTCATTATTAAGGCCACTTCGAATATTGTCTCCATCCAGGATGTAAGTATGGGCCCCTTCATTGAAAAGGGCAACCTCTAAAGCACTCGCCAAAGTAGATTTACCTGACCCTGACAGGCCTGTAAACCATATTAACTTAGGTTTATAACCATAGATTCGCATGCGATCCTGTAGATCAATTGCATGATCATGTGGAATTATATTTTCCCTGAAATCCAAGTTCAAATTGATTAAGGCGCGAAGTTAAACAATCCTTTGAAAGAAGGTTCTCTGATGGCGTAAATGATGTTAAATTGGAAAGCCCGAACCTTGGTTTATCTATAATTCAATTCCTCGTAGCACAGCAGAAGCACAACCATTAGAAGATTTCGAAGTTTATGACGTCTTATGGAACACTACTGGGGATGCTCACTACTCTGTCCGCTAACCAACTTGCGTTTTTCTGTTCATCCCGATAACAGGATTTGAACATAGGCATCTCACAGAGCAAATCCCAGATCGGTCGAGTCATTACACCTGCCGCGTTACACTCCCGTAAGAATTCATCTCGCTCCTCCCTGTCTCGTAATTCAATATTCATTAGCCAATAATTGGCTTTACATTCCCCTGATTCTTTCTTGAAATCCCAGCCAATAGAATCAAAAAAGGAAGCATATGTATTGGCTAGTTCTCTTTTGGAAACTAGGAATCCGTCTAGTTGTTCCATTTGAGCACAAAGTAGCGCCGCATTTAAGTTAGGCAATCGATAATTATATCCTACTTCATCATGAAAGTAACGCCATGCGTGAGGTACTTTGGCTGTTGTAATCAGGTGTTTCCCATGTTTAGTGAGGTCCGTAATATTCGAGACGATAGCTCCACCTCCTCCGGCGGTAATGACTTTATTTCCATTAAAACTATAGGCTCCCGTATCTCCAAATGTGCCTGCATGGTGCCCTTTGTACGTACTCCCTAAAGCTTCGGCGGCATCTTCAACAACCTTAACCTTCCATTCCTTACATATTGCACATATTTCATCAATAGGCCCTACAAAACCGAAAGTGTGCATGGGAATACACGCCTTAATTCTCTTTCCCGTAATCTTGTTATAACAGTAATCCCCTCGAATTTCTCCATGTTCATCAAGAAATTCCTTAAGTGCCTTTTTAGATAAACTCATTGTTTGTTTATCCACATCCAAAAAAACGGGTTTGGCATTATTATACATGATTGCATTGGAAGTAGCAACGAAGGAAAGTGCCTGAGTAAGCACCTCATCTCCTTCACGAACCCCACAAAGTCGCAAGGAAACTTGCAATGCAGCCGTGCCATTCACCAAAGCTAAAGATCCTTTCGAGTTCGTTCTTTGAGCAAGCAATTCTTCAAACTGATCAATGAACCTACCCGTCGTTGAAACCTGTCTTTCAGAGATGGATTCCGCAAGATATTTCTCTTCGTTCCCCCCAAATGTTGGTATGTGCAAGGGGATGAAATCGTTCGTCTTGTATATTTCTCTAGTGAATTCTACAAAGGCCTTGGTTTTTGTCTCGCAAGTATTCATAACCACCTATCACTCTTTTGAGGGAGAAAATAACTACAAAAGTGATTACCTTTTATGAAAGTCAAAAATCAAAGTCTCGACGTTACCAAATCCTTGGGGAGGAATCCTTTAATATCATAGATAATCTCTACTTCGTCTCGAATTCTTTTCCAATCCAATTGTCGGAACTCTTCGTGGGAAACGGCTAAAACGATGGCCTGATACTCAGTGTGATCGAATTCTTTCAATAATTCAATCCCATATTCCAACTTAACTTCATCGGCATGCGCGTTAGGGTCAAACACGTCTACGTCCAAATTGAAATCCTGAAATTCTTTTACAATATCTACAACGCGGGTGTTACGAATGTCTGGACAATTTTCCTTGAAGGTAATCCCAAGTACAAGAACCTTGGTCTGCTGATTTAATTTATTCTTCTGAACAAGGGACTTGATGACTTCCTTCGCGACGTAACCACCCATGCCATCATTAATTCTTCTGCCGGAAAGAATGATCTCAGGGTTATAGCCAAGTTGTTGGGCTTTATGAGTTAGGTAATAAGGATCTACTCCAATGCAATGTCCGCCCACGAGCCCTGGCTTAAAGGGAAGGAAGTTCCACTTGGTCCCAGCAGCTTCCAGCACTTCCAATGTATCCAGGTTCATTCGGTTAAATATGAGCGAAAGTTCATTAACGAATGCTATGTTAATATCTCGTTGGCTATTTTCAATCACTTTGGCCGCTTCTGCTACCTGGATTGAGGAAGCCAAAAAAGTTCCGGCCTCAATGAACGTAGAATAATAATCATCAACAATCTCTCCTATTTCGGGGTTACATCCGCTGGTCACTTTTTTGATATTAACAAGGCGATGCTTTTTGTCTCCGGGATTGATACGCTCTGGTGAGTAGCCACAGAAAAAATCTTCTTGATATACAAGTCCACTTTTTTCTAATTCAGGCACACAAATTTCCTCTGTACAACCAGGAAAAACGGTTGACTCATAAACAACAATGTCTCCTTTCGAAAGTACTGTTGCCAGGGCCTGCGAAGCTTTTATCAAAGGAGTGAGGTCCGGATTTCTTGCATTATCAATTGGAGTTGGTACCGTGACAATGTAGAGATTACAGTCTTGTAAGTCTTCTAAGGAATCGGAAAACGTCAGTTTAGCAGAGGACTTTAACTCCTCGCTGGTCACCTCCAGCGTTCTATCGATGTTGTTGCAAAGCTCATCAACGCGTTGTTTCGAAATATCATATCCTTTTGTTGGGAAATGTCTTCCTGATTCCACGGCCAATGGCAGTCCTACATAGCCAAGGCCGATAACAGCAGGTTTGTACTCCATTTTTATTTGCTAATCTTTTTCTTGAAATAATTCAATGTGGGCACCAGGCCTTCCGCTCTAGTGAATTTTGGTTCCCAATCAAGTACTTCTCTGGCCCGAGTAATGTCTGGCTTCCTTTGTTTTGGATCGTCTTTGGGCAAGGGTTTATAAATGATTTTCGAAGAACTGCCTGTTATCCTTAAAATCTCTTCCCCAAATTCCCTAATTGTGATCTCTTCCGGGTTTCCGATATTAACAGGTTCCACATAATCGCTATTTAGGAGCCTGTAGATTCCTTCAACCAAATCATCAACATACGTAAAAGATCTGGTTTGAGAGCCATCACCAAAAGCTGTAAGATCTTCTCCATTCAAAGCCTGGGAAATAAAAGCTGGCAACACCCGACCGTCATCTAGCCTCATTCTTGGTCCAAACGTGTTAAAAATCCTTATGATCCTTGTTTCAAGGCCATGGAAAGTATGATATGCCATCGTCAGGGCTTCCTGAAAACGCTTGGCCTCATCATAAACACCTCGCGGACCTACCGGATTTACATTGCCCCAATAATCCTCTGTTTGTGGATGAACCAATGGGTCCCCATATACCTCCGATGTTGAGGCAATCAACACCCTGGCCCCTTTTTCCTTAGCCAACCCCAAACAGTTCAAAGTACCCAAAGAACCAACCTTCATGGTTTGGATAGGCATCTTCAAATAGTCAATGGGACTTGCTGGGGAAGCAAAATGAAGTATGTAATCCAGGTCACCGGATACATGCACAAACTTCGATACATCATGATGATGAAATTCGAAATCTTTATTGGAAAACAAGTGCTCAATGTTCTCGATATTTCCTGTTATCAGGTTATCCATCGCTATTACACGACAACCCTCAGCCAAAAAACGATCACATAAATGACTTCCTAAGAAACCAGCACCTCCGGTAATGAGGATTTTCTTCATTATTTTATTTGTTCTCTTCCTATACTTATGTAGTTGAATCCAAGATCCTGCATCTGCTCCAATGAATACAGGTTTCTTCCATCAAAAATTACTCGGCTAGCCATTGCATCGGCAAGTCTATCAAATTCAGGAGTTCTGAATATGGGCCATTCTGTCATGATCATTAATGCATCAGCTCCTAAAGCTGCCTCGTACTCATCTTTCGCGAAGTATACAGAATCACCCAAAACGCTTTTGACATTATCCATCGCTTCCGGGTCATAGGTCCGAACACTCGCGCCAGAATCCAGAAGTGTTCTGATGTTTTCCAAAGAGGGTGCTTCTCGAATGTCATCAGTATAAGGCTTGAAAGCAAGTCCCCAGACGGCAATGGTTTTGCCTTTGATATCACCTCCGAAATGTGAAAGTAGATTTGGAATCAGCTTTTGCTTCTGAATCGTATTTACATCCATCACTGATTTCAATATTTTAAAATCATAGTCGGCATCTGAAGCTGATTTTGCCAAAGCCTGAACATCTTTAGGAAAACAACTTCCGCCATATCCTATACCTGGAAACAAAAACCTTTTGCCAATTCTTGCATCAGTTCCTACACCTCGTCTAACCATGTCTACGTCCGCTCCAAGAAGCTCACACAGGTTAGCGATCTCATTCATAAAACTGATTTTTGTGGCGAGAAAGGAGTTAGCGGCATACTTCGTAAGTTCAGCAGACTTAACATCCATGAAAATGATTGGATTGCCCTGTCTAACGAATGGCTCATAAAGCTTCTGCATAACCGTTTTGGCTTGATCAGATTCAACTCCAAGGACCACTCGATCTGGTTTCATGAAGTCTTCCACGGCAACTCCCTCCCTCAAAAATTCAGGGTTGGAAACTACATCAAAACCAACTTTGGCATTTGGCGCAATTGCGGCTTTCACCCTATCACCTGTACCCACTGGCACCGTGCTTTTATCAACGATCACGGTATAATCTTCCAAAATGGGACCAAGATCCTGGGCCACTTTTAGCACGTACTGCAAATCTGCCGAACCATCTTCTCCCGGAGGGGTAGGAAGTGCAAGAAATATGATCTTTGCATCTTTAATACCTTCTTTCAGATTTGTGGTAAAATCTAACCTGCCCTGCCGCAAATTCCTCTCAAAAATTGGTTCTAACCCAGGCTCATAGATTGTGACAGTGCCATTTGAAAGCTTATTTACTTTTTCTTCATCGATATCGACACAAGTAACATGATTGCCTGTTTCAGCAAAACAGGTGCCAGTCACAAGACCGACGTAGCCTGTTCCAACTACTGCGATTTTCATTTGTTATGTATTGTATTTTCTGTAATGTCAAAATTTATCTCAGTGTCCCTCAATAGGGGGTGTTTTAAATCCTTTTCAGAGATAATGTTCTCTCCGTCACCCCAATTAATTCCCAGTGAAAGATCATTGTATGCCAGACCCCTCTCGAATTCTGGTGCATAGTAATTGTCAACACCGTAATAAAAGACAGTATCTTCCGCCATAACCTTATATCCGTGAGCAAATCCCCTTGGAACATACAAGTTGACATTAGGGTGATCAATGAAAAAGCAAAAACTTTGACCAAAAGTTGAAGAATTACTTCTCAAATCAACTACTACGTCTAAAACTGCTCCTTGAATTACACCGACTAATTTACCTTGTGCATATGGTGCTAACTGATAATGTAACCCTCTAAGAACATTTTTCTGTGACTTTGCAAAGTTGACTTGTTTTATATCAAAATCAACTCCTGTCAACTCCAGAAAGTTTTTTTTATTGAACGCCTCGAGGAAAAAGCCACGATCGTCATTAAATACTTCGTTCCTTATAATCACACAATCTTTCAATGACGTGTATTCTACTTTCATCTTATCAGATTTTCCAGATACTGGCCATATCCACTCTTATGTAAATGACTTGCAATTCTTAACAACTGCTCTTCTCCGATATATCCCATTTTGAAGGCCACTTCTTCGATACATCCAATTTTCTGAGATTGCCTCGCTTCAATAGCATGCACAAAATTTCCAGCGTCCAAAAGGGAATTGAACGTTCCAGTATCTAACCAGGCGGTTCCCCGGTCGAGTACTGCCACTTTCAATTTACTATTGCGAAGGTAGGTAAGGTTTACATCTGTAATCTCCAGTTCTCCTCTGGGACTTGGTTTGATGTTTTTTGCAATGTTTACCACGTCATTATCATAGAAATATAAACCGGGCACCGCATAATTTGATTTAGGCTGTTTCGGCTTCTCTTCCAAAGAAATTACTTCAGAATTCTTATCGAATTCTACTACTCCATACCTTTCAGGATCTGCTACATGATAAGCAAACACATAAGCTCCATCAGGATTTGTACAGGCTTGTAATTTGGTAGATAGACCTGAAGCATAAAATATATTATCACCCAGAATTAAAGCTACATTACTGTCGCCCACAAAAGACTCGCCAATTATAAATGCCTGTGCCAGACCTTCAGGCCTTTCCTGTGCTACATATTCAAAAGAGCACCCTAAGGAACTGCCATCTCCAAGAAGTTTCTCAAAAACCGGCAAATCTCTTGGTGTTGAAATAATCAGAATCTCTCTAATTCCCGCAAGCATCAATGTAGACAGGGGGTAATAGATCATGGGCTTGTCATAAACAGGCATAATCTGCTTGCTAACAGCTACTGTCAATGGGTGAAGTCGAGTGCCTGACCCTCCTGCCAGGATGATTCCTTTCATGACTATTGTATCAATTGTATGTTTCTGAGTAGTATTTTTGATACTCCCCGGATGTTACGGATTTCATCCACTTCTCATTATCGAGGTACCAATCCACGGTTTTAACAATTCCTTCCTCGAATTGAAGTGAGGGCTCCCAACCCAATTCATTTTTTATCTTGGACGCATCAATCGCATACCTCAAATCATGCCCTGCACGATCCTTAACATAAGTTATTAATTTTGCCGAAGTACCCTCCTCCTGATTGAGTCTAATGTCCATGGTTGAACAAATAACTTTGACCAAATCGATGTTTTTCCACTCATTGAATCCCCCTATGTTGTAAGTATCATCGATCCTCCCATAGTGGAATACTTTGTCAATCGCTGCAGCATGATCTTCTACATAAAGCCAGTCTCTAATGTTTTCTCCCTTCCCATAAACTGGTAATGGCTTACCATTCAAAATATTATTAATCACAAGAGGAATCAGCTTTTCGGGAAACTGGTTTGGCCCGTAATTATTTGAGCAATTAGAAATAACAACAGGAATCTTATACGTATTTGAGTAGGCGCGTACAAAGTGATCTGAAGATGCTTTCGAAGCTGAGTATGGAGATTGGGGATCGTATGGCGTACTTTCTGTAAAGTATCCGTGATCATTCAGTGAACCAAATACCTCATCGGTTGATACGTGATAAAATAAATGGTTATCACCTTTCCAATTTGTTTTCGCCGCATTCAATAGATTAACCGTACCCATAACATTTGTCTTCACGAAGGATAGTGGATCTGTAATTGATCGATCAACGTGTGATTCCGCCGCAAGATGTATAATCCTTTCAGGTTCGTATTCGGAGAATACTCGTGCCACATCACTTTCAGAAACAATGTCAGCTTTCAGGAAACTATAATTGGGCTTGTCCTCTATATCAGTAAGGTTGGCCAGGTTCCCTGCATAGGTCAGTGAATCCAAATTAATCACATGATAATTCGGATACTTGTTCACAAGCCTTCTGACTACATGAGAACCAATGAAACCGGCACCGCCTGTTACGAGTATTTTCATACTTTATGGAATGACTTATACCAGTCTACAAACTTCTGAACACCTTCCTTTATTGGTGTACTTGGCTTAAACCCAGTTATTTGTGTTAAAGACGATACGTCCGCAAAAGTAGCAACAACATCTCCAAGTTGCATAGGTTTGAAGTTAATATCGGCTTTTGACCCGATGGATTGCTCTAAAGCTTCGATAAAGTCCATGAGCGCAACAGGGCTGTTATTGCCAATATTATATATTCTGTAGGGAGCAAAGCTGGTGGCAGGGTCCGGATTCATTGAATCCCAATCAGGATTGGCCTCAGCTGGTTTTGTCATGAGTCTGGTCAATCCCTCGACAATATCATCGATGTAGGTGAAGTCACGCTTCATCTTCCCGTTGTTAAACACATCGATAGGTTCCCCATTCAAAATGGCCTTTGTGAATAGAAACAACGCCATGTCTGGCCTGCCCCAGGGACCGTACACCGTGAAAAACCTTAACCCACTAACTGATAGACCAAAATTAGACGCATAAGAATGCGCCATCAATTCATTGGATTTCTTAGAAGCCGCATAGAGGGAGATTGGGTGATCTACATTGTCCTGAACAGAAAAAGGCATTTTCGTATTTGCTCCATATACGCTACTCGACGAAGCAAACAATAGATGTTCCACGCCGTGATGCCTACAACCTTCCAGAACGTTGGTAAAGCCGGTAATATTTGCCTGAATATAAGCACCTGGATTTTCCAAAGAATACCTCACACCAGCCTGCGCTGCAAGATTGATTACATATCTAAATTGATGTCTTTCGAAAAGTTGCTCCATCGCAGATTGATCCGCGATGTTGAGTTTTTCAAAGGTAAAATGAGGATCTTTTAGAATTAAATTCAGTCTGGCCTCTTTTAACGAAACATCGTAGTAGTCATTCAAACTATCGACACCCACTACTTCATAACCTTCTCTAAGCAGTCTTTTTGACAAATGGAAGCCGATAAATCCAGCTGCTCCGGTTACCAAAACGGTGACTTTCTCTTTCATGGTGCAATGCTAGCACTTACTATAACTATAAACAAAAACAGGGGAGTAGTAAAAAATCAATTCACACGCTGATTAAATTTGCAGCGTGACGCATATCTGGAAGTTGATTTTAAAGGACCTGAAAATGGATTTTAGAAATAAATATCCTTTTCTTTCAATCCCCTTGTATTTGGCAGCGATCATTTATATCTCTTATTTATCCTTTCAGGGATTAATCAACAATTCCAATTGGAATGCTCTTTTTTGGATGATTTTGCTCTTTACAATGGTTACCGCCATTGGACGTTCCTTCCTTCAAGAGCAAGACCGTTCTATGTACTATTACTTTGTTTTGAAACCTCAGGTCCTAATCACGGCCAAATTGGGTTATCAACTGATCTATTCACTAGTTCTTTGTCTAATTGCATTTGTGCTGATGCAAGTCTACTTCCCTAGGGAGATTACGAATCTGGAATTATTTATGTTAAACCTTTTATTAGCCACCATTGGACTCTCCAGTACGTTTACCATGGTGTCTTCCATCGCCTCTGGTGCAACTAATCAAGGTAATCTGATGGCCGTAATGGGGTTCCCGGCGGCTATTCCTATTCTGGTGCTGGCGGTCACGAACTCAAGAAAAATATTAATGGGAGCAAGTCTTTCTGAGATAAAGGGAAATGTGACCACATTGGTCTCTGTTGATGTTGTTATCATTGCACTTGTATTTCTATTGTTCCCTTACAGCTGGAAAAAGTGATATGGAAAAACTCTCGAAGTTGACTTGGTGGAAATGGCTGACCATGGGGCTTATGGTATACACAGTTATTGCTGCGCTTTTATTTGACGTGCCTCGTTTACAAATTCTTAACGAGACAATACGGAATTTGCATTTCCATGTACCCATGTGGTTTGGGATGACTTTTCTTTTTCTTGCCAGTGTCATTTATGCAATAAGGTACCTATCTGGTAATGACCTGAAATATGACTTGTACAGTTCGGAATTAGCAAAAATCGGTCTGCTATTTGGTATGCTGGGATTAGTTACCGGCATGGTTTGGGCCAGATTTACCTGGGGCGAATTTTGGAGCAACGATCCGAAACAAAACGCTTCAGCTATAGGGATGTTAATGTACTTTGCGTTGTTCATTTTAAGAGGCTCTGTTCAGGACGATCAACAACGAGCAAGATTGTGTGCCGTCTACAATATCTTTGCCTTTGGTATTCTTTTCCCGTTGCTATTTATTCTACCGCGCATGACTGACAGTTTACATCCTGGCAACGGCGGCAATCCTGGTTTTAATGCCTACGATCTGGATAGTAAACTAAGGCCGGTTTTCTACCCGGCAGTTATCGGCTGGACTTTTCTGGGCTTTTGGATTGCATCATTAAAAATTCGGTTTTCTAACCTCGCGTTTTATGAAAAAGCTTAAATCATACCTGTTTACCCTTTGGATGCTCTCATCAAGCTTAAGTCTTTCCGCTCAATCTGTGGAAATGGCTGACAAATTTCGAGGAGAAGGCAAGATATATGTAGTTGTAATGGTTGCATTAATTCTACTTATCACCATCTTTCTTTATTTATTCCGTTTAGATAAGAAGTTGACAAAACTTGAGGAAGATCAAAATTCTGAACAATGAAAAAATCACACATCTTAGGTATTGTTGTTATCGCCGTAGCCATTAGTGTCATTGTTTCTACGGCTGGGGATGCAAGCAATTATGTTTCATTCAATGAAGCAAAATCTCTTTATACCTCGGGTACTGCCAAGAAGATCCATGTAGTTGGTACTTTGAAAAAAACCCCTACCGGGGATATAGTAGGTATTGAGACAAGTCCTGACCAAATGGCCTTCAAATTCATGATGGTTGATGAAAACAACTTTGAACAGCAAGTGCTTTTTGGGGAGCCTATGCCTACCGACTTTTCCAAATCTGAGCAAGTTGTAGTGGTTGGATCTTACAATGGCGACATATTCGTAGCCGATAAGATACTGCTCAAATGTCCTTCCAAATACCAGGAAGAAGAGATAAAGATTTGATATAAATGGTTCATTATTTTATCGGTGACCTGGGTCATTTTTTTGTGATCCTGGCGTTCGTTGCTTCCTTTATTGCCACCGTATCTTATGTCATGGGCGTTCGTGATAAGGCGATGAGCAAGTTTGCTTCCGGTACATTCTATGTACATACCGTAGGAGTGGTCGGAATTGTCATCACCCTATTTCTGATCATCAATCAACATTATTTCGAATACCATTACGCCTGGAGTCATACATCAAGGTTTTTACCCATCTATTATCAGATATCCAGTTTTTGGAATGGGCAGGAAGGGTCCTTCTTACTGTGGATGTTCTGGACTGCTATTCTTGGAGTAGTACTCATTCATACGAATAAACAATGGCGGGCGCCCGTCATGATCTTTGTTTCTCTGACACAGGTATTCCTTACATCCATGATCATGGGGGTGGTTTTCTTTGACATGAAGTTGGGAAGCTCTCCTTTCTTACTCCTTCGTGATGTAATCCAGGACCCCTTTTTGGCCATGAACCCTGAGTTTATTCCAGAAGATGGAAACGGATTGAATCCTCTGCTTCAGAATTATTGGATGGTCATCCATCCACCAACGTTGTTCCTGGGTTTCGCTAGTACTGTGGTCCCATTTGCCTATTGTATGGGGGGATTGTGGACAGGACAGTTCAAAGAATGGATCAGGCCAGCATTACCCTGGGCGCAGTTTTCAGCTTTGATATTGGGAGTTGGTATTTTGATGGGTGCCTATTGGGCTTATGAAACCCTCAACTTTGGGGGCTACTGGAACTGGGATCCCGTCGAAAATGCCATATATGTACCCTGGTTAACGTTGGTCGCAGCGATTCATACCATGATCGCTTATAAGAAAAACGAGTCGGCACTAAAAGCGTCGATCATCATGGTGATCGCCACGTTTGTGCTTATTCTTTATTCCACTTTCCTTACCAGAAGTGGAATTCTCGGTGAAACATCGGTTCATTCTTTTACGGACCTGGGACTTCAGGGACAATTGTTGCTTTATCTCTTTGCCTTCATAATTTTGTCCACCGTGCTGTGTGTCCGAATCTGGAAGCGAATCCCATCCTCAGAGGAAGAAACATCTATGTACAGTAGAGAATTCTGGATTTTTATGGGGGCAACTGTTCTTTGCCTGATGGCTTTTCAAGTCATCGTACCCACATCTATACCTGTGTATAACGATGTTGCAAGTTGGTTTGGCATTGAGCTCAATTTAGCTCCTCCAGTAGATCAGGTGGCTTATTACACTCAGTATCAAATGTGGTTTGCCATTTTTATCGCCATCTTCTCCGGAACTGGTCAGTTCTTTTGGTGGAAGAAAATGGACCGTTCAGCATTTGTCAATGAAATCAAGGGGCCTCTACTGATCACTATGGTCCTATCCACTATCATTTTCCTGATAGCAAAAGTTTACGAACCATTTTATCTTATCCTTTTAGTTTGTTCTCTTTATTCCATTGTTGCAAACGGAAAAATTCTCCTGGGCCTTAAGAAATCGAATCTTAAACTAGCAGGTGGGTCTGTCACACACATTGGAATTGCCATGATGCTGATCGGCATCTTGTTTTCTTCAGGGTATTCTAAGATTCTTTCCAAGAATACATCTGGCATGCTCTGGAGCAATGAACTCCCGGATGAAGTGAATAGGGACAACTTGCTACTCTTTATTAATGAGCCTCGTCAAATGGGGGATTACTCCCTGACTTATCGGGGCATTAGAAAGAAAACAAAAGAACAAGGGTTTGTTGATATCGACTATTTGACAGAAACTACGCACCCGCTTAAAGTTCTGGTGATAGATCCGTTTATTTCTATTAAAGGAGACAGCATTTTAAGGGGTGATACCCTTGCCTTGATCAACGGAGAGAATAGCTATTTTGAAGTAGTGTATCAAAAGGATGATGGCAAAGTGTTTACGCTCTTCCCAAGGGTTCAGCAAAACAAAAACATGGGCACGGTCTATTCTCCTGATATCAATCGAACGCCTACCGCTGACTTATATACTCACGTCAGGGTGTATCCAGATCCGGAGCAAGAACTTACATGGAGCAAAACAGATACGGTAGAGTTGCAATTGGGTCAGACATTTTTCGTCAACGATTATACAGCACGGTTCACCGCCATGGAACCTTTACGAGAGCTTGCAGGCGTAACCCTTGCTGAAGATGATATAGCAGTGAAAGCAATATTGGAAGTGCAAGGTGAATTCGAAACTTACACAGCGGAACCTATTTATGTCATTAGAGATCGGATGGCTGGAAAGATACCTGATGTAGTCAACGATATTGCTTCCAAATTCACGATTCTATCCGTCAATCCTCCACCAGTGAACTCGTTTACGTTCGCCTTGAATACGACGCAAAAGGATTGGATCATTATGGAAGCTGTAGAAAAACCGTGGATCAACATCTTGTGGATAGGCACGCTTCTGATGGTATTTGGCTTTATCATCGCCATTTACAGGAGGTATACAGAATTCATGAAAATGCGAGATAAGGGCGTTGAGTGAATTGAAAACAGTAAGCATCATAGGAAGCGGCAATCTGGCATTCCACCTCTCTAAGGCCATTATCAATTCTTCCAACTACAGGCTACAAGGAATTTTCGGTAGAACGGAGGCACGTGTCAAACTTCTTGCAGAACAAGTAGGGTGTCAGTTCGATATGATAGATGAGTCCTGCAATTTTGACTCTGATGTGGCCATTTTGTGCGTTAGTGACGATGCCATAAAGGAAGTCTTACAACTTCATACGTTCAATCAGGAAACTCTGGTTGTACACATAGCAGGCTCTGTTCCTCTACGCATCTTTGGTGACCATGACATCAAAAACGGAGGTGTCTTTTATCCGCTACAGACTTTTTCCAAAAATCGCGAAATAGATTTTCATGAAGTGCCCATCTTCATTGAAGCGCTCGACAGAGATGGGTTAACCGAATTACAGGAATTGGCATTTGACATTGCAGGATCTTATCGGGAATTAGATTCAGAAAAAAGGCTTCAACTACATCTCGCCGCTGTTTTTGCTTCTAATTTCACTAACAGCCTGATGGTCAGTGCGGAAATAATCCTAAAAGATATCGGGTTAGAATTTCGGGTGATGCACCCGCTATTATCTGAAGTTGTAGAAAAAAGCGCTGGTATCGGCCCTGTTGCTGCACAAACAGGACCAGCGAGGCGATCTGATGTTGAAACCTTAAAAAAACATGAAGAAGCCTTGAAAAACGAGGAAATGAGGCAACTTTATAGACTGATGTCCGATTTGATTCGAAGGCAGAGCAATGATAGTTAGGTGAGCAATGTCCAAAATTTGGTTTTCGGCTTTCTAAAAGCCAGTCGCATCCCCAACCTATTGATCATAGGCGGGACACAAATGGCCACTGCCTTTTTTCTACTTAATCAGGAAATATTTAACCTCAATTTTCTTTTACTCGTGCTAAGCACGGTTATGATTGCTGCAGCGGGGTATATCATTAATGACTATTATGATCAAAAGATCGATATGGTCAATCGTCCGGAAAAAGTTGTAATTGGAATAGAGTTACGTCGCAGACCCGCCCTAATGGCTCACGTGCTAATTAGTGTTTTTGGAATCCTTCTGGGGTTTTGGGTCGATCCGTTAGTAGGATTGGTACATATCTTTTCATCTTCCTTGTTATGGTACTATTCCAACTACTTGAGAAGATTGCCTCTTGTTGGGAATATGTCTATCTCTCTGTTAAGCGGGGTGTCCATTTTGATTGTTTTGGTGTTCTTTCACAGTGCCGACAAAATCGCCTTCATTTATGCCCTTTTTGCATTCCTGATCGTGCTGATCAGAGAAGTACTTAAAGATATAGAAGACGTGAAGGGAGATGAAGCATTTGGCGTACAAACCGTCCCTGTGATCTGGGGTATTCGAGGTGCGAAGATTATCATTTATCTGGTTGTTCTCTCCGGTGGTATCTTACTTCTGTATCTGTTGATCAGTCTGCATAATCAGATTCTGAGATACTATTTCATGGGAATCACCCCATTATTCATCTGGTTCATCTACATGCTAGTTCAGGCGGACACCAAGAAACAATTTCGAAGATTGCATTTGTTTTGTGACGCCATTGTATTCTCAGGATTACTCAGTTTATTGTTTCATTAGTTCTTTATGCATAAAATCGCCGTTTTTGCTTCCGGTAGTGGTACCAATGCTCAAAATCTGGTTGAGTATTTTTCTGACCATTCTCACATTAAAGTTGTCAAAGTTTTCTCCAATCGTGCAGATGCCTTTGTTCATAAAAGGGCCCAAAACCTTGGCATACCCAGTGAAACGTTTTCCCGTGAGCAGTTCCGGTCTACGGAATTCGCAGAGCAGTTGAAACAAGAGGGAATCACCTGCATTGTTCTGGCTGGATTTCTGTGGCTGATTCCTCCAACACTTATAGATGCCTTTGACCAGCAAATCATCAACATACATCCGGCCTTGCTTCCGGCATATGGTGGTAAGGGCATGTATGGCCATCGTGTACACGAAGCAGTCATTTCAAATGGGGAAAAAGAGTCTGGGATTACTATTCATTTGGTAAATGAACGATACGACGAGGGTAAAACACTTTTCCAGGCAAAAATTGAGGTAAAATCTGGTGACAATGCAGATTCTTTGGCCAGGGGTATTCATTTGCTTGAGTATGAGCACTTCCCAAAAGTGATAGAAAACTACCTTCTGAATGACTGAAAAGGTGTTGAGTCCGCATCAACCACTTAAATTGCAAACCTAGAAATCAAACTTATGGCAGACCTCAAACAGCAAAAGACTTTGTATTTGTCGCTGATCATCGTGCTTTTGTTGCTGATCGGTTATTCCAGCTACTACCTTTTAGGAGGCTTTGAACCTAGAGAGGCCATTAAAGTTGGTCCTGTAAAAAGGAACATTGTAGGCAAGTCCTTCCTTGGGTACTACAAACACCCTGATCTGGAAACGATATGGACAGAAAACCGGGAATTGTTTGAATCAGGAGCGATTCCGGGGAGTATAGCGGTGATCACTTATCAAAACGATACACTGGACAATGATATGGTTCATCAGTTCATTGGCATTGCGATTGAGGGAGGTATGGCAGAGGTGCCTTCGGGATTCGAAGTAAAGGAATTGAAAATGAACCAGCGTATGATGATTGCCCTGACCATGCACCCTTTAGTACGGCCGTCTCCCCGGACCATTGAAGACCTATTTGATGAGTTGTCCCAAAAAGAAGGAGATCAATTAGGAAAGTATACCCTTGAACTACACTTTGAAGACAATAGCATGATCGTAGAAACTCCAATCATTGAGTAGCAAACTGCTCTATCCTGTTGGCTACATTCTCCCTTATGTTCATATAAAAGAGATTGTAATCGGCAACGTGATATCGTTTCCAATTGAATAAGAAATTTCCAAAAAACCGGGGCTTATTGATCCAAAGTAACCCTTGATGATTTTGTGCATCGTTGAGCTCGGAAAGAATTTTGCCATATTTTCTGAGTACACCTCCCAGGTTCTTTGAGGCAGGCGCATAGGTCTGATCTGTTTTCCAATTAATTGGGTTTACGCTCAGTGCATTGTGATAGGCCGTTCGGAATTTTGGGGGATAGTAGTCTTTGGCATAAGTATTCCACGTAATCCAGCAACCAGTGTCGTCTGCATTTTTACAAGGAGCAATCGCATCAAATAAATCCCATTGCAGCGGCATTCCAATAAGGTAAGCCACAATTAGTTGCTCCTGTAAGGGCTGTTCCTCTACAAATTCCTTAATCAGTCGTGCTGCATGTAGCGTTCCCTGGCTATGAGACGCAATGATCAGCTTCCGGCCTTGATTCCAATGCTTCAGGTAGTACTGAAAAGCTGCCTTGACATCTTCATAAGCATAGTCAAGGGCTTTTTGCTTTAAGATAAGATCTTCTGTAAGGAAAATATTGTAATGAGCTTGCCGGTACCTGGGTGCATAAACCCGGGCCGACGCGTTGAATACAGTCGCTTGATTCTTGATGGTAGATTCATCTACTCTATCATTGAGCTTCTGATCATTCAGATCCGCATTCCACGGATTTTCCGTCTGTTGTTTTCCTGAATAAATGGTCGGGTGCACGAAAAACACATCTACCTCTGCGTTCGATTGATCATCCTTCAATATTCCGGCCTTGCCAGGTAAAAGGTCTGCCGCATCTACCTGATCAGGATGCCCGGCCCACATGCTCATTTTGGCATAATCTGGTGCTTCAGGCAATTTCTCCAGATCATCAATACCATATCGATCAACTTTCTTCTGCGCAATAGTGGTTGCGAAGCAACTTAGTAAGAATAGAAGTAAAGGAAGTTTTTTCATGATTGGAATTCAAGATGAACAATCTTAAGCACTTATGTCGTCATCAAACGGACATCATTTAAAAACGTGTTGACAGGAGATTGTTTTAGTTTTATAAGAAAAAGTGCGATATGAAACGAAATCCAACCTATCTTCTTGCGGCGTGTCTACTACTTCTTCTTTGGAGTTGCAGTACCCCGAAGAGTGAAGAAAAACAAGCTGCAGAAGAGAAAGAAAGCAATCAAATAGAAGTGCCAAAAGGCGAAATCACGTACTCTGCAGATACCATTGACATGAAAGGTTATTTCGCAACTAAAGCCTCTACTGGCACCAAAGTCCCCGGCGTACTAGTCATTCACGAATGGTGGGGTCACAATGATTATGCGCGGCGAAGAGCCGATATGCTTGCAGATCTTGGGTATGTGGCTTTAGCTATCGATATGTATGGAGATGGCAAGGTCGCAGAGCACCCTGAGGATGCTGGAAAATTTTCCTCAATGGTTTTCCAAAACATGGATCAATCAAGGGCAAAGTTTGAAGCAGCACTAAAAGCATTGAAAGATCACCCTAATGTAGATCCGGACAAAATTGCCGCAATCGGATATTGTTTTGGAGGTGCAGTAGCGTTTAACATGGCCAATGCAGGTTACGATCTGGATGCTGTAGCAGGATTCCATAGCAGCCTGGGTCTTGCAATCCCTCCAAATGCCGAAACGCTAAAAGCCAAGATTCTGGTTTGCAATGGTGCCGATGATGGGTTCATCCAACCTGCGGCCATTGATGCCTTCAAGGAAGCTTATGCGAATGTAGGGGCAGATTTAGAGTATATTTCGTATCCTGGAGCAGTGCATAGTTTCACCAGTAAGGAAGCAGATGCCAATGGCGAGAAGTTTAATCTTCCTTTGGCCTACAATGCGGAAGCTGACTCGGCTTCATGGGCGAAAATGCAAGAATTATTTGCATCAGTTTTCTGATCAATCAACGATTCTTTCAAACATCTCACCGAAAAGGAGCGTTAAAACTCAGAATCAATGGTATTTTGCAGATAATTTTTTAAATTATTTTTAGGGATACTAAGTTTTAGGTATGATACGGGTTTTAACGATCCTTTTCTTAATTACTATCAGTTTACCAGCACTTGCTCAGGATCCAGAGGAATACTCTGATTATTCCTACTTATGGGAGAATTCCAAGGAAGCCCTTAAAGCCAAAAAGAAGGCTGAAAAACAAAGACTCAAAGAACTTAAGCGGTTAAAGAAAGCCGGTGGTGTTCCCGCAGACACCATACCTGCCGATACAACAAAAAACAACTCTACAGAAAACCTGAGTACTTCGGTAGATAGCACAAATGTTCCCCAAGATTCCTTGCAGCAGGAAAGCATCACGCTTTCCGATAGTTTACAAACACAACCTGCAGATAGCTTACAGAACGAGAAGCCTCCGGGGACAGAAGTGGCCATCGATACGGTAGAGCAATCTGCCACACCCTCCAACGTGCCCCTCCGCGAGGATGAAGCTTTGGAGAATGCCCGTCAAGAAGAGGAAACTCCACTTTCGCAGGAGGAGACACAGCCATTGGAGGAGGAAGCAGTGCCGGAAAATACGGACACTGAAACAGAAGAATTTTCAGAAGAAGAACCTATAAAGTCCAAAGAAAAGGGCAAAACGGCACCAATGGGTGACTTCCGAAGTGGCATGTCCAATAGTGCTCCAAGCCAGGTAAATGCTGGCCTGACCTTCACACAAATTGATGGACAGAATTTTGTCGGCATGGTACTCAACCCCGAATTTTCCATTGGAAAAGTAGGTGTTGGTCTCAACGTACCCATTCTTTATGGGCTGGATGATCAAAAGGTAAGAACAGACATTTTTGAAGATGGTGTCGGTGCTGCAAGGCTTATCACGTACCTGCGTTATGGGGTCCAAAAACGAGATCCGGTCTACTTCCGGGTAGGACAGCTGGATGGCATCAGTATTGGTTTTGGTGGCCTTGTCAATAACTACACCAATAGTACCAGTCTCGAAAAGAGAAAACTCGGATTGCACCTGGACTTCAACGTAAAAGGCCTGGCAGGATTAGAAGTGATGTACTCGGATTTCGACCCTGCATCTCAAAACTTATTAGTGATCCGTCCTTACGCAAGACCACTAGCCACTACGGGCATCCCAATCGTCAGAACTTTTGAGGTTGGTGCCACTTTCGCAAGTGATAAAGATCAAACAAGTATTGCCTCAACAGATAGCACATCAACCAGCTATACACTGACTGAAGATGGGATTGGTGCCTTTGGTCTGGATGCCGGACTCACGGTTTGGAAAATTCCATTCGTGCAAGTCGATGCTTTCTTTACTTATTCTCGGCTCAATGTTGGGAAAGGTGGCTTGCTTGACTCTCTTTCAACACTGGCCCTGACCGACGAATCACTTGCCCTCAGAAATTATACAGATGGCAGTGGATGGAGTTACGGTATGAACTTCCGTTTGAACTTTATCGCAGACCTTTTCCATACAGATATCCGGATTGAGCGTTTGAGCTATCAACAGCATTTCATTCCGCAATTCTTTGACTTCAGCTATGAACTGAACAAGGACGGTAGGATTTTCTCCACCTTAACTGCCGGAAAGAAATCAGGAATTTATGGTAGCCTTACGGGGCATATTTTACAGAAAGTACGTTTGGGAGGAAGTTTATTGATTCCGGACAATGTGAGTGATGAAGCTCCAGCAGTGGTTCAGTTGAATGCGACCGTGGATCGTTTGGCAAACAAATTCTCCATTCATGCACTTTACCTGAAAGGTGGATTGGCCGATCTGAGCGATGCATTCAAATTAGACGAAAGATCTATAGCAAAAGTTCGTTTTGCTTACCACATGAACAATTGGTTGGTTGTGGGAACAGATTATTACTGGGCATTCACACCGACGGCTGACGGATCCATTGAAGCAACGGAATATGTCTCTCCTTACATCGGAGTTTCTTTCCAATTCTAAATCTTCATTTCCTTACCCTCCAATACGGAGGGTTCAATTGTTGATGTGTTTAGTGAGCTCAATTACCATACATGGATCTTGCCCTCACCATCTATCATGATCTTTTCTTTGGTTATAGGTACCACCACTTTGAATGATTCATCCACCACTCCTAACAGAAAGGACTTTTTGTGTTTAACAATTGCGTATCCCGCTGTAAACGGACTCACCAGAAAGTTCTTAACCGGGCCCTGATCTCCTAAATGATCACCTCCTGAAGAAAAGTAAGTACTCAGTTCCTGATAATGGTCCCCCCTGTCGAGAATCGCAGGAACCACGACTTCTTTCCCGGACAAATCCAGGTAACCTACACGATCTCCGACCCTTACCTCTGCCCAGTCTTTGTCGTTTTTATTGAACGCAGAAATCTCATCATACCTGGGTGGAATTACTTCTTTTCCAGTCTTGTCAATAAAACCATAGCGTCCGTCCTTTTCTACCATTGCCCAGTATCGATGTGCCCGCCCAAAGGATTCTATGCGGTGGTAAATAGTGGGTGTTACTTCCTTACCCGTGCGATCAATGAACCCCACCAGGCCATTCTTTTCTACCCTGGCCAAATGTTGGGTGTACCATCCAAAGGATCCGATCTCGGTATATTGAGGGATAACTATTTCGCTACCCGTCTTGTCGATGAACCCATACAGGCCATTTTGTTGCACCTTGGCCCAGCTTACTCCTCCCTGATCAAAATGGAAAATCCGATCATATTTTAAAGGAACGATTTCCTCTCCGGAAGCATCTATGAATCCATACAACCCATTCTTCGACACCAGTGCCCAATTCAGACCATATTGACCGTAAGACCCAATCTGCTCATACTCCACGGGAACGACGAGCTTTCCAGTGCGATCGATAAAGCCTACGAGTCCATTTTTTTCTACAAGTGCCCAATTTTTCCGCTTCCCATCGAACGAGTAAATCCGCTCAAACTCGGGTTCCACGAGAACCTTCCCCAATCTGTCGATGAAGCCATATAGGTCATCCTTAATCACAAGTGCTAATGACCGTCCATGACTGTCAAAATGATAAATACGATCGTATTCAGGCGTGACAACAACCTGACCTGTCCGATCGATAAAACCTCGTTTCTCATCTTGTATGACGAGGGCCCACTGATCATTGCCATAACTTCCAAAATTGCCGATATAATCGAATTTTTGTTGTGTCGAATCGTTTTGTGCGCTTAGGTTGAAGCTGCTTAGGCACAGCGAAACAATAACCCAGTACCGAAGGAAAAGTAAGTTTTGCATGCCTTATAGACAAGGCAAAGGGGAAGGGGTTTCCCGGAAAATAAAAAGAGGCTGTCTCAAAAAGCCTCAAAATCCAATAAATGTCACATTGAGCTGGTCGAAACCCGCCTTGCCGGCCGGCAGGTGTATTTTTTTAGCCTTAAATGAAGGTTTTGGGCGAGTCGCGATCGGCAAGCCAGACAGGTTAGAATTTTTGAGACACCCCCCCCCCCTTAAAACATAATCGTCATTCCCGGTGTACCAAGAATGACGATTAGATAAAAGAAGCTGTTTAAGACTACTCTCCCAAAAATGGATATCTGTAATCCGTTGGTGATACAAACGTTTCCTTGATCGTTCTTGCACTCACCCAACGCAACAGGTTCATCATGGCTCCAGCCTTGTCATTGGTTCCTGAGCCTCTGGCTCCACCAAAAGGCTGCTGGCCAACAACCGCTCCGGTTGGCTTATCATTGATGTAGAAGTTACCCGCCGCATTGCTCAATGCTTTGGTGGCATACTCCGCTGCATATCTATCCTGAGAGAATATAGACCCGGTCAGAGCGTAAGGTGAAGTTTCATCTACCACCTTCAGTATTTCCTCAAATTGATCGGGCTCATACACGTGGATCGTCAGTACAGGGCCAAAGATCTCCTCACACATGGTGCGGTACTTGGCATCCTTCGCAACAATCACCGTTGGATTTACAAAATATCCTTTGCTACCATCGTAATCACCACCAGCAATAATCTCTACATTGGCATCTTGCTTTGCCTGATCTATGTAACCGGTGATTTTCTTAAAGGATCGCTCATCGATAACCGCATTGACGAAATTGGAGAAATCCTCCGTTCCACCCACTTTGAAAGAAGCGATATCAGCTTGCAAATGCTCTTTCACTTCTGGCCAGATGTTACTTGGCACATACGCCCTGGAAGCCGCACTACATTTTTGTCCCTGGTACTCAAATGCACCTCGGGCAAGCCCAGTCGCTACTTGTTTGGCTTTTGCCGATGGATGAGCAACTACAAAATCTTTACCGCCAGTTTCACCGACGATCCTCGGATAAGACCTGTATTGGTCAATGTTTGAACCGATGGTTTTCCAAAGGTGCTTGAATACAGCCGTACTTCCTGTGAAGTGCAAACCGGCAAAATCACGGTGATTAAAGATCACATCACCAGCTACGGGTCCATCCACCAACACGAGGTTGATCACGCCATCAGGCAGCCCAGCTTCCTTAAATACTTCCATGATCACCTGCGCTGAGTATACTTGCGTATAAGCAGGTTTCCAAATCACCGTATTTCCCATCAAAGCCGGAGCGGCAGACAGGTTTCCTGCAATAGCCGTAAAGTTGAAAGGGGTGATCGCGAATACAAATCCTTCCAGGGGTCTGTACTCCAACCGGTTCCAGATACCCGGAGCAGACTCAGGCTGGATCGCATACAGATCCTGCATGAACTGGACATTGTATCGCAAAAAGTCGATGAACTCACAAGCCGCATCTATCTCCGCCTGAAAGGCATTCTTCGATTGAGTCAGCATTGTCGCCGCATTGATCTTCGCTCGGTAAGGACCGGCGATCAGGTCTGCCGCTTTCAGAAAAATGCTGGCACGGTGCTCCCAGCCAAGGTTGGCCCATGCTTCTTTCGCGTCAAGCGCGGCATCTACGGCCATTTTCACGTGTGAGGCATCTCCTTCACTGAAATGTCCCAACGTATGCTGATGATCGTGAGGGGGGCTCATCCGAATTTTCGTATCCGTATGGATTTCTTTACCTCCGATATACATCGGTACGTCTATTTCCTGCGCACGAGCATCTTTCAACGCTTGTTCCAGGGTTGCTTTCTCTGGTGAGCCGGGGGCATAGCTCAGTATGGGTTCATTGGTAGGTGCAGGTACCTTGTAGATTCCTTTGGGCATATCAATGTTGTAGTTTAATGATTCTCAAATTTCAGGCTGCAAAATTAGTCAATTGACCCAGCAACAACAGGATTTTAAGCAATGTTCCATAATCGGGCTTTTGGGAGAGATTCGTCGGCTTTCCACATCCGACATTAGTCCCGCCTTCCGCACTGGCCTACGTGCTGCCCACAGTCGGGTCTGGGTTGCAAAGGTTTCCCTTCGAGCTCCTGTCATAGACAAATACTCGTTGGTGATAACACCAACGATGGTGTTTGATGATGTCGTCCTTGAAATTTGTACAGTGGGCCCAACGATGGTGTTGTGTATTGTCCTACTGAGCTAGTCGAAGGACATCTAGCTCTCGTTTATAACGAGTGCCTGATATGAAGGTTGAGCTTTGTACAGTTGCATTCTTTCAACGATGGTATGATACAGATGTCGTCCTGAGCTCGTCGAATCGCCATCTGCTCAACACAACTTACATCACTCCAGCGAGCACCCGTCCTTAGATGTCTCGCCCTAAAGCTTCCCCATCACTTCAGCAATCTCTTCCAGGTGCTCCACTTTCCAGCAGTTTTCCGGAGCGGTTTCTTCCTCCCTGGTATACCAGATGGTTTTCCACCCCAGCGCCAGGGCGCCACCGATATCTGTGGCACGGTTATCACCAATCATCACCACCTCTTCCGTTTTCGAGCCACTTTTCCCAAGCGCCACATGGAAGATCTCAGCACCGGGTTTCCTGGCCTTGGCCGACTCAGAAGTCACAATCATCTCAAAATAGTTCTCAAGACCTGTTTTCTTCATTTTTATGTCCTGCGTATCCGAAAACCCATTGGTAATGATTCCCATTTTATACAAGGGTTTCAGATGTTCAAGTATTTCGAAAGTACCCGGCATCACCGCAGTTTTTTGTGGGCATACCTCCATGAACTGATCGGACATGGCTTCTGCGAGATCTTTATCATTTAATCCGACATCACTGATCACTTGAAGGAATCGGCGTTCACGTATGTCATCACGGCCGATCTTTCCATGATTGTACAGGTGCCAAAGCTTTTCATTGTGAACCAGATAGTTCTGAAAAAATGATTCGGCAGAAGGGAACCCCCGGTCTAGCTTGTAATCATCGTAGAGCTCAAATAATGTTTCACGCGCATTGGTATCATAATCCCACAGGGTATGATCCAAATCAAAGAATATGGTTTTTATTGGCATTTAAGATCGATAATCTTTAGAAGCTATTTTGTTAACGGACAATTCACGATTGGTTTTCATCGTCTGATGCAGTTCCAGGTCTTTTTGTAGCACTGAATCTTTATGAAGAAACTCTATGATTCTGGCAACCAGGTCCGAAACTTCCTCTTTGATGCTGTACAGCACCCATTGGTCCTTTTTTCGGGCATTCAACAATCCCGAATTTTTTAGATAGGTAATGTGTCGGGAGGTCTTGGTCTGGGTAAAATCCAGCATCAACTCAAGATCGGAGATACTCAACTCTCCCGCATAATAGAGCAGGTGCAAAATACGCACCCTTGCTTCATCCGAGAAGGCTTTGAATATCTGTGTGCCGAGTGTTAGGCTAAAATTCTTAAGTCTCATTCGTTACCAATGACAAAGTAAAGATAACGAGCCATATCCACGCTGTATTTACAATTTGATTTTCGTTCGGATACTCGAAACTTCTCAACACATTATTTCAAATTTTACACACTCATTCCCCACGATTTTCAGATTATTTGGAACATGAATGTACCGTTTAAGGTTTTTTAAGAAATATATGCGCCGCTATTGCATTATTTTTGATCTACTTCGCGTGTATTATCGTAGTATATTTGAATAGCTAAGATTTGTCTTTTCGAAAAATCATATTGATCCCCCTCATCCTCCTGGGCTTCCTGGCAACTGCTCAGGACGAAAGACCCAATGTGGTCCAATTGACAGGGGTGCTCTTTGGCATGGACAGTACGGAAGTAATTCCTGGTGTTCACGTTTACACGCCAAAAGGTGGCCGTGGTACCACGACCAATGTATATGGGTTCTTTTCCCTCGCCGTTTTGGAGGGTGATAGCATTGTATTCAGTTCGGTAGGCTACAAACGTGCTTCTTATATCGTACCCTCACATCGCGAAGACAACAGTATTAGAATCATCGTTACACTTGAAGAAGACGTCACTTACCTTGAGGAACTGGAAGTCTTCCCTTATCCTTCTGAAGCAGTTTTCAAAGCGGCAGTACTAGCCGTCGAATTACCAGATCAACGAGACTATGACAACTTACAGCGGCTGCTCAATAGCGAGGTGCTTAGAGAAGCCTACTGGGAATTGCCAGCAAGTGCAAACATGAACCATAGGTTTTTCATGCAACAACAGCAGCAAGCTATTACCAATCGCTTCCAGCCTGTCTCCAACCCATTGCTGAATCCTTTCGCCTGGCGGGATTTCATTCGATCACTCAAAAAGAAAAAGAAGTAGTCTGATATTGTCCTAATTTTGCGACTTGCAAAAACAGAATGCGTCGGCATCCATGGAAGTAACTAACGGACTCCCCTTCTTTTCAGACTTTGAACTTGACGACTCGCTACAGTGGCAGATGTCGAGATCTGAGAAATATTGCATGATCAATTTACTGGAATCACTTAAACCGGATCACTCCCTTGAAATTGGCACGTATCAGGGAGGAAGTACCCAGGTATTGAGTAAATTCAGCAAGCAAGTCACTACCATCGATATCAGCGATTCTCCTAAGAAATTACTTGAGGATAAATTTGATAATGTTTCGTTTGTTATCAACGAGTCCCACAAAGTACTCAACGACTTGTTCGGTGAAATAGAAGCAAAAGGGGATCAACTCAATTTCGTTCTGGTCGATGGGGACCATACCCGACAGGGCGTTTCCAGAGACTTGCAAGCTGTATTGGCCTACCCTCATCAAAATGATGTGGTGGTGATTTGTCACGACAGTTTTAATCCGGATTGTCGAAAGGGCATGCGAGAGATCGATTACAGCAAATACCCCCAGGTCAGCTACATCGAGCTCGATTACGTGTGTGGCTCCTTCTGGACTAACGATTCTTACCGGGAGATGTGGGGCGGATTGGCCTTCCTCAAAATTGATGGCTTAAAAAATGGAAAACGGACAACAACCACTCCCGTCTTTCAATCCTACCTGAAAGAATTTGAAACTTGCAGGGCACATTCCGTACACCCGGTCAAGGACAACCTCAGGTTCTTAATTCCACTCAAAAAAGCTGTATTAAAGAAACTTGGCAGGAGGCACCGAACAGATCGCTACTACGATTTCGATTCCGACCCCAACGCAAAATAGAACACACATTTCCCCTCTTCAGAGATGGTAAGGGGGGTGTGAACCTAACAGATTGATCCCCCTTAAGTAAAGGGGGTGGCCTAAGGCTCTAGGATTCTTTCAACCCTCCCAGTTCTCAGCTACTTCCTGCACTTTGTTCCAAACCCGGAAAGTGTTTTTGTAGCAGATCTTCGCAATATCTTCCTCTGTATACCCTCTTTCCAGTAATTCGCGAATCAGGTTAGGGAACGTGGAGACGTCTTTGAGGCCCGTAGGCAAGCTATCACCAACTCCATCATAATCCGATCCAAAACCAACGTGATTAATGCCCACCAGGCTCACCACATGGTCGATGTGATCCGCAACTTTTTCTACGTCTTCAAACTGCTTATTTTGCTGCATGTATGATTCTGCATATTCCTGATAGGTAGAATCCTCCTGAGAAAGCCCGTTTTCGGTTCGGTAGTTTACCAGATGTTCACGGATTCCCGCGATGTTGTCCTGGTACTCTTTAGATAAAAAGCTAGAACCAAAATTGATGTGGATTACACCATCATTTTCAGCCAGTGCTTTGATCATATCATCGCCCATGTTCCGCTCGAAATCCGGCGTAAACTTCCTCGCAGAAGAGTGTGAAGCAATGACCGGAGCTTTCACGATTTTCATCACATCATAAAAAGCACTGTCAGAAACGTGCGAGATGTCAACCAGTATGCCTAGTCGGTTCATTTCACTAACCACCTGTTCTCCAAAAGGGCTTAGGCCATTCCAGGTATCGTCTGTTGTGTCATAAGACGAATCGCAGATCTGATTGTCAGTAGCGTGGGTCAGGGTGATGTATCGAATTCCCCGATTGAAGAAGTACTCCACATTCGACAAGTCGTCTTCCACAGGGGCACCGTTCTCCATACCCATTGGCAATGAGATCAACCCTTTCTCGAAGTTCGCTTCTATGTCCTGAGGAGAGTTGGCCAGAGCAAACAAGTCAGGGAATTCTTCAGGAAGCTGACTCACCATGTCAATCAGTGAATCCGCAAAGACCTTAGCTCCACCGGTTTGCTGGTAGCGAGAAGGAATATAGATGGACATAAATGGCGCATCCAGGCCGCCTCTTTTCGCTTTGGGGTGGTCAAAATTTCCCGTTGTTTCCACAGATACATCTTCGATCTCTTTCTTCACCATGAATCCCTTCACAACCATTCGGAAGGGCAAGTCCACATGACCATCCACAATGATGTTGGATTTTGCAAGCTCCTGCGCTTTAGCTGCCAGGTCCTGCTCAACAGGCTGATCTTGAGTGGGTGACGTACACTGGAAAAAGAAGGCAATCCCTAATAAGGCAACAATCAATCGATTCATAGGTCAGTTTTTAGATGCGCCGAAGATAAAGGATTGCGAGGGGAAAGGAAAAACAGTACTTGTTCAATGGTCAAATCGCCCCTCTGGCTTGCAGAGAAAAACACGTTCTCCTAAAACTGTCGGTCTACCCGGATGCTCCCATTTTCGTGAAAACCATCGCAATCATCCCCCGTGAAGGAAATGTTGATTCTCATTGACGAAAAGCTACCTTCTCCTACATATAGTCCGGGACAGCCACCCATATAGTCCGGCAGGTCCTGATTGTATCGGAAAATGATTTCGTTAGAACCCTCCTCATTAAGATCTATCGTGATGGTGCCATCATTCTCCTCCCCTCCCCAGGCGGGTCTGAAATTAGTAGAAATAAAGAAAGGGCCTGTGACCCGATTACCATTCTGGCTCTCGAGTATGAAAGAAACATCAATATTTGTAAATAGATTATCGTTCCAACTTCCAACGTATTTGCCCAGTATCGGACTGTCATCTGTCAGCGTAATATTGGCAAATTCTTCAGAAACAAAGGTTTCCTCATCTTTAGTAAACACAATGGCTATGGAATAGGCAACGTCGTTGACAATGGCCGCTCCATTGATGTCCGTGATGTCCGTGAATCGAGCATTGTATTCCTTACGTGAAGAGGAGATTACGTCCAATTCCATAAAAGATCCAGCTGGTGCATTACGAATTTCATCCGGCATTGCACTGTTCAAACTTGAGGAGGGAATGATAACCAGGCGGATCTCATCAACACCCTCGCTAAAGGTAATATCTACGTGGATGTCTTCAGAAGAAACAGCATTACCAATATCAACCGCAGAGAAGCTTTCAACCTCTATCGGGTCTATCACTACTGCTGGCTCCTCCTCCGAACACGAGAAAACAAAAAACAAAGCGATGAAAAAAGTGCGATTCAGGGGGAATCGAATGGCATTTAGGTTATTCATTTGGAGTTCTTCTAAGTTGATTATTTGATTTAGATAGGTTGTGAGTTCTAAATCAACGCTTAGGTATACAAACACCAATGATCCATTAAACCACTAGTCCCCCCTTTAATCCATCAACTTTACCGTTGATATACGTGAGTAAGATTTTGCTTTATCGCAGTTACAGTGAAACTGGGATATGGAATCCCTTAAGATCAGGTTGTGCCTACGAAGCCCTAGACCAGACCACTTGAGTGTATGTGTTTTGCGGATCCTCCAGTTCGAACCTCAAGGGCTTCGCTTTTAACTTGAGGCAGGCATTCACACCAGGAAAATCATCCGCTTCGACCATGACACCTCCACCTTTTACATAGTCTACAAAAGGATGGATACGATCATCTTCACAATGCTCATCATAGATCTCGAAAAGGATCTCGTTCATCTGATAACCATATTCCATTTGCAGGTGCATCAGTGTCTCCTGAAAGTCTTCTGTGAGCAAGGGGTCGCTCTCAAACGTGGAAAGATGTGCTTCAATGATTTTGATTTTGATCAGGCTTTTTTCTATGGCGGAAAAATTCATAACCTATGGACTTTTTGACGGTAAGGTTAAGGTACGAATTATCTGATTTCAAACAACAAGGAATCGACAAACTGCAGCTATCGATAGAAGAAGTGCAGGTTTAGGCGTTTTAAAACACTAAGCAATCGCTTGGCTGCGCCGAGTGATGGTATTCAAAGAGGCTCAAGGCTCAATTATTTTCAGAATAACCACTTCTTTCCCTTGTAATTTATAGCACTGCTAGAAGGATTTTCCCTTCCCTGGCTTCAGTTTGCAACTGAAGTCAAATCATAAATACAAGTTTTTAACTTGAGTTCTCAACTGATTAATTCAACCTCTAATAATCCCTTCTTACCTATATAGTTTATTGCACTACTGAAAGGATAATGTTCAGGTTCCCTCCCTGGCTTCAGTTTGTAACTGAAGTCAAATCATAAATACAAGTTTTGAACTTGAGTACTCAATTGATCAATTCAACCTCTAATAATCCATTCCTACCCATATAGTTTATTGCACTACTGAACGGATAATGTTCAGATCCCCAAACAAGCCCTTCTTTCACAGGGTTTTCATGAATATAATCTAGCCTTTGATCCATCATCTCATTAGTTGATAATTGAATGGGTCTGTTATCCTGCTGCCAGAACTGATAAACTGTATTATTAGAATTGGAATTACCCGCTGCCTTGAATATCCACATCATCCAACTTTTTCTACTTTCCTGTGGGTTTTCTGCTATTTCCTTCAGCAGTTACTTACTGATGTACTTTTTTAAATCCCTAAGAATATTTGAAAGATTCTTTTCCTCTTGAGCGGATGCAATCAAGTGGATATGATTACTCATGATAACAAATGCGTAAAGTATAAGACCTCTGTTTTGCTGACAAAAGCGTAAACTATCGGTTATTATATGTTTGTAAACGGGTCTTTGAGAGCGCATCAACCCATTGTACAGTCGCAAAAGTGATGAAGTGCGGCGCTTGATGATCCAGAATCTTATACTTCGAAGGCATGATTATCCCAAGTTACAAACTTGGTTTAATTGGTAGGCTCAAGTCATCTAACGAAGACTTAAGCCAGGGTCGGGAACTACTTATGAACCGCTATGTACTTCTTGCTGTTTTTGGTCGAAAAGGACGAAAAACCCAACTCAGAATCGTAATGGACCATGAATGTTATGATAATTAAAAACCCTTCACATTACTGCAAGGGGTCTTTTCTCAATCTTTTCTACCAAGTCTCAGACTTGGCATGTATGGCCGGACTCAAGTCACCCTACGGAAGACTTAAGCCAGAAGAGGGCCAGAAGAGGGACCTGACGCCTAAGTATCAAAGTTTATTTGAATCTTTCAGGTTTGCCCAAAGTCGTAAAATATTGATCGATTTATCGTCGAAGGAATAAAAAATAGTCGTCTGTGAAGAGTGTTGATACTCTTTTGTCCCCTCCTTCCTAATAGAGTCTTTTTGGCGATGAGGGGCTTCTTGGATATTTAATAAACATTCCTCTAATCGAGTGAAAAAGTTGCGAATTTGTTCTTCTGACCACTCTGATTCCAGATATTCGATGATCTCATCTAAGTCTTCATTGGCTTCATCTGCCCAAGCGATTGCTAAAGCCATTTCTCGTATTTCTTTCTCACTTCACTATGAGGAGTCACTTTGCCTTCTTTTACCTGTTCCAAAGCCCGATACAGTGAAGTTGATAATTCTGATTCTCTTTTTAAAAACATCTCTACTTGATCGATCTCTTTTTCATCAAAGTGCATGACTCTTTCTATCAAGTGATATCTCCTGGCTTCAATACTCATACTTACAAAGTAACGATTTCTCAACTTAATTCCCGCATTATCCTAAATGATCATATTGAGGAACTCCTACCTTTACCGCTCCGAGATAGCAGGGGGAGAGAGCCGCCAAAATCAGCAAACGGCTACCATTTCCTTGAAATGAATTCTGCTTCGGTCGATGTTTCCAAAAATTAGTGAACATCCCCTGGCTTCAGTTTGTAACTGAAGTCAAATCATAAATACAAGTTTTTAACTTGAGTTCTCAACTGATTAATTCAACCTCTAATAATCCCTTCTTACCTATATAGTTTATTGCACTACTGAAAGGATAATGTTCAGGTTCCCAAACAAACCCTTCTTTCACGGGGTTTTCATGAATATAATCTAGCCTTTGATCCATCATCTCATTAGTTGAAAGTTGAATGGGTCTGTTATCCTGCTGCCAGAACTGATAAACTGTATTATTAGAATTGGAATTACCCGCTGCCTTGAATATCCACATCATCCAACTTTTTCTACTTTCCTGTGGGTTTTCTGCTATTTCCTTCAGCAGTTGCTTACTGGTGTACTTTTTTAAATCCCTAAGAATATCTGAAAGATTCTTTTCCTCTTGAGCGGATGCAATCAAGTGGATATGATTGCTCATGATAACAAAGGCATAAATGATAAGACCTTTTTCTTCCATGCAGTAATGCAAACTATCAATGATTATATGTTTAGATACTGGTCTTGACAATGCATCAACCCATTGCACAGTGGCAAAGGTGATAAAGTGCATCGCTTGATGGTCAGTTATCTTATATTTCGAAGGCAAATCACCCAAGTTACAAACTTGGCGTTATTAGTAGGCTTAAGTCACCCCTCAGGGAAGACTTAAGCCAGATTGGGGGAAATTTTGATTATTGGAATTCTGCGCTCCTGCGGATTTAAACAGCCACAACATCCAGCTCTTTCTGCTTTCCCGGGGATTTTCTGCTATTTCCTTCAGCAGTTGCTTACTGGTGTACTTTTTTAAATCCCTAAGAATATTTGAAAGATTCTTTTCCTCTTGAGCGGATGCAATCAAGTGGATATGATTGCTCATGATAATAAAGACATAAATGATAAGACCTGTTTCCTTTTGGCAATAATGCAAACTATCTAAGATAACATGCTTGTAAAGTGGCCTGGATAATGCATCAACCCATTGCACAGTGGCAAAGGTGATGAAGTGCAATGCTTGATGATCAGTTATCTTATATTTTGACGGCATATCACCCAAGTTACAAACTTGGCGTTATTGGTAGGCTTAAGTCATCTAAAACGAAGACCGGGTCACGTAGACTTAAGCCAGGGTGGGGTAGCTCTGCCCCCTCGTTTAAATAAACTTTTGAAAAGACTTCCTACTTTTCCTAGTTTCAGGGAGCCATAGGGATTAACCCATACCTGGAATTTCTTTTTAAACTCAATTACTCTTGGTCCGTGATTTAAAATTTCGGATATATAAATAGCGAACGAACCACAAAATAAGCCTTAAGGTACTTGGAACTCCTGGTTTAGGATTGCGATGAGTTTCAATTTTGTTCCCATGTTCGTCAAGAATTGAAACTTGTATAAATCTGTCTTCGATCTCCTTGATGGCATATTCTCTAGCAGCATTCAAATCGCGATGGATGATGAAATAATCATCTCCATCTTTGTCCTCCTCGTATAAAATCTTCTGATTGTTTAGAATTTGGCCAGTCCATCTTCTTGCTCTTATAGTGATGGTTCTACCATTGTCGACCTTAGGCATTCCCATTTTTAAAAACTAATTCTAGATACACTAACATTTTCAAATGTGCCTCTAAGTAGCACCTCCGATTCCCTTACCCTGAGTCCTTTGTGGAATAAATCTACTTTGAAACGGTCAGGACTTCTAATTATAGAGGATCTTGGGACTTGCATTTTAAGAAACGCACCAGTGCCATTCTCAGTAAATGCAAAATGTTTTGCGACATCAGGGTCGGTAGTCCAAGAAGTCATACTACTAGAACGAGTAAAGCCCTGATTATGTAAGAAAGCGTTTCTATGACCAAGCCAACCACCTTCCGCAATCGCTTGGCTTAGCCGAGTGATGGTAATCAAAGAGGCTCAAGCCTCAATTGTTTTCAGAATAACCACTTCTTTCCCTTGTAATTTATAGCACTGCTACGCGGATAATTTTTAAATCCTTTAGCAATTCTATTACTATCTGGGCTACAAGCCCAAAGCATACTAGTCACTCGGCGCAACCGAGCGACTGCAATCAAGTGGATATGATTGCTCATGATTACGTAGGCATAAATGATAAGACCTTTTTCCTTTTGGCAGTAACGCAAACTGTCTAAGATAACATGCTTGTAAAGTGGCCTGGATAATGCATCAACCCATTGCACATTGGCAAATGTTATGAAGTGCAATGCTTGAATGATCAGTTATCTTATATTTTGACGGCATATCACCCAAGTTACAAACTTGGCGTTATTAGTAGGCTTAAGTCATCTAAAACGAAGACCGGGTCACGTAGACTTAAGCCAGATTGGGGAATCTATTCCGGTTCCCAACGATCAAATAACAATAATGGATAAAAATCTGTTGGAGAATCAATGTATTGAACCTTACCATCAACGTATATCAACCTTTTTGCATCTACTGAAGAAATAGTGCCATTGCTCACTCTCATTTTTCCAAGGAATTTCACCAGTCGACGATCATTCAGTCTTTTTTCCCGTTCAAATAATACTCCGTTCGATGAGTAAATAAGAATTGGATTTCCATCGTAGAAAAATGCTTTATCAGGTAATGCTTGAGATAGATAATATGCATCGTCAAAAGGATAGACTAATATTTCCAAAGTATGCACCTTGCTACCCTTTGGTAACCTTTTAATTGTATTCAAATCATGAAATTGCACTGACTCTATCTCTACAATTAAAACTTCTTTTTCTGACAATTTCCGTTCGCTATTTTCAAAGTATTTCAATAAAAGGTCTTGAAAAACCGGATCTTTTATTTGAGCGCTAATCGTTGAATAGAATCCAAATAAAATTGTGAAAAGTACTATCCTTCTTTTACTGTTCGCCATTGCACTTCGGTTTGTATCGGTTTGACCTTCGCACCTAAAAATTCCCAAAACTTGGAACTATAGGTAAGACACGAGGCTCAGCTTCGCGCCTAGCTTTAATCTGCCAGAGAACCGTAGCCGTTTCAAGTTTTTGGATCTTTATTCAGTATTTGTTCAATATGAAAATTAGCTATTGGATGTTTAAGTGAGTCGGCCTTTTTCAAATAGAAAAGGGCTTTTTCTCGATCAAAAGGCAAGAATCTTCCGTTCTTATACAAGATACCTAGATCAAAGTAGCCTGTCTTCGGATCTGCTTCAATAGCTTCCTTCATTTTAATCATAGCTTTTTCCAAATTTCTATCAAAATATTTTCCTGCCAAATAGAGCCTTGCCAACTTTGTATAGGCACTGGCAAATTTTGATTTTGCAGCTTCATTGTACCAATAGACTGCAGAATCAAGATTTAATGCCTTGTTCATTCCAAATTCATAAATGTTGCCAATTTGCAACATAGCAACTGGATCATTCAACTCAGCTGCTTTTAAATACCATTTGAATGATGAATTAGGAGAAGCATCTTCAGGAGGAAGATATCCAAATTGACTTGAAAAAGTATCATATATTTCTCCAAGAAAAAGCATGGCTTCAGTGTTATCTTCATCTGCAAGATCTCTTAAGATTTCAATGGCTTCATTTCGTTTACCAGTGAGTTGGAGAGATTCACTCAACAAAATTCCCGCATCTGTACTCCCAAAATCAAATGCCTTACGAAACTGAAATATGGCTTGTTTGTAATCATTCATTTCGAAATGACATTTTCCGATCAGGAATTCTTTTTCACCCTTTTCAAGAGAAATGCCCTGTAACCAGTCAATTGCTTCTCGAAACCTTCGAGCAGTCATTAATTGCTTAGCTAGGGTAAAGGAAATTTCAGGTTCTTTGTTGAAAAGCTTAACGATTGATTTAGGGGTGATTAATAGTTGATTACCAATCACATTCGCAAAGATTGAATCGACATAAGAAGCAGCGTTATTTTCATACCTAACAATGACCTTGGTATTACATTCGACGCTAAGAACTTCGTAATTTCCAGATTGGAACAAGGGTTTTGTAAAATACAAGGAATCAATCATGACCCTCTGACCCTGGATTAACGCAGATTGAAAATCATGAAACCTATTTTCGTATAAGTCCTTAACAGCCTTCTCAAGTAGGCAATTGTTCTCTTCCTGCACACCGCAGGAAAGGATAAAACCGATCAAAAACAACAAATATGAAATCCTCATCTGTCAAACCAATTCTTGCCTGCAAATCTATCAAAAGCTCGTACTCCACCTGACCAAAAGTCACCAGGAAAGCGTGGGTTCCCAGTTTTGAACATCCCTTTCAATGACAACTGATTCTTTATTGGCACTTAGCCTTATTCTGACCATTTCTGCTCCTGCCATAAAATCGCGTCCATTTAAGTCGGAAAAATACTTTTTGTAAGTTTTCAAAGCTTTCTTGTCAAGTGTTTGTTCGATTAACCGTTCAGTTCCTGAATAAAGACAAAATAAATGCCCTCTATGTTGAAACATGGTATTGGGAGGTCTGTCCACTATTCCAGAGCTTTGGTAAACAGGATAGAATATTAGTGATAATTCCGAAACATTTTGGAACCAGGAATCATCTTCCTTATCAAAGGAAGATGATTCTATTTCTACAATAATAATTCCGTAACCATCGATTTTGTAGCTATCTCCAATTGTTTGAAGATATTGGTTCAAGCCGTGCTGAAAAACTGCATTATTTTGACGATTGTCTATTTTCTGACCTTTTACATTGAACAGAAATACGATACTCAAAATAGCAACCATTTGTAGTTTAATATTCATTAGTGAAAAATCGTAATAGGACGGAATTTTAAATTTAACTGTTGAGCAATTAGAGTATTCATTGCGAAATTTGAGGTTATCCGGGTATATGTAGGAATGGGGTTATTGAACTTGAATTCCCCATATCTGAAATATGTAGACTCTGCATAAAGAACTTTGCTCCCCTTGAACTTGATAGATTTAATTTCAGTTCTCTGCACCAGAACACCAAATGTACTTTCTTCCATGAAACGACGAGTTTTTATCTTGATATTAGGAATCTCTAAAATATTCTCAGTATTCCTGTCGGAATAAGCTAGGTAAAAACTCTTCTTTGTTCTCAGGATTAGAATACGTTTCATAGCATCTTCTGCCAGATATTGCGATGTGACTTCTCCTGCCCTTACTCTGGCATCATGTAATGTTTCAAACATTTCAATTTTAATTGATTCTCCAAGATTGTGTTCAGTTAAATGATTAAACAAATAAACATAAGCCCCTGTCAAGGCGCCATCAGCAAAATTACCGCCTGCGATGGCTTCTGAAGCGCCTCCTACAACAGAGGCAACTACCAGATCTCCAACAAAGTCATTGGTTTGAAGGTAAGATGAAGTCAAACTACTAATCGAGCCACTGGCATATCCGTGCCAGAATTTACCACCTTGGGCTTTGCGGAGGGCTCCATTTGCTAAACCATGTCCGTGAGCCCTAAGTAATTCTTTGCCGCTTGTTAACTCAACCTCTTTTAAGCTAACACCAATTCCATGTGAAAATAGTACCGTAAATCCAGAAAAGGAAGAGGCATTGGCTGCAGACCGATAAGCATCTAAAGCGTTCGCTCCGTCTGCGATTGAACCCACAAAACTGCCGACAAAACTTCCCACCATGGCCGAACCAACAGGTCCCAGGAAGGGGGTTATAACCTATGCCTAGGTGGGGGATTCATACTAATAATTATAGATTTATAGTCTGCTTTAACGTCACTATTTAGTTCTATATTTCCCCAAGGATAATTTCTTTCCCCTCCTAGGCTTTTCAATAAATCCTTTAATTCCATTTCAATGTTTATATCTGGTTTAGGTAAGAGATAAATCTCAATGATTTTTATATCATCATCAAAAAACCGAATCAGCAGGATAAATTTCATACTGATTTCCAATCGGTACGTAATCCACTTTTTATTAACTGTCCATAGCTCAAGATTCTCTTGAGGAAATTCATTTTTGAAATCCCTAATTGTGTATGATGGTTTTACTAAATATGTGTCGAAACTTAAATAGCCATTACTCTTATTCAAATTCATCACTTGAGTTGTATAGTTTTTATTAATTGTAATCTTCTATAGTCTGGAATAAAAATTTGAGGTAGACCACCCGCACCAAATTGCGGATTTGCATAAGTTGTTCCAAACGCTGCATTTGTATAGCCTTTTACACGATATATACCTACTTGACCTCTATAACCAAACTGTGGATGTTTAGAAACTTGAAGTCCTTGAAACAAACTATTTTTATTTAAACCTGACCTAGTCAAACCACTCAAAGTTGTATAGTAATTGGATTGCCCTGGCAACCCACCAACAACATGCTTACCATCACTAAGAGTTATGTTTCTCCAATCATCAATTCCAGGATAAGTTCCCTTTCCCTGCCACCCTCTTGCTAATTTCATAGCATTCACACCCCTAGTTGCGGCAAATCTAGTAAGCAGTCCTCTCGTCGCTCCAGCAATACCCATTGTGAAAGGATCATCCACTGGATAAATCCCTCCAGTTGCAAGGGGGTTTAGCATTTGATGCAAGAATATCTGCCCATCAGGACCGGAGAAATAAATAGAGAAATAATTAAATGCCTCGTCTTGGGAAAGAAGGTACCCAACTTCAACAGGTATCATGTATAAGTTTTCTACTTCAATAGTCCCTTCTGGCAATGGTCCCAGTCCCGGGATCAGCGAGTTTGGGGAGGTGCCAGCTTTTACATCAATTCCCCAAATGGTATTCTTCTTTGCCGCTTTGGAATTGGAATGTCCTTTGATACCGCCTTCGAAAAACCCCAATACAGCATTCAATTCCCAATTGTCCCAAAAACCTTTCCCACCTATCCAATTTGTAATTCCATTGCTGACCACTCTTTCGGAAGCGCCAACCAGTCCACCAGGAATTACGCCTTTGACAGTAAACGCAGAAGAAAACACAGAAGAAATCACATTACCTGTGTAATATGACGCTACTGTGATCATTGACGACTTGGTGTGCTGAACCAAATAAGCAGCAACATCTCCAAAGTCTCCATTGATAGCTGTGTTTATGAAGTTATAGGCATTCGTCCCAAAAGATGGGAGATAGTTTCCAATGGCGATATACCCACTCGGATCGGTAAAGCTCAGCGGATTATTGAAGACATAACTGTATCGATTCAATCCCTGTGTAAAGTCCGGGCTTTGCGTATAAGGATCAGGACTTAGGAACCTCCCTAACGCCGGATCGTACATCCGCCCATTCATGTTCACCAGGGCAAACAGCTCCAGGTGTTCATGCCCGGTAAATCCTCGGGCATAGGAGACATCCGTAGTACCATCCAGGTCATCCCAGGTATTGGCATCTCTGCGTTTACCCCAGGCATCGTAGCTGTAGCGTTCGATGATATTGCCATTTTTATCAGCAATGGCGGCTAATGAGCCCAAGTGATCCTTGAGCAGGTAGTGTGTATCAAACGTACCCTGACTTTCATCTTCGGTATAGATCGCAATCGACTCCCCTCCAGCGCTGATGTAATGGAGTTTCCGTTTGTCTCCGTCATGATTTTCTTCCTCTTCGTAGAGCCCTCCGATAAACCGCTTCGTAAAGTGTACTCCTGCAACCGTAGTGGTCGTGATCTTACGCTCATGGCCCATTCCATAGGTGAAATGAATACTTGCGTCCCCTTCGGTGAGGGTTCTTACTTTCTCAAAACCCGAATAGGTAATGTCTTGTGTGACAATCGGAATGGCCGTTCCATTCTGAACGATTTCGGAAACCGCATGGGGCCTGGCTCCCGTGTAGTTATAAGTTCCTACGTCCGATTTGGATATGATATTCCCCAGGTCATCGTAATCCATGGAAAGTTGACCGTAAGGCTTGCCCTTGATGCTGGCCGTTTTGAGTCGATTCAGATTGTCATAGGTAAAGGATTCTTCCAATCCTCTGTTTCCATCGGCCAGATAGTCAGTACGCTTCGTCAGATTGTTCAGCGCATCGAACTCATAGTACAGGTTTTGAAGCTTTTCACTTCCATGCTCCGTCACGATCTGACTGAGCAGCCCCGTCGCTTTTTCATAAGTACGGTTGCCTTGGAAGGTGCCATTCGCCAGGGAAAAGACTTCTAACTGGCCACGGGCGTTTTCCTGGGTTTTCTGCCAATAGGTAATAGTGCCATCGGAACTGGTTACTTGTTCCAGATAACCCTGAGCCGTATACTGATGTTGTATCGCAAAGCCTGTGGGATAGGTCAGGTTGTGTAACCGTCCATAGCCGTCGTAACTTTGATAGATATCATAAACCTCACCTTCAAGGCTTTCTCTAACCTGAATAGGTCTTAGATAGGTATCATAAAAATACTCCTCTGAAATGTTGCCAACCGAACTACTGGTCAGCAGTCCTACCTTCCGGGTATCATACAACCAACTTGTCGTTTCTTCATCGGATCCCTTTTTGATTTTTCGTTGTGTAGTTCGTCCCAGCTCATCATATTCAAAAGTAGTCTCAAAGTTTCTGGCTGATTGCTGCCAGATGACTTCACCAAAACCATTATAGTGGGTATTGACGATCCCCAGATCCGGGTCATTGACCTGTGTTCGATTGCCCAATACATCATAAGTAAACGAAGTAACATTGCCTGCAAAATCACTGATGGTCGCAAGCGAGCCATTGGCCCGGTAGGTGTAGGTCAGGCTATTGCCACGGGCATCAGTAGCCCGGATTTGTTGCCCAAGCATGTTGATCCGGGCACTGGTTTCCTGACCTTTTGCATTCCGGGTGGTGGTAATAAGGCCGGTGTAAATATTCTCCATTGTTCGATCACCGGGAGCTTCGATTCTGGTCACTCTCCCAATAGCATCAAACTCTTGAGAAGTCCAGAGTGGTGTGTCTCCGCTGAAGTAGGGATCGGAAGATTTATATACACGACCTTGCCCGTCATATCTTGTATCTGCCAGCACTACCTGACTGGCCCAGTTGGTGGTCCGGCTGCGCAATGGGCGATTGAGCCGGTCATAATAGGTCCTTACCGTTGGTGACCCGCTAGTGATTTCGTCCACATAATAGCGTGCATGTTCTGGTGCATCTCCCGCTCCCGAGACCCAACTATAGTTGATAGTGGCTACAATGTTGGTGTTTGGAGCTATTGATTGATACAGCCTGCCGAAATTGTCGTAGGCGTAAGTAGTCGTCAGCCCATTGGGGCTTATTTCTGTCAACAGATTACCGAATGCATGATCGTAAGTTCGGGAAGCGCTATGTGTCAGGGAATTGGCTTCCGACTCGACAAATCTGCCTTTCGTGTCAAAGGTCAATCCCAATGTCCGACTTTGGGTAGCTCCTGTATCGTCTACTTTTCCTGTGGTGGTAGTGGATAAGATATTCCCGAAACCATCGTATGTGTAGTTGGTAGTGAGTTCCAGGTCATGACCGGGCTGAATGGTCTCTGAGGAGAGAAACCAATTGCCATTATAGGAAAAAGAAGAAGTTCTGATACTATTAGTCTCACCGGGTGCTGTTTTGGTAACGGTGGCCGCACTCAACTTTCCTAATATCCAATTACTGACGCCACCATAGTCATAGGTGTTTTCAGTGATCGTTTGATGCCCTGATCCGTAGGTAGTGGACATCAGCTCAATGTTGCCATAACTATCATAGGTAGAATAGTCAGTGGTCATAGAGGTGAGTTCCGAGTTGGTGTAAACATCGAAGGTTCTGGCTGTTTCTGAGCTTTTGGCAAATAGAAAGGTCCCTGGAAAACCATCGTCCAGATCGTCATAAAGTGCCGTACTTGCAGAAATTCGATTCCCTGTGACCAATGAAGTAGTTTCCGTACTGCTCAATAGTGGTACATATCGATGGGCCGAATTGATGGTATAAGATTGGGTCGTTTGAATGTTTTGCGTGATGTCTTGTACGACAATTTGTTGAAACCCTAAATACCCTTTCCCAAATCGATGAACCAACGCACCCTCATAGTGATAACGCGTTTCTGCAAGGCTTCCCAGGCCATTGTCAGCATAGACCGTCCGCACTACGTGCATCGGAAATTGGGCATCCAGCAGGTCTCCACTGGCTGTACCGTACTTGGTATATACGGCATCATCAGTCAATGGAAGGTAGTCCAGATACAACCGGCTACCATAACTGTTGGCAATGGCCTTTACCATAGTAGGGGCCTTTCGGTAATCGGAGTGGAGTGTGATTGGCTGGCTGTAGCGGTATAGTTCACAGATAGGTGGTGTCGCACCAGTACCACAAGTCACTGTTTGTTCAAAAGTCACCTGCAACTCCTCTAGTTCCAGGACGTCTGAAGTGCCATTCCCTGTAAAGTCTCCGATAGAAATTTCACTTTCATCATCAAGGGACATGGTAGCTAAAGGAGCAAAGGTCGAAGACCCATCAAAAACATGTATGTTGACAACCGTTCCAAGTTGTTGAATTAAGTCCGTTTTACTATCACCATTAAAATCACCAATATTATAGGGCTGATCTGAATTCCCAACCGTATTGACTCGAATGGATTGAAAACCGTTTCCTGTACCCTGGTACAAGTTCCAATAAGTTGTATTATGGTGAAAAATGCACCGTCCGGCCACACAACTATAATCAACTGTATCGGGACAAGAGCTGCAGTCTCCAACGTCATTATCAATAGTATGATACTGATCTCTTTTTGTTACGAGGATATCTAAAAAACCATCTCCATTAAAGTCTCCAGTCGTTGCTTCCTGATTGGTCAAAGCATCAGAAAAGTCAGGCCAATCCGCATTGTTCACTTCTTGAAATTCCCATCTGGTAGGGTTTGAAAGTACCAGCGCTTTGCCGTCCTCTATAGATTCAGTTGCTTCTGGATCGGTGTAGAGATATAAACCCGAATAAATGTCTGTTTTTCCATCCGAATTAAAATCATGGAGTAAAAATTCCAGACCATTATTTTCCTCTTCCAGAGCCCAGGCCCATTCCCATGCGTTCCATGTCTTGTCACCTATAAAACCAGCACCATCATTATACAGAATATCACCATATAATCTATTGGAGGAAGTAACATATTTAAACAAAAGCAGGTCTGTTTTCCCATCGCCATCAAAATCTGCCATCTGGAAAAACTGTACATCTTTTTCAGTTCTTAAGTCACCGGAGAAACCTGTACCAAAACCAAACTCATTGCCAAAATAAATATCAAATTCTAAAGAAGAGGTGACGGCCATATAATCTGTAAATCCATCCCCATTAAAATCTCCAGCATACTTTGTAGTACCAGGATGGGTATCTACTCCGGTCTGAGTCTGCGTCATGACGCCATCTTCCTCTTCGAAAAGAACCCATTGTTCATAGGTCGCATTTTCATCGATGTTAGGGTTATATGCCCCCAATTGATAGAATACCAATAGGTCCGTTTTTCCATCTCCGGTAAAGTCACCGGTGAGTTCCTGGGTATGTTGATATTGATTTTGTTCCCCATTCATCAAGGTAATCTGACGGGTGCCAGATTCCGTTACTAAGCCAAGGCCTTCCTCATTCCAATCAAACAGAATCGGATTGTAATGCTCTCCTGCACTGTTGTACTCGGTAACACTCGTCAGGTGCGGCATGTGCTCATAAGAATCATAGGCCATTCGGTAATCTCTTACAAGCTCTGAACCATAGAAGGACTTGATGTTTTTGAGTCTCTTAGTCAGTTCAGTTTGATGACCATAGATAAAGCCCGTACGGCTTCTTATCCCTCGATCTTCATACTCGAATTTGACATGCGCATAGGTTGACAATCCAGCGGTTGTGTTTCCGGTATAATGCACTTCATCGAGTCGATATTCGGTTCCGTCATTGATGTACTGATAAGTCATGAAATTGGAGGCCTGGTCCTCTACTTTCACCAGCGCCCAGACATAGGCCCCCAGGTTCGTACCATCGACATCAGCGATCATTTGAGCATCTGCATTTAACCCATAGGTCTTTACCAGTCCTGATTTTTCCTTTACTGTGAAATGAGTTGCCCAATTAGAATTCCCAAGGCTGCCAAATGCTTCCACTTTGGCCATGCGGTTATTTTCCAGTCGGTACTCACTACCAGCCTTGCCATAGTCGCCGGCGACCAGAATTAACCGTACTCCGTCCAATAACAAACGATCCTGATCATCAAAATCTACCTGATCGGCCTGGGTATCGTGATATCTCGTCGCAGGTCCACGAGCAATGGCAGATAATCCACCAAGAGAGAACCCCTTTCCAAGCAGCCCATCAGGTGCCTGACTGTTGTAAACAATCGACAAATTGGGCTCCATTTCGTTAGTTCCTGGAGATACGATAATGGGAATGGCATAAGTAGCCGCTCCGGAAGGGCCCACATCAAAACTGGTAGCAGTACCTCCTACCTCTCCGGAGTTGCTGATACCGAATCCCGAGGAAGATGATAAAGGTCCTCCAATGTCAAGTAATAATTCCTGGTAACCAAAATAGGCGACAAAAGTTTTGTCCGCTTCAGCCTCAGGTATCTGATACAAAAACCCCGGATTAAAGGTGATATGATCACGTCCTTTGATCACGTGGGATTCTCCGGACATGTTGGTATCCAGGGTAGGGTTTGGGCTTAGTTGGGCTCTACTCACATTCAATTGGGTGACAACAATTGCCAGCAAAAGCAAGTATTTGCAACAATCCAAGCCCCCTTTGAAAGGGGGATTTAGATATTTTTTTAGGATATGCCTTTTCATTGTTTGATGATCTTGATGCTTCGTGACTGATCTGCGAAGGTCCATTTGAGGACATAGATCCCTGCCGGACGGTTAGAGATGTTAACCTCAAAATCTTGTTCTGTAAAGGTCTTGCGATATAGCAAACGGCCATTCAGATCTATCAAACTTACCTGCGAAACTGCAGGATCCTCTCTAAGAAGAGAAAACCGAAGAATTCCCTCAGTAGGGTTTGGATAAAGTTTATCTTCTTCAAGAATTTCTTTTGCTGTTTCAGTGGTCTCCTCTCCACTCTCATCTTCTACTCTGGCGCTGACCATATGCCTCTTTTCCCGATTGCCACTTTCATCGTACTTAAAATGAATATTTTGGGCTGATACAGTCAGGGAACAAGTAAGTCCGGCAATGCAGCCGATGATCACTATGATCATTCGGATCATTTGGTTTTCCTTTTTCATGATTTCAATCGTAGAAATTCCAAATGATTATTGTCCAATCTTTTGTTCCAATGCTTCCAGCCTCGCTGCAAAGTCCTCCTTTTGTTCTTTCAGCTCTTTCTGCTGACTCTTGATTGTTTTGTTCTGCTCAATGATGTACAAGGTCAGCTCCTCAATCTTCTGCAGCAGAACGCCATCCATCTCAGCTACGTCAATTCCATTTTCCCGGACTTCCTTTTCCGAGGGAACGTCTGGCAAGTGGTTATTGGCTTTAACATAAGTTTCAACCTCTTCCAGGCTCTTTAACTCGTAGTTGTCTTTGAAGACATAATCCGGCCATTCGGACTGCAGGTCCAATTCAAGTTTTCGTGCACGGATGTTACCAGCACCATCTACTTTAAAGTTAGTTGTCGCTCCATTTTTTACCACAAGGGCCAGGTCACTGGCGTTATCTGCTTCTGAATAGATACCCTGGGTTGAGGTAATGGTTCCCGCATTGTAGCTTAGATTGTTGCTGCCATCGATAGCCCAATGGCTGAAATTGAAGGAAGAAAGGTCTTTGTAACCCAGGTTCCCTGAACCGTCCTCCATAAGGACTCGATCGAACGTGGCCCCACTGACTAACCCGGTAATACTTAATGAACCTGTACTAATCGCACTTGCATCAAACGTGCCTGTAAGATTGGCATTTCCCCCATAACTCACAGTGCCTGAATCCTCAGTCCATGGGCTGAGATCAAGGGTACTCAAACTTCTTGTTCCAACATTTCCAGAACCATCTTCCACTAATAGTTGAGTATAGCTAGCGCCATCTGTCAATGCCGATATTTGTATACCACCGGTAATGATGCTGGAAGTAGTTAGAGAAGTTGTGGATAAGGAACTTGAACTCAAAGCTCCATTTACGGCGACTGTTCCAGCATGGGTTAATGTACCATTCTGATCTTCCCACGGCAAGCCTAAAACCTGACTGGCATCAATTTCAATCTCACCTTGATCTAATTCCAACTGATCTGAGGCGCCGAGCTTTAGTCCCATGCCGTAATCGATCCCAATTTTATCGTTGACGAGTGTCAGGGCACGATCGGTGGCAATATCTACCTTCTGCGTGGTGGCGTTGTAAATCAGGCCAATTCCCGGATCAGTAAGGTTGTCGTAAGAAGATTTCCAATCCGCAGAGGTGCCATGAGAAGTTGTGAAAACCTGCCCTGAAACACTAATATTTTGATTAACCGTTAATCCTTCCAGTGTAGCAACTGAACCTCCAGGCATAGTAAGATCACCACCCAAAGTGACATCCCTATCCGTGGCCTTCAAAAAATATCCACTAAGTCCAGTGCTATTGGCCAGGTAACTGTCGTCCCCGTCTTGAGTAAGATTCAAAAATTGTGTTGAAGTCGTATTTTTACCAAAAATCACTACTCCTTCTCCTACGTTATTGTTGGAACTCAACTCGATGCGTTCGGCTATATGTATCCAATCATCTCGTTCCCCACCATGCTCACCAGCCCAAATCTGATCTTCATTTGCTAATTCAGCATCCCTGTCATCAATGTATCCATTGTTGCCCAAAAGAAGATTTCCGTGGATATCCAATACATCTACTTCCACTGCCAGTCCTGTATTGAGGTCTTCGAATTCCATACAACTCAGCCCTGTTTCAAGAACGTCCTGGACAAACCTCAAGCCCCAGGGGTTTCGAACGTCATTTAACTCATGATAGACCATCTTATCATATTCGTCAAGTGCCAGCAACCTGGATGCCTGAGGATCTGGGTCGATCCCTTCACCATAAACGAAATCACCATCCAGGTAGAGGTTTCCTGTGACTTTCGCATCACCGACTACCTCAAGATCATGACTTGGTGATGTCGTACCAATCCCCACATTGCCATTAGCAATGATTCTCATTCGTTCTCCTAGTGTGCCATTGTTGTTTGTGAAAAACCGAAGCTGTCCATTTTGGCCGGCTGCAGCTTCTTTTCCAGCCCCAATCCGGGCCATGTTGATATATTGGTCCTCCTCCGCTTCGTTGTTGTCATAGAGGTCAAAATCAATGAATGAGGATGTACCCACACTTCCATTTCTAACTCCTTTTATCGCAATAGATGCATCAGCACCACCGGAAATCGCTTCGAAATAGGCCAGTCGGTGAATAGGATCATAGATAGATGTGCTTGATCGTGTGTCGCCTCTCACATGAAGTTTAGACGTAGGGCTGGTGGTACCAATTCCCACATTACCCGATCTAACGAAGAAATCCCCTTCCTGCACGTAAGTGTTTCCACCTAATTCCACATTGTCATTGGTTAGATTGATACGAAATGGCCAATAGGAGCCATTTATATCCCAGCCACTAGCGTGAGATTCACCGTTGGTGTTATCATGGCCCCGAATATAGAACCAATCGCCATTCACCGTAATACTAGCTTCATCCGAACTGTTGGTATCATTGAAGTGAATAGAAGGGGAAGCGCCCCTCAGGTTCATACCATCACCGAAATCCGGTGTATCACCATCTGTGAGGTAACCAAAATTTGCATGATCACCCCAACCAGCAGCAGCATTCCAATCGCCTGAATTACCACCATTCGCATATAAAGTACCTGAGGCCCGGATATTTCCTGAAACATCCAGCTTTTGACTCGGAGAAGTGAGTCCTATGCCGACATTGCCATTATTGGCCACTCTGACTTTCTCGGAAAGTATGCCATTATTTCTTGTTACAAATTTGATATCTCCGGAATTGTCCAGTCCTGACATGAGCAATAACCCCTTATTGGGAGTGAAAATACCCGTAGTATTTGCATAGTCCTGGCTTCCGGAACCATAGGCCACAAGATCTAATGTTCCATTGGTTTGTTCAAACCTGGCTCGATCATTACCTAGTGCATGAAAATGATAAGCTGGCTGGCTTGTTCCAACACCTACGTTGCCACCACCATCATTGATAATTACTTTTGAATTAGCCAGACCGCCTCGTATATAGGTGTCTTCGTTGGTCGAATAGTTGAAATGTGAGTGGCGGGTGGTCCCTCTAAATATTGCGCCACTGGTACCAGTCCCACGATACACATCCAAAGCTGCTTCCGGATCTCTGTTGCCAATACCAACAAGACCATCTCCACGAACGAAAAAATGAACTTGATCATCATTTTTTATCTCCAGGCCGTATTTGCTGCTGTTATTAGCCACGCCTGTATTGATATGAATTCCCGATCCTCCATGATAAGCCAGGTATACATTGGAAGGGCCATTTGTGAATCGCCCTTGCCAGGCATCGACGTTAGTTTGCGTAACGTGAAAAGGAAAAGCCGGAGCTCCACCAATACCTACACTGCCATTGAATCTCAGCACATTACTCGAAAAATCCCCCCAGATCAATGGACTCGAAGTAGACGTATTGTCGATGTACAGCTTGTTAGAACCGGTTTCGTTGTATCCAGCTTGATGGCCTATGAAGATATTGTTAGATCCGGTTGTTAGAAACCCTGACCGGAAACCCAGGAATACATTATTTGATCCGGTAATTCCATTATAACCGGCATCCATCCCAGCAAAAAGATTACTATTCCCATCATTCTTGAAGCCAGATGCATAACCGATAAAAACGTTACTCGAACCCTCCGCATTTTTCCCGGCATTAGAACCTAAAAAGACATTGTAATCTCCATCACTACTATTCAGGCCCGCGTTCGAACCTCCAAAAAAATTGTAGTTCCCCACACTGTATCGACCACTCCAAGCTCCCAGAAAAGTATTACTTGTGCCATGATTAGAGGTCCCGGTGTAGGATCCGAAATTGGTGTTGGCAGACCCACCAGTTCCAGAATTGGAACCGTAGTTGGTGTTTTGTGATCGGAGTGTTAAAGTAGATAGGAATAGAATACTCCACAATGTCGATTTTAAGAGCATTCGAGATGTACTATGAGAGAAATTAATTGTAATCATAATCACACGGTTAGGTAAAAAAGCTGTTTCAATTCTGAGAGCTAGTCACACCCTCACTAAAAGTCTTGAATGGTAAAAGAACAGAAAAATGAAATCCTAAACAATACCCTAAATAGGGTAATTTCTTATCGCTTGGTTGAAAGTAGGTTCCTGTTATTATAGTTGTCCCAGGTTAAAACAAAAAAACCCCGCCAGAATCGGCAGGGTTTCTAATTATTCAATTCAGCTATGCTTATTGCACAGGAGAAGTGTATTTGATTTCGAAAGATATGGTACGTGATGCACCAGAATCTCCAGCTGTTTCTGTAATTTTCATCAAGCCAGAAAGTCCTTGTCTTTTCTCTTCATCCAAAAGGAAAGCGAAAACGGTACCAACCGCCAGGTTATTTGCTACAGATGCATCCGGAGCAACCTCACCTACAAGGCTAGCAATATCCGCCTCGGAAACTACTGCATCAAAATCAGCAGCAGTCGCCTCAAGCGCTTTGAATGATGTGAAGTTGAATTCATTTGCGTTGAAGACCCCATCAATAGGAACATTCGCTGCTTCGAAAGCTGTGTGTAGAGACTCATCTCTCAACGCTGCGATAGCATATCCGCTTGTCTCACCGTAGAAGAATGCGAAATCAACATTGGCCGTTTGCCCCTCAAGGGTAGCAGCGTAACCATAAACCTCGTCGTTAGTAAGGTCATAAAAGCTTCCACCACCAGCGTTCAACTGACCGTACAAAGTGTTCATTCCGTCATTCGCATCAGGAGATGGAGCAGCTACTATATTATATGAGAAAGTAGTTTCGCCAGTTTGATTCAAATCATCCACAATAGTGAAAGTCCAGTCAACAGTAGTTCCTTCTGCTTCTTCAGGCGTTTCAACAGTCAATGTTGCCGTACCAGAAGTAGCACCAGCATCCAATTGAAGGTCATTTCTGGTTACTTCAGTAGTAGTACCACCTGCAGTAGCACGGATTACGTTGAACCCACCAGGAGTGGTAGCATTAACAGTAACAGTGATGACGTTGGTAGAAATCACATCGCTTCCATCAGCTACGGCAGTACCGTCAGCCAAAGCAGCGCTTACGCTAATAGAAGGTGCAGCCGCTGTTGGCTCATCTTCCTCAGAACAACTGTAAAGGAAGGCAATAGCTCCTACAGCCGTGAGCATCATAAAATTTTTGAATAGTTTTTTCATAATTACGATAAAGTTTAGAAATTAATTGATCGAGCTATGTATAGGTTTAATCAATTCGTTTGTTGGTGGCCGATGTTCATCAGCCTGAGCTTTAGACCAAAACCAAATCATGATAACTTAGATTCGATGGTTTTGATCATTTCTCGTTTGGTCAAAAGTCCCGCTTTTCTCCAGGCAGGCGTTCCCTTCTTAAATAGGATCAACGTAGGAATGCTGCGAATATTGAATTGCGCTGCAAGTGCATTATTCTTATCAACATTTATTTTGATCACTTTTATTTTTCCAGATAGAGATTTCGCCACATCTTGAACAATAGGACTCAAAGTCTTACAAGGACCGCACCAATCTGCATAGAAATCTACTAATACAGGGACTTCCGATTTTTTAATCAGTTGATTGAATGGCGGTTTCTTCATATTTAGTTAGCTGATTGCATGCCATTTAACGGACACGCAAAATTAGCTTCTGTTCTGGGGAAATGGTGTTTTTGTCTGAAAAGTTCAAATTCTTTGCAAAGATTAAAAGAGGTATCAGTATTCACAAACATTACTTCTTTTATTCGATGACCGGAAACGTTTTAACGTCAAAAAGTCCATTATTTAGGACCAACTCCTATCGCCCGTATTACGAACAGATTGAGATAAGGTTTTGTTCTGGCATTGAATCGATCGTATAATTTTCTTATTTTACACGCTAATCGGTTTTTCACTCTATATTTATGGAAAGATGCGTTGCCGATTTAGAAAAAATTATAACACTTTTGTGACGAAAGTCCCTAACCGGTTAATCTAAAATACACTGCTATGACTCAGCCTATCTCGTCTGAATTGCTAAACGCGCTAAACCTGTATGGCAGGTATTTAGCTTACGTTGTTGCAGTTGCTGGAGTACTGATACTAATTGGTCACCTTATCAAGTTGATGACGACCAAAGATTTCAAAGCACGATATGATTATATCAACATGCATGAAATCAACCTATTGTGGTATGGTCTGTTGTTGATCATCATCGGTCTCGCCTTGTTTGGCAACACCATTGCAGGCACCACCACATGGCTATGGCTCTCCATTCGTTTGTTTGTTAGCGTAATGCTGGCAATGATCGTAGGAGTAGTGGTTCAAAATGTTTTGAAATTCTACTACCCTTTTTACATCGAGAAACGATTGAAGCGATTGCGCTACACGCCCCGAACCTCTCCCGATGGCAGAAAAATGAAGCTGCTTAGTGAGGAAGAAGAGGATGTCTACCTGGATGAAGGTATGCAGGCGGAGGAAGATGCTTTCTCAGTAGACTATGATGTGTGGATCGATGAAGAAAGTAAGTACACCAAAATTGAAAAATATAACGGACGCCTTCACGCGTTGCAATGTCCTGATTGTAATTATCAGACTTTGCGAGTAGATCGAGAAGAAGTGATCCAACCTGCGACCGATACGGAAGAAGGAGAATTGATGAAGTACTTCACTTGTGGCTACTGTGGCTACAAGGAAAGGAAATCCTTCACGATCGCAAGGCAGCGGGAAGATACTACGGCTTAATAAACCTGACCTATACCTTGAACCCCGCTTCGGCGGGGTTTTTTTATGCCTTCCCTTTAGTAGTTCAGTCGCTTAAAGCGAATCCTAAGGGAGACATCATTAAATACTCCCGGTCCTTCCCCCGTCTACCCGAATACTGGTCCCATTGATGTAACCAGCCATATCAGAACAAATAAACAAGGCCATTGCAGCCATTTCTCCGGGCTCGCCGAATCTTCCTACCGGCACAGATTTTTCCATTTCTTGTCGAACGTCATCCATTGGCCTTCCCGATTTTCTGGCATTGTTCTCAACAATTTGTTGCAACCGACCTGTTCTGATAAATCCCGGCAAGAGGTTATTGACAGTAATTCCATCCGCAGCCACCTCCAGTGATAAGGTCTTTGCCCACGACGCAACTGCTCCTCGTACGGTATTGCTTACCCCCAGGCCGTAGATCGGAATCTTAACCGAGGTGGAAATGATATTGACAATTCTTCCGAAATTCCTTTCCTTCATGCCGGGCATGATCGCCGAAACAAAGGTCTGACTACAACGCAATTGTTTGGTGATCGCCATTTCAAAATTCTCCCATGGTTCCTCCGAAACCAATCCCGGATTAGGACCTCCGGTATTGTTGATCAGAATGTCCACGACCTTTCCTTTCAATTTTTCGGCACCTGCTTCGATCGAAGCTATGTCTTCCTGATCCACAACCAAGGTGTCGTGACCTTCATTGCCTTTTAGGCCAGCACGGATCGCTTCAAGTTTTTCCTGGTTCCGACCCACAAGAATTACGTTAGCACCTTCTGCCGCAAACTTCTCTGCAATTGCTTGTCCTATTCCCTGGGTGCTGCCAAAAATCAGCGCCGTTCTTCCGTTAAGATTCAATTCCATATTTCCTAAATTAATGTATCCTATAACCTTTACAATCTCTCTCTCATCAACGACTCAATTTTTTTCTGAAAATATAAGGATCACATCCCCCCAATTAATTCAATTCCAGTGTGCAGGATGATCACAAGCCATCAATTTCCAAGAATATATCGGTCTGATCATAAAACTCAGGCCTATTCTCAAAGAGGCTGATTCGTTACAAATTCCGTTTTTTTAAGCAAAGACTTTCGCTTGTGCTATCAGAAACTCTGTTTTGCTGATGACTTAACCAAATCGAGGGTTTTCTCCCTGGCTTTTTATGACTTCAAAAGCTGAGGGCTTGTAATTAGTACCGACAAAACATGGAAATGGCCCTACGCTTGATCACTAGACAAACTAACGAAAGAAAAGACCCTTGAACTCCGCTTCTTAATGCTCCAAAGAAAGGCGCTCGGAAAGCTCCTCAATCGTACTTTCCTCAATGTCGGATATGCCATCTGAGGCATTCGCAAACAAGTACATGGCCTCCATAACGAATTCCTTATCTTCCGAATGTTCTTCAAGTCTGCTTTTCAGGGCATTCAAAAATTTCTTCTTCCATCGGTCAATGTTCTCCAGCAAATACCGGAATTCCGTTCGAAAAAGTTGTGCCATTTGCTCTTTTTCTTCCGGTTCTGCATAAGCATCTGCTAACCCATCTGCAATGCGAAGCACACCATCCCACTCCTCTTTGTCCAATACTCCGTCGCTCATGCAAACAAGCAGCGAGGGATAGAGGTTAATTAAATAAATAAAATGATCGATGGTGATATCGATTCGTCGAATCTTTAGATATTCCTCAAAAAGTAGCTCAACTTGCTGTTTCATATAGCGGATATAATCATTATATGATTTAATACGAATATAGCAAGGACTTGATACTTCAGGTAGATGAAGACCAAAAACTATGAAAATCCCTTCACAAAGTTTTAGCAAGCCACATTACATATGCCATTAAAAGTTGCTGTCGTTGGTTCCGGAGTTGGTGGAATTGCCAGTGCCATAAGAATGGCTGTTCGCGGACATGAAGTTCATGTATATGAACAAAATGACTATCCCGGAGGGAAGTTAACGGAGGTACAGCTGGGCAATTACAGGTTCGATGCAGGCCCATCGCTCTTTACCATGCCTGAACTGGTCGATGAATTATTCGAGTTGGCCGGGGAAGATCCTTCCGGCTTTTTCGAGTATCAGCAACTGGAGGAAGTTTGTAAATATTTCTATGAAGACGGCACCAGACTTACGGCTTTCGCAGACCCTGAGCAACTAATTGAAGAACTCGCTTCCATCGGAGAGAACCCGATACATATCAGAAAGGCGTTGCAGCGTAATGCCACATTGTATGAATTTCTGGGAGAAATGTTCATGTTCCGTTCCTTACACGATCCAAAAACCTACTTTTCAAAAAGTGCCCTTCGGTCATACCTCAATTTGCACAAGCTGAATTTTTTCAGGACCATGAATCAGGCCAATGAGTCCTTGTTCAACGACTCCAGGCTGACGCAACTTTTCAATCGGTACGCTACTTACAATGGGTCAGACCCCTATCAAACCCCAGCCACGATGAACATCATCTCGCATTTGGAGTACGGGAAAGGAGCTTACTTCCCCAAAGGAGGCATGCACCGGATTACCCAATCACTGGTGACCCTGGCAGAAATAAAAGGCGTACAATTTCACTTGAAGGCGGGTGTTCAAAAAATCCTGATCAAAAACAAGAAGGTGACTGGCATCCGGGTTGCGGATCAGGACATGGTCTTTGATCGCGTTATATCGAACATGGATGTGGTAGGTACCTATACCAGATTGTTGTCAGACATTCGTGCACCACAAAAGTTATTAACTCAACCGAAATCCAGTTCTGCGCTGATTTTCTATTGGGGCATACAAGAACAATTTCCGGAACTCGGCTTGCACAACATCATCTTCAGCCGAAACTACAAACGGGAATTTGAAAAGATCTTCAGACAAAAAACAATTGATGAGGACCCAACTGTTTATATTAACATCACTTCGAAGTTGAAGAAAAATGATGCCCCACATGGTGGTGAAAACTGGTTTACCATGATCAACGTCCCCAATAATGAAGAGCAGGATTGGGATACCTTAATCTCGGAGGCCCGCAAGAATATCCTAACCAAGCTGAGTCGGGTATTTGATCGGTCCATAGAACCTCTCATAGAAGAAGAAGGACTGTTAGAACCCCGATCCATCGAATCTAAAACAAGTTCAAGTCAGGGTGCCCTCTATGGCAACAGCTCTAACAATAAGTTTGCTGCTTTTCTTCGACACAATAATGTAAGTCGACAAGTCAAGGGATTATTCTTTTGTGGTGGGAGTGTCCATCCTGGAGGAGGGATTCCTATGGCCCTTTCATCCGCTAAGATTGTTGATCGGTATTTTCGGTAGACACTTCCTCTTCTGGCTCCGGGAATAGCTGTTTGTAATTGTCGAAGGTGGAGTAGATCACTTTCACATAATTAACAGGTTCTGATCCCCGGCAGTAACCATATTCAACATCCGGATCATTGTAATACTCTGGCTGTTCTTTGAGTATCAGATATTTCTCTATAGTTTCCCACTGGTTGGGGATTTCCCCGTGCTTGTCTGCCAAACGAATGGCATCGAATACATGACCATGTCCGACGTTGTATGAGGCCAATAGAAATTTGATTCGTTCCTCCGGATCCTCAATTTCCTTTTCCCACATGCGCTGCAGCCATTTCAAGTGCTGTACGGAGGCTTTCAAATTGTCTACAGGATCTTTCAAATCTTCCACTCCGTATGATTTACCTGTCCGTGGAAGTACCTGCATCAGTCCGATTGCTCCCGCCCAGGAGACCGCCTTTGGATCAAATTTTGATTCCTTAAAAATCTGCGCAGACAGTAATCGCCAATCCCAACCCAGTTCCACTGCTGCCGCTTTAATCAAAGAGTCGTAAGGCGATAATTTCCCTCCACCCATGGAGGAATACTGACTATTGTTACGTCTTCGGCTTTGCCGTGAGCTCCTGAAGTAGCGATTGTAGACCGTATAATATTCAGGGGTTTTCTTCATTTTCTCAATCCAGCTGTTCATCGTCAACTGCAGGCTATCCGCATTTTTTCTCAAGCCCCATGCAATTTGCTGAGGAAAGCTAACGGCAGTCTTGGTATCTAAAATCGGATAATACTTGGCGTTGACCAAAGCCACGTCTTCCTCAGCCACCGTGTATTCTATCTCTCCTTTTGCTACTTTTTCCAATAACCCTTCGGTCATCACATTGGGATAATCTTCTACAATAAGAATGTCTCCCCCTATTTCGTCAGATAAGTGCTGCAAACGCGTAAGAAAAGCGGATCGGTACCTCACATGAACTTCTTTTCCAATCAGGTCGACAGGATTCCTGATCAGCTGTTTTTCGATCTCATGAAGTTTCATTTTTCGCCAATTCTCAGGCTTACGTTGAACAAGCACCTGTTTCACCAGGTTGTGATAATCCGAAAACTTGATCTTCTTTTTACGTTCTTTGGTGACCGTCAGGTTATAGGCAAGTACGTCCCCTTCACCATTGTTTAGCAGTTTGAACGCCTCTTCAAGGTTGGGCTGAATGGTGATCCGTAAATCCACTCCGATGGAATCTGCAAACATTTTGAGTAACTCGTACTCATATCCCATGGTGTGACCTTTATACTGGAAAACTCCGGTCGAGCTGTTGTCCATGATTGCAACCATGTAACCACGCTCCAGTATTTTATTCAGGTCCTGCTCAATGATGTTTTCCTCCTGTTGTCTGTTTGCATCCCTGCGGTTGAGATCGGGATTATTGCGACAGGCAATGAGCAACAATAGCATTGCAGCGTAAAAAAGGCGCTTTATCGTACGATTGACATACATGTAAGGTCTAATATCGTGAAAATCCTTTAGAAGTTTCGAAAACGGCGTATTAACTAGGCAGTTTGAAAGTCGATAACTTTCAACGCCTCCTGATATAAGCCTTCCGGATCAAAGCCACATTCGCGGTGTAATTCCAATTGCTCTCCATGCTCTATGATCTCATCTGGGATACCCAGTCGCGTCACCTTAGCCTGATAACCATGATCTGCCATGAACTCCAGAACTGCTGATCCAAAACCGCCCATGACGCAACCATCCTCTACAGTAATGATACGGTTATGCTGCTTGAAAATCTCATGAAGCAATGCTTCGTCCAGAGGTTTCACAAATCTCATGTCATAATGAGCCGCAGAGACACCCGTTTCTTTCAACCGATCAATGGCTTCAGTCGCATAGTTTCCAATATGACCAATCGTCAGGTAAGCCAGATCAGTGCCTTCCTGGACCATTCTGCCCTGACCAATTTTTATGGCTTCCATCGGTTGTTGCCAAACCGGCATAACACCTTCTCCTCTTGGATAACGGATGGAGAACGGCCCTTCAAATTTTGTGGCTGTGTACATCAGGTTCCTTAGTTCTGCCTCATTCATAGGCGCAGAAACAACCAGATTCGGAATACAACGCATATAGGCAATGTCGTATGCTCCATGGTGTGTTGGCCCATCTGCCCCGGCAAAACCCGCCCGGTCCATACAGAAGATCACCTGAAGGTTTTGAATACAAACATCATGGATCACCTGATCATAGGCACGTTGCATGAACGTACTATAGATATTGCAGAAAGGGATTAATCCCTGAGTTGCCAGTCCTGCCGAGAACGTTACAGCATGTTGTTCCGCGATTCCCACATCAAATGCCCGATCTGGCATTTCCTTCATCATGATATTCATTGAGGATCCGGAGGGCATCGCAGGAGTTACTCCCATGATCTTTTCATTCTCTTTGGCCAACTCGACGATCGTATTCCCAAAAACTTGTTGGTATTTTGGAGGTTGTGGTTTGTTATGAACCTTTTTCTTGATCTCTCCGGTGATCTTATCAAATTTTCCCGGAGCGTGCCACTTTGTTTGATTGAGTTCTGCGGCTTTATATCCTTTCCCTTTGACCGTAACACAATGGAGAATTTTCGGTCCTTTAATGTCTTTCAGGTCATTGAAAACGTCAACAAGATGGTTGACATCATGCCCGTCCACTGGTCCAAAGTAACGCAAGTTGAGCGACTCAAACAGGTTACTTTGTTTCAGCAGGAAGGACTTTACACTGTTTTCAACCTTAGCAGCGATATCCTGAGCATTGGGGCCAAATTTGCTGATCTTGCCTAGTATGTTCCATACTTCATCCCTGAACTTATTATAGGTATGGGAAGTCGTAATATCAGTCAAATAATCTTTCAAAGCACCGACATTCGGATCGATGGACATGCAATTGTCGTTGAGAACAATAAGCAGATTCGAGTTGGATACACCCGCGTGATTCATCGCCTCGAAAGCAAGTCCGCCGGTCATCGCACCATCGCCAATCACTGCGATGTGGTGTTTATCTTCGTCTTTGTACTGATTTGCCATGGCCATCCCCAGGGCCGCTGAAATGGATGTCGATGAGTGCCCAACACCAAAGGCATCGTACTCACTTTCTTTTCTTTTTGGAAATCCGGAGAGTCCACCATAAAGCCGATTGGTATGAAACATCTCTCTCCTCCCTGTTAGGATTTTATGTCCGTAGGCTTGATGTCCGACATCCCAGATAAGTTCATCGGTCGGAGTATTGAATGCGTAGTGTAGGGCTACCGTGAGCTCTACCACACCCAGGCTTGCTCCAAAATGCCCACCGAATACCGACACATGATCGGTGATGTATTCTCGTAGTTCCGCACAAAGCTGGGTGAGTTGGTGTTGTTCGAGTTGCTTAAGTTCCGAAGGGTCTTGCACATTCGACAACAGGGGTCCGGGTTGTATCAACATACGCTTAAAATAGGAAGAGATGTTAGGGGAACGATTAACTCTTTGAAAAGTTTAAAATCAAATCTGGTCATTCCAAAAGTAACCGCAAATTTAGTTCTTTTTAAAATTCGAACGAAGTATTCATCTTTGTGGACACTTCTTCCCTTCACATGAGTAATACAGACGAGCAAGAAAAATTTGAAATTAAGCTGCCCCTTTTCGAAGGGCCCTTCGACTTATTGCTTTTTTTTATCGAAAGAGATGAATTGGATATCTATGACATCCCCATTTCAAATATTACTGACGATTTTCTTGCTTACATCCACCGATTAGAGGAAATGAATGTAGAGGTAGCTAGCGAATTCATTCTTGTCGCGGCGACGCTAATGCGAATCAAATCTAAAATGCTGCTACCTCGGCCAGTATTGGATGAGGATGGGAATGAAGTAGATCCAAGGGATGAACTGGTCAAAAACTTACTCGAGTACAAGAAGTACAAATCAGTTGTTGCACAGCTAACAGAAATGGAGGCGGACCGTATCAACATGGAATCCAGAGGGAATCTCGTTCGAGAAATCAATTCCCTTTCGCAATTGACAAATGTCGAGTCCGAGTTGCAAGACCTGGACTTGTACAAGATGATGCGTGTTTTCGAGAAAGTGATGACACAATATGAGATTGAGAAAAATAAACCACGTCATCAGGTAGTGCAATACCCCTATACGATCGCTTCACAAAAGGATTTTGTACTCAGACGTGTGAGTGTTGGTGAAAAATTGAGTTTTGTGGATTTAATACAGGAAAAACCTGAAAAAATTTACGTGATCTTTAGTTTTCTCGCCATTCTGGAACTGATACAACTCGGCAAAATACTGCTGGTCATTGGCGAAGGTTTCAACAACTTTTGGGTAGAAGGGGCTGAAAGTAAGGAAGTAGACGCTTAGGTCTAAAGGTGATTTATTTGGTTTTAACCCTCAATTCACTGAAAGTTTTCTACAGGAATCAAAAGTTAAGCTAAACGACTGATTCATGAATCAGCCGTTTATAGCTTGTATCTTATTTAGACTCTTTCGAGGCTAGAGAAGAAAAATGATGCTTCGATTTGCGCATTTTCATCTGAATCAGAACCGTGGACTGCATTTGCTTCAATAGATTTAGCAAAGATCTTACGGATGGTTCCTTCTTCAGCCCGAGAAGGATCAGTTGCGCCAATCAGCTTTCTGAAATCCTCAACTGCATTTGCTTTATCAAGCACAATCGCGATGATTGGACCTGAAGACATGTAGCTTACCAAATCATTATAAAAAGGTCGCTCTTTGTGTACTTCGTAGAATGCACCAGCAGTTGCACTGGTCAATTGAGTAAGTTTCATCGCTTTCACGGAGAAGCCTGCTTCTTCAATCATTTTTAAGATCGCTCCTGAGTTTCCTGCTCCAAAAGCATCCGGCTTGATCATCGTAAAGGTGGTAGTCCCTGCCATTTTTGTATATTCTGAGTATTGTGATTACGTAAAATGCCTGCAAAAATAGCAGATTAAGTGATATCCCATCATCTATGCCCCATTTTGTATTTAATCTAATTATTAAGACTTTTGCACGCTCAATAAAAATACCGTATCCGTCGATTCGGACGCACAGCTGGTTATGTTTGACATCCCAGGTTTCAAGGAATTAATCAAATCCCCAAAACGTATTATAATCACTACCCATGCTAATCCCGATGCGGATGCGCTAGGGTCCTCGCTTGGATTGTATCATTTACTCAAGGAGCTTGGTCATGATGTTTTGGTAATTACCCCTACCGCATACCCTCAATTCCTAAATTGGATGCCAGGACAAGAGGATGTCTTCATTTATGAAGATGATCTCAAAAGTTGCGATCAAAAAATAGCGCAGGCTGAAATTATTTTCTGTCTGGATTTCTCTTCTTTGAATCGCATCAAGAAAATGGAACCTGTGGTTCGGGCCTCAGCAGCTACTAAAGTCCTGATCGATCACCACCTGGATCCAGAAGATTTTGCTGATTTTACTCTTTGGGATACAGGAGCGGCAGCAACTGCCGAGCTGATCCATGATCTGATCCTCATGTTGGAGATGCAGGATCAAATCACAAAAGACATGGCTGAAGTGATTTATGCGGGAATCATGACCGATACGGGATCCTTCAAACACCCTTCCACTACAGCCAAAGTTCACCGGACTGTGGCTGAACTTATCGATAAAGGGGCTGACGTAAACAAGGTTAACCGCAACATCTACGACAACAATTCCACCAACCGGTTGCGATTTATGGGTTATGCCTTTCTCGAAAAGCTAGTCGTTAGACCTGAATTGGAGGTGGCCTATTTCGTGATCAGCGCAGAAGAATACAAGCGATTTAATCTAAAATCTGGTGATACGGAAGGATTGGTGAATTATGCCTTATCAATCGATGGCATTGTGATGGCCACCATAATCATTGAGTACAAAGAAGAAGTGAAACTTTCCTTCAGATCCAGTGGAAATTATGCCGTGAATACATTTGCCAATGAGCACTTCTCCGGAGGGGGACACAAAAACGCTTCTGGAGGAATTTCTTACATTGGTTTGCAAAAAACCGTTAAAAAATTTGAGTCCCTGATAGAGACTTTCACAAAATCCTATTTATTCGCTCAAAATCCAGTTTAACCTGATTTTTAGGAAAACTAAAATCATAAAACATTAAAATCAATTACCCCACAATTAACATCATGAAACGAATCTTATTCTTAGTCGGCGGCCTTTCATTTCTAATAGCAGCATGCTCGCAAAACGGAACTAAAAAGACCGACCTGGGTACCGAAGTTACGTTCGTGACAAGTGGTGATGGAGAGCAGCTAGTAAATGGCAACATTATAACCATGTCTCTCTGGTATGGCATAAATGGAGAGACGATCCGGGATTCGAAAGGTGAAACCCTGCCTTACCAGTATTTTGAAGACACACTTAATATAAACGGGCAATTTGCAAGTGTTCTTGAACTACTATCTGTAGGAGATAGTGTCAGGTTTGTAGTGCCTGCGGGCGATTTGTTCAGTCTCACATTTCGACAACCCATGCCTGATACTCTTACAGAAGACTCGAGTATCGAATGGGCACTGAGAGTTGCTGAGCAATTCACTCAGGAAGAATATCAGGTGATTGCACAGGAAAGGGCAAGTGAAGCGGCCAACAAACTTCTGGCCCGGGAAACTACTCAGTTCAATGAACACCTGGCTCAGGAAGGTATAACTACTGAAAAAACTGAATCTGGATTACAGTACGTAATAGACGTAATGGGCAACGGCAGAAAGGCTGAGAATGGCGAACGGGTCAAAGTAAAATATAAAGGCATGTTTTTTGATAATAGAAATGTATTCGACGAAGGAGAATATACGTTTGCTTTGGGGCAGCGTGCCGTTATTGGAGGCTGGGATGAAGGCTTCAGTTATATGCCTGTAGGTTCAAAAGGAGTGCTATACATTCCGAGTGAATTGGGATATGGCGCCCAGGGATATGGCCCAATTCCTCCCAATACGCCCTTGGTATTTGAAGTCGAAGTACTGGAGATTGTGGAATAGAATTGAAGAATGAAAAAATTAAAAGAAATTTTTCTCGTAGTGATTGGGGTTGGAATTCTGGCCCTGGCCTCTTGCGATGTAAGTGACGATTTTGTAGAGCCAGTAGACCCTAATTTAAGGTTCACTGAGGACCTGGCAGAAATAGCTGATTATCTGGCTGGAAGAGGAATCACAGATTATGATACCACAGACACCAGTGTAAGATTCGCGGTGCTCGATTCCGGAGAAGGAGATACAGTACAATTGAATGATTTCGTTGAAATCAATTATTTCGCGACTTTTATCTCAGGATCAGGTATTGTCAGTAGCATACAGAATGTTGTTGATACAGCGACAAATATCAGTACGGTTTCTCCGATTCTTCAGTTTACACATACAGAATCCGGCTGGGCCTTTTCCCAAGCCGCTGTAATTGGTTTTGACGGATTGAGAGATGGTATAACCGCCTTGTTGAATCAGGAAGATCCAAGATTACTCGTTGGAGGGCATGGATTGATCGCCATTCCAAGTCAGGAAATTGTCAACACATCTCCCAGTGGTTTCCCGTCAGCTGTTTCGGGGTTTCCAAGTGCCGTGCTGATTTATGAGTTCTTCGTTGAAGATATCATAGAATAAATTCGATTGAAGTGGAAACACTGATCATTGCCACACATAACGAGGGCAAAACTTCCGAAATACGGAGACTCCTGCAGGACCAGTACGATGTTAGATCATTAAAAGACCTTGATTTCCAAGATGAAATTGAGGAGTACGGCAATAGTTTTCAGGAAAACGCGCTTATTAAAGCCAGGGTCATTTTTGAAAAATTTGGCAAACCTTGCTTCGCTGATGACTCAGGGTTGGAAGTAGATGCACTCAATGGTGCACCAGGTGTCAGGTCTGCTCGATTTGCTGGTGAGGTATCAAATGATGCGGCAAATAACCAACTATTACTCGAAAAACTGAACGACAATAATGATCGAGGGGCTCAATTCAAGACTGTCATTGCTTACATTGACGGAAATGGGCATGAGCATTTCTTCACAGGTCTGGTTCGAGGAAATTTATTGGCTGAGCTCACGGGCGATCAAGGCTTCGGCTATGACCCGCTATTCATCCCTAACGGGGAATCGCGCACTTTTGCACAAATGAGTAAGGACGAGAAGAATCAAATATCACATCGGGGAATCGCGATTAAACATTTGATTTCATACCTTGCTAATCAATAACCCAACCTAACTATAACGCTTCTCAATTCATCGTGAACCAACCTTTCATCATTGGCGTATCAGGAGGATCAGGATCAGGTAAAACCCTGTTTTGTAGTCATTTGAAGGAACGTTTTCCTTCTACATCAATAGATATCTTTGCTCTTGATAATTACTATCTCCCCATTGAAAAACAACCTAAAGACGCCTCTGGTGAGGCCAATTTCGACACACCACATTCATTCGATCTGGTCCAACTAAAAAAAGATCTGACTAGAATTCGTTCGGGCGAAAGCATAGAAGTGCCCAAATACGAGTATAACATTGAACGAGGAGCAGAAAAGCCAATGGTAAAGGTCCAGGCCGCTCCAATCATACTATTCGAAGGGATTTTTTCCTGTTACTTCGATGAGCTCTCGGAATTGATTGATCTGAAAGTTTATGTTGATGCGCCACTTTGGCTGATGTTGAAAAGGCGAATCGAACGGGACGAAGTGGAACGTGGTTATGGCAACCTGGAAGAAACGTTGGAACGTTATCAAAATCACGTGGCTCCAGCTTTCGAACGCTACATTGAGCCTTTGCGGTACAAGGCGGACATGGTCATCCCAAACATCAATCATTTTGACAGAGGCCTGAATGTTATTGAAGCTTTTCTGAAGCATCAGGTTGGCGAAAACTGATCTACTATCTACAAGTTTTTTTGAGTTCCGTGTATTGCGTTACCTTTGCGCTGCCAAAATGAATCGTGACAAACCACATATCACCTCAAATCCCTTTTACCAGGTATTTGTATTACTCATCGCTTTTGGAGTATTGATGATCGCAGGATCTTCTAATATTTACGAGGAAAATGAGATTGCATCTACTGAACAAGGAACGGACGGAGAAGGTAAATCCGAAACTGGATTAAAATTTTCCATTCAGGAGGCGGTAACAAATACCATCCAGGTATCCGTCGCTTTTCAAAGCTTTTTGATTGTTGTTCTTCCGGAGCTAAGAGAAGTAAAGTTCGAAGAAGACGCATCCAATCGGCTTCCTTTGGCAAACACCAAACAGATAAGGGTCCTGTTTAGGTTAATCATATCTCCAAACGCACCCTAGGCGTTGCTTTACAGCCATCGTGGTGGTGAACACGACTCAATTCACCAAAATCCAAATTAATTACGAAAAACATTATCATGAAAAATAAAGGTTTTGTGGTCTTTTTGACCATACTTATCTCGCTACTTTGCGTGTACTATTTGTCGTTCACGTTTGTAGCGCAAAACATTCAGGAAGATGCGACTGTCAATGCCACTGACACAAATGGCAATGTAGCATTTGCTGAAAAGCAACGTTATCTGGATTCCGTTTGGAATGAGCCTGTGTATAACCTGCTAAGTATTGAATATACTTATGAGGACATCAAAGAAACCGAACTTAATCTTGGTCTCGACTTACAAGGTGGAATGTACGTTGTTTTGGAAGTTTCTCCGGTAGATATCCTGAAAGGATTGAGTGGAAATAACCCTAATGCAGCTTTCCAACAAGCACTGACCGATGCTAAAAGAAACATCCGGGGAACACAAACCAATTACGTGGACGAGTTCTACAGCGTATTTCAGGATTTGGCTCCGGGACAAAATTTAGCAAGCGTATTTTCTACTGCTGCCAACCGCGGACGAATCAGTGGCAACAGCACCGATGATGAAATTCTCGAAATCATCAACACAGAAGTGGATGGTGCGATTGATCGTTCTTTTGAGATCCTAAGAACAAGGGTTGACAGATTCGGTACGTCACAGCCTTCTATTCAGCGCCTTCAGGGAACTAATCGAATTCAAATCGAGCTTCCTGGTGTAGACAACCCTGAGCGGGTAAGAAAACTATTGCAAGGAGTTGCAAAGTTGGAGTTTTGGGAAGTTTATGAGATCAATGAAGCTTCTGATGTACTTACTCGCATCAATTCACTAATCGTAAGTGAGCGTCAGGCCGCAGGATTGAATGCTTCAGATCTATCTACAGAAGATGCTCAAAATCCTACTGAAGATCTTTCTGCCTTGCTTACCGATGAAGGTGATGGTGATTCTACTGCTCTTGCTGATGGCGACACATCAACAATCAACGAAGATTCATTGAACCTGGCCAACCAGACTTCTGAAATCTTTAGCTTGATGCAAAGTCAATATGGCCCGCTGGTATATGATCAAAAAGATACGGCCAAAATCAATCGTATTTTACAACGTGACGATGTAAAGGCTATAATCCCTGCCACGATGAAATTTCTTTGGGAAGTAAAGCCAAAGGCCTTAGACGATGACTTCAATGACCAGAAAGTACTTGAGCTTTTCGTCATTAAGAAAACGCGATCAGGAAGAGCTCCTTTGACCGGAGAAACCATCACTGATGCCCGACAAGATCTGGATGAACGATCCAGACCCGCTGTATCCATGCAAATGAACGCCAATGGTGCCAGAACATGGAAAAGATTAACAGCTTCTAATATCGGACGAAGAGTAGCCATTGTTCTCGACGACTATGTCTATTCAGCACCGTTTGTTCAGGGTGAAATTCCGAATGGAAACTCGTCCATATCCGGGAACTTTACGATTGAAGAAGCGCAGGATCTTGCTAACATTCTGAAAGCTGGTGCGTTGCCCGCTCCTACTACTATCGTTGAAGATGCAGTAATCGGACCTACGCTTGGTAAAAAAGCGCAAGGGCAAGGAATCAAATCTATCGTAGCAGGATTGATTGTTGTTATCATCTTCATGGTGATTTACTACGCGAAAGGAGGATTGATTGCGAACGTTGCTTTGTTCTTCAATATATTCTTCATTTTAGGAATTCTGGCACAGCTTAGTGCTTCTTTCACCCTGCCGGGAGCAGCTGGTATTGTACTAACCATTGGTATGTCTATCGATGCAAACGTGTTGATCTTTGAAAGGATCAAAGAAGAGCGTAGAAATGATGCGGGTTGGAAACAAGCCATTAGCTCAGGTTACAAAAAGGCTTACTGGTCTATTTTCGATGCGAACGTAACGACTTTCATTACAGGCCTATTGCTGTATGTTTTAGGACAAGGGCCGGTAAAAGGCTTTGCAATTACGCTGATGATTGGTATTGTTTGCTCATTCTTCAGTGCCGTATTCATTACTCGTGTAATCGTAGAAGCATTCTCCAAGAAAGGAGATAAAAGCAAGATCTCATTTGCGAATAATTTCTCAAGAAATGCCTTGACAAAGTTGAACTTCAATTTCCTGGGTAAAAGAAAATTTGCTTATCTGTTTAGCCTAATCTTCATCCTCATTGGAGTCGTTGCGATGTTAACAAAAGGTCTGACCTTAGGTGTGGACTTCCAGGGAGGTCGGTCGTACGTAGTTTCTTTCAACCAGCCTGTGGTTCCTTCAGAATTGAAATCCGGATTGATCAACTCCTTTGAGAATGAAGGGACAGAGGTGAAAACTTTCGGCGCAAATAATGTGCTGAAGATTACTACAACCTACAAAATCAATGACGAATCTGATGAGGCTGATGAGCAAGTAAGGAGCGCGATGATTTCTGGTATTGAGGCTTTCACCAGTCAACAATACACGGATAAGGATGATGGTGTTGATGCTTCTCACTTTACGATTTCCAGTTCATCTAAAGTAGGTGCGACCATAGCCGATGATATCAAAAATTCATCTGTGAAATCAGCGATTTTTGCTTTGATCTGTATCTTCTTCTACATTTTCTTCCGATTTAGAAAGTGGCAATTTGGAGTTGGAGCTATCATTGCCCTATTTCACGATACGCTATTTGTACTCTCTGCTTTTGCCATTGCCAATGTATTGGGTATCTCATTCGAAGCAGATCAGGTATTTGTTGCAGCGATTCTGACCATCATTGGATACTCCATCAACGATACGGTGGTAGTATTTGATCGTATTCGTGAAAACCTCGCTAACAAAGCAGGCGCTGAGCTTCAGGCTGTGTTCAACGAATCTTTGAATAACACGATTTCAAGAACGTTGATTACTTCAGTAACTACGCTGATTGTGGTGATCATTCTATTTATTTTCGGAGGGGCGGCCTTGTCTTCATTCTCGTTTGCAATGATCATAGGCATCCTGATAGGGACTTACTCCTCTATTTACATCGCTACTCCGATAGCAATGGATTTGAGTGTTAAGAAAGGAATGGGTTAAAAACCGTATTCGATTATATAGAAAGCCGTGTTTTTCGACACGGCTTTTTTTATACCTCACAAAATTTATGATTAAATTGTCCCTCGGGAGGTACAGATTTTTTGTGAAGTAATTTGTATGGACGATCAACCGAATAGTGCACTCTACAATACGGGAATGTTTGCCTTGATCTTTTTGTTGGCCTTCCTTTTGTCGAATACTGTTTTTAAGGAAAGGGGCGCGTCAAGAAGTCATTTTGCTGTAAAAAAGGTAGCTGAAAAGGCTCTTGACCAGGAAAAACAAAATGACAAGATTGTTTCTGAAATTCCGGATACAATTGCAAAGGAAGATAGATCTACAGAAAATGAATCATTTGATTTCGAGGAAAAACCAACTGTCAGGAACGAGGAGATTGAACTTGACTCCTTTGAAGAAAGGTTAAAATCCAGAGCCGACAGCATTCAGTCACTGCTGGCTAACGGGCAACGAAGAACAGACGTAATTCTCCGTTATTACCCGCATCGCCCCGACGGTAAAATTGTGTACTCATTGAGCGACCTGGGGTTTTACCTTCATGAAAGAACCACAGATCCGGATCAAGTTGAAAAGCCTTCAAATTCTCTTTTTTATGGTGATAACGTGCCTATAGAAGATATACAGCTGGTGGCCTATGAGTTAGTCAAACGTGGTGTACAGATCAGCCAGATCAAAATTTCTCGTTTTCATGATGATTGGAAAGTCAACTCAATTGAAATCGGGACGGAAGAGAGCGCCGAAGAATTGCCCGTATTAAGCCTGGCAGAAATTCAAAATTTCAAAAAGGCCAATGAAGAGTAGAATCATTTATTCTTATCTTTAATGTAATAAGACAGCCGTTATGGAATTCACCATCGAAACCACAATTCCCGCTGCCCCCCAACAGGTCTATCAGGCATGGATGGACAGTGATCAGCATACACAAATGACTGGCGGCGGAGCTTTGATAACCGAAGATGAGGGAGATAAATTTTCTACCTGGGATGGTTATATCTGGGGGACAAATCTTGAATTAACCCCTGACAAATACATCAAACAATCCTGGAGAACCAGCGAATTTGGAGAAGAACAGGGTCATTCGATTGTTGAAATCTTTTTGGAAGCGGATGCCGACGGCAATACACATTTAAAGCTCCACCATTCCAATTTATCTGAAGACGACCTGAAATACAAAGAAGGGTGGGAAGAACATTATTTCACGCCTATGAAAGCATATTTCTCAAACTTGTAAACAATTAGACTCCTCGTTTAAGGTTGAATAACGCTTCAGCACAACGTTCACCATCCATTGCGGCGCTGGCAATCCCACCTGCATATCCTGCACCTTCACCACATGGGAATAGTCCCTTAATCTGGGGGTGTTCCAGTGTTTCTTTGTCTCTTGGGATTCTTATTGGGGAAGAGCTTCTGCTTTCTACACCGATGATTTGTGCTTCATTTGTTAGGTAACCAGACATCTTCTTTCCGAAAGCCTTAAACCCCTGTCTAAGTCGATTGGCGATAAATGTAGGTAGTAGTTCATGCATATCAACCGATTCCAGGCCAGGCTGATAAGAGGTATCATTCAGTGCACCAGAAACCGATTTGTTGACAAAGTCCGACAGACGTTGAGCGGGAGCAGCTTGAGTTTCACCTCCATATTTCCAGGCCCGTTGTTCAATTGACTGCTGAAATTTTAGCATAGCCAGTTCTTCATATTGATGAAACTCCTGAACGTCCTCAACTTCTACTGCAACGACAATTCCTGAATTGGCGTATTTGCTATCCCTTCTGGAGGGGCTCATGCCGTTCACAACTATTTCACCTGGGGCAGTAGCCGCGGGCACAATGAAGCCACCGGGGCACATGCAAAAAGAAAAAACACCTCGTTCCACTCCTTTAAAGTGAGTTTGATTAACCAACGAATAAGCCGCAGCTGGCAGATAGTCACCTCGGGTATCACAATGATACTGGATACCGTCGATCAGTGTTTGCGGGTGCTCCACACGCACACCTAGCGCAAAGGGTTTTGGAGAAATTCGAATCTGATTCTTTTTGAGTAATTCAAATATGTCTCGCGCCGAGTGCCCGGTCGCCAGAATGACTCCAGCTCCAATAAAATCAGACTCGTCGTTTACCTGAACCCCTTTGATCGTATCACCATCTAAAAGAAAGTCGGTCACTTTGGCATCAAAATGAACCTCTCCGCCCCATTCCAGGATGGCTTCTCTAAGCGCTGTTACAATTTTCGGAAGTTTGTTGGTTCCAATATGTGGATGTGCTTCAAAGAGAATTTCTTCAGTGGCACCGTGAGCAACCAATATCTCAAATACTCTGCGGATACTACCTCTTTTCTTAGAGCGGGTATACAGCTTTCCGTCGGAGTAAGTTCCTGCACCACCTTCTCCAAAGCAATAATTCGATTCGGGGTTTACCTGATGGTGCTTATTGATCGCTGCCAGGTCCCTGCGCCTGGACTGGACATCCTTTCCACGTTCCAGAACAATGGGTTTCATTCCCAGGTCTATGGCTTTCAAAGCGGCAAAAAGTCCAGCGGGTCCTGCACCAACAATGATCACCGGTTTCCCGTTGTTTACTGAATGCTGTGGCGGGCGGTATTCCACAAAATCAACTGTGAATGCTCCCCCACTGATTTCAACCTCAAGATTTACTTTGACTTGTTTCCCACGTGCATCAATACTCCTACGTGTGATTCTATGGTGCTGACCTTCAGACAGATGGCCGGACTTCTTTAGCCAGGCTTGTAAGTTATCCGCATCAAAACCTATTTCCGGTTTGAGAACAAATTGATGTCGCTTCATATTTACTGAAGAATGACCTGCAATGTAAATGTTGGACTATATCAAATCCTTGCTTTCCAGCTACTTTAAACGAGCATCAAGGTTGTCAAATTTATTGTCAGCACTTCGCTCACGAAACTGATAGATATCCATTAAATCCGAGACTGTCTTTTGAAGGCCTGCGATAGCTTTTGTGTTTTTATCCTGCAATCTTTCAATCCTTGAAATTCTCTTTTCACTAGCCGTCATTCTTTTTTCACTAGCCAAAGCCCTTTTTTCGCTTGCTGCCTCCATTCTATCCATGCGTTTCTGCGCACATTCAAATCTGCGATCTTGCTCTCTGAAAATCTCTGCTATTTTCGCTCTGAATTGATTCTCATCCATACAATTCGTTTAGAAGTTTTGTTTGGACGATAAATCTAATTAAAATATCACACTCCCTCAGCTTCTACTTCCTGTACTTCAGGCACCATTCTTTTCAATAGGTTTTCGATTCCTGCCTTTAATGTAACAGTAGAGGAAGGACAGCCAGAACAAGAGCCCTGAAGCATTACCTTCACCTTGCCTTCGTTGAATGAATGGAAAGAAATCGCGCCACCATCCATCTCGACAGCTGGCTTGATGTATTCATCAAGGATTGAAATGATTTTGGTTTCCAGGTTTTCCTCGCCACCTATTGGAGGCATTGGTGGCTTATCCGGTTCCGCCTCAGGCATCTCATTTAAGATGGGTTCACCAGATTCGAGATAGCCCTTGATGAAATCTTGAACTTCTCCTTTTACCTCATACCAATCTGTTTCTTCATTCTTGGTAACTGTAATAAAATTACTCATATAGAAAACCCCTTGCACATAAGGAAACTCAAAGAGTTTTGCCGCCAAAGGTGCATTTTCGGCGGTCTCTTTCGTTCGGAAATCCTCGCTTTTACCTTCTGGCATCAGCATGTAATTCGCTACAAATTTCAGCGAATTGGGGTTAGGATTTGATTCTGTATAAATTGAAACAGGCTGTGCTGTATTACCCATGATTTCTTTGGTCAATATTTCGTTAGTTCTCCTTCAGACTTGGCGATCAATGTAGAAACAGTTGCATCTCCAGTAACGTTCACTACAGTCCTGCACATATCCAAAAATCTATCCACCGGGAATATAATAGCCACCCACGCAGGATTCAGGCCGACGGATTGCAGGACGATGATCATCATAATCAACCCGGCACTGGGCACCGCTGCAGCTCCAATAGATGCCAAAGAGGCTGTAAGAACGATCATAAGCTGCTGTCCGATAGTAAGGTCCACCAGGTGCAGTTGCGCCATAAAGATCACAGCCACAGCTTGATGCAGGCTGGTACCATCCATATTGACAGTTGCTCCAATTGGCAGAACAAAGCTAGTAACCGAACGAGGAACACCCATGTTTTCCTCAACACATTTCATGGTTACGGGCAAGGTTGCCACACTGGAACTTGTGGAAAATGCCAGAAACTGAGCAGCACTCATATTTTTGAAAAACTGCTTATAACCCAATTTTCTTACAAAAATTCTGAGGATAAGCGGATAAACGACAAAAACCACAAAAAACAACCCTGCAACCAGCGTCAAAGAATATGACCCTAAACCAAGGAATATCTCAAATACTTCCCCAGGTGTATCCGCCATCTTGGCGACAATACCTGCGAGCAATGCAAATACGAAAAACGGGGCGGCCTCCATAACAATAACCATCATCTTCAAAAAGATGGCATTGACGCCTTCCACAAAATCAATAACTGGTTTAGACTTTTCTCTTGGAATCAGAACAATGGTTACTCCAAAAAATATCGCAAATGTGATCACCTGAAGCATCAATCTATTGTTGGAAATAGAAAGAATGATATTCTCCGGAACCATATCTACGATGAATTGTAGGGGACTGGCGTCTTTTTGTTCCTGAGCGGAATTCATTTTGGCTTCCAGGTCCATACGTTCAGACTCTGACATCTCTCGGTCTTTTTGAGCATCTGACAGATACTTGGCATATTGAGGATCAGAAAGATAAGACTGGCCATCTTGAGATAGTCCCATTCCATTGTCTTGAAGCCATATTTCATAAGACAACCTGTTCTTGATTCTCTGCTCCTTATCAACGTGAGAACCCGGCTTAACGACATTGACAAAAGTAAGACCAACACCAACTGCCAATATTGTGGTTATCATATAGGCAAGGAGTGTCTTCCCACCAAGTCGCCCCAATTTGGAAACATCACTTAGTCCTGCCACACCACTGATGATACTAAACATCACCAGAGGTACTGCAATGAATTTCAGGATGCGGATGAAGATCGTACCGAAGGGATCAATCCAGTTAATGGTAAAATCGTTCCAACCCAAATAGCTGGACGTGAACGACCAAATGATACCCAGTATGAGTCCAAAAACGATCTTGATATGTAATGGATATTTTTTCATAATGTTTTATCAATCATTTACATGCTCACGAAGAATTTGCTCATCGAGAGCGTTTTCTGTACTTGCAACGACCACCGAAACAGAGGCATCTCCTGAAATATTGACCATGGTTCTGATCATATCCAGAATCCTTTCAGGTGCCATGATCAAAGCAATTCCTGCAGCTGGAATACCAACTGCTTCCAGTACTACAACCAACATAACAAGTCCTGCACCAGGCACACCTGCAGTTCCTACCGCTGCCAAGGTAGCTGTCAGTACAATCATGATCTGAGAAGCAATGGAGAGGTCCAACCCTAAAGCCTGAGCTATGAAAACAGCCGACACACCCTGGTACAAACTAGTACCATTCATGTTTATTGTTGCCCCTAGAGGCAAAACAAAACTACTGACCTCTTCTGATACGCCAAGATGTTTCTCAACACGTTCCATAGTGACTGGAAGAGTCGCCGTACTAGAACTGGTGGAGAACCCCAATAACATGGCTGGTCTCATTCCTTTAAAAAAGTCAATATACTTGATCTGTGAAAACCTTGAGATCATTAGCGGATAGATCAATGTCATCATAATCATCATACCAATGATTACGGTCATGGTGTACCATAACAAAGCATATAACAAGTCCAGCGCCTTTCCAGGATCGTCTCCAGCTATTTCTACAATCAGCGCTGACATCAATGCAAATACCCCATAAGGAGCCAATAACATAATAAACTGGACAATCTTGACAATGAGGTCATTGATTCCATTGAAGAAATTGAGCACCGTCTCTCCTCGTTCTTTAGGTATCTTTAGCAAGGCAATTCCAATCAGAATTGCAAAAAATACAACTTGCAACATACTGCTATTACTAGTAGCCGCGCTGAATATATTGTCAGGTACCATGTCCACCAGAGGCTGCAATGGTCCCCGGTTTTGAATTTTTTCTGCGAATGAAATCTTCCCTTCGGCATTCTCATTGTACAATGCCATCAGGTTAGTTCTCGTTTCTTCCGGGAGTTTCTCTCCTGGTTTCAGCAGTGTAACCGCAGTAAGGCCAATGGTAATAGATATTATCGTGGTAAGAATGAAAATACCTAAGGTCTTACCTCCCATTCGAGATAGCTTGGAGATGTCTCCAATGTTAGCGACACCTATAATAAGAGAAGCTAAAACTAGGGGCACGGCCACCATTTTGAGCCCTCTGATAAAAATAGTTCCAATAGGCTTGATAAAATCAAGGGCAAAAGAGGAGAGCCAGGGGAGTTGTATGGCCAGCATACCAAATAACAGCCCCAATGCCATTCCGATCAGTATCTGCGTATGGATTGCAAGTTTCTTCATATTGTAAGGTTAATCATCGCTCAATTTATTTGTTCTGCTGATCAAATAGAAATCTGCTATGACCAAAGCAGCCATAGCTTCCACAATTGGAACGGCACGTGGGACCACACAAGGATCATGACGCCCCTTTCCGCTCACGATTACTTCATTACCTTCCTGATCTACACTTTGCTGATCTTGCATCAAAGTAGCCACAGGCTTGAAGGCCACATTAAAATAAATATCTTCTCCATTGGAGATCCCACCTTGTATCCCTCCTGAGTAGTTCGTACGGGTTCGAATTCGCTCTCCATCGTTGTAGAACTCATCATTGTGTTCGGATCCTAGCTTTTTGATTCCTTCAAAACCACTGCCATATTCGAATCCTTTTACCGCATTGATACTCAACATGGCTTTGCCCAATTCGGCGTGTAACCGATCAAAAACTGGTTCTCCTAAACCCACAGGCACTCCCTGAATTACCCCTGTAATGATCCCTCCAACAGTGTCTCTTTTTTTCCGTATCTCATCTATGTATTCGAACATTTTGCCTGCAGTGTCCTCATCTGGACATCTTACCGCATTGGAATCTATCAAAGATAGATCGAGCTCCTGGTAAGATTTGTTGAGCCTTAATTCACCAACCTGAGATACGAAAGCATGACTAAATACTCCTTTTTCCCTTAGCATTAACTTGGCAATGGCACCTGCGGCTACACGAGCTGCTGTTTCCCTTGCGGAACTTCTCCCGCCTCCTCGGTAATCACGGATGCCGTATTTTTTCTGATAGGTATAATCGGCGTGAGAAGGTCTGAATTTTTCGGCAATGTGAGAATAGTCTTTGCTTTTCTGATCCTGATTGCGAATCAACATTGCAATCGGTGTTCCTGTGGTCTTGCCTTCAAATACCCCTGAAAGAATCTCGACTACATCTTCTTCTTTTCGTTGAGTGGTGATCTTAGATTGACCAGGTTTACGCCTCGCCAATTCATTCTGAATAAAATCCTCAACTACAGAAATACCCGCAGGGCACCCGTCTACTGTGACGCCAATGGCTTTACCATGTGATTCGCCAAAAGTGGTAATCCTAAACAGATTACCAAAACTATTTCCCATATCCAAACTTGTAAATGCGTGCGTAGTTCTCCTTATTGTCGTAAAAAACCCTGGATAAGGCCGCAAAAGGCAGAACAGCACCGAAGATTGCGTATTTAGTATCTATTTTCTGAACGTCACAGACTTTCAAAAGAATCATATAACCGTAGTATAAGTTGACAAGAGGTATAAGGAAGACAAGTACCTCCAGAGCAAATTGTTTCTCGGTAATCTGACAAATTATCTGAAGGTTTTTGAACGGGATCAGAGCATCCCATTTATTGTATCCCTGGCGCACAAAAAAATGAGCCATGGCATGTATTTGAGTAAAGAGTAGTCCCATGCCAAGCATCAGGAGCAATCCAAAAAGAAATTCTTCTATCCAATCCACGGGCCCCATGGTTGCCGTAAGTGCTGTTCCAATAAACGAGGAAAGCACAAGAATCCCAATCAAATGGAAATACATGTCGCCTGATGTGAGGTATCCATGTATGCGATATAATTGACGTCCGACAATAATGATCGTAAGGGCAATGGCTGGCGCGGGAATTAGTATCCTTAACCACCAGGAGTCTATCCAAACAAAAAGGAACGGCCCTAATAGCGAAAGTACAGCCACCATTCCGATACTTGTGTAGATCAGGGTGTGATCTACGGAAGCGTAAAGGTCCTTGAAGGTCCTTGCTAATTCATTTCTCCTAAGAAAAATAAGTAAAAACAAAATTGCTATTACCACACCATTGGAGATCATACGCATCAAACCTCCACCCGAAAGGTCAGAAAGGGCATTTTTTTCGTATTCAATCTGATCATAGAAACTACCCAGATCACTTGACGAGATATACTCATTTTTTCGGCTCTCCCCTGCCACATGGACTACTATTTCAGAACGCAGAGTGTCATATTGTTCTTTGTCCGGATCGAAGAAAATCCATTGCATATAATCACCCAAATTATAAGTTCCTGGTTCATTGGGAATACCATAGAAGTTGAAAGCCTTGGTTCCAGTAACTAAATCCTGAGCATGTCTTACATCTTGCTGGATATTCGGCTCATAAAAATCAAACTGCCCATCTTCTGGAATTCCGGGAGCCTCAATGGAGCTGATGTTTCCGATACCACGCACTTTAAATTGATAATTGAAACTTTGGCCCGTCTTCAAGTCCTTACTTGAAATATCTTCAGAAAGTTGAAACGATCCCACTGAAACACTTTCACGAAGAGGATGAGGCGGTAATGGTACGACAGCTACGGTCTTTGGTTTTGAATAAAATGTCTCAAAGTCTTCCTGTCTGTTTCTCCCAAAGAAACTCGGGTTCTTTGCTACTTTGTATTTGATCAATTTCAGTCCAACCGACTCAAAATTGATCGGTTCTTCATTTAATGGATAATAAGCTGCCTGGAATATTTTGTACTGGGTATAAGGTTTACCATTCAGAGTGACTGGTTGTCCATTGATGTTATCGATGTTGAAGTTCTCTTCCCAACAGTTTTCGGGCTTGATCTGCTTAACGATCTCTGTGATTTGTTTCCCTAATTCATAGAACCTCATATCTGCCCTATTAGACTCAGCAACGTAGAATGCCAAAGTGGTTGTGAAACCTTCACCTACATAAACCTCCCTTTTATCCGTCGATAATGCCAAAAAGGCCTCAGCCTGCACATCCACAAACTCCTGAGACTGACTAGGCTGCCTTCTTCGATTGAAAAAATCAAACGGATCAAAAGGGTCTGAATTTCGTTGGGAACGTTGCACAGCCGGGCCCACTTTAACGGTTGTTCCCTTAATGTTATAATTATTCCCATTTACTGTGATCTGGAAATCGGGTATATTGAATTGACCCTCAGCCGTCGGTTGGTAATTTTGAATGATACTCTGGGAGGAAGTCATCTTCCCATTGATGAAACTTGTAGAGGTACTTGATGACGTTCCTCTCTTTACAAATCCATCTATTTCGGGAAAAGGGCTATAATTTTTTAGTCGCTCATTCTCAATGGTTAACGTTAAAGTAAACACTTGGTTGATAGCTACTTCAGCACCTCCATACTTCACTGACACTTCTTGCGCAGCTGCAGTGAAAACGATTGAAATGAACCACAGACAACTTAATACTGACTTCATCGTTATAATTTTTGAATGAACAATAACCGTAACCTTCTTGCGTAGAATGATAGAATTCCTTAACTTTTAGGATACGATTCTAACACAAAAGAACGCCAAATTTACGGTATGAGATCATGAGTTAACAAAATTTCACTTGAATGTTGGAGTACTTTAAAACTATCCTCTCAAAGGTGAGTTTTGATGTGAATCTGTTTGAGAAAGAGTTGATAAAAGCTATCCGTTCACTTGTTCCAGATGAAATCACTGAATTGAGAGACTGGTGTTACGAAACTTTCGGACATCTGTACCAAGGTATTTTAAATCATTGTTTTACTCTTAAACTGAAAGAATAAGGCCCAGAAATGGGCCTTTCCTTTTATCTGACCTTGCATCTGACGCTTTCTTAATTTACTGAAACATTCTATTCCTGCTTCAAAAAGTGGTCTCCCGAAAGCTGGTAACGGCTCACGCTATTACTTCAAAAACATTTGGTTTTTGGCTGAACTACAGGGCCATTATGATAAAGAAAATGGTATTGTCAGAATTTCTGAAACCCGAACTTTAAAACCATCAAGGTCGAATGTCCAGGTTTCTCTCTACAGAATTTAGGTTCCGATAGATATTACTCGTCCTTAAGACACAACACGGGGTTAGACATGGATGCCTTGTATGTCTGGTAAGAAATGGCAAGCATCGTTAATAATAGTGTAAGGAAGAGTGGTACCATGATTATCCAAATCGAAATATTGATCCGGTACGCAAAAATTTCCAACCAATCAGACATAAGGAAATAGGCGATCGGCGAAGAAATGATAAAAGCCAAAACAATCAATACAATGAAACGATTGCCGATCAGGTACATGATCTTTACAGTATCCGCTCCAAGTACTTTTCTGATCCCTATTTCTTTGATCTTTGTTTCGATGATAAAGCCAACCATGCCAATTAGTCCTAAACAAGCTATGAGGATAGCTATGAAAGTGAAAACCTTCAACATGCTACTCAACTTCTGTTCTTGATCATATTGCTCACTGAAAGACTCATCCACAAATTGGTAGTTTGCTGTTCTTTCCGGCTCAAATTGTGCCCAAATTTCTTCGATTGACCTCAGGGTATTTTGCAAATCCTGAGTATTCATCTTGAGGGAGATCCGTCGATAGTTTTCAGACTTTGCCATCAACATGGGTACAATCGGGCTTTTAATAGATTCAAAATTGAAGTCTTCTACAATTCCCTGGATTCTTCCTACTTTAAACATTTGCCCATTATAGGGACCATAACTAAGTCGCTTACCTATGGCTTCCTCCGGATTTAGGTACCCCATGCGTTCTGCAGTTGTACGATTAATGATGTAGTATCCAATACTATCCCTGATCATACTTTGATCTTTCCGAAAATCTTCTCCTGCTATCAAATCGATTTCGTATGTCCGGATAAAATCTTCGTCCACACGGATATAAGGCAGACGGAAACCAGCCGCGACTGCCGAATCCCCTTTAAAGATCATTGCCCCCATGCTATCGGAAAGCCTGCCAGTGGGTATTCTGGATGAATAAGAAGCACTTTCTACTGCAGGCAGCTTTAACAATTCATTTTTGAAAACTCCCAGATCATTAATGTTCCTGGAAAGAGGAAGTTCGAGAATTTTATCTCTTCTAAATCCCGGATCACTATCGTTGATGAACTTCATTTGGGATTCAATGACAAGAATGGCGAAGATCAGTGAAATCGTGACCGCAAATTGAAAGGTCACCAGCCACGAACGAAAATTCCACTTCCTGGCGTTTACTGATTGCTCTCCTTTCAACGCCTGTATAAGGTTGATTTTAGCTAGAAACAACGCAGGGTAAGAACCTGCAATAAAGCCAATTCCAACAATTACACTGCTAGCGATGATTAATAAATCTCCGTCAAAAAGCAATCCAAAGCTCATCTTCTTGCCAAGGAAATCATTCACATACGGCAGGCACAGATAGGCCAGAAGAAGTGCTATAGGAAGTGAAATCAAAGTGATCAACGAGGATTCAGTCAGAAATTGTTTGACCAAGGTGGCTTTCCTTGCGCCTAGTGCTTTACGAACACCCACTTCCTTCATTCTTCTTGAATAATTGGATGTAGCGAGGTTCATGTAATTGATACACGCGACTAGTAGCAATAGAATACCCACTATAGAAAATATATAGATCTGTTGAATGTCACCATTCGTCTCATACTCTCCTTCCAGGTTGGAATGCAAGTGAATATCATATAAAGGTTGAAAATCGAATCCATAAAAATCAGCGGCATCCTGACCATTCCGAAGTTTTCCCATGTATTTGGTAAAGAATTCCTTAGTCAGCTCATCTTCCTTCGGCAATTCTACATTCGGGTCAAGTAATATGTAGGTGAGCCAATTATAATTACCTCCTACATTGTTCATAGCATTCTGACCAAATAGTTGTTCGATAAACCGGATCGGAGCCAAATATTCGAAATGAAAATGCTGTTGTTCTGGCATAGTCTCCATCACTCCTGTAATTTTAAATGACGCTTTTTGGCCTCTTCGTGACAACTCTATTGTGTTACCCAGAATTTGTTGGTCACGCCAGTCATTACCAAAAATTTTGATGGCAGTTTCCTCAGTAAGTACCAAAGAAAAGATATCATCAAATGCCGTTTCCGGATCTCCTATGATGAACGGGAAAGTAAACATGTCAAACACGTCATCATCAGCGAATACAACCTGCTCCGAAAGAAATTTTTGATTGCCCACCATCAAGTCAGGGAAAGCCCAGGGGTAGAATCGCGTGGCATGAGTGATTGCTGTATAGTCCTCTTTTAGTCGCTCCGCATGGCCTGCCGATGAAAAGGCCCATTGTCTGGACAGAGATCCACTTTGATCAAAATTTTTGACCGTGACCCTGTAGATCTGCTCTCCTTTTTCATGGTGGCGATCATAGGAGAATTCGTCCTTGACGAAAATACTTATCAGTAAAAATGCCGTTAAGCCTGTGGTAAGTCCAATAACGTTGATGGCCGTACTGGATTTGTATTTCCACAAATTTCGCAGACCTATTTTCAGATAATTTTTAAACATGGTAGTTGAGTTTTCGACGGGATTCGTTGGATTTGGTCTTTTCATCATAGCGGGTCTGAACAGCCGCAAAACTTGAAACCGATACCATTGATTAGCCCATATAATTGACCTTTGATTTTTCTTCATTTCAAATTCCTCCGCCAGATCCCCCTGGATGTCTTCCAGGTAATCCGGATGAAGAAACCACTTAAGAAAGCGTGTGGAGTATTTTGGTGGATTTGACCTTGATTTATTCATTTTGTCAGGCCCATATCAGGGAACCCAATTAATAATTCAAGGAAAAATCAAATGACATTTTTGGAACAGCACTCCATAAATCTGTCCGGATGTCACGGGTATGTTCAAGCGCCTTTACACCCATTCGGGTCACTTTGAAATATCTTTTTCGCTTACCTCCTCTTACCGCAGTAGCCTCTCCAAAAGCGGACTCCAGATATCCTTTCTTCTCCATTCTTCGTAATGCTGTCTGCAATGCACTCACACTGACTTTGCGCTGGGCCCGCTCCTCAATCTCATGTCGAATAACTACTCCATAGGCCTCACTTTGTAAAATGGTCACTGTTAGAAGTACGATCTCTTCAAATTCACCTAGTTGATAAGGTTTCATAATAAATCCATTAAATACCTAAATGTAAATTTAATATTAAATACCTAAACGTAAATATTATTAAAAAAGATGCCCGTACATCTAAATGGAATTGAACCGATTGGCTTTTCCAGGAACCTTGTAAACTTGCATGGGTATGGACCAAAATGATTTTGATTTGATCACTTCTTCTGAAGGAATGACTTTCCTTAATGAGTTTCGTCATACGGATCCCCAAAAACTTCTTCTGAATCCACCTAAAAAAGATTTCCCTGAAGTCTCCAGGCATATTCGACTCTTCATTGACCAGTTGATCAGTCGTAAGAAAGCCATTAAGAAATTACCTTACTGGAGTACGATCAAGGGTCTCGTTTATCCCCCTCCACTTTCTTTAGAACAGTGTTCCTCCGAAGAAACAGCCACCTATAAACAGCAATTGATCCTTGGAAAAGTACTTGTTGATCTTACAGGTGGCATGGGCATTGACTGCCTTGCCCTTTCAAATAATTTCAAGGAATGTCACTATGTTGAAAGAAATCAGGAGCTCTGTGAGGTTTTCACACACAATACCCGATTAATGGGTAAAGGAAATATCCATGTCCATCATCTTGAAGCCAACCTATTTCTCGATCAATGGCCAGCGCATGAAGCTACATGCTTTTTCTTTGATCCTGCCAGAAGAGGCGAGAACAATAGCAAAGTATACAAGCTTTCAGATTGTGAACCAGATGCAACCACATTAGTCCCTGAGATTTTGGAGAAAGGCGCGACGGCATTGATTAAGACTTCACCCATTTTGGACGTGGAACTTGCCCTTTCGGAATTATCTCATGTAAAAGAAGTCCATCTCGTCGCCTCCAGAAATGAGCTAAAAGAAGTTCTTTATTTGATGACCCCTGATTGGGTAGGTGAACCAGAAATAATTACGGTAAACTTATCGGAAGGCTCACAAAAGTTTAATTTCAACAAATCAGAAGAATCCGATGCTCAGTCTGAGTTTGGCCCAATTCGTAAATGGTTATACGAACCAAATGTAGCTGTTCTGAAAGCCGGAGCTTACAAGTTGGTTGGGAAGCGATTCGGGTTGAGTAAGCTTGGAAACAATAGTCACCTGTATACTTCAGAAAATCTGGTAGATGGTTTTCCTGGGAGGACATTTGAAGTGATCAAGGAGGTCTCGAAACACAACCTGAAAAAGTTGTTATCAGATCAAAAAGCAAACATCATCACTCGAAATTATCCGTTAACTCCGGATCAAATTAAGAAAAAATACCAACTCAAAGACGGAGGCAATTATTTTCTGATAGGAACGCGGGTCATCAACAACCCAACTCTCCTGGTCTGCAAGCAGCCAGACCTAAAATCTACCCACACGAATTGAAAGTACCCCAGTCAATCCCCGTAAGTCATCGTTTGTCACATTCACCAATTCCAATCCAGTCACCCAGCGATAGCTCACACCTGTGGCAATTCTCAGATATGAAGTGATGTTAAACTCTAGCTGAGCTGCGGGTTCTATCACAAAGAAGGTGGAGTTTTCTACGGTAAACTGGCTATCCCCAAAACCTTGTGTAAAAAAATCATCATCAGAAACATCCAGATTCCCTGCTCCGAAAGTGATGGGCAAACTGATATGTACTACTTCTTTCCCAAGGATAGTACCTCCAACTACAACGCCACCATAACCTCCGTATAACGTCAGTCGCTTTTCCGTATTAGGCCCGGGTACTACCCCATCAAAAGACGGCTGAGTAGCCAATCCATAAGCAGCTATTCCGAAAAAATAGGATCGATTGATAATGACTCCTCCAGCACCGCCCACAAGCAAGGTCCGCTCGCCAATGACATCTGAAATTTTCAGGTCTATTCCTCCAAAACCTTCAATTTGATTATTCTTGCTCAATAATGATTTGACTTCTTTGGGATCATTAACATCCTCATAACGCTGTGCCTGTGCATGGACCAGGGCAAGAAGGCAGACAAGGCCTGTAATTATTTGTCTCATTTAGATTGGTTTGGTGAGTCGGGACAAATCTGGCCTAAAAAATATATTTAAATGCAATAGCAGAGTCCCAGAACATGCCATTTGTATATCGCATACCGATAAAACTGAAATAAGGTTTCAAATCAAACGAAATCGTGATGGGCACACTCAACCATCGATATTCAATTCCTAGGAGTGCATCAGCCCCCATTACAAAAAAGGTCCGTTCTCTGAATTCAAAAGCTGGTGGTTCCAATGACGTCAATGTCTTGCTAAAGCGGTCATAATTTTCATAACCTACATGAGCTCCCACTCCATAGTACAAGAAAAAATTTTCATTGAATGAAAATTCCATGGGTTTATGAAACGTATAGATTGTTGTCAACTGTAAGCCATCTTTTCTCCCACTCACCATTACCTCCAGGGCCTCGTTCTCGATCATGAATTTTTTGAAGGTCAGTGCAGCTGTATGACCTAATCGCACACCAGCTGACTGTTCATACATGGACTGTGCCATGGCCGTAGATGACCACAACATCAATGAAAATAGACAAATACGAGCTAGCATCCTTTAATCGCGGCTGGTGAATATTGGTACCTCACTGATTGCTACAATAATTTTGCCATTATTTGCTTTCACATTCAAGGTACTGATTTCAGTATTGGTGTTTCCTACTGTTCCACTTAGGGAAACTTGCTCATCTGCTAGTTCTTCTCTTTGAAGGGTAAGCATGCTATTCGGCAAGAACATACTTTCTTCCGGGCCAGATATTTTCGTTTGTATGTAAGATGCCTGATCCAACACAAGGTTTATATCTGTTGATTTTCCGGAAATAATAACTTCTTCAAAATCACGAGCGATGCCATTCAGATAGATGTCACCATAACTAAAGTCTAATCGCGCAGTAATGGCTAGTGTAGTCAGGTTAAGATCTGTAAATGATCCGTCACCATGTACATTTTTCACTTGACCCAGGTGAAATTTATCATTTCGGGAGTCAAATTTCAATGCATTTACCTGCTTAACAGAAATTTCGGAAGAACTGGATTCGAAAAATAACTGATGGGCCTCATCTAGTTTAAATTCAGATCCTCTGAGGTTAATCTCTCCTTCTTTGATGTAATCGAATGTTACCTTACCAAAACTGTGTCTCAGGTCGATTTTATGATCAATTCGCGTTCCACGAATATCTCCGTGAGCGAGGGTCAGGTCCACCGGACCTTCAAGTTGTGCCAGATACACATTGCCATATCGATTATCGATGGATACGGGAACATCTGCAGGCAACCAAATTTCATAATCCACGGTGAATTTTTGGTTACTAAATAGTGAATTTGAAACGTCACTGACTTCACCAACTAATTCACTTAACATGCCCCCTTTTTTCTCGATATCAGTTTGGGCTGTCACAAGATTGCCAATCTTTCTTAGATCAATATCCACGCGTCTCATGGCCTTGTTTACGGCAGATCCATTTTTGCCTCTGGCTTCTACATGCACGTTGATACGGACCGAATCCTTGTACCATGTTTGAATAATTACCTCGCCATATTTATTGGTCACCTCCACTTTGTCGCCGGGGTTCAACGCAAACAATTCGTCGTATTCCTTATCTACACGCACCTGACTGGTGGCGTAGAATGCAACCAATACCAAAACAACCGTACTACAGATTTGTCGACTCCACTTGCTCATGCTCTTTCTGGTCTAATTCCTCTAATATTTTCTCCAGGATCTTCAACTTCAATCGGTAATTGTCAATCATCGCTGCTACTACCTCCTCGTTATCTACATCATCCTTAAGGTCTCTCTCCAATTCTTCAAATGCAACATCCATGGCTTCCAGGTCCGCAAATAATTCTTCATCATCTACGCGTGCTTTCACCAGGGAAATTTTACCATCTACCATATGCTGGTAGTAGGTTTTGGCTTCCATAATCTCGGAAGCGTACCCACTTTCCATTTGATTGGGCTGCATCACCGCAACACCAAATACAGCCAACAACAAAACAGATGCAGCGACATAAAGCCATGGCTTTAGCCGCATTTTTTTCGTCCTTGCTGGTTGTATTTTGGAAGCAATCTCCTCCCAACCCACTTCCTCATCAAAAGGAAAAACCTCGAAATCCGATTGGTTGGCTTCTACATATCTTTTTAATGGATCAGACATATTGTTGCTGTTGATCTGCTAATTTATTCCTGATGCGAGCTTTGGCCTTGCAATACTGCGCCTTGCTCGCGGACTCGGTAATGGACAAAATCTGAGCGATCTCTTTGTGATCATACCCTTCAAACAAGTACAGATTGAGTACTGTTCGACATCCGTCTGGTAACGTGTCTACTGCCTCCATTATTCTACCTGCTTTAAATTCAGTATAGTCAAAATCGTCATTATCATCATCCATCGGGTCGATACCCTCCTTCAGTTCAGTGGTCATGATCCGGCGTTTCCGAATGGTATTGATACAATTATTGGTCACAATGCGCTTGATCCACAAACTGAAAGTATTGACTTCCCTCAACGAAGGTAATTTCTGAAAAGCATCGATAAACGATTCCTGCAAGATGTCCCTTGCTTCCTCGTCATCACCGAGCATACGCCGACAGATATTGTACATAGCCTTGGCATAGAGCTTATACAGCTCTGCCTGGGCGGTTTGGTCGCCCTGCTGACTGAGTACAATCAGGTGTCGGTGGATATGTTGGTATTCGCTTTTCACCTAGGTAAACACAATAAAGACAGGCGTTGTTGGAGAAGGTTTCTCTAAAGGAATAAAAAAAGTAATTTATCGGTAAAGTTAGGTGTTTTAAGTAGGTCTTTGAGCTCCTCCTTAATATATTGAAGAATCAACGAGGGTCTCAAAAAGTAGATTCCTTTCGAATCTTGTGCCTAATCAGTAGCTTGAAATTCCGTTTACGTCTACATCTCCATACCACCATGACCTCCACAAAATCTAGTGTTGAGATTATTTGTACTTTTAAATTTTGATGACCATGAAAGCCCTAAAATACATCTGTCTCATAGTAATCGTTGTTGCATGTCAATTTAATTCTGAAAAGGTCCAAAATTGGCAATTAAGTGATTTTCAAAAGGCCGATGAGTTGAATCCTATCTTATTGCCGGATACAACTTCTCGTTTTTTTGATTCTCTCCGGCAGGAGTTTGTGAAGTGGGAAGGTAAGGATGTGTTTAATCCATCTTCGTTGGTGAGAAACGACACCTTGTTTCTATTATACAGAGCAGAAGATTTTGTGGGTAAATTCAATGGAACTTCCAGGATTGGACTGGCCTGGAGTGTGGATGGATTAAGTTTTAACAGACTATCTGAGCCCATTTTCTATCCATCGGACGATCACGTCAAATACCTGGAATGGGAAGGAGGGGCTGAAGACCCACGGATAGTTGAAGATGAAAAAGGCACCTATTTCATGACTTACACAGCCTATGACGGAGACAAAGCAAGATTACTTGTTGCTTCTTCAATCGATCTCAAGGTCTGGTTAAAACATGGTTCAGTTTTCACCAAGGAGGCAGATATCAACTCCTGGTCAAAATCCGGAGCCATAGTTTCAAAACTTGAAGGGTCACGAATGGTCGCTGCACGGGTAAATGGCAGGTATTGGATGTATTTTGGAGATACAGATTTATTTGTTGCTACGTCCAGTGATTTGATCCATTGGGACCCCCTGAAAGATAATCAGGGCAATTGGAAGAAAGTCCTATCACCGAGAGAAGGGCAATTCGATAGTGACCTGGTAGAACCTGGACCTCCGGCTCTTATCACAGACCGAGGGATACTACTCATCTACAATAGCCGAAACATGCAGGATAATTATGAATTACCTAAAGGAACTTATGCAGCAGGGCAGGCCTTGTTCAACTCCAGCAATCCTGCCGAACTGATCGATCGATCGAGTTCCTACTTCTTTCATCCCACGGAACCTTACGAAATGACCGGGCAAGTCAATAACGTGTGTTTTGTAGAAGGCTTGAGTTTCTATCACGGAAAATGGTTTCTATACTACGGAACGGCTGATAGCAAGATTGCAGTTGCGGTGAGTCGTATGGATGCAAGTAGTTTTGAACAGTAAATGACCTGTTTCTCGATTTTTATTCAATCGCTCAACATCCAGTCGAATTTGAGCGTCAATTCAGGAGCTAGCATGGTCTCCTCTCCTGCGATCACTCCATCGTCATGATCGCTCCCATCAATTCTATTCCGTACCAAAGATTAGCTAGCCTAAGGTTTTCGTCTGCAGCGTGCTGGTTATTATCATGATTGGCTATAGGAACGATGATGGCTGGCTTCTTCAATACATCAGTGAATAGATAGAGCGGTAAGGAACCCCCTAATGTTGGTAGCAGTACCAGGTCCTCTCCAACCACTTTGCGCGTGGCAGTTACGACTTCCTGCGTTATTGGTACTTCCATCGAAGTACGAGCTGCGGGATACCCTCCACCTCGGGTAACTTTCGCAATCCTGGGATACTTCATGCGAGTTTCCTGATCCGGATCTTCTCGTACAATATGATAGCCTTGTTTTCTTATATGTGCTTCTACCAGGTCTTTCATCTGTTCCGGGTCACAACCTTTTACCAATCTTATTCCTAAGGAAGTAGTAGCTGTCGAAGGGATCACGTTTCTGGCCTCCTGGCCTACATTTCCGGTACTTATTCCTTTGATGGTCAAAGACGGATAAAGTAATCTTTGGTAAAGCGATTCACTACCCTCGGTATCATTCAAACCCAATTCCATTCTAAGCGAGGCATCCACATCCGGAGCGCTTGCCAAAGCTTCTATTTCTCTTGAACTTAATGGGGCCACATCATCATAGAAACCATCTATGATCACGTTTCCGTCCAGGTCTTTCATGCTGGAAATAAGCGTGGAAATCATCTGACCGGGGACTGGTGCCCAATTGCCATAGTGTCCACTGTGAAGCGACCGGTTGGGGCCGTATACAGTAACTTCCATACCGGTAACACCCCGTACGCCGAACACCAACTGAGGTCTTCGGGACTGATGTACGGGACCATCACAAAACATCCAAAGATCGATTTCATCAATCAATTCACTGTTGTCTTCCAGGTAGCGTCTAAGGTTCTTTGAACCTGCTTCTTCCTGTCCTTCAAAGAAAAGAACCAGGTTGGATGTAATCTCCAGGTTTTCTTTCCGAATCACATCAAGGGCATTTAAAATACTAATGATAGGTCCTTTATCATCTCCGGCTGATCGGGCATATAATCTATACTCCTCATCTATTTCTTCGCCCTTTTTAGGAAAAGCAATTGGCTGGCCTCCCTCGTGAATTGCCCTGTCATATAAAACCGGTTCCCAGGGATCGTTGGTCCAATTGGCTTTATTCACGGGCTGCCCATCATAGTGGACATAGAAGGCCAGGGTTCGTGTGGCCCCTTCAACCGGCAGGTAGCCAAATACAATGGGTGGCGTACCTACTGTTCTCAGCAGCTTTGCCTCCACTCCTCTTTCTTTCAGTTCTTCTACAATGAAACTTGCATTCTTATTGATGTTTGGCAAATCGTAAGCCACGTTAGGTATGGCCAGTAATTCTGCAAAATCTTTGATGATCTGATGGCCATTTTCCTCGATATGCTGCTTAAATGGATCGACCTGTGCCCAGCCGGGGCTAATGTCATACAGAAAAATGAAGGTGAATAAAGTAGCTCTTGTGAGGATTTTCATTGGAAAGCAATTGAATTCATCTCAAGATAGCTAGTCCACTGGACTTGTCATTTATTCGACATGAAAGTTCCCATTGAATTCAATGCTCGAATAGGTACAACATATTTCTTATTAATAACGGCAACCGTCTTTTTGTTTAAAAAGAGATTATCTTTCATCCCAACCTAAAAATGACACAACTATGATAAAAAAACTGCTATTCAGCATGGGGCTTTCGATGCTATTTGGAAGCCAATTGATGGCCCAGAAAGTCCCTTACTCTGATCATGTATCAGATCAATTACTACAAGGGCCTTGCTACATTTTCGCCACGGTGGCAGCCATGGAATCCAAAGCGTTACAAGCTCAAGGGTATATGCAAGATGGGCATTCCGGTGCAGACTTCAACGAATGGAGGTACTGGAGTGACTGTGTTTTAGGTGGTGCGGATGGCAATCCGGATCATTCCTTAACACAATTGGTATCGCTCCCTCTGGAACACATGATTAATCATGGAACAGTTCAGGCAAGTTCAGCTTTCAATTTTGTAAGCCCATCTCAGTTGCCCAATTATAATCCCAATGACTGTGGACCCTTTAATGGGCTGGCAAGCTTTGGTTGTACTAATGCAGGGCCTCTTGGTACCGTCTCAAACTTCAATTGGTGTGAGTCATTTGGGGGTTACAAAAAAAGTTCGGCAGGCGATTGCCCTGAAGACATCTTCGGAAGTGAAACATTCGATTTTTCCCAGGCACTGGGAAATCCTGATTTTTCCTTTAGTAACCTTACGGTTCATCATATCAATGGTAATATTTCTGATCAGCTGGTCATTGATCAATTAGCGGCAGGAAATGGTGTGGTTGCGGTAATTGATAATTACGGAATTGGGACTTGTGCTGGAGTTTCCAGCGGCATTCAGCATGCTATTTTTATTTACGAACACACTAATGGTAATTTTTACTTTAAAGACAGTTGGCCAGGATCCGCTTCTAAAAGGAAACATATGTCTGTCAGTCAGTTTAATGATCACCAGGTAAGAAAATTGACCTATGTTAGCGGAAATGCTGTTTGCAACAATTGTCCAACTGATGATCCGTGCGATTTCTCTATTTCAGGTTCAGGAACAATTGGATGCAGTAACACAACTTACCAGCTGACTGGTGGAACAGGTAATGCAACAAATATCTCCTGGCAATTTCCTCCAGGGGTCACCATAGTAAGTGGCGCCAATAGCTCAACTGTGACTGTCAGATCAGATAATAATGGCACACCATTTTCCGGGCAGATTCAGGTGAGTTATAGCGACGTTAACAATTCATGCACTGAAACCAAGTCGGTCACGGTTTGTGCAGATGCTACCTCAGATCATTCCTGCGACTTTTACATTTCCGGACCTGGTATGATTGGCTGTAATATCGCTACGTATCAGTTGACGGGAGGGACCGGCTCAGCTACGAACATTTCCTGGCAAGTTCCTTTTGGAGTATCAGTCATCGGCGGCATTAACGGTACTACCTTACTTGTACAGGCTGATAATTGCAACAACTCCTTCAACGGCAATATTTCCGTATCTTATACTGATGTGAATGGTTCTTGTTCGGATTCGGAACTGATCACTGTCTCTGGAGGAAATGTCATGCAACCTACAGGCATTCAATTGAACGGACCGGCAAGTGGACAAATTTCTGATGTATGTCCGGGAAGTGCTGCACAACTGATGGCTATTGATAATAACTCAGGTGAATGTCCAATTTATGAATGGTTCGTTTCAGGCGCCACCATTTTAAATGGACATGGCACAAACACCATTAATATTCAAACAAACAATATTGATGGAGCTTACCAATATTATCGGGTACGTGTTAGAAAATCCTGTGGTTCCTTCACTGCATGGACCACCCGAACAGGCTATCTCGATGATTGTAGTGGTGGTGGTATTGGAATTTTCCCTCCAGGTTTTGGCTTGGCGCAAACCCTGGGGTCGGATGAAATATTTAGCAGTCACCCATCACTTCAGGAATTGAAGGTTCAGATCATTAGCCTGTCAGGTCAAAAACTCAAGGAATTTAGAATTGTGAAGAATCAACATGCCATGGATCTTAGTAATCTACCAGCGGGAATACTAGTGGCTCGATTCTTTGATCTGGATAAAAACCTGTTAGACATCAGGAAAATTTCAATTATTCGATGATGCTTCATGCAACCTAAAGGTGTAGTGAAATTCAGGAAGTCGCCGGACAGAAGGCGGCTTCCTTTTCAATAATCCTTTCTATTTGTTTAAAAAATTCTCAGACTTGCGGACTAAATCACTGGATTGAAATCCTTAAGCATCGTAATTCCTACATTAAACGAAGCCGTCAACCTACGGCATACTATACTGCATAGTATGGATATGAGCTCAGATTCCAAATCCATTGAGTTCATTGTTGTTGACAATGGAAGTAAGGACGGGACACTTGAAAGCATAAAAGATCTTCCTATTTGTGTATTTGAAAAACCGAACCTGAAGGGTAAAAAATACGCTGTTCTCAACTATGGTTATCAAAGAGCCAGCGGTGAAGTGATCATCTTTCTGGATGCAGACACCTTGTTACCCAAAAATTTTGACCTACTCATTGGCGAATGTCTCAATGACACCACGGCCGTAGGCGGTGCTTTTGATTTTCAATTTCGGGAGCGAAGATGGTATTTACAAGGCCTTGCCGCTATCAATCGTGTTCGTATGCGACTAGATCATAATTTCCTGGGAGATCAAGCGCTCTTTTGTCGCAAATCAATTCTCGACGAGCTGGGTGGTTATCCGGAAAAGCTGATCATGGAAAGCTCGTATCTCTGTAAACAGCTCAAAAAAAAGGGGAAGTTAAAATTAGTACCTGCACCGATCTACACATCTGCCCGTAGATTTCTTGAGAATGGATTTCTTCGGGTATTCTGGTATGACTTCAAAGTATGGTTAATCTACCTGGCAGGGCTGGAAGTAAATCAATTCGGTTCCGCCTACTGGCAACATAATGATACTCCAAATGAGTGACCCTACCTCATTTGCGGTAAATGACGATGCGCCGCATTCGCAGCAGCAGTGAAGGCAATGCATTTCCCAACTTTACATCATAATCAATCGAGATAATCACTTCAGCATAGACAGATTGTCTCGATTAAAAAAGGAGTACGCCGAAAAGCCTTAAAAGAGTAGGCATACAATCAGTAAAATTTCATAATCATGGCTGCGAACAATTATTTCACCGTAGTAAACTTTTCAGGAAATGCCTTAAATGTATCTGTCGATGGTCAGTCGATCAGTGTTCCCGAAAATGGAGCACCTTCGTCGATCCACAAATTCTCTCAATCAGGAGACAAAATCTCTGTAGATATTAGTGGGAATGCTGTCGAAATGCCTCTTTCGGGCGGCACTAATTCCTGGAGCACTTTGGTTTATACAACCGTTGGAAAGGTGAATGTATTCAATGGTTCTCCCGCACTTGCTGCATTGGATTATTGATTTAATACCTATTGTGAGTAGTTTCTTCAGAGGTACTACTCACTACTTTTCCAAAACCAATTGCTTTAAACATTCCACCCATTTGGGTTCCGCGTTCAGACTTGGTACCAAATCCCACTTTTCTCCGCCAGCATGAATGAAATCTTCCATATAGGTTTCTCCAACTTCAATGGTGGTTTCGAGGCAATCCGAAACAAACGCTGGAGAAAATGCCAACACCTTTTTCTTCCCTTCTTTCGCCAAATTCATAAGTGTGTCTTCAGTATATGGTTGTACCCATGGGTCCTTCCCCAATCTGGACTGAAAACAAACTGTATATTTTTCTTCTGGGATATCCAGTTTCTTCGCTATCAGACGTGTGGTTTCAAAACATTGCGCTCTGTAGCAGTACCGATTGTGCTCATTAAGTGTGTTGCAACATTTGCCCAGTTGGCAATATTCGCCGTAGGAACCTTTCCTGATTTGTCTCTCGGGCAAGCCATGATAACTGAAAACAAAATGATCATAGCTTTCTTTTTCAATGAAAACAGATCCTTGATCAGCGATGGTTTCGATGAATAGTTCTTGCTCCAAAAATTGAGAGGTGAATTTGATCTCAGGGATGATTTGCCATTCTTTTACAATTTCCATGACCCGATCAATTACTGACCCTGTTGTCGCAGAGGCATATTGCGGGAAAAGCGGAATTACATGGATAGAGGAAACCCTCGCTTCCTTCATTTTCTTCAACACGTCAGGAAGTGACGGCTCCTGATATCTCATTGCGAATTGTACCAAATAATCAGGCCCCAATACCTCTTGCAAAAGATGAGTTATGTCATCCGTATAGTACTTCAATGGAGAGCCGCGTTCCGTAAATAGTTTTCTGTATTCAGCCGCAGATTTCGGTGCTCGAAAAGGTGCTATGATCAAGTTGACGAGCATCCATCGCGGAACGGTCGGAATATCAATTACCCTTTTATCAGAAAGAAACTCTCTAAGGTATTTTCGCACATCAGGTACCGCCGTTGAGTTGGGAGTGCCGAGGTTTACGAGAAGTACGCCAGTTTTTTGCTCCATGATTTAAAATGAATTCGTCTGCCAAATGATATAAGCGTAAACACCAAACCTTGCAAATCGGATAAGCGCCATCAACAAAAATTTCCGAAATGGGTATTTAACGGCGCCTACAAGCATACAAATACCTGAAAATGGTAATGGCGTAAGCGCTGCAACCAGTACCAGGAATCCGCCATAGGCTTGAAATTGCTTTTCTACCTTCCCAAGGAAGTTCTTTTTGATTGTGCGATAAAGCTGAGTGGTGTTGAAAAAAGACCCAATCCCATAGCCAATAACTCCTGCCAAATAAGAAATGCCAGCTAACAGAGCCGTGTTTTGTATGTAAATATCAAGGTCACCTTGCCTGGCAGACCAAAACATAAAAAACTCGGGGGGTATGATCCCAAAGATTACCTCCGAGCTAAGAAAGATGCTGTAAATAATGATGGGCTCATCATAAACGGGTCCCATCGCCTCTTTCAGGTCAAATTGAAAATACCTCGTAGCCACAATGTAGCCACCAACAATGATAGTTAGCCATATGAGCCCTCTGCCCAGATTCTTGGCTAAAAAGCGAGTTCTTTCGCGGGAACTTTTGGTTTCTTCCGTTTTCAAAGGGTAATTCTATACTTCGTTTCTAAGGTCAGTTGTTTTCTTTAACAGCAAATGTCCAGATAGGTTCAATCTTCTTTTGAAGGTACTTCCTCAGTTTTTAACTGGCCTTTGGTCACCGCTTTCGTTGCCCCGTTCTTTGATGGTTGGTCATAGGTTATCTCCCAATATGGGTCTTCCAACTCCGTGTAGCGACCATAAAACTGTGTCAGCATAATTTTTACAGCATAGTTTAGTCGATTGACAGCATCCTGGTGATAATCAATGCGGTTTTGTGGGTGAAAGATGAAAAATTTAATAATTGGGAAACAAGCTTTCCTAAGATCTCGCAACACTTTCGTAACTGGCACATTCCCAGATTCTAATTGTTGAATAGACTCTTCTGACGCAATACTTAGCCCCAACACAAGTTCGGAGTAAATTCCTGACGTTGTAGTGCTTTCTTCCTGAAGTTGCGCTGCACATTCTTCACTAAAAGCCTTTAGAATCCTCAAACCTGGCAAACTCATGGATGCTTCTGTGAAAACATCAGGCTGCCACAAAATTTCTCGAAATGTAAAAAGCGATGGCAACAATTCCGTATCATAACTCTCATCACCACGTAGCGCAAGCAATGTCTTATGGTCCAAGCCCACGATACATACCTTACCTGCTGTCAGCGAGTAATGCCATCCACTTTCTTGCTGATCTATCATTTGGATAAAATTCCAAATCTCGCTCAATGAAATCTTCATAGCTTCTAATTGCCCCTAAAGTAAGTAAGATGTTCGTGGATTTTTTGGTATTTCATTGACAGTTTATCTAATAGATACAGCTTTTGATCAAATTTTCTTAACAATATGTTGACCTTCTTAACGTAAATATCGTATGCATGCATACTACTTTTACCTTCGGTTATGAAAGAAAAGGCGCAACCTCGATTTTTTGACGGTCATAAGTTCATTCGGCTTTCGGATTTACCGAAGCACCAGGCCTCCCAATTTAGCAGTTGGACTTCTACGCAGTTAAACTCCATGGAAATTGCCGAGATGATGCCGGTAGTGAACGATTTGGTTAATTATGAAGACTATTCTTTTTGGTTCGATTATCACTATATGACCGAAAAGGACATGAACGAGTTGATTTGAGTTAATTTTTTTGACTTTTTCTATTCAGGTAATCACAAATTAGTTAAGATTTGCTGATGGAAAAAAAGTGGGTGATTCACAAAACAACGGATCCTACTTCGGCCAAACAACTATCTAAGGCACTCAACATTAATCTGGATCTGAGTTCGCTGCTACTCCAACGTAACATCGGCACTTTCGATCTTGCCAAACAGTTTTTCAGGCCGTCACTGGATCAATTACACGACCCTTTTCTCATGTTAGACATGGACAAGGCCGTGAATCGTATTTGCAATGCGGTTTTCAAAAAAGAAAAAATTCTCGTCTATGGGGATTATGATGTAGATGGAACTACATCTGTCGCTTTGGTTTATAGTTTTTTGAAAAGCTATTGTAATGTCAGTCAGATCGATTATTACATTCCTGATCGATATGAAGAAGGTTACGGACTTTCTGAAAAAGGGGTACGTTGGGCAGCTACTAAGGATTTTGACTTGATCATCACCCTGGACTGTGGTATCAAAGCACATGACAATGCTGCTTTATGCTCCCAACTAGGCATTGACCTTATTATTTGTGATCATCACCTTCCCGGTGAAACATTGCCTCAGGCAACAGCAATTCTGGACCCCAAAAGAGAAGGTTGCAAATACCCTTATAAGGAACTTTCAGGTTGCGGTGTTGGGTTCAAATTTCTCCATGGGTTCTGCCAACAAAACACGATAGATCTTAAAAAACTTTACAATTTCCTGGATCTTGTAGCAATCAGTATCGCAAGTGATATTGTGCCTATAACGGGTGAAAACCGGATACTGGCCTTTTATGGATTAAAAAAGATAAATACCGCTCCCTCTGCTGGGATTGCAGCCCTGATTCAGGTAAGTGGCCTAAAGTCTAACCTCAAAATCTCAGACCTGGTATTTTACCTGGGACCTAGAATCAATGCAGCAGGAAGATTGTCCCACGCCCGTGAATCTGTCAGATTACTGATTGGAGAGGATGAGCAAGAACTGAATGCCTTCTCCAAACAGCTCAATGAAATCAACGGTGCGCGGAAAGAATATGATCGCTCTACTACGGAGCAGGCACTGGAAATGATTGAGGAGGAATCCAGCCCTGACAAGAAATCTACAGTATTGTTTCGAGAAGATTGGCATAAAGGTATTGTTGGCATCGTTGCTTCTCGATGTATCGAAAATTACTATCGACCAACCATTATCCTTACCGAAGCCAAAGGTCATGCCACAGGATCCGCTCGTTCGGTAGAAGGATTCGACATTCATGCGGCCATATTGGAATGCAGTGACTTATTGGATCAATTTGGAGGCCATCATCACGCCGCAGGGCTGTCACTCCCTTTAGAAAATGTACCTCTATTTAAACATCGGTTCGAAGAAGTGGTAGCAAGAACGATTACAGAGGAACAGCTCCTATGTAAACTGGATGCGAACCTTGAAGTGAATTTTGATTTCATCAATTACAAGACTTATAATATTCTCCGTCAGATGGCGCCCTTCGGACCTGGCAATTTAAACCCTGTGTTCATCGCAAGGGAAGTCACTACAAGGTATCCACCCAAACTGATCAAAGACGAGCATTTAAAAATGACACTAATCCAAAATGGATCACAACCTTTTGAAGCCATTGCTTTCGGCATGGGTCACTTTCTTGAGCCCATTGGCACAGGCCAACCCTTCAGTATTGCCTTTCATTTGGAGGAAAATGAGTACCGCGGCAATAAAAGCCTTCAGTTGATCATTAAGGATATAAAAATTGAGTGATAAATTGCGATTGGGTTGAAGACGAGCACTCCTTGAAGTCAACTTCCCCCGATGAGCGAATTCAGAAACGAGGATGAAATTACAGGCAAAAAGCTTAGTCAAGAAATACAAGAAACGTACGGTTGTTAACCAAATTTCCGTAGACGTGGAACAAGGAGAAATTGTAGGACTTCTAGGACCCAACGGAGCAGGAAAGACTACTTCTTTCTATATGATTGTGGGTTTGATCAAACCAAACGATGGCCACATATTTCTGGACAATGAGGATATCACACCCTTGCCGATGTATCAGCGGGCAAAAAAAGGAATCGGCTATCTGGCACAAGAGGCTTCTGTTTTCAGGAAGCTATCGGTGGAAGACAATATCTTGTCGGTACTGGAAATGACCAAGCTCTCCAAAGCCCAACAAAAAGAAAAGACGGAAGAATTGCTGGAAGAATTTAGCCTGACGCATGTTCGTAAAAACATGGGTATGGTGCTTTCCGGAGGAGAAAGGCGCCGAACGGAGATAGCCCGAGCTCTGGCGGTAGATCCAAAATTTGTACTACTTGATGAACCCTTCGCCGGTGTAGATCCGATTGCTGTAGAAGAAATACAAACGATCGTCGCAAAGCTGAAGGAGAAGAACATTGGTATACTAATCACAGATCATAACGTGAATGAAACCTTATCCATTACCGATCGAGCATATCTTATGTTCGAAGGTAAATTGCTGAAAGCTGGCACTGCTGAAGAATTAGCCGAAGATGAACAGGTGCGAAGGGTCTACCTTGGTAAGCATTTCGAATTGAAAAGAAAGATCTAAGCTTGGAACTCCTCAATTCCATATTGACCTGGGTGATGAGAAAGCGCATGCATCAGATTGAGCTTTTTATGAAATATCCGCATGATGTCCAGGAGGAGTTGCGGGAAGGTCTTATCAAAGCGGCTAGTCAGACCGAGTATGGCCGCAAATATAAATTCAGGTCAATCGATAGTTATCAAAAGTTTCAGGATAGAGTCCCCATTGTTTCCTATGAGGAGTTATTCCCGTACATAGAACGGAGCATGAAAGGCGAACAGAATGTGATTTGGCCAACTCAAATCAAATGGTTCGCTAAAAGCAGTGGCACTACAAATGATCGCAGCAAGTTCATTCCAGTAACAGATGAGGCCCTGGAAGAATGTCACATGAAGGGCGGTAAAGACATGTTGTCCATTTATGTGAACAACTATCCCGATAGTCGCATGTTTACCGGGAAAAGCCTCGTTGTTGGAGGTAGTCAGCAAATCAATCAATTGGACCAAAACGGAAGATCCCGGTATGGCGATGTTTCCGCGGTTATCTTAAAAAACCTTCCTCTCTGGGCTCAATTTGTTAGAACACCAAGTCTGGACATTGCTTTGATGGATGAATGGGAGTCCAAAATTGATAGAATGGCGACCCAAACCGCAGGAGAAAATGTCACATCTATCTCCGGTGTACCCACCTGGACCCTGGTATTATTAGAAAAGATATTGGAGAAAAGAAAGGTTAAAGATATCTCTGAAGTCTGGCCTAATTTGGAAATTTTCTTTCATGGCGCGGTATCCTTTACGCCTTATGAAAAACTATTTAAAAAACTGATTTCAAATCCAGGTATGAGCTATCTGGAAACGTACAATGCTTCTGAAGGGTTCTTTGGCATCCAGGATCAAAAATCATCTAAAGAGATGCTGTTGATGTTGGATTATGGGATTTTTTATGAATTCATTCCTATGGACCAATTTGGGGAAGAACAAGAAAAAGCAATTCCCTTAGGTGAAGTAGAAGTAAATAAAAATTACGCCGTATTGATCACTACCAATGGAGGTCTTTGGCGCTATAAAATCGGAGACACTATCAAATTCAGCTCATTGGATCCGTATCGTTTTCGAATTTCTGGTCGCACAAAACACTTCATCAACGCTTTCGGTGAGGAATTGATTATCGAAAACGCAGAACAAGCTATTGCACAAGCTTGTTCAAAGACCAATGCCACTGTCGAGAATTTCACAGCGGGCCCAAAATATCTGGAAGTCGGAAAAAGCGGTGGACATGAGTGGGTGATCGAATTTGAGCAAAATCCTGACGATTTAAATCGCTTTGCACAAATCGTGGATGAAACGCTTCGTGAAATCAATTCAGATTACGATGCCAAACGACACAAGGACATGGCCTTGCACCCTCCCATTATTCACGCTGTAAAAAGAGGTACTTTCCATAAATGGATGAAAAAGCGTGGGAAGTTAGGTGGGCAAAACAAAGTTCCCAGACTATCCAATGATCGCAAGTATCTGGATAGTATTTTGGAAAACTAAGTATTCGAGAAAAATTTAGATGATCATCAATCATTGAAGATGAAAGTCAATCCTCCTCTTGCTCATCAGGGTGATAGCGCGTATAATGACGCCACTTGTCTAATACCTGCTGAAAATCATCTGGAATTTCTGATTCAAATTCTACGTACTCGTTGGTTCTCGGATGGACAAAGCCTAAACTTTTGGCATGAAGTGCCTGCCTCCGCATGATTTTAAAGCAATTCTGAACAAACTGCTTGTACTTTGTAAAAACTGTGCCTCGCAAAATCTGATCTCCACCGTAAAGGGCATCAGCGAATAAAGGGTGACCGATATATTTAAAATGTGCCCGAATCTGGTGAGTTCTGCCAGTTTCAAGGTTGCACTTGACGAGGCTCACATAATGGAATTTCTCAAGTACTTCATAATGAGAAATTGCTGTTCGTCCCTGACCTTCAGGAAATGCAACGGTCACTCTCCGATCGTCCAGACTTCTCCCCAAATTCACATTGATGGTGCCTTTATCCTCTTCAGGAATTCCCCAAACCAGTGCATAATACGTGCGCTCGATGCTATGATCGTAAAACTGCTTTGCCAATTTAGACATAGCCATTTCCTTTTTAGCTATCACCAATAAACCTGAAGTGTATTTATCAATACGATGTACCAGTCCCGGCCTGCCATCATTTCCTGGCAGCGTAGGCAAATTCTGGAAATGATAGGCAATAGCGTTTACAAGAGTTCCTGACCAGTTCTGGTAAGCCGGGTGAACTACCATACCGGCCTCTTTATTCACAATCAAGAGATCGTCATCCTCATAAACTATATTGATTGGGATATCTTCAGGGACCAGTTCTTCATCTCTTGGCGGTTCCGGTAGAAATACCGTTATAACATCACCTGGCTTAACCTTATAATTCGGCTTAACAATTATCTCCCCAACTTTGACATACCCATCTCGTATGCCATCTTGTATCTTAGAACGCGTAACATTAGCCAATCGGTCAAACAGGAATTTGTCAATCCTCATTGGCTGTTGCTTTGGATCTACTTCAATTTGAACTCTTTCGTAAAGTTCTGGTGATTGATTTTCGTCCTCCATAGTGCAAAATTGAATAATCTTAGAGTAATGAAACCCGTGCTTCCCAGTCCAATTATACAATTACATCATAAAGTTCTTGAAAATAAGGAAATTGAGATCTTCGTCAAGAGGGAAGATTTGATCCATAAAGAGATTATGGGCAACAAATGGCGTAAGTTGAAATACAATCTGGAAGCTGCCCAGAAACTTAAAAAAAGACGTTTAGTTACTTTTGGAGGTGCCTATTCCAATCATATCGCAGCGACAGCTGCGGCAGCTCATTTATATGGTTTCGAAAGTAAAGGCATTATTCGGGGAGAAGAACTAAATGCCGAAAGTAATCTGACACTAAAGACTGCCGCTGCCAAAGGCATGTCATTTGAATTTGTTCCCCGTGAAGAATTTAGAACACTTAAGAAAACATATACGAAGCTGGAGCACTTTGACTTTCTCATACCCGAAGGAGGCACGAATGATTTGGCATTAGAAGGAGTTGCAGAGATCATCAAAGAAATCGAGATGTCATTTGATATTATGGTGACGCCTGTAGGCACCGGAGGCACTCTAGTGGGATTGATTAAGGGATTAAATGGTCGTTCCAAAATTTGGGGATTTTCCGCGCTAAAAGGGGAGTTTATCCGTGATGAGATTCGGCAGCTCCGTGTGAAGAATAAGTTACCTCATAGTAATTACGAACTTTTTACAAATTATCATTTCGGAGGATACGGGAAAATTAATCAGGATTTAAAGCGTTTTATTCATACTTTTAAGCAGGAGTTCAATGTTTTATTGGATCCAGTATATACTGGAAAGATGTTCTTCGGCGTTTGGGAGAAAGTAAAAAATGACCAAATTGCGCCGGGAACCCGGTTGTTAGTTTTGCATACTGGTGGCCTTCAAGGTTTACAGGAAAGCATTTAACTCCTTTTGGCTTAGCAGGTCTGGAATGAAAAAATTTGTGTTTATAGCGTTTTTAGCCTTGGCAGGCTCCAGTTGTAATTTTAATCAATTGGAAACTGATAACCTCGCTATTGAAGACTATCAGGGAACAATTGGAATACCTGTTGGGGAATTCAACGAAACCTTTAGAAGGATTTTTGAAGATCTTACAGACTCTACTCAAAATATTCAAATTGGGAATGATTCCATTTTCGTACTGGTTTTTACAGATAGTCTGTCCTTCAGCAATGCCAGTGACCTGGTTGTGATCGATGATATTTCTAATGGAACAGTCGTCGCCTTAGACGAGACACCAGCCTCACCGGTCTCTAGAGAAATCCCCATAGATGAAACATTTACTTTTAGCTACCAACCTCGAAATGGTGAACCGACGGACTCATTGGTTTACAACAGTGGGGAATTGTCACTCCGAATAAATTCATCGCTTGGATCCTCAATCGATTTCAGTTTTGATGTGATGAACACGGTAGATATTACGACCAATAATAATGTTCAGTTTTCTGGAAACATCAATGCAAACTCCAGTTTCAACGGAACGCAGGATCTGGTAAACCACGCTACTTTCCTTAATCTGGATGGCGATCAAAATACGTTCCAGGTAAGATTTACAGGCTCGATCAATTTGGGTCCTGGAGATGCCATTTCCAGCACTGATATACTCAGTTTCAATTTAAACTACCGTGATCAGACATTTCTGTCTGTATTTGGATTCTTCGGGTCCGATTCAATTCAAATTGGGAACCAGTCTATCGATGTAACATTCTTCGAAACTTTTGGAAGTGGAGTTGTCTTTGAAAACCCAGAGTTAAAATTGAAGTTTCAAAATTCCTTTGGACTTCCAATTGGTCTATTGTTGGATGGGATTTCAGGAATAGAAACATCCGGAGTACCGGATACAACTTCACTTTCTGGTAGCGTCACAGAGTCTGCTCAAGTTGTTGGTTTTCCTGACCGATCTCAAGTAGGCCAGGTGATTGAGGATTCAATCTCAGTAAATTCTCAAAATTCCAACCTGGCGGACTTACTTGCTTCCGCACCCGATGTTTTGGATTTTAATATCATCGCGGTGACCAACCCGGGAAGCTCTTCTGGTGAGAATTTTCTAACTAATGAATCCACTTTGGATACACAATTAGAAATGCGACTACCTCTGTCTGTTCAGTTCAATAATGTTCGCCGGGAAGTGGATTTTAGTTTGTCTACTGACCTTAACCTAAGTGATGTAGATTCTGCGTCAATCAGATTCGTGACCCAAAATCAATTGCCAATGAATGCGCAATTGGGCATTCAATTTAAGGATGCAGATAGTACTGTCCTGGCCACTGTTGATAGTACCCTCGTGTTAGCAAGCCCATTTATCAACAGAGAAGGAAGGGTTGTGGAAGGTGAAGTGAACATTGCAAATTTACCTCTTGACAAAGAAGCTTTGAATGCATTCGAGGACAGTAAGATCTTAACGATAATACTGACCCTGAATACTCCCGAAACACTAAATTCTCAAGAAATTTTTGTCGACCTATTGGCCCAGTATATGCTGGAGATGAAAGTGTCGCTGGTTGTAAAACTAAAGGTCGATCTATAGGGTGAGACGTACTAGAATCATATTCCTGGCATTAGTATTAATGAGTTTTGGGGCCTCTGGTCAACATGGACTCTCTATGTATCATTTGGGCAATGCCACTTTTCAGAATACCCAATTCAATGCGGCACATATTCCCGATTATGGCAGGGTTTTTCTCGGAGTACCCATACTTTCTGGAATCAACGTACATGCCAGTAGCAAGCTCAGTTACAACGAAATATTTTCAAAAGGAAGTGACAGTACCATTTTAGATATCACTAAAGCTATCTCTAATTTATCGGCAACAAATGGGATACATGCTCATGTAAACCTCAATTTGTTTCATCTGGGTTTTCGTTTACCAAATAATGGAGTGGTCAGTGTTTTCGCTAATGAACGTGTCGAAACTGATTTTCTTTTTCCAACGCGACTCATGCGCTTCTTGTGGGAAGGAAATACGGCATTTCTGGAAAAGAAGGTGAATATTGGCAAAACGGCGATTAATGTAATGCACTATCGTGAAATTGGACTTGGCTATGCCTATGAATTGCCACATTATCGAATGAAAGTAGGGTTCAGAGCAAAATATCTACAGGGTTTATTCAATGTTGGAACTCCAGGAGCGATGACCGCCACTATCCTGACACAAAACGAAAACCACCAATGGAACATCAACACATCAAATGCCAGAATAAGAACTGCTGGAATTGAAATCGCGACTGGCGACCAGGGAGATATTGGTACACATTTGATCTCCAATGGGAATCAAGGAGCCGCGCTGGACCTGGGTTTTGAATATGAGTACAACCGCTATTATACTTTCGCATTGGGTGTCAATGACCTGGGGTTTATCAATTGGAATGATAATACCAAACAATATTCTATTCCAGATACATCAGTAGTTTATACCGGATCACAACTTTACGGAGCACATGACACGTTCCAGGATTCTATAGAAACTTTCGGGAATCGCTTCGCAGAATATGACAATAGCAATGAGACCTACGGGACCATGCTTCCAACCAGGATCTTTGGCAGTGTGGTCTACAAAGGGTTTGGTTTCTTTGATGTTATTTCCTCCGTTTCTACCCGTGTGATTCAGGGTGACCCCAGATTTTCATTTAGTGTAGGTGGGAGATATTCATTAGGTCCCTGGCTTACAGTTTCGGCAAACGTTATAAAACTGGATCAGCAATTCTTCAATGGTGGATTGGCATTGGCCTCTAAAGTTGGACCAGTACAGATATACCTGGCTTCCGATAATGTATTGGGCTACAATGCACCTGACATTTCTGCTGTGGATTTCCGCTTCGGAATTAATTTTATTTTCGACAAAAAAGCACAAAAATCACGTCAAAATGAACCCGGAAAAATTCAGCAACCTGGGCCGTTGAAAACAAAGAAAGACAAGAAGAAGGGTCCAAAAGGAACAAGTTATGGCTTCTTCCTGGGTGAAGAGGTGAAAGTGAAAGGTAAAGATTCGATTTACTCAGTTATTAAGAAGCAAAAACGTCGAACACTCAAAGACAAAAAGAGCCCCAGACCTGATTTTGGCAAAAGAAATAAAGGAGTAAAAAAACCTGGGGAAGACGAATAAGCTATTCACTACGTAAATAAGTAGCCAAAAGCTTCTTTCACGTATTTCCCTTCTTTGATTTGAAGACTGTCCAATTTCATTCTTTCAGGCCCGGATGGGATTATGGCATTTTCGAAGCCCAACTTTTGTGCTTCTGCTACGCGATTCTCAAGCCGGTTCACTCTCCTCAATTCACCTCCAAGTCCTACTTCTCCAATCACGCATGTGTTTTCCAATATTTCAAGATCATGAAAAGATGAGTACACCGCAGCACATACTGCAAGGTCAAGTGATGTGTCATTGACCTTGATTCCACCTGTAATATTCAAAAAGACATCTTGCGTACTTAACCGGATGCCCATTCTTTTTTCAAGTACGGCCAAAAGCATATGTAGTCGTTTTACATCAAATCCCGTCGCACTTCGCTGAGGAGTACCGAAGGTAGCTGGACTTACGAGGGCCTGTACTTCGATTAGCAGTGGACGATTTCCTTCCATAGAGGCACCAATGGCCACACCCGATGTTCCTGTAGATTGGTCAGACAACAACATTTCCGAAGGGTTCTTCACTTCTTCCAGGCCATCACCCTGCATCTTATATATCCCCAATTCTGAAGTAGAACCAAAACGATTCTTGATGGTCCGTAAAATCCGATAGGTCATATTACGATCCCCTTCAAATTGTAAAACAGTATCAACCATATGCTCCAGTACTTTGGGGCCCGCAATGTTCCCTTCCTTATTGATATGTCCGATTAGAAAGACAGGCACATTATTTTGTTTGGCATATTGCATCAATTGGCCAGTGCATTCACGTACCTGTGTGATGGAGCCGGGTGCTGCCTCCAATTTGGACGTATGCAAGGTTTGAATAGAGTCAATCACCATTAAATTGGGGCTGAGCTCAGCTACGTGAACAAAAATATCATCCAGCGAAGTTTCGGATAGCAAAAAACAGCTAGTCGCAACAATGCCCAATCGATCAGCTCGTAACTTAATTTGCTGGGGACTTTCTTCCCCTGAAACATACAGTACTTTTTGTTCTTTAAGGCGAATGGCCAACTGAAGCAGCAACGTACTCTTCCCAATACCAGGTTCTCCTCCGATCAAAATCAGAGAACCAGGAACGATACCGCCTCCCAAAACCCGATTAAGTTCTTCATCGCCACTGCCTTCCCGTTTGTGTTTCTCAGCAGATATTTCATTCAACAAAGTTGGTGTATTACCCGATTTGCCTTTGGCGGTGGCCCAAGCTGGTACAGCAGATGATGGAGCAACTACCTCTTCCAGATAAGTATTCCACTCGCTACATGCCGGACATTTTCCAACCCATTTGGGGGATTCAGTCCCACAGTTTTGGCAATAAAAAACAGTTTTTTGCTTAGCCAATTGTTTTTTTAGCGAAGTTAGTGTTTCTACGTTTCATACCAGATAGGAGTACACAACCAGTAGCGTCCGATTTCAATCGATCCTTGTACCTTCTATAATTGAAGTTATTTCTACGATGGTGCCTCCCATGCAAACACTACCAAGGTCGGTTAATTCAGTATATTCAATACATACAGGTAATTCGTCCTCTAACTTGATATCAAAGTCTTCCAAATTGGCAGGCTCAAGACGGGTTCCATCAAAAAGTTCAATCAGCCATCCACAGCCATCCAGGCCAGTGGCGTCGACGATCATTCCATTGGTACATCCCGGGGACTGTTTATCATCCTGACATCCTATCAAAATAATTGCTGCTAAAAACAGACCTTTCAAAGAGATTTTCAGATAAGAAATTTGATTTAGACTCATAAAAATCAATTGTTTCGTAGCCTCCTAACTAAAGTTATGCCAGAAGTAACTAATGTGTAAAAATGCCTAAGTCCAAAGAAAGCTTATGCACTTCTGAAATCATGAATCCCTATATCTAGTGATTCCATAGCCAAAGATAATGAGACCAATTTCGCGATCAATAGCGATTGTCTACTCAGAATGATCCATACACTTTTGTAGCTCGTTTAGAATGATTCTAAATAGCAAGGAAAAGGAGTTAATCACTACTACTAGTGATCTGTTCACTACTACTAATGAACGCGATTAACCAACGTTAGCGATTGCTTCTATTAGCTTATAACACGAATTTTGCCCTCTATTTAGAATTGATCTAAACAAGTATTAATTAGGATCAATTACTAATCATGAAAAAATTTCTTCTTCTCTCTACGACTTTATTAATTCTCATCTCTTGTTCAGATGATGACATCAACGTTGGTATCGAAGTGCCTTCTAATTATGAATTCCTTAGGGATGGTGCTACTTCTGTGAGCTATTCCGGTCAGACAGATAGGATAAATATGCTTTCCGAAATCAAAACGGAAGTCAAAAAAGGCGACGCAGGCGAAATAGTCTCAGAGCAAGCTTTGCTGGATATGTTTGCTAATGAAAACAACGCTTTCAGTGATGAAGACTTGAATGTCTCAACGAAACAATTGGAGAGTAAGACATTTATCGCAGATGTCAGCTTATACAAAGAACTCTTTGCTACTGCGGCCACGGTCAGCGCAAATTTTGTTGAGAATGGTACAGAGGCTAGTTCAGGTGTTGCTGGTAGAATCCAACGCGGGACTTCCGGAAGCTTTATTCTGGTAAACGAAAAGGGGCAAGAATTCACGCAATTCATTGAAAAAGGCCTAATGGGTTCTGTTTTCTTCAATCAAATCTTCAACGTGTACTTAACTGATGATCGCACCGGAGACGATGTTGATAATACAACAATCGTTGAAGGCGCGAACTACACTGCGATGGAGCATCACTGGGACGAGGCTTTCGGGTACTGGGGAGTTCCTGTTGATTTTCCATCAGAACTAACAAGTACAGACAACCGGTTTTGGGCAAACTACTCGTATGGTCGAGAAGCACTGCTTGGCACGGTCACAGATTTGAAAAATGCCTACCTAAGAGGCAGAACAGCTATCGTAAACAATGACTTTACTACCAAAAACGAGCAAAGGACGGAGCTTTACAGACTTCACGAAATTGTAGCTGCTTCAACAGCTATTCACTACATCAACGATACAGTCGAAGACCTAAATGGAGGCGATCAGGGTAATGCACTACATCACCTTTCGGAAGCCTATGTCTTTGTTAGAGCTATCAAATTCAGTCCCAATAAGGCCTTAACAGATGCACAATTAGAGGACATTTTGGACTCCAACTTCGGAGCAGATGGAGATTTCTGGACAGTCACAATGGAAGGACTTCAAACTGCCAAAGAGACTTTAGTAACTACTTACCCCGTATTAGCAGATGTTGCTGATCAATTGTAATCAATGAGATATACATCTTTAGTTATATTATCACTTGGAATGCTGACCCTGGTCAGCATTTCGTCTTGCAGCGAAGATGGCGGAAATGATGGAAATAGCTTTGATCAAGGACCATTGCTTGACAATTTAGCCACGAACATTATCTTACCCTCTTATCAGGGTTTTGCCAACGAAGTTTCAGCACTTCAATCCGCGATCAACACTCTTATTGAAAACCCTACAGCTGAAAATCTGGGTATCGCCCGCTTACAGCTAAAAACAACAAGATTAGCCTGGCAAAGCTGCTCATTTTACCAGTTTGGGCCAGCGGAAACCAATGGACTGTCTTCCGTCTCCAATTTATTCCCAATAGACCTAAACCAGGTGGAGAGTAACATCGAAAGTGACAATTATAACCTGGAACAAACTTCAAATTTCGATGCCCGTGGATTACCGACGATTAGCTATTTGCTTCATGGAGAGTCGGGATTAACCGATGAAGCAATTTTAGACGCTTTGGGCCATGCCAACAGGGCAACATACCTTCAAGATATCACCTCCTTGATCGTTACGACCGCAAACGAAACACTTTCAGATTGGCAAATAGATGGTGGAAACTACATTTCACAATTTACAAGTACAGGAGCCCTCGGTGTGAGTGCAGGAAGCTCAGTAGCTCAGCTATTGAATGCTTATCTTCAATATTATGAACGAAATATTCGGGACGGTAAAGTTGGGATTCCTGTAGGTATCAGATCCCTGGGTGTAGCGATTCCAGAGAATGTTGAGGCAATTTATGCCGGGTATTCCGTGGAATTGCTCCGTGAGAGCATCGTTGCTATGCAGACCCTGTACAATGGAGGTACGGGGATCGGTTTCAATGATTACCTTATTGCATTACAGGCAGTGTCTACAAATAATGACGATCTGGCAGCAGAAATTGACGCTCAATTTGGTCAAATAGGTATAGCCATCGATGCCGTTTCAGACCCGCTGGAAGAGGCCATTGTCAATGATAAAGCTGATGTCGAACAGATCTTTGCTGAAATGCAGGCCCTGGCTACTTTGATGAAAACGGATATGTCCTCACAAATCGGGATTGGTATTACTTTCCAGGACAGTGACGGAGACTAAATGGCCATATCGACTTTATGAAAATTGGATAACCAGACAGGTTAGTATAGCACCGCTGGTTACTTTCAGAATACTCTTTGGACTACTGATGCTTGTTTCAGTAGTCCGTTTTTGGTTCAATGGATGGATAGCTACCCAATTCATTGATCCTGAGTTTTACTTTCCGTTCTTTTCATGGATCATGCCCATTCCAGGCGTTGGAATGTATGTATTATTTGGGGTCATGGCCATTGCTTCATTGGGAATTCTATTGGGGTGGTTTTATAGAATTTCAGCCACTACTTTCTTCATTCTATTCACCTATGTGGAATTGATAGATAAAACCAATTACCTGAATCATTATTATTTCGTTAGCCTCGTGGCTTTCTTGTTAGTGTTGGTACCCGCGCATCACTCGTTTTCATTAGATGTGAAAAAGGGGAGGGTTCCGGAACGAGCCACTTGCCCAAACATATTTGTCAATGTCTTGAAATTCCAGCTTGGAATCGTCTACTTTTTTGCCGGTTTGGCCAAGATCAATGCTGATTGGTTATTGCGGGCGCAACCGCTACAACTCTGGTTGAGTGCACATGTCCATAAGCCCATGATCGGAGTTTTGTTCCGTTGGAAAATTACGGCCTTTACTTTTAGTTGGTTAGGCATGTTCTACGACCTGACTATACCCTTCTTCCTTTCCTGGAAAAAGACAAGAAACCTGGCATACATGGCTGTTATCGGATTTCATCTGCTCACTTATTGGTTATTTCCAATTGGAATGTTTCCTTTCATCATGATCGTCGCAACTCTTATTTACTTCCCTGCCTCCTTTCATGAGAAGTTGTTGCATTATTTAAAGTGGGTGCCACAAAAATTGGATACCGCCTCTCAGGTTACCAGCAATACATTTCGTCTCACATGGAGGTGGAGCGTTCTTTCATTTTTTTTTCTTGTGCAGGTTCTTTTCCCTTTTCGGTTTCTCGCTTATCCGGGAGATGTCTTTTGGACCGAGCAGGGCTATCGGTTTTCATGGCGCGTGATGCTTATGGAGAAAGTAGGATATGCCAATTTCACCATCTACGATCGGCAAAATGACAGAAAAGTAGAGGCAGCCAACTACGAATTCCTAACTCCTCAACAAGAAAAAATGATGGCCACACAACCTGATATGATGATACAATATGCGGAGTTTCTGGCGAATCAGTATCAGGCCAGGGGTTTTGTAAATCCTGAGGTTACAGTAGATGCTTTCGTCACTTTAAATGGCCGGCGAAACAAGCGCTTCATCGATCCAAATGTGAACCTTGCGGCCATTGAAGATAATTGGTCACACAAAACCTGGGTTTTGTCAAATGATTAGAATAGATAAAATATTAATCCTTCTATTGCTTTTGTCAATCGCTATAAGCACTCGGGCCCACGTCCTCACGGGTACTGTTATTGATAGTAATCAAGATCCTGTCATTGGGGCGACTGTATTCGTCAAAGGAACAAATAACTTTACCACCACTGATCGCAAAGGGGCTTTCAAGCTTCAGGTTCAAGCAAAGCAAGTGGTCATTGCCATTTTCCAATCGGGCTACCAGAGTATCGAACGTAAAGTCGAAACAAATGGAGTTGAAGAATTGCGCTTTGAAATGGAAGTTCTTAATCAAGAACTGGAAGCAGTAGTAATAGCGGATGATGAGATACGTCCTTTAGGGGAAAGTTGGCTTTTATCAGTTGCTGGAACTGGAATCTACGAAAGTAAAAAATCAGAACTCATCACGCTGGACGACATGGTTGTTAATAAAGCCTCGAACGTAAGTCGTCAAATCTATTCTCAGGTACCGGGTCTAAATATCTGGGAGAGTGATGGAGCTGGTATTCAGCTAGGAATCGGAGGAAGAGGATTGAATCCCAATCGTACTTCCAATTTCAATGTCAGACAAAATGGGTATGATATTGCCGCCGATGCTCTTGGATATCCTGAAAGTTACTATACGCCGCCGACCCAGGCATTGGCAAAGATTGAAATCGTTCGTGGGGCTGCAGGACTACAGTATGGAACTCAGTTTGGAGGAATGGTCAACTTCGTCTTTAAAAAAGCGCCAGATGATAAAATATTTTCCGCCGACTTACAGCAAACAGTGGCCTCTTTTGGAACGTTCAACTCTTTTAACAGCATCGGAGGAACTTTAGGCAAGTTCAAATATTACGCATTTTATCAGTACAAAACCTCTGATGGATGGCGTCCAAACTCGGGATTTGATCTGCATACCGCGTACGGATCTTTAGCATATGATTTCACTCCTTTTGTTTCCTGGAAAGTAGAACACACCCATTCAGAATACCTCGCACAACAACCTGGTGGCCTGACAGATAATGAATTTGATCAAAACGCACGCCTATCCAAGAGAACGAGAAATTGGTTTGATGTGAACTGGGATCTGACAGCCTCCATCTGGGACATTCGTCTATCGCCTAACGTTAAATTGAATAACCGTACTTTTCATTTGTCAGCACATCGGTTTGCTGCTGGGAACCTGGGGCGCATTGACCGTGTGGACGATCTTACGACTGATAGAAATCTACTAAAAGGCAATTATAATAACTGGGGAAATGAATTTAGAGCCATTTTCAATTATCCACTTTTAGGCCTTCCTGGTGTCTTATTAGTTGGCAATCGCTATTACAAAGGACAGACGGACCAGCAACAAGGCATGACTAATGCAGGCCCAGATGCCAGTTTTACTTTCCTCAATCAGGAACAGCCTCAAGATTCGGATTTCAGGTTTCCAAGCACGAATGTTGCTTTCTTCGCTGAAAACATTTTCAATCTGAGCGACCAACTGAGCATTACACCCGGAATTCGCCACGAGTACATTAAAACAGATGCAAACGGCTATTTCTTTCAGAGAACCACTGATTTGGCGGGAAACATTCTGGTCGAAAATCAAGTGGATGAAAACATAAGTAAAACGCGTTCTTTCACCTTTTACGGTTTCGGAGCAAGTTTCAAAGCATCAAATTCACTGGAAGTATACAGCAACTACTCTCAAAACTTTCGAGCCATCAATTTCAACGACATCCGTGTTAATAATCCCTCACTGGTGGTGGATGAAAATATTGACGATGAACGAGGCTTTAACCTGGACCTGGGGATTCGTGGCAATAGAGTAGGCCATTTCAGGTACGATGTTTCTCTTTTCTATTTGAACTATAAGGATAGGATAGGAACAATATTAAAATCTGAGCCAGACCCAAGGTTCAACGGATTGGTGGATCGGGTGATCCGGTATAGAACCAATATCTCAGATGCCGATATTGTTGGTTTCGAAATGTACGGAGAAACCGATATTTCAAAATTTCTTTTTTCTGAAATAAATGACCTATCAATCAATTACTTTATTAACCTGGCTTTGATTCATTCAAAATATCGAAATTCTGAGGAAAACGGAGTTGAAGGTAATGAAGTTGAGTTGGCCCCTCCAGTGAATTTCAAAACTGGTTTTACAGGCAAATACAAAAATTTTGGAGTTTCGATGCTCTTTAGTTTCGTAAGTGAACATTTCTCAGATGCTTCCAATTCAAGCAATCGGATTCCAACAGCGGTGGAAGGTTTAATTCCGACTTATCACATTGCAGACCTATCGTTGACTTACAAGTGGAAACTCCTAAAATGGGAAGCTGGTATCAACAACCTAGTCGATAATCGATACTTCACACGCCGCGCCGCAGGCTATCCAGGCCCAGGTATCATCCCTTCAGATGGAAGGAGTTTCTATTTAACCGCTGGAATTAAGCTGTAAAAACCTTTGGAATTATCATGAGGTAGACAATATCTCTTTTAGCTATTTCTCTGGAAAACGAAACATTATATCTGTCCTCAATACGTACTTCGTGCCTTTGCTTACCTCCGCCCCTTCGTGTTCTAAGTGATGTGGAAAGATCACACACTTACCCATCTAGGGGAAATTTTCCGAGTTTCAAAAACGGTCTCACCACCCTTGAACCCCTCGTTCAAATAGATCAATACGGTGAAGTAACTTGCTTCAGATTCATTTCTTATAAAGCTTTGATCCCGATGTTTTTGAAACTTCTGACCCGGTTCATACTTATAGCTCCTAAACATTTCATTGAGGCCACAAGCTTTGCTGTTACCAAAGTTCATTGGTATATGTGGAAGTAAATCACTCCAGAGTGAGCCGGCTAATTCGTCATCTTCGAAAATCACTCTTCTATTATTTCTAGCATGCAAAGCGAATTTCTCGCCAGCATCAGTTGATACAGTCGCATGATTAAACCCTACAGACTCCAAATTTGCAATAGTCTGTTCACAAGTTCGTTTCGACCAAAAAAATTCAATCTCAATTATTCCTGTTCGATCCATGCAAATTCAATTATTGTTTTGAGTTGTTTCATCAAAGATAAGATTAACATTAATCTTGCAGATGATAATCATCTCGTGAGACTGGTAATGAAGCATTCTTCACTTTATCCCCTAAAATTTCAGCCCATTTTCAAAGAGAAACTATGGGGTGGTCAAAAGATCAACACGGTCTTAGGAAAGGACTATGGCAATCTTCCTAACTGCGGAGAGACCTGGGAACTTTCCGGCGTAACTGGCAATATCTCGATTATTAAAAACGGGGCTTTGGCTGGCGAAGATCTAAGATCTATTGTCATGCGAGAGAAGGACTTGTTAGTTGGGAAGAAGAACTATGATACTTACGGTAATGAATTTCCTCTTCTCATCAAATTCATTGATGCCAATCAGGACCTTTCTATCCAGGTACACCCCAACGACACCCTAGCCGCCAAACGACACAATAGCAAGGGGAAAACTGAAATGTGGTATGTGATGCAAGCGGACGAGGGGTCCTCGCTGATCAGCGGTTTTAATCGGGAAGTGAATAAATCTTCGTATCTGGAATACTTCGAAGACGGAAAACTTACGGATATTCTCAATCGACAGGAAGTCAAGGCCGATGATGTCTTTTTTCTACCTGCCGGGCGCGTTCACACCATTGGAGAAGGTCTCCTGATTGCAGAGATTCAGCAAACCAGTGATATTACTTATCGTATTTATGATTTTGATCGGGTCGATGCGGAAGGAAATAAGCGAGAACTGCACGTGGAACAGGCCCTCGATGCCATTGATTTCAAAAAATATGATCAGTACAAAACAACTTACGAGCATCAGTTGAATACTCGGATAACACTCGAACAGTGCGAGTATTTTACTACCAATAAGTTATCCTTGGATCAAGCTATGGTTATCAATATGCCCACACTTGACTCGTTCAAAATCTATATCTGTCTGGAGGGCGCTGCAAAGATTTGTTATGGTACCGGAAGAAAAGAGACCATTTCTATGGGTGAGGTGATTCTGATTCCTGCTGATATGCATAACTATACTATTGAACCTGAAGGGCAGGTAAACTTGTTAGAGTCTTACATCGACTCATGAAAAACAAAAAAACACAGTTTATTCACCTGGGATTAAAAGACTATCAGGAGACCTGGGATTATCAGGAAAAACTTTTCAAAGGGGTTGTTGATCAGAAAATAGTGAACCGCAAACTTCCTGAGGACAAGCAAACTACTACACCCAATTACTTAATTTTTGTTGAGCACCCACACGTTTATACCTTGGGCAAGAGTGGAAAGGAAGAGCATTTGTTGTTGGACAGTCGTGCTCTTGAAGAAAAGGAAGCTACCTTCTACCGCATCAATCGCGGCGGGGATATTACCTATCATGGCCCAGGTCAGATTGTCGGCTATCCTATTCTCGATCTGGATAATTTCTTCACTGACATCCATAAATACCTCAGGTATCTTGAAGAGGCAATTATTCGAACCCTGGCGGAATACGACATTAGCGCTGGTCGAATCGACGGATTAACTGGCGTTTGGATAGACTGGAAAACCCCCGAGCTTGCTCGAAAAATCTGCGCGATGGGAGTAAAATCAAGCCGCTGGGTTACCATGCATGGATTTGCTTTTAATGTCAATGCGGATCTGGAATACTTCAATAACATTGTACCCTGTGGTATCACCGACAAAGCCGTCACTTCACTCTCAAAGGAATTGGGGTATGCTTCAAACATGTCTGAAGTCGAGTCGAAATTGAAAAAACACCTCAGCACTTTGTTTGAAATGGAATTTATAACTGACGATAGTGTCTTAGCCTAATTTGCTTTTTATTCCGGCCTTATATGGCCTTAAATTTTATCATTCTTGAAAAAAGATATTCAATTCCTCCCGGTAAAAGATGTGTTTTTCACAGTTGCAAAAGAGCAAGAAGAATGGAAGGTGTATCTGATCAACCGAGGCACGGATCTTCTGGAAAATGTGATGATCACTTCGAAAGGTTATGGTGAAAAAGATGGAGAAGAACAGAAGACATCTGTACTTCGACATTCTATCCCTAAACTGGAAGCTGGAGAGCACGCTTTGATTGAGCCAATAGACCCTCAAGTCTTCCATTTAAACAACGAATATTGGCTAAGTTTCTTCATTGGTACACAAGTGTATGATAAAAAGTACATCTTTGTACCTGATTCTATTTCCGAAAACAACTTAAGTTTTATCCCCGAAATCAACTTACGCGGGATAATTCATACCTAACATGCAAAACATCAAACATACCGTCGTTATAGACATTGAAACTGTATCTTCTTATCCCGAATTTTCAAAAGCCCCAGCACGATTACAATCTCTTTGGGAAAAGAAAGCAAAAAATTTAAAACAAGATGGGGAACTAGATCCAGGTCAACTTTATGCAGATCGTGCAGCGATCTATGCGGAATTTGGTAAAGTGATCGTTATTGGAGTTGGTGTATATTCAGGTACAGAAAAAGAACCCACCTTAGAAGTCCGAAGTTTCGCTGGGCATGATGAAAAATCATTGCTTCAGGCTTTTACTGCCTTTCTGATCAAAGAGTTTAATCAGGAAAAGCTCCAATTATGTGGGCACAATGGTAAAGAATTTGACTTCCCCTATCTATGTCGTAGATTGCTCGTTAATGGTCTTCCCATCCCATTTGTCTTGGACACCCGTGGCAAGAAACCATGGGAAGTTAACCATATCGATACGATGGAACTCTGGAAATTCGGAGATTGGAAAAGTTTCACCTCATTAGAGTTATTGACAGAAATTTTTGATATCCCTACGAGCAAAGACAACATTGACGGCTCCATGGTCAATGAAGTTTATCATCGACAAGACGGACTTGATAAGATCCGTCAATATTGTAAAAAAGACGTGGTAGCAACCGCGCAATTGTATTTAAAAATGAACGCAAAATCCGCGATACCGGAAGACCGGATCTCCATCGTGGACTAGCCAATCTTATGGCACGAAAGAAAAGAAAAGTAAAAAACACAACCACTAAAAAATCTAAGAAGATAGTGGACGTGAAGGATCGTCTACGACAAATTTTTCACGAAGAAGTTGGCGAAAGTTTTTCGTACCGGCAGCTGATTAAAAAAATTGGAATCAGAGATGCCAAAACGAAGGATGCCCTCAAAGACATCTTACTAGGTATGGAAGCACATGGCAGAGTTGCGAGGAATCGCGATGGGCGGTTTGTTTCCAATAGTACACCATCGGTCATCACCGGTAAAGTGGATCATGTCAATGCACGATTCGCATATGTCATATCGGAGGAATCAGAAGAAGATGTTTGGATAAAATCATCGAACTTAAATTTTGCGATTGATGGTGATGAAGTAGAGATTCAGATCACCAAACCTGCAGCACGCGGTTCAAAGCCTGAAGGAAAGGTTACTAAAATATTGAGCCGGAATAAAACAGAATTTGTGGGTCGTATTGAGATCTCTGAGAAATTCGCATTCGTTGTTCCGGATAATCGAAACTTACATTTTGATGTCTTTGTTTATCTCGAAAAAACCATGGAGGCCAATCACAATGAAAAAGTGATTGTTCAAATCTCGAAATGGCATAACCGCGAAAATAAAAGTCCTCAAGGGAAGGTCGTACGAGTATTGGGTGAGGCCGGCAATCACGAGGCAGAGATTCACTCCATCATGGCCGAATTCGGACTTCCCTTCGAATTCTCTGAAAAAATCGAAAAAGCTGCAGCTAAAATCCCGGTAGAGGTAGACCCGAAAGAACTAGATTATCGTCGTGATTTTAGAAAAGTCACCACGTTCACAATTGACCCCTTTGACGCGAAGGATTTTGATGATGCTTTATCGCTGGAATGGACCAAAGAGGGATTGATGGAAATTGGTGTACACATCGCTGATGTTTCACATTATGTTCGTCCAAGATCACTTCTTGAAAAGGAAGCATACGAGCGCGCAACTTCTGTTTATCTCGTTGATCGGACTATCCCGATGCTCCCTGAAAAATTGTCCAATGGGCTTTGCTCATTAAGACCAAAAGAAGAAAAACTGACCTTCTCAGCAGTATTCAAAATCGATAAGCAAGGTAACGTATTAGACCGCTGGTTTGGTCGCACGATCATATACTCAGACCGAAGGTTCACATACGAAGAAGCGCAGGAACGCATTGAATCAAAAGAAGGCGATTTTCAGGAGGAAATTAACCAATTGAATAACCTGGCGAAGTTGATTAGAGATCGCCGCTTCAAAGACGGTGCTGTCAATTTCGAAACTGTAGAGGTTAAATTCAAACTCGATGAGAATGGCAAGCCACTGGAAGTGGTACCGAAAGTGCGGAAAGACGCTCATAAAATGATCGAGGAATTCATGTTATTGGCGAACCGCGAAGTAGCGACATTTATCTTTAAGAAACGTGAAGGTAAACAAGCCGAAGGGTCCAATACTTTTGTTTACCGAACACATGACAATCCCGACCCAGAGCGACTGGATTCATTTTCCAAGTTTGCCTCCCGATTTGGGCATAAAGTTTCTACTGATGGGTTGGTAAGTAAAAGCCTGAACAATCTCATGTCAAAGATCGAGGGGAAACCTGAACAAAATGTTTTGGAACAACTCGCGATCCGATCCATGGCAAAAGCAAAATACACCACTGACCCTAAGGGTCACTTTGGTCTTGCTTTCGAGCATTATTCGCATTTCACCTCGCCTATCCGACGATACCCTGACGTAATGGTGCACCGCCTGTTATGGCATTACCTGGAAGGTGGTAAATCTCAGGATAAAGAAGCCTTCGAGTCCAAATGCTTACATTCCAGCGAGCGCGAGAAACGTGCAGCCGAAGCTGAACGAGCTTCCATAAAATACAAGCAGGTGGAATTCATGCAATCCATGTTAGGGGAGGAATTCGAAGGGATCGTTACTGGTGTTACCGAATGGGGTATTTATGTTGAGATTATAGAAACAAAGTGCGAGGGAATGATTCGTATGGCTGATATGGACGATGATTTCTATGAATTTGATGAAAAACAATTTGCTGCCATTGGTAAACGCTCAGGAAAAATCATCACTCTGGGAGATAAAGTACAGGTGATTGTAGCAAAAACTGACATTGACCGTAGAACCATCGATCTGGTGAAGAAAGACAACAAGAATCATACAGCCTTTCAAGCTGATGTTTTTTAGCCATGCCATCAGCTAAGATTGGTGTACCGACAGCCGCCTCACTGGTCATCTCCGCCATGATCGGAACCGGTGTATTCACAAGTCTGGGCTATCAGATTGTGGACATCAAATCCGGATTCTCCATTATGTTGCTTTGGGTTTTGGGGGGAGTGGTGGCTTTTTTCGGCGCATCTGCTTACGCCGAATTGGGCGCTGTTTTTCGAAGATCCGGAGGTGAATACCAGTTACTCGGAAAACTTTATCATCCGGCACTCGGATTTGTCGCAGGTTGGGTATCTGTAACAGTGGGGTTTGCCGCTCCAGCTGCGATTGCTGCGATTGCTCTTTCTTCCTATTTAGAAGTGATTTTCCCTGGACTACCAGGCAAACATGTTGCGGCAGGAACAGTGTTACTCCTGAGTATCATCCACGCGTCTTCATTGAAATTTGGAAGCTCCGTTCAGAAATTCACCACTGCATTGAAGTTGATTTTGATTTTAGTACTCATCATATTTGGTTTCAACATAGAGTTGCCTCAAAATATTTCATTGCTGCCACAACAAGGAAGTTGGAGTGAGATCATCCAGCCGGCATATGCGGTGGCCTTCGTCTATGTGTCTTATGCTTATACTGGTTGGAACTCTGCGATATATATCCTGGATGAGATGCGAAATCCTATTAAGGACCTATCCAGGTCCTTGTTGATTGGGACGATAGGCGTAACAGTATTGTATCTGCTACTTAATTGGGTTTTCCTATACACTGTTCCCATTTCTGTTCTAGAAGGTCAAATTGAAGTAGGCTTCCTCGCCGGCGAAGCAATTTTTGGGACGATTGGCGGCAAAATCATGGCAATGGCCATAGCTGTTCTACTTGTTTCTACAGTAAGTGCATATGTTTTTTTGGGACCAAGAGTAAGTCAGGTAATGGGACAAGATTTACCTGGCTTAAGCTGGTTAGCAAGTACTTCAAAGAATGGGCTACCCGTTCGTGCATTTGTGCTATCGACTGCTCTAAGCTTAATTTTCATTTATACATCCACATTTGAGCAGGTAGTTCTTTATACCTCCTTCTTACTGATATTGATAACAACTTTGGCCGTAGGCGGTGTGTACATTGTACGGAGCAAGAAGTATGAAGCTTCTTTTCGTATGTGGGGATATCCCATCGCTCCAGGAATCTTTTTGGGTGTAAGTATTTGGTCTCTTGTATTTGTGGCCATAGACAAACCTTTTGAGAGTTTAATCAGTGTTGGAATACTGGTAATTGGCATGGCGATTTACTTACTTACAAAACCAAAAGGAGGTCACTGAATATCGCAACAACATCCTCCTTGGCAATAACTTTTTTCTTTATTCGTCTGTTTATCCGGTCAAACTCATTTTAGATGCTCACAACTCAAGATCTTCTAGACAAGATTAATAAACACATCGCCCAACAGGGATATGGCTCAAATCCTCCTAACCTCTACGAACCCATACAGTACATCATGGGCTTAGGTGGAAAACGTATGCGCCCGCTGTTGGTGTTGCTTAGTTATCAATTGAAAGGGGATTCAATGGATGAAATACTCGATGCAGCGCTTGCAGTGGAAGTCTTTCACAACTTTACCCTGGTACACGACGATATCATGGATGAAGCACCACTGCGAAGAGGGCAACCTACTGTACACACCAAATGGAATAATACCGTGGCGATTTTGTCTGGCGACACCATGATGATCAAAGCTTACGAGCTCTTGCAGAGTGGATCAGGAGGACAATTTTCAGAAGTTTCTCAAAAATTCAATCAAACAGCTGTTGCCGTTTGTGAAGGGCAACAAATTGATATGAACTTCGAGGAACAGGAGAAAGTAACCGAAAAAGACTATCTGGAGATGATCCGATTAAAAACGGCGGTTCTACTCGGGTTTAGCATGTACCTGGGTGGCAAACTTGCCGGATATAATCAGGCGTCTTCTGAAAAACTTTATAGTATTGGAGAAAAAATGGGTATTGGATTTCAATTAATGGACGATATCCTCGACGTATATGCGGACAAAACTAAGTTTGGCAAGCAAGTAGGTGGTGATATCATTTCCAATAAGAAAACGTACTTGTTGCTTTCTGCACTTGAAATGGCCAATTCAGATCAAAAAGACAAGTTGGACCACTGGCTGGCGCTTAAAGAATTTGATCCTCAAGAAAAAGTAGCCGCGGTAACTGAAATTTATGATGAGATCGGGATCCCAAACCTGGCAAAGATGAAAATGAACTATTTCTTTGATCAATCCATCAAAGAACTGGAAACATTTGATGGCAATTCGGTGGCAAAATTGATTCTTAAGGAATTTGCGGTAAGCCTGATGCTCAGGGACCGGTAAAGCATCTTTCGGAAAATAACAACCAAATATTTAAACCAATGACCCTATTCTTTCTTCTCATCACTGTAGCCGTAAGCTTCGCAGCCCTGGGAAATGAAGGCCTGTACTACAAGTTCATGTTGAATCCATATCAGGCCATTCACAATAAAGAATATTGGCGTTTTTTGACTTCCGGATTTGTCCACAATAGCTACATCCACCTGGGGTTCAATATGTTTACTTTCTTTTTTTTCGGAGGGCTGGTGGAGGAAACTTTCAATTATAGATTAGGTGAATCCAGCGGGACGGTAGCTTTTATCGTGTTGTATTTATCAGCAATTGTAATTTCAGACCTTCCAGTAGCCTTCAAACACAAGGACAACCCAGGCTACAATAGCCTTGGTGCCTCAGGAGCCGTTTCCGCTGTGGTATTTGCCAGCATTCTTTATTTCCCAACCAATAAAATCTATCTATTTGGTGTTGTTGGGCTACCTGGATTCGTCTTAGGCATAATTTATGTGATCTATTCCTACACCCAGGGGAAAAACATGGCCGATAATATCAATCATGAAGCTCATCTTTACGGAGCGATTTATGGGTTAATTTTTGGTTTGGCGGTGTACCCCCAGGCTGGCCCTGAGTTTTTCGAACAAATTCTCAATTATCAATTTTAATTTCTGATCATGGACATTACAATACCCTACAAAGAGTTACAACAGAGTGCCCTTTCATCAGAAGACCAAAAGTTATTGCAAGCAGCAGAATCGGCAAGAAAGAAAGCCTATGCCCCCTATTCCAAATTTACCGTGGGTTGCGCCTTACAAATGGAAAGTGGACAGATTATTACTGGCAATAATCAGGAAAACTCAGCCTACCCATCAGGTTTGTGCGCTGAACGAGTGGCTCTTTTTCACGCAGGAGCAGAAAATCTTGGTGCCATTCAAACCTTATTGGTAGTTGCTAAAACCTCCAAAGATGTTTTAGCCAATGCTTTCCCATGTGGGGGATGTCGGCAGGTTATTCTGGAATATGCCGTCAAACAGGAACAGCCAATTCGGGTCCTGATGCTTCTTGAAAACAAACAAATCATTGAACTTCAGGATGCTAAGTCCCTTTTACCCTTTGCTTTTTCCTCAAAAACACTTTAATCCAAATTTCTTCCTGTTCAACAGGCAATAAAGTGCCTCGACGATAATATTCGTTGTGATTTAATGGGATTTCTCATCTTTGTTTTGTCTAAATAAGACACTTGTTATTCGAATTGATCTACCCCCTGGGTTATTCATAAAGATAAACATTGGTTCAGTGATGTTTTAGGTTGATAGGGTTGACTATGGTGGTCAACCCTTTTTTATTGCTCAATTTCTAGTTTTTGAATCCTGGAAAATGGTATCCTGAGGTTCATAAGGGTTACCAACTGGTTTGGGTTGGGGATAATTTAGAAAGCCAGATTTCTCTTGAAGTTATTAAAAAAACCTTCTATTTCAACACGTTTATTCACCGTATCAACAGAAGGTTCTTGTACAATAATGCGTTCTGAAAACTAATTGCAATCTCCCAGGTCAGTGACGCTTGTTGCATTAAGGACACATGGAGCACAATCAGCATCGGTTTGCCAGTTTCCGGTAATGGAAATTTCATCTCCAGCTCCAACTCCTTGTCCGAAGATACCAATAGCGACAGTTCGACCATTAATAGTATTGAGAGAAAAACATCCATCATCTTGCACAACACACCCTTGTAGGGTTACGGGTCCATTAGGGCAAACCACAAAGCTCTTCTCAACAATTTGATTTACTGCCCCTTCTTCAGGCATCAGTTTCGCTGACATAAGGACAAGCATAGCAGCTACTGCCACACTCATTGAAATAAAAATTTTCCGTTTCATAAGTATACTTATTTTTAACAAATAACGTAAAACAGTATATTTTATAATTGTAAAAAATGGCAAATTGAAACTTATTATCCAATAGCTGCCTGACCCATGAAGTATTGGATTCTAATTTCGAAAGAGACTTTCAACGGTTGATTTAGGATCAGAAGCAGGTTTTAAAGTGGATCCGATATAATTTTGCGGACTTTATTGAAATAATAGATATGGAATCCGGGAAAAAAGAATCACTCAATTTTATTGAGCAAATGATTGAAGCAGACCTAAAAAGCGGTAGGCATCAATCAATCCAAACCCGGTTTCCTCCGGAGCCTAACGGCTATCTACACATTGGCCACGCCAAGTCCATCGTCCTCAATTTTGGACTCGCTGCCGATTATAATGGAAAGTGCAATCTGCGTTTTGATGATACCAATCCTGAAAAAGAGGAAACAGCGTATGTTGAAGCGATCAAAGAAGACATCAAGTGGCTGGGATTCCAATGGGACGAAGAAAGATATGCTTCGGATTATTTTCCGCGATTATACGCTATGGCCGTGATACTGATCAAATCAGGAAAGGCTTATATAGATGAATTATCTCAGGAAGAATTCAATGAACTAAAAGGTACACCTACACAACCTGGCAAAGAAAGTCCATTCAGAAATCGACCTACGATGGAGAGTTTCGCCCGTTTTGAGGAAATGAAATTGGGAATGCACCCAGAAGGTTCCATGGTGCTACGTGCTAAAGTAGATATGGCTTCCCCGAACATGCAGATGCGAGATCCGATCCTCTATCGGATCAAACATATGGAACACCATCGAACTGGAGATCAGTGGGTGATTTACCCAACATACGATTTTGCTCATGGCCAATCTGATAGTATGGAGAAAGTCACTCATTCTCTCTGCACGCTGGAATTTGAAGAACACAGACCTTTGTATAACTGGCTAATAGAAAATCTGGAGATATTTCCATCTCAACAAACAGAATTCGCCAGGCTCAATCTCAGTTACACGATTGTGAGCAAACGAAGCCTGAGGAGATTGATTGAAGAAGGGAAAGTCAATGGTTGGGACGATCCACGTATGCCAACTATTTCTGGAATCAGAAGAAGGGGATACACACCTGAAGCTGTCAAGAAATTCATCCATACCATAGGGGTTGCGCGCCGTGACGGCCTGAATGACATAGCCTTATTGGAACATGCGGTTCGGGAAGACCTGAATAAAAAAGCTAACAGGGTATTTGGAATACTAAACCCGGTGAAGTTGATCATTACTAACTGGGAAGAAGGGAAAACGGAAGAGCTGACTGCCATCAATAATCCTGAGGATGAATCAGCAGGCACACGGGCGATGCCTTTTGGCAGGGAAATTTATATTGATCGGGGTGACTTCAAAGAAGACCCTCCAAGCCCCAGGAAATGGTACCGACTAGGGCCAGATCGCGAAGTAAGGCTGAAATATGCTTACATCGTCAAGTGCACGGGGTTTAAGAAAAATGATACCGGGGAGATTGAGGAGATCTACGCTGAATATGACCCGGAGACCCGTAGTGGTCAGGACACCAGCGGCAAAAAAGTAAAGGGCACTTTAGGTTGGGTTTCCGCCGAACATGGCCTTAATGCTGAAATCCGCTTATACGATCGTCTGTTTAAGACAGAAAATCTCGGAGAAATTGATGATGATTTTATGAATCATCTGAATGAGGAATCATTGGTAATCAATAATAAAGCCATGGTCGAAGGCTCACTCGGTACGACAGAAGTGGGATCTACCGTTCAGTTCGAGCGTATCGGTTATTTCCGGGTAGATGAGGATACCACTGAAGATCACCTCGTATTCAATAAGACTGTTGGGTTAAGGGGGTAACCTTACTTAAGTTCATTTGACAGGTTAACTTCGCTGGCAGCAAAAGATCAGTAACTAAAAAATAAGTTGACCCTCGACTTCCTCGCTGAATACGATCTCTCACAAAGTGACTGGCTTTGGCTGGCTTTCTGTGCCATGTGTGTGGGTATGGCCAAAACAGGTTTAGGTGGTTTAGGAATGCTCATAGTCCCCATACTGGCTTCAGTTTTAGGAGCAAAATCATCTACAGGCTTTTTGCTTCCTATGCTGATTATGGGAGATATCTTCGGAGTGATCTACTATCATCGTCATGCGGAGATGAAATACATCATTCGCTTGGCACCCAGCACGGTCATCGGCGTATTGATCGCATTACTAGTGGGGCAATGGGTCAGTGAAGGTCAGTTTCAGCAACTGCTATCTGTTGTTATTCTCGGAAGTATGGCCATCATGATCTTTCGGAAAAAATCATCAAATGACCTAACAGAAAATTTTTGGTTTACGAATATTATGGGATTTCTCGGCGGTTTCACAACAATGATCGGTAATGCGGCCGGACCTGTCATGTCCATTTACTTCTTATCCAGAAACTTGCCAAAAAATAGCTTCATTGGAACGTCTGCCTGGTTTTTCTTACTGGTCAATGTTTTCAAAGTTCCTTTTCACATTGGTGTATGGAAAACGATCTCCTGGCAATCTTTCTCTTTTAATTTGTTACTGTTTCCAGCAATAGTCTTTGGTGTACTCATTGGGTTTTCAATTGTCAAAAAAATGCCAGAAAAAGCCTATCGAATATTTATCCTGGTGAGTATTGGCCTTGCAGCGTTAAAACTATTTTTCTAACAATTATTAACTTCTATCACATCATTTTTACAACAAATCGGCGTTGTGAAAGCGTGATTACAACTATTCATGGTGTCAACAAAAAGCTTGAATTACCTTTGCGCACTTTGTTGAGGACTAAGTGAAAAAACTTCCGAACATATCGAGCTCTTTTTTATGGATTTTGATGGCAATCGTGGGTTCCTGTACACCCATTGAAGACTGTCAGCTGGACCCCAATTCTGCCCAGGCCTATATCCGGTTCAATCACGACACAGCTACTACTTTTAGCTTTGACTCTGTGAAAAATGACATGGTGAGTACCATTTATTACGATGCAGATACATCCTTCACTCTAATACCTGTCCCGCTTTCCTCCGCATCCAGTGATATCAGGTATGAATTTTTTACAGACTCAACTGATTATTTCATGGAGCTTCAATACAAGACACAAGCCAACGTTTATGGAGAAGATTGTGAGGCTTCCATTTACTACTCGGCTATAGAAGTCATAACACATAACTTTGATTCCGTAGCAATAAGTAACGATTTTCTGGACCGTAGAATTACCGACAACATTGAAGTTTATTTTTAACATATTGTTGTTGGTTGCTTGTCAGGTGGTATTGGCTCAAAACATTCCTCAGGATACGGCTGCCGTTGACCCAACGCCCTGGAAACCCTCGTTCGTCAGGATAGGGTATGACATATCTCGCCCTGGTATTTCATTATTTTCATCAAACCTATTTTATCAGGAAGCGAGTATCGAAGTAGATTTCAAAGACTTTTTCCTGGTTTCGGAGTTTGGATTTGAAGAAACAAATAGACCAACACCAGGATACAAGAGCAATGGATTTTATTATAGAATTGGTGTAGACGCCAATATGATCAAATATGACCAAAGCAAAAATGTGATCAGCTTCGGCTTGCGATATGCTGCGTCCCAATTCCAACATGAATTCAATACTACTATCACGGACGATTTCGAAACCCGAGATATCAATCAACAAGAAAGTGGCATCACCGCCAGCTGGTTTGAAGTAGTCATGGGCATGAAGGTCCGCATCTGGAGGCAACTGTTTATGGGATACGGATTCCGGTTGAAGTTTGCCAACTCGGTGAAGGAAGATGGTCTCATTTTACCTTATGAAATTCCCGGGTTCGGCAGAGTATTTAACGACGGTCGGGAAAAAAGAGGGGTTGCCCTTGGCTTTCACTACGCACTATATTGGACCATCAAACTGCGGGATAAACCTGTTCCGATCAGAATATTCAAACCAAGAAAGCAATTCAATTCGCCTCCTGCGAATAACAACAACAGTCCCTCAAATGCCTTAAGAGGTATCAGGAATTAAATGAATCTGACTTCTTGCACCACCTGAGACCCCAATTTTCTCTCAAATAATTCAAGTACTTTTTCTTTTGCCATGTTCAACTCCTGTTTGAGGGGTGCCGAACTTAATTTCACAACTAGTACTCCATCTTTGATAAAGATATTGGTCGTCCGGTTCGCAATGGGTTCTCCCATGATTTCCTGCCAGGAATGAATCAAACGCTTTTCATTGAATTGCTGTTCCAACTTCTCATTCTTAAGAAACTGGCCAAACGCTTGTTTAAAACTTTGTGTAGAGTCTTCTGACATCAGGAAATTTGTTTTCCGTGGCTAATTTCAAAAAAATTCACCTTGGAGTGGTCTGAAAATTGATTTTTAATTTGATCCGGATGTGCGTCGGTAAGGATTACCTGCCCAAAACGTACTTCATCATGCAACAACTCTAATAATCTAACAATGCGCCGGCTATCCAATTTATCGAAGATATCGTCCATCATCAAAATGGGTTTATCTGAAATCCTGGCATGGATGAAATCGTACTGTGCCAGACGCAAGGCCACGATGAATGTCTTCTGTTGTCCCTGCGAACCGATTTTTTTTACCGAATGGCCATTAAGTAAAAAATCCACATCGTCACGATGACAACCAAGGAGTGTTCTTTGAGAAAGGATATCTTTTTTGCGATTAGCAGCGTATTGTTCCGGGAAATTTTCGAGCAAGACATGTGAAAGGAAGTTAACCTCAGTCTGTTCATGAGTTGTACCGATCACCTGATAGCTTTCTGCAAAATAAGGTTCAAACTGTCTCACCAACTCATCTCTTCTGGTAGCAATGGCTATGGACAGTGGAACCATCTCTTCATCATACACATCAAGCAAAGTCTGAAGAGAATTGTTGGTCATTTGATCACTTTGCTTAAGTGTTGCATTACGTTGTTTTAAAAGTCGCTGGTAATTCAACAACTGTGCAAGAAATGTGTGGTCGAACTGCGACAATGTGCCATCCATGAATTTTCGGCGCACTTCACTTCCCTCCCTGAGAATGGAGGTATCATAAGGAGTAGTCATCACCATTGGAATTCGTCCAATGTGGTCACTTATTCGTTCTGGCTCCACTTTATTTACCTTGATCAATTTCTTCTTACGCTGTTCCTGGTAACATATAACATCAAAGGGTTCTTCGGGCCCGTCAAACCATCCCTGAATCGCAAAATATTGCTGATCATGTTGTATGTTTTGACCATCAGTACTGAGAAAAGCGCTTTTCGTAAATGCCAGATAATGTAACGCGTCCAGGACATTGGTTTTCCCTACGCCATTTAACCCTGCAAGACAATTAAACTGTTCATGAAACTCAAAAGTCTCTTGTTCATAGTTCTTGAATTGTTCCAGCCTTAGTTTGCTAATTCGCATGCTATACTTTTTCTCAGCCGGAGCGTCATCGGACACACTGAGTTCTATAATTTTGAGAGGCAGTCATTTTGGGCTAATTTCGCATCGCCCGCCACAAATCTGGCTCGACAAATCTAATATCATTTAGTAATAAGAAATAGAAAAGCGCATGGCTACAAAGGCAAAAGCAGCAACTACCAAAAAGAAAAAAGCGGAGTTCTCCAATGAGACCTACATGACTTGGTATGAGCAAATGATGTTGATGCGAAAGTTTGAAGAAAAAGCTGGTCAACTTTACGGACAGCAAAAGATCAAAGGTTTCTGTCACTTGTACATAGGACAGGAGGCTTGTGCCGCAGGTGCCGTGTCAGCACTGGAAAAAGGTGACAAGTACATCACTGCTTATCGCGATCACGCTCATCCGTTGGCACTTGGGACCAGTCCTGGGGCTATTATGGCGGAGCTTTTCGGCAAAGCAACGGGTGTTTCCAAAGGCAAAGGCGGCTCCATGCACATGTTTGATAAAGAACGTGGATTTGCTGGTGGTCATGGTATTGTCGGCGGTCAGATTCCACTTGGAGCAGGACTGGGATTTGCCGAAATGTATCTTAATACAGGGAAAGTTTCTATTTGCTACATGGGAGATGGGGCCGTAAGACAAGGTGCTTTCCACGAAGCGTTGAATATGGCAATGACCCTGAAGATACCTACCATTTTTGTCATTGAAAATAATGGGTATGCGATGGGCACGTCCGTAAATAGAACTTCCAACGTTACGGAATTGTATCGATTGGCAGATGGCTATCAGATGCCTTCACAAGCCGTAGATGGAATGAACGTGGAAGCTGTGCATGTTGCTGTTTCTGAAGCCGCAGACAGGGCCCGCAGGGGTGATGGTCCTACGTTGCTCGAATTTCGAACTTATAGATATAAGGGTCACTCCATGTCGGATCCGGCAAAATATCGAACGAAAGAGGAGGTAGAAGAATACAAAAATCAGGATCCAATTGAGCAGGTAAGAGCGGTGATTCTCAAGAAGAAATTAGCCACAGTTGAAGAACTCAAGGAAATCGATAACAAGATTAAGGCTCAGGTAAAAGAAGCAGTAGATTTTGCAGAGCAATCCCCTTTTCCTGACCCTTCAGAGGCTTATAAGGATGTTTATGTGGATGATTCATATCCTTACATCACAGATTGATTCTGAAACCAATAATTATTTTATCTTTGCGTCCGCAAAATTTGGATCGGTAAGATGGCGAAGACCAAAAAAGAAGAAAAAAATTCAGGAGTAGACTTGTTGGAAAACCCAGACGCACTGGCTGGCAAGGCTGAAGAGTTTTTCAATGAAAAACGTAACCAAAACATTTTATTTGGTGTTTTGGGGCTGGCTATATTAATTGTTGGAGGATTGACATTCTTTCGATTTCAGCAAACTAACAAAAATGCCGAAGCCCAACGAGAGATGTATCAGGCAATCTACTATTTCGAACAAGATAGCCTGGGGCGAGCGCTGAATGGCGATGGCAACAATTATGGCTTCCTCGATATTATAGAACAATATAGCGGCACAAAAGCCGCGAATATTTCTTCTTTCTATGCAGGTGCTACCTATTTGAAATTGGGAGATTGGCAAAACGCAATCAGAAGCCTGGAAGATTTCGGGAGCGATGACTATCTGCTTCAGGCCAGAGCATATTCTTTGATGGGTGATGCACATATGGAATTGGACGATTTCGAAAGCGCCATCAGCTCTTACAAAAAAGCAGTAAGCTATAAACCCAATAAAGAGTTCACTCCAATCTATCTTCAAAAACTAGCAATTGCTTTAGAAGAAAGTGGAGATGTTGCTGCTGCTGCAAATGCCTATGACCAGATCCTGGAAGATTTTTCCAAGTCACGTCTGGAACAAGATGCACTCAAACACAGTGCACGACTGAAAGGCCTGGCGGTAGAATAGACTCAACCTTAATTGATTAATATATTAACAGGATAAGGTTGAAGAGCCTTATCCTTTTTTGTTTATGGCAAGTTCAGAAAAAAACCTCAGTGATTTCTCTTCTACTGGAACGGCTTCGGCCAATCAGTTTCGATACGGCATAGTAATATCCGAATGGAATGAAGAGATAACAGAAGCCTTGTACGCAGGAGTTATCCAAACACTTAAAAGTGCAGGAGTTCCCAAAGAAAACATCATAAGAATCAATGTGCCTGGAAGTTTTGAATTGAGTTTAGGGGCTCAAAAAATGGCACAAAAAGAAGATATCGATGCGGTCATTTGCCTCGGCTGTGTCATCAAAGGAGAAACACCGCACTTCGATTTCATTTGTGATGCCGTCGCCAATGGAATTACAAACGTCGGACTCAAGTACGATAAACCCGTGATCTTCGGCGTGCTTACAACCAACGATAAAAAGCAGGCGCTCGAGCGTGCAGGAGGCCGACATGGGAACAAAGGAGATGAAGCCGCGATAACAGCGGTGAAAATGTTGACCATTTAGAAGCGGTAATCAACGTGAAATAACGTGTGCATACCCCAGCACTCCCTTAATTAACATAATCAATGAAAGTTCTGAAATTCGGTGGAACCAGTGTGGGTTCTGCATCACGTATGAAGGGCGTGGCGTCATTAGTGACTGCTACTGAAGGACCAAAAATAGTTGTTCTTAGTGCCGTTTCCGGTACAACTAACGCGCTCGTTGAAATAAGCGCGCTGCACAAAGAAAGTAAAAAGGTTGAAGCCTTAAAAAAATCAGAGGCACTCAAAGAAAAGTACGCACCTCTCGTTGATGAGTTGTTGGAAAACCCCAAGTTCAAAACACGCGCGCTAGAGATCGTAAACAAATACTTCGTGGAACTTGATCGCTTGCTGCAACAACCGTTCAAAGAGCAGATCGCCAAAATCACAGTAGTATTTGGTGAATTGCTTTCCACTAATTTATTTTCCCTGTATCTGGAACAGTCCGGAGAAGCGATAAAATTGCTTTCGGCAGTAGACTTCATATACTTGAATGAGGCTCATGACCCGGACATTAAAGTAATTCGATCGAGACTCACTGCGCAGGTGAATCAGGATAAAAGCATCACAACTTTCGTGACACAAGGATTTATATGTAGAAATGCAGAAGGAGGAACAGATAATCTAAAACGTGGAGGTAGCGATTATTCTGCTACATTGATTGGCGCGGCACTTAAAGCTGAAGAGGTACAAATCTGGACAGATATTGATGGTATGCACAACAATGATCCCAGAGTAGTAGATAAGACAAGACCTATTTCCAGGCTTTCTTTCGATGAGGCTGGTGAGTTAGCTTATTTTGGCGCGAAGATTCTGCATCCTACCTGCATCATACCCGCCCAGCAACACGATGTGCCGGTAAGGATTAAAAACACAATGCAACCAGAAGCTGAGGGGACACTCATTACCTCTCAGAAAGACCCAAAAGGCGTAAAAGCCATTGCTGCGAAAAGTAATATCACTGCCATCAAGATCAAATCGACAAGAATGATCATGGCTTACGGTTTTCTCCGAAAGGTGTTTGAAGTATTCGAGAACTACAAAACACCGATCGACATGATTACTACCTCAGAAATCGCCGTTTCACTTACAATCGATGACGATACTTATTTGCAGCAAATCGAGGAAGAGATTCGACCTTTTGGCCTGGTTGAGGTGGATAAAGATCAGACAATTATTTGTGTGGTCGGCGATTTGATTGCCGAAAGCGAAGGCACTGGGGCTAAGATCTTCAACACATTGAGCAAAGTGCCCATTCGAATGATCTCATTTGGCGGGTCTAAAAACAACGTTTCAATTTTGGTAGATACCAAATACAAGGAATCGTCGCTAAAACTCCTGAATGCTAGTCTATTTGATTTTTAGGTCAGCTATAAGCGAAGAATAGCAGCCAAACAAGTAAGAAAATCGGCAGTAAGATGGGTATTGAAAACCGAATGATATAGCCAAAGAAAGAAGGCATTTTGATACCTACTTGCTCAGCGATCGATTTTACCATAAAGTTAGGCCCGTTACCGATGTAGGTCATTGCTCCAAAGAAAACGGCAGCTACAGAAATCGCCTGTAGGTTCAGAATTGAATTCGGATATCCTCCGGAAGCATACTCAACAACTTCGGGAAGCACAGTGATACTTGCTCCCGTAGATGCCATGGCAGCGGTAAGGAAATTGATATATGTAGGTGCGTTATCCAGAAATCCAGATAAAACACCGGTACCCCAATACAAGGTGTTGTGAGAAATGAGTGCGGCTCCTTCAGGAGACTGGGCATAATTGCTTACTAATTCCAGGGCTGGCATCATTGTTCCAAAAATACCGATGAAAATAAATGCAACTTCCCGGATTGGTTCAAAATTGAAATCATTGCCATTAAGGGCTTGCTTATCGGCAAGCTTGTAAGCCAGGAATGCACTGGTGAACATGATGATCTCACGAATAAAAGAAAACTTCACACCATCGTATTCTATCCCTGGAACCCAGTCGAAGACATTTGGATCGAGAAATACTGAACCTACAACCACTGAGAGCCACCAGAAATTTCTTGTCCCCCTTATCCCCACTTTGTTGGTAGGCTCTGCAACCTCTTCTCCAAAACTGTAATCCGATTTATTTCTTTTATCAAACAGATAGAACAGCACCAATAAGACAACTACTGCGAAAGCCCAGGGGACTACATTATGACTCAGTGTCCAAAAGAAAGGAACGCCCTTGAGAAATCCGAGAAATAGTGGCGGATCACCAATTGGAGTTAAGCAACCTCCGATATTACTCACCAAAAAGATGAAGAAAATAATGTGATAAGACTTTATTCGGTTTTTGTTTAGCCTGATAAACGGTCGGATGAGTAACATCGAAGCACCTGTCGTCCCTATGATATTCGCGATCACAGCTCCTATTGCTAACAAAATAACATTAGTAGAAGGAGCAGCTTTCTTATCGACAATGATCATAATGCCTCCTGAGGCAATGTAAAGCCCCGAAAGCAAAGCGATAAATTGGACGTACTCTGCCAGCGCGTGAATTGGACTATGTGAGTTGTGTAACCCAAACAAATAATAACCAACTACAATCGCAGCAAGAGCCAATGCAACAATTGGGTAATTCTTATGCCAGAAGTGTTCATAAAAAAGAGGACCGGTTGCGATCATCAACAATAACAAAACAAATGGAATCACACTCCAGGTTGAAGGACCATGATGATCAGAGGACTCTGAATCACTGCTTGTCACAAGTTCAACAGCTCCCGAATTATCTATTTCGTTCGCAGGAAACGACTGAACGGAAAAACCAATCAGCATCACCATAAATACAAAGACAAGGCGGTAGAATAAGGTCATATAGGTTACAGCAGCTCTTTCTGTCTCACTAAATTACACTTAGAGCCCACAAAAGCAAATTCCTATTGTATATTAAAAAACGGGAAGGCGACCGGACTTTGAATGCAACTGGTTTAATTTCATCGTGATAACGAAAAAAATCGTCGTGCTTCCGCTTCGTCCCTCTTATGAATTATTCAATTCGCTTTCCTCACTGAGAATACCTTGTTGCTTCATGCAACATTGTTAAAAATCCCTAAAAATCAGCGTGTTCTGTTGCTAATTCATGCAAATGCCATAATGTAGGAGGTAGCATGAACTACTTTTGAATTTCCGATGAAAAATGAAGAGCAATTAGTCTTCGATGTGGGAAATTCCCGAATCAAGGGAGGGAGGTTTCGCCGTTCGCAACTTGTGGATATCTTTTATATGGATGACGCAGATTCTCTGATCAAGTTGATTGAAACCAGTGATTCAGATACCATCATAAGCTCTGTTACATTATCATCTTCAATTTTCGAGGTTCTTCCGAAGAATAAGCGACCGCTCTTTCTGAATCGACGAACTGTTCTTCCTATTCAAATTGACTATCAAACGCCTGAAACACTAGGTGTTGACCGATTGGCAGCAGCAGTGGGTGGATTCGCAGAATTTCCTAACAAAAACATCCTGATCATAGACCTTGGAACCTGCAACACCTACGATATCATTGATAAAACGGGTACGTTTCAAGGTGGCATCATCGCTCCAGGTTACAACATGCGTATGCGCTCCATGCATGAAATGACCGGAAGGCTTCCAAATATCACAGAAGAAAAGTTCATCGACGTAAATATTCCAGGGAAAAGTACGCGCGAGTGCATGCATTTGGGAGCAAAAGAGGGAATGATTATGGAAATCAATGGATTTGTTGATCATTTCAAAGAAGAATTTGACCTCTTGAGCGTTATTGTTACCGGTGGAAATGCATCCAGCTTTGAATCCTTTATAAAACCACCCATCTTTGTGCGCCCTGAAATCGTACTGGTGGGATTGCAAAGAATTTTAGATCATCATGAGGTGGATTAACATCCTATTTATTTTATTGTTTACCCTAAGTTTTGCGGCCACGGCACAAACTGTTGTATCACCGTATAGCAGCAACGGACTTGGAGAGCTCTCTTTCTCTGGCATGCCTCACAATCTCGCTATGGGAGAAACTGGTATTGCCACTCCTACCTTCTGGCACATTAATAATGTGAATCCAGCACTGGCCGCTTTCAACACGTTGACTTCTTTTCAGGTGGGCTTTCAGGGAGATATCCGGGGATTTACAACTTTAGACGCCAGCGATTCGGATGGCACAGCGGGCTTGAGGTATCTGAATATTTCCTTTCCCATCATCTCTGGAAAGTGGTCTTCTGCTGTCGCACTGCTTCCTTATAGTACGGTGAACTACGACTTCTTTAGCCGGCAGACCATTACTGGCACTGATTTAGAATCCATCAATGCATTTGCAGGAGAAGGTGGACTCAGTAGACTGGACTGGACCAATGGTGTGGCGATCACAAAAGATCTTTCTATAGGAATCAAAAGTAGTTTTGTATTCGGATCCGTCCGAAATCGACTGCAAAGTTTGGTTGAGGGTGATGACTCACCTTTCATTATCATTTATAACAACGAAATCGCTTATGCAGATTTTGCCTTTCAACTTGGTGGGTTTTACCGCCTGAAGGTCAACGAAAAGCGTGCATTTAATTTTGGAATAACATACGACTTATCAACCTCGTTAGATGGAACCAGAGATGAGGTATTTACCCGAGAAACAGGCGGAACCCCCATCCAAAGACAAGAGATTAACCTTGATCAGGATGAAACTTTTCAACTACCAACAGTTCTAGGTTTTGGCATATCCTATCAAGTCTTAAACAAAATGACGCTTACGGCAGATATCACTCGAGGAAGCGGTGGCGAGTATAGTTCAAACCCCAACTTTAGGGATGACCTTAAAATAGGAGTTGGAGCCGAATTTGTTCCCGATTTCACAAACGTAAGAAGTTACTGGAACAGAGTCTTTTACCGGGCCGGATTTACTTACAAGGAAATTCCATACATCGTAAATGATACAGATTTAAATGACATTGGTTTGTCCTTTGGTGCCACCTTCCCAATTAACGCAGTATCTACTATCGATTCAGCGTTTAAGTTCGGCTGGCGCGGAACGACGGATAATGATTTAGTGCAAGAAAATTACTTCCAAATTGTACTCGGAGCGACGATAAATGACCGATGGTTCATCAAGAGGCGCTATGACTAAGAGATTTTAAAGAAAGCAATGGTTATATTTGTAGCTTGCACTTATTGCAAGTTGTGAGAAAAGCAATCGATATGAAAAACATCAAAAAAGGTTTTGTCTTCGCCGTACTAGCTACAGCGGTGTTTTTTGCCCAGGCTCAACCCGGATGGAACTGGGGTCAGGACGTTGATAAAGCAAAGGAGCAAAATGCGCTCTATACCGACCTTTATAAAGCAGGAAAATTTGCGGAGGCTCTCGTTCCGCTGAATTGGTTATTGACGAACACGCCAGACTTGCATGTCTCTATCTATCAGAACGGCGAGAAAATCTTAATGAATTTGGCTTCAAAGGAGGCCGACGAAACGAAGAAAGAAGAGTATATTCAGGAAGGACTGGCTCTTTTCGACAAGAGAATGGAGCACTTCCAAAAAGAAGCGTTTGTCGTCAATCGTAAAGCAATATTTGCTTACAAATTCTACAACAAAACGAAAGAGAAGTATCCGTATTTATACGAAATATTCACAAAAGCATTTGAGCTAAACGGTGATAAGATCAATACCGGAAACCTTGTAGCCTATATGAATGTAGTTTACAAGTTCCGATTTGCAAAAGGTGACCTTAGCGATGAAGCAGTTATCGAGATTTATTCCAACATTTCAGACGCGCTGGCCACTCAAAAAGCCAAAGTTTCCGATGATAAAAAAGCACGATTTGATGGTTATCAGGATCAGGTAGATAAACTTTTAACAGCAACTGTTGATGTTGATTGTGAGTTTGTTGAAACCGTCCTGGGACCTAAATTGGAAGCTACAGGTGATATTAAATGGGCAAAGAAGATCTTTAAATTATTGCTTTCAAACAAATGCACCGATAGCCCACTTGCCGTTCAGGCCGCGACTATCATCAACGAAAGTGAGCCCGATTATGGGGTTTGTATCTTCATTGCGAAGAAAGCCACTGCCAAAAAGGATTATGATCAAGCATTTGAATACTTCAATAAGGCGATTGATTTGACTGATGATAACATCAAAAAAGCAGATGTTCATATCGACATAGCCAAAATCCATAATGTTCGGGATCGTAAAATCGACGCAAGAAGCAGCGCTAGAAAAGCACTTGCGTTTGACCCTTCAAAGAAGGAAGCCAATCGGTTGATCGGTTCTCTTTACATGAAAAGTTTTGAAGAATGTAAAGGTGGACAAAGTAAGGTTCAGGACAGAGCAATCTTCATCGCGGCATACAATGAGTTTAAAAGGGCCGGAGAATCGAAACTGATGGAAGCCGCTCAGGCACAATTCCCATCTATCGAAGAAATTTTCAATGAAAACTATGAGGAGGGAACATCTCTCACTGTAGGATGTTGGATCAATACAGACGTCACCATTGAAAGAAGACCAGCAAACTAATTTGATTGCTAAGAAAGATTTTACGGCCATGGGGATTTCCTATGGCCGTTTTTTTATGTTTTGGATAGTCGTCACCCTTGCGGCATGTGAATCCAAAGATCTAAAACAAACAGAATCTTACGAAGGTCCAATTCGTCTAATCGTGGATGAGAATACCATGATGACTGATTCCGGAAGGGCGGTGATTCGCATCAAATCACCTAAGCGCATTGATTTAAAAAGTGGAGATCAGGAGTGGCCTGAGGGACTGTATCTGGAGATTTACCGAAAAGACGGTGTGACAAAGCAATCAACCTTCAGGTCTGATCAAGCAGAGTACAGCAGCGAAGAAGATATCTACCGGGGCACGGGAAATGTCGTGGTAGAGAATTTCGAAACCAAAGATGAACTCAATACCGAAGAATTATTCTGGGACCCCAACAAAGAAATCTTTTACACCGAAAAATTTGTTACCATTGTTTCAGACGGGGAAATCCACACCGGAAATGGATTGACAGCCGATCAAAACTTTGATAGCTATACAATTCTTGAGCCCTCGGGTACTTTAACTATTGAAGATGACCCACAGTAGTATCGCTTTTTTATGAAAGGCCCTGAAAGCATATTTTTTTTCCTAGCCCTGGGTTTCTTCGTTATCGGCACCCATCAGGCACTGATTTATTCAATCTCCGAGGCTTATGGGATATTCGTTTTCTCGTTGGGACTGCTATTTGCCTATGCCTATCGGAAAGGAAGAAGGAAGTTGAAAGAAGAAGAGGAAGCGAAAAAAGCTCGAAACAAGTCAAAAAAGAAACGATCAAAAAAGAAGCGATGAACCTTTGTGGTTATCTTAGATACCTGGAAGCAATATTTTGCCTACGCCTATGATTTGGGAAGAACTGATCCCGATTGCCGTTTGTCTTATTTTCTCCGCGTTTTTCTCCGGGATGGAAATCGCGTTTGTTTCGTCTGATAAGATTACTCTCGAGCTTATCCATCAAAAAGGTGGTCGGGTAGGATGGCTTTTGGGAATTTTTCACCGGAATCGAGCTCACTTCCTCGCCACTACATTGGTTGGAAACAATCTGGCGCTGGTCACCTATGGAATTTTGGCTGGCAATTTACTCACAGGGTACCTGGAGTCAATGTTCCCCTTCGTACCACAATTGGTCATTATCGTAGTTCAGTCACTCATTTCTACAATGATTGTGCTCATTACAGCTGAGTTTCTTCCCAAAAGCTTATTCATGCTTAATCCCAACTTCATGTTGCGGTTATTTGCTTTTCCCATGGGTCTCATCTATTTGGTACTTTGGGTTGCCGTTTGGCCTGTAGTACAAATTTCCAGATTTATCATTACTCAGGCATTTAAGTTAGAATATTCAGAAGAAAAGCCCGTTTACGGGATCACAGACCTCAACAATTACATAAAAACCAATATCATCTCTTCTTCAGAAGAAGAACACGAGATCGACACAAAGATTTTCAACAACGCGCTGGAATTCAAAGAAGTTAAGGTTCGGGAATGTATGATTCCACGTACGGAGATCATTGCAGTGGACATTGATGATGATATCCAGGAATTGAAAGAAGCTTTTATTGAAAGTGGGCATTCCAAAATTGTGGTGTATAAAGAGTCTATCGACGATGTGATTGGCTACTGTCATTCTATGGAGCTTTTCAAAAAGCCCACGACAATAAAAAAGATTATGACACCAATCATCATCGTACCTGAAACTATGCCAGCCAATGAGCTTTTGGTGCAATTCATCAATGAACACAAAAGCCTTGCATTGGTTGTAGATGAATTTGGCGGCACTTCCGGAATCGTAAGTATGGAAGATGTTATAGAAGAGATTTTCGGAGAAATTCGAGACGAACACGATGACGAAAAGTTACTTGAAAACAAGCTCTCCGAAACAGAATACCTCCTCAGTGCCCGGCACGAAATTGACTACCTCAATGAGACCTATGAACTCGAACTCCCGGAAGGTGATTTCGATACATTAGGGGGCTTCATCCTCAACGTAAATGAAGATATACCCAACATCAATGATGTAATTACACACGAGAATTTTGAATTTGTAATCGTCTCTATGGAGGATAATCGGATCGATCATGTGAAATTATCTTTGATCGATCTGGAAGAAAATTCAAAGTAGTTGATAATTAGCCTTTTATCTTTCCACAAAGTCCATGGGCGTTTGCCCGCGACTCTTTATTTTTGCCCTCTTAAAAATTTTTCAAGTAGGGACAAATGGCGTTGATTAATACACTAAGGAACCGCATGGGCAAGATCGTAATTGTCTTCATCGCATTTTCGATGGGGGCTTTCATCTTGACTGACTTGCTACAATCTAACTCAGTTTTGCTAAGCGGCGGATCCATGGAAATTGGAGAGATGGCCTCCAGCGATGTAAGTTATGAGGAATTCCAGGCCGAGGTTGAAAGACTCTCATACAACTTCCTCGTCCAATTCGGGACAAACCCCAATGCAGATCAAATCGAACAGATTCGTCAGCAGGCATGGCAGGAACTCATCATTAAAAAAGTTTTTAGTCCTCAATTTGCTCAACTGGGCATTGAGGTGACCGATGATGAGATGATCGAAATGGTTCAGGGGAAAAATATCCATCCGGATGTTCAAAGAAACTTCTCCGACCCTCAAACGGGGTTGTTCAACAAAGATCAATTGATGACTTTTTTGCAGCAGATCAGCACTGCTCCACCAGAAAACCAAAGACCATGGAAAAACTTCGAATCGAGCTTAAGACCTTCCAGGGAATTGACAAAGTATGAAAATTTGATCGGCAAGACCTCCTATGCAAACAAGTATGAAGCAAAAGGTAACTATGTCACCAATAACTCAACAGCTTCGATCGAATTTCTATATGTCCCTTTCTTTTCTTTAGCTGATTCTACAATCGAGGTAACTGACAGTGAATTGCAGGATTATCTTGATGATCATGCGGAGGAATACGAGCGTGAGGAAACGAAGAATGTTGATTTTGTCGTATTCGATGTACAGCCTTCAGCTGAAGATAGTGCGGTTGTCCGTCAGGAAGTAAATGACTTAAGAGAAGATTTACAAAACAGTGATAACGATTCACTATTTGCATCTCTCAATACTGAAGGGTTTGCTCCTTTCAATACCTATAATGCCGGCACATTACCGATAGAACTACAAGGAATTGATGACGTAGGTTACGTTACTGAACCCATCGTTTCTGGTAATACTTATACGGTTTACAAACTATCAGACAAAGTTGCTGGTGATGAGTCTTTCGTAAAAGCCAGTCACATCTTATTTAAGTGGACAGACGATTCCGATGAGGCCAAAGCGGAAGCTAGAAGCCAGGGAAATCAAATCCTAAGAGACATCAAAAACGGAACCAACTTTGAAGAAATGGCCCGTGTACATGGCACTGACGGGACACGTACACGTGGAGGTGATCTTGGGTGGTTCGGAGAAAATTCCTCCTTTGTTCAGGATTTTAAAGATGCCGCTTTTGGTTTTCGCGGAACAGGCCTGTTACCTTCTCTGGTTGAGACAGAATTTGGCTTTCACATCATCAAAATCACAGCTCCTAAGACCAATGAATCTTTTAAGGTAGCTAAGATTGAGCGCGAGCTTTTTGTGAGTGATGAAACACAAAACGCAATCTATCGCGATGCAGATCAATTAGCTCTGGAAAGTGAAGACATGGATGAGTTTCTTCAAAACGCCCAGAATAGCAATTATGAAATTCAGAAAGCAAGCAAAATAGGTCAGAACGATCAACGATTGGGAAGTATCAACGAAGCTAGAAATGTAATCTTCTGGCTTTACAATAAAGCTGAAGACGGACAAGTTTCCGAAGTTTTTGAAATTGATGATAAGTATATCGTAGCAGTTTCCACCAGTACACAAGAAAAAGGCACAGCCAAACTCGACGAGGTGCGCAATGAAATCACTAAAAAGGTAAGAGATCAAAAGAAAGCCGATCAAATCATTTCACAGTTATCTTCTTTGAGTGGGAGTTCGCTGGAAGAATTGCAAGAGCAATACGGAGATCAGGCCAGAGTTAATTCTGCTGACATCAATTTGAGTACTACTTCTATTCCTAATGTTGGATATGCTCCAAATGGCGTGGGATTAGCATTCGCTCTGGAATCTGGTGAGCAAACAGCTCCATTCAAAATTGACAATGGAGTAATGATCGTATCACTTGTCGAAAAGACGATGGCTGCTGAGTTAGATAACTATGATGCCTATCAAATATCTGTCCTAAATACCAGAAGGTCTTTCAAGAGAAGAGAGGCCCCGGTAATCGATCAAAATATATATGATGTTGCAATTGAGTTTGCAGACATTGTTGACGATCGATACAAGTTCTTTTAAGAAGAATTAATTGATAAAGATATAAATAAGGGCCGCCTGACAAGGCGGCTTCTTTGTTTTTAACCCCTGGATAAATTGCCTTGAAGCTACTTGTAAAAACTCTTTTTGGATTGGAAGAAATCCTCGCGGCGGAATTAAAGGAACTTGGTGCTGAAAACATCAAACCTATAAAAAGAGCCGTGGCTTGTGAAGGCAATTTGCCCCTGTTATACAGTGCCAACTATAATTTAAGGACCGCTCTTAGGATCTTAGTTCCTATCCACACTTTTCAGGCAAGAAGTGAGAGAGAGCTCTATGATCAGGTCCGGGCTTTTGACTGGTCGGATGTATTCAACACGCATCAAACTTTTGCTATCGACAACAGTGTCTTTTCCGACTTTTTCAATCATTCTAAGTTTGCAACACTTAAGGCCAAAGACGCCATTGTTGATCAGTTCCGGGACAAGGAAGGGCGAAGGCCATCGGTTGATCCCAAGACCCCAGATATTCAGTTGGACCTACATGGTTGGAAGGACCGGTTTACGATTTCCATGGATAGTTCCGGGGAATCGCTCAATCAAAGGGGATATCGTGGAAGAGGACATGCCGCACCTTTAAATGAAGTATTGGCAGCTGGTATGCTGCAACTGGCCGGCTGGGAAAAATCCAGGCCATTGATCGATCCCATGTGTGGCACTGGTACCATTTTAATAGAAGCCGCCATGAAAGCCTGCAACATGCCTCCACAGATATTACGGCGCAATTTTGGATTCAGAAACTGGCAAGATTTTAATCCAGGCATTTGGAATCGGGTTAAGAACGAATCTGATGCCAAGGTTAGAAAATCACCTCTGGAAATTGAGGGAGGAGACATTGATCCTAAAGCAGTTGCCATGGCAAAATCTTCCTTGAGAAGCCTGGACCTGCGCAATCAGGTGAAAGTACGAGAAGTGCCTTTCGAAAACAACAGGCCACTTTGGGAAAGCGGTATGGTAATTACCAATCCCCCATATGGAGAACGTATTGGTGAAGGTGACATGATCGAGTTCTACAAACTGATGAGTGACCTTTTCAAACAACATTTTCAAAACTATGAAGCATGGGTACTCAGCTCCAATATACAAGCGCTCAAGAGTATTAGATTAGCTCCCTCCAGAAAAATACCTCTATTTAATGGAGCTTTGGAATGTAAATTCCAGCAATATAAGCTGTACGCGGGCTCCGAATCGGTGGAGTGATTATTCTATAATCCGCAACTTTGCGAAGGATAGCAATAGCGTCTTCTCTCCTGCCCCTTCAAAATTGACTTTTGCTTTTCGGTTCGAACCTTGCTCGTCAATGAGATCGACAACCCCGAACCCAAACTTTGGATGTTCCACTTTCATACCAACGGTTAGCTTCGAGGTATCACTCGCTTTAAAATTGGCTGTGGGCTTATGATTTACGGCATTTGCAAATCGTTTGTCAGTATTCTGCCGCTTCATGTTGGACACAAAATTCTTCGTGACATAATTCATGGAAGGCGAGATCGGGTCCGAATTGGAAAACTTGCGATTGACCTTAATATAGTCCGGATTGATTTCTTCCAGAAACCTACTAGGTTCACAATTTTTGAGACGTCCAAAACGATAGCGATTCAAGGCGTAACTCAAGAACAATTTCTTTTTAGCTCGAGTAATGGCCACGTAAAATAATCGTCGCTCTTCTTCCAGGTCCGCACGACTTTGGAGCATCATCTGAGAGGGGAAAAGCTCTTCTTCAAGACCAACGATGAACGTGTAATTAAATTCGAGTCCCTTCGCCATGTGGATGGTCATGAGCGTAACAGCATCTTCGGTACTTTTATTCCGGTCCTCATCCGTCAATAAAGCAACATCCTGTAGAAACGAGCTAATGGATCGATCTTCCCGTTCCGGATCATCTGTAAATTCCTTGATGGCATTGAGAAGTTCCTGTACGTTCTCGTATCGACTCAGCCCTTCTACTGTTTTGTCCTCATACAATTCCCTCAAAATCCCTGAGTTCTTTGCTACCAGGGCCGCTGTATCATAGGCATCCTTCTTTTCAGCTGTCAACCGAAAGCTCTTGATCAGCACAGTAAAATCCTGTACCTGTTGTCCACCACGCCCACCAATAAAAGACGTGGCATTTTCCATGACTTCCCAAATGGGCAGATCGTGATCATTGGCAGCCACGATCAGTTTTTCAACTGTTCCCGGACCTATTCCTCTTTTGGGTAGATTGATGATGCGTCGCATCGCCTGCTCGTCATTCGCATTGATGATGAACCTTAGATAGGCCAGCAAGTCCTTTATCTCCTTACGTTGATAAAAAGAAAGGCCTCCAACAACACGGTACTTCAGGTTATTCCTGCGAAGAGCTTCTTCAATAGCTCTTGACTGACTATTGGTTCGGTAAAGGACCACAAAATCATTATTGGGAGCCTGGCTGTGCATCTTCGTCTCAAATATGGCACTGGCGACCAGTTTTCCTTCCTCATTATCAGATGTCGCCTTAATCAACTCAATAAGTTCACCTTCTTCATTGGAAGTCCAAACATCTTTCTTGAGCTGTGCACTGTTTTTATGAATGACCGAATTGGCTGCTTTTACAATGGTTTGGGTCGAACGATAATTCTGTTCCAGTTTGATCGTGCGAAGGTCCGGATAGTCCCTTTCGAAATTCAGTATGTTCTGAATATCAGCCCCTCGAAAAGCATAAATACTTTGGGCATCATCTCCTACCACGCAAATATTCTGACGGACTGCTGCCAGCCTGCGTGCTATCATATATTGAGAAATATTCGTATCCTGAAACTCGTCGATCAGAAAATATTGAAAACGATGCTGGTATTTATTCAATACATCTGCATGCTCCTGAAACAATACATTGGTATTGAATAACAAGTCATCAAAATCCATGGCACCCGCCTTAAAACAACGAAGTGCGTAGGCTTTGTAGATGCGTCCCATTTCTGGTCTCATATTGGACACATCATCTTCCTGATAAATCGGGTTTTGTATATATTCTTGCCAGGAGACCAGTCTGTTCTTGGCTCCTGATATTCGATTGTAAACCACATTGGGTTTATAGAGTTTGTCGTCGAGTGCAAATTCTTTTACGATCTGCTTGATAAGAGTCTTCGAATCATCTGTATCATAAATAGTGAAATTGCTTTGATATCCCAGTTTGGTTGCTTCCGCCCGAAGTAACCTGGAAAAAACAGAGTGAAAAGTACCCATCCACAAGTTACGGGCATCTGTTCCTACAACCGATCCGATCCGATGTTGCATCTCTTTGGCAGCCTTATTGGTAAAGGTCAGGGCCATAATGGAAAACGGATCCACCTTGTGTTCACGGATCAAATGTGCAATTCTGAATGTCAAAACCCTTGTTTTTCCAGAGCCTGCTCCAGCAATGATCATACAAGGTCCTTCCGTGTTCACAACTCCCTCATATTGGGGTGGATTCAGTCCTTCTAAGTAATTCACCACAGATTCACTTCCCATACAACAAATCTAGCAGGTAATCATGGATCAATTCGAAAACCTGTTGAGTAATAGAGATTTTCCAATGATCCAACATACGGATAAAGGATTTTTTCAGAAAGAAGCCTTCATCAGCTTAATGAAATCAAAAAGAAAGCTCCAAAAAATCAGAGCTTCTATTAACCTAACCAACCAAAATTTGCAACCATTAAATGCCTTCGTATGAGTTGGACAAACAGAAAGCCTCAAGGTTTAATCTTGATAGAAAAAGAACTATGCGGAAATGAAATGAAAGAAATAGTTAAAGATCATAAACAATAGGAATCCTAGAAACGTGGCTATTTCGATAACGAATAACGCCTTATTCCAATTGAATTTACTTTTTTGCACCTTTTCAGTACTTACAGAGCCCAAAACAAATTATGTTATTGAGGGAATAATTAACAAGACTTCAATATTAAAGCAAAGTTAAGAGAACATGAATCTGTGCCACACATTAGTTTTCAACGCCTTATCCACTCCCGTTCTATGGAATATCATGACCCATAGAAGTCTGAAGGATATCGAACCATTGATCACGTGATACCTTTATATCCAATGCCCTCGTTGATCTGGCTATTCGATCAAGCTTTCCCGTGCCTAATACAGGAATAATTCCTACTGGATGGGCAAGTAACCAGGCTAGTAATACCTGATCAATGGTCTCTGCCCCATTGGCATCTGCCACCTCCTGCAGTTTTGCTCTTAGCCGCTTTGCTTTGGGCTCTTCCGAAGTAAATATGCTCCCACCACCCAATGGAGACCAGGCCATAGGATGCATCCGGGATTCCTGGCAAAAATCGATATTGCCATCCCAGAACCCATCAAGGCAACTAACAGATATCTCAATTTGGTTTGTCACCAATGGAGTGGAAACATAAGAGGCCAGGGTCTTGTATTGTTGGACGCTGAAGTTAGACACTCCGAAATTCAAGACTTTACCCTGTGCTTTGAGTTGGTCAAAAGCTCTGGCAACTTCATCGGGATTGATAAATGGATCCGGCCGATGAATAAGCATTAAATCAATATGATCGGTAGCTAGCTCCTTTAAAGAGTTTTCGGCCGAAAAAATAATGTGTTCGTAGCTCGTGTCATATGTATGTACCTGGTGATTCGGGCGATTCGGAGAAATTAGCTTAATTCCACATTTCGTAACGATCTCCATTTGATCACGTAGCGATGGTTGAGCTTTTAATACTTTTCCGAAAATTCCTTCGCAAGAATAATCACCATAGATGTCTGCATGGTCAAACGAGGTAATCCCTAAATCAATACAATACTGAACAAGCTCCGTGGATTCTTTGGTCGAATAGTCCCATTCAACAGCTCTCCAAAACCCATAAACAAGTCTCGACAGAGATAAATCTTCCGTTAAAGATACTTTTGAGATCATGCAAACTTTAATTTCGCACCAAGTTAATAATGCCAGTCATAAGGCGTGTCAATTTTTATATCAGTTGAGAAAAAGAGACTTTATTTGTCGGCATGGCTGATCAGGATATCTACTTTCATGTGGGGTTGGGGAAAGTGGCCTCTACCTATTTGCAGCATAGTTTCTTCCCTAAACTGCGATCGATCGATTACATTCCCACTAACCAATACCGCAGAAGCAAGGAGATTTTGGCAAGGAAAGGCGCTGGCCGGTACTTGATATCGCGTGAGTTTGATCGCCAGTTTGAAGAAGAAGTAACAAGGTTTTGCTCCGTGTACCCCGATACTAAAATCATTGTGATTTTCAGGAAACATGGTAGTTGGATAGCCTCCCAGTATCGTCGGTATGTCAAAAACGGATTTCATTGGAGTTTTGATCGCTTCATGGACTTTGAAAAAGATGAAGGCCGATGGCAACAAAAGGATTTGTTGTTCTTTCCCAAGATTGAAGTAATTGAACGCTGTTCTTCGCAAAAGCCGCTAGTCTTGTTTTATGAGGACTTGAAAAAAGACCCTATGTCATTCCTGCAGAGAATCGCAGATTACACAGGCAGCTCTTTTAAAGCAGGCGACATTTCCTTAGGCAGGGTGCATACCTCCTATTCAGAAAAGCAGTTGAAAGTCCTGCAGTCGTTTTGTCGAAGGTTTAAAAAACAGCGTCCTAAGGCTTATGACAACAAAGTAATGCATTGGTTACTCTACAGGCCCTGGTGGGCTTTATTTCATCTGGTCATGTATGCGTCGGTATTGATCCCGGACAAGTGGATTTCACAATCTCCATTGATCTCCAAAGAGGAAATTGATGCCATCAACATTCGCTATCAGGAAGACTGGGAAGAGGTTAAGAAATATGCAAAAAATTTAGAGACGTAACTCCTTCTCTTGACATTGCTCACTTCGGCATTTAAAGTAATCCAGTATTTTAACTAGGTAGTCAAATTCAAAGCTTTTTCCACCTGACTTATTTTATCGTTCAGCGTCCCAAAAAATTTCAAGCGTTCTTTTTCAGCGGATTTACTCAGGAGAATAGAATTTTTGAAAAGGTTAGTTTTCATCATAAACGAATTTTCAATGAAATTTGGATCAGAGGTGATAAGCCCTTGAATAATATTCTGACTGATGTACATACGTTTCTGACCCCTATCCTCCAGCAGAATCGAATTATCACCAAGAATTACCTCATTATGATATAGCTCAAAAGCTCCGCCACCGACGGATGGATCACCTGGAAGATGCTTTTTGCCCACCTCTGCCATTTCCTGTATATGATTTACAAGTTGACGTAAACATCGTAATAAAGTGACGGTATCATCAGAACTTGTCAAATAATGCGCCTCATGGGCATATTGAATTTGTTTCAACACGCTGGTCAACACGTCATCATTCCAAAGCTCCATAGATGCCAAAGCAGCATACTTCGAGTATATGCGCCGGCCCAAATCCATTGACTCACCTGAAAGATCTTCGCATGAAAAAGTCTTAGACTTATAGCGATCTATTCGAATGAATGTCTTCTGCCAGAAGAAACTCTTAAACTCCCCAATCTCAGGGAAAATAAAATTGAAAAATACAGGGAAGTCTTTAGCATGAAAAATGACTCGGCAACGTCGAGGATCTGTTTGTTCGAGATCGCTCAAAAGCCATCGTAAAAATCCAAGGTAGGCCTGATTGGCATCCTTGCCATATTTCCATAAAAAATTCACCTCCGGATTAATGCGTTCAGTGGTTAATCCAAAGTATTCGTCAAGAGTTACCTCATAGTACTTTGCAACTTTCTGCAATTCGTTGAAAGTAAGTGGAGTGGACCCATTCATTCTGCGATAAGCACTTGTTTCACTTACATGCAGGAATCGAGCCAACTCCTTTGCGAAATTCTCGTCTTGCGCATTCCTCTCCTCACGAATACGATCAAAAAATGACTTTTGTAGGTTCATGAAAGTCTTTAGTTATTCTCTAGCCGTAGATCAGGGCTGTTATTTTGATTTTCCTCCCCGATTAGGTACACAAAATGATAAAAAAGATGATTAACTCCTATTTTTTTGCAAAATATGCAAAAGCGTTATTTGCATGTAGCGAAATTGTCTTTGTTAAACGGAAAAAGGCCTTCTAGATTTGGCGTCGAAACAATTAGGAGTCCGATTCTGGGCTCATTTCTACTAATCTCGCTCCCATACTAAAGTTCTCCGGTCTTCCTCTATAGGACTGGACTTTTTATCCTGCCGTTGTACATATGGTATTTTAATGTCTCCAGCGATTAAAATTCCCGCTTGCCCCGTACATACCACAAAATTCCTAATGACTGTTCATCTTTGAAACCTATAACGGTAACATGGAAGAAGATCTGGCTTTGCTAATTAGCAGAAAATATATAGGTGATCTGGTCACCTCCGACAATCAGGACATGACCGATTTTGTGATAACCGTTAAACGAATCAATAGCTTAATGGTGTTGGTTCAATTTATATACAAGGGTCAGGGAATTAGTTTTCGAGCGATGTTGTCCAGACAAAAAGAAGGCATTTTATTGCGAGTACAAGAAAAGATAGTTGGAGATCACATATTAAAAGGAGTTAGCGGTTTTTTGTACGGAAAACCCACTATCCATGGAGGGTTCTTAGACCAACTTAACGGCTTCTACTTCCATATTTCCAAGTACTTTCTCAACTCGGAGGAAAAGGATATCTACTTCCTTGGCAAAACCTATAGGCATGACATCCAGCATGAACCTAAAGTAATCTTGTCACAGTTGACTTCAGTTTAATTGGAAGTTCTCCAGAAATGATATGATTCGTCGATACACAGACGCTCTTTCCTCATCATTATGCGGTTCATGTCTCGCGCCATCTACTTCCCACCATTCCACTCCTTTTTCCCGCACAAGGTCCGCAAAAATTTTAGAAGCATTGATATCGGTGACAGGGTCAGCCGTACCATGATAGATCAAGCCCGGTTTTTTCAGCTTGCCCGTATGTTCTAAGGCCCACTCTCCTGCCTCCTGGATTCCAAAAAAAAGCCTTGCTGTAATCTTCCCATGTACCAAAGGGTCATCAGCATAAGCTTGTTGTTCCTCTTCGATCTTACTCAATCGTTCCACAGCGACAGGTTGAGATTGTTGTAGAGACGGAAAAACATTCAACAGGACCTTTCCCAGTTTTAACTGCCATGCCGGTGGCTGTACTGCCAGACGTAACCACGGAGCAGACATAATAAATGCTGTGATCTCGTTGGTATTCATTCGCAACATGTAGTTCCCGACAATATTGCCACCCATACTATGCCCAAAAAGCACGATAGGTAAATCTGTAAACGCTGCCCGGACAGATTTTAGCATTTCCTCTATATCAGAAAGCAACAAGTCATAGGAAGGAATATGCCCCCGTTTACCCCCTGAATGTCCATGTCCTCTATTGTCGATGGCGTAAACGTTCCAATTGGCAGCATTCAATTCATCGGCCATTCGTAGGTACCTTCCAGCGTGTTCGCCGAAACCAGGAACGATACAAAAACTACCGACAGGGTCTTCAAGTTCCCATTGTGAAATGACGAGTTCAGTTCCGTCTTGGGCGAAAATGGTTGTTCTTTCAGAAGTCATTTTTCTCTTTAGAAATGGTCAAGTTATATAAATTGTTTACAATTCGATCGTTTAGAACCAAGGTCCGTTTATACAGATTGCACAGATCGACTCTAAAAATTCTATGGGAACTAATGCTTTTTCCTCGTTTACGGAATGACAAGATTATTGAACATATTCTACATGTTACCGGTGCAGTTACTGTTCCACCATGTGAAAAGAAACTTGCCTTTGCTGCTATTTTGGTTCATATTCCTTGGTGCAGTATTTGGTAGCATTGGAAAAGTGTATGGCATTCATTACTTATTTCTGGACCCGGAATATCTGGGAAGTGTAGGGTTCTGGAGTTTCTTTTTTGTTGGAATGGGCTTTGCCAACTTTGCTCTTGCATTCTTTATTACCAGTTATATTCTGGACAGTCACTATTTTTCCTTTGTTGCACTTCTGAAAAAACCTTTCCTGAAGTTTTCGGTCAATAACAGTGCTATCCCTCTGCTGGTAATGATCATCTATCTGGGCAAAGTTATTGCCTTTCAACTGCACAATGAGTACACTACCTCCATAGAAATATTGGTTTTTGTAACGGGATTTCTGACTGGTGTATTCACCATGATCGTGATGGCCTTCATGTACTTCTGGTTCACCAATAAAGATATTTTTAAGTTCTTCTCCGGAAATCTCGACAAGCGATTGCGAAAAAGTAAACTGAGCCGAGACCGGATCATGAAGAAATGGAAAGAGTCGACGGAGAATAGATATTATGTAGAATCGTATCTTGACCTCAAGTTAAAAATTCAAAACTGCCTTCACCTTCACAACTTTCATGACCGCCAGGCGATTCTAAAAGTCTTCGACCAAAATCATTTCAACTCAGTCTTATTTGAGATTCTGATCATTTTAGCGGTTCTACTGCTAGGAACGTTCATGGACAATCCCATTTTTCAAATCCCGGCAGCGGCAAGCGCTTTATTGCTTTTTTCAATTATCATCATGCTGGTTGGGGCAATCACCTACTGGTTCAGGGGCTGGGGGGTCGCCTTCTTTGTCGGGATTTTCATGGTCGCTAACTTCTTGGTTGAAAAAGGAGTGACCAAAGGAATTAATAAAACTCCGGGATTGACTTATGAATCGCGCGTAAAATATTCCCGGAATTCCCTGGCAGCCAAGCATACGCTAGAAAAGTATGAAGATGACAAGCAAGCAACCATCGAGGTGCTAGAACATTGGAAAAGTCGTAACTCAAAAGCAAATAAACCAAAACTTCTGATCCAATGTGTCAGCGGTGGTGGACAAAGGGCTGCTTTGTGGTCTGTCATAGCCATGCAACAGGCTGACAGTATTCTCAATGGTAGTCTGATGGATCACATGTTTATGGTCACCGGAGCTTCTGGAGGTATGGTGGGTGCAGCTTATTACCGGGAGCTTTATAGTCAATCATTGGCAGATCCACAGCTAAAACTCAGTTCATCGGTGTGGGCAGACAATATTGGTAAGGACAACCTCAACCCAATTATCTTCTCATTGGTTGTAAATGATACTTTTTTCAAGTTACACCACTTCGAATATGCCAATCAGCTCTATAAAAAAAACAGAGGATACCTGTTTGAAAATAGCTTGAACCACAATCTGGATCATATTTTTAACAGAAGTCTCAAAGAGTACGTCGATCAGGAAAAAAGCGCCGAATTACCGATGCTGTTATTATCACCCACGATCGCCAACGATGGCAGGAAGCTCTATATCTCACCACTTCCGGTCTCTTATATGAATTTTGATCCAGATCGTCCTGGCAAAATCAGGGGTGTTGATTTTCAGGAGTACTTTGGATCTAATGGCGCAGAAAACATTTCCTTGCTGACGGGACTTAGGATGTCCGCTTCTTTTCCATACATCACTCCAACCCTCAGCCTCCCAAGCGAACCAAGAATTGAGATCATGGATGCTGGAATTTCAGATAATTTCGGCATTTCAGACGCCATGATATTCTTGCAAACTTTTCAAGAATGGATTTCTGAGAATACAAGTGGCGTTATATTATTGACCATACGCGATACGGTAAAAAAGAGTGAACCCAGAGCCAAGCCTCATGCCGGAATCATCAGTAGGTTCACCGCTCCAATTTCCAGTGTATACAACAACCTTGCAGGAATTCAAGACCTCAACAATGACCGACAGTTGCAACATGTGAATAAATGGCTTGGAGTACCTCTGGAGCTGGTGGAGCTGGAATATGGTGGCGATGAAAAAAGTGGAAGGGCATCATTGAGCTGGCACTTAACTTCCAAGGAGAAAGCGACCATAAAGCAGGCCATTCATAATGAAAAGAACCAATCTGAGCTTAAAAAACTCGTGGACTTGTTCGGACAAACTCTCGAGAAATAGAACATCTCAAAAGCTCCTTCATTTTTTCACATAGAATTAGTGTATTATCAATATATTAGATAATTAAATATCGTTTTCATATTTATAAACATATATCATTGCTATTATCATATTAATTAGCTGTCTTTGTGAAAATTTTCACAATGACCAAAAAAGACCTTGACTCGGTTCTTGCCGGACCATTCTGGGAGCAACGTGAAGAGTTGATATTCGTTCGGGGCACCATTTTATCAGAGCAATATGCAAAGGCAGATCATTTCTATCTGCTACAAGAGGGCAAGGCCAATCTTTATATCACCGTAGAGGAAATCGGGAAAAGGAAGCTGGTGGGTACGTGTTCCTCTAAAAATTCTCCCCTTGGTTGGAGCACAATCAATGCTCCTTATCGACACGCTGCTACTGCTATTGTAGCTTCTCCGCAAGCAAAACTCGTGCGATGGAAGTTGCGTGATTTGCTTGATTTTTTGGACACCAATCCATTGACTCATCTCGATTTTCTTCAAGTCGTTCATGAGCACTCGAAGAAATTGGTAATTCACACGAGCAAGTTCCTTGATAATACTCCCCCACCCAGGCATTTTCCTATTGAACCAAAACAGGCTGAAAATGGAGAGGAGCTGGAACCTTCAAATGAAAAGGCGCTCAATATGTTGAGAAAATCTCCATTTTTTGAGGTCTTCGAAGAGATTGAGTTGGAGCGCTTTAGTAAAGTTATTATTCACAAGCAATACCAAAAAGATCAGTTAGTCTGTAACCAGGGAGAATCATGCAACGGCATTTTTCTTTTAGATCGTGGGGATGTTAGTATCTTTTTTACCAGTAGGGACAAGAGTCAGGTTCCGATCAGGCAAGTCACTGAAAGTGGCTACCTCTTAGGTTGGCTCGCGCTTCCCGGAGAAAAGAATTTGCTTTCTGCCAAGGTCAATAGGTCTTCCCACATGTATGTGATGCCAGAGGAAGCTTTTAATACGTTCATACGGGAGGATCCTAAACTCGCCATTGCATTTTACAAAAGGGTGTTGTGGCTAATTACCGTCCAATTGCAAACTCTGAGGGCCCGCCTGATTGCTAAGAAATATGATCAGGAATGGCTCAGTATTCAGGCCTTATTACAACAAAATGCCACACGGGTGAACCTGACCAGTGATTTGCTTAAAGTGCCATATTTGTTGAAAAGCCCGATCACTCTAAATGATGCCTTTTCTATACTCGATAGTATTTCGAATAAAGGTGATGCAACGGAACGCTATTTGAGTACGATCTGCCTGGATATCCTTCGAGAAACACGAAAAGAACAAAAGTTCTACGACGGTTTGGTTAAAGTATATGACACAGTCATCAAACAACCTAAACACGTCCCAGGGCTGGAGGTCCGAAAAGAAAGTGCAAGGGCTTTGCAAAATGTGTTTTCGGAAGTAAATTATGAAATAGCTGGCTGGGAAAACCTACCCCACGATACTGGACATATTTTTATCTACAACCATCTCAAAAATCATCCATACAACACGCTTCCTAATCAGTTTCAAATCACACTTGATTCGCACTTTATCAGCTCCATGATCATTTTCGAGAAATATGGAGATCCGGGAACAAGAATTGTTCGCATAGGTAGAAGCAGTGAATACGGTCACCAAAATTATTACGAGCGCCTTTCACATATCAATGTGTACACGCCGGAATCTGAACTTTCTGCGGACAAGGCTTACCTCAAAGAACAAGCCAGGCAAGAGTTCTTTCAGAAGGCCGAGAAAGAGTTGGATTCCGGTAGGAATCTGGTAATTAGTCCGGAAGGGACATCTCTCCTAACAGAAGAATCTCCTGGAATTTTTAGGCCTGGCGCATTCAAACTCGCACTGGAGTTAAAAAAGGAACCACTTATTGTGCCAATTGCCATTGCAAATTTTGATAAGCGAATGCGCTACAATACATTGAAATGTATCATTCATCCACCTTTCAAAATGAGTGAAAAGGTGGCAAATAAAGATGATAAGGAAGCAATGCGTGAATTCTTAGTCAATTATCAACAAGAATTCACTCAAAAAATAAGGGAAGCCGTAGCGCTGGAAGTAGATTCGTGCCGAGCCATGGCCATATCGGCCTAAAGCATGAATGAACACTCCCGAAGACATACACTTTTACGACAAAGAGGTCAAGGATCTTGAGGAACGAATAGCAGCATTGCCAGAAGGTCAACGGGTTGTTGCCTTCTATGGGAGTTCTTCCGTCAGGTTATGGCTAAACATGAGTCGCGACCTGGACCCTTTGCCCTTGATCAATCTTGGATTTGGCGGTTCTTCTTATCAATGGTGTTTGTACCACTTCGATCGGTTATTTAATGACAGGTGGGAACCCAGGGAAATTGTCATGTACATCGGAGATAATGACCTGGGAAACGGCGCTACTCACAGCGAAGTGGTGGAAGGCTATTTCCAAATGAAAGAAAAAATCAGGAATCGGTTTCCCGACATCCTGATTCACTACATTAGTGTAAAGCCCAGCCCTGCAAGGGATTATCTGATTCCCACGATAAAAGCGGTTAATCAATCCATAAAAGAAGATATTGAATCGGATGAAACAATGCGATACATCAATATCTTCGACGGCATGCTCGATGGTCATAATCCCAATACTGCCTATTTTCTTTCAGATCTATTACACCTCAACCGACGGGGCTATCAGGTTTGGAAAGATATTGTACGTGCGCATTTTGAGTTGGATTGATTAATCATCTCCTGTAAACCGCAGTGATTGATTCTTCAACCAGTAGTTGTCTATGGCCAGGTAGCAAATAACCTCATATTTGCCATTATCAGTTGTTCTGTATATGTTGACGACCCTTTCCATACCAAACAATGGAAATCCCCGTTGCACCATATTGAACTCCAATTCCTTGTTTTGATTCTCATCGATATAAGTGTGTGATTTCAGGAGCATTTGATAGGTAAATTCAGTGATACTTGAGACCGTTTCATACTTCTTCCCTTCCTCTATATAGGAGGTGTTTTCAGTCAAAGATTTCCCATATGGAGAATCAACGATGCTTTGATTGTTGATCGAATTATTGTTGACTTGATTTTTCTGAGATATAGCAAGGAATTCCTCCATCGCTCGAATGTATGCCGCTATCTCAGCCTTTTTTAAGTCATTGAATTCGTTGGACTTTGCAGAAGTCAAAGTGAAGAGAAAATCTCCATTTTTGTCCTGAGTTTTCGACATATCCGAAGCCCTTGCCAATTGATCCAACAGGCTTGGATCAAAATCATGAACAGGTCGAAATCCTTCATTCCAGAAACTCTTTGCTTCCTTATCGAAATTCTTAAAAGTGACTTGGGCACAAGCAAGTTGAAGTATAAATAAGTTGATGAGAAGTATAGAAAAGGCTTTCATAATACGACTTTTAGTTTCAGACAATTTCTATCAATTTCACTGAGCTTCCAAACCAAGTATCGTAAGAACGTATTTTCGGTTGGATAGGAACAGTCCGCTTTTTACAAGTCATTCTGTGATACAGAACCTCTTGAAAGAAGACATATAAAATTCAATCAGGCCGATCAAAACAGATCAAACTAAGGCAAGTTTCCCCAGAGCAAAATATATTTTTCGTGACATCTTCCTTTTTTAGGTATAAAGTCCTGAATTACACATTAGATTATTCTAGTTTAGTTACTTATGATAGGAATTCACATGAAAGCATATCATTTCATTTTCATCGCATTCTGCACAATATCCCAAGCATTGGCCCAGAACAGCCGCGAGTCGGAAAGGTCGGAGCAGATTTTGGAGTTGTACAATCAACAAATTCGTCAGTTTACCGGACTAAGAGGTTGTGGACATGCTATCGATGGTTTTACATCCTTCGCGAAACAGACAGAAAGGGTCTCATTAGATGCGCTTTTACAGGTCTCCTCAGAAGAAGAAATTGAAATCGGACAGATGATGTTCGAGAAGATCAAAAAAGAACAGAGCGTTCTTACTTCTCATTGGTCTCTCCCAAAGATCGAAGAGCTGTTCAATAGACTTATACCTTTCTCCGAAAGAAAAGACCTTGAATTCAAAATCCACCTCATTGATTCCGATCAGGTGAATGCTTTTTCGCATCTGGGGGGTCACGTGTACATCAATACGGGACTGGTTGACTTTGTTGACTCGATGGATGAGTTAGCATTTATCGTAGGACATGAGATAGCCCATGTTGACAAATTACATTCCCTCCGTAAAACAAAAAAGTTAATGATGGCCAGCTCCGTTGGAAATATGATTCGCCTCGAAGAGTTAACCACTTTCGCATTAAGCGTAAACATGTTTCTTTCAGCTCCTTTTGATCAAATTGATGAATACGAGGCGGACTCCCATGGTTATGAAATTGCAAAAAATGGTGGGTATCAAACAGAGAAATTCGCTGATTTCTTCACTAAGATGTCCAAATCTGAGAACAGAAATTTATTAAACAAATTTCTGTCTACACATCCATTCCCCTCAGATAGGAAAAAATGCCTCAATGAGCTGGACCAATAAACTAAAGAATCTGTATGGAATTAATCCTGGGTAATAAAAAGTGGCGACTTAAGGACAATTCAACTGTAGAAATTGGCCGGAAGGGATTTGGTAGTCAAATAGAAATCGACGATCCACACGTCTCACGCAAACATGCGCAAGTCACGATTTTCAAGGGACAAGTTTTCGTAAAAGACCTGGAAAGCACTGCTGGCACCACGCTTGAGGGTCAAAAACTCGTCCCCGGGAAAAATACGCGCGTCGCAACAGGCAGTTCGTTCCACATTGGTTCACATCACTTCGAACTGAAGATGGAAAGCTTCGATTCCTCCGGAACCCAAAACTCCGGCAATCAAGGTAATCTCAAACAAAGGCTTGAAGCCAAAGGTCTAATAAAGATCGGGAGGCGCCTGGATAATGACGTGGTAATCAACGATCCTACTGTAGGGCGTGAACACGCCTTGATCCACCATCAAAATAATCAGTACTGGCTGGAGGACCTGGACTCGCTTAACGGGACTTATCTCAATGGCCGTAAAATACCAACCAGGAAAAAAATAAGAATTGAGCTGGATGATGAAATCATCATTTCGTTGACGGCTTTGAACCTTAGTGAGGGCGTTTCCAACCATGGAAATTCCGAAGTGGCCATTTCGGCCAGGAACATTTCCAAAATATTCAAAAATAAAGACCCCAAAAAGCCAGGAAAGGGGCTCCAGCCCTTATCTGTAGAAATCAATTCTGGCGATTTCGTCGCGCTTATGGGCCCTTCGGGGTGTGGCAAATCCACTTTACTGCGTTGTTTGAACAACGACAACCCGGCAAACACCGGAGAAGTGTTAATCAAGGGAATCACCATTTCTAAAGAGGGTGATCGAACCAGAAGCTTCAATTCCATTAAAAAGAAAATCGGCTACGTTCCACAGGATGACATCATTCACAGAGACCTGACCGTGGAACAAACCCTGAAGTTTGCATCCAAACTTCGTTTACCTGATGACACAAAGAATGACGCCATTGAGCACCGAATCAATCAGGTATTGAGTGATGTCAATCTGGATCAGAGTTTCAAAGACAAACTTATAAGCAAGTTATCCGGAGGTCAAAGAAAGAGAGTCTGCATAGCGGTTGAGATGCTAACAGAGCCAACCATCCTCTTTCTGGATGAACCAACCTCTCCGTTAGACCCAGAATCAATTGACAGCTTCTTAAAGAGCCTCCAAAAACTAGCTAAAAAAGGAACCACCATCGTAATGGTGACGCATAAGCCTGATGATCTGGATTATGCCGATAAGGCAATCTTCCTGATGTCCTCCGGCAACCTGTGTTTCTATGGCAATCCAGAGGAATTAAAAGGCAGGTTTAAGGCAGACACTTATGCTGAGGTCTATTCAGAAGTAAGCCTGGAAGACCCAGATGCACAACCTGTACATTTAAGGCCTGAGATTGAAGCAGCCAACCGAAAGAAAGTAGATGACTACTACATTGCTCCACAAATTTCTCCGAAAAAGAAAAGGAAACCTGTCAAAAAAGGAACCGAAAATAACGAACATGGGGCAGCCCGACAGCTGTACTGGTTGTTGTCCCGCTATGCAAAGATAAAAGTCACAGATAAAAGTAATTTGCTGTTACTCCTTGCTCAACCTGTACTCATTGCAAGTCTGATCAGTGTAATCTTCCAGGAATTACAAATGGGCGTATTGTTCCTGACTGGCATCTCTGGTATCTGGTTTGGTGTGAGTAATTCTGCCAAAGAAATTGTTGGCGAACTACCTATTTACCGGCGTGAACGAATGTTCAATGTTCGATTGCACACGTATATTCTTTCAAAATGGATCGTGCTTTCGGGTACCGCCTTGATTCAGAGTCTCATTTTTATAGCGATTCTTTACGCAAGATTCAACTTATCTACAAGCGAAGAATTTCCTGATATCGTTCTAAAATCTTTCAGTGGTAGTGTTCTTTTTATGTTCTATATCGCTACGTCTGCCTCCTTGATAGGCCTTCTCCTATCTGCCAGGTTCCAAACAACCGAACAAGTCATGACCGTAGTGCCGATCGCATTAATGCCTCAGATTATGTTGGCAGGAGTGATTACGAAGATTGACAATTGGTACATTGAACTCTTAAGCTTTTTTACGCTTGGCCGGTGGGGTACTGAAATTTTGGGAAGAGTTCAGGATGCTGCTTATGAATCCGAAAACGTATTGACTGAAAGTCTGGTACCGCCGGTGCCTTTACCCCCGATAATAAATGAGGCCGGAGAGCAAATCTCTCCCGGAACCAACGCCGCTGAGAGCCTTAATTTCTATGCTGAAGGTGTAGATTTAATTGGAGGAGCTTTCGATAGTTTACTGGCTAATTCTCTCTGGGTTATTGGGCTCAACACCCTAATGTACATTTTGATTTATGTATCATTAAAAAAGAAATAGACCATGAAGAAAAACCTCTTATTCCTGATTGTGCTGGTGTTCCTTTTGGGGTGCGCGAAGGAACCTCAATTTGTGGGTATTGATAATGTGGTCGTATCTGGTGTTGGAGATAATACGATTCGATTCTCATTAGACTATAAGGCCTACAATCCCAACAACTTTAATTCAAGGCTGGTGGATGCAGCGGTTGATATCTACTACATGGATGATCAGGTTGGATCAGGAACACAGATATTGGAGACCCGGCTACAAAAGAATGATACGATTTCGGTACCTCTCAATTGCTCTATTCAAATTGATAAAATTACAGGACATATTCCAAGATTGTTAGCCGAGAAAGATCCGAAATTCCTGATAAAAGGGAATGGGAAAGTAAAAGTGTTCCCCGGTAAAGTTGACTTGGATTTTGAAGAAGAAGTCACTTTAAATATTCGTAAAGAACTAATGAAGCAAGTTAAGGGCTTGTTTAAGATTCAGAACTTCTTTGCGATCAAAGAAGTAGGTTGGCAAAGATCCGGAAATAGACTTCAGCCAAAAATGAACGCTACAATTGATTGGACCAATTCGCTCCCAATTGATTATAAGATTATATCACAAGATATTTCCATAGGATTAAAAGGCAATCGAAAACCCCTGAGTAGGGTTACCTCAAATGCGAATGTAGAAGTGGGTAAAAATGAAATGGTGACTATTCCACTTACCTTCGAACAGATTGACCTTAGTTCTGTTATTGGATCCGGACTTAGCCTTTTTCTTCAAAAAGAAGCTGAATTATGGCTAGATGGACATGTAGTTGTAGAAGTCGCCAAAGAAAAAATTAAGGTGCCAGTCGAAACTTTTTACAAATTCAAGCTCTCAGACCTGGCCAACCTTCGTTAATATGGATGATTCGGAAATCATATATCGATTGCAAAAAGGAGATCACAGTGGAATGAAACATATCTATTCCAACTGCTTGCCTTTAGCGAGAGGTTGGCTCCTGAAAAAAGGTTGCAAGGAAGAGAATATTAAAGATTTCTTTCAGGAATCAATGTTGATTCTAGTCCAGAAAGTCAATCAGGGAAAGTTTGAATTGCGTAGTAAACTCTGTACGTTCCTGATAGAAGTTTCTAAAAGAATCTTTTTCAAGAAAATACGGGATGAGCCTAAGTTCCAGGAACCAGGCGTGTATGAAAAAGAGGAGGTGGAATTTCCAGATTTTGAAGAACCAAAAAAGTCTCTGGTAGAATTTGTTGAAGTGCTCCTTGAAAATACAAGTGAAAAGTGTCAGGCACTCATCATTGCCAGATTTTGGAAAAAACAAAAGTGGGAAGACTGTTACGAAGAGTTGGGGTATAGTAGTGCTGCCTCTGCGAGGCAACAGTTTTCTGTCTGTCTTAAAGGTCTTAAGGGAAGGATTTCTCCGGAAGACCTGGCCACATTGATATAGAAGGATCATGGAGAATTTTGAATTGATTGATCGTTTCTTTGAAAAAGACCTAAGCCCACAAGAGCTTGAGGAATTTGAACGTCGACTAAATGAAGAGGATACTTTTCAGGAAGATTTACGGTTCTATGAGGCGATGAACAATGGCGTACACAGTCTGGAACGACATAGATTAAAAAAAAAGCTGGACCAACTTTACGATGAGCATGCTTCACATGGACCGCACGTAAAGAATGGTTATCCTTGGGTATGGATCTCTGGTATTGCCGCCTCGGTACTTATCGCGGGGTATTTTTTCCTGTTCCGCGTAGAAAATCCTGAGAAAGAGATTGCTAAGGAACAAGAGCCGCAACAGGAAGAGCAAGTGGCGAAAGACGACACTTCTGATTCAGAACCTTCAAAAGAGCATGAAGATGAAGTGATCAATTCAGACGAAACATCCGAACTTCCCGACGAGGTATTGGCTTTCGGTGGAATAGCCACCCTTCCCCCCAGACACGTGATGACTTTTTCCTACCCTCGCCCTTTATTCTATACTTTCGATGGTAGAACACTTCAATTGAGAGGTGATCCTCTCCTACCAGCACTCGCCCTGGATATGGTGAAAAAAGATGAAAATCAATATCAACTCAACTATTTAAACACAGCTTACGAGCTTAGAACATCAGGCACTTTTATACCTCTTTCTGAGCCCACGACCAGAATTAGTGGTACTCCCTCATCAGAAATTATTACTGTGGTTTTTGAATCAGCTTTATCTGCTGCAACCAGAGATGACCGACTTAAAGTAAAAATCAACAAGCAGCGGGGAAAACCAGGATTTGTCTATGACGAATCCAATGAAATCACAATAGCCGGCAATTTTGAGCTACACAACACACAAGTGTACGCTATAGAATTTCAGGGTGAAGAGTTCTTGCTGGTCAAAAGAGATAGTGATCTGTTTATTCTTGAGGGAAAACCCACTTCACTGAAAGACATGGAAAAGGCGAGTACGGTCAACAACAAATTACCTGCCCTTTTCGAAGAGCGAAATCCCTTAAAATTAGAAGTGCAGACTCCTTGAGACTCTGGCTATTTAGCATGACAAATCCAGGGACATTATGAAAATCCACCTTCCACAGGCACTCAACGAGCTTGGCAATCGTCAAAACAATGAGGATACCATCTTTCCGCCAATGGGATCAGCTGTACCAGAGGACAGATTGTTTCTGGTTTGTGATGGGGTCGGTGGACAGGAGAAAGGAGAAATTGCCTCAGCCTTGATTTGCAAGTATTTCCACCAATACCTTACTGCGCATGAAAACAAAGTGAAGTCAGTCGAGCTGCTGCCACAGGCTCTACAGCACGTGGAAGAAAAAATGAGGACCTATATTCAGGATCATCCGATCAGTTCAGGAATGGCCTCCACCCTAACTTGCGTATTTGTACAACAGAATCAGGCGATTATCGGCTGGGTCGGAGATAGCAGGATTTATCATATTCGGGATGGTCGCATCCTATTCCAATCCAAGGATCATTCGCAGGTACAATGGTTGCTTGATAACGGAGAAATAACTGCCGAACAAGCCAGGAGACATCCTCAAAAGAACGTTATCCTAAGAGCCGTTAATGGTAAAGAGCCCACTCAGATGGATCAGCATGTTTTGGACGAATTGCGAACAGGTGACTTTTTGTTGCTATGCACCGATGGTATCCTTGAAACACTTGGCACATCTGAGATTCAAAATTGGTTCAAAACCGCTCATTCGCCGGAACAGGTCAAACAAGAAATTTTTAAAAATGCCCAAGGAAGGACTCGCGACAATTTTTCCATGTACTTGCTCAAGGTCAAAGGAGCTACAATAGTCAGTGAAACCACAGCCCCGATAAAGTCAGCGACTTTGGATCCAGCAAAAACCAATAAAAACCAAAGTTATGAAAAACCCCCAGAAGCGCCTTCGCCTCCTCACCTGTCCACAGAGAAGGGCGAGAAAAGAAACCTAAGCTGGATTCTTCCCCTGGCTTTTTTGCTGGTCATCATTGTGTTGATCCTGTCATATGTATGGCCAAAGAATGAAACCTCCCCATCCCTGGACAGAACAGAAACACAGAAAACTACAGAAGACGTGGAAGATACCCTCCAAGTTGAAAGGCCCGAAAAATAGTGTTTAGTTAATTCACGGATCAACGCATCATCATGGCAGTCTGCCCCGGGGCAAACACTTTCATGACATTTTTCGAGATCTGGTATACACCATCAAATCATTCAGATATGAAAAAGCATTTGATGGTAATCCTGGCGACGCTCCTCCTTACTTCTGGTTTTGCTATCATTAAAGATCCTGACAGTGAAGTAAGGCGTTTTGAACCTACCATAGAGCAAAAGCAATCTCTTGTTGCGGTTTTGACTTTACTCGAAAGCAGACATTACCAACCTCAAACCTTGGATGACAAGCTATCTTCCCGTATTTACGACAATTATTTCGAGATACTAGATAAGCAAATGCTCTATTTCACTCAACCGCAAATAGATACATTTGAAAGTTATCGCTACAAACTTGATAATACCATCCGTTCCAGTGATCTGAAATTTGCGTTTGAAGTTTACAACCTCTATCACCAACTATACATATCCAGATATCGCAAAATCAATGGACTGATTGCTGAGATCAATGTAAATAGCTTCTCTGATCTTCCCAAAACTGACACCAGACCTCAAAACGTTAAAGCACAAGATCAGCTTTGGAAAACGTTACTGCTCGAAGAAATTCGAAATCACCTGGCTGAAGGGAAATCAGAAAGTGAGGCGATTGAGGCAACTAAAAGTAAATACCTGATTGCCTACAAAAAGCATTTGGACCATACGCATGAAGACGTATTTCAGTGGTTTCTTTATGCTTTTACAAAAACCTACGATCCTCATACCTGGTATTCCTCTCCTGAGCGGAAAAAACAGGAAAAGATTCAAATGAGCCTTACTTTCGGCGGTATTGGCGTTACAATTGAAGCACAGGACAACTATCCTGAAATCTCTCATATCACCAGAAATGGTCCCGCTGACAGAAGTGGCAATATTCAACAAGGTGACCGTATACTCGCTTTTGCTGAGACCAACGATCTAAAATTTCAGTCTGTGGAAGGCTGGAGACTCGACAAGGTGATCAATAACGTACGAGGTGAAATTGGTTCTAAACTTGTATTAATCGTCTCTCATGATCAACATTCTCCTAAAACCGACACTGTTGAAATGATTCGTGAGGAAGTTAAATTAGAACAGCAGGCGGCACGTGGAGAGATCGTTTCTTTCGATCAGAACGGCCGGTCTCACTCCTTTGGAGTGATCACAATTCCTAGCTTCTATCGTGATTTTGATGCCTTCAATCAGAAAAAGAAAGACTACAAAAGTCTGACCAAAGATGTCAAAAACATACTGGATGGTCTGACCAATTTACCAATTGATGGTATACTAATTGATCTTCGCGGGAATGGTGGAGGGTATCTTGCAGAAGTCATTGAATTAACTGATCTCTTCATATCGAATGGCACCATTGTCCAAGTAAAAAACGCCAATGGCACCATCAGAAAATATAATAGTATCGATAAAGGCAAAGTCTATTATGACGGTAAGCTCGCTGTATTAATCGATCGAAAAAGTGCATCAGCTTCTGAAATATTTGCCGGAGCCATTCAGGACTATGGCCGCGGGGTGATCCTGGGTGAAAGGAGCTATGGCAAAGGCACAGTCCAGTTCAATTATGATTTGGAACACACAGTGCAGAAACAACTTGCCCGTCAAATCCTGCTGAACAAATCCCTCGGTTTGGAAACTGATCAACTTGAATCGCAGAGAGGCCGCCTTCGTTCCAGTCAAACGATTCTCGGTAAAATCAAGATCACGGGTCAAATGTTCTACCTACCTGGAGGGAAAAGTACGCAATGGTGTGGTGTACTTCCAGATGTGTCCTTTCCGTCTAAAACAGGCCTTGATTCTTACGGGGAAAGAGCTAACCTTAATACTTTACCTTCTGACACCATTTCGTCAGATCTGGTTATCAACAAAGAGCATCTTGGGTCTTCCAGGGTTACCGAGCTAAATGTACTACACCAACAGCATCTTCAATCTGATCCAGCCTGGGAAGACTTTCAAAATGGAGAGAAAGACTCTGATTTGACTTCAAAGGATCAGATTAAAACCCAACTTTCTTCCGAGGGGATACTTTCAAAAGATCTCGATATTCACAAACGACTGAGTCGTGACATTTATCTAAAGGAAAGCCTCAGGTTGCTCGCAGCAGCAGACGACTTTGACTAGTTGTACCTCCTTTAAATAGTCGTTTTGAAGTTGGTGTGATCAAACTCTCGTACTCAATTAATTTTATTGATGATTTTCACGTGACACTAGTCAGTTTTTGGTATACACCTGTGCTCATCATTTAAGGAGTCATGAAACAAAAAAAATTTGGAAAAAAAGTTCAAAACTGGCATCGGCCTCTAGGGTCGAATGAGAAAAATGCAAAATTTCTCAGAACCCAGTACAAGGACCCAATCTACACAGATGATGGTAAGATTCGTGGTACCGTGCATGACTATTTTCCTGATTACGACGGTGACATAGATTACGATGAATTCTGGAATAAGTATGACCCACACGATCCATATGTGACCTATTACTCTGATCGAGGGGATGCTCTCCATTGGTGGTACGACCACTACGACGAAGAGCAAGCTGCGGACGCAGAAAGCACAGATGTTCGTCAATTCAAAAATTGGATGGAAGACCTTCTGGTACCCACTGACCTGGAATTGAAGATCAAAAAGGTATTGGCGGTTCCCACCTTCAACGACTACTCAAAAATTGAACATCGGGCACCTGCTCATGACACTTTCGAGACCGATCTATTTGAGATTAGCGAATTTGAAAACTACATTAAAGACCCCACAGGCCAATTAGTCGAAAAGATCAGGTCAGCTGCGGGTCACAAGGACAACATCAAGGTAATTCACAACCTGTTTCCAGGTATCGAGCATCAACAAATCAGGTATTACCTGATTCTATTTGCACCCTTTTGGGTAAGATTGCCTATACACTGGGACCCTGAGGAAAAGGTAAGTTTCTTCCAACACTTGTTTTGCGTTTATAAGACACCCCAATTCCTAAACCATGAATGGGAAAGGTCTGGAAACAGGATGCGAAAAAAGTGGATCGTATGGTTCATCCTGCTGGGTCAGGGTGCTAGTCTTCAACAAGCAGCAAAAACATTTCAGTGGCAAATTCCTAAAAAATTCACACACTTCTTATTTGAAGCTACCGAATTCCCCAGCCCCATGCTCGCTTGTATTTACGCACAAATAAAGTGCTTAGGTGGAGGGCGATGGGAATATGAAAACCTCATTCGAAACGACTACTTCCTCTATGATCCGACGGAGCACTATCCTGGCTTTGAGCCACATATCTTCTGGAAAGAAACGGTCCACTGGTTGATCAACCATCGGGAAGAAATGACTTCCAATCCATGTCAAACCATTTTGAATTGGGGTGTGCACTGTTTCACGGAAACACGCCATCGGGGGGTCACATTCTCCTGGAAAGGACGTTCTGTTACACAAAGCCTGGCCCGAGCCAACCAATACCAGGAAAGCCTGAAAATAACTCCACAACGGCAATCCTGGAAACCACGAGGATGGAACTGGAGCAAGGCGGACGAGGATGGACATCTTTGGCACATCGAAGAATTGACCAATGGATTGGCTCTTTTTGAGGAAGGTCAATTCATGGGACATTGTGTGCATACCTATACAAACCGATGTGTCAGTGGCCACTGCGCTATTTTCTCCCTGACCAAAGACAAGAAAAAGAAAGTCACTATCGAAATCTATCCTCTAACCAAAACGATAATCCAGATCCGAGGCAAGGGAAATAGAATGGCCACCGGAGAAGAAAAATCAATAGCCGACCAATGGTTAACTCAATTGAAGAATGTCTGATTCTGTGACCAACCAGTGGATCAACGGTCTTCTTTACCGTAAAACCTTAAGGTCTCTCCAAAAAAAATTATGATGGATTCGGTCTGGCGTCCCTCCATTTGGCACTGGCTCTTAGAAAGTCCAGATAGATATCATTCATCATTTCATCTCGTTCTTCATCGAGATCGATATCTTCCACATGGTTAAGCCATGGCATCACCCATATATCGAAATATTGTCTGGGTATTTTGACTGTCAATGATGAATCCCTTAGGTAATCCTTCAGTTGGTCATTGATCTTAACCAACTCCTCTATCGTATTGAGGTCATACCTCGAAAAATCTATCTCATCGGGATCTTCGATCATTTCATCAAACACCTCAATCAAAGTTGAAAGTACCCCGCGATCGAATTCGCATGAATCGATATTGAATTCCCATTTCTTGTTCGCTTTCATATCTCCATAATTTTTGGACACTCAAAAACTCCCAATTCATTTCCTCTTCTTTAGCTTCCGTAAGCCGTATCCGGCTTTTACCATGAGCCTGAAATTGTTCGAAATCAATGATTAGCCAAGCTATTGCGGGCAAAGGTGGTTTAGATCTTGAATTCTTCAATCCGTCCTGATCATAAAATCCGGAAAATTGAATCTTGACTTGATTCCCCTCTTTCTCAAAGACGCTTCCTTGGAGTTTTAATAAGCGATTGTTCGTATAATACTTACCCTCTTGCCATACCATCGTCGCTTCGTAGTTTTCGCCATCTTCCGTACTTAGCAAGCAGGAGATGTCTCTGGGGTCAGCTTCACCTTCATTCGGAATTAATCCATTTAACTGGTAATTAGTCGGGGTTCGATCTTGAGCGCAGCTCATCAAAACCGAAAGCAACAATACTCCTGTAACAATGGAAATCAATATATTTTTATTCATCTTATGCTTTATTACGTTTCTAGGAATCTGCTTTTGTAAAATTGAAATCACCATGCTGCATAGGCAATCGGCCACTCCCATGGATCAGGTAAGAGCCAAATGCTTGTCCATCCGCTTGCAGATGGATTGTGGAAGAAAAATCAGAATACGTACCTTCAGGCCATCCTCCTACTCCCCCGCAATCAAAGGTTCCTGTTAATTTAAGCGTTATTATTCCAGGTACCAGATGTTCAACTTGTGTGGTTTTCACATCAGCAGCACCATATAAGGAAATATTATCCCATTGAATGGTTCCTTTATACCCGTCATCCGTTTTTTTCAGGTCAATCTTCACGTTACTTTCTTCATCAGCCGTAAAGTTCATCGCATATCCGAAAAGCTTGATATGATTTCGGTGCACTCCCTTTTCTGATAACTCACTGAATTCGAAAATTGAATTTTGCAGAGAGTTAGGGGTTAGGGAAACCGGTAAAGTACGATGTTGCCAGCCACTTGCGGCAATGACTAACAAAAGCGTCCAGCTTGTCAGTAAGAGTTTCTTTTTCATGATTATCAATTTTCAAAGGTGTATACCCGAAAATTGATTTTGTCATGAATAGAAAGAACTAACTCTCCTTCAAAAATGCAATGTAATTGTTGAGTAAACCCCTTATTTGTTCAGCCGCCACAGGATTAGCACTGTGCACCTTAAATTCCAATTCAGAAAGATCCAGTCCTGAATCATATACCAACCATTTCGCCGCAGCATACCCATCAGGTGCTACATCTCCAGTCGCATCCAATCCCAGGTCATTGTCAAAACTGATAAAGTCCGGAAGGCCATTTTTCTGTATGTATAATACAAACTCCTGATATGTTCGTACCACATCAAATTCCTTAATGCGAGCGGCATCATATACCATGTCTACGCTTCGGATGTCATCCAAAAATAATTTCTTCCGCTTCTTCATTAAGCTGTATTTAGATCTAGATTTCAGACTGACATTTGTCAATCAACGTTGCTGAATACCCATTCCTGAAAATTGTCATGTTACGCTTTTGTCGGACTTATGTAGCGCTGAGTAAGTTCTAATCTCTTCGGCCATTACGCGATAGGCCGGAAACACGTCCTTGAATCTAAGTAAAGCAACTTGTAACGATTCCAGATCGGAAGGGCTCAGGTAATTGGCTTGCCAGATTTGGAAATCATAGATAAGATCGCGAAAAGCAGGGTCCTGCAGGACAAATTGCTCAAGCAATTCTTTCTTTCGCACACCGATGATTACACCCTCCTCATACCCATAAGAGCCTGTTAATGCCGTGTGTAAGGCGCTCATCTCCGCCATTTCTTGTTCATCAAAGACATCCAATTGTGTTTCAGCAAAACTTGCGACATCCTCAAGAGCATCTCCGATAGAGAAACTTAAACCTTCACTTTCGTAGTGAAAATCCAAAAGGCTGATACTTGAAATAGAAGTACCTGATTGTTCTACTTTCAGGCCTTCCATATAAGACAGGACTTTCTCCAACTCTTGTTTTTCCTGCACATGTGTTTCACCATGTACACGCAGAATCTCTACGATGACCTTCTTAAGGAATACGACGGTCGAACAAGACAATAAAAAGGTTATCTTATCCTTTCTGATCATGAAACGTAAGGGCTCCTGAAAAATCGACTCCTGAGACTCATGGATTTCAACCCCATTCATAAACGCATGAATCGTATGATTCATGAGTTGATGTAATTCAGCCTCATCATACTCAAAGGCTTTGATGAAATCGCTGCAACAATCCAGGCCAGCATGGTCGCTCCAATACAACTTCACTTGCCGCGTATCGTCAATAATCGCAACCCCAAATGAGATCCAACATCCAGGCAGAAAATAGTCTCTACTCCATCCATTGTCTCCAGGATCCTGGTAACTGAGCCATTTGTTCTTGTTGAAATGGAGACTTTTCAATGATTCTTCTATTGATATCATAGACGTTTAATCTACCCTTTGGCAATTTTAGGGTCCTTTACTTCCAGGGTTACTAGCTTATTTGACGCTGTAATTGCTCATGGGCATTTTTCCAGGACCAACAACACCTGACAAGGAGATGGATATTTCCAGCACGCATAAGATCCAAAATATCCAGCATCTCGCGAATGAAAACCCGACCAAAACCTGGATCAGGCTCGACAATAGACGAGGCATTGTCAATGAGATCCGCATACTTCACACTTTGTGACAAGGGACTGATGTTTCCCAACCTTTCCGCTTCTTTCTTTTTTCTGGCCTTCCGGTTCAAATCAGGGTAAGCTTCGCTGATGTACACATCTGTAAGATCTACCACCCCTTGAAGAATTAGCTGACTTTTTTCCTCCGAATATTGCAGGTCCTTTCTCAAGAAATTCCCCAACATCTCTTCCGTACATGACGTGTCTTCCAACAAATCGTGGCACAAGGCAATTTCCAGTCCATCAGGTTCGTAAGTAGAAACGATTTCAGCGACCGACACCAAATGATGCCAATAAGGCTCGCCGGTATATTTTCGCACCTGATCTCCATGGTGTTTCTTACAAAACGCTAAGAGTTCGGTTTGCACTTCAGATAGCTCAAGCATGACTCCCGGGTAAGTTAACCGCCTCGCTCAACCTCTTCCATCCCTTTTGCAATTCCTGCAGTGGGTGCTCATCATTTTGCAGGCTCTCAACAAAGTGTTGATGCTCTTTTTGATACGTTTCAAACAGTTTCTGATTGTAGTTTCGAGACTGTTCAATATTGGCAATTCGGTCACAGATCTTTACCGCGGTTGCTTTCCAATTGGCCCGTATTTTAGGGTAGGTCTTTTCCTTCCTCTCTTTGCGGTTCCTTCCCAACTCATCGGTCACCGCAAAGACGATTTCAGCTACTTCCTCGCCAAAAGCTTTTTTGATGTCATTGTACGAGAGCTCCGTATCTTCCAATACATCGTGTAAGGCTGACGCAACCAGAATGACTTCATCATAGCCCAGCTCTTCTGCAATACGGACCACTTGCTTAACGTGATAGATATAGGGGTAAATGTCATAAGACTGCCCGACATGTGCCTTTTCAGCTACTAGTAATGCTCTTTCTAAATTTTTCATATCACATCAAACTTTTTTGAATATCGTCTTTTCATAGTCCATTCGCTGGACTTGTGTTTTTGCTACGTCCACCGTGCCGGCAATTTCAGGTGTCTTTAACACCAATTTCGTCTCGCCAATCTGAAGCGTGTCGCCATCCCGAAGTTCTGCGGTTTCTTCAGGTTTCAACCGTTCGGGATTTCCATTGACATGCGTTCCGTTCAGGCTTTCTTTATTGCGTTGATTTTCCTGATTATCCGTCAGCAAAAACCGGCATCCCTCTGCGGAAGTTATCACTTCCAGTACCGCATGCCCCCTGCTGACATACTGGTCCTCAGAAACCTGAATGTGGGGCCTGATCTCTTCCGCTGGCCTACCGATATAGTTTTTCCCTTCTACCAGCGGAAATTCTATGGGAAATTTGCCTTCTGTATGCACAATCAACCAACCATTTTCCTTTTCAACTGTGCTTTGGTGATCACGAAAAGAACCAATCTTTTCTGGTTCGGTAAGATCCCCGGTTGTTACAGCAGGTACATGGTCCTCAGCGCCTTCTTCCAGGATACGTTTAAATCGCTCAGGCAAGGTTGCTGGGGTATAACCGTAATATGGCGTCTGGCAACTTTGACATGCCGCCTCCAACAGGAATTCCTCCAAACTCTGACAGTTTCTACATAATATTTTGTCCATGAAGTAGAATTTCAAATAAATATAACGGCTGTGATCGGAGTATTTCCCGAAACGCAACATAAGCTCAATTCATCAAATTCTGAAACTCCTTTCTAATCGTATTACCAATCCGGCTTATGGTTTTCGAGCTCTTTGTGTGGCAAACGTTTGAGGTTATTTAAAAACACCAATTCCTGTTCCTCCAATCCAGTTAAAAGTTGTTCGATCTTCCCTGGCGGTAAGGTGGTGACGCGCTCCCAGGGACCATCCAGGTCTACTTCCTCTTCCGTAGGTTCACCTGGTTTCTTGGAAGGTCTCGATTTCGAACAATCCCGCTTACAGAGCACATCTTCGATTGCTTTCTGGCAAATCAATTTCTTCACCAGCTCATAATCATACCGGGCCTGGGTATTATGATGGTCCGATTGAATGGCCTTTTTAAAGAAAAGCAGGGCACTGTCCAGGTCCCTTCTTTCATACGTTATAACTCCCAATTGTTGAAAAGCAATTGATCGGTCATGCGCATCATCCCGCAACAGCACCTTTGTGTACGTCTCTATAGCTTTGGAAGTATCATATGTTAAGTAATAGGCATGAGCCTGATTAAGAAGCATATTGCCATCAACTCTTGCATGCGTATTTATCAACTCATCATAATAGGCAATGGCATCACAATAGTTCTGAGTCAAATAAGCCTTCTCAGACATTAATGTCAAGTCGGCTTTTTGCTTTTCCGTCAAAGGAGAAGCAACGAGCAGTGCTAACAAAAGGAAGATTTTAGTAAACATGCGTGTATCTTTTATTTGACTATCAATACCCTAAAATGAAGAATGTCATGTTTTGTTTTCAGAAATAATCATTTCCCTTAGTAAAGTCAGAAAAGTATCAGAGGTATATCGTTCTTCTGGGTACCTACTTTGCCATTTCTGACCATTCCATTCTGATATAAAAAGCCCTGGGAAATCCATCTGTTCCCAGTGATTTATGGCGTGGTAATTCACGTGTTTTCGATTCGTTCCCTCATATCTGTACTGGGCAGAAATCAGCATTAAACCCTTTACAACGCTTGTCCAATGGTCCATTTGTTCAACTACACCGCAACCCGTATACCTGGTCAGTTGTAAGTACCGGGTGATCTCCTCTATAGCCAGTCGGGTAACTCGAAAACTGATCTTATTAAATCGTGAATGAACCTTAAACTCGTCTGGCTTCTGGTCATTTATTTGAATTATGCTGATCCGCTTACCATTATATTGTTTGAGGGTTAATTCGTTGGTGAAATGTGAGATCATATATGGATTATAGGTTTTCCTCAATTTCCAATCTCTTTCTATTTGGAGCAATAGTTCTTCTGACAAATCACCAGATAGATCTACTTTGATTTTCTTATCCAGGTAAAGGGAAATCATCTTCAGGTCACCAGGAAGTGATTTTCTCACGACAAATGGTCGTCCGGGAAGGTCAAACTGAATATTTGGATCTGGTGGAACATCTCCGCCAAGCACATTTAAACAAAATAGGCCCAGGGCAGTGCTGAGTAAAAACAGTGTCTTCATGTCTGTTCATTATTTATGACATGAATACCCTGCCTTCCTAATTGTCACGAATAAAAATGGCGAGGTTTCTGAAAAACAGCCCCTGGTAACTTGATCTCTACCCCTTGGAAAATGAACTATAAAGTGACTTCTTTAAGAGGTTAATCACTCTGATTTCAAGACTTTCATCATTCCAGGGACAGGTCGTCCATTGATCTGCATTTGGATCAGGTACAGTCCCGATGGATAGTTCGTCAAGTCAAGTCGAACCTGATGAACACCACTCCCTAGGTTTTGATTGAAGACCAAATCTCTGGTTTTTCCATCCAGAGAAGTCAGGACCAACTCTACTGGTTGCTCCGAATCTATACCTGTTAGGTTCAACATGGTTTGAATCACACCCGAAGTAGGGTTTGGAAATACGGTTGCAATTCGGGTAAGTCTCCGGTCTATTAACTGAAACGCTTCCTCTACACTTCCTTTCACGATCTGAACATCAAGGCTGGTCCTATCCTCAAGTTCCAAAGATCCATGTGCTTTCATATCCAGAATAAGGTTCATGTCAGGCACAACCAGGTATAGTTCATCATCCAGCGAGCTCGTCAATTCCGTTGACCATTCGAGGACACTCGCCCCTGCGTCGGGAGATTTCTCTATGATTAAATTCCAGAGATAACGATCAGCATATGGTACAATGTCCCGGCTCAGTGCTTCCTCTTCAGAAAGGTCATTACTGAGATCTATGAATGTACTGAACCTGGGCAACCTCGGGAGGTCATAGTGATCCCGATTCAAATTGGCTCCTTCCTTCATACCCACAGCACCCACCTTATTGTACACACGGGGTGTACTTAAATGCAGCGGAAGTATCCAGTCTTTAGAACTATGTACTCTTCCTGACGATTTACCTCCTCGCCCTCCCGAACTACCAGTCACTGCAAAAGAAGGGATGATCAAATCACCCGCTCCGGAAGACTGAAGAAATGCTCCCTGAAACCTGGGCAGAGTAGTGGTTTGAGTGTATCCGCCATTGGTATAAATATACAATTGATCATCTACCTGTCCAGCTGACAGATTTCCAATCTCAATATTGTACTCAACTACGGTTGTCCAATCCAAGTCAAATAAGAATGGATTTCCGATCAAATTGAATCCTACGGTTTGAGGCAAGTTCAAGTCGAAAAACTGCTCGCTTACCGTACTTTTTTCGTCGAACGAGATAGAGGGTGCTTCCGATGAAATCACCCAGTACCCGGCACCGGGAGTCATCGTACTTTGGGGTGACAAATCATCAAAACCTGTACCATTCCAGCCAGACACTGCCCACCTTTCAAAGACATTGACCTCATTACCACTGGTCGTAGATTCGGTCTGTGGTCCCATACCCAGGTCCTCTACCATAAAATTCTGAAAAGGAATGGCGATCATCTCGTAATCCACCTGCGTTTCACCTACCCCAACATTCTCAACTGCCTCTGCAACAAATTCATTGACAATGGCATCCGAGAAGGTAACGGGCACCAGGCTCAATTCTGTCGTGCTTGTCAAAGAAGCAGCGTCCGTTGCGACGATTTGGTATTGAAGCCCCAAGTTGTCAAAGTCAGATTCTTCAAACGTGTAACTATATCTATTGGAGCCCGACGAAGTAAGCACCTCAGCATTGATCTGTCCATCTTCAAAATTGACAGAGCCAGACGCAAACCTCAATTCAACAGACGATAGGTCTTCGTTTCTGTCTGTCACTTGAAAAGAAAGATCTAATGTGTTTCCTAATCCCAACTCAAAGGTTGAGGTGGAAATCGTAACATTGTCTATGTCAGGTGGTAAACCTGGCAACCTCAATTCCAATCGATAAACGGCGAGGTTATTGGTTTCATCGACTTCCGAAATTAGATTATTAGCGTCTACCTGTACCAGAATCTGATAGGTTCCAGGATTTACATTGGAGGGCAGCGTGATTTCTTCATCTACGGATCTTTCTTCACCCTCGTTTATTGTATCCTCGCTTTTAGTGGTTATCAACACATCCGTCGCCGTATTTAACGCGCTATCGGTTGACAGGTAAAAAGCAGTAGTCGTCACCGGAGAGGCAGCATTACCTGAATTGCTTATCACATATCGGACCGGGGTTGGTGTACTTAGTGAATCAATTGCCTGACCCCCTAAAAATTCAACTGAAAGATCTGCGGTTGGCACTTTAATCACTTCCAATGTGAAAGCCCTTTGGTTATCATTCTCTGATACCTCCTCAACTTCCCCCAGCGCATCCAATTCCAAAATAACGACATATGTACCCGGATCCGTTTCCGAAGGAATAGAGAAGGTAATTTCTCTGGGTGTGGTACTTTGAGGCTGAATTTCCGACTCTGTAGCGCTTGCCAGAAGAACGTCCAATGTAGGGTCAACAATATTGTCAATGGATAAGTACACGCGTGTGGTACTTGTCCCGGCTACGGCAATACCCAGGTTTCTTACTGAATAGGAAACAGTAATTTCCTGACCCTGGGTAGCTTCATCGGGATGGGACACATCAAAGGGATTCAGGTTAGGTAGATTGGGAACAACTTCGAGAGGGAAGGATGTCAAATTATTCACTTCATTGGATTCCAAAACCTCCCCTTCTGAATCAATGAATATAAACACCGTGTAGCTGCCAGCAACCAAACCTTCTGAAATCTGTAAGTCCGTGATGAATGAAGTGGCTTCACCTTCCAATGCTTCCTCGGTCCTTGTAGTTAGAAGTTCGTCTTCAGTGTCAAATTGGTCATCATCTGAAAGATAAATGGACGTAGTACTGGCGATAACCGATTCCGTACCTTGATTGGTAAACTGGTAACTTATCGTAACAGGTAAGTTAATCTCTACGGGGCTGGTGGCATTTAACTCGGTAATCGCAAGATCTATATCAGGATTTCGTAAGTATCCTATGCCCAGGGGTACATCCAAAGTAGCATTGCGAATCTCTGAAGAAGTGGAATTGGTAAATGCCGCATCGGTGAATGCGAATTGCAGCGTATCCACGTTGTTGGCTGTATCGTTAGCAATGGCACTTCCTAAAAACTCCAATATGGCAAGTGTTCCATCTGTCTCTACACTTAACTGGGGAGTAAGTCCCCCAGGCAAGTTGTCAATGGTGTAGTGTTCAGGAGTTGTAAGTTGACTCCCCGCATTGACAAAAGTGTCGTTTGCTATGTCCACTCTCAACGTTCCGGTTAATGTCCCATCGTTTAATGAAGTTTCCTCAAACGCTTTGTTGTTGAGATCATACTCGAAGATGAAGTCCAAACTGCCATTGTTGCTTATTATCATCTTGTTTCCAAATTCATTGAAATCAATCGCTGTTGGTACGCTAGCCTGACTTCCCACATAAAAACTCTCGAAGAATGTCGCAGACAAAATATCATACGGTTCAGCAAGCGTATAACTCCTTACTTCATCCAGGTTGAGGTCTACTACATACATTGTCTGTCCTGAAGCATCAAAAATGAAGTCCAGAGGATTGTTCTGGGTTTCTGATAGATCTATCGAAACCTCGTTGTATTGAGCAGATGTTATATCAAACGATTCGGACAAATCGTATTCATAAAAAACTGAGCTGCGAAAGTCCTGCATGTACATTTTCATGCCGTCAGGGGTCATTCTTACCGTGTGCGGATCATCCATTTGTTCAGAAACATCGAGGAAACTACTTGAATAGGTCATACTACTGACGTCATAGGCAGAGGCCAGATCATACTTGACAACTCTGTGGCTATCGCTATCAACCACAAAAATCACTGTTCCATCAGGAGAGAAATGGAAGCCTTGTAAAAAAGTCACCTCATTCCCCACGAAATAACTATTGAAATCAGTTCGCCCAAAGCTCGCGGTAGAAATATCAAACGGAGTGGTCAAATCGTATTGATAGATCATATCCGTTTCCCAGTCCCCTACAAAGAAGCGATATCCATCTGGGCTAAATTTAAATTCATCGGGGGCGACACTTTGTGAAGAAATGTCAAAAGACACTTCACTATACTCCGCGTTGGCTATTTTGGGTATCCTGGAATAGATCATAGCCTTATCAGGAGTAAGTGCACTTGCAGGCCGAAATTCAACTCCTAATCCAACGTCCGCGACAGAATTGGTGATTTCAGTTGCTGAGGAATTCAGGAATGCGGCATCAGTAAATGCAAAATTCAGGGTCGCCAGATCATTAGAAACATCATTTGGTGAAGTACTTCCAGAAAGCTGCAGCTCAGCGACAATACCCTCTGGGTCAACGGCAATTGACGCAGTAATTCCCTCAGGAAGGTTAGAAATGGAAAAATGATCCGGAGCCGTTAACGTACTGCCTGCATTCACCAGTGTATCTCCCAATATTCTTATTTCAAGAGATCCTTCCAGAACACCTGTATTTGCCAGTGTCTCAAAAAAAGCAAGGCTATCCAGACTGTACTCAAAAACAACATCGGGATTTCCATCATTTGAGACAAACATGCTACTGCCTGTTCCATCGAAGGCAAGACCTGTTGGATATCCTGCCTGGGCTGACACACTAAAGGTTCGGTTAAGCACCGAAGTGGTAATATCAAAAGGTGTTGTTAAGTCATAAGCATCAACCGCATCTCCGCTGACACCAATTACGAAAAGCTGAGACCCATCAGGAGAAAATACAAAGTCCGACGCGGAAGTCGCCTCGGTACTTATATCCAGGAAAACCGAGTTGTAAGTAGCCGTACTAATGTCGTAAGCTTCTGAAAGCTCATATTTATAGACATTGTCATTCTGACTGCCAAGAAGAAACAAGCTAGTGCCCTCTGGATTAAGCCGAACGCTGATGGGTACATTATCTTCAGCAACAGTGCTAAGTGTCTTCTCATCATAAGAAGCACTACTGATGTCAAAAGGGGCGGCGAGTCGGTACTGATGAATCAGATCACCATCATTTGCAGTGAGATACATGACCGTCCCCTCAGGATGAAAAGTCATCCCCCAGGCATCGCTGGATTCATTGCCATAGTAAAACGTATTAAATTCCACTTCGCCAAATGCCGCCGTGGTAATATCATAAGGAGTGGATAGATCATATTGATAGATCATGTCCGTTCCTGCTCCCATATAGAAAAGTCGGGACCCATCGTGATTGAAATTGATGGATCGGGAGTTGATATCCTGATCATCCACATTCAATAGTCGATCCGCATAAAACGCGTCTTCCAGTTCTATTGGGATTCGATAGGAAAGAGATCGCACATCTATGGCCTCAGAGGGCCTGAAGTTCAACTCAGCTGAGACTTCTTCGGTTGAGTTAGCGACTTCCTCCGCGATGGCCCCTAAGAAAGCAGCGTCCTCAAAAGTGAATTGAAAGGTACTGAGATCATTCGTGACATCATTAGCAGTGGCACTACCGTCAAAGGCCAATTCCGCCATGGTCCCATTATCATCTACAAGAAGAAAGGGTGTGAGTCCAGTCGGATTATTCGTCATTGAAAAGTGGTCCGGACTTTTCAAAGTATCCCCGGCGTTGATGAAGCTTTCGCTGCTAATACTTACGATTAATTTACCTTCAATTTCTCCTGTATTTGCAAGGGTTTCTTCGAAGGCTACGTCTTCAAGATTGTATTGATAAATGAAACGGTTCGAGGAAGTATAGCTAAGCACATACATCATGGTTCCCGTATCATCAAAAGTGACGCCTGTTGGCGCGCTCGTCTGTGAGGAAACACTGTATGTTCCTGCATAGGAACCGGTACTGATATTATAAGGTGTGCTCACGTCATAAGCATCCACAGCATCACCGGATGAACCAATGACAAAAAATCGTGATCCGTCTGCTGTAAATTCAAATTCCCATGGGGTCCCTTCTCCTCCTCCTATGTAAAACGATAAACCCGAGTTGGTGACCACACCTAAATCATAAGGTGTAGTGAGTGTGTATTGGTAAATCACATCTGAATTGGTGCCCAGAACATACATGCTTGTACCATCTCCATTGAAGCGAATAGAAGTAGGATAGGTCTCTTCACTGTTAACGCTAAAGGATACACCAGAATAGCTTGCACTACTTACATCATATGGAGATGCCAGATCGTACTGATACACATTGTCACTGGAACTGCCCACCATAAACATCTTTGTTCCCTCAGGGTTGAACGTTATGCCATTTGGTGTGGATTCCTCATTAGAAAAACTAAAGCGGTTGAATTCATCTGTGCCAAAACCAGCAGTTGATAGATCATACGGAGTGGAGAGGTCAAATTGATAAACCCGGTCCGTGGAGTTCCCTACTACAAACAACCTGCCCCCATCGTGGTTAAATACCATCCCAACAGGTTCAGTCTCATAAGTAGAAACATCAAAGCTTACATTGGTATACTGAGCAGTCTCTACCTCAGGGTTTACCGAGTAACTCAATGATTTGGCAATCGTAATCGCCTCCGAAGGTCTGAAATTCACTTCAACAGCTACATCCAACGACGAATTGGTCACCTCAGCTGCGGTTGATGATTGAAAAGCATCATCTGTAAAAGAAAACTCCAATGCATCCAGATCATTGGTCACATCATTCGCTGTGGCATTTCCTGAGAATACCAGGTTTGCGAATGCACCACTGGCATCAACTGTCAATGTTGGGGTCAATCCTGCGGGTGCATTGGCTATTGAGAAATGTGTCGGGCTCGTCAAGGTACCACCTGTATTCTCAAAAAGATCTCCGAGCAAACTCACCGTAAGCAAACCATCGAGCATCCCCGTATTCGCCAATGTTTCTTCAAAGGCTACGTCTTCAAGATTGTATTGATAAATGAAACGGTTCGAGGAAGTGTAGCTTAGCACATACATCATGGTTCCCGTATCATCAAAAGTGACGCCTGTTGGCGCGCTCGTCTGTGAAGAAACACTGTAGGTTCCTACATAAGAACCGGTACTGATATTATAAGGTGTGCTCAGGTCATAAGCATCCACAGCATCACCGGATGAACCAATGACAAAAAATCGTGATCCGTCTGCTGTAAATTCAAATTCCCATGGGGTCGCTTCTCCTCCTCCTATGTAAAACGATAAACCCGAGTTGGTGACCACACCTAAATCATAAGGTGTAGTGAGTGTGTATTGGTAAATCACATCTGAATTGGTGCCCAGAACATACATGCTTGTACCATCTCCATTGAAGCGAATAGAAGTAGGATAGGTCTCTTCACTGTTAACGCTAAAGGATACACCAGAATAGCTTGCACTACTTACATCATATGGAGATGCCAGATCGTACTGATACACATTGTCACTGGAACTGCCCACCATAAACATCTTTGTTCCCTCAGGGTTGAACGTTATGCCATTTGGTGTGGATTCCTCATTAGAAAAACTAAAGCGGTTGAATTCATCTGTGCCAAAACCAGCAGTTGATAGATCATACGGAGTGGAGAGGTCAAATTGATAAACCCGGTCCGTGGAGTTCCCTACTACAAACAACCTGCCCCCATCGTGGTTAAATACCATCCCGACAGGTTCAGTCTCATAAGTAGAAACATCAAAGCTTACATTGGTATACTGAGCAGTCTCTACCTCAGGGTTTACCGAGTAACTCAATGATTTGGCAATCGTAATCGCCTCCGAAGGTCTGAAATTCACTTCAACAGCTACATCCAACGACGAATTGGTCACCTCAGCTGCGGTTGATGATTGAAAAGCGGCATCCGTAAAAGAAAACTCCAATGCATCCAGATCATTGGTCACATCATTCACTGTGGCATTTCCTGAAAATACCAGGTTGGCAAATGCACCACTGGCGTCAACTGTCAATGTTGGGGTCAATCCTGCGGGTGCATTGGCTATTGAAAAATGAGTCGGGCTCGTCAAGGTACCACCGGTATTCTCAAAAAAATCTCCGTCCAAACTCACCGTAAGCAAACCATCCAGTACCCCCGTATTTGCAAGGGTTTCCTCGAAGGCTACGTCTTCAAGACTGTATTGATATATATAATGGTTCGAGGAGGCATCGCTTAGCATATACATCATGGTTCCCGTATCATCAAAAGTGACGCCTGTTGGCGCACCCGTCTGTGAAGAAACACTGTAGGTTCCCGCATAAGAACCGGTACTGATATTATAAGGTGTGCTCAGGTCATAAGCATCCACGGCATCACCGGATGAACCAATGACAAAAAATCGTGATCCGTCTGCTGAAAATTCAAATTCCCATGGGGTCCCTTCTCCTCCGCCAATGTAAAACGATAAACCCGAGTTGGAGACACCACCTAAATCATAAGGTGTCGTGAGTGTGTATTGGTAAATCACATCCGAATTGGTGCCCAGAACATACATACTTGTACCATCACCGTTGAAGCGAACAGAAGTAGGATAGGTCTCTTCACTGTTCACGCTAAAGGACATACCTGAATAGCTTGCACTACTTACGTCATATGGAGATGCCAGATTGTATTGATAAACATTGTCACCGGAAGCGCCCACCATAAACATCTTTGTTCCCTCAGGTTTGAACGTTATGCCATTTGGTGTGGATTCCTGATCAGAAAAACTGAAGCGATTGAAATCATCAGTGCCAAAATCCGCAGTTGATAGATCATACGGAGTGGAGAGGTCAAATTGATAAACCTGGTCTGTGGAGGTTCCCACAACAAACAACCTACTCCCATCGTGGTTAAAAACCATCCCAACAGGCTCCGTCTCATAAGTAGAAACATCAAAGCTTACATTGGTATACTGAGCAGTCTCTACCTCAGGGTTTACTGAGTAACTCAATGACTTGGCAATCGTAATCGCCTCCGAAGGTCTGAAATTCACCTCAACAGCAACATCCAACGATGAATTGGTCACAGCAGCTGCGGTTGACGTTTGAAAAGCAGCATCCATAAAAGAAAATTCCAATACGTTCAGGTCATTGGCCACATCATTTGCCGTAGCATTTCCTGAAAATACCAGATCGGCAAACAAACCGCTGGCATCTACTGATAATGTGGGAGTTAATCCTGCGGGTGCATTGGCAATCGAGAAATGTGTTGGGCTCGTTAACGTACTTCCTGCATTGACAAAATTATCTTCAAAAATGCTGATAGTAAGTACACCATCCAATGCTCCTGTATTGGCTAATGTTTCTTCAAAGGCAATATCTTCAAGAGAGTATTCATGAATCAGGTCAGAAGATGCGTCATTGATCAAAAGCATTTGATTGCCCAGGTCATTGAAAGCGAATCCTGTCGGAGATGAAGCCTGCCCGGATACACTGAACGACTGGAGGAATTCCGGAGCTGAAATATCGTACGGCGCACTCAAGTCGAATTCATAGACTCGATCACCAGTTAACCCCAAAACATATAGCTTCTTGCCGTTAGCGGAGAAAACGAAATCCTGAAGTCCGGTATCGGTAGAACTTAAATCAAAGGAGGTACTCAGCAAGGTTGCCGACTCAATGTCATAGGGGTTAGAAAGGCTATATTGGTAAAGTGTTCTGTTGGTATCGCCAAACATGAACAACGTATCTCCGTCTACATCAAAACCAATCGCCTGTACAGTGGGGTCTTCATCTTCCAGAAACAAGGCATCCCCACTGTAAGAGGCCGTGCTAATATCGAAACCGGTAGTAAGATGGTATTGGTACACGCTATCTGTGTCACTCCCGGTCAAAAACAGTCGAGTTCCATCATCGTTGAAGATCAGGCTTTGAAGATTAGTCTCCTTTGCCGATACATCAAAATCTGAACTGAAAGAAGCGGTTGTAATGTCGAAAGAAGTGGTGAGAGCATACTCAAAAACCTTATCTGCCGTACGGCCTACCACAAATAACTTTGAACCATCAAGATTGAAGGTAAGATCCTGTGGTGATGTCTCCTGACTACTAACGTTAAAGGTGTTATTGGTATAAACGGAAGTCGAAACATCCGGATTTACGGAGTACTCTACTCGAGGGCTTTGAGCTGATACGGTAATCGCAGCTACTATAAGTGTAAAGAAGAGGTATATTTTGATCGTTTTCACAGAATTGAATTTTTAGCGGTGGTTCCTTAATTGCAGTTGTCTACTCCCGGAGGGCAGGGAGGCGCAGGTTTATTCTCAAAGACGGTCTTAGACGGGAAAATGCCCAGATTGATCACACCAGCTCTATCCAAAGCGACCAGGCTCCCCGGAAGAGCCCAAAGCAAATTCCAAAGTATACCATTTCGCTTCTTAATCTGGAATCCTGGACTTTTAACAGGACTTAAACCCAATAACTCGATACGGTATTTTCGTCCTCCCAGGCCTTTCCCCCCGAATTTCTTAGGGACCGTCCAATTCAATTGATTTCCCTGTATGCTGATCTGGTCTGCCGGAAGTCTGCCGAGGTTATTCTCGCCATCGTATAAATTGAAATCCAATGATTCACCCGCGTCACCACCAGTCCATGAGACGGTCAGGCGTTCTTTGTTTCTCTTTACAACATCACTGGTCAAACTGGGGTTGAGATTACTGTAAGAAACCACGTCTCTGATAAATCTTGGATCTTTCGCTGTTTTCATAGACTTCTCGGCTTCGCTGAGACTGGAATAAATGGACTCAATTTTGGATGCACTTGGGTCATCCGGCTTGGTAACCAGTACAAACTCGGATATGCTTTGCCTGTCCACAAACAATTCCACCTCGTAAAGTACGCCTTGCCTATTGGATGGCCCATAAGCACTTGAATAGCGATTGACCAGTCGATCAGGACGGGAATAAATGAGCGGTCTATCCCGTTTGATCGATTGAAAAAGTGCGTCGAATGAAGAGCGCTCCTTTGCAACATAGTTATAAGCTTGATCCTCATCACTACTAGAAACCAAAAGGCTTTTCAATGACGATTCAATCGTACTTGCTCTCTCCTCAGATTGAGACAATTGCACAATTTGTTCATAGTAATTGTTCAAAAGATTTCTGTGCGCCTTTTCAATCTCTTCTATATTTGGATCAACAGGAACTTTGGTGCTTATACCCAGGCGTCCTGTATTCTCAAATGCAACAGGCCATTCGTTTTGCAACTCGGACAGCCCTTTACTTACCCTTTGGATGACATATTCTCTTTCCTTCAACAAAATGAATTCCTCTCTCAACTGACCATCGACAAGTAGACCCGTAATATGAAAGATAAGTCCGTTGAATCTGGTCGCATCACTACCTGCCCCAATAACCCACTGCACAAAATAAATTTCCTCAACTTGCGCCCCTCCGATATCTATGGTCAAATTCAACGTACCATCATCAATCTTAAAGAGGTATTCATCAACAGTAAGGTAGGTATCGTTAAGGTGATTATACAGCTCTTTGTTTCGGGCATCTTCCCAAATCTCATTTTTCAACCTGGTTGAAGCGCTGGTATTCTGAGAGTCAAAGTATTCAATTATGCTTTTATAATGATCCTGAACTTTTTCGAAACAGGTAATCACATTTGTGGAATCATAAGGAGGAGCCACACTCGACCCAATAAGACCAAAGTCGTTTTGAGCACTGGCCTTGAATCCCAATACGAATAGGGAAAGGATTAGGATTTTTCTCACGTTAATCATCATTTTGTGCTTGAATTCAGTTCTGTTATGGCCCAACTCGGGAACTCGCCCCCATTGTCCAACCTTTCAATTCGGAAGGAATACCCCAGAAAGTCAGGATAAAACATGGAATAGTCCTTGACTTGCGAAAGTTTGGCCAGGTTGCTATTGAACAATACAGCAAGTACGGAAAGGTCGTCAAATTCATAATCTGATTTGATCATCCCCGTAAGGTTGTTCTCACCATATTTAAGGTTCTTGCTTAAGGGTAGAAAATCGATATTTTGACTTACCGGAGAAAGAGAAAGTGCGATAATAGAATCTGGTTGAATGAATGATGATCGCGCTCCAACAATTCGCCAGCTTTCATACTCAAAATCGGCATCCTTCATCAATTGCAAGTAAAAAGTAGTGGGATATTGCTCTTTTTGAAAAAGCACATCACTGTTCAACTCTACCACCCATTGACTGTCAATCAATTTTTCATTCCCGGCCTGGGCTTTGATTCGCTCCAACCAGTCATATAAAGCGTCTTCAGAAACGCCACTCTCCAACAGTTTCGGGCCATTGATAAGTTTTCTAAACCAATCTACACTATCAGGGTTTTCAGTGTATGAATTGAACAACTCCGTAAACTCATCTGGTTGTCTCACAACACCTTCGAAAAGATCCCCCAGTAGGTCACCGGGTTGTGCACTTGCTCCTAGGGAATAACATATCAAAAAGAACAGGAAAAGAGATTTCATAGCTATGCTTTCCTTTTAGTCTCTTTTACAGATGTATCTCCCAGATAAATTTCCCATTTGTTCTCAGAATTCACCTTGAGTTGAACCCGCATCTCTTTGACTGTCGTATCACAGTATAAAGGAAGGTCATTTTTGTAGCCACAGAAGTCCTGGTAAAACGTGGCGACGGCTTCATAAATCGGATTCCCGTAACGGTCTGTTCCTGATCGCTTGAATTGGGACACATAGCATGACTTGGCGCGAGTAATCTCCACTTTATCATATCGCTTGGAATCGGAAACGCGATACAAATAATCTCTAATAGCAAGTGTATCAGTCTGGGCACCCTTCCTTGTAGAAGAAACCAACATTTCGACGGGGCCGCATTTTTCTCCTTTTGCATTCCTGTTTTCGCCATTACAATCAGCAGGAGCTTCCCCTCTGTTAATGAAACTTTCAAGAGCAGTCGATATCAGGCTTCTTCGCCTTTCTCGAATCAGGTTGTTTCCATTGGCATTGGCTATTTTGCTCAAGTAATCTTGAAATAAGTTTACGGCCCGAATCGTCTTCTTTTTAAATTTCTCTTTTTCCTCTTCGGTCAATTCCACAGTATTTCCACCCTGTGCCGACGCGGAATTTTGGACACTGCAGAGTACCAAAACACCAACAATAGCCATGATCCTTAATGTGTTCTTATTGTTCATAAAGATTCAATGTAAATTCGTTTACAAGATTATTTGCAGTTTTTTTACCTACTATTTCGTGATTTTTTATCAAGGTAATGGCACTTATCATGTTAATGAAATCTTCTTTCTCTTCTTGTTCACAATCGTCTGTTTCAGGATAGCAAACCATGATTTTTGCCCCGTCCGAAATGAATTTCCTGAGTTGCACGGAGGCATCAGTCCGACCGTCAGAGTCACCGTTGAGCGTCGCATTCAGCGCTTCCTCAAACGATTGATATCTTTTTTTGGCTGGTGCAGTATCATCATTCCCAATCGTCACGACTACTTCCCGACCCAAATCAACTTCAGCCTCGGTATTGCGAAGATTGGACAAACTTATATTTAGTGTTTCATCACCTTCTATCATGGCATCATTTATGGGTCTGACACTAATGGCTTGTGTTTCATGTTCCAGGCCTGAGAAGGTTAATTGTTGTGTGATCAATTCATAATCTTCTCCCAGTTTCGCTGTAACGTCTGAAGCGTTAACATCTACGGTAAATCCATCAGTGACCGCATGATCCAGGGAAACCTGAAGTAGAATCTCTCCCCCGTTCTCCAAACCTGATACCGGATTCATGATGAGCTGGGCCTTTTGTAATTCTACAGATGAGGGCTCATTTTCAGGTTTGACATCTCCATTTGAACTCGCCCAATAGATGATACCCGCAACAGCAACAAGTACCAGCACCATCAATCCAATCATCATTGGTGAGGGGCGTTTTCCTCCGCCGGTTGGTTCCTCCGGTTCAAAAGGCTCTTCAGAGAAATCCGCATCTTCATGTCCCCGATTAATTATGGGTTTCTCTATGATAGGATCCTGTATGCGCCGATCAATTGTAGGCTTTTCATAGAAGATCTCACGATCGTACATCTCGGACCATCGCGCTTCCTGAAAGAAATCCATAAGGAGTTCCATACAATCCTGATAGCGATTTTCTGCCTTAAAGCTCATGCCTTTATCAATGATGCGGGCAATCGCTGGCGATGCATGGTTCATTTGAAGTGGCGGATCAGACTCCTTTCGGGTAGTGACTACCGGAGGTCTCCGCCCTTCTATCATGAAGTATAATGTGCCGCAAAGGGAATAAATATCTGTGAACCTCCCCTTCTTTCCCCACGGGTTGGCCTGTTCAGGAGCAGCATAGGCTTCTGTATGAATGTTGTACTTGCTTGTTTCACTGTCTTCGGTATAGTCCTTTGCCGCACCAAAATCAATTAAGGTGGCAATCTGTCGCTTCTCCTTTGTTATGGGATCCCGGAAACGATTGATCATCAGGTTGGACGGTTTGATGTCTCTGTGGACAATCCCTTGCTCATGAACATCCCGAAGGTCCTCTGCAACTTCCATGATGTATTTCACGGCTGTGGCTTCATCCATCGGTTGGTTTGGAGATACCATGTGATCAAGGTCGCTTCCAGTAATGTGCTTCATCACCATGTAGGCAGTGCCATTGGCTTCGAAGAAGTCCATTACTTTCACCAAATATCGCAGGTGATGAAACTTAGAAAGAATCTGAGCTTCTTCGTTAAACCGGTCTTTAAAGTCATTGAATATCTCCGTATCTATTGTTCCTAAATTGACCGATCCATCCGCATTTCTACCACAACCATTCATGAAGAATTCCTTGATGGCTACATTGACTTCTGCAGTGCTGTCGAAACTTCCCATATTTCCAGAAACTTCGTTGGTTGTCAGAAACGTCGCCTGATAGGTAATACCAAATCCTCCTGGCTGTCCTAGCACTTTTTCTATGGTATACTCCCTGTCTTCACCGTCCAGATCGTAATGTGTGATGATACTTCCTGCCGATAAGGCATGGTTGGGTTTCATGGCGGTCGTTTCAGTACTCATGTGTTTTATCAAATATAATAGATAATGGTCAGCAGCTGCATCAAATACTTGTTCTGTCAATATCGAGCTATCATCTTTTAAATATACATTACCTGTGTTGCGATAAGGTTACTTTTTTAAACTTAACAAGGGGTTCACTGGGACGTAGTTGTAATATTTCGTCCCTTTTGCACCTATGTTTATATACTTTTCGCACATTGCTGTATTTATCATATGCTTCACAAAGCACCTCAAACTCCTGTCGCCCAAATTGATCAACACCGATTGGGCGCATATCCCGACCGATAAGTACCTCTATTTTCTCTATCTCATATCTTTCATTATCACAGGTCTCAATGGCCAATCGCTGTAGCCATTGATCAGTCATTATAGTTTGGTTTTCTGAGCGGATACTTTGAATCTCAATTATTCCAGGATGCTCACCAATCAGGAACATATCTCGAGCCTTTTTAGCAATCATTTGTCGCTCAATGAGTGGCAAAGAGCAATCCTGAATTGCCTCGAAAAGACTAGTGAAATTGGCCACTGATCGCATTACGTATTTCCGGTCATCGTTTTGTTCTGGTGAGATTGAGTGATTTGATTTGCATCCTATAAGAAGCATGCCCACTGAAGTCAAAATCAAACTTTTCCACATGACAATTGGATAATTCATCTTAAAGAAATTTTATGTTTAGTAATTCACCAGCCATTCCAGGCGGGCGCTATCCAAAACCTTCTGCGTTCGTTCTTTTCCCAGCCTTTTATAGATCCTTATTCCATTGTCATGTTCCAAAATTCCAGAAGTCGATGTACTCGCTTTTTTTATATCATGAGCTTCCGGATGATCCCTGATGGAATCAAGGTTCGGCTGAAATGTCAGTTTATCCTGAAGATCCAAATGAATCCAGGTTTCACTATTTGCCTCTTTTAGGACCGGGCTACTTTGATTGAACATAGACGTATTGCTAAAAGCCAGTGTCATCCCAAATACCATCAATACACTGATCAAATTACGCATCACGTTTTTTCTATTTCGTCCGTACGCACCAACCAATACCTGGTTCTTCGAAAAACTTTGGAGTTAAATACATATGCTCGGAGCTGCCTTGAAACTTCGCGCATGTTCGAATATTTTGCTTCCGTATGGGAGAGTTCTAAGATCATGACAATTGAATTTTGATATTGAATTCACTGGTGTATACCCAACAGTCAAAATTGTCATGTTGAAAAGTGATCTTTTTGCAGGCCCTGTTAATTCACCTTTCTGTGGCCTATAACTGTAATGGTTATTTTACTTTTTCATAACGACAGATTCATTCAAGGCAAGAATTGGTCAAGAACAGGAGTTCCAAGCAAGAAAAAGCAGACTTACAAAGTGTGAATGGAATGGAAGAAGTGTTTCAAATAGTCATTCTGAGATAGGTCTCTGTCCTTAGCTTTTACGAATCCACTCGTACCGGCGCTCCTCCAGTCCGTAATCAGTATAGGTTGAAGCAACGTACTGATAGCCGATCTTTTCATACAAATTGGCAGCAGGAAGTAGTTGCTTCTCTGTGAGCAAAAACGATTTTTCGTAACCACATTGCTCCATGAAATCAAGAAAAAGGTCGATTAGCTTCTTTCCCAGGCCAATCCCTCGAACCCTCGGATCCAGAAGAAAATAGCGCAGTTGCGCCCAGTCGTCCGTCTTTTTCAGGCAGATAGAGCCAACAATCCAACCATTGAGTTCGGCGATCCAAAAGCGTTCCTTTTCATCATCCTGATCCTGAAAGTATTCACTTAAGGTTTGGCCTACATAAAATTCGAACTCCTTGCCATAATCGTACAATTCACCATGCATACGGATGATATGACCCAGGTCTCCTGGTTTATAGTCATGTCTGATTTTAATTTTTTGTAGCATTGGGCTCATAAGGCTATCGAATTTTTGACGCAAATGAAAATACCAGTTGACCAATTCAGTTGAGTGATGGTGAAATCCGTTCTTGACAAAAGGTGTTTGGACAATTTATCCGCTTTATCCGCATACCCTTCGGGCCAGTTGGGCTGCTCACACATGTCGTCGATGATGTAGAGGCCTCCGGGCTTTACCATCTCCAGGGTCTCTTCTAATAATTCATACTTTCCAGGCCAGGCGTCCGCAAAAATCAAATCAAACGCAGGGCCACTGTAATTCCTGATCCATTCTGCTCCATCAACGCAAGTAAGGGTAACATTTGTGTCTTGTTCGAACTCCAGACTCACCAGATCAATCAAAGACTGATCATTGTCGATGCTCACGACTTGTGAGCCTGAATCAATACCATCGACCATCCAGGACAGGGAGAGTCCCATGCCAGTACCTAACTCCAAAAAATGGCCGTTGGGTTTTGTAGCGACGAGGGTTCTAAGCAAGGATCCTGCACGCTCGTCTGAGGGCATGGTGAAACCAATATCGCTGGACTTTTGAAGCAACTTTTGGAATCGAGCGGGGGTATTATTTGTCATACGCGAACTACCAATAGGAACTTGTGCGAGGGATGGCAAGGGCCTGGTGCGTCAGCACGGCCAAAACCTTGGACGGACCCCTGGACAGCCCGACCATGGCAACCAAAAGAAAACTGGCCATGGTCACACCCAAAAATCAGGCGCTCTTCTTCTCTCGACGTTTTATCGCTGAAATCTTATTAATGGCGTCCACGTATGCTTTGACCGATGCTACGATCACATCCTGGTGCACACCAAAACCAATATAATGCTGACCTTTGTGCTTCAAACGGATATGAACTTTGCCTTTGTCTTTGCGGTCTCCCATGGACTGCACGAGGTACTCATCCATTTCAAATTCGTCGGAAAGCACCTGATCCACCGCCCGATATGCTGCATCCAATGAGCCCTCACCCATAGCAGATGCGTGTACTTCCTCGCCATTGATCTCCAGATGTACAGTGGCAGAAGGCATTACCGACTCGCCGCACATGATCTGCACATTTTTGAGTACGATACCTCCGTCAGGAAGCTTGCCGTCCACAAGAAGGATCAAGTCATCATCAACAATGTCTTTCTTCTCGTCCGCCATCTTAAGGAACTCCTCGTAAATCTCCTCCACCCGCTCATTATTGAGGTTGTAACCCAGGCGCTCGAGGTGATATTTAAGTGCAGCTTTACCACTACGAGCCGTAAGAATGATGGAAGATTGAGGAATGCCCACATCTTCGGGATCCAGAATTTCGTAGTTCTCGCGGTGTTTGATCACTCCATCCTGATGAATACCACTGGAATGTGCGAAAGCGTTTCGACCTACAATCGCCTTGTTGGGTTGTACAGGCATACGCATCATTTTGCTTACCAAAAGGCTCAATGGATAGATGTGTTCCGATTTGATATTGGAGTACATCGGAATGTCTTTGCGCGTCTTGAGAATCATGGCGATCTCTTCGAGTGAGGTATTACCTGCGCGTTCACCAATCCCGTTGATAGTGACCTCCACCTGACGGGCACCATTGATCACACCACTCAATGTATTGGCTGTAGCCATGCCCAGATCATTGTGACAATGACACGAAATAATGGCTTTTTCTATGTCTTTGACATTGTCTTTAAGGAATTTGATCTTGGCTCCGTATTCCTCCGGTGTGCAATAGCCTGTAGTATCCGGAATATTAACCACTGTAGCTCCGGCGGCAATCACTGCTTCTACTACTCGGGCCAGGTATTCATTTCCTGTTCGGCCGGCATCTTCACAATAAAATTCAATGTCTTCCACATACTTCTTGGCATACTTTGTAGCCGCTACAGCTCGCTCAACGATCTCATCAGGCGTGCTTTTGAACTTGTATTTGATGTGCTCATCGGAAGTACCAATGCCGGTATGGATCCGCTTTTTCTTTGCATATTTAAGGGCATCTGCCGCAATGTCTATGTCTTTCTGCACCGATCGGGTGAGAGCACAAATGGTAGGCAGGGAGACCGCTCTGGATATTTCCACCACGGAATTGAAATCCATCGGACTGGAAATAGGAAAACCAGCCTCAATGATATCTACACCCAAAATTTCGAGTTCCTTAGCAATTTCAACTTTCTCTGGAGTAGAAAGCTGACAACCTGGTACTTGTTCACCGTCTCTTAACGTGGTATCGAATATTTGTACTTGATCACTCATGGCTTTTCGATAGGGGGTTTTATGAGGGGACGACCTGCGTCATTCGGTGGACGACCTGTGTCCCCATTTCCTCGGTTGATAAAATATTTTCGGGCCGCGTAGATTCATCTTTGATGTCCACTGTTCTGAGGCCTTCTTTCAACACCTGATCTACTGCATCGATGATGACTTGTGCCTCTTCTTGCATCCCGAAGGAGATGTTCAACAATGAGGCAGCTGATAAGATGGTAGCGAGTGGATTGGCTTTGTTTTGGCCTGCGATATCCGGGGCAGACCCGTGAATGGGTTCGTAGATACCCACACTGTCGCCGATGGAAGCGGAAGGCAACATGCCCAACGAGCCGGTGATTTGCGAGGCCTCATCGGTAAGGATGTCTCCAAACATGTTACCTGTAACGACAACATCAAACTGACGCGGATACCTAATCAACTGCATCGCAGCATTGTCGATAAACATATGCTCTAGTTTCACATCAGGATATTCCTGTGCGACCTCATTGACCGTTTCTCTCCAAAGTCTGGAAGACTCCAGGACATTGGCTTTGTCAATTGAATGGACAATTTTTCTTCTTGTTTGGGCTGATTTAAATGCTTTTTCGGCGATCCGGCGTACTTCCATTTTAGAATATCGCATCGTATCAATCGCCACACTTCCCCCTTCCTGACGTTCACGAGGCTGACCAAAATATATGCCTCCGGTAAGTTCCCGAAAGAACATGATGTTGACGTCTTTCAACAATTCCGGTTTGATACTACTCGCATGGGCCAACTCTTCAAAAATCTGAATCGGTCGAATGTTCGTGTATAGTCCCAATTCTTTTCTGATCTTCAAAAGCCCTTGTTCTGGTCGAACTTTCGCGGAAGGATCATTATCATATTTGGGATGACCAACAGCACCTAAAAGAATCGCATCTGCTTTTTTGCAAGCTTCCAGGGTTTCATCTGGCAAAGGATTGCCTGTGTCCTCAATCGCGGAGTGGCCAATGAGTTGGTCTTCGAACGTAAATTGATGGCCAAATTGATCAGCTACTTCATTCAGGGCCTTTCTCGCCCATGTGGTCACTTCTGGTCCAATACCATCCCCTGCTAATACAACTATGTGTTTTTCTGCCATGCTACTTAATAGGTCACTTTTTGTGATTCGTAATCTTTTATTTCGTCAGTCAGACTCAGGATATAATCGATATCGTCATAACCGTTTATAAGGCAAACCTTCTTGTATGCGTTGATCTCAAAAGATTCGGAAGTTCCGCTAGATTCGTTGGTGATGGTCTGAGCTTCGAGATTTACCGTAAATGACGCTTTGGGATCACTTTCGATACTGGCGAACATCTCAGACAGAAAGTCATCCGATACCTGAACGGGCAAAAGACCATTGTTCAGAGAGTTGCCCTTGAAAATATCTGCGAAGAAGCTGGAAACAACAACTTTGAAGCCATAGTCTTTAATGGCCCATGCCGCATGTTCGCGACTACTGCCCATCCCAAAGTTCCTTCCTGCGACCAGGATTTCTCCCTGGTAAGTACTGTTGTTCAAGACGAAATCCTCAACTAAATTTTCGTCTTTAAATCTCCAATCCCGAAATAGGTTTTCGCCGAAACCTTCCCGAGTGGTTGCTTTCAAAAACCGAGCAGGAATAATCTGATCAGTATCGATGTTTTCCACTTTCAGCGGAACTGCTGTTGATGTCAATGTTTTGAATCCCATCTAGATCAATTCTCTTATGTCTGTGATTTTACCCGTAACTGCTGCCGCCGCCGCCATGATCGGACTCACCAAAAAGGTGCGTGCCCCCGGACCCTGGCGTCCTTCAAAATTTCGATTGGAGGTAGAAACACAGTATTTTCCTGCTGGTACTTTGTCTTCATTCATTCCCAGGCAAGCACTGCATCCAGGTTGTCTCAATTCGAATCCTGCTCCCTGAAAGATTTTGTCCAGTCCCTCTTCGACGGCCTGGGCTTCAACTTTCTTTGAGCCTGGAACAATCCAAACATTGACGCCATCGGCCTTTTTCTTATCTCTCACAAAAGAAGCCACCTCACGTAGGTCTTCGATTCTGGAATTGGTGCAACTGCCTATAAAGACGTAATCAATCGGCTGACCCAATAGGGAATCTTTGCCTTCAAGCCCCATGTAGGCCAATGCTTTTGTCAAATCAGGCACGGTACCTACTTCGGGTAAGTTTTCACTAACCTTGATTCCCATGCCGGGATTGGTACCGTACGTAATCATAGGTGCTATGTCGGCTGCCTCAAATCGCTCGACTCGATCATAGGTAGCATCTTCGTCAGATTTCAAAGAACTCCAGTAAGTCAAAGCTTCTTCCCACGCCCGATCTTTTGGCGCATGTTCACGACCTTCAAGGTATTCGAATGTGGTTTCGTCCGGAGCGATCATACCTCCACGCGCACCCATTTCAATACTCATGTTGCAAACGGTCATTCGGCCTTCCATAGAAAGTGAGCGAATGGCACTACCGCCAAACTCTACGAAATATCCAGTTCCACCAGCGGCAGTTAGTTTGGAAATGACATAGAGTACAATATCTTTTGCAGTAACCCCTTTTTCTACAGATCCATTCACTTCAATCAACATGGTCTTAGGGCGGTATTGAAGCACACATTGTGTAGCCAAAACTTGTTCCACCTGAGAGGTGCCAATACCGAACGCAATACTTCCAAATGCACCGTGTGTAGAGGTGTGGCTGTCGCCGCAAACCATGGTCATACCCGGTTTGGTTAATCCTAATTCAGGACCTATCACGTGTACAATTCCTTGTTTTTCGTGACCTAATCCAAAAAGCTCCACACCAAACTCTTCACAGTTTTCAATCAGCTTTTGAACCTGAAATCGTGAAAGTTCTTCCCTTATAGGTAAGTGTTGGTCGACCGTAGGCACGTTGTGATCAGCCGTAGCGGTGGTCTGATCAGGACGAAAAACGGGCAATCCTCGCTTCCTCAGACCGTCAAAAGCCTGAGGCGAAGTAACCTCATGTATATAGTGTCTGTCGATGTAAAGTAGATCGGGATAGCTGTCCTTGGATGTGACAACATGAGCATCCCAAACCTTTTCAAATAATGTTTTTCCTGCCATTCAAAAACTCAATAGTATCAATTGGATTATTCAAATGTATTTTTTGGGGCTGGCGAGAGAAAACCCAATTCTGATTTAATTACGATTTCTAAGAGTCACATTTTATGTATTTATATCGCTATATTCACATATAGGAAGTTATTGACCTTATTAAACTACAATGTCTAAAATAAGATCTGATATTCTTTTTCAACTCATTAAGTCCATGCGGACCAGTGAAAAACGCTACTTCAAATTGCAAAATCAGAAGAGTGATGAAAGTGACCTGAAGTACTTGAAACTATTTGAGGCACTTGATAAGCTTGAAAATTTTGAAGAGGAGAAGTTACTCTCCCGCAACAGCTGGATCAAACCCACCCAGTTCAGCAATCTCAAAGCTCACCTTTATCAGAAGATCCTTCAAAGCCTGAAGAGTTACAATATGGCTACCAACGAAGAGATTGCGACCCGGGAGAAAATCGACTATGTCCAGTTACTCTTCGACCGGAGCCTGTATACTCAGAGTTATCAGTTACTGGAAAAAGTGAAAAAGTCACTGAGTGGAAGTGAAAACATGGAAATGCGGCTGGAAGCATTGAAATGGGAAATGACGCTATTACCTTTTACCATTGGAAAAAATAACCAGGTTCGTGTTCGACAGATCGTCAAGGAAGCCAATGAAATTAGTGATCGGATATCGCGGATCAATCAATTGACCAGCTTGAGTGTGGAACTCAATTCAATCTATCTACGACGAGGCTACATCAGGAATCAACACGATTTTGAAGAAATAAAAACCACCTTTAGGGCTCAACTACCAGATTGGCCGGAGGAGAGTCTTTCATTCCGCGAGCGCCTCCTATGGCATGAGATTCAGCTTGGATACTACAGTCATATTCAAGACCTGGAAAACACCTATTTGCATGCGGAAAAGTGGGTCCGATTATTCCCTAAAACACCTAAATCCTCTCTTTTATTCGAAATGTACCTGCGCGGACTCAATCACCTGCTCAATGCGCAATCCCGTCTGGGACTAAAGAAAGAGTTTTCTAAGACTCACCGACATTTACGATCTTTGGCCAATCATAAGATCGTGAAGTTGAACGAAAACATTCAAATCAGGCTCTTCAAATATAGCTATGCCCACCAGTTCAACATGTACTTTATGTCAGGCGATTTTGCAAAGGGATGCATGTTGCTCGGTAAAATTGAGTCTCGACTAGAGGGCTACATTGGGATGATCGACAAGCACTCGGAGCTGGTCCTGTTCTACAAGATTGCCTGTTTACATTTTGGGAACGAAAACTATCGGGCAGCACTGAAATGGCTTAACCGGATCATCAATTCTGAGGACCTGGACATCCGTGAAGACGTGCATTCTTTTGCGCGGATCATCAACCTGATCACGCACTATGAGTTGGGCAACAGAGAAGTACTGGAATATGCGGTGCGCTCCACATATCGATTTTTAAGAAAAAAAGATGACCTACATCACTTCCAAAAGGAGATACTGGAATTTATCAAAGACTTATCGTGGAGCCTAACAGAAACAGAGTTGATCTCACGATTCAAGATGCTCCGGGAAAAATTATTGCCCATCTCCAACAGTCGGTTCGATCGCAGAGCTTTTGTTTATTTCGATATTATTTCCTGGCTGGAAAGTAAGATCGAACACAGGTCGATTGAAGAGATCATCAAAGCCAAATCAAATTTACCCCCTATCGCTTTTGATTTAGAACATGAGTTGGAGTTCAATGTAGTGTAACCACCAAGAGCCTAAAACTGACACATCAGGGTCTTCGGGTCCTATCTTCCCGGGCCTTAGGCTGACTCTTCTGAAGTAGCAAAACTCCTGGGTTTGAGTTTGAATCATGATCTACAAAAACACAAGTTAAGCTTCGAACCAAGTTTCAAGAAATCCGGAAAATCAGTCAAAGGGAGTGCCTGGTTTCTACATGAATTTGCCACACAAAGTACCCTGTATGCGCCGTATTTCATGTTTTTTTAGTTAGCTCAATTCGGAATTCTTCTTTAACTTTGTTCTATTACAATTAACTCTATTAGGTAAGTGAGTTCTTTATAAACTTCAATGGGAAATCAATTATCTGATTTTACAAAATAATAATTAACCTAGATACACTCTACCATGAACAAACTATTTGCTTTATTATTGATTGCCTTCGTCGTTTCTTCGAGTCATGCCCAGGTAAATGAAAAATTACCAGTGTTATTTACTGTAGACGAAGTGCAGGAAGCGGGCCGCTCCAGCGTTGGAATGTCGCAGAAGATGGAACGGATACGTAACAATCCGATGAATCGGGAAGTTAGAAAAATGCGATTTACCAACCTTGCCAAAACAGTTGCTCTGAACGGGAATAAGAATGCTGGCCACTTCCGATTCACCATCCCAAAAAGTAAGGGCAGGAAAAAAACAAATGTTATGGTATCTCCTGTGAAGATCGAAGCATTGCCTTCCGGGGATTACACCTACATCGCTGATCTGCATACTGGCAGAAACGGAAAAGGGACCCTTATCCTTACTCAGGAGAATGAGAAGAGGTTTGGCAGTCTTTATCTGGAAGATCGTGCATTCAGGATGGAACAAACCGATGAAGGTGAACAAATCCTAATTGAACTCAATCAAGAACTATTGAATTCGGAGGTCTCATGTGGCACCTCGCATAAAGGTGGCCCCAAGAAAGGATCTGGAAGGGGAGTATCAGATCAGCAACGCAATAACGCATCGAGAATTGTTCGTGTTCTTGTCTTGTTTACTGATCGAGCTGACGATATTTCCAATCCGGCACAATTAGCTACCACATTAATGAATGAGCTCAGTACTTCTCTGGTCAACAGTAGAATCTATTCATCAACCTTACGTTATCAACTCGTGGGAACTGAACGCATCGGGTATACTGAAACTGGTAATGCTGGTGTTGACCTTGATAATCTGGTAGCCAACAATGACCTCAACAACAGAAGACAAAATGCAAACGCGGATTTGGTTGTGGTGCTTACGGATGGAAATTACTTTGTTCCAGGTGGTCAAATACTTGGAATAGCCACACTAGATGAATACTCACAGCCTAATGATGGGCATGTAGCGATAGCAGAGGCCGATGCTGGCAACCTCACATTTGCACATGAAGTGGGGCATTTAATGGGATGTCGTCATGATAATGACTCCCGAACGGATGTGGCCAACCTGAGTAATACAGCAAAAGGACATAATTGGTTTTATCGTAACTGGTTTCTGGGGGGTAAAAAATACCAAAAGAGTGTCGTCGCAAGTGGAACTACTCAAGGGTCACGCGTACTGCATTTTTCTAACCCTGCAGTAAAAGCACACAGTAAAGCACGGGACAATACGGGTACCTCTACTCGAAATAATTTTGTGCAGCTTGGTGATGCCGCACCTGTCGTCGGTTGCTATATCGATTTTGATGACATGACAGTCAGTATCTCTGGTCCCTCAAGTGCTGAACCTGGTCAATCCATAACAATGAGTTCCTCGGTACAGAATTGCGCAAGCCGTACCTATAGATGGGAAGTAAGTTCAGATGGTTTCTCCTACAGCTTCCTGGGTTCGGGTAGCTCCGTCAATTACACTGTAATTCCCCTTAGCAGTCAGCAATCCGTCAACTTTAGACTGACTGTAACTTGCTCAGATGGTCAGGTTCGAACCGCCTTCAGGTCCGTCTTTATCTTCGGTGATTGTGATGATCCTTTTACGCCTTGTTTACAGAAGTCAGGCGATGATAGCGAAACTACGGAAGCCGAGCCAGAATCAGCATCGCAACCTATTGCTACAAAAACGCTGTACCCAAACCCATCCGGTGATAAAGTAAATCTGGCTTTCAGTGCACCTGTAGACAGTGACATTGAAGTAGAAGCCTATAGCATGTTGACAGGTAGAAAGCACAAACTATACCATGGTCGATCAAAAATTGAAAACACCCATCTGGAATTCGATTTATCCAGATTTGATCAGGGTTTGTATCAAGTAGTGATTACTCTTGATGGTTCAAGGTTCGACGAAATGAAATTATTCATTAAGCGATAACAAACTTTAATTGACACGATGAAAAGGAGTATACATGTACTCCTTTTTTTTACGTTATTTTTAAACTTCTCATTAAGAACAAAGCCTATGAAAAGGATATGGTTGATTTTTACCATACTGTTATACCTATCTCTTTTTTCTTGTAAAGAGGAACAGGGCCCGAGTTGCCCCCCGGATACAGGAGAATTGTTTGCCTTTGTAAATGATACCATTCAGTGGGATTTTAAATATGTTTATTTCATCCGATGGTCAGAGACCGAATTTGCTTCGCAATGGGCCGATTCTTCCCTCCAAATATCTGCTGACTTTATCAATGCCGGATGCGAAATAGAGGTGTCTCTCGAGCTAAGGAACATTGGACAGATCCTGGAAAATCAGCCGCTCGTACAACCGGTTAATGAGGAGAATCATCCTTCGTTGATGCAACCCAATTCCATTTTTAATACCTGGAATGTAGACGTCCTTACGGAACGTTTTGAACTTTTAGAGATTGAGCCTGCCTGGGTACAATTAACAAGCATTACGGATGAAGAGATCGAAGGCTCATTTCAAGCCACTTACGTCTATCGACCCAGTGCCTTTCGTTTTTGGGAGCTGCCAGACACTTTAAGATTTCACGAAACACCCTTTTTAGCCACTCGTTTCAGCCCTTCCTCTGAATAACAGCAACTAAAAAAAGCAGTCACCTTCGTGACTGCCTTGGCGGTGGGAGATGGGTCCAATTGGACCTACATCTAAAAAGACATTATCCTCTCCCGGTAAAATTTCGACTGAAACTTCTTTTGCTCATAATCACCATAAGTATGATCGCCTTTACCGTTAATACACCAAATAAGACATTGGTTGCATTAACAGTAATGAGCACAAACATGGCAAGGACACCTATGATTAGAGAAAGCGTGACAAGTAATCCGGCGGTATTAGGGCTTGTAGTTTCCATAGGTTGGCGATTTGCGATGTTAGAAGGCTTTTGCATAAACAAATTTTGAACTGTGTCAAACTAAGCAACCTCCTGAAAATCAAGCACTTTGGTGGACTTTTCAAAGGATGCGCTTAGTAGTAGTCACGACAAACCCTACCTTTCTGTTAGTGAGAATAGACCGATGGGGGCCAGATATCGATTAATGGGAGGAATGAGTGGACGAGGAGCGTTAAGAATTGTTAATCCTGTTATTGCCCCAGATCTGCCTTATAAAAAATTATAACAGTGTTGGACAAATGACCGATAATGGCAAAAACACTCCCCAACTTTGAATTATAGAAAATACCTGTGGTAATCGCCGATTGAAGACATCAATTGAGGATGAGTACATTCAGGCCCTAATTTTACCGCCTGGCGTATAAAAACTGATTCAATCAAGTGAAATTCCTCTAATTAGAGTAATCAAGAGACTGATATGACATTGCTGGTTGCTTAGGCTTGCTTAAGAAAAGGGTTGTAGTAACTTGAAAACAATCTCTCCTTCTCCAATTGACAAACGATAGTTTTTCAATTGTAATTTGGAAAACCCAAAGGTTTTGTCTGATTAAGGCATTTAACTATGGACACTAGAATTTTTTTTGGCATACTGGTTCTGTGCGTGCTGGGGATTGGCGCTTCACTGCTTAGGTTTAACTGGCGTGAGTCCCACGGTACCAATTTAAGTTATTCTGAAATTGAGCAGGATAGCTTAGTTGACATTGTTCATTATTACGATGGCCCCATTTCGCCTTTGCCCTTGAAGGGCCGTAAAAAAACGAAGGAAGTTTTACTGGGAGAAGCACTCTTTCGAGAAAATAGAATTTCTAATAATGGGAAATCCTGTACCTCTTGCCACGACTTAGGCCTTGCTGGGATCAATCCACTTGATCAGTGGGCGGTAAATGGTTCGACCAATTTTAATACACCTGGCATGTACAACACACGATTTCTATCTAAACGGTTTTGGCTAGGGAAAACCATTTCAGCAGAATCTCAAGTCAGGGTCAACTTCGTCAATGGAATGGATATTAGCCCTTGGGAAGTCGTGAACCTTCTTGGCAACATAGATTTTTACTCGGAGAGCTTTACGGAAATCTATCCAGACGGAATTACCGAGGAAAATTTATTCAAAACCATTATTGCTTATCAGGATCATCTGATTTCAGTTTCTAGATTCGACAGGTTCCTTCATGGAGATGGCAATGCAATCAATCAACTGGAAAAGGAAGGGTACGCACTATTTCTAAATTACGGATGTTCTTCTTGTCATCAAGGGATTAATCTGGGAGGAAATATGTTTCAAAAGGTCGGTATATTCCAAGACTACTTTAAGGACCGTGCTTCCACTTTGGGTTTAGAATACAAAGAAATTGATTACGGATTAGAACAGCTGACAGGAGACTCATCGGACAGGCATATATTCCGAGTGCCCTCCCTAAGAAATGTTGCTTTATCTGCCCCATACCTGCACGACGGCTCTCTGGCTTCTCTTGAGGACGTAATTCTTGTCATGGGGAAATATCAATTGGGCCGGGAGATTCCATCGGTGGAAGTGAAAAAAATTGAAGCTTTTTTGAAGACTTTGACTGGTGAAGAATTTGACCAACAATAGAAAGTGAAAAAATCTTCGATCATCATATTGTCAGGTTTACTCATATTCTCGCTGATTGTGTGGTCAGAAAGAACCCGTCAACAGACTTATGCTGAAAATATTCAACTCCTCTCATTGTTTACTGAACTCTCCAAGTCTGAAAATGCTGTTAATCAATCTCTGTTAAGTGCGTATTCCGGCTCACTGTCTAATTACGACATTTTCACACGCTATGAAAAAAGTTCAACTAACAGTACACAACGCATCCTTGAAAAACTGCCTGAAATTCAATCCGCTGAGATAGACGATAAACTGAAGGAACTTCGTGCTTCATTGAATACTAAATGGCGTAATGTGGAGAGATTTAAGGCCCACAATGCAAATTTGAAAAATTCCATAAGCTACCTGCCTGTACTTGTAAACGACCTGGAGTCGGAGGCCGACCCAGAGGAACTCCACGAAGTACTGGAATTGTGTTACCTGTTCACCTTTGGTGTGGGTGATGTCAATGAGCGGCGTATTCTGGATAAACTGGATCACTTCAAAAAAATCGCGGGACCTTCAACTCAAAAAAGAGCAGCAAAAATCAATAATTTTTGTCTCCATGTTGAAAACATCATTTTCTTCAAATCCAATACCAAACTCATCATAGATGAGGTACAGCAATTACCAATCGAACAGGCCATAAAGTTACTTGTTTCCGAAGTTACCGCTGAGTATGATAGACGAAGGGCGTTCAGTGAAAACGTGAACTACATTTTGTACTTCTTTAGTGTCATACTCATCTTCCTCGTTGTTCGCTTCTTATGGAATTTAGAGAAAAGCGAGGAAGACTTACTATTGAGTAAGGCCCAACTCGAAGATCAGGTAGGCACGAGCACAAAAGAACTTTTGGAACAGAACAAAATGCTTCAGGAACTGAATGAGAAAAATGAAGTCCTGCTAAAGGTACTTGCCCATGATATTCGATCACCGTTAAGTCAAATTAATGGACTGGCAGACATATTAAAAAGCGACGAAGAACAATCATCAGGTGACAAATTAAAGTACCTAAACCACATCAAAACGGCAACAAAGAAAGTGGTAGAGATAGCTGATGACCTGTTGGCAAGTTATCGTCCCGAAAAAATGGGTGTAATAAAACCACAGCAGTCTATTGTTGAAATCAATGGGGTCATTAAAGAGTCAATAATGACTTTTGAAAAACAGGTAGATCAAAAACAAATTGCTCTGTCTTTTATGGAACCTGACGGGGTGATTGCTTGCAATTTTGAACGAACGAAGCTTTACCAGGTATTGAATAACCTGATTTCAAATGCCATAAAGTTTTCACCATTAGATAGTGAAGTGTCGATCTCTCTGCAATTGAGCAAATTGAATTCAAATATTCTCATAGAAATATCAGATGAAGGTCCGGGCATTCCTGAAAATGAGCGGCACAGATTATTTAAAGAATTTCCCAATTTGAGCCCTCAACCAACGTACGGAGAAACTTCCACTGGTCTTGGCTTATCCATCACCAAAAAGATAGTGGAGAACCTGGGAGGAAAAGTCTATCACAAGAACCGCCATCCACAAGGATCCACATTTACCCTTGAATTCAGGTGTACCACATAGCTGCTTTAATCAAACTTTGATCAGATCAATAGTACATGAGTGGCAGCAAATTATTGCTGTCGACCGCCAAATCAACCTGGACCTCCATCGTTAAGGACCTCATTCAATTAGTAAATGTTTAGAAAGCTTTTTTTGAAATCCCTACGGTGTATTTCGAAATAAATTGCGATATTTAATCAGATAATGAAATGTGATTTCATATAATGAAACAAGCATTAACTAATAGAGCCAATATTCTTGATGACGCTGCACTGCGTGCACATCCTGTGGCTCAGACCAGTTTCGGGGAAAGCATCATTCTCGAAGATGCCTATGCCGTACAAGCCGATTCCATTCGAAGGCGAGAAGAAAGAGGTGAAGCTATCAACGGAATAAAGCTCGGTTTTACCAGCAAAGTGAAAATGAAAGAGATGGGTGTGAAGGACATCATATGGGGACGGCTTACGGATAAAATGCAGATTATGAATAGTAGTGATCTGCATATTGAGAATTATATACTGCCACGGGCAGAGCCTGAGATAGCATTCAAGTTAGGAACAGACATAAAAGGTTTGACTACTATCGATGACGCCATTAAGAGCCTTTCAGGCGTAGCAGTTGCCATTGAAATCATCGACTCCCGATATAAGAATTTCAAATTTTCACTGGAAGACATTGTAGCCGATAATTGCTTCGCTACGGGATACGTAATCGGTGATTGGAAAGAACCGCATTCCAAAGTTGACGATCTGAAGATGGAAATGTCTTCCAATACCGAGGTAGTAGAAAGTGGAAATTCGAATGCTATCCTTGGGAATCCACTTAAATCGTTGATTGAAGCGGCGAGATTGGCGGATCATTTTGGTTTTCAGCTCAAGAAAGACATGATCATTTTGGCAGGAGCGGCCACCTCCTCTGTGCTTTTAAAACGAGGAGATCGGGTAGAAGTAACGGCCGGACATTTGGGACAAGTGAATTTTACCGTTGACTAAGTGAAGAATCTTACAAGTTCAGTAGACAAAACATTTGCGATCCTTGATTACTTCACTGACCAAAATCCGGAGTGGAGTATCACGGAGCTATCAAGGGAGATGGATGCCAATAAGAGTACAGTTTATCGATTCCTGTCAGATCTGGAGAAAATCGGTGCTATGTACCAGAATGCTGAAACCGGAAAATATGGTCTTGGGCTCAAGCTCTTTGAATTAGGAAAAAGGGTCCGACTTCAATCCGCCCTGGTAGATAAAACGCATCCGGAATTGATGAAAGTTTCTGAAAATATTACAGAAACTGTTTATATCGCCATTCTGAATAAGAAACAAGTGTATTACATAGATAAGGTCAAGAGTCCTCAGGGCTTAACCATAGATACAGAAATTGGATCTTACAAACCTACTCATGCAACGAGCCTGGGAAAGGTCCTTTTGGCCTACACCTATTCTAATCAAGACCTCTTGAGCAATAACATACTGGAGCCCAGTCTAACTCCCCATACTACGAATACACATCAAACTTTCAATTCCCTGTTCAATGAACTTGACGAAATACGCACAAATGGATATGCCGTGGACCGAGAGGAATACGAAATCGGATTGATCTGTGTCGCTGTTCCTATTTTCAATCAACAAAAGGACATTATCGCTAGTCTAAGTGCGGCAGGACCCGCTAATAGATTTAAGGAGGACGAGCTCAAAAATTATGTCAATATCCTACGATCCGGAGCTCATTCAATTCAGGAAAAAATCGGAACATTCAAATTGTAAAGAATGAAACAGAAGTCTACAGGTAAATACGCCACGATTCACTATCACAGCTATCTTCAGTTGGAATCTATTCTTGGTGCTCAGGAGCTTCGGAGCGCTGAGGCGGGTAAAGCACCTGCCCATGAAGAGATGCTCTTCATCATTACACACCAGGCTTATGAGTTATGGTTTAAGCAAATTATCCACGAGCTCAAGTCGGTGTTGAAGGTCTTTGGAAGTACAGAAGTGGATGAGAGAAATGTGGGTATTGTTGTTTCCAGGCTTGAAAGAGTGGATAAGATCATGGGCCTACTTGTACAGCAGGTAGAGGTGATGGAAACCATGACTCCATTGGATTTTCTTGACTTTAGAAATTTTCTTTTTCCGGCTTCAGGATTTCAGAGTTTTCAGTTTCGTTTAGTAGAAAACTTGATTGGGCTTTCCGAACAAGAGAGAGTCACCTATAATAACCATCACTACGCTGCATTCTTTCCGGAAGATCAAAAGGCAGAACTGGAAAAGATCTATGAATCCGGAACTCTCTCAGATGCCATTGAAAATTGGCTGGAACGAACTCCCTTCGTTCAATATGGGTCATTTGAATTTCTGAAACACTATGAAAGTGCTGTTGAAAAAATGATTAACAAAGAGCGGGAGGCCATTAGAAACACAGCGTACTTGTCGGAAGATGAAAAGCAGATGCGACTGAAAATGCTTGGAAGCAGAGATACCTATTTTCAGTCAGTTCTGGATGAGGCAGTCCATGCTTCATTGAAAAAAGACGGAAAATTGAAATTTTCTTATAAAGCGACGGTCTCTGCTTTATTCATCAATTTATACAGAGATGAACCGATCCTCCACCTTCCCTATCGATTGTTATCTGTGTTGTTGGAGTTGGATTCAAAATTTACGACCTGGCGCTACCGTCATGCCCAGATGGTACAAAGGATGTTAGGCAATAAAATTGGAACCGGTGGCTCTTCTGGTTATGAATACCTGATTGAAACAGCAATGAAGCACAAGTTCTTCGCCGATCTACACAATATTTCAACGCTCCTTATTCCACGTTCGGAGCTACCCTATTTACCAGAAGAAGTAAGAAAAGAACTGAATTTCCATTTTAGTTCAAAGTAATATGGAAACCATTTTAAACTACATAGGAGGAGCATTACAAAAGCCAATTGACGGGAAGTACCTTGACGTATTTGATCCCGCTTCGGGAGAAGTCTATGCTAAAGTCCCGGACTCCAGCAGCTCAGACATGGCCAAGGCAATTGCAAGCGCCAAGGCGGCTTTTCCGTCATGGTCGGCCACTTCAATAGAGGAACGACACGACCTGTTGATGAAAGTATCACTTCTGATAGCGGAAAACAGCAAGGAACTGGCTTTGGCCGAAACCAAAGACAGTGGCAAGCCCTTGTGGCTTTCTAAGGCCGTTGATATCCCCCGGGCCGCAAGCAATTTCAAATTCTTTGCGACCGCCATCATGCAATTTGCCAGCGAAGCACACGAAATGAATGGCCAGGCCATCAATTATACCTTAAGAGAGCCCCTGGGAGTAGTAGGGTGCATCTCACCGTGGAATCTTCCGCTCTATTTGTTTAGTTGGAAAATAGCTCCTGCTCTGGCGGCTGGAAATACGGTGGTAGCAAAGCCCTCTGAAGTCACCCCTTTTACAGCCTATATGCTTTCCAAAATCTGCATAGAAGCTGGTCTGCCTCAAGGTGTTTTGAACATCGTCCATGGATTGGGCCACAATACAGCCGCTGAACTCAGCACACACAAAGATGTTAAGGCAATCTCCTTTACTGGAAGCACAAAAGTTGGTCAGGACATTGCCAGTAAAGCGGCCCCTTTATTCAAAAAATATTCATTGGAGATGGGTGGAAAAAACCCCAATCTGATCTTTGCAGATTGCAACTATGATAAAATGCTGGATACGACGCTGAGGTCTTCATTTTCGAATCAGGGTCAGATTTGTCTTTGCGGATCCAGAATATTAGTAGAGCATTCCATATATGAACAATTCAAGAAAGATTTCGTCGCAAAAACCAGAGCATTGAAGGTTGGTCACCCTTTGGATCAAGACACCAAAATCGGAGCCATTGTCTCCGGGCAACACTACGAAAAAATACGCTCCTATATTGAGTTGGCCCAGCAAGAGGGCGGTAAAATATTGACCGGAGGGAATTCCATAGTACCCACGGGATACGAGCGCGGCTGGTACATTGAACCCACGATTATTGAAGGATTGGGGCCTTCTTGTCGCACCAATCAGGAAGAAATTTTTGGGCCAGTAGTTACCCTCACTTCTTTTGAAACAGAGGAGGAAGCACTCGCCCTTGCTAATGATAGTGAATATGGACTTTCTGCTACTCTCTGGACTGAAAACACCAGCAGGGCACATCGGATGGTATCACATATAGAATCAGGAATCATCTGGGTTAATACCTGGCTGTTACGCGATCTCAGAACTCCCTTTGGAGGGATGAAAAATTCCGGTGTGGGTAGAGAGGGTGGCTATGATGCCCTGCGCTTCTTCACCGAGTCTAAAAACGTGTGTGTGGATTATTCCAACTAGTATTTTCAAGAACCTTTTGAATGATAAAATGATGTCAGTACCTCTTAGTACAATTAATTTCAAACAGTGGATAGAAGATCACCGGGATCTACTGAAGCCGCCTGTTGGTAACAAGGCTATTTACAATGATGATTTTATAGTCATGATCGTGGGTGGACCGAATTCACGAAAAGATTACCACCTGAATCAAACACCTGAATTTTTCTACCAGGTAGAAGGAGATATCTTGTTGAAGGTCATGGTAGAAGGTGAACCGAGAGATATTCATATCCAAGAAGGCGAGGTGTATTTTCTACCAGCAAATGTGCCTCATTCACCTCAACGTGGTGCAAACACAGTAGGTCTTGTGATAGAGCAAAAAAGACCGGAAGGAATAACGGATGGTTTGGCCTGGTTCTGTGAAAAATGCAACAACGAACTCCATAGAGAGCCATTTACGCTTCAAAACATTGAAACAGATATGCCCAAAATCTTCAATAGGTACTATTCCAATGAAGCCCTTAGAACCTGCAAAGCATGCGGAACCGTCATGCAATCCCCATCATAACGATTGAACAAGTAAGTCATGAGAATAAATGGACATTCCCACCTGCTTCCATATCCTGAACAGATCCCTTCCTACCTGAAGGAAAAAGAGATATTCTGGATTGATGAAGACCGAAAACACATGCTTCAGAAGGGGTGGAGGCGACCGGTTACAGATTCGAGCTTTTTTCTAAACGAAAAGCTGGAATGGATGGAAAAGAACAAAATAGACCATGCTGTAGTACTCAATTTATCTCAATTATATGGCAATGGGCTTCGCATCCACGACATGAAGTACGCCCTTCGCTTTCAAAACGATTTCAATGCTCAAACCCAAGAGAATTATCCGACGAAATTCACTTGTGGCTTTGTTGTGCATGCGGGATTTGTCGATGGTGCTTGCTGGGAAATAGAACGGTGTGTGGAAGACCTTGGCTTAAAAGTATTGTGTCTACCCACCCATTATATGGATTCCATTGGGACCTGGAGGGGGATATTTGACAAAGAGACAGCTCCAATTTTCGAATTGGCCAATAAGTACGAGCTCGCAATAGAAATACATCCTTATGATGGAGAAAAATTCATCCAGCTACAGAACAAATCCTGGCGGTTTCACCTGGTCTGGATGCTGGCCCAATGTGCAGATGCTTATCATTTTTACACCTTGGATGGCCTATACGACAAGTATCCTAACATACGTGTGTGCTTTGCCCATGGTGGTCAGCTGAACCACCTCAATATTGGAAGAAGAACACAGGGATTTGATGGAAGGCCTGACTTGTTTGAAGGTCAATCACGTCCTCGAAAAGCCATAGGCCATCCCAACATTTATTTTGATACGCTGGTACATGACACGCTCTCATTGGAGATCATGGTACGCCGACAAAAGGGCACGGATCAGATCCTGCTTGGACTCGATGACCCTTATCCTCTTGGTGAAATGGAAAGTGAGAAACAATCGTCCTATCCAGGCAAATTATTAGATCTCGCTGTAGACGAAGGGATCATCACACAGCAACAACATGGGCAAATATGGAATGAAAATGTAGTGAAATGGCTATGTGGTAATGACACCAGCACGTTCACCGAAAGAATCAGTGGGAAAAAATGAAAAAGACCTTAGCTTTTGCAAAAAATCTAGATGCGGAAGACCCATTGAAGGGAGTCAGGAATCAGTTCCATATTCCGAAACGCGCCGACGGGCAAACTTGCGTTTACCTCTGTGGAAACTCGTTGGGTTTACAACCCCGGCAGACGGAAGGCTATCTTAAACAGGAACTCGAAGACTGGAAGAATCTTGGCGTGGAAGGGCATATTCATGCAAAAAACCCATGGTTGCCCTATCATGAATTCCTAACGGAGAAAATGGCTAAAATAGTTGGGGCCAAACCGGAGGAAGTGATAGTCATGAATACCCTAAGTGTCAACTTGCACTTGTTAATGGCTTCATTTTACCGCCCGACAACAGATCGATATAAGATTGTGATTGAGTCCGACGCCTTCCCATCTGATAGGTACGCCGTAGAATCTCAGTTGAAGTTTCACGGGTTCCCGAACGGTCTTTTGGAGCTTAAGCCACGAAAAGGAGAAAAGTTGTTGCGATCTGAAGACATTGAAGATACCATCAACCATCACGGGGATTCAATCGCGCTCATTTTAATCGGTTGTCCTAACTATTATACCGGACAAGTCTTTGACATCAATAGAATTGCCGAATTGGGGCATAAAAAAGGTTGCAAAGTGGGTGTCGATCTTGCCCACGGAGCAGGTAATCTCGCACTCAATCTACACGATTCCAAAGTGGATTTTGCCACTTGGTGCACTTACAAATATCTGAATAGCGGACCTGGAAGCGTCGGCGGTGCCTTTATACATGAACGCCACGCGAACTCATTTGATTTGCCTCGCTTTTCAGGCTGGTGGGGTCACAATAAGGTCACCCGTTTTGGCATGAGAGATGATTTTGATCCTCTACCTGGTGCTGAAGGCTGGCAATTGAGCAATCCCCCGATCTTGTCGCTAGCTGCGATAAGATCATCTCTGGACATTTTTGACCAGGTGGGAATGACTGCTCTGGTCACAAAATCAAGAAAATTGACAGGTTTCATGGAAGAACTTCTGAAAGAGCTTGGAGACGCAATTGAAATTATCACTCCAAATAATCCGGATGAGCGTGGTTGTCAGCTTTCTATTCAAATTAATGCCGGAAACGGAAAACAAGTCTTCCAGTCCATCAGCGAAAAAGGAGTGATCGCAGACTGGCGTGAACCCGATGTAATTCGGGTAGCTCCCGTGCCCCTTTACAATACGTTCCAGGATGTATTCGATTTTGTCCTTTTACTAAAAGAAGCACTAAAACATTAGAAAATGAAAGAGAAAGTTCTAATCGTTGGAGCTGGTTTATGCGGGTCGTTACTTGCCATAAAAATGGCGAAACGGGGCTATCAGGTTGAAGTGCATGAAAAACTCCCTGATATGCGACGACACGCATCGGGAGCCGGGCGATCCATTAACCTGGCACTTTCTAATAGAGGGCTCAAAGCACTACGTGAAGTAGGTCTGGAAGATGAAGTACTCACGAGCTGCATTGGAATGGACGGCCGCATGATCCACGGGGTAAATGGTGAAACAAGGTTATCAAGATATAGTGGCCGAAAAGGCGAAAAGATCAATTCCGTTTCCCGGCCAGGCCTGAATATCTCGCTGTTAGACAGAGCGGAGAGGTACGACAATGTAGAGCTGCACTTTAATTCAGCATGCGAACACGTGGATCTGAAACAGGCGAAAGCACGGTTTTGTGACGCGGATGGAAAAACGAAAGAAGTATCAGCGAATGTCATTATAGGTACCGACGGGGCAGGTTCCGCCGTTAGGCAAAGCTTTATGGCGAAAACTCCTGAGCTTTTATTCAACTACTCTCAAAACATGTTGAGATCCGGGTACAAGGAATTGGAGATTCCGGCAACTAAAAACGGGAGTTTCAGAATTGAGAAAAATGCACTGCATATATGGCCAAGAGGGAAATTCATGATGATCGCGCTCCCCAATCTGGACGGAAGTTTCACCGTTACGATGTTTCACCCATACGAAGGGGAGGGCGGCTTCAATACGTTGGATTCGGAAGCTAAGCTTCTGGAATTTTTCAAGAAATATTACGCAGATGCCTTACCTCACTTCCCGAACCTTGCGGAAGAGTATTTCAATAACCCTGTAGGGCTTCTGGGAACGATTAAATGTTATCCCTGGCAAGCTTATGGTAAAACACTGATGATGGGAGATGCTGCTCATGCAATCGTTCCTTTCTACGGTCAGGGAATGAATGCTTCATTTGAAGATGTACACCTCTTTGATCAAACACTTGAAAAGCACGAGGGAAACTGGGCAGCAACATTGAGCGCATTTCAAGATGAACGAGTAGAGGATACTGATTCCATAGCCGATTTAGCGGTAGACAACTTCTATGAAATGCAGGATAAAGTAGCCAATGCCGCATTTATCAAGAAAAGAGAAATAGAAATGCAGTTGGAGCAAACTTTTCAGGATTATTACTCCAAGTATTCACTTGTCACTTTCCGGGATGACTTGCCTTACAGCGAAGCCATGAAACGTGGACGTAAACAGGATGAGTTTTTATTGAATATTTGTTCTCAGGAAAACATCGCTAACATGTCCCTGGAGGAAATATATCAACAATTGCAAAGCATTCAGTCATGATGATCAAGGTCCAACATGAGGGTCAAAACTATCGGGCAGATTTAGGTCAACCTTATGATCTCTCTATTCCTTTGGGGGATGTGAAATGCTTTTACGCGCCAGAAGTGGTACTTGAACCATTTCAGGAAGGCGATTTTATTGGGTCCGTCCGGGCTGGAGCGCCTGTTAACTTTTTCAATGTGAGCCTCAATCCTCATGGCAATGGTACCCATACGGAGTGCCTTGGGCACATCACCACCAAGCAGGAATCAGTAATTGATCAGGTTCAGACATTTCACTTCATTGCTGAACTCATTAGCGTTTCTCCCCAAAATACCACTGGTGAAGACTGGGTAATCACGAAAGAAGCAATCATATCTGCTTCACCAGACCAATTTCCGGAGGCGCTTATTATCAGGTCATTGCCCAATGATACCACGAAACTTACAAGAGACTACTCCGGCACCAACCCTCCCTACCTATCGAAAGAAGCCATGCAGTATTTAGTGGATAAAGGAGTCAGACACTTGTTGATAGACCTGCCCTCGGTAGATAGAGAAAGTGATGGAGGTAAGCTCGCCGGGCATCATATTTTCTGGAATCTTGATCGGACAGATCATAAGGAATCCAGAGAAGATTGCACGATCACCGAACTTATTTATGTGGACGATTCGGTAAAGAATGGACTTTACCTCCTCAATCTGCAAATGGCTCCATTGAAGTTGGATGCGTCACCAAGTAAGCCGGTTATTTTCAAGCTAAACAAAGAATAATAACAAAAACCAGCGATTTTGGAAAGTAAAGTTTTAAAAGAAAATGCCCAGCCTCTGGGCAAATACCCTCACGTAAAGCGAGTAGGAGATTTCATCTATGTTTCTGGAACCAGCAGCAGAAGAAATGACAATACTCATGTAGGCGCAGAAAAGGATGAAAGTGGCGTGTGGCAACTTGATATCCGTTTACAGACGGAGGCAGTAATCAAAAACATTCAGGGATTGATACAAAGTATGGATGCAGATCTAGCTGATATCGTAGATATGACCACTTTCCTGGTTGACATGAAAGATTTTGCCGGGTACAACGAAGTGTACGGCCAGTTCTTCGATCATACAGGTCCTACGCGTACTACCGTGGCTGTTCACCAGCTTCCCCACCCCAACTTGCTGATCGAAATAAAAGCGGTAGTTTATAAACCGCTTTAAGGTCAGGAAATGGAAGTGAAAATGTGATTAAATAAAAGAAAGGTGGCCCTAAACTTCTGGAAATAGCGTTCTGCTCCAGGAATTACCAATCTATATCAGTGCCTATTTATTTCGGTAATCTTTGCTAAATGATGGTCATCATGCTCAGCAACAAATAAAAATAAGTCCATCACTCTCATCGGTATTTTTAGTCTGGGGTGTAGAGAAGTCTTGTATATCTCTTGTTCGTTCAAAACAAGTAGTTTGCCTATTGTTGCTTCCCTTACCTCCTGGAATTGCGACAATAAATCTTTTACATCCGTTTTGTTATGTTGAGCCAGGTCTGTTTTTTTATTCTCCAAATCAGCATCTCTCAAATATTCTTTGTTTGTAATAATATCATCGAGGCGTCCATTCCATAGGGGTTCCAGATCAACTAAATGTCCAATATGTTCCTTTATGGACCATTTCTCGTCAGGCTTTACCTCCAATATCTCTACAGGAATTATTTCGAGCTTTGTGTTCAATCTGATGGATGTTCCATCAAGTCGTTCAATAATTGAAGGAAAGATGTTTTGTTCGAAGGAAAAATCGAAATTTCGCTCAAACCATTTTATCTGTTGCATAATCTCAATTTATTATTAACTACACTCAGAGGTGTTTAAAACTACCTCTTGACACGGCAACTTTTTCAACTTCATAAATAAATTTTGTAATTTTACTTACCGACCAGTCGGTCAGTATGAATTTGATGAAATATGAACAAACGAGAACAAATTATAGAAGTAGCTAAACAACTCTTCTCAGAAAAGGGTTTTGAAAACACATCTATATCGGCCGTTTGCGAAAACGCCAATGTTTCTAAGGGGCTTATTTTTCATCACTTCAAATCGAAAAACGATTTATTGAGAGAAATATTCTCAAAAACAACAAGGCTAATAGTTGAGATCAACAATTCTCAGAACACCAATCTTACGCCTCATGAAAGGCTGAAGGAACTGATAGAATCCTTTTTCAGTCAATTGGAAGCAGACAAAATGTTTGTCCAGCTAAACCTGAACATGATCTTACAACCAAACACGCGAGCTATTCTAATGGATTTGATTAAAGAAAGATCCTCTTTAATTCTGGATTCTGTGACTAGCATTTTTGATGGAATTGATGCCGAGAACTCAACGGTAATGAGTTACTCTTTTATTGCCGAGCTAGACGGTATTGCTCTTAACTACTTATGCATTTTTGAAGATTATCCATTACTCCAAATAAAAAAACACTTGATTAACAGATTCACGAAGCAATGAAATTCATTAAAACAGAAGACATCCTTTCAATTTCAAAGTTTAGAGATGAGCTGTATCAGAGATTCAATGGCCCTCTTGATGCCATGTGGGAATCGCTATATATCGCTTCTTCCGATACATATTCAATAGAAAATGAACATGAAAAAATTGGCTACTGTTCTATAGATAGCGACAAAAATCTATTGCAAATTTTCCTGATTGAAGGCTTCAATCATTTGATGGATTCGACAATTAAGTCTCTTATAGCAAAGAAGTTAGTAATCGGTGCCCGGTTGAGTTCCATAGAACCTGTATCTTTCAATGCGAGCTTATTTAACTCAACCTCCATTCGAGCCAATACTTTTTGTTTCAAATATTCAAACCCGGCGTGGGAGGATGAACTTGCATTAGACCTTATTCTTGTTACAAAAAAAGACATCCCTCCCATAAAAGCTTATTTCAAAAATCAAATTGGTTTTGATGACACTTTCGGTTACACTGAAAATCTTGTTGATAGAGATGAAATTTACAAGGTTGAGGAATCCGGTATGATCATTGCCACCAGTGAATTGAGATTAAGCGATTCACAACCGGATTTTGCGGACCTGGGAGTAATCGTAAATAAAAACTATCAAGGCAGAGGAATAGCATCACAAGTACTACGCCAACAAGCGCAAAAGGCAAAAAAGTTAAATCGACAGCCAATTTGTTCAACCACCTGCGATAACGTTGCATCACAAAAAGCTATAAATAGAGCTGGGTTCTATTGCTCGCATATCATTTTTGACATCAGTTTTAATCTCGCCTAAATAAGGTTGACAAGCTACTCACGTATATTTAAGAGGTCTCCTATACGCTATGGAAGAGTTGACTAATTTGAGCAAATAATTAATAACGGCGTAATGGTTGCTTTAACTCTAATAAGTCATTCACTTCCCGGAGGGATTTGAATACATAATCAGGTTTGTTTATCCATTTTGTTAGTCTCACGAAAAATCGAAGGATCCTTGAAGGCACAATAACTATATAGAGATTTACGCACTTCAGCTTTGAAATTTGCCTTAATAAGACTGGGTTTAATGGATTTGCAAACGTTACGGATGAAGTATCGACGATATGATTAAAGGTATTTCCCGGTTTTGGCATCAACTGAATAACGAACCTGACATACCTTCTCATCAGGCTCAAACTGATAAATCCTCTTGGAATGACCAATAATGTATGGGTATCCTCGTCATTTAGAACAAGTTGGATGGTACCATATTTATCATCAAATGTCTTGACAATCATTTCTTATTCTATTGGTTGATGATCTAATGGAAAAGCATAAAACCAGATTTAGAATACGTTTCCGCAAACAGTGATCGCACGGTCAATCAGACCATCACCCGCCTGACTTGGCGTTTGGTGAAAAGCATGATGAGTAACTGAGATCCCTAAGCCCAATAACAAGGCAAAACCAACAGTGATTAATTGAGATTTAAGCTTTTTGATTTTATGGGGCTCTGGTATTATTTCAGTAACGTCCTTCATCTTAACCGATGGCCTTTCTATTTCCAAGTATGGTTCCACTTGACATGATGCCAGCACCTAGTCCAATATGAAGAAAATTATCAAGGAAGTTGATTCTAATAAACCCAAGCAGCATGGTTTCTAAATCATTTCCAAGCCAGATAAACCCCAGTACACCTACACCGAGATACGTTATACCAAATACCTTCATGAACTTGATTTGTTGGCCTTCCGCCTTCATCATGAAGATCCCAAAAGCAGCGGCTGTTATCAGGTGTACTAGATTATGTGCAATATTGGTTTCAAAAAGGCCTCCAGCGCCAACTACGGGATTTGGGATAAAGCCAATAATTCCTGCAGCGGCGAAAGTCACTGCCCAAAACAGGGATGTATTTTTTACACTCATAATTGTGAAAAGGAACTTAGGTGAGTTATTCCTGGAGAATTTGCACCTCGTGTCCGTTTTTTAGTTTACCAGACAAACGTAGCTTCGATCTATTACTATGGAGCTACAAGAAATGCGCTACTAATTGTACTTTTTGAGTAAGAAATTTCAAATGAGTTTAAATGGAACTCACCAAATTCCTAGAATACACACTTTGACACAATTGCCTTTTTGTTCGCCTTGCATTTTGGGTTTACACATGGTTTTCCCTTCCATTTGCCTTTGACACACCGCGAGGAAAAGAAATAGTGACCTCAGTACCTTTTCCCAGTTCGGAATGTATTCCGATTTCCCCATTGTGTTCTTTAATGATATTGAAGGTAATGGAAAGACCAAGCCCTGTCCCTTTCCCTGGAGCCTTTGTCGTAAAAAATGGATCCAGGATGTGGTCTAGGTTTTCCGGTTCTATCCCAGCACCTTCATCACTGATACATATTTCAACCATTTTTTCATTTGCCTTCCCTTCTAGCGTAATTACTCCTTTACCTTCAATGGCTTGCTCTGCGTTTGAAAGAAGGTTTAAGAAAGCCTGGTGCAATCGACCTTCGTTACCCTGGATTCTATAATCTGCTGACTCAAACTTTCGGACGACCCTGACCCCTTCCCTCATTTTCGCCTTCATCAATACAAGACAGTTTTCTATAATAAACGTCAGGTCGCAGGTTTCGGTCATATCGGTGGTACTTCTACCAAAATGTCCAAGACTTTTAACAATGGTACAAGTACGATCAACTCCTTCATTCACGATATCAACATATTTATCGGACTCAGGATCAATTCCCAATTTTTCATCTATTCTTCTCTTCAACGCCTGAATCCCACCTCTAATGAAATTGAGAGGATTATTGATCTCGTGCGCTACACCAGCCGACAGTACTCCAAGGGAGGCCATTTTTTCGGACTCAATCAATTTGGCCTGTGTCTCTTTTAGTTGTGTAATCGTATTAGCTAATTTCACATTCTTTTCAGAAAGTTCCGTATTCTGGTTATTGATGATCTTCGTTCGCTCCTTCACAAGTTTATTCAGCACCTTATATCTGATTCGCAAAAATCTGATTCTGTAATAATGAACCATTATGATGAGACTTATCACTAGAATAACAACCAATGCTCTGAATTGAGTAGTACCCCAAAAAGGTGGATCAATGACAATAAGAAGTTCCTCCTTTCCAGGAAGCCATTCTCCGTCACTGTTAGTGGCTCTTAATTCAAAATTATATTCGCCTGGGTCCAGATTGGTATAGGAGGCCGCTGGGTTCACATTGTTTACTTCATTCCAGTTTTCCTCAAGACCTGACAATCTGTAGTTGTACAGGTTACGTCTTGGATTCCGATAATCCAATGTGACGAATTCAATGCTAAAGAAATTTTCATCATAGTTCAGCTCTATACGCTTCTCTCCTGATAAAATACTTCTCTTTGTGTCAATGCTTTCTTGTCCAAACAGCTTAAAAGTTTTGAAATGCACTCTCGGTGAGTAGGTGGCACGTCCCACTTCTTCCGGTTTGAACAGGTTGAATCCATTGATCCCGCCAAATAACATAGATCCATCTGATAGTTTTAAGTGGGACCCTCGATTAAACTCATCCGCTTGTAAGCCGTCATCTACGTCGAAGTTGGCAACAACTCGTCCAGCTTTCGGCTCAAATTTGGTTATTCCGACATTTGAGGACAACCAAAGATGTTCCGAATGTTCCTCGATGCTGTACACGACATTATTAGGAAGGCCGTCTTCCTGTGAGTAGCTTTCAAAGTGCTCTTCAAGAATGAAGAATTTGACAAGCCCACCACCATAAGTTCCCATCCAGAGATTGTTGTCGAAGGGATCCTGACAGATGCTTGTAATAGAGTTGTTAGGTAGTCCATTTAGCGATGAATTGAAGTAGGTATATTGTTCATGATCTCGGGGATTAAACAGAATGAACCCCTTTCCCAGGGTTCCCAGCCACAAATTGCTATTTTCCTGAAAAATCGTAAAAACATCGGGTTGTGTCTTGTCGGCACCTCCTAAATCGATTCGCTTGAATGCTTCTGTAGCCCTGTCAAAAAGATTGAGACCATCATCTGTCCCAACCCAAAAATTTCCTGAATCATCTATGTGGATTTCTTGGACATTATCCGAGCTAATCGTGTTCTCCTTAAGTGGATCATGCCGGTAAAAAGTAAATTGATCATCATCCATGCGATAACGAACCAGGCCATCACCACTTGTCGCCAACCATATCTCTCGTTCCATTGGAACAATATCGAATACGATTGACTGGGACGAGGGAATCTTGAAGCGTTTGAAAGTTTCACTATGCGGATCGAACAGACTAAATGAGCCTCCGTTTGTGCCTACCCAGATGGATCCGTCTAAGTTTTCATGGAAGTCCAGCACGAACGCGCTACCTAATGTATTCTCCACTCCTTTTTTGTATTGGTAATGATAAAATCTTGAGTCTTTGAATTTGCACACGCCACCACCAGCCGTACTGAACCATAAAGTCCCGGACTCGTCCATCATCGAGTTATTGATCTGATTGCTACTGATATTTGTGAAATGATCATCCACCCTGATCTCCTTGGTCAATTGTGTAGCAGGATCGAACATGTTCAACCCCTCATTGGTTACCATCCAAAAGTTGTTTTTAGTATCCACCAATACAGGGGAACTTTCGGCGGAATATTGATGCATATGCTGGGCATTGAAAACAGAACTTCGTCTATCTATAAGGGCCGGAAGAATTTTACTGGTACTACTGCCCATTTGCTTTTTGAAGAGCCCCGAGTTTCGATCAAACCGCCATAAAGTATGATCCGAAGAAACCCACAGACTTCCGAGGTTATCCTCCCATATTGCAGTTACCTTATCTATTGTTGGCCACTTTTTAACCATCGGAACATAATCGGAAATATCGCCCAACGCATACAAGCCCGAAGAAGTACCTATCCAGATGTTTTCGTTTCTATCCTGGAATATTTCATTTACTGTTTGATGACCGTTACTCAGGCTGATTTTATCAAATGATAATCGTCCCCGCCTCTTAAATTTGAGTGTCCCTTGTTGAGTTCCGACCCAAATAGTACCTTCCTTGTCTTCAAGAAAATGAGTCACATCATTGCTGGCAATACCTTCTTCTATATTTGCTCGAAACCGTTGAAATTCACCCGTTTGCATGTTCAGGCAATCGAAGCCCTTGTTGGTTCTAACCCAAATATTCCCATCCTGATCCTCATGTATGAAAGTAATCCGGTCTCCGCTTATGCTGGTAGAATCAGACGATTGATGTTCATAGACCTTTGATGTGATTTTAACAGGATCATAATTAACAAGCCCTAATCCTGCGATACCGATCCATAATGTACTGTCTCTGGATTCAAACAGGGATGAGATAAAGTTGTTATTTTCGGAAAACTGGAGAACATCGATTCCAACCCCATCATACTTATTCAAACCGTCACCAGTCCCCAACCAGAGATAACCTCTGGAATCTTGTAAGATGATACTTACTGAATTTGCAGATAATCCATTTTGCTGATTGATTATGTCAAACTTTAGTTCCCTTTGAGCGAGACTCGGGAGGTTGGATAAAATAATCAGCAAACTTATCAGGCATAGGTGTGTAGTCCTATTCACAGAAATAAGTCGATTTTGCAATTTGAACATGGTTAAGCCCGTCTAAGATACCAAAAGGCTACAAATCCCAAATGCTAGAATAGCTTAGCCGGTCAATCGGCCATCTGAATGAGCTTTAGGCTAGTCCTTTTTCGCCAGTCATACTATCGATGCAAGCCACGATGAGTGACCAGGCATCTCATTTGCCTCAAAATATCAATTTATTCAGGTCCGTGAAAACTTTGCCTCCTCATTCGATCTTCAAGGTCAGCAGTTTGCCCTTTGTAGTATTTATCTGTAGAAGAAGAATATAGAATGTAAACTGAAATCATTGTTGTCTGATACAAAAAAAAGCAGCTCCTTTCGAAACTGCTTTTTGGTGGGTGGAAGACAGTGCCATTCTCGAACCACTTTCATCGAGAATTGAAAGAGTTGTTCAAACTCAAAGGCCTTCTTGACCAGTCCAGAAACCCCCACTTCCTCGCCACTTATAAAAATCAAATCCACAAATTATGAATGGCGAAAAACAATCTCTTTACCCTGATGTAAAGAACAACTTCTTTCAAACACACATCTGGAATTACAGAACTTTCTTATTGGTTATCATACTTGGTGCAATGGTCAATAACCTGGAGCATAGTGCCGATCTCTATATGAAGATCAGTTCAAAGGTGGATGAATTCCAGGCTTATTCTGTAGTGATCATTTTTGATCTTATCGTAATTGCGCTGATTGGAGTGGGTGACTCCAAAGCACTAATATTTGCCATAAGTGTGTTTTTTATCAATGAGTTATCCTGGGATGGCGTTACCGTATTTTATCAGGTCTATAAAAAAGCTTGGGATGTGAATTATACCATTGATAAGTCAACCCAAGAATATTTGAAACTAATCGAGAAAGGTTTAACCATGTTCATATATGGGAGCACATTCGCCTTCACTGTTCACCATTTCAGCTATATGTACAAAGCCCAATTAATCAAGAGAAGTAAGTTCAACGGGCTGGTCAGCATACTTCGTAAAGCACTAGCTGACCTTTCAACAAGGCTTGCCGAATCTGATAGTCTACTAGCCGAGAAGGAAAAAGTTTTAGCTGAAAACTTAAAGAGCGTTGCCGATATGGAGTCGAAGTTGTCAGCTGCTAATGAAGAGCTAACAGCAAACCAACAGCAAGCAAAAGAGATTCAAGCTGAAATAGAGGAGCTAAGAATTTTTAAGGCCAGAATCGATGAAGAACTCACATGTGTTTGTGGAGTAAAATTCGAAACGATGGGTGCCGTACATGGACACAAAACAAAATGCAAAGTGCATAACGCTTCCAAGAATAGAAAGGAATTAGTTTCAAGCAAACATTAAGCAAAGATGTCAACAGTCTTTAAATCATTAGAGCATTATGAAAACAGATGACTCCAAATAAAATGCTAAATTCACATCACATTACATATGTGACATAACATTTATTTATTATGGCAAGAGGTGACTCTGGGAAAATAGTAATTGAAGTAGATCCACAGTTCAAAAAAGATCTTTACAAAGTCCTCAATGTAAAGGATTTGACAATGAAAGATTGGTTTCTTCAACAAGCTGAAGAGTTTTTGGAAAATGCAGACCAATTGATTTTATTTCCAAAGTCACAAAAATCTCAAGTGAATGAATAAGTTGACATTTACAGGGCATGAGACTTTTCACTGCCGTCATTTCTGGTTGAAAAAAGGGTATGATTTCCTCAAAAGTGACTTTAGTTTCACTTCTGACGATGCAGTTGTAAAGTTGGGTGTAGGTAAAAATATGGTCGCTTCCATAAATTTCTGGATGCGCGCATTTTCACTCAAAAGTGATCAAAATGAATTGACAGCAGTAGCTCATGCCATATTTGATGATAAGAATGGATTTGACCCTTTTTTGGAGTATGAAGGAACGCTTTGGCTATTGCAGTATCATTTGATTAAATCAGAAGTAGCATCTATCTATACTTTATTTTTCAAGGAGTTTCGTAAGACGAAAGTAAACTCTCAATTTACAGTACAGCAGCTATTGCGCTATCTCGCTCGTGAAGCCCAACGATTCGGATCTACTGTAGGAGAAACCACGCTCAAAAACGATATCAAAGTTTTCATAAAAACTTACCTGTTAGACCGAAAGAGTGGAAAGCAGTTGGAAGATGACCTTACGTCCATATTCATAGGTCTCAATCTTATTGATAAAATCGACGGAGGTGATCTCACAGAGGGTGAATTGTATCAGTTGAAAATTACCGAGAGAAGAGAACTTCCATGTGAGATTTTTCTTTACATGCTCCTTGATTGCTTTTATGAAGAAATTTCAATTTCGTTTGATTCAATACAAAGCGAAATCACTGACAGTTTGGGCTGCAATGCTGAGGGGTTAGAACACCTAATTGCTAGAGTTTGTGATAAGTATGATTTTGTAGTTTATAAGGAGGACGCTGGGAGAAAAGAGGTTCAAATCAAAGGGTCTCCTCAAAAATGGAACGTATTAGAAGATTACTATAATGCTCAGGTACACCGCATCGACTAATATCGAACGGGATGTCGAGAATGACATTCACTATATAACAACACCCAATGCATTGGAGGTGTTTAACAGGCTTATTCAAGGTTATAAGGCAGGACAGCACTCTTTCAATATCATAGGTTCTTATGGGACCGGTAAATCAAGCTTCTTATGGGCATTGGAAAAGAACCTCAAAAACGATAAGGCCTATTTTGCTCCTCTGAATGGACAATTCAATGGAATAAAAAAGTTTGAGTTTTTAAAGATTATTGGTGAAGCGAATTCTCTAATAGGACTGTTAAAACAAAAACTTGATCTAGATACCAACGATTCAGAAGCGGTTTTATTCAAGGCACTTGACAAAAAAGCACAAAAGCTAAAGAAAGAAGGTAAGTTTCTAATAATCGTTGTAGATGAGTTTGGTAAGTTTCTCGAATATGCTGCCAAACACAACCCGGAAAAGGAGCTTTATTTCATCCAGCAACTCGCTGAAAAAGCTAATGACCCGGAGAAGAATGTATTATTGATCACTACCTTGCATCAAAACTTTGGAGCCTATGCCAGGGGTTTGAATAGAACTCAAAAGAAGGAATGGGAGAAGGTAAAGGGTAGATTGATTGATATTTCCTTTGATGAGCCTGTCGAACAGCTTTTGTTTTTGGCCGCTGAGCGTATCCAAGAGTTTGATCTTAAGTATTCTAATACCAAAACGTTTGATCAGTTATTTCAAGAAATCAATCAGAGTAAGCTTATTTCTAATTCCGAAACCCTGGATAGAAAACTTGCTCAGAATCTTTACCCACTGGACTATCTTGCTGCGAATGTACTCACACAGGCTCTGCAAAGATATGGACAGAATGAACGATCACTATTCACTTTTCTCTCATCAAACGACCAGAATAGCCTGATTCATTTTCAAGGCTCTGAAAATGAAACTTTCAATGTTGCAAAGGTATTTGACTACTTAACCAAAAACCTTACCAGTGAGCTTGAGGATAAAGATTCAAACCCTCATAAACCTCAATGGAGGACAATACTGACAGCACTGGAAAAAGCCGATGCTTTAAATCCTGATGATTATGAAGATCTGGCCAAAATCATCAAGTGTATCGGGCTTGTTAACCTATTTTCAAAGCCGCTAGGTAGGCTCGATAGGCAGTTTTTAGATGCATATGCAAAGCTCGCACTAGGTATTAGTGATCCTGATCGCCTTATAGATAAGCTCATTGAACAGCGTATCATTAAGTTTTTTAATCATAAGAATAAGTACTTCTTTATTGATGGCACTGATGTAGATATTGAACAGGAACTTCTTGAAGCTAATAGCAAAATAACTCCATCTATTAACCTGGCTGAAAGGATCAACTATTATATAGATGTGCCAGTCATATTTGCCAAAAGCATTTATTATGAAAAAGGCATTCCTCGGTTCTTTAAATTTAGAATCACAGAAGAAATAAGCATTCAAGAACCAAAAGGAGAAATTGATGGGTACATCAACCTTGTCATTAACGACTCCATCAATAAAGGCCAAGTGGAGCATGCGTCAAAAAACACAGCATCACAAATTCTTGTTTGGTTGAAAAGTACCGATTCTATCCACCGAACATTATTCGAAATAGAAAAAATTGACTTTGTCATTAAAAAATATCCAGATGACAGGGCGGCAAAAAAGATTCTATTAGAGGAGAGACAGCACGAAGTAAGTAAGCTAGATGAGATCCTTGAATCTAGGTTATACGATGATGGAGATGAGGTAATGTGGTACTACGCAGGAAAGAGTGTCCGGATTCACTCTAAAGCAGAGCTGAACAAGGCCTTATCCTCCGTAGCAAGAAACGCCTATTCATTAGTTCCCACCTATACCAATGAAATGGTTAACAAAGAGCATTTAAGTGGCCCCATATTGACTGCTCGAAAATATCTGCTAAAAGACCTTTTGGATAGACAAGAGCAAGAAAATCTGGGATACGACCCCAATAAATTTCCACCACAAAAGACCATATACCTCAGTTTATTGAAGGAGACTGGAATCCACATTTCAAGCGATGAATCATGGATTCTTACAAAACCTGAAGACCAGACGTTTTGGCCACTTTGGAAGCACTGTGAAGATTTTTTGAGCGATTCTAAAACAGTCAAAAAGAATGTATCGATACTATATGAAGAGTTGGCCAGACCACCTTTTAAGCTTAAGAAAGGGTTTATTGATTTCTGGATACCTATTTTTCTGATCATCAAAGATCAGGATTATGCCTTATTCCATAAGAAGGAGGGGTATATTCCGTATCTGACTAGTGAGGTACTTGACTTACTACACAAAAAACCATCTGACTATTATGTCAAAGCCTATCAGGTGGATGGGTTGAAGTTAAATTTATTCCAGAAGTACAAGGAGATAACAGGACTTACTAGTGAAAATAGAAAAACGGCAGGTTCGCTAATAGCTATATTCAGCAGGTTCATGGCATTCTACAAGAACTTGCCTGAGTATGCCAAAAAAAGTGAGCGAATGTCTCCTGCGGCTAAAGGGGCTCGAAAGGCAATAGCAAATGCCAAAGATCCGGAGACTGCTCTTTTGGAAGAGCTTCCAAGAGGACTAGGTTATCAAGAACTCGATCTGGAAAGTAAGGATGCAAGTGTTTTAGATGGATTTATAAAGCACTTGAATGAAGCCATCTACGAGATTCGTACAAGCTATGAGCAGTTATTGGATAGGTACGAAAAACTTGTTCTTGATCAATTAGGTATTCCCGATTTAGATTTTGATGGTTACAAACCAAAAATTCAAGCTCGATTTAAGGGGCTAAAACCTCATTTACTACTTCCAAAAGAGAAAACATTACTCAATAGGATTCAATCTAAACTTGATGATCGGGATTCATGGTTGAAATCACTAGCAGATGTCATCCTTGGAAAACCACTCCAAAAAATTCACGATGAGGAAGAGGTTTTGCTCACCGATAATACGATCAAGCTATTGGCGGATCTTGAAAACCTAGTCGAACTTCATCAGCTAAAGGATGAACGTCATGAGGAAGAGATTGTACAGTTACGTTTAACTGATGTAAATGGTGAAAGTAAAAAGGAAAATATTATTATAGACTCGAATAAGGAAAAGGAGCTGGGTGTTCTTGAAGAAAAGCTCATGAATTTGGTTGAGGGGGATAAAAAGTTGGGTAAAGCCGCAATGGTACGATTATTAAAAAGGTTATAATATGCAGGTTAGACAGGTTTTAGGAATTTCAGGCGGTAAGGATAGTGCAGCACTTGCGTTATATCTCAAAGACCGGCACCCTGAACTTGATATCGAGTATTATACATGCGATACTGGAAAGGAACTGGACGAGACTTACGATTTAATAGAGAAACTTAATAGTTGTCTTGGAAAAAATATCAGGCAAATTGTAGCGGTAGAACCAGAAAAAGACACTCCTCATAAAACCACATTTGATCATTTCCTAGCTGAATACGGAGGTTATTTACCTTCCTCTACAGCCAGGTGGTGTACCAAAAAACTAAAGTTGGAACCATTTGAGACATACATAGGTGATGAACCTACTATTTCCTATGTGGGCATTAGAGGTGACGAGGAAAGGGAAGGATACATATCGAAAAAGCCGAATGTCCAATCAATATTCCCCTTCAGGAGAAACATCTGGAGTGATGACGTGATTAAACTGATCCTTTCAAATTCAAACATAGAAAATCTAGCCAGTATTTACGAGGGGCGAGCCCCTACTCATCTGATCAGCTTTGTTCTTGATGTTGCTAGAACCCCGATCTCCATAGAATTTACTCAACGACAAAAACTTGATGCTTTGCTTGATTGCAGCATATCCTTGTTCAATAAAGTGGTATTCGAGTTTCTAAAGGATACGCACTATCCGGTTGGCAAACTGGATCATTTTCCTCTCGTTGAAAATGAAGACATTCTTGCAATTGATGATATATTTTCAATTTTAAGAGACAGTGGAGTAGGTGTTCCCGCTTACTATGATAAAAAGACTTATGAAGTCGAGATTGATGGCAAAGTCGTAACAGGTGAATATTCCAGGAGCCGGTCAGGATGCTTTTTTTGTTTCTATCAGCAAAAGATTGAATGGGTGTGGCTATACGAAAAACACAGATCATTATTTGAGAGAGCCCAGGAATATGAGAAGGATGGCTACACTTGGATGGAGGAAGAAACGTTGGAAGAATTATCCGATCCACAAAGAATAAAGGCTATCAAAAGAGAACATTTCTTGCGAACACAACGACAGAGCAAAAAACGCACTGTGAATAGCTGGAAGGAAGAAATTGAAGAGGCCGAGGGAGTTGGTTGTGCCAGTTGTTTTATTTGATCGAGTAAAGTCTTTCAGAGTAGTGAGGTCGATCTACCCCATATTTTCCTTCTCCTAAACGTTCTATCCAACGATAGAGAATCTGGATGTTCGAGGTGATTTCCCACTTTCTAGGTGTAGGTACGTCAGAACAATTATTTTGAATCCAGGCCTTAGCTTCACCAAAGTATAGTTCTCCCTTCTCATCCAGTTGATCCAAGAAATCTATTATGAAAGGATGTTTGAAAAATGATACACTTAGCCGTTCAATAAAATCACTTTCGGAGAGACCAAATGTAATTCCATATAAGGCCAGATCGTGCAATGCACAGTTAAGTTCTACCTCATTGGGATGCTCTCGTTCTTTATAGATGGATTTGAGTATATCCAAATTGTAAGTCATGGGAAGCGAAGAAATCAGGAAATTTTTGTCAGGGTACTCAATCCCAATTTTGAATTTGCTTGGTTTGGGAAACCTGGCTTTAGCTTCAGGTATTTGTTTTAAAATCTGCTGATAAATGTTGTCAGTTATTAACGAGCTTTCGTTTAGGATGATATTAAAATAAAGTCTATCCTCGATAGATAGGTTATCTACAGTCGTAGCAAGCTCATGGTTGTGATTTGGGTTTATAGGAAGGTTTATTCCCTTGGAAGTGATGTTTGCGCTCCCTAAGAAGCATTTTTTAAAATTAGAAATGAAGGCCTTTAAGTGAAGACGTGGGTTTCGATAAAGCGTGATGTTGTTCGTCTTACAGAAATCAAAAATCTCAATATCCGAGACCCCCGACACAAAATCCATTGGATCCCACCTTACCACTAACACCTCAGGCGTGAATATGTCTTCATATAATTCTTCAAGTGATTGAAGCTTTACGTAGGGCACAAAAACGAATGAACGACCTGATTCTTTGAGAAAATGCTTTAGGCTATCGGATAAATTGATGCCATTTTTTAGAAGACTACTACTCTCCATCTAAGAAATCTCTAGCAATTCTTCCCCATTCTTGTCGTGCATCTTGAGTTTGACTCTTTAGTTTTCCATCTGGCCTTTCATCTTCATATCTTGCCCAAGCCATAAGAAGTAATTTCAGTCCATCAGATGCATTTGAGAGCCTATTTTGAAGTTCTTCAAGATCTGCGCTTTCAGTGGACTGCTCAAGTACCTCAACTAATTTTTGGTAAGCCGGGTGGTTCGTATTTAAGGAAATCAGAATTTTGCCCCCTCTAGATTTAGTGGTGAAGAATGCCTGACTTTCTATATCAGCTTCAACAAATGAATACTTAAGATTATTGGAAAAAAGAAGGGATGTTAATTCTGAAGCATTCTCAACGCCTTCATTCTCAAGAGCTTTCTCCACCTCCTCCTTTCGCTCATCTTCATCTTCATCTTGTTCCTGCTGGTCACTAGTTCCTTCGTAACCATCCTTTTTTCTTTCTTCAGTGGCATCAGTTGCTTTCTTTTCCGGTGATGAGGGATCATCATATCTACTTCGACTGGAACGCTCTTCGTTCTTTGTTTGAGCCTTTAAGAGCTTTCTAATAGTACTTAAACTCGATTCAATCTTCTGTGCTATCTCAACTAAAAATGCTTTCGGATCACCTTCTTCTTCGAGAAGATCTTTAAGTGATGTTACTGTCATTCCGTCAGTAAGAAGTTCTTCTACTCCAATTTTACCCATATCAGTAAAGTTGTTGGCGAATTGCTTGTTATTCGTGACACCAAATATTTCATCCAATGCGGGTGGAAACTCTACTTCAATGCCCCACCATCGTTCAACCGGATCGTATGAAATAACCCAAGACTGGTCAAGGTCAAGTTCACGGTTCGATCTCACAATCGAAACCCCTATATTCTTTGCTGCATGTTTACCATGAGGCCTACTACCGGGGTTATACCCTTCTCTTGCTTCCTTTTTGGCCAACGTAAACCTTAGCTTTACTTCATGATTGCCTCCGTTATATTGTATGTTGTATGTTAGCTCAAATCCATCATCTCCACCCCACTTATCGAACATAGCTTTTTCATCAAAGGGCTCAGAACATGAAGTTTTATCAGTTAAATAAATAGGGTCATTAGGGAGAGCAAACTTGTTGAGTTTTAGTTGTGTCGGGTTACTTTCCATGAAGCCGACCATTCTAATTTTGACTTGATCATCTTTGAGAAATTTACGATACATTCTACCTACAAGAAACTCTGAGTTATCAATTATACTCGAAGCAGTTTTCCAAATACAACGATCAATATTAGACCAGACTACTAATGTTCCGGATTTATCAAAAGACTTACCTACTTGCTTCCAAATGTCTGGAAGTTGTTTTGAAGAAGGTTCCGGAACTTCACTCATATCTTGATTGATAATCTTATCGATATCAAGGTGGGAATAGATTGCACTTTCTATACCGTCTTGCCAAGTCCATACCTCTAAAGTCTTTGCTTGTGATATCGAACTAGAAGGTAAACCCATTCCAAATTTCCCTATACCCTTTTGATGTTGGGAGGTCAAATGTGTACCATTTCCAAATTGGAGGGCCATCCTTAATACTTCAGAAGTCATGCCAGACCCATTGTCCAACACGGCAATTTGATTGATCCTATCTACATTTCTTGAAGTAAGCTGTATACTTGTTTCAGAGCACAGCAATTCTACCATGGTGGCACCATGTTGTATTGAATTGTCCATTAATTCAGCAATAGCATACGCAGCGTTTTTATATCCATTATCTCTCATCGCCTTTACGGCTAAGTGAGCTGGTACAATTGAGTTATCCATGTTCTATCTATCGTATTGTATAGGTCTTAAATTTTTATTCCCAAACATCCTCCCAATTCAAAAAGGCATTTGCTACTTGATCGAACCCTGGCAATTTTGTGTCAATTACTGTCACAATTTCTGCCTCTTCATTACCACCAGCCGCTTTACCTCTTATAGCTCTACCCACCATTTGACTGTACAGAACGAGTGAATCTGTTGGTCGTGTGATTACTGCACAACTCGTTTGAGGGGCATCAAATCCCGTGGTTAAAATTCCGTAGTTACACAACACCATACATTCATCACTTTCTCTTTTAAATTCTTTTATAATTTCTTTTCGAAAGTGATTGTCAGTTTGCCCGGTTATGGAGTATGCCTTCAAACCCCTAGCCTGCAAGACAGTAGCAATAAGTTGAGCGTGATCAACGGTCATGGCAAAAACTATGATCCGATTGTGACGTTCGCACAAGTCCTCTAATTTTTGAATGATTAGTATATTTCTTCTTTGATCTTCAGATACAACCTTTAAGTATTTATCTGACAGTTGTAAATACTTTTCCAGATACTCTTGGTCCTTATTCGATAACTCTGTTCCATGTTCATACAAGACAGGAGAGTTTTTGATTTTAGCCAAGTAACCTTGATCAATGAGATAATCAACAGGATTATCAAAGCCTTCCACTCTTAACTTGATCTTCTTTCGTCCAAAAAAATCTGCGAGCTTTTGATCCGCATCAATATCGTTCCATGTTCTACCAGGAGTTGCTGATAGCCCTAGAAGTACTGCCTTAAAGCTCAATAACACTTCCAATATCAGCTGATATGTCGGAGCAATAGCCATGTGAGCTTCGTCCATAATTACTAAACTACACCTTGCAGCCAATGAACTTACCTCAACAGAATCTGATTTCAAGGAGCTATAGATTTTAGAAAGTCCAGCCACGATAAAGGCATCATCTGAAGAGTCGAGAGATGCCGTAGATCCTCCCCAATATCTAACTAAGTCAATATCACGATTACCTAAAAGATGCCAAGCTCTTGCAAATTCACTAGCAGCTTGTTCACAAAGTTCTTCGGTATGAGCTAACCAGATAATCACTGTGGGCTCATTGGTTCTCAAGTGATCGCATATTGCATTTATTGCGGTTCTTGTTTTTCCTGACCCAGTAGGCATGTGAAGCAAAACTCGCTCTGAACTATGTTCGAGTTTTAATTTTAATTCATTTAGAGCTCTTCTTTGATGTTGAAACAAAGGATAAGAAGCAGGGATATTTTGTTTATACTCTGTTTCTATAATCTCCTCTTGGTGATATTCAATTTCAAAAAAGGAAAGAAGTGAGATCAATTGATGTTGATTATGATACTTCAGTTTTTTTATGGAAGCATATGAGTTTTCAATATTTAAAATTTCAGACAATTCCTCTACTTCCTCAGTTTTCAAGATATCAAATAAAATATCTCGTGTGAATTTATTCTGTAGCAATTCAATCGGAGGATGAATCTCTGCAACAATCTCTTGGAGATTACTTACTTTGCTCAAATCAAAATCAAGCATATTCAATATTTGAATTGCAGGCTTACCAATTATCTCTTGGATAATCTCTTCATCCATCCTTGACAAGAAATCTCTAAAATTCATTCTGAAGAGTCTTTAATAGTGTTTTTATCTCGCCATCACTGGTATACATACCTAAACTCACCCTTATTGAGCTACCGGCTTCAGCATCACATAAGCCCATAGCTTTTAGCACATGAGAAGGTTCAATTACCTCCGAGTTGCAAGCAGACCCCATAGCAACTGAAATTCTCTTTTTATTCAGCAAAATGAATTCTTCAGCTTCCTGACCTTGAAGTTGAATATTGGAAATGTTAGGAAGTCGATCTTTTCTTGCGCCATTAATCTTAATTTTCTTTTCCTTCAAAAGCCTTTCTTCCAAATCATCACGAAGTATCCTTAATCGATCTGACTCACTCTTCTGTTTACTCTTCGCAAGCTCAGCTGCTTTTCCGAGCCCAACTATCCCTGGTACATTTAGTGTTCCAGATCTCATTCGTCGCTGATGACCACCCCCATGGATTTGACTAGTTAGCTTTATCCCATTCCTTATATAGAGCCCTCCTATTCCCTTTGGACCATACATCTTGTGCCCACTAAAACAGAAAATATCCATTGGAGTGGAGTCTGGATTCAAATCAACTTTACCAACTGCCTGTGTCGTATCCGAGAAAAAGATAACGTCCTCGGTTTTACAAATTTCACCAATTGAATCGATGTCTTGCAATACTCCAGTTTCATTATTAGCGTACATTATGCATACCAGAATCGTTGTTTTCTTAATGGCACTATTCAATTCATTCAAATCGATCAGACCATCTGAATCTACATCCAAATAAGTAATATCAGCCCCTATTCTCTCCAGGTAGGCACAAGTATCTAAAACTGCTTTGTGCTCTGTTTTAGTTGTAACAATATGATTTCCTTTATTTCTGTTAGCATCATAAATACCCTTTAGTACAAGGTTAATGGATTCAGTGGAGCCACTTGTAAAGTAAACCTCACTTGGCTCTCCACATATCAATTCAGCAATTTGAGATTGAGCTCTAATTACTGCTTTTCGAGCAACATCACCTTGGAAGTGGGAGTTACTTGATGCATTTCCATAAAACTCTGTAAAGTATGGAAGCATTTCCTCCAAAACTGCTGTTTCAACTGGAGTAGTCGCTGCGTAATCAAAGTAAATGGGGCTTCTCAACCTGGGATTCTTCTATTAACAATAATTTACTGACGCAATCTAGGTCAGAATAAGTTTGCACTAAAGGTATTTGTGGCAAGTAGGAAATTAAGCTTCAATCATTTTTCACGTCAGAATACCAGGAATGTAACTTTTTATCGGATTTCTAGGTATTAGAATTTTTGCAATTGATGAAATTCAAAGGCCTAATCTCCAATCATACGAAATTCAATGTTTTCAGAATCGTGCTTATCAGCCAAAATATACCATTGTATAAATGATTAGACAACCAAAGATTTCTATTATAGGTAGAATCGAAATAACTAAACTTTACCGAATTTTCTAAATGCTTGGACAAATTGATAAAGTAGGGTTACCATAATGAACTTGCTAAGGTATAACCAAAAACTAGTAAAGGCTGGTAATGAAACTTTTGTTGATTGAGGGTCAAGTGATTCTAAATAATAGATGTACGACCATTTATTAAGTAGATTAGTTGTGGGGTTGATAAACTCAAAATAATGAGAAATGTACTCATTCCAATATTTTGGTGTTTGAAAAGAATTTACTAACCAAGGCCAACTTACTTGTTTGGTAGAGAGCAGAAGAATTGTATATAGCAAGATTGATACACCAACAAATACTAAAAGTGCGCGAACCCAATCTGTACCGAAATTACTGGTATGCTTATGAAAAAAAAGGTTGAGCTTATCTCTAAAATCTCTTTCCCAAAATAAGTTTTTGTAATGTTGATTAAGTTCCTTGGCAAGAAATATTAAGGCCTCCGTGGTATTGCCTTGTTTTTTGTACGAAGCCTTTAACTGTTCATAAAACAGCTTTTTCTGTATAGTGTCTTCCTTTCGTCTTAAATGTTCATTTTCTTCTTCAAGATATGGGTTTGGGGACTGGATATGAGATGGAAAGCTAGTATTTGCGATAAAAGCATCTTTTAGGTCGGTATTTTCAAAGACCAAGAAGTCGTAAGAGCCAAAATTGTTTCCAATGAGTTTAAATTTTTCGAGAGCGCACCGTGTAAACTCTAGATAAGCAGGCCCCAATCCACGATAAAAAGTACCGGAGATCTGCAGTAATTTAGATGAAGAGAAATCAGAGATGCTAAGTACTCTTATATCAGACCTTTGTATTAAAATTGAACCCAATAGATTATTACGAAGACCATTGACGAATAGTCTATTAATCTTAGCTTCAGTTATCCTCAACTCATATTCAATTTGCCCACCGAGCAATTTCAACAGTGTTATCTCACTTTGATCAATTGATATAGACTGTATTTGGGAATTGTCTTTGATTTGTAATGAGTTAATATTAACCTGCTCAGAAATGAGGATTGAACCAATCTTGGTTTTTTCCAGAACAAAGAAACTATTTAGTCTTGCCTTCTTCTGAAATGTAATTTCTTGCACTTTAGCGTTTTCCGACAATTGAACTTCTTCTACTTCGGAATTATTTCGAATTTGAATCAAACCTATTTCGGCATCACCTAGCATTTGCAACTTACCTGTACTGGAATTTTCTTCTACTATTATGCTTACGATTCGTGTTTCTCCAGCAATCCTGAAATCATTTGTAGAAGCATTATTGGTTACCTTTATAGCACCAGTTTTAACTTCTCCAAAAAAATTGAAATATTCAAGCCGACTGCTCCCTCCGATGGTGAAACTACCAGTTTGAACATCTCCGGAAAACCTAAAACTCCCTATTCTTACTTGATCAGAAAAGTAAAAGCTTCCCAATGTGATGTCGCCATCAATTATGAAATCTCCCAAGTGACTATTGTTCTGAACTCTAAAATCTCCAATTTGAGCATGATTCAGAATTTGGATACCGCCAACCACCGCTTTATCACATATATAAAAACTCCTTATCGAAGCATTGTTATGTATACGAATACATTTAACCTGAGAAGTTTCAGTGATACAGAAGTTGTCAACTTCAGCTTCTTCTAAAATTGTGAGTTCTTCGAGTTTAGACTGTCCAGATATATAGATTGGATAGGGATATTTGCGCTTTAAAAAGATATCCCCTATTACCTCAATATCGGAACACTCAATACTTGAAGTACCATCGATATCACATTTGTATAACGTGAGTGAACCATTACCCGTTGGGTGAGGCACTGTATCTCCAAATAACAGTTTTTCAAAATCGTCTCTAGTGACTCTTAACATATTTTCAATTACTAGCTTAAACGATAAGAATGCCCGAAGAAATCGTAAATAACCACAGAGGCCTAAGAACAGTCAACCATAACATTCTCCGAAATTTTCATCGTCTTTGATGATTTTAAGACTAGATTATAACCAAGAAGAAATTTATAAGCGAAACAATAGTTATCTACCATTAAATTTCTAAATTAGAATTCTCCTAACTGAAGTAAGTTACTATAAGGTTCTACGGATGCGAAAATGAACAAGCTAAAAGAACTTCTACCGGAAAAATTTCAGGGTTATTTTTATTGGATTCTAACTGGATTATTCATTTTAATCACACTCTTTATAAGGTTTTTCACTCCTAGCGATACTTTCAAATTTTTATCGAAAGTGCTTTTTGCTTATACACATGAAGAAGAATGTTTGAATGATGGAATTAATTTTATTGATTTCACCGTTACCGATAGCGACGGAGCCCCGATAACGAAAAATTTACAACTACTGGGATCAATAAATGGAAAAAAGCGGCTTATTGATAAGGGTAAACTAATTCTTCCCTTTACATATAGAAAAAGTACCGAGGCGTATACTCTATACGTTTATGTCAATAACAAGCAGCAAAAATTAAGATCAATCTCCTTAGATAAGTGTCAATTTGAAAGTGATTGTGCTTATTGCTTCTACGACCCTGCCGACCCAATAATTATTCGCGAACCTATTCTTACTGCCATTAACGGTCATAATCCAATAGAATTGGTCATAGAAGACACACAAGACGATGGGGGGTCTGATTCCACTAAAATTGAAGGAATTAACATTTCAGATAGTTCTCAGCAAGTTGCCAAAACTTTTGAGGAAGACGTGGATAAAATTGATGATAATGGGAATTCACAACCTGTTTCAAATCACCAAGCTCCCATATCATCTGATAGTACTGGTTTTAATTCCGAAAATACAAACCTAAATGATAGTAATAGTTCAGCTCCAAAGGAGGCAAATGATAGTAATGAACCCAAGCCAATCCCAACACTCTCGAAAAAATTAGAATTTCCAGAATCCACAGACCCAAAGGATTTGTATGAGTACCTCACAGAGCAACTTGAATCGCACAAGAATGACAGAAATAGCAATGACATTAAATTCTTGCAGAATCAATTAGAAAGACATAACCAAGACTTGCAAAATGGAAATATAGATGCGGCATATTTCAAAAAAGTATTGGGTATTACCTTAAGAGAACTTAATTCGATCCTGGATGATGAGAAGTAAATTGAGAATCTTATTTAGTATAATACTTTTTCTCATTTTTAGCCCCATACTTGGCCAGTCTTGGGAAAATAAAAAGTTAGAAGTAACGAAATTCAGAAATGATCTGAAACGCTATTCAGAAAGGCATCAAGAAAAACTAAATCCGTTTCTTGCAGATTTTCGTGAAATAAGACGTGAATTATTAGAACTATTAGCTGATCCTAATTTCAATGATCACAAGAAAGACATTCAGGTTACATTAAATGAAGTAGAGAACGATGTAAGGTATTTCAGTGTTTTAACAAACCCTGATTATTGGAAACTTGGAGAAGATTTCAAAAAAGAAGTTAGAAATTTTCTTATTGACAGCATTTCAAACGTTTTTGAAGACTCAATTGCTAATTTACAAACTACGTTAGATCAAATTTATGAAAGGACTAATACGAGAACTCAGGACTTTCGCACTTGGAAAGATCGCCTTACTTTGACCTTACCGTCTCTTGGTGAATATAAGTGTGATTTAGAATTATCGCCATTTATGTACTCATTAGAAAGGTATTACAAGGATGGTTACAGGTATTTAGTAGTGACATTGGACCACATTTACAAAACCGACACAAAAGTTCAATTGGAAATGAAACCTGGTTCTGATGACGCAAATATGAAAGATGAGTTTCTTATCTCTGAAATTATTAAAACAGTGAGTGGAACTATTGGAATTGATCTAGCATTCCGCCTTTCAGGAGACCAACAAATTAGAGAGCGCAAATGGGGATCAAATGTCACAAGAGTCTTAAGTATCGATTTATTTAAAACTAGAGATGAACAAGAAAAACCACACGTATTAGGCACTGTGAATGACGAACAAAAAATTCAAGTATTTATTAGAAGATAACATATCACTTATCCATTTGACATTTTTCTTAAGTGTTTTCTCCATGCTTCAAGCTGCGGAAGCACAGAATAATGTATATGAGATCAATCTTATAAATAATGGTGATTTCGAATCACTAAAAGACCCATCCTCACCAGTCAAATTTAATAACCTGTTAAATTGGAATGCAATTAACCATGGCCCACACAGGCTCGGACATGGATCACCAGACCTAATCGGAAGAAGATCCGAAAAGAATAGAGAAGATGTCTGCGGTTTGAATTCTAGAAAAAACAAATTTACTGGACTAATAATTTCAGATTGGGACCGAAATTTTAATGAGTACATTTCAACACAATTATACGATACGCTAGAGGTTTCAAAAACCTACAAATTGTCTTTATCAGTATGTACTTTCGGCATCAAATATATGGGTGGAATTTTTTCCGATACAATTCAAATTCACTTGTCATCTATTCCACTTGAACAATCAAAAAGTGAAGCAATAACTCTTAATCCCTCAATCAGTTTTTCTCTAACAGAGTTAACAGCAGGCTGGAATCAATTATATACTGAATTCGAAGTATACCAAGACTCCTTACAATTCATATCTATCGGTGATTTTCGTACAAATCCTGTCTATCATACAAGCGATACATCGGTATATGAAAGTAATAAAGCATATGTTTTTCTAGATAACATAAAACTAATTCGAACTGATACAGTCAAATCCTACATTGCTAAAACTAGAAAAAGAACATTTGAAATTGGTTCCTTAATCAAGGAAGATAGGCTTAACGGCATTATATTTAACGGTGATACAATTCTGTTATCGAACTTCAATTATTTAACAAAACATGACGGCCGTGGCAAACCGGATAAATTCAGAAATTTCGAATTAGCAAAACAAGATTTAGTTTATCTAAAAAATTGTTTAGAAAGTCTAAATTCTAACTCACAGAATTATGAGTATAAAGTAGACTTCTACACAAATGCACTTGTGGGGAATAATGCTCAGTCTAATTCGGATAAAAGGTTGAAACGTTTTAGGAAGCTAGCCAAGGATCCTGAAATCTCACTTGATGAGTACTTAAATGAAACTAGATCATTAGGTAAGAAATACAATACAACGTCAGTTCTAGTGATTTTAAAGGTATTCAGTAGACCCTCGTCATGAAGGCGGAATTGTACCATTTAAAATTGATGAGAAAGGCAATATATCGTATATAATGTAATTATTAATCTTTACTATATTAGCTATAAGAAGCTATTCACAGGTAGATAAAAATGTCGAAATGGAACTCTGCCACAATAGGTGAGAAAAGATATCCTCTGAGGCGACAATTTCAATAAAATTGGATTTTAGTTAGAGTAATTATAAGAGGTGCTTTTGATACACTCTTCCATATTTCAGTCAACTCCCAGTGTCACCTGTTAATTCGTTCTAACAACTATCCTTCAAAATGAGGCTTATCTTTCATTGACTTCCATCTACCACCCCATTGGAGCCCAAGGCTTTCTCCTAATCGACCGATAATTTCCCAATTGGGATTCTCCCAGATTGGCACACCATTTCGAAACTCCACTATATCGACGGCTCTTCGGTAATTATGCGCACTTTGACCGCATTTGGCATTGGTTACGATTTTACCAGGCAGAGTTCGTCCCTTAGCATAAAGTCGGTTCTGCTCTTCACAATCTCGATGCGCTGAAATCACTCGAAGCTCTATTCCTTCATTTCTGGCTTTGATTAGGAGTTTCCGTATTTTGGCTCTGAAGTCAGCCTCCAGGGTCAAGAGTAAAAGGTTGGTCTTATAGTCAAAAGACCTGTATAAGGTTTTCCTGGATAGATAGAGCGTAACAGCAACCCCAACCACCAGGAATGAAACACCACCATAAACATGATTCTTCCTGACCAACATTGGAGGATTCTCTTATTGGTGTTCACTCTTTTCCCGACATCTACACTTGTCCTTCTTGCCTTCCTGGTACATCTTATAGAATTTGATGCTCATGTAGGTGATGTTAAGGATAAGAGAAGCACCGATGAGGAAGTTCATCGGTGTGCTGTTACTCTGCTGATTGGCCATTTTTTAGTTTGTTAAGTTCACTTTCCAGTTCCTGATTTCGCTGCTCCAGCTTTGAGATGAGTTCTTCGAGTTCATCGTTTCTCTTCTTTTCATCTTCAACCGACTTTTCCAACTCATCAATCCGCTCTTTCTGCCGCTGCATTTGCTCCTTCAGTTCTTGCGAAAGCTGCAAGAAGCTGGAGACTACTTCCTTGTTGGCCTGGGCAAAAAAGTTGCTGGCCTCTGCATGCTTCAGCTTCTTGTCACTTCGCCACTTGATGATGGAATCGATCAACATCCAAAGCCCTTTTGCGCCAAGGATGATTCCGGTAATCTTGATGTAGTCCATTGCTTAGGTGTCTGGTAATAAGAATCCACCACCCTCATCTTCCGGTGGTTCTTTACCGGTGATGCCATTCCATTGATCGCTGATCGTTACATAATCTCCACCCTCATTGTCTTCGGTGGCAAGTACAATATCACCGATACTTACGGCAAGTCCATCACCACCGTCACTGTCTCCAATAAAGCCAGCTCCACTGACAGTATAGAGATCTCCTTTTTTCGCTGCCGGGAACGGAGGGGATGTTGAGGCATCGATGGTCCCTTTAAGCGTAACTCCTCCTGCAACTTCAAGGGAAGCACCAGAGCTAATAAGAGTAACCATCTGAAATTGAACCCCATCGTATTTAAGATCATAGATTGGTTCCAAACTCAAGTCGCCTACTTCCAGGTCTTGCAGTGTATTATTGACAATCTTTTTGATCGCTATATTGCCCAATCCATTCACGTTCAGGGAAGCCGTATCGGTATTGGTTTGATGAAATCTTATCTGTAGTGATAGACCTGCTTTGTAAGCAGTTAATTGGGGATCAAGGTTCAATACGTATTCATTGCCAAATCCAACTGTCTGCCCAAATCCTCCGGCTGTATTCTCCACAGGTATGTCACCCACCAGGTTAACATCTTTTAAATCTATGTCGCTTTGATATCCACTCATGCGCTTTATTTTATTTCTTGCGTTATCTTCTTTTTAGTTGATTGCCGCGACGATCAGAAGGCTGGAAAGTCCAATCAGTAACCATTTCTTCTGTCTCTTAGACTTTCTTAATTGACGATCTCGCTCCTCAACATGCTGAGTAAGAGAAATCACACTTTGATCAAGGTTTTTAGTAACCTGATCTTTTAAATCAATGGTCGCATTCAAATTGCTGATCTGTTTATCCTTCACTTCCATTAAGGAATACAGTCGTTGATTCTCAGTTGACAGGCTAATGGCTATAGAATCGCTATAGATACCTTCGGTAATGATTTTTGCCAACTCTCGGGATTGCGGGAGATTAAAGCAAAAAAGTGTATCACTCTCTAGTATTTCGACGATAGGTCTCAAGGTTTGCGAAAAACTGCAAAAGCTCATCACCGTCGTAATGATCAATAACTTCAATTTTCTCATTTCTCTGTTGTTTTAATTCATGAATAATTTGCTTCTCTGTGAGAAGAAGATGGACGAGGCAATCAGCCTGAATGACCAAATGAAGATTCATTGAATCCAGGGCTTGACTTAATTGCTGAAGCGAATCATTTGTTTGCTTTACAAGCAATAACTCTTCTTCGTAATTAGGCAAAGCAACCTGGTTCGAACCATCTACATCAATCAGGAATTCCCAACCCACCCAGAGGCTGAAAAGGATTCCAAGAATCAGGAGGTACTTATTTCTCTTCATCGCTTTTCTTAATTGAATCAAGTCCAGATGTTTGAGCCTTTTTTAGCCTCTTGTCCAGAAACTGGACCGTCTGATCGATAAGTAGCTTGTGAAAGATCATGGCAAAGAGCAAAGCCTTGAATAGCTGCTCGATCAACTCCGGATCTTTTCCCCGAATGAAAAAGAGTGCTACGCCGTAAAGCACTCCGATGATCAGTGTTCTGTAACGAGTCTTCAATTTGACCTTGAAGATTTTGAAAAAGAAGGCTTTCGATTTGGGCTGGTTTGCCCCATAGGTCAATAAGATAAAGGTAATGATGTATGACCAGTCAAGGCTGATCATGTACTGCATTACAAACTCCATTAATTGATTGATCATTGATTGTTGTAATTCCATTTTTTGCTCGTTTAGTTATTTACTTATAGACTTATTTATATGTAGACATATATATCTATAGACATGTAGACTTGTTTACTTACACACTTATAGACTTAAAGACTACTCAGATGAGAAAGGATTCGTCATCGATCATTGTTGCACCATCACTCCCCGGATGACAAAAAAGGCCACTGATCCCGCAACGATGGTCCCTAACAGGTACATCGAGGTTCTGATCAAGGTTTTGTCTGTCAGGGTAACAGTGACCTCTGTTTTTAACCCGTCATCATCAACCAATGAATCCAGGATGTTTTTAAAACTTGTTTTCTTCGTTGACCTCATGTTTTGAATTGCTAATTAGGTCCTAACAATTACCTGCTCCGTGACATGTTTGCCCATTCTGTAGCGGTTGAAGGTCTTTTCATCCACTGTGTCTGATCCTAGATGCTTTTGAACCTTGGTGAGTGTCTTATCATCGAAAGCGCCTGAAATCTTCCCGAAATAACCGTAGTTGCGCATCAACCAGACTTGAAGACGTTCAACCCGTGGACCAGTACTACCAGCTCTTAATGGAAACTCATCCCCTTCAGGAACAGAAAGCTCAATGTCATCATACTCCTCGCTAAGCTCCAGCTCCTCACTGATCAAATCCCCCTCAACGTCACCTAAATCAACTGCTCCAACTTTGTCCGGTTCTTCAATGAAACTGCTCTCGCTTAAAGCCTCATCTTCTATTAGCTGATCAGCATGAATCAGTTCATTACTTATCTTGGGGCTTTCTTTTGAGCTTACTAGAGTTGCCTTCTTTTTACTACTCAAATTGGCCCCTGAGTTGACGTTTGGTTTACTAATTGTTGGCCCTTTATTTACTTTCTCTTTAATAACTGGACCTGACTTATTAACCGTGTCCTTTGTGTTTTCTTCATCCTGTTTGTTTTCGTCATCCTCTTCTTTAAAGACCAGGTAGGTGATAAACCCTAATCCCAGAATTCCACCAAGAAGGCAACCGGCTTTGATTAAATCTTTATTTGTCATGATCCTATAAATTTTAGTGCGTTTTTAATTCCTATTAAGTCCGTAGTGCTGAACCTTTCTTTTCCCAATTTCTTTTTAGCTGCCGCTTGGGTCAATGCTCCAAATTGACCATCAATGCCATCCCGGTTTCGCCCGCTTCTCCCAATATCCATTTTAAGTGCCTTCAGGTAGCGTTGAAGAATACTTACATCAGGATGACAGGTGCCATAGGTCAATGGATATTGCTGATTGATACATTTAAACCCTTTGTTACTGGTATTCTCGGCGGGATTGAAGGATGGAGTCATCGTATGAGCTTCTTCTCTGGATTTCTTCTTCTTTTCCAGATACCAGTAGGCAACTCCACCTCCAGCCAACAAGATGAGCGTCCCACCAATCCAGAAGACTTTACTGTCCAGCTTGAAGTGCTCACCATTTTCTTGAGTAGTTTTTGATTGCTTTGACGCTATTTTAGTCTTTGATGAAGTCATACTTTTTCGTGCTTGTTCTTTTATCGTGTAGTCGTTTTTTCCTCCTGCTCTTTATGCAAACCGGTAGTTAGGTAAGCGCTTCACCGGTTGATGAACATAGTTGTCCATTTCGCTTTTGTTCAAAAAACCATTGAGGTATTCCCACATGTCTTTTTTGTATTTCACCCAAAAAGCTCTGGAGAGCGTAGCTACCTGCACTTTATCCTTCAATCTCTTCTGGAATATCGTTTTTACGGCTTGCTCATCATCATTGGCCAACCAGGAAGAACCTTTGGCTTCATACAAGGTCTGCGCCAGTTGACTGGCCTCGGATGGATGGAGCAAGCGGATCCTTTTTGGCTTTACCCATCGAACAACATCCTGTTCGTAGTTCATGTCAAATGGATTATTCCAGTTAGGTTCTGAAAGCGTGGAACCTATAGCTGTTCCGATGCCTGTTCCGGTGCTTGTCCCGGTTGATCCGCTTTTGTCCCCCTTTGTAGTCTTAATTCTTGTTTTCGGTCCTTTTGTAGGATTAAAGTGATTCTTCTCCTTAAAGAATAAGAAATAGATCAGTGCTCCGGTACCAAGAGCTGCGGATGCTCCTCCGATGACCCACCAGAGGGTATTTTCTTTTTGTGCGTTGCTTCCTTTTATTTCTTTGACCTTGTTCATCTTCTTTGCTTGTTTAGGTTGTTCTGTATGCTGGAAGTGGTCTGACAATACGAAGGACCGTATCGATTTCCTTGCTATCCAATCGCTCACTCAATTGGTCGATCAAATTGATGCCATACCGATTGAAATAAGCGGATGCCAATTGCGAGACCTGTACCTTATCCTTGAGTTTCCTGAATGCGGCATAGACCTGTTTTTCATCATCACCGCCGGTCCACCAACTTCCCCAGGCGTTATGGATTTGCTTCGCATATTCATTGATCACTTCGTTCTTCAGAGTTAAGATCTGCTTTGGTGTGCTGGCAAGGACTTCATCCTTGTAGTGAAGATCAAAAGCCTTTTCTGAAAGCAATCCTGAAGTGGCTGGTTTCAATTGCCGGTTGATCTCTTTGATGATCTTTGCAGCCAGCCTGTCACGCTGCTTCGTACGATGTGATACATAAATCAACGCAAGGCAACCCATGGCCGTAACTACCCCTCCAGCGATCAATACATGCTGCTGATTTCTTTTCTTCATCCCTTTAGCAGTTGAGTACTTAGTTTGGTTGCCCTTCCCGTCGGAGTTAGCATCGCCAGATCACTGATATCCTTGTTCCTGAAGGTATTGATCAGTAAGATCAGTATTAAAAGAGTCGTACCTCCAAGCAATATTGGAGCGCCAACAGAGACAATTTTGGTCATGTTCTTACCGAGTCCTAAAAGGTTTCCACCAATGCCTGACAAGTCAGCAATAGCCCTGGTGGACGCATTGGAAACATCCATATCATGCCGCTTTAGCCATTTGTTAAAGTCAGCATTGGTGGTACAGGAAACAGCACCAACCTCAGACCAGGTAACCAACCAAATGGTTTTGGCATTATCCCTTCCGACAGATTTTCTCAAATCCTCGTAATAGGATTTCCAAAGCTCACAGGGACTCCCTTTTCCAGGGATGAAATAAGTGCTGTTGCCTACATTTATTTGTCTCATGTTTGTTTAATTGCCCGACTTCAATTTGTTTTCTTCAAGCAGCTTTTTAATGCGGTCCTTAAAAGCTTGCTCCCTTTTTAAAGCCTCTTCCTTATCATATTGCAGGTAAAGTTGCCTTCCCAAGAAGAACCCAACCGCTAAAGACATAATGGTTCTCATAAGCTTTTTCTATTGAGTCTCGAATAAATTCTCTGAAGGAATACCAAGCTCCTGAAGCCATGCAGGCACATCAAAGGCCGGGTTATGCTGGCCTTTCTTGGCCGGAACCTGATCCCATCCCAATACCTGAATTTTGGGGAAGCGCTTCACGTAGAATTGGACAACTGACGCCAACGTCTCTTTTTGTTCTTCGCTTCTGGTGTCTTTGGGTTTGGTTCCCTTTTTATCCATCCCACCGACAAAGGCCAGGATCTTCGTTTTCCCATTAAGGCCATTGATTCCATCAGAAAAACCCCACAGATCTACTTCATTGGGATTTTCTTCCTGGATAATTGTTTCCAGCGCACCATCAGGCTGGACTAAATAGTCATACCCTGGACGGTTAAACCCATGGCCACCAAGGGCCACGGATTGTGTGTGTTGTTCAATTATTGCCGCTTTAGTTACCGGTTTTCCTACTCCGGTTTGCGTACTGGTGATGATTAAATAATCCGGGTTTTGCATTGCTTTATTTTTTGCTTTTGAATTCTTTTTTATTCGATTTCGATTGATCTAGCGCCTTAGAGGTTCAGATGACTATTTGTGATTGAATAGAAATATGTTCTTCTCTTCAATGCCAATGGATCGAAGCCATTGAGGAACATCGTAATTGGGACAAGTCTTATTGGTATTAGGTGCCTGATAATGCCCCATCACCTTGATATCGGGATGCCTTAAGATCATGTATTTGATGTAGGTTTCCTCGGCTGCTTTTTGGGCTTGGGTACGCGTATCCTTATTGTTCCCCAATCTGTCCAGGCCTCCCACATAGGCATAGTGTCTGGATACTCCGTTGATGCCTCTTGCGCCATTTGAAATTTCCCAGGAGTCAACCTCATCATCCTGATCAAAGGGCAGTAGCTTGTGAAGGCTTCCATCCAGATAGATCATATCAGAATAGCCTGGCTTTTTCCAGCCAAAGCCGCCTCGGTTAACAGGATCGGTATGCCAGGCTAAAACGTCTTCAGTCGTATAGTTTCGCCCTTCACGGGTGAGTAAGCAATGTGCTACAAGGTATTTCAATTTTGCCATGATTGTTTTTATTGTAATTAGTGTTATGGGTCGCACTAGCGACTATTTAATTGGATTGTAGTTACTATTTGGATCAGATAATTGCCTTGAAATGCCTTTGCTCATCTCAGCACCTATCGATTCTCGGGCCTTTTCGGGTAGCAGGTTATAGAGGTCAAATTGGCGATAGTAAACCATCATGGTTACCGTCTGTTGAGGGGCTACCATGAATTCCCAACCATTGGCCCCATCAATGACGGCACCTTCCAGTCCATTGACCTCCGATACATTCTGTCGCATTTGAGGACTATAGAAATCATTGAAAGAAAGGGTGCGCACTGTACTGTTGCCAGTTGCGTTTCCTTCTCTTAGTCGAAGGACATTGAATCGATCATTGCCTGAAAGTATGAATCGGGCATGTTTGACCACTACGGGATTTTGCTGAAAATCCCTTCGCTTCTCATCCAGGTCTTCATCAACGACAACCAGGCTACTCTGCGCCTTATAACCAATCACCCCGATGGAGTTGCTCGATGCAGCCGAAGTAAATAATACATTATTCGTTGGATCAAGGCTGAATCCATTGTTAATCGATCCTAAATCAAGGGTAGCTCTCACGCTATGATCAGCATGGATGATTGTTATTTGATTATCCCCCTTATTGGCCACATAAATGAAGTCATTGTTAGGATTGAACAAGATCCTTGAAGGCTTATTTCCGACAGCAATGGCAGGTTCCTTTTCATAACTACCTACCTGAATCGGAATGACCTCATTGCTTTCTGTAGCCACCACAAACATTTGCTGTATTCCTGGGTGATAGGCCATTTGTGATGGTTGCTGTCCGACCTCATTGATTTGAGTAATCAGATTATTATCCTGATCAAAAATGTGAATGGAATGATCACCACTATGGGCAACCCATACTTCACCAGATTGGGGATGAACTCCCACACCAAGTGGATGTTGACCGACATTAATGACTTCCTCCGTGAATGAATTGGCATCAATGACTGAAAGGGTGTTATCTACATAATTGCATACATAAACCTTTTCATTTTGAGGGTTGAACGCAACTCCTAAAGGTCGAACACCAACGTTAACTACCTGCTCTACTTCAAAGCTGAGATCAATGATGCTCAGGGTATTGGAAACAGAACCGATGACATAGACCTTGCCATAGTGTTCACTCTCTTTTCTGGTATTGACCGCTACATCTGCCGGACTATTCAGTCCAGGAAAGTTTGAAGGTTCAAGCTGGACCAATTTTACCAATTGCCCTTCATGGTCCAGGACTGATACATTATTGGAAAGCTGATTGGCCACATAAATGAATCCATTGGCTGGATTAAAAGCCATCCCTTGCGGGTGCAGCGCATTTTGTAGTGTGATCGACTCATTAAGTTCATGATCTTCCACATCATCGAGTTTCGGGGGGCTGACTGCCACCGCCTTATTCGCTTCCCATAAAGCCACGGGCCGCTCCTCATTGGAAAGGTTCCGTATGGTTACTTGCGTAACCTCATAATCCTTTTGGAGTGTAGCTAAAAGTTGTTCTCTATTTGCAACGGGTTTGCCTTGCTTTTTAAATTCCTGCTTTTTAGCCTTCAGATATCGTCTTGTGACCGATTGGCCTTGTCGGGCCATCTTTTTCAAGCATTGCTTTTCTTTCTTCCTGGCCACTTCATCATTAGAAACATCAATGACGCCCTGCTCAGTACCCCATCTCTCCAGGTCCGTGATATACCTATCCAGTAATTTCAGGTTCGAAGGAGTTTGAAATGAAGCGATTCGCCCTTCTTGAATGGCCTTTAGTTTATTATAAATCCGCTGCGGATAGAGCAGATCAGCCACATCGATAATTCCCTCTTTCGTACCCCATCGGGCCAAATCTAGCGCGACCCGATCTTTAAGGAACTGTTCTTGCCTGGCTAAAAGTGATGGGGCAATGTGAGACTTTAACTTGATTAATGCCTCATCATCATAGCCGTCTTCACTCGCTCCACCAATTGTCTTTTTAAATTCATTGGTCTGTTTACAACCACAGTCTGCTTTCTTTTTGGGATAAAAGAGTTTAGCACAGGTGCCGAGTCCTAATCCCATTGCCGTCAATAGCCCTATTTTCCAGCCCTGATTCATCCTGCGTCCTTTAGGTTTTTGGTTTTGTACTGATCGATGAAGTTCATGATATCAGCTGTCCGATCAACATGAGGCTTACCAATGGATTCGGGGTGTCTTTTGAATACCTTGATTGCCGCATAAATGGCCTCAATGGTTGGAAAACCATAGTCCAGGTAATACTGAAGACCACATAGGTCAGCATTGCGTTCACTTCTGGTATTCATGAAAAAGTGACATCCTTCATGAGAGAGGATGGCTACACGCACGGGAACCGTAAACTGCTGAAACAGCTTTTGTGATAATTGCACCCTGGGCATTTGCCGATGGATCCTGGCAGGAGTTACCAGTTCATTTCCTAATTCATCGGTGATTGTGGGTAGATACTGGATCAGGAATTCATGATCCGGAGAATGGTAAAAACCTGGTTTAACATATCCTGCCTTTTGAGCAAAACGAATAGCAAAATCCATGAAACGGTGCCTTTGTTGACTTGCCCATACTTCTGCCGGACCCATTTCTTTTAAATCGAAATTGACCACTCTAAAACCGTACTCATCCAAAGTCTGCTTGTTATAGACTTCCAATATGAGATTATCAGGACTTACCGGAAGGGGTATGTGGATTTGACGGTAGGCACTTTTATCATCTCTGAAAGAACCGGCTCTAAAAGTGACTTTCCGCCGAAAGTAATCCGCATATCTGACTGTCGGATCATAGACGATGATACCCACCGAAACTGGGTAGGACGCCCTGATCTCCAGGGTAATGGTAAATCGCTTATGTCTGGATGGAATAGGGATCACCATTTTACTTCACCAAATTGGGTTGGTTAATCAATTGTTTAGTTTTGCTTTTTCCTTTTTGGAAAACTGTGAAACCATACACCGCCAAGCCGACTACTACCGCACCACCGACAACATAGATTCCTATCATCGATCTTCCATTGTCGGTGGGCGGGGTTGGCCCTCCTAATCCGAACTGGAAGTCCCTAGGGGCTGAATTACTTGCAGTAGGGTTCTTTTTAAAAGCATTGAACAGGTTTCCAATGGAACCTGTCACACCCTCGATGCCGCCATTGTCTTTGAGGGTATTGTTAAGGCCTGACCAGAAGTTCTTGTTGCGTTGTTTGCGCCTCGCAATTTCCTCGGGAGTAAGGCCAGCTTTTCTACTAGGTTTATGATTACTCTGCCTTTTCGATGACTTCTTGCCCTTGCCAAAACCAAGAAATTCATCATAGGCATAAACCTCATATTCACTTTCCAGACCCATGATATTTTCTAATTCTCCTGCGATCATTTCTTCCTTTTACTCACCACTTACTTTTTACTAGTCTTTCTCTTCCTTTTCTAAAGCTTAAATGATGTACATGACCTTCAGTGTAGTTTGGTCACTGACCACAAAGGGTACAGCCTGATAGCCCTTACCGACAAATGGATAGCTTTTGGCCTCTCCAGGCGTCAATACCACGCCATTGACAGTCACGTCCTGTGTTCCCGTATTCTTTAGTGATGCGAACAAAAAGCCTGCTGGTACTTCACTGTTCGTATCGGTAAAATCCTGTTCTGTGATTGATGCTAGTAAGTCCATTTTTTAGTTATTCTTTTTTTTAATTCTGACTTTACTTAAATCCTTCCTTGCCTTTTAAGCTTAAGCACTTGCTGCACTGAGTTTTTTCGCTCCTTTAGTCGACAGTTTTTTGTTCTTAGCTAAAAGCTTGTCTTTCATCAGCACCTTGGTGACGAAGAAATAACCGCCGACCAATACACCAAGCCAGATAAGACCTTTACCGGTACTGATCATCTGGGTTTGGGCCTTGAGCTTCTCCGTTTTGTACTTTTCCTGATCCACCTTTTCGGCAATGCCTTCATTTTTCAAGGCTTCCTGCTTGACTTTTTCTTTCAGACCCTGGGCCTTGACTAATTCCTGTTTGGTTTTGAGTTCTTTCTGTACCGCATTATTGACAATCTGATGCTCTTTTAAATCACGTCGATCAAGGGAGGTGCCTAGGCTGTTCAGCTTAACTGATGTTGGCTTTACAGTTGAACTGCTTTTTGGTCTACCGCCACCAGATGAGCTACTGGAGCGCACTGGCTTGGGCTTGATAATAACCGGACGTTTGGGATAAACAATCGGCGCTCTTTTAATGGGTACCGGGCTTCTTAGATCAATCGGTCGAACTACCGGCTTGGCGGGGGTAGGCCGTTTGATGCTTGTTGTTCTTGGTCCTGGTGTCACGATCCTCAACGGAGTAGTTCTTACAGGAGTACTTCTCGATGATGAAGTTCTATTTGGAGTGATCCTGACAGGAGTAAATGGCCTAGCCGGAGTACGTCTTACAGAGGTGGTTCTCTTTGGTACATAACTCTTGACAGGAAACCGTCTAATGGGGGTATACTTTCTCGAAGAAGTAACTCTTGGGGAGCTTCTTGTTGGCGTATACCTTGTTGGCATATACCTTCCTACCGTCCTTGATGGAGGTCTGGTATAGACCCTTGATGAAGGGCTACTTCGATGGGTATAAACCCGACTTTTGGGTATGTATCTTCGCATTGTTCTTGTCTTTGTTCTTGTTTTGGTTCTGGTCTGCAGACTTGGTCTTCGTCTTGTGATCACCCTTCTTTTCGGGCGCCGCTTGATGCTGGAATTGCGACTGACGAATCTCTTAACCGGTCTTCGTTTGAATGAAGTCCTGGATGGAGTCCGCTTTTGAGTTGATCTTCTTCTTGAATAACGAGGCGTTGAAGTCAGTCTCTTGACTGAAGTTTTTCTTTTCCTTGACGTGACACGTCTTTTTCCTCTACTTGAAGAAGTAGGACGGGTTGATCTGGACGAACGCCGAACACGACTTCTTTTTCTTACACTTGTTCTGTCGCTGCGCCTGGGTATAGCTCTTCGACTAATGGTTCTTCGCCTACTACTTCCTCTCTTACTGATGGTAGAACGTCGCTTACCTCTTCTTTTTCGAAAAAAATCATCATCATCTTCCTCGCCTTCAACTTCGTCATCTTCCCAACTACTCTCTGGCTCATCATCGAAGAGATCATAAGCCATGTCATCATGGTCTACGGCCAGGCCTTCATCAAATTCAACATCGATCATTCCTTTTTTAATTGTTTTTCTTACTTAAAATCCGCTCGACTTTGCTCCAGCTCCCTGTATCTAGGCGGGCTGCAAATCGGCAGTACCTTCACTTGCTTCCTGTTGATTATTCATGACCAAATAGCCCCCTACGATCAACAAGGCCATGACAATGACCAGGGTATTGCTGCCAAATCCGGCCTTCTGAGTTAATGGCACATTGGGTTGATTGCTGAGTATTTCAGCCGCCGATGCTTTAGGTGCAGCGCCTTGAGTCACCGCCTGTGGTGTCGCAGCGGGTTTTGTGATCGAAGGCGTTTGAGTCGTACCCGGAGAAGTACTCGCTAACGTGGCTGTAAGAACAGCTGTCTGTGCTCTTTTGGCTTCGGTATCTGCCCTGCGATCATCATTCTTCAACCTTCTTCTTTCAAAGCGAATTGATCTGCGCTCTTTCTTTCTCTCTTTTCGTTCCTTTCTTCTTCGGCGTGCCTTTTTGCCGAAGAAAAAGTCATCATAATCCTCATTTATTGCTTCTGTATCGGCAACTGATAATCCTGCAAGGCCGAAAGAGTTTTGTGTTAATGTCCTTTCATTTAGCATGCCTTTATTCCTTAAGCTTTTTTGTTACTTGTTTTATTGATTGCCTTGGTAGGCGTTGGCTTAGTGCTTTGTTTTTGTCTGGCGAGTTGCCTTAAAAGAAGCCACCCAACCACACCAACTATTGCGATGCCACCCACCAGCTTGATTAATTGCTCCTGTTTTGCCCCGGATACTCGTGCGGCTTGTCTGGAAGCTGTTTCTGCTTCTTTTTGGGCCTTGTAGGCCAACATGGTTTGGAGCGTCTGGGAACGGGCCTGATCCTTCAGTATTTTTTGACGCTGTTTATTGCCAAACAAATTGGCAATGGATCCAACTGCCCCTGCTATGGCTGAAACCGGATCAGCTCCTACAGTAATGCCACCTCCAGCACTTGCACCAGATGTCGTTCCCGCACCGGCTGCACCACTTAATAGTGGCCCCAAATCAAAACCATCTTCCTGATCCGCTTCATTTACTGGTGTTGGTTTGATTTTCGTACTCAACAACCTGGCTAAAGCCAGATGGAAAGGTCTTCCATGTTTTTCTATGGCAAGAAATACCTTATTGGTAAGTTCCTTTCCAGTAAGGTTTTTAGAAATAGTATAACCAAACTCATTCAGTAATCTGGCCACCCGATCCGGCTCATCAGCAACATAAAGCGCCAATAAATCCAGTAAGGATCTGGTTTGATCAGTGTGCTTATCAGGAAGTCTTCTTTTAATTACCCTAACCATTTTAAGCTGCTTTGTTGGTGACATTCCATGCTGATCCAATCAATCCACCGGCAAGCAGGGTAAGCCCAAGAATAAGGAGGGCTTCGTTTGGCTGAATATGAATCCCATCCCTGTTGATTTCACTTACCTTTTCCTCCGGCTGTTTGATTGACGGTGCGATCCCTTCTTTCTTGCGCAACCGTAATTCATTCCAGACCAGTCGCACTTCTTCGGCTAATGGCTGGTTTTGTGGGTTTCTGTTGGATTTTTGAACCACGTTTTCGTAGAGTTCTTCTAACTCCTTGATTCCCATACCCACCAGTTGTCTTAAGAAGTCCGGTTGATCCTTTGATCCGGTATAGGCCGAGTGACCACAAGCACCACAATAGTTGGCCTCAGCATCATAAGAATAGTTACTGCAAGCACTGCAATAGCTGTCTTCTTTGATTTTTTCAACCTGTAAGATGGCTTTTCTGTCAGGGTGAAGCTTGAGGAGTTCTTTTATGAATTTTCGGCCTTTTCTTCTCACCAATCGCTTGGTGAGCTTAATCAGGTCACGGACATGCTCCGGTGCTTCGTAATCGTATTTTTCAATGAGATTACTAACGCCTTTGGGGTTGCTGTAAACGATGTAGTCAATCCTGTTTTGTGCCAATCTGGATCGCTTGATTCGTTGCTTCATGAAAGCCTTAGTTATTTGATTTTACAGGATAGCACCCACTTTGAAAGGGGATACTTTTTTAGCGTGGAATCGAGATGAGTAGTCAAAAAGCTTGATGCAACCAAAGTGGAGCATCTTTTCGCGTTCACTTTGGCTGCTGGATTTGAATGACCCTTTAAGGCATCAAATCCATCGATCAAGCTTTAGTTTCATTGATCTACCTTCTTCTGCTTCGTCCTCTTCGGCGCATGGTAGATCTGCTCTGAGGTCGATACCTGTTGCGAACCACACGTCTGGGTCTGGCTCTTCGAACCACCCGTCTCACAGTTCTACGTGGCCTGGACGGTACGCTCTTTTTCTTGCGCTGGACCAAATCCAATTGCGGAAGCCCTGTTGTTCGGGGAGCTTTGGAAAGTTCAGCCACGTTGTTACCCTTCAACAGATTTCCCATGTTGGCTCGGGCCTTGATGGTGAAGGTAAATACGACCGTTACTCCATCCTTGATCAGCAGTCGCAAGGAATCCTGTCCGGTAACATCCATTTCGAACGCTGCATCGTCAATGAGCTGTTGAGTGAAGTTCTGGGGACTGGTCGCATTACGAGGCTGATATACCCGAATGGTATTGGAACCAGTGGCTGTTCTTCGTGTTACTTTCAACACATTGTCGAACTGAAGGGGGTCAGAAACCGACATCTTCATTCCGGCAATCTTGAACGGATTGGCCTTCGACTCTTCACGGACTTCCTTGTGAGATGATTCTTCAACCACAACAGAAATGCCCGCAGGTTGAGCTGCTCCTTCATTACCGCCAAAAAGAACGGCTTCTGCATCTGCACCGCTTGTGTTTCTAACCACAACAGTCAGGGTACGGTCGTTGGCGTCTATTTTACCAATTGAGGTACTTTTATAACTGTCATAGGCGTCATCATAGGAATCATAGTCTTCTTCCATCGCTGGCAAATACTCGATTTCCTCTTCCTCATCAAAGAAGTCGTCATCTTCATCATAGAAGCCATCTTCGTCTTCATACCCTCCAAATCCGGTATCAAAGTCGTCTTCATCATCAAAGAACTCATCTTCAAAGTCCTCGTCATAATCATCATACCTGTCTTCGGCCTCGTCCTCGTATCGCTCTAGTTCGTCTTCGTAGTTCATTTTTCGTTTTGATTAATCCTTTTACTGAATTGTTTTTTCAAAAAGGGGGAGTCTTTGACCATAGGATTGCTAAACCCTAATGATCAAAGACTTACTTTTTACCCCCTCGTCCTGGAGTTGTTGTTTTCTTAGCCGCTTTTTTTGCTTTGGCTTTTTCCCACATTGGGGCCACTACAAATGCACCTAGTGCTAATCCAGCCAATAATGCGCCGCCGCAATAGGCCCACTGTGTCCAGGCAATGTCTTTTCCTTCTGCTGCCATTTTTTGTTTTTCTTGTTTCCTTTTGAAATCGTTTAGAATGGGGGGTCTTCGCGACCCGGTCTTTAAACCTTTTGACCGGCAAATTCAGACTTCAAAACCGAGTAGGCAAGGTGAGGTTTCGTACCGTGGAAACATCCCGGATTTTGAAAAAGACGCCAGAAAGCGTATATCTTGTTGGATGATCAATAGTGTGCTCGTAACTAACTCCTGGTCGAAAGTATAGAGGAGATAAAAGGCTTTTTTACTTGCTACCTTTTTCTCAATTGAATGGTGTGCGTAGATTAGCATCTTGGACAATAGGACAACTATTTTCCATAGCTGGTTTTAATGAGAAAAGAAGTTGCTTTTCATAAGGGCAACTTCTTTGTTTTTAGCCAATTACCCTCAATTCTTCCCCTTTTTACTAACCAAAGACCGTCTGTTAAATAGTTATGAATTTTTATTCATTATTCTTGTTGATTTTTGGAATAAATAATCAGTATTGTGAGCTTAATACTTAAGGGAAGGCGTCATAAAATTTGGCGAATCTTCTTAAGGATTTAACCAAATAATATTGTTATTTGAGAGAGGGAAAGACCTTTTACTCATTCCTTTTCCCCTTATTTATCTTGAACCTGCATTTGACTAGCATAAACCATGGATAGGAACCTAAAAAAAGAATTCCTTGATCAATTGATTACCGATGAGTTATTAAAAGAACTCCTACCAAAAGCAAAAGAAGAAATTGAAACAGCCAATCAGGGCTGTACAGTATTTGAAATTAACCCTCTGATCAATGTTGAGTTTAAAGGATATCAGGTTTACCTTAAAGTGGAACAATCGAAAGTAGAGTTTCATCCGATGCTCAATCCTGTTTGTTTAATTGACTTTGAAAATAGATTAATAGAAGCCTTAACTCCGGTAGAGTCGTTGGGGGTATTTCAGGATCATTTGACTACCATCGCATCGGAAATTTCGGCATCGAAGGAAATAAAAAAGGATTAGATTGAATAGGATATTGTAAGCAATCTTACCCCGATGCGGTCTTTCATTATTTCATTCATCATTTTATTTTCATTCACTTCAAACGCTTGTGATTGTTCAACTGGGTATGAGATTAAATCACTTGAGAACATTAAAGAGTATGCATAAAGGCCGACCATGTGAATTTGGGATGGCTTAGTTTTTTACCGAAATTTTCAAAGGTTGATCATAGACTTTTGAAAAGTCTTATCCCTTTATTTCATCAATGGAAATTGATAGCCTGGTCAATCGTCAGAAATATCTCTGGCATTTATGAAATCTTGAATGGTGAGAGTAAATTCAAATACATTGTCTCCGAGATCTTGAAATGCATCGCTACCAATAGAAGTGTCGAATAATACACGATTAACCCCAAAACATAAATCTGATTCGTGATCAAAATTTGTACATACGTAGCCAAGATCACCAGAAAAAACAAAGCGTATTGAATCGATTCCGGCCCGGTTGCTATTCAAGCACCCTTCCAACCCTGAGAAGTTCTCTCCTCCATATTGACATTGATATTGTTCAGTAGTTTGAAGAAGTTCAGACTCAATAAGCTCCCGTTCACTGTACAATGAAATATCAACGTCGTTTCCAGAAAGATTATGAATAATAACCGTATAATTGAACAGGTCCGGTTCCGTAGTACAATCCCAAAAATTAGTAAGAAAGCATAGGAACTAAAATGCAGTAGCCTTTGAAATACGTTTTTCATTAATCCCAAATTCGACGATAATTTCGTTAACTCCATGGTTACATCGGAAAAGCATAAAAAATCCGTCGAATGATATTCATATAAAAACAAAGCCAGCTTTTTTTTGCTGGCTTTGCTTCTCATCAAGATTTGATTAGATTTTTGTACATTTCATCTAGGTTGCAGTTCTCGTAAAAGACCAATAAGATGCATTTGGTTATTCTTCGAGATTAAACGCGTTTAAAAAATCATTGGGGCTTAAGACTAATTCGAATTGATTATCTCCATTGTCAATAAATCCGCCGGAAACTTGATCAGCAAATAAAAAACGCTGATCAAGAAAACACAATTCATTCGAATTCACAAAATCAGTACAGACGTAACCAGATCCATTTTCAAAGACGAGCCGGATTGAATCAATACCTGTTCGGTTGCTATCAAGACAGCCGTAAATTCCTTGAAAATTTTCAGCGTTGTAATGGCAATCGAACTGTTGGTTACTCTCCAAATTCATGTATTCTACTAATTGTCTTTCACTAAATAATGATATTTCTAAAGCATTACCCGATAGGTTCGTAACAACGACCGTATAATTGAATCGGTCAGGTTCAGTGGTGCAAGATGTTAGAACAAAGTATATTATGATAACCAAATATAAAGTCACATTCTTTAGTACTTCTGGCATTAATTTATCTGTGAGTGTTAAAACCAGAAAAGCATGCCTAAACAGACATACTTTCCTGTTTCTGAAGAATATTTTGTGATAGTAGTGTATAACTACTATTTCAAAAGGATAATGATACCATCCTTAGCCAATTGATTTACTAATCTGCCAGGCTATGTGCATTAAGAAAATGCTGTGGCGTAATTTGAAAATCAAACTCATCTAATTCATTCTCTATAAAAGAATTGTTGCTAAAAAAACATGCTCCTCCTTGGAAACTGAATTGATCGGAATTACTCCCAACAGTACATATATATCCTATATTTTCTTCAAACTCCACCCTCATAGAATCGACTCCAATTAATGTTCCATTACTACAAGGAAGAAAGCCTTTGAAGCTTTCAGAGGCATATTCACAAACATATGATTCTGATGTTTCCAGGTTTGTTGTTTCAAACTCTTGTCCTCCTTGAAATAAGGATAAGTCGAACCGGTTTCCAGATACATTTGTTATGCTAACTCGATAGGTGTTCATTAAAGGTTCAGGTTCACTACAATCTGTGAGGGCGACTAACAGCAGCATGGACAAAGAAAATATAACACTCTTAATCATTGTCTTTAGTTAAAGTTGACTTAATCCCAGTTACGACGATTATCACGAACTTCTCGCATGTAGTTCCAAAGGTCATTGAGCGCGGTTGAATTTCCAAGATTTCTTCTCCAACATTCAATGTCCCTACAATTATCTACTGCTCTCTCAATAGCATTCAGAGAATACCCAGATACATTATCTACGGGTGGCCTTGGACTTCTACCACTGAATCTCGCACTTTGATTAAGGTTGTCTATTAAATCCGCAACAATAGGAGTATACTGGGTCATTTCGCTAGCAGCATCTGTTTGTCTTCCAGCATTCCATCCAATATTCAATCTATTGCTTATATAATTCGGATCTAATTTCATATGTCGATCAGTGGTCACAATTGTTTCAACGCCTTCTGCCCATCCTTCCGTAAGCATTGATAGTTCTCTGTGATTGAAATGAACTCGACCACAAAATAATTCCTCACACTCAATTCGCTCAACTCCCGTAAACACAGCTGGATCCAATTTGTAATGAGCCAGGTGGGTCAATTCATGAATTGTTGTTGCGTATATTCCATCACTTCCTCGGTTTACTCCATTCGCTTGTAAACGAGTTATTCGAATCGAAGACCAAAACGGCAAATAGCGTGCCGGTACTCGGAACTGAGATGAAGCCTGACGGTCATATTTTGCGGATAGGTTTACTGAACCAGGTTTAGTAATGCCATAATCTCGCCAAACATGATTATAGTAGTCATATGCTGCATTTTGAACCTGAGAATAAAACTGCGAATGACCGCTACTAAAATGCTGGTTCCAGCGAGTGCCTTTATACTTTACATGTCCACGATGACGAGCTGTCCAAAACCAATTTCCAGCCTTAACCTTGAAGTTTCCGTTATCATGGAATTGGACTGAATATTTAATCTTCCCTCTGACACTACCCATTCGAAAATGACCACCAGAATTAGTGTAGGTATGCTTCACAACAAACCACTTCCTTGCGTTAACTCTAGCTCCGGCAACACCCACAGTTCGATTGATAGCATTCTCAAAAACAGTAATTCGCCCTTGTGGTCTCCAGCGGGCTGAGCTAAACTCTGAATAGTCTCCCTCTAAATATTCAGAGAGGTCTTCATCCAGATTTCCGGTAATTCTCAAAGCTTCTGTTTCTAATAACTCAAAGAAATCGTTACTAGCTAATCGACCACTAGAACTGATTGTATCTTCGTCAGGAGGTAAAAACAAATCAGCCAATTTCTCATACTGAATCGTATTAGAAAAATTGTACTCTAAAGGAACAGCTGTATACAGCCAAGTGTAATTACTATCGGCAACGCTAGGGTCATGATAGTAGTCTCCAATAAAAGCTTCTTCAAAGTCTATTGGAACATCCGTTAAACTGATTGTTGTATCAGATTCCAGTTCGAAAAGTTGTTCCTCGTTAGTAGGTAAGAACCTCACGTAGTAGTGTGTAGTAGTCACTTCAAAATTATCGTCGCTTGCTTCCCTACCACTGGCATGAGTCAGATTCTCTTTCAGGTTTTCGTAGGCCTGCTTCATATTCTCCACTGTATATGGATTTTCTAGCTGCTTACCTAAAATAGTGGGAGTGCCAGAAAAACCGCCACTTCCATCTTTAAAGTCAAATTCATACAAAGTTGGTACTTCTTCATTCTGGCATGAAAACAGCACCAAGGACAAAATCAGGAAGGATGCAATTGATAGCATTCTTTCTCTAATATCATAGTTTTTCATTGATTCACGTTTTGATTAAAAATTGTCTAAAGAATAAGTGGCGTTGTTTCGCAGCTACTTAATCATTGTTTCATTTCAAAGATAATGAACCTCAATAACAAACAACGCCACTTAATGTGAAATAATTAGAACCTCTGTTGAGGAGATAAGGACGAAGACAATATCCTTGCACTTTATATCCTCATAAAACAACACCGATTAACCATTCGGGTGTGTTTCGTTTGATATTTGAACCAGAACAGTAACTCTTTATCGTAGTGCTTAAAGAAAGTCGGGAACGTGTTGTCCCGACTTTGCATTAGAACCAGCATCGGTATTACTCCGCCAAACAGAGCATACATCTTCATTTTTTTGACATCTTATAATCAATCAACTTAATTTCTAATCGCTATTAAACAAGTATCTCTTTTTTATGGAAATAGCCTCTGGGTTTCTGAAAAAAAGTGAATTTCATTGTGTCTTATCTAAACGTGGCGGCTACCACTCACAATAATTATCGGCATTGATTTCATGATCATTCAGGGCTGACTTTAATTCTTAATGATTGATTTTTCATGATAGTAGTATAGTATAACATTTGATTTCGTCCTAGACTGAATCATAAAAGGGATACTTCGTTTTGCTTCATTATCAAATATGAATTTAGGTTTAAACTAAGTTGTAAGTAATTGTATGTGTCCTTTCAGCGCAAAATCTGAAGATTTCAAAGGCATAAGATCCGAAATACGTAGAGAAGGAACACTGATCATTGATTTACGTCTATCGAGGTAATCCTGATCATATATCCAATAGTCAGTTCCAAGAGCCAAAGGGCCGAGAATGATATACGTATGTTCTTTAATATTATATATCGCGCCTTTTATCAAGGATCTGTTAGAGTTTCGCAAATTAGTTAATAGAACTGCGTTTTGTTTTAATCGATTAAATGCTGATTGGGATAGAGCATCACGCCCTTTGTGTTTAAAGATGATGGCTGAAATCAGTGATTGCGCATCTTTATAGTAAATGTCAGAAATGTTAGCCAAGGGGATGGCAATACTTATGATGTCAGTTAAGATATCATTTATAGAGCGTGGACCTTCAGCCTGAAGGGAATTTAAAGCTGCAATGCATTTACTAACGATTGTAGTGTAGCTAAATAATCTTGTATCCATTGTAGTATCCATACTCTGGATAAATGTAATCAGAGTTGACATTTGACTACTGATGATGAAACTTGTTGTTTTCAATTCTTCCATGGCCATTTCTGCAGATAAAAATTAGTGGCCCTACTAGGGGCCACCTTACAACCAGCATAGACAAATTCTGCATGCGCAGAGTCGTTGATTATTTGAATTTCTTGTTTCCATAAAGAGTAAGTAAGTGCTAAGTATTGGGCCGGGAGGGCTGAAGTCCCGACCCTGGATTGTTTAGTAATTCAAATCAACCTTCAATCCAACTTAGTGATCACAAATGGTTAAGCCGTGTCACGTTTCACTATTAACCCCCCCTTGGATACCATACGAAGCATTTAAGATTCGTAATCTGGTTAAAAGAGATAATTGTCGCCGATCCTGAAAGTAATTCCACATTCGAATATGTTTCATGACCGGTATGATTCCAATCGAGGTTACATAATTGGGGATCCGACATCAGTTGCGAAAGTGAACGTCGAACCCCGTTATGGAAATACGGAACAGCAACCATACAAAGAAGCTTGATTGCTGCCCAATTCCGTTTTCTTTCGTTTGGTACTGTAGCGATTTCTTCAAGGAGATAAGACATTTTATGCAACGGGGTTGCGTATTTTTGTCTCCATGTCAATAATCTTTCCATAATGGCCAGTTCTGTGCAATTAAAGTTGCCACTAAATGGGATTATATCAAGTGAATAAAATTTACATAGTTTTATTCATTCAATAGGAAATGATTGGTAATTGAAATCCCATTTGGTAATACAAACCCCAATAATAGGAAATTATTGCCTTAATAAAAAAGGATGGTGACTTATTTCGGTAAAAACATAAAGACCCTGAGGAAAATACATGGATATACACAAGATCAATTCGGACTGCTGTTTGGCCTAAGCAGAGATAACATCAACAGCTATGAACGGGGTAGTCAACCTCAAGTACTTGATTTTCTGAAAATAGCAGATCACTTTCACCTAGATCCAAGCAAGTTCATGAACCTGGATATGGAGAAGTCTTCGATAAGTCGGGAAGTGAATGAACTTTCAGGTGATGGAAAGAAAATATCGGAATTGGTCACAGATACAGGGATAAGTGAAGAAGAACAATTCAAATATTTATTGGACCTGAATGTAGATCAGCTAAGAGCATTGGTGAGAAAAAATGTTGTTGCGAAAGAACTTTTGTTGAAGGACAATCTGGAGTTGAAGAATAAAAATATCGGCTTGTCTGAAGAAATAATTGCATTATTGAAGAAGGGCGAAGAGTAGCGCTTAAGTAGAATCCTGTGTTGATCCTGATCTCTTAGTCAACTCACTTGATTCCTCTATTAGATCGAGGTGATACCGGCTCACGATGAAGTTGAGCAATTTATCTTTTGAGGCAAGTTTGGGAAGTAAACCATTTTGTGTTCTGATTTTACCGTATTGGTAAAGGAGATACGCGACCAGGAAAAGAATTATTATAGATGCGCAAATGATCCAAACAATCGTTCGATTTGAAGCAATAACCAATTGATCCTTAAGGATGATTTTTTCATGAAGATACTTAGCTCTTTCGGCGATATATTGTTCATGAAGAATCTCCAGCCTCTTGGACTCGGCCACTAAAGGTTTTTGAAGGTCAATTATATGATCTTTATAATCGAGGGCCGCTATTTTGTCATCTTTAGCCAGCGCAATTTTGCAAAGCCAATCAAGTACTTCAACTAAATGTTCATGATTAACAGAACTATCCATTTGAACTGCTTTGTGATAATACTTTTCGGCTTCATGTGGCAAAGAGAGTTCCATATAAAGCTCTCCCAGATTCATATAGCTCACCAGAAGCGTTTGATTTGATAAATTCTGTTGTTCCTTTAGCGCTAAAGCTTCCAACATGATCTCCTTTGCCACATCGTAATTTTTTAGCTTAAAGTGATAAAACCCAATGCTGCTAAGGGATTTGCTTTTCAGGTTTCTATAATCTGAGGTGGTATCGATTATGGTTAAAATTTCCCGGTAAGCATCAATTGAAAGTTGAAACTTTTCGGATTTTCCGTAACTGTCAGCTAGGACTGATTTGCATAGAAGCAGCCATTTGGTTTTAGATACTGAAGTATAATGATCAACAAGCTCTTGAAGTATTAATTCGGAATCCGAATAATTTTCATCATACAAATAAACAAGGGAGAGATTATAAAGAGCATACCGAATTTTGGCTGAGTCGATATTTGGAACATTGAGGGCATCGCGATAATATTCAACCGCATATTGACTATGATTAGATTCACGAAATAAAATGGCTAAAAAAATTAAGGATTCGTGTTCCTTAACATTATTTCTAGCGAGTCGAAAAAATCGAAGAGCATTGTAAAAAGAGAGGATTGCTTTTTCCTTGTCACTAGCACGGTCATGGATTTTTCCTTCTGAAAAATAGAGTAACCCCTTTTCATCATAGGTTAGGTCATATTCATCTATGGCGGAAGATATTAGTGAAAGTGCAGCGTTAGGGTCCGACTTTTTAACTTCAGTTATACTGTCTTGCAGAGCTTGGAAACTCTGTGCTTGGAGGGGTAACGCAGATATTAATAGGCATAGACATGTACCAATAGAATATAGAACTATCTTTTCCATGGATTCGAGTAGTAAGCTGGTCTCTATCACAGATGGGTCAAACCATTATGACAGAACAAGGCTGAAAAGATAGGGGATTTTAAAGACAATGTAACTGTTTTGATGATTAGAGACCAGGACAACCCTGGTCTCCGTACTTAATAATAACTCGAATTAAAGTTATTCCGGTTCTTCACCTGGACGAACTTCACCTCCGTTTTCAGATCCTCCGGACTTCTGAACAAACACTGATGAAGGGTCTGATATTTCATCAAGACCATCACTTAGTGATCCGCAAGAATAGAAAAGTGAAGAAATGAACAAAACGATAGCTAGAGACTTCAATAGCTTTTTCATGGTTATTAAATGTTTAAATGAAACGTGACTTGAAAGTTAGTTGAAGCAGGTGTGTATCGTTATTTTGTTCATTGGGGCTTTTGTACCGAATAATGGCTTTAGTGAATGATTCTAGGAAAATAAGGGCTAACCTTGCGGATAGGAGAAGAGTTATAGACTCGGTTCCTAGCTGGTTCTTAATGAGAAGAAGGGTCGCTTTAATCAGCGACCTTTCTGTTTTATTGGTCAGTGTTTGCCAGCTCCCACCAGCGAAGGTCTTTGTTGCCTTTTAAGGGATGGCGATCAAAAGACAAATAATAATTCTTTAGTAGCTCATCTTTTTCTCTTGACCTAAAAGCAAAACCCAGTACCTCAAGTACTTCAATTTTTCTATTCTTTGTTCACTACAACGTATTTGAAAGTGAAATCATGCTGCATGGGTCCGTAGGTGCAGACGGTTTCCAGATTACTTCGGACTGAAGTAAATGTGGAGAATTATTGAGAATGATTACTTCGGTCCTGTGACCGGAAAATGGAATATTATCAGCAATGATTTCCTGAAAAGCGGTAGGAACAACGGTTATTAGTCAGATGCCTTTTTACTCGGATCGTACTCACAACTGAAGAGGATTCATGATCTACATGAATCGATCAGCAAACAAAAAAACTTATAGAATTCATGATTTCACATGAGAAACATGTGCTTCACTCGAAAAAAATGAAATAAAATATTCGATTATGGGTTTCTAAAACCCAAATGGTAATATATTTACCAATTATGTAGTTGTGTTTAATTACTTATCGCAACATGTACATTTATTTATAATTACTTCAACCTAAAAACAGTACCTTCTATGAAAAATCTCATTTTGAAGAACATCAGCGTTGTGCTTATTCTAGCACTATTTAATATGACATTTTCATGTCAAGTATCTGCTCCTGAATTAGCGGAGCGAGAAAGCTTAGCCATTGATTTATCAGGTTTGAATGTCTTAATTTCCAAGAGTGTCCGAGCTGAAGGATTGATCACCTATTCTAGTTTTCGTTTATCGGTTTCAGACCTTTATGGTGATGAAGTCGCAAAGTCCGTTGACGATGTGTTCCTTGTTAGGTCGGTTTCAGGTAGGACAGAAGAGCAAGTGATCACTCAGGAAGAACTCCTTGCCTTGCATGAGGATGCAAAGTCAGAACTTAGCTCACAAGTACAAGCTTATATTAATGATATGGAGTCAACCTTTGGTGATGCCGGAAATCAAATTGATGCTGATTTACTTACATACCTGTCTGATTTGTCTGATCAGGCTAATAATGACCCGGATTTATCTGGTATCGATTTAGAAATAGTTAATTTTACTATAGATACATTCATTGCAAATAGTGAGACATTTAATGATGTCTTTGAATCTGTTTCAAATGGCAGAGAAGATGGTCTCATTGGCGCTATTGTTGGCGCTATTGTTGGCTTAATTGTTAGCATTAATGTGTCTGATAAACCAAGCGACGCCTTTAAAAAAGATGATGCTCCAAGAACGGGAGCTTTGATTATCGGAGCAGCAGTTATTGGAGCTGGATTATTTCCATTCTAGTATGAAGATAGCAATTGCATCAATCCTCATTTTCCTTGGTATAACCCAAGGGTATTCTCAGGAGGCATCTAATATTGACTCACTGCGCATTGAATACTTTAAGAGCAAATCCACGGCAGGGATCATCACTGTTTCAGCGAGTACCGCATCTGTCCTTACTTACATTGCGGTGAGCGACTTTCCGGAAGAGGAAGGGAAGCTTAAAGCGGATGAATTCTTTGAGGGTATGGGTGTAGGCTTGACTTCATTTATTTTAATTGACTGGATTATCAAGCCAATACATCGAAAGCGCATATGTAAGAAACTTGGGATTCCTGTGGCACTTGCTAAGAAATGGGATAAGGAGGCAAGAGATGGCTTGCCTTATTCCCGATCCTGAGCATGTAAAACAAGCTTTGACCTTGCATACACGAAGATTTATTATTACCAGTAGCAATTTGATAATTCAGGTTACCACTTAGGTTTTGAAAAATCATTAACGATAAAGACCTGTTTACACGATGCTAAGCAATTCTGATAGTGTCTAAATGGCAGTTTCATGCTAGGGCATGGCCCGTATTTCCTTTAATCAGCCTTAGCAATTGAACCGTCTAAGAATTCACCATAGTTAAGCGCTTGGATGGTAATGTCAGGCGGCTAACATTTTGTCTCTCAAGCAGATGTTGGTTTAGCTTGACAATATTTTGTCTATAAAAACTTTTAATTAAGGGATACTTAAACCTAAATGGGAATATATATATACCATTCATGTAGTTATGTTTAATTGTTTTTCGACTACCTACATACACTGGAAGATATGTGGCTATTCAGTACTTTTTCAAAGTAGAAAATTTAATAATGGCATGGAAAATATTAAAAAGTTGACTCAGGAATATCAAGCCCAATATGAGCAGTCAGAGAAAATACCTGTAACCTATTCAAACTACTTAAAAATTCTTCTTCTTGTTTATACCAAGAGAATTACTAAGCCAATCGTACTGATTTCGGTTGTGGTATTCATAGCAGCATTTGGCTTAATCATGTTCAGCAAGACAAATGATTTTAGCTCCGCTTTTAATGTACCAATATTGCTGGCACTGGGATTATTAATAGTCTTACCCCCATTGTGGATAGGAGGAACCTATATAGCAGCTAAGAGAAGCGATAAACACGGCTTTCGAAAATTCGATTGGCTGGCAAGCTTTGAATAAGAATTTATCAATAACCTAATACATCAATACTACTTGAAAAATCATTAACGATAAAGAGTTGCTCATTCGATGCTGAGCAATTCCAATGCTGGTTAAAGGCAAGTTCGGGCCTAGCGCATGGCCCGAATTTCCTTAATCAGATATGGCAATATATTCGTCTAAGAATTCACCATGGTTAAGCGCTAGGGTGGCAATGTCAGGCGGCTAACAATCTGTCTCCCAGGCAGGTGTTGGTTTAGTCTGACATTATTTTTTATTATTATACACAACGTTTTATAATTAACAGAAGTGTATTTTTGCATATCATAAAAAACTGTTTATTATAAAATGAAATCATTAAGCATTACCAAGCTATTCACAGCTATTTTATTTGTCTTCTTGGCAGGTTGTTCACACGATATTGGTGAACTGAATAAAGATCAGTCGGATTCCAGGTTGGTGGAAGTCAATGCGAGCGAAGACCAAAATCTCTTAGATTTTATCGATGCCACAGAGCAGCAGCTGAAAGCTTCATCTGGTAGAACATTGTCATCCATAGAAGGTGTTGATCTATCGAAAGCATTAAAAAGAACTGGAGAAGACGGAAAAGTAACCTACTCCTTACATATAAAGGATGACAACCCTTTCAAGTTGCAAAATTTGGTCTTAGAAGAAGGTACCGAAGGAACCGTGAGCGGTGCATTGTTTGAATATGATGTAGACTTGAATTGGTTGTTTGAGTTGGATGAATTTCCAGGTTGGGACGTATATACTGGCATATTCCGTGTTAGAGATCTTGAAGGAAATTTGATTTATCAAACTCAAATTATTGATGGAAATTCACCGGATGCTATACAAAATGACGGGGGAAGAACAGAAGGAGGGTATTGTGTAACTACCACCGAGACATTCTGTACATACATTGAATCAACTGGTGAGATTTTACATTGTTGGCAAGAAATTGAAACGGTATGCTATACTGATGGTGGCAGCTCGGATACAAATGATCGAGATCCATATTTGACCGGTGATGGTGAAGATGACCTGGGAGGTGGGGGATTCCCTACAGAAACGGGCATTTATGATCCAAGAGACGAGATATCATTCCTTGCACCAAAAGATTGGGAGGAACAAATCAATGATAGCCAGTTGAAGCCATGTATGAAAGCGTTGATGAGTGATGTTCAAAACTTGACCAGGGGAGTGGCGACAAATGTGATCATGTTCAGCAGTGGAACATTGCCAAATTACAATTGGACATTAAAGCACGGATCATTGGCCACCAGCCAGAATGCCGCTACGATTCAAACCTATAATGGACCCGTGACTACTTTTGATACCAACAAGTTTGGGGATGCGACAGATCTATCGATTGTTAGAACGATTCTACATGAAGCGGTTCATGCATTTCTCATTGAGTTCTTCAGGCATGATAGGGTGAGAGCAAATGCAGAATACTCGCAATTGGTACAAGATTATAATGAACTGCAAAGTTTGAATGATGCCCATCATTTAACCATTGCAACTAACTTTGCAAGTAACATTGCCAAATCCTTAAAGGAATATGGTGAATCGCAGGGCTACCAAATATCCGATCAATATTATAACGATCTGGCTTGGGGTGGTCTGGAAGATACCTTTTACTTCACAAGTAAGTCTTCAAGTGAACAAAGGAGAATTCGAAATGTCATCCAAACAGAACTAACCGGTAGAAATTCAAATGGAACTAGAAGGTCACAAAAAGGGAAGAGAGCAGGCTGCTAATCAATTGATGAAGTTTCTACTGCTCTGCATTGTTTGTATTGGGTGCAGCACTTCACGTTCAACGATCTATAACATTTCCAAAACCGGAGGTGCTACTGATCCAATTGTTTTTGTTGAGTTCGAAGATGAAAACGGACTGGAAATTGTATTGAGTGCTGTTAAAGTGAATGGCGAAGACATTTACAGAACAGAAGAAAAGAATTCAGTTCAATTCAATCTTGAAGAAGGGAAGTATTCATTTCAGGGATTGGCAGTTGGTTACCTTATTGATAAAACCAAAAAGATAAAAATCAGTAAAGGTGATTCTCTGTACCTGCCAATGGTCATGAAGATGGATACGATCCCTCTGGTTGATTAGGTGTCACTAAAATGGCTTATCAATAAAAATTTCTTCAAAAAAAGTCCACAATTTTGGGATTTAAAAACCCAAAAGGGTAAGATTATGTAAGCTGCCTTGGCAGGTAGTATCCATAGCTGGTTCTTAATGGAAAAATCGGGACAGGTCCAAAAAGTCCCGATTTTCTTTTATGAATCAGGAAAAAGATAACAGTGAGGAAGAACAGCCCCGTTTTTGGGGCACTTGGGAGCAAGAAGGCCTGGGCGTGCAAGAACTGATTCAAGCAAAGCCGGGCCTTACTTTATTATATGAAATTTAAAATGTTTGATTCAGTTGTTCATTAATGAGCCAAACCCCTAACAAAAGCAGAAGAGTTCCTCTTCCTCCTCCATTTGATTGCTCTGTTCTTGCCTTATAGTCTGAAAAAGGATTTCTTCTGCCGAATGTCCTTTGACTCTTCTCATGGTATCTCCAGCGGCATTTTCAAGAATTGCCTGTTGAAGAAAAGGAAGTTCATACTCACGACTGGCCATTACCTTCTTGGCTTTAGTTTTCAGGTGACAATTGACACAGTTCCCCAGGTATTTCTTGTCCCTGATCTCTAATTGAAAAGCTTGTTTGTCCCAAAAATCCTTCACATTCTCTTCCTCAAAACCCAGGTCATAAAGTGGCATTTTGACCTGTACCTTGGCAGTTTTGGAAGCAAGGTTTCCAAAGTATCTCTTGGGTTCATCCTTTCTGATTCCTAAATACTTGGTGTATTGATCCAGTCCGTAATTACGTTTCAAAAAATCACTCATGGTGCTCACTTTCAATCGTCCTGTACAGTAGCGATGAACGACATTGGGAACGGACCAGTCAAGACGCTTGATATAGCGAATGGCGTTATAGTATAAAATCACCTTCAGCATAGGTATTCCCTCCATATTGCAAGTGTCAGCCGTGACTAGATTAAATTGATGCAAACCGTCTTTCTGGTCAAACAAAGCATGAAATTCCCTGATACATCGTCTATAATCAGCTTTTACCTCCTGTAAGTCCAGGTTAGAAAAGAGATCATTGTTTTGCTTATTGATTTTACAGGTGACTTCCGCTCGATCCCATCGAATGGGGTCCAGGACATCCTTATTGAACATACCTTCAAAACCATACTTTTTCAGGTTTTCATAGGAAGGGGCATGTTTTAGTACTTGCTTCTCAAAACTCAGAGGTAATTCATATTCCAGGAATAAGATCTCTGTATTGAAATATTTCTGTTGATCTTTCCCAAACTGGATTGATGAAGGATGTTCCCAACCTGTATTTTGAATTAGGGATATCGCATCTTGATGGCCCAATTCATACGAACGATCCAATCTAACATTCCTGAGCTTTCACCGAAGCTGTTGGCAATAATGTGCATTTTACTTTACTTGTTTTTTATCTAAAGTCTGATGTGGAGCGCATCTTAATAATCACCAATAAAGCCCATTAGAAGCAGTATTTAGTAATTTGTTTCATGGACTCCATGAATTGAATTAAAAAGGACTGAAGGTGCTACTGTCGTGAAATCTCAGATAGTCAGAGATCAGTTTGATCACAGCATCATTTCTACTTTTATAAACTGGTTGATCTTTATGATCTCTTTCGAGTAACATCATTCGAATCAGGCCATTTTCTTCCTGATCAATGTACTTTTTGGCAGCCCTGATAAAAGCCTTTCTGCTACAGCCAACGATCTTTTGTTCCGGCATGTTGACATAAACAAAGAAGCTCTTTCTGGCCAGGTACTCTTGCTTTTCAATTTGCTGATTCTCATAAGCAGTCACGGCAAGGTCATATTGTTCATCCACGATGTGTTGAGCGATTCTGACAAGACGATATTTAGGAATTCGTTCCTTGTATCGCTTCACATCATCCACCTGATGATGCAGTCTTAACCAGGTACACGTTTGCCACTCGGTTGTAGTGATCTTAGCCACAGACTGATGTCCCAGGATCACATCCACTCCCTTGTGCCTTACCGTGACCATGGCACCGATCATGGACTGGCTTTTAGCACCTACCATGTAATTGTCTATGTCATCTAATACGATCAGGCCATTTTTGAAGTAGCGCATGATTTTGTCAACTACTTCACGTTTCTGATCATCATCCATGGGAGAACCGTCCTTGTTGTAAGGTCTTATCCTTCGAGGACTCACTTTGGTCAATGCCTTGATGTGATCGGGACTCACAGTTTTCCATTCGGGAAAATCATCGTCATTGGTATCAAAAGCCAGGATCTTCCTACCCACTTTACCGGTTTTGGGATTATCGGTCATGTACTGTTTAAATTCCTGATGATTGCGATAGGATTTACCCACACCCATCATCCCACAGATGAGCATGATCATGGGCTGTCTTTCCAAATCCTCTTTGGAATACTCAATAGGTTTTCTTCCTCGGGAGGCTTTCTTTTTTATCGTGGCCATCTACTTCTTATCCCCTTTATCTTGTTGTTCTTCTTCGGTTGTTGCCACTTCCAACACGGCTTCAGGAGCTATGACCGGTGAAGGTTCATGTACCTCTTCATATTCAAGTTCACCTTCTTCAGTGTCCTGGCCATGTTCTTTCTCCAGGTAAATTTCATCTTCTGATAACTCATCATCCTCTTGTTCATGATCTTCTTCAGATAAACCTTCAGCAACCATGCTTTTTTCTTCACGGATGATATTCAAGATACGATCTACCAAAATTTCATTTTCAGCCCGCATCTCCATGACTATCTGCGCTTTTTTAACAAGAATGGAAATCAAAGCACCCATGAGCTGTTGTTCGGGAGTAAGCTTCGCCGCCTTCTTTTTCAGCACTTCTACCAGTAGTGGCTTTAGTAGCGCCTTGTCCTCCTTTTCCAGTCGGAGCCTTTTGACATTTTTGGCATTATGTTCATCGATGACCTGGACGATTTCTTCAAAGTCGTAGAAGTCATTATGCTTTTTGACCTTGACAAAGAAGCCACCGCCAATCTCCAGAAAATTATCGGCCATTCCCAGGAAGGTATCAGCGGCTTGTTTGGCATGAGCTGTAGGTAACTCAAAGGTTTCCTTTTCCAGACCAACATCACTCGCTGCTTCTTCTGAATCAAAAGATTCCGGATTATCATAATCATCATCGATTTGCTGTTCGGGAGCATCAGGCAAATCTTCCTGCTCTGAAGCTGGCGTTTCCTTTACCTGATCGTCGGTATCTGAATTTGTCGGAGGTATCCCGGACTGGCGTGTCCCCGCAATATCTTTTTCGATCACCGGTGCATTCAGAGGTGAGGTATTCTCACCTGCGATTTGTTCAAATTCAACGGCAGAATCATCACTGATGACTGCTGTTATTTCTTTGGATGAATTATTAGTCATTTATTCTTTGGTAAGTTTTGAAGTTATTTTAATGATGCTCTTTTCCAGTATCGCATACTTATCGACGAAAGACTGGTAGTAGTATGGGACACTAAGACGCTCTTCGCACTTGTTGCAGTTGTACAATACATTGCGTTTGGTCAATCCAAAATCCTCGGCGATTTTGGAATAGCTAACACCTGTATACTTTTTGATCAAGTGATAGCAGGCCATTCTTGCTTCGCGGTATTCCTGAATAGCTGAAGTGAAGAACATCTTTTCTTTAAGCTCAAACACATCAATGGCTCTGGCAATCAGGTACTGACTGATCATCTGGAGTCGTTGTGTTTGCTCTACAGGAATACTGGTTTCATCGATGAAAGTAGACAGCAGAAATATGGTATTATGCAAACCAATTTTGCCGATCACTACATCAATTTGTCGCTGTAAACTTTCATAGTTGTCATGGTCCGTCATTCGCTTGATCATTAGTTGTAAACTGAAAAGAAACTAATTGTAAAGTAGATTTAAATTAATTGTAAACAATTGATATTCAAATACTTACTATTTGGTGAATATAAAATTTTTTCACTACTCTGACTCTATTTCAGCCAACCTAAAATGAATATGAAACACCGATTGTCGAAGCAATACATACTTGCCAATGGGTATTTCCCATGCTGAAAAATCTATGTCCAACCCTTTTGATCTAAGGAAGGTCCGGGATAGATCATCGGTCTTGCCACTTTTAAAAAGTTTTTCCAGGATTTTTTCCAGTTCATCGACTCGCTGTGCTGCCGCTTGTTGATCCTGCTCATTCTTATTAGGTTGTTTTATGGTTTGCTTTTTCCTGGTGGCGGAAGCTCTGGGCTTTTCCTTCACTTTATTGTTACTCAGTTGATCCTCGAACTCATTAAGCAGGTCTTCATAGATTTCGTCTTCCAGATCTTGAAGCATCCCCTCCAGGGCTTTCTTGTCCTCATCGATGGTATCGTCGAGTTGGCCCGCTAATTCTTCATATATCCCGATCTTGTCCTGAATGGGTTTAGGCAGATCATCTATCTTGATTTGATTGGCGTCTAGAAATTCGTTAAATGTTGTTTTATTCATCGCTTTTTATTGTTTAGTTATTGATCCTTTTTAGTTGCATTAGCCTGTTGTCAGTTCATCAATGATGTACTTGGGTAGGTAGGTCTCCAGTTGACGGTCATCAAGGTTTGCCTTTAAATGTTTAAGTGCCTTTTGCTTATCTGTTTTATAAAGCGAAATCGCTTCCTTGATGGCCTTTAGGATCTCATCCGCAGCCCCTTGTACAGCTTCATCTAAAAGCCCTTTATTGTGCTTTCTTTCTTGGGCCATGATCTTCTCGGCATCAGGTAACTCCTTGCTCCATTGCTTGAGGTGTTCCTTATCCTCTTGTTCCTCAATCTTGTCTTCGATGAGGTCAAACTCCTTGTCAACCGCCTTTTCAATTTGTTCGACATTGGTCATGCCCCAATTCTTCATGAAAGCTTTAATAGTGCTCTTGACAATCTTGCGGTTTTCAGCGATTACCAAAGGGTCACTCGATAGCGCTTCGGGAGTCAGTCGGATAATTGATAACACTCTTTTCTTGAGTAGCGTCCTTCTAGTCGGCTTGGGCTTGTCTGGTGCTGACTCTCGCTTGTTTTTGTTGAATTCACGGATGACCTGACGGCAAGCTTCGATGTTTTGCTCATAAACTTCCATCTTCTGTAAAACGCCCTGAGACTTCTTTCTTCGCTCAGTCTGTTGTTGTTCGATGGCCTCTAATTCATCCCTGATCTTTTTAATAGATTGAGCAACTTTCTTCTCATCACCGGCCTGCTCCAGTTCAATGTTGTCTTTATCAAAGTTGTTGATGGCTTGTTTTACCCCTTCTGTGAAAGTCTTATCATCTAATTGATCCAAAGCTTCTTCCAATTCAAAACGTACCATAGAAATAGCTTCTTTATCCTTGCCTTCCAATTTTGATTGAATGGCCTTGAGTATCGGAATCGCATCAGCGGTGATCGCTCGTAAAGGGATTGACTCTTTGGAGTGATTGGCTTTCTTATTGGCTTTTTTATTGGGTGCTTTCCCTGATTGGGCATTTAATTCCTGCTGAAGTTGATCAAGGATTTTAATCGCCTTGTCACGGAAGACTAAATCTATGTCATCGACATCCCCGAGTCTGATCCGTTGGTTCTGCTCTAAGCCTTCAGCATGCGCATAAGTCGGCTCTACAGCCTTTGCGACCAGTGATGGTATCTTTTGATCCTGATCGGTATCCAGGATGTTCTTTAACGCATCGAGGATGTTTTCGAAAAATGATTCCAAATCACCATTGCCTTCCTCTTCATAGTCTGAGGTCAGGTCCAAAAGCCGATTGTAATGACTCTTTAGAATTTTATGCTCATTACTCCCGGACTTGTTTCCCTTAGTTTGAGGTTTTGGCTTCCTGGATTTTTCCGGTTTTCCTTGATCACCTTTAGTCTTGGTGAGGTCAGAAGTAGCGGCTTCACCGGCCACACTTTGAACCATCTCGAAATAGGCATCAATGTTGGCTTGTGCTTCCTTTTCGAAAAAAACTTTGTCCGACTCACTTTCGTAATCTTCAATGAGTTGTGTTATCCCTTCCACCAATCCTTTGTAGGTATCAGGGATTTGATTGAGTTTGAGATTTTTTAAATCTTGAATAGTTGCCATTAAGCTGCGATTTGTAGTTGTAGTTTCATAATTTGAATAGCCCTCGCACGTTCGCGTTCTCTGATTCGGATGCGCTCCTGATCATCTTTCTGATCATTTTCCTGGGCATTGGATGTAATTGTAAGGCCATTGACTTTCATCAACTCTGCAAGAAGCTCATCGGCTTCTTTCGCTTTTTCATTATCTGAAGTGAAATTCTTGGACTCGTTTTTAATGATGGTCCAGGCTTTACTTGGGTCCAGTTCTTCTCCTGTTACCTCCTTGATTTTTGCCTGATTCTTTACTTTGATTTTCTTAAGCTCCTTCGGGCTTACTTTGCTTGTTTTGTACATTTTGTGATCTACTTATCTTAAGATTACTGCCTTCTCGTTTTTATTTTTTTGGACTCTTTTTTAATACCTCGTTGCCTGTGGTCACCGGCGAACTGTTGTTCATAGCGCTTTTCAAGGCTCCAGAAGAATTCATTGGCTTCTTCCTGATCAGTATAGTTGACCGAGCAGTTTTGGGGAGTGCCATCGGTGTTGAAGCACTCGTAGAAATAGCATTGAATCGGATTGTCTATGTTCTCGATGTTGATGGTTGTCCACCGTAAAAGCAGGGTGTTTGACCTTAAGGGTGAAACCATGATTGTGAAGTCCCTGCATTCCTCTTTCCATTGCCGATTGATTTCAATGGCCCTGTCCATCATTTTATTGATCACTCGCTGACTAACCTTTCCCATTCTCTAATCGGGTTTTGTATTGCTCTATGATTCTTTTCACTTCTTGTGCAGCACTGTCCAGTGAATAGCTTTGCTCGAAAACGAAGCTGTTTGTGTTCATTTCTGCGTTCAGGGCTGACACAAACTTCTCGCCCATGCTTTCTTCTAATCTGCCCAGGCCATTGGGTATTTTGTAGCCAAAATGGTTGCTCAGTGCAATGAGGGCTTTAAAACCTCGGTATCGAAAATATCTGGGGTCAGAGCTTATAAGAAGAAGCGGGTTCTTATCAGTCTTATCTTGAAATCTCTTGATTTTCACTGACGCCAGACAGACCTGATTTCCGAAGGCAGTCCCTAAAAGAACATTGACTTCTACGGCCACACCCCTTAATTCCAGGAACTCCACCAATTCGGCACAAGCGAGACCCACATAGAGTAAGTCACTGCCTTCAACATTCGCATTAGCCCCGGCCATAAGATATAGGCTGATGGAATGGAAGGTTTTGTCTTTGTGTTCGAAGTAAGCGTATACTTTCTTGATCCTGGTCCTGATATTTTCTCTTCCTAATTCAATATTGATCTGCGCAGCCGTCTTTTCAATGGGGCTACCCAATTCAATCTTCCCCGACCTATATAAGCCCATTGCCGCTCTGTCGAATGAGAACATCCCTAAACCCCTGTCATTGTAGCTCACTTTTGGCTTAGGCATGACATGATTATCCAGGTAGCGTAGATAGTCAGATAAGTAGCTATCTATTTTTGGCTTAACCTCCTTGAGCAAGTGCATGCCCAAAAAGCTATTATGATGGTCTAGTTCATCAATGTTGGTGGGAACCGGATGTCCGTACCAGCCGTCACCACTCTCGATTTTTGTTTTAGTCCCGGCATTCATGTTTTTAAGGACTTGAGCATTGTGCTCACTCAAAGACCTGGACGCTTGATCTACAAAGTCATTGAACTGGCCCAATCCATCAAAGACCAGGTAGTTGTATTTGACCTCGTTGACTACTAAGCTATTTTTCCTGGGTATAATCAACCGATTCGACGTTTGTATTCTGCAATGAATTGGTCTTTCTCATTCTTTCCCCGATAGGAATTATAGAAACCTTCCATTCCAACCTGCTCCCTGATCTTATCGGCTTTGTCCCGGTTCATCACAAGGAAGTAGCTCTCAAAGGCATCCTTTACCGTCTTGCCATTCCGCACCTTGCGAACAAGCTTACCTCGGTGGTCTTTCAAGCCGGTTTCGCGCAGCATCTCCATTTCGTATGCTCTTTGGATATTGAGCATCGTGCGAAGGGTCATGATGTCTTCTGTATCATCATCTTCCTTTCCTTCATCCTGTAGGATAGCCTTTCGAATCTTCAGGCACATGTCTACAACAGCGGGATAGATCAATTGTCTTTCCAATGTCTCGTTGAATCCAATCCGGTAAACACATCCGCTAAACCGATCCAAAAGGGATGCATCTTGCTTATTGTTACCTACATAATTCCCACTGGCACCTTTGCCAAAAGTGTTTCCCGTAGCGATACATCCAAAGTCCGGATGTTTTTTGATGGGATTGTTCAACCCATTGAAAATGATGGCATCCTCTTTGGCAGTTTTGGCCAGGGCGTCATTTAATATCCCGGCGGTATTTGCATCTAACTTGGGTAACTCGTCCAGGATCAAGACTTTCCCATCTCTCCATGCTTCAATCAAAGCCCCTTCCTTGTAGCCCTCGATGGTTTGCCCTCCTTTGATATCAATGGGTGAAGTCCATTGATTACAGTTGATGATCGTAAAGGGAAGACTTTTGCCATCCTGTTCCTTTCTGTCAAAAAGCGCATAAGCAACTTTTTCTCCCAAGGTGGTTTTGCCCGTTCCGGCTGAACCCACAAGGAATACATTATTCCCAACACTTAAATCATCCAGGATCTTCTGGAAGTTGGGTATCTGACTGATCTCAGGTATATCTAATCGCATATCAAGTTGTTTTATTTGTGTGATTGAATAGGTGTCGCAGCGTCTATGTGCGGCTAAGCTCAATTCTTAATTTTTCAATCAATTCGTCAATGGGTGAAATCACCCATAGCATGTCTTCAAAAGCGGCTCTGCCAAGTTCTTCTTCTCCAAAACTTCCAAACACAAATTCTGGATTGCCATCTTCATGTGGGTTATTGGTAATAAAGAACCCTAGTTGTAGAAAGGCATCACTCAGCCTCATGTCCTTTGACTGTTCACTACGGACCGCTTCAATGGTTTTGATAAAGTCTTCCTTAAGATCGGACTTCAGGGTGATGGCCTTCCAGGACTGATAGGGTTCTTCAACATGGTTGTAGATCGGGATAAGAGAATAGTTGTATTTCTCTTTATCACTCAATGGCCGGTCATAAACCACTGCACCATAAGGATAGTTTTCCGATGGTTCTTCATAATCAACAAATGAAGTGGTCGGGTTACTGCCTTGTCCATAGGGTCGGCCTAATTCGTATTTGAAGGTGCCTTTACGAGTGGTTTTGGTATTCCAATCTTCCTTGTTCTCAATTTCCCAATCCTCCAGTTCCTTGGCTGCACCCAGAAACTGTAATCCATGTTCATCCAGTCTTTCCAGGAATAAGCCCAGATTCCTTTGATGAATCACGCCAGTCATATCTGAGGCATTCTGAACAAAGTCGGGGGTCTGGTCATCTTCTCCTTCAGCACGTTCGAGCAATGACCTGAGCTTGTCACTGGTATAGATTTCAAAATTTCCTTTTTTGGCCACCAGTACCTGATAGAGATTCGTACCAATTCTCTTGAACATCACCCTTAGTTGATGATCCGAAAAAATGCCGTCTACTGCCAGGCCTTCGATGTAAGGTTTTGACTCTGAGATAGGCAGCATCGCATTCTTATCTTCGCCCTCCTTACCATAGTCCCTGTGGAGCATGATCCCGTTTTTGATCACTCCATCAGTGGTATTGTATCTGATGAGCTTATTCATTGAGCCAATCAAGTCAGCGGCGGCGACTATGTTCTCGGTCAGGATATGCCTTTTCTCTCGTTTTGCTGAAGCCTCTTTGACCAATTCATTCCAATTGGTCAACACCTGCTTTTTATCGGCTTCCTCCAACTCTTTGGAATCGGCGTAAATCCTGCTGATGGCTGATCGCTCTTCACCAGACAACCGATACTCTACCATCCTGCGAGCATCCACCACGGCAAAACGCAGACTGATGTTTCCAAGCGTGTAGGGGTTGTTGACAGACCGCTTGACATTTACACCCAAATAGATGCCTGTACTTGTCTTGTAAGAACCTAATATCGGAACTGTCACTACTTCACCTATTTCCCAATATTGAATGACTTTGAAAATCTCATTTCCGATGTATTTCAATTCTTCAATGTAGTGCTTAAGGTTGTCCTTCTTGTTGTCGATCAACTCCCGAAGACTTTCCCTATTTCGCTCGATCTTGTCATTTTCATCATCGTCTTCACCACTGCCCACAGCTGGCATGTTTTCCAATTCCTCCTGGAGCTTGTCAATGGTTTTCTGACGTTCGGTTTCCCTTTCTTCTATCAGCTTCGGGTATTTCTCTTTGATCTCATTGACCAGTGATAGTTGCACTTGTTTCGGCTTTTTCCCTTGCAGTTGGTCCACCAGAATTTTATCCACCTCGTCCTTGGTGTAAGGCTTTTTCAGGTTGTTGACGATGGATTCATCTCTAATCGTGTCCCTGGCAAAAGGAGTACGTCCTCCTAAACCTTGCTTAAAGAGGTATCGCTTTTTGATTTCAGCATCAAGAGGTAAAAACTCGGTTTCCAAGTCATAAGTACCCCGTTGTATTTCGTATTCAATTTGGTACTCGTATTTCTCTAAAAGCTCTTTATAAACCACCTCCTGATCAGCAACTTCCAATAAGCCCGCACGTCCAGTCACCTGTTTGATGGCTCCTTCTTTACTCTCATTGTCTACCCATCGATAGCCATAATCGGTTTTCTCCTTATGGAAAGTCGGGTATCCCAGCTTTTCTTTCATGGCTGGATTTTCACGGATCCAGGTCCAGGCTACTTTATCGCCGTATTTATTAAAAAAGTCTGGTGAGTTTAAGGTGTCATCACTGGTTTTTTGGGAAGCAGTTGTATTGGCATCAAGTGATTTGAGCTTGCCTTTCAACATGGTCATTAATCGTTGTTCGGCTGGAATATCAGAGACCATGTAGTAGTACTCTGGTAAAGCGACCTGACCTGTGCGATTGGTTCGGCCTCTCTTTTGTACTTCCACATTGATGTCCAACTCAAACTGATGGATGATCATCGCCCTGACCCGTTGGTCAACAAAGTCTTGAGAAGCATGCGCCGAAGATCCGGTACTGCCACTTTGATTGATCAGCAAGACATCCAGTTCGCCACTGTTGAAAAGTCGAAAGGATTTTTCCGTGTCTGACCTGAAGCTCTCAACCAGCGCATCATTTTCGTCAAACCTGATCCTTTGATTTCTACCGGTAACTTCTCCAACCCTGAACGTATCACCATCATGCCCTCCAAGGAATTTGCTTTTCTTGGTGGACTCCAGCGTATGGATAAACACATCGATTGGAGAAATCGAAAGACCCGTACTTTCTGCCCACATGGTCTTTTTGATTTCATCGTATTGTTCCCTGGCCAGCGGATGAAGCTCGTCCAGGTCAATGGTCATTCTGGATTTACGACCTTCGATATCGGTGTAGTTGAATGAAAGTACACTTTCCAGTCCTTTGATCAGAGTTCTCGCAAAGTCCATTTGCTCAGGCAAAATCATGTCTCCACTCTTCAAGTTAAGGTCATGAAGAAAAGCTCCCATGGTACTCTTGAAAGCAACAACAACCTTCTTGTCTTCATTGAGTAGAGCGATTGCTTGTTTGGCGACCTCTTCCACTTTGAGACTGAAAAGGAGTTGATCAACGATATTGAATACCCTGGAGAAATAGGGAGACTGTTTTACTCCCAGACTCCTGGGGCGCTGCTTTAGATGTTCACCCTCTGACTTTGCCCTGGCATGAAGTGTTTGGAGGTGTGGCGTAATGAAGTCTTCTTCAAACTTGACAACTTCATTCATCAAGCGGACAATGCGATTTACCCGATTCCGGTTCTTCGATCTTTCAGGCTCTTGATCCAAAGTGATGTATTCCACTTTGATGCCTTCATTGGATCGTTGCCTACGGATCAATTGGCCACTTTCAGCCAGGTTACTGGCCACAATTTCCTGAAGTGCGAGGCCACCCCTGAGCATTGCCCCCACAAAACTTCCTTCATCCTGTCGGGTTTCCTGAATAGCAGTCTTTTTGGCATAAAGGGGCATCACTTCAGGGTATTTGGCGAACGTGGCACTTAAGTAACAACAAGCTTTGGTCTGAGGAAGGACATCCCGCATCCAGGTGCCAATGATGCTGTCATAGCCTCCGGCCATGTGTGATTCATCAAGAATGAATACCACCGGCTTGTATTTCTTACTTCCCTCTACTGCTGAAGCCACTACCTTGGCTAACCAAAGTCGCTTGAAGACATGGGCTGCTTGTATTTGAGAATAGGTAGTAAATACTACATCATAATCGCCTGGAACATGATCAATGGTATCAATGAGGGTGATGGTAGGAACTTCTTCAGGGTTCGGAAGTTTTCTGCCAATGCGCTTGTGCCACTCCTTTGATTCAGGGCTTTCAGTAGGTACTTCGTATTCCTCGGTCAGGGCATGATACTGCTCAGTACTCGATGGAGGACTTGAAATCACATTGCCGTCGGAATCCTTGATCCTGGCATGCTTGTCGGTATTGACAATATAAGGGTTGATCTTCGAATGTCCGATACTCTTCAGGTCTCGATACATATCGGTAAACAGATCTGGCTTTCTGGTAAAGAAGACTGGCATGTAGCCATTTAGAATCGCATGCCTGATCACGGATGCGGCCTGCCGTCCTTTACCGATTCCCGTTTGGTCTGCGATGATGATTCCCTGTTCTCGATGAAATTGATTCAGGTAAAGGGCAACTGAATCAACCTGTTCAGCACCAAGTCCCTTCCACAGTTCTTCGCTTGTTGGGTATTTAAGGTGATTACGGACGTAATTATCAATATTGCCATGTTGCTTTACCACGCCATTCAAAGCCTTCTGAACCTCAAAAGCCATATTTCGGGGAATCAGCGTATTGAGCCTGTAGGGAGCTTTGGATTTGGGACTATATTCGACCAATTCAGACTCCTGGGACGCTATCGCTTTAACTTCCCCAACATCCTGTGCAAACTCTTCTTTTGCGATTTCTAGTTGTTCTTCGCTCATACTTCGTTTGAAAGGGCTACTAATGCTTCGAGGTAGCTTCTTAAGCTTAATTCGGAATAGATTTCAGTGGCTTCGTCCTGAGTGACGCCACCGTACATGAGAGAATCATGAGGTATACTTTCGTCTAGTGCATCCCAATTCTCTTTGAGTACATTAAGCGCAGCACTCATTTCTCCGGTATGAAAAAGAAAGGAAGCGATCTCATCTTCTGAATTCCCCAGGTGGTATGTCGTGCCCAGGTAATCCTCAATCAAAGCCACCGGATCTTCTTTGTCCTTTACCGCATCTTCTATCAATTCATGGAGCTGTATGTAGATGGCTGCCTCATGATCCTCGTATCGCTCAAAAGGAATGGGGTTGCTGACCAGGAATAACCTCAATTGGCTACCTGATTTCATTAATTGATTGTTGTAATAAATCATGGTTCTAATTCATTTTTTAGTTGCTCGATTACTTGATCTATATCGTCCTTAGATTGGGCGTTGGTCTGGCTTTGGTTAATCAGGTGTGGCTTTACACGTTGCCAGAGTGCTTCAAAGCTGTTGACCATTTCATTGAATTCAGGTCGTTGGAACGATTGAGGTGCCACACCTTCAGGTTTGGGTTTGCGACCAGAAATGAGGATCAACATCGTCTTTTCAATGGCCCCTTGTTTGTTGTAGAGTTTGAAAGAGTTCAGGTTGATTACATCATCCACCTTATAATGCCGGAACAGCCAATTAAAAAATGGACGGTACTTAGTGATCAGGCCATCTTCACCAAAATAGATGTGTCCCATGATGATGATGGCCGCCCGTCCATTGTCCCTCATGGTATGCAGCGCTAATCCGCTCATCACGTGTTCCAGGCGAATATTACGAGCCAATCCTAAATGATTATGAAAGTAGGTTTCGATGATATAGGCCTTGTCATACTTTTCTTCTTCCCATCGTGAGAAGGGTGGATTGGTGATGACTACATCAAAGGATCGGTCCAGTTCTTTTCCAAATGGCTCGGCGGCATTGAATGAGGTAATTGTTGAAAACTGGACAAACTCCAGCGATTTAATTCTTGTCTTGTCAATCTCATTAGCATGGGTCTTTGCTGGATCAGCGCCTACAAGGAGCAATCCATTTCCGGCACTTGGCTCAAAAATCCGCCTGGCGTTTTTCATGCCTGTGTATTCAGCTATGATTGCACCAATGGGACAAGGAGTGGAGTATTGCTTGTAGATCTCTTTTGAACTATCGGAATAGGCGTATGTAGGTTGAACATGATGCCAGAAATAGATCATCTTCGCCAGTCGCTGCTCAAAAGGTATCGGCTCACGGTATATCGCACGATACCATAGCATCCAGCTTAACTCCACCGCTTCCCACATGATGCCCATGTTTAAAACCTTTAGCGCTTTCGCCAGCTTTTCGACCTGACCTTTAGTAACACGCTTGTTCGCTGAATAAGCATCATGCATGTGGGCAATGACTCGATCAAGATAGTCTGAGTGATGCTCCTTAACGAGTTCGGGATAATCCTTTAGTACTTCAGTGGGTAAATCAAGACCTTGCGATAAAGCAGCCTTCACGACTTCTTTATGCTCCTGACCAATGGGTTCAAGACTATTAGGTTCCTGACTATCTGAATCCCGATCAGATGAGCTTCTTTCTTTTCCCTTTGCTTCTCGTGCTACAAAGGCACCTAAAGTCAGTTCCCAGGAAGGCTTACACGGTTCAGCATCTGACTTTGCGTCAGAAGTATATAAATCGCAGAAATGCCGAAAGACAATGTCCTTAGTCGCATCAGCACTTTGAACAATCGCTTTGACCTTCTCTATCTTCAGTGCCTGATAAGCCAGAACCCTGTGATGCCCATCAAGTAGATCATAAAACGGCGCTTCACCTTTAAGGGATCTGAAAAGTAAAATAGGAGGCCTTTCGCCACTGGCTATCTCTTCCTTCCAGTAGTCAAAAGATTCCTGAACGAAACCCAACCCTAAAGAAGCTTTAACATCCTCTAGTCGAATCTCCTTAAGGGATAACTCAACCAACTTCCAGTTTTCGGCCTTTTCCGCCCTGAGCATCTCAACCTCTTCTTCGTCGGCATAAGGCTCGCTTTCATTAAGGATTTCAATGCCAAAATCCTTAGCGTTCTTAAATGACTTGTAGTCGGCTAAGACAACTGTGGAATGTTCCGCTAAAGGGGTTTCGTTCTTGTGTTGTGTTTTTACCTGTGCATTTTCGACGACAGGCCAAATCTCTTTCTTAAGGTGATGGTATTCTGGGTAGTTGTGTTGTAGCCAACCCGAAAGGAGAATCGGAAATTCATGATCCTCGATCTGCACTTCAGGGAAATCCTCTTCTCGCTTAGTGGCAAAAGCAATGAATTGCTTAACAAGTAGTTTACTTTCTGCAATTGATAATTGCTTAGGAGTTGGAACCTCATCATTCCTTAACCCACTTCCCTCGTTGAAGTCATCTGCTTTAGGGGCAAGAATCATTCCTTCCTTAAAGAGTGCTCTCGCTTTAACCTTTTGCGTCCTTGGAAATACACGCACTTCCTTAAAGGCACTTCCGAATTTTTGCCTGCCGAAAGATTCCGCTATAAAAGTGGAAACCTTCTTAAAGGGATCAAATACTACATAATCTTCCTGCTTAATATCTTCCTCCGTACCGAAGGAAATCGTTACGTAACTAAACCTGTTTTGATTGATGTTCGCTAAGGAAGGTTCGAAGGAAGGAAGCAAAGGTACCGATTCGATGGAAGCTCCCTTAGCAAGAACTTCCTCCAGGGCTTTCAAATAGTTCTGGTAAGCGGGGTGATTAATACTTAGCCACTTTCTAGGGCTCTTAAAATGCTGCCTTAATCCAATCTTTTCCTTAAGAAAAGTTGCCGTCTCTTTAGGAAGCTCCTCACTAAAGAGCAATTCATCCCGTCCTTTTTCTGTATTAAATGTAAACGCAACCTCCATCATAGACTTTAAATCTTGGGTCTCCCTTAAGGAGCCTCTTTAGGTTCTCGCAATTGATTTGAGAGAACCTTGGAGGGTTACATTGCAATTAGGAAGTGATTAATCTGCCTAATTATAAGAGTAAATCTAGGATGCTCGCTTCATTCATAGAAGGTACACTTTCGTGCCGTGGTACCAACAGTAGGTAAGCAGGTGAGATAATGAAAGTAGAATTAAGACACTTCTGGCCGAGGTTATATTTATAGGGGGATAAAAACATTTGTCCCACAAATGGTTAAAGCAATGCCAACAGCTCAACATGTTTGGCCATTTTCAAACTCATCTTGAAGGAGATTTATGGCTATCGGGTCCGTTCAATCAAGCTTTTGAGGGGTAAATTATCTTTGACTGCTCATTTCTTCACATTAGAATTCAATAATGGTTTGATCGAGTTTGTAATCCGAAAAAACCTTGTGCCAATACCCCTCCACATTATCGAAGAATTGGGTGCCTTCCTCCACGGCATAACTTTCTGACTCGTCACCTATATATGACAACCAATTAAAACTTCCTTTCACGTAAAAATCATAGTCCTTTATAAGAAGCTTTCTATGAGAGCCATGGCGATTGGGGAATTTCTTATGAAAGTGTGTCGGAAGGTGAATTAGAAAAAACCTTCCCTCATATTTTTGCTGAAGCTTCTTAAGCTCTTCAAAAGTTTCTTTGTGCGGTGCATTTCGCAAACTGGAGTCAATCCCATAAGCTATAAATAGCTTAGTCCCTTTTTTGCTAAGAAAGAACTTCATTTCTTGCAAGTAGCCCAAGGTTGCCTTTCGTATCCATGGGCTTTCAATGTAAACTGCAAACTCAGCTGAAAGAAGTGCCTCCTTTATCAATTCTTTATGCTCAAAGGTTGATACATCCTTATAACTTACAACCTCCTGCTTTTCTATCTCAGTCTGTTTTGCTGCTTCTTCAAACTGTCCCTTGAAGTTTTGGGTCAATTCCAATTCATTAGAGAAATCTAATAGATACTTATTATCAGCGAAAAGGCTATTGATATTTTCCGATTCTGGCTTTAAAAGCTTGCCAGCGGGACTATACACCTTTATCTGGATCTTTTTCCCTAATTGATCTTTAGGCTTATAGACTAGTGCATAAACAAGATGGTGCTTCACCCTTGGTTTGCCAACAAAACTCCTCTTATAATTTGCCAAATCTATAATTTCCCTTTCTCTGTTCTCAGAAACCGAATAGCGTTTGTTTATTACCATCCATTTGTCCTGAATGAACTGATAATCGACCTTGACTGTTGATTGAAGTTTATTTTCACAGTTAGTAGGCTCCAAACGTTGAGTTGTAATGTAGGAGGTAATTCCATCCACGAAAAATGTGAAAGTTTCTTGTGAAGTAACAGGAATGAATTTTTGCTCCTCAATGAATATTTCTCCTTTCGTAGTTACTCTGTATTTATTGACCTCTGTTAAAGTCAGTAGACCCGCTTTTAAGAGAGTATATAACTCGTCAAGAATGAAGTCGTTTTCTGAAACCCCGAGAAAATCTGCTAAGTCAGATTTATTGTCAAGACCTGTGATGATTGCCTCAAGTAAAAATATGTGCAATTCCTGAAGAATATCGCTAGGTTTTCCCGACACCATCACATCTATCGATGTTTCTATTCTCGGATATGCAATTTCAATAACATCATTAAGCACATAATCATCTCCTAAATCATCCTTGTTTTTATTGTAAAGCTGGCTTTTGATCGAAACTTTTCCGTGTCTCTTCTGATGTTGATCGGGCTTCTTAGGATTTCTTGGATACTTCTTTTGATTACCTTGATGATATCTTCTATTCCCTTTCTCAGCCATAGAATATATCATTTGGGTTATCGTAAATAAATCCTGATGAATGCAGGTGAGAAACAAATTCCTTCAAAAGGAGTGGCTTATTGTTCTGATTACTTATCCAACGATAGCTTGGTTTCACGTTCATTACATAATTAGCATCCCCAACCACAATCAAGAGTCTTGTTGCTCTGGTGAAAGCTACATTGATTCGATTGGGCATTTCAAGGAAACCCAAACCAGAATCATCACTGGAATTGCTACTTCTGACTATGTCGTAGATAATAATGTCCTTCTCTGAACCTTGGAAACTATCAACAGTGGCAACTGCAAGGTTCCTTCCTAGTTCTAGATGTTTAAAATTGAAATTGTTGATCTCATTTGAAAGATATTCCGCCTGTTTGCCATATCCGGTTATTACTCCAATCTGATACGGAGTTGTCGGGTTTAGTAGCAAATCTTTATATGTGTCAATCTTTGATAGGACATCTATTATTGTTTTTGCGCTTGCCCGATTAAATGATGACTTACTAATCCGATCAACTTGATGAAATCGATCAGGGTACTTACCAATATCGCACATGAACATTGATGTAGTTGCCCTCAGTTGTAGTTGATGTGGTTTCCCACTTCTCTCAACTGAACGAAGTTTATTTTTGTAAACCAAGCTTGAGATGATATCTCCAATTTGTTTTGGCATGCGGAACTGAAGGTCGAGCATTTCCTTAAATTTCTCCGGAGAACCATCATACATTATTTCAAAAAGGCTTGGCTGATCAAGATAGATTTTATCAAAATCAACCATTTCACCCTCTGTGTTTAGTTGTTTTTCAACTTGCTTTTTTACGGAATCTGTAGCCGTAACCAAAGGAGGAAGTTGCTCATGATCGCCTACCAATATAAGATTATGGGCCATATTGATAGGAACAAGTGTTTCAGCGGGTGTGGCTTTCGCTGCCTCATCCATTATAACATAATCAAACTCGAAATTGAAATCTCGATATTTACCGGCAGCTATATGATTGGCAGTAGCTCCTACGATGTTGATACTTGATATAAACTTAGATTTTAGGGCATCGTAATCCTCTACATTGGATAAAATCGAATTCCATTTTCTCTTTAACTTCCGTAATTCATTAATACGATTATGGTCTTCTCCCAAATGTTTCGAAAGCTCTGCTTGGAATTCTATTTTGTTATCCACAAAATCGTACAGATTTTCATAACCACTTGACATAGGTCCTGATAGAATTCTCTTCAGTTCTGTCTTGGCAACTTTCCAATCTTGTTTTTTATTGACCTCTTTAACAATAACATTCAGAACAAGAGGGAGCGTCTTATTTCCGGCTTCCAACGATTGTACTCGTTTAGAAAAGTTTCTATCCGAATTACTTTTAGTACTTCTAGCCCAAAGGTTTAGTTTATTTTCAAATGAATGCTCACTGATAACACTATCCTCTATGTTTCTACCAAGCCTGATGAAACTGATCTCAGAAATATCAGACATTCTGGATAGCACATTATCAACCGCAAGATTTGTTTGAGAAGTAATCAAAATTTTAGCTTGCTTGTCTTTTGCTATTATCTGGCGGATAATCTCAGTAATAACAGTTGTCTTTCCTGTTCCGGGAGGTCCTTGAATGATTGTTATTGGTGGCCTATACAAGGATTTCTTTATGGCGTCTACTTGCGCATCTTCAAAATTAACAGGTGAACCCTTCATATCCGTGGATATGATTTCAAGCTCGGCATTGAGTAATCCTAAATCTTTTGCCAGGTGCTCAAGGTTTTCTGGTTGAAAAAGATAATTCCGTAGTTCAGTGTTAGTTATGTTACCTAGTTGGTAATTCTTGATGGCGTTTATTTGTCTCTTATACTGTATTTCCATCAATGATGTATCTTCTACTAGATATCCATTTACCGGGATTTCTTCTTGTCTTTTCGATGGAAAATCCTTGACAAACAACCTATTCTCGGCATGATCATATGTAGTGCTGAAACCAATGTTTTTTGCATCATTGGCATTTTCATTTGAGGATGCCAAGAGTACAACTTCATTGCCCTTACGAAAAGATGCCCGAGAGCGACCAAGGAAAGCATTTATTACCTCATGCGTTACATTTTCATCCATCAATATCTTAAAGGAAGCCTCATTACTTTCAAAGGCTTCAAAATCTGAATACCTCGCTTTAAATGCATGATTTCTTAAATGTCGAATTTCCTCATTTAACAAAGTCATGTAGTCCTGAAGTATTTTTCTTGGTGTCCGGTCCAGTGTAGGTATGGAAGATTCACGCTTTTCTTTGTACAGCGTTTCAATGAAGCCTAAAACGTCATAGTAACTATCGGGATGAGTTTCACCAGGACTTTTTATTACGAATTTCAAATCACTTAGAAGTTGACCATTCTCTAAGACCCAAGAATGATTCTTTACTTCATTATGCTCTAAATTCTTCGCCGATTTAATGCCTTTCACTTCTAAGTAGTTGCCATTTTTTGAGGCTATTGCCCAATTAGCAAAGAAGTTTGGAGTTGCCAGTTTTGCAATGACATACTTATGGTAGTGATGTCGCCTTTCATTAACAGCAAAATACAAACCATGTGTATTTGCCTCTTGAACGAAAGGAGTGACTTCATTTTTTTCACGGATGGAAAGGGCAAAGGGCTTATCTGGAGTATGGTTAATTAACTCAAACAATTGGTTAATAGCATCACGTAGTTCAGTGTACCGGAAGTACCTCTTCTCAGGATCTACTTCAAATGACTTTTTGAAAACAGTTTCAAATGCTTCAATCCCAGCTAGAGAAATAGAGTCCCTGTACGAATCCACAAATTTTTGGAGTCTGTATTCATTGTTCTCTTCCTCATAGAAAAGCCTGTGACCAAGAAAAGCATATAAAATACACAGTGACAGAGAATAAAAGTCCGACCTGGCTTGTAATCGGTTTTCTTTTTTCTGAATTAGCTCTGGTGCAGAGAACTTATTGCTGAATTCATTATCCGGCGGTTTTTTTGAGATGGTATGCTCTAAAATTGAAATCCCAAAATCAATAATTACCGGTTGTCCCTCAGTTTTTATTAAGATATTTCTTGGATGTAAGTCCTTGTGGTATATGTTTTTCTGTGAAGCAAGGTCAAGGGCTTCGGCGCAGCTATACCAGATATGTAGTAACTGCTTTAAGTAGCTTGAAGAAGCTTGGAATTCAGTCTCAACAAAACTCTCAAGCGTCCTCACGTTTATCTCTTTCTCCAGGATTATGAAGTAAGTCCCAGAATCCTCATCAGTTCCTGCATCAATGACTTTATTTATGAACTCAGATTTTATATTCTTCAAAAGTCTTGAAACTGAGCTAAACTGACGGGCAGCAGACCCACCTGACTCTAGATTTTTAGGAACCTTCGCTAAATAGATCTTCGCATCCGGACCTTGGACTTCAAAAAGGAAAGCATTATTCGTTTCTTGAATTTCACTTACCCTGTTATACACTCCAAGTTTGTCCATGTGGCATTATGTCGTTTTAATGAAGAATAGGACTTCTTTAAATGTTTGTCTTTTGTAATAGCGCGATTATCAATTGTGGCAACTCCATTAATTCTCTAGGTTTTCAGCCTCTTGTATTTCCCATGTTCATACAACCGTCCAATTCTTTTTGAAGATTATGACATCTTTATTTTTTCAATAATCTCTTGTGCATCAACGGTAAGATTACCGCTTTCAAATGTAGTTAATAAGCGTCCTGGGAAATGCTTATCATACCAGGCGGACTTCTGTTCCCATCGATGTTTATATTTCGAATTGTCCAGCATCCCAACATGTTCCCAGTAATAAGTTTTTCCATTGACATTTACAGTGAAATCAGGCAAGTAAAATGTTTTGTCAGGAGCATATAATATGGTCTCATAGCTGAAGCTATCAATCTCATTAGTTATTAACAGATTAGTGATAATGACCTCTGATTTACTGCGAACCATAAATTCACTCAATGTTTTGTGAATCTTTCCTTCCTCGTACCATCCTCTCATATTGATAAACTCCAATGGTAATGGTTCAAATTTGAAAATTGACGAGTTGATAAATTTTAATTTGGACCGCTCAGGTCTTCTTAGACTTTGAAGAATGCTCAAATCCTTTTCAACAAATAATCGGAGTTTAACAGATGAACGAGTAATTCCAGTATAAATCAATTCTGTTGATAAGAGTGTTTGCTTCGACTCAGGAACGACAAGGTATAGGTATTTAAATTCACTCCCTTGTGCTTTATGGACAGATATTGCGTACCCAAGCTCAATATTATCTTCAACACTTTTATCGTTGGCGTATGGAATGGAGAACTTTTCTTGACGGTTAAACTTTACAGTAAATCGCTGGATGTTATTGATGTAGTGATAATGCTCCTTGTCGCGGTGATCAATCCAAACTTGCCCCATCTCTCCATTGTAGATAGCTACTCGTTCATTCTTTCGAGTCTGGAAGTTATAACCCCAATAGGACTTTCGACCGGCGCGATTAGTGAACTGAATTACCTTATCGAAGTAGGTAATTGTTGCCAGGCGTCCTTTCTTGACATTCTGACCATTCAGATTTTCTTGTAAAACTTCATTGAGCCTTGTTGTTCCAAAAAGTTCGCCACGGTACGGAGAAATAACCTGAAAATCCATTATATGATTGGAACCAGATTCTTCCATATCGACATGAATTGTTTCAATCAACTTCCGTTCAAGTATGTTCTCATTATTCCAAACGGTAATGCTAACATCCTTATCCAATGCCCCATCCTCATTTAATCGATTTAAAACATTTTCTACATCTGACTTAACCTCAAAATGGTTTGGGTCATCAGGTTGTGCATACAACGAAGCAAAATCAATAATTCCTGTTCCTTTTTCATCAATACGATTCTCCATTTGTCGCATATTATGTTCCAAAAGGCCGTATGCTATTGGTTCAATAGATTTCAAGAACTCGATGGTTTCTTTGAACACCTTCCCTTTTCCGATTGGAGGAAGCTGGTTGGGGTCTCCAACAAAAATCACCCTTATAACATAATCCCAATGAATCGCACGGAACAAGGTAGACATAAGTTCAAGATCGATCATTGACGTTTCATCAATGATGTAAGTTGTAACATTAGTTTCTCGTTTGCCGCCACTTGGCTTCATTGTGAAATTAGGGTTCAGCCATCCACGTTGAGCTAAGAATTGATGAATTGTCATAGTGTCAACTCCAGCACCCTGAGTAGACTCGCGCATCCTATCCGATGCTTTTCCAGTAGGGGCAAGCAAAAGGCATTTCTCCGTATTGTTTGAACTGAATTGGATAGCCTTCAATATTGCTTTGATTACTGTAGTTTTACCTGTACCAGCCGCACCGGACAAAATAGCCAGAGGTTTAGTAAATATTTGCGTACATACATTAACCTGTCCATCTACTGCTTTTCGATACTCTTCAGGTGATTTGAGATTTAGAGAACATTCAGGTTTTAAGATTTCATTCTCCCATTTCTCAGCACTAAAAGGTCGTTTGATTTCAATATCACCACGACCAACAAGATTTCTTAGTTGTTTTTCAATAAGCCTTTCTTGATTGTATACATCTTTGTGATAGTAGTAAGTAATTCCTTCAGCAACTCTGAATACAATTTTCTGATCGAATAATTCCTTATCAAATTCAATGTACCCTTTGTTGAATTCAACCTTTTTCCAATCTGGATAATTGGCGAGCTTACGATTAATAGTATCCAGAATTGACTCTTGGTCAATGAAGGAATGTACTCCCTCTTTCTTCAGCACATCAATAATAAGTCCACGCAATCTCCTTGGATCGTCTTTTGAAACAAGAATGTCTAGATTTAGCTCCTGGGATGGAAGTACAGCATGATCAATCTTTTCAAAGTTGATTACGTCAGAAACATCCTCACCGACAAACTCCTCTTGAAGTAAGAATGGGTTTTCTATTATTTCTTTCGAACTAGAAAGTATACCGTTCTCATCTCGTTTATTTCTCAGAATAAATTCAATTTGTTTCGGTTTCAAATCTATTCTTGATAGAATATTCTCAATTAGATCCCTTTTGTTGTTAGACTCAATTTTAATTATCCAGTTTCTCTGATAATTCCTTAATTCCGAATCTGTTACATTATTGGCAGGAAAGTTTTTAAGTGTCTTGTCCTTCAGGTATTTGAAAATGGTTTCTTTGGCACTAACTCCCTCTTTTTTGGATGTTGCTTCTTTGTAATACGCCATAAGTTCTGGCATATCCATAACTTCTAATGCGGACATCAACCCAGGGAATACTCCTCTATTTGTCCACAATTCATTTTGGAGACTGAGTAACCACTTCTTACGTTCATTCCAATTTTCAGATTCATCGACTTGTTCGAGGTAGCCGACTATCTCCGTTAATCTCTCTACATAAATTAATGCATCATCATCCGAAATGTGTTTGGTTCCATACTTGAAATTCTCGGAAATCTCTGGGATATAAGTGATTCTTTCTAAGATATTAGGATTTTCTCGGTATCGATGATAAGGAATGGAAAAGCCTTCATCAGGATAATGAGAAGTGATCGGTAGTTGCCAAACAAATCCATCTGCATATTTCTTTCGATTTTCCTCAGAAACATTTTCATAGTACATCACCTCTCCAACCTTCTTCACCTTTGATATGCCTACCAAAACGAAATTTCTATTATCCTCTTCACTGAAAGGATTGCTCTTGTTGGCATAGTAGAAGATAAGACTTTGATTAGGAAAAACTTCTTTAAAGAAATTTTTAGCTGACTCTAATCGCTTAGCGTAATCGTAGATTTGACTCGATTCTGGGCCTGCCTTTATTTCATCAGAATACATCTGTTCATAGGGCCAGATACAGGCAGTGGCTGCTGGAATCTCAAACTGAACCCCTCTCGAATCGTCGCGAAAGAAATCGGGAGGGTTACTTTCTCCCTTGATCGCTCTAGTTCCGAATGCATTTATGCTATATGAACATGGAGGTATTTCATCTATTGATGAACAGTGGCATCCTGCCACAGTTTCTTGTTGTTCCCATTCAAGATTTCTGGTCTTGGAAATTAGGTCACCCGGATACGATTGTTGTCCGATACAAAATGTGTTTTTCTTAGGGTCTCGGCAAACATGTCCGTTCCAACCATCATCGTGCCAAGCAAGCCTCAGTGATATATGTTTAGACACTATAAGAGTTTATTGTGAATCTTGAATTCATTGGTGAAAAATACTCGGTGGGAAAAAGACTTTTTCTGCTAGTTCTCACATACCTCTACTAATCTAGCATTTATATAAGTGTCAACAAAATCATGGTCACGTACTAATCAAAGTTTACCGTCTTAGCGTTGTTACAGATTCATATAAACACAGTTTGAGATAATCCAATATTTGCATCATTATAAGCATTCATTCCCCACACGGCTCTGGATGCAGCATTCCCAATTCTCTTGCGTAAACGTTCATTTTGAATGAGGGTATCTACGGCTTTTATCCATTGATCCGCATCCTTCACCAATAGTCCGGTCTCTTTATGTTCGATAACCTTTGAATAAGGAGCTACATCGGAAGCAATCACGGGTATCCTAAAAACGGATAGCTCAAAATACTTAATAGCAGACTTGCCTTTTGTATTGAATGGGATATCTCTTAGGGGTAACAAGGCTATGTCTAGCGACAATTCTTTCAGTCGATTAATGAAGTCAGTAAAACTTACCGACTTTACATATTTGAATTTGAGACCCTCTAGTTTGTTCTCTCCTTTCAATTGACCATCCCAACCAAAAAGGATGAACTCCACCTTTTCACCATACTTTTTCTGGATAGCCCTGACAGGTTCCAGAACACTTAATATGTCTTCTGCTGCCGATAAACCTCCAATTAGCCCAATTTTTACAGCATCCGTGGAAGGTCGTCGAGAGGCATTATTGTCAGTCCGTTTCTGTCCTTGATTCCCTTTCCTGGGGAGTTCAATCTCTTCGTAAGTCAAAGAAGAGATCAGGTTGGGTAGATACTCCAAAAAGACCGTGGAATTCGGGAAATGCTTTTCAAGCAATGAGTTATAGTAGTCGAGCAATTCTTCTGATGCTCCAGTCATGAGATCCATTCTGGAAATGTTCTTTAGTAACTGCTTTTTCATTTCCGTGCTGATCTTGTCATGATCAGGATGGCCTTTGGGTATTTGATGGAAGTTCTGATCCAGGTCCATCACAAACTGAAGGTCATCATTGATTTCCAATAATGCGCTAATGATGTATTCAACGTCAGTGAATATGGTTGGTAACACGATATAATGCGCCCACTGGATAAGCCTTTCGTCTACCGGACTATCATAATCATCGAACTGCTTGTTGAAATCCCACGAATGAATACCAGAAATCAGCGCACAATGCGTATGAGTCTTATTCAGTTCCAAAGCGGGTGCAATAGACCGATAATAACCTGTTCCGTTGAGGCAGGGCCAGATGTATAGTACGTGGACCTTCCCGTCATTGAGATCATGGAGTGGATATTTTTCTTCAAACTTTTCAGCCTTCAATTGTTCTTTTAGTGCCTTGATTTGCTTCATGCTCTATCGTCCTTTCGTTTGATTATGGTCAATACTCACTTCAGTCCCTTCAAGGAACTTCGCAATTATGTTACCTGAATCCAGGTCATAGATTTCACTGTTCCTGGTCATTGGACCATATTTTTTGACCAGGTTCCTTAGTCGATCCAGGCCAACCTCACGATCACGATGGTGACTTTTTTTGCTCTTCCAGTCTATCGAGTAAAAGGTTCGAATGTTCCCATCCTTGAACCGGACAATCAATTTGCTAAAGGAGTGCTTATTTAGCTTCCATCCATAAGTAGGTCTTTCCATTTCCTTCAAGATTGTTAGGATTTGAATTGATTGATCAACTGCTTTAAAGGGATATCTTCTACGAATTCCTGATCACAAAAACTCTTCACAAGGGTGTGTTTATCTTGGCTGGAAATAAGTATCTGAAGCCTGGACACATCTACGGTTTTTTCATGAGCATAAGCATCCATGAATGAAATCACCCGATCAGCAACTGTGGCAGGATTTACGACAGAACTTGATCCGACAAAAAAAAGTACCAGATCTTTAATGGTCAACTCCTCGATTTGTTGCGCACCTGAATGAAGAAATACACGCAATGATTGACCTGGTTTGACAATCCGCACAAATAAGGTCTGCGGGTTTACTCCAGCTTTACTGGCTGTTTCTTCAATGAACCGTTGAACATTTTGATTGACCAGCTTTTCATATCCGAAAATGTCCACGTTGATCGAATCTATTATGGCCGTTAACCTTTGTATAATAGGCGTTGATTGCTTGCTTCTAATTGTTTTATTCATTGATTTTTGACTTTTATTGAATTGAAATGGTGTTAGATTGATTTGGATGCAATTGGAGGTTCGAGTGATTGGAAAGTATTGTAGCGTGGAATTGCTTCAGTAAGAGTGGATCTCCGAGTTTTCCAATTCGCTGTTCACAGTCCCGATACATTTCCAGTGATGGTCTTCTCTTAGCCATATCTTTCTTTTCATTGTTGAGATAGCGCCGTACCTGAGCATTGAGAATAAGTTTCAGCTGCACCTCTTGTTTACGCTTTTCCTGTATTTCCCACCACTTTTTGGTGCCTGTAAAGCCATGACGGTTAGTAGGGTCGAAATATCTATCAGGTAGCTGCACAAATCGATTTTCAGGGTCTTTTTGAATGAACTTCTGGACCAGGATGATTCGCTCCGTATAAATCTCATGGACTCTTGTCAGGCGTTCGTCACTTACTGGTTCATACCATTGTCGAAGTAACCTCTTTGCAGCCAGTTCTTGTCTTTCAGTGAGGTATACATCCTTGTAAAGCACATTTTTTGCCAAATTCCAAAGCCTGTCTGCGTAAAAGGAAGTGGCGGCCCGAGCTGGATTTTCAAGGGATTTATCCCCATTATTTTCTCCAACTCGATGCCGCCCTTTTCCCTCTGCATCTTTGCGGGCTTTTTCGGATAACTCACACTTATCCACAGCCGCCGCCCGGCCAGCCACCTTTTCGCTTTTTTTTGCCACTTTTCCCTCTGTGTGTCCCGCAAGGGTGTTGCCAGTGTAGCCTGAAAAGGCTTGAGGACCTGTGAGCGTATGCTCACGCCTTTTTGAAGTGTTGCCAGTTGAGACGTTTCGCCTGTTGATGCCCTCGTCCGAAGGTATTTTCATGGAGTTAACCACATCCATTATTATATTATTAGTGTTTCCAGTGTTACCAGAGTCTGTATGAGGACGTTTTGTCGATTGTTCCTTTTCAAAATGCGCTTTCTGAGCTTCCAGAGCTTGTTTTCGTAACTGCTCATCCCGCTCCATTTTTAGCTCCTTTTGGCTCTTTTTTCTGGTTACACACAGTATTTTCGGGTTTATCCACACCTCATAACTGGCGTTACTGCCATGCCATACTTTCTCAGTGATGACACCCGCTTCCATCAACTTGTTAATATGCCTTTGAATGGTTCGGCTACTGGAATGGGATAATGTGGCCAGTTGGACATTATTGGTCCTTAAAGGCGGTAGATTATTCGGGTCAACCTCACCAACTCCATTGGCCTTGATAAGAGATACCCCATAAAGCCGTATCAGCTCTTTAGCTGTTGCCGTTACACTTTGCCTTACCTGTCCAGATAGCTCTTCTGTTTTGCTATTGTACAAATTAATGTATGCATCAAGCGCCTTGAATGCAATGCTGTAATGAAGGACGATCATTTTATTTGTCGATCCTTTAAATAAATTGAACATCCACTCTCCAGGTTCATCCTGGGATGGGCTACGTTAAGAAAGAGCTACTGTGTGTAGCACTACAGTTCACTTTCGGCAATCAGCGGCCTTAACTTGAGTTAAGCCCTGATCAAACTTTAAATTCCTTTAATCCTGCCTTATCAGAGTATTTGTGAAAATGCCCGAAACAAGCCAAAGGGCTTAAGGTCCAGATTAGTCGCTTCTCGTAGCAAGTAGGCCCGATGAACCCAAATCATTCCTGGTTCTTCATAAATCGGAGCATCAATTAATTGAGCCACGTAGATCTTTAAATTACTATTTGGTTTATACAATGTTGTAGGATTGCTTACTAACCACGATACACTTTTAAGGGTGGGATTGATGTGCCATTCTCCTGGAGCATTTACGTTTCTCGATGATTCTCCAGGAAAGGTGGTTAACTCTCCTTTACGCTCTCTGTAGGGCATGGTCCATACCTCTGACGAACCATCGATAGGTGTGGCATCTGCCTGTAAAATCTTAAACCAGATCTTTGATTTGTTTTCTTTTAGTTGAATCATTTCAAATACATTTTTTCCTTGACTGACACGACGCTTGGTTTGAAATATCTAATGATATACTGCTGCTCATAAGTAATCAGCCCTAGCTTTTTTACTTTAGGTAGTAGCTTCCTGAATTCAACGCTGCTGGAAATCTGAAGCAATTCCATTACCTCGCTCTGATCTATCCAGGTCTCTGACTTTTGTCTGCCCAAAGCCCTATAGATTAATCTAGGATTTACTTTCGAAATACATTTCTGAAATTCTGAAACAAATAATTCAGAAGAATCGCCCTTCCAATCCCTAGTTTCTTGCATCACTTTGAGATTATAGAAACTGCTGTTTGATTGTATGAGTTGCACAACTCTTCAAGTTCATTAACTCTTTCATCACGCTTTTTCATTTTCTCTTTGATCAGGTCAATACCTGTACCGTAGATCAAATCCTGATTTGAGGGTCTTACTGAATTATCATAGCTGAAGAACTTATTAATAGTTGGTCTTGTAAGACCCGTTAGTTCCACCAGTATCTGAGGGTAACTATCAAAATGAACCATCAATTGTTTCTTAAGGAGAAAGACTTCCTTTTTGCTGTACATAAAACCTGATTAATTGCTATTGTCAAATAATATGATGTATATATTCACATCAAACATAAAACAAATACGAATTAAAACTCTAATTATTATGAAATTAAAATCATAATAGTGAATATATATTATGCATTAATCAAATTTCCATGTAAATTCGCTGACAAGAAATTGTAAAGAAAAAGTAAAAAGAGTGGCACTTTTTTTGAGTCAGTTCGTTCTAGTCTTATGTTCGCTTCATACCATTGAGGCAAACAATAAACAACTCAAAATCCTTAGCAATTAACTAAATGGACAACAAACTAGAAGGCATTAACCTAAGATTCATTCAGGCTGTTGATCACGTGATTGATGTACATAAGGTGGCAGGTATGGAGCCTAAATCCGCCAGGTCATTGAGTGAATTCATCGGAAAGGATCCCAATACTATTTCCAGGATAAGACAAGGGTCCAAAGACGTTTCAGCTGAGCAGGTAAAGCGGTTTGCTGCACTTTGCGGAATAGATCTCAATTTTTTCTACAATGAAAATATTCAGCTGATCTATCAGGCAGATATGTTCAATGAGGAAAACCTCAAACGGTCAATTGAGGGTCAGACCATCAATATGGATTTCTCCAACACCGGAAACGAAAACACCAACCTTCAATTAGGGGCTGGTGATTTTTCTGGAAACATTTACAATCATGGAGCCTCTAGCGCGGAACATAGCCATAGAGATACGCATTATCACTTCCATCAAGCAGAACAACTTGTAAAGACCATACCAGCTCAATTTCAACAGAGTCTTACCAATCAACTACAGGAAATTAAATTAAGCTATATGAAGCTTGAAAAAGAACTTTTAGACAGGACAGAAGAGCTAAAAAAAATAACCAAAGAGTATTTGGCGGAAATTAAACTATCTCAGACGAATGTAGCCAATTTAATGGAACAATTAAAGAAAGAACGTGAAGCGAAGGACGATCTTTATCTGAGATACATCAAATCACTGGAGAATAAGTAAATATCGCAATCAATAGCGTTATATAGAAACATAATTTATTTATCCCCCGTATAAATTCATGCGGGTTAAAAAAAGATGAACAGGTTCGAAGAAAAGCTTAAGCAGTCCATTGTCGAGCTGACCTATTTTGATAACCAGGGAGTAGAAGAAGTATTTGGTTTTTTAACAAGCAAGGAGACAGAAGAAATTCGGTCTCAATTCAATACAAAAAGATTTCGGTTGCAAGAGTTCTCACATATCGAAAGGTTAATTCAGGAGGGTAAATACGGTGCTTTTTTATACCCAGGTATAATTAATGAATTTATCCCCCCTATAAATAAAGAGCAGGAAGAAGAAGTAGTCATGCTCAGCATGATTGAGGTAATCTGGTTGACTTGTGTGAGTTACATGGTTGATTTTGGATTGCCATTAGATCAAATAAAAGAGATCCAGCAGCAGGTGATTTTGAATGAGGAAGAAGTGGTCGATAAATACCCTCTAATTCAGTACTTCCTATTCGGGGCGATAGCTGGTCACTTGCCTGTATTCTTCATGATTTATACAGATGGAAGTTTCAAATTGGTCTCAGATGAGGACTATTTGGACCAATGTCAAGCTGATGGTTCCAGCAATCACCTCATCATCAGTATCAATCAGGCTTTAAAGGACACTTTCCCTGACTTATTCACAGTAGATCCTATCTATATCACTGCTCACAAAAAAAGCTTGAAACATGGCGAGTGGGAGCTAATAAAAGAACTCCGTTCGGGAAACTACCAGTCCATAAAAGTTAGAATGAAGGGCAGTGAGATTGATCTATTGGAGGGGGTTGAAAGACTGGAAGTAAATAAGAGATTGGTGGATATTCTCAAATCAGATGATTTTCAGAACATTGACCTTCGACAGGAAAATGGAAAGGTTGTTTCTATCCAAAGGACTTTAAAAAAGAAATTATAGCTATGATAAATAATCAGGCGTATTTCAGTAATGACGAAGTAATCGAATCAAACGATGCTTGGTTACTACGACTCAGTAAGTGTTATCAATTGAAAAGTGCAAAGCAATACTGAATAAAAATGGCAAGAAGTATTCAGACGAAGAGACTAAAGCGATTAGAGAATTTCTATATCTTATCGCAGAACTGGATTATCAAAACTTTGTAAATGGCAAGTATGACCAAAAAAGTAGTGCTGTATTGTCGAGTGTCGTCGGAGATCCTGAAAAAGGATCTTGACCGGCAAAAACGCATGCTTGTTGGGCATTGCCTGGTCAATGAATACGATTTAGTTTGGGAATTCATGGAGATAGCTCCGTCATCTGATCAGGTAAAGTGGTTGCAATTAATGGAATTTGTTGCAAAAAATAGCGAATCAGTTGATTTGGTATTAGCCACTGATTGGGATAGGTTTTCGCGGGATCGTGACGAATTACGTAATGACGGACTTTGGTTATTCAAAGAGTTTGGAATTTGCCTCGATACCATTGAAACTCCTGTTCCAGAAACTGAACTCGAAACTTTTCTTTACTCACTTCAATAATTTGAATCTGGTTTGAAAAATGTAATTACTTACGGCAGGGTATCTACCGACGAACAAGCAGAGAAAGGGTATTCTCTTCGTCATCAGGAAGAAACACTTGGCAAATACTGTGACCTGAAAAATTACAATAGACTTCACCACTTCGTTGAAGACTACAGTGGCAAAAATTTTGAACGGCCTGAGTGGAAAAATTTAATGGCCTTCGTAAAAAGTCACAAGAAAAAGGTCGATCTTCTTTTGTTTACAAAGTGGGATCGATTTTCAAGAAATCATGGTGAAGCCCTAAAGGTGATCCAGGCATTACATAAACTTGGCATAGAAGTAAACTCATCAGAACAACCTCTCGACCTCCAACAGCCTGAAAGTAAAATTATCCTTGCCGTATACTTATCTGTTCCAGAAGTAGAAAATGACAAGATTTCTCTTAGAACCATTGATGGGCTTAGACGGGCAAGAAAAGAAGGAGTATGGACAGCTTCTCCACCTTTTGGCTATGTACGACACTGGACTAATGATGATAAAGCCTCTTTAAAACCCCATCCGAAGAAGGCTCCTTTGGTTCAGCTTGCTTTTAAACTATATAGCAGCGGCATGCATGGAATCGAAGAGTTACGGAAAAAATTAAGACCAAAAGGCCTTACCCTTTCAAAAAATCAATTCAATGCAATGCTTTCCAATCCAGTCTATATGGGAAAGATATTCATTCCTGAATACAAAGATGAAAGCAGTCAATTGGTTTCAGCTCTGCACGAAGGTCTTGTAACCGAATCCATGTGGAACCGAGTATCGGAAGTTCGAAACGGGAAGAAAAGAGTCTTATATAGGTCCCACAAGCAAAATGACACGTTAATTCTCCGTCAGCATGTTTCTTGCCCCAATTGTGGAAAGAAACTAACAGGGTCCGCCTCCACCAGTCGAAATGGCTCTAAGCACTATTACTATCATTGCAACAGTCCATGCAAATACAGAGTAAAGGCGGACCAATTAAATAATCTACTAATTGAAGAATTATCTTCTCTAACCCTTCCTTTAGAGATTGCCGAACTTTATAAGGATGTCTTAAATGACTATTACAAATCGAAAGGTCAGGATAGAAGTAAAGAAATATCCACTTTAAGAAGTGAGTGTATTAAAATAAAAGAGACCATCGAAAAGGCTGAAGACAGATTCTTTGAAGGTGTGATAGATAATGAAACCTTCACTTCAGCTAAAGCAAGATATACCTTGAAATATGAAAATTTGCAGTCACAAATAGCAGATTTAAAAGAAACAGACAGTGACTTAAAAGATCAATTTGAATTCAGCACTTACTTACTGCAAAACCTTGATTTACTGTATGTTAACTCAACGTTTGATGTTAAGACCGCTATCATTGGTTCGATTTATCCAGAAAAATTGAAAATTGAATATTTGATTTCTCGAACCAAAAGTTCAAATTCAGAAATCTGCCTTAAAGGTGCTTTAAACGGCGTTTTAGAGGGGGTAAAACAATGGGCTGAACCTAAATTTAAGGAACAGCCCAGTCTAGGGTGGAAGATCGGGCTCGAACCGACGACCCTCGGTACCACAAACCGATGCTCTAACCAACTGAGCTACAACCACCATGTCCCGTTTTTAAACGGATCGCAAATTTAAGTTAATCCTAAAGATTACGCCAAGCTTATCGAACAAAAGTTAAGCGTTCACCTTTGATCGATTCATCAAAATTCCCTTTGTCGTATGCCAAATGCCCGGAAACGAATGTTCTGACGATACTCGATTGGAATTCAGTGCCTTCAAACGGAGACCAGCCGCACTTAGCCAGGATATTTGATGGGGCTACAGTCCATGGATCATTCTCCCGTACCATGACCAGGTCGGCCCAATAGCCTTCACGGATAAACCCTCGTTCTTTCATTTGAAAACAGATGGCAGGAGCATGAGCCATCTTCTCAACAATACGCTCCAGAGAGATTTTGCCCTGACGATAAAATTCCATCATCGCTACCAACGTGTGTTGTATCAATGGTCCTCCACTAGGAGCTTTAGAATAAGGATTGTTTTTCTCTGCTAATGTATGTGGCGCATGATCTGTTGCAATCACATCAATTCGGTCATCCAGTAGTGCTTGCCAGATTTGAGAGCGATCGTTGGCCGATTTTACGGCAGGGTTCCATTTGATGAATGCCCCCTTCTTTTCATAATCTTCATCTGAAAACCACAAATGATGGATACAGGCTTCAGATGTGATTCTTTTTTGCTCTAAAGGGAGATCATTACCAAACAAATGCGTCTCCTTACCGGTCGAAATATGCAAAATATGCAATCGAGTCCCATATTTCTTCGCAAGTTCTACCGCTTTCGACGAAGAAAGATAACAGGCTGTCTCATCACGGATAATAGGGTGTTGATTAAATGGGATTTTGTCACCAAATTCCGCAATTGCACGTTCTGTGTTAGCTCTTACTGTTCCTTCGTCCTCACAGTGGGTAGCGATCAACATATCCACTTTAGAGAAAATATTGGTTAGCGTTTCTTCACTATCCACCAACATGTTGCCAGTCGACGAACCCATGAATACCTTTAGTCCACAAACATTAGACTGATCGGTTTTCAAAACCTCCTCAATGTTGTCATTAGAGCCTCCCATATAAAAGGAGTAGTTTGCCAAAGACTTTTTTCGGCCAATTTCGTACTTCTCAGCCAGCAATTCTTGTGTTAGTGTCTGAGGGATCACATTGGGCATTTCCATGTAGGATGTGACTCCTCCCGCCACGGCCGCTTTAGCTTCTGTATATATTTCGGCTTTGTGTGTCAAGCCCGGCTCACGAAAATGAACCTGATCATCAATTACGCCAGGCATGGTCAAAAGAGACTCTCCATCGATTTCTTGCACATTCCCAATGACAGTGATGGAGCTATCTATTCGTTCGATACGCCCTTGTTTAACCAAAAGGTCAGCGCGCATTTGTTTTCCATCGCTTATCAGATTTGTGTTTCTAATCACGTAAGTCTTTTTTGTATTCATAGAGTGGATGATTTTAATCTTGAATTTAATGGAATTAAAGGTGGTATACCGCGAAGTTATTTGATCTGGTATATGATAACCAGTTGATCAGTAGTTCTTTAGCAAAAGCTATTTGGCGAATTCTCTTTTGTCAAAAAGAGAAGATTTCCTTTTGACAACCGGGGAAATGTCGTATCATTGTGATAGAAAGATGGATAATGGTCTTTCTTTCCATAGCTGGTTGAAAAGATCTTGTGGGGATAAGGTTCTACCTTTCCCCACATAGATCAAGCTTATTCAACCTTGATTCTCTCCTCATCAAGCCTGATTTTCTCCTTTCTGTTGGCAATTTCCCAGCCAGTATAGAACACCAATCTTGCACGTCTCTCCATCTGCTCAAAGTTGATCTTATCGATCGTATCCGTTGGTCGATGGTAATCAGCGTGGGTCCCATTGAAGTAGAAGATCACAGGAATATCGTTTTTTGCGAAGTTGTAATGATCTGACCGGTAATAAAATCGGTTAGGATCATTCTCATCATTGTATTTATAATCGAGATTGATATTGACGAATGCATCGTTAACCTTTTCTGAAAGGTTATGAAGATCAGCAGAAAGTTTATCTGAACCGATCAGATAGATATAATCTGGATTGTCGGCATGAGCATCATCTACTCTTCCTACCATATCGATGTTGAGGTTGGCAATGGTGTTTTCCAAAGGAAATACAGGACTCACATCCGTATAATACCTTGATCCCAGAAGTCCTTTTTCCTCACCCGCAACAGTCATAAAAAGAATACTTCGCTTGGGGCCCTTACCTTTTTTGGCTGCGGTGGTAAAAGCTTCTGCTAATTCGAGTACCGTTGACGTCCCTGAACCATCATCATCAGCACCATTATTGATTTGCTCGCCAATGATCCCAATATGATCGTAATGCGCAGTAATGATCAGGATTTCATCAGGTTTTTCGCTTCCTTCCAAAAAGCCCAATACATTCATACTCTCTTTGGGTACAATTACTTTATCCGCATTCAGAATAAAATTAGCTTCATCCCCAGCTTCCAGTGTGGCGGCTGTCTTTCCAAACATCCATTCAGCCTTACTATTATCCAGAATCAGCAGTATGTCCGATTCATTCTCAAATTCAAATCTTAGGCGCGGACGGAAAAACCTGCCAGCTCGCCCTTTCAAGCTATTAAATTCACTATCGTCCTCCATGATTGAGATGATTCCCAAGGCTCCCATTTCTTTGGCTGCGGCCATGGTGGCTTCTGTTAGAATACGATTGTTCGAAGCAATGAATTTTCCTTCGATCGCCATTTCAGCCATTGTACTTCCATCACCGACATACATAGCTTCCACATATTCCTCTCCCCGAGTCTCCGCCTGGGAGAAGTAGACGAAACCGTCCAGGTTCTCTACTTTTTCATCTTCTTTCTTAAGATAGAGATTAGACCAGGAAGCCTGCTTAAGTGGGAGCATTTGAAAATATGACTTTTCATCTCCATTCCCAACAGGAGGTTTCAACCCGTACGATTTAAATTTATCGGCAATATATCTGGCAGCAATCATCTGCCCTCTTTCTCCTGTTTCACGGCCTTCCAAACTATCGTGAGCAAGCACAGATAATTTTGCCCTTAAGTCTGCTGCGGTAATAGTTTTACCATATTTAAGAGATTTCTTGTCTTGTGCCGCCATATCCACGGACAGAAACAAGATCACTATCCATACTAAAGATCTTAACTTCATGTATTTATAATATTTGTCATAAAACTAAAGGATTTCACAACATCGAAATACTAGCGTTGGTTCGACGGTGAATACTCAAGTGTATTCGGTAATTCAAAGACTGTCATGTAGATTTGCGCTTCGATTTTACCCCCTTGATTTCGAGAGAAGAAATTATGCTTGTAAACCTGAATAAAAGAGCGCCATTTGAGCATCGTCATAATGGCCCAACACAGAAAGAGCAAGAGGACATGTTGACGGCCATTGGCGCTGAAAGTATCAACGACCTCATTCAAAAAACTATCCCTGACAATATCCGACTGAAGAAGGACCTAAATCTTCCTGCAGCATTGGATGAATACCAATACCTGAGCAAAATGAAAGCTGTAGCTCAGAAGAATGAAGTTAGAAAGTCATTCATTGGACAGGGTTACTATAACTGCGAAGTTCCAACCGTTATTTTAAGGAATATTCTTGAAAATCCCGGCTGGTACACCGCCTATACCCCGTATCAAGCGGAAATTGCCCAGGGTCGACTGGAAGCATTGATCAATTTCCAAACGATGGTTATTGATCTGACAGGAATGGAAATCGCGAATGCCTCACTTTTAGACGAAGGTACAGCAGCCGCTGAAGCCATGGCGATGTTCTTCGGACTGAGAAAAGGTGCCAAAAAGAAAACAGCGAAGCGATATTTGGTAGATCACAGGGTATTTCCGCAAACACTCGAAGTATTAAAGACCCGTGCCATTCCAATGGGCATTGAAGTTGAGATCGTAAATATTGATAATGCTGACCTCACTGCCGAAGATGTATTCGGCGTGTATTTCCAGTATCCTGATAACGACGGTGAGGTTATCGACCGATCCGCATTAAGTGCTGCAGCTAATGAAAATCAGGTTTATGTAGGTGTTGGAACTGATCTTTTGGCGCTCTGCCTGTTTGAAGGTCCCGGAAAATGGGGTGTTGATGCAGTTGTTGGAACTTCACAAAGATTTGGGGTACCACTAGGATATGGTGGGCCGCATGCGGCATTCTTCGCCACAAAAGAACAATACAAAAGAGCTGTACCTGGCCGAATGATCGGATCTTCTAAAGATGCTGAAGGCAACGATGCCTTTCGAATGGCCCTCCAAACCCGAGAGCAGCACATCAAACGCGAAAGAGCTACATCAAATATTTGTACGGCTCAAGTGCTCCTGGCAGTCATGTCTTCTATGTATGCTGTGTATCACGGCCCCTCGGGACTCAGAGATATTGCTCTTAGAGTAAAAGGATTAGCACAGACGGTTGCCAATCAGTTACAACAATCCAATATTCAGGTAGTTAATAATCGTTTCTTTGATACCGTAAAATTCAAAGCGACAGATCTAACTGATCTCAAAGCTCGAGCGGAAGAGAAGAAAGTCAATCTACGTTATTTGGAAGATAGTTTTGTTAGTATTTCTTTCGATGAAACACATCGTATTGAAGATGCTGCCCTAGTATTGGAAGTAATCGTTGGTCAGGAATTGCCTTTTTCAACAGAAGTCAACTTAGGAGACGATTTACGGGAACAGGACTACTTACAGCACCCGGTATTCAATTCTTATCAGTCGGAGCACGAAATGCTTCGGTACATGAAGAAACTCGAAAACAAGGACCTATCTCTGGTACATTCGATGATTTCACTCGGATCATGTACCATGAAATTGAATGCTACCTCAGAAATGATTCCCGTGACCTGGTCTGAATTTGGTGACATCCATCCATATGCACCGAAAGAACAGGCAAGAGGTTATGAAGAACTGATAGCAGAGTTGGGTGACTGGCTTTGTGAAATCACTGGCTTTGCTAGTGTCTCCTTCCAGCCCAATTCAGGTGCTCAAGGAGAATACACTGGTTTAATGGTTATTCGAGCATACCATCAACATCGGGGCGATTCAAATCGAAACATCGCCTTAATCCCTTCTTCTGCACATGGCACTAACCCTGCAAGTGCCGTGATGGCGGGCATGAAGGTGGTCATTGTAAAATGCGACGATGAAGGCAATATTGATGTGGCAGACTTGCGTGCCAAAGCGGCGGAAAATGCTGAAAATCTGGCTGCTTTGATGGTAACATACCCCTCAACACATGGCGTTTATGAAGCGTCCATCATAGAAATCTGCGACATCATTCACGAAAATGGTGGTCAGGTTTATATGGACGGTGCAAACATGAATGCGCAGGTAGGCCTTACTTCACCGGCTAACATTGGTGCCGATGTATGTCACTTGAACCTGCATAAAACATTCTGTATTCCCCATGGAGGCGGTGGACCAGGTATGGGCCCAATTGGTGTAGTTGAGCACCTGGCTCCCTATTTGCCGAAGCGACCAACCGATGAAACGCTTTCCTCCAAAATATCAGCGGTCTCTTCTGCGGAATACGGCAGTGCGAGTATTTTACCCATCAGTCATGCCTACATTGCCATGATGGGTGGCAAAGGGTTGACGAACGCAACAAAAATTGCCATCCTCAACGCCAATTATATCAAATCACAAATTGGTGAGGCGTACCCTGTGCTTTATTCTGGAGAGAATGGAACTAACGCACATGAACTCATTATCGACTGCCGTCATTTCAAAGCTGCTGGTATCGAGGTAGAGGACATAGCTAAACGTCTGATGGACTATGGCTATCATGCTCCCACTGTTTCGTTTCCAGTACCTGGCACGATGATGATCGAACCAACTGAGAGTGAAAACAAAGTCGAACTTGATCGCTTCTGCACTGTAATGCTTGCCATTCGCGAAGAAGTCGAAGAAGTCATCAAAGGTGATGCCGACAAAGAAAATAATGTGTTGAAAAATGCGCCGCACACTCAGCGAGTCATCATGGCTAATGAGTGGAATAAGCCTTATTCAAGAGAAAAAGCTGCATTTCCACTTCCAGAATTAAAATTCAGTAAGTTCTGGCCCTCAGTAAGTAGAGTGGATAGCGCTTATGGAGATCGCAACCTGAATTGTAGTTGTTTGCCTGTTAGCGCGTACGAAGTTGTGGAAGAGGGAGCAATGGCTTAAATAAAAAATGTCAGGACCGCTAATGCGGTCCTGGCCATGTAAGTTGGTTGAAAAGACTTGGGTCAAAGACCAACAGAACTTCTTTATCGTAATAGTACTGAGGACCTTAGTTTAGTATCCCATGTCACATGGTAGAACGAATCTAAAGTGAAGCTGCTTACTAATAAACTCACTGAAACTCAAGCGGAAAAAACAGGACATGAACGAGAACAGAATTCTCTGATTTCGTTAATTACAAATATCAAATTGAAACCGTCCTTCTACAGTATTCTCATCATCGAAAGTAGCCTGTAAATAACCCACGCCTCTTATACCCGTCAATTGTGTGATTTCAATGAATCCAGAGGCAGCCTGGAAAGAAGCATTGCTTCCACCTTGTTGAAAAACCAATGACTCACCATTTTGAGGTAGATTAAAGTTACCGACACCAAAGGGGACTGTAATTGTCAAGTGTGCATTGTTTGAATTTCCTATCGCACAGGGGTCATCCCCGAATTCCTGTTCGGAATAGAAGGAAATATTGAGTTCTTCACCAAAAGGATCACGGAGTGCTTTTCCCAATTTGAAGGTCCAGAGCTCTCCAGCCACTTGTCCGGACATCAAAGGCAAATCTTCCCCGAGCTCATTATCGCAGGCAGAAAAAACGAGCAATGTGACAGTCGATAGCATCAATAGGAGTCGTATCATTGATCGGCAATTTTTAAATTAAACGATGCTTTTTGTGCCACTCTTGCCCCCACAGGAAAAGATTTTTCGGTAAATGACATGTTGCCCGCATTGTCCACTAAAATAACCGTACTGCAACAAGTGCCATAAGTAGGTGTATCAATGCAAATCGCGGAAATAGCTTTTTCCCACTCATAGGGTACGCCTGTTTCTGGTAATACATCATCATTTGCAGTTTCACTGTCTGTCAATAATCCCAGCAAAGTATCTACATCAAATTCAGATTGTAACGTTTGTCGAAAATTAGATTTAAGTTTTTCTAGTTTAGGCCAGGATGTATCTAGTAATGCATTGCTCAGGCCATAAACACCTTTATTCAGTTGTTGAACTTGTTCTCCATAATTGGAAAAGTAAAATCCTTTGTTTTGCTCAAATAACAACAAGTTAAAGCCATTGTACAAAGCAGCGTCTTTGGCGACCTGCTCTAAGTATAATTGAGCTGTCGGCCCTGTCGTTAAATAATCTTTTGTGAGGTCTCCGCGTGTTTTGGCAGATTCGCTGATGTTTTTTGGATCCCGGTAGTTAGTTACAGCTGCAATCCTCCCTGTTCGGTTTATTCCCATCCATGTCCCGCCTCCTTTTAGGTCCCTTCCCGCAAGTACATCAGGATGGTCTTCCCAAAAGTCCGCATAAGTTGTGGGTCGTTCATAGAATTCATCCCTATTGGCCACCATGATCAATGGGTACTTCGGATGCTCATTTAATGCAAATGCAATCAGACACATATTCTAACACAAAGTTGTCTAATTATACTGATTTGAACCTTATTTCAACGTTGGCCTGAAGACCAAGCCGGAGAAAAACATGCTTCATCAAACCTCTATCACCAGCAAAAAACATCGACGAAATTCAATTTGACATACCATTCCGGATTTGCAAACAATCAGGTTTCCAGTAGGTTTTATATTTCCACGGTATTGTCCTTACTGGAAAGCCATTCGGTGGTGAATGAAAAATATGAAGGTGTTACACCTCACGCTCTCCGCGGGCTTTTGTAAATTTGAATGATGGATTTAACAATGTTGGGTTTATTGGCAATGGGTTTAGCTGCCGGAGCCGCTATGGGTTATCTCCTATTCAAAGTTAAATCACCTCAAAAAGGGATACAGGACGAACTACAGCAAGCTAAATTGGAACTCAAACTGGAAAAAGAGAGGTCCGAAAGACAAATACAGGATATCACCAGTCTCAATTCTCAATTGAGGGAAGAACGAGAACAACTTATCCGTGTAAATAGTGAAAGAGCCACACTTGAGGCCAATTATGAAAACATGGCAAAGCGACTGGTGGAGCAAAAGGAGGAGCTGACATCCCTTCAAGATCGGTTTACTGCCCAATTCAAGAACCTTGCAAACGAAATTTTTGAAGAGAAAAGTCTCAAATTCACCAACCAAAACAAGACCAATCTTGACCAATTACTGAAACCCTTAGGTCAGAAACTAACAGAGTTTGAGCGCAAGGTAGAAATGACCCATAAAGACCATGTGGAGCGCAATGTGGCACTGAGAGAGCAAATTAGTGGCTTGCGTGAACTCAATAAGAAAATGAGTCAGGAAGCTGTAAACCTAACCCGCGCGCTAAAAGGAGATTCCAGGGTTCAGGGTAATTGGGGTGAATTGGTTCTGGAACGTATTCTGGAACAATCCGGTTTACAAAAAGATAGAGAGTATTACACGCAGGAATCCATCACAACGGAGGCCGGACGCAGACTTAGGCCAGATGTAATCATCCGGCTGCCTGACAATAAAAATCTGGTCATTGACGCGAAGGCTTCCCTGATTTCTTATGACCGATACATCAATGCGGAGAACGACGAAGATCGGGACCGCTTTTTGAAGGAACATATGTTGTCCGTAAAGACGCATATCAGAAGTCTCTCCAATAAAAGTTATCATCAGCTTTTTGAAACAGGTACGCTGGACTATGTTTTGATGTTCGTACCGATTGAAGCCGCTTTTGCCTTGATCATCGAGCGCGGTGGTGAACTGTACAATGAAGCTCACAACCAAAATATTGTCATTGTGAGCCCAGCCACCCTGATTGCAACTCTGCGTACAGTTGCATCCATCTGGAAACACGAATATCAAAACCGCAATGCGTTGGAAATAGCGAGACAAGGCGGTCTCTTATATGATAAATTCAAGTCTTTTGTAGATGATCTGGTGAAAGTTGGTCAGACACTAACCACCACAAAGAATACTTACGATGACGCCATGAAAAAGCTGGTTTCAGGGAAAGACAACCTCGTTCGGAAAACAGAACGATTGAAAGAGTTGGGTGCCCAGGCTAGCAAAGCCATAGACGACAAAGTTTTGATAAGAGCCCAGGCTAAATCCACACAAGACCCCCCGCAGGAAGAGGAGCCGGAACCGGAAACCCAATCCAATCTTTTTGGTGGCTAAGTATTGATTCTCATAGATTTGCACGATTTTAAGAAAATTACAGATGGAGTTGACAGCTAACAATAAGCTTCAAAAGTTGATTATTGTAGGTGACAGGGTTTTGATTAAGCCCAAAACCGATGAAGAAAAAACCAACAGTGGTATTTACTTGCCTCCTGGTGTACAGGAGAAAGAGAAAGTACAAAGTGGCTATATTGTGAAATCGGGACCAGGATTCCCAATTCCTCTTCCCATGGATGACGATGACTCCTGGAAGGGCGAAGAAGACAAGGTTAAGTATGTACCGCTTCAGGCAAAAGAGGGTGATTTGGCAATCTTCTTACAGAAAGCAGCTTTTGAGGTGCAATACAAAGGGGAGAAGTACTTCATCGTTCCTCAGAGTTCCATCTTGATGCTGGAACGTGAAGAGGACCTGTTCTAAACACGACATTATTTCGAGGCTGTTATTGAGATGCTAATCACACTTGCGGCTATGTCCCTGAGTTGATCCTCCTCCAGGTGAAATTCCATTTCAGTCGCTAACTTTTGTACTTGTGGGTCGGCCAGCATCAATTCTAGTGGGAATTCCTTTTTATCTTGAATTTTCACCTGATGAAACCCAGCATTGCTCAAATACTTAAGGTAGTTCTCCAATAATTCAGCACCCGAGACACAGGCGATGTGAGCTGCCAGAGAATCTTTGACAAAACCTGGAAGTTCCTTCTCAAGTACGATATCACTAATTGAAATTCTTCCTCCATTTTTTAGCACCCTAAATGCCTCTTCATAAACTTGTTTTTTGTTGTGCGATAGATTGATAACACAATTAGAAATGATGAGATCAGCATATCCATCATTAAAAGGAAGTTCTTCAATATCTCCTTCGATAAATGACACATTTTCGTATCCCCCTTTTTCGGCATTGTTCCGTGCTAAAGTCAACATATCGGGTGAAAGATCGACACCAATAGCATGACCATTTTCACCTACTAACGGGGATACAATAAACGCATCAAAGCCTGCTCCTGAACCCAGGTCTACCACAGTTTCACCTTTTTCGATTTTTGCATATTCAGAAGGATTTCCACAGCCAACACCCAGATTTGAATCCTTTGGTGCTGATTTCAGCTGATGGTCGGAATAACCAACCGCCTCACCTACCTTCCTTGCATTTTTACTGGGTTCACAACACGAAAAAAGATTTGTAAACATCCCTGTCGTGGTATTCCTCGCCAATTTACCATAGCTATTGACCACAGCTTGTTTTACTAAATTTTTGTCCATTGAATCTTAGTTTTAATTCTGGACAAAAATCTATAGCAACTCTGTAGTTTCACTTGACATGAGTCAAGTTCGAGACAATCTTTTTCGAATCCTGCTTAAAGTTTCCGGAGCCACCTGTAAGTAGGTGGCGAGATAGGTCAATGGCACTCTTTGAATAAGGTCACTATCGTTTTCTAAAACCTCTTCATATCTCTCCGAAGCAGAAAGGTCTTTCAAAAAACGATTGTGGCACTCGGTATTAACAAATTCATTCTCTGCTGCCAACCTGCCTACTTGCTGCCAAAATAAGTTTTGACTGAACAGCTTTTGTAATCGATCGTAGGAAAAAATTATCAAACGACTCTTTTCTATGGCCTGAATGGCCATGCTGCTCTCTTTTTGCGTAATTAAACTCGAATATGAGGTAGTCATCGTATTTTCCCTACAAAAGCAGTTAGTAACCTCTTTCCCATCCTTAAGATAAAAGAGTCGAAGGAGTCCCCTTTCTATGAAAGCAATTTGTTTGCAGGTTTTTCCGTGTTCCAGAAAAAAATCACCCGATTCAAGCTCCAAAGTAAACAGGTAAGGGGTTATCTGGCCAAATACCTCTGGGTTATAATTGGGGAACTCTTTCAAATAATTTTCAAATGACTTCATCGCGCTATTGATGTCAAGTTAATCAACTCGATTCAAACTTTGCGAGACAGGACCCTCTACACTTTTACCTGATTTTGAGGCACCCCTCTTCCAAAAGCACGAATATTCTCCAGAGTGGTTTGTGCGATTTCCGATAAAGCTTCATTCGTCAAAAAAGCCTGATGTGCCGTGATCAGTACATTGGGGAAGCTGATCAAACGCATGATCATGTCATCTTGTATGATCTGCGTAGATAGGTCCTTGAAAAAAAGATGCTCTTCCTGTTCATACACGTCAATTCCAAGGTATCCGATTTGTTGGCTCTTAAGGCCAGCAATCACGTCTTTCGTATCAATCAAACCGCCTCGACTGGTATTTATCAGCATTACTCCTGGCTTCATCATGGAAATCGTGTGGCCGTCAATTAAATGCATTGAATCAGGTTTCAAAGGACAATGGAGGGAAATGATATCGCTTATACTGAAAAGCTCATTCTGGCTGACATATTGGACTCCTTCTTTTTCCATGTCCTTTGATGGATAAAGGTCATATGCAATGACCTTCGCTCCGAACCCTCGCATGATCCTACAAAAAGCCTTACCGATCTTTCCAGTACCCACGACACCTACAGTCTTCTTGTAAAGATCAAATCCTACCAACCCTTGCAAAGAAAAATTCCCCTCCCTGACTCTATTGTAGGCTTTGTTCGTCTTGCGATTCAAGGTCAGTATCAATGCTGTCGCATGCTCCGCTACAGCCTCAGGAGAATAGGAGGGCACACGAACCACTGAAATTCCCAACTCTCTTGCGGTCTCAAGATCCACATTATTGAACCCCGCACATCTCAAGGCAATAAGACTTATTCCAAAAGAATGAATTTGTTTCAAAACAGCCTTATCAAGTCGGTCATTTACGAAAACGCAAACGACATCATATCCCTCGCAGAGGTTTACCGTTTGTTCATCCAATGATGCTTCGAAATAAGTAATGGCAGGAATACCTCTATCGCAGGCCTCGTCAAAATAGGACCTGTCGTACGTCTTGGCACTGAAAAACGCAACATTCACTGGCTTAGATTTTAAAATTTGCTAACGCAAAAAGACCTGAGTCCAGCACATAAATTACTGCTGTTAATCAGCTATTTATTTGATCTAAATCAGATAAGTGCTTTCCGGGTACAACTGAATAGTCAACGGAATCTTCTAAAGATCACCTTCAGCAACTCTTTTACTTCATCTGAATTCATGTCCCAATCGAACTGTCGGGCGTAGTTTGTTACCAGATGCTCAACGGCATCATCAAACGAACCAGAATATTCTATTTCCGATAGCGCCTTCTGAAAAGTGTTGGCATCACCATCAAATAGCTCCTGAACAAACATGTATTTCTGATTGACTGAAACACTGCTCAGGATGGTTCCTGGTACTTCTTCCTTTTCCAGTTTTTCGACAAGAGATTCCTCTTTATCATCACTGAATTGATCATTGATTGTCGCGCTTTCCTGAGTTTCTTCTTCTGGCTCTGGTGTTTGTTCTGGCTGAGGTACTTGTTCTATTTCCGATTCAACCGCTTCCGGCTTTTCTTTGATTTCCGGTTCGGGTTCAGGTTCTGATTCGACTGTTATTTCCTCTTCAGGCTCATTAGAGCCTTCTACCTCTTCCGTTTCATGACCCTTCTCTGTCTCTTCTTCAGGCTCTTCTTCCTTTATTGGCTCCTCATCTGCTGTCTGCTCTTCATCGTCCTCATGCACCGACTCTTCTGTTACTGTTTCTTCAGACATCTGAGATTCCGGAAGATCCGGCTCAGGATCGTTTTCCTCCAAATCTTCATCGATTCGAGTAATATCAATGAACTCTTCTTCATCCAGCAAATCCCCAATTGTGATTGGAGTCACCTCTGAAAGGTTCGCAAACAATTTCTCCTGACTCTCTGAGAGATCCACATCGGCAAAATAATCTTCGGCAATCTCAAATACTTCTGCATAAGTGCCTGAAGCCTGGGCATTGAAGAAATCGTCAAACTCCTCCGTTAAGAGTTTCAAATATTTCAAAATAGGCTTCGCTTGCTTTTGCTGGTAAGTTTGTCTTTCCCTTCCGGCAAACTCTTGCCGGATAAATTCAGCCGGATCATTCACCAGGATGAACGCCTCATCAAGTGCCTTAGAAATCAAGACTTTCAAGGTCTCGGAATTCACCTGAATATGCTGCGACAGCACATTCATGAATTGCACCAGCGCTTTTTTTACGTCTGGGTGTTTGTAGTCAAAATAAGGGCTTTCAAGCCGCTTCATTTCTTCCTGCCATTCTTGAAAAAGGGCTTTCATGACCAGGAAATTAAGCTGTTTGGAGGGTGTCAACGACACCAGCTCTTTCCCAGATAGCGAGTCCTTAGCCTGGTAAGATTGATGAATTATTTGTTCAGTGAAGGTCTTTTTATAACCTTTTACAAACTCAATGTTAAAAAGTCTTCTCATCCAATTCTAAATTGCGAAGAAATGTTGCGGATTACAGTTCGAAACCTATTAAGTAAATCTATCGATTGCAGCGATAAAAATACGAAACTGCTTCATATTTTGCTGCAACACATAGATGTGATGCATGCTTGCGGTGCCAAAGGCAGATGTACCACATGTAAGGTTAACGTAATTGTCGGACAAGATAGTTTACCAGATGATTCCGAATCTGAACAGAAATTCCGACAAATGGGAAAATTGAGGAGCTCGGAACGACTTTCCTGTCAGGTAGAGCCAGTTTATGACCTGGAAATCGAAATTCCCGAAGTTTGCAAATTGCCACATCAGAAATATTCATATTAATGTTTATTGAACCCTCCAACAGCTCTGAAGTAAACCGCCGTAGTGGCTGGGTTGAAGTAATCTGCGGATCCATGTTTTCCGGAAAGACCGAGGAATTGATCCGCCGCTTGAATCGGGCCTTAATCGCCAGGCAAAAAGTAGAAATATTCAAACCAAAACTAGACAAAAGATATTCACAACATGATATCGTTTCCCACAATGAAACTACGATCACGTCTACACCAGTGCACTTTGCACGAGATATTTTGTTGCAATGCGACAACAGTGAAGTAATTGGCATCGATGAAGCACAATTTTTTGACCCAGACATAGTTCTAGTCACAAACGAATTGGCCAACCGAGGAAAACGAGTGATTCTGACGGGCCTGGACATGGACTTTCAGGGCATCCCTTTTGAACCCATGGATAAACTTATGTGCATTGCAGAGTACATTACCAAGGTACACGCAATCTGCATGGAATGTGGAAATGTGGCTTCCTATTCCTACAGAAGAGGCCGGTCTACCAAAAAAGTGGTTCTTGGTGAAAAAGATATATATGAAGCACTTTGCAGGACATGCTTTCAACGTAAAATGAACAATGTCTAGAGTCCTCCTTTTTCTTGGCGTTTCTATTTCACTTCTTTTCCCTGGATATACTCAAGACATCCCAGTGGGTACATGGAGAAACCATTTTAGCTTCGAGAGTACTCAATTGGTGGCTGGCGACGGAGATCGAATTTTCGCTGCAAGTCAGTTTGCACTTTTCCTTTTTGAAAATGAAGAAGTCACTCGCCTTTCGAAGATTGACGGATTAAATGGAGGGGCGATTACCGGCCTCAACTATCAGGCAGAAGGGGATGTACTCCTCATCGGGTATGAAGATGGAGGAGTAGACCTAATAAAAGAAGGTATTCTGAAAAACCTGACGGACCTCACTGATGGTAGCTTTGGTCTTGACCGATCAGTCAATGGCTTTATCATCAATAATGATCAGGCCTTTGCACCAACAGGCTTTGGCATTGCCACTATCAATCTAAACACTCAGGAGATCACTGAAGTTTTCCGGGAAATAGGCCCCAATGGGACGATCGTCGAAATCCATGAAATTCTATTGGGAAACGATCAGCTCTATGCAGTTACTGAATCGGGCATTTTGTCTGGGAATATTAATAGCAACCTGCTTGATTTTAACAACTGGACGCTCGATACCGAGACAGCCGGTTTTGAAAACCTCACATTGCATCAGGGGCAGATCTATGCCAGCGAAGGCAACATCATATTTCTTCTGGACCCTGTAAGTGGTGTTTGGAATAGCTTTTTTAACACCTCTTTTGACATTTTAGGAATGGATGTTTTCGAAGGAAGAATTTATCTCATGGGATCAACACAACTGACGTTTCTTGAGAATGGTGAGCAAACAGCCGTGCCTACCACCAACCTTGCAATGGGAGTCGATCTGGACATTGACCAGGGAATCGTATATATCGCGGATGAACAAAATGGATTGATAGAAGTCACCAACTTATCTGAACGTGTGATCATACCCAATGGACCTGGTTCCGACCAAATAACTCGCATCAAGTACGCTGATAGTCTTTTTGCATTCTATGCTACACCTCCAGGCACTCAACAACTTGATTCGATGGGTTATGCTGTCTTTGACAATGGTAGATGGAACAATCATGTAATAGAAGGGTTTTACAACATCTCTGATGTCGCTACTTACGATGGAGCAATCTATCTAAGTTCAAATACCCAGGGTATTTATAATTTAAGCGCGAATGATTTTGTAACAGACGCATTCAATGAGGTGGAAGCCACCATACCTGCTCTGTCGGGGAGTTCAGATGGCCTATATGCCATTAGAAATGGACACTCCAATGCCCTTTATAGATTGAATGAAGGTACATGGGACTCTTGGCCCGCAAACACCGTTGGTTCATCCGATCTGATCGACATGACGCTATCACAGGGAAACGTATTGTGGTTAACTAATGGCACGAATAGAGGTATGATTGCCTATGACCCTATTAATGATCAATCCAGGGTAATCAATCAAAGCGATGGGCTGGCATCAGCCAATATCCGATCAACAATAATTGATCTGGACGATCAAGCCTGGATCGGGACGCAATCAGGAATCTCCTTTTTCGTGGATGCTACCTTCGTTTTTGACAATTTCAATGCATTTACTCCCTTTTTTGAAAACCGGGAACTTTTCGACGAAGAAGCTGTAACTGCTATGGCCGTAGATGGTGGCAACAGGAAATGGATGGCAACCAGAGATGGAGTTTGGGTATTTGACAGCAATGTTATTACTCTTGAAACAAGATTCACATCGGAAAACAGCCCCTTACCATCAAATACGGTTTTGGACTTTGCCTACGATCCAGTTAGTGGAGAAATGTTCATTCTAACGGACAGAGGTCTCGTTTCATATCGCACAGGATCTTCTTCAGGAAGAGCTACACATAGTGATGTACAGATCTTCCCCAACCCCATTCGCCCACAAACCCCCGGCCCGATCACTTTGCGTGGATTAGCCCAGGATGCCAACATCAAAATCACCGATGTTCGAGGCAATCTGATTAGAGAAGTTACTGCCCTCGGTGGCACGGCAACCTGGGATCTTAGGGACACTTCTGGTAACCAAGCAGTCAGTGGGATTTACCTCTTTTTCAGTAGTACTGGCAATAGACAAGAGACTTTGATCGGCAAAATCGCGGTTATCCGGTAAATTGGTGCCCGCACATGATTTCTAAAACCGAAGGTATTTCCATTAATTATATCAAGTATAAAGACTCCTCCATCATTGCGAGGGTTTTTACACGTGATTACGGGTTGCAATCACTCATCATTAATGGGATTCGCAGTAAAAAATCAAAAAAGAATCCTGGTTATTTTGAGCCATTTTCTGTTTTAGAACTAGTGCTCTATTGGAGCAAAGACAAAGACTTACATCGTCTGAGTGAGTTCAGACCCAAACACATGCTCTCGAACATCCGGTCCGATATGAAAAAAAGTGCAATCACACTTTTTTTATCGGAAGTCCTCGCCAAAGTTTTACAGGCAGAAAAACATGAGAACATTCCACTATTTGAATTCCTGGAAGCTTCAGTAATTGCCTTCGACCATGCCCTGAAGAATGATGAAAATTTCCACCTACAGTTCCTGATTAAATTAACCACCTTCCTGGGTTTCGGTTTCGAGCCAAGCCTGATCCAGGACCATGTTGTTTCGGGTCATGCAGCTCAAATCGATGATTTTGCCGAATCCCTGGTATCAAAAGAATTCTTTGCTTCAATTCCTGCCACCGGAAAGATACGTAGTGAAACGCTGGACATGATCTTGAAATATTACCAGTATCACCTTGGTCATGCCTTAGAAATTCGTTCATTGGAAGTACTAAAAAGCGTATTTCGTTAGGTTTCCGAACGAAAAGATCTCCTATTCTTAGGTACTTTTGTGCCCCGAACTCATGGAGAAAAAATCACATTTCATTGTCATTGAAGGACTGGATGGTTCCGGTAAATCCACAGCAAGTCGGAATCTTGCAAGAACCCTTGAAACGCAATTCGATAAAAAGGTCAAGCAGACATTCGAACCTCATGACGATTCTGTTGCCGGCCATTACATCCGGCAAGTTTTGACCAAGCAGATTCATGATTTTCACCCTAGAGTGCTTCCTTTGGCCTTCGCCACCAACCGGTTAGACCACTGCACTCGTGTCATCTCTCCCTGGCTGGAAACTTCCAGTGATCATATCGTACTATGTGATCGATATTACCTTTCATCTCTGGTTTATCAGAGCTCAGCTGATTTTGATATGGAGTCAGTCTATCAACTTAATGAAATGGCGATCAGACCTGATCTAATCTTGTTTTTCGACGTATCGGACGAGGTTTGTTATCAACGGATGGCCAAAAGAAATGAGCCCCGAGAACTGTTTGAAAGAAACTTGGCCGAAATCCGGGAAAAGTATGAGGCTGCCAAAACATTCCTCTCTGGAAAAGGGGAAACCATTATTGATATAAACGCCAGTGGAACTCCGGATGAAGTGGCAAACCTTCTCGTAGAGGCCATTGCTACCCATTTCCAGGATTTTCAAAGATGAGAGCGATCACAACAAAAGAAATATGAATGCTAATTCAAGCATTTTTTGAAGCTTTTGGCATATTTTTAAATAACTAACCACAAAAAGATGAAACCTATCTTATATCAGGAAATTCCCTCCCTTGATCTAGCGGACTTTACGCAAGGAGATACAGATTCACGCGCCAAGTTTGTAAAAGAACTCGGTGAGGCTTATCAAAATATTGGTTTTGTTGCAATTAAAAATCATGGACTTTCAGATGAACTGACAGCCAAACTTTATGGATCTGTGGAGAAGTTTTTCTCACTCTCAGAAGACATCAAGCAACAATATGAATTTCCAGAGCTATTTGGTCAGAGGGGCTATATCAGTAAAGGAAAAGAAAAGGCAAAAGGTCGCAATACAGGGGACTTAAAGGAATTTTTCCATGTGGGACAACCCGATGACCAAAAGTTGCCGGATTATCCTGATAACATTTGGCCTGCAGAAATTGCCGAAATGGAATCGCTAACAACAACTGCATACAGAATTCTTGAAGAAGCTGGGATTTCCATGCTACAAGCGATTGCCTTGTATCTGGGACTAGAAGAACACTACTTTGATAACAAGGTAAAATCTGGGAACAGCATTCTGCGAGCCATTCATTACTTCCCTATTGAAAATCCTGAAAGCATACCAGCAGATGCGGTAAGAGCGGCGGAACATGGAGATATCAACCTGATCACTTTACTGATGGGAGCAAGTGCAGATGGGCTTCAGGTACTGAGAAGAGATGGCGAATGGATCCCTATCACCGCCTTGCCAGACCAGATTGTAGTAAACGTAGGCGATATGCTTTCCAGGCTTACTAATAACAATCTGAAATCAACGATTCATCGCGTAGTAAACCCTCCGAAAGAAATGATGAAAACCAGTCGTTTCTCCATCCCGTTTTTTATGCATCCAAAATCCTCAATGGATCTCTCCTGCCTGGAAAGTTGCATCTCCGAAGAAACGCCTAAGCAATACGAAGACATGAGCGCGGGAGAATTTCTGGATGAGCGACTAAGAGAAATTGGCTTGAAAAAGTGATATGGCCATTCGGCGAGTCAGGTACATAATCTTCCTCAGAGATGTTCTCTACCTCTCCCTGACAGCTTTTGGAGGTCCTCAAGCCCATTTGGCCATGGTAATCGATATGATGGTCAAAAAAAGAGGTTACATTGACGAGCAAGGACTCATCGAACTTTACGCTTTGTGTCAGATTCTGCCAGGGCCAACTTCTACACAAACGATCACTTCACTCGGATTCCGAATGGGAGGTCCCGGTCTTGCGTATCTAACACTTTTAGTATGGATGTTTCCGGCCTTCTGTATCATGACGGCAGCTGCTCTTGCAGTGGATTTTATGCAAGAGATGAACATTTCTCTGGCGTTTCTGAGGTTTATTCAACCCATGGCTGTGGGAATTGTAGCGTATTCGGCGTATCGAATTTCAAGTAGCGTGATCTCTTCAAGGGTTGGGTATTTCTTGATGATGCTTTCGGCATTTATTTCGTACTTCCTTAAGAATCCCTTCGTCTTTCCTATTTTGTTACTAGCAGGAGGGGCCGTGACTGCATCACGGTATAAAAAGCAACCCATAGAGGAAAAAAGCAGTTTCAAAATCAACTGGACCAGTATTTTTATTTGGATTGGTGTAATGATTGGTGCTTCCATCGTTTGGCAACTCACTGAATGGACTCCTTTGCGGATTTTCGACAATTTTTATCGAAATGGTAGTTTGATCTTTGGTGGCGGTCAGGTACTTGTTCCACTCCTTTTTACTGAATTTGTGGAATTTAAGAAATATCTAACCTCCGAGGAATTCATTTCCGGTTATGCTTTTGTCCAGGCAATTCCAGGGCCGGTCTTTTCATTTAGTTCTTATGTGGGTGCACTGAGTCTTCGTGAACTGGGTATTGGAGGTCAGATTTTGGGGGCCTTTCTGGCCACTGCAGGTATCTTTTTACCAGGAACCTTTTTCATCTTTTTCGCCATCCGGTTTTGGGAGAACCTCAAAAAATACCGGGTTGTCAAAGCTTCGTTGGAAGGCATCAATGCTGTAAGTTCCGGAATGGTCATGGCTGCTACCTTCCTTTTATTTGGAAGCATAGAAGCTTCATTTATCAACTACTTTCTGATGATTGGTACAGCCTGTGTCATCTTTTTCACAAAAATACCTACGCCACTCATCATCATTGGCGGTCTGATCGTAGGTGTTCTATTGCAATAAAAAACCCAGACTGTCACGTCTGGGTCATTATTAATAACTAGTAAAATGTTCCGATCAATTGCCTGTTTCCGTTTCAGCCGGAGGATCAATTCCCAATTTAGCAAGGATCAAATTAGAAACATTGTTTTCTTCTTTGGCGTAAAGCAATATATCTAACCCTGCTGCTCCAGAGCTGAAAATAAAGGTGTAATTATTCTCCTCAGCTACTTCCTGGATCGCATTACCTACTTTCTCAACAGCTGGCTGCAGCAATTGATTTCGTCTTTGAAGGAGAGAAGTCTCCGCCTCTGACTGAAACTTTTGGATACTCTCTTGCAGCCCCTGCAACTCTCTTTCTCTATCTGCTCTTACCGCTTCAATCATTGATGCTGCATTCTGCTGATAGTCTGCCGCTTTTGTTTGAAACTCCTGGTATTTCGCTTGTAGCTGATTTTGGAGTTGAGTTTCGTAAGATTTAAGGTCTGCTTCAATCTGTTTAGCCTCAGGCAAGAGAGACAAGATATACTCTGCGTTGGTATAACCAATCTTCGTCTCCTGAGCTTGCAAGCTTCCAACGGCCACCAGGGCGAAGAAGCCAATCAAAAATTTCAGTTTCATAATTAATTATTGTTCGTCTATTAATTCGTCGTTTGATTTTCACCTAGCCCCAATTCTTCCAACACAAAATCTGTGTAATCATGAATAGGGTCTGTGTAGATCATTACCAAATCCCCCGATTTGTCAAAGACCACTTGGAGTCGGTTGTTTTTCGCCACTCTCTCCACCGCCTCAAAAACTTTATCCTGGACTGGTTTGATCAATTCCTTTTTCTTCAGAAAGTAGAGCCCCTCGAAACCAAAGACCTGTTTTTGGTAATCTTTAATCTCCTTCCACTGCCGCTCTATTTCCGTCTGTCGGTCCTGGCGCATATCCACTGTAAGGAGAACCTCTTCCGCCTGAAAAGCAGCTTCCATGCTTTCCGCCTCCTTATACATTTCCTGAATTTCTGCTTCCCAACCTTGTGCCAGTTTCTCTATTTCCGCTTGCGCCTCCTTGTACTCAGGTAGTCTACCCAAAATGTAATTCGTATCTACGTATCCGAATTTTTGCGCAAAGCTAACAGGAATTAATAAAAAAGAGAGAGCCGAGAAAAGGATGAACTGTTTCATTATCTGATTTGCTGTCCAATACTAAAGTGAAACTGTGGGCCAGCTGGTCCTGTCTGTCCAGGTTCTGAATCGAACCCATAACCCCAATCCAAGCCAAGCAAACCAAATGCTGGCATAAAAATTCTAGCGCCAATTCCTGCTGATCGTTTCATGTCGTAAGGATTGTACTGGTCAAAATCATTCCAGTTATTTCCTCCTTCGACAAATGCCAGAGCATAAATTGTCGCACTAGGATTCAAAGAAAGTGGATATCGGATTTCCGTTACGAATTTCGTAAAGAACAAACCGCCCCGTATACCATTCTCAACGGGCGTTAGGCTGTTATTCGTATATCCGCGAAGGCCAATTACATCCGTTCCTAGCAAAAAGTTCTGACCAGTAAGACCGTCACCACCCAATGTGAAACGCTCAAATGGTCCTGGATCAACATCATTATCGTAAGTTCCAATAAATCCGAAGTGAGCCCTTGTTGCCAATACCAATTTGTCTGCGAGTTGTAAATAGTATTTGGTGTCAAGGTTCCATTTGTGATACTCTAACCATTTGAAAAGTTCTTCATTAGAAGCATTATCATAATCAATATCTCTCCAAAGGGAATGAGGAGGAGTCATCGCAACATTTAATGAGATGCTCGAGCCTCCCCTGGGATACATTGGGTTACTGACAGAGTTTCGGGCAATTGTTGTATTGAAGGTCACACTATTCGCATTACCCGTCGAGAACCCAAGAGAATTTCCAAAGTTTTGTAGCGAATATTGAAGATATCCGATAGAGTTACTCAATGTAAAGAAGTCATCTGGCCAGGTAAGTCTCCTCCCAAGTGAAAGAGTAACTCCTGTTACCTTAAGCGCTCCGAATACGCGATCTGTAAATGGGTCCACACTCCTCTGTACAGAGTGACTCAAGTTGATCCCGAAAGTATTTGGTCGTTTACCTCCAAGCCAGGGTTCGGTGAATCCCAAAGAGTAACTTTGGAAACGGCGGCCATTGGCTTGCAATCTCAAAGAAAGTTTTTGACCATCTCCAGCAGGAGGAAAGCTGCTTAGAGAAAGTGCTTCTCGCATAGAGAAATTGTTGAAAGTCAGTCCGAGAGTTCCAATGAAACCAAAAGCTCCACCCCAGCCGCCAGACATCTCTATTTGATCTGAAGGCCTTTCAACTAAAGACCATTCTATGTCTACTGTTTCATTAACTGGATTTGGTTTCGGAATTGGGTTTACTTGTTCAGGGTCGAAATAACCCAGTTGTGAGAGCTCTTGCTGGGTCCTGATCAGTTCCGCTCTACTGAATTTTTGTCCCGGTAAAGTCCTGATCTCCCGAAGAATTACATGATCATTCGTCTTGTCATTCCCGGTAATGTAAACGTGATCGATCGTGGCTTGCGCACCCTCATATATTCGCATTTCCACATCGATAGAGTCTCCATCAATTCCTACCTCAACCGGATTAACACTGAAGAACAGGTAACCATTATCCATGTATAAAGAGCTGATGTCCGCTCCGGCTGGATTGAAATTTAGCTTCTTATTGATGAGTTCAAGGTCATATACATCCCCTTTTTCAACTGCCAGTATAGCTTTCAGGATCTTATCATCATGCACGAAATTTCCTTCCCAGGAAATGTTTCGAAAGTAATATTTCTGACCTTCATCAACCGCGATCCTTACTTCCAACGAACGCTCATCTGTATCGACAATGGTATCGCTAATTATCTCCGCGTCTCTAAATCCTTTGGAATTGTAGAATGCAAGAAGAGTGCTCTTATCATCCTTAAAATCTGATGCTACGAATTTAGCCGTTTTAAATATGTTGACTTTCGCTTGTTGCGCCAGGTATTCAGCAATGACGTAGGTAGTATCCTTATGCGTCATGAAATTGTAGAGATTTACCGGGTTCGCGAGTTTCAGAGCTTTCCCTAGCATGTTGCTCCCCAATCGTAGTTCCGGTCTCACTCCTGTGCTTTTCAGCTTTCTCCTCAATTTTGAAGAAGTAAATGCCTTATTCCCTTCGAAGCTGATATTCTCCACCTTCACTTTCTTACCACGGTCTACCTCAATGTTCAATATGGCGCTATTTCTCAACAACGTGTCAGGTTTTTGAGAAACCTGTATGTCCGCATTGCGGAAGCCTTTGCTTTCGAGGTATTTTCTTACAGCTAACTCCGCGTTTTTAAGTACGACATCCGTAAGCACTTTACCACGTACCAATTCAAGATCATCCTCAACCTCACCTTCCTGGGTTTTATTTAGCCCTTTGAATTGATACCTTGTCAATCTGGGCCGCTCCGTCAATTCAATTGTCAGGTAAATCTGGCTACCCTCAATTTTGGAGGCCATTATGTTAATGTTGCCTATAATGCCCTGCTTCCAAAGCTTAGTGATCGCCGTTGAAATTTCATCGCCTGGAATCTTAATCTTATCACCAACTTTCAATCCGGATAAAGAAATCAGAGCATTGTTGTCCAAAAACTCAACACCTTCAACTTCTATCCCCGCAATTTCATACTCCTTCGGACTGGAGTAATTGATAGATGAACTGGAATTAGATCGTTTGTTTTGTCCATAGATCAATTGACCGTGAACAACTAGCGACACCTGAATAAATAATAATGCTAATCCTAACCTTCTCATGAGACCGTTATTTGCTCGCTGGTTTTCCCAAACCTTCGTTCACGTTTCTTATAAACACTAATGGCTTCGTCCAGGTGCTCCTTCCTGAAGTCCGGCCATAATACCTCTGTAAAATACAATTCAGTATAAGCCATTTGCCATAAAAGGAAATTGCTTATTCTCATTTCTCCACTAGTCCTCACCATTAATTCCGGATCAGGAATGCCGTTTGTAGATAAATATCTATCGATCAATTCCTGATTGATCTCATCTACACTGACCTTACCCTCATTCTGATCCTTCACCAATCGTCGGACCGCTTGCTCCATATCCCATTTCCCACTGTAATTCAAAGCCAGAATTAAGTTAAGTCCAGTATGGTGTGCAGTCTCCTCTTTCCCTGCTTGCAGTTTTTGCTGCGCATCTTTTGGTAGCTTTGACAGATCTCCTATCGAACTCAAACGAACGTTGTTTTTCTTTAATGTCGGAAGTTCATCATTTATCGTGGCGACCAAAAGTGTCATCAAACCATCGACTTCATACTTTGGTCGTGCCCAATTTTCTGTAGAGAAAGCATACAGCGTCAAATGTTCAACACCATTCTCCGCACAAAACTCGGTAGTATCCCGGACAGCCTTTATGGCATTTCGGTGCCCGAAAATCCTGGAAGCACCCCTGCTTTTCGCCCACCTGCCATTGCCATCCATGATGACAGCAATATGCTTGGGCACCGGGCCCTCTTCATTCATCTCTTTCATGCCAACTTAGCCAAAATGGAAAGACTACAAAAATGATACTTTTTTGCAAGATTGTGGATGATAATCAGTGTTTTAACCTGATTTAACGCTTAAACATGAAACGATTGGGGATATAAGGGAACGGACAGGGGATTTTATAAAGAATATAAGTGAAAGAAATCCCGGTGAAAAAATACCAATCATCGGCATTGGGATGGCCAAATTCGAAACCATCTTTCCTTGTTTGATTACTATCAGATACACCATCCAGGTAATCAGTAAAGGTCTTTCGTACCCCAATATCAGCTGTAATTGCAAATTTTCTTCCAATCAATTGCTTAACACCCAGGCCAAATGGGATATTAGCGTGAACTCTACCAAAATCTTCAGGTGCTCCATTAATTTCTCCCAGCCGCATGAAACCAATCCCCGCAAAAAAGTATGGTGTCCAGTTCACCGGAGACTTGTCATGACGAAAATCAAGGAAATGATATTCCAGTACACCACTGAATTCCCATAAACCGGTATTGAAAGAATGTCCTCTTTCTTCACTCAGGGGATCGATAGGATTTCCATCATCTCCTTGTAAAGTACCATAAGCCAGTGCTGTACGGAAGCTAATGAAATCAGAGAAATTCATCCGAAATACCCCGAAACCAGCAAGTTTAGAATCAAGTGGCTTGTAGCCTCTGGACAAATCCCCTGCGTAGCTCATGGCTCCCAATCCTCCTCCGAATTCCAGGAACTGCGCCTCCAAGGAGAAGGCAACACCTAAGAAAAGAACAACAAACGCTTTGAAAGACTTCAAGTATTATCGGAATTTAGCCGTGCTTTTTTGGCGGGTCGACAGAATGTAGGTTACTCTGATCTGAGTAACGAAATACATATCACTGTCCCCGGGATTCCCTCTTTTGGAACCGTCTATACCTGAACCAACGAAACCGTTGATGTTGTATTGTGTTCCGTCAAAGTCCTGAGAAACCACGGTTACATCTGATCTAGTTTCACCAGTCGTCACAGCAATGGGTTCGGCGCCTCGATCGGAAAATATTCTGGCAATGGGGTCGTCAAAATGGTTCAGTCCAACATAATTTCCGCTTACATCGTCCAAGTAATCAGTAAACAAAAACCTATAGCCAAATTCCACTCCAAACGAAAGTGGGCCTGGGGGACTAAATACACCACCAATTCCGATAGGAACAGCTAGTTGAAATGCACTGTAATCTGAATCAAAGGAGGCACCGGCAAGGTTTTGACCCTCGGTTCCTAAAGGCTTCAGGTTTACCCAATCTCCAGGGTTCAACCCATTAGGCAGGGGAACATCCGAGCCTGATTGATAGTCAAACTCCGGAGCCTGACCTTGTGGTTGATGGTGGAACCCTGCGATTCCAAGGTAGATATAACCATTAATTGGGGGTCGTGCATTCGTTCCTCGATTATTGGGAAGGATGTAAAACTCCATCCCCAAAGACAACTCTTTGATAAAATTTCGAAAGGATAAATTTCTTTGATACCTGGCTGCACTTGCGTCTCCGACAGGGTCAGAGCTATTGTCATCTCCTCGTAAAATACCCCAGTTGAATGAGGCTCTTGCCGCCATAGCTGGATGGAAACGATAGCCATACATGACACCAAAACCAGGTCTGGTAAAGCTGATGTCTGTGCTTGCCGCCTTGTTTACAGGTGCAAGGTCGCCAAAGTAGTTGAGTGCATTTACACCAAATCCAACATATTGGTAAGGTTTAAACCGAGACGCACCACCTCTTACTCGGCTACCTCTATATTTTCCTACACTCTTGCTTTTGCCTCGACGCTTCTGAAATGAGTTTTTCCTTCTTCGTTGAGAAAACGCATCATCGGTCAAAAAGAGGATCGCAATGATCAATAAGAAAGCAGCTTTGACTTTGAAACGCATGATATTCTTCACTAATTCACATTCAATCTAGAAAATCCACATGTGGATAACAACAAAATTAGCTCAATGGAGAGCTTTTAACGATTATTGATATAAATATTATGTTAATTCCTGCGATCCAATCCCCAATTCAGCTTGTTTCGGAGTGTTTCAATAAAACTTATACCCTCAATTCTCAGAAGTTTTGCTTTGAATTTGGCTTTAGTGATTTTCAACTCAATGTCGTTACTTACCGTAGTTGAACGCGAATCGAGAGAGATCAGAAAATTGGTACTCCGGCTGTCGACTTCAAATCTAATTTCATTTTCGTCTGATAATACAAGTGGGCGCACGTTCAGGTTATGAGGACTGACAGGTGTCAGAATTAGATTTCCCGATTGCGGCATTATGATCGGTCCGCCGCAACTCAGAGAATAGCCAGTAGAACCAGTTGGAGTTGAAACCATCAGTCCGTCTGCCCAATAAGTAGCGAGGTATTGATCATTGATGAAGCACTTGATCACAATCATCGAGCTGGTATCTTTCCTGATCATCGCAAATTCATTGATCGCGTAATGATTCGACCCAAACGGGTTTCCGGTGGCCTCCAAAGAAACCAGAGAGCGCTCGTCCAGATCATACTTGCCCTCCAACAATTTAGTCAATGCCTCCTTGATCATCTTTCTGGAGATAGGTGCCAAGAACCCCAATCTTCCGGTATTGATACCCAGAATAGGAATCTCTGTGGCTCCGACAAGTGTAAGCGTTTCCAGAAAAGTACCATCTCCTCCGAGACTTAAAACAAAATCGAATTGTTCGTGGTGTTCCACACGCGAAAACCTGCTTACTCCCTCAAAATATGAGGCATATCTTGAAGTAGAAAATGACTCTGAAACCCAGAAATCCACGTGATGTGCACGTAGGGTATCTATCACATCCCTTACATACTCCTCAACTGATTCGGAAACTTCTCTACCGTGAATCGCTACCTTGACCATGAATGATCAGATTTTCAAAAAATTCAAGAGTTGATCCAAGCGGTCCTTTTCCAGCATGGATCCCTGACTTTGGCTAAATGATTCAACAACTTTATAGCCATTAGCATCTAAAATTGAAATCACATGAGAAGTATCTTCCTTATTAATCTTGATCGTCAGTTCAATTTTGGTTGGATCGTCTTCTCTGGATACGATATAACTGCTCAAGATTTTCAAGTCTACTGATTCAACGAGTCTACTTATTTCTGATAAATAGTAATCCCTATTATTGGTCTCAATAACCAGAATCGCCCCGGGGTGCTGAATCGTGGAGGTTTTGGCAAACGCTTCCACCACATCTTCGACGGAAATGGCACCCAGATACCTATCATATTCATCTACCACCGCCACTATTTTTCTATTTGTGGAGTAGGCCACCCTTAATACCTCATAAAAATGTCTTGTGTCCCCAATTATGGTTTCCTGACCCACCAATTGCAAATCAGAGATTTGTGCTTCGCCCGCAGGCAAAGCCATGAGCATTTCTTCACTGACCACACCTAGAAACTCTTCATTATCCGCTACGGGTAATTCGGATAAGCGAAACTCCTCCATCCAGTGAAGTGCCTGATCGATCGAGTCTTCGGGTTTCAACGGTGGTATTAAATAGTTAATTAGTTCCTTGGCCCTCATTTCAAAACTATGCTGCTAAAAACCGGTCAAGTAATATATTGAATTTTTCAGGCGCCTCCATCATTGGAGCATGACAACATTTATCGATAAAATGAAGTTCAGAGTTGGGTAACAGCCGATTGAACTCATGACCTACCATTGGCGGAGTTATTGTATCATTCAGTCCCCAGATCAAAAGCGTTCTGGCATTAATATCTGGAACCAGGTCCGCCATATTATTACGCTGGGCGGACTTGGCCATAGCCACAATTCTCATGCACTTAGGAATGCTTTTCGTAGTTTCAAAAACCTCATCGACCAACTCATTTGTTGCGGTGGCCGGATCATAAAACGTGTAAGCGACCCTTTCTTTCACATAATCACGGCTCCCCCTCTTTGGAAAGGAACCCCCCATCGCATTCTCAAAAAGCCCTGAACTCCCAGTAAGAATAAGGTTTTTTACATTTTCCGGCTTTCTCAGTGAATAAATTAGTGCCACATGGCCACCAAGGGAATTCCCCATCAAATTGAAATCCTTTAGCTGCTTCAGCTCAACAAACTCCTCCAAAAAATCCGTCAGACCTTCAAGCCCTGCCTCCTTCAACGGCATGGTGTATATTGGCAAGAGCGGAATGATCACCCGATATCTTTTTGAAAAATGAGATACCACACCATCCCAATTACTTAACGCTCCAAATAACCCGTGCAAAAGCAAGATCACTTCCCCTTCGCCCTCATCTACGTAAGTAAACCCTCTATCTTCTTTGAGTTCCATGTTAACTACAAATATATTTCCTCAAACAAAGTGCTTTTTCTTTTCCTTGTTGACCGAATCTATAAAATTCTCAAGGAAAGGAAAAACAGCGTCTAATGCATTGAATGCATTTGGACCTATTTTTTCTATATACGGATATATCCGGGATCTGGACAAGTCTTTCGCTGGTAACAACATCCCTCCACCTTCCAGCATGAGGATGAGCATACTGACTAGAAATCCCCATTTTACTATTCCGAGGATCGCCCCTAAAGCATTGTCAATCCATCCTAGAAAGACCAGGTCCACTCCTTTCTTAATCAGTTTTGCTGTCAAATTTATGACAACACTTAGCAGGATAAACAACAGAATAAATACACCTACGAGACCAATAGTGTAAAAATCTGATCCTTCGAAAAATATGGCCGCAATGGGTCCAGAAAATTTAATAGCACCGAACAAACCAAAGAAAAACGCTATCAACGAAAATAATTCAATGATCAATCCTTTAGAATAACCTCGAATGGCTCCTAGCACCAATATTACCAATAGAAAAATGTCTACATAGTTCATCTAAGACGCAAGAATCTTTCTCGCAATGGAAGAAATGAGTTTGCCATCGGCTTTACCCGACAATTTTTTGGTTGCCGCCCCCATCACTTTACCCATATCTCCAGGGCCCGTGGCACCAACAGCTGCAATGGTTTCTTTCACAGCTGCTTCTACTTCTTCTTCTGATAGTTGCGTTGGCAAAAACTCTGCAATCACAGCCAATTCCTGTTGCTCTACTTCGGCCAAGTCTTCTCTCCCTTGTTCTTTATACACATCAAGGGAGTCTTTTCTCTGCTTTGCCGCTTTCTGCAATAACTTCAGTTCCACCTCTTCAGAAAGATCGGTCCCTGCTCCTTTTTCAGTTTCTGCCAACAAGATCGCTGACTTGATTGCACGTAGTGCTCTCAAGCGATCTTTTTGCTTTTGCAGCATGGCTTGTTTTATTTCCTGCTCAATCTTTGATTTAAGGCTCATTACTAAAAACTATTTTTGTCCCCTGTCGATTAGTGAACTCCTATGATGACCAAACTTAGCGTAAACGTTAACAAATTTGCAACTCTCAGAAACGCACGAGGTGGAAATAACCCGAATCTGACAAAAACAGTAATTGACTGTGAAAGGTTTGGGGCACAAGGCATTACTATCCATCCGCGCCCGGATGAGCGTCATATTACTTACAAGGATGTCTTTGACATTAAGGAAGTAGTAAAAACTGAATTTAACATTGAGGGGTATCCAGATGAGAGATACATGCGTATAATTGAAAAAGCACGTCCCACTCAGGCCACTCTTGTTCCTGACGGACCCGATGTACTTACCTCAAATGCTGGATGGAATACCATCTCGAACCAGGAACTACTAAAACCATTGGTAGAGCAACTCCACTCCTATGGAGCAAGGGTATCTATTTTCGTGGATCCAGATGAAGCCATGGTGGAGGGTGCATATCAGGTTGGTGCCGACCGAATTGAATTATATACTGAACCATATGCTGTAGGATTTACAACCAACAAAGATGCAGCCGTGAAAAGCTATATTTCTGCTGCCCAAAAAGCCAAAGATTTGGGGCTTGGTATCAACGCCGGCCATGATCTGACGCTCGAAAACCTTGGCTTTTTGAAAGAATCACTCGTATCACTTCATGAGGTATCAATAGGGCATGCATTGGTATGTGATGCTTTGTATTTCGGCCTTGAAAACATCATTCCTATGTATAAAAGACAACTAGTATGATCCTGAACTTTCGCACCCTTGGTGAAGGGCAGCCACTCATTATTTTGCATGGCGTTTTTGGTTCTGCTGACAATTGGCAGTCTCAGGCTAAAGCTTTTGCAGAAAAGTACAAGGTTTATTTGGTGGATCTGAGAAATCATGGAAATTCCTTCCATAGCGATGATTTTGATTATCAGGTGATGAGTGATGATGTCGTGGCTTTGATGGAAGCAGAAGGTATTGAAAAGGCACATATTCTGGGTCATTCGATGGGAGGAAAAGTAGCCATGCATCTGGCCTGTAGATTCCCGAGCCTTGTTACACAGCTGATTGTGGTGGATATCGCGCCAAAACACTATTTACCGCATCATCAACAGATTTTCGATGGTTTCAATAACGTGAATCTGGATTCTTTACAAAATCGTAAAGAAGCGGACAAGCAGATGAGTGCCGTCATCGCCGATTTTGGTGTGCGACAATTCATTCTGAAAAATTTATATCGAAATAAAGACGGTCAATTTTCTTGGAAACTTAATGTGCCCGCTATAGAAAAGAACATTGAAAAAGTGGGTGCTGCTCTTCCAGAGAATTATTCATATGCAGGACCGGTTCTCTTTGTTAGCGGTTCCAGATCATCCTATATACAATCAGAGGACAAAGCCAACATAAAGTCTCATTTTTCAGACGCCAAAGTCGTTTCAGTAGAAGGTGCAGGTCATTGGGTACATGCTGAAAAACCAACTGAACTAATTGCGCGTGTCCTGGAATTCCTACTTTAATATGAAAATAGACTGATGAGTAGAGCTATCTTATACATGATACCCTCTTATTTGGATGAGCAAAACGACGGATCTTATATAGCTCCGGTTGTAAAAAGTGTCATTAAAAATACGAAGTACTATCTGGTGGAAAATATTCGAACTGCAAGAAGGTACATCTCTTCACTTGAGTTAGGAATTAATATAAGTGAGCTTCACTTTGAGCAGTTGGATAAGAACACTACGCCACAGGTCATTGGTCAATTAACTCAACCACTATTGGATGGTCATGACATGGGTGTCATTTCAGAGGCAGGGTTACCAGGAATTGCGGACCCAGGAAAGGTCGCTGTAAGTTTTGCTCATTCCAAAGGAATAACAGTTGTCCCCTTACCTGGTCCTTCATCCATCATTCAAGCTTTGATCGCTTCAGGGTTTAATGGACAATCTTTTGTTTTTCATGGTTACCTGCCTATTGACCAAAAGAAGCGTCAGGACAGCATCAAAAAACTCTACCAGTCACATGAAAGGACTGGAGCCACTCAAATTTTCATGGAAACTCCCTATAGAAATGATAAGTTATTGGCTGATTTATTACGAATACTACCTGATGGAGCACAGCTCTGCATAGCGGCAGGCATCTCCTCGAAGGAAGAATTAATTCAAAGTCGTCGTGTTGACGTCTGGAAAAAAGACAAACCTGTACTTCATAAAATACCCTCAATCTTCAGTATTGGAAAACCCTGAGGGTCCAGATTTTCACATGAGTTAATTGCCGTCCAAAGGACAGACGAATGTTATGATTAAAAATCTGAGTTATTGTTATAAATTTGCGCCTCTAAAATTCGAAATACATGCCCTATCTATTTACGTCTGAATCAGTCTCGGAAGGTCATCCTGATAAAGTGGCTGATCAAATATCAGATGCACTCATAGACCATTTTCTCGCATTTGACCCACATTCAAAAGTGGCATGTGAAACTTTGGTGACTACTGGTTTAGTCACTTTGGCCGGAGAAGTCAAGTCCAAAAGCTACCTGGACGTTCAGCAGATCGCAAGGGATGTTATCGAACGCATAGGCTATACCAAAAGTGAATATCAATTTGATGCTAAGTCATGCGCTGTAATTTCAGCGATCCATGAGCAGTCCGAAGACATCAATCGAGGAATAGATCGTACTGATCCGGAAGAACAAGGTGCAGGTGATCAGGGCATGATGTTCGGTTATGCATCTAAAGAGACTGAAAATTACATGCCACTGGCACTGGATCTTTCACATAAGGTTTTGCTAGAGCTAGCCAGCCTCAGAAGGGAAAATGATGAAATCAAGTATTTGAGACCAGACGCAAAGTCCCAGGTAACCATCGAATACGATGACAATAATAAACCTGTTCGCATCGACGCCATTGTAGTTTCAACTCAACATGACGACTTTGCAGATGATCAGGAAATGTTGGATAAGATCAAATCTGACATCATCAACATTTTGATCCCAAGAGTAAAATCACAGCAAAGGCCAGAAATTCAGGAGCTCTTCAACGACGAGATCAAGTACCATATTAACCCTACCGGAAAGTTTGTGATTGGCGGCCCTCATGGAGATACCGGATTGACAGGCCGAAAGATCATCGTTGATACCTATGGAGGCAAAGGAGCCCATGGTGGGGGTGCATTTTCAGGAAAAGACCCTTCCAAGGTGGATCGTTCTGCTGCATATGCAACAAGGCATATCGCCAAAAATCTGGTTGCCGCTGGTGTCGCAGATGAAATCCTTGTTCAGGTCTCTTATGCAATCGGTGTTGTTGAACCAATGGGTGTATACATCAATACCTATGGGACTTCTAAAGTGGATTTGAGTGATGGCGAAATGGCGCAGAAGGTGACAGATATTTTTGATATGCGACCAGTAGCGATCGAGCGACGATTAAAACTAAGAGCGCCAATCTATTCTGAAACTGCTGCTTATGGCCATATGGGAAGAACTCCAGAGGTAAAAACAATTACGTTCCGATCCGGAGGGCAAGAGGTGAGTAAAGAAGTTGAGACATTTACCTGGGAAAAACTGGATTACGTAGATCAGGTCAAAAATGCATTCAATCTCTAACCTGAAATCGGTTCTTTGGCTATTCGCTCTGTTATTTTTCCAGGCATGCCAAAGTCCAGCCGCTGAAGAGCGTATTGAAATCAGTCCTGTCGCTACAGGGCAATCTTTCAATGCCGCCTTTCTGATCATAGATGGCGTCTATAACTCCGAGTTAATGGCGCCTTATGATATTTTTCAGCACACAATCTTCCACATGGACGGAGGAATCAAAGTGTTCACCATTGCTCCTGAAAAAGACACAATCGTCACTTTTGAAGGATTAAAATTAATTCCAGACTACTCGTTCGAAGATTCCTACCCAGAGATCGATATTTTGGTGGTCCCCAGCGCAGAGCACAACATGGATACCGACCTTGAGAATGAAACATTGATCAATTTTGTCGCCAGCACCAGCGCAAAAGCTGATTATACTATGTCTTTGTGTGATGGGGCTTTCGTTCTTGCAAAATCTGGACTTGTTGACGGAAAAATATCAACCACATTCCCCTCGGATATTGAGAGATATCGTCAGACTTTTCCAAAGCTTGATGTGAAAGAAGGTTTGACCTTTGTACATGATGGCGATCTTCTGACTTCAGCTGGAGGGGCAAAATCTTACGATGTTTCTCTTTATCTGGTACATCACCTTTACGGTTTTGAAATCGCAAAAAATGTGGGTAAAGGTCTCGTCATCGACTGGGATCCCGCCGATTACAAATTTCTTCGCGTCAACGAATAAGTTAATTTTCTCTTTTCTGCCTACCATTTGTCCCCAGAAATAGTTGAGTCAAAGTAGGTATTATCACTAAATTCGGAGTGCGTTTCACTCTTGAATTTAAATGATGGGAAAATACCGTGTGATCATATCGGCGTTCTTCTTAGCACTGGCTTTTTCACTGCTAGCGCAAGAAGAAATGAAAACAATTAAAGATTTTGTCCAAACATCAGATGAAATCTTTTTCGGGCAGGTTGAAGTGTTCTCAGATCTCTCGAAAAGTCTAAAAAAAGAAATCAAAGATGGGCTGGTTACAAGAGAGAATCTGAAACCGAAGAAAATAGGGCTCATAACTACCTACCTTTTTGAAGAAAAGTTCACTTTTCGGAAAGCTCATTTCCTATATATACACTCTAACGAAGGTGAGAAAAATTACTTTTTCCAAAAGATGGCCGAGCCTCTGGTAGAAGGAGTGAAAGCAGCTTTTGAAGGAACCGAAATCGAATTGTTATCTCCCTCTCAGTTCCTGGAAGCACCTCACCACAAGGACGCTTACGAAAAGTTGGCCAAGAAACTAAAAACCATGGACCCGTTTGTTCAAACAATTAATGATTATAAGATGAATGCCAGCGGTGGTGAATTTGAATTCATCTATACATTGAGCAAAGACGGGGAATCATCCAAAATAATGGACGGACTTGCCGAATATGCAAGCCAACAAGGGTTTGATGCGATCATGAGTATCGAGATCAATACCAAATACATGACGAAAGCAGTCACTTTTAACGGCCTGCATTTCACGCTGCATGGCATTAACCCGAATTCCAAAAAAGGGCTGTTATTCAATCGCTATTCGCTGTATTCCGACATGTATTACCCTATTGCCCTTATTAAGAATGGCAAGCTTGACTGGGAGGATTTCGAAGGATTCGAAACCTTAGGTCAACGCGCAGGTAAAGATTATATCAAATACATTGACGAGACTGTGATTGAAACTTTATAAGTGAAAGTTTAGCGCGTAAGAGTTTACTCAGCATCCAAATGCTCAAAAGCAGGTTACCTAACAATTGATCAACTCAAGAAAGAGATCAATACACCAGCTGCAACAGCAGATCCAATCACTCCCGAGATGTTACTGGCCATCGCATATTGTAACAAGTGGTTATTAGGGTCATGTTTCAAGGCAATGTCGTTTGCTACCCTCGAAGCCATAGGAACCGCACTTAAACCTGTTGCTCCAATGAGTGGATTAATTTTCTTCCTGGCAAACAAGTTGTAAAACTTCACCGCCATAATTCCTCCGGCAATTGAAATAGCAAAGGCAATGAAACCTCCGGCAATGATCAGAAGTGTTTCCATATTTAAAAAAGCCTTGACAGTCATTGTAGCGCCAACAGATAGCCCCAGAAAAATTGTAGCCGCATTTAAAATAGTATCAGACGCGGCCTTATGTAATCGTCCAACGGAAACACCTATTTCTTTGATCAGATTGCCAAACATCAAAAGACCAATTAATGGGACCGAAGATGGAACCAATAAAGCCACCAGCGTCCCTACAGTGATTGGGAAAATAATCTTTAAAGCCTGTAGGTTTTTTATAGGTCTCTGGTTTGGATACAGCTTGTCCTGTTCCTTCATGTTTATCTTCAGTTCCTTTTCAGAAACTGTAAATCGAACTACGAATGGAATGATTACCGGAACGAGCGCCATGTATGAATACGCGGCTATGGCTATCGGTCCCAACAAATGTGGTGCAAGTTTAATGGTCGTGTAGATTGCCGTGGGGCCATCTGCTCCTCCAATAATGCCTAACGAAGCCGCCTCCTTCAATGTAAAACCCATTGCCACGGCGGAGATAAGTACCGTGAAGATTCCAATCTGAGCTGCTGCTCCAAAAAAAGCAAGTCGCAGGTTTCGCAGCATTGGCCCAAAATCCGTCAATGCTCCTACACCTAAAAAGATGATCGGAGGTAAAAATCCAGTTTTTATCAGGCTATAATACAGGTAATTCATGATCCCATGCTCCTTGGCTATTTGATAGAGCGTAAGATTCTCATCAATTTTGACTACTCCCATTTGCCCTCCGGGAAAGTTCGCAAGCAACATTCCAAATGCAATCGGCACTAATAGCAAAGGCTCGTACTGCTTTTTGATGCCCAGGTACAACAAGATCCCTGCAATCAGAATCATGAGTAAAATCTGAGGTTGCTCTACAATAGATTGTAGAGCCGTCATTTCATAAAGGCGTTGTAGTAAATTCAATATTACCTAGCTTAAAATGAACAATGTATCATCATCAAGAACCTCATCACCATCTTTGATCAAAACCTCTGTGACTGTTCCTTCTACCTCTGATTTAACCGCATTGGTAACTTTCATTGCCTCGATATAGCAAACCACATCTCCCTTTTTGACCTGACTACCTACGGCTAGTGGCTTTTCGGAAGGCTCCTTGGTCAAAAAGATCTTGCCTTCTAGTGGAGCCAGTATCTTCTGAGACCCTTGTTGAGGTACTGATACTTTTTCTGGTTGAGCTACGGGCTCTGCAGCCACATCATTCGCATCATAGGCAACAGAAACTTTGAACTTCTCTCCATTCACATCCAGGTGAAGCGTCTTTGGCTGAAAATCCGATATTCCGGTGGATGAAGTAGGGGTTGCGTCCTGATTTTCTATTAGTTTTCTTTCCGCCAAATCCTTTTCGAAGGCAGCCTTCGCTTTGCCCGACTTATAATCCTCGTATTGCTGAGGGTGCATAGCATACTCGAAGAGCTCTTCATCATCAGGACCAGTTTCCCATCCATTTTCTTTCATCTTACTCCGGTATTCATCCAGAGCATCTGGTTGTAGGTCCTGTGGGTCACCTTCAAAGAATTCCCGTCCCTGTTCAGTTGCCAGGCCCTTCAATTCCTGCGAAATTTCACCTGGAACTCGTCCTGATTTACCTAAAATCATAGACCAGGTATTGTCATCCAAAAGGGACCATCGATTTTTACCCTTCATCATCTGCATGACATTTACCAGGGCAGCATTCTTAACATACTGACTATACGGAGTTACCAGTGGTGGATAACCCATCATCGGCCATATGGTTTCTACCTCTTCAAATAAGCCTACCATCAACTGATCCTGTGTTACCTCAGGCTTATTGTTTTTTGCCATCCATTTGTTGAGGCTCTTCAGGTTATTCTCCAGATCAGACATCAAACTACCCATCATACCTCCAGGTAATCCCGGTCCAATCAAAAGCGCATTCATTAGGCGGTTTTTGGGATTGATATAGTAGCCAAGAAAATCATCGATAAACTCTTGTGTCAAAGACCGAGCTGCCATATAAGCCTTCATATTGATGTCCGGAACGGAAAATCCCGCATCTTTTAGTACCTCGTGTACTGTCAAAAGATCTGCATGACCGGTACCAAAGGATAGGGGCTCCATTCCTACATCTATGAAATCTGCTCCGCCTCTAGCCGCTTCCAGCGAAGAAGCAACAGAAAATCCAGGGCCCGAGTGACCATGATAAGTAACCTTAATATTATTGTTTAGTGCTTTAATCTCCCGAACCAGCTTACCCATTGAAGCGGGTCGTCCGATTCCTGCCATGTCTTTGATACAGATCTCCTCAGCTCCCATTCCAATCAACTCCTCAGCCATTCGTACGTAGTAATCTACGGTATGTAATTTCGAATGAGTAATACAAAGAGCCGCCTGAGCCACCATTCCCCCTTCTTTTGCGTACTCGATAGACAGCTTGAGGTTACGTGTATCATTGAGTCCATCAAAAGATCTCGAAATATCAGTTCCCTGAATTTTCTTCAGTTTGAACATTAAGCGACGCACATCTCTCGGAACAGGATACATCCTCAGAGCATTGAGTCCCCTTTCGAGCATGTGTGTTTCAATTCCTGCGTCATTAAATGGTTGAGTCCATTGTCTAACGGAGTGGTTGGGGTTTTCGCCATAAAGCAAGTTGATTTGCTCAAAGCCTCCACCGTTTGTTTCAACACGTTGGAAACATCCCATTTCAACAATAGGCTCGGCAACCCGAACTAACTGATCAACACGGGGCATATACTTTCCAGATGACTGCCACATGTCCCGGTAAATGAGACTTAGTCCTATATCTTTTGACATCTATTTTGGGTTGAGGTTATTCTCGTTCGATTTTGGTGATGCGACCTTTTCCCTTCGTTAGCAATTCAACTGCCGAAGTGATCGCCGCAATTTTGGAATTAGAAATCGCAGCTTCTTTTGAAATTACATCTTGTAAAGGGGCGATTCGATTTACTATTCGAATCAATAGATTCCCTACCACTACAACAAGTGACAGCACAACAAAAACAGTAATCATTCCAACTCCCAGGAGGGTAAGTGCTTGCGAAATTTCGTTTTCCATTGAGGTGATTAAAAGGTTGAAATTAAGCAATTAGCAGTAGGATATTAAATAGGATTTATCTCGTTGGTCTATTTTCTTCAACTAAACGCGAATTTCTTAGGATGGACATAAAAAAAGCCGACCTCTTTCGAGATCGGCTTCCTGTTTTTTCAAAACAACTAGTTATTCAACTTGAAGATGATTGGCATCATCATTCTTACTTTCACTGGTCGTCCTCTTTGTCTTCCAGGCTTGAATTTCTGAGAAGCACGAAGTACTCTTTCTGCCTCTTCATCACAACCTGCTCCAATACCTTTCACCGCGCGCACATCGGTAACGCTACCATCTTTATCCACGACAAACTGTACGTAAACTTTCCCTTCTATACCCATTCTTCGGGCCTGCTTAGGGTATTTCATGTTTTTACCAACATACTTGTAGAATGCAGCAATCCCACCTGGATATTCAGGCTGATCTTCCACGATATCGAAAATCTCGTCTACTTCTTCCTCCTCAGGAGCTTCTTCGAATACGATATCTTCTACCACTGTCTCTTCTGTCACCTCCACATCAAGTTCCACCTCGATTTCTTCTTCAATTTCCTCTTCATCAGGAACCTCGATGATTTCAGGAAGTTGCACCTTTGGTGGTGGTGGTGGCGGTTGTTCTGTTGGAGGAATATCCATGATATCCTCAAAGTCGTCTTCTACCTGACCCAAATCCAGAAGGCCAGTATCATCATAAGTTTTGTGTTCAAATGCCCAAAGCACAAATGCTAAAGTGAACGTAAGACCGACTGACGCAAAAGGTCGAGCCCATCTGTTTAGATCAGCATGCGCAAATTTCTTCATCAGCGTATTCTCATTTGAGGACGCGCTCTTATCGAACAAGCTCTTCTGATTAGAGTCCAGCGCAAACTTGATCAGAAAAACAAGTCCTATGATGGCCACTATGAAAATGATAAGTATAGCAATCATATTTCTTCAATTAAACAATTAGTAAACGTCAAATATATCACTTAATCGATCTTAAACCAGATTAAGTTTTTAATTTTTTGTTAACGATCCGGGATTATGAACGAACGGTCAACTGTATCCAGGAAGGTTGCGACTCTTAAAGAACCTCTGATAGATAACCATCCCCAACACAACACCTAAGACATTTGAAATGAAATCAAACAAGTCAGGTGTTCTAAAAGGAACGAAATACTGTAGCGGTTCTGCGATACTGGCAAACAACAAACCAGAAATCCATGCAATCCTGACTGCCTTCGATTTTTGAATGCCCCAATCCACCACCATAGCCAAAACAAATAGTAATGTCGCCCCAACAAATAAGCTCAGGTGAATAAGTTTATCATCTCCCGGAACAAATAAATGAGGCGGATCATTGGGATCTCCTGGTTTAAAAATGCCATACGACATAAATAGTACCCAGGCAATCAAGCCAATGGAATACTTCAACCTTCCGCGATTAGAGTTTTGTAATCATCAGCAGAAAGTAATGAAGAGCCCAGATCATCAATCTTGATTTTGATCATCCAACCCTCTCCATAAGCATCATTGTTAACCAGCTCCGGAGTTTCTTCCAATGCTTTGTTAAATTCAATAATCTCTCCGGAAAGGGGCATGAAAAGGTCGGAAACAGTCTTGACAGCTTCTACAGTGCCAAAGACATCACCTTCTCCAATTGTTTCTCCTTCCGTTTCTATTTCCACATAAACCACATCACCTAATTCGCCCTGAGCAAAATCAGTAACGCCGACAGTGGCTATTTCACCATCAATTTTGATCCACTCATGTTCTTTGGTATATTTTAAATCTTCGGGAATGTTCATGTTGATTCATCGTTTTAAAGTCTCAAAAATAAGTCGACAAATCCAAAAACTGATGACCAAAATTTGAAATGTAGTTGACTGGGAAAAACCCGGTGTTTATTGAGCAAAATTTAACCTAGTCTGAATACCAAAAGCCGTGGTTGCCCGTCGGAATGATCCTACCTGTGGATTGGTAATGGTCCTTTCAAAATACATCGTAAGATCCAGTTGATCATTCAATTTATAACCAATGGTAGGCCGCATTTGGAAATTGGCATTACCATTAGTAATTGTATTCTCTCCTTCAAGGTTTCGTTGCACCGTCAATGCTTCCCGAATACTCAGATTCATCCTAAATGTAACATCGTTTTCAATCGTAATTGTTCTTCCTCTGTTTTTCCAGGGTAGCTTCAGATTATCCTTGACAAATCCAAAATCGAAGGAAATCTCATTATTTCTTGTCTCAGTTACCTGTGCGTTAGACAAATTAAGGGAAAGGTTACGGTCTCTCTTAAATTCCAATCTGGAAGTAAGATTTGTTTTGGTCCTCACATTAATCCCTATTAGTGGTGTAAACTGTTCTGCGATAGTAACCTGTTGAATATTATACACTGGAATAAGATTTTCACTTCCACCTACATCCACAATGGAAGCCAATGGATAGTCCAAGATATTATTTTCCAATCCTACCCCCTGTTCATACCTTAAAGAGTTAGTGTAATTACTTACACTAAAAACCGAACGATAACCGTGTGTAATATTAATAGAAGAGAAAATCTCACTCAACGCCGGAATTTTAGACAATCCAGCATAATCCACTCGCCAGTTAGGTATAGGTATTTTTGGGAAAGGTGTTGTACGGGCCGTATTCGCGTCTTGATTTCCATAAGCGGCGATGAAAGCCGGAATCAGTATGTCCTGAGATAGCGAATCATAAGAAGCGCCAAGACCGGCTAGTTCTGCTTGCTGATTCAAGCGTTCCCTCATAATGCCAATGTTATCGGCAAACTGTAAGAACGCATCTGACACATCATTTTCCTGTCTTTCAAATGCCGTATTTATTGAGAGGAAGGAGATGTTATAACTACCCCCTCTGGATGGCGAAAGGGATCGATGACCATTTGAAAGGGTGTCAAAATTGAAGATCTCCTGGAAATTAGAGGTGTTCGTTCTTTTCGCATCAAGTTTTACCTTAAAGTCCCTGAACGGCTCAATGTTTGCTGAAATCGTCAAATCCCTGCTTACATTTTGTTCAAAAGGATTGGTCAGGGCTGGATTGGTCGTTAGCCAACCATTCTCTGCTGCTCGGTTTCGGATATTCCCATTCTGACTCCCAAGTAGAAACTCCCACCCAGGGGCACTAAAACCACTATCCAATCCAAACAAATAAAGACTCGGCAGAAAACCGGGTAACGTCGTTCCCTCCCGAACATTGTAATTCACATTGACCGACCGAAGTGACATCAATAATCGCACGAAACCATTAACCGCTTTATTCTCTCCGGATTTCTTCTCTTCTTCATCATCGTCTTGCACCCTTCTGCTGGATTGAGCGCGGCTTCGCGAACTGTTACTCCTTGATTTGGAAGAGCCGTTTACCTTTTTAAGGTAACCCACTTTATTATACAGTTTCACCAGGTCAAATTTTCCTGTAAGGGCCTGGTTTCTGTTATTGCTAATAAAGTTTCCAAAGAAGTTGGGATCATCGGCATTTGGTGGTTGATTGCTAAAGCCATCTTGTCGGTTCACAAAACCAGCCGTCCAATTATAACCCACCGTATATCGGAAATCTCCACTCATCCAATCCGTAATTGGAAGTTTATCCAGCGGCAATTTGTAGTTAAGTGATACATCTTGTGTAAAATTCTTCATTCGCCCGAAATTGGAAATCTGTTCCCAGATAAACTGACGTTCCAAACGGGTGTCTATGTCTCCTTCAATCCGATCATCAGGTTCATCAATCACGGCATTGGCCCGAGCACTATAATCAAGACCTAATCCTCTAAAGAGGTTCCAACGTAAGTTATAGGCCCTTTGAAAGGTGAACAATCGCTCATAAAATGGATCGATCCCTTCAATTGTTAATTGATCGTTGTACAATTGGGTCTGTCGAAAACTACGATTGAGGTCCGCTCTGAAAGACAAATTGGAAGGGAACGGTGAAAAATTGATGTCCTGGATCATTTTCAAAAATGGATTTTCAGCCCATTTGGCTTTTGAAAAAGGTTCTAAACTCAACGACGGAGGAGAATAATTGTAAGAAAGTCCACCAGAAATAGTTTTCTGAATAAATGATTGTTGATTGACACTACTGGATACGATATCACTATAAGCATAAGAGAAAGTAAAGTTCTCAATGTCATAAATATTGCTACCTGCATCAGGATTCACCTTTTGCTTTCTAACATTTGTAAAATTGAGACTCCTGCTGGTTCTACGGTCTTCAACCAATCGTTTGTACTCCTCTCTTTCTCGTGGAGAATCGAAGCTTTCCAAAGCTGCATCTAGCCGGGTATCGGGATCTAACGGATCGAACTGAGGGGTGATACGAGACTGTTCATAGCTCGCAAACATGGGGATTTTCAAGCCAGTCTTCTCCGGCCACAAAAACTTCTCAACATTAACTGAAGTAGACACATCATACTGAAAGGACTCAGCCCTTGTTCTTTCCGAAATCTTTTGCTGTATGGTTCCATAACCAATGGACGTATATCTTGTGGACGCAGAAACTGTTCCAAGGTCAGCCAACTTTACGCTTAATCGCGCATTCGCGGCCCATCCTTTCTTTGAATCGAAATCCGTTACACGAAGTTCGTTTGCCCAAAGACAGATCGATCGGGCTTCCCTATCTTCAGACCCTGGATTCCTCACGCCGATCAACATCGTTGTAATGTTGCTGATGTCCGGATTACCCTTGACAGTAAGCGTAAACCTCATGTCATCTGTCGGCTCGGAAAACGGGATATCGCTATCCAGGCCTAATCTATTTCTCTTGGACTTCAGTCCTAAAATTTCCAAAATAGAAACATCTATTTCATTGGCCTCAGGCCACACTTCACGGCGAAGCTGATCCCCCGTGCCCATTGGATTCTGCGGAGTAACATCTAAGGGCACCTCTATTTCGTAGAAATTCTCGTTTTCATCTGACCCTAACCGGAGGAAACCTACCAGTTCATCATCCTGCAGGCCTGATCCCCGGTAGTCCTGGGCATGTAAAAACATCTTGATTCTGCCATAGTTGATCAGGTCATAGTTTAGGTTAGTCTTAAAAACTGCTCTGGCATCCCTATCTGCCAAGTCTTCAACACATAACTGCAAAGACTGCTCATTGACTCGTCGATTGATTGCAGTTGTGTTATCACGATCACGGTTCAGGCCTGGGGGAATTACATAAGGAATTCCCTCTCCTCCACCGCCATTTTCTTCGATGTTGACTACTGATACATCAAAATCGCTGGTGGTTGTCTCCGGAAGTTCATTCAAACCCAACTCGTTCAAAGCAATGGTTGATTTTCGCCATTGGCTGCCGACCAATTGAAATTTCGCCATCCGCAAGACAACCGGTTGGTCAAAATTGGTCATGTACATCCGAACATACTTGATGTTATTAAAGGTTGGTGTGCCGACTACCCGATAGTTCTCGGGATTCCTGATTGGGATTCGAAACAAGTACCACCTGGCCCCGGGATTAGACTCAACTACATCTATGATGTGGTTAGAACCAACCTCAAGTGTACCAGGATTCAAAGGAAGGTGATATTCATAGTACTCCTCAAGATCAGAAATCGTATTGTCTTCGTTCAGGTCTTCATTGTCTGGAAATTGAGTGGAAGCAGGGGTGAAGTTTCCTCCGCTGCTTACCGGTGAATTTCCTTCCATCCCATTGAAATTCTTATAACGTTCCAGGATCTTCGCATCACGAGCATCCAGATCAGAACCGAGGTAGTATTGGAAATTGTCACCGGCAGGGTCCTCCACACGATCGTTGGTGAAAAGTGTAGGTAGTGCTCCTACGGAGTAGTTCAAATCTTCCCTTTCGGCATCATCATTCAACCCATCCAGCCCAATATCCTGATTGACTCGAGCATTGCCGTCATTTACAAAAGCATTGGTGAGGAATTGGCTGTTGGTCACCCGGCCCCAGGCAGAGGCTGTGGTATTTTCAGGATCACCATCTTCAGGCAATCCATTTTCAAAGGCATGGCGGCCATCGCGCATGATGTCCTCTGAAATGCTACCCAGATTAAAATACAAATCTCCTCCACGGGCATTATTACTTGGTGTTGGAGACCCATCATCAACAATACCCAACTGGCCGTCTATGAATGGATCCAGCAACCAAAACTCCAGGTACTCAATGTTGGTAGCTACAAAATCCACATTTGTGGTTATCGCTCGGCTGATACCTGCCCAGTTTTCACGATCTCCTGGAATATTAAATTCCGTATGGTCACTCTGAGAAACAGTAGCCATCGGATTGAAGTTGTAAGGACCCCTCTCGGAAGGATAATAGGCGATATCAAATATGGGCTCATTGGTTGTGAGCAGCTGCGCATCTCTTTGTGTGAAAATCTCCTGAGGAAGGACGAATCTCACGTAGTGATTTCTCAGGTCGTCTTCATTGATATTTGGAGGTCTGTTAGGTCCCGTTTGACGATAAAAAATAGAGTTGTCCACCGTGTACCACGCCATTTTCGCTCGATTAAAATTGAGCTCTCGCCCCATAAAATCACCAAACCTATCCCGAGGAGTAGCTGCGAGACGCCATGCCGGCCAGTTCCCCAAATTCAATGGAGTGGTCGCATTCTCAAAATCATCTATATAGGAAGTTCCTGTTCCCTGAACAATATTGGATGTACCCGGCACCAATTGCGCCAACTCAGCACTGAAAGTTATATTCGACGGCTCCTTTGTGCTGATAAGAGGCAAGGCATCAATTAGCTTGGTCAGAAAAATAGATTCATCCTGCCAATTGATATTAAAACCGTATTTCGTATTCCTTGTAGGCTCATCGCCGATGGCAAACCTGGAAATACCCCCCGGACGTTCATTGAGTCGTAAGACCGTCGCACCAAGATTGAAATTATCAGTGATGCGATAGTCAAAGTGAGCTCCCGTCAGCCACCTTGTTTGGAAATTAAAGAGATCTGCTTTTTCATAGGCCACACTAATGGCCTTACCAGATTGAAGAATCGCATCGTCTCGGATCCGGACCTGACCCAGGTTGTAATCTACGTCATAATGCAACCCCTCAGTAAGCAATGTTCCTCCTGCTGTAACGGTAACGGATCCGGGAGCAATATTGAATCCATCCAATGGAATTACACTAGACACACCACCAGATGAACTCCCAAGTATGACATATTTATTGAGTGAAGATACCAATTCAGCATTGGCTTTGGTGGTGCGGTACAAGGTGTCATATACAAACTGATCAACCAGATTGCTCTCATCATCATCAAAGAAACTGGCTAACCTGCTGCCAAAAGGCTCAAGCACGGGAAAGACGATATTTCCATTTCTTGTATCAATGGTGACTCCAGGTACAAAATCAAAATTACCATCTCGTTGCCGGTCTCCATTTCTGTTCAATTGATCAAGCCCCAGTAATTCAATCAGTGGTTGATCTTTTGTCCTCCGGCCAAGGTGCAGTGAAGGATTGTCCTGCCCCGTACGGTCATCTTTATAATGGATACGTAAGGAAAACCCATCTTCCTGTACCTGAGTAGTCCTCAGGTTGTAGATGTTTTTCATCATCAGGTCCCAGGTTGGAATCTCTGTGTCAATCTGGTTAGGTCGAAGCATTTTCAGAATGATCGCATCATCATCCGGCCGCCCCTGATAATTTTCTGTAAGCTCACCAACTTGAAAGCGCTGACCAACTACAGTATACTCATAAGATACGGCCAATACTTCATCATTTTGCAATCGACGCAGTAAAGTGACATATCCCAATTTCTCGTTGACAATGTATTCTGATGGATCCAGTTTACGTGCCGTATTAATGTTCACAAAATCGGTGCTTTCCTCAAAACCTGCACCCGTAAGAAGCGTTCGTAGCGAGGCTGGATCTCGCGATTCACCTCTCAGGTTTTCAAATAATTGGTTGGCCGAATTGTCGGTTTGAGCTGTAGAGGAAAGATTACCAATAAGAGAGTTCCCCTCTCTGAATACATGATCAGGGTCACTCTCACCAAGGTCCATTAAAGCAACAAAATTCCTGGTGGTTCGGGTGTCATTATTTCTGTTGATAGAATAAACCTCAACCCTTCTTACCTGTACCCCCGAATTAATCTCCGGAATGTTGTTGTGCCAACGTTCGTAGTTGTCACGAAAATAGTGTCCTAGAAAAAAGTGGCGGTTTTCATCGTACTCCGAAGCTTGAATGTTGATGTTATCTCCCTGATTACGACCTCCTGATCCTGAAGTATTATTGGTGATGCCCTGACCTCCTCCCACGGTAATCACTTCACTGCGACCCTGTTGTCTGGAGGCAATGGTTGTTACGAATAGTTTTCCAAATTGTAATTGGGTCTTAACCCCGAAAAGGCTCTGTGCTCCCGTCAATAAGCTATTTTGAACAGGCATGCTCACGTTTCCGATTTCGATTTTTTTGATGATATCTTCTTCGTAACCCGTGTATTCTACTTTGAGCTGGTTCTGAAAGTCGAAGGTGTTATTGTTATCAAAATTGAAAGTGACTGCCAATTTTTCACCAATTTTTCCGACGACATTGGTACTCAGCTGCATATTAAAATTGAATCCGCCATTTCGTCTTTGACGCTGTGGCACTTGGGGGTTATCCACAAATTGCCATCTCCCTCCAAAATCCAGATTTGCAAACCCTGTAGGCTGAATATCGATGTAACTTCCACCAAATATTCGATCAAATACAGGGCTGATATACAACTTTGGAATGAGCCTTCTTCCGCTAACAGCACTCTCTCCATCGAGTCCGGCAGAGCGGTCTTTCCAGTATTGGCGATTGATCTGACTCGTCGTATAACGATCAAATTCTCCGAAAGACATGGAAGTGGCTGGCCTGAAATTCACTTCACTAAGGTTCTCGAATATTGAATAGTTGACACCACTCGTATCAAAATCTACTCTAAAGTCTAACTGGGAGGGGTCATTCAGTAATAGCGGGGACTGACTTGTACGGTTGGAAAAGGGGTCTCCAAATCGATATTGGGGGCGGTAGGTAGGTGCCTTTGACGATTGATATGGCTCTACAATCGTAGTGTCCTGCCTGGTCGTATCCTGCTCTTGTTGGAAAAGATGGGCGAACACTGGCAGTGTACAGAACATTCCAATGAATGTCAGTACAATCACAATTGGTAAGCGAAGCCTTATGTGTATCGTTCTCTTCAAAAAAATTAGGTCAAGCTCTTTTCAGTGCAAGTTTAATTAGTTCTTCCAGGCGAATCTCGGAACCATATTCTTTGATAATAAGGTTGATGGTTTTTTCCGCAGCCGGCTTGCCGATGCCAAGCGTCATCAGGGCGGATAACGCTTCTTTGGCTAAACTATTGTCAGATTTTAAAGGAATTTGGGCGTTTTGTTCCAGTAGACCCTCCTTCTTCATTTTATCCTTGAGTTCGAGTACGATCCGTTGAGCAGTCTTTAAACCGATACCTTTCACACCCTGGATGGTTTTAACATCTTCCTGAATAATGGCCGCCTGAAGTTCTTCAGCGGAAAGTGAAGACAAGATCATCAGGGCCGTACTTGGCCCCACACCATTGATCGATAGTAGGTCCAGAAACCTTTTCTTTTCCGAGAATTGACTGAAACCAAATAAGGTTTGCGAGTCTTCCTTGACGCTAAAATGTGTGAATAACTTGACCTGATCCAAATCTTTCAGGTCGGCATAAGTGATCAAAGAAATTTTTACCTCATACCCTAACCCTCCTGTATCAATGATCACGTGAGTGGGGTATTTCTCACTGATCTTTCCTTGGATGTACGCGATCATAGTGCGGTTCTCTTGTCTTTATTTTGGGCATCAACTACGGCTACTGCCACCATATTAAAAATCCCACGAATACTGGTTCCTTGCTGGAGTACATGTACTGCCTTGTTCATTCCCATCAAAATGGGTCCGGTCGCTTCGGCTCCGCCGAGCTCCATGAGCAATTTGTAAGCAATGTTTCCAGCTTCCAAATCCGGGAAAATTAATGTGTTTGCAGGACTTTCGGCCAATGTGCTAAAAGGATAATGTTCCTGAAGCAATTCTTTATTGAGTGCGACGTTAGCTTGCATGTCTCCATCGATGACAAGATCAGGCCATTTTTCTTTCGCCATTTGTACTGCTTGGGCCATTTTAGTAGGAACATCACCCTTGGCGGAACCAAAGTTCGAGTATGAAAGTGCCGCCATTCTGGGCTCATGATCAAAAAACCGCACCACTCTGGCTGTTAGGCCAATGATTTCCACAAGCTCTTCGGCTGTGGGATTTAGATTAACAGAAGTATCGGCAAAAAAGAAGTTGCCTTTTTGGTTAGATATGATGTACAAACCCGCGACACGATTAACTCCGGGCTCAACACCTATTACTTGTAAAGCGGGGAGAATCGTTTTCGGATAGTCGTTGGAGAGTCCAGAAATCAGAGCGTCTGCTTCCCCCAGTTCCACCATCATGGCACCAAAATAATTTCTGCTTTGCATTGACTTTCTGGCCATCCGTTGGTTGACGCCTTTTCTCTGCCTTTTTTGGAAAAATACTTCGGCGTATTGGTCTACTTTTTCTTTTTCCTCCTGTGGATTGATGATTCTGGCACCTTCCAAATCCAGATCATTTTCTTTGATCATGGCAAGTATCTTGTCGCGATTGCCCAAAAGGATTGGCTCGGCTATGCCTTCATCATGTACCATTTGAGCGGCTTGAAGAATGTTTACATCATCTGCCTCTGCAAAAACCACTCTTTTCGGATCTCGCCGGGCAATCTCCACAATTCTGGTCATGAAACGTCGATCTGTACCGATGCGTTCTTCCAGTTCAAGCTTATATGCATCCCAGTCTTTGATGTCGATCCTGGCAACACCTGAATCCATTGCTGCTTGGGCCACCGCTGGAGAAACTGCCGTGATCAGCCTGGGATCAAACGGTTTTGGAATCAAATACTCTTTTCCGAATTTTAGCGATTTGGCTCCATAAGCTTTTAACACCACCGGAGGGACTGGTTGCTTGGCCAGCACGGTCAGTGCCTTGACCGCCGCCATTTTCATTTCTTCATTGATCGCTGTGCTTCGCACATCCAGGGCGCCTCTGAAGATATAGGGGAAACCCAGTACATTATTCACCTGATTAGGATGGTCGGACCTTCCGGTAGCCATGATTACATCGTCCCGCGTATTGATCGCCAAATCATAAGCTATCTCAGGATCAGGATTTGCCAGTGCGAAAACTATTGGGTCTCCCGCCATCACCTTGAGCATCTCTGGAGTCATGATGTTTGCCACAGATAATCCCAAAAACATATCTGCCCCTACCAATGAATCCGTTAAATCATGACAATCTCTGGTAGTTGCAAACTTGGCTTTAGAAGGAGAGAGGTTTTCACGGTCCTGGCGGATCACGCCCTTGCTATCCAGCATGATTATATTCTCACGTCTGGCACCAAGTGAAATGTAAAGTTCAGTGCATGCAACAGCTGCTGCACCGGCTCCGCTCACAACGACTTTAATTTCATCAATTTTTTTGCCATTTACTTCCAGGGCACTCAACAATGCTGCACTGGAAATAATGGCCGTACCATGCTGATCATCATGCATGACCGGAATGTTCATCTTCTCCCGAAGTTCTGTTTCAATCTTAAAACTTTCAGGCGCTTTGATATCTTCCAGGTTTACACCTCCGAAAGTTGGCTCAAGCGCTTTTACGATCTCAATGAATTTATCCGGATCCGTTTCGTTGACTTCAATGTCAAAAACGTCTATTCCAGCAAATTTTTTAAATAAGACACCTTTGCCTTCCATGACCGGTTTTGAAGCTTCGGGGCCAATGTTCCCTAGACCAAGAACAGCGGTCCCATTAGTAATCACTGCCACCAGATTTCCTTTGGCAGTGTACTTATAAACAGAATCCGGATCTTCGGCAATGACATTGCAGGGTTCTGCTACACCAGGTGAATAGGCCAATGCCAGGTCGCGTTGACTACTTAGTGGTTTGGTCGCAGTGACTTCTATTTTACCAGCGGGTTTGGACTCATGGAAATCCAATGCTTCACTGGCTCTTACTTTTGCGCTCATGGTTGGGTTAGTATGGTTGATTACCAGTCGGTTTAGACGGGTGGGAAGTAACCTCAATTACTCGATTTAAACGTAGACAATATGGCATCTACTTCCCTTACAAAATTTTTCTTTCTTCCAGCTGGTGCATATACGTATCCTTCGATATAGAATAATCTTTGACTAGCTTCATCAACAATTGTATAACTGATGAATGGTCCGCCGCCGGAATTGTCACTGATCTTCCAGAGGCCACGAGACTTCTTGGCATAGTTGCCCTGAAAGCTTACCGTTTCCTGAAAAACCGGTACAATCTCCTGTCTCATGATGTGTAAATCCGTCTTCTCACTATCTCTGAGGTATTGTTTGGTAATGTTGTCTCTAAGACCTGGTATGTCATCGAATACTGCCTGCGATCGATAAGGTTCTTGATAAATAAAAATATCCATCTCGCGATCTACTTCCAGAAATCTAATCCAGGAGAAATTAGGTAGGTTTTTAGCAAGATCCCATCCAAATGGCACCTGAATGCTAGCTCCTTGTGATTCTACGATGGCCTTTTCCACTTCTGTAGCCCTGGAAGCAAAGAGTTTCTTTTTAATTCTTTTCTGTTCCACAGATTCGAAAAAGGCACGCAGACGGCCCATATTTTCATCAAGTTTCTTGACAAGGGTCGCTTCATCTCTCGCAAAGAGATATAACGCCACCTGACCTTTGGCAAATTCATCTTTACGAATGGTCATCCAAAGGCTCGTGTCTTGTTGAATTTTATTAAGAGATTGATTGGTAAAGTACCTTCTGATCGTTTTGCTCTCATTTGTCTTGCTGTCGAGGGTCATAACAAAAACCATATTGGTTGCAGACTTCAGCAAATTGTTGAGCTTTCGAGGGTTTACTTTATTTACGGAAAACATTGGCTCATCTTGCGGTAAACCTATCATTGGTGATCGAAAGGCTTCTTTTAACTCTTTGCCGATTTCTCCTTTCCACTGAGTGGAATCAATGACAAGAATCATTTCTCCAATCTCACCCCCCGCAGTGGGAAGCATCTCCTCCTTAAGTTTCTCTGCGGCACCCTCGCACCCTGCAAGAAAAATGACAACCCCTAAAAGACCCAAATACTGAATTACTTTCGACATTTTCTTCGTCTGGTTTATGGTCACTTAACCTCGATTACATCCCTTAAAATGAAAAAGACACTTGACCGGATCATCTACAAAGTTATGGTGAATCCATGACTTTATAAGACGTCCAGAAGATACTTGAACCAATAGATTTTCCAAGGTGCTTTGTGGACCGAGTTCTTATTTATCGGATCCAATAATTAACGCTTGACCCGGTTGGAGGTTGTCGGATTTTAATTGGTTTCGCTGCTTTAGAGACTCAATCGACTGATTGGTATTTTTGGAAATGCTCCAAAGGGTATCTCCCGATTTTACCCGGTAAACTTTTTTACCTGTAAAGTCAGGTTGGCTGGTACTGCGAGCGGTAGCCTTATATAAGTCCTTTGTCTTGCTGTTATAAGTAGGGAGTACCCAAATGGCTAGTCTTTGGCCAACCCTTATAAGATTGGATCGCAGATTATTCCACTTCTTTAAATCACTGATCCGAACGTGATACCTACGAGCAATTGTACCGAGTACATCACCACTTCGCACCCGATATACTTGTTTTTGCCTTCCGTAGGTACTTCCGGGTGTATTTCGTGCCAGATAGGCCAATTCCTTCTTTCCAACTTTGGAAGCTGTATCATATAAAAAGGTTCTTTTAGCAACAATTGAATCTTTCAATTCCACCGGCACTTTCAAGGCAAAGTTTTTAGTGCCCTCTGGTAATGCCCCACGTTTGATATCAGGGTTCAAAGAAAGAATATCATCCAGACAGGCATTCAACTGATTCGCAAACGTTTCCAAATGAAAATACTGACTCACCATCACTGTATCGAAATCCATTTGGTATTCAATTTGTGAAGGGAAAAGGTTGTGCTCTTCAGCGTGATTCATAACATAAACCATCGCTACATATTGAGGTACATATCCACGGGTTTCCCTTGGTAGATATTTGTAAATTTCCCAAAACTTCTTTTTGTATCCACTTCTTCGAATTGCTTTTCTTACATTACCTGGCCCGCAGTTATAGGCAGCCATGGCCAACTCCCAGTCATCAAACATATTGTAGAGATCTCTCAAATGTCTTGCTGCGGCATCCGTGGCTTTGTAGGGATCCATGCGATCGTCCACGTACCAGTTACCCTTGAGTCCATACATCTTGCCCGTCGAGGAAATAAACTGCCATAATCCTACCGCGTTGGCTCTTGAGATTGCATTGGGACGTAAACCGGATTCAACAATAGAGAGGTATTTGAGTTCATCAGGCATGTCATATTTTGCCAGAATCGGCTCGAATATCTCAAAATAGCGATCCCTTTTATTGAGCACTTCAACCGTATATTCTCTGTCTTTGATTGTGAAATAGTCGACGAAGCTTTTTACCCGATCGTTGAATTCCAGAGGAATTGTCTTTTCAAGACAAGCCATCCGGTCCTCTATTTCTTCGTAGGTCACATCGGGCATGGCATCGTATCCAAATTCATTGACTTGTTGAGCAGACAGCACACCCATTACGTTAATCAACATTAATAACGATGCGATTCTTTTCAACTTGAAGACCCTCTCATTCATACCCATACATCTAAAGCAAATCCTTTTCTTAACTTAATGATACCACTTCCTTGGAAAAACACAATAATTCTCCTTCATTAAATGCACCAGTCACCAATTGTATCCCAATGGGTAACCCTGATTGATCTGTACCTACCGGAACAGAAAGAGCAGGCACACCTGCCAAAGAAGCTTGTACGGTGTAAATGTCCGCAAGGTACATTTCTAATGGACTTTGTGTGTTTTCTCCAAGTTTAAAAGCTGGCGTTGGAGTTGTTGGAGACAGCAAAAAATCATAGTCCTGCAGCAACAGTTCCGTTTTTTCCTTGATTAGTTTTCGCACCTTTTGAGCCTGGGTAAAATAAGCATCATAGTAGCTCGCGGACAAAACGAAAGTGCCCAACAAAATTCTCCTAAGTACTTCATCACCAAAGCCTTCTGACCTGCTACTTTTATACATGGACTCAAGAGAGGTGGCATCCTCCGATCGATGACCATATCGCACGCCATCAAATCGGGAGAGATTTGAACTTGCTTCTGCAGTGGTCAGGATATAATAAGTTGGCAGTAAGTAATCGAGGTAATTGAATGATATTTCTTCTACGATATGGCCTTTTCTCACCAGTCCTTCAATCACCCGCTCCGTATGGTTCTTAACTTCTTCATCGAGTCCCGGAGAATTCACAACCTCTGAAAGGACTCCAATTTTCTTCCGATCAACACTTTTTGAAAGCACATCACTATAATTGACAACTGGTTCGCGAGATACAGTACTGTCGTAATCATCCGGGCCCGCGATCAATTCTAATACAACCGCCGCATCTTCGAGACTCTTTGACAACACACCGATAATGTCAAAGGAGCTTGCGTAAGCAACCAGTCCGTGTCTGGAGATACGTGAATACGTTGGTTTCAGGCCATAAACTCCACAGAAAGAAGCAGGCTGGCGAACTGAACCGCCGGTATCACTCCCAAGCGAAACCTGACACATATCCATTTGTACAGCGACAGCAGATCCACCAGATGACCCTCCAGGGACCCGGCTTGAATCTACTCCATTTTTTACAGGGCCATAAGAAGAGTTCTCGTTGGAAGACCCCATGCCAAACTCATCACAGTTTTGCCTTCCAATAATAATAGCGTCTTCATCGAGCAATCGATGCACAACAGTAGAGGAAAATTGCGATTTAAAATCTTTCAAAATTTGACTACCGCAAGTAACCACATGATCTTTATAGCAAATTACATCCTTGATTCCCACCACCAGACCGGCCATCGCTCCAGCTTCGCCACCACTGATTTTCTGATCAATGGCACGTGCCTGAGTAAGGGCCTCATCTTCGTAAACTTCAAGAAATACATTTAGAGAGGCATTTGCCTCAATGTTTGTCAGGTAGTGTTTTACTAAAGTTTCAACGGTGATCAGACCATTCCTGATGTCCTGCTGAATATCGGCAAGAGTAGTATAGTTTTTTTCCACGTGTATCTGATGGACGCAGACTAGGTGGGGTGAGGATCGCCTTAATCCGTCTAAATTAAAAAATGAATCAGATGGGGCTTAGTCTTTCTTTACCTCGTTCGTTGTGTCTTCGATCTCGGTTTTGATCTCTTTGGTCGCATCTTTGAACTCTCTGATGCCTTTACCAAACCCACGCGCTATTTCCGGGATTTTCTTTGCTCCGAAGAAAATGATGACGACAAGTACAATCAGTATCCACTCCGGGCCGCCAGGTAATCCTATTGCTATTACAGTTTCCATTTTGACCTTATTTTCGTCTTCAATGAAAATCAAAGATAGGTATTATATCCTATCCAAATGGGCCTCACTGGAATTTTAACGGCATTAGTTATGTAATCGGCAACAAGGATATCAGAATTAATTACCGGAATCTGATTCTCGTTGACTATTTAGCTGCCAATTGAGTTTGACTGCCAGCAAACGAAAGGTCACAATAAAACTGGCAGTGATCAACACATTCCAGAATTGAGTGATGCTCAAAGCCTGAAGGGCTATGTACAAAACCCCACCACTTAAGCACGTCAGTGCATAGATTTCTTTACGGAAGATTAACGGAATTTCATTACAAACAATATCGCGTATCACCCCGCCAAAGACGGCACTTACCATACCCATCATGGTAGAGATAACTGGATTAATTCCAATACCCAATGCTTTTTGCAGCCCTAAAACGGTAAACACAGAAATACCAATGGTATCAAATAAAAAAAACGTGCGCCTAAGGTTTTGAATGTGTTGAGCGAAAACAAGGGCTATAATGATCCCAATTCCAACAACTATGATATAAGTAAGGTCAAGCATCCATCCAACTGGTGTACTTCCAATCAAGATATCACGAATGGTCCCTCCTCCAATTGCGGTGATGAACCCAACAGCAGCTATGCCGAAGAAATCCAGCTTTTTGTCTGCTGCAGTCAAGGCCCCTGAAATGGCGAAGACCATTGTCCCAATGATGTCGATCAGATATAGAATATTCACATGGCGAAAATAGAAAAGTGAATGTAAAACCACCTAACGCTCAAGAAACACCAGGACTCTCATCGAATAGCACAATCAATCTCAATCCATCACAAGAAATGGAAGAAAGTTTGTCAGGACAGACTAATCACTTTGTTGTATCGAAAGCAAAGTCTCCTCTCTACACTCGATATGGAAATCTATATGCCGTTATAAGTATAATTTACAATTTCCTACTTTGATTTTAATGAAGTCTCTAAATCTCACTAGCTTCACGAATTACAGCCTAATCTTTGGGTGATTTCATTATGATTGCCAGACAAAAACAAGTTTTGTTATTTGAGAATTTGATTGAAAAATCAGGTGACAAGAATAAGTTCGTAATTTCTCTTTCTGAGACGCTTTCCATTAGTAGAGACGGTGTATATCGAAGGTTGAGAGGTGAAACCCCTCTAACTATTGACGACCTGGAGTTGCTTAGTCGGAAATTTCATTTCTCTGTTGATGAAATGCTGCAGGACAATAACCCTGGCCTGCTCACAAAATATGAAGCGTTTGAAACTTTCGATTGGGAGCGCTTCTTGCAAGGTGTGAAGTCGTATTTCGATCATCATGACAGTCGCGATGAGTTTCGGGTCTACTACAACGCGAAGGAGATTCCAATCTTTTATCTATTGCAGTTCCCTGAATTGATGGCTTTTAAGTGTCATTTCTGGGACTATACTTTTTTTGCTGACAAACCTCTGCCTCCGTTTAATCCCAACTCTTTGTCTTTGGCTGAGAAATCACTCGGCACTGAAATTCTGGACCATTATGCTAAAATACCCAGTGATGAACTGTGGGGGAAGGAAATGCTTAATGCTACGCTGAAGCAAATTGTGTATTTCTATGAAATTGAAGAAATTCAAAAAGCTCAGGTCCTTTTGCTCAAAGAGCGCTTGGTTGATCTTGTGGACTTTCTAGAGGGAATTGCCGAAGACGCTACCAAAAGCTGGGTAGAAGATGCGGCTGAAATCAACATTTACCTGAACGAACTACTGATCGGTGACAACACGCTCATTGCAAGAAATGAAAAGCATTTGCGAGCATACCTTTCCCAAAATATCATCAGTTCAGTAATTGTTGAAGACGAACAATATTGCAAGCAAACCTTGAAGACTTTTCAAACCATCACGAAAAAATCAACTTTGATCAGTGGAAGTGCAGAAAAGATCCGAAAAAAGTTCTTTAGGGAGTTGAGAAAAGAAATCCTGAGTAATCTCGAAGTTTAGTAACGAAATCATAAAAGGCTAGTTCCTCAGCCACTTTTCCGGGTCGAGTTTGGTGGTATTTTTCCAAACTTCGAAATGCAATTCGGAAATACCATCACCATCGGTAAACACCTCACCGATTTCATCCATCGCCTGGATTGTTTGCCCCTTTTGTACGGATACATTTTTCAGTCGTGAGTATACTGTGAAATAGTTTCCATGTTTTACCATTACGAAGTTGTTCATGCCTTGCAAATAGCCAACCATTTTTACTTCTCCATCAAACACATTTCGCACCGTTTCTTCAACGTTGGTTTGGATATCCACACCATTGTTTTCTGTTCGTATTCGTTTAAGAACCGGATGCGGTTGAGTACCAAATTTTTTCGAAATAAATCCGGACGCAACAGGCCAATTCAACTCATTCTTCCTCCCTTCAAAAGAGTTGTTGATCTCTTCAAGGCTTAGCGCAGCTATGGCAGAGGGAGCATTGTCGTTTTCTAATTCACGTCGGACTATATCGGCAATGGTAGCATCCAGACGATCAATGGCCTTCTTTCGATTATTTACTTCTCTACGTAGCTGACCTTCCTTTTTGGTCAATAGAGCAACAAGGCTACTTTTCTGATTTTTCAAGGCCTGAAGTTTGCGGCTTTCCTTAACCTGATAGTTCAGCAATACACGCTGCTCATCTCTTTTTACCTGCACTTCGCCTCGTTGTTGATCGAGTTCTTCTGCTACTACTTGTATTTGCTCTGCCTGTACTTTCCTGGCATCAGAATATTGTTCCAGGTATTTTAATCGCATAAACAGCTGGTTAAAGGTCTTGGCCGAAAACATGAATGTGAGGATATTGAATCCACTATTTGCTTTGTATGAAGCATAAATCATCTCAGCGTATTCGGTTTTCAGGTCTTTCAAATCACGCTGAAGGGCTGTCACCACGATACTCAGGTCATTTATTTCATCATCAAGTAGACCAATTTCTTCCGTAAGACCACTGATCAACGATTCCCGAGCTTTAATTTGTTGATTTAGGGCTTGTAGCTGTCCGACGTTAACCTTCTTTTCGGACTGAGTTTCGGTTAGGATCTTTTCCGCTTCTGCTATTTTCCGGAGATTTTGGACTTTTTCTTCCTCCAATTGCGCCTTGTTCCGCTGCCCAAAAACAAACATGGGTAACAGTAAAAACATCAGGACCGCAAGAACCTTAGAAGCGTCTGTATTTAGACGGAGTACTAAAAGGGAATCTGAGTGGTTCATCAGCAATTTCCGCTCTGCTAAATCCAATATTGATTGCAATATTCTGACGCGTTTTTTCCACATAATTGATGGATGCCGCAATCGTAAAGGGAAATATTTCCGCATTGACTTCCTTAAAATCACCGTAATTTACAGAAATCGTACTTTTCGTGTCTACGTCTTCAACTAACAATTTCTCTAGTTTTCGCGTATCCACGCCAATGTAGTTGTTAAATAGAATATTGGCCAACCTTTGATCGTAATAGAGGTATTTTTCTGAACTCTCCAGTCGCTGCCTTTGATACGGGTATATAAGATTTCCTAGAATAACGGATTCCACAAGGTTATAATTAATCTCGAATTTGAACTGATCGCTTAGTGCATCGAATCCTTTTTTAGAATAGCGTTTTTTCAACTTATCCAAAATAAAAAGTGAATCTCTGGTTATCAGAATACGAGCCGCTTCGACTCCTACTTTCGACACGGACATCCATATGACGCTATCTTTTTTGACCCTAATATTCGCCGTGGCGTTGAGATTTTGTCTTGAATCCCGGTAATTGATCTTGGCCTTAGCAGCCATATAATCAAAGGTGAAGTAATCAACGGTGAGGTCCCGATTGAAATTAACCAACTTGTCTTTGCAGGAAGTCAATCCAATTGCAAAGCAAAAAAGAATGGCAAGCGTTTTATTCATAGATCTGGCGATCACTGATTTTCTGTTCAATCTGGTCAGAGGCTTCATCTGTACGACTCGCTTTTTCCCATTGGATCACGGCCTCCTCCACCTCTCCAAGACGAAATAGTACATCTCCGTAATGTTCAAGGACGGTACCATCAGAATCATCAAGCTCAATCGCTCTTTTTAGATATTTTTTGGCCTCCTTATATTCTCCTGAAACGTATAAAACCCATCCATAAGTATCCAGATAAGTTGGATTGTCAGGTTGCAATTTCATCAGCCGTTCACACATGGACCTGGCTATCTCCAGTTTTTCCTCACGTAACGAGAGGAAATAGCTATAGTTATTGAGCACATGGTCATTATTAGGATTCCTTTCTAACGCTGCCTCATAGGACTCATCGGACTTCTTATGATTACTGAGACCGTTGTAGGCATCTCCCAATTGACCGTAAAACTCACCCAATAAACTTGGGTCAGTCGTATACTTTTTCCCAGTTTCAAGTGCGTTTACGGATGCCTGAAAATCCTTGTTGACGAAATTGCCTAGCCCATTAAAATAGTAAAATATAGCTTGATTTGGAAAATACTCCAAGGCCGTTTCCGAATGAGCCACGACACTATCAAAATCTGATAATTGGAGTTCCAGATTGATCACATTCTGCCAAACTGAAAAATTACCCGGACTTAGTCCAATGGCTTTCAAGTAGAAATCGACGGCATTTTCTCTTTCGCCAATCTGATATAACACATCTCCGGCAAATGCCTGTGCCTGATATTCCTTGGGATATTCTTCGGCCAATAATTTTGTGTTATTGACCAGTTCTTTTTCGACTTCCTCGTTGGGCAAGTAGCTCAAAAATCCTCCGAGTAGTTGTAGTTTTCTGGAAATCGCAATATCGGAACTCTTTAATGGTGCTTCCAACATACTTAGTGATGCGGCCAGATTTCCTTGTTTTCGTTCAATTTCCGATAGTAATAAGTCTATTCTGGCGATGTTAGATTCATCTTCCCGAATCGTTGATAATTTTTCCCTCGCCTGCTCATATCGGCCATTAGATATCAGAATCTCAGCCAATTTGAAGTAGTACCTTTTCTCGTTGGGGGACTCTCTGATCAATTCGTCCCAATCAGATACTAACTGATCCAGATTACCCTGTTTCAAATAAATTTTTTGCTTTTCATATAGCACTGCTTCAGACAACCCATAATAACTCTCGGCCCTCTTGTACGCCTCCAGAGCCTCTTCAAATTTGTTTTGGTATTGATACAACTGTGCTAATTCATAGAGATACTGCTGAGTCCCGTTCACCTGATCCACCAATTCCTCGTAAATTTCTGCTGACTTCTGTAAGTTTCCTGTTCCCTTGTGAATTTCGGCGGCCAGCAGATGATAATATTTATTGTCTGGGTCAATCTCTCGTGCTTTTTCAGCGTACGGGAGTGCTTTCTCGGTTTCTCCCGTTTTCACGAGAACCTCCGCCAGTTTGTAATGAATGGCTGCACTTGATGGATTTAGCTCAAGTGCAACGAGAAACAACTCATAGGACTTAGTATAATTTTCTAGAATCAGCTGTTTCTCCGCCTCAATTAGTGCGCTTTCAGCTTTGAGGTCTGAATGTTCCGTTCTGTCCCTTAGCGTCTGCTTCTTCCCTTTTCTCCCTTTCTGAGCAAAAGAGTAGGTCGCCGCTATAAGAAAAACGAATATGAATAAACCTAGCTTTTTGGGCATATCTACATATTGAAACTTCAACTATTGCTTAACGATTTTTTCACAATTTTAGTTGACACGTTTTTTGGCCAACGGCAAATTTACTGGAGGCGTCGCAGATTCAAGACATCTTTTAAGTTCTCAAGCTTGAAAACTGTAAAAAAGTAAATCATCACAAAGAGACCTCCAAGCAGATATCGCATGGCTACAGAGAGCGGGAAAAATGTCAAAAACATCACTGCTGCAAACGCTGTACCCAGATAAAATAGGCTTTTGCCTACTTCATACGGAATTGGGTAATACTTATTCCCCATGAAATAACTGGCGATGCTCATAAAAAGAAAAGTGCAAAAAGCCGCCCAGGCACTACCGTGGTAACCTAATATCGGAATCAGAGTCACATTTAGAATAATGGTGATCAAAGCACCTCCAATGCTGATTAAAGCCCCTAGCCAATTATTGTCCGTGAGCTTATACCACACAGACAGGTTATAAAACACGCCCAAAAACACACCACCTCCTAATAAAATTGGCACAATGGTAAGTCCCTCCAGGTATTCAGGTCGTCGCAAAAAAACAGGAGCAAGTTCCGGCAAAATGATCGTTAGAATCAACCAGGAGGTACAGGTGAAATAGATAAACCCCGTCATCACTTTGCTGTTCATCAATTTCGAGTCAGCATCGGATGCCTTCTTAAAGAAAAAAGGCTCGTAGGCATATTTAAAAGCCTGTACAGCCAAGGTCATGAAAATAGATAGTTTGTAAGTCGCTCCAAAAATACCCAAAGCTGCAAGGTTGGTATGGCCTGCATAAAAACCTTCAGGTAAGATGTATTTTAACAACGCTCTTGAAAGCATTTCATTCGTTACTCCGGCCAAACCCAGGACCATAATGGGCAGTGCATATCGAAGGACTGGAGCAAATATTTCTTTCGAAAATGAAAATCGGAACTGACTCCAGGTCGGTAAAAAGAAAAGCAGAAATAATCCATTGGCGATAAGGTTAGCCAGAAATACATACTCTACACCCCACTCAGGATTGTAGAACCAGGCAATGTCCTCAACAGATATAACGCCATTAGTCAACAACTTAGGAATAAGCCAAAAAATAAACATGTTTATTCCCACATTAATTACAATACTGGTCATCCTAAACGTCGCGAACTGTTTGGCTTTCCCCAAGAGCCTCAATCGTGCGAAAGGTACTGCCACAATCGTGTCAATGCACAGAATTAACACCAGCCACCTTACCACTTGCCCCTGCTCAGGATACCCAAGTATGTTCGCGACGCCCTGTCCCGAAAAGTACAAGACCAATCCTCCTACCAGGGTGGTCGCAAAAATTGAGGTTTGAGTCAGGTTAAAAAACCTGGACAATTGACCTTTCTCCTTCGTTGCAAACCTGAAAAAAGAGGTCTCCAACCCGTAAGTGAAAATCACATTGAGAAAGGCGATGTAAGCGTATAACTCCGTAAACTTTCCAAACTCGCCCGGTTCGAAGTAGTCCGTGTGTATAGGAACCAACACATAGTTCAATGTGCGCCCCAGAATGCTACTCAACCCGTAGATTGCCGTATCGCCGAGTAGCTTCTTTAGCATGGCTTATTTTCCTTGAAAGTTCGGCTTCCTTTTCTCAATGAAGGCAGCAGCGCCCTCCTTGAAGTCCTCTGTACCGCAGCATTTAGCAAATGATTTGGCCTCCGCCTGATAGCCATCTTCTCCTTCATTATAATAGGCATTGATGGAATCGATCACCATTTCTATAGCAATTGGCGCTTTCTGACCAATTTTCTTCAGAATACCATGAGCGATTTGAGCGGCTTCGGTTTTGTCTTCACCGACATAATTGACTAACCCCAATTGAAGTGCCGTATCTGCATCAATCATATCTCCCGTCATGGAATATTCCATAGACTTGCTTTTTCCAATGAGTTGGGTGAGTCTTTGTGTCCCTCCATATCCCGGGATTAACCCAAGGTTCACTTCAGGTTGACCAAATTTCGCTGCTTTTGCCGCAACACGCATATGACAAGCCATGGCCAGCTCACAGCCACCTCCAAGTGCAAATCCTCCCACTACCGCAATTACTGGTGTGTGGCATTCTTCGATCATTTGAAAAATCTCCTGTCCTGCCTCTGAGAACTTACGGCCGTTTACCTCATTGACTCCTTGAAATTCCGAGATATCAGCTCCAGCAACAAAAGCTTTCTCCCCTGCACCGGTCAGAATCACGCCTCTTATATCATGATCTTCATAAATCCCCTGAAATGCCTCTTTTAGCTCTGCCAAGGTTTCCTGATTTAACGCATTTAGCTTAGACTCACGATTGATGGTGATGGTTAGCAAGGCGTTTTCTCTCTCAAGTAGCAGGTTTTTATATTCTTCCATATGGTCTGGTATTGGTCGGCACCAATATAGTGTAAATTAAGAATTGATTAGGTGAGAATGATCAGGCGACCTCAACATTTAAATGCTTCAGGATGTCTTGAGTCATCCGTTCAAGATCGTATTGAGGGGTCCAACCCCAATGCTCCCTCGCATTTGAATCATCTATGGAATCAGGCCAGCTGTCAGCTATCTCCTGTCGGAAGTCCGGGGCATAAACTATTTTAAAATCGGGGACCCTGGTCAGGATCTTGGCATATATTTCCGCGGGACTAAATGACATGGAACCCAAGTTGTAACTGGTTCGGATTTTTATTGACGATGCAGGCGCCTGCATCAGATCGATCGTTCCTTTCACCGCATCCTCCATGTACATCATAGGCAAACGAGAGTCTTTTGATAGAAAGCATTCAAAAGTTTCATTTTGAAGTGCTTTCCAAAAAATATCAACTGCATAGTCCGTGGTTCCTCCCCCGGGTTTTGACTTGTAGCCAATCAGGCCAGGATACCGCAAACTTCTTACGTCCACGCCAAATTTCTCATGATAATAAGCACACCACTGTTCTCCTGCTAATTTGCTGATCCCATAGACAGTCGTTGGATTCATGACGGTAAATTGCGGGGTTTGTTCCTTTGGGGTATCAGGACCAAAAACCGCAATCGAACTCGGCCAATAAATCTTCAAGTCATATATCCGACCGGCCTCCAGCACATTAAGGAGCGAGTTCATGTTAAGGTCCCAGGCAAATCGGGGAGAAGATTCTCCTTTGGCTGAAAGAACCGCGGCCAAGTGATAAATCTGCCCAATTTCATAGGACTCTACCAAACTATTCAATGCCTTCGCATCCATAGCGTCTAAGATGGTGGTTGGTCCTGATAGCAATGCACCTGTCAATGGGCGAATATCAGTCGCAAGGACATTTTCAGCGCCAAATTTTTCTCTAAGTGCCAGGGTTAATTCAGAACCGAGCTGACCTCCGGCTCCAATGATGAGAATACGCTTCATAGGGGGTTAATGTTGTAATTCACAAAATAAACGGAATTTTTGTCAACCTGAAAGATATTTGAAGGTCTCAAACACAATAATCTTTGTTTGACCCGGAAATCATCGAATTCAAAAAAACATTTGACGGGTAGCAAACTTTCAGTGTGTATTTTCTGTATTGTATACAATAACGTATGACTTCATGTTGACGAAAAAAATAAGAACGGCTCTATTTATAAGCCTTTTGCTGATAGGATTTGGGTGCTCTGAAGATGAGCCCACCGGGCCAACTATCACGGTTGATGTCTCTGATTTTTCCGGGAGCATTGATGAGAATCCGGTTAATGGCGCATCGATTGGTACGGTCTCCGCAACAACCAATAGTGGTTCGGTTACTTTTGAGATCGTCTCTCAAACTCCGGCGGGGGCAATAGATCTGGATGCTACTTCCGGCGCACTGACTGTCGCAGATGCCTCTCTTTTTGTTGCCGCTATTAATCCAACTATCTCCGGAACTGTTGCGGCGACCAACGGAGACGTTTCTGAAACTGCCACCTTCACCATCACGGTCAATGAGGTAATTGGGATAGAAGTAACCATCGATGACTTTGAAGGAAACATCGATGAAAACCCTTCCAATGGAGACGTTATCGGGACCATCATCGCTTCTACAAATGAAGGAGCTGTGACTTTGGAAATTGTTTCTCAAAGCCCGGCAGGTGCCGTGTCCATCGATGCTGCTTCAGGGGAACTTACAGTAGCTGATGCTTCGCTTTTCGTGGCAGCTACTAACCCAACCATTTCCGGGACTATTTCAGCCACTAACGGAGACATTTCTGAAACTGGAAATTTTACCATCACCATTAACGAAGTTTCGTCATTTATCATCTATACCGGCGACCTAATCACATTCACTAAACCAGATGGTGCCGATCCCAGCGATGAAGCCAATCAAGATCGAATTACTGATAATGTATGGATCACCCGTGGAAACAATGGTGGTCAAATCTATAATGCCGTCACTGAAAGCGCTTCCACTCAAGCAACCAGCCCAGCTGATACTGAATGGGCACTTGGCACAACTGCTGATGGAATCGAGAATTTAACCTTCGCTGAATTCAGAACTACGATCCAACCAAAAGAGGCAGTTGACAAGGATATGGTTCTCCATCTAATTACTGATGATGTTTACATAGACATCAAGTTTACTTCCTGGAGCCAGGGGAATGGTGGTTCCGGAGGAGGATTTAGCTATCAGCGAAAATCAGCTCAATAAAAGATTTTTTTCAGATTAGTTTTGTTTGGAAGCCATCCGTTTTTGGATGGCTTTACTTTTTAGTTCAGTTTGAGCATCGAAATGACGAATTCATTATTCTTGAAATGTCTCTTAAACTGAGGCAACTATTCTATGTTTGTCCCAGATGGATTCGAAATAGGAGAACGACTAAAATACAAGGTTAGTAATGCATAGTGACCAAGATCAGAACTAAAATGATGTCGTAGTTAACTTTCGCTCGTAGACTGAATCAAATTTGAAGGTTGTGCAAAGCATTTCTGGCACAAGTCGCTTTGGTATACTTAAAGACCCATTAACTCGCCAATACTTCTCGATATTGCATTTGGTGCAATTGATGATAGAAACCCTTTTGTTTCAGAAGGGCCTCGTGCGTACCACTTTCAACGATTTCGCCTTTTTCCAACACCAGGATATTGTTTGCATTCTGAATGGTAGACAATCGGTGCGCTATGACGATGGAGGTTCGCCCGGTCATGAGTTTTTGAATTGCTTTTTGAATGAGCTCTTCTGTCTCACTATCCACTGATGAAGTGGCTTCATCTAATACGATCAATTTGGGGTCATAGACCATGGCACGAACAAATGAGATCAATTGTCTTTGTCCTACAGACAAAGTAGCACCTCTCTCCATCACATTGTAATCAAACCCTCCTGGCAATCGCTCAATGAAGCTTCGGGCTCCTACCAACTCCGCTGCCTCAATCACCTGTTGACGGCTGATTTCGGGATTTTTCAGTGTGATATTGTTGTAAATTGTATCTGAAAAGAGGAAAACATCCTGAAGCACCACTGCTATGTGGCTCCTTAAATTGTCAAGATCGTATTCCGAAACATCTATTCCATCTACTTCGATCACTCCTTTCTCTATTTCATAGAACCGATTCAATAGGTTAATGATTGAAGACTTGCCAGCTCCGGTTGCGCCTACAATTGCCAGGGTTTCTCCCTGGTTGACATTGAAATTGATGTCTTTAAGTATCCAATTTTCATCTGTGTAGGCGAACCAAACTCCCTTAAAATTTACCTCCCCCTTCAGGGTATCCACTGATCGGGTTCCCTCATTTGGAATATGATCGTCGTTATCAAGCAAATCCATGATCCTGTTAGAAGAAACAATGCCCATCTGTAGGGTGTTGAATCGATCAGCTATCATGCGAATGGGCCTGAAAAACATTTGAATGTACATAATGAAGGCGATCAACACACCCAAAGTCACTTCTTCTTCAATCACCTGACCCGCTCCAAACCAAACAATGAGGCCGATAGCAATGGCTTGTATTACCTCGGAAACAGGATAGTACACCGAATAATACATTACAGATTTCAGGTTAAACTTTCTATGCTCTTCATTAATCTCTTTAAACTTCTGGTACTCAACTTTTTCGCTGTTGAAAATTTGCACGATGTTCATGCCGGTGACATGCTCCTGCACAAAGGAATTGAGGTTGGACACAGCCGTTCGAACTTCATTGAAGGCTGTCTTAATTTTTTCCTTGAAAATATAGGTAGCAAATACCATTACCGGGATCGTGGACATACTGATCAGGGCGAGTTTCCAGTCCACATAAAACATGAACATCATGATCACCAATAATTGTAACAAGTCCCCAATAATGGCGGCTATTCCCTGACTAAATACGTCGGCTAGGGTCTCAATATCGGATACGTTTCGGGTAACCAGTCTTCCAATGGGCGTATTATCGAAAAAGGTCAATCGAAGTTTCTGCAGATGTCGGAACAGCTTGATACGGAGGTCCCTGATGATGTACTGGCCCAACCAGCCTGATAAAAAAGTGTGGAAATACTGTATTACCGACTGCAGCAAAAGCAACACTACCAAAATAATGATCATGGTAACCATTCCCTGGTAATTGCCCGTTGCAATCTGGTCGTCGATAGTCAGTTGTATCAGGTATGGTCGTAAGGGCACCACCAGCGCCATGGAAATAGTAAGGAACACGAGGATGTAAAATTGCCTCATGTAGAGCCTGGCGAATTCAAACAGCCTCTTTAGGATCTTAAAATCAACAATATTGCCACTTACAGCTTTTTCTTTTTCCAAAATGCTATTGATAAATGTCGTTTGGATAAATCACTGATGAAAGAAAAAGACCTTGTGCCGGAACAGACCTACTGGCCGCACGTCGATCTCTCTTCCCCAGAATGTCTATCAACTGATTGGATGAAAGTTTCCCAGTTCCAATGTCGAGCAGTGTTCCCACCATAGCTCTAACCATTCCACGAAGAAAACGATTCGCCGAAACAAAAAAAATGTATCCGTCGGATTCCTCTTGCCATTCAATTTCGAAGATTTCACATTGAAAGTTATTCACCTCTGTCTTCACCTTACTGAAAGATTCGAAATCGGTCCATTGTTTAAATATGTTGCAACCTGCTTCAATCTCCTTCAGATCCAAAGCATGAGGGAAAAAATAGGACCGGTCCTTTTTGAAGGGTGTTTTTTTCGTATGTAGAAAATACTGATAGCTTCTTTTCTCTGCATCAAAACGCGCATGCGCCGCTGACTTGACCATCCGAATATCATTTGCAGCAATGTCTTCCGGCAAAGCTGCATTGAGTTTATAAAGAAATTTATCTGTGTCCAGATCTTGGCTTACATCGAAATGAATAATCTGTTGTTTGGCATGCACGCCTGTATCTGTTCTGCCACTACCCACACATTTCATTTCGGTTCGTAATAATTGAGAGAGCTTCTCATTGATTACTTGCTGAACGGTTATGGCATTGTGTTGTTCCTGCCAGCCATGGTAGGCCGTACCTTTGTAAGAAATATCGATGAAGAACCGCATTGACATACAAAACTAAGTCAGGATCAGTTTCTCAAGAATTTGATTGATGAACACTTCTTATTTATTCTGAGAATGGAAAAGCTCAGACATTTGTTCTTTATCGGACTGTTTTCACTTGTTTTTGTTCATGCTATTGAATGCATAAGGTCCTGAAAAACCACATCCTTGCGCCTTGTCTCCAGGAAACAATTAGCCCGGCATCAACTTTTTTCCTCCTATTCCGTAATTTTGCATTCCTTTTTAAAATTCTGAGCATGATTCAGCGAGTCCAATCAATTTTTCTTTTTCTTGCCGCCCTCCTGTTGGTAGCAGCTTTGTTTTTCCCACTTTGGTCTGAAGTTGACACCCAAAAGTTGATTAGAGCAGAGCTCAATGTTTATGAATTGCGCTATGAAAAAATCAATGAAGACGGCTCGCGGGGAGAATTGATTAACGTAAAACAGACCTTTTACCTTTCTATCTTCCTGTTTGTTGGAGCGGCTATTGCCATGTTCTCTATTTTTCAATACAAAAACAGGCTTCGACAGATCCAATTAGGTGCACTCAACTCATTGGTGATTGCCGGATCCTTTCTGGTAGCCATTTTTGTTTACATCAGAAAAGCCGAGTTGCTGGTCAATCAGGAAGCACAAGGCAATTATGAAATTGGATTTTATCTTCCCATTATCGCATTAATCTGCAATTCTATCGCGAATCGATTCATCCGTAAAGATGAAAACCTGGTAAGAAGTGCCGATCGATTGAGGTAGCATCTTCTCAGGTAAGGGTTATTAATATTGACAGTAATTCCGATTTATTCAGCCCTTATGATTTTGTGTCTAGATAAAGACTGAGCCTTTCTGGTTATCCGGGCATTGGATTACTTTTCCAGGTGTAGTATAAAATTTTGGTAAAAAGACTGCCCAGTTTAATCAACTATTTCTGACCCGCAGATTCCACCAAACAGGTTTTTGACATTTTGACATCCTGACAACACCATTATATCCTGACAAAAAGTCACTTTTTTTGGCGTGGAACAATATTTGGTAAGCAAGAAATCAAATTCAAGCAATTCTATCAAAAGCGATGAAAGAAAAAGGTTCGATTTCTATACACACGGAAAATATTTTTCCGATAATCAAGAAATTTCTCTACTCAGATCACGAAATCTTTTTGAGAGAGTTGGTTTCCAACGCCGTTGACGCCTCTCAAAAAATCAAACGCCTTGCTTCCCTGGGTGAATATCAGGGAGAATTGGGTAATCTGACAGTTGATGTAAAAGTCGACAAAGACAAAAAGACCATCAAGATTATTGATAAAGGTATCGGCATGACTGCCGAAGAGATCAAAAAATATATCAACCAAATTGCCTTTTCAGGAGCTACGGAATTCCTGGAACAGTACAAGGACAAAGGAGAAGATCAACAAATCATTGGTCACTTTGGGCTCGGTTTCTACTCAGCCTTTATGGTATCTAAGAAAGTGGAGATCAAGACCCTCTCACATAAAGAAGGTTCTGTAGGTGCCAAGTGGGTTTGTGATGGTAGTACCGAATTTGAGATCTCCGAGATCAAGAAGAAAACAAGAGGTACTGAAATCACATTGCATATTGCAGATGATAGTGAGGAGTTTCTTGAGAATCAAAGAATCCAACAGATTCTTGACAAGTATTCCAAATTCATGCCAGTACCGATTCGTTTTGGTACCAAAGATGAAAGTGTCGAGGATGGCAAGGATGAGGAAGGTAAACCTAAATACAAGACGGTCCAGAAGGACAACATGGTCAATGATACCGAACCTATCTGGACCAAGTCTCCGAATGACCTTAAAGACGAAGATTATCTGAAGTTCTACAAAGAACTTTATCCGTTCTCCGAAGATCCTTTGTTCTGGATTCATTTAAATGTGGATTACCCTTTCAATCTGACTGGTATTCTCTATTTCCCAAAGCTGAAAAAAGATTTTGAGCTTCAGAAAAATAAGATCCAGCTGTACTCTCGACAAGTATTTATTACAGACGAGGTGAAAGATGTCGTTCCTGACTTCCTTCAACTACTACACGGAACTATCGATTCTCCGGACATTCCTTTGAACGTTTCACGAAGCTTCTTGCAGGCCGATGGAAATGTCAAAAAAATCAATGGTTATATCACAAAGAAGGTCGCGGACAAATTGGCGGAACTCTTCAAAAAAGACCGGGAAGGATACGAGAACAAATGGACGGATATAGGTCTGTTCGTAAAATACGGGTTGATTTCTGAAGAAAAATTTGCTGAAAAAGCCAAAGATTTTGTTCTTGTCCAGAACATCGATAACAAGTTCTTCACTGCGGAAGAATACAAAGAGCAAGTGAAAGCCACTCAGGTTAATAAAGACGAAACTACCGTCTTCCTTTACACCAATGACCAGGCTAAGCAGCATACTTATATCGATGCAGCCAAAAAACGTGGTTATGATGTATTGGTTCTAAATGAAGTACTTGATAGCCATTTCATCCAACATATAGAGCAGAAATTTGAGAAGGTCACTTTTAGTAGAGTGGACTCTGATGTCATTGACAAGTTGATCGACAAAGGAGAAACTCAGGATTCTGTTTTGAGCGACGATGAAAAGAACAGTGTAAAAGAATTGTTCGAAAAGGCGATTGACAACTCCAGTAATATGGTCAGCGTGGAGCCTATGGCTACGGATGATCTGCCTGTTTCTATAACACTCCCAGAATTCATACGACGTATGAAAGATATGCAGGCAACTGGTGGTGGCGGTCCAATGATGTTTGGTGACATGCCATTAAATCTTTCCGTGGCTATCAATGCTAACCATGCAATTACTCGTAAGATCATTGAGAGCGAAAAGGAAGATGATAAAGTAGCGCTGGCAAAGCAAGCTTATGACCTGGCTTTACTTTCACAGGGAATGCTGGAAGGGGAAGGCCTGACGAACTTCATTAAGCGAAGTGTCGATCTCGCAACGAACTAATCTTATTCCAATAAATATTGAAAAGAAGCTGTCTCGAAAGGGTCAGCTTCTTTTATTTTATATCCTTGAGTGGTATTTTTAGGTAATACAGACTGAGCTAATGATTGATGAGTTAAGGAAGCCTTTACCTCATTTAGGCAGCCTTCTTGGCCAGATTATGTGCAATTGCGAGTAATCCTGTTTCGATTGCGACCTTATCCAGGCCCCTAAGGTTAAACCTTCTAAATCCTTTGTTGTGTTTGATTGCTCCAAAGACAGCTTCAACATCAGCAGGTCGTTTAGATCGATGCTTTTTACCCTCCTCACTGAGCAGCTTTTCCCTGGCCTTTTTTTTGTGCCTTCTTAGTTTGTGATTGATCTCTACAATCCGATTGCCTCTTGCTTTATGACAAGATGACCTTAATGAGCACCCTTCACAGTTCTTGGCCTGGTATCGGATGTATTGCTGTTTAAATCCGCTAGCAGTAATTCTTTCTTTCTCACCAATATTCTCCATTTGTTGACCTATCGGGCAAGTCATGGTATCGTTGGATTCGTTGTAGTGGAGGTTATCGGCTTTAAAGGGGTCTTCTTTCCATTTCTTGGTTTGCTCTTTGTGGAAGTAATTGTACTTCACATATCCATCAATTTCTTGTTCCTCTAGATATAGATAGTTCTCTTCACTACCAAAACCAGCATCAGCACACACTACAGCAGGGCATGATCCATATAAGTCATTGTATTGTTGTAGATGAGGAATGAAGGTGAGTGTGTCGGTTGGGTTTTGATGTAGACTGTAATTAATGATGAACTGATCTGAGGTACTCATTTGTAGATTATAGCCAGGTTTTAGCTGACCATTGAGCATGTGATCTTCCTTCATCCTCATGAATGTGGCATCAGGATCGGTTTTAGAAAAACTGTTTCTCTTACCTAATGTGGCCTCTTTCTTCTCATAATCATCCAGCTTGTCAGGCCAGTTCTTGCGAGCATAGTTTAGCTTCTGCTTTACCTTTTTATCGACTTGTTTACCTTCCAGTGCCTGATCGATCTTGTCAATGGTTTGTCTGACTTTCTGACTATCAATCTCATTAAAATCAACTGACTGCAGGTCCTTCAACTCCTCTTCAGCTACCTGTTGAGTATAACTCCATAGGTCATCAAGTTGCTTGGCAATACGTTTTTTGCTGGTCTTGATCGCTCTACCCCAAACGAAAGAATACTTGTTTGCATTGGCCTCAATCTTGGTCCCATCAGTGTAAAGTTGCTTGATACTCACCAAGCCTTCTTCAACCAATAATCCCACAATCTGACCAAAGATTTGACGTAAACTGTCTTTCAAACGCTCGCTACGAAAACGTGCTAAGGTGTTGTGGTCTGGTTTACTCATACCACTAAGCCACATCAAGTGAATATTCTCCTTCAAGCCAGCTTCCATTTTACGTGAAGAGAAAATGTTCGTCAGATAACAGTAAACCATAACCTTCAGCAGCATACGTGGATGATATACTGAAGTGCCTCCGGGTTTGTATTGCTTAAGCAACACATCAATGTTGATTTGATCAATCACTTGGCTAACAACTCGAACAGGATGATTCGCTTCAATGAGTTCCTCCAAGGAAGGAGGAAGAAGCATCGGTTGGTTCTGGTCGTAAGGCTTAAAATGTAGATTCTTGGATGTCTCTTTCACATCCCCAAGATAATAAGATTACAAATACTGTTAATTATACTAAATAAAAAAAAGAGAGTGCCTTTTGAGACACCCTCTTTTTTGTTTTAGGCAACGTTGATTTTGATCGATCTCAAGAAGCCTGTAGCTTGCTTCACATGATCCGAATAGTCCTTTCTTTGCTATTGGCTCTTAGCATTTTTAAGCTTAGCGCCCAAGACGAAACTCCTTTGAAAGTTGGAGTTGTCGGCCTCACACATACCCACGTTCATTGGATTCTGGGTAGAGAAGATCGGGGTGACATTCAAATAGTAGGTATCGTTGAACCCAATAAAGAGTTGGCGCGGCGCTACATGAAACAGTATGAAATGCCTATGTCGAGCGTCTACCCAACGATGGAAGCAATGGTCAAAGCTGTCAATGTAGAGGCTGTCACAGCCTTTGGCTCGATTTTCGAGCACCTGGAAGTAGTTCAGTTTTTTGCTCCACGAGGCATTCATGTTATGGTGGAAAAGCCGCTTGCCGTCAACATGGAACATGCCAGGGAAATGGAGCGACTGGCGAAACAACACAATATCCATCTACTCACTAATTATGAAACTTCATGGTATGCTACCAATACACGGGCATATGAAATGGTTCAATCTGGCAAATTGGGTGTTTTAAGAAAGGTAATTGTAAGAGATGGGCACGAAGGTCCTATTGAGATTGGTGTCAACCAGGAATTCCTGGACTGGCTTACCGATCCAATTGAAAATGGAGGTGGTGCCATTACTGATTTTGGCTGTTATGGTGCAAATCTGGTGACCTGGCTAAACAAAGGGAAGAAACCCATCTCAGTGACTGCTATTACAAAAACATATAAACCGGATAAGTATCCGCAAGTAGACGATGAAGCCATTATTCTACTTGAGTATGAAGGCATGACAGCTATTTTAGAAGCTTCATGGAATTGGCCTTTCTCCAGAAAAGACATGGAAGTATATGGGGCAACCGGATATGTCATTAGTGAAGATGGTAGTAATCTTAGAAAAAGACTGGCTGGTGAACAAGCAGAAACAAAAGAAATTATTGACCCCTTAAAAGACCCAGTCAACGATCCATTCGCCTTGTTGGCAGCTGTAATAAAAGGTGACCTTAGTCTTGCAGATCATGATGTCTCCGCATTGCAAAATAATTTGGTAGTAATTGAAATATTAGATGCGGCTAGAAAAAGTGCGAAAACAGGCAGGAAAGTAAAATTGGAATCTAAGCGTTGAGTTTCTTGTTGGGTCGAAAGACAAAAAAAGAGCAACCCGATAAAAATCAGATTGCTCCCAAAACAACTAAAGGCTACAGTCGGGCGACTGTAGTGACACAAAATTAAAGGAGTTGTCTATAAATAAAAACTTTAAAGTGAAGATTGATCAAAACAAATCTTCAGGAATAGCAGGTGAAGACCTGGCTGAGGGATTTTTGATTGACGCAGGTCACGAAATCCTGGAGCGCAATTACCGTCATGGCAGAGGGGAAGTGGACATCATCTGCTTGATCAATAATTCTTTATTGGTATTTGTAGAAGTGAAGCTGAGGAAGCAAGGACGATATGGCGAACCGGAAGATTTCGTTTCCGAACAACAAGCCAATAGAATCATTGCTGTGGCTGATCACTATATCCATGAGATCAATTGGAAAAAGGACATCCGATTCGATGTTATCTCTATCCGGTCTGATACCGGTGAATTGAAATGGTTTAAGGATGCATTTTATTAACAGTTTCAAGAGTTTAAATGCAATTTCTATCACTCACCCTGCGGGTGTAGTATTCACAACTTAGGTGCATTTAGAAAAATGCATTGTAGGCGAAATCACCGAGGTGGATCATGATCACCACTCCAATCCATATTGAAACTACCACTTTCAGGCTGGTTGCCAGAACAAATCCAAGGAATGATCCGAAACCGGACTTAATGGCCGCTTGAATTCTATTCCCTCCTATGAGATCACCAATGATGGCTCCGCACAAAGGGCCCAAAATAATACCGAATGGAATCGGTACAATCAAACCCGCAACAGTACCGATCACACCACCCCAGATACCTGCTTTGGTGCCTCCAAATTTCCTGGTGGCCATGATTGGTAAAGTGTAATCTGCAATGAGTATCACTACGACCACAATCGCCCAAATAATCAAAGAAGTACTGGAAAAGGCCGCCTCAGGGCTACTGTTATGTGCACATAGCAGGGCTATATATGACAATAACGGGCCCGGAAGAGGGGGTAAGACAGCAAAAACGATTCCTCCGGCAAGAAGAATAAATGCCAGCAGGATGAGTACATAAGTCATTCCTCAAATATACGATCAATTAGATGCATCCAAACTTGCTAAAGTTACTTGCTGAGCACCCACAATTTCATAATTGCTGGCTTTCTGGAAATAAACAACCAATGCACTATTTTCCGTATTTAGATCGGAAGGAATATCGATTGAAAGTTCCTGAGTGTTTGAAGTCGCCTGCTTTACCGTGAATGAACGGACAACATTATCATGATGCAGTTTTCTCCCCCGATTTTCTCCGCGGGTAACTTGTTGAGAAAGTCCTCGTTCCACCAGGGCTACATTCATTAAAAGCTCCTGTGGATTTTGTGAAGTCACGGAAAAGGTCAGTTGGTTTTCAATTTTTGTCAGTTCCTCTAGTTCAAAGTTGAAATCCGGACTTCCCTTGGCTTCTGCGCCCAGTACACGCGTCCACGTTCTTCGATCTGATCCGACGAATTCATGCTTACCATTGACGACCATTTGGGGAGTATATACCTGATAGCTTTGAAGTTTTGAAGCGTACGTTCTTTGACGTTGCGTAAACTCCCTGCGAGCGTAGGGATCCTTCCATCCGATGTAATCCCAATAATCAACATGAAAGGACAACCCGATCACTTCTACATCTGATTGCTGTTCATCCACAATTTCTGAAAGTAGTTGATCGGCAGAGGGGCAACTCGAACAACCTTCGGAGGTGAATAATTCCACGATCACAAAAGGTTTTTCAGCCGGCAATTCAGCCACAGGGTTGAGCATCTGCAGCATAAAGAAAATCACAGAAGTATACATACTCCCAATAACGGGATTCTGATCTCAAAAATTTACTTGAAGTCCCTATTCCGGGTAGGAATGTTATCTACTGGACAATTCCAGATTACCTGAGCCCGATGATTCATCTAAGGGATTGGGTTTAATCAGCATTCACCAAAAATCCCTTTCATCCTTAAAAAAATGCGAATTGAGTATTTACTACTCGTACTGAAAGCTTCCTTGCTTACTGTGAATCTCTACGCTGGCTTTTTCAGCAGATTCCACTCTCCCAATAATCCTGGCTTGTACATTGAAGCTCTCCGCTATTTCGAGGATATCGTCTGCAGACTCTTCTGGCAGGTAGATCTCATATCGATGACCCATGTTGAACACCTGAAACATCTCGCGCCAATCCGTACCGCTTTGCTCATGAATAAGACTAAACAGGGGCGGAACCTCGAATAGATTGTCTTTGATAACTTTTAAGTCTCTGATGAAGTGCAACACTTTGGTTTGTGCACCGCCACTGCAATGTACCATACCATGAATTTGTCCCGATAGTTCTTTCAGCACTTGCCGGATGATCGGTGCGTAGGTACGTGTAGGCGATAACACCAGTTTCCCGGCATCCAAATCCGTACCTTCTACTGCATCCGTTAATCGCTTGTTGCCTGAATAGATCAAATCACTGGCGATAGACGCATCGTAAGTCTCTGGATATTTTTCGAAGTAACTGTGATCAAAAACATCGTGTCTTGCAGAAGTAAGGCCATTACTCCCCATACCACCATTGTAGGCTGTTTCGTAAGTCGCCTGACCGTAAGAAGATAGACCAACAATCAAATCTCCAGGCATAATCTGATCATTACTGATCACATCTGCTCTTTTCATTCGAGCTGTCACCGTACTGTCCACGATAATTGTGCGTACCAGATCTCCAACATCAGCCGTCTCACCTCCTGTCGAGGTAATACCAATGCCATTATCTCTGAGCATCTGCAGTACCTCCTCCGTGCCGTTGATAATCGCCGAAATTACCTCTCCCGGAATAAGTTGCTTGTTCCTTCCAATTGTACTGGACAACAGAATATTGTCCACCGCACCCACACATAGCAGGTCATCAACATTCATGATGATTGCGTCCTGGGCAATGCCTTTCCAAACACTCAGGTCACCTGTTTCCTTCCAATAGGCATAAGCCAAAGAAGACTTTGTACCTGCCCCATCAGCATGCATCACTATGCAATGTTCACCACTATTGGTCAGATGATCTGGCACAATCTTACAAAAGGCCTGAGGGAATAATCCCTTGTCTATTTTGCTGATCGCGGCATGTACATCTTCCTTTTGGGCGGAAACTCCTCGCTGGGCATATCGACCACTCATGCGTTTTTTTGCTGCAAAGAAATCAGAAATTATGGGCTTCTAAAAACCTAGACAATATTTAGGAGTGATCAAGGGAGCAAAATCAATGGAATTGCCAGGGATTAGGGCTCACGTCCATCTTCGAGTAGATCATCCCCAAAGAAGAACCGGTCATACTCATCACGCTCACCGTCCTTGGGGATTTCCTCCTCACGGTCACGTGGATTGTATCGAAGCACTTTAAATTCTGTGCGCCTGTTTCTTTGATGTTCTTCCTCATTGGCAGCATTCGGAATCAACAATTCCGACTCACCATATCCTCTGGCAGTAACGCGTGCAGCGTCCACCCCAGCGTTAATAATGTAAGACACTGCAGAGCGAGCTCGTCTCCATGACAAGTCAAGGTTGTAGTCATCCTCTGCTCTTACATCTGTATGTGAACCTAATTCAATGTAAATTTCGGGATTATCGTTCATAATGGTCACCAGGCTATCAAGTACCAGTGCCGCATCGGTACGGATATCCGATTTATCCAAATCATAATAAATGTTATCCAGTACCACAGGTTTTTCAATCACAATCCGTTCCAACGGAACTTCAGTTTCAAAATCCACATTGGTAATCATTTCGGTTAATGAAGATCGATCCACAGACTTATTCATGGTAGAGAAGTTGTCTCTTACTGTGAAGTAATCCGTTTTCTCAGCCAGAAGTTTATAGTTCTCTTCTCCGTAGACCCTGAATCTAAATTCGCCTTCTTCACCGGTGAAATCCTCATCTAGTATTGTTCCATCTTCGCCAATCAACGTCACTTTGGTATTGGAAACAATTATCTTTTCACCTCCATCGTCATACGTTACGGTGGTCCCGGTAAGGTAGTAGTTCACCACTTTCAGGTCAGGATCGTCATTGATGAACGTGTAGATGTCGTCATCACCTTTTCCTCCCTTTCGGTTGGACGCCAGGAATCCTCGCGTCAGATTGAATTCAAAATATCCAAAATCATCAGAATGAGAATTCATGGGCTTACCTAAATTTTGCACGGTAATGTGCCCCCTTCGTCGTGTGGCTTTGAAAATATCGAGGTTGCCAAAACCAGGATGCCCATCTGAAGCGAAATACAAGCTTCCATCTTGTGAAACGAATGGAAACATTTCATTACCTGGCGTATTAATCTCTGGTCCCATGTTTCTTATGTCAACCCATCGACCTCTTCGATTGAGCTTCGCGGAATAAATATCAGCCCCTCCGTGACCTCCGGGTCGGGTACTGGACCAGTATAACGTCTTGCCATCCTGACTAAGAATGGGAGTAGAATCCCAGGAATCTCCTTCATTGATAGAAAGGGGTCTTGGCTCAAGCCATTTTCCATTTCTGTATCGGGTGTAAAATAAATTCACTTCGTTGTTTCCAGTCGCTTTTCCGGTATTTCCCTTCGCATATATGATTGAAAGGCCATCAGGAGAGATGGTGATCGAGCCTTCATTCACAGTAGGGTTGTTGATAAGGGGGTCTAGCGCCTCCAGGGTCCGAAGGTTAACATTTGCTCCACGGGTCCTTATTCGATACAGGTCAGTAAATGGTGTTCCTGTACTTCTATAGATCTTTCCACCATCGCGATTGGATGTGAAATAAAGATAATTGTTCTTGAAAACCGGTGAATATTCTGCATTCGGGGTATTGATGTCCTCGAGGTTTTTGATCCGATAATAATTGTCCTTTTTCGTCAGGTCATCCACATCATTGAGGTTGCTGAGTTCTTTACCCGCCATCTCCATTACCAGATCATTGCGCCCATCTTTCACATAGGTCTGAAGTACTTTTTCTGCTTTCTCGTATTGTTGATTGGCCTTGAGTGCTTTGGCATAGTGAAAATAGGCTGTTTCATCATCGTGCCCCTGATCAATTGCTGTTTCGTAAAAAGGTACGGCCTCAGCGATCCGATTGGACTTTCTAAAAGCTTCAGCAATCTGATAATTAACTTCTGAGTCGTTTTTCTCGGGCGTAGTATTTGCGTAGCGACGTATGACATCATCATAATCACCTTTACTGATTGATTTTTCAAGCGACCCGCAAGCAGAAAGGATCACTAACATGATCAAGGCAAAAATCCTCATAGCTTTCAATAGGTTTGTAACTTTTAATAAACGGCGAAAAGACACAATTGGATGCCTAATCAGACAACTTTACAACAGTGCGGCATGCAAAAACCCTACCGGAAATAGCGTTTCAACCATGAATCTCCTGCCGGAACCATCCATGATTCACGGTATTGGTCCAGGCTCGTCACTGAATTGTTGAATACCACTGTGCTTTTGGTCAGTGTCCCCTGACTGGCCAGATTTTTCAGTTCCGCCAGAGGTTCCAGGGCTACTTTATCTTCCTGAAGTAAAGCTACCTTGCTTCGATCAAGAAAGGACAAGTTCAATTCTTGCTCCAAAGTACGAATGAGCTGTACAGAGCTATCAATACTGCATCCGGTGGCACCATTATAAGACTCGTCTACGGCGAGGATCAAGAATTGATCGAAACGCACTTCATAAGACGCCCGAAGCGATTTTCCATGGGCCTGCCATTGACCAACAAAGTTCGATGTAATATTGGTGAGTAAGCTGACTTCATCTTTACTCAATAATCGGTTTGCCTGGTATACCCACAACCTGGAGTGTCCTGGCATTTCCTCGAATTCCGCTCTCATGTCTCAAATGTAGTGAAAAGACTTTCGTAAACTTATTACAAAAGCATCTGGCGGAAAGTTTCAAAACGATGATTTATATAGAAGATACGCTTGAAATAAGCTATGAATCCACCGACTCAGCAATCAACTCGGCTAAATCCCTAACCTGCACCTGATCTTCTTTTTCTTTGTTTTTCACGCCATCGCTCATCATGGTCATACAGAATGGGCATGCCACCGCAATGGTACTGGCTCCTGTGTTAAGGGCTTCTTCCGCTCTTTCCACATTGATCTCCTTACTTCCTGGTTCCGCATCTTTGAACATCTGGGCACCACCGGCTCCGCAGCACAGACCTTTTGTCCTGCAGCGCTTCATTTCTACTAATTCCGCGTCCAGGGCTTCCAGTACTTTTCTGGGAGCCTCATAAACGTTGTTGGCGCGACCCAGGAAACAGGAGTCATGATAGGTAATTTTCTTGCCTTTGAATGCTCCACCACCTTTCAGAGAAACTTTACCTGTATCGATCAGTTGTTGCAAATACGTAGAGTGATGGATCACATCATAATTCCCGCCTAGTTCGGGGTATTCATTCTTCAGCGTATTGAAACAGTGTGGGCAAGCTGTAACAATGGTTTTGATTCCATAGCCGTCCAGCACCTGAATGTTGGCCATGGCCTGCATCTGAAAAAGGAACTCGTTACCTGCTCGTCGGGCAGGATCTCCGGTACAAGTTTCTTCAGGTCCCAAAACTGCGAATTTGATACCTACATGGTGTAGTATCTTGACAAAAGCTTTGGTTACACTTTTGTAACGGTCGTCATACGAACCCGCGCAACCCACCCAGAAAAGGACTTCCGGGGTTTCTCCTTTCGCAGCAAACTCAGAAGCGGTAGGGATAATGATCTCAGACATATTTCTTTATTAAGGGGGTTGTTTACGCTTTATTTTTTAATTCCTCTGCCCAGTTGAATCGATCCTGAGGTGAAAACTTCCAGGGAGCAAAATTGGTTTCCACATTTTGGAACATGGAGTTCCAGGAAGCTGGAGAACCAGACTCCTCCATTGCTACATATCGCCGCATTTGCAAAATGATATCCAGAGGGTTGATGCTCACCGGACATGCTTCGACACAGGCATTGCAATTGGTACATGCATTGATTTCTTCTTTGGAGATGAAATCCCCCAGTAGCGATTTGCCATCTTCCAATCCTTTGCCCCCTTTTTCCTGGGACAATCCGACTTCTTCCATTCGATCACGAGTATCCATCATTATTTTCCTCGGTGATAACTTTTTGCCCGTAAGGTTGGCGGGACATTCAGAAGTACATCGCCCACACTCGGTGCATGCATAAGCATCCATCAGGTTTTTCCAGCTTAAGTCATTGATGTCTTTTGCCCCAAACTTCATTCCTTCAGGAGGAGGCGCTTGATCTCCTTCCGCAGGCATGCCGAGCATCATTTTTACCTCATTGGTAATTTCAGGCATGTTATCCATCTGGCCCTTGGGTTGGATTTTACCGTAATACGTATTCGGGAAAGCCATAAATATGTGCAGGTGCTTTGAATAGGTAACATATAAAGCAAAAGCGAATATGCCCACAATATGGAACCACCATGCCACTCGTTCGACTATGACCAGTGTTCCAACATTCAAACCGGAAAACCAACTGCTCATGCTACTGCTGATCAGAAAACTGCCTGTTTCCGGGTAATGGTCTGCTCCCTTACTCTGAAGGACCAAATCCGTGGCATTCATTGACAAAATAGCGGTCATCAAAACGATCTCTATCACCAGAATAAGATTGCCATCCATTGCAGGCCAACCGTTCATTTCTGGCTTTGTGAATCTTGGGACTTTCACCACATTTCTGCGAATGAGAAAAACGATACAAGCAACCAGCACCAAAACAGCAAGGACCTCAAAGAAAGAAATAAGTGGTGCATAAGCTGAGCCAAGCAAGGGTGCAAAAGTCCTGTGACTCCCGGTAATTCCATCAATGATAATTTCCAATACTTCCAGATTAATAAGAACAAATCCTATATAAATAAAGAGGTGGAATACGGCAGGGATGATTCGTTTGAACATCTTTTTTTGACCAAAAGCGATCAAAATCAGATTGGACCAACGAGCTGGATCGGGCGCTATGTCCTGATCTCTTCCTAATTGAATATTTTTGCGTATCCGTATTACTCGTTTATAGATCAGGAATCCAAAGAAACCCGCGATAAGAATGAAGGCGATTTGTGCAACGATGGCCATATCTGTTGAAGAATGCGTTGGATTAATGTACTCCAAATATAAAGGAGAAGGGGAAAATAGTATGCATGCAGAGTATTTTTTAAATTACTTTTAGCAATTCTTCTTGAAGCCTTGGTAGTTAATTAGATTTATCTACTTTTGCATCCACTTTTTCAGGGTGCTGTAGCTCAGTTGGTAGAGCATCGGACTGAAAATCCGTGAGTCGGTGGTTCGAATCCACTCAGCACCACATTAAAACCTCTGCTTTTTGCGGAGGTTTTTTTGTTTCCAATCCTCCGTAAAAGGGATCCATCAGCAATCTCAAAAGGAATCCGACATTGCAGCAGCTCAAATTTTCGAAATGACCCCAAAATCCTATCTTTATCGCCATGGAAATATCATGGCAAGATTTTGAGAAGGTGGACATGCGGATTGGCACCATCGTTTCTGCGGAACCCTTCCCTGAGGCCAGAAACCCAGCATATAAACTCAAGGTTGATTTTGGCGAAGAAATTGGGGTTAAAAAAAGCTCCGCTCAAATCACTGCTTTTTACAATGCAGACGAATTGCCAGGGAAACAGGTTATGGCGGTGGTCAACTTCCCTTCGAAGCAAATTGGCCCTATGAAAAGTGAATGTCTCGTCATGGGGGCATATGCCGAAAATGGGGGAGTGATATTAATGAATCCTGAAAGACCTTTACCAAACGGATCAAAAATTGGCTAATACAATCAATATCCTCAATGGTGACGCCACCGTACCCGAATTCGAAAAAAGTGGAATCACTGGAGAAATCGTGATTTGGCGGGAGGTGCTTTCAGATGGTCCTGTGAGCGACCCTATCCGGGAAAATACCTTTTGGGAAAAAAGAGCAGCTTATATTCAAGGAGAATTTGGTGGTGAGGGGTATGCGTCCAAAATGCTTCTGGAGCTTGATAAGATTCGAGACCTAAGCAAATACAACGAAGTGGTTCTCTGGTTTGAATATGACTTGTTTTGTCAGGTCAATCTACTGGCCTGTCTCAATTTTATTGATCATAACCAAATCAGCCTGGTGTGCTTAGGCGATGAATTGGATGGGCAATTGCGAGGCCTGGGAGAAATCGAGGCTGATGATTTTGTCGGTCTATACAACCAACGCATTCAACTTTCTGACAAGGACATGACTTATGCACAAACAGCGTGGTTGGCATATACAGATGTTTCTCCTGAACACTTGAAAACTATTCCTCCTTCTTCGACATTTAAGCATCTGAAACCTGCGATTGAAGCCCATCTTCAACGATTGCCGGGAAAAAACGGCTTAAATCACATCGAGAAGAAGATGTTAGGACTGATCAGCGAGGGTATAACTGATGAAAGAAAGCTGGTGGGTTCCATGCTTCGTGACCAGGGATATTTTGGTTTTGGGGACATGCAATACTTCCATTACCTCGATCAAATCAAAACATTGCTTGATGCGGACAAGTTAGAAGTGAATGAGCTTGGCGAGAGAATTCTTGCCGGAACAGAAGTATTTGCACAGCCAAACCAATACATTGGTGGCGTTTTTCGTCCTGATTATCATGCGTATGAATTACGTCGGCTTTCAAAGCGTTGAATCCTAACTTGTAGGTTTTTATGATATTAAAATTCTCTGATAACATCTTTCGCCAGGTCGCGGGGATTGCTTTCTATAATTTAAAGGGAATCATCTTTTTTACGATTATCCCGATTATTGCGGTGGTACAACATCAACTTGAAGGCGTCCATCACTTTACCGGTTTAGATTTACCCATCGCTCCAGTAACGATTGTAGGTGGTGCATTGGCGATATTCCTTGGTTTTCGCAACAACAGCGCCTATGATCGTTGGTGGGAAGCTCGAAAAGTTTGGGGTAGCATAGTGAACACTTCAAGAACATTATGTAGCCATGTCCTTACCTTTCCATCAGCAAAACATGGCAATGGAGATCCGGAAACCATACGTCAATGGCAGCAGGAGGTAATAAAAAGGCAGATTGCCTGGTTGTATTCTTTGAAATCCACTTTGCGTAATCAATCTGATACGGATACGGTTGCCCAATACCTTTCCAAAGCCGAAAATGAGCAATTGATGAGTCGCTCAAATCAACCGACACACTTGCTACACCATCAAAATGAAGCCATATCGCGGGCATTTGAAAAAGAAATAATTGACAGTTTTCGCCACATGGAATTGTCAAAACTGGTGGAGCAACTATACGCATGGCAAGGCATGTGCGAGCGCATCAAAAAAACAGTGTTTCCACATTATTACAATTATTTTACCAAGGTCTTTCTTTGGCTTTTCATTGCCTGTCTGCCATTCGCCCTCGCTCCCACCATGGATTTCATGGCCATCCCAATGAGTATAGGCATTTCCTTCATCTTCTTCATTCTTGACAGATCGGGAGAAACCACCGAAGACCCTTTTGAAGGAAGGGCTGCCGATACTCCAATGAGCACCATCACCAGAAATATTGAAATCGATTTGCTGGAAATGCTTGGTGAAGAACCTCCGAAACCTTTAGGTATTAAACATACAACCTTTGGCGCTGCTTACCAGGAATAACAGAATGAAGAACACCATGAAAGGATATCAGGATGGTCGTTAGAAATTACATCGATTCTATAATGTCCACCAGCTGACGGGTCTCATCGCCGGTATTGAAATAGTGTGGTGAAATACGAAGTAGAAATTCGACGCCTTTTCTACGAAAATCCAGCAGGGCATTATTGGCTCTTCCCACGGAAAAATAGACGTTGTTTGCATTAAGGTGATTTTCCATTTCAATCAGACTCACTCCTTCTTTTCTAAGGGTAATGATACTGGAAAGTTGCCTGCCTTCATCGTATACTGAAACACCAGAAATATTCTTCAATGCTCCTCTCAAATCACTCGAGAGATTCAAACCATAGGAAGCAATGTCCTTCAGGCCCACTGCATTGGCATATTTAGCAGCTTCTCTTAGGCCCATTAGATTGGCATATTGAAATTCCCACTGTTCAAACCTCTGTGCAGTAGACTTGGGAACGTATTCATTCTCGGCTGTCCATTCGGCTCCATGCAAATCCGGAAGTAGTGGCTCCAGGCCATCATGAAGAACTTTTTCAGACACATACAAGAATCCACAACCTCTCGGGCCTCTAAGAAACTTTCTGGTGGTGGCGCTAAGAAAATCGCATTGAATTTTTTGCACATCAACTACCAACTGACCAACGGATTGACAGGCGTCCACCAAATAGTAACAATTTTCGTCCCTGGCACAAATGGCGCCGATCGCTTCAACGTCTTGAATAAGCCCTGAACTAGTTGGCACTTGGGTAACAGCCACCAACCGAGGGTGATGTTGTTTGAATAGTTTTTCGAATTCAGTCAGGTCCAGGTCTCCATAATTATTGCCCGGAGCTCTCACTACTTTTATACCCAGGCGTTTTTGAAGGGCCAAAAATTGAATCTGATTGGAAACATAGTCCTCTGTCGTTGTTAGTATCGTATCTGCTTTCTGAAATGGAATTGATGAAAGTGCTCTTGCGTAAGAATCGGTGGCATTGAAGGTAATTGCTATATTTTCCCTGGACGCATTGATCAATTGGGCCACTTCGAGATAAGTCTCCTCAATTGCCTTATCGTGCTGATCTGCGAGCGCATACCCACCGATAAGCTCTTCCTGCTCAAGATAAGCCACCATCGCCCGGGTCACGGATTTTGGTGGCAAGGAAGATCCTGCACTGTTAAAAAAAAGCTTGTCATGGCATCCGGGAGTATCCGCACGCACTTGATTAATGTCTATCATGATCCAAACGTCTTACTTATTCCAAGTGTCAGGCCTCGCAATTCTGCCAGGCCTCTCAATCTTCCAATACCGGAATAGCCCGGATTTACATTTTTTTTCAAATCGTCAAGCATTTGATGTCCATGGTCGGGTCGCATGGGCAACCTATCCTTTCCAAGTTTAATCAAAGCGCTAACTATTTCATACATATCCACGTTGCCTGTAAGGTGATCAGCCTCATGAAAACTTCGGTCTTGCTCCCGTTGTACATTCCGCAAGTGAGCAAAATGAATTTTATCCCCAAAACGTCGAATAATACGTCCTAGATCATTTTCAGGAATCACCCCAAGAGAGCCACTGCAAAAAGTCAACCCATTGGACGAGCTGTCGATTGTCATCAATATTTCAGCTATGTCTTGCTCTGTACTCACAATCCTCGGTAAGCCGAAAAGTGAAAAAGGCGGATCATCCGGATGAATGGCCAATTTTATCCCTACTTCCTCAGCAACTGGAATAATCTCCTTTAGAAAATAGAATAGATTCTCTTTTAGTCGCTTAGGGTCCATGTCTTCATAGGCTCTGAGTGCTCCTCTGAATAAATCCAGTTCATACCCTTCTTCTGATCCTGGCAGGCCTTTAATGATACTTCTCTCTAACTTCTTTTGTTGTGAGGTTGTCAATTCCTTAAAAAAGGAATTTGCTTTGTCTATGACTTCTGTTTTATAATCCGTTCTAGCCTCCTCCCTTTTAAGCATGTGCATATCAAATGCTGCCAACGCTATTTCATCAAACCGAAGGGCCAGTGAGCCATCCTCGATGGGAAAAGCTAGATCAGTTCTAGTCCAATCCAGTACGGGCATGAAGTTGTAACAAACGGTATCGATACCACAAGCCGACAGATTGATGAGCGTTAGTCTGTAATTTTGGATGTAGCGTGTAAAGTCCCCTGTTCTTTGTTTGATCTCCTCATGAACCGGTATGCTCTCTACAACTGACCAGGGTAAGCTGAAATCTTCAAGTTCCTTTTGTCTTTTTCGTATCTCTTCAACAGGCCAGACATCTCCATTGGGAATATGGTGCAATGCGGTTACCACACCTTTCGCCCCCGCTTGCCGAATGTCACTTAGTCCTACCGGGTCATTAGGACCATACCACCTCCACGTTTCAAGAAAAGACATATCTCAAAGGTAGGTGTCCTACAACGAAAAAAGCCACTCTTCCGAGTGGCTTCTTAGATCAATAATTTTTCAATTAACCGTTCATGGAGACGAGGAACTCGTCATTGTTGACGGTGCCTTTCATCTTAGAAAGCAAGAACTCCATGGCCTCTGTACTGGTCATGTCTGACATGTACTTGCGTAGGATCCAAACTCTGCTGAGTTCTTCTTTGTCCATAAGCAGGTCTTCCCGACGAGTACCAGAAGCAGGTACATCGATAGAAGGGTAAACTCGCTTGTTGGATAGTTTTCTGTCCAACTGAAGTTCCATATTACCTGTTCCTTTGAATTCTTCAAAGATCACTTCATCCATCTTCGAACCGGTCTCAATAAGCGCCGTAGCGAGGATAGTCAATGACCCACCGTTCTCTACGTTTCTTGCTGCTCCAAAGAATCTCTTTGGCTTGTGAAGCGCATTGGCGTCCACACCTCCAGAAAGGATTTTACCAGAAGAAGGAACTACTGTGTTATGAGCACGAGCGAGACGTGTGATCGAATCCAGCAGGATTACTACATCGTGACCGCACTCCACCATTCTTTTGGATTTTTCCAGAACTATGTTGGCCACTTTCACATGTTTCTCAGCTTGTTCATCAAAAGTAGAAGCTACTACCTCCGCTTTTACAGAACGAGCCATATCCGTAACTTCCTCAGGACGCTCATCAATCAATAGAATGATCAGGTAAACTTCAGGGTGGTTACTGGCAATTGCATTGGCCACGTTTTTCAGCAAAACTGTCTTACCAGTTTTCGGCTGAGCAACGATCATACCTCTTTGTCCTTTTCCAATTGGAGAGAACATGTCAAGAATTCGAGTTGAATAATTGTCAGGCTTGGCACTTAGTTTCAGTCTTTCTTCCGGGAACAATGGCGTCAGGTATTCGAACGCGACCCTATCTCTGATTTCATCAGTGGTCTTTCCGTTTACAGACTCAACTCGCAATAGTGCAAAGTATTTCTCGCCATCTTTTGGAGGTCTGATTTGACCTTTGACCGTATCTCCTGTTTTTAAACCAAACAATTTGATTTGAGAAGGAGACACATAAATATCATCGGGACTGGCCAGGTAATTATAATCACTGGAACGCAGGAAGCCGTACCCGTCCTGCATCATTTCAAGCACTCCTTCGCTGGCGATCATGCCATCGAATTCGCGAACAATAGCATTGTGTTCTGCTTTCTTAGCTCGCGCTTCTGCTCGTTGATCGGACTTAGGGTTCTTGTGCTCTTTTCCGCCTTCTCCCTGGCGTCTATTATCTGGCTTTTCTTTCTTCTCCTCGGTTTTCTTCTTCTCTTTCTCTTCCGCTGGAGCATCCGCGTTTTTCCCTTCGGGTTTAGGCGCATTCTCGTCTACTGACAGATCAAAAGACTCAAGTAGCTCTTCCGCACTCTTAGATGCTTCTTCTACTACTTTAGCTACGTTCTGTCTTTTCTTCCGAGGCTGGGGAGTTTCCTCTTTCTCCTTTTTAGGTTTTTCAGCTTCTTCAGGTGCTTTTTCGGTTTGTTTCTTCAGTTTTTCTACTTCACTGTCTGGCAATGTTGCCTGATGGTCTAGAATACTGTAGATAAGGTCTTTTTTGGCAGCTCTTTTCGCGCCTTTAACGCCTAATCCTTCAGCTATTTCCCGAAGCTCTGATAAGAGTCTAACACTCAGATCGTCTAAGGTGTACATAAGATGTTACTGTGGGTAATGATTAAATAATACGTGGGTTTCCGATTGAATGACTGTCTGCGAACTTCTAAGATAAAAAGTGAATGCCGTACAGTCTTATCACGAATGGACGTGCAATAATATACGAATGCCAAATATTAAGCAAACTTTAGGCCAAAATTAGTATTCCAGATTTAAACCCTTCTTCTTTCTATAGTGAGCCTTTCACCCTTATTTTGCGACTCATTTCTAAAAGACCACCATAATGTTACTGGTACAGGACGTAAAAACACATCTTGAAACCTACATCGCAGGATTAACTAAAAGAGGAATTGCGGATGCATCGCAATTACTGCAGGAAGTTCTGGATTTAGACCAAAAGCGCAAAGAAAGTCAGCAGGAGCTGGAACAAGTGCTTTCACAGTCGAATCAGATGGCCAAACAAATTGGTGGTTTGATGAAGCAAGGAAAAAAGGACGAAGCCGAAGCTGCTAAAGCCAACGCCGCTCAATTGCGCGAGAAGGGTAAGGTCATGACCGATGATCTCCATCACCTGGAGCAGGAGTTGACTCAGAAGCTTTATAATATACCTAATATTCCTAATGAGATCGTTCCTGAGGGAAATGATGAAGCGTCTAATGATGTCATTAAAACATCAACAGACGTCTTACCAGATCTGGGAGAGGAAGCAAAACCTCATTGGGATTTGATTGAGGAATACGATCTAATCGATTTTGAGCTGGGCAATAAAGTAACTGGTGCAGGATTCCCTTTTTACAAAGGTAAGGGCGCAAGGATGGTCAGATCCATGATCAACTACTTTCTGGATCAGGCACTGGAAGAGAATTATGTAGAAATTCAGCCACCGATAGTTATCAACGAGGCTTCTGGTTATGGTACTGGTCAGCTTCCGGATAAAGAGGGTCAGATGTATGGTATTGTAGACAGCCAACTGTACCTGATTCCAACAGCAGAAGTTCCAATCACCAATATGTATCGTGATACCATATTAAAGGAGGAACAATTGCCGATCAAGCATGTGGGTTTTACTCCCTGTTTCCGCAGAGAAGCGGGCAATTGGGGTGCTCATGTTCGGGGACTGAATCGGTTGCACCAATTTGATAAAGTAGAGATCGTACAAGTAAGCAGACCTGAAGATTCTTACCAGACTCTGGAAGGCATGGTGGCTCATGTCGAAAAACTGGTCAACTCCCTGGGTTTGCCTTATCGTATTTTGCGTCTTTGCGCTGGTGACCTGGGCTTTACCTCTGCCATCACGTACGATTTTGAAGTGTATTCTGCCGCACAGAAAAAATGGCTGGAAGTAAGCTCAGTGTCCAATTTCGAAACATACCAGTCTAACCGATTGAAACTTCGATATAAAGATTCTGAAGGCAAGAAAAAACTTGCCCATACATTGAACGGAAGTGCATTGGCCATCCCAAGGATTTTAGCTGCATTGCTGGAAAATAATCAGGGCCCGGATGGCATCACAGTGCCTGACGTGCTTACTCCTTACACGGGATTTTCGAAAATCGAAAAATAACCAGCCACATAACTTTCCTTTTAACTGCGCTGGCTTTGGTCTTATTTTCCGCCAAAGTTTAACCTAAGCGCAGTTATGAAAAAGTTACTGATTGCTTCGCTAGCAGTCCTCCTTGTTTTTGCATGCCAGACACCCAAAGAGGTAGCCACTGGTAATTTGAAGTATCCCCAAACCGCAAAAGTGGATACCGTAGATACTTATTTTGGCACGGAAGTCCCCGATCCCTACAGATGGTTGGAGGATGATCGTTCTGAGGCTACAGCCCAATGGGTAGGTGCGCAGAATGAAGTGACACAATCTTACCTGAAAGAGATTCCCTTCCGGGATCAAATCAAAGCAAGATTGACAGAACTCCTTGATTATGAGCGTGTAAATGCCCCAGCCAAACACGGGGATTACGAATACACGTACAAGAATGACGGTCTTCAAAACCAAAGCGTTTTGTACCGGAAGAGAATCGGTGGTGATCAGGAAGAAGAATTCCTAAACCCAAATAAATTCTCCGATGATGGTACCATTTCATTGGCCGGATCAAGTTTCACAGATGATGGATCACTGTTTGCTTACATGATCTCTATCGGTGGAAGTGATTGGAGAAAAGCGTTGGTGATGAATACTGAAACTGGTAGTATAGTGGAAGACACGTTGCACAATGTGAAATTCAGTGGTATTTCCTGGAAAGGAAATGAAGGTTTTTATTACAGCAGCTACGATAAACCCAAGGAAGGTTCTGAGCTTTCTGCGAAGACCCAGCGACATAAATTACTTTATCACAAATTAGGTACAGATCAATCTGAAGACATGCTCGTTTTTGGAGGTGAAGAACAACCTTATCGATATGTCGGTGGGTACGTGACGGAAGACAATAACTATCTGGTAATAACAGGTGCCCAACGAACCAGCGGTCGCGCGCTATTCATCAAAGACCTTAGGAATCCAAACTCGGAGATCCGGACAGTCGATGACGACATGGAGACCAATGAATTCGTGATGCATTCCGAAGGTTCAAGAATCTTAATCCAAACTAACTGGAATGCTCCTAATCAACGAATTGTTGAAACAGACTTCAACAACTTGTCAAAGGAGAATTGGAAGGACGTGATTCCTGAAACCGAGAATGTATTGAATGCAGGTACGGGAGGCGGTTACATTTTTGCGAATTACCTGATCGATGCAAAAACAGCCATCAAGCAATATGATACAAAAGGAAATCTGGTAAGGGAGGTTGAATTGCCTGGGATCGGAACAGCAGGTGGCTTTGGGGCAGACCTGGAAGATGATGAGTTGTATTACACCTTTACTTCTTTCACCTATCCTTCCAGCATCTTCAAATACAACATTAAGAGTGGTTCCTCCGAGTTGTATTCTCAACCTCAGGTTGATTTCAACCCAGATGAGTATGAGACCAAACAAGTGTTTTACGAAAGCAAGGACGGCACCAAAGTACCGATGTTCATCACTCATAAGAAAGGCATTGAGATGAATGGCAAAAACCCAACGTACCTGTACGCCTACGGAGGGTTCAACATCAGCCTGCGACCAAGCTTTAGCACAACAAGGATTCTTTGGTTAGAAAATGGCGGTATTTACGCGCAACCCAACCTTAGAGGTGGTGGAGAGTATGGAGAGAAATGGCATAAAGCCGGCACCAAAATGCAAAAACAAAATGTATTTGACGACTTTATTGCTGCTGGTGAGTGGCTGATCAGCAACAACTATACTTCAAGTGAATATCTGGCAATTGCTGGTGGTTCTAACGGTGGCTTGCTCGTGGGTGCCACAATGACGCAGCGGCCTGATTTGGCAAAAGTTGCTTTCCCTGCTGTCGGTGTAATGGACATGCTACGCTATCACAAATTTACTGCTGGAGCAGGTTGGGCATTTGATTATGGTACTTCTGAAGATTCTAAAGAAATGTTTGAGTACCTACGTGGCTACTCCCCCGTGCATAGCTTCAAGCCAGGAACAGCCTACCCGGCAACGATGGTGACTACTGCAGATCACGATGATCGTGTTGTCCCCGCGCACTCATTCAAGTTTGCCGCGACAATGCAGGAAAATCATGCAGGACCCAACCCTGTGCTTATCCGGATTGAAACGGATGCGGGGCATGGTGCCGGAACGCCAATTACAAAAATTATTGAACAGAATGCCGATCGATATTCTTTTGCCTGGTACAACATGGGTGTAATCCCGGAAGTAGCCAAAAAAGAATTGTAAAATCTGCCTCAAAATTCAAAAGCAGCAACATTTAGTCAGGCGCTGCAAATAAGGTTATAAACCTGGAGGATAGCCAATAGTCAATACTTCACTCATTGATTATTGGCTTTTCTTTTGGTGATAAGTGAGGCTCTTCGCTATTCACGGGATTAATATTTGAAAAAGATAATAGCTTAGAGATCCGGAAATGTCATAAACTTTAGACCCTACAGATGGTTACTATAAGACAAGGAAAGAAAGAAGACCTTCCATCCGCATTGGAACTGATCCGCGAACTGGCGATCTATGAAAAAGCGGAGGAGCAGGTTGTCAATACAGTTGAAATGATGGAAAAAGATGGTTTTGGGACACAAGCCGTTTTTGGATTCATTGTCGCCGAAGATGGGGATAAGATCATTGGTATGTCCATGTACTATTACCGTTATTCCACCTGGAAAGGCAAGCGAATGTACCTCGAGGACCTTATTGTAACCGAATCAAAACGCGGTACTGGTGTAGGTAAGGAACTGTTTGAGCGTACCATTGAGATTGCGAAAGAAACAGAGTGTACAGGAATGATGTGGCAGGTTTTGGATTGGAATGAACCCGCTATAAATTTCTACAAGAAGTACAACGCCCAAATGGAAGATGACTGGATCAATTGTAATTTGGATTTTTAATCGCAGCAGTTCCAAGATTAACATCCGTGGGCCTCACTCAGCATGACATTTTTTGAGCCCGTGCCAGATGAACCTCAAAAATTAAATCACTTCCTCTAGAACCGTGCGAAAAGCAACGAATTTGGATCCAAAAGCCTCATCGTGGCTCTTTCTCATGGCAGGTGCCTCCGTATCCAGATAAGTTTCTATCTGGCCGATATTTTCTGCATAGTATTGAATTGCATACGTATTTCCTGTTGCATCCGGCACCTCATTTAATAAACGAAGAAACTTGAACCCTGTGAAACGGCCGGTAGCCAAAACTTCAGGTATATGGACATTTTTCATCCATTGTTTCCATTCCTCCTCCACATCAGTATCGATGTTTACCGTGACATTGTAGATTAGCATCCAGTGATTGTTTTTAGGAACAAAACTAAAGCAAACGGGTTAACGAGGAGATGAAAATAAGTATTCAGCACCTAGGTTTCGGCATAGTCATGTTCCATTTGGTTGGTGTTGTAGGAACGTTGGTGCCCGCCACGCACGAAATGACAGTAATGCTGACACCTGTCAATTTGTTGCTGAGCAGTTTTCTTATTTTTAAATGCCAGCGACCTCTTAAGTCCCGATGGGTGGTTACGGCCGTAATATTGGCAGTCACAGGTTATGCCGTAGAAGTAGCGGGAGTGGCTACAGGTCAAATTTTCGGGGCTTACACTTACGGTCCTGTGCTTGGTTTTTCCATCTGGGGAGTACCACTTGCCATGGCCTTAAATTGGTTTTTGCTACTCTACATTTTTGGCCAGTTGGTCGCTCCCTTGAGACTTAACCAGGGACTCAAAGCGATGATCGCAGGACTAGGTATGGTTTTATTAGATGTTATTATTGAGCCTGTGGCCATAGAATTAAATTACTGGAGGTGGGAAAGTTCATCTATTCCTTTTCAAAACTACGTGGCCTGGTTTGTGATCGGCTCTATTATGCAAGTATTCTTTCTGAAGGCCAATGGGACACAAAGCAACGGTTTTGCTTTCTATCTGCTGGCTGCCCAGCTTCTTTATTTTTTGTCAATATTGCTTTTTTTATAAGTCACTTCTTAACCATGTAGTCCCTTGACTTGTTAAGCCTACATTTTAAAATAACAAATCCGATCCCATGGGGAAAAAAGTCTGTGTTATAGGTTCTGGTTTCGCTGGCTTATCTGCTGCCTGTCATTTGGCAAAAGCTGGTTATCAGGTCACTGTACTTGAAAAAAATGAACAAGTAGGTGGTAGAGCCCGGACTCTTACTGTAGATGGGTTTCATTTTGACATGGGGCCATCCTGGTACTGGATGCCCGATGTGTTTGAACAATTCTTTAACCATTTCGGTAAACAAGCTTCTGATTTCTATGAACTCAAAAGACTTGATCCTTCTTATGCTGTCAAATTCAAGGATGAACTCCTGCCCATTCCCGCGAAAATGGATGAGTTCGAGGCCATGTGTGAGCAAGTAGAACCTGGTAGTTCCAAGGCTTTAAGAAAATTTCTATCACAAGCTCAATACAAATATGAGGTCGGTATCCATGACCTTGTACACAAACCTGGCCGCTCATTAACTGAATTTATGAACCTTCGTCTATTATATGGCTTGACGAAAATGGATGTACTCACGTCAATGCGAAAACATGTGCATCGCTATTTTAAATCTGAGAAGCTCCGGGAATTGATGGAATTTCCGATTCTTTTCCTGGGATCTACTCCTGACAATACACCGGCGCTTTACAGTCTTATGAACTACGCTGACATTTCATTGGGAACCTGGTACCCGATGGGAGGCATGAATATGGTCATTCAAGGCTTGGTAAGCATCGCAAAGGAATTGGGAGTAGAGATTTTGACAGGTGAAAAAGTGCTTGCCTTTCAATATAAGAATAGTAGTATCCAGCAAGTTGTTACAGAAACGCAGCGATACGAAATCGATCTTGTTGTAGCGGGGGCTGATTACCACCACATCGATCAATCTATCGTCGCACCTGAGTTTCGGCAGTATTCATCAACCTATTGGAACAGTCGCGAAATGGCTCCGTCATCCTTACTCTTCTATTTGGGTGTAAAAAAGGAGTTGCCGAAAATGCTGCATCATGTGCTATTCTTTGATGAAGATTTTAATCATCATGCCCATGAAATCTACCATGATCCAAAGTGGCCTTCGAGACCTTTGTTATACACATCGGCTACCGCAAAAACAGATCCGGGCGTGGCACCAGCAGGGCATGAAAATCTTGTTGTTTTGATACCGGTGGCACCAGGACTGGAGGACACAGAAGAAATTCGAGAAAAATATTATGACATGGTTATGGACCGACTGGAAGCATTCAATGAAACAAGCATTCGTGAACACGTGATTGTGAAAAGGAGTTTTGCTCACAATGATTTCATCAATGATTACAATTCCTTTAAGGGAAATGCCTATGGGCTGGCCAATACCTTGAGACAAACAGCCATTTTGAAGCCTCGTTTGAAAAGTAAAAAGCTCAAAAATCTGTACCATACCGGGCAACTGACTGTTCCGGGACCAGGAGTGCCTCCCTCCTTGATTTCAGGTGAGGTAGTGGCCAAAGAAATCACAAGAGAATTTGCCTAACTTTAGAAATATGGATGAATTGTTCAACACAACTGCCTTGAAGTGCAGTCGCTTGATCACTGAACACTACAGCACTTCTTTTACCTTAGGCATCAAGACGCTGCACAAGAAATTCCACCTACCCGTTTATGCTGTGTATGGTTTTGTTCGGTACGCAGACGAAATTGTAGATACTTTCCAGGGTAAAAACAAACAGGAATTATTTCAGCGATTCAAACAGGATACTTATAGAGCAATAGAGGAAGAAATTAGCTTGAATCCCGTCCTCCATGCCTTTCAATTGGTTGTGAACAATTACAGTATAGATCACCACCTAATTGAGGCTTTTCTGTACAGCATGGAAATGGATCTGGATCAAACCCTACATGACCAGACTTCTTATGAAAAGTATATTTATGGATCTGCAGAAGTAGTGGGATTGATGTGTTTGTGCATTTTTTGTGAAGGTGATCACAATAAATATGATCAATTACTCCTGCCCGCCAAATCATTGGGTTCCGCTTTTCAAAAGGTAAACTTCCTGCGAGACATCAAAAGTGATTTCGATGAAAGAGGTCGCATGTATTTCCCGGGAGTGGATTTTAACCAATTCACTCAGGAAGACAAGCAAGTCATTGAAAAAGACATTGAAAAGGATTTTCAAGATGCACTGGTCGGCATCAAGATGCTGCCAAAAGGAGCGCGTGATGGAGTTTACCTTGCTTATGTCTACTACCTACAACTTTTCAAAAAAATCAAACGCCTCCCCCCTCGCAAGATCCTTTCGGAAAGGGTAAGAGTTCCCGATAGCATCAAAATGTTGCTTTGGACCAAGTCTTATGTCAAGAGCTCTTTGAATACCCTCTGACCATGTCTCTTTATTTCCTGCTACATCTTTTTACGATTTCATTTCCATTGCTGAGATCTTTTGAATATCGGGTGAAGTATTACACCAAATGGGGCCGTTTGGCCCTGGCGATTGTCCTTACGGGATTTGTTTTCATTGTCTGGGATGTTTTATTTACTGAATCTGGTGTTTGGGGATTTACGCCACAATATCTATCAGGATATTACCTGATGAACCTACCTGTGGAAGAGTGGCTATTCTTCGTGACTGTGCCGTTTGCTTCTATTTTCATCTTCGAAAACGTCATTTATTTCATTAAAACACCTCTGAACCAGAGAGTAGCTCATCGTATCATGTTGTGGCTGGGAGTCATCCTCATTTTAATTGCCATGATCAACTATGACCGGCAGTATACCTTTTATTGTTTTTTGGGAAACGGCCTATTATTGATTTTCCACGGGGTTTACCTTAAAGCAGATTATGCAGGGCATTTTATCATCACTTACCTCTTGCATCTGATTCCATTTTTTCTGGTAAATGGTATTTTGACGGGTTCGTTTATCGAGGATCAGGTTGTCTGGTACAATAATTCAGAAAATTTTGGCATCCGATTATTCACGATCCCAATCGAGGACACGATTTACGCCATGCTTTTGCTCTTGATGAACATAACATGGTACGAATTCTTTAAAAAGAAATGGTTTTCCTGAACAACCTAATGCCTTCCTTGTTAAAAGGATTATGAAGCATCTCACTGTAAACATTGATCCCAACTCCGGCTTTTGCTTTGGGGTAGTATATGCGATCGAGATGGCAGAAGAGATCCTTGAAAAGCATGGGGAATTGTATTGCCTGGGAGACATTGTTCACAATGATGAAGAAGTAAATCGTTTGGAACTCAAGGGGTTGAAAATCATTAGCCACGATGATCTGCTAACCATTCGGGATGCTCGGGTATTGATACGTGCTCATGGTGAGCCGCCTGCTACCTACAAGATCGCGACCATGAACAACCTGGAACTTATCGATGCCTCATGTCCGGTAGTCTTAAAACTCCAGAATCGCATCAAAAACTCTTACGACAAGAAGCAAAATATCTACATATTCGGTAAGCATGGCCATGCAGAGGTAGTGGGGTTAATGGGCCAAACCATGAATCAGGCAGTCGTGTTCCAGGACCTGGAGGAGCTCGACCTGGATGACATGCCTCGGGAAATCACACTTTACAGTCAGACAACCAAAAGCACAGATAAATTCTATGACATTACCAGACAACTGGCAGAGGCGGGTATACAAGTAAATTCGCATGATACGATATGTCGACAGGTTTCTAACAGAGACAAAGAGCTGCGAAACTTTGCGAAGAGATTTGATAAGATCGTATTTGTTTCGGGCACCAAATCCTCCAATGGTAAAGTGCTTTACAATATATGCAAACAGAATAACCCGGAATCATTCTTTATTTCCAGGCCCTCCGAATTAAACGATGACTGGTTCAACTCCAATGACGCTGTTGGAGTTTGCGGAGCAACCTCCACCCCGATGTGGCTAATGGAGCAAGTCCGCGATCAACTGTTAACCTATTAAGTCTATCTTCACGTCATGTTGATTGCTATCAATACACTTCTTGTGATTGGCACATTTTTCTTGATGGAAGGAGTCGCCTGGTTTACTCACAAATACGTCATGCATGGCTTCTTGTGGTCCTGGCACAGATCCCATCACAAGGTCCATCCACATCCCCTGGAAATGAATGATCTTTTTGCACTGGTATTCAGTGTTCCATCCGTGCTACTCATCGTGATTGGTTTCGAAGCAGATTCCCTGGCTTGGGTGAAATTTATTGGCTTTGGCATCCTGGGATATGGTATTTTTTATTTTATTTTTCATGACATCATCGTCCATCGTCGGATCAAGATTAAATTCAAAGCGAAGCACTCGTATATGCGCAGGATCATCAATGCGCACTACATTCATCACGAAAGTCACGCCAAGGAAGGTGGCCGCGCATTTGGCTTTCTGTATGCTCCAAAAAAATTTGATGAGCCCAAATAAAAAAGTTCTTCAACCCAATCAAGTGACTTCCGTACATTAAGGTCGATCTAATTTTTTCGAATGGACGTTTTGGACCACCTGCAGCGGCGATTGCAGGATCATCAATTACAGCTTAAGGCAATTTCTGAAAGAGGCACACAAATCGTCTCATTGCGAATTATCAGTTTTCTTGCGGGGATTACCCTTTTGATCTGGGCCATCAATGATGGATTCTATTTAGCACCTTATATAAGTGTGGGATCTTTCATCTTGTTTTTTGTCATGCTCAATAAGGACAAGGCCAATGAAAACAAAAAACTGTTGACGACAAATCTTGTCGAAATTGATGAGGAAGAAATTAGAAGACATCATGGTGAAGTTGGCGATTTGGAAAGTGGCGAGCAATATCATGATCCAAATCATCCTTATGCACATGACCTGGACGTCTTCGGAAAACATTCACTTTATCAGCATGTCAATCGAACAAACTTACATGGATCAAGTGATCTCCTGGCGAAATGGTTGAAGTCACCCACCAGCAAGGAGGAGGCCCTGGAGCGGCAGCAAAGTATCATGGAACTGAAAGAAAAAGAACGATGGCGCATTGACTTCCAATCGAAAATGCGATTGTTGAAAGACACTAAGGGTCAGATCAATCCTTTCCCGGATAAGCCACATTCCAAAATATTTTTAGTCGCTGCCATCTTACTCGGTCTGGTCACAATCTCCGTGATGATCGCTGCAGCCACTAACCAAATACCTGCTGGATATGTTTGGCTCGCGGTAATTACCAATGGCGTTATTCTGGCGATTTACAACTTCAAAATCCACAAAAAGGCAGTCCGAACGAGCATTTTATTAAATTATTTACAGGGATTTCTGCTTGGGATGGATCACATCGTAAAAGGCGATTTCTCTTCACCTTCTTTAAAAGACGCGCAAAACCTGGTAGATAGAAAAGCCTTAAAAGCAATTGGCCAATTACGCCAGATTATTTTTCTGCTTGACTCCCGAGGAAATTTGATGTGGCCGATAGTGAACCTTATTTTTTTGGTAGACGTCTATAGTGGCTTCCTCATGTCCTGGTGGTCACGAAAAAATGGCAAAGACTTCCAGAAATGGATCAAGGCAATCAACTTCTTTGAAGTTCACGCCTGTTGTGCATCTTACTGGCAACTCCATCCTGAGTTTATTTTCCCGGAATTGCGTCAAGGTGATAAAACTTGGGAAGGTCAGGTAATCGGACACCCTTTGATTAAAGGCAGCCAGCGTGTCAGTAACGATTTCAGCCTGGATGCCCGCGTGAATCTAATTACAGGGTCTAACATGTCAGGTAAAAGCACATTTCTCCGAACCATGGGGATCAATACAATCATGGCCTGGGCGGGATTGCCCGTTTGTGCAAAGAAGTTAACCTTGTCAAGTTTCCTTCCATACACTTCGATGAGAACACAGGATGACTTGTCTCAGGGAGCTTCTTCCTTCTACGCGGAATTGAAAAGGATACAGGGCTTATTCACTTACGTAGAAAAAGAGAACGCTGATGTGCTCTTTCTTCTGGATGAAATATTGAAAGGCACCAATTCTCATGATCGCCACATTGGTGGCCTGGGTATTATCCAACGTTTAATTGGTATTAGCTCCACTGGTTTCATTTCGACCCATGATTTGGAATTAGCAGATCATTATCTGAAAAACGAAAATGTCCGCAACCTGAGTTTCAATAGCCTAATGCTGGATGGTAAACTTGTATTTGATTACCGACTGCACGAGGGGAAATGTCATTCTACTAATGCTTCCGAATTGATGAAGATTATGGGCATTATTGAATGACATGAAAATACCAACTCTGGGAACAACGAGGTAAGCACCGAAGTGACATTTAGTTGTGAATAATCGTCGCAGAATAGGGTGCCACAACGATTTGATTTGCGATTACTGTCTGGTTTAAGTTCGCTTTACCATGTGATACAACAGTGGTCCAATTCCCTTCTGGCAGTTTCACCTCAATCTCTTCTTCACCTCCATTAAAATAAACTCCTATTGTATCCCAGGAATCTCTATTTGCGTGATTCTTTAACCAATACCCTAAAATATTAGGGTTTTCTTCCTCCATGAAAATCAGATTTTCACGTACCTCAATCGGGTCAGTCATTCGGAAAGCAGGGTGAGTTTTTCTGAGTGCAATAATGGAACGGTAATATTCATAGACTTCAGGGTATTCATCTTTTTGCTCCCATTTGATGCTGTTAATTGCATCCGGACTTTCAAACGAATTGTGATCTCCGTTTTTCGAACGTAACAACTCCACACCACCGTGGAGAAAAGGAATACCCTGAGAAGTAAGCACAATTGTATTCGCCAACTTGTGCATTTCAATCTTCTCCTCTTTAGTTGCTTCAGGTCTCGAAAGATCTATTTTATCCCATAGGGTCAGGTTATCATGGCATGACACATAATTGATGCATTGCTCTGGAGTAGCAGCCCATGGCGATTTACTGTAATTCACCAATGAATAATTTACCTGAGGATGCGGTGTAGCGCCAACTACTCCAAATTTGACACTTTCTTTAGCGGAAGCCAGGCCTGTAGCAAATCCTGTTTCATCATCAATGAAAACACTTCCTTTGATTCCATCTCTCAAATCATCACTAAATGCAGCAATTTGCTTCAATTGTGAGGTGTTTGCTTTTAGTGCTCTTTTTGATTCCGGCAACGGACTAAGGCCTGCGGTCCAGCCTTCACCATACAAAATGATGGAGGGATTAATCAGCTTCAATTCCTTTGAAATCTCATTCATGGTTTCAATGTCATGGATTCCCATCAAATCAAAACGGAAGCCATCGATATGATACTCCCTTGCCCAATATTTAAGAGATTCAATCATGAATTTGCGCATCATATACCGCTCCGATGCGGTCTCATTGCCGCAGGCGGAAGCATTCGAAAAATCTCCACCTTGCGTCTGACGGTAGTAATAATCTGGTACGAGTTGGTTGAAATTGGAATCCCAGGTTGGTCCTGTATGATTATAGACCACATCCATAATGACACCCAATCCCTTTTCGTGTAAGGCCATCACCATGGATTTAAATTCACTTACCCGGTTAAGTGGGTCTTCCGGTTTGGTTGCATAAGAGCCTTCCGGGACATTGTAGTTTAACGGATCATAGCCCCAATTATATTGGTCTACCTCCGGGGTGGCTTCATCGATAGAACGAAAATCAAAAACGGGGAGCAAATGGATATGGGTAACCCCCAGGTCTACCAGGTGGTCCAAACCCGTGGAGGTCCCAGAAGGCAAAGTTGTTCCGGGCTCAGTAAATGCCATGAACTTTCCTTTTGACCGATGACCGGATAATTCAGACATGGAAAAATCACGAACATGAAGTTCATAAATAATCATGTCGGTCATAGCACCAAAAGCGAGGGCCTTGTCGGAATACCAACCTTCTGGGTTCCCTTCTTCGGGAAACGCCAAAACACTCATTTTCCCATTCACAGAAACTACCTTTGCATAAGGTTCAACCACCTCATTTTGCGCGCCATTTTTCATGGTCGATTGCACTAAAAAGTACGGTAGATCCGCTATATGCCTGATTTTTATTTGCCAAACACCGTTTTGGATTTGGTTAAATTCCGATTCTTTGATTGGTTCTATAGAATTCTCTTCTGAATATCGTTTTAATGTCATCTTCTTCGCGTACGGTGACCATACCTTCAATGTATACTCATGGTCGTTTCGCGTCAATCCCAGATCTTCCCCTTCATAAATAGGAAAATCAAGGAAATTAGAATCGGGTACGTGTTTTGTGCAGGATGCCATAAAAATTATGAAAAATGCAAACGTTTGCAATAACCGCATAATTGAAAGAAAATAGTTCGCAATGTTTTTAGCAAAAACAGTTTTAAAGAAAATTAAAAATACTATTTTTACAAACCAGTAAGAGCCTCATTAAGACCAGTTCGTGACTTAATTGATTATTTCAACCAAACGAGCAAAATTTTATGGCAAACGCAAAAGGCGAGAAAGCCGAAGAATTATGGGCTGGTATCCCGGGTTTCCAAAACTACGAAGTTTCCAGTCGAGGTAAAATCAGAAGTAAGACAAGAAAAACCTGGCACAGGGGAAGTAAGACACACATGACCCTGAAAGGCAAGTTGATGAAGCAACGTTGGAACAAGACGTGCAAATGTTACTTTTTGGATCTTATCGATGATGATGGTAGAAGAAGAACCGTCTATCCACACAAAGAAGTAGCCAAAGCTTTCGTCGACAATGGTGCTGGTGAGAAGACTATGATTATTCATGAGGATAACAATCCAAGGAACAACAGTTCCAGCAACCTCAAATGGATGACACCCTCTGAACACATGAAATGGCAGTTTGAGGTAGGAAACAAGAACAATTATAAAGTTTGGAAAACAAGAAAGAAACTTTATAAAAATGGGTTCAAAGAGACTACTGTATTACCTGGACGACCAAGGAAAAATCCAAAGCCTGAAGAGGCTAGTGCATAAACCTGAAGTCTTTTAAAGATTTGAAGCTGCTCCAGAAAAGAGCAGCTTCTTTTATTTTAGAACGTCGATGTTTTTAAAGAAATATGGCAATTTAGAAATTGCCCCTTAGCCATTTACCTGATCAACAGCATGGCACCGTAACTGTAACCGCCGCCAAAGACAGAAGAAACAATTACATCCCCTGCTTGAAAAGCACTCCATTTTTCTCCAATCGCAATTACAGCTCCTGCACAGCCCGTATTTCCCAGATATTGAATATTGGATAAAGCTTTATCTTCTGTTAACCCTAAATTTTTAATAACCTTTTTCGAGATCCTGTAGTTCGCCTGATGAGGTGCCAGATAACTAAGATCTTCAAGTCCCATATTATTTTCTTCGAGGATTCTCTCGGTGATGGAAGACATTTTGCTGCATGCATGGATAAAAACATCCTTTCCATTGGGCATAGAGAGCCCCGTTTTAGGGCGTAACAATACCCCGTCCATCGCTTTACTTTCTGTCGCAGCTCCAGCGGATTTAATGGCTTTCACTAAAAGGCCACTCTCAGACCGATGTTCTTTCTCGAACAAGGCCACGGCAGCACCATCGCCCCACAGCGGACCTGACTTAGGCTCTTCATCATTGCTAAACGCAGAATTATGCTCCGAGGTAACTACCAATGCCTTACTTGCTTTCCCCATTGCAAAATAGCCTTCGACTATCTCAGCTGCATTGATAAAAGATGAACACGCCGACGAAACAGTTACTGCCGGGATTTCCGGAACGCCCAAATAGTTCTGGATGGCGTGAGCCAGAGTAACTATTGTATCATAAGGCGTATAGGTGGCTCCGACAATCAAATCAACATCGGACAGATCAACGTCCATTTGTTTGACCGCTTCAACTCCCATTGTATGGGTATTTTCGTCCGATCCTGCCCTACGTCGTTCTTTTATTCCGGTCCTATTAATGATCCAATCATCAGAAATCCCTGATAGGTCCGTAAAATAATTGTTGTTGATGCGCTGTTCAGGCAAATAATATGAGATGCTGTTCAGAAACATTCTGGAAAAACTGAGTGCAAAAAAAAAGCACGATTTTCATCGTGCTTACAAATTAATTCCTTTTACTCAGGCTTGAGTTGGATCGATATGAACGTAAGATCTGTTTCGAGCTCCTTTTTGGAATCGTACAGTCCCGTCAATCAAGGCAAACAAGGTATGATCCCTGCCAATACCTACATTTTCACCTGCGTGGTGCTTCGTTCCTCTTTGACGAACGATGATGTTACCAGCTATAGCCGCCTGTCCACCATAAATTTTTACGCCAAGTCGTTTACTTTCCGACTCCCGGCCGTTTTTCGAGCTACCTACTCCTTTCTTGTGAGCCATGGCTTATTACTTTTTGATCTCTTCGATTAAAACTTTTGAGAATTGCTGACGGTGACCGTTTTTCACCTTGTAGCCTTTTCTTCTTTTCTTTTTGAATACGATGACTTTGTCACCCTTCACGTGCTCCAACACCTTGCCGGAAACTTTAGCACCTTTCAAAGTGGGTGTTCCTACTTTTACTTTGCCTTCATCATCAACAAGCAAAACCTTGTCAAAGTCCACTGCGCTACCAGCTTCTTGATCTAACAAAGGAGCGTAGACGAACTTATCTTTCTCTACTTTATATTGCTTCCCGGCGATATCTACAATTGCGTACATCGATTTCTATTTTTCAAAAAAGGAGTGCAAAGATATTACTTTGACTGGTAAAGTCAAATGTTATGCCCTTATTAAATGCAGATAATGTGTGGATAATTTTTTTTTTGACTAGTTTCAAAAATTGATACCCCTATTTTTACGATAATTTAATGAAGTCGAAGTTGTAAATCAAGCTGTATCCTATTGATTTACTGCCTGTTATAGAGTTATCCACACCCCCTCAAAATCCTTCTCTCCTTTTCATCGAGTCGTTTGATTTTTAACCCGGATTTGAGGACATTTGTAAAAGTCTGCCGGAAAGAATTTAACCACTTTTCTCGTAGGGGTGATTCCTCACCCAAAACACCAACTAGCTTGTAAGCATTAAAATAAATGTTCTTGCATAAGGAACATAATGCATAGGCTATTTGTCATTGTGGTGTACGGCAGCGTGTAAATGGATTTATAAAGGCTTACCATGAGTACTGAGGATAATACACAGTTGGATGAACCGATTCTGAAAGAGAACAGTAACCGCTTTGTTCTTTTCCCGATTCAACATGATGATATTTGGCAGTTCTACAAAAAAGCTGAAGCGAGTTTCTGGACCGCCGAAGAAATTGATTTAGGACAAGACCTAAAGGATTGGAAAGGGTTGACTGATGGCGAAAGACATTTCATCTCTCACGTGTTGGCATTTTTTGCAGCAAGTGATGGTATCGTTAATGAAAACCTGGCAGAAAATTTCGTTTCAGAAGTACAATACACAGAAGCCAAGTTCTTTTATGGCTTTCAAATCGCCATTGAAAACATCCATTCAGAGACTTACTCGCTCCTTATAGATACATATGTAAAGGATGCGAAAGAAAAAGACCACCTGTTCAACGCAATCGACACCATGGATTGCGTTAAGAAAAAAGCAGACTGGGCATTACGATGGATCGATGAAGGTGGTTTTGCGGAAAGGTTAATCGCTTTTGCCGCGGTGGAAGGAATATTTTTCTCAGGTAGCTTTTGTTCTATCTTCTGGATGAAGAAAAGAGGTCTTATGCCTGGCCTTAGTTTTTCCAACGAATTGATCTCTCGTGATGAGGGATTACACTGTGATTTTGCCTGTTTATTATACAACAATCACCTGATCAATAAGTTGGCCCCTGAAACTGTACAGAAAATTATTGCTGATGCAGTAGAAATAGAAAAAGAATTTGTGACAGACGCTCTTCCTGTGAAACTGATCGGAATGAATGCGGAATTGATGTGTCAATACATTGAGTTCGTTGCTGATCGATTACTGAATGAGTTAGGATGTCCTAAAATATATGAATCCTCGAATCCGTTTGATTTCATGGAGATGATCTCCTTGCAAGGAAAGACAAACTTTTTTGAAAAACGAGTTGGTGAGTATCAGAAAGCTGGTGTTCTGAACGCCGACAAAGACAGTCCAAAATTTAGTCTTGATGAGGATTTTTAAGTCAATTATAAATGCCCTAATCGCCGAACCATGTTAGTAATTAAAAGAGACGGACGGAGAGAGTCCGTAAAATTTGACAAAATCACAGCTCGAATAGAGAAGTTGTGTTCCGGCTTAAACCAGGATTTTGTAAAGCCAGTTGAGATTGCGAAAAAAGTAATTGATGGACTATATGATGGTGTGACAACCGTAGAGTTAGACAACCTGGCCTCTGAAGTTGCAGCGACCATGACTACTCGTCACCCTGATTTTGCCAAACTTGCAGCGCGTATTTCAATCTCTAACTTGCATAAAGTCACTTCTGAGTCGTTTTCTAACACCATGAAGCGGCTGTATACGCACGTCAACCCTAAGACGGGTGAAAATGCAGCGTTGATCTCCACAGAGACTTATGGTGTGGTTAAAAACAATGCTAAGAAGCTGGATGATGCATTAGATTATTCCAGGGATTACAATTATGATTTCTTCGGATTTAAGACACTTGAGCGTTCTTATCTGATGAATCTGGACGAAAAAATTGTTGAAAGACCTCAGCACATGCTAATGAGAGTAGCAGTCGGAATCCATGGCGAGGATATCGATTCTGCTATTCAGACTTACAACCTGATGTCTGAAAAGTGGTTTACTCACGCTACACCCACACTCTTTAATGCGGGGACACCAAAACCACAACTTTCATCATGTTTCCTCTTGTCCATGCAGGATGACAGCATCGATGGTATTTATGATACACTGAAGCAATGTGCCAAGATTTCTCAATCGGCAGGAGGAATAGGCTTGAGCATTCACAACATAAGGGCAACCGGCGCATACATCAAAGGCACTAATGGTACTTCAAATGGTATCGTTCCAATGCTTCGAAACTTCGACATGACCGCTCGTTATGTTGATCAGGGTGGTGGTAAGAGAAAAGGAAGTTTCGCGATTTACCTGGAGCCCTGGCATGCAGACGTCTTCGAATTCCTTGATCTAAAAAAGAACCACGGAAAAGAAGAAATGCGGGCAAGAGATTTGTTTTACGCTCTTTGGATTCCGGACTTGTTCATGAAACGAGTGGAAGAAAATGGTGACTGGTCACTCTTCAGCCCAGATGTAACACCCGAGCTTTACGATACGTATGGTGACGAGTTCGAGAAGCTGTACGAAAAGCTCGAGAAAGAAGGTAAAGCAAGAAGAACAGTAAAAGCACAGGAACTATGGTTTGAAATTCTGGAATCTCAAATCGAGACCGGAACTCCCTACATCCTGTACAAGGATCACGCGAATAAAAAATCCAATCAGAAAAATCTGGGTACCATTAGATCGAGTAACTTATGTACGGAAATCATGGAGTACACCTCCAAAGATGAAGTAGCCGTATGTAACCTCGCATCTATCGCACTTTCCAAATTCGTAAAAGAAGATCAGACGTTTGATCATGAAAAACTTTACGAAATCACCAAAGTGGCAACGAAGAACCTGAACAAGGTAATTGACGTCAACTACTACCCGGTACCTGAAGCTGAGAAGTCTAACTTACGCCATCGTCCTATTGGAATTGGCGTGCAAGGACTAGCGGACACATTCGCCATGATGAGGTTCCCATTTGACTCTCCGGAAGCTCGTAAACTGAATTCTGAAATCTTTGAAACCATCTACTTTGCCGCTATGGAAACTTCCATGGAAATGGCACAGGTGGAAGGGCCTTATGAGACATTCAAAGGCTCTCCAGTTTCAAAGGGGATCTTCCAATTCGATATGTGGGGTGTAGATCCTAACTCTGGTAGATGGGATTGGTATGATCTGAAACAGAAAGTAAGGAAACATGGAGTACGTAACTCCTTGTTGGTCGCGCCCATGCCTACTGCCTCTACTTCTCAAATCTTGGGTAACAATGAGTGTTTTGAGCCCTTCACTTCGAACCTTTACGTTCGACGAGTTCTTTCTGGAGAATTCATCGTGGCGAATAAATACATGATGCAAGACCTCATTAAGCTTGGCCTTTGGGACGAAAGCATGATGAATAAGATTAAGGCCAATAATGGCTCTATTCAGGATATCCCCGAAATTCCTGAGAACATCAAAGAACTGTATAAAACCGTTTGGGAGATCTCTCAGAAGTCTATCATCGATATGGCTGCAGATCGCGGGGCATATATCTGTCAAAGTCAGAGTATGAACATTCACCTGACCGATGCTAACTTCGGTAAAATGACCTCTATGCACTTCTATGCATGGAAGAAGGGCCTTAAAACAGGAATGTATTACTTACGTACTAAGGCAGCAACAGACGCCATCAAATTTACAGTACAGAAAGAAGAGGCAGCTCAACCGAACGCTGAGCAGGTGGCAGCAGCAAGCGCACCTAATTCTGCAGAGTTGAATCAAAATCAGGCAGCCATGCAGTGTTCACTTGATGATCCTGAAGGTTGTGAAATGTGTGGCAGTTAATAGTGAGTACTATTTATAATTACGTAAAGAGCCCGTCTTCAAATGGAGACGGGCTTCTTTTTTTAGGCCCAATAATTAGCCCTGAACGTAATCTATCAGGTATTGATACCGTTCGGTCAGTTTGCCTTCATTAGCTATTGTCGCGCGCTGTATGACCCCCTGACTGTCATCTCCAACAAGGTGTGGCAAAACATTGTTGATTAATTCGTTTCCGAAGCTGTTTGAAGCATCCCGTGGTAACTCACATGGCAAATTATCCACCGTCATCATAGTAATGTTTGCCTCATCCGTTAGTGCTTTCTCAACCGAATCTTCGCTTGGGTTATAATCGTAAATCGGATCCTCTATGGTAGTGGCATGTTTTGTGGAAGGGATAGAACCCTCAATGTCACAAGTAACATCTGCAATTACATTCAATTTAAATGGTTCCGAAATGACATCTTTAGGCTCAAAAAGTACGGGCGCTTTAGGATCCCAATAGGCACAAGCGACCAAAAGGTCAGACACTGCTGCATACTTCAGAAAGTCGCCCTTGTATAATTCCGGGTTATCGAAAAACTCATGACGATTGAAATCAGAGCCGTCTTCTTTATAGTGGTAGTCCCTTGAGTTGAGTTGTGTAAAAACCGGCTCGTTCAATCTTTCATGTAGAAACACCTCTGGGGTGACTTTGCGTAGACCCGCCCCCACCATAACTTCCATCGCGCCTTTTGCAACACGGCCTCCTCCAGTAATAGCAATCTTAATTGGAGGTAGGCTTATTTTTTGATATTCTGTCTTCAGGTCTTCCAGGTCGAAGCACTCATGCGCCCTTCTTATATTGAAAAGATTATACCGCTTCCCAAATGTCCAAAGTCCATTGTATGCCCCCACAATTCCAGCCCATCTTCCAAACGCTATGATCCGGTTACTGGTTTCGTCTGTCAATGTTTCATAATCGATCAGTCGAATATTTTTCTTCAGTATTTCCTGAAGAAGTGTGCGATTGTAAGCTTGTTCTTTGATGGTGTGGGAAAAGAAAAAGAACGTTTTCCCTTCGATTAAATTAGGTATAGGTACCTCTTTGACCCCAAGTATCGTATCACAGTCCTCAACAGAGTCAACCAAAGTGATTCCTGCATTTTCATAATCTTCGTCAGAAAAACAACGAATGTCGCTTCTTTGAGCTACAACTTCTACACCCGGGAACCGGCGCATTACTTCTTTGGCTTGAGATGGTGTCAGAGCGACACGCTTATCTACCGGAATTTTTCCTTCTTTAATTAAACCTACTTTCATGTGCTTCTAGATCAATTCTTGAAATCAAGTCCACGAAATTAGGAAATAATTAGCTGTTGTGATTGGATTACTCCATCACTGAAAAGGGTGTCAATATTTAATCCTGACTCTTCAGTTCATCAAGATCGTCACGGTCTCTAAGCTTCTTATCATCGACTTCCCGATTTAAAAACTTATTGATCTCATCAACCCCCAGATTGGATTTAATCTCGCCAAATGTGTTGATAGAAATATCAAAACCGTCCAAATCATTATGAACTTTGGCTTTTTCTTCTTTTTGTTCTTTCTTTCTGATCATGATTCGTTCAATCAATATACTTACTTAACGTATTAATTGAACTTGAGATGCGTTCTGCAACCGACAAACCACCCATGATTTCAATGATTACCATGAGATCCGGGCCTGAACTTTGTCCAGTTAGTGCCAATCTTAGGGGTTGCATGACCTTACCCGGGTTGACTCCCGCTTCATTAAGCACATTAGAAAAAAGTTCTTTTGCTTCGTCCGGACCTATTGTTTCATGGGAGGCTATGACATTGGCAAAAAGTTCCAGTCCTTTGACCGCATCGGTATTCCATTTCTTTCGAAGTACTTTCTCGTCGAATTCAGTAGGCGCTTCAAAGAAATAACGAGACTGTTTCACAAAATCCTGTGGGAAAGTTGATCTGGGCTTTAAAAGTTCAATGATCTTCTCAGCAACTTCATCGCTGCAATCTTGTGAAAGATCCTCTTTAAAACTCGCGGCCAGGTCTTTCGTTGATGTCTCTCTTAAATAATGCTGATTGTACCACTGAGCTTTTTCAATATCAAATCTCGTCCCAGCTTTACCTACACGCTCCAGAGAAAACTCATTGATTAAGTCTTCCAGTGAATAGAGCTCCCGTTCCCCGCCAGGGTTCCACCCCTGGAATGCAAGAAAGTTAATCATCGTCTCGGGCAGGTATCCATGCTCCTTAAAGCCGACAATCTCTTCACCACTTGCTGGGTCATCCCATTTTAAAGGAAATATTGGGAATCCTGCTTTGTCTGCGGCTCGTTTGCTGAGTTTCCCATTACCATCTGGTTTAAGGATCAAAGGCAAGTGGGCAAACTTGGGCATTGAGTCGGTCCAACTCAAAAATTCATATAACAAGACGTGGACCGGTAAAGATGGCAACCATTCTTCACCTCGAATTACATGACTGATCTTCATGACATGATCATCTACGACATTAGCCAGATGATAGGTAGGCATACCATCGGACTTGAGCAATACTTTGTCGTCCAGGTTCATCGCATGTACCATCACCCAACCTCTGATCAGGTCAAAGAATCGAATTTCCCTTTTCTGTGGGACCTTGAGACGAATGGTATAAGGATCACCATTTTCAATGCGTTGCTGAACATCTTCCACAGATAAACTCAAGGAGTTTTCCATCGACATTCGTGAGCTCGCATTGTAGCTGGGGTTGGATACACCCTGGGCTTTGAGCTTCTCCTTCATCTCCTCAATGGCCTGAGGAGTATCGAAGGCATAATACGCCTTATCATCGCTGATCAACTGTTCAGCATATTGCCGGTAGTCTTCCTTTCTCTCCGATTGTCTGTAGGGTGCAAAATCACCACCTTGCTGTGGACCTTCATCCGGGGGAATCGAAAGCCAATTTAGAGTGTTTTTGATGTATTCCTCCGCACCTTCTACAAATCGGGTCTGATCTGTGTCTTCTATTCTTAACACAAAATCACCGCCATTTTTTTTGGCAAACAAGTAGTTAAACAGGGCAGTTCGTACACCTCCAATGTGTAGGCCACCGGTGGGGCTTGGTGCAAATCGCACCCTCACTTTTGTCATCAGGAGAAAGCTTTTTTAATTATTAAGGAACTAGTGCGATGCACGAGATTTCAACGTTAACACCTTTTGGCAGTTGACTTACCTCTACTGTTTCTCTTGCAGGAGCGTCTTCACCGAAATAAGATCCGTAAACCTCATTGATCTTACCAAACTGCCCCATGTCACTAATGAAAATAGAACACTTCACTATTTCGGAGAAATTGGTATTTGCCGCTTCCAGAATGGCCTCCAGGTTTTTCATGACTTGCTGAGTTTCAGCTTCAATTGATCCGCTGATGAGCTCACCATTTGCAGGGTCTAAAGGAATCTGTCCTGAGACATAAAGTACTCCATTTGCAACTACTGCCTGGTTATAAGGTCCAATTGGGGCCGGTGCCTTATCCGTTTCGATAATGGTTTTCATTTGTCTGTAATTATCCTATACTCGCTGAGGATATTGATTCTCCATGCGAGAAGTCATAAAGCCCAATCCCTTAATCTCACTTGAAAGATGGAACTTTATGTTCATTGTTAATAGGTGATTAATAATCTATTAGAAAGCGCCTTGAGTATCGAGTTTATTCAACTGTGACCGATTTTGCTAAATTTCTAGGCTGATCGACGTTGCACCCCCGCATTACCGCAATGTGATAAGACAGCAATTGTAACGGCACAACCGATACCAGTGGCATCAATATTTCATGTGTAGATGGTACTTCTATGGTAAAGTCTGCCATCTTGGGAATAAGTACATCTCCTTCTGTGACAATCGCAATAACTACACCTTTTCTTGCCTTCACTTCCTGGATGTTGGATACGATCTTGTCATAGGAGCTATCCCTTGTCGCAATAAACACCACTGGCATGTTATCATCAATCAATGCTATAGGACCGTGTTTCATTTCTGCAGCAGGATATCCTTCTGCATGGATGTATGAAATCTCTTTTAGTTTTAAGGCTCCTTCCAGTGCCACTGGGAAGTTATAGCCCCGTCCAAGGTAAAGGAAGTTTTTAGCCTCTTTGAATAGATCGGAAATCGTTTCGATCTTATCGTTTGACTTCAGGGCTTCAACAACTTTGTTGGGTATATTTTCGAGTTCAATTAGTAATTCCCTGTACTTTCTTTCGGTGATCGTCCCGTTGATATTGGCCACCCTTAAAGCAATCATGGAAAGCACAGTCAATTGCGCTGTAAACGCCTTGGTTGATGCTACTCCAATTTCAGGCCCGGCATGAAGGTAAGCTCCTTCATGCGAAGTTCTTGCAATCGACGATCCAACAGCATTCACCACGCCAAATACAATGGCTCCTTTTGATTTCGCCAATTCGATGGCGGCAAGCGTATCTGCGGTTTCTCCTGATTGTGAAATAGCGATCACTACGTCCCCTTCTCTGATGATCGGGTTACGGTACCGGAACTCTGAGGCGTATTCCACTTCTACAGGGATCCGGCACAAATCCTCAAATATATATTCGGCAACCAACCCTGCATGCCACGAAGTGCCACAGGCCACTATTACGATTTTTTCGGCTTTCGTCAGCTTGGCAGAATAATCCCTGATCCCTCCCAGAACCAACGAACTGGTTTCTGCGTTCAGGCGGCCTCTAAGGCAATCTGAAATTGAATGGGGTTGCTCGAATATCTCCTTCAGCATGAAATGTTCGTAGCCGCCTTTCTCAATCGCTTCCAATTCCAAATCAACCGTTTGGATATAAGGAATTTGGCTTACATCGCTGATGTTTTTGATGCTCAGTTTATCCCGCTCGATTACCGCAATTTCCTCATCATTCAAATAAACTACTTCATTGGTGTACTCGACTATGGGAGTAGCATCGGACGCAACAAAATATTCATTTTGACCAACACCAATGACCAAGGGGCTACCTTTTCTAGCAGCAATTAGTTTACCTGGCTCTTTTTTAGAGATGATCACAGTAGCATAAGCCCCGATTACGCGAGTGAGAGCAATCCGCACAGCTTGCTCCAATGGCAGGTCTCCACTCTTTTGAATATCTTCAATAAAACTGATAAAAACTTCCGTATCTGTGTCTGATACGAATTTGTAACCTTTGTTGGTTAATTCTGTTTTAATCGTTTCGTAGTTCTCTATGATGCCATTGTGGATGATCGCAAGGTCCTTGCTTGAAGAGAAATGCGGATGAGCGTTAATATCATTAGGTTCACCATGGGTAGCCCATCGGGTATGGCCAATACCAATAGTGCTTTCCATTTCCTGTGGACCGATATAGGCTTTCAGGTCACTAACCTTTCCTTTTTTCTTATAATTGGTGATTGAATTATTTTCAAGCATGGCTATCCCTGTACTGTCATAGCCTCTGTATTCCAATCTTTGCAATCCCTTGATCAATATAGGGAACGCCGGTTGGTCACCGATATAAGCAACTATCCCACACATATCAGATTATTTTACGACGGTATAAAAAACTTTCAGCTTTACTCCAGAATTTAGAATTGAAGACTGGCCAATATGAAGCCCTGACACAGAATTAGGAATGATAACCAAGTCGTCGGTCAGAAATTCGTCTCCTGCAAGTTGATCAGTCAATAAGCTTTGAGTGAACAGCGTAATGGTACTCGTATAATTCAAGTCATCTTCTGAATATGTTATCACTCGCGGAATGGGCAGAGCTGTCAGGTTTGAGTAATCATTCTCCTGCAGTAAGGCAGTATTAAATACATTGTTGGCAATTCCAGGTCCATTAATGACCGTACCATCCTTGAAGAAATATAGATTAATATCCTGAACAACAGATTGAATGCTATTCGCCCGGTTAGTAATAGTTGGAATATCGATATCCGCCTTGTTTATAATCAGGTTTTCCTGAGACTCAATGAATTCCAAAAATGGATCTAAATCCAATCTCACTACTGTACCTGATACCTGACTCAAATACGTAAGCCCATTCTCATTATCAATAGAATCGCCCGTTTGTTGCATGGGAGCCATGCGACTGTCAGTTCGGTCCCTGGTAATTTGATTGAAGTGATTTCTCAATCGAAAAACAGTAGTATACATCGTATCTAAGGGATCACGAGAGCTAAAAATGATTTCTGTTGTATCGGCAGCAAGATCCAAAGCAATCAGCCCATCACTGGCATCCGTTGCTCTGATATTGATTCCGAAATACATATCATTGACGTTTTCGGCTGCTCTTGTCACTTGCCATAACGTAGTAGAGAGCCGATTACCAAGGTCAATACCCATAATTGAATCTGATGCACCAATGGCAAGGTTCCAGGTGTCTACCACAAAATCTGCCGATGGTATCGCATCTTGACGGTCATAAACTCTGGGACCAAGAATGGTGTCTTCCAGCATTCTAACCTCCAATTCAAGATTGGCGACTGATTCTAGTGACAATACCTCATCAATCTCAAAATTGAGTCGCGCAGAAAGCACTTCCAGGCAATCCAGAGGAAGTTGACCCGATTCATATGATAGTTCCAAAAAAGACTCAGATTTCACCTGTCCAAATATTGTATCGGTGTTGGCACCGACAACAATATTAGCACCGCGATCTGTTCTCAGGCTATCAATGTAAAACGTGGAAGCTGGAAGTACAAATTCCTGAAAGATGACTTCAGTCTCCGAATCCCCGGGATTAAGCTCTAAACCTAAATCTCCGGGTTCATCACAAGCGATCAAGAAAAGAGACAAAACAGTCCCTTTCAGGATCTTATCCAATAAGTTCATTATAGAGGTTGTAGTAGGATTCCTCGAAGTTTTCGTTTTGTTCAATGGTATCAATCTTCTTCTCATTGGAGAGTTCAGATACAAGTTTGTTAAAGCTCTCTGTTGATTCTTCATCTGCATGAATAACAGTATCAGCATACTGAACCCCAATTTTGATGAAGCCTTCGTAATCTGCTGACTTCAATTGATCCAGCATGCTATCATCAATGTCAAGCATTTTTACTTTATCCAACAAATCTTCCCCGAATTTGTGGGTGAATTTATTGTTATGCATCGTGAAGACCGTCTTCGAGTCCTTGAAAATAGGATCGTTCTTGTAGGTAGACTTCACGTACAAAGGAATCAAACCAGTCATCCAATCATTGCAGTGAATGATATCAGGAGACCATCCTAATTTCTTTACCGTCTCTAGAACGCCTTTACAAAAGAATATTGCTCTTTCGTCATTGTCTTCATAGAAATTATCTTCTTTATCACGAAAGACTGACTTTCTGTGGAAATAATCTTCATTGTCAATGAAGTAGACTTGAAGCTTGGCATTAGGAATTGAAGCCACCTTTATTACCAAAGGTTTTTCTTCATCGCCTACTGCTATATTGATACCAGATAAGCGAACCACTTCATGAAGTCTATTCTTTCTTTCATTGATGAGACCGAATCTTGGAACCAGAATTCGAATCTCCATCCCTTTTTCCTGCATCGCTTGTGGCAACCTCCTCACAAAATCTGCAACCTCGGAGGTTTTCAAAAATGGGTTTATTTCGCTTGCCACGTAAAGAATTCTGATATTGGACATAGTAATTGAACTAATTCAAGAAGTCGTTAGAAAAATGAGGCTCAAAATTACCATAATTTTGTTTCTTTGTCAATTTCCGTTTCCAATTCACCCTAATCCTTCCAATGCGAAAGTGCCTTCAGGTTCAGGAAATTAAGAACTACCAGGAAGATTTAAGAAAAAATAACAAGCGTATTGGTTACGTGCCAACCATGGGTGCTCTGCACGAGGGCCATCAGGAGTTAATCCGCACGAGCCAGGCAGCGAATGATATCACTATTGTATCGATTTTTGTGAACCGCTTGCAATTCAATGATCACAGGGATTTTGAACTTTATCCCAGAACAGAAGACAAGGATTTTGACTTATTAGAATCCATGGGAGTTGATGCAGTTTTCAAGCCATCTGAGGAAGAGATCTATCCGATAAAGCCCGTCTTTTCTTTTAATCTGGGATCCATGGGATCCACCCTTGAAGGTCAGTTTCGCCCGGGTCATTTTCAAGGTGTTTGTATGGTGCTATCCAAGTTTTTCCATTTCGTCCATCCTCATAATGTTTATTTCGGACTAAAGGACCTTCAGCAATACCTCGTTGTAAAGCGGATGGTGGAAGACCTCTCCTTCAACATGCGGGTGAATGGCGTAGAAACGAAACGAGAAGATTCCGGATTGGCTATGTCTTCGCGAAACCTAAGATTATCCCATGAGGGTAAGTCAATCGCCTCTAATATTTACAAGGGTCTGGAGCTTGCCAAGCCGATGATCCTGGCAAAAAATAAGATTAGTGATGTCATGTCGGATCTCATGGAATTTTATGAGGGAATTCATGGTTGTACCATAGAGTATTGTAAGATAATTGATGCCAGCACACTCGATTCATTTGATAGATACGAGGAAATTGAAGAAATGGCCGTGTGTGTTGCTGCTTACGTAGAAGGTGTAAGATTAATTGATAATCTATATTTGCGCCTCAATTAGGTCAAGCGATGTTTGTAGAAATTCTGAAATCCAAAATTCATCGGGTTAGGATTACCCAGGCGGAACTGCATTATGTTGGTTCGATCACCATAGATGAAGATCTAATGGATGCCGCAAACCTCATTGAAAATGAGAAAGTGCAAATCGTGAACATTGCCAATGGAGAGCGTCTGGAGACCTACGTGATCAAAGGTGCACGAGGAACCGGCGAGATTTGCCTTAATGGGCCAGCCGCTCGAAAAGCACAGGTCGGGGATATCATCATCATCATCTCCTATTGCAGCATGGAATGGGAAAAAGCCAAATCTTACGAACCCACTATTATTTTCCCAAATGAGGACAATCAGGTTTAAAGTCGTCCTTCTTTCTGCATAAATGGCCAAAATCGATTGGCCCGATCAATGTTCAAAAAACTTCTTTCCCTTATTAAGATCCTTCTGCCAATAGCGCTGGCGGTTGTCTTAATCTATTTTGCCTTTAAGAACGTAGACTTCAATGAGTTCTGGAAGAACCTGAGTCAGGTAAACTTCAACTGGGTAGCAGTCAGTCTGGGCATTTCCGTGATACCCTACGTTGCCCGGGCCTATCGTTGGAATATTCTTATCAATGCACTTGGTTACCAAACAAAACTATACCCGACCACAATAGCCATCGTAATTGGGTATTTCGCCAATCTGGCCGTTCCGCGGCTAGGAGAAGTCGTAAGGTGTGGGTTTTTACAAAGAACCAGTAACGTTCCTTTCACCGTCTCAGTAGGTACAGTGATTACTGAAAGGATAGTTGACATGCTCACTTTATTATTGCTGTTAGTCGCTGCTCTCGTTCTGGAATATGATGTGCTTTTCAGTTTTCTCAGTCCTTACCTTGCTGATATCAACTTTACGAGTGCTTTTTGGATATTGGGTCTTCTTTTCGTGGCAGGATGTCTCGGTATTATTTTCTTGTGGCTTCTGATGCGACAAGGTAAGTTTCCCAAGCTTCAGAAACTTGTTCAGGAACTTGTTGAAGGTATGTTGGCCATTAGGAAAATCAAAAACCTTGCTGGTTTTCTACTGGCCACACTTATCATGTGGACGGTCTACTTTCTGATGTCATATGTCATCGTTTTTTCTCTCGAGTCTACGGCACACCTAAATCTGGAAGCGGGTCTGCTGCTACTTGTAACAGGAGGGATTGCCATTGCTCTTCCGGTACAAAGTGGTTTTGGCACTTACCACGCCTTGATTTCAGCTTTATTGTTAATCTACGGCATTCCTGAGGTGACAGGACTCTTCCTGGCGACTTTGCTACATACTTCACAAATAGTTGCTATTGCTTTACTGGGTTCACTAGCTTTGTTCTTAGGCCTTTTACTGAATAAAAGTGAAACCAACGAAGCAGAAAATATCGTCCCAACCTCAGGCCAGGATACTGATCAATAAGTGGAAAACAAGTCAATTAACTGTGGTCTTTACCAATGGGTGTTTTGATATTCTCCATTTAGGCCATATTGATTACCTGGAAAAAGCGCGATTCCTAGGTGACAAACTGGTAGTAGGTCTCAACGATGATGATTCCGTTCGCCGATTAAAGGGAGAAAGTAGACCTATCAACAACCTCAAGGCCCGAAGTAGCATGTTGGCTGCTCTTGAATTCGTTGATGCAGTGGTCCCCTTTGAAGAGGATACGCCGTTATCATTGATCAGTTCACTATTACCAGACGTATTGGTAAAAGGAAATGATTATACAATTGACAACATTGTAGGCGCGGATGTCGTAATTGAAAATGGTGGACGTGTTGAAACAATTGAGTTGGTCAAGGGGTACTCCACTACTACAATTATTAATAAATTGAAGCACAATTAAATTTACAAAATGATCTGGATCATATTTATATTCTTCATGATTCTAAGCTTCGCTGTTAGCAGGAGGCTAAAATCGAAGTTTAGGAAATATTCACAAATTCCTATTCAATCAGGTCTCTCCGGAAAAGAGATTGCGGAACTCATGCTTAGGGACCATAACATCTACGACGTTGCTGTTACTTCCGTAAATGGACAGTTAACTGACCATTACAACCCGGCCAATAAAACGGTCAATTTAAGCCCGGATGTATATCATGGCAGGTCTGCAGCTTCAGCCGCAGTGGCAGCTCACGAATGTGGCCATGCCGTGCAACATGCCACGGCATATGGTGCTTTGCAATTTCGATCGGCCATGGTGCCCATTCAAAACATCAGTGGAAACATCCTCAGCTTTTTGATGCTGGCCTCCATTTTCGGTGGTGGTTTTTTGTTAGGTATGGGTTGGAGTAACGTAATCTTGATTGTAATTGGGTGTCAATTCGTCATTACTTTGTTTACGTTGGTCACTCTTCCAGTAGAGTTTGATGCCAGCAACCGAGCACTGGCTTGGATCAGCAACCGGAACATTGTAACGTCACAAGAACATGAAATGTCTAAAGATGCCTTGAAATGGGCTGCTATGACCTATGTTGTGGCCGCATTAGGTGCAGTAACCACATTACTTTATTACGTTATGATGTTTGCTGGCGGAGACGATTAGTACAAATAAAACGAATTTGAAAAGCTGGCAATGTCCAGCTTTTTTTATGCATAAAAATTTGTGTGTTAAGGGAGAATCATTCGCTAATTCATTCTAACTGCTTGAATTATATCGAATATGTGCACAAATTGACCAATTACTGAAATTAAATTTGGTTGGATAACGTATGCATGCATAACAAAGGCACTATATTTGTGTTATCCTGTTACCATATTCAAAATTTTAGATTTATGAACTTTAACCTGACAGAAGAACAGAAAGCAGTGAGAGATGCTGCCAGAGATTTTGCTCAAAAGGAATTACTTCCTGGTGTTGTTGAAAGAGATAATGAACAACGATTCCCGGCCGAGCAGATCAAGATGATGGGTGAGTTAGGGTTTATGGGCATGATGGTAAGTCCTGAATTTGGCGGTGGCGGTATGGATACCGTATCCTACGTGTTGGCAATGGAAGAAATTTCCAAAGTTGACGCGTCAGCTTCGGTTGTGATGTCTGTCAACAATTCGCTGGTTTGCTGGGGACTTGAGAAATATGGTAATCAGGAACAAAAAGAGAAGTACTTGCCGGATTTAGCTTCTGCCAGGAAAATTGGTGCATTTTGTTTATCAGAACCAGAAGCAGGGTCAGATGCCACTTCACAACGAACTACAGCCGAAGATAAAGGTGATCACTATTTGGTCAACGGAACTAAAAACTGGATCACAAATGGAAATTCAGCAGGAACATACCTAGTCATTGCACAAACCAATGCGGAGAAAAAGCACAAAGGAATCAATGCTTTGATCGTTGAGCGTGAGTCAGACGGTTTCGTTGTTGGTAAGAAAGAGGATAAACTTGGTATCAGAGGTTCCGATACTCACTCGCTTATGTTCCAGGACATGCAGGTACCTAAGGAAAACAGGATTGGTGACGATGGGTTTGGGTTCGGCTTTGCCATGAGTACGCTCAATGGTGGCAGGATTGGAATCGCCTCGCAGGCATTGGGAATCGCTTCAGGAGCCATGGAACTTTCTATCAAATATGCCAAGGAGAGAAAAGCATTTGGTGTAGAGATTGCTCAGCACCAGTCCATCCAATTTAAATTGGCAGATATGGCTACCAAAATTGAAGGAGCCCGTTTGATGATTCTGAAAGCAGCTCAATTGAAAGATGCAGGTCAGGATTACGCACAAGCCAGCGCAATGGCCAAATTATATGCCTCTCAGATCGCCATGGAAATCACTGTAGAAGCCGTCCAGATTCATGGAGGATATGGTTTTGTGAAGGAATTTCATGTAGAGCGTATGATGCGTGATGCCAAAATCACACAGATCTATGAAGGCACTTCAGAGATTCAAAAAATCGTTATCTCAAGGGGATTATTGAAATAGTTAAACTAATCGAGACCACCTCTTACACCGGAGAGTTTTGGAATCTTAAAATAAAATATTAGATTCGTACAATCTTATTGGCCCGAAAGGGCCTTTTGTCTCACAAAGATTATATTTCTTCTCCGGTGGAAGATTATAACCGTATCATCGAATCCCTTTCTGTTAGCTTTGTAAAAGCTAGGAATATTAATATTCTGAAGCCTGTTACGATTGAGAACAATTATGACGTTGAAAACTCGTTGTTGTTGGTCAATGTCGGAGCATTGAAGTTTGGCAAAGATCGGGAATCGGTCAGTCAGGGAGAATTGCTTTTCGTTCCAGGTGGTAAACAAGTGTCTATCACTTATGGTAGAGGTGAGGCAATCAGCATGTCTAAGGATGATTTCCTATCCAATAAAGACAGTTATTTTCAAAATGCTCGTGAAGTCCCTAAAGACACAGACAACTATAGTTATGTGTCTTTCGACGCTAAAGTTTTTGATTCCGTTAATTTCTTTGGTTCGTTAGACGTTCCTCCCTTCGTTATTCCCTCCAACGAGAAAATTTCTCAGCTGATCCTACAGATCAATAGTGAAGTGGTTCAAACCGAGCCTGGACGAGGGAGAACAATTAAAGTCCTGACGGAATACATGGTGATCGAATTGATCCGTCATATCGTGAACCAGGGTCTCTTCGTTGAGCAGTTTGCCACTAACAGTACTTACTTCAAAGATCCACGGCTCATCGATATTTTCGGTTATATCAAAGAGAATCTTGGGGAAGATTTATCCAATAAGATCCTAGCCAATGTGGCAAACGTCTCAGAAGATTATGTCGGTCAGTATTTTAAGATGCTCACCGGTATCAATCCCCAGGATTACATAGAATACCAACGAATGGAGAGTGCGGTTCACTTATTGCGTACCTCTAAGAAAAGCATCCGAGAAATCGGAAAAGAAGTGGGGTACAAAGACACGGCTTACTTCTGCCGTCGCTTCAAGATGATGTTTGGAATTCCAGCAGGAAAGATGCGACGAAGAGAGTCGCTTATGAATCTTTGAATTTAGCTTTTCGAGCCTGCCAAAACCGCTTTATCACTTCCATACTTACGGATTCAATAACCCATCGAATGATCCAGTTTCCTTTTGGCTTACCTGCTGTTTTGACTGACTTTTTAGAAGATCTCTTGAAAAAGAGAAAAAATACGGTTGTCACTGCTACAACAACTAATCCAAGGATCAGACCTGACCTTACCTTGGTTTCTAGTTGAGTCGACTGCTTTTCAATGTCATCTCTGAGTTCCTGCTCCCTTTTTTTTAGATCAACGATATATTTATCGTATGCATTTTCCTTGGCCATCCTAATCTTCGTTTTCCAGCAGTTTGCTTTTAATGGCTTTGTTAAACGCATCTGACTTTGCTACTAAAATCAAAATGATACAAAAAATAAGTGCAACGGCCCCCACAACTAAAAACCCCAGGTAGTGGCTGTCGAAAGCATGGTTCATCGCGTAAGCCGCCGCCAGTCCCACAAAAAATAGAAAGAAGGTAAATAACAGACCAACAGCGAAAATGACCACAAGTCGTGTTATAAGCACAGCAACCTGTCCCTTGACCTCAATCTTCACCTGATCCAGTTTAAGCTTGACGAGCTCGGTGATTTTATCAATTAAGTTAGTAATTAGCGACACGCTTCGTTTCGATTTTCCTGAGACACTAAGTTAGTGCTTTCACCAGAATCGCTACCAAAGAAATACGATTTGCCAGGTGTCTTTTCCTGCGTGAGTTGTTTGGTGGGTACTGCTGTATCCTGCACTTCTAATTTGTCGTCTGAGCTGAAATAGATCAAAGAAAAGGGCAAAAGGAAAAACGTTAGTAGGATATAGGTAAACCCAATGATCCGGCTTCTTAAGGTTAAATCACCCAAACGATCACTGAGGTAAGTCGGCAGGCGATTTAGTGCTGGAATCAAAAGAAAGATAAAGACACCAATGAAGTTGAACAAGAAATGCGCCATCGCCAGGCTAATAGCTGCTTTGCTCTCAAACAAAGTCGCGAAAATCGCTGTAATGGTTGTTCCCAGATTAGCGCCTAAAATAAACTGAAAAGCTCTCCTCAATTGCACCTTTCCGGTAGCAACCAGTGGTACGATTAACGACGTGGTGATAGAACTACTCTGTATCACAGAAGTAAGCAGAAGGCCAGAACCAAATGATCGTGCCCCATCTCTGAACATGAGTGTCTGGAAGTTTGTTTTCGCCCGTCCAATCAAGTGTTTATAGAGAATTCTTGAAATCGACTTTACTGATACAAAAAGAAGGATTACAGCAAGCACCAAAGCGAGATATGCACCAATATGGTTCACGACCCACACAAGCAAATTTCCCCAACTGCCATGCAGCCATGGTTTAGGTCCTCCTATTTGAGAAGTAATCCCGTGAAAAACTCCAGCAACAGCGACGCTAACCTTAGTCAATAAATTGTAATAATATTCCAATGGGAAAATGAGGACCGCAATGATTATATTGAATAAATCATGCGTGGTTCCAGCAGAAATCGCTTTCTTAAATTCCGTAGCTTTCGTGATATAGCCCAATGAAACAATTGTACTTGTCAACGTAGTACCAATATTCGCACCTATCACAATCGGAACTGCATTTTGAAGGGTGATAGAACCTGCTGCAACTGCAGCAACCGCCAATGAAGTAATGGTGGAGCTGCTTTGTAAAATGGCAGTAGCCAAAAGGCCAATGAACAAGCCAATAAACGGATTTTCCGTAGCCAGATTGATCGCAGAAGACGCGTTGTGCCCTATTACGTTGAGTGAGGTAGCCAAAAGTTGAATCGCAACAAAAAACATTGCAATTACACAAAAGATCCTCAGAGCAATCTTTATCGTGGGATAATTGATCAATTCAGTTTTAGACTAGTATCAATTCCGGAAATTAGTCCACGGACTCTGTTTGCCGGGCGGACTTTCTTATTTCTCTTTCGCTCTCTCCGGTAATCGCTTCTGTTACGTTGATAATGTGATCTCCAACTTTTTCGAAAGACTGGAACACATCTTTGTACAGTGAACCAAGTTTGCTATCGAAACTCTTCTTATCCATACCTTCGATATAGTCTTTTCGCAGCTCATTTCTGAAATTATCTATGGCCCTTTCTGCTTCAAGCGCTTTAGTTATATCTACTGACCTGTAGTTATCTTCCAGGTTGTCATTCATTACAACGATTGCATTTTCAACCAGCTCAATCATCTTATACAGGTTGTTCTTTTGCGACTTGCTGAAATGCAATTCTTGTTCAAGTTTGTTTTCAATGTCTTTTGACATCTGGAAAAAAACATCCCCGACACGCTCAAGGTCATTAGTGATACTCAATAAACTAACAACCCTGGTGGATGCATCAGAGCTCAGACTACCATCTGTTACTTTACTCAAATACTCCGAGATTTCCACCTCCATCTGGTCCGTGATTTCTTCAAATTTCCGAATCTTCTTTAATAATTTCCTTTGCTTTTTAGGTTTCTCTTCGTCCAACAGATTCTTAAAAGCGTTGGACATTTTTTTGATGATCTTTCCAAAGTGTGCAGTTTCCTTTTTTGCCTCCTGCAGAGAAAGCTCGGAAGTATTCATTAAACCAGTTCCAATGTATTCCAGTCGAAATTCCTCATCATCTCCCTTAGACTTTACTACTTTCATCACTGTCCTGGCAATGAGGGGCACAAACCAGATCAAAATCAGGACATTCAGGATGTTAAAAGATGTATGGAAAAGTGATAGTGCTATGGGCACTGCCTCTGGGTTATTTACTGGAGAAACTCCTTCAGATGAAGTTAAATAATCATTTATAACTGACAAGAATGGTGACAGGAACAATATGATCCATATCACACCAAATATGTTGAAAATAAAATGCGAAAATGCTGCTCTTTTGGCATGCACGTTTCCTACAATAGCTGCAAGGTTGGCCGTGATCGTAGTTCCTATATTTTCTCCCAATACCATGGCTGCAGCCAATTCGAAAGGTACCCATCCATTATTGGCCATTACCAGCGTTAGCGTCATGGCGGCACTAGATGATTGAACTACCACTGTTAATAGCGTGCCAATTCCAATAAACAGAAGCGTAGAGAGAAATCCAAGATCAGTGTATTGGACCAAAAACTCGAGTATTTCAGGATTTGACTTAATATCCGGAACAGCTCCTTTAAGATACGAAAGGCCCATAAATAACAAGGCAAAACCGATCAGCACTTCTCCCCAGGACTTTATCCTATCCTTGTTTACAAATAGGAGAGGAAAGCCCAAAGCAATAATAGGAAGGGCATAGCTAGAGACTTTTACTTTAAAGCCAATGATAGAAACCAACCATGCTGTTATGGTCGTTCCAATATTTGCTCCCATGATGACTCCTATGGACTCTACCAACGACAGCAATCCAGCATTGACAAAGCTCACGACTAAAACAGTCGTCGCGGAGGAGGATTGCACGAGGCTGGTGATGAGAAATCCGGTCATGACACCTTTAAATCTGTTGGAGGTCATGGAACTCATGATCTGCCTCATCTTGGATCCAGCTACCTTTTGAATGGCCTCGCTCATCAACTTCATTCCAAAGATGAAGAACGCCAGAGATCCCAATAGATTTAGTAGTTCTAACAGGCCGAATTTCATGGTCACGTCGATTTAAATTCCTATAATTCTCGAACCACAAAAGTAGAATCCTTAAGACAGCATGTTCAGCGATTGCGATTATTAGAATATTATAAGAATATTAAGTTTTCTGTGTGGTTTGGAATTCACCTTAACAAGGAGGTAACCTTGCGCCAAAATTTTATTAGCTGGTTTATGAAAATCTCCAGGAAGGAATTTCGATTATTGATAATTGTTATCCTTTTAGCCTTCAACTCTTTACAAGGATCCGCACAAATGCACATAGATGGCACATTTGGCAAAGGCATATCCTTTACACCACAAGATTCCTCTTTCCTGGTCAAATTCGGTTTTCGATTCCAAACTCTATATGTTGGCCGATCTTTTGAAAATAGCAATTCATGGGAAGAAAACCTGCTTATAAGAAGGTCAAGACTGAAGTTTGATGGTTTCGTTTTTGCACCAAATGTTGAATACAAGGTTGAACTCGGCCTATCTAATCGTGACACGAGAAGTGGTCAAATCCCACAAAGTGGCAACACAGCCAATATCATCCTCGACGCTGTATTAAAGTGGAAATTTGCCCCAAATTGGGCACTCTGGGCTGGTCAAACGAAGTTACCTGGAAATAGGGAAAGGGTGATCTCTTCTCAAAAGTTGCAGTTTGCAGACCGAAGCCTTGTCAATTCCCGTTTTAACCTGGATCGTGATATTGGTCTTCAATTACGTCATAAATCGAAACTTGGTTCTATGGTAATTAAGGAGGCGATTGCCATTTCTACCGGAGAGGGAAGAGATATCACATCAATCAATGAGTTCGATGGGCGTCAATATACAGGGCGATTAGAATTATTGCCCTTTGGGGAGTTTACATCAAAAGGCGATTACTTCGGCGCCGACTTAAAACGAGAGCCCACTCCGAAACTTTCCATAGGTGTAACAGGTGACTTTAACAATAAGACCGTACGATCGCGAGGTAACCTGGGTAGTTTTCTATCTGATGCGGATGGCAATCCCATTAGCTCGGATTTGACTACTATATTCGTCGACGCCATTTTTAAATACAAGGGATGGTCTATAGCTTCGGAGTATGTCAACAGAAATACTTCAAGTAAAGTAGACGGATTTGGTTACGGCACTGGCATCACCGCTTCTACCGGATTTCTGTTCAGCAACAATTTTGAAATAGCCGGCAGGTACACGACGATCAGTCCTATTTCTAATTCGTCCTCCATTTCTGAGACAGATGAATACATGATTGGGCTTTCGAAATATGTGAAAGGTCACAGTTTAAAGGTTCAAAGCGATCTTTCTTATACGAACGTAGAAACTGGGAACAATTTCATAATGTTTAGGTTACAATTCGAGTTGGCTATATAGGTTAGTAGATAGGCTGGCTGGGGTAGATTTAGTCATCCAACTCATTCAGAGCCAGCCATGCCATCAATCCCATTCCATCTTTAAGGGCAGATTCATCAATGTTGAATGTCGGTGTATGAACACCGGAGGTGATTCCTTTTGCTTCGTTGGCTGTTCCCAATCGGTAAAAACAAGCATCTACCTCCTGAGAGTAATAGGCAAAATCCTCTGCTGCCAACCATAAGTCCAAATCCACCACATTGGATTCACCCATGTACGCCTCGGCCGCCTTTCTGGTGCGCTCTGTATAAACAGGCTCATTGACGAGAAACGGATACCCTTTTCTCACTTCAAATTCACAAGTAGCTCCCATGGATTCAGCCATGCCTGTAGCCATTTTGGTCATAAGCTCATGTGCATTGGCGCGCCATTCTTCATTGTAAGTACGAAAGGTCCCTTTCACTTTAACAAAATCCGGGATGACGTTCGTTGCTCCATCCCCGTGGATATCTCCAAAGGAAAGTACTGAAGGGGTCTTAGGACTCGCCTTGCGACTAACAATCTGTTGAAGCGCAACAATGATATGGCTCGTGATCACAATCGGATCTACACCCGATTCCGGCATGGCCGCATGACCTCCTTTTCCTTTTACAGTAAAGTAAATTTCATCGGCACTGGCCATGTACATGCCTGATCGAAATCCAATCTTACCTGCCGGAAGCAATGGCATTACATGTTGGCCGAGAATGGTATTGGGAATAGGGTTTTTTAAGATGCCCTCTTTTATCAGTATGGATGCTCCTCCAGGTACCTTTTCCTCACCAGGCTGAAAAATAAAACGGATATTCCCTTTTAACTCTTGTTTAAGCTTTCCCAGGATTTTGGCTGCGCCTAACAATGAGGCCGTATGAACATCATGTCCACACGCATGCATTACCCCATCATTCTGAGACTTGTAAGGAACGTCATTCTGTTCCCGAATCGGTAAGGCATCCATATCCGCACGGAGCGCAATTGTTTTGCCGGGGGAACCCCCTTCCAATGTGAAGGTCACTCCGGTTTCAGCTACTCGTTTAACACCTTGGAACCCAAACTCGCCCAATTTAGCTTCGATAAAGCTCGCAGTATTATGTTCTTCAAATGAGAGTTCCGGGTTGGCGTGTAAATGTCTTCTTATTGCTAAGACCTCTTCAAAATAAGATTCGGAGAGGGTTTTGATCTGATCAATCAGAGAGCTCATAGTCAGACAATTTGATTTTTTCGGGTATTAGCAGTGAAGCAGAAAACTTTTCTTTCAGGGTAATCAGATCCGTATGGGCCGTCAATTGATCAAAATACAGGCCTACTTTCACTTTATAGTTCGGTTGTCGATATTCTAAACGGACTGGCAAGTTCAATTCCATATCTTCAACGGTTGCCCGTACCCCATAAGCCTGTTCCCGGTTTAAGCCATTGTAAACCTGTATTGTAAATCCGTCCCAATACTCTTTTTTGAGATTACCAGCTATAATAATGGACAAAATGCTATCAAGCTCTGTTCGGATATGATCCGTTAGTTGGACAGGGTCTTGCAGCTCTACAGATTGATCCTCAACCTCCTCTTGAACCGGCGCAATATCTGGTCGGTGTATGCTAAGGTCCTCAGAATAATTCGTTACCTGAACTGGTTGTGAAGGCCTACAAGCCGAGAACCAGACCACCAAGGCGATAAGGAATAAAGAGGAATGCTTCATGACAGGAGGTAATGGTTCATTACTGCAATATTACTGGATTGACATCATACAGACCCTTATACAGGCTTATTCATCGATGATCACACACTTGTGACTCTGAATGTCCTTTTCAACCTGTTTGTATTTCGCCGTTTTGGTGGACCCATCAGCGTATCTTACAGTAACTCTGGCATTTCTTCCACCTATATTCTTTTCAACTTTGACTGGTTCCGGTTTTTCTGCCGGAGGTCGGTTGCCACGTCCCCGAGTCGCATCCAGCAAAGACTTAGACTCTTCTTTTGACTCATTATAACTGGATTTTTGTCGTCTGCTTCTTCGGCTGGCTACCTGTACAGAATCCTGTTTTTCAACAGGAACTACGCACTTGGTTAAAAAGGATACTATGTCCTCATTTACTTTCCCGATGAATTGCTTGAATAGTTCAAAGCCTTCGAACTTATAGATGATCAAAGGGTCTTTCTGTTCATAAACTGCATTTTGCACGGACTGCTTAAGGTCATCCATCTCACGCAGGTGTTCCATCCATGCCATATCGATCATGGAAAGAGAAGACATTTTCTCTAGTGCCAGGATCAATTCTTTACCTTCGGAATCAATGGTTTTCTTGAGGTCAATCTTTACCCTTATTCCTTTGATCCCATTGGTGAATGGTACCTCTACAAAACTCTCAGTCTGACCAATCTCGTCATACATTTTCCGCAATACAGGTAATACATGCTTGATGATCACCTCGTTCTTGCGGTCGTATGCCTCGAAAGTTTGGTCATACAACTTCTTTGTCAGGTCTTCCTGAGAAATTTTCTCCAGTTCTTCCTGACCCAGAGCCACATCTACGCCCAACACTGAAAAACAAGTCAACTTGAGACTATCCAGGTTGTTCTCCAATTTGGCATTGAGCGCAATGTCTTCACAGGTATCATACACCATGTTCATGACATCCAGCTTCAATCGCTCACCGTACAGCGCATTTCTTCTACGGCTGTAGATTACCTCGCGTTGGGCATTCATGACATCATCGAACTCCAGCAATCGCTTTCTTCCGGCAAAGTTGTTCTCCTCTACCTTTTTCTGCGCTTTCTCGATCGATTTGGTGATCATGCTGTGCTGGATCACTTCCCCTTCTTTAAGCCCAATCCTATCCATCACCTTGGCTATCCGATCTGAAAAACCAAAAAGACGCATCAGGTTGTCTTCCATGGAGACGAAGAATTGCGAAGAACCTACATCCCCCTGCCGACCGGAACGACCTCTCAACTGACGGTCCACCCTTCTTGATTCATGACGCTCCGTACCGATGATCGCCAAGCCACCTGCCGCCTTGGATTCAGGTGCCAGCTTAATATCTGTTCCACGGCCTGCCATGTTGGTGGCAATGGTTACCGTTCCAGGTTTTCCGGCTTCAGCAACCACATCTGCCTCTTTGGCATGCTGCTTCGCATTCAACACCTGGTGTTTTATTTTCATACCACCCAATGCCTTACTCAAGAGTTCTGAAACTTCCACAGAAGTAGTACCCACCAAAACAGGTCGTTTCTGTGTTGTCATTTCCTCGATCTCCTTCGCGACCGCTGAGTACTTTTCCCGGATGGTTTTATAGATCTTATCTTCTCTATCGTCTCGTTTGATAGGTCGATTGGTCGGTATTACCACCACATCTAGTTTGTAGATGTCCCAGAATTCTCCGGCTTCTGTTTCTGCTGTACCCGTCATCCCGGCCAGCTTGTGGTACATCCGGAAATAATTCTGAAGCGTTACGGTCGCATAAGTCTGCGTCGCATCCTCCACCTTCACATTTTCTTTTGCTTCAATGGCTTGGTGTAGACCGTCAGAATAGCGACGACCTTCCATAACCCGACCAGTCTGCTCGTCAACGATCTTTACTTTGTCTTCTACAACAATGTACTCGACATCCTTATCGTAAAGGCAATAAGCTCTCAACAGTTGGTTAACCGAGTGTATTCTCTTGGATTTGGTGTTATAATCCTTGATCAAGTCATCCTTCTTTCGCAATCGATCAGATTCCGAAATCTCTTTACCATCTTCGTCTGCGGGAGCTGCTTCGAGTTTGTTGATCTCCTCACCTATGTCGGGCATGATGAAGAATTTCGAATCTTCACCCGTTCCAGTGATGAGATCGATACCCTTTTCTGTAAGCTCGATGCTATTATTCTTCTCATCAATAGTGAAATACAAAGGCTCATCAGCCTCCGGCATCATCTTCTGATTGTCCGCCAGGTAGAAATTCTCCGTCTTCTGCAAGGTTTGTCGAATACCCTCTTCACTCAGGAACTTGATCAAAGGCTTGTGCTTGGGCATACCACGATAAGCCCTGAACAATGGTAAACCTCCGTCTTTTTCATTGCCCTCTTTGAGCGATTTCTTTGCGGTAGTAAGGTATCCGTTCAGTAATTTCTTTTGGGCGTCAACAAGTTTTTGTATTCGTGGTTTGAGTTGGTCAAATTCATGCTCATCCCCTTGAGGAATGGGACCACTGATGATCAGTGGTGTACGGGCTTCATCTACCAATACGGAATCCACCTCATCCACCATGGCATAATGGTGCTTACTCTGAACCAGTTCTTCCGGATCCCGGGTCATGTTGTCCCTTAGATAATCAAATCCGAACTCGTTGTTAGTTCCGTAGATAATATCACACTTGTATGCCTGAGCCCGAGCATCTGAATTGGAATCATAGTTGTCGATACAGGAAACGGTCAGTCCATGAAACTGGAAAATCGGCGCATTCCACTCCGAATCTCGTTTGGCCAGGTAATCGTTAACTGTTACGACATGTACACCTCTACCCGCAAGGGCATTGAGATAAGCAGGTAGCGTGGCTACCAGAGTCTTTCCTTCTCCCGTGGCCATCTCAGCAATTTTTCCCTGGTGTAGTACGACTCCACCAATGAGCTGAACATCGTAATGCACCATGTTCCATACTACCTCAGTCCCGGCTGCTGTCCACTCATTACTCCAGGTAGCCTGGCCATCTTCTATCTGTACATGATCTTTAGTAGATGCGAATTCCCTGTCCAGATCAGTAGCAGTTACGACAAGTTGTTTGTTTTCCGCTAAGCGTCTGGCAGTCTCTTTGACAACTGCAAAAGCTTTTGGCAAGATATCCAGCAAAACTTCTTCCAGTTTTGTGTCTCTTTCCTCCTCGAGTTGATCGATCTGATCAAAGATTTCTTCTTTCTGATGGATGTCCAGGTCAGTATTCTCCCGCACTTTTTTCTGCAGTTCACTGATTTGATCATCAATGTCTTTCAGGTGCTCGGAGATTATTGCTTTCAAATCACCTGTCGATGCCCTTAGCTCATCATCTGATATCCCTACCAGCTTTTCGTACTCCGCATTGATTTTTCCGACGTACGGTGTTAGATCTTTCAGGTCTCGGTCTGTTTTCGTCCCAAAGACTTTCGCAACACCTTTCGATAATATGTCAAACATCTATATTGTACAGTATGATTCAAAAAACGATTAAAGTTAATAAGGCTTGCTAAGCCTTCTAACAGGAATGATCAATAAACGCGTATCAAAACGTCCATTCTCTTAAAATTGTCTTGCAAATGCTTTGCCGGAATTGATTTAACGGACTTTTTGTCAGTCAAGCGATCAATTCACATTTTCATACGTCCTTCAAACACCTTCGTCGCGGGACCTGCCAAAAACACGTCTTTAAACGTATGTCCTTCTTTCTCGAAGGATACTTCCAGGTCACCGCCTTTGGTATTAACCCGAACAGGACTTGATTTCCCTTTAAGTGCAGCAATAATGGCAGCTGCAGTTACGCCAGTTCCACAGGATAAGGTTTCATTCTCTACGCCTCGTTCATAGGTACGGACTTTGATGCCATCATCCAACATCTCCACAAAATTCACATTCGTTCCTTCCGGTTGATACCTATCCGAATACCTTATCTTCTGACCGTTTGCAAATACATCGAAATTATCCAAATCTTCTACAAACATCACGTGATGTGGAGATCCGTTTTCCACAAAAAAGTCATCCCCTAATTGACTGACGTTATCTATGTCATGCAATTGAAAGTGTACCCAGCCTTCTTTTAGAAAAGCTCTGTGTGCACCGTCTGTAGTGATGAAGCTCGTTTCTTGGTCAATCATCCCAAGGGAATGTGCAAAGTGAATGGAACACCGACTTCCATTTCCACATAAACTTTTGGATCCGTCGGAGTTGAAGTAGATCATGGTGAAATCTTCCTTCTCACTCTTCTCAATGAGCATCAATCCATCTGCGCCAACACCAAACCGTCGATCACAGATTCTACGGACCAGATCCAGGTCTTCTTTTGGAAAGATTCCCTCTCTGTTATCGACAAGCACAAAGTCGTTTCCGGTACCTTGATATTTTGTGAAATGTAACTCCATAAACGAAAAAAGGCCAACTTCAGAGGAAGTTGGCCAATGTATATTTTACCTCGAAGCAGGATTAGATTTTCTCTTTAATTCTTGCTGCCTTACCTTTTCTTCCTCTCAAGTAGAACAATTTCGCTCTTCTTACTTTACCCTTTCTCAACACTTCAATTTTGTCGATGTTGGGTGTTAATGTTGGGAAGATACGTTCTACGGCAACACCACCTGAGATTTTTCTTACAGTGAAAGTTTCACCGTTTGAACCAGTGTTGCGAATTTGCATCACTGTACCCTGGAATTGCTGAATTCTTTCTTTGTTACCTTCTTTAATCTTGTAGTGCACGTTCACGGTATCACCAGGACCGAAAGAAGGAATATTGCTTCTTCCTTCATTGTTTTGCTCTTCTACAAATTTGATCAAATCACTCATGGTACAAACTTATTTATCTGGGGGTCACCCGAAAAAGGAGTGCAAATATAGAGTTTTGACACGAATTATTTAGTTGCAACGAAAAAATTTCCAGGAACTATCAAAAAAAGTGTCTTTTATTTTTCGTTTTCCTGACTTCCTCCGTTCGTTTTCCACAAATCCGGACGTCTTTCTTTGGTACGCTGGAGTGCCATGTCCTGTCTCCAGTCGTTGATTTTGGCCTCATGCCCGGACAATAAAACATCCGGCACCTTCCAATTATTGTATTCCTCTGGTCTTGAGTACACTGGTGGAGCCAGTAAATTATCCTGGAATGAATCCGTAAGTGCTGAAGTTTCGTCGTTAAGTACACCAGGCACCAAACGGATCAGCGCATCACTCAGCACCATGGCGGCAAGTTCACCTCCTGAAAGCACATAATCTCCAATGCTGATTTCTTTAGTAACCAAATGTTGGCGCACACGCTCGTCCACTCCTTTATAATGCCCACAAAGAATGATCAGATTCTTTTTTAATGAGAGGGTATTACACATTGTCTGCTGTAAAGTCTCTCCATCTGGAGTCATGTAAATAACCTCATCATAATCTCGTTGACTTTTTAAGTGATCCAGGCAACTGGCGATCGGCTCAATGGTCAGTACCATTCCAGCTCCGCCGCCATAAGCATAATCATCAACGTTCTTATGCTTATTCGTACTGTAGTCTCGTAGGTTATGGATCGCTATGTCAACAAGGCCTTTGGTCATCGAGCGTTTGACAATACTCTGGGTCATCGGCCCCTCGAAGAGATCGGGTAGACAGGTAATGATATCCAATCTCATGGCTCCTCTTTATAGATGTCCACTAATCCATCTGGCAAATTGCCAACGATTCTTTTTTCCCTGGAATATACCTTCCCCATAATGTCCTCCTGCATCGGAACAAGCACTTCCACTCCGTGATGATCCACACCAAGCAGGTTTGTGCGCGACATTTGGAAAACCTGAGTCACTTTTCCTATGAGTGTCTCACCGTCATAGAAATCGTAGCCGATAAGGTCGTGATAGTAGAATTGGCCATCTTCCAACGGAGGCAACGCCTCCAATGGCAGCCATAGTTCTGTTCCTACAAGTTCTGTAGCTTGTTCAATGGAATCTACATCGTCAAATGTAATCTGGGCGTGTTGTTTTGAAATTGAAATCTTTGAAACAAAAAAAGGAACCAGGCTTCCCTCTTCATTGAGAAGCACTGATTCCAAATTTCTATAGAACTCCGGGTGATCTGCATCAATAAAAGCAGTTACTCCCCCTTTCAGTCCATGGGTTTTCTGAATGTATCCCAGTTGATAGCAATCATCGAAACCCATACCAATTACTTATTCTGCAGCCTCTTCTTTGGCTTCAGTATCCGCTGCCGGAGCTTCTTCTACCGCTTCCGCACCTTCTTCTTCAAGAGCTTTTTCAGCTTGATCCGCATTGGCTTCAGCTACTTCCGCTGCAAGAGCAGCTTCTTCTTCTTTCTTCTTAGCAAGCTGAGCGTCAATTCTAGCCTGGTTGACTTTTGCTTCAGCATCAAGTCGGGCTTTCTTCTCATCCGCTCTGCTCTTGGTAAGTGTCTCCACTTTACCCTGGATCTTAGATTCCTTAGAAGCGATCCAATCCTCGAGCTTTTTATCAGCATCTTCCTGAGTGATGGCACCTTTGTTTACACCAAGTTGAAGGTGTTTTCTGTACATCACACCTCTATATGAAAGCATAGCTCTCACAGTATCGGTAGGTTGAGCACCATCCATTACCCAATGGAAAGCTCTTTCGTTATCCACGTTGATAGTAGCTGGATCCGTATTGGGATTATAAGTTCCTATCTTTTCAATAAAGCGTCCATCTCGTGGAGCTCTACCATCTGCCACGACTACATCGTACATGGCCTTTTTCTTGCGTCCGCGACGCGCTAATCTGATTTTTACAGGCATAACCTTTTTTGTTTATGGAACACGTCCATTCAAAGTATTTGAAATAAGGAGCGCAAAGATAAGGAAAACTTCCATTTCTGAGTCCATGAAAGCCAAAGATCCTAATATCTCTTCCTTAAAATGATATTCCCATACCGAAATCGAGACTATAACTCTCGTTGAAGTTATGAGCAATGAGTGAGGCGGCCACGGAAAGATGTTGATTAAAGAAATATCGAGACATGATGTGTTGATAGCTTCTGCCATCATCATTGAACGGGTCGATCAGATACCATCCAAAATTGAGATTCGTCACTACCTTACCAAAATAAAGTTGTGGCCCGACCATGACACCCCATCGGATCTTTTTTGGATTTACAATACCTGCTAATTCTTGTTCGCGTTCTAAGGAGTTATTTATAAATAGTCCGGTTCCCACATTGATACTTGCGAAGGAGGACCATTTAAACCCATACATCCCATATAAATTCCAATGGTTGAATTTCTTGTCTTCCACTTCCCTGAACCCCCCTGAAAAAATGAGATTAATATTTTTTTGGTACTCGAATTCTCTGGACTCTGTCTCCACCTGGCTTTTTCCTATGGTGCGGTAGGCCATGATGCCAAAGGTGTTCTTGTTGATGCCAATGTTCGGTTGTGCCATCGCAGCTGTTGAGTAATGATCAAGGTCCCACCTTATTCCAAGGCCCCACTTACCCAATTCATACTTAAGTTCAGAAGCAAATCGAATGATAAATGTAATATTGGAGCCTACGGCTTGATTTTCGGGATTTGTCTCCTCATTATGCTTATTGCTGAAATAGGCCCCGCCACTTCCAAAAATCCCTGTCAGTGTGAAATGATCGAATTGGATAATGGGTACTCCCAAAGTATAAATAACAGCCACACTCTTACCTATCCCGGGGTTACCAAAGTCCGTATAGTTTAAAGTAAGTGTAGAAATAGGGCTGTCCAATATCTTTGCCCAGCTTTTCTCTTTGCCATATTTTGTGGAATACGAAAGATCAAACCCATTAGAAAAAGTGATCAATGATCCATACCGGGTATCGGGATGTGGCCTTCCTCCTTTATACCCAAGACCTAAAAAATGATCATTGACTTGACCCTGCGCCTGAAAAACAGTCATAATTGCAATCAAACATATGGTTAGTCTAAACTTTAGGATTTTTCTCAATATCATATCTCACAAGGATGCGCAATGACTTATGGAAATCAGCGCAGTAAACGCGCAATGATACAACTACTTTTTAGTAAGAGCGATGATTTCGCATACCCGCATAAACGGTTTTCATGATAAATACAAATTGCATATCTTTGAATCAAATTTGATCATTTATCCATCATGGATCAATATTCTTACATCGCCAACGCTGATGTTGGCCATATCGAAGATCTCTACCAATCTTACAAATCAGACCCTGAAAGTGTTGATGAATCCTGGAAGAAATTCTTCGAGGGTTTTGAGTTCTCACTTCAGATGTATGGTGAAAACGGGCAAGGTGCACCTTCTGGCGCTACCTCCAGTCCCAAAGAAATCAAAATACGTAATCTGATCTATGCGCATAGATCAAGAGCGCATCTCAAGTCAGATACAAATCCCGTCAGGGAAAGACGTCAACACACAACTCGATTAGAGTTGAGTGATTTTGGCTTGTCTGAGGCTGATTTTAAGGAAGAATTTCAAATTGGTGAAGAAATTGGGATTGGCAAAGCCAATCTGAAAGTCATCAAGGAACGTCTTGAGAAGATTTACCTGGGACATATTGGATATGAATACAATCACATCCGAAATTCTGATGTTTTCGATTGGTTCAAAAGCAAGGTTGAATCTGAGGGCGTTGAAATCAATCCTCCAATTCCCGAAAAGAAACAAATCCTCTCAAAACTCACGGAAGCGGTAGTGTTTGAGAATTTCCTCCACACCAAATTTCTTGGTCAAAAGAGGTTTTCACTGGAAGGTGGGGAAAATACCATTCCCGCGCTGGACAAGATCATCAATCGTGCAGCGGAACTAGATGCTGAAGAAGTGGTGATCGGCATGGCGCATAGAGGTCGTCTCAACGTATTGGCTAACATCATGGGGAAAACCTATGAAGAGATATTCAGCGAATTTGAAGGGAGCATGACTCCAGATCTGACCATGGGTGACGGGGATGTGAAATACCACCTGGGTTACTCTAGCCATCTTGACACACCTTCCGGGAAGAAGATGTACGTGAAATTGGCGCCAAACCCTTCTCATCTTGAGGCTGTGGATCCCGTTGTTCTCGGCTATACAAGAGCTCAGATCGATGATGAGTATCGTGGAGATATGACAAAGGCTCTTCCTGTTCTAATACACGGAGATGCGGCGGCAGCGGGACAGGGTATCGTATACGAATGCATTCAGATGAGCTTATTGGAAGGTTACTCCTCTGGAGGAACTATTCATTTAGTGATCAATAATCAGGTTGGGTTTACTACAGATTTTGACGATGCTCGATCCAGTATTTATTGTACGGACCTTGCTAAGATTGTAGATGCTCCCGTATTGCATGTCAATGGGGATGACGCAGAGGCCGTCAATTTTGCAGCCAACCTGGCTGTCGAATATCGTCAGACCTTCGGCAAAGACTTCTTCATTGACTTGTTGTGTTACAGAAGACATGGACATAATGAAAGCGATGAACCTAAGTTCACCCAGCCCAAACTATACAATGTAATTGCGAAGCATCCGAACCCAAGAGAAGTTTACGTGAAGGAACTCATCTCTAAAGGACACATGGATGAGGAAACAGCTAAGCGTATTGATAAAGAATTCAAGCAACAACTTCAGGATCGACTGAATGATGTGAAGCAAAATCCGATCCCATACAAACCTCAAAAAATTGAAGAGGAGTGGCATCATTTGAGAAGGTCTGATCCGAAAGATTTTGAAAAGTCTCCATCCACAGCGATCTCGGATGAAATGGTGGAAATCATTGGTAAAGCCTTGACGAGCATCCCTCAAGGATTCAAGCCATTGAAGCAAATCGACAAACTTCTGAAAGATCGTAAGGCCAACTTCTTCGAAAAGAAGATGCTGAATTGGGCTGAAGGAGAATTAATGGCATATGGGTCAATCCTTGCAGATGGTAACATTGTCAGGATGTCTGGTCAGGATGTGAAACGGGGTACTTTCTCTCACCGACATTCTTACTTGTTTGACTCCAACACCAATGAGCCTTATTGCAATCTGGATCATGTTAAACAAGGTCAGGAGCCCTTTAGAATCTACAACTCACTGCTTTCAGAGTACGGTGTATTGGGATTTGAATATGGATATGCCATGGCTACGCCAAATGCATTGATAATTTGGGAAGCACAGTTTGGTGACTTTGCCAATGGCGCTCAAGTAATGATTGACCAATTCATTGCCAGCGCGGAAAATAAATGGCAAAGGATGAATGGTCTGGTGATGCTGTTGCCTCATGGCTATGAAGGCCAGGGACCAGAACACAGCTCGGCACGACCCGAGCGATTCTTACAGATGGCAGCAAAGGAAAATATGGTTATGACCAACCTGACCACTCCAGCCAACTTGTTTCACCTATTAAGAAGGCAGATTACCTGGGATTTCCGTAAGCCATGTGTGGTATTTACCCCTAAATCCTTACTTCGACATCCTAAGGTGGTTTCTCCAATAGAGGATTTTACCAAAGGTGGTTTTAAAGAAATAATACCTGATGATTATGTGACCAACAAATCGGTCTCCAGGGTGTTGTTCTGTACTGGAAAGGTCTATTTCGATCTTTTGGAAGAGCAACAGAAAAGGAAAGCGAAAAATATCGCAATTGTCAGAATAGAGCAGATGTATCCTTTCCCGCAAAAACAGATTGATGCGTTGTTGAAAAAATTCAATAAACCGGAACTGTATTGGGTACAGGAAGAGCCCGAAAACATGGGCGCCTGGACATTTCTTATGAGGACATTTAACCAGCCACTGGAACTTGTCGCCAGAAAACCAAGTTCTTCTCCGGCAACAGGTTTCGCTAAAGTTCACAAAAAGGAACAAGCTGATATTGTCAACAGATCATTTGACGTAAAAGGATAAAAAACATTAACCGTACTAAATAAAGAAATTATGAGCCTGGAAATAAAAGTGCCAGCAGTCGGTGAATCGATCACTGAGGTCACTGTTTCTCAATGGATCAAAAAAGCAGGTGATCTCGTCGAATTAGATGAGGTAATCTGCGAGTTGGAATCTGATAAAGCAAGTTTTGAAGTACCTGCTGAAGCGGCTGGTATACTTGAAACCAAAGTTGCTGAAGGTGACACGTTGGAAATTGGAGCATTATTGGCGGTGATCGACACTAGTGCTGCCCCAGCTCAGGAAGAACAACCGGTTCCGACACCCACAGCTTCCGAAGCAAAAAGTACCGGTGAAATTGTTGAGATGCCTGTACCAGCAGTCGGTGAATCAATCAATGAGGTTACGATCTCTAACTGGTCGAAAGCTTCCGGAGATTTTGTCGAGTTAGATGAAGTGATCGCGGAGATCGAGTCGGATAAAGCCACTTTTGATCTTACTGCTACCGCAAGTGGTATATTGGAAAGAGTAGCTGAAGAAGGCGCTACCCTGGAAATAGGTGCCCTAATCTGTAAAATAGCTGTTGCAGAAGGTTCTGCCCCTAAGCAGGAAAAATCTGCCGAAACTCCTTCATCTACCAGTTCAGCTTCCACATCTTCTCAAACCTACGCTACCGGACATGCTTCTCCTGCAGCCTCCAAGATATTGGACGAGAAAGGTATCGCTGCTTCCCAGGTATCAGGATCTGGAAGAGATGGTAGAATTACGAAATCTGATGCGCAGGCAGCTCAGGTGTCTAAAGTGGCTCCAGCCAAGAAAGAAGCTCCCAAACCTGCTTTTGAGCCCCCTGTTCTAGGTGGTGGTATCAGCAGAGAGCAATCAAGACAGAAAATGTCTCCCCTGCGTAAAACAGTCTCCAGAAGACTCGTTTCCGTGAAGAATGAAACGGCCATGTTAACCACCTTTAATGAGGTAAACATGAAACCAATCATGGACCTGAGAAAGAAATACAAAGAAACATTTAAGGAAAAGTATGAAGTTGGCTTAGGCTTTATGTCCTTCTTCACCAAAGCTTGTTGTGTTGCTCTACAAGAATGGCCGGCTGTCAACGCCATGATCGATGGCGAGGAGATGGTTTACAATGATTACTGCGACATTTCCATTGCTGTTTCTGCACCAAAAGGCCTGGTAGTGCCAGTAATTCGAAACGCGGAAGCCTTGAATTTCAATCAGGTGGAAAAAGAGGTAGTAAGACTTGCAACAAAAGCTCGCGACAATAAACTGAGTATTGATGAGATGACGGGAGGAACGTTTACGATCACGAATGGTGGGGTCTTCGGTTCTATGATGTCTACTCCGATCATCAATGCTCCTCAATCTGCGATTCTGGGAATGCACAACATTGTAGAGCGGCCCGTGGTAGAAAATGGCGAAATTGTTGCCAGACCCATGATGTACGTCGCTTTGTCCTATGATCATCGAATTATCGACGGTAGAGAATCTGTTAGTTTCCTTGTTCGTGTGAAGCAGTTGTTGGAGGATCCGACTCGATTGTTATTGGGAGTTTAATGTATATGGTAGCTAGTAATTAGTAGTTGGACATAATTGTCAGCAGCACGATCCAGGTACAAAGTATTAGGTACAAAGTATTAGGTACAAAGTATTAGGTACAAAGTATTAGGTACAAAGTATTAGGTACAAAGTATTAGGAAAAGAAGTATGAAGGCAATTCCAACAAGTTAATGCACAGATACAAGGATCTTGAAGTTTGGAAAAAAGCCATGGACTTAGCAGAAAAGATTTATTCCGAAACTAACAGCTTTCCAGATGAAGAAAAGTTTGGCTTAATCTCGCAAATGCGAAGATGTGCAGTTTCTGTTGCCTCTAACATTGCAGAGGGTGCTGGTAGAAATTCTAATAAAGAATTCAACCAATTCCTTGGAATCGCACAAGGCTCAGCCTTTGAATTGGAAACGCAAGTTTTGTTATCAAAAAGGCTTAAATTCATTTCGGAAGAAGCAGAAAAGGCAATTACTAGTGAAGTCAATGTAATTGCGAACATGATTTTTAAATTGAAGAAAAACCTCAAATATTAAACCAGTACTTTGTACATGGTTCTTAATTCATTAAGTATGGATTACAACGTAATAGTAATAGGTTCAGGTCCTGGTGGTTATGTAGCCGCGATACGATGTGCGCAACTAGGGTTGAAGACAGCTATCGTAGAGAAATACAATACGCTCGGTGGCACATGTCTTAATGTTGGATGTATCCCTTCAAAAGCATTACTGGATTCTTCCGAGCATTTCCACAATGCAGAACACACCTTTGCCGAGCATGGCATTGATATTCCTAAGCCCAAGGTGAATCTGACACAGATGATTGGCCGAAAAGCGGATGTGGTCAAGCAAAACGTCGAAGGTATTGCCTATCTGATGAAGAAAAATAAAATTGATGTACATCAGGGGTTGGGTTCTTTTATAGATAAGAATACCATCAAAGTATCCGGCGAGAAAGAAACGACGATCACTGGTGAAAAAATCATCATTGCTACAGGATCTAAGCCCGCTTCCCTTCCTTTCATAGAGATCGATAAGAAAAGAGTTATTACCAGTACCGAGACGCTTGAGTTAACGGAAGTGCCTAAACACATGATTATCATTGGTGGTGGGGTAATCGGGATGGAACTTGGGTCTGTTTATGGTCGACTTGGCGCGAAGGTCTCTGTCGTAGAGTTTTTAGATGGAATCATTCCTTCCATGGATAAAACGATGGGCAAGGAATTGCAAAAATCCCTGAAAAACCTCGGTTTTGATTTCTACCTGAAACACAAGGTGACCGGAGTGAAAACCACAGCCAAGCAAGTGAAAGTAACTGCTGAAAATGATAAAGGTGAGACGGTCGAATTGAAAGGGGATTATTGCCTGGTGTCTATTGGCAGACGTCCCTATACCGACGGCCTGGGATTAGAAAATGTAGGCGTAAAAGTGTGCGACAGGGGTCAGATAGAAGTAGATGACCACCTGAAAACAAATGTCGATAATATCTGGGCAATTGGCGATGTTGTAAAAGGTGCCATGCTGGCGCATAAAGCTGAAGAGGAAGGTGTTCTTGTTGCCGAGCAAATGGTGGGTCAAAAACCACATATTCATTATCACTTGATCCCTGGGGTAGTCTACACCTGGCCGGAAGTGGCAAGCGTTGGCTTCACTGAAGAACAGTTGAAGGCCGAAGGGCGCCAGATTAAAATAGGCAAGTTTCCCTACAAAGCATTAGGCCGGGCACGGGCTTCAATGGATACAGACGGATTGGTAAAAGTGATCGCAGATAAAGAAACGGACGAAATTCTGGGCATGCACATCATCGGAGCTCGGGCTGCAGATATGATCGCAACCGGGGTTACAGCAATGGAATTCAGGGCCTCAGCTGAAGATGTAGCCCGGATGTCTCATGCTCACCCGACTTATATGGAAGCGGTGAAAGAAGCTTGTTTAGCTGCAAGTGAGAATCGACCGATTCATATTTGATAGTAACTCCAAAATAAGAACCTCAGAGTCGTCGCAGACTGACTCTGAGGAATATATAACTAAGGAACCTTTATATAAACCCCTTAAAGGGGATTATGGTCCTAATTCCTCTTTCAAAAACTTAGCGGTATAGCTTTCCTCGATTTTTGCAAGCTTCTCTGGTGTACCATGTCCCACAATGGTTCCACCGCCAGACCCTCCTTCAGGCCCCAGGTCCACCAGGTAATCGCAGACTTTGATTACATCCATGTTGTGCTCAATGATGAGTACGGTATTTCCTTTCTCCGCCAACTTGTTTAAGACATCCAATAAATGTTGAATATCCTGAAAATGAAGTCCTGTTGTAGGCTCATCCAGGATGTAAAATGTCTTTCCCGTATCCTTTTTTGAAAGTTCTGTTGCCAGCTTCACACGTTGGGCCTCGCCTCCTGATAGCGTTGTGGCATGCTGCCCAAGAGAGATATATCCCAATCCCACGTCATTAAGGGTCTTGATCTTCCTAACGATCTTTGGCTGATTCTCAAAGAACTCTACTGCCTGTTCTACAGTCATGTCCAGCACATCTGAGATGGACTTGCCTTTGAACCGTACTTCCAACGTTTCCCTGTTATATCGCTTCCCCTTACAGGTTTCGCAAGGCACATGCACATCCGGCAGAAAATCCATTTCTATCAGGCGCATACCCCCGCCCTGGCAGGTTTCACATCGGCCACCTTTTACATTAAAAGAAAAACGTCCAGGCTTATAACCTCGGATTTTAGCCTCAGGAAGTTCTGCAAACAGGGTGCGAATGTCTGAAAATACACTCGTATACGTCGCAGGATTAGATCTTGGTGTTCTTCCGATGGGTGATTGATCTACTTCGATGACCTTGTCTATTTCTTCCAGGCCCTTCAAACTCTTATAAGGCAATGGCTCTTTCCGTGACTTATAGATCGCTTTCTTCAGAGCAGGATAAAGTGTCTCATGGATCAATGTGGACTTGCCACTTCCGGAAACACCAGTAATGCAGATCATTGTTCCTAATGGCAGCTTAAGGTCTACACTTTTTAGGTTATGTCCCGAAGCTCCTTTTAGTACCAGATGTTTCTTATTGCCTTCTCGTCGTTTTTCCGGAACCGCAATCCGCAATTTGTTATTCAGGTAACGTGCAGTTACAGAATCGCTGGCCAAAATTATGTCGGGTGAACCACTCGCAACTATCTGCCCTCCATGTCTTCCCGCTCCGGGTCCAATATCTACCACAAAGTCTGATTGCAACATCATGTCTTTGTCGTGTTCTACAACTATCACGGTATTCCCCAGCTCTCTCAAGTCTTTCAGTGCCTGAATCAACTTGACATTGTCCCTTTGGTGCAATCCGATACTGGGCTCATCGAGTATGTAGAGCACATTCACCAGTTGTGTCCCTATTTGTGTTGCTAACCGGATTCGTTGCGCTTCACCCCCGGAAAGTGTTTTCAATGGTCTGTTTAAGCTCAAATAATCCAGTCCAACATCCAGCAAAAAGCCAATTCGTTTTCGGATTTCCTTGAGAATTTCTGTTGCGATGATGTTCTGTTTTTCATCCAGACGAGACTCTACATCTACAAACCAATCACCTAATTCTCCAACCGTTAATTCCGCGAGCTGTCCAATATTGCGATCCGCAATTTTGAATTGCAATGACTCTTTCTTGAGGCGCAATCCTTCGCAAGTAGGGCATACGCGACTGTTCGTAAAATCTTTAATCCACTGCTGGGTTTTTTCTGTACCAAAATCCTTTTGCTTTTCCAGGAAATTGATAATTCCTTCAAACTTCGTGTTCCAGTCGGTCCCCGGATATTTGACAGAACTTACCGCGACCGGCTCATTATCTCCATAAAGCAGTGTCTGTATGACTTCATCTGGAATTTTCTTTAAGGGAGTACTTAAGTTGCCTTTATGTTTTTTCAGAATGGCTTCGATCTTCTTGAAGATCCAAATGTCGCGGTACTCGCCTAAAGGTGCTATACCCCCTCGGCTTATACTTAAGTCAAGGTTTGGCATCACTGCCTCTTTGGATATCTCATCGATTTGTCCTAGTCCATTACATTCCTGACAAGCCCCGTAGGGAGAGTTGAATGAAAAGGTATTAGGAGCCGGATCGTCATAGGCCAGTCCTGTCTCAGGGTCCATCAGGTTCTTACTGAAATGAGAAGGCTCGCCATCACTGTCCAGCGTCATCATGATCCCATTGCCATGTTTGAGAGCCGTCCCTATCGATCCGGAAATGCGAGTAAGATCCTTTTTAGCCACAATGATCCGGTCTACGACGATTTCAATGTCGTGTGTTTTGTATCGATCGACCTGCATTTTTGGTACCAGGTCCTGTAACTCACCGTCAACACGGACTTTAGCAAAGCCCATTTTTCGGACCTGTTGAAACAACTCACGATAGTGGCCTTTTCTTCCTTTTACTACAGGAGCCAACAAGCTCAACTTCTGCCCGTCGTACTGCTGTAAAATATGTGCAAGGATCTGATCCTGGGTTTGTTTTACCATCTTTTTCCCACTGAGGTGGGAATAGGCTATACCTGCCCGGGCAAACAGCAAACGAAGAAAATCATAGATCTCCGTCACTGTTCCAACTGTGGATCTGGGGTTGCGGGAAGTCGTCTTCTGCTCAATGGAAATCACGGGACTCAACCCATTGATTTTATCAACATCCGGCCGTTCCATGTCTCCTATGAAAGATCTGGCGTACGCGGAAAAACTCTCCATGTACCTTCGTTGCCCTTCGGCATAGATCGTATCAAAGGCGAGGCTGGACTTTCCACTCCCGCTAATGCCTGTGATCACGACCAGTTTGTTCCTGGGAATATTGAGGTTGATATTCTTGAGATTGTGCTCTCTGGCGCCAACAATCTCAATGATTTCTTCCTGCGCTAATTGATTTTTCGTCTCTTCTTTTTCTAACGTCTCTTGCATCCGTGTTTCTAAGGTCGCGCAAAGATAAATCGGATAATCATTGAACCGATATCTGATTTAAAAGTTTGGTGACAACTTGTATTGACTATAGAATTGATCGATCACTGCTACCGCCTCCTCAGGCTCATCGACAATCGTAAATAAGTCGAGATCCTTAGGACTGATATTGCTTTCACGTTCCAACAATGTAGTCTTGATCCAGTCGACCAAACCGGTCCAAAATGACCTGCCTACGAGCACGACCGGGAACTTCGAGATTTTCTCAGTTTGAATCAATGTCAGTGCCTCAAACAGTTCATCTAACGTTCCAAAGCCACCAGGCATTACGATGAATCCCTGAGAGTATCTAACGAACATGACTTTTCGGACAAAGAAATAATCGAAACTTATGACCTTGTCACTATCGATGTATTGGTTGTGTGTACCTTCAAATGGCAACTCTATGTCAAGTCCAACAGACTTCCCCTTTTTCTGAAACGCTCCTTTGTTTCCCGCTTCCATAATTCCCGGACCTCCTCCGGTAATCACACCATAGCCTTTATCAACTAATAACTCCGCAATCTTCTCCGCAGATTTATAGTAGGGATTATCTGGCTTAGTTCGTGCTGAACCAAAAATGGAAACACATGGGCCAATCCGAGCGAGTTTTTCAAAACCCTCTACGAATTCGGACATGACCTTAAAAATGACCCAGGAATCGGTACTCTTGATTTCTGTCCAGTTCTTATCCAGAAACGGGGTTGGGTGGGCAGATGCCTTTTCTTTATTTTCTTCCATAACTGTATTTAATACGCCTTTTTATCATAAATGTCCAATAGAGCGCTTCTAATATCGGCAAACTGAAATTTAAATCCTTCATCTAAAAGCTTTTGTGCGGATACTTTGTTCCCTCCAAGTGCAATAGAAGACATTTCCCCCATGATCATTTTTAGAACGAAGGTCGGTACGGGTGGTAAAAACAGGGGTCTTTTTAAAGTCTGGGCAATTGCTTTGGTGATTTCCGCATTTGTTACCGGGCCTGGAGCAACGCCATTATAAATACCTTCTTTTTGGTTGTCTACAAGCCAAATGATCATATCACAGATATCTTTGATATGAATCCAACTCACGTACTGCTTTCCTGTACCAAGAGCAGCGCCTACACCATATTTCACTGGTTGAGCCATCTTTACCAATGCTCCACCTTCGTTGGAAAGAACTACTCCTATACGCAAGAATGACAAAGGAATGCCCATAGATACAAATCCTTCCGCAGCCCTCTCCCAGTCAGCAGTTACTTTCGCCAGAAAATCACTTGCTCCTTTCGAATCTTCCGTCAACAAGGTGTCTCCTGTATCCAGACCATAATAACCAATGGCGGATGCGCAAATAAATGACTTTAGCTCTAGACCAGATTCCTTCACCTTATCGTGCAAGAGCCGTGTAGAATGAATACGACTGTTATAAATAACCTCTTTGCGCTGGTCGGTCCATTTCTGTTCGGCCACACCTGCCCCCGCAAGGTGAACAATGTGATCTACCTCTAATGCTTTAGGGTCAATCTCACCCTTGTCTACGTCCCATTTGAAAGCCGGGTATCGCGCATTGAGATTCGCTTTCCGACTTAAGTGAGTTACTTTATGACCCAATTGCGCTAATTTATCACTTAGGGTTGTGCCAACCAGGCCGGTGCCACCTGTGATTAAAATTTTGGAACTCATATCAACTTGCTTGGTTTATCAATGGAGATTAGGATATTGCATCCTGAAGTTAAACATACCTTTAGCTTAACTAATGAAGTCGCTACTTTTCTTGTTTTCGATCAGTTTTTTTTCAATTACTTGTTTAGCACAGGTTTCCATTAGTGAAATCTCCGAGGGCACCATGGAGCTACCCTCTCAATCTGTTTCAGCACTCCAAACTCAATTGAAGTTTTCAACCAATCTGGTGGAAAAAAGTTTTTGGAAGTTTTGCCAGGGATTTTCTAAGACCACCAATTTTCGAACGCACTATGAAGTAAGTATCCCCACTACTGTGGAAAGAATCTATGTCCTGGGTCAATTGGAAAGTCTTGGCTCCGAAAGTACCTTGTTTAAGCTTGCATTGAAGGAAGAAGGCCAACGAACCAGGTATCGCGCGCAGTTGGAAGATATGCTACGTCAGTTCACCATACAGGTGCATCTGGATCAATACCAAATGGAAATCGATCTGTTAGAAGCGCGGGCCGCCTCAGTAGCTGAGAAGAACACGAAACATATCAAAGATGTTGGCGAAGGAGCCAAAGAACATCTATTTACACTGAGGAATATCCAATCCAAAATCAATGAAATTCGGCAAAAACAACAAGAGGTTTTGAACTGGGATTGATGCAAGGGAAAAATGATAGTCTGTGGCAAATGACCTCTGAAACTTGCTCACCTCTAGTTACACATGCCCAATATTGAAGTCCTTCAGGAAAAGGTAAAACAGCTTGAAGGTCAATAAAAATTTTCGGATTCGTTTTGAACTCATAAAAAAGGCCGCTCTTTCGAACGGCCTTTTCTATTTCTTAGATATTGGTTCTTATCTGAAGGAATATTTAATCCCTGCAGAAATAGCCGTCCCAGGGCTGAATCGCTGGAAAATCTCGCTATTGCCATCATCCGCACTCGAGAACGCTCTGCGATAAAGCTGTTCCAATTTATCACCAAGGATGTTCGACACACCAAAGTTGGCTGCCCATTGGTCGTCCGATCCGAATGACTTATTCATATTGAAGTTCAGGCTGTGAAAGGGTTCTGCAAATACATCGAGATCACGACCACCGGCTACTACAACCAAGGTTCTTCCTTTCACATTGTAGAACAGACCCGCATCAAACTGTTTTTCATAGTCGTTGTAAGCAATTCCGGCATTCACAATCCATGGGGCCTGACCGGCCATGCTTCTTGTATCATCGATAACTTCTCCAGCTCGTGCTCGTGCGGTTCTATTGAGCATTTCAGCATCTGAAAAATCCAGCAAAGATTCAACCAGGGTGAAGTTTCCATTGATGCTAAATTTATCAGAGATAAAGTCCAACGGTTTTCGGAATTCGATCTCCACACCAAACAGTTGACCATTTCCAACATTACGTGGTTGAAATTCTGCATTGGTCTGCTGTTGTGGTAATCTCACTAACTCAATGGCATTATTAAACTTCTTGTAAAATACAGAGGCAGAAAGCAATTGTCCTCGTTGCATGAACATCTCCCATCTCAGGTCCAGGTTGTCGATCAAAGTTTCTTCCAGGTTGCCATCCCAGCTGTCAATACTAAACAAGCCTCCATTGAAGATTCTATTGGATACCGGGTCGATGATCTGAGCGAAAGAAAGCTCTTTAAAAGATGGTCTCGCAATGGTCTTAGAATAGGAGAATCTGAAATTCTGTTTGTCCTGCAGGGAGTAAATCAGGTTAACTGAAGGGAAGAAATTCAGATTATCCAAGACCTTATCATTATCGAGGACATTACCATATCTCTCCGGGTCGGCCTGAATTGCAGCGATGATTAAATCCATATTGGTAAATCCATCACTAAGGAAACCTCGAATCGATCCTGCAGCCTCCTGATCACGTCCGGTATGTCTTTGTACAAAGTTCTCTGCTCTTACCCCCACAATCGCTTTGAGGTCTTCAGTCACGGAAAACTCACTGGAAACGTAAAAGCCCGTGTTGTTGATGTTTGAAGCGTATTGGTTCGGGTTAGGACTTCCGAATCCGGATACGAGGTAAACAAATCCTGCTGGAAAAACTGTCTCATCAGACCAAACCTGACTTGCAGCTCCTGTCCAGTCCAAGCGGCCCCCGGCAAGGAAATTCACATTGAAATCAACAATTTCGTAATCTCTCTCTTTGTAAGTGTGACTTACCCCAAATTTTAACTTAGCGTCCCGGTTGAATAGTTGATGTTTATTGATGACGTCTACTTTGCCGCCCACATTAATCTCATCCAGGTTCCTCCAAAGCCTGCTAGGGTTTCCGGCTGCCCCTGCTGCAAAGCGAGGATTGTCGTTGACCAAAGTAAAAGCGGTTCTGCGAATATCGGGATCCACCTGTGATGACCATGTAGAGGAAAGCCGCCAATCAACTGTCCAGGAATCATCATTGGTATGATGCTCCCCGTTGAGAAAGAGATTGGATATCGACCTTTCATTGTATTCCAGGTTTTCGGACAATCCTAGGTACCCTGATTTTCCGACGGCATTTTCATCATCCACCAGGTCAAAATCACCGGCTCTGCTCTCCCCGTTTTGAAGGCGCATGAAAGTAAGGCGATACTTGGACAGATCCGTTTTATAAGCAAGTCCGGCTAAGCCTCCCAAGAGTACGTTGTTTTCCGCCAGAACCCCCCTTGTAGTCGCTGCCCGTTGAAATTCATTTACATCTATGTCTCGATCATTTTGATATTCACCAAAGTAGGCATCGTCATATAGGTTTGTATTGTTCTTATAGTTTCCCGAGAACAAGTAACCTAATGTATGGCCATTGGGCAACTGCACCTGGTTTCCTATTGACACCCCGAAGTTGTAATTCATAAAGCTCGTCGCCGATTTTACACCCAGCGTAGGGCTAAACTGATTCAGGAATTCTCCGGTTTCAGCATCAGTACTATTCAAAGGCGAAGGAATATTTGTTGTGCGAGCATTATCAGGAAGTTCACGAAGGCCATTATCAAATCCCAGCCAATCCGTTCCACTGCCATCATAGGTGATGTAGTCCTTATTGAAGTGCATGGAAGGGTTGAAATCAATGCCTAAGGAAACATCAAATATCTTGTCTTCCGGAAAATCTTTGGTTTCGATATTGACAATTCCTCCTGTAAAATCGGCAGGCAAGTCTGGAGTAAATGACTTCAGAATAACCATGTTGTCGATCAGGTTCGTCGGGAACACATCGATTTGGATACTGTTTCTATCTGGATCCAACCCAGGGATATCCATCCCATTTAAGGTTGTTTTGGTATATCGATCACCCAGACCTCTAACGTAAACGTACTTTCCTCCTTCGACGGATACGCCTGTAACCCGCTTAGCAGCCTGACCAGCGTTACTATCTCCAATCTTTCTAAAACTTTCAGCAGAAATTCCGTCCATTACATTGGCTGATTTTCTCTTCACCGTTAAAAGAGCTGTTTCGTTGGTTTTGATTACCTCGCCAGTAACAACGATGGCCTCCAATTCTTCAACGGCATCTTCCATCCAGATAGCATCAATTAGAGTGACATCATCTTCCTCAACCACAAGATCCGTAATGGTCACTGTTTTAAAAGACACAAACGAAGCCTCGATGGTATATGTGCCTGGGTCCACATTGATTTGGAACTTTCCATCAAAATCAGTTACGGCACCCGTTGCCGTATTTTGAATGCGAACAGCCACACCAAAAAGAGGTTCGCCAGACGACTGTTCATAAACAGCACCGCGGATAACTCCAGCATTGGCAGAAGCAAAATTCGAAGCGAATAAAAAGGCCAGGCCCAAGCCAAGCGCAGCAATGGTTTTCATGATAGAATTGATATGAAAATTGGAGTCATAAGGCTTCATAAACTCTAGCCTCGTCAAATGACCCGTTTCGATAGTTAATTTCTAAAAGGAAAAACTCCCTGTTTTTCATTTTGCAAATCTGATATCGCCCTCTCAATTCTACTCAAATCAAGCATTTATAAAATCATTATAGCTATGTTAGGAAAATGTTGTCGCCGGCTTCTATTGGTCTTACTTTCGTAACATTCTGTTTATCTGAAATAGAAAAGGCCGCCTCTTTACAAAGCAGCCTCCAAATAATTTCACATGGTCTCGTCCTTAATTTGTATCCTTTATTAAGACCAGTACATTAATTTTCTTTTCTTAAAGTCCCAGGTCTGTCAGTGTCCCTGAGTTTCCTGCCCATGTCCAGGCAAAATCCGCGGCTGATGGCCCGTAAGACTTAGCATCAACAGCAACGCCATAAGTGATTACTCCCTCGTCAACACCATCAAAGAAGCCTCCTGAATTGTCAGTCAGGTCTGTTTCCCAATTGCTACTTGCCTCTGCTCCGTTTCCACCAAAGCTATCAATCCTTCCAGCTGTAATACCGAAGAAATAAAGGTTGGTCAACGTTGCATTTGTATTGTCATCCCAGTCAACAATCGCATCGATATCTGCACCGCCGTAGATTACTCCTTCTGAGAACATGTGATTCTCACCTCGGGTTCTGTCTCCTTCTGGGCCATCCAGTTCAAATGCGGAACCTGTATTTGGGGCAATGATGATGAAGTTAGTAACCGAACCCGTCCAATCCTGGTCTGTATCCATGGAATCATCGAATGAGTTCCAGATCAAAGCCCCATCAACTGATACATTTCCTCCGAAAAACTCGATCCCATCATCAGCATTTCCTACTACCTCAATATTGCTGATATTTGTTCCTGATCCAACGCCACCGAGCGTCAACCCATTGATCTCATTCCCTGCGCCAATATTTGTACCTCCATGTCTGATGGATACATAAGTGATCGTGCCTGAGTCATCCATTTCATCATCGCCACCGTAAAGACCATTTTCATCAGAAGCAGGTATACCTTCAATTTGTAGCTCTGCCAAATCAGTAGTTTCTTCTCCACTGGCATCTTCCGATTTTGCAGTAATGGGTGCTTTACCCAGGATTATTATGCCTCCCCAAAGTCCGGTTTGAGCCGGATTTGTTGTACTGGCATAATTTCCAGCTGCGACATCCGCAGGATCAATAGGATCATTCGTAGAGGTAAAGATGATCGGAAGTGCGGCAGTCCCCTGTGCGTTTAAGGTCCCTCCACGAGCTACTAATAGTGATGTTGCCGCTGCGGCTTGTCCCGGGTTACCCTTGATTACTGTACCAGGTGCAATATTTAGGGTGGAGCCATCCACAACAGTAACACGAGTTTCTAATTGGTAAATGTTGTCAGCTGTCCAGTTAACTGTACCTTCTATAGCCCCGCGTACACTAATAACGGGTGTGGCTTCTGTCTCTGTGATGGTCAATACGGCAGTGGCAGATCCTGTATTTCCGTTGGAATCTGTAATAGTCAAAGTAACAGAGCCGGCACCAGCTTCCCCTGCCGTGAAAGAAACGGTAATGTCCCCTGAAGTTTCACCAACAACTCCATCTGTAGTTACTGAGGTTGATCCGCCTGTTTCGGTTACAGAAGAGGAAGCAAAACCTTCGATAGCGATATATGGAAAAGAAACATTGACTGTCGCTCCAGATGTGACAGTCGCAGCAGCGGGTGCGCTTACTTCCGGTGCCGCAGTGATTGGCTCATCATCAGAGCATGATGATATCCAGAGCATACCAGGGAGTGCTAAGAGTGCTAATAATTTTTTCATGATCAATTTTGTTGCGAAAAATTTGTTGCAGCAAAATTGAATTACGAGTGTTAACTCCCTGGAGGATGCTCTTTACGATTGTGTTAAAGGTAGGAGCTGAATTTTAAGGACGTATTTTCTTTGTTACGCCAATGTTTTCTATTTCGACAATTCCACCTTATTGAGCAATTGTTCGATGACGTCCTTAGTGGTCACCGCATCGGCCTCTGCTTCGTAATTGAGCAAAATACGGTGGTTCATCACATCTTTGGCAATTTCCTTAATGTCCTCAGGCAGAACAAAATCACGCTCATCAAAGAACGCCACCGCTTTTGCGGCGAGGTTCAAATTGATGGAAGCACGAGGAGACGCACCAAACTCAATGTATTGCGCCACATCATTCAAGCCGTAATCTTTAGGGTCTCGCGTAGCGAAGACCAACTCTACAATGTACTTCTCAAGGGATTCTGAAATACTCACCTGGTTGATCTCCTCCCTGATCGAGAAAATGTCTTCTTTCGAAAGAATGGTTTCTACTTGTGATTGGAAAGTCATGTTACTCATACGTCGCATAACTTCCAGTTCTTCCGATTTGGAAGGATAGTCTACATGCACTTTTAGCATGAATCGATCCACCTGTGCCTCAGGTAGCGGATAGGTTCCCTCCTGATCCACGGGGTTTTGTGTCGCCATTACCAAAAAGGGACGATCCAATCCGAAAGTAGTCTCTCCAATGGTGACTTGCTTTTCCTGCATGGATTCGAGCAAAGCTGATTGCACCTTAGCTGGTGAACGGTTCACCTCATCCGCCAGAATCATGTTGGCAAAAATTGGACCTTTCTTCACTTCAAATTCGGACTTCTGCTGATTGTAAATCATCGTACCCAGCAAATCCGCAGGTAATAAGTCCGGAGTAAACTGAATTCTTTTGAAATCAAGATGCAAGACATCTGCCAGCGTGTTTACTGTCAAAGTCTTGGCAAGACCCGGCACACCTTCAAGAAGAATGTGTCCTTGTGTAAATAACCCAATGAGTAGACGATTGACCATGTAGTCCTGGCCAACGACGACTTTACCCACCTCATGGGTTACTTTTTTGATCTTTCGCTGATGCTCTTGCTTGAGCTCCTGATCCAGGGTCTGTTCCATCTCAGTACGTTTCAATTTTTCAGAAGTCTGCAAAAATACCCTGCATATGGGGATCTAAAAATAAGATTACTTAAGCGGCGGTTTTCTTTAATGTTTTTTAACAACCTGGCTAGTGATTCAGGGCGTTATTTACTTCACGCCAGACATAAAACAACTCAGTTGCAATTTGGAAACACCTCTCATCATAAGTGGCTGCCTCGGCAGCAGTGCCATCTGATTCCTTTGGATCTACATAAAGTAATGCCACACGGCCATCGGCACCAAATACTACCGGGCACTCCGCATCGGCGCTGGAGCATGTCATGACAGCACAGAAATTTTGCTTAGGGTTCGGAGCATCATCGAATTTTTTTGAATAAGCTTCAATCGGTGAAGCCTCCTCCGAAAAACGTATTTGATAATGTGGGTTTTCGCCACCGGGGTTTTCGATGTTCATTCCTGTCCGTTCTAAAGCCGCCACGGCCCGCTCATTCAAGGCGGTTATGGCTGTTCCTCCGGAAAAGGTCTTGACCTCTTTGAAACCATAGTGATGAGCCGCTACCTGGGCCCAGATCTGACTGAAGTGACTTCTTCTGGAATTGTGGGTACAGATAAACAGGAGATTAAGCTCCTCCCCGGATTGCAGTTTCTTTTTACAATAAGTGACCAATTGATTCAAAATATTGGTTCTTTCCGGCTGTAAATTTTCAATAGAAGGAATTAATTGCTTGATGTACTCGGCTAGTTTGGGCTCCATGATTTTGATATAATAAAACAAAGGTCAACAAAAACTTGCTGACCTTTTATTAAACATATTATTGCAATATTACGATTGTAATAGGCAAAAAATAAGATTAGCAACAAGGAGCCGCCGTATACTTCTCTTCATTTTGATTGACATCTTCTATGAAGTGGTATACTTCCCATTCGTAACCATCGGGATCATTTACCCAAAATTTATCTTGTTTCGCATAGCAACAAGCTACTTCCTGTTCTTCCAATCCAATTTCTATATTGGATTCTTTCAACGCAGCTTTTCTGTCTTCTACTTCCGCTGTTGAATTGACCAGGAATCCAAGGTGACCAAAATTGCTCTGGACTTTTTCCGGTGACTGTATGAATGAGATCACCAATGCCGGATCTGCCAGTTCGAACTTAACATAGTCGTCTTTGACCTTGCTCGGTTCTTTTCCAAAAAGTCGGGTATAGAAGTTTACTGTCTTCTCCGTATCTGATACGAACAAGCTCAAATGAAATTTTTGCTCTTTCACTTTATCATTATTTAATTGAAGAGGAATGTACCCACCTCATTAGCAACACGAACCCTCTGGTTGCAACTTATCAAACATCCCATCGAACAACTGCTGGATTTCTTTCCAAACCTGATAGTTCAGACAGTAATTCATGGCATTGCCCTCTACGGTACCCTGAATGATACCTGCGAGCTTCAATTCTTTGAGATGTTGGGATATGGTTGCCTGTGCTAAACCTAATTCGTGAACCAGATCGCTGTTGATGCACACATTGGATTTCAACAAATGATCAATGATCGCGATCCTTGCAGGGTGTGCCAGCACCTTGGCAAACCGCGCGAGTTCATTCTGTTCGGCTGTAAAAAGATCGGTTTTGGTTATTCCCATATCGTAATATTACGATATTACGTTGACAAAGTTTAGTTTTTATTCAATTTGCTTACCTATCATCACAAATGTTGCCTGAATTTCTCTTTAGCAGACATCATTTCCCCCAATTCAACCCAAATTGAGTGCCAAAGGAGAAGTACCCATCTCCTTTTGTGTTTTCAGTAAATGAAGTAAAAATGGATCAAGCAGTTTTCCGGGGACCTACTATTCTGAGTGCAATTGAGATCAACGACAATAATTCTAATAAGTAGACAAGGTCCTTGACAGGCCACCTGTAATTTGTCGATTCTTTGATCTGATATTCCTTTGACCTTTTTCCACGGTACGCCACGCGGTGATGAAAAAGGTCCGCTCCGGCGGTCCGGAAAAAATCTAGCGGTTCCTCGCCGGGACCGAAGCAAATCGGCAACTTCATTTTGTACAATGGCTCCACAGGTTTTCGGATTGATCCGTAAAAATTCACCTTTCAAGGTCGATCGAGTTGGAGGGAGGAGAATAAAAAAAAGGACGATACAATTTCCTGCAACGTCCTTCTATTGAAAGTCTGTTTCTAAACGAAATCGTTAATAAAGCAGACCTTTAAACAAGACTTTTTTTGACCTGCGGGTTTTCTTAGATCTCAACCAAAAATGGTCGACTAATATAAAAGAAATCGCCAAGGCGATCATGAATATAACATATCCCATAGCTTGAAAAATTGGTTCTTAGGTACTACAAGTAACGGATATCAAAGCAAATAGATTACCATTCAAACACATTTTTTCAATATTTTTTCGATTGTATTTACGGTTTTATGAAATATATCAGCTGACAAATAGCTGTTAGCTTCCTTTTACTTAAAGTAAAGCTTGAGGGTGGCATTTATTCAAGTCAGATAATCCTTGTTATCAGAAAACACACTATTTCAGTGATTTTTATGGTTCCATGACACTGGAATGAAGCAGCTTTCGCCGATCTTATTTAATTTCCAAACGGGAATTTCTCTGACCCCACTGAGTTGTCTGAATCTAAGCCTAAACCTCATGAAAATTAAAATATTTATTGTCTGCTTCTTTTTTGCCGTCTCTTCATCTTCTGGTCAGGATTGGCAATCACTTATTGGGAATGACCTTAGTGATTGGGAGCAAATGGGTGGGACGGCAACTTACGAGCTGGTAGATGGTATGATCATAGGCACGACGGTCGAAGATCGCCAAAATAGTTTTCTCACCACCAGAATCAATTATTCCGATTTCATTCTGGAATTCGAAGTTTGGCTGGATCCTTCTTTCAATAGTGGCGTACAGTTTCGAAGTAATAGTCAACCCGACTATCTGAATGGTCGCGTACATGGTTATCAATTCGAATTGGATCCCAGTCCAAGAGCATTTTCCGGAGGTATTTACGATGAGGCTCGCCGGGGTTGGATTTATCCCCTTTCCCGAAACCCGAAAGGATCCCAGGCTTATAGGAACGGAGAATGGAACAAAGTACGTATTGAAGCGATCGGTTCAAACATCAGTACCTGGATCAATGGGGTGCAATGTGCCCGGCTTGTGGACAATACCACTTCTACAGGTTTTTTTGGATTGCAGGTCCATGGTATCTACGATCCCTCTCAAAAAGGCAAAATGGTGAAATGGAAAAACATGCGGATTCTTACAGAGGGGCTTAAGCAATTCCAGGCAACCCCGGACCCTGAAGTGCCAGAATTGAGTTACCTGACCAATGAACTATCCCCCAATGAGGAAAGAACAGGTTGGAGATTACTTTGGGATGGCAAAACTTCAAAGGGTTGGCAGAGTGCCGGCAATTCCGCATTTCCGGAAAAAGGCTGGGACATGAAAGACGGTGTTCTTAGTATTTTGGCCACGGATGGAAAAGAATCTACAGGACCAGGCGATATCATTACTGTTGATCAGTTTTCGGATTTTGAATTGGTGGTGGATTTCAAGATCACAGAGGGTGCTAACAGCGGTATCAAGTATTTTGTGGACCCTAATCTGAATAAGGGAACAGGATCAGCAATTGGATGCGAATTCCAAATTTTGGACGACAAAAATCACGCCGACGCCAAAATGGGTGTTGCCGGCAACAGAACCGTTTCCTCGCTTTATGATTTGATCTCTGCCGAAAACCTATCGGTGCCAGGAAGAGGGAAACAGTTCAAAGGAATTGGCAATTGGAATCGAGCACGCATTGTCTCAAAAGGAGGTAAAGTGGAGCATTGGCTGAATAATGAAAAAGTTGTCGAATATGACCGATTCTCACAGGTCTTCAGGTCATTGGTAGCCTATAGCAAATACAAAGACTGGGAAAATTTTGGTCAATGGCCTCAAGGACATATCCTCTTGCAGGACCATGGTGATACCGTGCATTTCAGAAACATCAAGATCCGGGAATTTTAAGATAGTTTCGGATTTCAGATTCCGGAACCAAACCATTTTCTCAATTCAACTCTTGCTGTGCTTCCTCAATTTCTTTGATCATTGGTTTCAATGTTTGTTTAACAATGCGATTGTTCTCCCAATAGATGACCCAAAAAACAATTACTGCGAACATGAGGTGCGCCAATTTGTAAATGAGCGGCATTGGAAGCACCTGGTCTACAAAGAAATTGGACCATCCATAATCTGCCGGATTTCCCAGTCCCAAAATAGATACGGCGAAAGGAATAAACGAGGGGATCAAAAACCAGTATAGAACCGTACTCATCAGTTTCTCTTCATGAAGGAGATTTAACTTTTGAACTTCCAGCTGCTCTTTAAATGGTTTTGTATGGTCCACAGGTAATCGACGCAAGTAATGATTCCTTCGCTTGAAGACGTGCCAAATCGTCCCCAGAATGGCCAGCACTAGACCTGTTTTGGTTATTGGAAAAGGAATGATATTAACCAGGTAACAGAAAACCGGAATACTTACCAACATCGTAATGATGTCATTTCTATCTCTTCTTTTGATTCTTGCATTCAAATCTGCCAATTGCCCGTTCAGGTCAATTAATAAGCGTGACAAATCGAATCTTATCTTTTCTTCTTCAGGTGAATTTCTCCACAAATCTTTCAATTCTTGTTCTAACATTTTAAGTGAGTTTAGGAGTAATACATTCAAAAAGTATTTTCCGAATGCGCTTCATTTTGACCGCAACATGATTTTCTGTCAATCCGAGTATGACTGCTATTTCCTTATAGGGGAGGTCTTCCAAAAATAAAATCACGATGGACCTGTCAATCTCTCTCAAAGACGAGATGCATTCCCGGAGGGCATCAAACTTTTCCCTCCTGACATCATCGTAATCTTCCGGGTTGGGAATGAATTGAATAGATGAGAAGCGATCTGTTTTCAGTTGTTTCCTATCAAAAGATTTTTTTGAGCTGTAACAGACATTCAGCGCAATCTTGTAAATCCACGTGCTTATATCGGACTTATGCTGAAAAGATGAATACGACTTCCAAATTTGGAATACAACTTCCTGAAACAGATCCTGAGCCTCCAATTGAGGGGATGCATAAACATTACAAATTCGAAAGATGCTCTTTTTACTGCTTTCTACAGCCTCGATAAAGCGCTCTTCGGATGACTTTGACATATGAAGTACATTCGTTCTACTTCCTTGGTAGGAAGAACGAATGTAATATGACAAAAGTCCTGAATTATTTTAATCGAGCACGGAATCAGCTATTATTTTACTCCGCTGAAATGAAGAGTGGTTCCGGATTGCAAATCCGGAACAGTATACCTGAGCGGATAGTAAACTCAGGTGAGTTCAGCAACTAATCCCTGAAATCGTGGTACGCTTGCGTATTTTGTAAAAATATCCTGACTGAATTCACATAAGGAAAAACCCAGTTTACCCGCTTTTTCAAAAGTCTTGTAAAATTCCTCTTCCTTGTCCGTGTAGAAATTCAACTCGGCGAGGACGGCATAAGAGCCCGCATGATTGGGTTCCAACCTCAAAGCTTTCTCCAGATCTTTTTCGGCGTTCTTATAATCACTTTCTGATATGTACAATTCCGCCCGAAGCACATAGGTTCTTGGGTTTCCAGGTTCCAGATGAATTGCTTGCTCCAGGTCCTTTATTGCTGCTTTTTTCTTTTCGATAAGCATTAAAAGATTGGCTCGTTCAATGAATGCTGAAGTGTTAAGCGGGTTAAGAGAAATGGCCGTTTTAAAATCCTCAAAGGCATCCTTCACCATGTTGAGTTTCATCCATGCCTTCCCGCGGCTCATAAAAGCAATAGAGGACTTATCGTTGCATTTGACAGCTTTATCATAATGATCAAAAGCCGTCTGGTAATCATGTCTTTCATAATAGATGTTACCCAACAACAAATAAGCTTCCATGAAGCTTTCATCTACCTTCAACGACTGGTTCAAGTCCTTGATAGCGTCCATTTCCTTTCCTTCTTTCAAGAAAAGGACCGCTCGTTTAAAAAATACGTTTTTGTTGTCCTGGCCCAGGGCGATGGCCTCATCATAAAGGGAACGTGCCCTATCGTAATCGTTCTCTTGACAAGCTAATTCGTACAACTTATTGAACTTAGCTTTTCTTCGGACCTTTAGAAAATCCCAAAATCCCATGGCAGTGTTATCATTTAGTGTGTAGCTACTAGCGAACTTCTGACAAAATAGTTTTACAGGTACACACTAATGCTAGAATTAGTCTTCTGGATTACATAAATAACACCGTTCTGGCCTTACAACTCAGTATTTTCCCTTAGTTGAAACGCGGTGTTAGAGTTACAACAAAAAATCACGTTTTGGATATGTGATGAGGCTGCGGTGATTCTTTTCGCTATTGTAGTGCTTGATCTGTCAATCCAATAATCGATCTACAATCTTGACCAACTTTTCTTTCTTCATGCCCCCAAGCACTTTGCTCCGATCACCGGATTGCAAAGACTTAATCTCATCCTTCTTAAGTTCGGCAGCAAGTTTCGTATAAGTGGTCTCTTTTTCTTTCTGATCAACTCCCAGGATTTCTATCTCATCCAGTGCGGCCTCCAGAATGGCTTTTCCTTTCTTTTTGCAGGTCTCTACCGGATTATATTTCGAATTTGAATCACGTAACGCCCAGCTGCTGTAATCGATTTTCAAAGATTCGATTTGTTTGATGTGAGGTGTGGCTTCTCCAAGTACCCGATTCAAAATAGTGATTGTACCCGATTTCCAGGCTTCCAGATCAAAGTCGCTCTGATCTAGTTTCTCTACTTGCCTTTGAATAAGTTGCATGAATTTCTTGATCATGGTTTTCAAAAATTATTTGGAAGGTAATGAACCTTAGTCATATTAACGTGAAAGAAGGAACAAGTTGCCTTTCTTTGTACTTTAGGATATGGAGCAAGTAGATGTAACCAAGATCATCCAGCCAGGCATAGAGATCGGAGGCATTTTACTGATGGAGCCAGTAACAGTGATCACCAACCTGTTTATCTCTGTCATGTGTTTTTATGCCTTTTGGAAAATGGGTAGGGACAAAGTTGAAGGAAATGCCCTGACCTTTTTGAGGTACTACTTCCTGATCATGGGAATAGCTACCACATGGGGAGGTTTTATCGGACATGGATTTCTTTACTTAGTAGATGATCGATGGAAGCTTGTGGGTTGGATTATCAGTATGGTGTCCGTCGGCTTGATTGAGCGATCTGCTATAAGCTATGCTAACCGACTGATCGATAAAAAGCTGGGTCAGTTTTTTTTACTGGCCAACATCATCGAATTGGTCATTCTCATGTTTCTGGTAATTTCTTCCGTTCATTTCAAGTATGTGGAGATTCACAGCGCGTATGGCTTTATTATAGTTGTTTTTGGGTTTCATCTATTTGTGTTTTGGAAAACCAGAGATTTGGGGAGCCTGGAAATGATCTACGCGACAATTGCATTGCTGATTGCGGTATATATATTTAACAAGCCTGTGATTATCCATACTTTCTTCAACCATCGTGACCTTGCGCATATCTTCATGTTAATAGGAGCCTGGTTTCAGTACCGTAGCTATCTGAAATTGGGACAAGGAGTTAAAGAAGTTGATGCAGTTGTTACTTCCTGAACAGTAGAATTGATGAGCTCATTCGAAATTAAACTCCGAGCTTCTTTGGTTGAACATATTCAACTTATCCTACTCCAGTTTACCACTGTTTGACTTAGGGAATCCACCTGTGTTTTAATCACTGTGTTTTGCGGGCGCCTCAACTCCGGATCATCATTCAAGGTATCTGTTGCCGCATTTCTTGCGATCTGAAGTATCTGACCATCTTTCGCCAAATCGGAAATTAACAAGTCAAAAGCACCACTTTGTTGCGTTCCCATAAGATCTCCTGGTCCCCTCAACTGAAGATCAGTTTCTGCAATGACAAATCCATCATTGGTGTCAACCATGGTCTTAACACGCGTCTTCGCTTCATTGGTCAATTTTACCCCCGTCATGAGAATACAATAAGACTGCTCCGCACCCCGACCTACTCGTCCACGTAGTTGGTGCAATTGCGACAACCCAAACTTCTCGGCATTCTCAATGACCATTACAGAAGCATTGGGGACATTGACACCCACTTCGATCACCGTAGTAGCCACCATAATTTTGGTTTCCCCTTTCACAAATCGCTGCATTTCAAAATCCTTATCCTCGGGCTTCATTTTCCCGTGCAAAATCGAAATGGGCAGTTTCGGATAACGCCGGCAAATGCTTTCATAACCATCCATCAGATCTTTGTAGTCAAGTTTTTCTGATTCCTCAATGAGTGGATAAACAATGTAAACTTGCCGGCCTTTTTTGATTTCTTTTTCCATGAAACCGAATAGTCTTATCCGGTGACTGTCGCGCATGTGTTGGGTTTGGATCGGCTTTCGGCCTGCGGGTAACTCATCGATGACCGAAATATCCAGATCTCCATAAAGTGTCATGGCCAATGTCCGTGGTATTGGTGTAGCGGTCATGACCATAACGTGTGGAAAGACCTCAGCATTCTTTTGCCAAAGCTTTGCTCGTTGCGCAACTCCAAAACGATGTTGCTCATCTACGATGGCCAGCCCAAGGTTCTGAAACTGAACTTTGTCTTCAATTAATGCATGAGTACCCACGAGAATGTGAATCACACCTGAAGTCAATGCTTCATGCAGCTTTTTTCGCTCAGATTTCCTGGTAGAACCTGTCAGTTTTGCCACTTTCACGCCGATGGGTTTGGCCAGTTCACTTATACCTTCAAAATGTTGGTCAGCCAATATTTCCGTAGGCGCCATAAACGCACACTGGGTGTCATTACTTAGGGCAATTAGCATACATAGAAAGGCAACCATGGTCTTACCACTTCCGACATCCCCCTGAACCAGCCGGTTCATCTGTTTACCGGATCGAAAATCACCATACGCTTCTTTGATGACCCTTTTTTGCGCTTCTGTCAATTCAAAAGGCAGGTGCTTTTCATAGAACTGCTGTAGCAGTGCACTGTTGTCAAAAATGATTCCCCGAAACTTTTCCGTTCGCGCAATTTTCATTTTGATCAACCTCAACTGCACGTAAAAAAATTCCTCAAACTTCAGGCGGTACCTTGCTTTCTGCAGGTGGTCATTGTCCTTGGGAAAGTGAATGTTGACCAGGGCTGTCTTTTTGTCAATTAATCTGTATTGCTCACAAAGTGGTTGCGGAAGGGTTTCCCGAATGTGATTCATCGCTTCCATCAACAAGGTCTTTACATACTTATTGATGTTTTTGCTTTCAATAAACTTTCTTTTGAGTTTTTCTGTCGTATGATAAACAGGCTGCAAGAAGGTGTTTTGCTGACTCCTTTCGGTATAAGGTTCTACTTCCGGATGAGCCATATTCAGGTTGCGTCCAAATCGGTTTGCCTTCCCGAATACCACGTAATTAACTCCGGGTTTCAATCGTGGTTTGATCCACTTGATCCCCTGAAACCATACCAATTCCAATTGTCCCGAATCGTCCTTCAAAGTGGCCACCAATCGTTGCTTCCGGGGATTCCCAATCATCTCCATTTTGATGATCTGCCCTATCATCTGAACATAAGGCATGTGTTCGTTGATCTCCCGAATCTTGTAAAACTTAGTCCGGTCTTCGTAACGAAACGGAAAATGTTGTAACAAATCTCCATACGTGGCCATGCCCAGTTCCTCCTGTAGCAGTTGCGCCCGCTGGGGGCCTACTCCCTTCAAATACTCCAGACTTTTGCCGAAAAATCCCGCCACAGTTCTTGTTCAGGTTTTTGATGCGAAAAAGGTCACATCAATAGGGTCATAGTTTGATCTGACTTCAAACTTATCTGTAAAATTTTTGGTCAGGAAATCTTCTATGTAAGATTGATCAAAATAGAACAAGCCATCGTAGGATTCTCTTATCTGCCGTGTGAGCACATTGAAAATCAACCCTTGGGTCGATTTGTTCCACATATTGGCAATTACTTCTTCAAACAAGCTTAAGTGTTGGCTTCTCAAAGAAAGTCTGAAATTGGTATTGAAAATACCGCTGGCAATAGAATAGTCCGCGGAGAACAGTAACTCTGGTCCCGAAATGTGATAAAAACTGGCCTCACTACGCGATTTAATATGGTCAGGAACATTATTTAGAACACTTTGAGACAAATCATAACCCCAATATTGAGGAATTGACTTCTTTCGCTCATCAGTAAGATAAAGGAGCAGGTCACCATGACCGCATCCAACATCATTGACTGAAACGCTATCAGGTAATAGTTCAGCTATTACACTAAATCTTTTTTTCTGACTCTCAGTAGAAGTCCAGTTTAGTGCCCGGTAATCACTTCCATAATGTTTTGAAAACCGATTGTAGTACCGACCAAGACGTTTGTAAATCCCCTTCACAATTGCTAATTTGAAGGAAAAACCTACCGATTATGTCATTTTTAAGAAAAAATGCGGATGTTAGAATTTCCGCGAGAAGTACGTTAATCCGAATGGGAATGGGATGGCTGGCTGACATTCTGTATCCGGAAGATGACTAAACAAAGACGGTTCAAGCCGTCTTATTGTTTTTAGGCACACTTTTTCCTCTTGTCATTTGGCAATTTAAGCCAACTCCTGACCTTCCATCGTTCGTTTATAGGAAGCAATTCGCTGATGCATCACCCTAAACCAGATTGGTGGCACCAGAGCCATGAGCATCATCCCCGGATAACCTGTGGGCATTTGAGGGCTCTGTTCAAAATGCCGAAGAATCTGATAAGGCCGATTGGCTTGAAAGTGATGATCTGAGTGACGTGAAAGTTCCAAAAGTACGAGCCTTCCTAATGGATGATTGGAATTCCAGGAATGTATGGGTAGGGTGCGTTCATACCGGCCACCTCTCATTTTTCGCTGAAGACCATAATGTTCAATGTAATTAACCGTCTCCAATTGCATAAACCCAACGGCGGCTCCTAATGTGAACAGCAGCATCACTTGCAGTCCAAAGAAATAACCTACGGTCAAAACACTTAACAACTGCAGTATCTGAAATCTCAACATTTCATTGTGAATACTCCAGTAGCGCTTGTCGACCTTCGTCAGACGTTCTCTTTCCAGTTTCCACGCAGATTTCCAACTACCAGTGATTGTACGGAAGAAAAAAGCATAAATGGGCTCTCCGTATCTGCTTGAAGCGGGATCCCCATGGGTGGCCACATTGCGATGATGTCCACGATTGTGCTCGATAAAGAAGTGCATGTACAAAGAAGTGAGCAACAGAACTTTACTCATCAATTGCTCTTTTTTGGTCGTTCTGTGTCCCAACTCATGCGCATTGTTGATGGACACACCACAAGCCACTCCATAAGCCATTGTCATGCCCAATAGCTCATGCCAGGGAAGATCTGCTGCACTGACCCGGTAAAGAAAATAGATCAAAATAATTAGTTGAGTCGGCACCAATCCATATAATAGAAAGTCATAGATGCCATCGTGTTTCGCTATTTCTTCTTCCGCCTGATCCATGTTTTCTGTGGATCCTTTCATAAATAATTCGAAGAAAGGAATCAAAACAAAAGTGTAAATCAAGGCCAGGTAGCTAAACCATCCACCCAAATAAAGGGAAATGACAACTGTGAGCGGGACGCTGTAAGCCGCTGCATATTTGATCCATCGAAAGTTCATCATTCTTGGTTTTTGATGGGAACTGCTCGAAGATAATTTACAGTAAACAGGAATTTTAATCGGTATCCGTTCAATGTGGTGATTTAGGTCTTTGGAAGGCCTCATGGCATTACAATACTTGGAGTGAGAGGGTCATTGAATATGTCTTGTCAGGTTTCTCAACTCCTCCACATAGCTCCGTAGCCATTCCAAACTAAGGTTTGAATCCTGAATTCGCAAAAGAAAATTATCACTAACCAGGTTTAACAACGCGGTAGAGAAAAGTTGTTTTTGCTCAATATGTAGTGCCTCGCTGAGTTTTATTAATAAAGGTTCCTGTACATATTCGAAGGCACGATCATAGTATTTTTTGAATGACTCTCCCTCTGCAAGTCTCAGTTGCTTGTGGAAAAGAAAGTTCCTTTTATGCTCGAGAATGATAGTCAACAGCTCTGGGTCTAGCTTTTCAGCTAAAGCCATTTTTTCACCCATCGATCTGGAAGCATCCAAATGAAATTGAAAGATATCTGCTTTGAGTACCTGAAGCTCTCCAAAATAATGATAGAAGGAAGATTTATTTCTATTGAGATCTCTGGCAATTGCTTCTACAGTCAGCCCGGCTTCTCCAAATGCCGCAAATCGCTGATAGCCTGCTTCGATCCAAATGAGTTTTTTTTCTCCTTTCAACTCAAATATTCCAACAATAAGTAAAGCCCTGCAGCTATTGCCGCCCCTATCATAGGGCCAATGGCTGGAATCCAGGAATATTTCCAATCACTGTCACCTTTATTCTCTACGGGAAGTAGTTGATGCATGATCCTCGGGCCAAGATCTCTTGCGGGGTTTATTGCGTATCCCGTAGTGCCGCCCAGCGCCAGCCCTATTACGGTTACCAACAAGGCGACTGGCAATACATCTAGGGAACCGAGTGATCCATTCTCTGCTCCAGTGATATAGAAAATTCCAAAAACCAGGGCGAATGTTCCGACAATCTCAGAAAACAAATTACTCGGAGTATTTCGAACCGCGGGGGTATTGCAGAATGTGGCTCGCTTGGCTTCCTTATCTTCTGTCAAAGCATAATGAGGACGATGCATCAGCCAAACTGTAGAAGTTCCCAACATGGCTCCAATGAACTGACATACAATGTATCCGGGTACCAATACCCAATCGAAACTGCCGATAAGTGCAAATCCCAAAGTAACCGCCGGGTTCAGGTGAGCTCCGGAATAGGGTGCTGCAATATAAGCGCCAGTGAACACCGCGAGCCCCCAGGCGAGGGTAATGACAATCCAGCCCCCATCGTGGCCTTTGGTGCCTTTTAATACAACATTGGCCACGACGCCATTGCCGAACAGGATTAACATGAATGTACCGACTATTTCCGCGACATATGGGGTCATATTTGGTAGGTTTTATCAGGTTGTAAAATTGGTTTGAAGATACTCATTTTTGAATTCTATAAATTGCTGCAAAAAAATTGATGATGAAAAAGTATGGTTTGTTTCTGGTGGGATTAATGCTGGTCATTTGCACGCACGCACAAGAAATGTCACCTGAAACCCGAGCGAGGTTCATCGAAGATCAGGACAAATACTTGCAAAGCCTGAATCTTAACCTGGATCAAAGGCGGGATTATCAAACCATTACTATCAAGTACGAGAAGCGCAATATGTCTGCTCAGCGATCCCAGCTAAGCAATGGGGCATTAAAATCAAAATTGAAAAGTATCCGAAAAGCTAAAGACGAGGAGATGAAGCGTATTCTGAACAAGTACCAATTCAAGCTCTACCTGAAAAGACAAAAAGAAATCGACAATAACTATGAGTAACGTAAACCCCTTCCACCTCGCCATTCCAGTCAAAGAAATCGTTGAAACCAGAGTTTTTTACCGGGAAGTGATGGGCTGCAGTGAAGGCAGAAGCAGCGATCATTGGGTTGATTTCGATTTTTTTGGCCATCAACTGGTCATCCATCAGGTGCCACAAAAGGATGAAGACGTGGCTTCCAATCCAGTGGATGGGCATGAGGTACCTGTGCCACATTTTGGTGTTGTGTTAGATTGGAATGATTGGCAAAGCCTTTCAGAAAAGCTAAAAACCGCAAAGACCAAGTTCATCATAGAACCATACATACGATTTGAAGGGCAGCCTGGAGAGCAAGCCACTATGTTTTTCAAAGACCCGTCCGGAAACGCCCTCGAATTCAAAGCATTTAAGGACATGGGCCAGCTTTTTGCAAAATAGACCGCCAACTGTCTGTTTTTAGCTCTTTATATCAAAGTTAAATAAAGATCAGTTTTAGCCATTCTTCGGCTTATACTTTGATCGCCGAAAAATCTTATTGTGATCTTTTTCTGACATTAAATCCTGCAAAGTCACGTTCTTATTCCCTGCCATATAAGCTTCCACAATTTCCCAGCCTAAATAGGCACCTACGCGTCCCGGACAGTTTTTACTGATTTCAGCGATACTTGGGCGCTCTCCGAGAAACTTCTGTTTCATCATCTCCTCTGTGTTGTACAATAGATCATTCTCAATAAGGTTGGCCCAAATGATTTCTCGATTATCTGCCACATTTTGCATCTCTGTTGGAGTATACCCAATGATCAGTGAATCAGGTGTACAAGGCAACAATCTTCCGGTAAAGTACATGACTTTACCAATGTCGATCATTTCCGATAACAATGTGTTCTCTTTACCAAGCTCCGAATAACTTGAAGCAATAAATTTGGCAATTCCGGGAACTACATGTTTCTGCGTATACCTTGTTTGAATGTACGCGGGAAGTTGAAGTGGCTTAAATGTTGCCTCAGGTCCGATAAAGAAATCCAGACCAATAATGATGGATTCATCGCTCACATACATGTCATTGTAGAGTCCGGTTATCATTGTCTTGACTTCCGGTACCTTTTCCTGTGGGTAGTAGTGGTTGAGCCAGGTGTATAGGGTTTCCAGGTCCTGTTCAAAGTAATCATAGTTCTCTTCGAAAGCACTGATTGCCTCATTGTAGAGTGTGTCCAGAAAAGGGTCATCTACCAGCTGAAACATACGTCCGGCAAGAATCTCCCTGGATGGATACTGGTCGCTGTGTAGAAATTTCAAGGCTACATCGTCCTGATCTTCCAGAAATGAGGCGACTTCCTGTGCATTTTTGCAATTGAACAGTTGCTCTTCCGCCCTAACAATAGTCAATTTGATTCTTTCCTGAGGCACGTCAGGTACCTCCCTACATGTATGTTGTTCACAGGACAGTGATAAAAGGCCCAAGAAAATGAGCTGAACTAATCGCATAACTCCGTAATTTTGAACTCCAAAGGTATAACTACAGTATTTCATTTTTTATGAAAAGATTCTTTTCGGTTTTTGTCTTCCTCCTAGTGGCCCAATTAGCTATTGGTCAAATCAAATTAGGATTGAAATTTTCCCCATTGCTTTCTCTCAATCAAGTGGAGTTAATTTCCGATACATTGGATATGGAAAACGCCTCTTCCACTGCCAGGTTTTCACTTGGCCTTATAGTGGATAAACCTTTTTCAGACACCTATTATTTTAGTACGGGGCTGATTATTCTACCTAAGCGGGTTGGTATCAATATTATTCCTGAAAACGGCGGTTCAACTCCCAACACTTTTGAAGCATACAATTTGCAATACCTGCAAATTCCGCTGACGTTAAAGCTCTATACAAACGAAATCCAACCGGATTTATCCATTTTCTTTCAGGTCGGTGGTTCCTTTGAAATAAAAGTCGACGATAGACCTAAAGACGAAGACTATGTATTTATTGAAAAATTTAATCCCTTTGATGTTGGTGCCATGTTAGGTGCAGGGGCAGAGTATCGCATTGGCATCAATACCATTCTTTTTGGAGGATTCAGTTATCAGCAGGGACTCATCAATGTGGTGAGTGATACGCGCGATGATATTGACCTGACCGTCAAAAATGCTGTCATCACGCTTGATCTGGGGATCAAGTTTTAACAAAAACAGCCACTAACCAAGTTAAACTGATTAGTGGCTGAGTCTATAAAAAGTTCAAAACTTTAAACTTGAATCAATTCACCATTCGAATTGATAAAGTTGTATTCCGTAATAGCTAAAGAAGAATCCTCTACGATGTTAACCCACTTGAAATACTTCAGGAACCACTTCACTCGCAGCGAGTAAATTCCCTTTGTGAAGTAGGCATATACATAAGGATGAAGTGATACGGTCAACTTCTTCTCATTTTGCTTGGTCAGGAAGTATTTGATCGTTTCTTCAATCTGATCTGCAATCGCTATGGTTGCAGAAATATTTCCTGTGCCGGAGCACGTAGGGCATACCTCTTTCGTAGCGATATTAAGCTCGGGACGCACCCTTTGACGGGTGATTTGCAACAAGCCAAACTTCGATAGTGGCAGAATCGTATGCTTAGATCGATCGCCCTCCATTTCTTGCTTCACCCGCTGGAAAACTTTCTTCTTGTTCTCCACTTTGCGCATGTCAATGAAGTCAATGACGATGATTCCGCCCATGTCCCTAAGCCTCAACTGACGAGCAATTTCTTTGGCCGCTTCCAGATTGACAGTAAGTGCAGTAGCTTCCTGATCGTCTTCCCGATTGGATTTATTACCACTATTTACATCAATAACATGAAGTGCTTCCGTATGCTCAATAATCAAGTATCCGCCATTGGCAATACTTACTGACTTGCCAAATGAGGTTTTCAATTGACGCTCTACACCATAGGATTCAAAGATCTTGACCTTTGAATTATACTGCTTGAGGATCTTTTCTTTATCCGGAGCGATCGTTTGGACATAGCCTTTGATCTCCTGGAACAAGTCTTTATCATCAACAATGATGCTGTCAAAAGATTCGTTGAGAACATCCCTGAGAATAGAGTTGGCCCGGCTTACTTCGCCAATCACCTTATCTCGCACCTTAGCCCTTTTCAGGTTTTTGATGCCTTCTTTCCAGATGTTAACCAGATTAGATAGGTCCGTATCCAACTCCTTTACATCCTTGCCCTGGGCGACCGTTCTAATGATCACACCAAAGTGCTCTGGTTTAATGGAGTTGATCAGACGAGCAAGACGCTTTCGCTCTGCTGAATCGGTTATTTTTTTTGAAACGCTTACCGCGTTTGAGAAAGGTACTAATACTATGTACCTCCCCGCAATGGACAACTCACAAGAAAGTCGTGGGCCCTTTGTAGAAATAGGTTCTTTGACCACCTGAACCAGGATTTTCTGGTTTCTGGTCAATACCTGGCTGATCTTACCAAACTTATTGATGTCTGGCTCGTGTGAAAACCCTGTAAGCTTAGCAGTCGCGTTTCTCTTGTTGAGAACGAATTTTGTAAACTTATTCAGGGACTGGACCTGAGGTCCAAGATCTAAGTAGTGTAGAAAAGCATCTTTTTCATAGCCTATATCAATGAATGCTGCATTGAGGCCCTGAACTACTTTTTTTACACTACCCAGGTATATATCGCCAACGTTAAATTGATTTCCACTTTCATCAGTGTGGAATTCAGTTAACTTTTTATCCTTAAGAAGCGCAATTCGACATCCGTTTTGAGTTGAACCAATAATAAGTTCATTACTCACGATATATCGGATTTAGACAATTACTTCTTCTTATGTCTGTTTTTTCTTAATCTTTTCTTACGCTTGTGAGTAGCGATCTTATGTCTTTTTCTTTTTTTACCGCAAGGCATAATTTCTCAATTTTTTTGTTAAACAACTATATTCTAATTTCTTGATAGATATTCCCTTGACGCTTGTCGTACCGCTGGATCTGCTGATTCTGCGTTAGCAACTTCCGTGAACAATTGTTTGGCATTGTCCTCACGGCCAGTTTCGAGATATGAAATACCCAAATACAGTTTCGATTCAAAATCCGAGCTGTCCAATGCTACCAGGTTTTCGAATCTCCCAACGGCCCTGTCAAACTGGCCAGATTGAATCGACAACAGACCGAGGTTTATCAATGCCTCTCTGTTAGTTGGATCAGTTGCTACAATTTCTCTCAGCACCATAATTCCCGACATAGGGGCCTCTGTGGTGACAAGCGTCATTGCCAATTTATTTTTTAAAGACAGGTCATCAGGTTTGGCTTCAAGCAGTGATTCAATCAAAGGTCTTAATTGAACTGCCTGTAAGGAAGCCTCTTCTCCGGAACCCGCTCGCTCGAAAATTCTGTAAAGTATTTCTACAGCTTTCTCCTTGGTATTCAAAGAACTATCACGCTCTAGCATCACTTCCGTCACTTGACGAGCACTATCGAACATGCCGTACTTCAGGAAGTATTTTGCTAAAGAGTCCGCAAAGTTACCGGATTTTTCTTTCTCCGACGTAGCGATCAGTTGCTTTAACGAGGATATGGCTTGGGCATCGCTTGCTGAAACCTCGAAATCATGGGATTCTACTGTCTCTACAGCAGCTTCCGCATCATTTTCGACGACTACTCTCGGCAACTGATATAGTCCTGCGATCAGAATAATACCAAATACCGATAAAAGGATTTGAGGCTTTTTCATCATCCCAGGAAATCAGATCTATTTCCTGAGTTTCGAGCTGCCTTTGATCTTCTCCGTGAAGATCTTGGATGGCTTGAAACTGGGAACATAGTGCTCATCAATCACCATTGCGGTGTTTTTTGAGATATTTCGTGCGATTTTCTGCGCGCGCTTCTTATTGATAAAACTACCAAAACCACGTACATATATATTCTCGCCAGATGCCATTGAATTCTTCACCACAGTAAAGAAGGCTTCTACCGTTACCTGGACATCCGCCTTATCGATTCCAGTCTTCTCCGCTATTTCCGTTATTACGTCCGCTTTCGTCACTTAGATATGTTTTAATAGATAATGCCATTTTTGGCGACGCCAAAATTAAATTTGAGGCTCGTAAATAAAAAGTTAAAATTAACTTTTGAGTGATAACAACACCTGATTTGCACGGATTAATTCAAAATCTAATTAACTGGTATTCAATAGAAAAGAGAGATTTGCCCTGGCGGCACAACAAAGATCCTTACCGAATATGGCTTTCTGAAATCATCTTACAGCAAACACGCGTGGCACAGGGACTGCCCTATTATGAAAAATTTATTTCTGAATATCCCACTATCTATGATCTGGCTAATGCTGAAGAAAGTGAAGTTTTGAGAACCTGGCAGGGCCTGGGATACTACAGCAGGGCCCGTAACCTTCATAAGACAGCCAAAATAATATCTAATGATTTTTCAGGTGAATTTCCACGGGGATATGATTCGCTTTTAAAACTTCCCGGAGTTGGTCCATACACGGCTGCTGCGATAGCATCTCTCGCTTTTAATGAGGCGGTCCCTGTGCTTGACGGCAATGTCTATCGGCTAATTTCCCGGTTATTTGGAATGACGCATGACATAGCTAATCAATCCAATCGCAAATACTTTATTGAAGTTCTGCAAGATCTCATACCTAAGAAACAGCCGGGTGATTTTAATCAGGCCATTATGGAAATGGGTGCTTTGGTATGTACTCCGAAAAACCCGAATTGTAATATTTGTCCGGTACGAGAAATGTGTCATGCCTTTGAACACAAGTTGCAAGCTCAACTCCCGGTCAAACTCAAAAAAGTAAAAGTCACTCATAAACAATTTCACTATGTAGTTTTTGAATATGGTGGCTCTTTTGGCTTGAAAGAACGTGTAGGAAGTGGAATCTGGCAAGGTTTGTATGATTTCTTACTGTTTGAAGGCAATACGTGGGAACCTGACAATGCGTGGGAAAACATGGAAGTCTCCGATACGTTTAATCATGTATTGACCCATCAGAAAATTGAAGCAAGATTCTATTTGATAAGATTTCAGGAAGAGCACTTGTTTCAAGCAGCATTAAATAAATATAAATTGGCACCTTACACATTCGCTCAAATGTTAAATTTGCCGAAACCAAAGTTGCTGGTGAACTATATCGACCAGCAAAATTTTAGTACCTTTCAATAAATATGGCGGGAGTAAATAAAGTAATTCTCATCGGTAATCTGGGGCGTGACCCGGAAGTAAGACATCTTGAATCCGGAGCCTCAGTGGCAAGTTTTTCCATAGCTACCACGGAATCCTACAAGGATCGTAACACAGGAGAAAGAAGGGATGTTACCGAATGGCACAACATCGTATTGTGGAGAGGTCTTGCGGATATCGCAGAGAAATATCTTAAAAAAGGATCTACCGTCTACATCGAAGGAAAGCTGAGAACGCGATCCTGGGAAAAAGACGGTGTGACCCGATATACGACTGAGATAGTTGGTGATAACATGACTATGCTTGGCGGAAACCCTGGCGGTCAGAGTGGTTCCAACCGGCCTCCTATGCCCACTGAAGAAAATTTTAGTGCCAAACCAGCGCCGGCTGCCCAAAACCAACCAGCAAGTGGGAGTGGAAGTGGGAACGCAAGTCCTGCGATTGAGAGTGACGTGTCGGACGACTTACCATTCTAATATGTTCAACCAAATATTAGCTTTTGGAAACCTCACCCGATGACCCTTTTCCCCAGCTGTTAATCGCCATTTTTGCGATCTTTTCAGCCTCTTCTTTTTGGATTAGCGGTATTGCCCTATTAGGGTTGCTCGCGCTTTCAGGTCTCGTTTCTGGTTCTGAAGTTGCCTTTTTCTCTTTGTCTTCTGACGAACTTGACAAGCTCAAGGAATCAGATGAAAAGAGAGATCAACGCGCCTATTCCTTGATGAAGGATCCGCGCGAATTATTGGCTACGATCCTGATCATCAATAATCTGGTGAATATCCTGATTGTTACGATTTCTACCGTAGCTACTTTGGAAATCGTGGGCTATGAAAACGCAGATGGGAAAATCTTCTCGTACCTGATAATTGTCATTACCATTATTATCATCTTTTTTGGCGAGATTATCCCTAAGGTATACGCGACCAATCGCGGGTATGAGTTTGCCCAGCTAGTAACACCTTTACTTTTTGTCAGCAGTAAGATTTTTAAGCCTGTCGCCTGGTTTTTGATGAGCATTAGCAATCTGATCGAAAGGAGGATAGAGAAAAAAGGATACAACCTTTCCGTGGATGAAGTAAATCAGGCACTGGAGATCACCGATGAAAAAGAGATCTCCCAGGAAGAAAAAGGGATTCTGAAGGGAATTGTAAATTTTGGCACGCTCTCCGTTAAGCAAGTGATGAAGTCCAGGATGGACATTATGGCCCTTGATATCGAGACGGATTTTCATGACCTGATGGACCAGATTAACAAAACTGGCTACTCCAGAATTCCTATTTATCACGAAACAGTAGATAAGATTGAAGGCATCCTTTACATCAAGGATTTGCTTCCACACCTTGAAAAAGAGGAAGATTTCAAATGGCAAACATTGATGCGCCCAGGTCTATTTGTGCCTGAAAGTAAAAAAATTGATGACTTGTTTCGGGATTTTCAAGAGAAGCAAGTGCACATGGCGATTGTTGTTGATGAATATGGAGGCACAGAAGGCCTTATTACCCTGGAAGATATCATCGAAGAGATTGTTGGCGAGATCAACGATGAATTTGATGAAGACAGTGATATCACATACAATAAGCTTGACAAAAGCACGTATGTATTTGAGGGAAAGACATCCCTGAATGATGTATGTAAAGTGATTTCTATAGACTCGGATATTTTTGATGAAGTAAAAGGAGAAAGCGAATCCCTTGGTGGGTTGATTCTCGAGTTGAATCGAAAACTACCCAACGCAGGAGAGAAAATTGTTTTCAACAACTTCCACTTCACGGTGGTGGCTGTGGACCAAAAGCGGATCAAGCGCGTTCGGGTATTCATAGAAGGACAAGGTGTATGAAACAAGTACTGGCATTTTTATTTTTAGTGGTCGTTTTAGCGGCATGCAACCAAACGTACCTGCCAAAACCCATAGGCTACAACCGGATTCTATTGCCTGAAGCACGTTACCAAAACTTGCCTGATACCTTGCCTTACCAATTCGAATATTCGCAACATGCAGAATTGCGTAAAAATGAATCCTGGCTCACCGAGCGGTATTGGGTGGACTTATACTATCCGTATTTTGATGCAGAAGTACAGGTGACCTACAAACCTATCACCAGCAAGAAAATCTCTGAAGAACTCCTCGACGACAGCTACCGGCTTACATCTAAACACAATGTGAAAGCTTACTCCATCGAAGAGAAAATTCTTTTTCTCAACAGTGGAAATGTAGCCTCTGTGACCGAACTTGAAGGAGAGGTGCCAAGCCAATTTCAGTTTCACATCACAGATAGCACTTCTAATTTTCTCAGAGGCGCACTCTATTTCAAAACTGCTTCGAAAAACGACTCCCTGGCTCCTGCCATTGACTTCATAAAAACAGACATAATTCACCTGCTTAATACTCTTGAGTGGAATCCTGGAGTCAATATTTAGTGATAGGTTAGTGTAACCAATAGTCAGATTGTTAGTACCTGAGGAGCAACTTCTTGTGTTTTCACTGGTCTTTAACGCTAAAACGCCAACCAATGCACTACTTTTTCAAGATCACTTTTAGAAATTTCCTGCGTCATCGTTTTTCTACGAGCATCAATCTCATTGGACTTACCACAGGTCTGGCATGTGCACTCTTTATATTTCTGTGGGTTCAGGACGAATTGGGAGTAAATAAGTTTCATGAGAAAGACGATCGACTTTTTCGTGTGATGGAGTTTCAGACTTATTCTAATGAAAGGTTTGCTACCAATTCAACGCCTGGCATCCTCGGCGAGAATTTAAAACTTGACATTCCTGAAATTGAATACTCGGCAACTACCACCTGGGTAGGAAAGTCACTCCTGACTTACGAAGACAAATTTTTGAAGGAAGATGGGTTCCATGTTGGCGAGGATTATTTCAATATTTTCAGCTACCCGTTGCTCGAGGGGAATCCGGATGAAGTACTGAAAGACAAGACTTCTATTGTTATCTCAAGAGCACTTGCAGAGAAATTTTTTGGAGACGTCCCCTCCGCTCTGGGGAAGGTGCTGAGGCATGAAGATGAACGAAATTTTACCGTATCCGGCGTGTTCGAAAACATTCCTCAAAATTCTACTTATCGATTTGATTATGTATTGCCTTTTGAGGACTATAAACAAGACAATGATTGGGTGACGAGTTGGGGTAACAATGGCCCTCATACCTATGTGATTTTGGAGGAAGGTGCGAATCAGCAGGCTGTCAATAATAAAATCCGATGGTACGTCAGAGATAAAAATACAGAGGACGATAGCAATGTAGAGCTCTTTCTTAAAAAGTACTCAGAGCAATACCTCTACGGAAAATACACGAATGGCGTACCGGATGGTGGACGGATAGAATATGTGCGTCTTTTCTCCATTATCGCAATCATCATCCTGGTAATTGCTTGTATCAATTTCATGAATTTGTCTACCGCCAGAGCCTCCAAAAGGGCACACGAAGTGGGCATTCGAAAAGCCATTGGTGGGGACCGAAGGACACTAATTCGGCAGTACATTGGTGAATCCCTGATCATATCAGGTATTTCGATGATTCTGGCAATAGGTATCGTATTCTTGCTGTTGCCGCAATTCAATGAGATTACCGATAAGAGTATTCAGATGACATTGGACTTGTCATTAATAGGTATTTCGATATTGGCCATCTTAATCACAGGCCTGCTGGCGGGAAGCTATCCTGCCTTTTATCTAACTCACTTCAATCCAGCTGCGGTCCTTAAAGGCGAGATCAAAAATTCTGCAGGAGAAGTATGGGCAAGGAAAGGACTGGTCATTTTCCAATTTGCGATTACGATCATTCTTATTGTGGGTGTCATTGTCATTCAAAAACAGACCCACTATGCAAACACCAAAAATTTAGGGTACAATCGAGACAATGTCGTCTTTTTCAATCAGGATGGAGCTATTCAGGAAAAAAGGGAAACTTTCCTTTCGGAATTGAGGAATATACCCGGAGTAGTCAGTGCCAGCTCCACCAGCCACACCCTGTTAAGTCAAATGAGTAATACACAGGGGCTGGAATGGCGAGACAAAGACCCATCTACTAACATCTTATTTGAAAACATAAGGGTTGATGAAGAGTTTCAGGAAACCATGGGAATGGAAATGGTTGCGGGTCGTTGGTTCAGCGAAGAATTTGGGAGCGACACCACCAAAATCGTATTGAATGAAATGGGTGTTAAAGCCATGGGATTTACTCCTGAAGAAGCGATAGGTGAAACCATCAAGTTATGGGACCGGTATGATCTTCAAATCATTGGCGTGCTGAAAGATTTTCACTTTCAATCCATTCACACTGAAGTAGACCCTGCATTCTTTTGGCTTCGAAATACCTGGCAGGTTGCTGTTCGTCTACAAGCGGGTAGTGAGTTGGCCACAATGGAGCAGGTCCAGGAACTATATGAGCAATTTGCTCCAGGCTTCATCTTTGATTACCGATTCCTTGATGATAGTTATCAAAAACTATACAGTAGTGAGCAACGAATAGGCACTTTGTCAACCTATTTCGCCGGCCTCGCCATATTGATTTCATGCCTGGGGCTTTTTGGTTTGGCAGCATTCACAGCAGAGCGAAGGCTCAAAGAGATTGGAATACGGAAAGTCCTGGGAGCCAATGTCTCTCAAATTGTGGTAATGCTTTCCATGGACTTCACGAAGCAAGTTTTCATCTCCATTGCGATTGCCCTTCCGATAGCCTACTATTTCATGAATGAGTGGCTACAGAGTTTTGCCTATACCATTGATTTAAGTCCATGGATATTTGTCTCCGCAGCTGTCCTGGCGATGTTCATTGCCTGGTTAACGGTGGGCTCTCAGGCATTGCGAGCAGCACATACCAACCCTTCCGAATGCTTGAAAGATGAGTAACTGGATCTAGTCATTCACCGATTACGGAAATGACCAGTTTTCTTTGTCCCCCGTAATCCCTGTGTTCACATAGGTAAATGCCCTGCCATGTCCCCAAATTCAATCGCCCGTTGGTAATTGGAAGAGTCACTGATGCACCGAGTAAAGATGCTTTGATATGTGCAGGCATGTCATCGGGGCCTTCGTAAGTATGGATATAGTAAGGTGCGTTTTCTGGCACCATTTTATTGAAGTGACTCTCGAAATCCGTCCTTACCGTTGGATCCGCATTTTCATTTACAGAAAGGCTCGCACTGGTGTGTTGAATAAACACCTGACAAATACCTGTTTGCAGCTTACACTTTTGCAAAGCATCATTGATCTCCTGTGTGATCAGGTGAAATCCACGTGAAAAAGCCGGCAAGATAAGCTCAGATTGAAACACAGCCATGTACTATAGGTTTAAACCAGGAAATTTAAGACCCATTCCAATTAATAGAACAGCATTTTGCTACTAAAACTTTCGCATTCAATCGGAACCTATCGTTAATAATTAAATAGTTTATTCGCTTCTTAATGCCTTCACCGGATTGGCAATAGCAGCTTTCAATGATTGTGCGCTCACAGTAATCAATACCAGCAGGATGGTTCCGAGAGCAGCAATAACAAAGCTCAAGGGAGAAATACCAATCCGATAAGAGAAGGCTTCAAGCCACTGATTTGCAGCATAAATAGTGACCGGAATAGCTATTACTATGGATACCATGACCAATATGAAGAACTTTTTGGACAATAAATAAACCACTTGAGAAATGGATGCGCCCAAAACCTTTCGAATCCCGATCTCTTTTCGTTTGCCATTTGCCACATACATGATCAACCCATAAGACCCAAGACAGCTGATGATAATTGCCATGAAAGCGAAATAGCCGATCAAGGTTCCGAAGCGTTCCTGACTGTTGTAGATCTGTGCCAGTGACTCATCCAAAAAAGTATAATCAAAGGTTTGGTCGGGGAAAAAGACGTTCCATTGTTGCTCAATTAGATCCAGGGTTTGAGGAACATTGGCACCGTCCAATTTAAAGGCAAAAGTGGTGAACTGAGCCACATTTATTTCAAGTAATAAGGGTTGCATCTCCGTTGTTAGTGACAGGAAATTGAAGTCGCGGACCACACCGATCACTTTTCCTTCTTTCCCTTCCATGTTGATGTTTTTACCAAGGGCACTGGAGGGACTGTCAAACTCGAAAGCTTCCAGGGCCTTTTCGTTCAAAACAAAGGCATTAAGATGATCCGTACCAAAATCTTTGGAAAAGTTGCGACCTTCAATCAACTCAATTTCATAAGTCTCCAGAAAATCATAATCGACCGACATTACGGGAGAAATAATGTTATCCTCAGCAGTAAATCCCTCCGGAATTATATTTCGATTGACACTCCCGAAACCAAGCGTAGTAGAGGATACTGTACTGTTTTTTACGCCAGGAATAGATTTCAGGGATTCCTCAAAAGCATTCATCTTTTGTCGCCGGCTACCATCAACACCGCCGAACACATTATTGAAATTGGCACTCTGAACTGGTGCCGTGATCACGAAATCTGTCCCAAACCCCAAGTCCTTATTTCTGAGGAAATCCAACTGATCAAAAACAATGATCGTCCAAGAAATCAACATGATGGATATTGCAAACTGTATTACTATTAGCCCTCGTCTGAAAGAAAGTTCACCTCCGTGTTTTTGGCTTGTAATGCCCTTCAGGCTCAAAATCGGTGAAATTCTAGTGACAAAGAAAGAGGGATAAATACCTGCCAACAATGCGGTCAATAATACCAGGATAGAAAACCCTGTGATCAACTCGAATGTCATCATGGAGTCAACAGTTAGCGCCTTGTCTGTCAAACTGTTGAGCTGTGGTAACAATAGGACAGTAAAGCCAATCGCAAGTGCCGTCGCAAACAAGGTAATGATTAGTGATTCTCCTAAAAATTGGTATATCAGGCTGCTTTTCCATGCTCCCATCACTTTACGAACTCCTATTTCACGAGCTCGTTCCAGGGATTTTGCAGTAGATAAGTTTACAAAATTGATACAGGCAATAAGCATGGTAAGGAAACCAACTGCCAGAAAAATGAAAATAAAATTGAGGTCACCCGGGGGTTCTGCCTGCGCCTGGACGTCATTGTCCAAATGGATATCCAGTAAAGGCTGAAACTCGAAAGTTTGCTCCTTCTGCATATTAGCCGGTATCTTTTCTTCAACGAATCTGGCAAATCTTTCATTTAACATGGAAATGTCTGTGCCCGGCTCCGTAACCACGTATGTAGGTGAATGTGACACCATCCAATTTTGTTTGAAGTTAGCGCGAATGCCTTCTGCCAATTGAGGAGGCTCTAAATCGTACATATTCTCATATGGTAGCAACATGTCGAAGTGGACATGCGAATTGGTAGGAAAATCTTTTACTACAGCCACAACCTGAAAAGAATGCATGCCTCCCATTTTTATGGATTGACCAATGGCTGATTGTTTACCGAAATACTTTTGAGCTATTTCGTCATTGAGTATCACAGTGAAAGGCTTTTCCAGTGCTTCCGAAAGTGCCCCATCCACCACTTCAAAATCAAAGATTTGAAAAAGCTCCGGGTCAGTGAAATTCACATTATCTTCCTCAAAGCGTAGTTCATTTGAACCCGGGGAATTTTTTTCGATACTCACGCTGACACTTCTGGAAAAAAGCCGGGCAGAGGCTTCAATCTCCGGAAAAAACTCGTTCAGGTTTTCTTTGAAAATAGGTGGAACGCGAGCGAGATCAAAGTTTTGAATCTGATAGCGCAATCGATAAATGTCTGATTTCCGCGTATGCGTCTGATCATAGCTGAATTCATCACTTACAAAAGTGAGAATCAACATGGCACATGTTAGACCTCCACTAAGGCCTAAAATGGTAATGGCGCTGAAAACTTTATTTCTGAAAATGTTACGGATCGCCGTTTTAAAATAATTATGAAGCATAGGTTAGTGTTTTTGACCCCTTGGAAATATAACGCAATTGCGCGTTGAGCTATCCAGGAAATTGGACCGATGGTCAAATGCCTGAATTAACAGTTTTTGAAAAGAATGGAAAGGTGAATGATAAACTGGAATTATATTACAGAACAATAACTAACTAATTATCATCATAATAGAGGCCTGAAATCAATCATTTCATAAAAGATCACTGGATGAATGAAATAGATGCAATGCAGCTCAACTATGACCAGGGGAACATCCTGATCGTAAATATCAGTCTCGGGTTTATCATGTTTGGTGTAGCCCTGGGATTGACCGTGAAAGATTTCAGAAATGTACTGCAGCAAAAGAAATCGGTATTAGCGGGTGTTCTGTCTCAATTTATCGTCCTACCAGCACTCACTTTTCTATTGATCATCCTTTGGCAGCCAGTGCCTAGCGTAGCCCTTGGAATGATGATGGTAGCCGCATGTCCTGGTGGTAATGTCTCTAATTTTATCTCCGCATACTCACGAGGCAATGCTGCACTTTCCGTAAGTCTAACTGCCATATCTTCTGTGCTGGCGATACTTATGACTCCCTTCAACTTGAGTTTTTGGGGATCGTTGTATGGGCCCACAGAGGCCATTTTAGAACAAGTAAGCCTGGATATTCTGGAAGTTTTTCGCACGATTGTCTTAATTCTTGGTGTCCCGATAGTACTCGGTATGTTCGTGAGGCATCGTTATCCGAATACGACCGCCAGAATTCAACCCATTATTCAATACATTTCTATCGCCGTTTTTGGTATTTTGGTCATCGGTGCCTTTGTCGCCAATTTTCAACAATTTCTGGATTACATCAGTGTAGTCCTGTTACTGGTATTTTTGCATAATGCCATTGCTCTAACCTGTGGATATCAGATTGGACGTCTGTTTTCCTTACCTAAAGCAGATCGTAGATCTTTGGCGATAGAGACAGGTATACAAAATTCAGGACTTGGTCTATTACTGATCTTTTCCTTTTTTGGTGGCCTCGGAGGCATGGCCATTGTTGCCGGATGGTGGGGAATTTGGCACATCATTTCAGGCCTCACCATAGGTACCTGGTGGCATAGGCGAAAACTAAATTGAGTTTAGATAATTTCGCGTATATATCGGATTGACTGGCTGTATATGAAAGAGATACTTTACTTCGTACTTCGGTACACAACAAGGTTGAGCTTGTACGCTTTTTTCAGCAAAGTTGAAATTGTTGGTGCTGATCGCATTCCTCGAGGCAAACCACTTCTGTTCGCGCCGAATCATCAAAATGCATTTCTGGATGCCTTTATTGTGGGAAGTGTTTCTCCCGTTGCGATGTATTACCTGACCCGGTCAGATGTCTTCAATAAGAAATTCCTTTGGTTTCTTGAAAGTCTTCACATGATGCCGATCTATAGGATGCGAGATGGGTTTGGAAAACTTTCTCAGAATGCTGGTGTTTTCGAAGCTTGTCAAAAATTATTCTCTCGAGGAAAATCTGTATTAATCTTCCCGGAAGGGTCACACGGAGAACCTTATCACTTACGCCCGTTGACCAAAGGAACCTCAAGGCTTGCATTCGAATCACAGGAAGCTTTGGGAGAGGATAAAGAATTGTGGATACAACCTGTGGGACTTAATTATTTCGATCGAAGAAAACCCAGAAGAAAAGCCATGTTTGTTTTCGGCGAGCCTATAAGGGTCAATGATTACATGGAAGCGTATAAAACACAAAAAGCTCGCGCACTGATACAACTCAGGGATAATGTAAATGACCACTTGTCGGGTTGTATGATCATTCCTGAAAAGGATGAACACTATGAAGAAAAAGTGGCTGCATTGACAAAAGCTAATGAAAAATATTCCTTTGAGGAACTGAAAGAGAAGCTCAGCAAACTAGAATTAAAGGGTGAGACCAGACCCAGACCAGTCTTCAAGAAAATTGGGCAATTCCTTGGCCTGGTTAATTTTCCGCCGTTATTGTTGATGAAAACAATCCTGAGAAACAAAATCAAGGATGTTGTGTTTTCTGCGTCCATCAAATGGGCCGTAGGTTTTTTCGGATTCCCTATTTGGTGGCTGATCGTCTTTGGTACCGTTTCCATGGCTGTTGGAAATCAAATCGCCGGCATAGTGATTCTAAGCATGATCGTGTTGCTCTACTTGCGTCAGGAGTTGATCAAGATTGGGGAAGGTTAATATTCGACAAGCAGGTTACAAATTCGTCAGGCTTGGCCTTGTTGAAATGAGTCGTCAACGCGAAAAGGCAGGTCAGCAATGTCTGCTATTAAAACAAATTAAGGGGATGGCCTGAAGTTTCGGAATATGCCTTTTAAGATTGTTGAGGAATGTCTGTTATCTAGATAGATACCCAACCACAAGTTGTAGTCTGCTCATGGTTGTTGGTACCTATCATTGATTAGGAATAAGTCCTAATTTCAAACACACTTAAGACGAAGCTAGCGAATTCAGACGACTTTCCGCCGACTGGCAGCTTGAAAATCAGGGCATCAATGATTGATTTAACGTTTTTGTACCAGGTGCAATTCCGATAGCAGGTCATTGTATTTTGAAGTATAATCCTCGTTATCCTCCAAAATGCCTTCACGGGAAAGCAATTCTTTTGTCAGCTCATTTTTTCCCTCCTCCTCAGTGTGAGCCATTTGCATATATTGACGAAAAGTCTGGCCAATTCGGAAGGTATATTGAAATTTTTCTTGTTTCATAGTTGAATAAGATTCTCAAATTACGAATTAAAAATCGATTGGATGCCTCCAAAAATCTAAACGAGAGGAATACTCTCGATATTTAAGATTAATATTATCGCTATTCGCTTTTATTTCTTGTTTCCCAGCTGAAATTTTCTGACCAACCTAACACTTTTAATGCGGAAGCAAATAAGGTTTGAGACCTATCGGAGCAATGAGATCCTTCATGTTGATTATAGTGGGCTTACAGAGAATGAGATGATTCTCACACTAGATCAGGCAGCAGCGGTGGGTATTAATAAAGAAAGTTTACTTATTCTGGCAGATTTTTCACAAACCAGGCACAGCAAGAAATTCAATCAAAAGATCAAAGAACACGGACTCAACTATTCAAAAAAAGGCAAAGATCCCAAAATTGCTGTCCTCGGCATCGATAGTCTTTTAAAAAGGGTCATCATGAATGCCACCATGGCCGTAACCAGAATAAGCAACGTAAGGCTATTCGAAACAAAGGACCGGGCCCTGGATTGGCTCATTTCATAGTAAGTCAAAACAATTTTTCAGAAATTTTAAAAAGAGGTGTAACCTTCGGTCTACTCCTGGGTAACTTATCCGAACAACCAAAAAACCCGACGTAATTGGAAGCATTAAGCGACGAAGATTTAATGGCGCTGGTGCAGGAAGGAAAGTTGAATTACATGGAAGTTCTTTTCGGGAGGTACCAGAAAAGGATCTACAACTACTTTCTCAAATGCACCCTCGACCCGGAAGAAAGCCGTGACCTGGCACAGATCACATTTATCCGGGTAATGAAATATCGCGCGTCCTTCAAAGCCAGTCGGGGATTTGAAGGTTGGTTGTTCCAAATAGCGCGAAACCTGGTCAAAGATCATTTTCGGAAAATGAAAGTGTATCGCGATCAGTTCAACCTGGCCGAAACCCTTCCGGATCATGCCGAGGAGGGCGAGGCCAGGGAACAGTTGGAACGAGAAGAGCTTTTGTACAAAGCCATGGCAAAGCTCGACCCGGAAAAACGCGAATTATTAGTGCTCGCAAAGTTTCAGGGCATGAAATATGAACAAATCGCTGAGCTACGGGAAATGACCGTAAGTACGGTAAAAGTGCAGGTCCACAGGACCATCGCAAAATTGAGAGAAATCTATTTGGAAGAAGAAAAATCTGAAGAATGAAGTTTACAGATGAACATATAATTGAATACCTGGAAGGAGGTTTGGATTCGGACCAGCGAAAGGCAGTTGAAAATCAACTGACTATTGATCCGCAATTCAAGGCAACATTCGATCAGCTGAAGCAGTTACTTCAAACCATCGAACAAGTTCCTGATGTGGAAGTGCCCCCGGAGGTTGAATGGGGTTTTAAAGCCGAAATGGATCGTATTCAAACATCCAGCAATTCTGGTACTTCTGCTCCCAGACAATGGTGGTTGCAAATTGCAGCTGGATTTGGGTTGTTGATTCTTGGCTTTTTGGCCGGGACACGGCAATCCGGAGAAAGCGGTACGCAATTGCTCGCCCTTCAAAATCAGGTTCAGGGCCTGCAGCAAGTTGTAATGCAACAAACGCTGGAAAGCCCATCGGCAAGTGAGCGCATCAAGGCTGTCAATCAAATAGAGCACGTGCCCTATCAACCGGACGAGAAGCTCGTGAATACACTGGTGAAAACGGCAACTCAGGACAAAAGTGTTAATGTTCGATATGCAGCCGTTCAGGCGTTGGGCAATTTCATGGATTACCCTTCGGTACGAAATGAAATGGTCCGGTCTCTGGATCATCAAACGGAACCGTTGATTCAAATTGCCATGATCAGCTTGCTGGTGGAGGCCCAAGAAAGAGCTGCCATCTCATCCATCAAAAAGCTCCTGGAAAATGAAGCCACCACACCTGAGGTCAAGCAGCAGGCGGAAATCGCCATGGATATTCTGATTTAAAATTTAAGAAAATATTAAGGTCAATTAATTAAGAAGAAATGAAAAGATTGTTTTTAATCCTCGCAACTTTCGCCATCGTGTCCTCGGTAGACGCACAGCGATATGAAATGACGCCTTCTGGTAATGTTTCTGAATTAACCGTGTACATCGGCAACTTGTACGCCGATTTGGAAATCGTAGGCACTAATAGTGAAATGATCAAAGTCACTGCCATGGACTATGAAGGACTTCCTGAAAAAGCCAAAGGGTTGAAGCCTTTATCAGCCACAGGCCCTGACAATACAGATATTGGCTTGCACATCAAGCAAGACGGCAACGAACTGACAATTGCTGGCTCCAGCAGAAAGTCAGACGATGGCGAATATAAAATTGAATTGCCCGCCAAAGTGAAACTGGTCATTGAGTATGACAGCTTTCAGGCCGGAGACATCCGCGTGCTAGACATGTCCGGAGAAGTCGAAGCCAGTTCCAAAGTTGGTGACATGGAATTCCAGAACATCACAGGTCCGCTTGTAGCCAATTCCTTGAGTTCTGATATCAATGTTGTTTTTTCTTCGGTGAGCCAAAACAGCCCAACAGATGTGGTGAGTACCAGCGGAGATGTAGACGTCTCTATCCCTGGCAATACCAAAGGCAACTTCCAGCTGAAAACGGTCTCAGGAGAAGTATACACCGACCTTGATTTCGAGTTTGGTGAGGGTGAGAAAAGTGCGAATTTCTGGGGATCTGGAATGTCTGCGGAAGCAACCTTAAACGGGGGTGGTGTTCAGATCAACCTGAAGAGCATCAGTGGAGATATTTTCATCAGAAAGCAATAGTTATTTCAAAAAGAATCACAAGCTGTCAGGTTGAGTCTGTCGAATCCAAACTCTATTCCGGCAATACCCATTTCGACGGGCTCAACGTGACAAAATAAAAAACTCAAACTCATGAAAAATCTAACACTTTATCTACTCTTCATCTGTGCGACATATATCGTCTCAGCACAGAAAGTTGTTGAAGACCGTCAATCGGTCACCGGACAGCAAACATTGAAACTCGATTTCCCTTTCGCAGATGAGATCCTCATCGAAACCTGGGACAAAGCTGAAGTAATGGTAGAAGCTACAGTAAACATCAATGACAATGAGGACAATGACCTCTTTGAGATCAGGTCCAGCACCACCGAGCGACGCATCTACATGGAAATGGACGAGCGCGTTTGGGAGAGTCAAAGCAAGAAAAGACGTAAAAACTGCTGGAACTCTGACATTGTGATCAAGGTATTTCTTCCCCGGTCTCTGGAGATCGATGCCGAGACCATCAGTGGCAACTACGAACTGGCCTACTACGGAAAGCCCTTCTTTTTCAAAACCATCTCCGGGGACCTGGACTTGTCCGTAGATAAGGGTGAAAACCTCGACTTCATGGTAAAAACTGTAACTGGTGAAGTTTACACCGATCTTGACCTGAGCTACCCAAGAGGCAAAGACGGATTGCGCCAAATTGTCGGGATGAACCTGGAAGGTCGACTGAATCAGGGCGGAGAAGTGCTGGAATTAGAGACGATAAGTGGGAATGTCTTTCTTAGAAGTAATTAATTAGCGAAGAGGGCTTAGGGCATAGTGAAGAGTCGTCAGGGAATAGGAAGGGAGTGCCTACCGTCTTTGAAAGTATGGCTGAAGGGAAAACCCTGTGGCAATCTTTGACAGAAGTTTAAGATTATCGTCAGAAGATTCCTTCACATGCCCAGCCCGCGCGGAGCAGATTCGGAATGACGATAAGGCTACTCCTCAGCCGTGATTCTGAGGGTATAATTTTTTTGATTCAAAAAACACCAACTGGATGACATCCGATTCAATCTTCTCTAATCCTGCGCAAAGGAGGGTCGGCCTGAAAATTTAGCGGGGAGCGTGTCAGCCCTGTGCGCAGTAGCTTTAAATTTTCTTGATCTTTTTGTCACTTTTTGTATCAAGACAAAAAGTGAGGCAGGGCAGCTCGAAGAGGCGACCTTCATTACCAAAGGAATGTTTTTAATTGAAACTATCGATCTGGGTGCAGAAAACTTCCTGACATCCGATACACCTTAGCTAATCCTACGCAAAGGGGGGTCGGCCACCCGGCTTGAGAAGCAATCTTAAATTTTAGTTTCGATGAAGGATATCAAATAGACTGCTTCAACTCTTTCCTATGACAGATTTGTAAAAGCGTGAGAAAGAGATACACTAAGCGTGCCTATCTTTTATCGACTTCCTACGGAGTTTAAGCCGATAAAAACCGGATGACGCGCCTATTTTATTCTGTCCGCGTCGGCGGGCCGAATTAGTTTTTGTGTGTTAGGTGAAACCAAAAATTAGTTGTCACAGTGACGAGCAGATTCGTAATAACAATGAGTGGAATCTATCGGATGAGGACAGTTAACAAAAACTATCCTGTCTACCCTTCGAGGGTCCTACGGTGACAAATAGAATTTTTCAGTAACTTCCTATTACCAAACCTCCAATTCCATGAAAAGCCTCCTCACGTCTGTTTCTCTCTTATTCGTGTTCACTATTTCCGCCCAAGATGATGGCTTTATTTCATTGTTCAATGGAAAGGACCTGTCAGAATGGAGAGCGGCGACAGAAAATCCGGATTGTTTCACAGTAAAGGGTGGGTCCCTGATTGTGAAAGGCGGGCGTTCACATCTGTTTTATAATGGCACTGCAGGGACAGATTTCAAGAACTTCGAACTGAAGTTGAAAGTGAAGACGCTACCGGGGGCAAACTCAGGAGTTTACTTCCACACGAAATACCAGGAAAAAGGCTGGCCCAACACCGGATTTGAGGCACAGGTGAATTCCACCAATCAAGATCCCAGGAAAACGGGAAGTCTCTATGGAATCGTGAACATTTGGGTCCCTAAAGACGCTGAGCGAAAGATCATAGAGGTGAATGATAAAGGTGAGGTATTTTCACACCAATCGACTGCCCCTTCTTCGGACGGAGAGTGGTTTGACTATCACATTACCGTACAGGACAACAAGGTCACAATCCGAGTAGATGGAGTCATCCAAACGGAATGGACGCAACCTGATGGATGGGAAATGGGCGGCAGAAAAATTGGTAGCGGTACCATTGGTTTACAGGCCCATGATCCTGATAGCGAAATCCATTTCCAGGATATCAGAATCAAGGTGTTGGAGTAACCCTTCGAGGGCCTCAGGGTGACATACAGGTAGTTGAAGTGAGTTTGTCGAACTAAGCCTGCCGAAGTTCAATACGAATTCAACTTCTTTTTCCAAAAAGCTCCTTGATATGAGGGGGTAAATTGATCGTCAGTAAACAATTGTGGGGACCAGTTTTTGTCAAAGACCCAAACAATGTAGGAGATGTTTTTATTATCGACATACGCTGAAATTGCCTCTCCATAACTGTGATCACTAATTACCGGGATGTGAGCACCTGGATCATCTTTCCTGCAATAACCTATTTCAGTCAGAATGATCGGATACTTTTCTTTCACAAACCCCCAATCAACCGTCCATTTGTCCCTCCATGGCTTTTTCCTCTTCTGCGGATAGGGATGACTCACATAGGCAATACCTTCCGCTTCAATAGGCTGTTCCGATATTGGTGTCAGGTCATAAGCCCAATTAAACCCAGCGACCAAAGGGATACCTTCACCTCCGTTGGCTCGTACCACGATGATCAATTCTTCCATGGCAGACTTCCAATCATTCCAGTGTAAACGACCAAATCTGTTACTCCCGGTAGTTGGTTCATTATATAGTTCATAAAATGCGACCGTGGGATTTTTGCCATATCGTTCGGCAATGGTCTTCCAGAAGTTAAAAGTTTCTTTTACGTCAGTATCGTACATTTCATGCTGAAATAACCCCGTCAACAGATTACCAATGCTGTGCCAATCCATAATTACGTACATGTCATTGGCTGCCGCCCATGCTACTCCCTGATCCAGTAATGTCAGATAATTCTCTTTTCCTCTTTCGCGCCATGCTCTGGGGTGAATGGGAAATCTGATCACGTTGGAACCCCAGCGTTTCATTTCCTGAAAATACGCAAGGTTCCAGCTTCCTTGTTTCGCTAGTTTGTCTGGATCACTGCTACTATAACCCCGGAAAATAAAGACCTCTCCTGCTTCGTCTACAAATTCATTTTCTTTGACAGAAATCCGTTCCATTTGAGCACGGCTCGAAAAGGGAAGGGAAATGATGAAGATGCTAACCAAGACCTTTAAAGTGGAAGGAAATTTCATATCAAGAAACAATTGTTCGCTTAGTATACAGGCAAATTAATCATAAGGGTAGCGAGTGAACCTTGCTAAATGACCCATTTTAGTGAGGTTTTGCTGTCCTCATAAGACAATTATAAGTTCAAGCAGAGACTCAATTCTGCAAATGTGTCAACCAATGCTCCAGCAGCTTATTGCGATCGAATTGTTCTTCAGCAAGAATCCGGGCATTTTCCTGATATGTTTCGAGTAATGAAGGGCTTTGAATAAAGGAGATCAAATTATCTAAGAGTTGCTTGTGGTCATTAGGTGGGTGATACAGGCCACATTCATTTTCAAGAATAAGTTCTTTGATCCATCCTTCGAAATTCACTATGATCAACTTCCCTGCTGCGAGACCGTCAAAGAACTTGTTAGGACTTCCTGTGCCCAACATAGGAATGTCCTGAAAAGATACATAAACCGCATCTGACCTTTCTAACAGGGCTTTTACCAGCTCATGAGCTCCAAAAGGCATCCATTCCACATTGTCCAGATCTTTTGATATTTCTTTCAGATGACTTTCCTGGCCACCTGCTCCCATCAGATTGAATTGTATTGGCAATCCCTCTTTATTGCAGAGCTTAGCAAAATCGATAAGTGTTTCCAGGTGATTGGCAACACCAAAAGTGCCTATGTAACTTACTTGAAAGGGGTGTTTCTGTGAAACCGATTCTGCTCTCATGCTAGGCTGGAATGCCTCACAATCAGACATGTTAGGAATACTAATGGCTCTCACATTGAAATCGCATGTGTATTCAATGTAATCTTTGATGGGAGGGGATAGTCCAACCAGGAACTTTGCCTTTTTATAAACGCGTTTCTCAAACGCATAAAGGCACTTCTGCAGTAACGGATTTTTGATCACTCCCATTTGTATTGGGATCTCCGGCCAGAGGTCTCCTACTTCAAAAGCATAAGGCGTTTTTCGCATTCTCTTGAGCCACAAAGCAATGATCCCTATCGTCAAAGGGGTCGTTATTACGTAGTTCAGGTCAGGTTTGGGATATTGTCGAGAGCGCTGGACTGCCAGGTACAGAAACTTTAGAAAAGATCGAATGCGTTTTCCAAAACCAAACTTATTTTCATAAGTAAGCGGTAGGTATTCCACAGTAATACCATGGATTCTTTTGAGTCCTGAATCTGAATTATGTGCAGTAAAGACCACTACTTCATGACCTGTTTCCAGCAAATGTCTGGCTAAATAAAAGGAGCGAATCGCACCACCTTCCTCGGGATACCTGAAATATTGATGGTATAGGTGCACAATCATTCCAAACTCCCTTTCCTCAGGTTCTTCTCAAAATAGCGACAGAAGTGGGCACAAGAACACCCCTGACACAGGGGCTTTCGTGCCAGGCACGTATATCTTCCATGCAAGATCATCCACTGGTCCGCCTTGGTCACCAAGTGTTTCGGAATGTTTTGGATTAGTTTCTTTTCTACATCGAAAGGGGCTTTGACATTTTGATTTACAAGACCCAGTCGCTTGCTTACGCGAAACACGTGTGTATCCACAGCCATCGTGGGCTGGTCGAACAACACGGATAGTATGACATTGGCAGTTTTTCGTCCTACACCAGGCAAAGATTGAAGTGACTCATGGGTATCGGGTACTTCGCCTCCGAAATCTTCTATGAGTTTCTTCCCTAAACCAATCAGATGTTTGGTTTTATTGTTGGGATAAGAAATGCTCTTGATGTATGGATAAACTTCCTCGAAGCTCGAATGTGCCAGAAATTCAGGTCCCGGAAAAGCTTCGAAGAGCTTAGGAGCTACTTCATTGACACGCTTATCCGTACATTGCGCGCTCAACACGACTGCTACAAGCAGCTGAAAAGGCGTCTCATATTGCAGTTCTGTCTCTGTCGCTAATTCGACTTCTGCCAGGTGCGCGTGAAGTGCCTGATATCGTTCAGTCCGGGTCATGGCCTAAAATTATAGACCATTCGCCGCATTGATACGAAAAATCAGTACCTCAATCCCTGTAAAGACAAAGTATAGATTATTCGGATACTCCAGTAGCTTCGTAATCCCTGGAAAAGGCCAATATTTTATCAACACTGGGCTTTGAAGGACTAACCATTACTTCATTCAAGCGATCCCTGGTCTCTTCCAACTCTTTGATGGAGTCTTCCAATTCGGGATCCTGAATGGCCGAATATTTTACTTGTTCTTGCGCTTCTTCTGAAAGCTCTTTGTAGACAAATCGTACAAGGTCATTTTTTGTAAAAGTTTTTGTCATAGGCAATATTATTCTGCTTTAATTTCTTCCTTAAGTTAATCAAAGCGTACCTCATTCTGCCTAGAGCAGTGTTAATACTCACTCCAGTGACGTCAGCAATTTCCTGAAAGCTCATCTGCATGTAGTGCCGCATAACTAGCACTTCCTTCTGAGACTCAGGTAATTCTTGTATCAACCGTTTGAGCAGATTTTGGGTATCCTGCTTGATTTGCTTGTCTTCGACGGACTCCTCAGAGAACTCCAGCGTATTGAACACACTGCTTCCGTCCTCCATGACGATCATCGGATATCTTTTCTCTTTTCTGAATTGATCGATCGCGAGATTATGTGCGATCCTTAGTATCCACGGAAGGAACTTGCCCTCCTCGTTGTACTTCCCGGACTTTAGCGTTTTGATGGCTTTGATGAATACTTCCTGCATCAAATCCTCCGCGAGGTACCTGTCTTTTACGATCAAAAGAATAGTGGTGAAAACCCTGTCCTTATGACGATTAACCAACTCCGCAAAGGCCTCCTCGTTACCTTTAACATACGCCGATAGCAATTCGCTATCGCTTAAACTTAAATTATTCATGTAGTTCACCTGTTGTTAAAAACGTAGAGGTCTATATCATATTGTATTGGTTATGTGTTTTTTAAAAAAATGTTTTGGACTGGGTCAAATGTATTTCAATGATTGATTATTCCAAAATCTCTTCTGTCTATTTTTGTAGTCAATCAAAATCCAGCATACCCCTAATATTGTTCAACTTTTTGGTCGAATAGCCCAAAATTGTCGAAATCCATCAAAGTAAGTGAGTAAAAAAAGTCGGGAGGTGGCAAGTTCCATCGAGCAATTAGATCCCAAACAATACATTCTGATCAAGGGTGCACGCGTCAATAATCTGAAGAATATTGATGTGGCCATACCCAGGAATAAACTAGTCGTCGTAACCGGTCTCTCCGGAAGCGGGAAATCGTCACTGGCTTTCGATACCTTATTTGCCGAAGGGCAAAGAAAGTATGTTGAAAGTTTGAGCTCCTATGCTCGTCAATTTCTTGGCCGCATGGAAAAGCCGGAAGTGGATTACATTAAGGGTGTCTCCCCTGCTATTGCCATCGAGCAGAAGGTAAGCACGCGAAATCCCAGGTCCACTATTGGCACAACGACTGAAATCTATGACTACCTGAAATTACTCTTTTCAAGGATCGGTAAAACCTATTCCCCAATATCCGGTAAAGTGGTCACGAAAGACACGGTAACCGATGTGGTGGATTACATCCTCTCTTTTGACGAAGGTGACCGGGTGATGATTAGTACACCCATGCCTATGAAAGGAAGGTCTCTGGATCAGGAGTTGAAAGTTCTTTTGAGTAAAGGGTATACCCGTATCCTCGTCGATGGAGATCTGCAATACATTGAAGATATCAAAAAGACACCCAAGGGGAATATTGAGATTTTGATTGACCGGGCTGTCGTTCAAAACACCGAAGAAACGCAGTTCCGATTAGGAGATTCCGTACAGACAGCCTTTTTTGAAGGCGAGGGCAAATGCCTTGTTGATATTCCCGGAAAAGGGAAAAAGACCTTTTCGGACCTTTTTGAGCTGGACGGCATCAAATTCGAGGAACCGACGGTCAATTTCTTCGCTTTCAATAATCCTTATGGGGCTTGCAAAAGATGTGAAGGGTTTGGACGAATCCTGGGCATCGACCCGGACCTGGTAATTCCGGACAGAAATCTATCGGTATACGATAATGCAATCGTACCCTGGAGAAGTGAAACCATGCGGACCTGGTTGCAGCCCTTACTGAAAAATGGCATTAGGTTCGATTTTCCGATTCATAGGCCCATTGCTGGGCTTACAGATGAACAGTACCAGCTTTTATGGGATGGAAACGAGCATTTCGATGGACTCAAAGACTTTTTCAGCTTCCTGGAATCGCAAACCCATAAGATCCAGTATCGGGTCATGCTTTCCAGGTATCGTGGCAAAACAGACTGCCCGGAATGTAAAGGAACGCGGCTCAGACAAGATGCTTCCTATGTGAAAATCGCCGACAAGTCCATTACAGACCTGGTATTGATGCCCGTGGATCAGTTACGGCCATTTGTCGAGCAAATTGAATTTTCGGAATTTGATCAGAAAGTAGCAGGAAGAATTATCAATGAGGTGACTACCCGACTTCAATACCTGGAAAATGTCGGACTCGGATATCTCTCACTAAACCGCCTGACCAATACCTTGTCAGGAGGGGAATTTCAACGCATAAAATTGGCCACTTCTCTTGGAAGTGCACTAGTTGGGTCCATGTATGTGCTGGACGAACCAAGCATCGGTCTGCATCCCAGAGACACAGATCGACTAATCCAGGTACTCAAGACCTTAAGGGACCTGGGCAACACTGTGATTGTCGTGGAGCATGAGGAAAAATTAATGGAGGAAGCCGACGAAATCATCGATATTGGCCCTGCAGCTGGTGTTCATGGTGGTGAACTGGTATTTCAAGGCACTGTAAATGAGATCAATGGAACCGACGGCTCTTATACGGCGAAGTATCTCAAAGGTGAAGAAAAAATTGAGCCTCCTAAGATCAGAAGAAAGTGGAATCAGTCTTTTTGGGTGAAAGGCGCTCGGGAAAACAACCTGAAAAACATCGATGTTGAAATCCCACTGGGGGTCATGTCAGTGATCACAGGAGTAAGTGGCTCTGGTAAATCCACACTCGTTCGACGTATCTTATATCCTGCTCTTGGCAAGATCCTTGGCGTGACCGGGGAAATCACAGGAAAGTTCGATACGCTTGATGGGGATTACAAGAAGGTCAATCACATTGAGTTTGTCGATCAAAATCCTATCGGAAAAAGCTCTCGTTCAAATCCCGTGACCTATGTAAAGGCATACGACAACATTCGTCAGCTTTTCGCCGAGCAGGCCATTTCCAAAACCAATGGTTTCAAACCCGCTCATTTTTCCTTCAATGTGGATGGCGGTCGATGTGAAACCTGTGAAGGTGAAGGCACCGTCAAAATTGAAATGCAGTTCATGGCCGACCTGCACCTTACCTGTGAGAATTGTGGAGGTCGTCGTTTCAAGAAAGAAATTCTGGAAGTCAAGTACCAGGACAAGGACATTTCAGAGATTCTAGACCTTACTGTGGAGGAAGCACTGACCTTTTTTAAGGATAAAACAGGAATCGTGAATAAGATAAAACCTCTTTTCGACGTTGGACTGGGGTACGTGAAATTGGGACAGTCTTCCAATTCATTGAGTGGTGGGGAAGCCCAACGTGTCAAGCTCGCCTCTTTTCTTGGTAAGGGCAGTGGGCTCTCCAAAAAAGACCACATCCTCTTCATCTTTGATGAACCTACGACTGGCTTACACTTCCACGACATCAAAAAATTGCTGGATTCTCTGAACGCTCTTGTCAATGAAGGCAATTCAGTATTGATCATTGAACATAATATGGAAGTGGTGAAATGTGCGGATTGGATCATAGATCTGGGACCAGAAGGTGGCGAAAATGGCGGAAATATCGATTTCGTCGGACTTCCGGAGGATATGATTAAATTGGCGGCCGAAAATAAAACCGCGAGATATTTAGCGGAAAAAATTTGATCATGAGAAAGAAAATTGCGGCAGGAAACTGGAAAATGAATACCAACCTTCAAGAGGGTCAACAATTGGCTTCTGAAGTGGTGAATATGGCCAAAGACGAGGTGAAAGGAGATGTACAAATCGTATTGATTCCTCCTTTTCCATTCCTCGGTTCAGTAAAAGCACTGATTGGCTCTGTTGGAAACATTGCGGTAGGTGCACAAAATTGCCATGAAGAAGAAAGTGGCGCGTATACCGGAGAGGTATCGATCGACATGATCAAATCCATCGGAGCTACGCACATCGTAATAGGTCACAGTGAGCGCCGGGAGTATTTCGGTGAAGACCATGATTTGCTATCTCGGAAAACTAAAGCCACTTTGGAAGCGGGCCTTACGCCTATTTTCTGCTGTGGCGAAAACCTTGAAGTTCGGGAAGCCGGAGATCATTTCAAGTTGGTAGCTGAACAGGTGGCCAAGAGTCTTTTTGAGCTGTCTGCGGAAGAAATAAAGAAAGTTGTGATCGCCTATGAGCCAGTTTGGGCTATTGGAACAGGTGTGACAGCCAGTGCTTCACAAGCCCAGGAAATGCACGCTTTCATCCGAAAAGAAATTGCCAATCAGTACAATGATGCAACTGCAAATAGCATTTCTATCTTGTACGGCGGCAGTGTGAAGCCAGGCAATGCTTCCGAATTGTTTTCTTGCCTGGATGTTGATGGTGGATTAGTAGGCGGTGCCAGCCTCAAGTCCCGGGATTTTGTTGATATAGCTAAATCATTTTGATTTCGAGTTTCCTTTTTGCACTGATCCTCCCCCTACTACCGATTCAAAATCCTTATTGTGATTTGTATGGGGTCATGTATGAGGTGTATTCCAAAAAGGAAGCTGATTTTATCGTTTTTGAGGAAAGTTCAGAGAGCTTTGCAGATATTCTGATTTACGATCAGGACAATCAATTGTATGCAGATAAGCCGGGGCACTGGCACTTTGTTAATAAAAAAAACCAGGCCAGGTATCGTCTGTACTTTACCGATGATCCTGACGAAGCTCATTTCTCCGTTTTTTTTACCGAAACCGAGTCGTTTGCCGGCTGCAACGAGTAATGGATTTTCTAACTGTAAATATTACCTGTAGCGAACTTCAGCGTGACTTGCTCATTGCAGAGCTCGACATGCTGGGTTTTTCTGCCGTCCAGGAATTGCCTGACGGGCTAACTGCCAGCCTTGAAGGCGAAGCATTTGATGAAGGGGCTTTCAAAGAAGCACTGGCACGGTATAACTCCATGGGAACCATCAGTTATTCGGTGGAAAAAGTAGCAAAAACCAATTGGAATGAAGTTTGGGAAAAGAATTTTGACCCGGTAATTGTTGATAATCGTTGCCTCGTCAGGGCTCCCTTTCACGAGGTATCCGGGGATTTTGATCATGAAATCGTGATCATGCCCAAAATGTCATTTGGAACCGGGCATCACGCGACCACTTCACAAATGCTGTCATTGCAGCTGGGCCTGGATTTTCAAAATAAATCTGTGCTGGATGTCGGGACTGGAACAGGGGTGCTGGCCATCATGGCGTTGAAATTAGGCGCCGTGCATGTGGAGGCCACAGACATTGATGATTGGTGCATAGAAAATAGTCTGGACAATTTGTCGTTAAATGGGTTTGAGGGAGTTCGTGTGGCTCAAGGAGAGATTGATAAGCTGTCCTTCGATAAGAAATTTGACATCCTTATAGCGAATATCAACAAGAATGTATTGCTTGCGGAGATCAACACTTACGAGAGTTTGCTTAATGATGAGGGGCATCTGTTCTTGAGTGGTTTTTATGAAAAGGACGTTCCGGATCTGGAAGAGGCTGCTTCCCATTTGGATCTAAAACTGGTGAAAAGTGTCTCTAAAGACCATTGGGCAGCACTCCTATTCAACCGTACTGGTGATTAATGCGTTTATTAATACCTAACTTTAGGTGATGGTTCAACGATTTGAGTATTGTAGGTTTAGCAGGAAGGCAATTGGGTTAATGACCCTGTTGTTCATCATGGTCTTCTCTACCTATGCCCAAAAGTTCTCCGAAGAACCTGCTATTTTCAAAAATCAGGCAATTTCCTATTTGCAACGAATGGGAACAGAAGCTGGCAACAAAGTGGCTTTTGACTTTAATAATGCCTGGAATGGTCAATTTAACGGCACTCACAAAGAAAAAATCATACAAATAGCCTTTGCTATGAAGCGCAAAGGGTATGCCTTCAATCCCTATTACTGGCATTTTTTTAGCTACCTGGCTTACTCCATGGCTCAGGAGCGAATTGATGCCCGCGAATTGGACAATGTCTTGGATATCAATTTGCAGGTGGTGGGCACATTGAATCGCGAGGAGTATGCTGATTTCCTTCTTGGAATGAATACCTTCTTTGCGAGGCGATACCTCCACTTTTCACGGGCATTGACTGTTCAGGTTCCTGGTGGTACCTACGATTTTAAATTAGTGGACTTTGAACCAGCTCCTTCCATTTTGGATTTGATTCCCGATGAGACAGAAGCAGAACCGGAAGAACTCGAAGCACCTGTAATTACTGAAGTGGTAGAAGAGACACCAGTGCCTGTCGACGAAACGGCAGAGGATGACAGTTGGGACGACAATGATGACTGGGGCAGTAATGACGATTGGGGGAGTAATGATAGTTGGGGGAATGACGATGGTTGGGGCAGCAACGACGACACCTTCGAGGATGACAGTAACTGGGACGATAATAGCACTGATACCGGAAGTGATAGTTGGTCGGATGATCCTGTTCCAAGCGCACCTGTACGTCAAACGTTGGTGAGAAACGAAATTGTTCCTCAAAAAACCGACTATGTTTCTCTTGAAAAGAATAACTACCTGCACCCTGCAGTAAAAGGACCGACAATTGACTTGAGAGATATTCAACTTCTGATCCTGACCCCTTATGATTCCCTTTCTATTCGGAAGGTTAAAGGGAACAATCTCCTGCAAAATGAAACCTTCGTTGGAGAAAGTGGCATACTTGAATGGCCCCGACAGAATGTGAGGATGCGTGGTGCTGAGATTAGCTTGGGACAGTTCAATGTTCGGACAGATCGACCCGTTTTTAAGACACCCAATGCCAAAATCAATTTCCCTGGGTTTTTAGACAAGGAAGTTGAAGGCGTATTTACCTATAGGAGTGTCAAACGGCCCTCTCGGGCTTTGAGCAATTATCCGGTTTTTACCTCGTATGAGGCGGATGCTGTGCTTCGATTCCCAGGAGGAAAAGTAGTGTATACAGGAGGAGTAGAATTTCGGGGCAATAAACTTTTTGGCGCTTCCATTTCAAGAAAGCCCGGCAAACTCGAAGTATCGAATAGCAATGGTAAAAAGATCGTATTCAGGGCTTTGAAATTCGCCTTCAGAGAAGATTCCATGATCACTTCGGATAAGGCAAGTATGACGATTTTTATCGGACAAGACTCTATTTATCACCCATCAGTGGAAATGGAATATGACATGTCCGGTGAAAACCTTTTGGTTCTGAGAGACAAGAAACATAATGTTACGGCATTCACTTCGTCTTACCACGGCATGACGATAAATGCTGACCTGATCCGGTGGGACGTAGCCACGGACTCAGTGGACTTTAGTATTCTGAATGGAAAAGACCTGGTTCCCGCCTCCTTCGAATCTCTGGATTACTTCAGTAGGGTTCGTTTTCGAAGGATGACAGGGCCTTTTGGTTTTCATCCTATAGCTATCTCCGTAGCTTACGCGAAGCAATTCGACATCAGGGAATTTGTGATTGATGAAATTGCAGAAGTAACCAAAATAGATGTGCGCCTTCTGAAAGGAGCGATGAAAATGCTGGAGCAATACAACTTCGCTGATTTCAATGAAAGTACGGGCCTCGTGAAATTGAACGATCGGGCCTTTCATTACTATGAGTCTTCGGCAAAGAGAAAGGACTATGACAATGTGTTTATTCCATCACGTATTTCCCGCGGCCCAAATGCTTCCATGAGATTAGATTCAATGGAAATAATCGCTCGGGGTGTCAACAAATTTTATGTTACAACGGATTATGAAATAACCATTGAGCCCGAGGGAGGCATCGTAAGAATCGGTGAAAACCGAAACATGACCTTCGATGGCGCGATCGATGCTATTGACTTCAAGTACAAAGGCAAAGACTTTGAATTCAACTATGAAGATTTTTTGATCAACATGCCTACCATTGATTCGATCCGTATTCAATTGCCCCCAGAAGATTCAACAGCAGCTTCTCACAATCCAGCCAATCGAAAGGCGCTCAACAATCACCTTACAGAAACATCAGGGCAACTTTTCCTCAATCAACCTTCCAACCGGGCGGGACATGACAAGACAGATTCCTACCCTTATTTTGTGACTGATACTGAAGCCATTGTCTACTTTGACGGGGAAGATGTGTTGAATGGTGCCTACGATAAATCCGTACGTTTTATCATTCCCCCTTTGGAAGTCGACAGTATTGATAGGGAGGATGCTTCTTCCATCGAGTTTCCAGGTACTTTCAATTCCGGTGATATTTTTCCTCCTTTTGAAGACACACTGCACATTCAGAAAGATCGATCATTGGGTTTTGTACATAACATTCCCGAAGATGGATACAACCTGTATAAGACCGGGGCACGTACATACGAAAAAATCACGTTGAACAAGGATGGAATCAGAGGTGGGGGAAAGATCGATTTCCTGACATCAACCATCTTTTCCAGAGATTTTATCTACTATCCTGATTCAGTTACAGCCGACGGACATCAAGGTGAAATCCGACCAGGGAGCCTGGGAGAAGCCAGTTATCCGGATGCACAGCTAGGCGCTTTCCGCATGTACTGGCTACCACGTAAAGACAGTATGTTTTTGAGTACCATCAATGAACCATTCAAATTCTACGATGCCACGGCGGAGTTGACGGGTCAGGCGAACATTACTACAAAAGGTGTTTATGGTTCAGGGATGATTGCCACTCGTGGATCTACGGCCGAGTCCGAAGAGTTCTCTTTCGAAGAACTCTCTTATTCTGCACGGCATGCCATATTCAAAGTGTTGACCGATGATCCTGAGAAACCAGCGATGGAGGGAGATGACATTGCTCTGTATTTTGATTTGGTGAAAAATGAGGCAGATGTTTCACCAGAAAATACAGGTGTGGCAGCGATTTCATTCCCATACGCTGCCTTGAATACTTCCATTACCAATGCAACCTGGTTCCTGGAAGACTCCATTATCACCATGGAGAAACCCGAAAATGTACTTCTTGAAGAATCTTATTTCTATTCCACTCGTGAGGACCTGGATTCCCTGGCTTTCAATGCAACCAAAGCAACATATGACATCAATACGCAAGAAATGGATGTGGAAGGTATTCCTTACATCGCTGTGGCAGATGCGGAGATCATTCCAAACGGCAATGAAATGACAGTTCTTGCCAATTCGGTGCTACAAACATTCGAAAATGCAGAAGTTATCTTTGAAAATGACAGTACCTATCATTACCTGTTCGATGCCACCATTGACGTGGAATCAAGAAATGCATTCTCTGGTGGAGCCACCTACCTGCTTCCGATCGGGGCGGATACTTTTGATATTCAATTCAGGACATTTGAAACGGAAAAAACGATTATTCGCGGTGACTCGGTAGAATACAGTGTAGCTGAAGGAATTATTCCGGATACCAAAAACCTCGAAGTAGCTGCGGGCTTCTTGTTTAAGGGAGGTGTCGCCCTTAAAGCATACAAGCAAGCACTTGAGCTGGAAGGCGCGGTAAAACCAATTATTCCGAGTATCCCTCAAAACGAGTGGGTTACATACTCCCGGACAGAGGATGTTACCGATGTGATCGTGGACTTTGACAATGCCTTGTTCGACGATGGAAGCCGCGCTATTGCGGGGATGCATTATGATAATGCTGGCAATGTTTACCCAACGTTTGTTGAACAACGACAACAACCCGATAATCCAGATTTCTTTATGGCCAAAGGGTTATTGGTCTACAATGTCGATGGCACGTTCAGCATTGAAAAGGAAAGCAAAACACTTGGCGAGTCGTACGAAGGTCATACCCTGATCTACAATGACAGTACGACGGATGTCATCTTTGAGGGACCCGTTACTTTCCTTGATCCGGAAATCAATCAGATAACAGTAGATGCCGCCGTATTGGGAGTTGGCAACCGAACCGAAGGTGACTATAACATCGACGCATTTTTGACCATGGATTACCAGCTCAATCCTACCGTTCTACAGTTGATGGCACAAGATCTTTTAGACATTGTGGAAAGGCTCGGAAATCCACCCGCTAATGATATTGAAATTGAAACATTGGTAAATCTGGCCAATATCGTGGGCGAAGCGCCTGCTCGAGGTTATGAAACCGGATCCTTGAGGGATTATGTGCCACTCTATGAAATTAGCCCTGAACTAAATAAGTCATTGGTTATTTCAGGGGTAAAAATGCAATGGAATAAAGACAATAGGGCCTGGCATAACACGACGAAATTGGGAATATCCAACATGTTGGAACAAGACATTAACGCCAAAATGGATGGATTCCTCGAATTCAGGAAGGATGAAGCCGGGGGAGATATCATGAACCTATTCTTGCAAGCTGCACCTGGCACATGGTATTTCTTCGGCTACGAGGATAACCACCTTGCTGTCTATTCTTCCAATAGTGAGTTCAACGCGGCTATTGAAGAAAACTCCAATGAAGACAAGGCTCGTCCCGGAGAACTGATCTTATTGGCTGCCGATGAAACCGAAACCCTGACCTTTATCAATGATTTCAGGGAAAAATATTTCGGTATTACTGAACCCTATAACCTGATTTCTCCTACAGATGTAAACCTGGAAGAAGAAAACTTTGATACCATCGAGGAGGAAGACGATGATGGTTTCGGATTCTAAGCCAGTATTACAAGAAATCCTTGTTCAAATCCAACTTCCAAAGGTGCTACTTTGCTTCCTTGGCTCGATCCCCTTCTTTTTGCTTTTCGGCCAGCCTCTGAATCCAGGTGATGATCAGATCTTTCGTGAACAAGAGGTCACTGAAATACGAGTTGAACTAACTGAGGAAGACAAATCTTTTCTACTTTCCGGCAATAACCGGTTTAGCGAAACCTATGTGACAGCCAATGTCACATTCAATAACTCTGTCCTGCAAAATGCCAAAGTTCGGAACGTAGGCGTACGGTTGCGTGGAAATACTTCCCGTGGACATCTAAAACGTTCATTTAAGATCGACTTTCAGGAATTCGGAGGTGAAAAGTTTCAGGACTATAAGAAGATCAATCTCAAACCAAATGTCAATGACCCTTCCCATGTGAGGGAATTGCTGACCATGAAAATGTACCGGCAAATGGATGTTGCAGCGCCTCGTGTAGCCCCATCAGCACTATATTTCAATGAGGAGTACATGGGTGTTTATCTGATGGTCGAACAAATTGATGATGAATTTGTAGATAAGCGATTTGGTCATGAGGAGGGGCTCCTTTACAAATGCACTTTCGGCGCAACGCTGGAGGACAATAGTCAACTCCTGAACAATGACTTGTACGAATCCAAAATCAATGAAGAAAACGACGATCGCGTTGAACTCCAGTCCTTTGCTGAAATATTAAACCAGACTTCAGATGATTCCTTTCAAGTTGAGATCCAGCAAGTATTTCAGGTCGATCGGTTCATCCGGCAATTGGCTGTTGAAGCCATTTCAGGTCATTGGGATGGCTACAGTTACCTCAATAATAATTACTATCTATTCTTCAATGAGCGTAGTGGAAAATTTGAATTTATCGTTTACGATACAGACAATACCTGGGGTATAGATTGGGTAAATCGCGATTGGGCAACACGCGACCTTCATCACTTTCATCGACATGGCCATGCGCGCCCTTTGACCGCTCGGATTTTGGACGTACCAGAGTTTCGAAACCGATATTATGCTTGTTTGAATAAGGTTTTTAAGTCCTTTTTTACTGAAGAGGTAATTTCTTCCGAACTCGGATCTCTGAAAGAGCTACTAGATCCTTATGTTGAAGCGGATGTTAAATACGGTGCTTCTTTTGGATTTAGCCCCGACGATTTCAGAAACTCGTTTGACTATTTCAATGAAGCACATGTGGAATATGGGCTTAAAGAATTTATCGAGGTGCGTCGGAATTCAGGAATTAACTCCATTCCCGAAGTAGATGTTGGATACTGTAATAATCTGGAGGTTTCTGTTTATCCAAACCCTAGCAGTACCGGTCAGTTTCATGTGGTCGCCAAAGAAAATTCAGATCCTTTGATCCAGGTGTTCGATACTTCGGGTAAACCTGTACCCTTCAATAGGACTTCAGTTGGTAATAAGCCAGAAACCATACAAATTATCAACGCAGGTGTGTATTTCATACAGGTGGATTCAAAAGTTTTGAGAGTTATTGTTGAATGACCAAAACAAATTTTGGGTGATGTGCCAAGTTCCTGTAATTTGAATCCAGATAAATCAAACGTTTATGGTGAATAGAGGAATGCTTTCAATAGACGAGCTTAAAAAGCAGGTAGCTGAAGAAGCCATAGAAACAGTCATTGTAGGTTTTACTGATCATTATGGTCGTTTGATGGGTAAACGTTTTGATGCTGATTTTTTTGTAAGCTCGGCACTGAAAGATGGCACTCATGGATGTGATTATCTACTTACCACTGATATGGAGATGGAACCCGTCCCCGGTTACAAATTGGCCAACTGGGAACTGGGTTATGGAGACTTTCACCTGGTCCCTGATCTGGGGACTTTGCGCTGGACTACCTGGTTGGAAAAGACCGCTCTTGTCATCTGCGACCTGCAGAATGAGAAAACTCATGCCCCTGTTTTAGAGGCTCCCAGGTCAATCTTAAAGAAGCAGCTAGACCAACTGGAAATAGCAGGACTTCAAAGCTTCGCTGCATCCGAACTCGAATATTATCTTTTTAACACCAGTTATCAGCAAGCTCAGGAAAGTAAGTTCGTGGATGCAAAGCCCGCTGGTTGGTACCTCGAAGATTATCACATCTTACAAGGCTCTAGAACAGAATCCTTTACTTCCTCTGCTCGAAAACATCTCAAGAACTCAGGTGTCCCGGTCGAAACCTCCAAAGGAGAGTGGGGATTAGGTCAACATGAGCTTAATGTGCAATATGCCGAAACGCTGGAAATGGCTGACAGACATGTGGTATACAAGCAATGCCTCAAAGAGATCGCGGATCAAATGGGGCTTTCAGTGACCTTTATGGCCAAATACGATGAGAGCCAGGCCGGATCGAGTTGCCACATTCATATCAGTTTATGGAAAGACGGCAAGAATGCGTTCATCGGTAACGAAGCCTGTGGTCCAATCAATGCTTCCGAAATTTTTCGTCACTTCCTGGGTGGGTGGATTAAATACGTTCCAGATATCATGGTCTTTTATGCCCCGACCATTAATTCGTACAAACGATATGTAGACGGAAGTTGGGCCCCCACACGTCAGGCGTGGAGTTTTGACAATCGAACAGCAGGATTTCGCGTAGTGGGAAATGGCAGTAGTTTGAGAATTGAATGCCGCATTCCCGGTGCAGACTGCAATCCTTACCTGGCTTTTGCCGGGGCTTTGGCTTCAGGGCTGAAAGGTATGCAGGAAAAAATCGAGCCTCCTGCATGTTTTCGAGGAGATATTTATCAGGCAAGCGATTTGCCGCACGTTCCTAAAACCCTGAAGGTGGCAGTAGACCGCTTTTCCAACAGTGATTTCGCGAAAGAAGCCTTCGGTGAGCAGGTTGTCGAACACTACGCACATTTCTATCGACAAGAGATCAATTCCTTTGAAATGTCAGTAACCGACTGGGAGCGAAAGCGATATTTTGAAAGAATCTAAGCTATTTTCACAAGCAGTAACATCCCCTATTTGAAAAAGACTTTAGCATGAGACTTAAGGATAAAGTGGCCCTCATAACGGGCGGTAGTAATGGAATCGGGAAAGAGACTGTGATCCTTTTTGCAAAGGAAGGAGCAAAGGTTGTGCTGGCAGATATCAATGAAGCAGCAGCCAACCTGGTCATTCAAGAGCTGGATGGACTTCCAGTGAAGTTCATCAAAGCGGATGTTTCTGTTCCGAAAGATTGTGAAGCCATGGTGGCTTTTGCAGAAAAAGAATTCGGTGCACTCCACATTTTATTCAACAACGCTGGAATCATGCACAGCAGTGATGACAATGCAGAGGTAACAGAGGAAGACATTTGGGACCTGACCATGAACATCAATGCAAAAGGTGTATTCATGGGTTGTAAATATGGAATTCCTGCATTGAAAAGAGCTGGAGGTGGCAGCATCATCAATACCGCTTCTTTTGTGGCTCTTTTAGGAGCTGCTACGCCGCAGATAGCCTATACGGCCAGTAAGGGGGCTGTACTATCTATGACCAGGGAACTCGCTGTAATTCATGCCCGGGAAAATATCCGTGTGAATGCACTCTGTCCGGGGCCCTTAAGAACAGAGTTGTTGATGAAATTCCTCAACACGGAAGAAAAGAAGCAACGCCGATTGGTACATGTACCGATGGGCCGGTTCGGGGAAGCTGCGGAAATGGCAAAGGCGGCATTGTATCTCGCTTCGGATGAATCAAGCTATGTTACCGGAACCGATTTCGTGGTAGACGGAGGAATTACAGCTGCCTATGTCACGCCAGAGTAGTCGTTCAATTTTTTGAATACTACGGAAACAAAAAACGCTTTTTGATAGATTTAGAATGGTTTTCATCAATTTAGTGTGCCTATCTAAGTTCAAGTTTCATGCTTTGATTGTTGCCTTATGAATAGAATGTTCAAAACCATAACACCCATAGACAGTTCAGTCTATTGTGAAAGAACTTATAATGCGGGTGCCGAAATCGAGCAAACACTCGCCAGGGCAAAGTCTTCGCAAAAAGATTGGGGGAAAACTTCCATTAACCAACGGGCCAACATTTGTCTAAAAGTCGTTGAATATTTCGAACAAAATGTAGCAGAGATTGCGGAGGAAATCACCTGGCAAATGGGTCGTCCGATCATTTATGCTCCCCTCGAAATCAAAGGATTCAAGGACCGGGCCTTACATATGATTTCCATTGCCGAAAATGAATTGTCAGATCAGGAAGTTAAAGGTCAGGAAGGGTTTAAGCGGTTCATTCGAAAGGAACCTCTTGGAACCATATTGGTACTTTCACCATGGAATTATCCGTATCTAACTGCCGTCAACGCAGTAATTCCGGCCATTATGGCTGGCAATACCGTGATTTTGAAACATGCAGAACAAACTGCTCTTTGTGCAGAACGATTTGCTGCTGCTTTTCAATATGCGGATGCTCCAACAGGTGTCTTTCAGTATTTGCATCTGGCACATAGCCAGATTCCCGACTTGATCGCGGATGTTAGAATTTCAGGCGTTTCATTTACAGGTTCTGTGGGTGGCGGCGAAGCTATTCAGCAGGCGGTAGGTAGACGATTTATCACAGCCGGACTGGAACTCGGAGGCAAAGACCCGGCTTACGTCGCTGCGGATGCAGATGTAAAAAACGCAGCTGAAAATTTAGTAGATGGTGCTTTTTTTAACTCGGGTCAATCTTGCTGTGGAATAGAACGCATTTATGTACATGAATCGCTTCATGATGATTTTCTGGAACATTTCAGAAATATTACCTCTGAATATGTCGTAGGAAACCCTCTGGAAAAGGAGACTACTTTGGGACCGATGGTTCGCAAAAGCGCCACGCAAAAAGCCCAACGGCACATAAGAGATGCCATACAAAAAGGAGGATCAGCGCTTATTGCTGGGACCACATTTGCTGACAAGGAAGCTCCGTATATGAATCCACAAGCGATCATTCATGCCAATCACGACATGTTGATCATGCAAGAGGAGAGTTTTGCACCAGTTGTCGGGATCGAAAAGGTAAGTAGCGACGAACAAGCCATTACCCGAATGAATGACAGCCAATATGGCTTAACCGCCAGTATTTGGACATCAGAGGTTGAGCGTGCCATGCAAATCGGCGACCAGGTAGAAACCGGAACCTGGTTCATGAACCGGTGTGATTACCTGGATCCGGCCCTTGCCTGGACTGGCGTTAAAAACTCGGGTAAAGGGTGTACACTAAGTGCAATGGGATATCAATACCTCACCCGACCAAAATCTTTCCACTTAAAGCTATTGTAATGAAAACGTGTTTGCTGGTCTGTGATCATGTATTGCCTGCTCTTGAACCTATCGATGGAGCCTATCCGGATATGTTTCAGCGCCTTTTTCCGGAACTGGAGTTGGAGCCCTATTTTGTTGTCGACGGTCACTTCCCGGAAATTGATGATTATGATCAGTTCATTTGCACGGGATCTAAATATTCCGTCTACGATGCCGAGGGCTGGATCATCGAATTATTGAGGTTCATTAGAAATGTGGCTCACACCAACAAAAAGTTTGTGGGCGCATGTTTCGGACATCAGGCCATTGCTCATGCCCTGGGTGGAGAAACAAGTCCCGCGGAAATAGGCTGGAACATCGGTGTTCACACCTTTGAGATCTTACAATATCAACGTTGGATGCTTCCGGAACTCCCTCGATATAACATTATAATGTTGTGTAAGGATCAGGTTAAATCCTTGCCACCGAAAGCGGAAATTCTTGCCCAGTCTGAACTGTGCCCTATCGGGATGTTTCAAATTGATCAGCAGTTTCTTGGGATACAGGGGCACCCGGAATTCAATAAGATCTACAATCAGGCACTTTATACCTCCAGGATAGAAATGATTGGTCAGGAAAAGGTCCGGGATGCAGACGAATCACTGAAAAAGACGGTCGATCAATCCCTTTTTGAAACCTGGATCATGCAGTTTTTGAAGAGTTAGTATGAGAGTTCACGATCAAACGAAAATCGGATATTGATCTGATTCAATATTTGAGGCATAGAATCGAAAACGTCTCATTAAAAAATGGTTGAGCTAGTCCCGCTAAATTGACCTGATGGTAAAAGAAGTGCCTTTTATCATAAAGGAAATCCGATTGAAGCTCTGGTAGGTTTTGAGACGGGTTCTTGCAACACGTCATATATGGGTTTTGGGCCTGATTTGAGCCTTCTTAAAAAACTCTGATCGATTCCGGTTAAAATAAAGTGCCTGATCTTTTTCTATCCTAATGGCACGCTATACTTTTGCCTCAATTTGAGCTTACGTAAATCTGCTCGTCTGTTCCTAAAAGATAAACGCTACAAATGCCAAGAGATACCTCCATCAAATCCATTCTGATTATCGGTAGTGGTCCGATCATCATCGGCCAAGCTTGTGAATTCGATTATTCTGGATCGCAGGCGGCACGATCGCTGAGGGAAGAAGGAATTGAAGTGATTTTGATCAACTCCAATCCGGCTACCATCATGACTGATCCGGTTACTGCTGATCATATCTATTTGAAGCCTCTAAACAAAAAATCCATTAGGGAGATTTTGCAGGAACACCCTCAAATAGATGCAGTACTACCAACAATGGGTGGTCAAACGGCACTTAACCTGGCCATTGAATGCGACCAGGCTGGAATCTGGGAAAAGAATGATGTGAAAATCATCGGTGTAGATATCAATGCCATCGAAACCACCGAAGATCGGGAGAAATTCCGATTGAAGATGAAGGAACTGGACGTTGACGTTTGCCGGGGAGAAACAGCCACTTCTTTTCTGAAAGGGAAGGAAATTGCACAAGAAATTGGGTTTCCATTAGTGATTCGGCCGTCATACACCCTTGGTGGATATGGTGGTGGATTTGTAAATACTCCGGAAGAATTTGACGTAGCCCTCGATCGGGGCCTGAAGGCCTCACCAATCCATGAGGTCCTGGTGGAACAAAGTATCCTCGGTTGGAAAGAATATGAGCTTGAATTGCTTAGAGATGGCGCCGGAAACGTAATCATCATCTGTTCTATCGAAAATTTCGATCCGATGGGGATTCATACCGGAGATTCCATTACCGTGGCTCCTGCCATGACCCTACCAGATACAGTTTATCAAAGAATGCGAGACCTGGCCATTAAAATGATGGATGGTATCGGTCAATTCGCGGGAGGATGTAACGTTCAATTCGCTGTAAGCCCTGAAACGGACCAGATCATCGGGATTGAAATAAATCCACGGGTATCGCGATCTTCCGCTCTTGCTTCCAAAGCAACCGGGTATCCGATCGCAAAAGTGGCGGCGAAATTGGCCATTGGATACAACTTGGATGAATTGAAAAACCAAATCACCAAAACTACTTCTGCACTGTTCGAGCCTGCGCTGGATTATGTAATTGTAAAGATTCCGAGATGGAACTTTGATAAATTCAAAGGTTCGGATCGCAAGCTCGGCTTACAAATGAAAGCTGTGGGAGAAGCCATGGGAATTGGTCGCAATTTCCAGGAGGCGCTTCAAAAAGCTTGTCAGTCTTTGGAAATCAAGAGAAACGGCCTCGGTGCTGATGGAAAGGAGCTCACGAATCAAGAGGAGATACTTCACAGTCTCGCAAATGCTTCATGGGATAGATTATTTCACGTTTACGACGCATTTAAATTGGGAATCCCTTTCAAACGGATTTTCAAGACCACTAAAATTGACCCCTGGTTCCTCGATCAAATTGAAGAGTTAGTGCAACTCGACAATGAAATGGAACAGTATAGCATCGACACAATTCCTGTTGACCTGCTCAGAACTGCCAAAGAAAAGGGATATGCTGATCGCCAGATCGCCCATCTGGTGAAGTGCCTTGAAAGTGAAGTATTCACCAAGAGAAATGATTTAGGCATCAAAAGAGTATACAAGCTAGTGGATACGTGCGCTGCGGAATTTGAGGCCCAAACACCCTATTATTACTCCACTTTCGCAGATGAAAATGAATCTTTAGTTACCGATAAAAAGAAAGTTGTTGTCCTTGGTTCCGGGCCAAATCGGATCGGACAGGGGATTGAATTCGATTACTCTTGTGTCCATGGTGTGTTAGCAGCAAAAGAAGCTGGTTATGAAACCATCATGATCAACTGTAACCCTGAAACAGTTTCCACAGACTTTGACGTAGCTGATAAGCTATACTTCGAACCGGTATTCTGGGAGCACATCTACGACATCATTCTTCACGAAAAACCTGAAGGTGTCATTGTCCAATTAGGTGGTCAGACAGCTTTAAAATTGGCGGAAAAACTCGAACGCTACAATATTAAGGTCCTTGGGACGAGCTTCCAGGCACTTGATCTTGCAGAGGACAGGGGCAGGTTCTCGGATCTTTTGAAGGAATTGGGCATCCCATACCCTCAATATGGAACGATTGAAGATGCGGATGAAGCCTTAGAGGTTTGCAAAGAGATTGGGTTTCCTTTGTTGGTACGACCATCTTATGTTCTTGGAGGACAAAGCATGAAGATCGTAATCAACGAGGAGGAGTTAGAAGAGCATGTCGTAAAACTCATGTCGAAGAAAATGGATGGTCGAATCCTTTTAGATCATTTTCTGGAAGGAGCGATTGAGGCGGAAGCAGATGCCATTTGTGATGGAGAAAATGTCTACATCATAGGAATCATGCAGCACATCGAACCAGCAGGTATTCACTCCGGTGATTCTTATGCGGTCTTGCCTCCTTACAACCTTGGAGATTTTGTGATGCGCCAAATCGAAGATTATACAAAAAGGATTGCCATCGCCCTTGAAACAGTTGGATTGATTAATATCCAATTTGCGATCAAAGATGATAAAGTGTACATCATTGAAGCAAATCCTCGTGCTTCCCGAACCGTGCCATTTATCTGTAAAGCCTATCAGGAGCCTTACGTGAACTATGCCACAAAGGTGCTACTTGGAGACAAGAAGGTGACTGACATTGAGTTTAAACCTGTTAAAAAAGGATATGCCATCAAGGAGCCAGTATTCTCATTCCATAAATTCCCCAATGTCAATAAGGAATTAGGTCCTGAAATGAAATCAACTGGTGAATCGATCTACTTTATCGACGATTTAATGGATGATTATTTCTTAGATATTTACTCGGAACGAAACCACTTCCTCAGCAGATAAGTTTAAAGCAATATGTTCAAGTTTTTATTGTTCGTATTTATCATCAGCTACGTTGTTTACAAGGTAGGAGGGTTCTTTTTTAAAATCCTAACACTGGGAGGAACGGCGCAACGATCTCAACGAAATCAGCCACCGAAACGGCCTCCTGGAACAGACCTTAACGTAGACTATGCTCCGGATAAGAAAAAACGAAATAAAGAGGACTTCAAAGGAGGCGAATATGTCGATTTTGAAGAAGTTAAGGATTAACCACTAAATCTTGTCCGTTTGATAAAGACCCTATCAAAACCTTACAAAAAGCTTAGATAGGGTCTTTTAATTAATCTTTGATCAACTTATAAGTAACTATCGAAGGTATCCGATAGGTTCGATCAACGAACCGCAACAAGTAAATACCCGATTCCAGATCCAGCAAGTTTAGCGTGAGACTTCTTCCCACACCAGCTGGTACCTCAGTTTCTTGAATAAGCTGCCCCCTCAGGTTCAGAACCTGAACAGTAACCTGATTCGAAACAAGCTTCTCATAGGTAATGTGCAGCTCTTCCTGAACTGGATTTGGATATATTTTCAACTCCTTGAAATATTCTCGAAGGAATCCTAACTCCTCGACTAATTCTACGGCAATCCCTTCCTCGGTAACCGTAGCTTCCAGTTCCAGGGTATTGTTTTCCAATCCATTTGCTCCTACTTCAAATTCAATAAAAGTATTGGGATCCATCGGAATACCAGGATACTCAATATTTAATCTGTAAGTATCAGGCGGAAGATTTTCAAAGGTTACTCTGCCTTCATCGTCCGTCTCTTTATAGGCCACAAGTTCAAATTCATCATCATTTTGAGGCCTTCCTCCACCAGCACGCCTTCTTCTCCTCAGAGAACATCCGGCACGTTTCACTTTCCTCCTTGCCTCCACACGGGCCACGGATTTCTCATTGTCCAAGAAATCGCTTTCAACCAAAAGCCCAACTTCTCCATCTCCATCCAAATCTACTCGTGGACGTTGCTGCAAAAACAGGGTGTCTTCCAGTCGGTCTCGGAGGAAGATCGTATCAGCTTCCTCCCAAAGGAAACTGGATCGATAGTAAGAAGGAAGAACCCGAACGGAATCCGTGCGCGTATCTTTTTGACGGATAAGCAACGAGTCCGTATTGATGGATATGAGATAATCATCCAGCACCACCTCACCAAAAATGACTTCACTTCCAGATAAATCAACAGCAGTCAATGAATCAAATCCACCTAAACCGGTAACGCGATGCAGTTGTGCAACTCCTTCATCCAAAATTGTCAGTTCATCGTCAATATCCCTGTAGAGTGGTAGCAGTGAAATCTCCACGGTGGCTAGCGCATCAAATGGCTGACTCTGAAGGGTCAGGTCAGGTACATTTTCATTGGTGACACTGACTTCAAAAGTACCCATATTCGAATAGTCAATATTCGAGACCGTATAGGTACCATCAGTTACTCCGTCCACTACTCCGGAAGCGACCGGACCATCAATGGTCCAGGAATAGACATTTGCTGACCCCTCAACTGAACGGTCCAAAAGCACATCACTCCCTTTGGGTGACAGAATGGCTGTTGATTCTCCAAATGGTTTTTGCGGGGCATACGAAATACCAACCACATTAATATTAGGTTCCAGGTCGCCAAAATCAAGAAGATTGTCCACAACATTTAACGAAGTAAGTTGGTCCAATCCATCTATCGTCGGAATTCCTGAAAGTTGATTGCTTGCAAGGTCAACATTCACCAGGTTTCTGATGTCATTGATATCACTTGGAAGCTCACCCATTAAACCAGTATTATCCAAATCAATCTCCACGACTCGATTATTTTGAATCATAATGCCAAACCAGTCTTCAATGTCCTGATCGGGCCAAAGGTTGGCATCACTGGTCCATTCTGAACCTCCGGTAGCCTCGTAAATGTTGAGTAGCGCTATTCGATCACGACCCAGCGAACTTACTTTCAGCTGAAATTTTCCACTTGATAGTAACAAATCAGGAAAATTCGGGTGAGTTGCCTGGAGGGCATAAAACCCCTCATCATCAAATTGTGTATCATCAACAGTCAACGATAAACTGGTTTCACCATCGATATCAACTTCGTCCCGCTGCCATTGATACGATGCTCCAGTGCTTTCTTCTGCTACTGTAAATACAGCCTGTTCTCCGATCTCGGTGAGCAATTCACGATCGTCGGTCAAGTTGGCCTGCGGCGAATAAGTCAGGATACTTTCAATGGACTCATTGCCTTCCAAATCACCAAAATCAATGTTGTTTTCACTGATGTTAATCTTTGTGGCTGAGGACAAACTCGTTAAAACAGGTAATCCAACAATGGCATTACCGGAAAGATTCAGTGAATCCAGCTGATCAATTTCAAGGAGATCAGAAGGCACGGTTCCAGATAAATTGTTCCCTGCCAGGTTCAGACCTACAACTTTGTCATCACTGACCACTACTCCTTGCCAGCTGCCAACAGTTCCTGACAACCAATTTTCCTGATTAGGCCAGTTGACTCCATTTAGATTATCATACAAACTGACCAGCGCCGTGCTGTCCCGGTTCAAGGAAGTAACATTTACCACGAACAATCCAGATTCCAGGGTCAAATCCGGAAAAGAGGAATTCGTGATTTGAAGCAAATATTCTCCCTCATCCTCGAAGCTTACCTGATCAAGAGAGATCGTATCGTTAGTCTCTCCACTGATGGCACTGTTATCCAATAACCATTGGTATGAATTATTGGCCCCGCCAGTACTTACATACAGATCAATACTTGAAGCAAAAGAGACGAGGGTATCTCCATCTGCAGACAATTCAGCCTGGGGGCTGTAGGTCAAAATGGATTCCAGAGAAGTATTCACCTCCAGGTCATCAAACTCGAGTTCATTGGCACTGATATCAATAGAAGTTGCCTGAGACAATGAAGACAGATCGGGCAATCCAGTGAGGACATTGTTAGACAAGTCAACGACCTGCAATTGGTCGACCCGGGCCAGATTATCTGGAATCTCTCCCTGAAGGTTGTTGGAAGGCAAGGCAAGTTGTGTCACTTTACTCCCATCCACGGTGACACCTGTCCAGGTATTGAGATTTCCAGTTAGCCAGTTTGAATTATCAGTCCAACTTGTTCCCCCGAGGGCATTGTAAAATGCTACAAGTGCCGTACTGTCACGCACCAGTGCATTAATTGCCAAATTGATATCACCAGTGGACAGTGTCAGATCTGGAAGGGTGGAATTCATAACTTCTAATCTGTAAGTCCCTTCATCCGAGAAACCGGGGCTAGAAAAAGTAAGAGACGAGTTGGTCTCACCAGTAATTGATCCACCGTCCCTGGTCCATTGATAAGTATTTGTCCCTCCGGTAGTAATCGCAAATGTCAACGTTTCATCTACTGCATGTAATGTGTCACGATCTTCCGTGATCTCCGACTGTGGAGAATAGACCAGGCCAGAAATGGCGGCGTTGGGCTCCAAATCATCAAACTCAAGTTGATTAGAAGACACATCATATCCCGACAATCCCGAAAGTCCTGATAAATCCGGAATAGCCGTCAACGAATTGTTTGATAAATTCATTTGAGACAATTCTTCGAGATGTAACAGGTCTGTAGGAGCTTCTCCTGACAGAGCATTCCCTGATAAGTTTATCTCGGAAACCCGATCATTCAATAGTGTCACACCAGCCCAATTGGCCAGATTATCTGACAACCACCCCGTATTATCGGTCCAATTCGTACCATCCGTTCCATTGTACAAACTCACCAACAAAACAGAATCAGCCTGTAAGATTGGAACACTGTAGGTCAAAGCTCCGGACGATAGTGTAAGGTCTGGCAAGGTGGTATTGGTGACTTCCAAAACATAAGTACCCGTATCAATGGGATTGATCTGGAAATTAAGACTGTTGGAAGTTGCCCCGGATATTGTTGTTCCTCCCAATGTCCATTGATAAACATTGTTGTCTCCCGAAACATCAAATGTCTGATCGAATGTAGCACCAACATCCACGAGCGTATCTAAATCACTCGACAACCTTGCCTGATTATTATATGTGAATGTCCCAATAGACGAATAAGGTTCCAGCGCTCCGAATTGCAAAGCATTGCTGTCAAGATTCAACATATTGAGTGACGCAAGAGTAACATTCGGAAATATGGAAAGATCATTATCATCAAGCGTGAGTTGACTCAAATTGATCAGCAAATCAATGCTTGAGGGAACCGAGTCACTCAGTTGATTCGAAGACAAATCCAGTGTGACAGCTTCCTCCAGATATCCAAAAGATTCCGGCAAAACACCTGCCAGGCTATTGTTATTGAGATCAAGCGCCGAGACTCTTCCACTGGAAACGGTCACTCCAAACCAGTTGTCAATGTCTGTTGACAACCAGTTGGAACTGTTTGTCCAATTGGTTCCATCGGTATGATTATAAATCGAAACCAATGACACTGAATCTAATTCTCTGGAGGGAGCGTAGTTCGAAAAGGTTCGGGTTTCCCCGATGCCCCATTGCCCATTTTCGTCCCGAGCCCTGATGGTGATCTGATTTTCTCCCACTACTAGCGAAGCGCTTAATACCGAAAACACCTCATTGATAGATGTCCCACTTGTAACCGGAATATCTGTTCCGTTTCCATATCCGGGATCGTCTCCTATGAAATATTCCAATTTGTCCACGATCGTAAGCCCCGGGCCCGATTGATCAACATACACCAATCTGGATTCGGGTATACCCCAGCTACCGCCCTCGGCGCTTGCGCGTACAAATAGCCGGTGAAAACCTAAAGTCAAAGAACTCGTTGGCAATGCTTCCATCTGCGACACGACTTCATTGGCAGTAAATGCTGTAAATGCGGTGCCATTGCCATAACCCGGGTCATCATCAAAGAAATATTCAAGGCTTTCCACATTTACCATACCGGCACCAGAAGGGTCGACATAAATCAAACGTGATTCAGGAATACCCCAACTTCCACCGTCGGCCCTGGCTCTGATGAACAAAGTATGAAAGCCGATGGATAGGGATGAAGTATTGATCGCTTCTGTCTCGTTGACCACCTGGGCTGCAGTGAACGCGGTGAATGCCGTACCGCTACCATAACCGGGATCATCGTCGATAAAATATTCCAGTTGATCAATGTTCACCGTACCTGTTCCTGATGGGTCTACATAGATCAATCTGGATTCGGGAATGCCCCAGGACCCTCCTTCTGCTTGCGCCCTGATATAAAGGGTATGAAACCCTATTGACAATCCAGAAGTGTTAATCGATTCCATTTCAGAAATGACCTGAGCTGCAGTAAAAGCCGTAAAAGAGGTCCCACTTCCATAGCCAGGATCGTCATCAATGAAATATTCCAGGCTTTGGATATTAACAATACCCGTTCCTGAGGGATCTACATAAATTAGCCGAGACTCGGGAATGCCCCATCCTCCCCCGTCATCTTGTGCACGAACAAATAACGTGTGGAATCCTGTTGATAGGGACGAGGTATTGATGGATTCCATTTCAGAAACCACCTGCGCTGAGGTAAAGGCACTAAAAGCAGTACCACTACCGTAACCGGGATCGTCATCGATGAAGTATTCAAGGCTTTGAATATTAACCATGCCGACGCCAGACGGGTCGACATAGATCAGTCGTGATTCGGGAATGCCCCAATCCCCGGTACTGTTCTGCGCTCGAATAAAGAGCGTATGGAAGCCCAGGGAAAGGGAACTTGTATTGATCGTAAAGCCCTCATTGATGGTGGTCCCACTAGTGATCGCCACTTGTGTCGCGGCCCCATAACCCGGATCAGTATCGATGAAGTACTCCAGCGAACTGATTGGGTCCTGACTTCTTAGGGCTAAACCTATTTGTAGGAGCCCCAATAGGATAAGAAATCTTTTCACGGATTAATTCCCTTCAGCCTCTACTGTTACATCAAGATCAGTTCCCTGTCGAACAATGTCCGAAAGATTCATGACCTGGATCAAGGGCAAAGGCGTGCCACTAGTAGACCATCCTGTAGTACTTCCGGTCACACCCACGTCAGTTCCATCATTTCCGGCATTGATCAAGGAAGTGGCGCTAGTGGCGATGGTTGGATCCCAACTGAAATCCCAAAACTGCTGAATAACAATATTAGCATCATCAAAAACGGCAGTAGCATCAGTAATGCCAGTAATGGTTCCAGTTTCCGTTACTCCACTTCCCGTTCCAAACGTATTGTCAGCCGCCCCAACAGCAAAATTGTTGGTAAAACTAACATCAGACAAGGAGCCTTGAGCACTAGGATTTTTGCCGTAGAATATATTGTTAAATACAGTAGACGTATTCACCGTCTGAAAGGCGAATTCCCCAGAACCATCTCCCATAAAAATGTTGTTGCGAATGGTACATCCCGCGTCACAATCTAAACTGCCCGTTGACCTTCCGGTAATCACATTATTGGTAATGAGTACACTACTGGAGCCAGCATTCACATCAATGGCACTTGAAGTTGTAATGCTAGACCCATCCGTACCCAATTGACCGATCACATTGTTTCGCAAGATGACATTTGTAAACGTATCATTTCCATCGCCAATGTCCATGGACTGAACATTACAGCCATCTACAGTTAGGCCATCAAAAGATACGGTCCCCGAGATACTTTCAGCTGCATTAAGTGTTGTAATTCTTAGACCAGATAATCTAATATTATCAGCCTGTACATTAACAGTTTCGAAAATAGACAAAGTGGGCACATCCTTGGTAGGATTAAACCCTACACCAAAAATCGATATGTCATTTGTTGAAATAGTGAAACTCCCATAAGTAACAGTGCTTGGTTTTACGTGAATGATGTCTCCGGCGGTGGCAGCGGATATCGCGCTGGAAATGTCGCCGTACACATGGGTGCCGGAAGGTGCTCCAGCACTATTATCCACCAACAAGATGTTTTGAGATTGTGCGTTTAGTACAAGAAAGGTGAAAATGGCGAGTAGGCCAACTCTGGATAATCGTATCATAATCAGGGCAAGTTTATTTTTTAAGCTATATAAAGTTATATTTTTAATTTGTAAAGTACAATTTCCAGCAAATCAATTGTACTCCTTAAAAAGAAGACTTGCAGCTATTAAAAAATTCCCGATTGAATTGTAAGAGAGGACCGAAGGTTCAGATCATCTACTGAAAAGTGGAGAGATTTTTGTCATAAAATCCCAAAGAACCACTCCGATACTGACGGAAATGTTGAGTGAGTGCTTGGTCCCAAATTGAGGAATCTCTATGCAAATATCTGATTGGGAAATCACCTCCTGATCTACCCCAAAGACTTCATTTCCAAAGACTATGGCATACTTATCTTCAGGGGTTGGCTTGAAATCCTCTAAAGAGACGCTATTCTCTGTTTGCTCCAGGGCCACAATTTGATAACCCTCTTGTTTGAGTCTTGAAATCAATGTAAGGGTATCTTTTTCATGCGCCCAATCCACAGAGTCTGTAGCTCCAAGTGCGGTTTTGTGAATATCCCGATGAGGTGGTGTCGCAGAAATTCCAGTCAAATAGATTTTCTCCACACGAAAAGCGTCGCTGGTTCTAAAGGCCGAGCCAATATTGTTCATGCTTCTAATGTTATCCAACACCAGGCAAACATTCAATTTGGGAGCAGCCTTGAATTCCTCAACTGACATGCGGCCCAACTCTTCGTTTTTCAATTTTCTCACTTGGCGAAATTATGAACCTGAATTCAATTTATGAAAAACGACATACCGATAGATCCTTCATTGTTTTTGATCATAGCAGTCCTAAATGGCCTTCCTTTCAAAACTATTATTGTAAAAAAAAGCGACACCAACTGGCGCCGCTTTTCACAATTGTGTAGTAGTAAGTAATTATTCCTCGAAAGGTGGAACCGGGAATTCCGTATGGATGACATCTCCCTCCCTGTCAATCGGTAAAAAGGTATCATTCAATCGACCATATCGACGCAGGTCAAACATGGCGTGGCCCTCGGCCCATAAGGAGTACGTTCTATTGTACAACATTTCATCAATCAGGTCAGCTTCCACACCAGCACCGGCATAATCTGCCAGACCATGAGCATTCCGAACGGCATTTAATGCAGTAATCGCGTCAGCCAGGTTGCCTTGCTGAATACTTGCCTCTGCGTAAATCAGCACAAGTTCTTCGTTTCGGATATGATCTTTGGGAGAAGTCGCCGAAGCATACAATGAGATCTCGTGTGTCCCATTAAGGCCATCTCTACCTACAGGGTCATTTCTCAAACGAAACTTGTTGATGCGAGTATCTCCTGCCTGAATATCGGTAATCATCCTGTTATTAACAATGTATTGATCTCCGCTTTGTTGAGGCGATTTGAAAATAGGGTTCTGTACCTCAAAGCCACTATTCCCATAGACTCGCTTGGGGCCTGTTGTCAGGTCTCCTGCAATGTCCAAAAAGGAGGTTTGTACCAGAGTCAAAGCACCTGCGTAATCTTCCTGATGAATTGCAACCCGGGCAGCTACGGCTCGATTGAACTGCGCAAAAGTTGCCGGAGTATTGAAATCATCAAAACCTGAAGAAAGCTCAAATAGGAATTCACCACCTTGCAATTGATTGAACCCTTCATCCAGAATATCCCGAATTGCAGAGAAACTTGCAGTCTGCGACAAGTACGGTCCCAAATTCTCCGGGTCCCGAACATCGACGCGAATACCGTTCGTGTTCAAAAGATCAAGTACATCTAGCAGCATAAGACCCTTGAAGGTATTGGCTACCCCACGGTACCCATCTCGCTGCGCTTCTGTGAGCACGGCACTGGTCACGTCAACCGCATCCAGAATGAATTCGGCACTTTTCACAGCCTGATACCTGGCAAACATTGTACCCGTCAATTGTGGCTCAGATCCATTCAAAGTAGCGCCACCTTTACCTGGCAACGTCTCAGTAGTGGTTGGGTCCGAGGAGTTGAAAAAGTACAACTCTCTGGAAATTGTTCCTGTGGCTGTCACAAACCCACCAACGCCATCTCTCGCTCGAGCTTCCAGTCCCGCTACTAACAGGTCAATGTCCTGCTGGCTTGGGTTTTCAAGAAAGTCAAAAAGATTAGGTCCGTTTGGATTAGGTACTTCATCGATCTCACATCCAGTGAAGATGAAGACCAGACTTAAAAGATATATTAATGATAATTTTTTCATGTCTTCGTTAATGAATGTTTTATACTTAGAACCGAACACCTAAATGAAGATAAAACTGCTTCGCACTTGGGAAAGGCGACACCTCTATTCCCTGTGAAAGACCAGAGGGACCGAAAGCAGAAGTCTCAGGGTCATAGCTTGTATAATCCGTGATCGTAAGAAGGTTCTTACCCGACACACCGACTCTTGCTTGTCTGAGTGGACCTGCGTTCGTCAATGGAATATTATAGTATAGACCAATTTCTCTCAAACGGATATAAGTTCCATCTTCAATATATGCTCGCGCTCCATCTGTTGCGAATCGAGGGTTTGCAACTACATCCGGATCATCCAGGTCAGCCGTTACTCCGCCAAAATCTGATAAAAGTTTAGTGAGGTTTAGCACTTCACCGCCCTCTTTCCAGTGCCATAGGAAAGAAAGGTTCAGGTTTTTCATTATCGTCAATTCATTGAACCAGCTCAATTGAAAATCTGGCGCCGCATCTCCTATGATGGTAGGGGCTCCACCAATATTCGCGGCCAAAGACGTGGCAGTTTCTCCTTCTCTAATGAATGAACTTCCGAATGTCAGACTAAACCCTTCACCAGATGGCTGGAATTCGCCAATTCCCAATCGGTCTACTTTTGCCTCATTGTACCACCAGCTAACTGTTGTGTTCCAGTTGAGGAAGCTATTGGATACAGGGTTAGCATTCAATGCGATTTCAATTCCTGTATTTCTCAGGTCAAAATCTGTTCTAATCTGATTGGAAAACCCGGAAGAAATTGGAATAGAAGAGAAAGGATAGATCAGGTTCTTAACATCCCTTTGATAGCCAGTGAATTCCAGACCAACACGACCATCAAGAAAAGCCATGTCAATACCATACTCAATTTCCTGAGAAGTTTCAGGCTCCAAATTGGTGTCTCCAAGCTGCGCAGAAACATTGTTCTGAGCTACTGTAGGAAGTCCCAAACCTAAATTTCCACCAACAGATGTCGCACCCAGTGGAGTGAACAAGGATCCGAAACGAGCACTGCTACCAGTTTCTCCATAAGCGACACGGATCTTCAACAGGTTCATTGCACTCACACTCCAGAAATCGAAGTTAGCGACGTTCAAAGCCACCGATGCCCTTGGAAAAGCAAAGTACTTATTAGGGTCTCCGTTAAGACTGGACTTGTCAAAGCGAATACCAGCCGTAGCAATCAATCGGTCATCCCAATTGAATTGACCCTGACCGATAATCCCAAATTCTTCTTCAGCAGTTAATCTTTGGAAAGTAGTAAATGCATTACCCTGACCGGCATTGGTCTGCGTTGGCACAAGTTGTGTGGTTTGATTGATGGTTTCATCACTCTCGAAATTCAGATATGAGATACCAAACTGACCATTCAGGCTGATGTTGTTTGCTGCAAAGAAATCCACCACGGCAAAGGCCTGGTAGTTGTACTGCAACGAATTATTTCGGCCGGAACTAATGAAACCATTCGTAGTGCTTCTCTGAACCTGATGCGTTTCAGGAATGTAGACGGAAGTCTTGGCAAGGAAGAAATCTAATCCTCCATTAGCAACTAACTTCAACTGAAGGTTGTCCTCCTGAATGAGTTTGTAGTCCACAGATACGCCTTGCAGCAAGCGGTTGACTTCTTCATCATTGTCAATCTGATCTCTGTTGAAAATAACATTTGTTGCAGCAAAACGACCATCAGGGTAATTGCCATTTTCATCTGGGAATAAGTCTTCCCAATCGGCTGTAACCAATGCGAGGTTGTAACCCACACTGAATCCACCATTGTTCTCATTACCAACAGGTCCTCGTGCTGCAGAACTGTTCACATAGTTAGAAGAAAATCCAATTTTCAGATCATCCGAGATTTTATGATCAAGATTCAGTCGGATAGATGTTCTGTCATATCCTGTTCTTTTCATGATACCATCTTCATCCCTACGGCTGCTATTGAAGTAAAATTTCGTTTTGTCATTACCTCCGGAAATAGACAGACGGGAATCGGAAATAAAACCTTTCTCTCCGTAAAGTTCCTCTTCATAATTGAAAATACGTCCACTTTGTTGGGCAGCTCTAAAATTGGCTACTTCACCATCTCCAAACTGTGCGGCGACAGTAGCATCGGTAAATGATCTGCGACCCGCATAATTCTGAATGGTGTTGAATCCAAAGTCCTGATCAAATCGAATTTGGGTTCTCCCATCGGTACCTCTCTTCGTTTTGATGATTACAACACCAGCATTTGCACGCGTTCCATAAATGGCCGCGGCAGAAGCTCCTTTCAAAACCTCGATACTTTCAATATCCTCAGGGTTTATGTCAGAAACCCGGTTTGATCCGCCTTCCTCTCTACCTGCATTGGCACCAGAAGCTACAGACGAACCATTGGACAATTGAGTGTTGCTGATGTAAACACCATCTACAATAAACAAGGGTTGGTTATTTCCGGAAAGCGAGGAAATACCTCTCAATCGGACGGCAGTTTGACCTCCGGGAGCACCACCTGCTGAATTGATGTTCACACCTGTCATTTTACCATAGAGAGCACCATCCAAAGTCGCTCCCGTCGTTGTTCCTGTCAGCGCTTTGGCATTGACCGTGGAAATATTGTTTGCCAGGTTGGATCGCTTGATGTTTGATGCCAATCCTGTTACAACGACTTCCTCAAGATTTGTTACGTCTTCAGAAAGCTGGACATCAAGTGTTCCCCCATTGACCTGAGCCTCCTGGGAAGCAAAACCAATGAATGAAAAAACAAGCGTGTTGGAGCCAGCGGGAACATTAATACTATATTCTCCACTCACATTACATACGGTGCCTATGGTGGTACCTTTTACGATGACTGTAACACCAGGAAGCCCTGTGCCGGTGGCCTTATCGGTCACCTGACCTGATACAGTGGTTTGGGCCCAGGCTACTTGCACCGAAAGGAGCAATAGAAAGACCCAGCTGAATTGCCAGTAAATTTTCTTCATTTCTTGAAATTTAAGAGTTTTTGAAAAATCAAAATTGCCTTATCAGGCAATTGATATATGGAATATTGCTCTTTTTATCTAGCAGACAAAAGAATTGTATGGTTAATTAATGTTTTGTAGTCGTTTTTGTAATAAAACACTGAAAAACAGGAGAAATTTAGAAAAATATTATGTTCAACCCCCCTACTTTTCAAATTTCGAAGCTAGTGGTTTCAAGCTTTCAGCCGCGTATGCGCCGTTTTTCTTGAATTCAGAGTCACTGATCCCTGAAATGCATATGGTCAAAAGAATAAATTGGTCGACAATGAAATCGACTGGCCCGGAGGTCATTTTTCATCTCAGAACCCTTTAATATTGCTGATCATCCATGTTGCAATAAACCACCACTGACCACCGATGGCCAAGACCAAAGCAAAAGCCAAGGAAACTCCCTTAATGAAGCAGTACAATGCTATCAAGGCAAAGTACCCAGGTGCCCTTTTGCTGTTTCGTGTCGGAGATTTCTACGAAACGTTCGCCGATGACGCGGTTACTGCGAGTAAAGTTCTGGACATCATACTCACCAAAAGGTCCAATGGCTCCGCATCAGCAGTGGCATTGGCGGGTTTTCCTCATCATTCACTGGATTCCTATTTACCCAGATTGGTTAGGGCGGGGCATCGAGTAGCCATATGCGACCAGCTGGAAGATCCAAAAACGGTTAAGGGGATTGTGAAACGTGGAGTCACAGAGTTAGTTACACCAGGACTGTCCATGAACGACAATGTGCTGGAGCAAAAAAGAAATAATTACCTCACATCCATTCACTATACAAAAGACGGGATTGGTATCGCTTTCCTGGATTTGTCAACGGGCGAATTCTTTGTCACTGAAGGCGATAAGGCGTATCTGGATAAAATGATCCAGGGGTTTCAACCTGCTGAGATCATCTATGCCAAAGCCGAAAGAGATCATTATGATGCCGCATTTGGAGATCACTACAATGACCTGGCCCTTGATGACTGGATCTACACCTACGATTTTGGGTATGAAAAGCTGATTCAGCATTTCAATACCAGTTCATTGAAAGGTTTTGGCATTGAAGAATTGTCCAATGCGATCATTGCCGGCGGCGCCATACTGCATTATCTGGATGCTACGGAGCACAAAGATGTAGGTCACATCACCTCAATTTCCAGGTTGGAAGAGGACAAGTATATGTGGCTGGACAAGTTTACCGTGAGGAACCTGGAATTGGTACAATCCAATCAACCTGACGGAACGGCGTTGATCGATATCATGGATCAGGTGGTAACGGCAATGGGAAGTCGTTTGCTACGCCGATGGTTAGTACTACCGTTGAAAAATCGGGAACAGATAGAGGGTCGACTCAATACCGTAGAGGCACTTCTGAACGAGGAAGAGCTACTGGAAAAAATCGTTGATCAGTTGAAGCAGATGGCGGACCTGGAGCGTTTGATCTCAAAAGTCGCCACCGCCCGGATCAATCCCCGGGAAATGATTCAGCTTAAAAAAAGCCTAAAAAGCATTCAGCCCATTCAGCAAGCACTAACAGCCTCAGAGACGAAGGTGTTTCATCGCATTGCAGATCAACTAAACTTGTGTGAAACTTTTACCAGCGAAATCGAAGAAAAGCTCAAGGAAGAGGCACCGATGTTGGTGAATCAAGGAGGCCTGATCCAGGATGGTGTAAATGAAGAATTAGATGAATTAAGGAAAATCTCACATTCGGGAAAGGACTATCTCCTTCAGATCAAAGAAAGAGAGATGGAAAAGACCGGGATTTCCTCCTTAAAAATCGCATACAATAAAGTCTTTGGGTATTACCTTGAAGTGACCAACTCGCACAAAGACAAGGTACCTCCGGAATGGATCCGAAAACAAACTCTCGTCAATGCGGAGCGGTACATTACTGATGAACTCAAAACTTACGAGGAGAAAATTCTTAATGCCGAGGATCGGATTCTTGTCATAGAAACACGCCTTTACAATGAATTAGTGGCGCATGCTTCTGAATTCATCAATCCCGTTCAGCAAGACGCCCAGGTGCTTGCAACTTTGGATTGTCTGAGCAACTTTGCCACGCTCGCGAGACAAAACCAATATGTCAAACCTTCTTTGTCCGATGAATCCGTTCTGGATATTAAGCAAGGTCGACATCCTGTTATCGAAAAGTCGTTGCCCCACGGAGAGTCTTATGTTCCCAATGATGTCTACTTAGATAGTCAGTCACAACAAGTGATTATCATTACCGGACCTAACATGGCTGGTAAATCGGCCTTACTTCGCCAAACCGCTCTCATCGCATTAATGGCACAAGTGGGCTGTTTTGTGCCTGCCGGTTATGCCAAAGTAGGGATCGTAGATAAAATCTTCACACGAGTTGGGGCATCTGATAATCTTTCAAGAGGGGAATCCACGTTTATGGTGGAAATGACAGAAACTGCCAGCATTCTGAATAACCTGAGCGAAAATAGTCTGGTGATCATGGATGAGATCGGTCGGGGAACCAGCACCTACGATGGGATTTCAATTGCCTGGTCCATTGTGGAGCACCTCCATAATCATCCAAAGCACAAGGCCAAGACCCTTTTTGCGACGCATTATCATGAATTGAATGATCTGGCGAAAGAAATGCCGCGCGTAAAAAATTTCAATGTGTCTGTAAAAGAATTAGAAAATAAGGTCGTGTTCCTGAGAAAACTTGTCGAGGGGGGTAGTGAGCACAGCTTTGGTATCCATGTTGCTCAAATGGCGGGCATGCCTAATGAAGTGGTCCTCCGTGCCAATGAGATTCTACATTATCTCGAAAAAGAGAAGCTTCCTAAAGGTGATCAAAAGAAAATTGAAGACATTCCAAGTAGTCAATTTCAACTCAATCTGTTTGAAGCGGATCCAAAATTCGAAGACCTGGTGAAAGCTCTCGGAGAGATTGATATCAATACCATTTCGCCAGTTGAGGCCTTGCTGAAGCTCAATAAATTAAAGGATATTTTGAAGGGTAAAGAATAAGTACATTTCGAGAACCTCAATGTACCACTGAGAGAGACTCAATATATGATGTCAATACTATTTTCCCCGGTGGAGCATTGCTCAAATTGAATTAACTCATGAATATTCTAATGGGGAATAGTTGGGATAGATATTTAAGTCCTAATCTTTTTTGAATACGCTCTGATTTCATTGAGGTTATGCTTCACATTGATACCAAGCCCTTTGGCCATAGCCATCACTTTGTCTTCCGATTCCTTTTGTTTTAAGGCTTTTTTTTCAATTGAAAGTCGTTTACCCTGATAACGTGCGGTAAGTATCCGATTGAAATCAGGATCTTCTACAACGTACTCTCTAACTAGTTGTTCCTTGAGAAAAAGTTGAAAGCCAAATGAGTCTTTCGTATCACCCACCCAACAGGTAAAAATCGGGAAGTGCCGACTCATGAAGGGAATCCTCTCTCTAAAAGCCTGGTCGTTCCACAAAGTGTAATAACCATCATCCATGATATGTAGCCATTCCTTAGATCGTGACAAATAAAAATGTCTATGATCTTTTTGGAATGACTGACCAAGAGGCCCGTCAAGCAACTTCCATTCAGACAATTTCAGTGAGCTCAGAAGACCAGATGTATGAGATTCGGGGCATTTGATGAAGATGTAAAATGGAGCGATAAATGTTCCATTCCGAAGCAAATGGACCATAATTTATTGAGTAATATGATGATGTTTTATCATGCTTAGCACTAGTAGTATCGATAAAACGGCTGAGGTAAGTTGTCATTCCACTCACTCAATAGGTAAAAATGCTGGCCATCTGTGCTCCAGGTGAGCGCTTCACCTTGTTTTTCTACTTCATAATCAATCAACGTGATTTTACCGTTGATTAATAAATCGAGAATAGGCGTTTTATCCTTGTTTTCCAGGTAAAAGACCTGATCATAACTTTTGATCAATATCTCTCCTCTAGCATTAATGTCTCCTGCTGTTAGTTGGGTAAGGTCCATTTGACCTCTGGATTTTATGGTCTTGGAAACTCCTGCTTCGAAAGAAAAGGAATAAATCAATATGTTATCCTCGCGCTTGGTGAGTAAAATCAGATCTCCGGTAAAGGGATCCAACATGAGTGTTTCAGAGTCTCTTGCACCTTCCTCATATTGAATTACCATCTTTTCAAAAGCTACTTCTTGCTGAGTAACACTGTCAAGTGTAGGTTCCTGAATTCGATAAATGGTGCGGTTAGGTCTAACTGCGCGATTATCTCCAATATCTCCAATGTAAAGGAAACCTGAACCGCCCCGGGATATAGTTATGTCTTCCCAATCAATGTTCTCAGCTCCACGGAGATTTGCTGTTAGTACCAACTCGCCTTGCTCATTGATAAGGTAAACAGCAGGCTCGCCTCCACTGTCATTATGCGTCCAAAAATGTCCTGGATTCTTGAATGACGCAGCTAAGCCACTGGCTTCCTGAAGTCTTTCGTCACTAGATAATCCTATGATTTCCTTATCAGCAAACCTTTTACTCATAGGAAGTTCTTTTAAGGTCGGGCCGCATGCTGTTACTATCAGTAACAGCGTCATTAGGTTGGTTCTCATTCTTTGCAGGGATTCGAAGTGTAAATATCGATCAATTAGCGATTTGTACCGATTGGGTTCATGTAATCCTTTGAAAATAAAGAGTAATATTTTTTGTGCCGGAGTTTGTTGGAATTGTGCACTGTTGATTTAAATTTGCAGTCCCTTTGAAAAAAGGAACAGGTTCATAGCCACTTCAAATAACATTGGTCGGTCAACCAGTGGAAGTAGTGAAAGCCAAAATCCTAAAGCGAGAGTAGCTCAGCTGGTAGAGCACAACCTTGCCAAGGTTGGGGTCGCGGGTTCGAATCCCGTCTCCCGCTCGAAAGGACTAATATAGGGTATGCCGCTTCGTGCGGCATATTTCTTTTCAAGGCGATTAGAAATCCTTAGAAGAAGGATTATTAAGATAAATGCCTCTGTGGTGGAATTGGTAGACACGCGGGACTTAAAATCCCGTGACCCTTAAAGGTCGTGCGGGTTCAAGTCCCGCCGGAGGTACAAAATGATCCTGGTGAAAGCTGGGATTTTTTGTTTTTAGACATCAAGCCAAGGAACACCCTGAATTCTTGTAGTCCGCACGCCTTCTAAACAGAATTTCATCAAATGCTTAACGCATACCTGGTTCCTCGACCCATTCCCTCTACTTGAAAAACAGATTTTTCGACCAAATCCTGCAGGTCCCGCGTAGCTGTAGCCTTGGACGTTTTTGAAATGGACATGTACTTCTTGGCGTTCATACCCCCTTCAAATCCGCTGATTCCTGCATCCAGCATACGTCGGATCACCTTTATTTGTCGAGTGTTTAGTTTGGCTTCAAAGCGATTAAAGAATTTAGATTTCTTCAAAGAAAATGCAATCATCTGTTCCGCTTCATGCTGTGCGTCCACCAAAACTGGCACAAAATAATTGATCCAGTTTGTGAGGTTATTGGATGACTGTGCTTCTTTCAATGCCATGTAATAGGCTGGTTTATCTGCTTCTATAGTTTTGGAAAGGCTCATCAAAACGGGGCTACCGATACCTTCCGAAAGCGCCTTTTCAGAAATAGCCCGTCCAATCCGTCCATTTCCATCTTCAAACGGGTGAATACTTTCAAAATAAACATGAGCAATGGCGGCGCGAATCGGTGGTTGTGAAATCTTCTTCGAAGAACCGTTGAACCAATCGATAAATTCATCCATCTCATGAGCTACTTCCGATTCCGGTGGCGCTTCAAAATGTATTACCTCTTTACCATAAGAGCCTGAAACGATTCTCATGGGTTCTGGTCCTTTTCTCCATCGGCCAGCTTTGATATTACTGTTCCCCTTCATTAGCATTCTATGCCAGGAAAAGATCATTTCACATGTCAAAGATGAATGATATTGCTTTCTAACATCTACCATCAATTCCGACACGCCTTCCGCTCTTTTATCAAATACACGATCTAATGGAGCCCGCAAACCCAGATTCATCTTGATTGAAGAAACTATCTCATCACGACGTAACTGTTCATTTTCGATTTCCGATGTTTTGATCGCTTCTGATGCCATTAATTCAATGATGGCATCCGTCTCTTCCTCATCTGAAAGTCCATCGATCAGCCCCTTGGTTTTACCAACTTTTTCGGCAAAACGGTAAAGCAATGCCTCAACATCGTCAATTTCATAAATGAAATTGCGCCAATCTTTCTGTTGCCAGTTGTAATACATGAGCTGATAAAATAATTTTACGGCTCAAATATAGCTAATTTATGAGCCGTAAATATTTAATTGCGGCTCATCGTGTTGAAGTCTGATCCAGATAAACAACCCAGGAATTGAAAAATGACTAAATTCTTGCTCTTGTGTCTCTGCTCATGAAAGACCTCATTAACCCACGATATCCTGACATACCCTACCTCCGGGAAAAAGCCAGAAAACGCATTCCAAAATTTGCGTTTGAGTACCTGGATCATGGTTGCAACTCAGATATCAATCTTCAAAGAAATACTGGCGACATCCGAGATATTCAGCTGAAACCGTACTATCTGCGACACTTCAAAGGATCAACGCTAAACACGGAATTGTTTGGTCATCCTTACAGTGCGCCTTTTGGTGTTTCTCCTATTGGTTTGCAAGGTCTTATGTGGCCCGGAGCGACTGAAATATTGGCCAAGGCAGCATTCGACCATAACCTACCTTTTATTCTAAGTACCGTTGCCACAGCAAGCCTGGAAAAAGTGAGTGAGATTACCGAGGGACATGCCTGGTTTCAATTGTATCACCCAGCGGAAGAAAAACTGAGGGATGATCTTTTAAGAAGGGCTAAGACTGCACAATACAATGTATTGGTAGTCCTGGCAGATACACCGGCTTTTGGCTATCGGCCCAGAGAAATTAAGAATGGACTTTCCTTGCCTCCTCGCATGACCATAAACAATGTTTGGCAGATGCTGATGCATCCCAATTGGTCGCTTCAAACATTGAGAACAGGGCCTCCTTTTTTTGAGACATTGCGGCCATACATCTCAAAACCAAGCAGTTTGAAACACCTGGGGCAGTTCATGAACAAAACTTTTGATGGAAGACTTAGTGAAGAACGCTTAAAGACTCTTCGTGATCTTTGGCCTGGGAAACTGGTACTGAAGGGTGTTGCCAGTGAAGAAGATGTAGAAAAATGTCGCATACTAGGAGTAGATGGCGTAATCGTATCGAATCATGGTGGCCGACAATTGGATCATGGAGAATCTTCAGTTAAGGCCATGCGGTCCCTTGCCAGAAAGTTTTCCGGAGAAATGGCCATCATGATCGATAGTGGTGTTCGAACTGGCCCTGATATTGCTAGTTGTCTGGCGGCCGGAGCGAATTTCACTTTTCTCGGTAGATCCTTCATGTATGGTGTCGCTGCCCTGGGCAAAAAGGGTGGAGATCATACCATTCAACTCCTGAAAAAGCAATTGCAACAAGTCATGAATCAAGTAGGGTGTAGCAAGGTGAAAAACTTAAAGGACCACCTGGTTGTGTAATCCAGGAGGCAATCCGTACCGCTAAAAGCAGTTTCTTTTGCGCTCATTCCTCTTAGGCTCTAACTTTCATTTGAATTAAATCTCCGCATTAACTTTTGAATATGGACAAGGTCAATATTACCCTCGAACAGCACGCCGAAACCTCGATGAAATTGAAGCATGACAACTTTGGAATTATTATAGATCGTCCTGTTGAGAAGGGAGGCGGGGGTGCCGGATTAATGGGTGGACAGTATCTGCTTACAGGAATCGCCGGATGCTTCTGTAGCACCTTTTTTGCTGCCGCTCAGGCGAGAGAGGTAAAAGTTGAGGGGCTTAAGGTGCAGGTAATTGCCTCCATGAGTGAGGACTTGCCGAAACGGTTCACCGATATTCAATTGGATATCTCATACGAAACCTGTAGTGATCCCTCTTCCTTCGACAAGCTCCTACAAATGGCAGAACAAGGATGTATTTCTGTAAATACTGTGAAAAACTCCATGAGTTTTAGTGCTCAGGCTCTTTAGAAACAAATGGTTTTGATACCTCATCCCGGGAACAAAAAGTGCCATCGGTGCAGGATCAATACATACGAGAAAGCTACCAAACTGTACAACGTGTAATAGGCACGTATCCATATATTTCCTTCTTTCTTATACAACAGCCTCATACTTAGTAAAATAAGAAGGACAGAGACGAATGCCATTGCCCCATTGAAGTACCGGATCGAAAGTAAGGAATCACTCAAGCCAAAAAGAATTGCTTCTCGTGCTTTCAGCAACGGAACAAAAAAGGCCAGTATATTCCAGAAAAATAACCCTATATAGATCATGGCCGTCGCGTGATAAAAAGAGGGGATTTTGGTCCTGCTGAGAAAATCCGGATTCCTTTTTCGCTTGAAGAAGGTAATCAACCAAACCGGAGGAAAAAGCAGATATAGCAAAATTACGAGTAGAGCAATTGGATATTCGTCATTCAGGAACCGGGGACGATCCCACCAGCTCAACTTATAGTAGCTGGAAGGAATCTGAATTCCGCCGACGGACATGGAACGGTACATGTTGCTGATTTTGCCTTTTTCATTTCTTTGGAAAGTTATGAACTGATCAACTTCAGACATGTGTTGAAAAACATTTTCTTTAACCTGCTGGTAGGATTGCCAACCGCCATTGTGATACGCACGCAGGGTATTATCCGCTGTTTTTTGCAATTGGAAGTGTCCCTGAAAGAGTAGAAAAAACCCTTCAAAAGAGTCAAAACTCGTGCGCAAGTTGCCATAGTGGCCAGCATATTCAGACACATCACCTGATATTGCGTCCATCAATGGTTCCTTTGTCCCTGGTAAAAAGCGACTTTTGAATTCCGACATGAACAGCTCGAGAAAATTGTCAGTTTCAGTATTGAAAGACATGAAAATTCCAAGGTCTTTTTCCGGAATAAGTAGCAATAGTGAAAGGAACCCAGGAACTTGACCTCCCTTCGCGAAGATGTGTATCTCGGTTTGGCTTTGTACTTCCATTCCTAAAGTATAACCCGTAAGGTGAGGGTCATTGGTGAATTGTTGGGTGAACAATTGATTATAAGACGCTGTAGAAAGAAGCGCCGTATCCTTTCTCAACAGGTGTTGAATGAAACGACCCATGTCGCCGGCATTGGCCAGCAAACTCCCCGCTGGTAAAGCATGTCGCGGATAACTGCGCAACTCTTCAAAATTCTCACGAGATTGGTATCCCCTGGCATAGTCAGAAAGCTCCTGGTAGTGATCTGGCAAATGATAAGTAGTTCGATTCATCCCTAATTCCTCAAGAATATTTTCCCGGACATATTGATCAAAAGGCATTTCACTTGATAATTCCACTAGATGTCCTGCCAAGGCATACCCATAATTCGAATAATTGATATTGGTACCTGGCGATTGAAACAGGGTAGGCATATTTTGAGGTAAGTGGATGGAGAGCGGAAGTATTTCACTTTCACTTCGTGCCATATATCCCGTGAAGCTTTCATTAAATCCTCCGGTGTGGGTAAGCAGGTGAAACAACGTTAGGCTATCATAGGGGTTGTCGATCTTCCATCCGAACAAGTAGGTATTGACATCCCGATACAAATCAAGTTTGCCACGTTCCACTTGTTGAAGGGCGGCAATGGCGGTGAAAACCTTACCTACTGAGCCCAGTTGAAAAAGTGTCTCCTCAGCCGTTACGGGTACTTCGGTCGCTTGATTGGCCAGACCATAACCTCGACTTAAGTACACTTGTTCAGAACTCACGACAGTGACCATACTGCCTGGAATCATCTGCTCACTTACACCATAATTCATCATGCTATCCGTGAAATGGACGATTTCTTGCGGTTGCAATTGGGCCCTTAATAAAAAGGGAAATAGCAATAGTGTGAATAGAAAGGCCTTCATATTTGAGTGTTTCTGTAAACTACGAATAGTCGCAATCCACGGAGAAGTTTCACCACTTAAAGACTGCCGGAATTATGATTTAGGCAAAATTGCCTGCCTATAGACCTTTGGAGAATGCCCAGTTGATTTCCTGAAGTTGTCATTCAACGCTGAGGTACTGTTAAATCCTGCCTGTTGGGCAATGGCTTCAATCGTAAGGTGTTGCGTGTCCTTCCGGCCAAGCAGTCGTATGGCTTCCTCTACTTTATATTTATTGATCAACTGGTTGAAGTTGGTTTGCATGCCACGATTAATGATCTGAGAAAGTTCACGCACGGACAACCCCAAAGCAGCTGCCATGTCTTTTACCGAATATTGCGGATTGACAAACACCCGATCTCTTTCTAGCAAGTGCTCAATCCGATCTTTTTCTTTTGACATGCGATCAATATCGAGTTGATGATTACTCACTCTGGGCATTCGCATCGACAATTGACTATATACCAGAACGATCGCAATGGAACTCAACAACGAAATATCGATCATCGCCGACATGAGGTCAAATTGAAAGAAGAGCCGATAGATAGAAATCAGCCAAAGCAGTGCAAATATGATGATCACCCACCTCGAGGTGGACCACATCCGATGTAAACGAATGGACCTGGAGGATTTGATCAGAAGGACAATTGCAACCCCCAGGTAAGTACCTTGATGGATTCTTCTGGATCCTCCTAACCAAAGTGAATCAACTCCGAGTTGTTGATACAGGTTTTGAATGTAAGCGACTTTCATCTCGCCTGTTGAAAAGTAAAGCGGCAGCAGATAGAGAATAGCAAGGCCAAAAGGAATAAGGTGTAAGAGGTCCTTCCGGTACCATTTTCTTGCGGGTTGGGCATTAGAAAGGATCAGAAAATAAATGGCAGGACCCAGCAAATAAAGAAACGGGGTGTTGAGTCTAATCAGATGCGGGAATGATAGAACATGACCTGTGCTGTACAACCAGCCATAAAATAATTCCAGCGTACAGATGAATGCCAACAGCACCGGGCTGAATAAGACAGGCTTTTGATAACCCAATTCCTTCAACTGTTTCAGCAGGAAGATCACAGAGAAACTGAGGCCAATGACAATATAAATGGAGATGCTTTCCACCGTTTTACATGCTTGTTTCAAAGATAATGCTACGAAAAGTGAATCGTCCGGTTCGATAACCTACTCTAAACAGGCCATCTAATCAGCGATTTCCTTTAACGCCTGATCTATTTCCATGGCCGTCTGTTTGGCAGTTTTGCCCACACCATAGATCGTAGCTGAGGCAAAACCTGTCCAGCTACCATAACCCACCAACCACAAATTGGGTTCTTTAACAGATCTGGTCAACCGTGTAGAAATACGGTTGTTTTCTTCCAGGCCTAGTGGCTGAAGGTGATTTAAATCTTGCGTAAATCCTGTACACCAGATCACAGCGTCAAATAGCTCCTGTTTCCCGTCGGCCCAAATCACTCCTTTTTCGAAGAAAGATTGAAATGGTCTACGGGCATGGAGGACCTCTCGCTCTCGGGCTTCTTTTACACCAGGAATCATCACAATATCGCCCAGAGAGTAGTTGACTGGTTTTTCGGAAGACTTTTGAAAGAATTTGTTCGTGGCTTCCTGGAAGAGTACCCTTCCATCAACATCATCGGGCAGAAACCTGGGTTCTTCCAATGTCACCCATTGGGTCATGGCAACCTTGGAAACTTCTGCCAAAATCTGGGCACCGGAATTGCCACCACCAACAATCAATACTTTCTTACCCGAAAAACCTCCAGGCTCTCTATAATCGTATGAGTGAATTTGGCGGCCCTTGAATCGATGGCATTCAGGGTACTCGGGAACAAATGGGTGATTGCTACTTCCGGTAGCACTCACCACGGTTTTGCTCAGATAGGTTCCCGCATTGGTCTGAATTTCAAAAAGGTGGCCTTTTTTCTCAACCGCACTCACCTGAACCGGTCTTTTAACTGGTAATTTGTATCGGTCCTCGTAGGCACGGAGATAGGCAATAAATTCATCTTTGTTCGGATACTCCTTTTTGCCTTTAGGCATCATCCAACCAGACAAGGTGCTGTAAGTCGTGGGCGAGAATAAGGAGAGGCTGTCCCAGGTTTGTAGCCAGGACCCTCCTGCGGTCTGCTGATTATCGAGGATCAGGTAGTCCAGTTTAAACCGTCGGAAAAAGTAAGCAACAGATAACGCCGCCTGACCTCCTCCTATGATAATATTGTCGTAGACGCTCATCGGGTGTGATTTTGTCCTATTCGTTTGAAATTTCTCAACTCCTCGTAAAAATATCAGTTCATTACGCTTAAAATAGTGTCAAGATTCAGTCTTTTTGTTGAGCACTTTTCATAAGCCCCTTTTGGAAGTACAAGTTAGTTTGAAGTCGCTCTATACTTATCAAATACCAATGATAAGGAGATACTTTTTGTTGCTCGTATTAAGCAGCATCGGACACTTGTTATTGGCACAAAAGCAATCTGTTTTTCTAGGGATTGTGGTGGATCAGGTTAGTAACACAGCCATTCCTTATGCCCATGTTACCTTCGATGGAACCGCAATTGGGACGAGTGCCAATCTGGATGGGCAATTTGAATTAAAATTTGCTGATAGCGTATTTCCCGCTACAATTCGTATTTCATGCATTGGATATGAATCGACAACCTTTTCTATAAAGAAAATTCCATTCGATCGCCAAAAGATCCTCCTTAAACCGGTGATCACTTCACTGGGTGGAGTAGTAGTATCGGCAAACAAGCCGAAAAAGAAAGAAAAGAATAAAGCACGCAGGTTAGTGAAACGGGCATTGAGAAGAATTCCCAAAAACTACGCCGCCTCTGCGGTCCGTCTACCTTCCTTTTACCGCCACTATTGTGCAGAAAATGGCAACTATGTCCGATTGATAGAAGCTGGAGTAGTAATGACCCGCTCTGGAAAAGAGAGGTATCAAGTTTCCATTCCACAAGAAAACCTTGGATTCAAGGTTTCCCAACTCAGAAGAAGTTTTGATTTCACTCAGAATGCCCGATTGTCTCATCCGCCAATCTCACTAAACTTTTTATTAACAGGAGATCTCACAAGCTATGATTATAGCAATCCTCTCTTACAAAGTTCCACGCAATACCAATTGATCGATACTACCTCCTTTGATGATCAAAAGGTATATGTCGTGGGCTTTCATTCAGAAGATCAAATCAAGCGAATGTCCTATCAGGGTAAACTCTATATTGAATCCCAGCACCTGGCTTTCTTACGGATTGAATTCCATGAACTCACCGGTCGGAAAAATATCAGTGACAGTACCGATGTACAATTGAAACGGATTACGCTTTTTAAGAAGCACGGTGATAAGTATTTCCTGAACAGGTCAAGTGCAGATGTCTACGCCTTAAAGCTATCTTATGACTCTCTGGGGCGTACAATTGATTCTATTGTCCACACTTCTCACATCGAGTTGATCACGAACAATATCCTACCCAATCCCGAGAAAGAAAAAGGTGGTCCTGAACCTACGGCGGAGGAATTAGTGGGCGTGGCCTATGACTCTACTTTTTGGGATCAATACAACATATTGCAGGCTACTGAAATCGAGGACAAGATCATATCAGACTTATCCAGGAAACTTGATCTCCGTCAGCAATTCGCCTTATTCAATACCATGGAAGAAGGAGGGAAATCAATCGTCGAGACAGATGCCTTCCAGACCATTTTAACAAAATACAGCGAAACACCAACTTACGTCGTGCTCTGGTCGAGGCATAGCCACCCTAATCACTTTGACGTTATCCCACACCGATGGTTAGCCAAACGGCTGAAAAGAGGAAAAGCAACTCTGCTTTTGGTTTCGATCGATAATAATGATACGCAATGGCAGTTGGCAAGAGAAGTGTACCAGCTCAACATCGATAATGTCATTCACGAGCGCATGCATTTTGAATTTGACTCGGAGTTGATGGCCGATCTTTTTAGCAATGTATTGCCCTTTTATTGCTTTTTTGATAAGACTGGAAAGGTGATCAGTTCGGATCTCCCTTTACCAGCTCACGAGGACATTCAGCTCCTTTTCGGATCTAAATCAAAACGCGCTATTCTCAAATAACGGTATACTATGTTCCCTCCTCCCCTTGATTGAATTAGTACCGACCAAATTAAGTTCATCTTATGAGGATTTTTGAGATTCCAGGAAAAGTATTCCCTGACGATCATTCCTGTTTGAGCGCATTTACCGGATTGTCTGTTGCTGTTCGGTATGACTTGAATACTACAGTAAGCAGTGCCACGGAAGTCACCACTAAAACAGGTATCAACACCATGGAATAGTCTATAGTAACCCTATACTGGAAATTCGATAACCAATCGTCACCAAGGTACCAAATGGCGGGGCCAGAAAGGATAGCACCAATAAGTACCAGTTTGATGAAGTCCCAAATAATCATCCTGATCAAACCAGATACCGTAGCCCCCAGCACTTTCCGAACAGCAATTTCCCGCATACGCTTCTCCAGGGAGAACGCGGCCAATGCAAAGAGTCCAATCAGGGCAATAAGAATTGCCAGACCTGAAAAAGTGGTAAAAAGTTGACCAAACCGCTTCTCAGACTCATAAAGTCGTTGGAAAGAATCGTCAAGGAAAATACCATCAAACGGAAACCCCGGCACAAATTTGTCCCAATTACGCTCCAGGTGACCCAAGGCTTCCTCATAATTACCCGCTATTTTGACATGCAAGTATCCACTATACCAATCGCCATGTTGAATCCTGTCAGAATAACGAAATAGTAAAGGCCGAACACTGCTTCGACCGGAACGTACGACAATGTCTTTTACTACTCCAAGTACTCGATATGTTACATCCCCACCACGTGATAATATTTTACCTGTACCGCCATCTTTCCAACCCATGCGTTTTACGAAAGTCTCGTTGATAACCACATGACCTGAATCCGATGCAACACCTGAAAAGAGTGTTCCTTCAACCAATTCAAGACCCAGCGTTTTCTGCACATAATGATCTGCTATAAAGTGATCCGGAGAGAGGGCTACTGCGTCTTCTCCAATGGATCGATAACCCCAATCTGCTACTTGACCGGAAGGATAGGAATTCATAAGTCCCGCTCCCTGGATAGAGGCATAGGTCAAAGCCTCATTTCGGAAGGCTTCATAATTCTCACCAAGACGTGTTGCATGCTTGAGCACAAATATCTGACCGGCGTTCATTCCAAGCTCACGGTTATTCATATATGATATTTGGGTAAAAACGATGATCGTTACGGCAATGAGAAACGTGGAAATGGCAAATTGAAAAACCACAAGTCCCATCCTCAACTTACTACTGCTTGCCTTAGGGGACTCTCCACGTAAAGCAATGATCGGTTTGAACCTCGAGAGGTATAGTGCCGGGTAACTACCAGCTAATAAGCCAACGATTAATGCAATAGATAAAATCCATATCAAATTCTGCAATTGAAGTAAGGTCGAGAGATCGTACGCTGTATTTGTCAAGACGTTAAAATATGGAAGGGCCAGCATGGTCAATGCTATGCCGATAATCAGAGAAATTATCGTAAGTAGCATTGACTCGGTTAAAAACTGCTGAATAATGGCTTTCCGGGCAGAACCCATCACTTTGCGGAGCCCAACCTCTTTAGCCCTTAAAGAAGACTTGGCGGTGGACATATTGATGTAATTGATGCAGGCAATCATCAATATGAAGAAAGCAATAACGCTGAAAGTGATCACATTCGTGATACTTCCCGGAGTACCCAGGTCCAGCCTGGGGTGATATAAATGGATATCAAGAAGTGGAACATACCTGAAAGACTTGTAATTGCCATCAGCCAGGTAGTCTTCCCAGGTATCATACCCCGCAATATATTCCATCATCTCATCTGCAACATAGCGTTTGATGAAATCAGGCATTTTGGCCTCCAATGCTCGAATGTCCGCCATAGGGGCTAGCTTGATGTAACTAAAAAAGTTATTTCCAGTCCACCAGCCCCCTGTAACCCATTCCTCGTGTGGTAACGACATAATTGCCTGGTAGGGAACGGTGGTGTTCTTTGGAGGATCAGCCACCACGGCGATTATTTCGTATTTTTCCTGGTTCTGATCTTCCAGGATTTGTCCAATCGGGTTACTCTCCGGAAAGTGTGTTGTCGCCAGACTTTCGGTGAGAATAAGTTCTCCTGGCCGTGTAAGAACACGACGATTATCCCCAGTCAGAAAAGTATTCGGGAACAAATTGAAAAAGGTCGAATCTGCCGTTATCACGTTTTTGAAGGTGACGAAATTGCCATTGAGCCTGATGATAGACTCAAATGGTCCTGAAACACGTGTGCCTCCAATAACTTCTGGGTAGTCATGCTGCAAGGTCGAGACCAATCGGGCAGGGGTATACGGCCCATATCGATCCTGTCCATTTCCCCATTGATTCACCGCACGGTACACCTTTGACGCTTCGGGGTTGAATTGATCATAAACGATCTGGTTTTGAATATGGACGATGATGAGCAAGCAAGCACCTATTCCGGCCGCAAGGCCCAGAATATTCAAAAAAGAAAAGCCTTTGTACTTCAATAAATTTCTTATCGTGACCTTAAAATAATTCCTATACATGGGATATGAGCTTTTGGTGTGAAAATCTTCGGGACCTTTGAGGTAGCGCCAGCGTAAGAACCTCAGGACATTCCAGAAAAAACGCCATTCTGCGCCTTTCATGTGTACTTTTCGATGACGCGCATATAATTCCATGAGGTCACCTTCGATAACCTCCGCATAATACGGTTTACAAAACCATTTGAGTAGACGCGATGCAACTCGAATCAAATGATATGTTGAGACCGCTTTCACGATGACTTCAACAGCACCTGAGGAATCTGACTATAAAGCGAATTACGAACACTGCGATTGATTTCAATGGCTTTTAGGCCCAGGTCGGTTACTTCGAAGAATCTTTTGCTTCGACCCCCTCTTTCGGAAGTAGCTCCGCCGAGTTTTGACTTCAAAAAGCCCTTTTTCTCCAATCGGTCTAATGCCGTATGGACCGCACTAATATTGGCCTGGCGTCCTGTTTGTGTTTCAATCTCATCCATCACGCTAATGCCATAGGCATTGCCATGGAGGACCGCAGTAACCAGGAGAATTAGCTCCTCAAACTCTCCTAATTGTATTCGCTCCATTAGATTTACAATTATGAATTAAATACGAAAATAGCTTGAGAAGGTTTGATTTACAATTATGAAAGAAATAAATTCCTTTATACAGGTGGCCAGTAAGATGAAAACCGATCTCTATTTCGACGACCAATATGAATTGTGAGCTGGATCAGATTTCAACTTGACCCTGCAACCAGGACTATCCTAAAGCTGCCCTTGTAAGTGTCTTACTGGTTTAATTTGATGCGCTGAAGCATCAGGTAGAACACTTTGTCATTCACGAGGAAACCAAAATTTAGAAATTCTTCTGGCCCAATCCGTTTGATGTATGGTCCAAGTGTGACATGATGAGTTATTAGTTCCGGGTGCTCTGAAAAAAGGATTTTCCGAAAACCTTCCTCATCCGAAAACCAATACGATTGTACACCGAGATTTTTGTCTGTGATACTGAAAGTAGAATTTACTCCCTTTGGGACCTTCAAATGAATCCCTGAAACCTCATCATCCTTGATCCTGAAAATGGCCACCTGGCTGTGGCGGTTACCTTTTTCCTGAACACGATCAATAATCACATCCCGATAACGATACGTAGCCTCTTCCGTGTTAGAAAAGTTATCTACTCGATCATTTAATGTGCTTTCATCCGGATCGAAATCTCGTCTGCCGTAGCGATTCTGATCTAATTGATCAATCAGAGATTGCTCATCAGATTCCCGCTGCAATAATCCACGCACTTCATAGTCTTTTTCGAAAGTTTCCAAAGCAACAATTAACTCACCCTCCGGGGAAAAGAACGCCTCATCTATTTTCGCATCAATGGTCTTAAGTCCTTTGGTTTGTCTTGGTACCAGCTTTTGATCTTCCATTTCCCAGGTTCGATCTGTACCTGGCAAGCCTTTTAATTGCCATTCCTTCATGGTCAACGATTCCTCCTCGATGGAAAACCAAACGAGACCATCAATTGCTTTTTTCTTTGAAAGTGTTCCGACCACCTGAATATTTCCTTGTCCCGATTTACGGATTCGGAAATCTGTGATGTTTCTTCCCGGATGATTGAATAGTTGGTTCCTGGTAATGTCACCTTTCAGGTTGATCGAACGCAGCAAATAAGCCTGATACCCGTTTTCTTGCGTTTGCAACACCAAATCAAGTTCTTGATTAATGGGATCAAAAGCGAAATGCTTAATACTTTCCACTGCATTTGCATGTCCCAAAGGCAAGGTCTTCAATGTTTTGGTGGCAGTTGCCAATCGAAAAGCTACAGGTTCTTCACCAATCCAACCCCGGACCCAGAATTGTTCCTGGTACCTGGCTAGCTGCTCTCCTGTAAATGCCAATGAAATGTTATACTCAGAAAAGGAGTAATGACCCGTTTCCGCATCTATTTCCAACAAGGCAAAATTCCGTCGTTTCTTATCCGAGATCAATAGGGCCAACTCATCCTCATATATCTGAGCTACATGCAAAATGGGGTATTTCAAGACGATACCAATCCCCCATAATTCCTTCATCTCATCGTCAAAAGCTATAATCTCCACAGATTGGTCCGCCTTATTTTTCATCACGAAAGCACAACGCCCATTGGCCAGTACCTTGACTTTTTCCTTTTGAGGGTTGACTGGGAGAAAGGTACGGTGGATCGTCTGAGCCAGGACAACTCCTGCCAGCAACGTGAATAATATGGATAAGAAAACTTTCACATCTATGATGGTAAACGTACAATGCTCTGACGGTTGTGTCCACCGAATGCTCCAAAATTTGAGGAAAAACAATAATGTTCCATCAGAAAGTCAATCTGATCAAACTTATTAGCATTTATTTTGCTCATCGAAAGCATGAACAAATAAAAACATCCAAAAACCGCATGTTGAGTACCCGAATCGGACGATTTCAAATAACTGCTTTTTTGGAAGGCGTATCCTTCCTATTAATTCTTGTTGTTACCATGCCTTTGAAATATCTCTATGATATGCCTGAACCCAATCAGGTCATTGGAATGGCTCATGGGATACTCTTTGTACTGTACGTCTTCCAATCCATTGCGCTGACCATTGAAAACAAGTGGTCGTTCAAGACGTTGTTCATTCTCTTTGTCGCTTCAATTTTGCCTTTCGGCACTTTCTATTTCGTCCCCAGAGTACTGCGTGCACACGCAGAACAACCTGAGTAAAGGCCAATCAGCCTTCTGAAAATACGTTCTAACAAAAAAACATTTTAATAAACTTCATTGAATATAAAATAATCATTCTTATATTTACTTCATTGAATACAATATAAGTTGTCTTCTTATGAAAAAGAATAGGGTAGGTGAATTCCAGGAACTGATCCTGATGGCGATCATCGTGTTACAACAAGAGGCCTATGGAAACTCCATTCAACGAGAATTGGAAGAAAGGCTTGGAGAAAGCATCAGCATTGGCGCCATTCAAACCGCTTTAAAAAGAATGGAGGTAAAGGGGTTGGTAACATCGGTTTGGGGTGATGCCTCGAGCGTACGTGGTGGAAAGCGTAAGCGACTTTATCAAGCCACACCTTTCGCTGAGCAAGTTCTTCGTGACATGCAAGATGTACGGTCCAAATTCTGGCAGGCCATGCCTTCAACCATTAGGGGCTCTATATGAATAAGCACCCGGTCCAATCCAATCCGCCGAAGTGGCCCGTCAAAGCGCTTCAATACGTTCTTCAGGCGCATTTCCTTGAAGAATTAGCCGGTGACGTGGAGGAGCGCTTTCACGATAACCTCAAGCGACACCCATTGGCCAAAGCCAGGCGACTTTACCTCCTCGATACTTTAGCTCTTTTGCGCCCCGTGTTCTTTAAACGCATGGGCGGTGATTATCAACTCAACTCTTACGGTATGTTCCAAAATCATTTTAAGATCGGGATCCGAAACATCCTGAAATACAGACTATTCTCATTGATCAATATTTTCGGCCTGGCAGCTGCCATGTCTGTTTGCATGTTCATTCTCCTGATGCTCGTTGACCAAAAGGCCTATGACAATTTCCATCAGGACGAGCATCTCATCTATCGAATCACCGGACAACCAGATAGAGATAGCAATTCCTATGCAACCACCACTTTTTCTCTGGCAGAAAACCTTGAAAATAATTACAGTTTTATTGATGAGTCTGTTACACTCCGGCGAGGAATAGGCGGGGAAGCTACTTATGATCAAAAAACAGTTGAGTTACGAGGTTATTTTGCAAGTGAGGTCTTCTTTAAATGTTTGCAGTTTCCGCTAGTGAAGGGCAATCCTTCGTCGGCTTTGTCTGCACCCCGATCCATGGTCATTACTCAATCCAAAGCTCTCCAATTGTTTGGTGATCAAGATGCCATGGGGCAAGTCGTGCAATTCAATGATCGCGGTTTGAACATTTTGGAAAGTGAGGGAGACACTCCACCCGTAGATTGGGGCTTATTTACGATTACGGGCATTATCGATGACGAAGCCCTTCAATCTCATCTCAAATTTGATGCGCTTGCCTCCGCTGCCACATTACCTGCCCTTTATCAGTCTGGGTTTTTGACCGATTTATCAGAAAAATGGGAATCGCATTGGTCCTCCTATACTTATGTCAAAGTAAATGAGGGTATCGGCAATGACGAATTGAATCAACGGCTTTCGGAATTTTCTCAACTTAAATATGGCGAACTCGAAGGGCTGGAAAACTTCCTATTAACGGCACAAAACATTAGGGACATTACACCCGGACCAATGATGAACAATGAAGCCTCTTTTAGGCTACCAATGATTATTTACTATGTTCTTTCCGTCCTGGCGGCTATCATTTTGCTGATGGCAGGAATCAATTACACCAACCTCTCAATTGCTCGATCACTAAACCGAATGAAAGAAATCGGGGTGCGAAAAGTCAATGGAGCAAGTCGTAAGTCCCTGACATGGCAGTTCCTGACAGAAAGTGTGATCATGTCAATAATGGCATTGGTCCTGGCCATTTTTATGCTTTCTCTTATGAAGAATGCTTTTCTCTCGTTATGGGCCAATCAATATTTGCAGCTACAACTGGCCTGGTCACCCCTGGCTTTTTCATTGTTTGCGTTATTCGCCGTGCTGACAGGACTTATCGCCGGACTCTATCCTTCTATGGTTCTTTCAGGGAAAAATCCGCTGGTCGCCTTAAGGAGTCATGTTAACCCTTCGAAACAAAAGTGGGGCATTCAAAAAACGTTGAACGTCAGCCAACTGGTGGTATCACTACTTTTCATGGTGAGTTCGATGGTTGTATACAATCAGTTCAGACATTATCAAACGTTTGACTATGGTTTCAATGCAGAAAACGTATTGAACATTCCGTTACAAAGCAATGACTGGGAACAGTTGAAAACGGAAATGGAACGGGTCTCGGGAGTTGAACTTGTTTCAGCTTGTGAGTATCTGCCCGCTACAGGCATTACGGATCACATGGAATTGGAGGACCTGGAAAGAGCAGACGAATGGATCAACCTGCAAGTCATCCGAATGGACGATGCTTTTCTGGATAACCTCGGTTTGCGACTTATTGCGGGTTCGGCAATCACTCCTTCAGACCAGAGTAATCAACTGGTGATTATCAATGAATCGGCAGTAGAGAAGCTGGGATTTGCACAGCCTTCAGACGCAGTTGGCACCTTTTGGAAAACCAAACAAGGAAATGAGGTACGGATCAAGGGAGTGGTAACCAACTTTCGAACCACCTTACTGATCAATGGTGATGCAACCCGCGCAGCTGCCATGAAATATGATGCGACTTCTTTCAATTTTTTGAACATTCGTATCGCCGGAAGTCATCAACCCGAAACCCTTCGAAAACTAGAAGCGGTTTGGAAAAATGTTGACCCTAAACATCCATTTGTTTACGAGTACTTCGATCAGGAACTGGCCAACACGAATATGTTCATTATGGACATTGTGACGATCGTTGGTTATCTCGCATTTTTGGCCATCATTATCGCCTGCCTGGGACTTTTAGGTATTGCCACCTATACTACCGAACGTAAAACCAAGGAAGTAGGCATCAGAAAAGTACTGGGAGCAGGAGAATGGCAAGTAGTCATGGTGCTCTCCGGGGGATTCCTCAAATTGCTCGCCCTTGCGGTCATATTAGCTGCCCCATTGACCTATTATGTCAACCGTTTTTGGTTGGACAATTTGCCCAATCGGGTTGATTTCAGTTTTTCGACAGTAGCGCTTGGTGCCTTCGTTCTTATGACGCTTGGTTTGCTTACGATTGGATCGCAAACCTTTAGAATCGCTCGCTTAAACCCGGTAGAATCTCTGAAAGATGAATGAGTGATAACTGGAAATGGCGTTAGCACGTCAATCGGAGTATTCCATGCTGACATGCTCATGGCGATTTGATGAAACGTTCTATCTTTCCCACCGCCCACAATTGGGTTTGGAGAGAATTTAATACTTCTAAATGAAACGTTTATTTCGCTACCTTTTGCTTGGGGTCTTGCTAGTGCTTTTGGTTTCCGGCATCATTGGATATTTCAAACTATCCGATTTACGGTCCGGATACAACCTGCCCGACGATGATCCGGAAAAGGTGAAAACGCTATTAGCAGCCATGGCCAAAGTTCATCGCACGCATATGTGGGATAGCCTTGAGACCTATCAAGTAACCTACAGTGAGGAATTTTATGGATTGATTGGTAAAATGGGAAATCCATTTGCGGAAGCTCAGACCAAATTCTCGCTGAATTATCTCGCTGATGCGTTTACTGGTCAACTCCGTATCATAAGTGGCGAAGATCATGGTTTAACCTGGGGCTTACAAGCAGGACAGGCCTATACCATGGGTGAAAACGGAGAGTTTGTAAAGGACGATGATGCTGTCATTCAATTTTGGTTACCCACGTACCAGTATTTCGTGGAATTCGCAAGGAGGATTCAGGAAGCCAATGCATACCAATACATGGGCGATCATGAAATCAACGGCGAATCTGTTGAGGGGTTTTTGGCATCATGGAACACCGTCGAACCTCAGCGCGACATAGATCAATACATTGTTTGGATCAGTAAGGCCAGTAAACGAATTGTAAAAGTTGAATATACCATTCGGGAAATGTATCCCTTTCTGACGGGTGCCGCTTATTTCGAGGACTATCAGGAGTTTGAAGGAATACTCTTACCAACTGAATTCCCGGTAGAATCCAATCTGGTTGGAGAAGGGCTATTGCATACCATGAAGATCCTGGATTTTAAAGGAGATGTTTTGAAACGAGGTGAATTAACTCCTTTGTAGGGACACTTTTCCTTCTTTGTTATTCTTTCCTAATGTAAACGAGCGGATTGGAATAGTCCAGTGAAGACGGAAAGTCTTCCTCATTCGAATAACTCGCATAGTACAGCAGGCGGTTATCTTCAAGCCGCATTTCCGACAAATAAGATTTGACACGTGTTCCGGGAAACATTTTTGCCCGATGGGTAACACTTTTTTGTTTGATGTCTGCTGTTCCACGATGGGTTTCACCTCCTGGCCCTGCAATAAAGTAGGCCAGGTGGTCCACCTCATGTAGATACGCCCCTTCATAAGTAGCAAAAAGGTCACCCTCCCTGTTATACAAATAGTTCGTGGCCATAAGTAACCGCTTATGCGGTGAAAATTGGTATTGTAGTACCGATGAAAAGGAGGAGTCACTCGCATGCGCTTCCCACTTTCCCACCAGGAAATCAAGCTTTTGCAATCCTTCTTCCTGAGCTTTTAGATCGGACAGTGGCACCGCCAGAACAAAAAACAGGACTATGCATTTCATCATTTCTTTATTCATATCTTATGGCTTCAATTGGATTTGCCAAAGCTGCTTTTATCGTATGCCATCCGGTGGTCAACAGCATCATGAAGCAGGAGCAGACACCTGCCAACAAAAATATCCAAACTGGCACATCTACGCGATAAGCAAAATCATCAAGCCAGTTTTTCATGATATAAAACCCCAGTGGCCAGGCAATGATGTTGCCAACAGTGACTAACACCAGAAACGTAATCGACAAATTGGACCAGACTTGAATTAAACTAGCTCCAAGTACTTTTCTGATACCAATTTCCCGGGTCTTCTGCCTCACCAGGAATGATGTAAGTCCTAGTAATCCCAGGCAGGCAATCCCAATTGCCAAAAGCGCAAAGATTGTGATGATGGTTGCCACCCTTTCTTCCTGTTCATACTTGCCTCGAATGGCCTGATCCAGAAAGGAAAAATTAAATGGCTTCAGGGGGCTTAATTCACGCCAGTTGGTCCTTAGCTGATCAAGCGTCGATTCAATATGCCTTGGGTCAGTTTTTACTGAGAGCAATTGAAACCCCAGAACATTGAAGTTGGTAGACCTGATTCCAATCAAAAGAGGGCCGATCGGATGATGCAGCGACTGATAATGGAAATCGTCCATTACGGCAATCACCTTACCGCTTCTACCGGTCACTGGTCCCTGAAGGTAATTCATCTGCTTTCCAATCGCCTCATCATTGCTCCATCCAAATTGCTCAGCGGCAGATTTATTGATGATAAAATTGAGTGAATCACTAGACCGATCACCTTCGAAATCACGACCGGAAAGCAGCCTGATATTGAATGTTTCTATAAAGTCGAAATCCGCATAAATCATGTCTAATCGTTGCGTATTGTTTTCACCAAAACCCTCTGGTCTCATCACTGAAACATGTGTCTGAACACCTGGGGCCCCAGTCGCCAATGAAGCAGAATTTACCGTGGCATACTGCTGAATGGTTTGCTTCAGTCGGTTGAGTTCCAGATCAGACAGGTTACCATCTACCTGGATATTTAGCACTTGCTCCGAGTCAAATCCAAGACTTTCATTATGCATAAAATGAAGTTGTCGAACAATGATGAAAGTGCTGACGATGAGCGTAACGGATATGGTAAACTGTAATACGACAAGCAATTTTCTGAACCAATGTGTCCCGGAATCTCCGGACTTCTGTGATTTGATCGCTGCAACACTGCCCACCTTATTCACCATGAGTGCAGGATAAAGGCCTGTAACCAACGAGATCAACAAGATGGCTCCGAGACTACCGAAAATCCAAACTGGCTCAAGCATGGTTGTAAGGGTCAATTGCCTGAGACTAAAAGCATTGAACAGATCAATTGAAAAAAGAGATAAGCCAATTGCGAATAAGAAAGCGGCTAAACACACCAAAAGGGCTTGCATCACGAACATGCCAATGATTTGCTTTTTTCGTGCGCCCATCACTTTTCGCAAGCCCAATTCCCTGGTTCTAGCGGATAATTGTGCGCTGGATAAGTTGATGAAATTGATGGCGGCAATGACCATAATAAAGACACACACCGCCAAAAAGATATAGATGTAGTTTTTATCAGTAGTCGCATATAATTCGTATTCCAGTCCCGCGTATAAGTGAATGTCCTGAATGGATTGAAGAAAATACTCCATATGCACACCATTCTCTTTTAGTGAAACCTGCGCGGCTCTCCCAACCTCGCCCAGGCGCGCTTGTATTTTGGTTGGGTCTGTTGAAGGATCCAATTGGATGTACGATCTCACCCAATAAAACCCACCTCTGGAGTTGGATGGATTGAACTCAAATGATAGCAGATAATCAAATTGAAAGTGGGAGTTGGAAGGGACTTCTTCGATAATGGCCGTTACTTCGTAAGTACCCAAATTCACAAACTCAAGGGTCTTGCCCAAAGGCGATTCATGCTTGAAGATCTTATTGGCAGCATTGCGGGACAATACCACCGATTTTGGCCTGGCGAGCGCTTTACTACCCTGGAGACCCTTCATTTCATAAGTGAATAGGTCTAGCAAAGTTGAATCCACCTGATATACCCGCCCGTAAGGAGCCTTGCCCAAAGATTCGTCATACAGTTGATCTTTATATTTGACTACCTGATTGGCTTTACTCAATGTGGTGATTCTCGCCTGGGATCGAATACCCGGGATGGCACTGACGACTGCCGGTGCCACGGTTGACGGGACCAATGACCAATGCCGCTCATTATCCCCAATTTTACTGTGGGAAGAAATACGATAAATTTCATCGGAAGATGCATGAAACTCGTCGTAGTTCAACTCTTCCTGAACATACAATAAGATCAGGATACACGATGTGAAACCGATGGCCAATCCCAAAATATTGATAAGCGACTGAAGTTTATGTCGCCGGATTTGTCGCATGGCAACTAACAAGTAATTCCTGAACATGAGTAATTCCCATTTTGAGTACTTATGTAACCTAGGTTTCTCCAATCTCCAGGAAGTCACAACCTAAAGGAAATTACTCCTATGCCATGTTTCGGATAAACTGTGTCGGGGTGAGGCCGGTGTGTTTTTTGAACAGTCGGTTGAACGTGTTTTTGTTACTGAAGCCAGCGTCCATGGCAATGCCCAAAATACTAATGTGCGAAAATTGGGCCTCTGAGAGCATTTTCATGGCTTCAGCAATTCGATACTCATTCACAAATTCAAAGAAATTTTTGTTGGTCTCCTGGTTCAGTACCTGTGAAACAATATTCGTGGTGGTGGAAGCTGCTTTCGCCAAATCCGAAATTTTCAGATCGGCATCCAAATAGGGCTTTTCTTGTTCCATGATCTTCAAAATCTTTTGAAGCAAGCTTTTTGATTGTTCGGGGGACAAGGACGATTTGCTGTACTTTTCGCTAAAAAGCGCCAACATGTATTGGCTGAAGGATTTGTTGTGATAGACGGCCATGTATCCAAGCACATTGACAATCAGAGAAGTAATAAATATGTTGATGTAATCTACTTCCTGAAAAAAAGCATTGGCTAATGTCAGGTAGAGCATCCATAGGAAAGTGATGAACCAATAGATACCGAAACCAATGGTGAACCCTTGAAGCCATTTTTTGAATCGTAGATTTCGTTCATTCGCTGTGGCGTTCACCTTACTCAACTGTTGGCCTGCTAAAACCAGATAATACAGCGTCTGGGTGACGTGAATAGCGATGGGGATGATGAATGTAATGCTTACGTCATACTCAATGGCGTTTACAGAGGCGTCCATGGCTGCTATTTTGGTATCAGCGGGCAAGGCATAAAAGCTCCTTCTACTGAGGTAGACAATTACACAGGGTAAAACATGCGGCAAGTGCCTCCATTCCAATTTTAAATCTGTCTCTAACAGCGATTTGATATAGAAGTAATAGATGGGCCCGATCAGGAAGATCAGTGGTAATTCGAGCCCTAAGAAATGTGGCCAAATGTGATAAAGGCGAACATTAATGGCCAAATGACTGAACACCATGAAGGTCAGTACTAGGACCAACAGCGCCAACCATCTCCCGGCAGCCGTCTTATTTCGCAGCAATAACGGAGTGATGAACAGGCCTTGAAAAACACCTATCGACAATAACACCGCCCAAATATCGAACTGAAGGTTCATGACTACAAGATAGAAATAAGCAGTATTTCAAAGGGGCAGCTTACAGGGAGATACTTGCTAAAGACGCCAAAATCGTCAATCGGTGATTCTTAGCCATGCTGCTTTTGACAAAAAAAGGTTAGTCCGTATCTTGTCGTACAATGAAACGGACGATTTTCATTTTCGGAAGTCTGGCGGCAGTACTTTTTCTGCTGTTTGAATTGAGTAAGCTCTCACTGGCCAAATCTGATGGGATTCAGGAAATTTTTCTTGTCTTTTCGGGAGTGGCCTTTGTCGTAATCGGATATCTATTGAGTGAGTTTTACAGAAAATCAGCCACACGCAACCATCTGAAGAAATCGAACTTGAGCAAACAAGAGCTACGGGTATTATCACTAATTGATGAGGGGTTCTCCAATCATGAAATTGCCGAAAGTTTGTTCATAAGCGAAAGCACCGTGAAATCTCATGTTTCCAGTATCCTCTTCAAGCTGAAAGCCCGACGAAGGACAGAAGCCGTGAAAATCGGCAGGGATCTGGAAATCATTTAGGCCATGGTACGAAAGTAGGATTTTCAAAAAACAAGTGAAATCCAACCAAAGTAGGATACTCCATGTGGGGAAAAGCAGCTAACATGGCCTTTCAAATAAATTCTCATGAAAACAGTCAATTTAAGATTCGGAATTATCGGTGGATGTATTTCCATCGCATTTGGTTTGCTAAATTGGTTCACCATCTCCCAGTGGTATGGAGCCGCTGCATCACAGGCAGTAGGTTATCTGACCATCATTGCTTCTTTAATGTGTGTGCCAATGGGTATTCGATATTTCAGAGACCAGGTAAATGGTGGCGCAATTACTTTTTCAAAAGCCATGAAAGTGGGCTTCGGGATCACTACCATTTTCTCACTGATCTCTTTCCTGTATAGCGCACTCTTTTTCGTATTTGCTGGTGAGGATTTCGACCAATGGCGAAAAAAAGGGCTTTCTTCCCGGGAGTTGGCCGAGCTGGAAGTACAAATGGCGCAATCACCGGAATTCGTGTTTACTCCCCTATTTCAGGGACTGATACTGGCGGTTTCTGTCTTTTTGATCGGTATGATCATCAATTTCATTAGTGCTTTTATCTTAAAGAAATCACATCAATCTTAAACCTATGGAGTTACTTATTAAATCCTGGTTCGACTTATGGGCCAGTGGAGACTATCTTAATCTTCCAATATCTGACAATTTCAAGCACACCAGCCCCTTTGGCACTATCCATGGAAAAGTAGCTTACCTTGATTTAATACGGGAAAATGAAGCCAAATTCCTGGGGTACACATTTGAGGTTGTAGACACACTATTTGAAAAAGACAGGGCATGTGTAAGGTATATCGCGAGACAGGGCGATGATTTCCATCTCGAAGTAAGTGAATGGTATTATCCTGAGGGCGACCTGATTGGTGAAATTGTAGCGTACTATCACATCGGAGATATCAAAGAGGACCGAAAGCTCGAAGGTCTCGATTCTTAAAACCGAATGCGACACAATGGTGGTTTATGAACCCGAGTTCGATTTATAATTTATCTCAAAAACCGCCCTAATCGTCACTGCGAACCTTATCGAGGGAGAATAGCATGGAAAAGTGAGGCAGTCTACGCTAAAACTTATTAAAGATTACTTCGGCCATTTAAGGAATTATTATGAATGGCCTCGTAATGACTGTTTGAAGCGTTTTATAATCGAACTCAGTTTATGACATTAAGCTGTCCGCCATATCGTACTTTCGATGCATTTCCAAAAAGGTCTTCTCTAACTTTTTTCTATAGCTCAAAGGTACTTGATGACCTTGTCCAAAAAGTGCCTGATATTGAGTGACTAAGTCGGGGTAATGTTTTGCAATGGCATTCACCACCAGTGTTTTACTGTCCGCCTTACCATTTCCAAATAAAGTTATTGATGCCGGGAAAAGATAGTCCACACTTTCCAGTTTGAACACCTTAAAAAATTCCTCGACCCGCTGAGGAGTGTCTGAAATAAATGGAAGTAGGGGCATCAGGCTTACGCCTGTCTGCAGGTTGCTTTCCTTGACTTTGCGAAGTGCGAGGAGTCGCTTGGTTGGCGGCGTGGCTCCCGGTTCAAAAATGGACGCTTCTTTGTCGTCCAGGGTCGAAAAGGAGAAGGAAACAAAGGCACCGGTTTTCAATTTCCATTGCAGGTCCATTGGCAGGATCGCCTGGCTTGCAATTTCTGATATTAAATCAATGTCCCTGACCACCAGATCCGATTTGGTGATAATATGGACAGGAAACCGATACTTCAGAATAATCTCCAACAAGGTTCTTGTTAGCTTATAATCCTGCTCGAGTTTCAAATAGGGGTCTGTTGCGGAGGAGAGCACAATGATACCATGCTGACCTTTCCGGGCTTTAATTGCCAGCTGCTTTTCAAGAAGCTCGGGTGCATTGATCTTAACAGATAAAGAGGTTGCGAGGTTCTCACCGTACTTGCTTCCTCGTATATAGCAGTACAAACAGTTGAATGCACAGGCGCTATAGGGGTTTAGAGTATAGTCGTCCAAAAACCAGGGGTCTCTTCGTTTGGTCTTGTTGAGGATGGTCCTGGTTGCTATCTCTTTAGACATGGGTGTAGTTTATTAAAAATATCCTTGCGATGCACAGCTCGATACCTAATACGGTCATAAAAGTCATTTTCGATGGAAAGTGACCACTAAAATCAGAATCGTGACTTCATGATGATGATCGAAAGCAGATTTTTTTGTCTATTCGAGTAGGCTTTGTTGGAGCACATAAATGGAAAACCTGGTCAGGATATCATTTGACATTTGGTCAGCACTTTTAGCATTCGGAGTATTTCAGGGGTTGCTGATGATCCTTGTCTTGTTAACCTTCAAACGAAACCTGGCTTTGCTCAGTCTTTTGGGACTCGTCTTCGTGATGGTGCTCAACATATTTAATCACTTACTTCTCAGTACCCGCCTGTACCTTGAAATCCCCAATCTGGTTCATGTATTTACACCTACGCTGATGCTTATAGGGCCACTTTATTATTGGCATATCCAGGCAGCTATCGATCCGGGAAAAAACTTGAATAATCAACTTTTGCATTGGGTCCCGTGTGGTGTTGCGGTGGTCTTCCTGATCCCTTTTTATGGCTTAAGCGCTGCTGAAAAAATTGACTTACTTGACGTTCGACAAGCCTCCGGTTTAATACCCATGACGGTCAGCACCTATTTGTTCATGTCCATACAAATTGTGCAAGCCTTCATTTATCTCCTGATGAGTAATAGAGCAATCAGGGAGTTGCAAAGGCAGAGGTCTTCACAAAAAGCACTTCCTGGTTTTGGTTGGCTACTCCATTTAGGTCGGGCATTTCTGGCCTTTTGGTTACTTGACTTCCTGGCTTTATCAGTCTATACGATCATTGGAGGGATTCACCAGCAAGTATTCTATGTGACCATACTGGGGGCAGCTATATTCATCAATGTCATTGCCGTTTTTATGATCAGGAACCACAAAGATTTCAACAATCAAGTACTGAATCCCCAGTTTGGCAAAGGCAGGAATTCTCGTCAATCGAAAGAGGAAATCGAGTATGTGTTGTCACAGGTCTATCAGGTAATGGATCGAGAAAGGCCGTATTTGGACCCAGCACTTTCCCTTGCTAAGTTTTCCGGTTTTTTGGAAAAAACACCTCATCAGGTTTCGGAGATACTAAACCTAAGGCTTGGGAAGTCCTTTTATGAATTCATCAACGAATATCGCTATCAGGAAGCCCGAGAAAGACTTCAAAGTGACCAATACAAACACCTGACCATTTTAGCAATCGCCTTCGATTCCGGGTTCAACAATAAAAACACGTTTAATAAAGTGTTCAAAAAATACGCTGGAAAAACGCCCTCCCAGTTCTTGAAAGAAAATTAAACCCGGATTATTCAATAGAATATTTACAATTACCAGTCAAAATATTCCACTGAATAATGACGAAAAATTCTAAATGAAAGAATTTTTGTCAGGTGATGATACGCAAACGGTCACACCATGACCCATCGTCATGGGTAATCCAGACAAAGCAGCGCTTTCGTCTGCTGATGACGTTAAAGTCACAGTCAGATAAGTTTCACTTCGTCTGACCCTTTGGGCAAATTATGCTTAATGCACAATTTGGGTTAAAACGAACTCGTCACTTTGGTTCGGAGGTGACGATTGCCAGGAAGTCACCGGTTAGACTTGGACAAAATTTCAATCATGAACAAAAAATTCAAAGTCTTAATTGGAGCGGGCATCACATTGACCCTACTAATTGTTGTTGCTTTTTCTCCTTCAACTATTGAACCGCATGTGACCAGTAAGAAACTTGATGCCTCAAAAGCTCAGGCCTGGGCTGTGATTTCAGATGTAGGGAACTATCATCAATATGCCACCGGGCTTTCTTCAGTTACAATTGTTTCCGGAAGTGGAGAGGGAATGGTCCGGTCCTGCTCAGACGAGCAAGGTACGTGGCAGGAAACTTGTACCGCCTGGGAGGAAGGAACCTCTTACTCCTTTGAGGTGGACACTGGGAGTGGATTTCCTTATCCATTCAAAAAATTCAATGGAACGTGGACAGTCAATCAGGTTGATCAGGTATCCTCCATCCTACTCATTGAATTTGAATATCAATTTCCTTATCGGTGGATGAGTTGGTTTTTCAACGAGGACACACACAAAGCCATTGACTTGGGTAACCAGACTTTAATTGACAACTGGGAAAGAAAAATACTGGAGGTTGAAAGTACAGTAACATTAAATAAGGACTGAGGTCATGAAGAATTTGAGTTTCCTATTAATCGTGTTCATGTTGGCGGGAATTCAAGCGCCTGGCAATGCTCAAATCCCGGAAATGCCAGGCCAATTAATTGATATGGGTGGATACAACTTGCATTTTAATGTAATGGGTTCCGGAGACAAGACAATCGTCATTGAAACCGGAACGGGCTCCTGGTCACTACACTGGCTTCGCTTTCAAGAACGACTGGCCAAAGATTTTAGTAGTAACTATTGGGAAGCCTATCAAATATCTATTGCCAGGGCCTCATACTACGAAGCGATGTACAACGAATTGGATTTGTTGCCGCTGACCTATGAACAAGTCAAAGTTGAGGATCCCTTTCAAAAACCAGCGCTGATCGTTACAGCCGGTAGCAGCTTCAGTGCATTTACTCAAGTCCGGAATCTGCCTATAGATGAGAGCAATGAAATTTGGATGAAGCTGCAAAAGGAATTGTTACTCGTATCAACCTATAGCCAGCAAAAAATACTTGACGGTGCATCTCATGACCTGCTGCTTTCCGGTTTTGATGGACTGAAGACAGCCGTTGAGTCCTTCGTCAAAGGTCTATAACTTCAGGAATTGACCCAACCAAAGTTTGGCTTCATCAGTGAGTTGGTAAAATGGGTCTCGGATTAATTTTATATGTATAAATAATCATCAAAATCGTGAAAGTTACTACCTTACAATTTAAACAATTCTTAACATCTAAAATTTACAACTATGAAGAAAGTCATCATCAATTTGGTCTTGATTACAATGAGTCTCGCATCTTTTGGTCAATGGAACCAATTAAATAATACCTTAAATACCACCAACTATATAGGAATTGGAACAACATTGGATGCATGGGCAAATCTAGTGGTTTATGATCCCAATTTTGCACGAACTGTTATTCAATCCGAAGACTTTGCAACAAATGGATCCATACTTCAGTTGATAAATGGAGATGGTACACAAAGAAATATCACCATGGGAGTGGCTTCACCAAGTCTTACTGCTCCATGGATGGGCTTCCCAATCAACAAATCGGCGCTATTCGTAACTCAGGGATCTGATTTGGAAGCTTTAATATTCGGAACTCGGTCAGCTTCTCCTATCATTATTGGCACATCAGATGTGGAACATATGAGGATTACGATAGATGGGAAAATTGGCATAGGTACAGATGATCCAAAGTCAAAGCTATCAGTTAATGGAGATATTCGCTCAACGGAAGTTACTGTCTTAGCAGATGTAAATGTCCCTGACTATGTTTTCGAACCGGATTATGACTTGCTTTCATTAGAAGACTTAAAGGAGTACGTAGAAATTAATAAGCACTTGCCAGAAATTCCTAATGCGGAACAAATAGAAAAAGAGGGAATTGATTTGGGAGAGATGAATATGCGTCTTCTCAAGAAGATTGAAGAATTAACACTGTACCAAATTCAATTGATGGATCAAGTAAAAGCCCTTCAAAGTGAAATGAATAACCTGGAAGCCGGTGGATGATTTGCCCGTCCAATAGTAGTTTGAATATCCTGGAATTATCCAATAACAACGAACATTGATATAATTATCTACCATCTCCTGACAAAAAGAGCTAGCAAATGTCATAGATATTGTAAGATCCCTAAGAATCCGCTTCATCCAAATTCATTACCATTGTATCTCCGTGTCCGTGGACTCAAATGATTCACTTTGCAAGAAATTGACTAATCTAAATTGTTGTTGGATTGCATTTATTTGAAAGGGACGGCAGAAAATATGATTAAACGATGATGGAATCTCCCAAATAAATGAAGCAATTTTTAGTTCATTATGGTTTAGAAACGATTCTCTTATCGCTATTTATCATACTGTTGTTTCTTGGGCTAATCTTTACTAGAACTTTGTACAAACACATTTGCCTTAATGTCGCTGCATTGTTTTTTGCACTGGGTTCGTACGAGTTATACCAGACAGCTGCAGTAAAAGGTACCTATTTGGTAAAAGATGAGGAATATGTAACTCGAAATTTGTCGTTGGGGTATGGTCCAAAGGGTCCGGAAAGATATCAAGTCAACGTAATAAAAAGATTCAAAGGTTCAGGAGATACGATCTACAATGTAAATTATGGGTTTGACGGAGGTATCAGAGATACTCCCGGATCCAAGCTAGAGGGACAAGAATTCACGTTATTCCTAGGGGGGTCATTCACCTTTGGTGAAGGAGTAAATGATCACGAAACACTTCCATCCGCCTATGCACAGTTAAGTGAGGATGTCATGGTTAGGAATTATGGGTTTCATGGATATGGACCTCATCAATCATTGATGACTTTGGAGGAAGACATTTTACAAGATTCAAGTTTGTTTACTTACGAAGAGGGCCATGTTTATTATCTGTTTATTCCGGATCACATAAAACGCATGCTAGGTAGAGCCCCTTGGGATACTCGGGGGCCATATTTATATTTAGAGGAAGGCATTCTAAAATATGGAGGCACATTCAAGGATTTGCATCTTAAATATACACGCGGGTTTAGAGCTCTTCGGTTGCTTTGGTTCAATTCTAAAATATATGGTAAGTTTTTTTGGCCGCAACTAATTGAAAAGAAGGAAAATCTGGATTTAGTTATTGCGATTATATATGAGATGAATCGGATTGTGGAGGCCAGGAATTTTAATTTCACCGTAATATTTGAATATCAACCAGAAAGAAAGTCTTTAATTGAAAGTATAAAAAAAACACTTACTAGCTATGGAGTAGAATATATTGACCTCAAAGAGTCAATTCCACGTAAAGAACAGGGTCTTTACCTTAAATATGACCCCCATCCATCCCCAAAATTCTATCATTTGATAGCCAAACACCTTTTGGGTGTGAACGGTCTAAATCATTGAATGAAACCCGCATTTGAAAGGCCTGATTATGAGAATTCCATGACCTCTCTTAATGAAAGCAAACAACCTTTTTGTTTGAGGAAAAAAGATTCGGATCCCGTTTCTGAAGGTGTTCAGAACACACCAAAACATGTATTGAAAGGCAACTGTAAACCATGAAAAGGGGCATAGATGTAGAAGTACACCTTACTGTCCTGTTTTAATCATCTAAGCCCGAAACCGTGAATGGAGGAAGGAAGTCGTGCAGTACTTATGGGGTTTTACATCAAACCTTGAACTTCACGTATGGGAGGATGTATCGCACTTCCTTATGCTGGAACATCCAGGCAGGTTGTGGAGGCCATGGAAGAATTTTTTAACTTAAGTCATAAATGAAGAGTCCACAAGCTTGTACAGTGACACTGAAATCGACGGACCTGGAAAGACGATCGGTTTACAGCCAATTCGGGAAATAGTAACAAGTAACGTCACACCTATTGGATTCGGAGTAACTTATCAAGAATCTAGCCGCATGTGAAAAATCGTAACAACTAGAGCAATAAGCAAGGATTCATGTACCGGGGACGTTTTTTTAATCTTCTTTTCAGACCAAAATGTCTATTATCCTGGTTTTTGTAGGTTAACCTCCAACCGTGTCGCATTTATTCAATTTCACGGTTTCATCTGCGACTAGCTTTACTCCCATTCAAAACTCTAAACTACTTCAATGAAAATCGCACGTCCATTGCTATTCGGACTCCTGATATGGATGGTTCCTTTTGTAACCGCTTTCCCCTTTTACAGTCAAACGGGAGAGCTGTCCATTGATGTATTTCTTTTCAAATCCATTATGTTCCTCACCCTGGTGTTGACCAGCTCTTTTCTTTCTGTGATCCATTTTAAAAAAACTAAAAGCTCGGGTGCGAAGGCGAACCTGATTGCCGGTCTGGTCTGGCTTCTGATCCTGATCCCAATCGCTGAAATGAATACATCGGACTACCTGCAACAAATAGGCATGAGGTATCTGGTAGTTCCGATCATTATGATCTCCATGGGCAGGTTAAATGACTTTTCGAATGTATCCTTCTAAGAAGTCGCATCTTTTTAGTTTTACCGTCAGCCCTTGTGGATCATATGAGCATTGCTATACATTCTCACGAAATCTCACTGATCATTCCCGTAAAGGACAATCAGTCTGGAGTCAATCAGTTTTTGACTCATTTTTTAGAGACACAAACTTCAGATACATATCCGAAGGAAATCATTCTGGTAGATAATCAGTCAAATCCTCCTCTTGTGATTCCTGAAACTCCAGCGGGCTTTCCTATTCAAATAAGGCTCATTAGCTGCCCGAGAAAAGGTCCCGGAGCTGCAAGGAACTGTGGCGCGAGCGAGTCCAAAGGAAGTTGGTTATTGTTCATTGATAGCGATTGTATCCCTACGGAAAGCAGTATTCGAGGATTTCTTGATTTACAAACTCATGCGAGCGCTTACATTGGTACTGTGAATGCGCTGGGTAATGACCCTGTTTCCAATTATTATCAAAGTCAAAAAATTCACCAGCCACCTGAGAAAGTAGATGGTCATGGCCGCGTCACACCTAAATACTTAATCACAGCCAATTTTATGATAGAAAAGGAAGTGTTCTATAACCATCATGGGTTTAATGAGTACTTTACCTTCGCTTGTGAAGACATGGATCTTGGTGTCCGGCTTGAACAAAAAGCTTCAATGGCTTTTGTAGATGCTGCAATGGTTAAGCACGATTATCATGATGGATTTTCCGGGTTTATCCGACGTTTTTATGCTTATGGAAAGGGTAACAGGTTAATTCGAACCATGTACAAGCTACCTTTATTTCCACTTCCGTTCCTTCCCAAGGATAAAAGCAATTGGGTCAACTTCGGCTTAGCTGGGGTACAGTGGTTATGTTTATTCACTGGCTATCTGGTCATGCATGTGCGACTATTGACTGGCAAACAACCAAGGATCGGGAATGACCAGACACAACATGCATTTTCCTGAGGTAGTTGTGTCCATATTGAACTGGAATTCGTTTCCTCAAACCCTAAGGTGTCTGGAGTCTTTTAAGGCCATCAAATACCCGGCGTTAACCTTATGTGTTACTGATAATCATTCATTGGATTTTGATGAAGTTCAATTGAAGCAGCGCTTTCCATCCTTACACGTTTTTCTTAACCAGGAAAACGTCGGTTTTGCCAAAGGTCATGAACAAGCTTTAGCGTTTGCGCAAACTCGATCCGTCGAGTTACTCTGGTTGTTGAATAATGATACCGAGGTATTCGAAAATACGCTCCTGGCACTTATTGAGGCTTATAAAAAAAATGGTTTAGGCCTCTACGGAAGTATGGCGATTGACAAGGAGGGGCTTCCCCGGCCTGACGCGATCTATCGTGCTAACCCAATAAATAAACTACGTACAGATTTCGAGGAAATATCAATTGAGGAACTTACAAATGGCCAAACGCTTTCCGTTGCAACTTTAACGGGCTACAGCATGCTCATCCCTATAGAGGTCATAAGCAAACATGGCTTTATGGATTCCAAATACTTCTTGTACTATGAGGAAACTGATTATTGCCTTACTCTACTGAAAAAAGGAATACCCTCCTATTGGGTGAGCGCCAGTCGCGTCTTTCATGAAAAGCAGGGGAGCACTAAAAATCAAACGGAGCTTCTGGAAGTCATGGATTACTATCTATACCGGAACTTGTTTTTATTTCTGAATGAACACGCACCTATTAGTAGAACGGTTCATTTTCTAGGTCGATTTACGATGCGGTTTTTATCAGCTAATGTGTTTCGAAAGAACAAAGTACCTCGCCTCACTTCAAAGCATTTGATAGGTATTTGGCATGGACTATCTGGTCGTTCGGGGAAATTTTATGCCCCGGAAGATCACTTGAGATCAGGCTCCTGATAATCTGCTAAAATCCGAGGTATGACCGATAGCTTGTCACCCTCAAAGGCGTTGATAAATTCTTCAGCCACTACTGGACAATGTGGTCTTGAGCCAAACGATTAGCAATCCTATCCACCCAAATATCATTGACTTCTGGTCCAGGATGGCCATCATCTTTGATTATGTTCTCTGGAGTCAACTGCACATTGCAATTAATATAGTTAATCTCGTTTGCCTCCAGGAATTGGATCAACTCCTGAAAACTCCGCTGGTCATAATGCAAAGGAGCCACATAAAAAGCAATCTGATTTGCTGCACACAATCGTTGCATTTCCTTAATGATAAGGAAGGAGACCTCTCGTGCATGTCGGACCCTGGGATAGGAAAGCATTTTATTAATCGTTTTTTCCGCCAGGTAGGTCGTTGCTGATTTTCGTGTAAAGAACAAATGCTTCATTTCAGTTAACCCTTCCCTGGAGAAAGTGCTGTCATTGGCCAGCGTAACAAAAGGGATCTTCCGATTCATGTCCATCAACCACGCTCCATCAGCTACATTCCGCAATTCATGGTGTTGTATGGCACCATAAATCACACATGTGGGTTGATTCCCTCTTTCCAGTTCCTTTTCCAGAACCAATAGCGATTGATAAGTGCCAAAAGCACTGACAGCAAGGTTCCTGAAATTAATATGTGGAAAACGATCCTGTAATTTCCATACCGCCGTTTCATCGTTATCAAGCGCATGGCCCATGATGAAAGAACCTCCCAGAAATGTAATTTGCCCGGCGCCGATTCTCGCATTGCTGTTTCTGGTCACTCTCCCGGTATCCTGCTTAATGGTTATCGACATGGAGTCCCCAATTGAATTGAATGGGCCTACTTCATAGTGACCGGGAACTAACACCCATCCCAGATCAGGGTCGAATTTCCTGCCATTTTCAGCTCCTCCTGGTAGGGTACGTTGCAGGGGGTTATAACCAAGCATGCGCAATGCGATTTCTAACAGAAATAAGACGATCAATCCATAAAAGAATACTCTCAGGGTCAATCGTAAAGCTTTTCGAACCATTTAACAACAAGCTTTTAAAAATGCCGGGGAACTTCTTAAATAGAGGTTTCCTCCGATCCGGCAAAACTAAACCAGTCATGGGTGTTGGTTAATTAACTTTGCTTTGATTTATGAGGTTTTTCATTGAGCAATATGGACTTGAAGTTGTTCTATTAGGCGTTTTTGTGGGTCTGGTCTTAGTGATTTTTTTAGTGTTGGTCTCAAAGTCGCTAGTAGATGAAAATATCATAGGACCATACGGCTTGGAATCGGCCTCAATCTGATGATCTTGGAGAAATGAACTTGCTTCTCTTAAAGAAAATTGAAGAAATGACTCTTCATCAGATTGAAATGGCAGAAAAACTTGAGGAGTTACAAATGAAAGTTGAATCTTTGGAGAAAGATCAGTAATTTTTCCATCATAGCGTTCAATATTACTTTTTTTTGACTCTTGCAGAACGCATGGTTCACCATAGGGACTTGGTTTAAGAATATCAAAAATGTCGAATTTGCAGGCAATTCTTTTCTTTTTATAGACGAAAAATGTGATCTGATTCATGATCCACCTATTGGAAAAGTACGGCTTGGAGTTAATCCTTTTCACGTTTTTTGTAATTCTTCTCGCTTTTGGATTAATCCTGAAAAAGGAAATATTTAAGCATCTCTGTTTTAATGTTGCCGCTCTTTTCTTCGCATTGGGTTCGTTTGAATTGTATTTAACCATAAACATCAGAGATACTTATTCGGTAACAGACAAAGCATATTTTACTTCGAATGAATTGCTGGGGTATGGCCCAGAGAGTTCTGGAAAATACCATGTTAATGTAACGAAGAAATTCAAAAATTCTGGTGATACCATTTTCCATGTTAAATATGGTTTCAATGAAGGGCTTAGGGTAACGACTGAGTTTAATAAAAGTAGCAACAGGTTTGCCTTCTTCTTTGGAGGATCTTTTGTTTTTGGAGAAGGTGTGAATGATAATGAAACATTACCCTCATTTTTTGCCCGCATGAATAAGGAAATAATGGTCCGTAACTATGGATTTCATGGTTATGGTACACATCAGTCATTGGTAGCCTTAAGAGAAGTCATCTTGAAAGACTCAATAGTCGTTGATGGAGCACACGGCGATTTCTATTATTTGTTTATCCCTGATCATATAAACCGTGTAATAGGTAATGCGAGGTGGGATACAAAAGGGCCTTACTATTACTTAAATGAAGGCAACTTGCAACACGGCGGAACCATTGAAGATCTGCATCTTCTTTACTCTAGATGGAACAGAGCGATTCGCTTGATTTGGCTAAATTCGAAGTTATACGGAAAGTTTTTTTACGGAAAAACAATTAGCAAGGAACGCAACCTGAACCTAATCACCGCTATCATTCAGGAAATGAAGAACTTAGCAGAGTCCGGTGGTCATGACTTTACCGTTCTTTTCGAATACCAACCTGACAGAAAGGAGTTAATTGAAAGTATTAAGAAGGAACTTGACATGAATGGTGTGAGGTTTGTTGATCTAAAAGAAGCTCTTCCTGTAGCCAGACAACCTCTTTACCTTAAGAATGATCCGCATCCCGGACCTAAATACTATCAATTAGTAGCAAAACACCTTACAGAATGTATTTTCCAAAGAAGATAACTTTCGTTTGATTTGTCAATCGCCGAAATTTTAAGCATTGAGAGTATTCCTGCAGCAATACGGACTTGAAACTTGTTTTCTGATGATATTCACCCTCTTCATTTGGATAGGAATACGTCAAAAACGAAATTTATGGAAACACATCTTTTTTAATATCGGAGCAGTCTATTTAGCATTTGGCTTTTATGAATTTTTTCTGACGATTCGATTCCTCCCCAATACTATTATTACGAGAAATTCAGAATATTTCCAACCAGACAGTTTGTTGGGTTACAGTGCCGTAGGGCCAGAACCCTACAAAGTAACGGTATTGAAGAGGTTTACGGATTCAGGGGATACCATTTATCATGCACAATATGGCTTTGAAAATGGATACCGCAAAACTTTGAGGACGGACTCATCCGACACTCATGCTTACTTTTTAGGAGGTTCATTTGTGTTCGGTGAAGGCGTCAATGATCACGAAACGTTACCATCGTTTTTTGCACAATTGACCGAAGGGGTAAAGGTTCGCAACTATGGTTTCCACGGTTATGGTCCACATCAGGTTTTAATGCAACTTCGCCATCGCGTATTTCTAAAAGACTCAACAACTGGGAAAAGAGGCTATGTCTATTACGTATTTATTCCTCCACACATCTCAAGAGCTCATGGACGTACTGATTGGGACAAGACCGGACCTTATTTCTCTCTGGAGCAGAACTCGCTCATTTGGAAAGGAAGTTTTTATGATAAACGAGTCAATACCTCGCAATGGAAAAAAATCATTCAGTCCATCGTATTCAAGTCTCGGATATATAACCTTCACTTTCGCGCAATCTTTGAAAGAAGTGATAGTGAATTGCAATTGATCCTTTCCTTAATATCCGAAATGAAGGCCGTGGTAGATGATCAGGACTTGGAATTTCGTTTGATCCTGGAATATCAGTCGCCAGGAAAAAGCATAATCGAAAACATGAAACCCGCCCTCGATACCCTTGGAATAGCGTATTTTGATACCCATGATGCTATCAATAATAAAACGTTGAAGAATACCAGTCTCTACATTAAGGGAGATCATCACCCAACAGCAAAATTTAATAAACTGCTCGCGACATTTCTTAATAAACAATTAAAGAGTCAAGAACATTTTAAGAAATGAACCTTAAGACCAGTGTGTTAAATACCGTGACAGTATACCTACTGTTTGTAATGATCGGGTTGGAATTGGGGCTTCGGGTAGTCGGATATAATCCCCCGAAGGAAAGACCTCAATCCATAACGTTCTATAAACCGCACGATCAACTAGGGTGGGAACTGAAGCCAGGAAGTTACCAGTTTCCTATGAACACCTGGGGTGATACCATGCACTTAACAATCGATGATCTGGGAGAACGGGTAACCAAAGCAATTCCAATTCCTGGGAATTCAGACAAAATCCTGTTCGTCGGCGGATCCTTTACGATGGGGGCGGGACTGGATGATCAGGAAACATTTGCGTGGAAAATTCAAGAGACCTTCCCCTTTTTGGACATCAGAAACTTGGGTGTCGGAGGATACGGTACCTATCAGTCTCTTCAGGTTCTGCAGCAGCAGTTTAATCAAAAGTCAAAACCACAAGCCGTGATCTATGGGTTTATTGCTCACCACCTTTACAGAAATGTAGCAGAACCAGGTTGGTTAGGTGCTATAGCGATCAACTCAGGTAAATCGTCGAATGATCAAATAAACATACCTTACGTTAAACTGTCGGAAAATAAAAAGCTCATTAAAGGTAGTCCCGTTAAGTACCAAAGAATTCCTTTTTCAAAAACGCTGGCCACCAGTTTTATGATCGAGCGAACCTTGAATAACATCTCCGGTTACTCAAGGTCACGAAATGCTCATAGGGTATTGGAAATGCTATTATTGGAAATGCAGGATCTGTGTAATCGAAATCAGGTTCCCTTTTATGTAAATATTCTGCACAGTGAAGAACCTTTCGTTTCGGAACTAACTGCGTTTTTAGATAGCAATGAGATTGCCACCATTGATTGTAATGTCCCTTTGAATGAAAGTAATACCTTCAGAGATGACGGACATCCGAATGAGGTCGTGGTTGACGAATGGACAAGAAGAATACATAAGCGTTTACTTACGGACAACATTGTGTCCTTATAAACTGAAGAAAATTACTGTCAAGCTTTTTCTAGTTCGATTGACCTGTCACAAATCTGCTCGATTAGTTTGTGATCATGTTGTACAATAATAATGGTGGTTCCTTCAGCCTTCAATTCAAGAATCTTTTGCAATGACATTTTTTGAAAACTTTCGTCACCGACGTTCAAAATCTCATCGGCCAACAAGATATCAGGTCTTAAGTGGCTAACGATACTGAAGGCTAATCGAATTCGCATGCCATTGGAGTATCCTCTAAGTTTTGTGTCCAGAAATGGCGCAATACCCGCAAGGTGAACAATGCTATCTAATTTTCGCTTTACTTCTTTTCTTTTGATCCCAATCAAAGACGCATACACAATAGCATTTTCTCTCCCGGTTAGTTCATCATGGAAGCCCGCCCCAAGTTCAAGTAGCGGAGCTAAACTTCCGAATGTTCGCACTTGTCCATGGGTTGGAGTGACAATCCTGCTAATAATTTTGAGTAAAGTAGATTTGCCCGATCCATTTACGCCTACCAACCCTACGCATTCTCCCCGAACCAACTCAAAAGAAACATCTTTCAACGCCCAAAACGGACGTTTTCTGCCCGAACTGGTATCTTTGATGAAGTAACGCTTGCTGATATTTTCTACAGACAACATCATACCTACAGCCGATCAATTAAGGTTTTGTCTTCCGTTTTGAATAGCACAAAGCCAATCAGAAATATCACAATAGATAAATTGATAGCTACAAAAATTGATTGAACATCTGCTACTCCCGTGAAAATCAACTGACGTATCGGCTTGAGAATAATGCTGATAGGATTTAATTGAAACAGTGCACTGATCGAGCTATTTTCAATGGTTAAACTACCGTCATAAATGACCGAAGAAGTAAAGAAAATGCCCTGAATTATAATGGGGTTAACTACCTGTAACCCCCTAAACCTGACCAGTAATACTGAAAACGAAAGGCAAAAACCGGCAGTAACCAAAATCAGACAACATACCAACATTAAAGTGACCACCAAATAGCTCGGCCAAGAGATCTCAATATCGAAATAGATCAGCAAGCCTGTGAGAATGCCAAAGGCAATGACAATGTCAAAGAGTCTGGCTGAGATGAAGGACAAAGGCAAAATAAACCGGGGAAAATAGATCTTCCTCAGCATATTATGCTCTTGGATCAGGCAGTTAGCGGCCTGGTTGAGACTACTAGTGAACACATTCCAGAAAAAGAATCCAGAATAGAGGAAAATGAAATAGTTCGAAAAGTCTTCCCCGAGCCTGCTATCTAAAGCAAAAAAGAAAATAGCTGACATCAATAGTGGACTTACCACACCCCAGATCACACCCAACAGAACGCTTTGGTATTGCAGACGGAAGTGTTTCCAGGTAAGAGCCATGAAGACTTCCCTATACTCCGGAAGCCTCCTAAGCTCATCAAATATTCCCGGTTGGCTGGATACGGTGTGGCCTTTCATGATGTGCGTCCTTTTTTTAACTCGAAGAGTTGGGGTTTATTAGGATCTGCCAGGGTCTCAAAAGCTTCACGAAATTTTTCGTAGGATATCTCTGATAAAATCGGTGCAAGCTTCTCAAATAAGTAATCAGGTGTTGAAAGGAAAAAGGGAAATTGAATAAAGGTCACAGGAATCTGATGCTTCGACAGGGTCAGCAGTAAATCATATAGTTTTTTCATGAGCACACGCTCCTGTACACCCCTTTTTGTCGATTGGGTATGTAATAACCCACCGTATAGTAAATAGGGGGTTTTCAGAAAACGGAATTTCTCAAGTAATGAAAATGCCTTTAAATGTTTCTTTTGATTGCTTCTGCGGCTCTCAGCCACGGATTCAATGTCCCTTAATGGAATAAAGACATGCTCTATGAAAACTTCAGACCTTTCGAGTATTTCATCCGCATATTCGGAAAAAGAAGGGTCCTTCACAATATATGGCGAGCAAGGATCTGTCATGCGATGCTCCAATCCTGCATTCGATATTTTGTCGATATGGGTAGCTGTTTCATGCGGCCGAAAACCCGTGTCTAAACCCAGGTGCGTCAGTAATTCAACCAGGAATGTGGTACCTGCTCTTCCGGTTCCTGTGATCAATATTTGTCGTTTTTCATCGCTCATTTACGTGCGCTGCTACTGCCTTTCTTAATTCCATATAAAGTGCCTCGGCAATCAAACGATTGGCTTCTTGCGTGGGGTGCCCAATGTCATCCAGGGAATAATCCGAGACCTGGTCCAATTCAAATAGGTTAGATAAATCAATTTCTGCAAAACCTACTGATTTAGCGAGTTTTCCATGTTGATACTTATTCGCATATTTTTTTTCTGTTAGCTCAGGCATCAATACCAGTATTGATCTTGATTCAAGAGAATCGCCAATGGCCTTCGTTTGCTCTAATACTTCTTTAATGAGTCGTTCGCGGAACGGTTCAGTTCTGGCCAACTCTTCCTGGATGGATCTGTCTTTCGAAAGTCCTGAAGCATATATGGAGTCGACATAACCATCAAAGTACTCGCCATAGTTCAGTTCCCGGAAACCGTTTAGGGCATTTAACCAACTTGTTTCGTCATGATCGAAGTACACCAGCATGTCAGGTTGAAAATCTATGACTTGATGCTGTAACGCATAGTAATGGTTGATGAGGGTGCGGGAAGGAACGGAAAAATTCAAAATCTCTATTTTGTCAATATCATCAGCAGGCCATGTCTCCGCATTGAGCCGTTTCTCAATCAACTTATCCAGGCCCTCCTCAAATGGAATTGCCCAACCCATTTCGATGGAAGCTCCAAGAAAGGCAATTCGGTACACACCCTTTTCAGGAATTTTGCTGTAGGAATGGTCATACATCCCGCATTCGTTTGTCGAAACTGCAATACCCTGAATAGTCACAGCCCTGGAGGTGTCCATCTTTCTTTTGTAAGGATCGTTGCTTTTGTAAAGGACGTCTTTTTGGTACAGATTAACCTGAAACATTTTGGACCACATGACTTCATTGCTGGCGGAAGGGTTCATCAGGTCACTTGAGGCCAGGATCTGATCATAGTAGCCGGCGATCTCTTCCTGAACATCCTGATCTTTCAACATGAAATTGAAAAGTGCATGAATGTCATTACCATCCATTCGGTCATTCCAAAATCGTTCCAGGGTTATGCTATTGAAAATCAACATGGGAAGAATCAATAAGCCAAAGATCGCCAGCGTTGCCTTTCGGTTAACAGCCACGTACCATGGGTGGTCTGTAAATCGCTGCTGATGGGCCCACAGGTATCCAAAAATACCAATGAACAAAATAGCCGCACCCAATACATAGAATACCTCTATAACCGGAATGTTCAGGTTTTGGATGACAGTCAGCCATCTTTGAACGTCGTTGCTTACCCAAAATGACCAGAGCATTGACATGGTAAAAAAAGTAAGCAATATCCGGCCAACCTGTATTTGACCCTGTAGCGACCTTGAAGCCTTGATCCATCGATTCGGAATCAGTGTGCCAAAAGCAATTGATAATCCAAAAAACCCCCAAAACAGCACATCATTGATTCGCAGAGTTAAAACTCCAGTAAGCCAAAACGTTTGGTACTGATGCAAAAAGAGTGACAGTGCAAAGGAGAGCAATGTGGCCATAAAAATGGCTTGCTTTGTCCCTAGCTTTTTCAATTTGAAGTACAGCGGATTGAAGTAAAGCTTGATGATGAAGTCTTTCCAGTAGATGTTGATCCGCTTCCAAAGGTCCGAAAAACTGGAAGCAAAGAAATGATGATGGAACACCTCGGGCAGACGATGACCAAACAGGTGCAAGACACCCACCGAGAAGTGGAAAATACCAGCCAAACGCAACGTGAGTAAGTAAGATAAACTGATGTAGCTGAGTAATTGATAAAGACTATCCACTTCCGATTCGGAAGGCAGAAAGTAGGTGTAGATGATGCGGGAAAGAAACAGGCAGAGAGTTCCTCTGGCAATCAGATACACACCCCTTTGGTACGTTTCCAGCTCTTCCTGAGCATAATACTGCCGATGAAATAACTTGAAATCTACTACCGGGAACAAAGGGAATACCAAATTGGGAAGCATCAGAAAATAGCTGACCTGCGTAATAAAAGAAACTGGTTCTTTTTGAAACTTGATTTCGTACATAAAGACCAGCATCCTAAACATAAAAAAACTACCCAATATGGTTACTACGTGAGACGTAAACCAATCCTGAGTGGGGTTCATTCGGATGTAGACCAGAAATGCAGTAACGATAAGTAATATCAGTTTTCTCCACCTAAGATGTATGGGCAGATTCGTGATCCCGATCATTCCCAATGAGATGCCCATCAATGCCAATGCCTCGAAAAAGGAAAAGAGCATAAACATTCCAACGATGGTAGCTCCTGCGAAAATATATGGTCGGTACAGTCTGGGAGTTAAAAAATGGATCAAAAAGGCAGCGCCCATGTATGGAAACATGAAGGGCAAATTGAGTTGCTCTTCGATGTGGAAATGGTAAATGAAGCTTCCTAACAAAAACAGCTGGAAGAGTATAAATCCAATCTTTTTTAACGAATTATGATCCGTTCTCATGAGCGCACGGCTTTGCGGAAATAGAACCAAAGTGCCAGAACGTTTAAAAACTTAAACCCGAAAAAACGATCCAAACGAAGTATGCTTGTCAGAACCATTTAATTCTTACCCAGACTCTTGAGGTTTTGATAGTCTATTTTATGCGTACCTGTCAGTGGCAATTTTTCCAATCTTCTCCACACATCGGGAATCATATAAGTGGGTAATTGTTCTTTCACCCATCGTTTTAGGTCCTCCATATCAAATCCATCCGATTCCGGGACTGTCTGAATAAAAGCTTTGATCACCAATTCCCCGTCCCCGGGTGCAGACACCACACCGGAACGGCCTACCAAATCATGTCTTGCAATGACTTTTTCAATCTCATCAAGTTCGATACGATAACCTCTCTTTTTCACCATTCGGTCGATGCGCCCCATCAATTTGAATTCCTGTTGATCCGTCACGATGGCCCAATCTCCCATTCGATACCAGTGAACTCCTTCGATAGAAATGAATTTATCACTGCTCAATTCTGCTGCGGTACCAAAATAACCTTGAGTGACAGCAGGGCCACTAATGACCAATTCTCCTTCCGTTCCCTGAACAAGTTCCTGAATCACGTGATTGACAAAAAGTTTGCAATTCAGGTGGCTACAGCCCGTTCCAATGATCCGATGATCAAAATCATCCGGAAGGTCCTCTGGAATTTTTCGGGAAGTACAGACATTGGTTTCTGTCGAACCAAATTGATTGTAAATGTCAATGTCCGGCCACTTGTCCCTGAGTTGGCGAAGCGATTCAGAAGGAAATACCTCTCCGGCATAACATATCAATCTGATCGACGAATGATCCGATCTTTCGGTTTTACCATATTGCATGAGGAGCATGAGCACACTTGGCGTGGAATACCAAACCGTAATCTTCTTCTTATCGATGGCGGAGGACAAGACCATCGGGTTTCTGATGTGTTTTTCAGTAAACAAGATAATTGTCGCTCCAAAGATCAATGGAACATACAAATCGAAAAGAGATAAGGCAAAGTGGAACGGAGCAACCGAAGAAAAAATATCACTTCTTGAAAAATTGCTCAATGACGATGCCCACTTGACATAGCTGTAGGCATTTTGTTGTGTGATCATTACCCCTTTTGGCTTTCCAGTCGAACCTGAAGTATACAGAATACAAACAAGTTCAGACGGGATACCACGCGCTACTTCATCTGGGAAATCCAGGTTCAGATAACAGAGATTGCTTCCAGGTATTTCTTCGATCGTGCCCGCATTATGGTGCTTTACTAGCTCTTTAAGCATTTCAGTCTCACCAATTATACCCTCGGGCCTGCTATCGTCGACGATGGTATGAATGCGAGAAACCGGTGATACCGGATCTAATGGAACATAAGCTCCGCCAGACTGGATGATCCCCAATAATGCCGAGAAGCTGGCAAAAGATTTAGCCGCACAAATGCCTACACGTTGTTTTGATCTAATTCCTTTTTTATCCAGAAAATCAACGGTTTTCTGGCTTTCCAACTGCAACTCATGGTAGGTATAACTGCGATCCAGGTCATCACATGCGATTTGTTGAGAGAATTGCCTGAATGCCTGAGTAATCAGCTCTTTTAACGGATGACTCATTTAAGTTTTGATTTGATCGTGTTTACAATTAATGCCAATGTGCCCAAAAAATCCGATTCTACTTCATGCGCTTCAAATTCAATGTTGAATTCTTTTTCGATGAAATCTACCAGCTGCAAGGTCGTGACGGAATCGACATAACCATTGCTAATAAGTTCGGTATCATCACTTATTTCCGTTGAATGGTCTCGGACCAGTTCTTCCAATATAAAGGTTTTGACTTTTGATCGGATCTCTTCACTCCTTATTTGCATGATAAACTATATTTCCCTCTTATCTTTTTTGTTAAGAACTCCCTTTCCAATTAAATACCCAAAAAACGTCGCAATCTGAGACAGAGTGATTAAACAAATTGTTTTCACCTGAAAAAAAATCTCCGGCTTTTCCAACTTCAAAATAAATGCGTACAATTGGATGTAGAACCTTATTTCAGTCCTCTGAGGTTGAAATTTAGCAGCCTTTGTTTTTTGAAAGAAATACCGGGCTGCTCTTCCGTATTTAAGGTGCTGCTTCCAGAATGCCTGGAAGGTAAGGTCATGTAAATGATTGATCCTTGAGGTCTCAACGTATTTCATTTTGCCACCGGTCCTTAGCCATCGAAAACAAAACTCTCTGTCCTCACCCGCAGAAGTGCTGAAACTTTCATCAAATCCGCCTATTTCTAAAAAATCCCTCTTCTGCACTAAAAAGTTATTGGAAGTAAAGAAATACCATGGCGTGCCTTCAAAGTATTGATAGAGATAACTTACGAGTACTTGACTCGCTTCGGAATACGGATTATTTTTCAACTTATTTACAGTTAATCCCCCAACCATCAAACCTTCCTCCGAGTGGTTAAACAGTTCTTGTAACCAGGATGAGGTTGGCATACAATCATCATCCAGGAATGCCAGGAATTCGCCTGTCGCATGTTTCGATCCGAAGTTCCTGGCAGTAGCAGGACCTTGATTTTCCTGACGGTAAAGCGAGATTTCGATCTCCCTGGCAACCTCCATGATCATTGAATCCAATCGCTCTTCTCCTCCATCGTCAACCACGATCACTTCCCATGCCCCATTAAATGTTTGGTCACACAATGCCTGCAGACATTTCACCAGGGCATTGGGACGATTATAGGTAGGGATGATGACAGATAGAACCATCTTAATTGATACTTACTACACTGACATTCAGATTACCAATGACCTTTTGTACTATGACATTGGCCCCATTGTTACCTGAATCATGACTGATAAAAATGACTTTCTTCATTTCGAAATCCCGAAACCCATTCGAATCCAGTTTGGTTAAACCATATTGAAAACAAGCCTCTACTCCGGGAATTCCCGGTTCGCTACAATTGAAAATATAACTGTTGGTTTGTTCTTTCAAAGTGAAATGATTTAACCACTGGTATGCTTTCTCATTTGGGTGGTTAAAGAAAATTACGGGCCTTTCACCGGAATGTATATTTGCCTCGATAAAAGCTTTCATTTCCGAATGCTTCTCTGTTCTCGAGCCGAATTTTCGATTAGCAATCACCTCCAAAGCACCAAAAGCCATTACATTTATAAGTATGGCCAAGAAACCCAATTTCAGTCCAGTCCTGTCGTCTTCTCTTCCACCCTGAAAAAGAATGCCGCAAATGGCAAGACCTGTGAAAAGGGAGAAAAATGAAGCTGCACTGACGTGGTTTTGAAACCAAACGGGTAGTGAGAAGAAACCGATGATTAAAGTCCCTGACGCGATCAACAAATAAGTTCTCACCTGGCGTGATAAGACTTTTACCTTCTTGTCGGCGAGAGGTATTAGTTTAAATCGGAGTACGTAAGCCAAAAATGGAAGTAAAAAACATCCCAATAATATATTCCTGAAGGAACTAATTGCACGACCCACCGTGAATCCGTTATTCACCCGATCATTAAAGAATGTCCACTTCTTCAGACTGATTATCATATAGTTTTCATCAAAAGCCTCGATGAATGATTTTTGAAAAAGTAGTATCGCAATAATCAAAATGCTGATAACTCCGATTGTCCTTCTCCAGTTTTTCTCAGTCCAGTTCAGCAGAAAAGGCAAGGGCAACATAAACAGTGTGAACCACATGAATAATGATCCAACAAGAACTATGATCAGAAACAATACTTTGCGATGAAGTCTGGTTGGGTCGAAGGTAAGTAAGGCTAATGTCCAGAAAGGTACTAGCCAAATGTCCGAATAGATGACACTTCCAAACTTAAGGTTGAAGGGTAAGGTAAGGAAAATGATACCTCCAACGATACTCTGACGAGTTGAAAATCCGCCAACAAGCAGCAACCAGAAAAAAAGACAGCCACTCAACCCATAAACAAAAGCACTAACCAACCTACCATTCTTCAAAGAATTGTCCTGGGTAAAATCAAACCAAAGTGCATAAACCTTAAAGGCGAAAGGAGGCCAGTTGGTGTAACACTGGAATTCTCCATTTTCAATAAACCCCGGACATAACTCAAAAACCCCTTCCTGATGGGATCTGCTCAGTGCCATTCCATAGGCACTTTGGTTGAAGTCATTAGGAAGGAAGAAACTATCAAAAGGAGCCGTTAAGAATATTAGTACAACCCCTACCCCAAAAAGTGAAACAGCTATGATGGGTTTACGGAAGGCATCAGCTATTGATCTTTTCATGATATTCTTCTTCAACGTTTACATTCCAAACATTATCCTTTGAACTGCTTAGATTGAGGATGTTGTCAACGGCTTCTTTTGCCGATAACATGGAATGATCTTGATTGTTATACCTATGCGTCCCGTTCCGCCCGATAAGGAATAAATTGTCGTACTTATCGAGATATGATCGAACCTCCCCAAAATTCACATAGCTCCCAACATAGGAAGGATATGCTTTCGGTATTCGAATTACCTTACCGATTTGTGGAGTCACCTGTGCGGTCAAGCCAATTTTGGTAAGCTCATTTGACGCCAGTGCGATTAAATCTTTATCCGATTGCTCCCAGAGCGAATCTCCTTCATAACAAAAGTATTCTGCCCCTACCCACTTCATTCCCTTCTGAGCAACCATGAAAGGGCTCCAGTTATGGAACAGTTGCACCCTACCCATCTTTATTGATGAGTCCTGCACGTACAGCCAGTTATCCAGAATATCAGTGTCGTTTTCATTCATGGCAAGTTGCTCATACTGTAATCCAATGATGATGAAATCCCGGTATTCCAGCCCCATGGCAATATCGAAAACCCTGCTCGGAGGGGAAGGGATTAGTCCTCCCACCAACTGCTGAACCGGCATCGTAGATAAAACAAAATCACAAGAAACCTTGTAAGTAGTCTTTTTGTTCAGATCATTGACCAACAGTTCGGATATGCCTCCGTCACGTGTGTGGAGTTGAGCAACAGATTGCCTAAATCGGATTTCTACTCCCAACTGTTTGCACTTCCTGGCCACCGATTCCCACAATTGTCCCGGACCTCTCTCAGGATATAAAAAGAACTCTGTTAGAGATTGTTCCACCTGCTGATTACCCAGCAATTGTCGACGAGGAAAAAATAGTGTGGTAAAGTAGTGTCTCAGAATACTTCTAAGGCTGATTCCTTGTACCCTTTGACGGCCCCACTCAGCACTGATCTCTTTACAAGACTTACCCCAAACCTTATAAGTATATTCTCTAAAGAAAAGGCGATAAAGGACTTTGCCAAATCGGTTAATGTAAAAATCTTCCAGATTTCTTTCTTGTTTGACCGGTCGCAAACGACTTTTAAGTAAAGAAATAAATATGGCTAAACTTTTCCATAGACCGATACCCCAAAAAGTTTGAAAATTCAATTTCAGTGGATAGTCAAAGAGATTCCCCTTATAGATAATTCGAGATTTACGTGGCCTGACCAGCATATGCCCGTCTTCGGCTCCATGGGAAGTTTTGTTAACAGGAAAGGATTTTGATTGATTCCGATAAGTAGTATACAGGGTTTTGTCCTCAGTTTTGATGGGAAGAAACTGCTGCCACCAGTCCAATACCCATTCAGATTTGGAAAAAAAACGATGACCGCCAATGTCAATCTTGTTTCCCTGAAAATCGATCGTCTTACTGATCCCCCCTACCTGATCTTCAGATTCTATTACAATAATTTCTTTGTTTGTCCGAACCGCTAATTCATAAGCAGCCGTCAACCCCGCTGGGCCAGCACCAATAATGACAATGGGTTTTTGGTCACTCATTAACGATTGATCTCTTTTGTAAATTGGGTCGTTGATCTCCTGACTGTCATGGACACAAATTGGTCAACCCTACCCAAAATGAATCCGAAAATTGCTGATAGGTAATAGGTCCAATGCAGCAAGATGACCAGTGGTATTTTCCACTTAGGTACATAGTTTGCCATGAACCGATAAAAAGAGATTTTACACACAATGGACACACTACATAGCACCAGGAACAGGGCTATAAACACGGGTTGAAACAACGTCATAAACAGTGTGACAAAAGTAAGCAACATCATAAAAGCAAACGGCCGTTCTCCGTTACGCAAGTTGAGGTTTTTACTACTTAATTTCCGGTATTGGACTAATAATCGAGTCCATGGGCGTGCTCTGAGAAAAACATCAGTCTTAATCATATTGATAAACGTCCATTTCTTAAGATGCTTTACTTGCATTTCCGGACATAGAAGAATGTTAAATCCACTTTGAGTCAACCGATAACCTAACTCAATATCTTCCACACTGGCTTGTCGAAACCGCTCATCGAAACCACTAATTTCCTCAAATACCTCTGCCTTAATCATGCCACATGCGCCCCAAAAAGTGGAAATATGTCGATCACTTACCTGATGGACGTAATGATGCATTAAGTTTCTAAATAGAGAAACTGTACTATGATTAGAAGGATCATCATCATAAGAACCGACGATAGCATCCGGGCTGTCAAATGATCGCATGAAAGACCTGGCCTGATCAAAGACATTAGAGGTCAATTGAATGTCTGAATCGAGAAAGAAGAGCAACTTTCCTTTTGCTAGAGAGGCCCCAACGTTGCGTGCATGTGCCGGTCCAGATTTTACCGGGATTTCTTTTACCACGAGATGAGATAGTTGAAATCTCCCTAAAAAACTTGAATCTGTCACCACACCATCTAACACCAGGATCAACTCATCATATGCGTTTTTGTATTCCTGTAGTGAATGGAGACAAATGTCAAGTGCTTCATTAAACACATGGCAAGGTATGATAACAGATATGCTCTCTTTTGTCATCAATAGATGAGGAGTCCCGGTTAATGAAATTCATTTAATTCCGGTAAAGATGCACCGGAAATCCTTTTCGGGAATCTCCATCACCTGATCAGCCAGGTTTTTCATCATCTGGTAGTGATCTTTCATATGGGGATCAATGTTCACATGGTTGAAGTGCTGGTGTCTCCAAAAAGCCGTTGCAGCGGCAGCATAAGCGGTAAACGCCTGTAGCGCACTTTTCTCGATTTCCAGGAGCCTCGCTTTTTGTTGGTAGCCTTCCAATAGCCAGGAAGCTTTGCTAAGATTTAATTGGGTTCTTTCACTGCATGTGCCTATGAGCGTCATCCCTACATCAAATACCCGATAGTAGTGACAAGCTTCTTCATAATCCATGATGGTCACCTGTTGCCGGTTTGGATTGATAATAACATTATTGGAAAATAAGTCACTGTGGATTAGTGCCCGGGGAAGCTCAACTGAAAGGTGGTTGTCGAGGTAATCGCTGAAGTTTTTTAACCATTGAGAAAAAGCCGAGCCCGGTGCATAAGTCTCAATCTCACCGAACTTCTCTACTCCGTAGTTCACGAATTTGGGGAGATAATCCGGGGCTTCCAATTGATGCAGCTTTGCCAGTTCCTGACCAAGTGCGATCAAAAGGTTTTTAGACAAATCTTCTATGACGTCTCCCTCAATGAATGCTTTCAGTATAATGGGCTTGTTTTCCCAAATTGAGATCCATTCCCCGGAAAGCGTTTGTACAGGTTTGGATGTGGCCAGGCCATGTTGGATTAAATAGGACAGCAAAGTAGCGAGCTCATTGGCCTGTCTCGATGTTTTTTGCTCACAAATGGTCAATACAAAATGACCCAGGGAGCTTTTCACCTCGTAATTGGTGTTTTCAGACCCACCGCTCAGCACTTTAAAAGTGGAGATGGGCTTAACGCCATATTGTGCCATAATGGTCTCCACCTCGGGGTGATTTAATGTGGTGTATTGTGCCATATATTTAATTAGCACATGGGGCTTTGGAAATTTGCTCGGCGCCATATGTCAGATCCCAATGGGTTTCCATGGCGTGCCTCAAGGCAGCTTCGAAATGGGAATGGTCACAGAGGTGGACTTTTTCACAAAGCTTACTGGCCATCTCCAGGCTCGGGTGGGTTGCCTCCTTAGGAATCACTTCCGAGCGAACTGCTTTTTTCATGGTCTCAGGAAATTTTGCAGGATGGGCTGTAGCCAGACAGATCAGTTTTTCATCACCCAGCTTTGCTTTCAATTGATCGGCAGCCTGAACCGCCACTGCCCCATGAGGATCCAATAGATATCCTTCTGTCTGATACAAGTCATGGATTAAGGTAAGTGTTTCCTCATCCGTCGCACTATTGGAAAGAAACCCCTTACGGAATGACGCATGCGTTGCTGCATCAAAGGATACTTGGCCGGTTGACTGAAACTCGCCTATCCATTGTTTGATTTTACTCGTCTCACCGTCTACACAGAAGTAAAGGAATCGCCAAAAGTTATATGGGATCAGAATGTCTATCGCCGAGGACGCGGTTTCTATAATGTCTTCTTTTGTGAAGAACCCTTCAGAAAAGAGCCGATGCAGACAAGCATTCTTATTATTCGCTGCCACGAAATACTTCACGGGCAAGCCCATTTTTCGGACTACCCCGCCCGCGCAAAGGTTACCGAACGCTCCCGATGGGACGGACATATTGATCTGGTCTCCTACCTGATCTACCACTTGCAAATAGCCGTAGATGTAGTGCACGGTTTGCATCATCACACGGCCCCAGTTGATGGAATTGACACTGGACAATTTTAACTTCTTTTTGAAGTCCTTATCCGCGTACAAGTTTGCGATGACCAGGTCCAGATCATCTCCACCATCCGGACAATTGGAGACGCCTACCGGATGGACATTGGAATGTTGGATGGTCGTCATTTGCCGCTCCTGTTCTTCAGTGACCATTCCCCTGGGATACAACACCCACGCATCCAAATTAGGTTTGCCTGCGATAAAATGGGCCGTCGCCGGGCCCGTATCACCCGTTGTAGCCACTATGATGGACAAACGCTCTTTTTTTCGCTCCAAAAAGAAGTTGACCAAATTCACAAGGAATGCCAGGCCCACGTCTTTGAATGAGAGTGTGGGGCCATGGAACAGTTCCATGATGTAGGTATCCCTTCTTGATTTGAGTGGATGTAAGGGAATGATTTCTTCTTTTTCGAAGGAACCATAAGCCGTGTTCAATATGGCTTTAAGTTCGGTTTCGGAAATAATAGACCGATCAATGAACAAGGACAATACTTCAAATGCCAGGTCCACATAGCTGAGCCCTTTCCATTCGCTTAGTTGGGTCAACGAAATTTCAGGCAAGGAATCGGGCACATACAACCCGCCATCGACGGCAAACCCATCTAAAATGGCTGTTTCAAAGTCGACAGGTTCCCCTCCTCCTTTATTGCTGATGAATTGTAGCATAAGACCTACTGGTTGATGTATTGTTGGAAAATCGCTTTGGAAATCATAATGTCTTGCACCGCAACGCCGGTCAGGTCCACGACAGAGATTTGCTGATCAGATGTGCGTTGCAGGTTGGGTTGTTGGATAACTGTTCCCAGTTCCGTCACCGTTGCCGCCTCAATCACTCCGTCTTGCACCGCGCGGTAAACTTCACCCCGGCTTTTGCTTTGCGGAATGCTATCGGCAATCACGAGATCCGCTTTTTGGAGTACGCCACTGGCCAGTTCCTGTTTGTGCTCCGTATCCGATCCCACCGCAGTAATGTGTGTTCCTTCCCGAATGTCTTCCGCCTGAAGCAAGGGTACTTCTGATGGAGTGGTCGTGACAATCAGGTTAGCAGTCTGAGCTACTTCAGCAGGGCTTTCAGCCACTTGTACGTTGAACTCCTTTTTAAAATGTGCCACAAATCGATCCACATTTTCCGCTTTTCGTCCCCAGACGCATACTTCTTTGCACGGAGTGTGAAACTGCAGATATTCCAATTGCAATCGGGCTTGTATACCTGTACCCAGGATACCAATGGATGATATTTCTTTCGGCGCAAAATATTTAGCTGCCAGTGCCCCGGCCGCGGCGGTTCGAATATCCGTCAAAAATCCTTCGTCCAACAAGATGGCCTTAGGAATGCCTGTTTTCTGATCAAAAAGGAGCATCATACCCTGGCTGGAAGGCAAACCGAGTTTTGGGTTTTCATAGAATCCTGAAGCAATTTTGATGACATAATAGTCATCATTTTTGATGTAGCCGTATTTGAGGTGCACATCCCCTTTCGGTTTCTCAAAAAGCAATTCTCCTACAGGAGGAACCACCGTATTTCCGTTGCTGTATTGAATGAACCCTTCTTCCATGGCAGCAACGACATCCAGATCCGTCACCAGAGTTTTGATTTGGTCCAGGTCAATAACTGTCGCCATAAGTTTGATTGATTTCGGTTAACATTTGTTGGCTGATTTTATTCCCGGTCAGGACCAGTACCACAGTTTTTCCTTGGTATTCTTCCTGATTGAGAACAGTAGCGACCGGTAGTGCCGCAGCAGGCTCTATGGGTATTTCGTGATACTTGTACATAAGGGCAATGGCCTTTTTGATAGATACTTCGTCTACGAGTTTGATGCCTGACAACAATTCGCGACAGATGTCGAATGTGATGGAACCGGGTTCAATTCCCCCTGCCACCGCATCGGCGATGGTATTCAGGGTACTGGGCTCCACAATTTCATTGGCTTCCAGCGAGTCATACATTTCCGGTGCGTTAGCCGGCTGACTGCCCACTACTTTTACGGAGCTGTCGGCAAAAAATGAAGCCAGGCCTGAAATGAGTCCTCCGCCTCCAATAGGGGCAATGACCATGTCTAAATTCGGAACCTGTTCTTCCAACTCGATTCCGATGGTCCCCTGACCTTTGATGATCTCACGGTCGTTGTAAGGGTGAATCAAAACGCCCGCTACTTCCCTGGCATATTCCGCGGCCTTCGCTTCTGTTTCGACACAGGAGCTTCCATGATGTACTTTGTCCACTGCATATTGTGTCAGTCCTCGCATTTTCTCTTCCGCCATGTTTTCCGGAAGAAAGAGCTTACCCTGAAAGTCAAACTTTTCAGAAGCATGGCCAAAAGCCGCCGCATGATTGCCTGTAGAGGCTGCCACAAAGGTTTTGTTGAAATCTGCAGCATCGATACTTCGGATCTTGTTCATCATGCCACGCAACTTGAAGGAACGGGTGAACTGCTCAAATTCCAATTTCAGATAGACATTCGCTCCGGTAAGGTCACTCAGTTTTGGTGAATGAATAACTGGCGTTTTACGTATGTCTTTCTTAATGCGGTGATAACTAATTTCAATGTCTTTCCGGGTAATCATATCCTGCGTGTGATAGCGGGTTTTCGGGAATTCACTGATAGTAGGAATTCCCGCCAAACTCATTTAGGACGAATCTAATTGAAGTTCTTTGATTCGAAAAATCAGTAAGGTTATGCGGTCAGCTGGCAGTTTTGCCTGATGCATTAAACCGCCGCGATGATCGTTTCATAATCATATGGCTTACTGAACAGTCGATCGATACGACCTTCTTTCAGTGCTGTTTCCAATTCCACGTTGTAGTTGAAGCCTGTTAATATGAAGTAATGAATGTTTGCAAATTTTTCCCGGGCCAAACGGATGAATTGTAACCCGTCCATATAGGGCATTCTCATGTCACTAATAACCACTTTCACGTTTCCGGCATGCTTTTCCAATGTTTCAAGCGCCTCTTTCCCCGAGGAGGCGACAATAATGTTAAAGTCGTTTTCAAATCTTTTTTCAAAAAGCAGCAGATTGAGCTCCTCATCATCCACAAACATGACCGTATCTCTTTCTTGCTTATTCACCAGCGGGCATTTGGAGGTGGTTGAATATGATATGGAAAAGCGTGCCTTCAGCAAGTTGAGACTCCACGACAATGGACCCTTGATGTTCTTCGATCACCTTATAGGTAATGGACAGCCCCAACCCCGTTCCTTCTCCTGAAGTCTTGGTCGTGAAAAACGGATCTCTAATCCTCGGAAGGTGTGCCGGATCTATGCCACAGCCTGTATCCGCAATGGTAAGGTACAATTGACTGTTCTCCAGCCGCGTTCGGATTGTGATGGTCCCTTCTTCCGCTATGGCTTGTTCAGCATTGGAGATGATGTTGAGTATGGCCTGATGAAGTTGGCCTTCGTTTCCAATGATTCTCCAGGAACCCAAATCACCATAATCCCTGATCACTTCTACCCGGTACTTGAGTTTGTGATTGAGCATCACCAGGCAATTGTCGATGATTTCATGGATATCGCAAACTTCTTCCTTAGAAGGTGTATCCCTGCTGAAATGCGCGAGGCTATTCACAATGGAAGAAGCTCTTTTTACGCCTTCATCAACCGCTTTCACAAAGGGTTGTGCTTCCTTCGAATCCTGCAATTGTATCGCCAGCATTTCAATGCCACCTTTGATAAAATTCAAGGGGTTATTGATCTCATGCGCGACACCCGCCGATAAAACCCCTAATGAGGCCATTTTCTCAGCTTCTATCAGTTTTTGGGAAGTGGCCTGTAGCTCCTGATAGGACTTCTTCAATTCCTTGTTTTTTGCGCTTAATGACCTGCGGTATAAGTAGAAGTATAACCCAATCATTCCATAGACGAAAAACGACGAGATGACATTCATTTCCATCGCACATTCCGGCGGGAAATAGTCTTTCGTGTACCCCAGGTAACTTAACAGCCACATGCACGAAGCAAGCACCACTGCCATAGACATAAAGTAGATTTTGTCACGGACAGGCCGGTAGAAAAACGCGACCACAGGAGGAATAATGAATTCCATCAAGGCCGGAGAAAGTACTCCTCCCGTGAAGAACGCCTGAAAGAAAAAGGCATAAAACGCAGTTAATACTGAAAGCCGAAATAACCACACCAGGTTATCAGTGAAATAACTGGCAATCCCATAAGAGAGAAATAAGAAGAAGCAAAAAATGCCATTGTAGAAGATGACATGAACGTCATGAAAATAAAAGAACAGACTAAAGCCAATCGCGACAATATATGCAATGACCATGATGAGCTTAAAGAAGCTCCGTTCTTCAGGGGTTGTCACTAAGGTTGTCACAAATGGGCGGCTAGGTATTGGAAAGATAGTGTTTCTCACAGGTAGATAGCAACAGTTATTGATAAATCTTAATGAACTGACGGTCAATGGGGATGGGGATTGTGATTTCGGGGGTGATAGGTGACATGGTAATTAGAGCTTGAGATACCTGGTATGAGCTTTGGCTTCATAGCTGGTACACTTTATGACAAAGGGCAACTAACTTCATCTCAAACGACACGACACCTATCGATTCTTTTCAAACTCGGGCTGTCCCTTTCTGAATATTCGAAACAAATTTTCCTACACTTTTCACTAAGACTTAATATCCGTTTAGATTTGCGTCCCTGTTCGGGATGTGGCGCAGCCCGGTTAGCGCACCACTTTAGGGTAGTGGGGGCCGCTGGTTCGAATCCAGTCATCCCGACAAGAAAGCAGGCCCCAGCTATTTGAGCTGGGGCTTTTTCTTTTGAAAGTGCTAAGAGTTTATTCAGGAAGACTTTGAAAAGGAAAAAGCCGATGAATATCGGGGCATGCTTTCGGAATTTTCTAGTCATCTGGATCACTGAAAGTAATCAGTCATCCCGACGAACGATAAAAGCTGATCAGAAATGGTCGGCTTTTTTTATGCGTTTTATTACAGCGGCGGTCTGCTGCACTGTGTGTGGAATTGTCAGGTTGACTTAACCAGCGCACATCGGAACTTAAGCGTTCATTAGTTAAGCGTGGATTATTCCAACGACTCCCTCAGAAACTGTAACGGATGTTCAATCCACCTGTCATTTTGTTCAATTCACCTGGTTTCTCTTTTTATGCCGTCACGAATCGTCGTTGAATTGCCTTGAATATCAAGTCATAAACAAATGAATAAAATAATTTTTCGATTGCTGTTAAGCACAATCACGCTTTCGGTCTTCTTGTTGTCCTCATGCCACGATGATGATAACATGTTGGTGGATGATCAAACCCCTGTAGAAAGCGCTGTGGATACCCTTGTTACTCCTGATGGTGTACACTTTGTACGAACACCTGAAGAGAACTTTCATGACCTACCCGATTGGCCATACGCCTACCAATATGTGGAAATTGATGGATTGAGGCAGGCTTATGCAGAGGCAGGACCTTCCGATGGCGAGGTGGTACTCCTGTTGCATGGTCAGCCGAGCTGGTCTTATCTGTACCGGGAGATGATTCCTATACTAGCCGATGCCGGCTATCGGGTGATTGCAATGGACCACCTCGGTATGGGTCGTTCTGATAAACCGGTACAAATTACAGATTACAGCTATTTGGGACATTCCGGCAGATTGGAAAGTTTTATTCAACATTTAGCTTTGAGTGATATTAATCTTTTCGTTCAGGACTGGGGAAGTTTAATTGGTCTTCGCGTGGCTGGGTTGCACCCTGATTGGTTCTCAACGATAAGCGTAGGAAACGGGGCTCTTCCGGTAATACCAGAAGGTTTTCAGCCATTAGTCTCAATTGAAAACCCGGATGAAGTTGAAGATTTGGCCTCGCCTTTCGCCAATATCCCTGCACAACAAGTTCCCTATTATGATGGATGCGAGTTGATTTCGGAAGGTTTTGACTTTAATTCCTGGGCCTATTATTCGATGAAAGGAGCCTCTTACAGTGCCTCTGAAGTGGTGGAAGCCCTCACCTGGTTTGATCTGTCTGACGAAGTTGAGGCGGCTTATGACGCTCCCTTTCCAAGTAGGGCATACATGGCGGGCACGCGTACATTCCCTGCGTTAGTCAATGAAGTGGCAGGTGTGAACACGGAAGCATGGGCGGGATTAACGGCTTTTGTTAAACCATTTCTCACCGTATGGGGAAACAATGATAATGGCTCACTGGGGTCCTGTGAAGCACAACAAACATTTATTGAAAACGTACCAGGAGCGGCAGGTAAACCCCATGTGAGGCTTGAAGAGGCCGGACATTTCCTGCAGTCTGATCAAGGAGAAGAAGTAGCTCGTCGACTCGTAGAATTCTATGCTGTGGATTGGGAGGATGTCTCGACAGATCCATGTGCCAACTTTGATAGCCCGATTCAGAATGAAGAACGATCGCAAGTGCTCATTCCGCCTTCGGATTTAAGAAACTTCAGATATGGTGAAGTACTGGCAACCTTTGAATGTGGGGACGAATTGATCACTGAAGTGTATCCGACATTAAGTTTCAATGACTGTCCTGAAGACGAATGGTACGCCCTCAACGCGGAGGATTTGCAAAACGATCTTGGGGCAGTAGCTATCGTGTTAAACGGGCCCAGGCACTGGATGGTGAACATGACCGAAAATAATGCAGTGAATTTTGAAAAAATTGCCACTTTTGGTACGCTACAAATGGGACTTGCTGCCAGGTTCAAAGGTCTGCAACCTGATGAAAAATATATTGAAGGGGAGGTTCAACGCTCCACCACCTTTATTTTCAATGCAGGGAACGAGGTGTATAAGCTGATCAATCCAAACGGAGATGCCTATATCATGCAGTCCTACAGTAGAATAATTGAACAAGACTTAACAGTTGAGGACCTATCTTCTCTCGGAGAGCGCCTCAATCTACCTGATGGGTGGACCTACGAAACAGAGAATCTATCTGCTGATTTGGAGTTGATGGCAGATGGTATCGCGATTGTGATCCAGGACGATTTAGAAAATTCTTATCAGAAAATTCTGGATTAAAACTTCATCAGTATGGAAAGGTGTGTGGTGTCTGTCTCTTGGCACTGCCACTATTCGATCTAAAATCATAATACATACCATTATATGAAAAAGCTATTGGTAATCACATTTACCCTTATTTCAGTATGCGCGGTGAAAGCTCAGTGATCGATTGCAGGTACATGGAATACAGGAAAGGAAAATACAAAAATTGAAATCAGCGAGGTGGACGGTATTGGCGAACGCATCATTGCATCAACAGATAATGAAAATGCCAGGATCGGCAGCAGATGCTTAAGGATTTCAAGTCCATCGAAGGCAAGTGGGTCGGAAAATTATTCGCTGCCCGGCGGGGAAGGTAGATGGATATTGACCTGCAAGAAAATGGCGATCAATTGGTTATTACAGTAAAAGCAGGTTCAATAACTAGAAAGATCAGATGGACGAAAGAATAGCGCTTTTCATTTGGAGGTATAACCAGGTACACTGACAAACGAAAGTTAATGGACTCCAGGGGCATTGCATCTTACTCATACTATTTAATGGCTGTTTCGCTTTTTACAGGAGACACTGTTTACAAACGCCTCACTTAACTTTGAAACAGATCATACTAATTTGAAGCGAAAGATCAATTTTATTTTCCCCTTCGTCCTGGCTTTATTGATTGCCGGGCTTCGTTTCTATGCTTTCGAAACTCACGAACAATCTGATGCTCCATTCGAGGTTACCTTTTATACGATTTGGGTTATTCCTGTTTTCGTAATCCATAATTTGTGGTATCTAATTTGGTTATTATGGGACATCCAGCGAGAATACCGCAATTGGCAATACCTGCTTAAACTAATCTTTTTTGCCGCAGGATCGGTTGGTGTTCTAATATGGAATACTCTCACACAATTCGAGCAATTTGATTTTTTCAGTTTGGTAAGGACTAGTCTTGGGGCGGTGCTTTTCCTGGCTATTCAGTACAGATTGAAGACCCAAGGTAATATTGCTCGGTTACAAGTTGAAAAAGAACAAATACAATCCGAAAGTTATAAGGCACAATTACAAGTCCTTCATGCCAAGATTGATCCACACTTTCTGTTCAATTCCCTCAACACCTTGAGGTCCATGGTCCGTCAGAAACATGATCATGCCGAACAGTTTATTCTCAGTTTATCTGATTTTTACCGCCAGTCTCTTCGATATAGTGAAGAAATCAAGCTCAGTGTATCGAAAGAGTTAAAGGTCCTGGAGGCCTATCTGTTTTTGATGAAAAAAAGGAATGAAGAAGCAGTTTTAGTCAACATTAATATTGATCCAAATTTCCATTCCTATTCTCTTCCTACACTGGCACTACAGATCGTCGTGGAAAATTGCTTTAAGCATAATAGCATGACCTCATCTATGCCTTTGCATATCGAGATAATCCACATCGGGAACGGATATATTCAGGTTCAAAACAATGTTCAACCTAAATTAGGAATGGTGGAATCTACTGGGAATGGATTGGACCTGCTGATCAAGAGGTATCAGTTGCTAGGTATTGATGACGGGGTTCTTGTCGATCGGTCTGCTGAGAAATTTATTGTCCAATTAAAACTGATCCATTAGATGAATGTGTTGATTGTAGAAGATGAAGCACATACTGCAGCCCTCCTTCAGGAAATGATCGAGCAGGAAGGTGATTTCATCGTTTTGAAAAAACTGGAGTCCATCGTTGACGCAATACTGTACCTAAATAAGTACCAACAAAATCTGGACTTACTCTTTTTCGACATTCAGTTGGCTGATGGTCCTAGTTTTGAGATATTCAAACACATTGATGTAATCGTGCCCGTCGTATTTTGTACTGCCTATGACGAATACACGCTGCAAGCCATCAAGAACAATGGGATTGATTACATACTAAAACCATTCAAAGAAGCAGAAATTCGGGAGGCGCTTCAGAAATACCAAAAGCTAATGAGCAACCTAAAAATCAGGAATGCATCCCCACTTCATTTTCAACCAAAAGAGCAAAACTACCAGCAAAGCTTTCTTACTCAATACAGAGAAAAGACAGCTATCAAAAGGGTCGAGGATATTGCGCTGTTTCAGGTAGCGCATGAAACGGTTTATCTCTATACGTTTGATGGAGCAAAATACCCGGTATTCAAGAAGCTGGAATATATTGATTCTGTTTGCGATCCCTCCCAATTCTTTAGAATTAACAGACAAATGCTTGTCCACAGAAAAACTGTCCTTTCATTCGAACCTTACTTTCAGCGAAAAATCGTATTAGAGCTTTCAGTAAAAGTCGAAGAACCCCCGGTGGTTAGTCGGTTGAAAGTGTCCGAGTTTAAAGCATGGTTAGAAGAATGATCCAATAACTCGCAAACAAGGCGATCGCTAAAGCTTTTACACTTTTAAAGTCAAAACCCCTTTAATGCGCATATATGGGGTTTTAATCTTTTTGGGTCTATAAGACCCATCTATTACAATTCTCTGGTGAGGAATTAAAAGTGTTCACTAAAGAGCTTCTTCATCATGGCTATTAATCATGCCTTCTCTAAGCCCTCGACTGTAAGATTATTCTAATTCATTTGTTGGCTAATTCTCGGTATTTCAGCCCGTTAGCAAGTCCTCATAAGTCATTTAAAGCAGCTGACTACCCTCCATGCCTTTAGTAGAAGAATGGTATCCGTCTGGACCAGGAGGCCTCTACAAAAGTAGTTGCTTCAGAATCCGACCAAAAAAATCAATGGAGCATCAAAGTAGGGATTTCGAGATAAGCGTACATCCTATTCAGGAATTGATTTCCGAACTGGATTCACCCGAAAGCGAGTAATGAAGGATAGATAAATTGATTAGCCTTCCCTAACGGGGACGAAGATTTAATCGGATATTAAGTCTTAGTGAAAAGTGTAGGAAAATTTGTTTCGAATATTCGAGGGATACAACTGGTTGATTCCTGTCATCGTTGCTGGCCTGGCCTTGGTAATAAAGATAATACCTTACAGGAGATGAGTGAATTCTCGTGCTCAACTTCAAATAAAAAAAATGGAGCTCGTCGTTCGAACTCCCTTTTCCACTTAATGTAATACAATTTAATCACAGACACTTGTTCAGTCTCCCTGAACGCGATACTTTCCAGCAGAGAAATACTTGCTCGTGATCGCCGCGATCGGCCACCCAACCAATACCATATGCCAGACTATGCCGATCACCACCAGCCCAATGTCCACAGGACTCTTAGGTATATTGGAAGCCGGCAAAACCAGAAGGTTCATCACCATCCAGATCCCCAATCCAAAAACTAACCCCATTGCGTTTTTATATCGATACAATACCCGTATTTTACTGTATGCAGCAAAATAGATGACAGCACATACATACGCGATGAAGAAATGTAAAAAGAGACCAGCGACAACCATTGTAGGCCCGCCATTGATGGCCTCTGGACCATATATGCCACTGGCAATAAATTGCAGAACCTGTAGGGGATTCAGTCCAAAGTATATGTAGTATACGATCACTCCGGCCATTGAGTCAAGTACTCCCGCTATCAACCCCGACCAAATCACAGTTTTTGTTGCAGTTTCTGATCGGGTAAAGTCAAATAATGAATTGAAAGACATTCTTGAAAATGATTATTTAGAATGCCACAAAGATCAAGCGTCGGATACAGTCAAAAAATCAGCTGTCTGAAGAAATCAATGTCAACTAGTTGAACTTCTAAGGTCAACGAGCAAGCTGTTGACGGATTTCACTAAGGTATTGTCTGGTTATACCCAGATAGGAAGCTATCATGTATTGAGGTACTCGTTGTTCTATCTGTGGATATTGTTGCTGGAAGGCCTGGTAGCGTTCTGTTGCCGTAAGGCTGAGATTGTTCGTGATTCGCTTTTCAGCCTGAATAAAGGCATTTTGATAGATTATCCGAAAGAGTCTTTCAACCGTCGGAACTTCCTCAAATAGTAGCGTCATGGCTTCTCGCGAAATCTGAAGGACTGAGCTAGGTTCCAGAAACTGAACATTTGTATCCGACGGGCTCTGCATCGCAAAACTCGCCATATCTGCGACCCACCAGTTTTCCAGTGCAAACCGAATGGTATGCTCATGTCCCTCACGGTCCACATGAAATGTGCGCAAACTTCCACTGAGAACAAAGCTTAGATGCGGGCAAATGTCCCCCTGTTGCACGAGGAATTGACCTTTCAGATAATTTCTGCCCCTGAGGCGATCCAGCAATTTGTGTTCATCCACAGAGGACAGCTCTATATAGTTAGCGATATACTGAAGAAGTGGACCGACATCCATAGAATTGTTCACCATTTATGATACGCTAAAATATCGATATTGAGGGGAATGCCTGACTGTTATTGATGTTTAGCTTCGTTCGTAGGGATCACTTGATTTGAGGGAGTTAAACCTGATGCCGCGGCACCTACACCTAAAAACCGGTTGCGCCAAATCCCGGACGGGGACGTAACTTTAATCGGATATTTCAAGTCTCATAATATGAGAGAGAAAATTTGTTCGGAATGCGCCTCTTTGATTTAATCGTAAATCGCTTGAAAGAAATGTAACTAGGGGAAATTGAAAACTGGGTTCGATGGTTGCGGCCAACCATCGCATCGGCGAACCGCCTACGGTTCCCACTTTCTTGAAAATGATAGATTATACTGTTTGTTTCGGTGGTGCCATTCACTGGAAATCCTTTTTACGATGTTTCCAGCCTCGGAAAACCCAGCCAAAAAGCACCACTCCAAGCCAATATACTTCAGCCAGATCCACTTCGCCTCTTTCAATTGATGATAGAATATTTTGTCCGCCTCGGCTTTTGTGAGCGGAACGCACCTTTTGTATTGATAAATTGCATCGTGTACCATTGATGCGAAATAGGTTCGAGGTTTGTACGCTACGGTATTAGTCGACTTTATCTCGTGGACATGGAGCTGTCCATCAAAAAGCCCCCAGGTGATCTGTAGGAAATTAAATTTTGGAGTACATCCGTCCCAGGCATAACCTCTGTTCTTGTCCTGGGACCCTCTAATGGTGATCGTGCCATCATTAATTGATAACCATTTACCGTTGAAATGCCTGCCTTTCAGAACCTCCGTTTCATAGACAAAATCTTCATTATGAACGAATTTCCATAGCTTCTTAACGCCGGGTTTCAAGCAACCCCCTTCTGTAGGATCAGTTTCCATTGTTCATTTTATGGTATGTGGTTAGGATTCAAAAGTTAAAGGTTTGTTTCAATAATCACAAATGACGGACAGATACTTTTCAAAGAATTACTATAGACCAGGAATGATCCGGCCATGGGTTTCACATTCTCATTGTTATAGGATTCTACTTCCCGCGTGTTGATCCCCTTCTCTGACAAAAATTCAGAAAAGTATCACCTTTATCGACTATTTTATTTTGAATCAAAATCTAAGCTCTTCCAAAGACACAGTGGACTTAGTACTATTTGTAATTCTGTCCCTGTGTCGTACAAAAGGATCCTTTTAATGCCCTAATCACGCTTTCCCTAAATACAAAATCTACAAATCACATCAGGGGAAATGAAATTTCTACGCGGGTCCCTGGTCCAATCCTTTTGGAAAATCGTTTCAAAGATGCCGGAGATTCGATGCGTATTTTTCCTCCGTTGCTTTCTACCAAACGTTTAGCGATGTGCAATCCAAACCCATAACCCGATCCGGTTTTTGTAGATACGCCAAGCTCAAAAACTGAATTCATCAGTTTTTCTTCTATACCAGGGCCATTATCAATGACTTCTAATACAATTGATTGACTGTCCGAATTCCCATCATGGAATGCAGGATAAGTTCTTACAAAAATTTCTCCCTCATCAGTCCCTAAAAAATCATTGCAGTTCTGAAAAATATTGATCAGGGCTTCAAGTACCTCACTTTTAAAGCACTTAATGGTCGAAAGATCAGCATACGATACGTCGAGGATTATATCCCGAAAATTATCTTTTCTATCCGATACAGACTTCAGCGCCAATTGCACCATGGTGTCCAGGCGTACATGTTCGGCTATCTCTTCTTTCATTCGTATTTATCTAAGCCCCAGTGAGGAGGCATATTGAGTAATTTAAAATAGAATCCTAACTAAATTTATCACAACTCATATGACTTGCCAATCGGAATGATCCGGCCTTGGATTTCTACGTTCTCATTGTTATAGGAATCTATTTCGCGGGTGTTGATCACAAATGACTTGTGGATGCGCTTGAAATCTGTGTTGAGCATGGACGCTGCTTCTTTCAGTGTGAGGTAGGAGATCAGGGACTTTCCGTTCTTGAGATAAATGGTGATGTAGTTCCCCAGCCCTTCCAGGTACAAAATGTTAGACGGTAGTACTTTGTAAAACCGCTTTTCACTTCGGATCTCCAGTGGTTCCTCAGATGTGTGTTCCGCATTTCTCTTTTCATCCATCCAGAGCTTGTAAACTTTCAGGGCAGAAAGCAACATGACCGTTGAGTTGATCAATACGATTGACCTCACTACCAGCGCCACACTGAGCATCGGATAGGCCGTGGAAAAAAACAGCTCATGAAAGTAGTATGTGAGAATGCGCTGGATAAACCCTCCCAGCATCACAAGGATCAGATATCCGCCGATGAATTGTAGCACCCTTTCTTTGGCCAAAAACTTTGGGATCAGGAAGTAAAGGGACAGGTAGGATGCGGCAATTCTGACGGGCATCAACACAAACTCTAATTCAAAAGAAGCAAACAGGTTGCCATCACGCGACCAAAGCAAACTGAAGAAGACATAGTACAGCACCCAAAAGACCACATGGGTCGCTATTCTGGAATGGTACAAGTACAGATCTCTGGAAATTATCTTCTTCATAGATGTCATAAATATCGCTGCACTCACATAAAAAGCAAGTCCATACGCGTAAATCACCGATTTGGATGCCGTATATCCGCTTATTTCACCGGCTTAGAAGATCAAAACTCTTAAAAACTGACGAATGAAAAAACTACTATTTATCGCCATTCTTTTCGCCCTTCAATCGGCGATGAGTCAGGAACTTGCACGAAGAGCCAATTGGCAAGCGAAGTTTACACGAATAGATCATGCTCCAGGTGTTGTGGTAAAAGAAATAACCCCGGGCAGCCCACTGGCGCAAATGGGTACTCAAGCCGGAGACATTTTCCTGAAGGTCAATGACAGAAGCATCGCTACACCAGAAGATTGGGACGCGATTACCTACGGCATACGAGCTGATCAGAAAACCCAGATTCTCTTCCGAAGAAATGATGTGGTAAAAACCCTTGAGGTTGAGTTAAATGCCCTGGAAAAAGAGCACCATGAACAATTGGACACGTATTACGAATCGGTCATCAGCGATTTTGGTGTGAAGCAGCGCACCATCATTACAAAGCCCAAAAACACCTCGGGGAAACTGCCCGCGATTGTTCTGATTCAGGGGCTGAGCTGCAGCACGATCGAAAAATACCCTGGCCGCAGCAACAACTGGGTCAATCAGATCAATACGCTTGTCGAAAATTCAGGTATGGTCGTCATGCGAGTTGATAAGCCTGGCGTAGGTGACAGTGAAGGCGATTGTTCAGAAACGGATTTTGTAACAGAGCTTGGGGGATATCGGGCCGCCATTCGCTCACTCAAAGCCAAAGCTTATGTGGACACCACAAAGATCATTGTCTATGGGGCCAGCATGGGTAGTGCGCTAGCGCCACTTCTGGCCAATGAGTTTGGGCTGGCTGGGGTCATTTCTGATGGCACTTTCTTCAAGTCCTGGTTTGAGCACATGCTGGAAATCGAACGAAGAATCCGACGGATGAGTGGTGATACGGAATCTGAGATCGTGAAAAAGATGAATCAGGCATTTATTCCGCTGTATTACGGCATGCTCATTAAAGGAAAAACATACGAAGAGGTCATCAAGGAAAGCCCGGCACTTGTGGATTACAATTACCACAGCCCAAGGCACATGTACGGGCGTCCGGTTGCTTACTACCAACAGTTACAACAGTTCGATTTAGCCGGAGCCTGGGAAAGCGTAAAAGTACCCGTTCGGGTTTTGTACGGATCGAATGACTGGATTATGTCGGAGTTTGACAACCGGATGATCATGGATGTGCTTGACAGAAACGGTCACGAAGATCATGAATTGCTGATTTATCCAGGCCTGGACCATTGGAATACCATACATGAAAAACCGGAATATTCTTTTCTAGGCAAACCCGGGAAGTGGGATCCCAAGGTGCCAGAAATCATCATTGGGTGGGCTCAGGAGATGGCCAGGTGATTGATTGTTGAATCAAGTTTTTTGCACGTCATTCCGGTTTCACAAGCCACTCCGTTCCAGCCGGGATGACGGTTAACTTATCGTCATGGAGTTCATGCCTATGACATGATTACCGCTCCCGGCCTTCGAGGATCAGTCTTTCTTTGATGTCCGCATAGGCAACTTCTATCAATTGCAGAATGGCTGCTTCGTCTTGGGTTTCTCCGGGTCTCAGTTTGATGTGGCGCATTCTTTTTCCCGTGCCTTCCAGTAATCCTGTTTCATCTGGCAGGTCTGCTCCCTGGAAAAACCCCAGGTTGACATGATGCTTAAAGGCGTTGACATACGCGAAAGGTGTGTCTTCTACGCATCCGATCGGGTGGCCATCATGGAAGATGTCCTGCACATCGGGGCCACAGGTTTTAATTGCCTTGAACCATTGTGTTGCGATGGGTCGGAGTACTTCGGGTTTGCTTTCCAACCATTCGCTCATGGTCATGTCTTCCAGGTCTTTGCCGTTGAATTTTAACAGAGGCTCCATGGGTAACAAATGTCGCTTAAAAGCTCAGAATTGCGTTTTTGAAATCCCCAAAAAATAATGTCATGCTGATTTCTATGACAAAATCAAGATGACAGAAAAAGGACAGGCTCAAAATGACGGAAAAAGGATAGGCTCAAGATGACAGACGGAACAAGATGACAGAGAGGACAGCTATGAAGCGACTTCAATTCGATTCATCCATCAGCGCTACCCAGGCCAGCACAACTTTCTCCAGGTCTTCTTTCTTGTTTTCAATGTCTTCCATCCCATAAAATTTGGCTGTTCTGCCCTCTTTACCGTCACCTTCTAGCAGGCCGGTATTGTCCTTGATCAAGGCTCCTTTATGAAACATCAAACTCACGTGTTTTTTGGCATTCATGAAGTAGGAGGCCATATTCCCTTTATACATGAACGTGGGGCTGCTCCATTTGATGGTTTCTTCCATTTCAGGGTGGGTCGCCAAAATAATCTCCCGAACGCGTTCAATTTCGGCGTTCATGGGGTGCGCCTTCTTCTCCAAATAGGCATCAACTTCCGGGTTTTTGTTCATGGTTTCTTGTTGACTGGTTTTAGCCATAACAATTTAAATAGAATCAACCCAATTGCTTCCCCAGCCAATTCATCAAAAAAGAGCAGGCCAAATTCGTGTGCTTCAACCTCTTTCCATAGCTTCGCAAAAAAATAGCTCATGCATTTTCCAAAGGGAATCCTGTTCGATTTTGATGGTACACTGGTAGATTCTGAAAAGTTTCACTTCCGAAGTGCGCGCAATCTTTTCAAAAGGGATTTCGGAGTAGAGATCTCCTGGGAGTATTACAATGAAAAGATGGCGGGTATCCCGTTATCGAAGAGCAGCCCGGACTTTATCAAGGAGCTGAACCTGCCGACGACCCCCAAAGAAGTGACGAGTGCCTTTGATGTGCACACCAGCCAGATGCTGGAAAAGGAGGAAGTTCCTATGATGCCACATGCGATGGAAGCCATTGCCTTTTTTGAAGAAAGAGGTTGTAAACTGGGGATTGTTACTGGCAGCGGAAGAAAGGATGTCTCTCTGACCCTCACGAGACTGAAATTGTTCGACAGATTTCAAGTGCTCATTACCAATGATGACGTGGAAAACGTAAAGCCACATGCCGAACCTTATTTACGAGGTGTAGACGGACTGGAGTTAGCCAAAGAGGAAATTGTTTCTTTCGAGGACAGTCCAAATGGCATGACCTCCGCTACAAATGCCGGACTGACTTGCATCGGGATTCAGGAAGAACCTCTATTAAGTGGTCGCATGTCACACGGAACGATGTTGCTCAAAGATTTTGACGAGGTGATTGACTACTTCAAAGGCATCGGAAATTGATGTTCTAAACGAAGCACTTAGACTTGGATGCAGGTTCCAGCGCCAGGCCTGCCTACCGGACAAGGCAGGTACGCCAGTGCCGGTCTGGCGCAATGACATGAGCGACGGGCGCCCTAATTAATTTCTTTACTCATTCCGCAAAGACCAAACCTCATAAATAGGTGCTCCCTTGCTGCTTTTGCCAGAGTGGTGCCAAGCACCTTCTACCAGCTCATAATTGAAGGGTAGTGATGCGCCCACACGGGAGCCATCTCTGGAAAAGAACTCGATGTTTTCAGTGTATTCACCGTCTATCGTTGTGTAGTTGCCACCACCAGTTCCTTTAAATTCTTTGGTCTCCGTATTGTAGGCAATCCATTGAAAGCGGGTACCTGAAAGTATTTTCATGGTTTTTCTGGGACGGGAAGTGTCGCGTGCCTGGACATCACCTTCGCCATTTCTTTTTCTCCCGGACATCAGCCAGGCACCGGCTAATGCACCGGGTTGTCCTGCATCGATTCGCTTGAGCCAGGTTTCCCTTCCCGCAATTCGCATCATATTCCGATTACCCCATTCGACTACAAAGGTTACTTCACTCCCGACCCTTTCATTGTTATCGGAATCGAACTCAATCACTTCGGTGACGGTATTGCCATCGATGGACCATGATCCACCATTGGTCTTCACAAAAGCACCTGTTTCGGCATCATACCAGGTAGCTACCTGATAACCATCCGTAAGGATGACGGTTACTTTGAGCTCTTGCCCCGAAGCTGAAGTCTCTTCAAATTGCCAGGCACCAATCAATGACTGAGCAGAAAGTGTCCCACAAAGGAGAATAAACAAGATTAAGGTTGACGTTCGCATTTAATAAAGTTACAATCATCGGTGGAAATTTCCCTATTGATCGGGGTGAGTGGAAAAATTCTTCCTTAAATGTGATAAACCCACTCTTCGTATTGCGCGTCATCCGGATTGAAATCAGAAGGTGATTCAAAACGCTGATCCAGAATTTCTACCGTTTCAAACTTGCCTAATGCCAGGTTTCTATATCCTTCGGTACGGCCCGCTTTTGTGAAGCCAGCGATTTGCTTACAAACAACAACAATTTTGCTGCGTGAAGTTTTGCAAACCCCGTAGGGTTGTATAACTCTGGGAAATGGCTCGTCCTTGAGTACAACACGACAAGTTTTCAGGTCGGAACTGGCGGTCCAAAGTGCTTTAATAATAGCTTGCTCCATTAGTAGGAATTAAGATCCGTTGTATAAAAGTATTTCAAGAACGTTAATGCTTTGTTAATGGGTGGACGAAAGGTTCCGGCCCGGACCTAATTCCGTATTACCATAGGTCAATAATTGATGATGATGTATCGCTACCTAACCTCACTCCTTTTACTTGTTTCTCTATCCGGCTTAGCTCAGGATTTACCCTGGACTAACTTCAACGTGCCATCAACAGCTCTCAAGATTGATCAAGCTGTGCAAGTTTATGTTCCGGAAAATTATCATTCCTCTGAAAAGAGCTTTCCTGTGCTTTATGTAATCGATGCACACTGGTATTTTTTCAATGGGGTATCGATACAAAAGACTTTGCGAGGGGATAGAAAACTCCCCAAAATGATTGTCGTGGGCATTGATTTCCAGCACCGGCCGTATCGGGATAGTCTTTTTAATGCTTCCTGGGAGGAGGTTGTAACGTTCATTGGAACGGAATTGCCTTCCTATATCAATGATAACTACCGGGTCAAAACAAACGAAAGCATTGTGTTTGGCTGGGAACAAGCATCTTTCATGGTGTCGGAATTGCTCTTCCGAGAAAACCCCGCTTTTGATGGATATATCATGTCGAATGGTGGTTACGTGAATTCGGAAATGCTTGATGAGTTTCAAAAAGCGAATAGCCAAAAACGATACGCCTTCATCACAAATAGTGAAAAAGACATATACACCATTGATCATTCGAAACGAATGGTGAAAACCCTGGAGGGTAAATCCCTCGAAAACCTCGATTGGAAATATGAATTAATGAATTCAGAAGTACATGAAACGCTGGCCTACCACGCCATGTACTTTGGGTTAAAACATTTCTATCACAACTACGCGTCGATGGACTATTCCGGTATCGCGGAATTTCAAGAGCAGGGTGGGCTTCCGTATTTGGAACAATATTTTCAGAAGCGAGGAGAACGTTTTGGGCTTGACAAAAATATTGATGATGCCACCAAAAACACGCTCATTTGGATGTCCTGGAAGCGTGACGATTTCGAATCCTTTAAGTATTTCATGGAAGAATTTTCAGAAGTACTGGAGACAAGAAGATACGCCTCTTCTTACTGGCAAAATCGACTAGGTCAATTTTATCTCAAATATGAAGATCACGAACCGGCGATCGAACACTTTGAAAGGGGCATCAACGAATTCCCGGATGATCAATACATGGCGGCCATGTATGCTGGATTGGGGAAAGCACACCTATCTACTAAAAAAAGAAAGCTGGCAAAAGCCAACTTTCGACTAGCGATCAATTATGCCCGGAGACTATCAGACCCGCTCCTGACAGAGTATCAATCACTATTGGACGGTGTGAAGTAGTTTTTTTAAGTAGCGGCATCCGTGTGTTTGTACTGCTACATTGTTCCTAATCAATGACTACCACAGTTGAAAATAATTGTACCTGCAAACCGCAATAGAACAGCATACTTTTTCATTTGATAGCAATTCATATTATTCACCTATGCTCCAAATTCGATCATAGCCCATTTCTACTTCCTTGGCACGAAGGGTGGCAACGCCTTCTTTTACAGCATGCAGTAATTGTGGAACACTGCAAACCCTAAGTAATTCTTCAGGATTAGATTTCAGGAGATTTTCATTGTAGGGTTCTCCTGTAGTTCGTTGAACGATTCCGTCGAGATACTTCCCTTCCTTATCATCGCGGGACTCGTCTCTACCGGCAATGGATAAGGTCAGGCTTGGGAGCATCACGATGTTACCTTCCCTATTGGAAGAGATCACCAAAGACAAGTGCATGGAGAGCATCCCGTCAACATCTCCAGCTTCTTTCATCAAATTCACACGAGGGTTGTCTGCTGTTTGGTTACTACTGATGCTCCCAAAGATTTCGCTAAAACCCTGTGGTTGTGTCCTACTTGTGTTTTTGTAAGAACGACGCACAATTTTATCATTCACTTTTTCTTTGGCAGGGAAAAGCGTTTGATAATTGGATGAACTCGTCACATCATCCACTGGGACAAATTCCACTTGATATTCGGACCGGAAGAAGCCAATAACTTCCTCATAAATCTGATCCATGGTCTGCTCCCAATAAGATTCAGGTAGTTCTGGGAAATCCAGGGTTGTAGTCGTTGTTGTGGTCTGTGTGTAACGGGTGCCTCCGACGGTCCAGGAGGAAGAGGATTCATCAGTCTCCTGGCTGAAAGTCCGCGCTTCCATGGTGAAAGAGGCCAATCCAAATTTAGAGGCTTTGGAAAAGGGGATTCCTGTGGTCGCGTTGGGTTTGTAAAAATCGTAGCGCAAAGTTTTGTCTGGTGTTTGGCCCTTAACCTTCAAACTGACCATCAAACCATCTTCCTGCTTGCCTTTGACAATCACCGGAAAACTGGCATAGCTTCGTGAAAAAATTTCAAGTGTAGGGATTGCCCCGGGATCCTGATGCTCATCAAATTCATCTCTGGAAGTCAGCTCTTCCCTTTCCAGAATCAGGTAGTTCTCCCCTTTGTCAAAGTTACCCACGTTTAACTGGCCAACAATTTCTGGGTTTGCCAGTGCCTCCTTAGGAATGGTCACTTTCACATTTCCGGTTTCTTTTACTTTGAAATCAGCAAAATGGTTGAATGCCCGCACGCCCATGACTTTCGTCAATAGCGATACTCTGACGGTGGTTCCTTCCGTACCTGGGGGATTGTAATATTCTACTTCAATGTCCTCGTCCAGGTCCAGTACCGGAAGTGCAGATTCACCATTGACCTGCAGAATTTCTATACCTGGAGTGGGATAGAGTTTGAAGGAAGCCTGATCTCCGTTTTCGGATTGTATTTCAAGGGATACAGGTTCGCTGGGTAGTGCATTGAAGTAATACCCGTAAGAACCTAAACCATGATAAGTCGTTGGCTCACCATTAACCATCATAGTTCCATTTTTCAATTCCAAAAGCCCGACGCCTTCCTGTTTGAAGAAAGAGGCATAAACGAGGTGGTCTCCTTCCAGTACATCGTCAGGGATGTATTTTCCCTCTGTTGTTTTTATATCTGGCGAATACATGCCGCTGATATAATTGATTGTTACCGATACATTGTCAAGCCGGTCTGTTTTTCCAGTCATCATGTTACCGGCCATATTCCCTATGCCCTCCATGATGTTTAGCTTTTTCGGCTTTTTGATTTTGGGCTTCTTAATCTTGAGTTGTGCAGAAGCTCCGAGACAAATGAATAAGGTTAAAAGGATTGAAATGACGGGTCTGTTCATAATTGAAAAGCGTTTGAACAAAATTCCGGCAATACACATGGTGATACTATCCGTGCTACACGGTATATCCAAGTACCTCATTACCCGAAGGTGGATTATGGGTATTAGGTTTCCTCCTGAAAACTTATGGCTGAAAGGCGCTGGCTACACTATTTCTGTAGGTTTGGCCAATTGGAATGGTTGTTGAATCAATAATGAGTTTATTCCCGTCAATGATCCGGACCTGGTTTTTAGCAACAATAAAAGAGTGATGAACCCTGATGAAGCTTTCTGGCAACAAGTCTTCAAAGTCTGATATTTTCTTTAAGGTTTTTAGAGTGGAGTCCTTTAAATAGACTTTGCAATAATTTCTTGCGGCTTCTATGTAGCGTATTTCTCTTAAAAGTACCCGGTATAGTTTTTTGTCTGCTTTGACAAAAAGATGCTCCTCATTGTTCTCCACAGCAATATGTGTTATGTGTTTATTGGTATCGGACGACACTTTATTCACTGCGCGAACAAATCTTTCCAGTGAAAAGGGTTTCAGCAAATAGTCGACTACATCGAATTCATATCCTTCCAGTGCGAACTCCTTATGGGCTGAAGTGACAATGATTTTTGGTGGGTTATTTAGGGTATTCAAAAGTTCAAACCCTGATAATTTGGGCATATTGATATCCAAAAAAAGCACGTCAACCTTGTGGCTATTGATCAGGGCAATGGCCTCAAACGCATTGTAGCAATTCCCTACTTTTTGGAGCCTCTCCATTTGCCCTGCAAACCCGTCGATAATCCGGTGTGCGATAGGCTCATCATCGACTATTGCAAATTTGATCATGCTATTTTGATGTTAAGCATGGCTATGTATTCAGTTTCTTTTGTGTGCACTTCCAGCTCATGTTTTTTCGGATAGATCAATTGTAACCTTCTTTCGAGGTTTTTCAGGCCTATGCCAGGTTTCGATCCTTCTCGGGGTTCAAAATTATTCCGGACAGAAAACATGACCCTTTTGTTACTCGCATTCATCGAGATATCAATAAATGCCTGGTCCAGGATGGTTTCAACCCCATGTTTGATGGCATTTTCGATCAAAATGATAAATAGCAGCGGAGCAACTTCCAGTTCCCCGTTCAAAATATTCTTCTTAAAACTGATGTCAACTTGTTTCTTATACCTGATGGCATGAATTTCCAGGAATCGTTCTATGTAGTTTATTTCATCTTTCAACAGAACAGTTGCCTTCTCGCCCTCATAGATCGTATAACGCATGATATCCGAAAGCTTCAAAATAACTTCAGGAGCATCATCTGATTTTTCAAGCGTCAATCCGTACAGGTTGTTGAGTGTATTAAAAAAGAAGTGAGGGTTTATATTGCTCTTTAAGAGACTTAGCTCTGCTTCTGCTTTATCGACTTTTAGCTGTCTGTAGCTTTTCCAAAGGATGAAAAACCACCTAATAATGACATAACCTACGGCTAGTGAGAAAAAGAGTCTGGCAATGTTAAAGTAGACATCATGAATTTCCAGCCGAGACATCTCCCCCATCCTCTTGAATACCACCATTAGAATCAGGGATACCAGGATGATGAACCAGGAAGCCAGTAAGAAATACCATTTTCTAGTCATAGAAAACATCATTCAAAGGTATGTTCTTTGAATACTGCTACGAAACGCCTGGGATACACACGCTCAGTTTAAGGACCAAAAGATAAAAAAGCTGGATAAATAAGATTAATCCGAGTCTCTACCATGTGTGTCCTGTAGGGAATCCTCTATGTCCCAATTACTTCGAATGGACGTCTTCGGATCATAGGTTTGACCATCTAATTTCAAAAATAAGATCTATGAAAAAGATTCTATGGTGCTTTATGGTGTTTACTGCTTCATTTTCCATTGCACAACCAAAAGAAGCGAACTCAATCGATGTGCTCAAACAATACCTTGAAAAGGAAACAGCAAACCTGATGGTAGAAAAAAATGTCCCGGGACTGGCCGTTGCCGTTTTGGAAGATGGAAAAGTGATTTTGCGACACGTACATGGTTTCGCTGACGTCAAACAAAGCAAAGCCATCGGTACCCAAACGGGATTCAACATGGGTTCCGTTTCCAAGATGTTCACGGCATGGGGCATTATGAAGCTGGTGAATGAGGGTAAAATTGACCTGGATACACCCGTTGAGCAATATCTCACCCGGTGGAAACTTCCTGATTCCAACTTCGATCACAACAAAGTGACCATAAAAGCCTTGCTGAGTCACACCGCTGGCATCTCGGTTCACGGATATCCGGGATTTTACCCCGATGCTAAACTCCCTTCCATTGTAGCGTCGCTACAAGGAGAAAATGGTCCGGTTCGAGAAAATGAAGCAGTGAAAGTCATTACGGAACCTCAAACCGCCTACAAGTATTCCGGTGGTGGCTTCACGATCTTGCAGCTTGTCATTGAAGAGGTGACCGGAGTTTCTTTCGAAAAGTTCATGACCAAAGAAGTCTTCAACCCTCTGGGAATGAAGCAAACAAGTTTCACCTTAACAAAAAGTATTTTGAAAAAGTCTGCGAAACCTTACGACAAGCAAGGCCAAGAAGTCTATTTGGAGCGATTTACTGCTAAAGCTGCCGCAGGACTTCATTCAACATTGGAGGATTTGATTGTCTTTGCTGAGGCCGGGTTTGAAGGGAATCAGGTACTTCCGAAAGCAACCGTTCTCACTATGACAGAGCCATTACCTGTGACTATATCAAAACGCGCGGGTTACGGACTGGGGTATTCTACTTATTTCTTTGGTCCCTTTGCTGTTCAGGGACATGCAGGATCCAATACCGGGTGGGAAACTGGCTTTATGATGGATTTCGAAGATAAAAGTGGAATCATCATACTCACTAATGGCTCCAATGGAAAAGCTGTGGCCATAAACCTCCTGCAGCAATGGTTGAAATGGAAACAGAATTAATCAAATGAATTATTTCATGCGTCTATTGACCTGTTTGGTCATTGTTGGTCTGTGTCAAGGAACATCAGCACAACAAGTACTAACCGTAGAAGAACCGGTAAGCACCTTCCAAAAGGAAGTTGTGGCCCAATTAGCGGGTGTGAAACCTATTCAGCAAAGCACTTTCCTGAACCAAAGGGCTTCCCCGCAGGAGCGTAAGATTGCAGCCGAATATCTCTCTCGTCAATTGAAAAAGCTGGGATGGACCCTGGCCAATCAAGATTACAAGGAATTAAACAGTAATCTATTTCTGGACCTTTTCTTCAATCCAACGGAAGGAATCAATGTTTCTGCCATACTGCCTTCTACTACAGGAAGTGATGAATTCATCATCTTCGGAGCGCATTACGATTCCGAAAGGGGAAGTCCCGGAGCCATTGACAATGCCACAGGAGTGGCTTTATGTCTGGGGTTGGTTCAAATGCTTTCTGAACAAAAAGTCAGGGATAAGAATTTACAGGTCGTCTTCTTTGATCAGGAGGAGGATGATGAAGTAGGGAGTGAGGCTTTTGTCAAGATGATCAAAAAAGAAGAGGTGAAAGTCCACTCGGCTCATATCATGGACATGATGGGATGGGACGCTGATAAAAATAGGGCTGTGTTGTTTCAATCACACGATACTTCTCTCCAACGTGCCTACACCGAAGTTGCAGAAAAGTTTGACATTCCTTTTGAAGTCATTCAGGGTGGAGCCTCCGATAATCGACGATTTCAGGCCGCAGGATTCAGGACACTGGCGACCTTCGAATCCCGCGAAGACACTACACCATTCATTCATCGACCAGGTGACCTTTATGATACGGTTGATTTTGGGTACCTGGCCTCAACCACACAATTGATATTTCTCGTTTTTAAAAATCTGCTCAATGAATAGCTCAGATACTTTGATCAAATACTTGAAGCCACTGCTCATATTGACCTTCATTCTTCCTCTTTTCCAAGGTATTCAGTATGTTGTTATTGGCTCTGTTTACCCGCTCGTGATCGTCAGTCTGGTCATCGGCCTTGTGATTTTCTTTCTTTTTTCCAAACGAGGGGGTTCCGAGAAAATACTGCGGTACTGGAGCTATTTGCATATAGGCTACGGCGCCATTGGTCTGACTTTGATTGGCTTTGGCTTAATGGCTGGAAGTGGATTGCCTTCTTCTATTTACTATCAGTTTAATGTTTCATATGTTTTGAAAATGGGAGTTTGTATTATCATGGGTGTCATGTTGTTGAAAACGAGAAAAGCCCATAATTCCTAGTTGACCTTGTGAAGAGACCTTCGTTCTTAACAGTCAATGCCGATTGGTTGATGCGTAGCGCCTGTTCGGCACGTTATTTTAGGTTGTGTGCAGAATTCAGCATTAATTCCGGGCACCAGAATCCTAAATTTTGACATGTAATGACTAATTTGTCCGTTTTTAGGCAGCAACCTTTGACCTTCAGCCTACACGAACATGTACAAAAAAGAACTCCTCGCCCTATTCATGATTCTGACGAGTATGTTGACATATGCTCAGGCTTTTGAAGAAATTTCTTGCGACACCTACTATAGCGAACGTGCCTATTTTGGCACTGCGCAGCGGCCCATTGTCATTCAAAACAAAACAGATCGATGGATCAAACTGACCTATAAAAATGGAGAACAGAAGGAGTTTGACATCATACCATTGATTGCGCCGGGTGAGAGTAAGAATAATTATGCTTTCAACAACGCCACTTTATCCATTAAGGATATCAGGTCCGGAGCCTGTATAAAAGCCATGCGGCTCAACCCTGACGATGCTTCAGATATCACCATTGATGTTTCAGAAGGTAAGACCCTGAAGGAGATTAGCAGACAGGATCCTGCTACGGGACAGAGTATCCTTAAAATTGATTGCGAATACATCCAGGAGGAATTCAAGGCCCTGGGAGGCAGGGGCACTTTGTCCATCTCCAATAAAACTGAAGGCCCCATGGCGATTCATCGTGTGACTTCCAAGGTTGGCAAAGTGGGGCGACCCTTGTTGGTAATTCCTCCGTCAGGATCGCAGAATCTTTTTTATGCAATCGGAGGCCGGTTCATGCTAAAAGACAAAATGGGTCAATGCGTTGGCGTGTATGAAGTACTGGGAGATGCCGAATTTGCCATCGACAAGAAAGAGCTGGCAAAGGAGGGGGTCGCGCCTTTTGTTTGGGAAGCAAATGCTAAGACTGCACCCATTGCCACGCTACCCGGAAGTTTCACCGAAGTGAAGTTGACCAATGGCCCGAAGACTACCAAGTCCTCCGAAAATGCTTTAAAGCTCAGCGGAAAAGGGGACTACCTACTTACAGATATTAAGAAAATTCCTTCAGAGTTTACGATGGAATTTGTACTCAATGTGGCTGCTAAAAACGCTAACTCCCCACGGGAATACCTGGTGTACAAAGGCGATGATCTTCAGGACAAAAGCAAGGTGGGGGATCTAATGGTCTACCTGCAACGCAACGAGCAGAACTACTTCACCATCGTAGGAGAAGTCAGTCTGATTGGAACTTACACCGTACCTGCCACTGCCATTAGCGACGCAAAAAAGATCAAGGATACCAAGGTATTTTGGGCTGTTAATGCTGGGTTACTCAAAGTGAATAAATTCTACCATATCGCCTTCTCCTGTGACCGGGAATACATGCGTATTTACATCAACGGGGCCCTGATGAACGAAGTAGAATTACCAGAGGGCACCTACCAGACAGATGAAAATGTCCCGTTGGTGATCGGGGGCTCGCCAAAAGACGGCATGGAAAGTAATGCCATTATAGACGAATTCAGGATATGGGATCGGGCATTCAATACTCCTGTAATTCAGAAACGAAGAAATCAGTCAATGACCGGGAAAGAACCTGGTTTGCTCTCCTACCTGGATTTTAACATTCCCCCGAGCCAAAAGCAACATACAAATCGAGTCACCGATCAAGTGACCGGTCAGGAAATCGGGTCCCTGATCAATTTTAAATTCGACGAGCTGTCTAACTGGATTGATGCCAGCTCTGATGACTGGAAAACCATCGGATACGGGGAAGTACCAAAAGAAAGTTTAGCCTTATGGTTGAAAGCAGATTCCGGCGTAAACGTTATTGAAAACAGGGTTTCATCCTGGCAAGACCTTTCTGGCAACGGCTGGCATGCCAATCAAAAACACTGGAAATACGCACCCGTTTTTCTTGATAAAGGATTGAACAATAAACCGGCACTCTACTTTGCCCGAAGCTACTTGAAAACCGATGGTTCCTTCCTGGTAGGTAAAGACTATACGGTATTTGTGGTTCATCATCGTCTCGTTCCTACTCAAAATAATTTTGTATTGACCGGAGGAGAGCCCTCACTACCCAATCAAGGTCTCGGTCTGGGATTTAACATGAATTCAGCCAGTTTTGGGCATGGTGAAAATAAGCTGGAGGCGGAAGCTTTTGGACACCACGTCAACAATGCTTCATTGATGACTTTCCGTCAAAGTACTGCAGATGGTCGCAAAATATTCGTCAATGACGAATTGATTGGCTCAGGGGCATCACAACAAGACAAGCAGTCATTGATTGCACTAAGGCATTTGGGGATTGGTGGATACAAGACTTCCAATTCCTTTTTTTCCGGACCTATTGCGGAGATCCTGATCTATGATCGCCCCTTAGACCAGGAAGAGATCACTGCCATTCAGGAGTCACTGATAGGCAAGTATGGCATTGGTCAATCCTTTGCCAACAAATTGCTGGACACAGAGTTACTTGTAGCCGAAGAGCCCAATAATTACCAACCTGTTTTGATGGATCTGCCTGTACAAAACAGCCCGATTCAGAAAGTTCAAAAGGTTCAAGGTGAGCCAAATCCGACCTTAAAGCAATCATTGGTCCAGGCGGGAATTGACATATCGGATAGGGGTATGAAACTATGGTTAAAAGCTGATGAAGGGGTGGAAACTTCCTCACTGGATGCCCGATCACAAAGGTCTATTGATCAGGGGATGATTGAACCCTGGTCCGGTACCGTCAATTACGTCGATCGATGGATAGATCAGTCCGGAAGCGGGAATGATGCCCTGGCAGTAAAAGGGCTGAGTCATTTTCGGCCAGCACTGATTGACGATGGGTCCTCACAACATCTGAAATTTGGCTTGAAAAGAATGAAACGAACGGCTGCCGGAGAAAATGAGTTGCAGTACATGATCGGTCAGAAGCTTAAGGCTCCTACCAAATTTCTTAATCATTCCAGCTACACCATTTTCGTGGTGTACCGACCAAGCGATGAAATTCCGGAAGGACATTTTAGTGGCAGTTTCTTGTCGAATCAAACTGTGGATTCAAAAGATCCGCAAACAGGTAGGACTCTGTCCGGGTCCAGATTAATTTATGGGTACACCCAAAAGTCACAAAGTGCTGAAACCAATGAGCTGATGCTTATTCAGGATCGATCAGAACAAATGCTCGGAAAAAATCGATTTAACACCGTCACCAGGAAATTGCCGATGGAACATTTTCAGAAGCAAATACTGACTGTTAGACTTGATACACTTGTCGGTACGGACTATTGGGTTTCAGGACAAAAACTATTCGAAACATTTGGTCATTCCGATCCCATGGATGGGTTGGATTCATTGCTGATTGGAACGGGGCCTTCTTCGGCTTTTAGTGGAGATATTTATGAAATCATCATGTACAACAATGCGCTTACCGATGAGGAAGTAGGCAAGGTACAGCAATACCTTATAAGCAAATATGACGTGGAAAGCCTTCCTCTTGGCCTGGGAGATGTCTTTAAGTATCATGGATTGAACTCTTTTAATGCCGTCAGTAAAAAAGAGACCATTCGGGCCACGACGTTCTACGTGGATTTCCCTGATTATCCTGGAAGTGAAACATTCCCTGAAACACCGGTGGATTCATTACAGGCCTTTTATGATCGATGGGCAGGAGGAAAGATCCATTTTGAACCTACAGTCTACGAAAAAACCTGGAAGCGCCATGCCTCCGCAGCACCGGAGCCGAATGGCATCAAAGTCCCCAATGGATCGAAGATCCAAAAGACCTTTATGGATCAAAGTCCGGATTTTGATTTTTCTCAGTACAACGTGACACACACGATCTACCCGAAGGTTCCGGATTACGAACGGGCAAATGTTAATAACTATGGCAAATTTGCAGATCGCAATAAATTGGCGCCCAATATCTCCCTGGGGAATCGGGTTCATGATGATCCCAATTATCATAAGACCATGATACACGAGTATGGTCACATTTTTGGTCTGCCAGACCTCTATTACGAGGATGATGATGGTGTGGGTCCAGAGATCGTCAATACGCAGGCCACTGGATCCTGGAGCCTCATGGCCGATGCCTTTGGCTCAAAGAATCTTCTGCTTTGGGAATTGTTTTATCTAGGTTGGCTTCCTGAAGACCGAATGAATTTTATCAAAAAGGACGTTTGGGAAGGTGAAGTTCTTCAACATGAAACGGGCAGTGGGACCTGGTTGCTGATTATTCCTGCTGATCCGTTAGCGGTTTATCATGTTAGCTTCTATTGCATTGAGGTACCCCAAAAACCAAATCCTGAAAATACAGAAGGCGTACTTGTCTATTTTGTGGATACCAAGAAGAAAACGAGTTTGTTACCTGTAGAAGTCATGAAAAAAAGACTCTCAGAAACATGGGAAGCTCCCCTACAGCCGGGGGAAGAGCTCTCACTGGATCAAATGCCATTCTCCGTTAAAGTACTTTCTAAAACGGATCAGGGTTATAGAGTCAAAATCACGAGGAAGTAGACAAATTTCAAGGCTTTCAATCCTAGTTTCAAAACCCGATAAGTGATGTTGATTATGTGAAATAATCTGACTTAATTTCAAGACATCCGGGTCTTAAGTTTTGACCTTCAATGATTAATTTGTGCATTTTTTAGGCAACACCCTTGACTTTCAGCCTATACGAAGTATGTACAAAAAAGAACTCTGGGCTTTATTTATGATCCTCATGAGCATGTTGACAAATGCTCAGGCTTTTAAAGAAATTTCTTGCGAGACCTATATTAGCCAACGTGCGTATTTCGGCACCTCTCAGCGGCCAGTTGTTATTAAAAATCAAACAGATCGGTGGATCAACCTGACCTATAAAAATGCGGAGCAGAAGGAGTTTGAGATCCTGAAAGTCCTTGCCCCTGGAGCATCCAAAACGGCGTATACATTTAATAACGCCATGCTTGCCATTAAAGATGTACGGTCAGGTGCCTGTTTACAAGCCCTCCAATTGAATCCGGATAATGCTTCAGATATCACTATTGAAGTTTCTGGAGGTAAGGTCTTACAGGAGATTCGTCAACGGGACCCTGCTACTGGAGAATCCATTCTCAAGATAGACTGTAATTTCATTCAAGAAGAATTCACCACGCTCTATGGCAGTGCCGCTCTTAACCTCTCTAATAAAACAAACGATCCAGTGGCCATTCATCGCTTGACTTCCAAGGTAGGTAAAGTAGGGGAGCCTTTGTTGATAATTCCCCCATCAGGATTGCAGAATCTTTTTTATGCAATCGGAGGTCGGTTCATGATAAAAGACAAAATGGGTCAATGCGTGGGCGTTTATGAGGTACTGGGAGATGCGACATTGAGTATCGACAAAAAAGAGTTGGCGAAACCCGGACTTGCTCCTTTTGCATGGGAAACCAATGTTCCTGATTCGCCAGTTACTCAAGTACCTACAAGTTTCAGAGATGTTGTATTGGTTACCAGTCAAAGAACTACCCAATCCTCAGAAAACGCATTGAAATTGGCTGGTAAAGGAGATTATTTACTCACGGATATCAAAAATATTCCTTCTGAATTCACGATGGAGTTCGTTTTCAAAGCCAGTGAGGTCAGGTCCCAATCACCACTTCAATATCTCATTTATAAAGCCGGTGACCTTCAGAACAAAAACAAACAGGGTGAAATACTTGCACATATTCAGGATGGTGGCCACGGTACGATTCAACTGGTCGTCACCATCAGTTTCATGGGCAGCATGCCTAAGAATACCACCTCCGTTTTCGATCAGTTCAAAGGAAATGATTCAAACCGGGAACAGAAAATCGAAAAAACCAATTGGGGTGTTAGTGCCATTGAATTGGACCCGGACCTTTACCACCATATTGCTTTCGTCTGTACAGGAGATACGATGAAATTGTATCATAATGGTTTTCTTGAGCAAGAGGAATACCTGCTAGGTTCAACTTTTCAGTCAGACGACAATGCTCCACTTATCATAGGAGGTTCTCCGAAGGATGATTTAGAAAGCAATGCAATCATCGACGAATTTCGCATCTGGGATCGGGCGCTGAATGCAAAGGAAATTGACGCTGCAAAAAACCACATTCTAACTGGGAGTGAACATGGATTAATGCATTACCTGGATTTCAATCTAACCAAAAGTCAAAAAAATCACTCCAATCGAGTAGTGGATCGAACTACTGGGGAGGAAATCGGATCGTTGGTCAATTTTAGATTCGATGAGCGATCAAACTGGATCGATGCCGGTCCCGATGACTGGAAGACCCAGACCATGCAAATATTCAGTCGGGAGACTTCCGGAGGGTACACGCTTCACCTGCATGAGGACCGAAGGGTCGCATCGCTTCAAATTGATGACTCGCAATACAATGAAATCCTGGAGGAAACAAAGCAACATATTAAAAATGTCCCTGCTTACTTTTTCGACAAGCAAGTGTTCGAATGGATGCCCAATGAATATGACTTTTTCATATGGTACCTGAACGAACAGCGGAGTTTGGACCCGAACCATGGAGGTATTTGCATGAGAACGAACTCCAAGGCACACAATATAGGGTTTGGGCGAAATGACTCGCCTTTTCACGCGGGTGAAAGTCGCTTCATGGGCAACATCGTTATTGATGGCGGGCGATTAATAGTGAACTCCGTGCACCACGAAATATGTCACCTCTGGGGCGTGGGCAATCTATTTAAGACAGAAGTGCCACTTGAATCGGTGAAGATCCAGGGCATAATCAAAAACCCGGAGGTGGAATACAATGGTCATTGGGGGTTTACAGGAAGCGGCGCTGGTGCATTAGGTGGTTTTAGGCAAAACTCCTTGAAAGAGCTAGGAGACAATTGGTATCAGGCTGACCTTTTTCACCCAAGGAGCGGAAGTCCAAAGTTTTCCAACCTGGAGCTTTACCTAATGGGTCTGTTACCAAGCGATTCTTTGAACACTTTTGATCTTTTTCGAGGAATTACTGATTTCCATGTTCAGGAAAAGAAATTCAGAGCGGAGGAGCGGATTACCTACACGCCCGATAAACTTATTGAATTGATTGGTGAGCGCTCCCCTTCCTGGGATCAATCTCAAAAGCATTTCAAAGGCATGAACATCATTATTTCACCGTCCCCACTCACCGGAAAAGAATGGAAACTTATGAACCGTGATGTCGAAATAGAAGGGCGTAAGGAAGAGATCCCTGGTCATGGTGTTAGTTTTTGGGAAGCAACCCGAGGAACAGGTACGCTGGAATTAGATAAGTTGGTCTTTAAAGATGAAAACTAAGCAACCACGGTATTGATTAAAATCGATGGCCTCCGGTCACGCTGTTCCTAACTCGGGTACCGTGTCTAATCTTTTTATCATTCCCGTCAATCTTAACCACTGCTGATAAAACAGGGGCATGATGGTCAATTGTTCGATGAACTGAAACAGGTAGAGCACCATGGAGAATATCATGCCATGACTGCTGTTCGCGTCTGTAGAGAAGAAGATAGCCACAATTAGAAAGGCAAACATCATCATCCAGACCAGTGAAAAATTTATGGTTTCCAGGTCTGACAACTTGATGTTCCATTTCATCAGTTTTCTCAGGTGCCAGTCGAGTTTTATCGGGTTGTGTTCACTAACTACCTCGACTTGCGATTCTAATTCCTCGTTATAGGCGTTGTTGAAACGGACTGTTTTCGCCTGAGTCAATCCATAAACGAGTATGACGAACACCAACGAAACCAGACAGCCAATAAGTACCTGAACGTTCATGGCCGCGAGAATGATTAACGTGCCCACTAAAGCAATAGCGCTGTTGACAATTTCAGGCAGCGCGTTTTCAAAGAATTCCAGCACTTCACCCAGAAAACCTAAGTGTGCTGATTTAGTGGAGGTAGGCGTTTCACGTCCATTTCCCACTTTTGCTCCAAATTCCTGATAAAGTTTGGCATAGAAACGTGAATCAAAAAACCTGTGACCGGCGCCCATCACCATTACACTTACACCCAAAGCCCCCAGCAGTATGGCTCCTGCGTATTTACGGGTCATTGCATCGTCAATCGCGAAACCGATGAAAAGTGGAAACAGGACCGTAAGTCCTGCCTCCAACAAGGTCAAAAAAAGAATGAAGGATGCTTCCCAGCGATATTTTCTAAGTACCTGACCGATTTTCATAGGGTTCAGTTACTGGATTTAACTTCTGGAGACCATCCTGGCTTTCTGAAAAGAAAACCACATACCTCCTTGAAGTTTCGCGCTTTTCTGAGATCTCTAAGAATGCCTTTGTATTCATACAAATGCACATTGATCGGATTGATGGTATCAATGGGCTTGGTCAGTCCATAAGTTGGTCGGTGTATCTCCTTTTGGAAGGTGCCAAACATGCGGTCCCAAATAATAAGAAATGCGCTATAATTTTTATCCAGATAGATATCATCCGAGCCATGATGTACCCGATGATGGGAGGGGCTGTTGAAGATGAGTTCGAACCATCCCATTCTACGGATCAGTTCCGTATGGATCCAAAACTGGTATCCGAGAATGAAGGCGATGGCCAGCAGTACAATGACCGGGTGAAAGCCCAACAGGATGGCGGGCAGATAAAAGACCCATGTTACAAAGTTGTCGATGAAGGATACCCTAAAAGCAGTGGTATAATTATAGATTGGGGAGCTGTGATGGATGGAATGGTAGCTCCACAGAAGTCGGATTTCATGTTCCCAGCGATGCTCCCAATAATAGAGAAAGTCGATGACCAGAATAGCTGCCACAACTGACCAGCCATTGACAGGAATGTGCCATGGGATTACATTGTAGAGTACAAAGAAGCTTCCGATGAATACTGCATTTGCAGCCTTCTGTGTCAATTCTGCTGGAATTAAAACTAACAAGCTTGCCAGCATTTCCTTTAACCGCCACTTGGTGAGCTTTTTTTGACGCCACTCCCAAATGAATTCCACAATGGCCAGGCTCATTGAAAACAGGAATATGATGAATATGACCCACCCGACGTTTTCTTCCGCTTTTGCTACAAGTTCTTCCATTGTGATTTACCGAAATTTGATTCCTCTAATTCTTCGGCAAAACTTGGGCGTAGGTTGTCCGGATGCGTCTTTCCCTATGATTCGGGACACAGATAGTTGTCCTTGTTTATCGGGAACATGGAATAAATCCCGAATTATACATTTTCGAAATTATTCCCTTTCCTTCAAATAAACCGTGGGCGACTTTCCGGTCATTTTCTTAAATGCGTTGTAAAAGGCCGTCTTACTATTAAACCCTGCCTCTAAAGCAACGGCCAATACGGTAACCTCCCTGGCTCTGCCAGCATCCAGCAACCCTTTGGCTTCTCTCACACGGTATTGATTTACAAATTCCGAAAAACTTGTTCCTTTCTGTTCGTTGATGGTTTGCGATATGTGGTGTATGGATCTCCCTGTTTCACTGGCCATATCATTTAGGCGATAACCCGGATTTAAGAATGGCTTTTCATTCTCCATGAGTTGATTGATTTCTTCCCAAAGCTGACTGGATTCATTTTTAGTAAGCGAAGAATTCAAATACTTCTTTTTGCTGGCAGCATCAAGATCTTGATAATCCCCATGAATGGAAAAAACCGGAATTCGGAGGCTTACAAAAATCAGGGCTAGTGAAAATATACTATTGATCACTGACTCCAATTTGAAGTAAATCAACCAATCTTCATCAAAGACGGAAGCGACATTGAGCAAGAAAATCGCTGAAAAAAGTACGATTGAAATGAATAGCAGGCTCCTCAACCAGGAATAGTTTGCTTGTTCCTGAGGGCCAGGGTTGACCATGAACTGAATCTTACTCACTTCAGAAAAGGCCAATATCAGCAACCCGATGTTCAGCAGGACCGACAGCAAATTATCTACGGTCAATCCAATCACCGCAGGGGTAAAAGAGGTTGCTGTTTCCAGGATACCTTCCTCTAGTGGAGTTAGTAGAATCAGTCGAACCACCGTAAACCCAATGGCAAAACCAAGCCATAATTTCAAGTTAATCGCTATTTTGAATAGAAAATGACTGTACGTCAGGAATAACAGCCCCGTTAAATGATAGTGCAGGTAAGATGAACCCAGACCTGGCCAGGTCAGGTCATTGTAAAAGAGATATGATTCAAAAAGGCTGTGCGCATTCAGAAAAGCAATGACGCCCAATACCCATCGGGCTTTCCTGTTTTGGTTTTTATTCAGGATAACCAGTATGCCTAGCAAAAGGGCAAGGATTCCGCCGAACAGTGGTAGGATGTTGAGAATAGCCAAGCAACTTCGTGTATGATACGGTGGCCAATGCTATGGCATTCCGGGGTGTTTTGCAATTCATTTTGCCGAAAAGACGAGATGTCAAGTTTTGCGTCAATACCTTCCCAATGGATTACTATAATCCGCGAAGAGATTGCTCTGGCTGATAAAAGAACACATAACTCTTAAGATAATACACAGCTTTAGGATGCCAGATTACGGTTCTTTTCTAAAACCCGTCAATCTTGAAGTTCATTTAGTGCCTTGCTTGCTTCCCGGAATCCACTTTCCAGCGCCAGGGACTTTTCATAAGCCATTCGAGCCTTTTGCTGTTCCCCCTGGTGCTGTCGGATCTGACCAACCCTCAAATAAGCCCAGTGTTTCTTCGGTAGGTTCGATGGGATTTCCTGATTTACATAATATTCCAAATGTTGTAATCCCTGTTCAAGTTCGACATTACCCAGGGCTGAAATCTTTCCGAATTGATAATAACCCATCAAATACTCAGGAAATTGATCAATGGATAGTTGGCAAAACTCCAGGCCTCGCTCAAAGTCATTTCGCTGTAAGCTTATCGCAGAAAGACGATAATAAACCTTGTAGCTGTATGATTCTTCTTCCAATAGTGACAGGAAAACCTCTTCCGCGAGATCATACTCCTCTTTTTCAAAATGGATCGTCGCTTTCAATTCAGCAGACTTGATGGCATTGTAGGGTTCCAGAGCTTCCGCCTGTTCCATGGCCTTCGTGTAGCTTCCCCCTGCAATGGCAGGTGCCTGGATATAGTAATTGGCCAGGCGGACACGGGCTAACACATGTGTTGAATCCAACTCCAGTGCTTTCAACAAACTGGATCGGGCTTGATAGGAAAGCGTAGCTTTTTGAAACAAATTGGCCGTTTGTAGCGCCTCGATGCAGGATGCCCCTACCCAATAGTGATGCTCTGCGATAGAATCCTCTGCTTCCGCTGCCTTTTCGAAAAATGAAATGGCTTCCTTGAATCGCTGTTCATTAAAAAGAGACATTCCTTTTTCAAATAATAGGTTTTCCTGCGCTGACGCCTGAAATAACAGCAATAGACAAGAACCCAGGAAAAAAGGTCGGAACTTATTCGAGTATTGAGAAAGTAATCTTCGAAGGATATTCTTTTCCATAATGTATAGTTTGATTGACTACTCTAAATTTCCTGGCCTCCAGGGGGTGTACTCCTGTGTTGGGATTGCGATTGTATTTTGGAAAGTTGCTACTGCTGACTTGCAGTCTAAGTTGCTCGCCCGGCTTTATTTGAAAGGCGACATCCGGAAGTTCAATAACAATTTTCTGTATCCCCTTAGTCTGGGTGTCCGAAACCCTCAAGATCCCATCTGACAAATTGAAAGAGCGGCCTTCTTTATCGACCAGGGTCAGTTTCCCGGTAAAGTCCGTTCCCAAACCTTCTGTCTCGACATATAGTTCTATTTGGACTTTACCAACAATGCGTGTTTTCTCAGTAAAAGCCTGTGTTGTGAAAGTGAGTACATCGGCCCTGGCTTCAATTTTGGACTGCTCCTTTACGCCCATTTCATCCATGAAAAAGTGGAAATTCGCTCCCCCCCAGGTGGGTACAGGGTCATTGGGGTCATAGATGTACGTTAGTTTTCCACTTTTTCCAGGAACCTGCAGGAGCTCGCCTGCCCCTAGGAAGAAAGCATCTGAGGTAGCTCCTTTTGGTGGCCATGTTTCTGCAGTGTGCCACTGATTTTCAAACATTACGTAGAATTGAACGGGTGGAATCTCAGGAGTTTTACCTTCCAGGATTTGATCAAACCAGTCCACGGACATCTCCATGAGGTGATTTAAATCTGTAAAAGCATTTTCCGCAAGCTCGTATTCTCCAACATTCGGTGCTCCACCATAGGACTGATTATGATACCAGGGGCCAATTTTTAGGAATTGGGGACCCCTGGCCGTATTTACCAGGTTTTCATGAATGTCCAACACACCCGGCAGCACAAAATCGTACCATCCAGTCAGGTGAAAAATCGGAACCTCAGATCGCTCAAACGGAAAGTCTTCATAGGTTAAACTCACCTCACTCAAGTGAATGGAGTCACCATTTTCAAGTGGGAAGTACATGCTTGGAATAATGGCTTCCGTTGGAACGTAAGAAAAGAGTTCGTCCAAGTCCATCTTTGAAACATTGTGTCTTGAGCGTTGACCTTCAAATAGGAGCCATGGAATGATTAGGCCTTGATGGAATGCGCCTCCCGGAGTGTTCACATTGCTTCCGTCCAACCAACCAGAGATATGAAAGATGCTTTTAAGTTGCGGAAAGTCTGAAGCGCTCAGTGTCAAAGCACTGTATCCCAGGTACGAGGAACCCCAGAGACCAATATTCCCATTACACCAGGCCTGATCTGCAACCCACTTTAAGGTTGCTTCTCCATCCTGTTTTTCCCGAAGAAATGGTACAAAGGTTCCCTGGGAACTATATTTCCCGCGGACGTCCTGAATAAGTACAAAATAACCTCTTGAAGCAAAGTGCTGCCCAATGATCTCCATTCCTTCCTTTTGGTATGGTGTTCGGATGAGAATAACCGGCCCCGCCTCTTTCTGATCTGGTTTGTATAGATCAGCGCTTAATGCGATTTCTGATGCCACCCGGATTGCCACTGTCTCCTTCTCCTGGCCGCATACGACAACCTGAATTGCGACAAGAAACAAAATCAAACTCCACTTTTTCATTGAGCTTTTGCTTAAGATTGGTTAAAAACTTCTTTAGCAAGCTTACACTCGTGGGTGGTTTGAAAGACGAAATAATTGAGCCGTGGTACGAACAGGCGTTGATTTGGTATGATTGGGAAAGCGTTACCGATTTCCCATGTATTGTCTCACCGCTGGAATATACCTGCGACTTACTGGTAAGGGTTGGTCCATGTCTTTCATCAGTAAGGATAATCCTCTGCTGTTACCTTCGGCCTTAACCACACAATCAAGATTTACAATATATGATCGATGTGTTCGGACCAAAGCTGAAAAGTTCTTCAGTTCTTCTTCGATGCTTTTAAGGGATTTACGAATCAAGGTCCTTTCAATTTTGTCCAGATTCTTAAAATTGATCCATACATAGTTATCAGCGTTTTCTGCAAATAGAAATTGATGAGGTTCAATTTTCAGGACATCATGATTATTCTCCGATCGCAATACGATTTTATCCGACCTGGAAAGAATCACTTGCTTATTGATCTCCATGGCAATCTTGAGGTTTTGCTTTACTCGCCGCTGTTGACCCCAGATAAGTTCAAAAGTCAAAGGGAAAAACCCGATCAAAAACGTGTATTTCAACACGTCCAGGTATTCGCTCCATGAAAACCCTGACAGTCCTTCGAAATAGGACTTATAGAAATAATTTGCCGAGGCCAACAGAATAAAGAACAGCAGATAATACAATGCGGCCTGGAGAATGGTCATCTTTTCAAAGGCCGCCGGAAAATATTTGGGCAAAAGCAAGCCAAATATCAACGTCATGACTCCAGTGACAAGGCCAAACCCCCATATCAATACCCACGCTAAACTGTGAGTCGGATCAAAGCCTTCCATGATAGCCAGTGGCTTGACCAACAGAATAAAAAGGGGCGGGAAAACTGTAACCAGCCCAACGATTTTTAGACTAGCGTTGAAATTGTACTCAATCGGATATGGGCGCTGCAGGAATCTCAAGTCAAATGAAGATCCTGGAAAATTAGGGAATTATGAAGCAAAACCGGAGCCACTCGGTTTTTCAACACAAAGTGCGAAATTCTTGCCCGGGATTAACCTGGTTTTTCATCTATCTCAGATCTTTCTAAGCAGGCCGTTTTGAGCGTTGTATTCTCAATATTTTCTGACAATGTCCACATCGCGGTGGTATCCATCTGCCAATTCATTGAAGGGCATCACCACTCTGAGCGTCTTTTCGTCGAACTCAGCTCGTATTTTTTCGAAATTCACATTGGCGGGAATCACAAGCCGTTGTAACATGTATGGCACTTCCATTTCTTCATCAAAGCGCATTTGATGATACACAAAAAGGTTAGGGCTGTCAATCTCAACACTGAAGTCATCCGGGTCAACTCCTGCCAACTGAATGTTGAAGATATATTTGTTTGTCGCCTTTTCTAAAGACATTACGGGCATGGTAATCCCCCCGTTGATGACACTCATCACGGCGGCCGACTGGGCCAAACTATGTGTTAAATTCTTATCTACTCTCATCTCTCTACCTACCATTAGCGTTGTTCAATTCTATTTTAACAATTCACGTACCAGTGACGTTTAAAAGTCCTGGGGGAGCCATTTTGTCTTATATCAAATCTTAATCTGTCACATTTACAGTTAGTTGAGTTCCCTTTTTCAACAATTCGTCCACCCAATTCGACAATCCTGCGGAAGCCTTCTTCATAGTCCACTGTCCTTATCTTAATTTGAAACGTCTCTTAAACTTTAATTATTAAAAAGGATGAAGAAATTTTTATTCATTTTAAGTTTTGCGACACTCACTACCGCGTTTGGTCAGCGACCGGATGTGCTAATCGGAAACGATTATGAAAGCATTTCCGGGTTTGGTGGTGTGTTTATTTCGCTGGCCTCAGTAGATGGTCAAGTCATGCCCTACACAGGGGGTGGCGGAGCGGTGTTGCTTGACAACACTTTTTACTTCGGTGGATATGGATTAGGACTCAGTGGAGACCAGTCTGTTACAGTCGATGGCAACGAATACGATGTGGACATCAGTCATGGTGGCTTCCTGTTAGGGTACAATATTAAACCCAGTAAGGTGGCTCATTTTGGAATTAGTTCTAAATTGGGCTGGGGAAGTATCGACTACAGAGCAAAAGATGACATGGTCACCAATACGGACGATCAAATATTTGTCATTTTTCCGCAAGCTGAAGTCGAGTTTAACATGACCCACTGGTTCAAATTGAATGTGGGGGTGGGGTACCAACAAGTGCTCGGAGTGGACGATTTTCATTTTAAACAAAATGACGTCAGCAGTCCGGCAGCCAGTATCTCCTTCCTCTTTGGTTGGTTTTATTAACTATTAGAAATTATGGAAACTTCTCGCAGAGCACTTGCAGGGATATTTATAGTCGTAATTGGCGTGGTGCTATTGCTTTTCAACTTGCGCTTGATCCCTTATGAACTTTATTTTTTAAAATCTTGGCAGATGCTATTGATCGCCATTGGCGTGTTTAACTTCCTAAATGGAAAAAGGACACCTGCGATCATATTGGTCTCTGTGGGAACTTTCTTTCTAATGGAAGAATTTGGGCCTTACGATCTTCGAGATTTCTGGCCAGTAATCATCATTTTCGTTGGTATCGCATTTATTTTCCGGCACAAAAGAGCCCAGTCCGAAGGAGGGAGTGGTGATACGAGCGAACATTTTTTTGATGATGTGAACATTTTTGGAGGTGGTGATAAGCAATTTACCAGCCAGGAGCTGGAAGGCGGCCGTGTCATCAATATTTTCGGAGGATCAACCATCGATTTGCGGGATTCTTTTCCGCGAAATGGCGGCCCTGCTGAAATCGAAGTGTTCACAATGTTTGGCGGCTGCGACCTACTTGTACGAGAGGACTGGAAAGTCAAAATTGAGGCCGTCTCTATTTTCGGAGGCTTCAGCGACGAACGAAGATCTCCTGACGTTAATGAAGACAGCCCTTCTCTCATCATCAAAGGCTTCACCATGTTTGGGGCCGGAGAGTTGAAGAACCGATAAATAGGGAAGAAGAGTTAGCGAAAAGGAAATAGTTTGAGTACTATATTGTTCCATTTTCGCTTCCTTGATTAAGAAGTTTTAGTATTCAAGTCCTGTGCAGATGGTTCATCCATTTGTACAGGACTTTGCATTTTAAGGCTTCTGAAAAGGTGAAAAGCCTCAGGGAATCATCTTCGTGAAGAGCAAATAGTTTTAGTACTACACTATTGGCTTTTCGCTAATTACTAGTTTCTAGTCGGTGATTTCAACACCTTTCCAAAAAGCAACGTAATCTTTGATCTTCTTGGCCAATTCGCTTGGTGTAGGATAGTACCAGGCTGCGTCTTTGTTCTCGCTCCCATCAACCTCCAATGTATAGTAGGCTGCCTCTCCTTTCCATGGGCAAATGGTATGTGTTTCACTACTCTTGAAAAATTCTTTGTTGATTGAATCTCCCGGGAAGTAATGATTGTTTTCTACAACGATTGTATCATCGCTTTCCGCAAGCAGCTGTCCATTCCAATATGCTTTCATCTGTATTTGATTTATTTCTTGTATTACAATTAATCCTATAGAACCAATTTAGGTTCTAAAATTCAGTATTCCTCTAAATGTTTGTCTCAGGAATTACTTTTTCTAGAACGATTTATTGCCAGGGAAAAGACATCATCACGTTGATAATGGCCGGTGACATCCAGGGTCATAGATTCTTCCTTCACCTGATCCAGGTCCAAATCCGCGTAAATGATCTTTTCTTCATCCCATTGAGGTTCAACAATGTATTTACCATTTGGACCTATAATGCAACTTCCGCCATTCAGCACCCAGGTATCCGGATCCAGGCCGTCCGGTAATTTGATTCCTTCGGGGAAATCCTTTGCCTGGAACATCTGACCCGCTGCCAGGACAAAGCACCTGCCTTCAAAAGCATACTGTCGTGAGGCTATTTGATGCATCTCATGTACTTTAGGCCAAACTGCAATATGTATTTCCTCTCCTGTGTCGTGTAGTGCCTGTCGCGAAAGAGGCATCCAATGTTCCCAACAAACAAGACCAGTCACTTTCGCATCACTTAGGGTGCTATTGACAAGTCCATGGCCATCTCCTCCACCATAGAGCATTTTTTCGCTATACGTTGGCACGAGTTTTCGGTGATGATTGACCAATTCTCCTTGCTCATTGATAAAGAATAACGCATTGTAAATGGTCCCCTTTGCTTTTTCATCGTCCCTTTCATTGGCTCCAAAAACAAGCGACACCTGTCGTTCCTTGGCTTTGGTTTGCAAGGCCCTTATTTCCGCCCCGTTTTTAGTCAGGCAATTATCCAGCATTTTTGAAAAAGCTTTTTTTACGGGCGGGTGATCCCAAAAAGCGACTTCAGGGCTAAGATCCAGCCAGGACGGATAACCAGAGAACCAGGTCTCTCCAAAAACAATCAGTTGTGCTCCCTGATCGGCAGCTTCATCAATTCCTTTTATTGCTTTCTCCACACTGGCAGAGATATTCAGGTGTACCGCGGACCATTGGACAATGGCCACTTTCATGGTTCTACTCATTCCGGTCGTCTAAAGGTTAGGTTGGAAATCCCATTTCCAACAATTATATCATCAAAAACATATTCTTTTTCCAAATCCTCGACCTGGACCACCACCAATGTCGGGATCACTACTCCCCCAAATTTACGATACTGATCGTAACGTTTAGTCAAAATCTGAGTGTGCGTTCCTATCAGCTCTCTGCGATCCATTCGCCGGAGGTAAAAGTCCTCCTCATCAACAAAATATTCATATTCTACACCGTCGACCTTTGTTGCCAGTCGGTAGCAGGGTATTCCAAACGCATCTCCTTCACCTCTGTACTCTAACACGGCATCTCTTGGTATGGGCGAACCGAATTCAAAAACAGCTTGCAACAATAGTTGTTCTTTGGCCAACATCAATTGAGGGGTTTTTACACCCGTCCAGGGTGCAATAGTCCATCCGCTGGACCCATCAAAAGATTCGGCATACGATTCTACTTTCCACCTGCCCCTGATCATGATTTTCCCAGGCTTTTTCGCCAACAATTCGAAACTGGCCTTTTCCTGACCCAAGAGCCAGATACCGCGAACATTCACTGTCTGCACCTGGTCCCAGAACTCTTGCTGATAGGCCCTATAGTGGTCTTCCAGTATGCCACCAATATCCTGCGATTTTGCTCCGAAAGTCACAGCAAACAAAAGGAGTATTGAATAGATTCTTTTCATTAGTTTTTCAAAAACGAAGCGAGCCCTGGATTTGTTCCTACTCGCTTCTTTCATTAAAGCAAGTTATCCGGCCCTATCATAAGTTATGATCTGGAGACCCTCTTCAAAAGTAGTCGTCTCTGTCAATTCCCAGCGGGATTTTGTCCCGGATCCGCCGAACAACCTAATCCCTTCACCCAAAATAATCGGATTAAGTTTGATTTTAAGTTGATCGACAAGTCCATTCTCCAATAACCACCCTGCAAATATGCCTCCACCGCACAAGTATACATCGGTTGTGGCATTTGCCTGAATCTCCCTGACACGATCTAGCGACATTGTCTCTATTTTCACTTTAGGATGAATGTCCTCTGGAAATCGTAACGTTTCCGAAAAAATGTGGTGATCCATATGCGGATATGCCGGCTGACCCGGTTGAAGTCCGTATTGGTATCCAAACTCATAAGTTCGACGACCCATTATCACGGTCGAGAACGCTAGTAGATCCTTTTGATATTGCTCCACTCCGTTTCCTGAAGGGTTAAACATACTTATATCATCTCCAGCTCCGGCAATGAATCCGTCCAGAGATATGGCCACGTAATAAACGATTTTCGGCATAGCTTCATGTATTTAGCATTAAAAAAATGATACGCGGATAGGGACAGATCGCTAACCGGATACTGAAAAAACACACGCTCCAGTTCAAATTAATTGAAGGGGCCTAAGAAGTAAGTAACGAAATGAATGATCAGTATTCAGAGGATAGTTTTCACGAATCGGTTGTCCATATCCATTGGGATGGACCAGAGGTCTCAAGGTTTTCCGAATCGATTCGTGATTTATCTGATCATATTTTCTGGAATATTATACTTCAAAGGAGGGGGATACGAAGCAGAAATGCAAATTTTATGAGCAGCTATCCTGATTTTGAGATTAATCAAAAGCTAATCAACTATTGGTCACATCAATTGTCTTTTGTCATAATAGAGCATGTCGAAATGTGGCTCCTGCTACGAACCCCGGTTTCGACATGCTCAACCTGACAACTTCTTTTAGAGACTCACACCAAAATCCTCAAAAATCCCGGCGGGAACTTCTTCCAGTACTTTCACATCTGAGAGATCACGATCGCCTCGCTCATCAGAGAGTTTGATCTTTCCCATTTGCTGATAGTTGTCCCAGGGACGTGTAAACCTTGCTACTGTATCTGATGCATTCAGATACCAGGCCCATTGTTTCACCAGGTTATCTGACTCGGAGACCCAAACATTGTAGGCATTTTGTGGCGTTACTCCAACGGCATCAAATGTCATACGGACAACCTCCGATGCTTCGCCAGTCTGTGTGGTGTCTTTTCCAACATAACTAAGGGTCACTCCTGAATCCTTCAACTTGAAGGGCATTACCAACCAATAGGAGTCATTGATCCAGATTCTTTTTCCACGCTCAAGATACTTCGCAACAGAATCCGGCTGAGTGATCTCTTCTCCTGCCGTCCATAATTTACCTTCCAGTGTTTTTTCATTGACCAGGATTTTCATTTCCTGACTGGGTATTTCGATCCGAACATCACCCGTCTGTTTGTCCCAGAGTAAGGTACGGGCCCCAAAGAAGTTCCAAAACAAATAGCGTGTATCATCCCAGTTTTTGCGTCCTCCCATGGCCTTCATTACCTCATCAGCAATGGCAATGGCTTTGGGGTCAGAGTTAGCATTAAAACCAGGAGATGAAGGGTTTTCAGGTTGACTTTCTTTTGCTTCCTTAGGTGCTGGCGTGCTGCACGCGGCTATAACACCCAAAGCAGCGATGAATACAATTAGATTAAACTTTTTCATGATTGGGGTTGGGTTTTTACCAAACAAAAAAGCGGCATGTCCGCACACGCCGCTTTGTAAAGTCACATGTCAAATATCTTAATTTCCGTTTGACTTGAATCGATCAAATCGACTGTTACCTTCCTGACGAGGGAACACATTGTCCTCGGTATTGGTATCTGCAGTTTGCAGATTAGGATCCAGCACGATATTGGTCACTCTTTTATCTTTAGTAAAGATCTTAGAAATCTCTTTTTCATTGATTTTCCAGATCTCTGCAGGAATTTCTTCCAATTCCGTAGAGCCATCTTCATACGTCCACTCAATCAAAAGCGGAGTAACAAGGCCACCATTGTTCTTGAAAGTTACTTCATAGAAATTTTTATCTGCAATAGACGCCTGAATTTTCTCATTGTTCAGTCGGTCTCTGAATCCTCTGTAATCACTATCATTAAGTCCTTTGAATACAAAAGTCTCGGCTGCGTCTCCAAAATTGGCACCGCCATCACCATCAATTGCTGCATCTTCTACCTTTACATTTCTGGTTTCAAGTCCATTCTCTTCGTTTTGCATCCGGTACCATTTCACGTTATCTACAGATACATCTACATAGTCAGTAGTATAGAACCAGCCTTTCCAGAACCAATCCAAATCCACAGCGGACGCATCCTCCATCGTTCGGAAGAAGTCAGCTGGTGAAGGGTGTTTGAAGGCCCAGCGCTCAGAATAGGTTTTGAATGCATAGTCGAACAACTCAGGTCCCATGACCGTCTCTCGAAGTATATTCAGGGCCGTGGCAGGTTTAGCGTAAGCATTGGCGCCAAACTGACGAATTTGCTCCGAGTTAGTCATGATTGGTCTGGCCAATCCATTGTCACCTCTCATGTAAGGAACAATATTTGCGGCAGGTCCTCTTCTTGACGGGTATTCTGGATCCCACTCTTTCTCAGTCAGGTACTGCATGAAAGTGTTCAGCCCTTCATCCATCCAGGTCCACTGGCGTTCATCTGAATTGATGATCATTGGGAAAAAGTTGTGTCCTACCTCGTGAATAATCACACTGATCATCCCTCTTTTTACAGCGTCTGAATATTTCCCGTTCTTGTTAGGTCGACCGAAATTGAAGCAGATCATTGGGTACTCCATTCCGATAGAGGCCGTATGTACAGAGATTGCTACCGGGTAGGTATACTCAATCGTGTGTTTGGAGTAGGTTTTCAAAGTCTGAGCTACTGCCGCTGTTGAATACTCTTCCCAAAGTGGGTTTCCTTCCTTGGGATAGTAAGACATGGCCAAAGGAGCATTGTTATCACTCAACTGCACCGCCATCGCATCCCAGATGAATTTTCTTGAGGCACAAAAAGCAAAGTCACGAACATTGTCCGCTTTGAAGCTCCATGTCTTAGTTCCCGAAGCTTTAGACTTTTCAGCTTTTTTGGCTTCTTTCTCAGTGACGATCAATACTGGCTTGTCAAAAGTATTCTTAGCCTTTTCAAATCGCTCCATCTGATCAGCGGTAAGCACATCACCAGCATTTTGCAAAGAACCACTCGCACCTACGATGAAATCAGCAGGTACGGTAATGTCTACTTCATAGTCTCCGAATGTCAAAGCAAACTCCCCTCTTCCAAGGAATTGCTTGTTTTGCCATCCTTCTACATCATCATACACGGCCATTCTTGGGAAGAACTGGGCAATGGTATAAAGGTAATTATCATCTGCTGGGAAATATTCCAGCCCGGATCTACCGCCGCCAACCAATCGGTTGTTTACATTGTACGCCCATGAAATTTTAAAAGTAGTAGAGCTTCCTGAAGCCAATGGCTTAGAAAGATCGATACGCATCATGGTTTTGTTGATGATATACCGAAGGTCATTGCCATTAGCATCTGTAACGGAGGCAATGTCAAACCCACCGTCAAAATCATCAGAATACTTTCTGAAAGAAAAGGAACTTAATGTGTCCCGCATTTTGCCGGTTTGCAACAATGGAGAATCCGAATCGTTTGCCCGCATGTTTTGGTCGAGCTGCAGCCATAAATAAGGCAATTCGTCAGGTGACTGATTGTAATAAGTGATGGTTTCATCTCCTGAAATTCGTTGTTTCGAATCATCCAGTCTGATGTCCATTTTGTAGTCAGCTTTCTGCTGCCAGTAATCCTTTCCGGGGGCTCCGGAAGCTGTACGATAGGAGTTGGGAGTAGGCAATGTTGTGCCTAATTGTTCAAATTTTTGATCCCACTCTGTGTCATGCTGCGCACCTGCCATAAAGAAGGCAAGCGAAAAGCAAAGCAAGAATACTCTTTTCATTTTATTATCAAATAAGGTTAAATAGGTCAATTTCATTTACCAGTATACCGCATCCAGTGCCAACATCACGCCTACTCCGGCCACTGCCAGGGAGACTATGATCTTCCAGATTTTTGATGAGACACCTAAAACAGCCACCAAAATAAGGCTGATAAGTAAAAAGATTGCAACAATAATTATTTGGCCCACCTCAAGACCTATGTTAAAGGCAAAAAGAGGCAGAACGATGGACTCTTCGTTTCCCAAAAGGCTGCGCAAATAGTTAGAAAATCCCATCCCATGGATAAGGCCAAAAATACCTGCATAGTAGATATTGACTTTTCTTTTACCGGTTTCGCTTTCCACTTTTGTGAAAAGATTCGAGACAGCCGTGATGATAATTGTGACTGGAATCAGAAATTCAATCAATGCCCCATCCAGAGGAATGATATCCAGCGTTGCCAATGCCAAAGTTATGGAATGTCCAAATGTAAAGGCCGTCACCATTCCAAGTACTCCCTTCCACTGTTTCAAAGAATAAACACAACTCAAGGCGATCACAAATAAAATGTGATCGTACCCGTTAATGTCCAGGATATGATCCAGACCGAGACTAAAGTAGAGTTCAAATGCCGACATGATAGTACCAGGTATAATTCACTATTACCGGACGAAATTAGCTAATGCCTTTGATCCACTTGGTGTAGTTATTGTTATTTATGATGTCCGTTAGATTTGTAGCTGTAATTCAGTATTATGACAAAAGTGCTTTTTTATTTATTAACCTGCTTCAGTACAGGTGGCTCTCCTCTTTCTGAGCTTGGCGCAACAGATGACAGGAGAGTTCATCCCTTTCATATCAGTGTAACCGAAATTGTGCATAAGCCTGAGGACAAAGCCATTCAGATGACTGTAAGACTCTTTCTGGACGACATGGAACAAGGCCTCAGAGAATTTACAGGAAATGAGGATCTGGATATTTTCAATCAGGCAGATTCGGTCTACCTTGAGGAAACCCTGGGTAAATACGTAATTCAAAACCTACAGTTGAACACTAAAAAGGAATTGACTCTGAATTACCTGGGCTTTGAATACGATAAAGATGTACTCTATTGTTACATTGAAGCATTGAAGGTTAAACCTTTTGATCGGTTAACGATTTCCAACACCTTGCTTACTTCCACTTTTGAAGATCAGGAAAATCTCGTGCATGTAAAAAAAGCGGGAAAAGTTAAAAGCCTACGGATGTCCCTAAACAAGAACATGGAAACGCTGGAGTGGGATACGAAGAAATAACTTTCACGTAATTCAGTACAGGCTTTGTGTTTGAGGATCACAAAAAGGGAATCGCTGCTCAATATGCCACTGCTTTCCATCGTGTTTTAGCAAAACCAAATCACTTACTGCAAAGTCCATGGAGAGTTTTCGCTCAGAAAAGTAAGATTTGGCCTCATAAAATCCTGGCTTCTTCAAGTCCCGAAAAGCAATGGTCACGTGCGGATGGAAAGGTCGATCTTTGTAGTCTGCATTGAACAAATTGAGGTCTAATCGCATTTGTTTGGCCAGGATCTTTTGTAGTCTCCGCAGCTCAGCATTTTCTATGACATCTATAAAAACCACCCGTGGTTCAAAAAAACCAAAGTCCCTTAACTGCATTTCAAACTTCTCCGTAGTTCCCGCTACTTGGTTTAAACATGCCTCTAGTGCGTTTCGTTTCTTGTCATTCCATTTGAAAGGCATGTGTAAGGTGATGTGCGGCGGAGACTTTAGCGCATGTCCTGATCCATACGCCACTTTGCATTGATTTTTGAGTGCCGTAATCTGGTCAGATTCATTTTCCGGGGGAGTTACCGCTATGAAATACAGAGAATCCATCTTCAAATCTTGGGCTTTTATACATGCCGCCCAAATGTCTTTGGCTTTGTAATGCTGAGTCCATAACTATTGGGCATTTTTATTAGTTGAAGATGTAGCAATGAAAACAGAATTACTAGACGAAAACGGTGAAAAAATTTTGTTGATTGATTACACCGAATGCAACGATGAAGCTGACATGATCAAGGTTGTTGACGAAGCAGCTACCAAAGTCGGTGATCCAACCATAAAATACACCTTGAGTGATGTAACTGGGGTAAAGTTTACTTCAGGATACACGGACCGTGTAAAAGAACTGGTGAAAAGCGTGTTTTACCCCAATACCAGAAGAAACGCCATCGTGGGTATTACAGGTGTACAGGGAATGATCCTGAGTGGCCTCAATCTATTTTCAAGGTCCCGGCGAAAAATGGTGAGTTTCAGCAACAGAAAAGAGGCCATACAATATCTATTGACAGAATAAATCACCGAATCGCATTGGGGCAATCAAATTCAGAACATCTTTCACTTTTCTGATGGAAAGCTCTCATTCAATTCCCTTATCGCGATTTGGCCTACTGCCATATCGGTATTTGACCGATTAAAATTTTAGGTTTTGGTGATGGTGCCGTTTTCAGATACATTTAATAGCTGAATTCAAATATCGAATTGGCCTAACCATTCATTCAATTTTAGATCTGCAGACATGAAGAAATCCATCACCCTATGGGCGTTGATCCTATGCATTGCTTTTTCGGCAGTAAGTCAGAAAAAGAAAAATAAATCAACACCAGCACCCAAACCAACAATCGCCTCGTTTACCTCAAAAATGACCCGTGTTGAGGGATTTTTTAATTTCTTCTCGGACGAGAAACAGGGAAAAATCTACCTGTTGATCGATAAGTTGGGTCAGGAATTCCTCTATGTAAACTCCCTTGCCGCCGGAGTTGGGTCCAATGACATAGGCCTGGATCGGGGCCAATTGGGAAATGAAAGGGTTGTAAAATTTGAAAGGCATGGCAATAAAGTGCTCATGCTCCAACCCAATCAGGGTTACCGGGCTGTAAGCGACAACAACGACGAAGTGAAGTCCGTAGCGGAAGCTTTTGCTTCTTCGGCTATTGGTGGGTTTGCTATCAAAATGGAAGAAGGCAGCAATATTCTGATAGACATTACCGATTTCCTTTTAAGAGATTCACACGGCATCAGTCAACGCTTGAAAAGAACAAAACAAGGAAGTTACAGCCTGGACAAATCCCGGTCGGCTGTTTATATGCCTGCTACTTTTAACTTTCCTAATAACACAGAATTTGAATCAATTCTAACCTTCAAGGGAACCGCCTCGGGCGCCTGGATACGTTCTGTAGCGCCGAGTTCTGACGCTATTACGGTTCGTACCCATCATTCTCTTATTGAGCTTCCGGATGATAATTTCGAGCCTCGTGAGTTTGATCCAAGATCAGGTTTCATCTCCCTTTCTTATCAGGATTATGCCACACCCATTGAAGAGTCCCTGGTGAAAAGACTGATCCTTCGCCACAGGTTACAAAAGAAAGACCCCTCTGCCGCAAAAAGTGAAGCAGTAGAACCCATAATCTACTACCTGGACAGGGGAGCTCCTGAACCTATTCGCTCTGCATTGATTGATGGAGCCAAATGGTGGAATCAGGCATTCGAAGCGGCCGGATTCATCAATGCCTTTCGTGTAGAAGTAATGCCCGAGGGCGCTCACCCGCTTGATGTTCGTTATAACATCATCCAGTGGGTGCACCGTTCAACTCGTGGGTGGTCCTATGGTAGTTCTGTGGTGGATCCTCGCACAGGTGAAATCCTAAAAGGTCATGTTAGTCTTGGTTCGTTGCGAGTGAGACAAGATTTTCTAATTGCGGAGGGCCTTTTAAGTCCGTATGAAGCAGGTGGAGAAGTTCCTGACGACATGAAAGAAATGGCCCTGGCGCGATTGAGGCAACTTTCGGCTCATGAAGTGGGGCATACGATAGGACTCGTACACAATTTCGCCGCCAGTATCAATAATCGCGCTTCTGTTATGGATTATCCTCATCCATATGTGAAAATGGATTCGCAAGGAAACATTGACTTAAGTGAAGCTTACGATACCAATATTGGTGAATGGGACAAGGTGGCCATTCAGTTTGGATATGGAGAATACGATTCCATGGACGATGCTCGACAAGTACTTGATCAGGCTTTTGCTGAGGGTTATCGTCACATCTCTGATCGCGATGCACGACCTACAAATGGGGCTCACCCTGTAGCACACCTTTGGGACAATGGAGCGAGCGCGGCAGAAGAACTGAACCGGATGATGGAAATCAGAAGCAAGATTATAAACAATTTCAGTGATAAAGCGATTCGTGAGGGGCGCCCAATGTCGGAAATTGAAAATGTATTGGTACCCATGTATTTGTTTCATCGTTTCCAGGTGGATGCAACATCCAAAGTTGTGGGTGGCCTGAATTACAACTACAAAGTTCGTGGTGACGGGCAGGTCGCTACTGAATTGATACCAGGAACAGATCAGGTAGCTGCGCTGGATGCATTGGTTGCTACACTTAAACCCAGTGCACTAAGGCTGCCGGAAAGTTTGCTGAAGTTGATTCCTCCCGTAGCCCAGGGATATTCCAAGGGTCGGGAAAATTTCGTGTCTAAAGCTGGCCCGGCGTTTGATTATTTCGCCGCCGCGGAAACAGCAAGTAGTATGCCGATCATGTTTTTGCTGAATGCCAATCGCGCGAACAGACTGGAAATGCTAAAGGCCAGAAACAACGATCAACCCGGCTTGCGAACAGTTCTGGATAAGCTTACAGCGGCAACATGGAAATCGCCAGCTGCCGATGCGCAAGACAGAGCCCTTCAAAAAATCGTTGAAATGGAATACGTGGAAGGTCTGATGAAGCTTTACACCAACAAACAGGCTTATGACGATATCAAAGCATTGGCCAGAAATGAATTGATGACCATTCAAACCTATGCTAAAGCCAGAGGCAAGGATTACTACTACAACTACGCTGCGGATAAAATTGCCACTTTCCTTGAAGAGCCAGGTGAGTTTGAAGGAGGACCCTTGATCAAAGCGCCAGACGGGTCACCAATTGGAAGTTATCAGGACCTGGATTTGTGCACACATGGCTATTAAGTCTTTTTTGAGCGGACTGCTGATTGCAACGACATTGGCAGTCCTCGCCCAAAACCCAGAGGTCTTACGGGAAAAATTCTATGCGATTACTGAGGTAAACGTAGTGGATGTGGTTACGGGAGAAATCCTTTCCAACCAGACACTTATTGTGAGAAATGGCAAAATTGCCGATGTGTTTTCAGGCGCTCCGGCTTATGATATTAGCAAATACATGAGCGCTAAAGGCAAATATGTGATCCCCGGATTGGCGGAAATGCATGCACATATTCCTCAACCGGCTCCAGGGAGTGATATTACCAACGAGGTTTTGTTCCTCTACCTTTCTAATGGCATTACCACCATCAGAGGTATGTTAGGACATCCAAGCCACTTGGATCTGAGGGCACAAATCGAAGATAAAGAAGTACTCGGACCCGAAATCATCACCTCTGGGCCCTCCATGAACGGCAATTCTGTGAAATCTGTGGAACAAGCCCGAACCAAAGTAAGAGCACAAAAAGAAGCTGGATACGATTTCCTGAAATTGCATCCAGGGTTGCGACTCGAAGTGTTCGACGAAATTGTAGCCACCGCGAAAGAAGTAGGGATTCCCTACGCCGGGCACGTATCCGTAGACGTGGGCGTGAGACACGCCATGAACTCAGGTTACGCTTCTATTGATCATGTAGATGGTTTTTTGGAAGGTCTTGTTTCCGAAGAAGTGGACCCAAATGCAAATGGATTTTTTGGCTTCAATTTCACCTCAAAGCCGACACCCGGGCAATTGCAGAATTGGTTACTCTTAGTAAAGACAACAAGGTTTGGGTCGTACCAACTCAAAGCTTATTCGAAAGATGGTTTTCTCCGACAGATGCGGACCAAATCGGGAATGAGCCTGAAATGCAATACATGCCCGCAAGTACCGTGGCTTCCTGGGTTCGAAACAAAAAGAATGTGTTGAGTCAAAGTGATTTCACCCAGGAACAATGGGAGCAATTCATTGAAATCAGGAGGAGCCTTATTAAACAATTGAATAAATCCGGGCATGGACTACTACTCGGTTCAGATGCGCCGCAAGTCTTCAATGTCCCTGGATTCTCTATCCATCATGAGATGGCGGGTATGTCACGATCAGGGCTTTCAAATTTGGAAATTCTGCGCTCCGGGACCATAAACCCCGCAAAATACTTCGGTAGAGAAAATGAAATGGGGCAAATAAAGAAGGGCTTTATCGCCAATTTTGTCTTGCTTGATGGCAACCCCCTGGAGGATATCACCCATGTGAAAACTCCCTATGGAGTCATGGTCAACGGGCAATGGCTCAGTAGGGAATTCATTGAGAAGGAGCTCGCAAAGATTGCAGAACGGTTCAAAGAATTGTAAGCCTCCAAATTCTCTACGTTACTCCTCTGAGGCATAGTCATCCTGTATACCTTTGCAGCCATGATCAAATTCGAGGAGTTTAGGCTAGAGAATGGGTTGCAAGTCATTGTGCATGAGGACCCAAATTCCATGCAGGTATGCCTGAACATTCTTTATCATGTCGGCGCACGAAATGAAAGCCCGGAAAGAACTGGTTTTGCTCACCTTTTCGAACATTTAATGTTTGGAGGATCTAAGCACATTCCTAGTTTTGATGAACCACTACAAGCAGTAGGTGGAGACAATAATGCTTTTACCAGCAACGACATCACCAATTACTACACCACCATCCCATCTACCAATGTAGAGACTGCTTTTTGGCTGGAATCTGATCGGATGCTCAGTCTGTCCTTTGATCCTGAAGTACTGGAGGTTCAACGCAGTGTGGTAATCGAGGAGTTTAAAGAACGTTATTTGAATCAACCCTATGGTGACGCCTGGTTAAAACTTCGCCCTCTGGCCTACAAAAAGCATCCCTATCGTTGGGCCACAATCGGCCGTGAGATCAGTCACATTGAGAAGGCCACAATGGAAGATGTGAAAGACTTCTTTGGCAGGTTTTACGGTCCAAATAATGCTACTCTCGTCCTTGCTGGCGGTATCACTGTAAAAGAAGCAAAACGCTTAACTGAAAAGTGGTTCGGGCCAATCGCACCGATAGCATTAGGCAATAAAAGCCTTCCTCACGAACCCGAACAGCGGGAGCACCGGATGACTGATATTGAAGCGGATGTTCCAACGAATGTGCTATATAAGGCCTTTCATATGCCTGGCAGGATGAGTCCAAAATATCACACCTCAGATTTGTTAAGTGACCTGCTGGGAAGAGGAAAATCTTCTGCACTTTACCGGGACCTGGTCAATGATAAGCAATTGTTCCATTCCATCTCGTCTTATGTATTAGGCAGTGCTGATCCCGGACTATTGGTCATAGAAGGAAAACTAAAAGATGAAACCTCTTTCAACCAGGCGGAAGACGGATTGAATCAAGTCATTCAAAACCTTATGGCTGGACACGTCAGTGATGAAGCAGTAGCGAGTGTGAAAAACCAGGCCGAATCATCCATTGCTTTCGGGGAAGTTGAACTCTTAAACCGGGCAGTAGGTTTGGCCTTCAGCGCCTTTCTCGGTGACCCAGACCTCATCAACAAAGACCTGGAATCTGTCAGGACAGTAAATAAGAATGACTTACTTGACCTGGCACAAGAAATATTAAGAGAAGAGAATACCAACACTTTACATTATCAAAAAGCAAACTGATGAAACCTAATATCAGAATTGGCTACGGGTACGATGTACACCGTTTGGCAGAAGGCGTTCCTTTCTGGCTTGGGGGCATTCAAATTGACCATACTCATGGGGCTTATGGACATTCTGATGCCGACGTGCTGATCCATGTTGTATGTGATGCACTTTTAGGCGCTGCCAATATGAGAGATATTGGATATCATTTTTCCGATACTGACCCACAATTCAAAGGCATTGACAGTAAAATCCTTTTGAAGGATGTCGTAAAGCTTTTGGATGAGGGCGGTTATGCCATTGGAAACATCGATGCGACCGTTTGCCTCCAAGCTCCTAAGATTGCTCCATATATCGAAACAATGAAAACCTGTCTTGCAGAGGTCATGGACCTATCTATCGAGGATGTCTCCGTAAAAGCAACTACGACCGAAAAATTGGGATTTGTGGGCACCAAAGAAGGTGTATCCGCGCATGCTGTTGCGCTCATCTATAAAAAATGAACTTCAGAATAAGTATACTGTCTATCGCTTTGTTGGTGGTTTCGCAAAGCTATGCCCAAATAGATACGGCCACATTTCTTTTTAAGAAACATCGTATCCAATCGTCTTATTTAGAAGAAGCAAGAGAACATTGGGTCAGTCTTCCTTATGGTTACTCCGACACTTCTAACTATTCAGTCATTTACGTTTTCGATGCAGAATGGCGATTCGACCTGATTCGCAATGTAGAATTCGATTATTCCGCCAACGGAAAAATCCCCAAACACATCATTGTGGGCATTCCGCATGTGGAATGGAAGGTCAAAAGGTCTCGGGAACTTACGTTCTCACAATCCAGAATGGAATATGATGGCGATCCTGTTGATTCTACCTGGTACAATGCAAAAAATGCAGGAGGTGCCATGGAGTTTTACCACTATCTGACAAAGGAATTGATGCCCGCAATTGAGGCCGCATATGCCACAAATGGAAACAATACATTGGTCGGTCATTCTCTGGGAGGCTACTTCGCAGGTTACCTGTTATCCATGGATCATCCGTTTGAGTCGCTGCACATTTATGACCCTTCCATCTGGTGGGGGGACGGTGAAGTGACCCGGAAAATCCGCCAGGGCATACCCAAGCGAGAAAAAGTGAAAGTACTGATTGGTTACCAGCCGGTACCTGAGTTTCACAAGTCAAAAATTGAAGAAATGATCGAAGTATTGAAGGACCATCCTAAGATTGAACTTCAATATCAGCTCTACGAAAACGAAACGCACAACTCGCTTTTTCTGCCGACTTTTATTCTGGGAATGGAATTGTTAAGAGATTAAAGGTCCAATAGCAGAAATCCCTTATAGCGATTACAAGGATTATAGAATTCAATCAATCCATTGATGGTTAGTGCTTCCATCAGGTAAATTTGATTGTCCGCAAAAACCAGGTCAGAGAGACTGGTTACTGCATCCATTTGATTCTGAGTCAATTGGTCCTGTCTGAAATAAGTGTCCAGTAAATTGATAGTGGCGAAGTTGCCTTGTTGTTCAATTTCAAACTCACGGAGAATAAATTCTACGTTATTCAACTCATCGATAGTCACCCAACCCAAGGCCCTTAGGACACTTCCATCATTCAATACTAATCCATTGTAGACCTGAAACGCTACAACGTCAGGTAATAATTCCTCAACTGACTCGAAGATCGATTCATCATTTTCATCAAAAATAACGCCGGCATTCACGCTGGCAAATGATCCTTCCGTAAAATTGGAATGTGTTGCAGCTACAGAACTTGTCAATGTGAAGTTGCCCAAACCAGGGGCATTTGAACTGCTGAAAGTAACCAGAGAGTCTATCTGGCCCGCACAAAAACTATCAACATCTTTACCGAAGTTTTGGATTGGAATGCGATCGAACGTGATTTGGCTTCCGCCAAAGGAAATGGACCGGGATTGCTCAAGTACAAGCGCTTCCTCTCGGATGGCAAAAACGCTTCCATGATCGATCAATTGGCGATTTGTGTTGGTCAGAACATCATTGATGGTTTGACCAGAAGCAATTCCCTGGATATTCAACCTTCTTAAGTCCAGGTCCATAGACATGGAGACCGTTGCGTCAATGTCTTCCAAATACATGTTGTATTGAACAAAATTTCCCGCACCGGCTAAATTCTGGCGTCTGAAAACACCTTGTTCCAAAAGTGTCAAGGCTTCAGTAGAGATCAGGTCTGAATCGTTGCTTGCTGCAGGTTGAAAAGTGATCACAGAGCCGTCTGATTTACTATCAAAAATCAGGTCTCCGTTCAATTCCTCGGAAAAGATAAATTCAAACTCTCCGCCGAATGATGTTTCATTGAGTTCGAAGAGGAAGTGAAAAACACCATAAGTCTCAAGAATCAACTCCACTCCTGATCCAACGTCAATCCTGTAAGAGACAATGTGGTCTCTGAACTCCCCATCGTTGGCTGGTACATCTGACTGAATATGAACATTGCCCTGTCGGTCAAAATCTAAAAGGATCAGGTAATCTCCACCTAAATTATTGGGTCGGTAATCAATGCGCCATCCATTGGCAGGTGCAACCAGGAGGTCTTCCATTTCTTCAATGGCTTCTGCCACCCGCTCCTCCACTGGAGGTAGTTTGGGGTCGTCATTGAACTGGCATCCAAGAACCAATACGAGCCATAAAAATGGATGTAATCTTCTCATACTAAAGTCTGCTTTGAATAGCGTCTCTTAATGCTCCCAGTGATACTCCGGTTACCCGCTCATAATGATCATCTATCGCGGCAAGTTTTATGGAAATAGACGTTCGTCCTTCATTCTCAATGGTGCAGTCGCCTTCCTCACAATCAGGAATCAATTCGATGAAATTTGAGTTAAAATCAGGATCGAAAAAGAAAAAAGCAACAGTCTCCGCAAAATCTTCATTAGGAGAACTGGTTGCATAGGGAGAAACGAAGCCTCTGCCAAGTGCTTGCTGATCATTCAATGTAAACCAGGCACCTGCGCTTGTATAACCCGTGGCTGTAAAAGTTTCAAATGCATTTGGAAGCTTATACCGTTGATGAACCGAATGAGCAAATTCATGGTAGACCGTTCTTAATTGCAGGTCTCTCCATTCAAGGTCTGTTGGATCTACAGCGTTTACGTTGGTGAAAGTAATTTGGGCTCCGGCATCTGCCGTCCCCAGAGTTACTGTTCCATCATTGTTAAATATTAACCCTCCCAGAAAGACAATCTCTGCGGGTACATGATTTCTGAAAAAATCTTCGCCGTTAGGGACTTCCAGATAAGGGTTGATCCAGAATTCTTCAATGAAGTCTAACATGGGTCGCACGGCTTCAATTCTTGGAGGCGTCACACGTTCAGTAGGGCTTACGTAGTTATCGACAAACTTGTATCGTATGGCCATGCCGTACTCCTGCGTGAAATTTTGATCGATGTAAACATCAAGTTCTGAGTCCAAGCCGGTATCAGGCTCATTGACTGGAACGCTGAGTTCTTCTGAAGGATAGCAAGCGCTCAAAGCGAACCCAAGTACCGCAACCATTAAAAACTTTTCCACCACTTTTTTCATCATCGTCTCTTATCTTGGATTAGCTTCTAGTCCTCCTACTTCTTGTGCTGATTCAGGAATTTGTAAAACCTTTCTCAGGTCATCGGCTGTCAGCAAGTCCGTACCAGAAGGTGAATCATGCTGTACCGAAAAACCAAACCTTTTCAAATCGAACCACCGCATTCCTTGCATCAGAAATTCCTTCTGACGCTCTACGATGATATAATTGATCACATTCAGGAAATCATCATTGGTCCTGAAAAGATTATTCAGGGACTCCAGTGAAAGCGTAATGTCTCCCCCATCATACCTGTTGTTAATCAAAATCTGCAGGTCTTCAAGTGCCCCCAGGTCATCTCCGGTTATCGATTTTGCTTCTGCCCGGTTCAATAGAACTTCCTCTCCGGTAAAAGCCATGTGGATGTAGTAAGGGAAACCAACATTGGCATTCAGGCTGGCTCTTTCAAAAAGGGATTGATACCTAACAGGATAAAGGGCATTTTCACCTTTTACGAAAGCAGGGTTTTCTCGACGATCTGTAACTGTATTCGCAAATGGGTTTAAATTGAAGAGACCCGAATAGTCATTTCGATCTACGCCAAAAGCAAAATCAAGGCGCTGTACAAGAGATATTTTTCTCATCAACAACAAATTTCCGCCTTCATCAGGCGAAGAGTAAAGTCTTGGGTATTCCGTCACTGAAGATGACGCATTTCTGAAGTGATCGGCTGTGAGGTCGCGAACAAATGCAGCGGGATTGGCACCTAACATTTGATCAGCATATCGAATTACTTCATTGTAATCTCTTTGATACAGGTAAAACCGGGTAGCAAAGGCCAAAGCGGCATTTCGGGTGAAGTGGTATTTACCAGAATTGGCGTAGAAAGAATCATCAACTAGCCTAAGGCCTTTCAGCAAATCATCTTCGATCTCATTATAAACTTTTCGAACGGACTCTCTTTCATAGCCCACCAAAAACTCCGTTTCCGGATCTTTTATATAGGGTACGCCATCATCACTACCTGAGGATTGAACATCGAAATGTTCTCCAAACATATTGACCAGCATAAAATGTCCATAGGCCCTAATCAATAACGCCTCCGCTTCAATGGCATCTTTTCGCGCCTCATCTTCGGGGGTCTCAACAGGTAACCCGTCAAGAATCTGCAACACCTCATTGGCATGAGCGATGGCATTGTAGGTTTCGAACCAATAGAAATCAGGTGTGTCCAGTACCGTGGGACCACCCGCGGCAACTTCCTCCCACTGGAAAATCTGCTCATGTTCCAATCGGATGTTGGTCCCTAAAGTCCAAACCGCATCATCTGTCATCCAATCCGTAAAGTTGGGACTGGCAACAGAGTACCCACTCACCAAAAGCTGAGCAGCTTTCTCAAGGTTATCCAGTTCCACCCGATTATCAGGTTGTTCGTCCAAAAACCCACAGGAACCGAAGGTCAAAATGGTAACTGAAACTAATATTCTGTTAAACGTCTTCATCAAAATCCTACGTTTAATGAGAAGGTGATCAATTTAGGTTGAGGTAGCGATACACCACCTGTGGAAAAGAACTCCGGATCCTGGCCTCGCAAATTCTCTCGATCTGAGTAGAGTAACGCCAGATTAAGGGCTTCCAGGGAAACATTCGCGGTAGAGACTCCTAATTTATTGGTGACTTTCTGAGGCAATTGATAACCCAATCGTACGGTTTTCAGTCGAACATAATCGCCATTTGCTACCCTTTCGGTGCTTTTATTATAAAATTGGTAGGACCTTACCCGGCTACCGCTGATTTGAGAAACGCCCCGATCAAGTATCACCGGAATATTCGTAAGTTCTTCATCTCCAGGAACTGCCCAGCGGTCTACCAATTGGCCTGGCAAGGCATCAAAGTCTGTATAGGTGGCAAAAAACGCATCATTCAACCTGATCTTGTAACCAAACTTGAAGGACATCAATGCCATTAATGAAAATCCTTTGTAAGTAAATGTGTTACTGAACCCTCCGGAACCTCGTGGCTCTGTAGAGCCTTCAAATACGAGGATATCTTCTAACCCTTCACGCTCTTGTAAATCGTACTGGAATACGACTTCCCCGTCTTCATTAAAGAAGGTGGGTATTCCTTCGCTGTTCAATCCTGCGAAATTCGTAGAAAACAAGGACCTTCTGGGTTTGCCCAACACGCCTGCTCCACCCTGACCAATGGCATCAACAAACCTGGGGCCAAAATCCAATGTGGTGATTTTATCACGGCTGTACCCCATGTTGAGGTTAGTCCTCCAGGTAAATCCACGGTTGTCGTAATTCGTCGTATTAATTGAAAATTCAAATCCCTGAATCTCCATATCCGCGAAGTTTCCAACTTTTAGGCCCTGGCCTCCGATTCCACTGGTCTGAACAACGCCGATGAGATCAAAAGACTCTCTGATATAGTAATCCGCTGTTACATCAATCTTCTTATCAAACATGGTGAAATCCATGCCAACATTAAACTCATTCAGCTTTTCCCAGGTAAGCTCCGAATTGGTCAGCTCTTGAATAAAAAGTTGTGGTTCCACATCTGTCGGGCGCAGGGTTACATCTGATTGGATATTTAGCAATGCACTGGCACTCGGTGGCAGATTACCGGAAACACCGTAGGTCGCACGTATTTTTAAGTCTTTGATCAAGGGCACAACATCCATAAATGGCTCATTGTACGCATTCCAGGCTGCACTAACATTCCAGGTAGGCAGGAAACGGGCCTGTTGGCTCTTTCCCAGCTGATTAGACCCATCATAGCGGAAAGTGAAATTCGCCACATATTTCGATTTATAGGAATAACCGCCATTCAAAAACCATCCTACAAATCGGTCCTTTTGCTCGTTCAGATTGAAGATATCAATGTTTTGTAAGTTGAAAAACTCAATGATATTTGGATCGGTTACAACTACACCGCCACTTTCATAAACAACTCCCAATCCCGTGGCTGTAGAGGATGACCGGTTGGTTAATCGGATTTCCTGGCCAGCAAGCACATTTACTTCATGATTTTCATTGTAGGTCTTAGACCAGTTTCCGCTAATTCGGCTAAAGAAGTTGATCAGATCGCTTTGATCCAGGTAATTGAACCCTCCTTCAGGTAATACCACTACAGGATTCAGGCCCGGATTAGCAGGATCATTAAAAAGCAGGTTGTTGGCAATCTGAATGAATTGAGAACCGTCCGCACGAAATGCCTCCGACTGGTTTGAATTCTCAGTAATGACGTGACTTCTGGATGTGTTGGCATATCGAATCTGTGCCACTCCTTTAAACGAGAGGTTGTCTGTAGGAGAGTATTCGAAATCCGTTTGCGCTGAAACGTCTAAAACTTCTATGTCAATAAAGTTGTTTTCCAGTTCGTGCAGAATGTTAAAAGGAGCAAAGTTCCGGCGGAAAAACTCCCTGTTACCATTTTCATCATACGGACGAATGGACCGTGCGGTATTTAAGCTGTAACTAAAAGGGTTAATGTCAAAATCCCGGCTGAACTGACCAGTAATAGGGTCCAATTCTCTGTTTCGGGTTCCAGGCACCGTTTGGTCCCGATAAGACGCCTGCAGCTTCAGGCCGAAAGTAAATTGTTGTGAAATAAAATAAGTATTCCGTGCGGTCGCTGTGAAGCGGTTGACCTGATCGGCAATCGTCTGACCCTGATCGCCCAGATAGCTAATGGAATAATAGTTATTAGATTTTTCTGTTCCGGTGGTGAAACTCAATGAATGTTGTTGCTGGAGACCAAAATCCCTAAACAGCACATCAAACCAATCCGTGTTGGCATTTTCATATTGGTTAAGGAACTCTTCGTTTAGGGTCCCTCCGGGTCCCCATTCCAACTGGTGGTCAGCAATCAGGGTATACATCTTACCCAGTGCTCCGTAGTTTCTGGCTCGAACTGCCGTACTGATATCCACCAGCCCTTTGCTGGCCAGTTCTCGATAGACGGATATTTCTTCTGCCGAATTTAGCAGATCAAATTGGTTGTAAGTAGGTCGAAGTTTTCCGGAAAATTGCGCCGAGTAATTGACGCGTAATTCTCCACTTTTTCCTCGTTTGGTCGTGATCACAATCACACCATTGGCAGCACGAGCACCATAAATGGCCGTTGCTGAAGCGTCTTTTAGGATTTGGAAAGACTCAATATCTGATGGATTGAGGTTAGCAATGGAAGAGCTGACCAATGTGTTGGCGTCCCCGGAAATGAGGTCATCCACATTCACATTGTTCAGGTCTTCCAGAATAACGCCATCTACCACAAACAGGGGTTGATTGTTACCGTTCAAAGAAGCATTTCCCCGGATTCTGATCCTTGGAGAAGTTCCGAAAGTTCCGGAAACATTGTCCACATTTACACCGGCAGCCTGTCCTTCCAATACGCGACTCACGTCTACCATGCCAGAAGGACGAATATCATCCATGCTTAGGCTCTCGGAAGCACCCGTAAAAAGTTTACGGTTTACTTCCTGAAATCCTGTGATCACCACCTCCTCGGTGAGGATAGCATCATCTTCTAATGTAACATTGATAGAAGCCTGTCCATTGAAAGTGACTGTGGCCGTCTTCATACTGATCATCTGAATGGAGAGTTGATCCCCATTACTTACGGTGATCGAGAAGTTGCCGTCAATATCCGTGACAGACCCCTTTCCGGTATTCTCATTGAGTACTGTTGCCCCAATTAACCCCTCACCATTTTGGTCGGTCACCTTTCCGGAGACCAGGGATTGGGCAAAAGCAGTGGTCGATAACAGACCTAAGAGAATAAAAACACTTACACCCCTGAAGTTCAAGCGTTGTATGATTTAGTTTATAAAAAGACTTATTGTCGATCGAAATCTAACGTGAATGTCATGTCCACGAATGCGCCATACTCATTAAAGAAAGCATTTAACTCATCATCCTGCAATGTATCTAACGCTTGCTCATCGTCAACGATGGATTGAGGCCAAGCAAACCAGGTATCAGTGGTTATCAGAGTCATCGACCGGTCAGAGATTTCGCCATCGACCGTAAAAGTCGTGGGCAATCCTTGTACATTGGTATCATCCTGATCCAGGTCCAGGTCATCTCCGTCCAATTCCCAGGTTCCTTCATCTTCGAAATCACCTTCTGTACGCTCGATTTCACGGATATAGGTGCCGTCTGCATTGAATATGACCAAGTATTCTGACTCACCATAGACAGAAGATTGATTTGGGTTAGTAGCAATTACAAATCCGGCTGGAGGGTCAGATATCACTACATCATCCAATTCCCAGGTTCCGACAATCGGACTTACATCTGGCTCATCATCTCCACAGGAGACCAGGAAAGCGGCAGTGATCAGCAGTGCATAAAGTAGATTTTTCTTCATAACAATTGTTTTTTCATTCAGCTTGGAATCTCACCGGAACGATAGGTTAGTTGTTCCTGGTTCTTATTCGTCGCTCACTGTTTATCAGCTAAGTGTTTAAATAGCCGCTAAAGCTACATACTTAATATCAATAATAACAGGCAAAGCCCTTATTGGGAGATGACAATTCGCAAGGATTTGTTAGGTTTTTCATTAAAGTGTCGGTCTGAAAGAAAAGCGCATAGGTATTTGCTAAAAAATTCGTTAGGTTTAATCTTACAATTGACTATAGTCTAACTACGCTCTAAAGGAAGAACAACTTTTTTTAATCAAACCATTTTGACAATGATTGCTTTACAACGAGGAACTAGTTTAACACGCAATGCTTGCCTCATTATTTTATTTTTTATTTCATTTCAGGTTAAAAGTCAAAATGGAGTGATTTTGGGAGGTAATTCAGAAACGTTATTGGGAAATATTTCTGAGAGCCAGTATTTTTACTTAGGAGGGAATAGCACATTTGGATTTGACGCAGGAAAAACGTTTCGACAAGCTATAGGTTCATTGGGTTACAGCGCAAACGCTCGAAATAACTCCTTGTTTGGGTTGTCTGCTGGATACTCGGTTTTCTATGGCGATCGAAACCTCATGTTGGGAGCGTTAGCTGGTTACAGCAATGATGGTTCAGGCAATATCTTCCTCGGCTATCGCTCAGGCTACAATACTACCGGATCGAGTAATGTTTTCATTGGCTATCAAACTGGCTACAACGAAACCGGCTCCAACAAACTGTACATTGACAATTCCTCTACTTCGAGTCCTTTGATCTATGGGGATTTTAATAGTAATGTGCTGGCCGTGAATGGGCTTTTGGGTATTGGAAATACCAATCCGCAAGCTACGCTGGATGTCTATCGCGGAATTGGTACAAGTACAGCCGTTTTTCGGGGCACCAATCGAAACTCATTATTTAATTCTTCAACAAGTGAAGACACCTACATCCGAGGAGGGAAAACCACTTCAAATGTCATTCTGAATGATGGAGGAGGAAATGTCGGTATTGGCACGACTACACCTGGCAGGACTTTGTCGGTAGCCGGGTACATCAGAAGTGCCAACAACGATTCTGAAACTGATTATGTAGAACTTTGGCATGGCGGAACCCACGGCTTCATCAATAGTGTAGGAAGTGGTAACCTCGATTTTCGACAAAACGGATCGACTAAAATGTCTCTCACACCCGAAGGATATCTCCAAATTAAAGGTGCTGGGAATAAAGTAATAACGCCTGGAGGTGATTCCGATAATTGGAACCTGGCTTTCAGTTGGGGTGATCATAATTCGCAATTGTATGTCAGAAGTGGTTCAAACGTGGACTTTGGTACAATTACCTCCGGAGCGATTTCTGCTACAAGTCTATCTCTGAGCGGAGGAATGTCTGTGAACGGTACTTTGGATGTAAGCGGCATGTCCGTGCACAATGTCAAAAACCTGAGATTAACGGATTTTGATGACGATACGGGTGGATCAGACAATAAGTATCGTTTGTTGGCAAGAGACGGGGCCTTCCAATTCAACAATGGTGGTGTTGTGGTAGGAGGATACAGTGACAATACATGGACTGATGTTCCGGATGGAACTTTGTTTATTAAAACGGGCCTGGCTGTTGGCAAGACCAGCATTGACGCAGAATACCTTGCGGATATTGGTGGCAATGTCAGAATAGATGGCACCCTTACATCAGATGTGCTCAAAGGAACGGGTACCGCAGGTTCAGTCAGGATGGAAACCACTCAGGGATACGTTGAAATTGGTCCCAGAAATACTAATTACAGTCACTTTCACACAGACCTTCCAAAATTCCACTTCAACAAGGGGATCACGGTTGATCAGGGAATCATTAGTAGCTATAACGAAAACCTGCAACTGCAGACGAGTGGAACCAATGCCGTGACGATCAGTAATTCGGACCAAAGAGTTACTACACATGGAGATTTGAAAGTTGAAGGAGCAGCGTTTGTTGATGGCAACCTCGGAATAGGAACCGCAACTCCGGACGTACCACTATCTGTTGTGGGAAACATTCAATCGAATCTGACAGATGGTGAAACAGATTTCATCCGAATGGGCGTAGAGCTCGATGATGGAAATCAGGTTGGCTATTTTGAAACCTCAGCCAATAAATTGGACTTTCGGAGAGCCAGTGATGGCAAGTCATTCCTGAAATTCAACGAAAATGGGGACTACATCATCGATAGTAAGATTTTTTATCAACCTGAGTTGGCAGATGGCTTAGAGTCACATCTGTACAATCCAGGGACAGCCGACCTTCTATTTCTCTCAAGAACTAAAAATAATAAACAGGTGAGATTTGTAGAAGCCGAAGAAATCACCAACCCCTGGTTATTAAGAAGGATACACGAAGATGGAGCTTCCTGTAGTGATAGTGGTTGTGAGGAAGAGCATCAGGCTGTGGCATCGCCAGACAGTGTCACCATCGATGGCCACAGGTACTTAGTTGACATACTGGACCTATACGGAAATCTTTCTTTAGGACCAGGTGCCTACATAGATGATGAAGACGACCAATTCCCAGGTTTTGGTGAACCCGGTGATGACTGGATTAACCTCAATGGTTATGTGGGTATCAGTTCTTCAGACCTCAATCATGGAATTAAAGTATTCCCTGCGGAGACAAGTTATGACTCCTCTGCTTATACCAATATTGGATTTAGTGGTGGAAAGACGTATTTATCAAGTGCAGGTGGCTACGATTTGTATTTCCTTCAGGCTCAGAATAGAAATGTGACCTTTGGTGGGGACCTCACCATGCCTGAAATATCAACAGCATCGTTATCTAGAATTTCCCTGGAAGATAATGAACATGTCACTGGAAATACAGGAGACTTATATTTTGATGCTAATGTTTGGGAAGATAGCAATGGTTTTTCCGATCACTTCACCGGTGGGAATGGTGGAGCCATTGCCTACAAAGGACAAGAAGGCTGGGGAGCAATTATTGCCACCAACAACATGGAGTTCATTACGGCCAATTTCCATGGTTTGGAAGTATCGAACGATGCAGACATCACTGGTGAAATCATCACCGGTTCTCACGGCACCTCTGCGGATTGGAAAGAGGCTCATACTGAAAGAGGCTCACAAATTGCGGGGAGTGGATTGTTGTAGGATGGTTCGCATCTATCCTTCGATGTTTCGAGCCTTCCATGGAGTGATGAAAATGGAACACTCACACATACTGGAGATGTGGCTGTAAATGGTGCATTTGACGTGAATGGTTCGCTCAATACAGATACTGTTTCTACAACGTTGCTTAGTTCATCGACGATTGCCACTGAAAGCCTTCAAGTATCTGCGCTGACGGATGGCAATAGCTATACCCAACTACTAGTAGAAGATGGTTCCGGAAATATAGGCACAAGAAATTTGAATACGATTGACCTTAGTCCGTGGATGCAAAGTGAGGGAACTTTGAGTTTTACGGGCAATGTAAACGTCATAGGTACGTTTGATGCGAGTGCGATAAGTGCGGGTTCTCTAAGCATTACCGGGTTAGTCAGTGGGGCTACCTATGGTAGAGTTCTTATGGAAGACGGTTCTGGGAACCTGGGCTACAAAGACCTTTCTTCTTTTGAATTCAGCCCCTGGACAGAAGTATCAGGCAATAACCTTGAATACACCAGTGGCTCCATACGGACACAGGGCATGATTAGTGAAGCACCAGCCGGTAACACCGCTGTTTTCACTGGAAAAACCGGAGGGGTAACCAACTTTGAAGTGCTGGCCAATGGTAACCTGACGGCAGGCAGCATGACGGCTCATGCCGAGAATAACGGACACAAAGTATTCTTAGTGAAAAATGCCAGTGATCAGGAAGTCTATCGAATCTACGGCGATGGTAAAGTAGAGGCTCAGGAAATACTTGTGGACTTGAGTCTTTGGCCGGATTATGTCTTTGAAGATTCCTACGAGCTTCGCCCATTGGAGGAAGTAGCATCGTACGTAGAAGAAAATCACCATCTCCCCGAAGTGCCTTCAGAACAGGAGATTGTAGAAAATGGCTTGAATCTGGGAGAAATGGACGCGATCATGATGAAGAAAATCGAGGAACTGACGCTCTACATCATAGAGCAAAACAAACGCATAGAGGAGCAAAACAAAGACCTCCTCCAGCAGAACAAGCGTATCGAAGATTTAGAACGAAAATTGGAGGAGAAATGAGATTGACTTGGAAAATAATTGTGGCTTGTTTTAGCCTTCAGTTTGCTATAATCAACAAGACTCTTTCTCAAGAGGCTTCCATTGAATATGTGAGGATAAATAGTGAGGATAAAGAAATAATCTTCAAAGACAATTCTGGTCAGGAGTTAAATCGCTTAATCATTGCTAATCTAGACCCTTATAATTCCGCTAAAAAGTCTGGTTATCAAGAAAAAATTAATGGTACCAAGTCTGTTGCAGATCTTTCTCCAGCTTTTCATAAGGACAAATATGAATCCAGATTTTCAAACGAAAATGTCTCCTACACCCAGAATTTCAGATACATAAGTAGAGAAAAGGATTTTCCTGTAATTAGTTTTCAATATAATCTTCTTGATGATCAGGGTGAGATGATTGGTTCTGAAACATCATTCTTAATTCTGGACTCGCTAGGTAATACAATTGATAGTCTTTTCCATGTAGGAATAAATGCCACAAGACCAAAAGTATCACCAAACGGAAGGTACCTCACATTTATTACGCTTGGATTTAGGGAACATAGTATAAGCCCTTTTGGGGATGCCTTCTTGTTTGTTTATGACTTATTTCTGGATAGCTATATCTTAAAGTACAACATTGGAAATGAATATCATTCAGGGAGTCCCCTGATACTAAATATTAGCTATGTACTATTTAGTACAATAGGTAATAGGGAAAGAGTATTCTACAGGTTTGACTTTTCAACAAAAGAACTTTACAAAGCAGTTGCAACTCGCCAACTAGTTCAGGGGAAAAAGACGGTAACTGAAAAAAAAATTAGTTGGTCTAAGTTTGAACTAGATCTATTTGATGACTTCCATAAAGTAGAAATGCCATGATATTTCGGAGAATAATTCATTTAGCAGTTCTACTATTTCCCCTATGGACGTACGGTCAAAACGAATTCACCATCCAATACAGAACTTGTACCAACTGTGACGGGCAGCTAGAAAATGACAACATTCAATTCCAATATGGTGACGTACAAGACATTCAAACTAGGCATTTAAGTTCTGATTATGGTCGAAGAAATCATGCACGGGCCTGGCACTATGGTGTTGATTATAATTTAGAGCCCGCAGATCCCGATGGTGGAGATCATGTTCTGGCAATTGTGGGAGGAACTGTAGAAAGAATTAGTGGTGGAACTGGTAATTACAAACATATCAGAATAGATGCGGATGGAGATAATCCCGATTTTGGTTACGGGCCTATTTGGACTTAGATGGTGATGGTTATCATTCTGTGGAAATTATTATGCCTGACTTGCCTTATGCCACTTCCGTTGAGGGGGGTGAGGTATCTATTTCTGATGAGTTTGGTCCATTGTCTGGTTATTATGATGAATACCAATTATCGCCATGCGCAAATTTGCCTCTTGTAATTAATGCTGCTTTTCTTAGACGACATAATATCTTGCCTTCAGGTTTTTCACCAAGTGTAAATCGGGATAATTTTGTTAGTACAGAACTATATTCTAGTGCCGAGGAGAGAAATCAGTTACATACTTCCAATTGGGAGATTCGTCAGGAATTATTTGTTAGAGATCTAAGATATATTTATGACTTTGGTCCTAATCATAGAATCTTCAATCATCTCCAACTTGAAGACGGGGGTATGGGGCATTTTGAATATTACTATGAACTTCCTCATGGAGAACGTCTCTGGAGCAATCGTGTCATTAATGATTCTATTAGAGATAAGAGAGATGCACATGGAGATAATTTCTGGGGTGAAAACTATTATTGGTTATATGAAAACTGGTGGTTTCTTTTCTCCGGATTTAAAGACGTCAATTTCATAATCAGCGAGACCAAAGGAGAGGATTGCGATGATTTAAATGAAACAACCAAGGCATACGGTGACTGGTATTTCGATGGGGATAGAGATGGATATCATAATGCAGATATTGGTCCTCATGAAAACACTTGTACCCCACCTTCTGATGAATGGATTTTACTGGAAAATAGCAAAGGCCCAGACTGCAACGATATTGATCCGAATGAAACGGAATTGATCACGTGGTATTTCGATGGTGATCTGGACGAATATTATTCGACAACCGTAGCGGTGGAACAATCTTGTGAAAATCCGGCAAAAGGGACAGGTGATGAGGCAAAGTGGCGGCAGGACCCTGGCAATGGCGAAGACTGCTATGATGAGGATCCTGAAGCAAACGACGAAAACCGCATTTGGTACCATGATTTTGATGGGGACAACTATTATGGCAGTACTGTTAACTCCTGTAGAAATCCTGCGATAGGAACGGAAGAGGAATCCCGTTGGAAACCTGATCCTGGAGAAGGTGAAGATTGTGATGATAACGATCTGGATAGTCAAACCTACAACGCTTGTGGAGTTTGTGGTGGATCGGACGACCCTTCTCCGCAATACATTGACATAGACGGGGATGGGTATCACAGTGTTTATAAGTTTCAAGACTGTGGGCTCAATGAATTCCCCGGAAGTCTGGTCCGGGCAGGCTTGCCTGCGTCCGTTGTTGGATACGGCACACAAGACCTGGTGCTCACCTTTCCGGCGCATCTTAGCCACCTTACCGGGATCACCATGCCTTACGATGTGGCAACAGATACCTACACAGTACCCGATGAAATAATATCCGAAACCACCCTCGGGTTGGATTGTGACGACTTGATATCAACGGAGTTAAGTCACGGTGAGTGGTATCCGGATGTGGATGGTGACGGGTATCATGAGAACCTGGTGAGTCCGGTAATCGGATGTAGCCCTCCTAACGCTGCTACTTATATCCTGTTATCCAATAGCAACGGGCCAGATTGCGATGATACAGCACCAGAGTTTCATACTCCGAAAATCTGGTATTACGATTCAGATGGAGATGGGTACTATACGGATAGCCAGGTAAGTTGTGAGCCTCCAGGGGAATTTTGGAATATCATGAGTGGTATCGGGTTTGATGATGATGATGATAATCCATTTTCCCCGGCTTTAATTCCTCCTTCTCAAACGGAGACTTTTGCCATCCCTTCCGTAATTGATATTGTAGGCGAAGCGCCCTATGAGCAATTGGAATACGAAGGGAATCTTTACGATCCATCTCAGATTACCATTTCTTATCGTGGGGTGACATTCACTTACGACGACCTCATTTTTGAGCGGGCCAGTGCGGAAATTAGGCTGCAACCTAATAATTTGTTGATCCCTGAAGGACACCCATTAATGGATGCGGTAATCAAGATTTCCGGTGAACCCGTGCAAACTTTAGCGGTTCGAACCGAGAGTACTTATACGAATACGGGTGACGAGCAAGATTTAAGACCATGTAATGAATGGACCAGTCATATCCGCGAACTGTATCCGGGTTACAATTCCGTATGCGGTGACCTACTGATTCATGAAGTGGCTGAGGCTGGCAATTATTTTCAAGAGCTTTTTGATCCAGCTCAATTTGATACATTAAAAGCGCATTACGACAATCATGGTCACCCTCCTTTTGGAGTCAAATTTCAATCCTTTATTGAGGAATTTGATGGAGACTTCAATGTAGTATCAAGACCAATCATTGATGAAACCATCGGCCCGGAAGACTCGATAGGAATCATCATTACTGCTAGAAAAACAGTAGGAGGTACAATAGAATATGTTGTGTCTATTCGCGATGAGACTTTTGAGCCTACCAACGCGGAGCTTCAAAGAGAAGGATGGAAAGATGCAAATGGCGACTGGACAGGGGATTTGACACAAGGGGAATACAACCGACAACTGTCCGACATGCAAAAGTTCCGAAAGCTGATGCCCGGGGTTTTAGCCCTGGACTACAGCACAGATGCTGCATTGGTTCCTCCTTCACCCTCGGTACCAAGTCAAGAAGGCCTTCCTGACCTGCCCCCTGAGCCCTATCCTGAATACAATTATGGATCTTGGGGGTTCCTGACAAAACTGGTTGAATTCTATGAACTTGGCCATCACGTAAGCCACGAATTCAAGGTGCCTGATGGTATCTGGGATCCTGCAGCCGAGGACTGGGATAGATGGCGGGCCAAAACTCCGGCCGGTGTTGCAGGAACCGTCGATACGTCTATTCGAGAAATTCGTGACCTGGCGGAAATGGTGAAACTTGCTCAGTCCCTTTGCTATAAAGAAACCTGGGAGCAAATACTGGAGGCGGCCAAGAATTTCAATGCCGGAGAGCAAGTACGGGCAATGATTTCTTCCTTCGATGAGGAATTGGAGACGCTGCGTGGTGATCACGGGATTCAGAAGCAATATTATACCATTGCCAAGGTGGCAATCCTCACAGTCAGTGCCATTTATGCAGGATGGAAGGCCGTTGGAAGATTTACCTCTCGTCTTAGAACAAACATTGATGGGCCCATTGAAGGAGTAGATCAGAAGTACTTTGACTTCACAAATGCCTTTGAAGCTCAGATCAATAAATCAATTCAATTTAGTGAATTGCCAAAAGAATTTCAGGATGCGCTTATTCGAGACTTATCGAGCCTTGAAATTCCTAGAAACCAATTTGACGAATTGAATATCCGTTTTGCAGAATTGCCTTCCAAACTTGCTTCCGATCCAGATTTAATTAATTCCTGGCGCCGAATGCAGCAATCTAATGCGCCAGAAAGATTTCGAAAAGACCCGCAAATTCTAGAAAAGACCAAAAACTTTGATTGTAATTAAACTCATGAGAACAGTATTCATTTTTTTGTTGCTGATCCAAGGAATCACAGCAATTAGTCAATGTCAAATTGATCGTTTTCTCGATGCGACTGACGAATCTACACCTGGTGGCAGGCGACTCAGCGATGCGATCTATGAAGAACCTAGTCTGGTTGAAAGCTGGGAAATTCTAGACGATTTAGAAATAGAAGAAATCATTAAAAATGATCCAAATTGGCTTATACGTACAAATAGTTGGAAAAACGGAGGAGTTCAATTTTCAAATAACAATACAAACCTATTATTGACGGATGCAGGTGGTAGTAACCTGGGAGAATTAATAAATGGCAGATTACTTCCTGAAAAGTATGATTTTGTAAATGGAGGCCCTCGTCCCGGAGGACGTCCCAGTGGCGATGTTGTCAATGGATATCAGGTTTATGATCATGGTGGTGATCTATCTATTAGAAGAGTTCCCGATAAAGAACCGTACAATGCTTCAGAAATCACTGAATTGACTCAACATCCCAATGCGCATGTATTGGAGAGACATGGTCACGACGTTACAGATGAGGCTTTGATTAAAAGGTCAAGAAGTCCCAGTTATGCTCCAGATGGTAAAAGGGCTAATAATGCACCACCATATTCATCAAAGTTTGAGAGTCCGGAAAAGCTAAAAGAGGCTTTAACTAACACAAAGCCTGGATCTGCTATTTTTGATCCTCCAGCAAATGCTAACTCCTATGCTTTTGATTATCCACCAGATCATCAACCGTCACCCGACCCTTTTGGATACGGTATTCCTTCAGGAGGTGACCTCAGTTCCCGTGTTCAAATGTACCGAGTAAAAGTTGTCTACAGAAAAGTTGGGAGTGAGTGGCAACTACTTACAATGTTTCCACAACCTTAACGATCGTATATGAAGCGTGAGAACAAATTATTCCAAAGTTTGGGTATTGATAAGTTTCATGAAGGTGGCGCGAGTCAGTACATTGTGGACGGGTTAAATATTTTCGATGAAAGTAGAGTCAATGAATTCTTGGACGAAATATGTACACAAGAAAATCTGATTCCACTTCAAGGGAGATGGCGGAGATTGGATTTCCAGGAATATTGTGATTTACTTTTAAATGGATTATGGCATGACTTAGCATTTTTATCATGTGAAAGAATGTCAAAAAGTGAGGCTGAAACTTTCTTTGAGGAACTTATTTCTCGATTTGATAAGAATCAATGTAATTGTTACACCAACTGGCTAAACAATCCATGGAAAACAAATGCTGGATTGTCTTGGAATTCGATTACCAGCAACACGTTCGATTTAGCTCTGATCGTACTTGATAAGGAGAAGGCACTATTTACCTATTTCATTGCTGAGGATTAGAAATTCTAAGCAACTTGAGGCCTTGATGTCTAATCTCAGGAATGAACCAGGTGTAAGTTTATTTACTTTATCTGAACTGAAATCTTTGGATGAACTCCATATCCTAGTTGGCGATACACGGTTAATTATTCTGCCACATCATTGGGATTAAATAGATGTTAAATGACTAACAAAGAATTTGATTGCGGGTCCTGGGGGTGGTATTTTGATGATGATGAGAGGTTGTCTTCAAATCAAAAGGGGTTCATGAGGAAATTAATTTCCATTTCGTTTAAATATGGAATCAACTTATCGACTTTTGGACTGGTGAATGGATTATCCAATTACAAAGAACTCGAGAGTATTGTTGAGGAGGTTTTTAAGTTGGTTAATGTTACTAATGGAAATCAATTACAAAAAGCAATTAACCAAAATTTTTATTCAAAAGAGTCGTCCTCGCGTGCCTTACCTTCAATCATTTATGACGGTGAATGTGAATCCTTCAGTCAAAATTTATTTTATGACTATGATTCGATACTCTTTAGTACTTTAAAAGAAGGCAGATTTCATTCTTTTTTTTATAATCTGAGATCTAATGTATTTGTCCAAGATATCGATGATTATGTGTATGGGAATACAGCTAGATTTAACAGTTATCTTAGGCGTGTGCATCAACTAATGACAGACTTTAATTGTTCGTTTTTTGATTACTCGGTTATGGACGTTTCTCCATTTTTTAACGTCTCCGAAGAAGGGTACATCGCATACAAAAAAGAATGTATCTTTTATGAAGATGTTTACGACTTATTACCTAATGATATGAAATATACACTTTTCGAGGAGATTCAGGATTAATAGTTGTCTTCCGCCTAACCAAGTTTACAAAGGAAAAACAACCCCTGACCCAAACTGGACCAGAAAAACCTGGACCTCCAAGACACGTTTGCCGAACAGATCAATAAAAGTCGGGAGTTCAGTGACTTGTCCAAAGAGCTGCAAGAGCAACTGACGGATGATCTGGCGAAATTATCTGTAGAAAATGAATGGTTTGCCCGAAAACTAGCCGATGAGCCGAGTCTTGTTTCTACTTGGGGCCTGATGGCAGAAAATGGTGTCGAAAAAGCACTTAGAATAGATATCGATTTTATTGATATTATGGATGATTACAGGGCCGGAAGGGTTTCGCAAAGATTTCCAGATGATTTAAATGTGGCTGAAGAGGCTGTTTTAAGGTTTTATACCACACCTAAAGGGTTTACGGGATTAAATCAAGCATTGAGAGGTGAGATTCCTATGACGGATAAATTTAGAACTCAACAAAGATTGATGGATAATGGTTTAGAGAAATTACCCAATTATGGAAATCAAGGAGTACTATGGAGAGGCCTAAAAAACGTTAATCTCGAAGTTGTTCAGGCAACATACGTAAAAGGGACTACAGTCACTGAACGTGCATTTATTTCCACAGCATACGATCTTGATGATTTCATAGCTTCAAGCAGACAAAGAGATTTCGAATACATTTTCAAGATAGAAGGAAATAATGGAAAGCTAATCGAACCTTTATCAACGTTTCCGGAAGAGGCAGAGGTTTTGTTTAAGAGCAATACTAGGTTTGAAGTTTTAGAAGCTAAGTTTGATATACATCCAGATACTGGTTTTGGAGTCAAATCAGCATGGACTGTTACATTAAAAGAAAAATAGCATGACTGAAATTGATGAACTTCTTGAGCGACAAAAGAAACTGGAATCCATTACAAGTGGAAAAGAGTTTAAATCTGAGGTATATGAGTTTATCAACTTACTCAATGAGAGAACTTATGTCACCAGAAAGATCAATAGGTTAAGATGGAGTAGCTTAAGCGTCCAAGAACGATTAGTTCAAAGAAGAAAAGATTTTGATTTAACCGAAAAATACTTTCAAAAGTATCCTGAGGTTGAAAGTAAATTTCTTTTCAAGAAGGCATATGTAGAGTTTGTGGATTTGGCGAATAATTTGAAAGAAAAAAGTGCTCCGATTATTTCGGTTTTATTTGATGTTTTGAATTGTTCAATGTACGTAAATCTGAAAGAGGAAAATCCGATTGATTACATCTTGAAGCAAATCTCTGATGACAAAAGCATGAACTCTTTAAAGGCGGCATTTCTTGAATTGAAATCACATACTTTATCGTTGGAGGACGAGTTTTTCAACAACTTTCTACAATAAAAATTTAGTTCTGCCAGTACAGATGCTGGTAATACTCTGGTATCAATGTACTCAAAGGTGTTGGCATGATTTGCATGAATAACGAGGCTTATTAACATTGTCTGCATTGAAATCTTTGGATGAACTCCATATCCTAGTTGGCGATACACGGTTAATTATTCCGCCGCATTATTGGGATTAAACAGATGTTAAATGACTAACAAAGAATTTGATTGCGGGTCCTGGGGGTGGTATTTTGATGATGATGAGAGGTTGTCTTCAAATCAAAAGGGGTTCATGAGGAAATTAATTTCCATTTCGTTTAAATATGGAATCAACTTATCGACTTTTGGACTGGTGAATGGATTATCCAATTACAAAGAACTCGAGAGTATTGTTGAGGAGGTTTTTAAGTTGGTTAATGTTACTAATGGAAATCAATTACAAAAAGCAATTAACCAAAATTTTTATTCAAAAGAGTCGTCCTCGCGTGCCTTACCTTCAATCATTTATGACGGTGAATGTGAATCCTTCAGTCAAAATTTATTTTATGACTATGATTCGATACTCTTTAGTACTTTAAAAGAAGGCAGATTTCATTCTTTTTTTTATACTCTGAGATCTAATGTATTTGTCCAAGATATCGATGATTATGTGTATGGGAATACAGCTAGATTTAACAGTTATCTTAGGCGTGTGCATCAACTAATGACAGACTTTAATTGTTCGTTTTTTGATTACTCGGTTATGGACGTTTCTCCATTTTTTAACGTCTCCGAAGAAGGGTACATCGCATACAAAAAAGAATGTATCTTTTATGAAGATGTTTACGACTTATTACCTAATGATATGAAATATACACTTTTCGAGGAGATTCAGGATTAATAGTTGTCTTCCGCCTAACCAAGTTTACAAAGGAAAAACAACCCCTGACTCTTACCCTGAAAGTTTAATTTGGACACATCAGTCTAAAAACTTATTTATTTTTCCATTTTTCTAATAGGGATTTGTCCGCTATACAGGATTGCTACCAATCATCAAGGCATCTCACATGGTCATGTGTCCTCACTGCTTTACTATCTTGAAGGATATTAATATTGTAATTGAATAATTAAAATGAGTCAACATTTCAGTGTCTCCAATGGTTCTTTCAATGGGTACTGCTTATTTCAACATGAAGACGCTACTGAGTTACGTATTTATGATATGGGGCAAGAAATTGAAAGCATCGTAAATACACTTCAAGGAGACCTAATTTCAGAAAATAACTTACATCTAACGGAGGATCAATTTCATTTAGAAAGGTATATTGAAGCAAATGAGGCTTTGTATAATTACATTTCCGCCAGAGATCAAGAAACGAGATGGTCAGATTTGATAGATTATATTTGTCATGACCTGCCCCCGTCTTTCGAATGCACTGATGCAAAACAAATGGTTTGGGCCTTTGAACGAAAGAAAAACTTTGCAAAGGGCCTGTACGAGGAAAACAATGACATAATTCCTTTTTATCTGAGACAAGAATTTCTGAGAAAGAAAATTAAACAGGAAAATACAGTTGAGATTGAAGACATCCGCCTTTTGGCAGGAGCAGATGTTGCCTATGACGATGCCAACAATTTACTGGTGGCTGCCATCACAGTTCACGATATCCAATCGATGGATTTAATCGAAGAAGTGACTTTAACCTCAGGAATTTCTTTCCCTTACATTCCAGGGCTATTTTCATTCAGAGAAGTGCCTCCACTATTAAGGGCATTCGAAAAACTTGAGAATAAACCAGATGTGATCATTTGTGATGGTCATGGAGTTGCACATCCTAAAGGTATTGGTATGGCCAGCCATTTGGGTGTAGAATTAAAGATTCCAACGGTTGGTTGTGCAAAGAAACGGTTAATAGGTGCCTATGATAAATCGGAATTGTCCATAGCAAAGGGTTCCGAATTACCACTAAGGTGGTGTAGTGAAAAAGTGGGAGTGGCACTGAGAACGCAAGAGAACATCAACCCCTATCTGGTTTAAGTCTTCCCTCAGGGATGACTTAAACCTACTAATAAAACCAAGTTTGTAACTTGGATGATATGCCTTCGAAATATAAGATAACTGATCATCAAACATTGCACTTCATAACATTTGCCACTGTGCAATGGGTTGATGCATTATCCAGGCCGCTTTACAAGCATGTTATCTTAGACAGTTTGCGTTACAGCCAAAAGGAAAAAGGTCTTATCATTTATGCCTTTGTTATCATGAGCAATCATATCCACTTGATTGCATCCGCTCAAGAGGAAAAGAATCTTTCAGATATTCTTAGGGATTTAAAAAAGTACACCAGTAAGCAACTGCTGAAGGAAATAGCAGAAAATCCACGGGAAAGTAGAAGAAGTTGGATGATGTGGATATTCAAGGCAGCGGGTAATTACAATTCTAATAATACAGTTTATCAGTTCTGGCAGCAGGACAACAGACCCATTCAATTATCAACTAATGAGATGATGGATCAAAGGCTAGATTATATTCAGGATTAAGCGGAATTTCCGAGGAGCTACTTTTTAAAGTGCAACTCTACTGATTGCAGGCTAGTCCTACCTCCTGAATTGTCTATTACGAGTTGATTATTGTCAGAAGTACTTTTTCTCTTCCCACTTTTCCATCGATGAAAAGTGGGGCAAAAATCTAGGCCGTTCCACGTCGGCGGATTCATTTTTTAACGCTTTTTGAATCAAAACCGCAGGAATAAAATAAACTCGTCATTTTATAATTTGTAAAAATCAAATGACTGAAAGACTCGAACAGAATTTTATTCTTATCTGCTCTTCATTTGATTCAAACACTAAAATGAATCAAGGCCATCCAGTGACGGTAACTTCGTTTAAGACAACTACTCCCCAGGTTTTTGATCCTATATTCATGAAAACCCTGTGAAAAAAGGGCTTGTTTGGGAACCTGAACATTATCCTTTCAGTAGTGCAATAAACTATATGGGTAAGAAGGGATTATTAGAGGTTGAATTGATCCGTTGAGTACTCAAGTTCAAAACTTGTATTTATGATTTGACTTCAGTTGCAAACTGAAGCCAGGGGAGGACTCGTCTTCTTTCTGAAAACAAAGCAAAAAAAAGATCGCTTTTGATGCTCTTGAATGTGCATTTTAGTGGATTCGCTACTTTAATAACGGGCGTTTTCTGCTAGTTCACGAACCAAATATGCTAATTCACGGCTCTTTGTTAGTGATTTAAGTAAGAGGTGCTTTCCTTCGAGCTATCAACTAGTTACGAGAAAAATAGAATCGGCAAATTTAGAGCCTTTGTCGATTCAAGTCTTATCGTGCAATAATTTAAGAGCTTATTGCTTCCTGTTAATCTTATGCTTATAAATTAATATAGCACATAGCTAATTGCGTTTTCGTATCAGTTGAAGCCTAGACGATAAATCGAATTGATATGAGAACTCAAATTTTCAGCACACTCCTTGCTGTGATTGCACTTTTTCCCGTGCATTCGCAAAGCGTCAAAAAAATGATGGAGCAAGCGGACCTCACCCTCTATAGGGAACAGTTTGAAGAAGCCATTGATCTTTATGGGGCTATTCTAAAAAGAACTCCTGAAAACAACGGGGCACAATATCACCGGCTCATTGCTGAACATTTGACCACCAAACGAGGAAAAGATCTGTCGGATTTGTTAGCATTCGAAAATACAAAAGGTCACTCAGATAAGTTCTACAACTATTGGATGGGTCGCGTCCATCTCCTGCGATATGAGTTTGATATTGCTGATCGACACTTTGAGGCGTTTCTGAGCCTGGACACTTACAAAAGCAAGGAGATCATTCAGGAGACCCTGCATTTTCAAGACATCATCAGCGTCGCAAAACACTATTACGACAACCCATCCGAATTTGAATTGGAGCAATTGGACTATCCCATCAACTCCAGGCATGCTGACTTATCTCCAGGCTATTTCAACGATCATAATGAGTTGGTGTTTACATCATCCCGACCTACAAATGACTGGAAAAAATCACCGAATGATTTTATGGTCTTCCATACACTTAAGCAAAGTGCGGAGGAGTGGTCCCCGCCTCAAATTCTGGGTAACATCGGTGTATTACCAAAAAATGCTCCCAAAGTGGAAGTTGTCAATGAAGATGGTAAGTTGTTCATCTACAAAAATCAAAATGGCGGCGATCTGTTCTTTAGCAGTCCGGAAGAATTTGGATGGACTATCCCAGAAGAATTTGATTCTAAACTTACCACTACCCGGCTGGAATCTGATTTTTATATAAACGATGTGGAAAATAAGATCTTATTCGCCTCGAAACGAGGTGGAAATGGGTTGGATATCTATGAATCCAACTTGAAGATTGATGGTACCTGGTCTTCTCCGAAACCCATCGCGGGAAAAGTGAACAGTCGATTTGATGAAGACAGCCCATTCATTTCACATAATGGGCAAACCCTCTACTTCAGCTCTAATCGACCAGAATCCATGGGAGGTTTTGACGTCTTCCAATCCAAATACAATACGGTGACCAAAACCTGGTCTGAACCCATAAACCTTGGGTTTCCAATCAATACGATTGATGATGAAATCAACTATCAATTACAGGAAGACAACCTATCAGGGTTCCTTAGTTCCAATCGCTTACACAGCCTGGGCGACTATGATATCTATTATTTCCATAAAGAAGGACAGGCCATGCTTGATGGTATCATTTTAGATGCCTCTGGCGCACCTCTGGCGGATGCGATTATTAAATATCATCCGGAGAAGTACCTGGATGAGTCGTTCAGCACAATGACCGATGAAAACGGCTACTATCAATTGCAATTGTTTTCCAATGAATCTTACCGGGTAGAAGTATTCGATGACCTTACGTTGGTGCACAAAGACAAGTTCAATACAACCATCACCGGTCATAAGAAAATGTTGAGGAATGATCTCCAAATTCCGGAGAAACAAATCGAAAAAGCAGTTGATTTTGCCAACTTGTATGAAGGGCCTGGTAAAGAGGAAAAGGAAAGTCTCAGCATGCTTGGGACGAAATTCAGAGTCGGCCAAAAAGCCGTGCTTAGAAATATTTACTTCCGTTCCGGATCAGCTACCCTCAACCTTGAAGCGGCACCGGTCATTAAGCGTGTGGTGGCAGTTCTTTCAGAGTATTCGGACTTGAGGTTAGAAATTGGCGGTCATACCGACAATATGGAGGCTCGTGGAAATCGAGATGAAATTTCATTTATGCGAGCGGAAATGGTTAAAAGTCAACTTGTCATGAATGGCATAGACCCGAACCGGGTCTCCACCAAGGGGTATGCTGCTACTGATCCAATGGCATCCAATGACGATGAAGAGGATGGACGAGAATTGAACAGACGAATTGAAGTCAGAGTGATTGAGTAACAGTTTAGAATCACATGCGCGCTTCCTGTAAATGGTTCTTTATCGTTGTGGCAATGGTTTGATTTAGATAGCTGCTGGAAAATCAACTTAACACCTTTATCACCGCCTCTCCATTACCTGCATCATGAGGATGCGCACTAGATTCAAAAAGCTGCAAAGCCGTGAATTGTCCTCCATAAATATTCATGGTTGCCGATTTATCCGCTCCAGCTTCTAACAACGCAGTGACTATTTCAGTAAGATTAAGTGGCACTTGTTGTCGCCACATTTCTACCCCATTGTTGCCCACATAATGGATCAACTGGGCTTCATGACCATACGGACTTCTTTCTTTGACGAGATCAGGGTTTGAGTCCAAAAGGTACTTTAGTGTTTGTTTTTCTCCATTCAACAAAGCCTTTATCGCCATTTCAAAAGGAATGGAATAAGGTCGATCCACTAATTCAAGATCACGCCAATGTCGAAAACCATACTGGGAAGCAATGGCCTGGCGAATATCATCAAGTGATAAATTTGCCTGGAAAATTAGATTCGGTTCTTTTCCTAGCCAGTCGGGGTGATAATTATTGATTTCGATAGCAGCTATGTGGCTTTTTCTCTCGTACGCTTCCAACAGCTTTTGCGCCAATAAATCCAGGTGTTTGGAAACAGGCCAATTCATGTAGTTATCGAGAAGTGCTCCATAACATTGTTGAGACGAAATGACATGTTCGTGTTTGTAAATCTCTACCATTGTTGTATTGCTTATACGTTATTAAATACCCATTGGGAATTCATACGATTTCCTCGGGTGAACGATTACCTTTGAATAGGGCTTTTTTCAAACTGCGGGTCCAAACATAAAAATTTCCACATGGACATTATTGCTAAAATCAGAGAAGTCGAGGAGTTCCATGATATTCCACAAAACCAACTGGAATGGCTGGTGGCAAATTCCGAGGCGAATACGCTGAAGGAGGGTGACTTCATGTTTCAACCGGGAGATACCATGGACCACTTGTTTGTCGTCCTCAGTGGCAGGTACATTGTCAAAGTAGAACAGAACAACCAGTTCAAAGTCGTCGCTAATTTTGAGGGGCCGTTAATTACCGGCCTTCTACCTTATTCCCGGGCCAAGGAAGTCCGCGGATATTGCGAAACCATCAGAGAAGGAGAAGTCCTTGCCCTACATAAGCGACACTTCCGGGAAATGATTGTGGAACATGAAGCACTCACTACGGCATTGGTGCACACCATGAGTACCCGAATTAGGGAGTTTACGAAAGTTGAACAGCAAAATGAAAAATTGATGTCGCTGGGAAAGCTTTCCGCGGGTTTGGCCCATGAACTCAATAATCCAGCTGCCGCTGTGGTACGTAGTGCCCAGTTTATGAAAGAGCTGCAGGCCAACACGCCGGAGAAGTTCAAAAATGTGATGCAAATCCAATTGAGCAATGATCAGGTAGATATTATCACCGACTTGCTTTTTTCAAAAATCAATAGCGGCCAGGTGAGTCTCTCTATGATGGATAGATCTGAAAAAGAAGAGGAGCTGCTGGACTGGCTGGAGGATCGTGACGTAGAAAATGCAGAAGACATTGCAGATAATCTGGTCGACTTTAATTTTAGTGTGGATGAACTCGATGACGCCTATGCACCCATTCCAGATGAACACATTGGGCCTTCAGTTAATTGGATGAATCAAGTACTGACAACAGAAAAGCTTGTTGGTGAAATTGAAGACGCTTCGTCGAGAATTGGGGAATTGGTAAAGAGCATCAAAAGCTATACCCACATGGACCAGTCCCCGGAGATGAAACCGATAGATATCCACGAGGGACTGGACAATACATTGGTCATGCTCAATCACAAGTTGAAAAAAACAAATATCGAATTGATCAAAGCCTATGACGAGTCTTTAGTGAGTGTCGAAGCATTGCCAAGTGCACTGAATCAAGTGTGGACCAATCTGATCGACAATGCCATAGACGCCATGAAGCAATCGGATAAACGTCAATTGCGCATCGAAACCTTGCAGGACGGGGACTTTGTCAACATCAATATTCAGGATTCGGGAAGCGGTATTCCGGATGACATCAAAGACAAAATATTTGACCCCTTCTTTACCACCAAAGAAGTAGGTGAGGGAACAGGTATCGGATTGGAGTTGGTGCACCGGATCATCACCAACGACCACAATGGGTCCATTAAAATAAAATCAAAACCAGGCGATACTGAATTCCAGATTTGCTTTCCAATAAAAGCATTGTAACGCACATGAAAAAACCAATCATATTCCTACTAGACGATGACCCTTCCGTCTTGAAAGCGGTTCAGCGAGACATTCGGGGAGCCTATAGAAAAGAATATAAAATTCTGGCTACTCAATCAGCCAATGAGGCCCTGGAATCATTGAAAGAATTAAAAATAAAAGGTGAAACCATTGCCTTGTTTCTATCTGACCAACGCATGCCCGAAATGCTTGGTGTGGAGTTCCTGGAAAAAGCAAAGGTGCTCTCCCCAGATGCTAAAAGGGTATTGCTTACCGCGTATTCCGATACGGAAGCTGCGATCAAAGCCATTAACGATGTGCAATTGGACTATTACCTGATGAAGCCGTGGGATCCTCCCGAGGAAAAATTATTTCCGGTTCTCAACGACTTGCTGGATGAATGGCAGAGCAATTATATTCCTGCGTTTACCGGCATCAAAGTATTGGGGTATCAATGGTCACCGAAATCACATCAGATCAAGGACTTTCTTGCGGGGAACCTGATTCCTTATCGTTGGCTGGACATTGAGATGGAGCAAAGTGTAGGAGAGCTCATAGAGACTTACAGTCTGGACATGGCCGAACTGCCGCTTGTGATTTTCGAAGATGGCAGTCATTTGAACAACCCGTCCTTACAACAAATAGGTGAGAAGATTGGCTTGAGTTCCAGTGCAAAGCAAACCATGTACGATGTGGCGATTATTGGGGCTGGACCTGCAGGGCTGGCGGCAGCCGTATATGGCGGTTCAGAAGGGCTGAATACAGTGTTGATTGAAAAGCGCGCCCCTGGAGGCCAGGCAGGTACCAGCTCGCGTATCGAAAATTACCTGGGCTTCCCCAAAGGACTGAGTGGTTCAGAATTGTCCCGACGGGCCATTACACAAGCCACCCGCTTTGGGATTGAATTTCTTTCTCCACAGGAAGTAAAAAACATTTCTTTAAAAGACAGTTACAAAACCATCACCCTGGCTGACGACTCCCAGATCAATGCGCGTACGGTAATCATCACCACTGGGGTAAATTATCGTACACATCCCGCAAAGGGGATCGACAATTTTACGGGAGCAGGCGTGTATTATGGCGCAGCAACCACGGAAGCGGGATCCATCAAAGACAAAGAAGTCTATCTTGTAGGTGGAGGAAATTCCGCTGGTCAGGCGGCTATGTACCTTTCCAAATTCGCGGCAAACGTGCACATTATCATCCGAAAGCCCGACCTGTCCTCCAGCATGTCTTCCTATCTGATCGATCAAATTGGTGAAACTCCCAATATCCACATCAAAGGGCATACAGAGCTTACAGAAGTGTGCGGTACAGAGCGATTGGAAAAAATCAAACTTCGGAATAACCAGACATCAGAAGAATGGGAAGCAGAAGCTGCTGGCCTATTCATCTTTATTGGAGCCAAACCAGTGACCGACTGGCTGACCATAGAAGTTATCAAAGACGAAAAGGGGTTTCTCGAAACTGGGCCGGCTTTAAGAAAGTATGGCAACTTCAAAGACGTATGGAAGGAAACCCGGGAACCATTCCTCCTGGAAACTTGCAGCCCGGGCATTTTTGCTGCTGGAGATGTACGATCAGGGGCCATGAACCGGGTAGCCAGCGCCGTAGGAGAAGGGTCAATGGCCATCAAGTTTGTACATGAGTATTTAGCAAACCACTAGAAGCTTCCTTGATCAGAATTGAAATTTTCATAAACAAACATCAGTCTTATGCTCTGTGAACATCTGGAATCCTTCGAACTCAAAAAGCCACGGGCTTACCAATGTGACGAATGCGTAAAAACTGGAGATCTATGGGTGCATCTAAGAACTTGTCAGGCGTGTGGGATTACACTTTGCTGTGACTCCTCCCCCAATAAACACGCGACCGCACATTACAAATCACATAAGCACCCAGTCGTGGTTTCTGCCGAACCTGGAGAAACCTGGGCCTGGTGTTACGAGCATGAGATGATTAAGAAACAAAAATTATGATCCTAGAGCTCCATCCAAGGGATAACCCCGCATGTGGATGGCGAAAATAGATCGGTGTGTAGGCCAGTTTTAATAAAAACCCATTATTTCCCTGAAACCGATACCCAATACGATAGCTGGGCAACAGTCCGCTTGATGTTTCCTCTGTGATTTCATATCAACTATAAACAATGTAGCGGTGAGCCCCATGTCAATGAGGCTGGATTTTTGTCCGAAGATGAAATTGTACTGTATCGGAACAAAATAGTGCAACGACCTTGAGGTAGGATCATTTGCCTCTGATTGATCACTAGAGGCCAATACCTCCCTTGCTTTTCGGCATTTGTAATGACGAATTAAGTTGCCTGGCTTGTTTTTAACCATGTATTGAATGCTTCTCCATACTTTTCATGCCTGGAGGCAAAATGTATGTTTGCTTTTACAAAATCCACGGGGTTACCGACATCAAAGCGCATCCCCTGAAATTTTATAGCATAGGTCTCCTGTAATTCCAGCTGTTGATGCATCGCATCCGTCAATTGGATCTCATTGCCGTGGCCTATAGTGGTGTTTTCCAGGCATCGAAAGATTTCCGGATCAAAAACGTATCTCGCCGCCACCGCCAGGCGGGATGGTGCTTCATCAAGAGTGGGTTTCTCCACCCATTGATTAACCTTAAATGTCGAATCGTTCAATGGTTTACCATCCATGATGCCATACCGGTTCACCTGATCATCAGGAACCTCTTGCACAGCGACGACCGACCCCTTCTGTTCCTCGAACACTTCAATTAACTGTCCTAAAACAGGTTGGTGGTTACTGGATTCACAAATGGCATCACCTAAAAGAACAGCGAAAGGCTCATTTCCTACAAACGCTTTTCCACAATAAACCGCGTCACCAAGCCCTTTTAGCTCCTTTTGTTCTATAAATGAAACTTTACAGTCACCAGTGATACTTCTCAAGAACTGTAGGGTCTCATTTTTTCCTTTTTGCTCGTAGTAGGTGGCATTTGGGAATTCCGTAGCAAAATGATCCTTGATGGTTGATTTCCCTTTAGAAATCACAATCAAAATTTCGGATATCCCTGCTGCAATGGCTTCCTCAACGATGTATTGGATAACGGGTTTATCGACGATCGTCAGCATTTCTTTAGGCACGGACTTAGTGGCAGGCAGCATGCGTGTTCCCAAACCGGCTGCAGGGATGATGGCTTTCTTTACATTCATTGATTACTCACAAGCGTGGGTTTAAAAATATGCATGTGGTGCTTTGAAAATTCCTTTTCCAATAACTTATACATTTCACCAGATGTGTATTGTCCGATGATTGTTCCTCCGGAACCTGTGAATTTGGCACTTGCACCCAGGTCTCTGGCCATTTGAATCATTCTTAAGTAAGCGGGAGCAATTTCACATATGGACTGCCGCAAGTCAAAATTCTTATTGATCAGGTTCGCCAAACCCAATCGTCCATCTTCCTTCTCTAATAACTCCTTCGCAGACTCAGTTAACGTCGACAGCTCTTTCATTACCTGATGCACGGCTGTTTCTCCCTCATCGTATCTGCTTCTTAAGTCATTGTGAATGACTTCTGAACCCTCAGGGGCTCCATCCATGTAGGCAATGTACAGGTTCTGGAAGTACGCTTTGGGAATAGGCTTGTAAGAACCGAACCCCTGAGTCTCCATCAAATCCTTACGAAAGTCCATAAAAATGGGACGTTCGAAAGCCTGAACTACTCGATCTTGTAATCCTGCCCCTATACCCATTTCCAGCGTTTCTACTTCCAATACTTGATTGGCCAGTAAGTGCGGAGGCAATTCCAGGTTGTAGTACTTCAGCAAAACTCGCCAAGCAGCCGTGATAATAGCGCTTGAACCTGCCATGCCTACCTGAAGTGGAATGTTACTATGAAAGTCAATTTCAAATCCTGCATCCGGCAACTTGATCGCATTGTCGCTGCAGTAATCTAAAAACCGCTTCAATGTGGCCTGGAGTAATGTTTTGGTAGAATCCCTCTGTTGCTGGATCATTTGGTAGAATCCCTCAAGATCCGAATAGAGATCACCTCCCTGTAGTCGAATGCCTTTTGACCGAGGGCTGAGCGTAACTTCTGCATGGAAATCCTGGAAAGGAAAAGCAATGGTTTTACCAAAAAAGCCATCGGACGGATTGCCAAAAAGGGCCGCTCTTGGATAAGAAATACTGGTGATCAAGTGACTAGGTTTTGACGGATATTCAGGATCATATTTTCCAGTTTTCGCCCTGCTTCAAGATAAACTTTGTATCGGTGGGCGGCATTGCCGGATGAATCATCAGACAAATGAAAAACTTTTCCCAGGTGAGGTTCTATCGCAACGAAGCCATCGTAATCCTCTTTGATGAGGTCTGTTAGAATAGACTCCAAACAAGCGTGCCCTTCTCCTGGAAGTTGATAAACAGGTTCTCCTTGCTCTTGAATCATTTTTGCGTCCTTCACATGAATATGTGCAACAGCATGTTTTACTTTTTGATAAAATTCCCAGGGATCCTGCCAGGGAAATGGCTCCGTTTTCGACCGGTCTCTTTGAAAAATGGGATTCCCCGTATCAAAAACGAGTTTAAGGTCAGGAATTTCATCCAACAGACGCAAGGTATGATCCGCAGAAAATCCACCCCAATTCATGCAATTTTCATGTAGTGGTGTGAGTCCAGCATCCACAAAGCGTCTTGAAATTTCTTTCAGCCTTCTGAAACGCTCCATTTCAAATTGATCCTGGCCCCATGGCTCTTGCGCATAGGACATTATCCGCGCATACTTCACTTCCATTTGTTGCATACGAGGGATACACCTTGCCACTTCTTGCAGTGTGATGTCAAAATCGGAATTGATCTTCTTTGCCCAATTCCCAATGAGTGTGCCAAATTCTGCAACTTCTATCTTTCCCTCTTGGAGCGTGTTGAGGACAATTTCAAAGTTGCTTTCAGTTAAATCATGAATATTTTGCCCATTGAAGGTTCGGGCAGACAGGTATTTCCAGCCCAGGTCTTTGGTGACTTGCACCTGACCCGCCAAATCATCGGCAGCTTCATCAGTAAAACCAGAAAACTTCATGAAATAGAATTCATTTCGAAACTAAGGAAATTTGAAACACCCAAATCGTCATGCCGGTTTTTATTGACCTAAATTCCATAGGGTGTCAATAAAATACCAGTATCTCTTCAACGATTTTTTACGCTCCATCATAAGGAGATACCAGGCATATATATCAGATTTTTGCCAATTCAATCCACTCGCCATTGCGTCGACTACTTTCGTAAACTGCATTGATCAAAGTCACAGGTTGCAATGCCTCGGCAGCTGTCACTTTCAATTCGTCTCTCCCTTCTACAGCCGCTACAAAATTCTCAAAGTTTCTCTGGTGACCCAAATAGTTGATGGCTTTGGGGTCGTTGGACCCCAGGGCTTGCTGAGATCCGGACATTAATTGTGCTTCTATGTAGGTATCCTCAACCTGAGGAATTTCAAAATCCCAAAGTCGAAATTTTTCATCCGCTAAAATCACCGCCCCTCTTGAACCATAAATATGGATTTCAGCAGGATTTCCAGCTGAGGACCAAATGGAAGTGGACCCCTGGATCATTCCTTTAGTTCCTCCTTCATACTCCAACAAAGCCATCGCCGTATCTTCCACTTCAATATTTTCATGGGTAAGGGTGCTGACTGACGCAGATAAGCGTTTTGGCATACCCAAAAAGTAAATGAGTTGATCGATGGTGTGAATGGATTGGTTCATCAGCGCTCCACCTCCATCCAGTTCCCAGGTTCCCCTCCAGGCTCCCGAATCATAATAGGCTTGATCCCGGTGCCACTTTATATTGGCTTCACAGGTAATTATCTGGCCAAAACGTCCTTTGTTTAGAGCATTCTTTAAGTAGGATACCGCCTCGTTGAACCTTCGATTAAAAATACCTCCAAGCAGAACACCATTCTCTTCAGCCAATTTTTGTGCTGCCAAAACTCGTTCCGGGGTAATCTCTAATGGCTTTTCGCAAATCACATGCTTGCCTTTTATCACCGAATCTGTAATGCCTTTCAAATGTGCACCAGATGGAGTGGCGATGGTTACAATATCCAGCTGCTCGATACTTAAAAACTCGTCAAGGTCAGTATAGGTCGGACAATTGTGTTTTTGACCAAAGGTTCGTGCTTGCTGCGGATTTCGAATAAAAGCCCCAACGAGCTCCGCACCTTCCATCGCTTGAATGGCCTGTGCGTGGAATGCGGCAATCATACCTCCTCCGATAATTCCAATGGACTTCATGATCTCTCTTTTCTTAAGAAACTGACAATACCCAGAACCATGAGAATCGGTAAACCTATCAACCCAAGCCAACCCAGGTTACTCTCTAGAGCGTTGCTGCTATTCACTTTCGCCCAGATAGCCCAAAATGAGGCAAATGTGGCTATAAAAAACGCCAGAGTCATGGCAATATTTACCAGTATTCGATTGGTAGGAAGTTCTCCATCAAGTGCCTTTTTCGAATTCATCAACAGAAGAAAGACTAGATAGGCAATGGGTAATAACGTTGTGGCAATTACGGAAGCAGGTACCGCTAAAGAGGTTTTCACAGTTCCTGACCAAAGTATGGGAGAAAGAAATCCTGTAAACGCAGGAATCAGTGCTCCAATGAGGAATAAGCGTGTGTTTTTCGGTTTCCCTAAAGCCTCAGATATGGCGTAGCCATTGATCATCATGTGCACCAGCATTGTGCTGATGGCCATTGCTAACACTCCTATTCCAAAAATTATTTTGGACCATTTGCCCAGGAGAGGCTTTAGTGATAAGGAAAGATCTGAAACCGTCCGCTTAGCGAGCATGACCGCCAAATCTTTGTCAGGTTGTGAAAGGCCTTCACGAAGTTGTTGAACTTCTGATTTGCCGAGCGAGGAAAAGTCAGTATGTTCTGCTGCCAGGCGTCCATCCAGCACCTGATGATAGGCCTGTTCATTGACGAGGCTATCACGCTTCGCGTGAAATTGGGATGCGGTAACGATGATCAAAAAGGATGCTCCAAGCACAAACGGAACAAAAAGGCCAAAAAACAGATCGAATCGAGCCAACTCCCGGTCCGCTTTTCCCCAACCTCTTTTTTGTAGTGTGTAGGGAAGCAGGAATGTCATATTGATCCCCACAGCTGTCCCAAAGGCTCCAATAATGATATCTCTCTGGCTTCGGGATATGTACTGTTCCCAAAACACCTGAAAATCACCGGTTAAAGCAATGGTGGAAGCATAAGATTCGGTTGGATGAAAAAGCGCCTGAAAATCAGGAATCAGCCCTTGAAGTAACTGTGAAAACTGGATCTCTCCATTGAGGGCTAAGGTAAGAGTAGCTGCAAAAAAACAAAGTACGATGATAGCAACGAGGACCTTAATAACTGTGTCCAGCACTTGTGAGATTTTACTCTCTCTGGAGAATAGCCACATCATAATCATTCCGAACAAAAAGAGCAAAAAGGTTATACTGTAGGTGCTGTCTTTCAAAAACCCTAAACTTCCCTGAATCGCATCGGTACCCAGGGCAAACTGCGCGGAGCAGAAAACCACATTGGCTACCACACTTGCTCCAAGCCAACCCCAGGCCAAATATTTGGACACGTGCCGCTCTATCAGTTTGAAAGGACGGTCTTCGTCATTTGACTTGCTTAGCGTTACATGACTAATAGCGACCAGCATTGCATAGCCAAAGAACATTGCCAGTGGTTGTAGCCATAGAAACTGATAGCCCCCTATCACCCCAAGGTACAGCGCACTTACTAATGTACCGCCTCCTAAGGTAACAGCTGCTTGTATCCAGCCAGGACCACTTTGATTCGCATAAGAACGGAATTTTGTTAAACTAATCATTAAGAAACGACAGGGATCGAGGGTGAAGCATCCCTAAATATAGCCGAGTTCAATGATTCCCAATAGCCAGCTTGCTATTTGTAAAAAAATGGAATAATCTATCTTATTTTATTAGTGTCATATCAAAATACGCCAAGAAATCATCGTGTGAAAAATGAAGATCACTTCGGAAAATCCCTCAATCTCCCAAACTTTAGTACCTGATCACGGTTGGTCTCTGAAATGCCTGTCATAACGAGTGATTCTGATCCGGCCTCAACTCGCCAGGTCTCTGCCGGTAATTGATCGTCATGCGGGAGAAACGTAACTTCCGGCTTATGGCCATGGATGTGCCAATAGCCCGTTTTTCGTTCTCCTTTGGCATTTCGCTGTATGACCATTCGGTCCCACCGGATAAAAAAGTAGATCTGCCGATCCGGATCAATGATGTCCAGGTTATCCGTTCCCTTTTTTTCAGCAACCTGCAGGCCCCACATGCCCACAAGCCAGTCCGCAGGAGATTTTGGCAACTCATCAATCCTGCTTAAAGTCACGACTACATTCATGCCTTCTTCCTCTCGTTCCCAGGTCATTTTTCCATTGCTCTGAGAAATTTTGAAAGGACCAAAAGGATCCACTAACCCATAGCTGCTTTTGGGAGAAAACTGTTGTTCGTCTTTATCGAGCATCCAGGTGCCCTCATCATTTTGCAAGAAGCCATTCCCTCCGACATACGTGCCGTCGCTGTTGTACCGAAACCACTTGGCTACAGGAGTCATGGTTTCATCACCTATTCGCACGTCCTCCACAATCCAAAGACCAGGGAGTTTTTGCGCGTGAGTTATTGAACAGATGAAAAGCAGGAATATTGCAATTTTAGTTTTCATAATCATTAATTAAAGTCGTGACCTTCTTGGCGAATCCAATTTCATCAAAGCGACCACCAATGTTAGATAATGCGGAGAATACCCATTCTCCTTGATTAATGTTTACTGTGATGGCTTTGTACCCCCCGGTGTTCCCTCCATGAATGATGTATGGCTTCTTAGTTGGTAATTTCCCCATACGGTAATCCCCTTTCAGGTCGTGGATCACCCAACCATAACCGTAGCTAAGTTCACTATCTAGCATTCTCACATGGTTGGTCAGCATGGCCTTCCAGGAGGATTCAGAAAGCAAGTTTGATTTCCCAATGGCCTCAGTCCACAAGGCAAGGTCCTCGGCTGTTGAAAAAATACGCCGACCAAGGGTCAGGTCGATAAAGTCATTGGTGAGCCAAGTTGATTGACTGGCGTCGTAATTGTACCCTTTAACCAATTTTGGTTTTATCGTTTCATTCAGGCTCGAAGCAAACGTGTTTTTCAGGTCCAGAGGTTTTGCGATATGTTGTTGCAAAATATCCTCAAAAGATTGGCCAAATGATGTTTCCAAAATCACGCATAATACATGATAGGCAAAGTTGGAGTAGTAAAATTGTTGGCCGGGATTGCCAACCATAGGCACTTCCGAAAGAAAATAAAGGTATTCTTCATTAGTGAAGCGCTGCCTTTTAAATTTTAGAAAGTTGTCTTGTTGAAGCCGCTCATCAATCCCACCATAATCATTCATCCCAGACAAGTGGCTTAACATTTGATGAATCGTGATGTTTGGATCGAAACCTCCTTTGAGTTCCAGTCCAATTAAAACCTCATTCAATGTATCTTGTAAGTCGAAATGTCCCAACTCTACCGCCTTTAAAGTCAGAGCAGCAATGAAAGATTTGTTGACTGACGCAATGTCAAATCGATGATTCTTTCTCAAGGGAATTTTCCATTCTCTCGACGCCAGACCAATGGATTTCGAAAACATCAACTGTCCTTGATGGCGGACCGCCAGGCTTCCATCGAATCGACCGGATTTATACTCAGCGTTAACCAGGTTTTCAAATTGAGCTGCAAGGAGATTCGGTGGTGTGTTGACCTCTTTGGCCGGCTGACCACAACCGATGAATAAAATGGAAACCGCCAGGAATTTCAAAAATCTCATGAAGCGAATTTGTGACCCAGATGGTTGAAAGCCCAGGGTTTAGGTTCATTTGGGATGAAATTCCTTATACTGTGACGAATTGAAATAAAACCGGAGTATGCGTTTACACTACCACAAACTGCAACACCTCTTGCTGATACGTTTTTGACACGGGAATTAACATATCATGCCCCAGATCTACTTCCAGCTTTTTGGATGTGCGATTAAGTCGCAATATTCTTTGACTATTAATCAAATAACTGCGATGACACCTGATCATAGTTGGAAGTCCCTGCAAGTCCCGGAGGATCTCTTTCATCGTTTTTCGGATTAATTGTTTTTCAACCTGACCGTTAATCAGGTGATGTACATTGAGGTAATTTTCCTCAGCTTTGATAAACAGTAAGTCTTCGGGTTTGATTGCTAATGACACCTTCCCGTTATCGTCTTTCAAAACCAACAGGTCGAGTGCCGGGTGGTTTTCTTTAAATAACCAGGAAATCGCTGCAATAGGAACTAGCAAGACCATAGGCACTTCTACCATCATCAAGCCATAGCTGACCCAGTGCCATTCGTCCCAGGCCCAGAAATAATTGAAGAGGAGATAAACCAAATTAGCTGTGATCAATAACTCACTCCCATACCAAAAGACCCGTTTAATTCGGGAATCAATTGCGAACCTGGGCCGTAGCAGCCATTCATGAATACCAACAGACAGGGAAGTGATCATGCCAAATGCCACAGATCGAAAAAACAGGGAATGGCCAGAATATGAAGTTCCTGTCTGAATGTTGAATGCATTGTATAGATACAGCACAACAAACATGAATCCGCCTGAAGTCAGAGTCAACAGCCATTCTCGTGTATTGAGTTGCATTTTCAGGGGGTGCCATATGTTTTGTAACAGTCTATTCACAAGAAATAACCTCCAGGACATTGCTTTTGCAATTCAGTACATTTTTGAAACAACTCATTACAAAGTGGTTTTTTCCTTGAGGTTGTCTCTTCAAGTTTGTATCAAGTTAAAAGGTCAAAAATTAACGGTCATGATGAACTCGAAAGGTCAAAAACTCCAAAATCTTGCAATATGGGTCGGCATTCTTGCCGCCCTTTGCATCTTGTTCATTCCACAATCATCTATTGCTCAAATTTCGGTCAGTGTGGGCAATGGAAAAACACAGTTTTCCAGAAATGGAAGAACAACTATCAAATTTAACGATTGGCAAAAATCCTACAAGATTGATTTTGAAGGAGATTTCGAACTTTCTGATGACGATGAGGACATTGTAAGTGTATCACGAGGCGGTTATTTCGAAATTACTCGAGCTGCTTTCGGAAGCAAACGACGGGTGATCATCGAGTCTGATAGCCGTGGCAATCTCACAAAAGAATATTTTGTTGGTCGCGAACGAATGGATTATGAGCCAGAAGGTCGGGAGTGGTTAGCGGAAGTACTTCCGGACATTGTGCGATCTACCACGATCGGGGCGGAATCTCGTGTAAACCGATTCTACCAAAAAGATGGAGCTCGGGGTGTCATGGAAGAAGTAGAGCGAATTGATGGTGATTACCTTAAGTCTCATTACATCGGTTTGTTGATGGAAAAAGACGGACTGAGCACAGATGAACTGGTGATGGTAATAGAAGGTGCTGCTCAAGAAGTTAATTCTGATCACTACCTCACAGAAATTCTAAAGGATAATGAGCGCGTTTTCTTCGCCGAAGAAGCAACTTCAAAGGCCTTCATTGAAGCCAGCGAAGAAGTCAACTCTGATCATTACCGGTCCCAAATCTTGAAAAGAGTATTGACCAAAACTGACGTGGAAGGTGAGCTTCTGGAAGCCGTTTTGGAATCCGCTGAAGAAATTAACTCTGATCACTATCTATCAGAAGTATTGCGTGAAACACTTGAGGAAAGAGATTTGACGGATGAGTTGATCAGTAAAGTAATTGCAACTGCCAGTGAAATTAATTCCGATCATTATCAAAGTGAATTATTCCGGGATGCGCTGGAGTTGGATCAGATCTCTGATGAAAGCTACTGGGAAATTCTTGAGGCAGCCGGAGATATCAATTCTGATCACTACAAGACGGAGCTTTTTAAAGACCTGTTAGAAAGAGACCTGGACGATCGGACTTTGAGTAGAATGATTGATGAAATCGAAGATGACATTAGTTCCGATCACTACAGTAATGTCTTATTGGTAAAGATCGTCTCTGAGCAGGACCTGGGTAAAGAGTCAACTGAGTCATTTAAGCTGGCAGTTCGTTCGATCAACTCCGATCATTATGCAAGCCAAATTATCATCCGGGCAGCGAATGAAGCAAATCTCGATGACGATCTGGTAGCAAGCCTTCTGGAAAGTGCGGAAGAAATCAACTCGGATCACTACATGTCCCAGGCCCTGATTGCATTATCTGAATACATCAATGATACAGATAATGATGAATTGCGAAGAATCTATCGCTCAATCGCAAGAGAAATCAGCTCTGATACCTACTATGGTCGCGCGATGAAAGCGCTCGATTAAAGATCCTATACACGCCCGGCGAGTCCAGGAGAAGCAAATTTTGTTAAATCACTTCTCTTGGACAATGCCTACTTCTTTCACTAGATTAGAGCGTGCAAAACACCCTCACCGATACCAATCTGGCTTTGAGAAATTTTTTTATCGCAGCTTTCGTCGGCATGGTCCTTGGACTATTACTGTACACTTACCTCTCTTTTAGTGAGGTTTTGCTACCAGATCTGACGGTCGAAAGTGGGCTTTACAGTTGTTTGATGGGTCTTTTAGTGGCAATAGGCTCTCATACAATGAACATGTTTTTAAACAGGTTGATCCCCTGGCGCAGGAACCTGAGTGCACGGTTAATTGTAGGAATAGTCGGTTCGCTTCTCCTCCTTTGGGTACTGGTGATCGTCCCTTTCCAAATGTTTGTGTCAGATGATTATGAGATCCAGGTGAAGCTGGGAATCATCCTTTTACTGATCACTCTGATCTACAACGTGATTTATTTCGCGGTTTTCTCTTATTATCAATTCTCTAATGCTCAGCTGCAGTATGTTGAAAACGAAAGGAGGCAAATGGCCCTGCAGCTGGATGCGTTAAGAAGTCAACTGAGCCCTCATTTTCTGTTCAATTGCCTTAACACCATTTCCTCTTTGTTGTACAAAGACTTAAAAAAGGCTGAGGATTTTATTCGACAATTGGCTACCACGTATCAGTTTACGCTGGATACACAAAAGAAGCCCGTAATCCCTCTGGAGAAAGAACTGGACTTTGTCAGGGCCTACAAATATTTGCTCAACGTGCGGTTTGAAAACCTCGTACAGATTAAAATTGAACTTTCGGATCGGGCATTGGATACAGTAATTCCTCCCATGACCATTCAATTGCTCGTCGAAAATGCGGTAAAACACAATGTGATCTCGAAAGACAATCAGTTACGTATTCACGTTCACAACATGGGCAATTGGTTGGTGATAAGTAACAACAAAACCCGCACGCCATCCAAAACCACTTCCTTCCGAATTGGTTTGGAAAATATCAAGAACAGGTACCTGCTTCTGAATAAAAGAGACATTCAGGTAAAAGACGAAGAAGAATTTTCCATTTGGTTACCCCTGTTGAGGTTATGAAAAAGCTATTTATCCATGACCTCCTGTTTCGACTCATCGGTCCTGTATTCATAGGTTTGGTGATTTACCTGCTCATTTTGCTTATTAACAATTCCATTGCTCAGCTGGATGAATTGTTTGCCAGCAACGAGGTGTATTTGTGCATCGTTCTGGTATACCTCATTTTGGAATTGGTTCGGTATGCAATGATCCTGGTTGAGCGATGGACGGAGAAATGGGCATTTTCCAAACAAGTACTTGCCCAGTTTCTGGTGGCAATGGCTTGCATGGCTATTGTGGTTTACATGGTTGTGGAGGCCTATTTTAGTCAGTTTTTGGGCTACAATCCAAGTGCTGCTGAATTCAATATTTTCCTTGGAATCTACGGGTTTACGGTACTGATGTACCTCACATTGCATTTTAGCCATTTGTTCCTTTATAAGGAAAACAAAATGAAATTTGAGGAAGAAGAGATCCTTAAAGAGAGCCTGGAATTTGAATTCCGAAATTTTAAACGGGGAATGAACCCTAACCTGCTCCTGGAAAGCCTGGAATCGCTCATTGCGATTAGTGACGAGCAAATCGATTCAGCTGATGAATTGATTGACGAACTTTCTGTCGTTTATCGTTACATATTAAGTAGCAACCGATCAGAATTGGCTTCCTTACAGGAGGAATTGACTGCCGTGCAACATTTAATCAATTTGTTTTGGTACCAGGGTATCGACGTGGATTTTAAACAGAATGCCTCCGGGGAAGCGCTATGTGTTCCAGGCACTTTGCTGACCATTGTTGAGTGGTTGATTCGAGCATCTATTCATTCTACGATGCAATCTCTGGAGATTGAAATCGTCATCCACGAAGACGATCTCGTCCTGATCAGCACAAGAAAAGAGAAGCTGTCTCCATCCGTTCTGGACATCTCGGATATCGAGCGCGCCTATGAATTTTACACTGAAAAGAAAATACGGTTTTCATCAAACGCTGAGATTACCGAAATTCGCATTCCAATTTTAATCCCAACCGAACCAGAGATGGCATGAACGTCCTGATCATCGAAGACGAAATACCGGCCGCAGAGAAAATAGAGCGCTATCTACTCAAATATGATAGCAATATTAAGATATTGGGAAAGCTCCAAAGTGTAGAAGAAACGGTAGCCTGGTTGCAGGAAAACGAACAAGCACTGGACCTGATCTTCTCGGATATTCAATTAACCGATGGATTGAGTTTTGAGATCTTCCAAAAGCATCCGGTAAACATTCCCGTCATTTTTGCCACTGCGTACGATGAATATGCACTGGATGCCTTCAAGTTAAATAGTATCGACTATTTGCTGAAGCCTGTTACTTTCATGGATCTCTCAAATGCCATCAACAAGTTAAAGTCCGTCAAAGAAGAATTTGGAGATACCAGCGAGAAGGTTAAAAAAGTAGTGCAGGATGCGGAAACAAGGAAGTACAAGGGTCGCTTCATGGTCAAGCTCGGTGAGCATATTCATTCCATTCCTACAGAAGATGCCAGTATTTTCTTCGCAGAGGGGCGCACCGCCTATTTGGTCACCAATTCCGGCAAAAAATTCATCGTGGACTTTAAACTGGAAGACCTGGAGCAACTCCTAAATCCGGAAACGTTTTTTCGAGTCAACCGCACCTTCATCTTAAATATCCATGCGATTAAAGATGTGTTGGTTTATTCCAACAGCCGCCTAAAAATCACACCCAAAGTAGATTTCGATCAGGAAATTATCGTCAGCCGTGAAAGAGTAGCGGATTTTAAAGAATGGTTTGGGGGTACCTAGCATTCATCCTGCAGACGAGCCAGAAATCAGAGTTGGAATAAGTATAAGACCACAAATGAATGGATGTACGAGATGATGCTTCCTCAACGTCATCCAACGATAAACTGAATAGTACGCCTAAGAAGATTAGGCCCAATCACGTTTCTCTGAGATAATAATCCAGAGGCATCCGGTATTTTCGTATTCAAGATTTATCTTCAGGTACCAATCCAGAAAAACCATGAAAGCCGCTGTTACCACTCAGGTCGGAGACCCTTCTGTCATCCAATTACAAGATGTGCCTGATCCTACGGTCAAACCTGGTTGGGTCCACATAGAAATTAAGGCCGCCGGACTCAATCGTTCAGAAATGTATACCCGACAAGGACACTCACCTAACGTGAAGTTTCCTCGTATCCAGGGTATTGAGTGCGTGGGGCTTGTAAAAGCATGCCCCTCAGGAAAATTTGAGCCTGGTCAACAAGTGGCGGCAATAATGGGAGAGATGGGCCGTGAATTTGATGGCGGGTATGCCGAACAGACGGTAGTTCCGGAACGCATTGTTTTTCCTTTTCAAAGTGACTTGCCCTGGGAAACACTCGGAGCCATTCCCGAAATGTTTCAAACAGCTAATGGTTCTCTGGTAGAAGGACTTGACCTGCAGACCGGGGAAACACTATTAGTGCGTGGGGGTACCTCTTCCGTAGGAATTATGGCTGCTCAAATTGCTAAGACCATGAATTGCATCGTATTCTCAACTACCAGAAGTGAGAGTAAACGCCAAACCTTAACAGATATTGGCGTGGATGAAGTCATTTTGGATGATCCGGAACTTTCAAAGCAAGTTCGGGCCATCAAGCCTGAGGGTGTAGACAAGGTGTTGGAATTGATCGGCACCAAAACTTTGGGTGATTCTCTAAAATGTGTGCGGCCCCAGGGTATTGTGTGCATGACAGGAATCCTGGGCAATGAATGGGTTTGGAAAGATTTTGCTCCGTTTGAACACCTCCCCAACTATGCCCGGCTCACGTCCTATGGCGGCGACGCGCATAATTTATCACCGGAAACTCTTCAGGTATTTCTTGATCATGTAGCCGCCGGCAAAATTGATATCCGTATTGAACGCTCCTTCAAATTATCAGAAATGACCGAAGCGCATCAATTGATGGAAAGTGGCAAAGCCAAAGGAAAACTTGTTTTGGTTAATTCTTAGTGATTATCAAGCAGGTATAAGCTTCATCACAATCCATATCAGCGACCGGATTTTACCGTGAGCCAACCAAAAATCATACTTTGCAGTATGGGTAGGTGAGCGGTGTTTATAATTTGTCTAAGCCTCAGGTTGTGAAATTCCCATGGATCACCGGAGGTTTACTTTTTTAGGTTGGGAGCTCTACGAGTCCATCAAACTCTACAACCAGCTTCAGGATATGCGCGGCTTTCACGCGTAACGCTGCCGGAGATACATCCACGAGGTGGGACAATGATTTGTAGATCTCTTCTTTCCTTTCCAATCCGTCCTTGACCTGTTCGAGCAATGTGGCGTCTCCTTCTTTTTTCAAAGCATTGATAGACTTCCTGGATTGTTTGATATCGGTTTTCATCAAAGGCAGCAGCTCCTCCAAAGAACTTTTGGCGTCCCGATAGTTGTGGTTCTCAACTGCTTTCGTGAAAGCTTGTTTTGCTTTTACAAAGTCTTCTGATTTCTCTGTTGATTGGGCATTGAACACAAAAAATATAAGCGTCAACGCCAGAAAAAGGCGAGTAGTTTTCATGATTGTCTAAGCTTAATTTCAGGAACAAAGATAGTGAATATTTATAAATGCCTATATAACAGTTATTTAGAGGTCTCTATATCAATTGATTGTTGTGATATTTTCGTTAGTGAGTTGAAAAAAAGCGATGTATGGTAAATGTTATCGATGGCTGACCATACAGGCTCCGACCGGCGATCAAATGATATACCCTGAATTGGCGAATCAGCTATATTTTTAATCTCTGAATTAACTCCTTTTGACGATGACTGTTACCCGTTTTATGGCCGCTTTGCTCCTCCTTGGAAGCTTTTGCTCTTTTGCTCAACCAGCTAATGAAGTTTATCTCTTTGATCTGGTGAAAAATAATGACGGGTACGGCCTGACAAATCCAATCAACGTTTCGAATAATCCGGGATATGATAATCAGCCCTCGTTTACGGCTGATGGGTCGCTCTTATACTTTACAAGCCTACAAACGGATGAACAGACGGACATCATTGCTTACGACATTAGCCGGCAAATCAAAACGCGTCTTACAGAAAGCGATGGTAGTGAATACTCCCCCACGGAATCTGCTGATGCAAAACTGATCAGTACGATCATTCTGGAAAGAGACGGAAGACAGTTACTCTGGAAATACAATAAAGACGGAAGTCAGGCACAAGTCCTTATTGAGGATTTAAAAATAGGCTACCACTGTTGGTACGATTCAAACACACTTTTCTCTTTTGTGCTAGGTGACCCTGCAACACTTCAGAAAAGTGATCTGCAAACGGGAAAAAACAGCATTCTCGATGAAAACATTGGTCGTTCCCTGCATCGGATTCCCGGAAAAAAAGCAATTAGTTACATCAGTAAGGCTTCCGATGTATGGAAAATTGTGGCTTATTATGTGAAAAGCGGCAAACAGAAAGTAGTGGCAGAAACATTGCCCAATGCGGAAGACATGGCGTGGACCCTCGACGGAACTATTATCATGGGCAAAGACAGCAAACTTCATTATCGCCGATCGAAAGACAAATCCTGGTCGATTCTGTTTGACCTGGCAAAATTCAATCTCTCAGGTATTACAAGAGTCGCTGTGAGTCCCGATGGAGAAAAGATTGCAGTAGTCGTTAACGAATAAAAAGTGACGATCACTTGACCGGTAAGAGGATTTAATAGATATTTCTACCTTCAAATATTTGCCATCCGCTATGATAAAGTGTAAAGATTTTGTTCCTGAAAAAAAAAAGGGGGGCATTTTTAAATCTGGTTCCATTCAACACTTTGATGAAGTGCTTCAAGAACTCGATGACTGGTTAGCCACTGAAAAAAAGCAGATCATTAGTATAGAGACTGTCTTGCTACCCAATATCCATGATGCTGAGGAAGAAGGCAGCCAGGACACAGAATTATGGACTGGGGGAGAATCCGCTTCCAAGTGGTATCAGCTTTTCCGTGTGTGGTACCACGATTGATTTCAGTTTTTACCTGCTAATCATTTCAACTACTCAGGCATAAATGCCATTTTTGCTTGCCCTACAAAGTTGATTTAAAAGTCAAGTCAGACGTGGTAGGGTTTGTAATATGCCTGAGTCACCCTCTACCGGTCCCGTCGTTCTTCCGCCTAAGTACTACCTGGATTATTTTCAGGATCTCCTGGCTTTTTTAGAAAAGTACTACGGTGATATTCTGGGTGAGCCTGAACAAGAATTCATAGAACAATTTGATGCTCTCAGCGAGGATAGCAAGTGTCTTTTTCTTAGATTTTCCAATCGCAAAGGACCGTGCTTTCGAATCAATAAGCTTGATTACGATGAAATCAAAGATATTTCTGCCGCAACTTATGAATTGCTGGAAGAAGGATTCATTTCGGAAGAATTGCCGGAAGAATTTGCTACCTTCAACCTATTTCTGAAAAAAGAACTCATTGAGGCTTACCCTGAACTAAAGCCGTACAAATCCGACCCTAAACCAGAATTGATCGAACACCTGTTGCTAGAGGAACGATCAATCTATGAAATTGCCCGGCATGAACCTGTTGTGATGGTCGACAAACAGGAAAAGTTCGAATTCCTGAAATTGCTGTACTTCGGAGAGTACAAAGTACCTATGACTGAATTTGTCGTACGCGATGTAGGCCATGTCAAATTGGAAAAGCTTGATGACGCAGCTTTTAAGCCCTGGTGTCAAAGTCGGGATGAAGCAGCGTCTTTCTTTGAAATCTCTCAAATTAAATCCACAATTCGTAAGGCATTGAAGTTATTTCCGGCTTCGGCTGTGCATGATGAAATTGAGTCAATTCCCTGGGTACATTTTCAGCAATTCAGACAAAGTGAAAAAGCACTTTCGAAAATTACGTTGGAATTAGGCCAACAGCTTGAGCGAGAAAAGGAACCAGAGCTAGCGTTGCACTATTACCGCCTCTCAAGCAAATCACCCTCCAGAGAACGCCAGGTTCGTATCCTCGATGCACTGGGTCATGAAGAAGAAGCACAGACATTGGCCAACGACATGTTCGAAAATTACGCCAACGCCACGGAGCGAATCTTTGCAAAAGACTTCCTGAATCGACCTAAAGTTCGCATCAATCGCAGTATGACAACCCGGCTCCACGCCTCTCCTTCCGTTGATTTACGTCCAAAATCTGGGATTCGGGTCGAACAATTAGTTATTCAACATTTTCAGGAAACAGGATACGAAGCGGTTCATGCTGAAAACTTCCTATGGCGCAGCCTTTTTGGTTTGATGTATTGGGAAGAGTTATTTGATCAAAGTCAGGATGGATTTCATCACCCCTTACAAAGAGCATCTACCGATCTGTATCAACCCGATTTCTTTAAAAAACGTGAGTCCGCTTTCGTTGCCAAAGCAAAATCACTCAATACACGCAAAAAAATACTATCCAAGGTTGAAAGCACTCATGATCAAAAATATGGCACTGCCAGTCCAATGGTCTACTGGCATGAAAACATGCTGGGCTATCTCAGGCCATTAGTTGCTAAACTCCAACCCAAACAAATCAAGGGAATCACCTGGGAAATGGCGAAAAACATGAAAGAAAATTCTACTGGTTTCCCAGATCTATTCATCTGGAATGATCAAGAGTATTTCTTTTATGAAATCAAGTCGCCAAACGACCATTTGTCTGCACAACAATTGTTCTGGCTGGATTTAATGCAACAACTAAAGATCAACGCGGATATTTTGCGCGTGAACTATGATACAACCTAAAGTTTGTTCATTAATTTCAAAGCACCAATCAAATTAAACTCATGCCTGGCCGATTAAAAATTCTCATGCTCTGTTGGGAGTATCCTCCATTCATTACTGGTGGCCTTGGAAATGCTTCCGGAGGATTGGCCAATGCATTGTCCAAAACGCATGATCTAGAAGTTCTTCTACCAAAAGTCGAGCCGGGACACCTTGAAACTGACACCCTGAAACTGACCGATCTTAGCCATTTGGCGCTAAATGAAGAAACCTGGGTAAAAGACAGAGAAGTGGTCAAGAAGATCAAAGATTTGAAGTTCGGTGTAAACCTGGTTCCTTATTTACCTCCACAATATTTCAAGCAAGAAAAAGAGACAGAAACTGTCAGCAGGGAAAAGAAAGTTACTAAAGAGGTAACAACCGTCAATGAGATTGAATTTCAGGGTGGCTACGGAGCGCAATTGATGGCGGAGATTCAAAAGTACGCCCTTCTGGCTTGTCAAAAAGTTCAGGAAGGGGAGTATGATATTGTGCATGCCAATGATTGGATGACCTTTCGAGCTGGCACGCTGATCCAAAAACTCACCAATACGCCAGTGGTTTTCCATGTCCATAGCGTAGAATCCGACCGCAATGGTCTGGGAGCAAATAAAGAAATCGCGCTAATAGAAAAAGAGTCGCTCATACATGCTCGCTATATCCTGGCAGTAAGCAGCCGACTTCAGCAACAAATTGCACAAGACTATGGAGTCGACGAGCAAAAAATAGAAGTAATCGCCAATGGGGTTTCCGGACAATGGAACTCGCCAAAACCAGTCAAAAAACTACCCGTTGTTGGGTTCATTGGTAGACTTACTCATCAAAAAGGTCCCTCATACTTTCTTGATGTTGCTCGTGAACTAAGGTCCAGGGTTCCAGGCATCAAATTTATGGTTATCGGAGAGGGTTATCTCAAAGAAGAGTTGAAGGCCAAAGCGCAGCGGCTGAATTTACCCATTGTATTTACCAACTTTCTCGACAGGGAGGAATTGACAAATGCGCAAAGCCAACTGGACCTACTGATTGCTCCATCACTCTCAGAGCCTTTTGGGTTAGTCATTTTGGAAGGATTACAAGCAGGAATTCCTGTTATTACTACCAAGAATACTGGTATTGCTGAGTTTGTTCCAGATCTGCCACAAATAGAGCCCTGGGATTCTTTCCAGCTTACGTTGCTTTCCGAAAGGCTCCTGAAACTGAATGAAGAAAGGTCTCAATTGCTGGACAGTTGCCAAAAAGCAGGACGCAAGCTATCCTGGGAGGCCTCCGCCAAAAAGATGTTGTTCTTATATGAAGGTATCTTGAAAAATTTGTGACTCAGAAGTTACAGATAGCTGCCACGCATTCTGCTTACTCCCGACCTTAAGAAATCATTAGGGAGTTCCAAGCCAGACTACTGGATTCCTGGCCATATTCATACGCACATGAATAACGAAACAGGCAATATCCAGATCATCTGAAGTTTGATAACGGAAATATAAGGCACACGACAATACAGATGATTTCCCGGCCACATATCTGTCAGGAGGGAACCAAGCCAGCTTCGGCAGATTTTACTAGTTTAGCGTTATTCGATTTATATGATGGAGAATTCTTCTCTGGTATAGCACGAAAAGAGGGTTGAATCGATGGCTCTAAATCAAGAATTTAAAAACTGATCGTAAGGTGCGAGATGTTTTCCTTATTCATAGACCGTTGTTGTGAGTAATAGCATGAAAAAAGTAATGATTGGCGGGGTACCAGAGTATTTCAACTTGCCCATCTTGTTGGCCAAGGAAAAAGGGAAGTTCGCTGAAAAAGGGATAGACCTAATTTGGCAGGATATACCTGAAGGCACGGGGAAAATGGCGCAATCGCTAGCAGAAGACTCTTTGGACATGGTCATCGCCTTAACTGAAGGAATGAGTAAGAGCATTGCTCAGGGAAACCCGTCCAAAATCGTTCATACATACGTCCAATCACCGGTTATTTGGGGAATTCATACTAGTGCTCAATCCTCAGCATCAAGCCTGAATGACTTAAAAGGCAAGACTTTTGCGATCAGCCGATATGGATCTGGTTCTCATTTAATGGCCATTTTGATGGCGAAGGAACTGGGTTGGGACGAGAACGATCTCAATTTTGAAGTAGTCAATGATCTCGACGGTGCCAGAAATGCGTTGAAAGACAATCAAGCTCATATTTTTCTATGGGAAAAATTCACGACCAAATTCCTGGTGGATAATGGGGAATTCAAACGAATAGGAGAATATCCTACGCCCTGGCCGGGATTTGTTGTTAGCGCGACGGAAAAGATGATTGACAGTGATCCTGATATTTTAAAAGATACGCTGGAGACAATCATTGCAGAGGCCAAATCCTTATCGGGTGATCCTACAGCGAAAGGTATGATTGCAGAACGATACAGCCTGTTGGATGAAGATGTTCATGAATTCTGGCCCAGTATCCAATGGAATCATGAAATTACTTTACCCGATGCCGCTGTTCAAAAAGCCTTGACAACCTTTCAGTCACTCGGGCAGATCGATTCCGCCCAAAAACCTGTATTGCATCTTTTGACCTGAAGACTAGCGCTTGATGAAAATTCGCTGAATTAAGGTTTGATCACCAGCTTGCGCCCGTAATATATAGTTTCCGGGAAGTAGCGAATGCACCTGTATAGCATTTTGTCCAAACTCCGTTATAGACATGCTTTGAATCCTTCTTCCGGTCATATCAATCAAATCTATCTGGGACGGTTTTGATCTATTTATGTTGACTAATTCAAAATTCAAAAAGGAGGTAACAACGGGATTACCGTATACGATCATTTTGGAGGGATAAATTGCTTCATTAGTGACCCAAACAATTTTGTGCAGCTCCTCTGTGCCGTCATAATCCACTTGTCTGAGTCGATAGTAGTTGTCACGTTCGTACGGTTGACGGTCAACCCATTGGTAGCTTATGTCATGATCTGAAAACCCTGAGCCGGTAACGATAGCAAGCGATTCCCAATTAACCGCATCGGGGGATCGTAAAATTTCGAAAAAATCATTGTTCTTTTCAGAAGCTGTCACCCATTCCAATTGTACTGATCCTTCAATCCATGAGGCATCAAATGATTTTAGTTCAATGGGAAGCAAACTTGATTCGGTGGAGCCAACGGTAAAATAAATGTCATTAACATCATCAATAGTAACGGAGGCTGTGATAGAACTACTGGTGAAACTGGACGCTGAATAAGCTACCCATTCGGATGCAGAATTGTCGTATTTGACAATCAACAGGTCGGAGTTTGCAGTTATGGCGTCATCAGTTTCGTCGAAAGTCAGTGTGATTTCTGCCGTATTGGTGCTACCGAAGGTCAAAGTCCAATATCCACTTGAGGTGATTGATCCAGGGTTTGTCGTTCCGTCCGTATCGAGTGTGGCACCAATAGTACCAGATGGATCACTGCGTACATACTCCGCCGCCACGGAACTGCTTGTTCCGGGGTTGACGGTCGGGGGTCGGTAAAATGTACTTGTTCCTATGGGAAACTCCTGTGTCCCGGTGTAAGAAGCTCGACTCAAAGGCCCAACGATATATTGAGAAGAGGATGCTCCGGAAATAGTAGAAGAACTCGCAACAGCAAAGGTAGTCCCTGTAGTGGAGAGCGACCCATTGGTAAGCGCAAGGTCTCCACTTAGGGTCATTGCACTATTGAGCGTAACACCAGAAGTATTATCTATTGTCAGATTTCCTGCTGTAGTTACACCTGTACCGAGAGAGCTAAAGTTTGCTGTTTGTGCCGAGGTTCCATTCAGGGTATAATTAACTGCAGACCCATAGCTCTGATTTGCGGTAGTTACATTGCCGGAAAAGCCAGCAGCCGTCGAGGAAATCAAGGTAGAACCATTATCCATGGTCAGGGTAAAGTTGTTATCTGTACCGTCATTGAACTCAAAGCTCTGCAAATCCAAAATGGCTCCTGAAGAAAAGGTAAACCCTCCATCCGTAGTAGGTTTGTTAGCCTCCAATTGCACCATTTGGCCGCTGGAGAATGTTACGGTTTCTGCAGAAAAATCCACTTCGCCCGTTCCTTTCAAAAACACATTACTCCCTGATATGGACAAAGTAACATTCGCGTTGATGGTAAACTGGTCACTTCCGGCAAATCCATTTCTGAAATCCATGGTGCCATTAGAAAACGTTATCCCTCCTCCGGACTCATTTCCAACCAGCCCGTTGAATGTCCCGTTTTTATTTGAAAAGCCCCCATTGAGAAATATAATAGGGTAATCCGTTGCGCTTGCATTTGGAAAATAAGTGTCTGCTCCGAAATCGTTATTGTTCCCTGTATAATCGAAAAAGCCATCTGTACTATAGAAGTAGTTGGTTGAGTTATTGCCCGCTAGATCATCTTCAAAACCACCATTGGCGGTTGTGATTTCCCCACTCGCTTCTATGCTTGCTGTGGCTCCGGAACTAAAACTTGGAAGGGTGTTTACTGTTAAGATTCCTCCATTTTCAACAATAAGATCAAATTCTCCACTGGCATCCTCGATGGTCAGTGTAGCTCCCAAAACCAATTGACCTCCACTTTCAATGCTTATTTGGTCAGCGGACCTGGCCGTACCAACCGTGACCGTATGACCATTCATGATGGCAATCGGGCCATCTGTTTCATCGGGAACAAATCCAAAACCCCCGGCGTTGGTCCACACACCCGATGAAAAGAACTCCCAATTGGAAGCCGTAGCCCAGGTGTTGGTGCCAGCAGACCTAAAAGAGAGTGCTGCTATTATATTCCCGGAATTGATTGAAGAGAAAGTAGCGCTGGCCAGATCAATTGTAAATGTTTCGGAAACACTATATGAAAGATCGGCATAGGTGAAAATTCCGCTTGTCACTGTTTGCGTAAGTCCCGTTGCGGAAGACAAAGTCCCTGTCGCTCCAGTTCCTTCTGCTAGTGTGAAACTAGCTGAACTATTGTCCACATCTATATTACCGTTCACATCGGTCGTTGCAACAGATAAACTGAAATCAACCTCGGTTCCCACACTCGTGGGTACAGTTGGGAAACTCCATTGGCTTCCGGTGACGGTGATTTGATTATTTGACGCACTGGTGGTGATCGATTCAGATTCATCCAATTCGCTAGTGACTCCACTATAATCAAAGTCATCATTTGAAAGCGTAAATTGAAAAAGATCATTGTCAATCGACTCTGAAATTGAGGTATTAAGAGAAATGCTCAAAGTATACGATTTTGATCCAGCGTTGGCGATGTATCCGATATCCCCTGAGCTCGTTCCCAAGCCTGAAAAGGTAATGTTGTCAGAGGAAATGGTCGTCGCCGTAACGGTGGTCGTACCATCGGTAAGTTCTGCAACGCCGATCACGTCGGACCAGTCATCAACGCCATCCGAAGCTCCGGCATTGATAGTCAACCCCGAAAAAGTAAAATTGAAGCCATCATCTCCCACTTGCAACGCATCATCCGCAATCGTAAATTCCATTACGTCCTGTTCTGAACCTGAGTTCACTGTTGATACAATAGTCGAACTCCCGCTGGAATTTAAAGTCAGAGAGGATTCTTTAGCTGCCGCAACAATTGTAGGGGTTAATGAGATATCATCTATCGCGGCAGCACCTGGATTATTGGCATTGTTTCTCGCTTCCCAAATCCATTTTAAATAGATGTAATCTCCATCCGAAACGCTTATTCCAGTGATGGTAGTGACAAACGTTCCATTGGCGGTTGCATCCCATGCATTGTTGTTGGTACTGGAGGTAAAAGCAGTTTCTTCATTGATGTATGTACTATTGTCGGTACTGTAACTGAAGCTAAGTGTAGTAGATCCGTTGTTTTGACGCAGGTAGAATATGTCTGCGGATACAGCAACATCGGTTAGAGTTCCTCCGCTATTATTCTGAATCCTTAAAATTGCTGCATGGGGCTCATCTGCACCATTGTTACGGACCATGGAAATTCCCAGCATATAATTGCTGGCTCCATTTTGATACGCGTAGACGGTACCTCCGGTAGCATCACCCTGATCAGTTGCTACTCCTCCTACAAAATTTCCACCAGTATTATCTGCACTAAAAGCGGCATCCAGGCCGCCATCATCATCAAAATCTATGGCCCAATCTCGTGAATCAAGTGAGTTTGCTGTAGTAACTCCCGCCGTAAGCCCTGTGCCCCGAAAGTCTTCAAAATCCACAATAACAGCGACACCATTCGAAGTGAATTGAGATTGTGACACAACATTTAGCTGGCTCGTCAGCAAAAAGAGACCTATTAGAAAATGCTTGGAAAAGGATCGATATAAATGAATATCATTTTCGCCCTGGTTGAATAATTTCATAGTGCTAGCAGTCGATGCAGGCAGATTACGGGCGAAGACGTAAGAATGGTTGCCTCAAATGTAAAAGCAATACTCTCGGAATCAGCAATCACAAGAGTTATCGTGTTGAGATTAAGGGTGAATGGGAATTTCTACGACTTTTTGGGTTATTCTTTTTTGCGATTAAGGTATTCTTTCTTGCTTAAGAATTTGTCGCTTCTGATTTGGTAAATACGAACCAGGTCTTCTCTTTCCATTCCCTCAGGTATCATCCCAGGGGTTTCAAAGAGCTCAATGTCCGTATCCGCTATCCATTTGACATACCCTGACCTGATCTTCCCATTTCGGACAAGATTTCCCCCTTTGTCAAAGATCTCGTAAGTGATTGGTTTGGGAAATCGCTCTTCTTCTGATTGTGTCAGACACAATTGGAAGGTATGCGATTCATTCCATTCGCATTCAAATGCCTCCGCAAGTCCCGCATTGATCTTCTGAGGGCTTTGGCAACAAATGAGGGTTAGGGTTAATGTCAGGCAACTAATGAGTCGCATATTCAAATATATCAGGAACTACCAATTGATTTGAGGTTCAAACGTGACAATTCCAGGTAAAAGTTTCAAAATGCTGGAACTATCCATCTGTTTCTTGTAAAAATGATATTGCTCCGCCACGAACGGAAATACGATTATTTATACGGTAGAGAATTTAAAAACCAAAGTCTGGGAACGCTGGTTTTATCTTCTATTTTTGCAGCACATTTACAATACTACCCATGAGTGTCTTAGTCAATAAGGATTCCAAAATTATCGTACAAGGATTCACAGGATCTGAAGGTACGTTCCATGCTTCACAAATGATCGAATACGGTTCCAATGTCGTAGGTGGTGTAACTCCAGGAAAAGGAGGACAAACCCATCTGGACAAACCTGTTTTCAATACGGTCAAAGAAGCGGTGGATACGACCGGTGCGGATGTCACTATCATTTTTGTTCCTCCGGCCTTTGCTGCCGATGCCATTATGGAAGCTGCCGATGCTGGAATTAAAGTAATCGTTACGATCACTGAGGGCATTCCTGTTAAAGACATGATGACGGCCAAACCATATGCCAAGTCAAAAGGAGCTACTCTGATCGGTCCCAATTGCCCTGGTGTAATTACTCCGGATGAAGCCAAAGTAGGCATTATGCCCGGATTTGTTTTCAGAAAAGGAAAAGTTGGTATCGTTTCAAAATCAGGTACATTGACATATGAGGCTGCTGATCAGGTAGTAAAAGCCGGATTTGGTATTTCTACTGCCATTGGCATAGGTGGAGATCCAATCATTGGAACTTCCACGAAAGAGGCTGTTCAACTTTTGATGGCTGACCCTGAAACAGAAGCAATCGTAATGATCGGAGAAATTGGTGGACAATATGAGGCAGATGCGGCTCAATGGATTCAGGAAAATGGTAACAAAAAACCTGTTGTAGGATTCATTGCGGGACAAACTGCACCTCCCGGCAGAAGAATGGGTCATGCTGGAGCAATTATCGGAGGGAAAGACGATACGGCAGAAGCCAAGATGAGGATCATGGCTGAGTGTGGCCTCAACGTAGCGAAATCACCTGCAGATATTGGTGAGACTATCGCGAACGTATTGGGTTAATTCTTACCAGAATACCACAACGGACATCAGCAGAAATCCCCCAAGGAAAAAGGGGATAATACCAAGCGTCAACGCCCAGTCTGCGTAATGACGCTTGAAAAGTACTACTATGCCTATGGCTATTAGTAGCAACGGAAAAATGTTGTGGAGGTCATGTAGGTTACGATAGATCCGGTAATAATGTGATTGTCCCCGCTCGTCTTTTGTAACCAATCGGGTGGGGATTCCAAACACAGAAGAATACATAATCTGTATATCTTCTATCGGGGTTTTTAAGTGGTCATGAAATAGTTGATCTTCCGAAACAAAACTCTGATTTTCCAGACGGACCTTACTTCCTTTAAGGTGGTTGAGTCGTATTTTAACCAATTGTGCTTTAACAGGTTTGGACAAATGATAGTAGTCGACGGAAAAAAGGATGCCAATCGCTAAAAAAAAGACCTGAGACCAACGTTGAAACTGGTAAAATTTAAGTTTTAGCCGCAGCTGCCGTTCCGACTTAATGCGTTGCTCTGTGTTTCTTTTTTCTCTGAACTCTCGACGGTATCTCTCTTCTTCAGTCTCCTGCTCGGGTACCTGAGGTTCCGGATTGCCCCCCAGGCTCATGTCATACACCCTCCTCCTATAATCGTTGGACAATACATCGTAGGATTCCGTTAGAAGTCGGATAATTTCCGCGGCCTGTGGTGAGGGGTTTACATCTGGATGGTAACTCTTGACTAGTCTCCGATACGAGGCCTTGATTTCCTCAACGCTGGCATTGGGGCTTACCTCAAGTATTTGATAAAAGGTCAAGGTTAAAGGCGTTTATTTTATAGCTGAAGGCTATCTGATACTCGATAAAAAGCGGTTGCGATCATAAATCAACTGACCGGTTTCATCCCATTCTTTTACGATATAGGGCCTGGTATCAAAATCAAACGGATTATCAGGATATTTGATTTCTCTTTTTGTGTTTTTGTTTGCGTAGAACTCCCGCCATAGTCCTATGCGATAATCAAACTTGAAATTACCACGAACTGCAATCGATCCATTCTTGTGAAAGGCGTAGTATTTTCCACTTTTCTCGCCGAAATGTACGGGTATCACCTCTTTCAATCGGTCTCGTTGGAAATCATAGAAGGAAAGTAACGATTCCTGTGGCCAACCCTTCCAATACTTCTCTTTTCCAGTTAGAATGTCATCAGAGTTATATTTCAACCATCTGCCATGTTTCTGGCCTTTGTAGAAATATCCCTCTTCCACTACCTGTTCGCCGCGTTTCTTGACATAGTGACCATGTAGTACAAGCGCCACATCTTTTCTTACTCGAATATTGTTGATGATCTTTTTCTTTTTGGTGTCATACCAATAATAATCTCGCGCGAACTCGGGGGGATCTTCATATTGCTTCAGGTAATGGAATAGTTCAATCAGTTGCTTTTTACCAAAGCCGGATTTAGCGAATTGTCGTTTGGTCTTTATTCCAAAAAATACCTTTTTGTTCTTCTTCTTCTTTTTTACTACCGGCTGGATCAAGTCCTCTTCTGATTCATCTTCATCCAGATCTATTGTCAGTGGTGTTTCATAATCCACTTTGAAGAGTTCAGCCAGGTTTTCCTGCGCGGTACCAATAAAAGCAAAACACAGTGTCACGGCCAGCAAGGTGAGTTTTCGTGTCATAACCATAAAGTAACGAAAGTTCAGGAAAATAATTTTACCAAATGGTGCCAATCTGGAAGCAAAAAAGGGCCGCAATAGCGGCCCTTTGTTCATATCTCGATTTCCTCTTCCAGCTTCTCGAGGTTAAATTCATCAAGAAAGTGGCTCGCTTGTTTCAAGTTTTGGAACTCGTAATTCTTAATATCTCCATTGTTTACATGAATCTCCACTTTGACAGTGACAACTCTACCGTCATGTGCAAGTGGGTCTTCAATCAGCGTTGCGCTATCTACCGAAGATGAAATATTCGTTGTAATCTTAACATTCTTTCTTTTGATCCGGTTGCAATACGAACATTTGTATTCTTTCAGCAATTCACCTTCTTCAGTTTCAGAAGCTGGTGTAGCAATCTCTTCTTTGACCAGCTTAAGCGTTTGAAAGCCACATCTATCGCACTCCAATGCGCTAAGGTGTCCTTTATATTTTTCTATGTGGGTTTCTTCCGTTTCAGGATCAATCCAGACATCATAATCCACTGAAAATACATTTTCTTCTGCCTGCATCCCTTCGTCCAAATAGGCATCCTCTTCGTCCTCACTCAGAAGCTTCATTTTATTCCCGGTACTCGGATTAACCCGAGGGGTATAGCGAAGTTTTCTTAGCTTCTTGTGCAGCCTTTTAGGAAAGTAATAACTGAAGACCAAATAGGCTACATACCCATATAAAGTTCCGAAACATATCGATATGAAAATCCTTACGAAAAACCAGATGATGTTTAACGCCACCGTAGATGCACTTGCTGTATTACATACAAAGAAGATTGCAGCTGCGATCGCAAAGTTGATCACCAGGTATCTCTTGATTTCCCGGGAACTCGCTAAGTCAAACTTATCCTTTAAGGTTTTTAAGGATGCATATTTTATTTGATATGCGACAAACATGATGAAAGACACCACCAGAGAAAGCCCTGCCAATCCGTACATCACCAGATCCCATTGATCGAGGAAAGCGTGATATGTTGTTTGATCCATCTTTAAATTCTATTTTATCCAATTAAACTCACCCGCCTGAACACCTGACAACAACAAAACCCTAAACACAATAGAGGTATCGACAAGTGCAATGACTATATCTCGCTAAGATAATTCTTAATAGTGATTCTGCTTTATTTATAAACAGTCCCACGATCACATGTCGTTATCTCAACAAAACTTAATGTATCTATTTCGCTTTTGTTACAATGCTATATAGGGTCTGGTTTGGAATTTCCATCTAATTAGAACTATAATTAAGGAATGGCAAAAGAAAGATCTTCATTCCGCCGAATCACGAAAAGGCAGATCAATCAATCCTTGCTGCTGGAAGCCGCCTGGGAAGTAGTCAACCAGGTAGGTGGCATCTATACAGTGGTTCGTTCCAAAACTCCGGATACCATCAAAAAATGGGGTGACAATTATATACTGCTGGGACCATATATGCCGCAGCAGGCGGCCTCAGAATTTGAACCCTCTGAGGATTTGGGAGGTCCAATAGGCCGGGCTGTAAAAGCCATGAGAGAAAATGGTATTGGCGTGCATTACGGGGTATGGTTGGTCAGTGGACGTCCGAAAGTCATTCTTTTTGACCTGGGCTCGGTGATGCATAGGCTGGGTGAGATTAAATACCTGTTGTGGGAAGATCATGGTATCTCTTCGCCTGGAGAAGACCAACTACTCAATGACGTGATCACATTCGGGGAATTGATCAGGGTTTTTGTCTCGACGCTTGAGCATCAAAAGGGTTTTGACAAACGATTGATCCTCCATATACACGAATGGATGGCCGCATCGGGGATTCCGGCGTTACGAAAAGAGGGCACCAAAGCGAAGATTGTCTTTACAACGCACGCCACCATGTTAGGCCGCTACCTCGCCATGAATGATCCAAACTTCTACGATCACCTATCTTTTGTGGACTGGGAGAAAGAAGCAAAACACTTCAACATAGAAACTGCAGTGGGGTTAGAACGGGCCGCAGCTCATGGCAGTCATATATTTAGTACTGTCAGTGAAGTCACTGCAAAAGAATGTAGACATCTATTGGGAAGGGACCCTGAAGTGATCTTACCCAATGGCATCAACAATCAGCGGTTTGAAGCATTACATGAGTTTCAGAACCTGCACCTTGAGTACAAGAACAGGATACACCAGTTCACCATGTCGCATTTCTTTTCCAGCTACAATTTTGATCTGGATAAGACCTTATACTTTTTTACATCGGGTAGATACGAATACCGAAACAAAGGATATGACCTGACCCTGGAAGCGCTTGCCCGACTGAATCATCGACTGAAAACAGAAAAATCTGACATCACCATTGTGATGTTTTTCATTACCAAGCGTCCTTTCTCTACAATCAATCCGGAGATTTTACAGACCCGGGCGGTATTAGAGGAATTTAAATACACAGTAGAAAACATCAAAAAGCAAGTTGGAGATCGACTGCTTTTTGAGGCCTTGAAACAGGATAGTCCTAAGTTACCAGAATTGGGTAAGTTCGTTGACGATTATTGGCGCCTAAGGTACCGGCGTACATTACAATCCTGGAAGTCAGATAATCTTCCTCCTGTTGTAACTCATAACCTTTATGACGATGCTTCAGATGATATTCTGAATTTTCTTCGTACATCGAATTTGGTGAACAATGAAGACGATCGGGTGAAAATTGTCTATCACCCTGATTTCATCAATTATACAAACCCTTTATTCTCCATGGAATACAGCCAGTTCGTTCGAGGTTGTCACATGGGAGTCTTCCCCAGCTATTACGAGCCATGGGGATATACACCACTGGAATGTCTGGCACGAGGTGTTCCTGCTATCACGAGTGACCTTGCTGGTTTCGGGGATTACGCACAGGAAAACATGAAAGACCCAGGCCTTTCGGGTATTCATGTCATCAAACGTGATGAAAGAAGCTTCGATGATGCAGCAGGTCAACTGGCCAACCAGCTCTATAATTTTATAGGATTATCCAGACGGGAACGCATAGATTTAAGAAATAAGGTGGAAGCCTCCGCCCAGCTTTTTGACTGGTCAAATCTGACGAGGTATTATGACCAGGCTTATGACATGTGCATGAAATTGGATTGAAAATCAGCGGATAGAAACCAGTCCATCCGCTTCCTCAAAAAGGGTCATTGCCTTTTGGTAAATTTCATTCTGCTGATTCCAGACAGGGAAGAATCCATCGTTGCTCCATACACTTCGTGCAATGAATGCTTTGAGATAAACTTTCAGAAGGTCCTTCGATACCTCAAAACCTTTCTGGTTGAATTTCACACCATTGGAAGATCCATAGGCCACCAGTTCCTGAAGCATTTTATCGGAAACCTCAAAATCAGAAAGGTATGTTTTCAAGCCCATGTTCTCAAGGTTGGTTTTCTCGATGTTGTAATAATTCAAACTGTACTCAGCGATGCTATTCGAACTAAACAGACGATTCAGGTAACCCGAATTACCGATGGTATCTATGGGAACAAAATGATCGGGGATGATTCCACCGCCTCCGTATACTTTTCGCCCTCCTGAGGTAAGGAAAGTTAATTCTTTATTGATTTTGATACTGTCCTCATGGAACACTTCTCCGTTTTCATAACGAGTCAGAATATCTTCACGATAATAATCGTCCAGGTCTTCACCATAAGGTTTTTGGATGCACCGACCACTTGGCGTGTAATATCGGGAAATAGTGAGCCTCAATTCCGATCCGTCATTCAGGGCAATAGGTAGTTGTACCAACCCTTTGCCAAAAGACCTGCGGCCTACGATCAACCCACGGTCATGGTCCTGAATGGCGCCAGAAACAATTTCGGATGCCGACGCTGAGCCTTCATCGATCAATACAATCAACGAGCCAGTTTCAAAGTCACCACCATTTCGGGCAATATGGCGCTCATTATATCTCGATTCTTTGCCTTCCGTATAGACGATGAGCTTTCCGTCTTCCAGCACTTCATCAACCATGTCAACGGCACGGTCCAGGTATCCTCCAGTATTTCCGGTCAGATCAAGAATCAATCGCTCCATGCCTTGCCCCTGCAAATTCATCATAGACTCCTTGAATTCCATATAAGTCGTAGCGGAAAACTTGCTTACTTTCATGTATCCTGTCGTGGAATCCGCCATATACGCTACATCAACTGAATACTGCGGAATGACGTCCCTGATGATTTCAAAGTCCAGTAAATCCACATTCCCTGGTCTCTTTATACTCACACTTACTGCGGATCCTTTTTCTCCTCTCAGGCGGGTAATCACATCTCTATTTGAAAAGCCTACACCGGCAATAGTTTCTCCATCTACTTTCACAATCTTATCACCAGAGAGCAGTCCAACTTTTTCAGATGGGCCACCACTCAATGGAGCTACTACATAAATGGTGTCTTTGAAAATGTTGAATTCAATTCCAATCCCTTCAAAATTTCCCTGTAATTGAGATCGGATAAGGTCAATATCCGTTGTGGAAATGTAACTGGTGTGTGGATCCAGTTTTTGTAGCATTTCATCAATGACCTCTTCGAGGATTTCCTCTGTATTCACTTCGTCCACATAGTCATTTTCAATATATGAAAGCACCTGACGAAATTTGGACATGCTGCCTTCTATGCCATTACTAGCAGCCCCGGTATTACCCATTCGCGCACCGATGATAACTCCCAGTGCGAGGGCTATTGAAAAAATGAATGGCAACCGGATTGCCTGACGAGAGTTTTTGTTTTCTGACACTTTATTTGAGGTAAGCTTTTAAAATTAGTCGGATGAAATAAAATAACCTAAATGATAAACGTTGGTTGGATATAATTCGTTTTTAATTTATATTTTCACTAGTCGCTGGATTAACTTTTTATATTTACTGCGGTGATCTCATGAGTGTTCTGAAAAAATCCATAGCATCAGTTGTTGAAGAGAACTTCGTTTATGCGAGGGCGCTCCACTATCTGGGCATTGAGTTCTTCGATAACGAACAAAAGACACTTAATGAAATCTGTGCTGAACGTGGGATCAGTCGTCAAAAAATGATCAAATGTTTTTATGATTTTGATAACAGTAAGAAATGCTCGTTCTCAGAATTGTCAGGATACCCAGTCGATTTGCTACTGGAATACCTAAAACACTCCCATCATTTATTTATAAAAGAAAAATTACCCTACATCTCGCACTTGTTGCAGAGTCTTAAGGCTTCTTTCGCGAACGACTTGAAAGAAATTTTTCCAGTATTTATCGAAGATTTTATCAAGCATATCTACGAAGAGGAAGATCAGTTGTTCCGGTATGTGAGCTCTCTGAGCAAGATCAAGCAAAAGAAAGTGATTAGTCCTTCAGCCGAATTATATCAATATCGCGATTTTTCGCTTGAAGAGATTAGAGTAGAGCACGACAATGAAGACGAAATGGGCAACATGCGTGATCTGATTGAGAGTCTTCCGTCTAAAAACCTGCATACTCGAGTCATCATCAATGAACTGAAGTCTTTTGACCGGGAGGTATTGTATCATGCAGAAATTGAAAATGAAATTCTATTCCCCAAAGCCATCATTCTTGAGACTGAGATCGTTGAAAAAATGAGCCGTTTGAGCAGAATGAACTAATTCCGAAAGTTTCTCAATTTTATTTCAGATTCGCGACCTTTTTACTTTTACTTTATGTTGATATTGAAAACCCGCCCTTTATGAGTATTCAAGAAATAGAAACAAATATTAGCGAACTCGAAGGATCACTTACCGGTGATATGTTCAAAGACATGGAAATCCGTGATAAGATCCACAATCTAAAAATGCAATTGAACGGTACTAAGCCGCTCAACTCGGAAATTGATTGTGTTGGCTGCGGAAGCTAAAAGATTTTTCATAATTATTGTCGTTTTAGGTGGCCTCACATTGTAGCCACCTTTTTTTATGCCTTTTTGCAACCTGTGAGTTTCTACTGAGTCTCTGTTAAGAGATCAAACTAACTGGACTCAAAATGAAAAATCACAAACTATTTATCTTATTACTGGCCATGCTACCAATGATTGCGTTGGCCCAGGAAAAAATTGAACAAAATTTTAGCGGAATTGAAGAAATCGACGTTTCTGTAGGTCCCGGAGATGCCATTTTTGAGAAAAGTCCGGACAATAAAGTGTACCTGACTCTCACTCATAATATTGACGATTATAATCCCACCATCGAACAAAAAGGTGATCGACTTAGGGTTCGCGAAGAAAACAGGAATGGAAGCTGGAGAGGAAGTGCCACTTGGAAGTTCCTCGTCCCGGATAATACAGAAATTGAATTCAATACAGGATCAGGAGAAATAGAAATTTCGGGCCTTTCTGTCGATGCAAGCATTAACTCCGGGTCTGGCGACCTGAGCTTTTCCAATATTACCGGGGAAGTAAAAGGCAATACAGGATCAGGGGATATCACCTTTGATAAAGCAAACGGCGAGTTTAGAATGAATACGGGTAGTGGGGACGTAGAAGCTGACGATATGACAGGATACATGACGTTTAACACAGGTTCTGGCGATGTAGAAGTAAAGAACCTGGTCCTCTCCGATAACTCAAACTTCAATTCCGGATCAGGTGACGTGGAGATCAGTCTTGGTGCTCCCCTGGACTATGATCTTTCATTGAACAGCGGATCCGGTGATGCAGTGCTGGATTTCAATGGCAATAAAATTGAAGGAATGATTGTCATGAAGGCCAACAAAAGAAATGGCAGGATTGTGGCTCCATTTAAATTCGATTCCGAAGAGGAAATTGAAAACGGACGCAACAACACCACGTTGAAAAAGACTGCAAAAATTGGTAACAAGGACGTAAGGATCAATGTGAATACCGGCTCAGGTACTGCAGAGGTCGAAGAATAAACTCCTTTTATGAGCCTGCTCGAATATCACGTGGCAATTTTACCTGGTCCGCATAGAAATTAAGGCGTTTGCTACCGAAATCGAGCAGCTCAACCTGATCAATACAATCCTTTTTATGATTGTAAAACACCTCCACCATGAAATCATTGATTAGGTACAGATTCACTTTATGCTTATAATACCGGATTGAGGTCAGGTATTCGCCCTCGAAGTATACCCACCGCAACTGATGAGCAAGAGACATAGCTAAAAATTGATTTTCTGTCATTCTTAATCGTTCCTATCAAGATAGCGATTATGAATAAGAAACGGTAATCAATTCTGGTTTCATAACCCAATTCCAGGTTTTTCCAATAACCAAATGTCTCGTTCTTGACCCTGAGGCATGTCACCAAAGAAAATGATCTGTACACCCATATTTCATTCAAGGGGACATGGAGTAGAATTTGATCTGCATTCCATTAAATAGCTACAACTCCCTCCCTGATAAGGATCATTACCCATTCAACATCTGACCAAAATTGACCACCTTAGGGGTCATCATCCAATAACCTCATCCAATGAACCGATTCAAGCCACTCGATATTTTTAGAGGCGCAACCATCGTCTTTATGATCATTGTGAATACTCCAGGTGATTGGGGAAATACCTTTTCGCTTCTACTACACGCCAAATGGCATGGATTTACTCCCACTGATCTGGTCTTCCCTTCTTTCTTATTTGCCGTAGGTAATGCTATGGCCTTTGTTTCACGAAAATGGGAACAGCAAACGGCCAAAGAGGTACTCATCAAGGGCTTCAGAAGAGCGGCATTGATTTTCCTGGTTGGGTTTGGTCTTTATTGGTTCCCTTTTGTTAAAATGAGTGAGGGAGGTTGGGTCTTAAAATCATTTGGAGAACTACGTGTCATGGGAGTACTTCAACGTATCGGACTGTGTTATGCTATTGCGCTCCCTTTTATTTACTTTTTGAAACCTCGACAGATTCTTACTTTGTCATTGGTCTTTCTATTAGGCTATTGGGGTATTCTCACGTTTTTCGGAGATCTCACGCTGGCAGGAAATGCTGCCTTAAAACTAGATCTTCTGTTACTCGGGCCTGGACACATGTATGGCGGAGAAGGAATTGCTTTTGATCCCGAAGGGCTTTTAAGCACTATTCCCGCGGCGGTCAATGTTTTCATTGGATTTCTTACCGGACTCTACGTACGTAAAAATGGCTCTGATTATGAAAAACTAACGAAGCTCCTGCTCGCTGGTGTTTTGATGTTATTCATTGGTTATATCTGGGATCCCCTTTTTCCTATCAATAAAAAGATTTGGACCAGTTCTTATGTGCTGATCACATGTGGTCTTGATTGTTTGATTGTTGGGGGTATCATCTTTATGATGGAAAAACGTACAAACCCATTACAATTCCGCGTATTCGAAACATTCGGTAAGAACCCATTGATCATTTATGTGCTGTCCTCTGTATTGGCTACAATCCTCTATACGGTCAAGATAGATGAACAAACCTCATTGTATGGATGGGTATATCAGAATGTCTTCGCTTGGATGGGCTTCGGAACACCTTTCGGATCACTCATGTTTGCTTTGACATTTACAACTTTTTGTTGGTCAGTCGCCTGGTGGCTGGAGAAGAAAAGCATTTTTGTCAAGCTGTAACGCATGAGGTGTCAATTCCAGGTGTAGTGGAATCTTATCAGCATATCCAGGATTCCACTACAACAAAGTTGGTTTTCATACTTTACCTATTGAACGTTCCGGGGTTGGCGAACCAAAATCGTCAATCCACTAATTACCTGAAATAACAGGCTGTTATCGGTAGCTTAATTGCAATTCAAGTGGGCGCCTTTTGTCTCAACTCCGAGGTTCCACCACCATCATCAAACCTTATCGGCTTTTTCTCTATTGATGGCTCGGCAGAATTTCAGTCCAACTTCAATTTGTCTTGACCCAATTACTTTAGAAACAACACCACTACGCAAAGTCAGGAGGTGATGGTTAAGGCTCGGGTCTTTAAACCTGGTAATATCTGTCCTTAAGGAAATTATTTGTTTTGGTTTTAGGAAATAAATAAAATGTTATTTAATTTGGTTTTAGGAAACTAATGATGATATGAAATTAGGAGCATTTGAAGAGCTTGTATTGTTGAGTGTTGGAGCACTAAAAGAACAAGCTTATGGAGTGGTCATCAAGGAGATGCTTTCGGAAAAAACAGGAAAAAGCCCCAGCATTGGAGCATTACATTCAGCCCTTTACCGTCTGGAGGACAAAGGATATGTAACCTCTTCTGAAGGTGGTGCTACCGCGGAGCGGGGTGGTCGGCGTAAAAAATTCTACTTATTGACGTCAGCAGGCCGAGACGCACTGATTGATGCCAATCGCCTCAGGTTGGAGTTTTCCAGAAACATAGAGGGCCTTAACCTGGAATTCGGTGAATAGGCCACCCTTTCCAGAACCTTCATCTTGGCTCACCTGGACCCTACGTAAGATCTGTTCCGAACGCGTGTTGGAAACAATCGAAGGTGATCTGTGGGAACTCTATGGGATTCGTCGGAAAAAGATGAGCCGGTTCAAGTCAAACCTCTTCTTCCTATACGAAGTGCTGGATATGCTCCGGCCCTTCGCCATCAAAAGAAAATGGTCAAACTCAAATAATACTGCAATGTTTAAAAATTATTTTAAAGTTGCCTGGAGAAATCTCTTCATGCATAAAATGTATTCATCCATCAAAATCGGTGGATTTGGCATCGGAATCGCAGCTTGCGTCCTTATCCTGCTCTTCATTCAAGATGAGGTCAGCTACGACCAACACTATAATCGAACGTCCGATATTTTTAGAGTAATTAATGTCCACGCCGCTCCGGAAAAAACGGATCGATGGACTTCTTTTCCTCCACAAGCCGGCCAGGTGCTACGAGAAAATTTCCCTGAAATAGAAACCGTGGGAAGGTTAATTCCTTTTGACTGGTTCGATGCGGGAAACAATCAATTTCGAAGACAAGACCGGATGCAAAATACTTACGAGGAGGGTTTTGCTTACGCAGATCAAGACTTGATACAAATTCTGGAAATTCCCATGGTTTATGGAAAAAGGTCGGAAGCCCTGACCCAGCCCAATGGTCTCCTGATCTCAAAAAGCAAAGCAGAAAAATATTTCCCTGGTGAAGACCCGGTCGGGCAGCTGATTGTCTTAAATGACAATACTGAAAACCCTTATGTAATAGGGGGTGTAATGGAAGACTTTTCTCCTCATTCCCACCTGCAATTTGACTTTCTAATCTCACTTACAGCGAGAGAGTTCTGGCCCGGTGAACAAACGAATTGGTGTTGTTGGAATTACAGTCCTTACGTCCGTGTAGCGCCTGGAACTAACAAAGAAAGTTTGGAAGAGAAATTGCTTTTGATTCGTGATAACTTCATGATCAAATATGCAGAAGATCAAGGTGAAGCCGATGTGGAAAATTTTCAATATCATTCATTTATGCTTCAACCTATTTCTGATATACATCTAAAATCCAAAGGAATTCATGATGTCCTGATTCATGGAGATATGCAGGTGGTCCAGATGTTTGGTGCCATTGCTGTATTGATTCTCTTACTGTCCAGTATCAATTTCATCAATTTATCTACGGCTAAGTCTGCTAACCGAGCGAAGGAAGTGGGTCTTCGAAAAGTCGTAGGTTCTTATAGGGTTGATCTTATCAAACAGTTTTTGACTGAATCAATGGTTTTTAGCACCATTTCTATGACTCTCGGAGTTGTGTTGTCTTACCTCGCTCTACCATTTTTTAACCGACTGGCGAATAAATCACTTACGATTCCCTGGGAGTTATGGTGGTTTGCTCCCACCTTAATCATTGCTACTCTATTGATCGGGATTATTGCCGGTATCTACCCGGCCTTTTACTTGTCTGCCTTTAAACCTATTCAAGTATTGAAAGGAGAAAAGAGCCGAGGTAGCAAAAGCTCCCGGTTACGAGGTACGATGGTGGTATTTCAGTTTGCCGCATCTATCATTCTGATTATTGGTGCGTTCATGGTCCATCGTCAAATGACCTTTATCCTCAATAAGGACATTGGATTCGAGAAGGAACACATTTTGATGATTCAGGGCAGTAACACCCTTGGAGATCGAATTCCCACTTTCCAGGGAGAGCTTACGCAATTGGCGGGAGTCAAAAGTACTTCTGTCAGTAATTACTACCCGGTGAAGGGGACCAAAAGAGATGGAAATTCCTTTTATAAAGAAGGGAGGCAAAAACTTGATGCAGCAGTAGGTGCGCAAATGTGGCGCGCGGATGACAATTACCTCTCCACGATGGGAATCAAACTCTCTGAAGGACGGATGTTTGATCTGGACCGTGCTTCCGATTCATCCGCCATTGTCATCAACCAGAACATGGTGAAAAAATTAGGACTTGAAGAACCTATTGGCGCACGCATCCAAAACTTCCAACGAGTATGGACAGTGGTGGGGGTAGTGGAGGATTTTCACTTCGAAAATTTAAGAGAGAAAGTTGGCCCACTAGCCCTGGCGGGGACAAGTTTTGGTGAAATCATTACAGTAAAAATGGAGACACAAGACATGTCTGCCTTTTTGGAAGATGTGACGAACATTTGGGATCAATTCATGCCGAATCAGCCAATTCGATATACTTTTTTGGACGAAAGTTTCAGCCGAATGTATGAAGACGTCCAGCGAACGGCAGATGTATTTACAACCTTCGCAGTGCTGGCTGTAATTGTCGCTTGCCTTGGCCTATTTGGTCTGAGTGCATTCCTGGCCGAGCAACGTATCAAGGAGATTAGCATTCGCAAAGTCTTGGGTGCGTCTTTTAATAGGATACTTGTATTACTTATACGAAATTTCTTAATTCTACTTTCAGTTTCCCTGGTGATTTCTATTCCAATCGGATGGTACCTAATGAGTGAGTGGTTAACGGAGTTTGAATATAGAGTTAACCTAAGCTGGGATGTTTTCTTCCTTGCTGGCGTAATCGTCGCACTTATTTCTCTGATTACAATAAGCTTCGAATCAATCAAAGCACTTTTCGTAAATCCTGTGAAAGGGCTCAGGTCAGAATAATAGGAGACTGCTCTCAAAAAATCCAAAGTACATTGAGTTTATAGAAATGTACTTTGGGTTTATTTTGCTTTATATGGGGACGTTCACGTGTCTCTCTGCATGGTATGACGATCTAACCAGTGGGCCGGATTCGACATATTTTAATCCCCGCTTAAGGCCTTCTTCTTTGTAAGCTTCAAATTGATCCGGATGAATGAATTCCGCCACTTCAATGTGCATTTTAGTTGGCTGTAGGTATTGTCCCAGGGTTAGTATATCCAGGCCGTTCTCCACCAGATCGTCTATGGCTTTGTGTACTTCGTCCTGTGTTTCTCCCAAACCAAGCATAATGCCACTTTTCGTACGCTTCCCGGCATCTTTGGTACGCTGAGTCTGTTCCAAACTACGTGCATACTTAGCCTGAGGTCTTACCCTACGATATAAGCGTTCTACTGTTTCCATGTTGTGAGAAACCACTTCCTGACCAGGCTCGATCATTCTTGCCAAGGCGTCCCATTTACCTTTAACATCAGGAATCAGGGTTTCGATGGTCGTCTCAGGGCTTAATTCTTTCACTTTGGCCACGGTCTGATACCAAATCTCAGCCCCACGGTCTTTCAATTCATCTCTATTGACGCTGGTAAGCACCGCATGCTTCACGCCCATGGTCCTGATGGCCTCCGCCACGCGTAAAGGTTCTTCCTGATCGTACTCAGGAGGTCTTCCTGTAGCGACTGCACAAAATGTACAACTACGTGTGCATACATTTCCAAGAATCATAAAAGTAGCCGTTCCGGCTCCCCAACACTCGCCCATATTAGGGCAGTTGCCGCTCTCACATATGGTGTGCAGCTTATTCTCATCAACGATCTTCCGAACCTTGGCATATTCTGGCCCGACAGGTAACTTCACTCTCAGCCAGTTTGGCTTTTTCTTCCGCACTTCCTGTGCTTGAACAGTGGGCAATTCTATCATGATTTCTTTTTTCCGTTGTGAATTTTCCGGGCACGCTATTTACGAGAACCCCAAAATAAAGTAAAGAACCCCGTAGTGTAAAGGGCGCTATTTTCCTGTGTTGGTACGAGGATGACCTCCCTTGTGAACACTTCTGCTGCTAAGCCTAATTCAAGCCCAGCCACGTTTTTCCTAAATGTGCCAAACTCAAAAATCACAGATGTCTTGGCATTGAGTCCTGGAATTACTTTTGATTCCCCCAGGCCTTGCAACAATTTGCCCGAGCCCTGAATGGCATTTGGGCTCGTGTGTCTCGTAGGATCATAGATTTCACTATTGCCTCCACTTAGAACATAATAGGGGGCTTCTAACCCAATGCTCGGTCCTGCCGCGGCTGTAACATTGATCTGTACCCCTTGTTGCGGTGCTTTTCTGAACATTATTTTTTCATAGCCATATTGCCCTCGAACGGTGTACAGGAAATTCTGCTTTCCAAAAATGAAGGAAGTCCCGGTAGTTTGTGAAATATACCGCTGTTCTTTGGGGTGCTTTACATTGAGGATATCAAACTTAATCGTGCGATAAATACTTTCTTTTGACTTCCTGGCCCATTTCAGACTAATGCCGCCAATCAATCCAGAGTTCGTATTCTTATTAACGCCCCAGGTAAATTCACGACTGTAATCAAATTCTTCCTCGTCAATTTGCCCTAGAGCAAGGAGTGGCATTAAAAAGGCCACTGTGAGAAGTTTATGATTCAATTTTAGCATAAGAATAACTGCATTCATACTACAAACGCATTTACAAAATTAATGGTTTGCTGAAGTTTATGAAATCGTAGCTTGTTTTATCCAGGGGAAGCCCTAAATGTACAGGTGAAGGTAATGGGCTAAGAGCGCCATTTCCTTGAGCCCCAGAACAACGTGAAGAACGCAGAGGTATACAATGCTCGATTTGATTGGGTTGGTACTATGATTATTTTTCTTGAAAATACTTCGGTCGCTACTCCTAATTCCAGTCCAACAACATTTTTTCGAAACGTACCAAATTCAAAAATAACTGATGTTTTGGCATTCAGCCCCGGGACAAGTTTAGATTCTCCCAGGCCCTGAAAGAGCCTCCCTGAACCCTGGATAGCACTTGGTGAAGTGTGCCTGTTTGGATCATAAATTTCGGCTGACCCACCGCTGATGACATAATATGGAGCTTGAATTCCCAGACTTGGACCACCCGCTGCATGTATATTAATTTGAACGCCTTGCTGTGAGGCTTTACTAAAAATAATTTTTTCAATTCCATAGTGCCCGCGTACGGAGTACAGAAAGTTTTGCTTGCCAAATATGAAAGAGCCTCCGGTTGGGCCTTGGGGAATGTTCAGTTCTTTGGGGTGTTTTATATTAAGTAAGTCTAAACCCAGGGTTCTATAGGTCTTATCACCTGTCCTATGCGCCAACTTAAAACTGAATCCGCCAAAAAGGCCGGAATTGCTGTTCTTATTAACTCCCCAGGTAAATTCCCGATCATACGCCGATTCTTGTTCATCAACCTGACTAAATAAAAGCAATGGAGACAGCAATGTGATGAATAGAAGTTTGTGATTCAATCTTACCATAAGATATTTGCGTTTTACTTAAGTCGTTGCCAACAAATATTTAGTCCATGCACTTCAAATCAGTTTATACAGGAGAATTACGTACCGAAGCACAACACCTAAAATCGGGCACCGAAATCATCACAGATGCACCGGTAGATAATCACGGTAAGGGCGAGTCCTTTTCTCCAACTGATCTGGTCGCCGCTGCTTTAACTTCCTGTATGATGACCATCATGGGCATCGAAGCCAATAAGTTAGGTCTTGATATCCGAGGAATCTCTGCAGATACCACGAAAATCATGCAAGCGGACCCTAGAAAAATATCCAAAATACGGATTCAGTTCTCCTGGCCGGCATGTGACTTGAGTGGAGAGCACATCCAACACCTTAAGGACAAAGCACTTACTTGTCCGGTAGCCTTGAGTTTATCTGAAGACCTCACACAAGAAGTCTCCTTTGATTTCTAAGTGCAAATCTGTCTCTAAAACAAGGTTAGCTATTAACTACCTTATTTAGCGATTGGTAATCGATGCCAAAATGTGAAGCTTCGTGAATCGTTTTCCCCTCTTTGATCACAATTACTTGAGGTGATTGGTGTGGGACGCCAAATTTCTGTGCGATCTCGTTAGAAACATCCCTGTGTCTGATAAGGTCGAGATAAAAAATCTCAGCGTTTTCCATCTCCGCTTCATTCCAATTTCGCTCCAATCGGTTAAGGCTAGCGGCACTGATAGAGCATCGGGTGCTATGCTTAAACAAGATCACTGGTTTCTCCTGGGACAAAGAATTTAGCTGATCCAGGTCCTCTATTTTTTCTAATCTATTCCAGTTCATCACTTCAATTATTCCAAATCTCTCTTTCTTTCCTGTCAAATTTAGGTTTCGACACTTTTTTTCTAACACCCTTGGACGCTTCTGAGTTCCGGGAAAAACCAGTCCAGAAAATATTCCATCTTCTCAAGCCATTTCTAACCGTCTCATTTGCTACTAAAACAGACTTTTTGTACCGATAACTTGGATGTAAGTTTCTGCTCGGCTTAATCGGCTTCAATTTGTATGGACCCATGTACCTTGAAAGCTGTACTGCAATAGCTCTTTGATCCGGCCCTTTGAACATTCTTACATTGGTTAGGAAACTGGATACGTAGTGGTTTGGAAAAATTGACTGAATCACCTTCTTCGTCCAAAGGTTGAACGACATGTAACCACTGTATCTTGGTTTGACTTTCCACTTTACTCCTACGAAAGGCGATCCGGAAGAATATCTGGGGGCATCCGGGTAGTCTCTTCTCGTGAAGGGCAAGCCTTTGGAGAATCGTGGAGGAACCGGAAAGTCTTTGCGAGTGAATGGTTTCGGGCCCGAAAACTGGGCCCGCGCAGGATAATCCTTCCTCGTAAAAGGCAGGCCTGCTGAGAACCTTGGTGCAACTGGAAAATCTCGGCGTGTAAATGGTTTTGGGCCCGAAAACCTGGCCAGTCGCGGGCCGTCTTTAAAGGTGAACGGTATGCCCAATGAAAACCCAGGCTTCACCTTGTACTTTCCTTTGAAAGGTGAACCGACCGAAAACCTTGGAGCAGAAATGGGACGAGCGTTGCGGAAAGGACTTCCTGATGAGATCCGGGGGTTTACTTTTGCTACTCTACCACTGAACGGAATACCCGAAGAGCTTGGGGTTATCGTCTTTCCCTTGTTGGTCCTGCCGAAGGACAAAAACGCAGGCGAAGCTTTCTTTTGCTTTTTCTTGAACAACCTAAATTTTCTGGTCGTCTTCGATGTTTTTAGTTTCCGGTCCGTATCCTCCAATAGCTGGGCATAAAGAGGCCCTGAAAACACCATCATAATGGTGAATAGCAATAGAGATATCGTAAAACGGAGTTTCAAGAAGTGCCTTTCGTCAAAGATTTACAATTAAAAGTACAAACTCAACAGTTCTTTAGGTTACTACAAGCCAGATTAATACGCCAGGATTTCTTTTACTTTCTCCTTTAACCGTTCTTTCGGTAAAAAATTGCCCTCCAGCGCCGACGCAAATGGCACAGGTGTATCCAGACTAGCCACGCGAGTTACTGGTGCATCCAGTGATTGGAAGCAGTTTTCCATGATCCAACTTGCAATTTCTGCACCAATACCTCCAGTCATGCAATCTTCGTGTAATACAATTACCCGATTCGTTTTTTCTACAGATTGTCGTACCGTCTCTTTATCCCATGGCAATAGGGTCCTTAGGTCGATTATTTCGATACTGGCAGCCTGAGTGGCTGCGTATTCTGTTGCCCAATGCACCCCCATCCCATAAGTCACAATTGTCAAATCCGTTCCTTCCTGAGCAATGGCCCCTTTACCTATTTCAGTAGTGTAATAATCTGTAGGCACCTCTCCACTAAGAGATCGGTACAAGTACTTATGCTCGAAATATAACACTGGGTTGGTGTCTTCGATTGCTGCACAAAGTAACCCTTTCGCATCCCTGGGGTTGGACGGATAAACGATCTTCAACCCCGGTGTATGGAAAAACCATGCTTCGTTGGATTGGGAATGGAACGGACCTGCTCCAACACCTGCTCCTGTTGGCATCCTTACTACTACATCTGCCTGTTGGTTCCAGCGATAGTGAATCTTAGCCAGGTTATTTACAATCTGGTTGAAGCCGCAGGTAACAAAGTCTGCAAACTGCATTTCAACAACTGATTTCATTCCGGCAATACTTAACCCCAGTCCTGTCCCTATGATTGCTGACTCACAAAGGGGTGTATTCCGTACACGTTCTTTTCCGAATTGCTTCATAAAGCCTTCAGTCACCTTAAAAACACCGCCGTAATCCGCTATGTCCTGGCCCATTAAAACCAATTCCGGGTATTTCTCCATGCTCTGATACAGGCCTTCGGAAATAGAATCAACAAACCTTTTTTCTTCCGTCGTATCAGAAGCAGGTTCAATGGGTTCAAGTGTGTTTTGATGATATACGTCTGCAAGCTCACGAGGAATGTCTCCTTCAATCGCCTCCTCTGCAAATGCCTCCTTTACAGATTTGTTGATGTCTTTTCTGATCTTCTCTTTTTCTGCTTCTAACTTCTGAGCATCAATTCCTTCTTTCTCAAGGAAAGCTTGATAATTTTCAATTGGATCTTTTTTCGCCCAGTGTTCCATCAATTCCTTGGGAACATATTTGGTTCCTGACGCTTCTTCGTGTCCACGCATCCTAAAGGTTCGTGCCTCAAAGATGATCGGCCTGGGGTTCTCGCGAATACTTTGCGCTAGTGGTTCAAGTTCGTTAAGTACTTCCAGAATGTTGTTTCCATCGACACTGTAAGCTTCCACGCCATAAGCCGGACCTTTCACAGTAAAAGATTCGAAATTGAATTGTTCACGACTAGGTGTGGAAAGACCATAGCCATTGTTTTCTATAACAAAAATGACTGGTAAGTTCCAAACCGAAGCAACGTTAATCGATTCATGGAAATCTCCTTCACTGGAACCCCCATCTCCTGTGAAAACCAATGTCGCCTGATTTTGCTTCCTCAATAAAGAAGAAAGCGCAATACCATCTGCAATCCCCATTTGAGGGCCAAGATGCGAGATCATCCCAACAATATTGTAATCCTGTGTTCCGAAGTGAAAGGAGCGATCCCGCCCTTTAGTAAAGCCGTTGCTTTTCCCCTGAAACTGAGAAAAAAGCCTAGTGAAAGGAACACCTCGACTAGTGAATACACCCAGGTTTCGGTGCATAGGTAGGATGTACTCTTCCTGGTCCAGTACTAAAGCAGAGCCGACAGATATTGCCTCCTGCCCTATTCCGGAGAACCATTTGCTGATTTTACCCTGACGAAGTAAGATGAGCATCTTTTCTTCAATGAGGCGCGGAGTAACCAGAGATCGGTAGATCTCCATTAATTGGTCATCAGTTCTTTCTTTTCTGTCGAAATTCATATCTACGGGGTGAGAAAAATGTCGCCGCAAATCTAGTGTTTTCGAGAAGTCAAGTCACGGAAAAGGAGAATCATTGTGAAATGGCCTTTTGAAATGATCGAATGACGTCCCTCTTTTTCATTTATTAAGGCCCTCCAAACATGAGTGAAGTCACAATAAGCTGTACTCCAAATCGATGATTCGTCAGAAATACCTCCTAAATCCCTTCCTGATCCACTAAATAAATCATAGCAGTCATCGCTGCGGCTCCGAGCACCAATTCTCTTTGGTTAACGTTTTCAAAAACATCTTCCGCAGTATGATGATATTTGAAATATCGCTGAGAGTCTGGAAGCAACCCGATTAAGAAGGTACCTTGTGGAGCTAATGGACCGATATCTGCACCTCCTCCCGGTTGATCAAATGAATGTAATTCATAGGACTTAAAGTACCTATCACCCCAGGCTTGCAACTGGGCTTTTTGAGCATCGGTGCCCGTAGATGTGAAGCCACGCGGCACGAAGCCGCCTCGATCAGATTCAACAGCAGCGATGTGGTTTTCTCCATTTTCTTCGGCCCCATTCGCGTAACCACGGCCTCCGGCACCGCCATTTTCTTCGTTCATCCACATAACCGCTCTCAGTGTTCTTTTCGGCCGAATTCCTAATGCTTTGAAGGTCCGCAACACTTCGATTCCCTGAACACAGCCTGCACCATCGTCGTGCGCTCCTTCACCGACATCCCAGGAATCCAGGTGACCACCTACGGCTATATATTCCTTAGGAAATTCGGTTCCATTGAGTTGCCCAATCACATTGTAAGAAAGCTTTTCGCCTTGCATGCCGCAATTGGTCTCCAGATATATCTTCAGGTTGTCCTGCCCTTTGAGCAAATTACTTAATAAATCTGCTTCATTGGTACTGATCGCAGCAGCAGGAATCTGTGCAATATTAGGTTTGTAGCGCAAGGTTCCCGTGTGCGGAATATCATCCTGAAAGTTCGTTACTGATCTCACAATGACCGCACGTGCACCATATTTTGCTGCTTCAGAAGCGCCCCAAACGCGTTGGATAACCGTGCCGCCGTAAGCGCGAAAAGAGTTCACCAGGTTCAAATCGGCCTTGAGGTTAAAAAAGACAATTTTGCCCTTTAAAGACTTTCCCAGTTCCTCTACATGGTCCATGCTGGTCACTTCAACTACTTCAGCCACTACACCCTCCGGTCCGGTTCCCACTGAATTCCCAAGAGCAATTGGGTTCAGGGCGTAAGTTCCCAATTTATCAGAATTAATGATCCTCGCCACCTCTTGCTTGCCTCGTACCCAGTGTGGTACCATTACAGGTTGTAAAAACACCGTGTCGAATCCATATCCCTCCATCAGCTGTCGGGTATATTCCACGGCCGCAGCAGCTCTGGGTGACCCACTGATGCGGTTTCCTATTTCCTTTGTCAGGTATCGAAGGTTTTCATAGGCGTGGCTGTTGTTTAGCTGTTCCTCATAGATCTGTTTGATGGCTTCGCTATGGTCCTGGGCGTGAGCCAATGTACCTATGGCAAGCAAGAGAATGGTCAATATTCTTTTCATAATTCTTTGGTTAGCTTACTGCTGCTTCAAGTGTTTTTAATAATCCTTTTTCCGCATCGAGTCTGGCTTGTATACCAACAGGAAGAGTGGCATTGTGTTTTTCATGTCCAAAAGGCAGTCCGGCAAGTACTGGCACACCTAAAGCACCAAACTGATCTTTCAATACCTCTCTCAAGGAAATGGATTGTTCATAACCACGATCTCCAGGTTTGGCATCACAATTTGTGAAATATCCCAACGCAATACCTTTCACTCCATTTAGTAAGCCACTTTGTATCAGTTGTGTCAGCATGCGATCCACACGATAAGTTGATTCACCGACTTCTTCTATGAAAAGAATATGCCCTTCATAGGACCTTTGAAATGGCGTGCCTACCAAACTTGCCAAAAGTGAGAGATTACCTCCAATCAATTTGCCTTCTGCCTCGCCAGGAGCAATTACATCAGGTTCCTCTGCTTTTATTTTCACCTTTTTCCCTTTCATTACCAGGTCCTCGACATAGTCCCTTGTAAAATCATTGTAGTCAGAAGCACCAACCGGACCATGAAACGTAACCATACCTGTCCGTGAATAAATGTATTGATGAAGAGCCGTAATGTCTGAATAGCCGACCATGGGTTTAGCATTACTGGCAATAAGGTCGGTATTGAGTTCTGGTAAAAGTCTGGCACTGCCGTAACCACCACGTGCACAAATGATAGCATCAACATCTCCGGCCTCAAACATGTTGTGCAAATCCTGCACGCGTTGTTCATCTGTACCTGACAGAAAACCCCGTGTTACTCTTAAATTATCTGAATATTTAACATTGAATCCCAGGTTTTCAATGTTTGATAAAGTCTTTTCAAAAGCAGAACGGCTAAGTGAGCTGGCTGGTGTAACTAGACCCACCGTCCCTCCCTTTTTGAGTGCTGGGGGTTTGATGAGCTTATTTTCCTGTGGAAAAGACATCACGGCGGTACTTAGTCCCAGAAGTGATGTGCTAGTGATAAATTTTCTTCTATTCATGGAATGAGGGAAAATTAATCCATAATAAAAGGATGCCCAAAACTCATCGGAAAATGGCTATTGAGCTGTTAGTCTTAATAGTAATTTGGATTTTTTGATCACTTGTGGGTCAAGTAACATTTTGCGGAATTCGCCATTGGCATACATCTCAGCCTGATCATCATAATAAGGACTAAAAGGATTGCCGGATTGCCCTGTCGGCAAAATGGACCAGCTGTTGTTCAGCGGGTCTGCCATGTCCACAATCCTTCTTGTTGAGGGACCAAAAGTAACCTGGTGAACTAGTGCATCAGAATAAGTGAATCCCAGGTTGTTAATCACCTCATTTGCACCAGGAACCGAAAAAGGTCCTACATCCAGTAGGTAAGCCAATAGGGGACTGGCGGAGGACATGGCATGTTTATGTGTCAATTGGTGGTGGTTTTCCCAGCGCCATTGATCAGGGTCCTCACCATAGACGGCTGTGAATCGATTCCAGGTCCGATCGTAGGCGCGGCGGATGATATCCGCTCTCATCTCAATTTGTTCTGTGTTTACATCATCCCACCAGGCCGAAGTTCGATTCTGGATCATGGGCTCGAAAGTACGTTTGAAAAGATGTGTCTCTCGAAATGCCTCCCAAAGTGTCGAATCCATTTCGTCAGACATGGCCTGGGAAAGCGTTTCGTAGACCCAAATCTGAAAAAATGGCGCCTGGTGACTTGCCCGATCAAAGGTCCCTGTCCAGCCAGATAGAACGAAATGAAAATGTTCATCTGCATAGCCGTCCACAGCTTTAAGCAAGGTCGATTTCACCTTTTGCATCATCACCGCCTGATGATCCAACATGATTTGTTTGATTTCCTCCACACTCAAAAGTTCCTCACTTTCAATAAGGTTTACAATACTTTCAGCACGATCATCTGGTAAATAATACCCAGAATATAACACCCCATTTACCGCTTGTGGTTGGTTATTAGCGCTGTATGTGTATCCTTTGGAAGAGTTTACGTCTATTGGGTTTTGATCAAAAGACCTCAGGCTATCAGGGTCATCGAGGCCCGTGCTGCCATCACGATAGGTTTTGGAATCTTGCTCATTTTCACGGTAAATCAATCGGCCGGAAGACCAACGAGCATATTCCCCAAGCCTGGAACCGAACATGACATTCAAACCAGGTCCATGAATTTTTGATGCGCCGGCAGCAGCTTCTTGGGCATTTTTGGCACTGTTGAGTTCGTAACTACTTTCCAGTGAAAAGTTTTCTTGTCCGGTATAAACCCAATACATGGAAACCGCCTGATCTTCACCTTCCATCACATCCGACAAGACTGGCCCGTGTTTGGTTGTTCGTTTGGAGAACTGTACCGTATTGCCATCTTTAACATCAATGGTCTCAGTTGCATATTCAAAAGAGGTCCACTCCCCTTTATACATGTATTGTGTGGTATCATTCGGATGGATACGTTCCAGATAAAAATCTATGTCATCATTTTCAAACATGGTGAGCCCTGTGGCAACATGTTGGTTGTGCATGATCGGTGGAATAGGGTCTCCTGCAATAAAATACCCGTAAACTTCGCCTTCCGGATAGTTGAGATGTGCTTCGTACCACACCGAGGGTTGTGCAAAGCCTATATGAGGGTCGTTAGCAAGTATCGTGTTTCCCGAAGCGGACTTCTTTGGTCCAATCACCCAACTGTTGCTGCCTATGAAAAGCGGAACACTGAGCTCGTTCAGGATTTTATTGGTTTGAATACTCAACGCGGACGATTGACCGGCATTGGTGACTGACATGCGATATTCTTTGGGACCACTGAAAATCGGAAGGTCTTTCAAATACATGCTGTCTAACTTTGACATCAATTCCGACAATACGGGATCAGTCTTCTGTGCATTGGCGAAACTGAAAGACATGTAGGAGAGCACTTCGTAGATATTCTTAATGGTATAGGGCTCCATTTCTATCCCCAGTAGCGTATGTTCGATTGTTTTAGGGCCAGTCGAAATAAAATGATTGACTCCTGATACATACGCTTCGGCAATTTTGAACATTTTGTCGTTGCGCCTTCTTAACTGCTCGGCTGATTGAGCGGCATAGGTATGGGTTCCAATCATTCTGAAATATTTATCTGCTTCTATCAGGTCTGACCCAAAAATCTCAGAAAGACGACCACCTCCAACTCTCCGCAAAAGATCCATTTGCCATAATCGATCCTGAGCGTGAACGTAGCCCATAGCTCTGTATGCATCTATTTCTGATTCGGCAAAAATATGAGGAATGCCATGATCGGTGTAATACACTTCAACGTCTGCCAAAAGGCCGTTGATAGAAAGCTCACCTCTATAGTCTGGTGAAAGGGCTACACGAATAGAAGTTATGATCGCCGAAATCACGATAGCAATAACAATGACTGTAAACAGGGTACCCCGAACAATTTTCATCATCGTATTATTTGTGGTTTACGTTTAGTGAGCTGGGTTCTTCTTCCAGTACCGGATCAGGCCGGCCACACTCATCCAGGAAGGGTTAGCGGCTTCATACTGTTCTATTCCCTTCTCATCGACGCCTTTTTTGCGCAGTTGATCAGCAGTGTATTCTGAAAAAGCTGGCGTCATTTCTTCTGGCGACTGCAAATTCTCCCATCGGATTTTGACCCAGTTAGCCCAGTCTTTCAGCATATACCTTAGTTCGTTCATATGCTCCTCTATCTCCGTGATTTCACCGAAATGAGTCAGGTACATTGATTTGGCTCCGCTTTTCTGAACAGTTTTGATAGAATCAAGCCAATCTTCCAGGTTGATATCCGGTGGAGGGCAGGGCGGAACTACAGGTCCGTTTCCTATTTTTACTCCTGCTATATCTCCACAAAACACACTGTCATTGAGCTTCCAGGCTATATGATGCTTTGCGTGACCGGGAGTATACAGCGCTTTGAAAGTTTGATCGCCAATCGTAATTTCCTCTTCGTTTTCCGGTGTTATCAGCTGATCTTCAGCGATCGGTTTCATGGCTCCCCATAATTCATCCATCTTATCCAGGTAAATCCTACGGGCAGATTCCATCAAAACAGAAGGCTCCGAAAGATGCTTCTTTCCAAATGGGTGTAGGTAGATACTGGCTCCATGATCGGCAAAAGCCCAGGCCGCACCTGCGTGATCCAAATGGATATGGGTCAACAAAACATGCTTAATGTCCTTTGCAGTGTAGCCATGTGCGTTTAATGCACGTTTGAGGTTTTCGTAAGTCGAATGCGGTCCTGTTTCTATAAGAATAGGTCCAACAGAGGACTCTACAAGATATGCTCCTATGGCCTCTTCCAGGCCTAGGAATTTTAGGTCGATGAGCTGGGGCATAACATGCTTAATTCAATGTTGCCCAAGATAAGAATTTATGAGTGAACACATGTCTGTTTTGAATCAGTCCTTGTAAAAAATTCGAGGAGATGTCCAATAGAAAATCGGAGATTAGGTATCTCGCAAAGGAGCGTGTCGAAAACAATCTACTGTATGGTCGTTGACCATTCCCATGGATTGCATATACGCATATATGATGGTAGACCCAACAAACTTGAATCCTCGCTTTTTGAGGTCTTTGCTCAATTTATCCGACTCTGGAGTAGTTGCTGGTACTTCGGACATTGACTTCCAGGAATTTTGAATTACTTCATGGTCGACAAATGACCACACGTAAGCATCAAATGAACCAAATTCCTTCTGTACCTCCATAAAGCAACGGGCATTGTTTACTGCAGCACTTATTTTTAGTTTGTTTCTTACGATTTCAGGATTTTGAATTAACATTTCTATTTCTCCCGGCGAAAAATGAGCCACTGCTTTTACTTCGAAATCGGCAAAAGCCTTCCGATAGCCCTCTCTTTTTCTCAAAATCGTACTCCAACTTAGTCCGGCCTGTGCACCTTCCAAAATTAGAAATTCGAAATGTATTTTATCATCATGAACAGGCACTCCCCACTCATGATCATGATAATCAATATAAGCCTGGAAGTTGGCCCCAGCCCAGGCACATCTTTTCTTTTCCATTTTCTCAAACTCTTTTTCTTGATTGATTCATAAGCCCAGGGCAATATGCACAAATCACAACGTTTTTATGTGAACCAAGAAAACCTATTTTTGTATCCTTTCAACAAGGCATGCGACATTATATCTATCTGATCTTATTCTTCGTTGCTTTTTCAGGCTTGAGTCAGCCGAGTGGCTTAAACACACAAATGAGCCTGTTGGAATTTACAGCCGAAGAAATACCCTCCGATTTATTATCCAGTCGGACAGGAGTTATTCTTCGGATTTCCGATGATCTGGATCGCAAAGAATGGAAGAAACAATGTAATAGCTTCCATCAGGGTTTTCTTCAAATGGGCATAGACCCGGTCCTCTATCTTTTTGAACAGGACATGTATGCCAACCAAAAAATAAATGAGGCATATTTCAAGCTGATTCGGTCAAGAAACATCAGCAACATGATCGTCCTGACCAAAACTCAAGGTAAATATGAAATGGTAATTGCCTCGGGGTTTAACAATCAGAATTTTTTCAGCCGAAACCTGGCCTGGAAAGCGGAGGACTCACAAGTTCTTCCTCTGTTATTTAAACTTGGGTTAATGGTAAAGCGGTCAGATTTAAACGCCACGAACTTCTTAACACTCAGTGACCCTGAGTTTGTTGAAGACATTAGTTTCTTCAAAGGATCGCACCTGGCGAATTATCCTGGTATTCTCAAAAGGCAAAAATTAGGTGTAGTCCGTTTGGATTCCATTCGGATCGATAACAAGCTATCTGATGACAAGAAGAAGGAATTGATCAGCTTTAACAAGGAAGTAAGACGCTATAATGCGAAGCTTGAAAAAATGTTTGAACAATATCCTTATGACTGGGAAATGCTTTCATTCAAAGACAATGAATATGCATTAGCCAGTGGTATACAATACATATTCCAGTTGGTACAGACTTCCGGGTCGAGGGCAAAAGATCTCCTGAATTACCCGGACCATACAAAAGAAACTCAAATTATTTCGGTCACACCAGGCGCTGTACCCGGTGCTGTTAGCCTGAAGCGACTTCCAGTGGAGACCGTGATTTATAAAGGCTACATTTATCAGGCCCGAACAGATGATATTTATGTTGGTACAGAATGGGATGCTGATACCAGTTGGGAATCGGCTGTCCGAAACTTCTTCTTTACCCTGCAAAGGCAATTCGAAGAGTGAGGCGGCTCAATTACTTTCAAAATCGACCGAAACTCACAAAAGTTGATGTCTTTACTTATTTAGAAAGGCTTGATGTAAGTCGTAAAGATCCGGGAGAAAGTTATCTGAAAGAGTTGCACAAGGCCCATCTGCATCAGGTTCCTCATGAGAACCTCGAAACTCATTTTGGCCGTACAAGAAAGTGGGACATCCTTTCATTATTTGATCAAATCGTTGCTCGACCTAATCGAGGTGGAATCGGTCTGGAGCTCAATTTTCTTTTCTATCATTTACTCGACCAGCTTGGTTTTCAATGCTATCCCGTCACCGGCAGTTCCGAAAAGTCCGAACGTGGCTACGGTCATAATTATGAGTATTTGCTATTGATCGTTGTAATTGACGAGGTGCAGTGGCTGGTAGACGTGGGTACGAGAAACGGACCATTATTACCCAAGAAAATGGTCGAAAACCAGCTGCAGGTAGATTACAACCGATACATGCGCATGCAAAAAGATCCTGATGAAAATTGGACGCTTCAGATTTCGAGGGACATGTCCAACTTTTCGACCATGTATGGGTTTGCAGACAAGGAAACGCAGTATATCGAGTTTATTGACAAACATCATTTCTATCAGAAGGATCCAAGTTCCTTCTACGTTGACTCAAAGTTTGTTTCGAAATGGACTAAAGAAGGTTTGCTTACATTGACTGGTCAGCAATTTGCCAACACTTCCGCCAACGAAGTTGGCAAACGGATCATGAACGAAGACGAATTCCTTTCGAAACTAGAAGAGTTTTTTCACATCCGGTTAAGCGACTTATTGCAATAAGAGATCTTTCAGCTGGTTCGAAGTGTCTTGATAGAAAGTGAGTACAGCCTCTGGCTGATTAGCCATATCCCAAACTTCCTCTGCTGTTAGTACAGCCCCAACCCAGTCTTCGGTATGCCATTTCCCATATTTAAGGGCCTGTAATTGATCCTCCTCAGCATATGGCCAGGAATTGACATAAAAGTAAGGCTGATCATAGTAGTAATCTCCCGGGCTCATTCCAAGACCCAGATAGGAAGATGTTTCTGGGTTTCCCGAATTCTTAAGCATTACTGAGATCGCCTGATCAAAGTGATGGGGCCATACAGTTGTTTCTCCTACTTCAGAAAAGGTGCTACGTAGTTTCTCAAGAATGACTCGAGAATTAGCGTAGTAATGTGCAAACGCATCCGAAAGAGCCAAATGAGAAAGGTCAAATGCATGTTTCTTTTGAGTGGCATAACTTGGCAATTCGTATGGTAAGTTCACATTGAAATTTTCTACCGGAAGACCGAGCTTTCCAATGTGTTCTTCAAACCAGACCATTAGTTGATTGAATGTATTGCCATGAATTTCGAACGAGTCAATCACTTTAATTTGCTCGTCGATCAAAAAGATTCGTCCTTCTGAAAAACTAATAGATGGCCTGATTTTCCCTTTTGGCGTATCAATCCACTTTCCTGCGAGTCTTTTGGGGTTAGGGATCCATTGCAAAACGGCGTTTTCATCCTCTTTGGAAGGTTCTAAAAAGTGTCTGCCTACCGCAGCAACGCTTTGAACGGCCTGATGAAGCTGCTCACGAACGTAGGCCAGTTCGGACAGATCTAGAGGGTAGAGATGACTCCAGGACATAAGGTTAGGTCACGAAAAATCGTGTGTTGGTCTTGATTAAAGAACCTCATTTTTTATCGCGATTGCAATCCTTATCTCAACTTTCTCAACATTAAATTACTTGAGGGTGGTTTTGAGCCCGACACACCAGCCAGACTTTTTCAACTCCAAAATGTTCAACTTCTGAAAGTGTTTGAATAAAAAAGACCAGATACATGATGCACCTGGTCTTTCTTTAAGCTCAATTTAAATTTTTTAAGCTTCGTATTTTTTTACAGCTTTCTTAAGCGACGCAATATTCGCGGTTATAGATGGGTCACTATATACCCTGGAGGCCAACGTAGAAATGACTTTGCGCTTGAATCCTAGTTTTTCAGCAAGGTCTTCACAATACTTTATTTCGCTCAGGTAAACCTGACTGTCGATCTTCATTAACTGAACGATATTGTAGAGGTAGTCAAATTTCTCATCTGATGTCATCGTGCTTACTGCGGGGAGCGGCACGGGATTATCGATAAGGTTGTCAACCTCTTCCTTGGCGAGGCCATTGGCTTTTCCCAACATGTATATTTGGGTCTTTTCTTCTCCATCAAAATCTCCGTCTATATTGGCCAATGCGATTAACGCGCTTAGCTGGGATTGGATGCTCATAGCTTAGTAGTTAAAATAATTGGGTTGTTGGGATTAAAGATAGTTTTATTATTTGCATCACCAAAATTTAGCGTTTAAGGAATTTCCTGGCCTGGCTCTTCAGCGCATCTCGATTAGTAGTAATAGATGGGTCTCCGTAAATACGAGCAGATAGTTTTTTCACTACTTTCTTATCAAAACCCAGGTTGTCTGCCATTTGCTCACAAAACCTGATCTCGCTCAAAAACACCTCATTATCTATCTTCATGAGTTGTATAATATCGTATAGATATTCAAATTTATCGTCAAAAGACAGAGCATTGAATTGAATATTCAACGCATTTTTCTGGGACAGTTCTTCCGAAATAATCGCCTGGATGTCTTCATCGGATAACCTATGGGCCTTCCCAATGCTTGAAATCAGGCCTTTCTCCACTTCTGAGAATTTCTGATCACTCAATGCCAGGCGTACCAGCATACGAAGGTGTTGTATAAAATTGGATTCCATGGCGATTTGATTATTGGTGACGTGATGTAATGTAATAAAGACGAAATATCTTCTTATAAAGTTCTTGAACTCTAATGCAAATAACTACCTGCATTCACATCGAAAGTGGAGCCGGTTGCATGATCGGCCATGCCGCTGGCAATAAATGTGATCAATGGTGCAAGGTCTTTGGGTTCTGTAAGCCTTTCTAAAGCTATATCGCCCTTTGCATGCTCCTCTCCATACTGTTGCATAAACTCTTTGGCCATATCAGTTCTCACAAAACCTGGAGCAATGTTGAAAGCTTTAATTCCTTGTTTCCCAAATGACTTGGCAATGGATCGGGTTAATGAAACCATTCCAGCTTTGGATGCACCATAAGCAATATAATCACCGGTTTCTCCTCGAAATGCTGCTCTTGAGGAAATGTTGATGATCCTGCCCGCCGCCTTTCTCTTGATAAAGTGCTCTACCGCTTTTTTGCAAAGCATCGCCGGAGAAGTCAAGTTGACTTGCATGGTCTCATTCCAGGACTGCTGCCACGCAACATCTTCTCCTATTATGGATGCTGATTTTGCAATACCGGCATTGTTGATCAATATTTCGACACTCCCCATTTCCAGCGCAACGCGTTCAAAAAGTTTTAGCGCTTCATCCTCTTTGGATAAGTCCGCTTGGAATGCTTTTGACTCATTTCCCAGAATGTGTGCAAGGTTTTCCGCCTCGCGTACATTTTTGTTGTAATGAACGGCAATGGTTGCGCCCGCTTCCGCCAGTTTTGTCGATATCGCTTTTCCAATTCCACGGCTGGCCCCAGTCACAAGGATATTGAGGCCCGAAAGATTGATGTACATGCTCTCAGATTCTTTAGTGCGAAAAATTACACAATGAGCAATTAAAATGAGCTCCGATCCGCTCATGTAAAGTATTTCTTTTTGGTTTGGGGAACATATTTCTGATTTTCAGCGTATTTCTATAGACTTTTCAATTCGTTAACTTTGAAAAATGTTGGAGGATTTTCCATTTAAAAGTACACTTAAGCTGAGCACCCTTATTGGATATTGGGAGCTGCAACGCTATAGCGACAATCCTATTTTATCCAATACGGCCAAGCAACTGGTCGAGGAAATAGAACAAATTCCATTCCTCCGGGAGAAAATCAGTGATACCACCCATATCGATGAACATAAGCATGTAATTGATGTGATCATTTCAGCAGTGGTGCCTCCAGCAGTAAGTAATGATCAGATTGTGGCGGTCTTCCGTCCTTTTTCCCTGGAATATTTCTATTCCACAGCACCTTTTCGGCAGTTGATTGACAAAGCGGGTTCTTTGCTCAACATGGCGAATGATAAAAGTCCTGAAGAAATTGCCATGACTAAAAACATGGCCGCTTATGGAGCTATTCTGAATCAGTTCTATGGGGTAAAGCTTCCTCCTGTGGAGTATATGACCCTGACATTGAATGAAAACAATGGCTTGCAGAAACACTACCATGTAGAGTTTGACTCAAGATTCTGTGAAATCTGCCTAAATGGAGAAAAACCTGATTTATCAGCGGAAGAGATCGATGAATTGATTCAGAGCCATGACCTTGAGTTATGGTACAAGAAGCTTCCTCCAAAACATTTTGAATTCACTGGGTTTGCTATTTACTCATTGCACGAAATCACGCAAGAGGAGATCGTCAAAAACCTAAAGCAAAAGATCCTGGAGCAATCAAATGATGAGACAAGCTTCTTTGGTTTTGTGGAGGGTCAATTTCGATCGTTGGTGGAAGTGTCTGATTTGCGCTTAGGCATCAGCAGTTTCCATACCTTCAAAAATAATTATCAGGCATGTGGTGAAGGAGGAAGTCACAGTTTGCTGACTGATGGAAATGCCCATTTTCTCCATGCCTTCCACGAGATCAGTGATGAGATCCAGAGAACTGGAAAACCAGTCATTATCCCTGAAATTACCAATAGTCCACTTTTTAGTAAGGATAAACTTCCCGATTACCGTAGCCTGATTGTTGCACCATTATATACCGACGGAGCATTCATCGGTCATCTTGAAATGGCGAGTGAGAAAGAATCGCTACGAGCAATAGATTTTGCTAAAATCGAAGATATCCTGCCAATTTTTGCGAATGCAATGGCTCGCAAAATGAAGGAAGTGGAAAATAGGATCAGCGGAATCATCAAAGAGCACTATACTTCAATACACCCCTCCGTAGAATGGAAATTTACGGAAGCTGCGTTCAAAATCATCGAGCAGGAAAGCATGGGTATCTCGGAAGCACACGAAGAGATTGTATTCAAGGATGTTCATCCTTTGTTTGGCTCTTCAGATATTCGAAACTCCTCCGTACGAAGGAACAATGCCATCGTAGCAGACCTGACACAGCAGTTAAAGCTGGCCAAAGAAGTGTTGGCGGAAGGTAAAAAAAGAAGAGATTTCCCCATTATTGGCGAAGCCATTTACCGAATTGCCAAACAAGTTACGCGACTGAAGAAAGGGTTGATCTCTGAAGATGAAAACCTTATTGTCAATTTCCTGCGGAAGGATATTGAGCCCCTGATCCGTGATTTAGAAGAGGACATGTCGGATTTCACTGAGGTCAGTTCTAAAAAGTATTGGAACCAGTTAGATCCGGAAGTGGGCATCATCTATGATAAGCGAAAGGATTTTGAAGAAAGCCTGACGAAGATCAATGAATCCATAGCGAGTGTTCTTGAAGAAGAACAAGATCGGGCACAGGAAATCTTTCCACATTACTTCGAAAGGTACAAGACCGACGGAGTGGAGTACAATATTTATGTTGGTGATTCGATTTCCAGAGAAAAGAAATTTAGCAGACTATACCTCAAAAACCTGCGCTTGTGGCAATTGTTGGTGACCATCGAAATTTCCAAGAAAACCCGTGAGTTAAAACAAGACCTCAGCATGCCTTTGGATGTAGGCCATTTGATTTTGGTTCACAGTCAACCTCTTTCTGTAAAGTTCCGAATGGACGAAAAGCAGTTTGATGTGGATGGGGCCTACAACATTCGTTATGAGATTATCAAAAAACGAATTGATAAAGTTTTAATCAAGGACTCCTCAGAGCGTTTGACTCAACCCGAAACTATTTCTATCGTCTACAACCGTGAAGAAGATGCTCGGGAATACCTTACTTATTTGGAATACCTCAGCCACAAAGGACTCATATCTCCGCAGTTCGAACAGTTTGTACTTGAAGAATTACAAGGAGTAAGTGGACTTAAGGCATTCAGGGTACGACCAGAAAAGTCAGCAGAAGGCATTGTCCGGGAGCTTGAAAAGCTGAGTGTCGCCAATCGACCCGAGAAACGAGCTGCCTCTTAAAACAGGGTTGCTGAAAATACTATAAAGTTTTACCTCTTCTGACTCCTTGAAGAAACGATTCTGAGAGGTGTTCTGTGATTGGGTTCCAGCCCTGCCAATCATCTGGTAACTAAAGAACCTATTTTCGGTCCTTCTTCAGGTATTCCATCATGTCACGACGAAGTGTGGAGTTTTCGGACATGATGCGATTTACCATGTGCATGATCTTCTTCGAAATATCCCTTCGTTGTTCTTTGACCTCACTGTCCTCTATGTCACGAAGCAAAAGGTAGATTTCAGAATCCCCGTACATGGCTGCCGGGTCTTCTACTACTTCTGACATCAGGGGCATGTCTTCGGCAAATAGATGAAAATTCTCTGATGTCATCTTAAGCGTCAGCATACTCATCAAGTTCACTTTGTAGCTTCTTGCAACCTCAATCAACACCCTCAATTTTGGTTCGGTGCCTTTTTCGTAAGAATCAACATTACCGCGATTTAATCCGTATTGCTCTGCAAACGTGGTTTGCGTTAGGTTCTTCCTCTGACGAAGGAACTTCAGGTTTTCCGCTAAAATGGTCAATTCAAATAGACTTATTACACAAAAAGCGGAAACCGTTTGCAAAATGCAATTTTATTTTGCAAATTTGTCCCACCATACTTTCTTTAGCGAAAATATATCCAAAATTCACTTGCAAGAAGGGTTTTTGGGTCAGAGAATTGGTATTCCAGTGAATATTCTTAAAATAATATTGATCAGCAGTTCTTTGATCTTTCCACTTCTCATTTCACCAATTAAAGCGCACAACGTAGGGATGCGTGTTTATCACACATAGGAAAACAAAAAACTCCCTGAATTAATCCAGGGAGCAGATCAACTTAACTATCCCGCAGTGTAATCACTCGTATCGGAGCGACTCCACAGGATTTCTTTTTGCTGCAACCATGACCCTCCCGGAAGAAGTAGTCAGAGAAATAATTGCCAAAACAATAAATGGCAAGACCAATGAGATTATTGTTACCGCCTGGTAATAGTGAAAAATGGAGGACAACAGCAAGTCTATCAACACATAGGCCAGTCCTGTACCGACAACTGCAGAGACAGAGATAATTAAAATGAATGGGCGGTTCAGTAAATGCACGATGGAACTCACCTTTGCTCCCAGGACCTTTCTGATACCTATCTCTTTCACACGTTTGATCACATTGAGTGACACCAGCGTGAATAAACCGATGGATGAGAGAATAAGGGCAAGCGACCCAAGAAAAGTGAACAAAATCGCAATGTTATTGTTCACCAGATCGGATTCTTTGATGAATTGATCCTGATAACGTCCACTAAAAGGTTTATTTGGAACAACATCGTACCAGGCCGCTTCCAGCGCTTCAAATGTCTCGGTTGAATTTTCCGGTTTCATTCGAGCTACCACAAAGTTCATTCTTTCATCTACTGCTGGTCGAAATGCCATTGGAGATACCGGGTCCCAAAATCCATATACATAGAAGTCGTTTAATACGCCTATCACAGTCAAACGGGTAGTATCATTGATTTGAACTCTCTTTCCAATGGGCTCCTCCCATCCAAAATCTTTCACCAATTGCTCATTGACAAGAATAGAGTTTTGACGATCGTGCTCCTGGAGGTCTTTTTCAAAATACCTGCCTTCCTTTAATTTCAAGTCCATCAATTGCACATAATCGATGCCCAGGTCCATCATACTGGTCTCCATTTCAGTTTCTCCTTGTCTCAAAGTCCGGGAATAATTCCAGCGTCCGATGTGTTCTTCTGTACCTGCCAGCATTTCCACCGAACTCACCTGATTAACCCGATCGAAATAGGCCTGGTAATCTTCAGTATCCAATTGCACAGCGATAACGCCATCTTTCTGAAAGCCAACATCTAAGTCTCTTTGATATCGGGCATTTCCGATAAATGCAAGGCTGGAAATCAAAGCTAAAAAGGTAAGAGAGTATTGTGCTCCTAACAGCACCTTTGAAAACGCACTGGTTCCTTTTACTTTCAGGGTTCCACGTAGAATAGAAACTGGTTCGTAGCTGGAAACATACAATGATGGATAAGCACCTGCTACAACTGATGTAAAAAGGAGTAAACCCGTAAGAAAAATGAAGATCTCCGGGTTTTCTGTTAGCGATAGCTTTAACTCTATAAACTCCCACATTGAACTATATGCGGGAACCAGGTAAACAGACACCAAAATACCAAGAATCATCGCCGCAACACATAGCGCAATATTTTCACCCATGAACTGAAAAATGAGTTGCTGTCTATTGCCTCCCATTACTTTTCTTACACCTATTTCTTTGAGCCTTTTACTGGAAATAGCCAGGGAAGTGTTCGTGAAATTGAAACAAGCGATCAGCAACATTAGGATTGCCATGATCAAAGGAACCGTTACCGCCGGTGCCGGAGGTGGCTCAAGCAACCAGTTGGCTCGAATATCCTGAGCATTTTTCCCTAAAGTCGAGAGTTGTTCGAGATAAAACCCGGACACTTTCCAGTCCTCACGAGCTTGATTCTGAATTCCAACATAGCGCTCGTCTAGTATGCCTGGGATATGAGACGGGTATTGATTTCCTTCAGTCATGATGAATGTCGCAGCAATAAACGACTGCCATTGATCATTGGTCCGATCGAAGAAATCCAAATGATTATCAAATAGTGTCACTGCCGCAAACCGAATACTGGAATTCTGTGGAATCTTTTCAAGTACCCCTCCCACAACAAAGCTTTTTACCGCACCATCAGATTGGATCACTTTGATTAGTTCACCGACCGGATCAATATCACCAAAATAAACTTGCGCGGAATTTTCAGATAAGATCAGGTTTCCTGGAGTAAGGAAGGCGCTTTTGTCTCCATATTTAAATGGGAAGGTGAACATCTCAAAGAAATCTTCATCAGCAAATCCGATATTTCTATTGAGGATCTTATCTCCTTTTTGTAAAACCATACCAGAACTGGTGTAACGTACAGTATGTGATATGCCAGCCAGGTCATTTTTGATTTCATTGCCAAGCGGTAAAGGAGTTATTCCATAAGGAATGTTGCGATCTTGCACGGTCTTATTAACCTGTACTTTATAGATTCTCGGATGATTTTCGTGCTGCTTGTCAAAGTCTGCTGCGTATTTAAAGTTTAGATAGCCTACAATGCAACAGGCTAGTGACAAGCCTAGTCCAATGATGTTGATGATGACATAGGCACGATTGCGGAGCATATTCCGCACGGTAGTTTTCAGGAAGTTAGTGAACATGTTGAGTAAGTTTGACCTACCTATATGATTCCGAATTTTGCAAATAGTTGCATCAAAAGTTGATAAATCCTGGGAAATTGATGTTGAGTGGCACTTGCATCGCGAAATTGTTTATTTTCGCTCTAGTCTTTGTATGATATGAGAGTCGCACAGTAACGTGCTTGCCGTATGGGAATACTAATACCTTTGCTTCTGATTGCCATTTGTTGCCTGGTAATCTGGAGAGCAGGAGATGGTTTTATGACCGCCTCCGAATATGTTGGTAGAAACTTATCTGAAGGGGTAAGGGGAGCGACGATCAATGCCATTGCCAGTTCGATGCCCGAGGTTTTCACCTCACTTTTCTTCCTTTTTATTCTTCAAGATGCCAATGGCTTTTCTGGGGGAATCGGTACAACCGCCGGTAGTGCTATTTTCAATAGCATGGTCATTCCCGCCGTGGCCATATTGGCCGTGATCTCCATGGGACTTACCGATAAGATCACCGTGTCACAAAAAGCCATGAGGCGAGATGGGATTGCGTTGATCATTGCGGAATTAATCTTTCTCGTATTAGTGAGTGGTTCAAAGCTCGATTGGTACCATGGATTGTTATTGATGTTGGTTTATGTGGTCTATATCGTCTACATGTTCAGCACAATGACCAAAAAGACAGAAGAGGAAAAACAAGAAATAGCCACAGAAAGCGAAAAAGAGGAAGAGGATAATGATGAACCCAGATCAGGGAAAATAAAAGCATTTTTCCAGTTCGACCTGGAAGCGCTGTTCCTTGGTAACTCCCCTATCAATGGTTCACGCGCCTGGACACTACTTGTGTTTTCTACCATATCCATCGCACTTGTTTGTTATTTTCTGGTAATCGCGTGTGAGTGGATTGGTGCTGAAACTTATACTGTTCCGTTTTTAGGTGAATTCAATGGGTTAAATATTCCCGTCATGTTCGTTGCGCTCATTCTGGCTGCCGCTGCATCCAGTTTTCCGGATACAATCATATCTATGAAAGACGCCAAACGCGGACAATATGACGATGCGATCTCCAATGCGCTTGGTAGCAATATATTCGATATATGTTTTGCCTTGGGTCTGCCTCTATTTATTTTCACACTGATCAAAGGCCCCATTATTATGCCTCCTGAGGTCGTGGATCTTAGTTTGGAATTACGATTTCTGCTGTGGATCCTGACGGTGGTGGCAGTTCTGATCTTCACTTCTGGCAAACACATGGGTAAAGGCAAGGCGATAATCCTGTTAGGAATTTACGTGCTTTTCGTGGCATACATTGTTGGCAGAGGGTCCGGACAGGAATGGGCACAAAGTATTGCCGACGGCTTACTGGGATTAGTTCATTTTCTGAACCCCAACCAATAACATCACATTACGATGACTAATCTGTCATCTTGAATGACCGTATAGGTTTTCAAAGCTTTGCAACGTTGCTCTGCCTCCTCGCCTAAGTCCAGGCTGAATCGGTACGTGTGTAAAGGGCATACAATTTCCTGAAATGGATTGAAATTGCCTTTTGACAGAGGATGACCCATATGCGGACAAGCATCATCCATGGCATAGAACTTTCCCTGATACTGAGCTAAACAGAGATTTTTGGTTCCAATTTTTACCAGGCGCTTTTCACCATTCGGGATAATTTGCCTTGCGGTGTGAATTGAATCGAATACGACAATTTCTTGCACTTAAAATCAGCAGTTAACTTGTAATTTAGGCACTTTAAAAGTGATCCTCTATGCTTAAATGTCAGCGCGAAAAATTTCAACTCCAGAAAAAATACGCCTACTTAAACTGTGCCTACATGGCTCCATTGTCTAAAAAGGTGGAGAATGCAGGGAAAAAAGGAATCAAAAGAAAGCGGAAGCCCTACCAGGTCGGACCTGAAGATTTCTTCCACGATTCTGAGACATTGCGGTCACTCTTCTCACAATTAATCGACAATGACCAACCCAACCGTGTGGTTACTACCCCTTCGGTTTCTTATGCGATGGCCAATGTTGTGAACAATCTGGCCGGTCGTGAAGGGGAAATTATTCTTACAGACGAACAATTTCCAAGTAATGTCTATCCCTGGTTAAGCGCGCAATCTGATAAGATTAAAGTAAAGTTTGTACCCAAACCGGAAGGGGTTGAAAAGGGGGCACTCTGGAATCAACAGATATTGGATGCAATCAACGAAAATACCTTGTTAGTAGCGCTGGGGAATGTTCATTGGGCCGATGGTACGCTATTTGATTTGAAGGCAATCCGAGCTAAAACCAGGGAAAATGACGCCCTGCTAGTGATTGACGGAACACAATCAGTAGGGGCACTTCCTTTCAGTGTAAAAGAAATTCAACCAGATGCACTTGTTTGCGCTGGTTACAAATGGCTTTTTGGCCCTTATAGCATGGCACTGGCGTATTATGGTGAAGCATTCGACAATGGGAACCCTATCGAGGAGAACTGGATCAATCGTGAAGATGCGAGAAATTTTGGAGGACTAATCCATTATAAAGATAATTACGAACCTGGTGCACTAAGGTACGAAGTGGGAGAGCATAGTAATTTTATTCTTGTTCCAATGATGATTGAAGCCCTAAAACAAGTTCTGAATTGGGGGCCGGTCAACATCCAGGAATATTGCAAATCACTGACGCAACCACTGATCCAGGAAGCGGCAGCAATGGGATTTGGTATAGAAAATAATGAAGCCAGAGGAAGTCATTTATTTGGACTTACCCTTCCTAATGACCTTTCGTTGGAAAATTTGCAGCAGGTGATGAATCAAAACAAAGTAAGTGTTTCGATTCGTGGTACGTCCGTTCGTGTCTCTCCCAATGTTTACAATGATGAGCGCGATATCAATCGGTTGATCAAAAGTTTATCTCAAGCAATTGCTAAAAGTAAATGATGACTTAACTTCGCACAAAAGAAGAAAACAAACCATGGAAATCACAAATCCTGCTATCACGGATGGCGTCAATCTCTTCGTAAATATTATTATTTTCCTAGCTGCTGCCGGAGCTGCAATTTCCGCAGTAGATTTTCTAAAAGAAGGCCGCAAAAGCCAGGATTAAACCCTCGTATTTTTCTTTTAACTACGATGTTGCCTACTGGTGACCTCTAAGAGGTTGTGAGTAGGCTTTTCTATGTCCCTGCCTTTCCGGGAGACAATTTCGGATGGGGTGTTTCGGGAGAAATGATTTTTAAATACTCGGAATGTGATTCAGCAACTCTTTTAACGCTTAGTTAAAATTCCTTTGTTGTTTAAGGGTGCTGTTTTTCTAAATCTTCTGTACGTACGAAAAACGCATATTTTACGACGAAACAACCCTGAGGTGTTTCGTCGCAAGATAAATTCTAATTATTACTAAGAGAGCCTTGTATTATACGTGATCTCTGTTGTGATCACTTACTTTCTTGTTTGGTAGAATGTACGGGCATATGATTGCCAAAATGAACAAAACACCAATAAAACCAAGCATTAACATAGTGTGAGGTTTTTAATTTTCGTGCAAATATAGACTTCTGCTGTTTTATTTGATAAAGGATCGTTTAAACATTTCCTTGTGCTAACATCGCGTCAGCCACTTTTACAAAACCAGCAATATTGGCTCCTTTCACATAATCAATTTGTCCAGTCTGACCCGCACCATGCTGCTTACAGTTTTCATGAATATCTTTCATGATTGATTGAAGCTTTTGGTCCACTTCCTCCCGACTCCAGTTGAGCCGTATTGAGTTTTGGGTCATTTCCAATCCTGAGGTAGCAACACCTCCGGCGTTAGACGCCTTTCCAGGCGTAAATATGACATTGGCAGCTTTCAATGCACGGTAAGCCTTTTCTGTGGTCGGCATGTTGGCCCCTTCAAAAACTCCCTTGCACCCATTCTTTATAAGTGTTTCTGCATCGTAATCTGGCAATTCGTTTTGCGTAGCACAAGGGAAAGCCAAATCTACTTCCGCATTCCAGGGAGTAAGACCTTCATGGAATTTTGCCGAGGAGTACTCATTCGCATATTCCCGAATTCTACCTCGTTTTACGTTTTTCAATTCCTTGATATAGGCTAGTTTCTCTCTATCAATACCATCCGGATCGTGTACAAACCCCTGCGAATCAGAAACAGTTACTGGCTTAGCTCCAAGGTCCAATAGTTTCTCAACGGTAAATTGAGCCACGTTGCCACTTCCGGAAACTGCACATCTTTTTCCTTCCAATCCATCACTATGAGCCTTCATCGCTTCATCAGCGAAATATACCACGCCGTAACCTGTTGCTTCCGGCCGAATTAAACTACCTCCGAAAGTCAGACCTTTGCCCGTCAGTACGCCCACAAATTCATCTCTCATTCGCTTGTACTGGCCAAACATGTATCCGATTTCTCGTCCACCCACACCGATATCTCCAGCTGGCACATCCCGGAATCCGCCAATGTGTTTGCTCAACTCTGTCATAAAGCTCTGACAAAATCGCATAATTTCCATTTCGGATTTTCCTTTCGGATCAAAATCACTTCCTCCTTTACCTCCACCCAGCGGGAGAGTCGTCAGGCTATTCTTAAAGACTTGCTCAAATGCCAGAAACTTTAAAATACTCAGGTTTACCGTAGGGTGAAACCTTAGACCTCCTTTGTAAGGGCCTATTGCAGAGTTCATCTGGACTCGGATGCCTCGGTTTACCTGATATTGGCCATGATCGTCAATCCAGGGTACTCGAAACATCACCACTCGCTCCGGCTCGCAAATTCTTTCAAGCAAATTGGCCGACTGGTACTTTGGGTGTTGTTCAACGAAGGGAATGATCGTCTCCGCTACTTCCTGAACTGCCTGCAAAAACTCAGATTCATGAGCATTTCTATGGGAAACCTTTTCCATAAAAGATGCCACAGAGGGGGAAATTGATGTCATCAAATTTGGGATAATTATTGGGGGTTAAAGCTACGGAAATTTTTCGTAGACCCGAGCTAGCTAACTTCTTAGAGTATTGTATTATTAATGGTTTCACAACAGGGGGATAAAACCTGAATTAAGACCTCCCGTTAAATTACCTAGTAAACCACTACAGTTATGACTACTCAAACCCTTGAAAGCGAAATTCTTGAACGAGTGAAGTTTCTGAACGATCCTGAGAAAACCAATGTACTTGCATACATTGACAAGATTCCCAGAAAGATCCATAGCACAAGAATTTATCGTAAACGAGCGATGAAGCAGATTCGTCAGGCACTCAATGAAAAGTTCTAACTGAAGTTACTTAATCTTCAGATAGAACAATTACCAAATCATCTTCTGTCAAGATGAACTGCTCTGATTTTTTTGGATTCACATAAACGCCGTATTGCTTATTTGCATCACGGGCCTGTTTCTTGATTCTGTAACCAATCGCCACTTCGTTCTTTCTGGCCGCCGATTCCATAATTGTATAGAAATTAATCGGATCTCCTACCTGAACGTATTCCACTGCTGGCTTGATATATATCTCAGACCCATCAGCATCAAATAGATCCTCAAATACACGCATCAGGAATTTGTTCTCACTTACCTGGCTCATCAGGAGGCTGACTAATTTGTCACTTACAATGAAGTCATCGGCACTGGTGATATCTGCCAGCTGGCGATTTCGTATGTCCAGCATCTCACTTACAATCTTGTAAGTATGACCATGTTTCTCCGTGAAGTTTCTTAAGTGTAACAGGGTGATCAGTGTTTGCGCATCCGCTTCCTGAATGGGATAGTAATTTTGGTAACACAGGAGGATGATATAATCATAACGCTCCAGGTGCATAGTTTCAAGGGTTTCCCGATCTGTTGTGTCCTGTACTTCAAACTCCAGGGTTATATTTTTTACCTTTTTCTTTAGGTCTCTGACCGTGCGCTCTGCATCATCGAATTTGGAAACAACTTCCACAGTTGAGCCCGGAGGTACATAATAGTCAAGCTCTCTGATGATGTAACGTGCTCTATTATTCCAACCAACAATCAGGATTCTCTCTTTCGTAGATTCATCTGGTTCTGTATAGACGATCCTACTTTCATCCATGTTTGGATTTTTCTCTGCATTTGGAATCAGTGTATCATCATCTTCTGTGATACCGATTACCCGGTCACCAGTTTGGAAAATGGTGTCCATCGGTGGGTTAATTTCCACATGATCATCAGCGAACTGAATCCCCATGATAGCAGAATCTTCGTATGCGAAAAGCACTTCCCGGAAGGGTTTACCGACCAGTGAGGGTTCTTCCATGAAGTAAATCTCGGCGCCATCGAAATCCATTAATTCCATATAAACCACACTCAGGCCAGATTGACGACTGGTCTGTACCATAATTCTAGAGATGATTTCATCAGAAAGGATCAACTCTACTTCGTTTTTACCAACCATCTTGGCTACCTCGAAGTTTTTCTTATCCTCCATCTCCGCTGTGATGTGATATGCCTCTTCCCTTCGCTCAGGGTTGGTGACGATCGCAACGATGGTTTTTATAGTTTGAGAATCTGAATTCTCATTGTCCTTATCCAGGATTATGATGGATTTCGTATCGAAGGGGTTAGCGATGTACAAATCATGCACATCAATGGGATTACCCGTTCTACAAATCACATCGGTATTTTTGGTGCTGCCTACTTTATCTCGGATCTCATCTTCCATTAACACCTTGTCCTTGTCTGCAAGGATGACAATCACTCCTCGTTTTTGGTTTTCGTTGGCAATCACCAGTTCCGAAATGATCGTGAAAATTTTGGAAGACCATCCCAGGATCAATACATGACCTTTCTCGATCACAAACGATCGACCTTTTCTAAGTTCTTCCAGTTTGGTAAGGATACCATTGGATACCAGACCAATCAATGTACTGATAACTACCAGACCTATGATAGTCACCAGCATCATGAATATTCTGAATGGCCAGTTTTCCAGATGTTCGCCAACTGTACCCGGGTCAAGTACGTGGGTTAAATTGACCCAAATAGAGTCAAAAAAGTTAAATCCTTGTTCAGTATGATCTGGGTGTAGTCCGAAAGCCAATAACAATCCGGCGAAGACTACAACAAAAACCACGGAGAAAACTCCCAGACCCGAGATCATCGGCACAGTACCCTGTGATATGAAGTTGTCAAACCTGTACTTTAACCTTTCACTCAGAGGTGATTTTTTCATAAGGCGCCTATTAATTTTCTATCGTGTCGCGGCAAGCGTGCAAAGTTACCCATTCGCCCGTATAGACGACAAATTATTTAAATATACATTTTATTTTTACTAAACAAGTGAATCACTTTTCTCCATCCTCTGTTTTTTATCTAGGTTAGCTGAGTCACGAGTATCTCTGATTCTCAGCCTTTTGCGGAAACCTTCCTAATAATTGCTTTAAATGAAACGACCTATATATCTTCTTTCTCTCCTGATTCTGATCCTGGTAGGGTCTTGTAAGCAGGAAAAGATTAAATATCGACTCTTCTTTACAACGGATGAGCCAGATGGAGAAATCTCCAAAGCCATAAAAACGGTGATGGAACGAAATCATAATATAGAGATAGAACTGGTAAACGGCGCCGGAAGTTTCGCCAACCTTGATAGTATTGCTGAAGGTGTTGCAGATATTGCTCTGATTGAAAATTTCGTGCCCTTTCGTGACGATGTACGAACTATTCTTTCTTTCTATCCCAAAGTGCTGCACATTTTTTATCTGGATGATGGTCGGCCAGAACCGACCTCTTTCAAGGAATTATTATATGATCGCACGGTGTACATCGGAGATGAAGGAACTGGGGCTCACCTCTTTATGGAGGATATGTTTGAATTTTTTGATTTGGATAAATCCCGAATAACAATTTCCAACAACATTTTCACTGCTGAAAATGAAGTGATCATCGGGTTTACAGATATCGTCCGATTGAAAGATCTTGCAACCCTTCAGGGGTTCAAACTCTATTCATTGGATCAGTTAGATAATTATGGAAAAGGTTCGATCGTTGATGCTATTTCACTAAGATATCCGCAGGTACACCCTTTTGTCATCCCGGAAACAAGTTATCGTGATATCACTGATAAGCCCATAGTAACCGTAGCTTCGGATGCATTGCTTATTGTCAAATCGGGTTTGCGCGAAAGTTTTGCTTACGATCTTACGCGAACGATTTTCAACGAAAAGCAAGATTTCATCAATTTAAGCCCTTTGATCTTCAGTGGTTTGGACGAAAATTTTGACCGTACTCAAATCAGTTTCCCACTCCATGAAGGTGCCAGAGTTTTCCTGGACCGGGACGAGCCTGGTTTCTTTGAAAGATACGCAGAACTTGTTGGTGTACTCTTCTCAATCATTATTGCTATCGTAAGTGCTCTGATCTCTCTTTCCAAATGGCAAAGTCAGAAGAAGAAAGACCGTGTTGACATTTTCTATAGAGATCTCATGGAGATGAAAAACGCGAATTTCAAAACGTCGGCGGAAGGAATTGAGAAAATCAAAGGAATACAGGAGTCTCAAAACAAAGCATTTGATATGCTGATAAATGAAGAACTCGAGGCGAATGAAAGTTTCCGTATCTATATGGAGCTCTCAAAAGAAACCATTCATGAAATCCGTGGGCGAGTAAAAGTCCTCAAAAGCTTAAATAAATAACCCTCCCAGGGCCTTTAGGGAAATGAAGGCCTGATAACTGATCGGCTAATAAGTTGTGATTCCCGGATAGAACTCTTAAACCACGGGTTACTGTTTACCATTAATCTAAAACGGTCCATGCTTTAGGCATTAAAAAACCCGATGCATTCATCGGGTTACTGTAAAATTTATATGTCTTCCTGCTCTCAGTTATTTTTGAAATAGCAGAACTTGATTTACATCAAGGCTTAGTCAACTCACCATACTTCTTATCAGCCACGACTTTGTTTATATCCGGATCTCTATTCCAGGCAGTCTGACCATTAAAAAACGCTCTCACTTCGAAGAAGTAAAGTTTGTTGTCCTGAATCTGAAAATGTGAAAAATCTGGTTTGGTCAATGTTCCGTTCGCCACGGCGATAGCACACCACCCTCCGTAAGCAGGTAAATATTTTTCAGGGTTCTCGATGAATTTATCCATGTTGGACCAATTGGCAAACCTTAGTTTCAATCCCTGATACTCATAGGTGTGCTCTTTCTTTCCTTTTACAACCTCGTTTCCCTGGTAGCTTACCAGATCATTTCCATCAAAGGCGATCTCATCACCGGAACAAGCGAACTGCTTATCAGTATTATGATCTTGGGCAACTAATTGGGTAGACACAAAGGTCAGAAGGATAACGTAGATAAAATTTCTCATAGCTTAGTCTTTTTTCTTAGGTACAGTGTTAACGTGTAAGTCCTGCTTTTATATCCTGAAAAAATGACATAAGGCTGACAATAAGAATCATTTTAGCCCTAATAAGCGGAAATAGTCGTTGAGAACCAGCTGGTAATGGGTGCGTTCTGGCGTAGAAACGGCCAAAACCTCTGTTCCATTGCAATAGATTCGGGTTTCACTTAATGAAGCATTGAATAACGCGAGTGCCACTTCAAGATGATTATGTGGGGAAGAACCATCGAATGTCAGTGCCTTTTCACCTTGTGTGTATGCGATCGAGATTTCAAGCGGTTCATCAAAGTCGCTCTTGCCTCCGAATTCTAACCAGACATATGCCTTGTCCCGTAACCAGTGATGTATAATTACTGGGTTGGGTTCCAGAGAGGCGTCATCCAGTCTGTTCGCTTTCAAACGAAAAGTGTTGATACTGGCTGGTTTGTTCTCATCCAGGATATAGGACGATTGACGAATATTCTTAAAAAAGATTTCTGTGTCATCGCGCGTACTAAAATCTATGTCATCAATTGAGATAGGTTTCTCCTGATTCAATGTACAAGACAGCATCAGTAGCGGCACTAATAAGGTGCTGAATTTACTTTTTACGAAGGACCATAGTAGTTTCCGCATGGTTGTCATCATATTGTATGTTTCTGACCGGTTCAACTTTTTCGAATCTTGGGTCATTAATCATAAAATCCAGTCGTGTCCTTGTAAGAAAATAGCCCTTAGTTCCATCCGGAAAAATGTGTTGTTCATCCTTTCCTTGTCGCGTCCTATCTTCGAAATTCACCGTTGAATTTACGGTCAAATAAAGTAGGCCCTCTGGCTTCAACACCTGAAAGAGGTTTTCCCATGCCTGATTCTTTCCCTTATCATCTAAAAAGTGAAACACCCTGGAGCAAATAACAGTTTGAAAATACCCTTGAGAAAATGATAAATCACAAACAGATGATAATTGAAATCGATCAACCTGTTGTCCCTTAAGTCCTCGTAACATAAGTTGGACCAGGCTTATACAAGATGGATCAGTTTCTATCCCATAAACCTCAAAGTTATCTCGTTGCAAAAAATGAATGAGGTTACGCCCTGTTCCAAACCCAACATCGAGAATTCTGCCCGGAACAACCTGCCCCTTAAGGATTTGATCCAACAGAAAAAGATCCATATCCCCAAAATAATTATTGATGTCTTCGATGTTGTAATTCAAGATATTTCTGATGTCTTTAGATTCTATGAGTGAAAAGTTAAACAGTTGAAAATATTTGTCTCTGCGATTAAAATAATCTAATTCAACTAAATTAGCCATTGACCAGTGCTCGCTGGCTTTAGAACCGGTTAGTCAAATTACTATAACGCAGAAATCATCGTTTCTGAAAGAACTCCGTTTTTTCAGACAAGGTAAAATATAAGCCAAATACCTAGAGCGTATGCTAGAAAAGCCCATTAGAGTGGCAATTGCTGATGACCACACTTTATTCCGTAAAGGAATGACTATGATGGTAGGTGGTTTTGATAATGTAGAAGTTATTGCTGATTTCCCCAATGGTAAAGAGGCATTGAACTTTCTCAAACTAAACCCAATCGATATTGTTCTACTCGATTTGGATATGCCCGTTTTAGACGGGTGGGAAACTTCTCGCAAAATTATCACGAAATATCCCGGCATACATGTGATCATTATCTCAATGAATGAATCATTAGAGGTGATTGCTGAGCTTATCGAAATAGGCGTTCACAGTTATCTGTTGAAAAATGCCGAACCGGAAGAAGTAAAAAGGGCGATTCACTCTGTGAGGAATAATGACTTTTACTACAATCAGCTGGTTTCAAAAGCACTTCGTCAAAATATACAGCGAACCAATTTCAAAAAACCTACCCATCAGGATCAAGCCAATCTGACCAAAAGAGAAATAGAGGTCCTGGTACTGATTTGCAAGGAAATGACCGTCAAAGAAATCAGTGAGGAATTACACCTGAGCGAGCAAACCATACAGACGCACAGAAAGCATATGATGAAAAAGATCAATGCCAAAAACGGGGTTTCACTGGTCAGGTATGCCATTCAGAATCAAATCGTTTCTTTTTAGCTAGAAATTTTCAAAACCTCATACTACCCGTTTTCTGGTATTTTTATACCCAAAAGTAGGTATATCTCACCTAACCATATTTAGGTTAACATTCTTATTATCAAGCTGTTAGCCTTTTTCAACTTTGAGAGGTTTGAAATCGTCTGGAAATTCAGAATTAAGTAGTTATTAGATTTATCGTGTCATTCAAATCTGAATGACATTAGCTCTTAGGTTGATGGTAGTCCATCTGAAGGCCGGTTCCCACTCTACTCACTATTATGGTTCCGGCTTTCTTTTTTCTATTCCTTTGATATTCCTTCTCTTCTTTCTTTGTCAGAAATATACTTCTACCTGAAAGTAGGTAAAAACATACCCACTTTTGGGTATTTTTTGATTAGATATTTTACATAACTCGCTGATTATTAGTGTTTTGAAATTTTCAATGCCCAGAAACCTTCCAAACCAAAAGCTACATATACCTAATTTCATATTGTCATTCATCTATGAATGATTTAGCTCTTAGGTTGATGGTAGTCCATCTGAAAGCCGGTTTTAAAAGGGAATTCGTTCTCAAACGCACTTCACTCACTGTTTCTAAAAACCGGCTTTCTCTTTTTTTTGCTCCAAGAAACTTTATAACAAAAAACTCCGACCATAAGCCGGAGTTCTTTATTTCATTATATCGGAATTAGTACTAGTTCAACCTTTCGAAGATTCCAGCTACTCCTTGTCCACCCCCTACGCAGGCAGTCACCATTCCGTATCTGTTATCTCTTCGTTTCATTTCATTGAAAAGACTAATTGATAATTTGGCTCCGGTACATCCTAGAGGATGACCCAATGCGATGGCCCCACCATTTACATTGAGTATGTCTGTATTGAGGTCCAGGCCTTTGATTACTGCAAGTGATTGCGCAGCAAACGCCTCGTTCAATTCGATGAGCTCGATATCATTTTGTTTAAGTCCTGCTTGTTTCAATGCTTTTGGCACCGCTTCCACGGGGCCAATTCCCATAATTCTAGGGTCAACTCCTGCAGTGGCATAAGTCACCATCCTTGCGATTGGTTGCAGGTTATATTTTTTAACCATGGCTTCTGACATCACCATCACAAATGCGGCTCCGTCGGAAGTTGGGGAAGAATTACCCGCAGTTACCTGCCCTCCATTCTTAAAAGCTGGACGGAGTTTTGCGAGACCTTCCATTGTCGTTCCTGGTCTTGGACATTCATCCGTATCTACGGTATAATTTTTTTGTTGTCTCTTTCCATCAGGACCCACAAAGGTTTCTTCGACTTCTACTGGCACGATCTCATCCTTGAACTTGCCATCGGCAATTGCCTTGATCGCTTTTTCGTGTGAAGCCACTGCAAATTGATTAGCATCATCTGCGGTGATTTCGTAATCTTTCGCCAATTCTTCGGCGGTCAATCCCATGTTGAGATAATATTCCGGGTGTTCGGCGGCGATTTTATAATTCAAAGCAGGCTTGTAACCCATCATTGGTACCATAGACATGGACTCTGTTCCTCCCGCTATGATACAATCTGCCGTGCCTGAATGCACACGAGCGCACGCTAAATTGATCGCTTCTAAACCAGAACCACAATATCGATTTATGATCATTCCAGGAACACCTATTGGTAATGAAAGCAGAGAGATCATTCGACCCATTTGCATCCCTTGCTCCGCTTCCGGAACAGCATTACCTACAATGAGGTCGTCTACTTCGTTCGTATCGAATCCTTCTACAGACCCTACAAGGTGTTTGATCACATCTGCAGCAAGATCATCTGGTCGATAAAACCGAAACCCTCCCTTTTTTGCCCTACCAACTGCTGATCGGTAGCCAGCTACTATATATGCGTTCATTTTAATTTTTTTTGTTTCAACAATTAATTTCTCAATGGCTTGCCTTTGAATAGAATGCTTTGAATTCTCTCCAAAGTTTTAGGCTCGCCGCACAAACTCAGGAACGCTTCTCGTTCCAGGTCAAGCAAGTATTGCTCCGACACATAAGAAGGCTGCGACAAGTCTCCGCCGTTCATTACCCAGGCAATTTTGTTGGCAATTTTAACATCGTGTTCCGAGGCATAATTACCGAACCGCATTCCTGAAGCACCAGCCATCAAAGCCGCAAGTCCACCTTTACCCAATACTTTCACATCTGTTCGTTGTGTGGGTTGTGTGTATCCCGCTTCATCTAACTGCATCACTCGGTTTTTGGCGTCGGCCAATAATCGGGTTCGATTTAATGTGATCTTATCCGATGGTCTGACGATACGCATGCCACGCGCTTCTTCCGCCGAAGTGGCAACTTTTGCCGTTGCAATACTCATAAAATACTCTTGCAACGTATTTAGTTCCGGGTCCCCTGGAATGTATTCATCCGCAGCTCTCAATGTGAATTCTTTAGTTCCACCTCCACCGGGGATCAAACCAACACCAACTTCTACCAATCCGATATACGTTTCGGCATGTGCCTGAATTGCATCGCAATGCAAAGACAATTCGCAACCGCCACCCAACGCCATTCCTGCAGTAGCAGCTACGACAGGTACCGAAGAAAATCGTGCCCGGGTCATCGTATTTTGGAATTGGCGAATCATGAGATCGATTTCATCAAATTCCTGATCTACCGCATACATGAACAACATCGCCAGGTTGGCTCCAGCCGAGAAATTATGTCCCTCATTTCCGACAACCAAACCTCGGAAATCTTTTTCGGCGGTAGTAATTGCGGTGTTGATTCCTTCGATTACTTCCGCACCGATGGAATTCATTTTTGTATGAAACTCCAGATTGAGTACACCATCTCCAATGTCATAGAGCGTTGCTCCATCATTGTTCCAAACAATATTTTTCTCTTTGAAGGCATCAAGGAAAATAAAGCCCTCCGTCCCCGGAATTACTTTGTACGTTTTGCTAGGGATATCGTAGTAGTGCCTTTTACCGTTTTCGAATTTGTAAAATGACTTATTACCATCTTTGATCATTGTGGTCACCCATTCCGCAGGCTGCAGGCCGGCTTCCACCATTTTGTTGTAGATCTCTTCCGTGCCCATGGCATCCCAGGATTCGAATGGACCCATCTCCCAGGCAAAGCCAGCTGATACAGCACCATCGATCCGATAAAGCTCGTCAGCGATTTCCGGAATTCGGTAAGAACAATACCGGAACAGGTCGAAGAATGTACTGCGATAGAAGTCGCCTTCCACGCCATCAGCATTGATGGCAATTCTCAAACGTTCCTTTAAGTCTTCAACATCCTTTGTTTTTTCAAGAACTGAGAGTTTTGATTTTTTCTTGGAGCCGTATTCAAAAGTTTTCAGGTCAATCTCAAGGATTTCCTTTTTACCTTCTGGTGATACGGTCTTTTTATAGAAGCCTTGTTTTGTTTTATCGCCAAGCCATTTTCTCTCAGACATCTCTTTCACCACTCTTGGCAGTTGGAAGACCTCCCGGGATTCGTCCTCTTTTAATGCGGCATATAAATTATTGCTCACATTAACTGTTGTGTCGAGGCCTACCAAATCAGAAGTACGGAAAGTCGCCGATTTAGCACGTCCGATTACCGGACCTGTCAATTTATCGATTTCACCAACACTCAACCCAGTCTTGTCAACGGCATGCATACCAGACATCATAGAGTAAACCCCAATCCGATTGGCAATAAATGCTGGCGTGTCGTTACATAACACGGTTGTCTTTCCGAGGAACAAATCACCATAGCGCATGAAGAAATCAACAATGTCCGGATCTGTATCTGGAGTCGGTATGATCTCGAGCAATTTCAAGTAACGCGGAGGGTTGAAAAAATGAGTTCCACAGAAATGTTTCTTGAAATCATCGCTTCTTCCATCCAGCATAAGATGGATTGGAATACCGGAGGTGTTACTGGTTATCAGCGTACCTGGGGTCCGATGTTTTTCAACTTTCTCGAAAAGTGACTTTTTTATGTCCAGATTTTCTACCACTGCCTCTATCACCCAATCGCAATCTTTGATGAGATTCATATTGTCATCAAAATTGCCAGTAGCGATCAGCGATTGTCTTTTCTTGTTGTATAGCGCTGCTGGTTTCGATTTCAACGCCGTTTGTAAAGACGTATTCACAATGCGATTACGCACAGAAGGGTGATCCAACGAAAGGCCTTTTGCTTTTTCTGCGTCACTCAACTCTCTTGGAGGAATGTCTAACAGTACGGTCTCAATTCCAACGTTGGCAAAATGACAGGCGATTCTTGACCCCATAATTCCGGAGCCCAAAACTGCTGCCTTTTTAATTGCTCGTTTCATATTCTAGTTCCTGTATAAATGTATGCAAATGGTTTTTATCTTCTATAATGGAGTTGATGGCCTGAATAACATCCAGGAAAGTATGGAGTTTCTCGTCGGAGACCACCGCACGTACACGTTGGTTAAACTCTTTTACTGACCTCCTGGAAATTTCTCGTTTTCTTTTGCCTTCATCCGTCAACAACACACGTACCGACCGGCCGTCCTCCTGATCTTTCTCTCGATAGATCCAGCCCTTCTCTTCCATCGCTTTTAACATGCGGGTCAGGCTACGTGATTCCAGTCCGAGTTGAGGTGCAATTTTCGTTGCGGGAGTTCCATTGTCCACGTCTATGTTCAGAAGGACAAATCCCGTTGATGCAGTAATATCAAATTTATCTCCATACTGATTGTACATCCTGGATATAGCATGCCAGGTTGCTTTGATATTATAATCTACCGTTTCTTCTCGCTTCATTTCTTGACGTTTTTATCCGTACCTGTAGATAGGGCGTTTTTCAAAGATAATAAATTTGTTATGCATGCATACTATTTTTCAAAGTTTTACCTTTTGCTCTCATGTATGTTTCATACACCTTTTTAATTTTACCCAACTACCCGGTAAAACCCATGGCTCAGTCAATACCCCCCTTATTCTTTTCTTTTGAATCAGATGATCTTTTCAAAAAATGCATCGAATGCGAACGTGAACTAGATGAGCATTGTGATTATGTAATTGAAAAAGCCGTGCGAACCTATCAGGGTTTTGAAGCGAAAGATGTCATTTTTGATTATGCACTATGTATGAACTGTGCACTACAGATCCGAGAGTCCTTTTCAAAGAAATCGCTGAAGGCGATGGATCAATACTTTGCGCAACATGCGACCAAAAGAATTGTGTTGGTCAATGAAGAAGGAGAGTTCGATGTGGATGATTGTATTTCTTCTTGTATGGTGAAAGGAACCAAAGCTTCGGAACTAACCGAATATCAAATCTATGCTCATTGCAGGGGAAAAGAACTCAACTCACAAATTCCTCCATACATGGTCAGTAGTGACGCTATTGAAGACGTGATTCCTTTATTATCCAATGAAACCCAGGATATTCTAAATGGTTTTTTCGATAAGCACTTTACACCGGACCCTTCGATCATGAACCCCGTTCCTAAAATAGTACTGGTCTGAATCAGTTCAGATAATCACCCCGCAACTGTCGGAATCTTTTCCGCGCTTCTGCTGCGTACATACTTCCGGGATACTCCGTTAAGAAAGTCCGATACATTTCTTGTGCTTCCTCGGCTCGGCCCATGTTTCTTTGAATGATTTCAGCTTTTGCAAAAGCTGCATCATCAGCGAGGATATCATAACCAAACTCCTGTAGTAATTTTTCAAGGTATTCAATAGACTGATCAAACTGGCCTTGCTCCCGAAAAACCTTTGCAAGCCCCCAGTAACATTCGTCGACGATAGAATGTTGTGGATTTTCCTTAACTATTTGCTGAAACGAGGCAATTGCTTCCGTGGTTTTATTCTGAAATATCAACAACTCCGTATCGGCAAATTTTTTCATCACCAGGTCTGATGTATCTAGAATCGTATTGTTATTGATCAATAAGCTCAGTGATATCGCATCGTTTGAAATTTCTCTGGTCGTGGCTCGTTTGAGAATATCAATATGGCTTAGTGCCAAAGCGAAATATCCCGTATAATAGTTGAGTTTCGCATTTCTTAATTTGGCCTCGTATCCCACCAGTGTCTCCTTGTTTAGCTTCTCCACTTGGGAGTAAAGCAGAGAGGCTTCCCAGGGATCACCTTGTAACAAATAGATGTCGCCAAGATCAAGTTTACTTCTGGACACCAAAATTGGACTTACCCTGGGGATAGCAATAATGTCTTGCAGGATTTTTACGGCAATCTGCATTTCATTAAGGTGAAAAGCATGCAGCAAAGCTTTGCTCCTCATTCCTTCTAAAGTAATCTTACTGGCGCCGAGTTCATCATATAATTTTTGGTATTCAATGGTAAGTGCCCGGATGGCCACTTCATCGACCGGGAAGGTACTCTTTGCCAGTCCTTCTTTACTCACGATCAACATTCTTCTGGCCTTGCCGTAGTTATAAGATTTTCCAAAAGTCTTGACGACATACTCATGAATAGTAACCGCATCTTGCCAGGCTTTATTATCAATGGCGATCCGGCCAATCTTCATGGATTCGTCACCTGCAGCACCAGTTCTTCTGTCCAGCGCCCGGGCTTGAAGAAAAGCACCGTAGAAATTTTTTCGTTGTAATTCAATCCAGATAAGCAACTCACTGTATACGGATACTTCAGGTTCTCTCTGAATCTTTCTGATCAGTGTCTGTTCCAGGAACTCCAAATCCTCCTCATCAGAAAAGAGGTTCTGAAAAATATTTTTGATGTAATTCAAGTTGCTTGGGTTTGCCAAAGCATAATAGAGGTACTCCTCAACCATTAATTGTTTCTGATCTGTCATGCGATAGACGGTCGCAAGATCAAGGGCATAGGCCGCTGGGCGGCCGTTAATTTTTCTGGCTTGCTGCAAGAAGATAATCGCATAGTCGAACAATTCCTTGGTGACGAAGCTTTGTGCAAGAAAAGTCAATTGATACTGGTTTGACTCCAGCTGTTTCTTCAGGGCCTGAAAGGCCGATTTTTGTTTTTGATCCTCTTCAGTTGTAGCATATAGGTAAATCTGATCTACCCGATACTGATAATTGGTTGGATAGTACTTGAGCGCGTTGCTCAAATATTTTTCAGCTTCTTTAAATCGTGATTGATTGACCATCAAGCTGAAGTAGTTCGTATGAATACCTGGTATCGCTTGTCGTTGCTTGGCCAGGTCTTTATAAAGTGCTTCAGCTTTTTCTAATTCCCCATTGACATAGTATTCGTTACCGAGCTGAACATTCTGTTCAATTTGCGCCGCCTTGTTGTTCTGATTGCGCTGAGCCGAAAGACTAGATGTTACGAAAAAGAAAATGATTACGAAGAAGTAACGCATATTGATGTTATCCACAAATTCTTATACTAGTATAATATTATAAGGTTTGAATTAAATAAGTATTATTAATTATTAGGACTGTGGATTTGTGAATAAGTAGCTAAAATTAGATTTGTTTAATCGGATTGTTGATTACTGACATTTAAATTGACTTTATGCACATGATATATGGAGTTTATTTATTTGAATATGAGTTACTTAGAAATATGTGTGGGGAAGTTAATAACTCTGATGTGGGTAAAGTATTTGAAGGTTTATCTACAATGAGCTGATGAAATCCTGTAGTTAGGGAGATGTTATGAACGGAAAGAAGCTACATGTAGAGGGCACTTTAATAACCGGTGGATTATACACAGGATGTAATGTGGTTATTCACAGGTTATCCAACTGAAAGTTGTCTATTGTAATGTCCCATTTAGCCCTTAATTCCGTGAAGCCTGGGTAGAGCCTTACTGGTTCTGGAGCTTCGTTAAGGTTGAAATTGCCATAAGACCATTTACCATCATTGTTGCTATCAATCAAAACTCGGATGGAGTATTGTCCAGGAGGGATGTTCCTGAAAATACCTTCTGATTCATTTTTCTTCGTTGATATGACGTTGTACTTCTTATCAATGAGTTCCACGAAGAAGCTTCGACTGGTAAGTTGAATTGAATAATTAATAGACCCTGTTTCTATTTCTTTCATAACTGAATAATCATTTTCAATTACTTGTGATGAATCTCGTTCGATGGAGACAAAGCTTCCTTTTGGCGAAAAGAACGTAAACTTATTTACCTGTGGAGTTTGGGTTACAGAATCCGGAAGATCCTGTTTTATGATGGTGGTTACTGAATCGACGTATTGTTCCCAGTTAAAAACGAAATCAAGAGTTGCTGTTGTTTTGTCTAGGTTCCAGTATACATCAGGATTATACAAGCTCAGTGGTAGAGTAAGGATTGAATCTGCCTTAATCTGAAAGTTGTTTTCTTCAAGAGAAGCGACTGGCTTATTAAAGGAAAATGTCAGCTTAATAGAATCGCCAACGGCACTGTTTGGTCTAGGTGAAGTTGATACGGTGAAATCTTCCGGTTTCTTAGATGATGAATTGAACTTGATATAGATGGTGTCCTGTGCGACTTGATTAAGTGTATCTAATGCCGTAAGATAGACTTGAAGACTATCCGGATAATCGGCCTTTGGATAAAATCGTAAAGATGCCTTATCGTTATTAAGCCGGCTATTAATTTGATAGAGAGAATCGGAGGTAATAGCTCCATAAGATTTAAGGGCTTTGTTGTACCGAACTTCAAAGTACTTGCCACCTGGACGGGCGGTTAGTAATTGTGGTTTTGTGATATCCAGTAAAATGGTTTGAAGTTGTACGGTATCGTAGTTGGCTAGCAGGTGAATTGTATCCGCAAGAAAGGCGTGTTTTTCAGTCGCTGGATCAAAAAGCAAGTTGCTGTTTTCATCTTTAAATGCGAATAGCTTGTAATCGTCTGATTTAATATTGGTGATGGAAAATGATCCTTGCTCTGTGGCATTGATAAAATACCTGGGCTTCTCTTTAGTAAAGTCCAATGAATCATGGAGGGTATAAAGTCCGATGGTAACTTCTTTTTCAAGCTCTTGGGTTAATAGATCTTTAATGTCACCTGAGACAATTAAGGAATCAATGATTGGACCTGTGCTAAATGGTAAGACGAGGTTTTCGGCTGGGGATTTCTCTGTTATGTCGGTGATGCCTTTAAAGAAATTGAATGTGTAAGTAGTGCTGTCTTCAAATGGATCATCAAACTTGAGAAGGACATTATTTTTCTTTACTTGAACAACGTATTTGTTTTCTGTTGAGGGTGTAATAATGAGGTTTTGTTTGAGCTGATCTGCAGTGACGAATTCGTCAAACGTCAGTCGTATGATTTGTTCTGAGAAATTGGTTGCTTGTAGAGCTGGTTCAGATTCAATTAGGGTTGGTGGAATTGTATCCTTGGGACCTCCCGATACCGCTATGGGACTGGCACATTCATTAAGAAATGGAGTGATACAAATAAGGGGCAGAATAAACTTAAATAATTTTCTCACTTAGATAGAACGTAAATTAGAGAGGAATAATTACCTGATTGACGTGCTTTTGAATTAGACTTTAATCCTGTTTTAATTCCTCGAAACAATGCGAGATTATTACCCAGATATTTTTCACTAAGCATAGATACATAGAATGCATCCAGTTTCATTGGGATGATGGTTTCGATCTTAAGCTTCGTTTTGGAAGCTAGCGTATTAAATGTCTCAGGTGTGAAATGATAAAGGTGCCTGGGGACATCATATCCTGCCCAAAACTCTTTGTAATGTGAAGCATCATAGGATGCACTATTAGGAACCGCGAGGAGCAGCTTCCCATCATCATGTAATAATTTACGAAGAGAACGCAAGGTTTCTTTTAACTCATGAATGTGCTCAACAACATGCCAGGCAGTAATGATATGATGTTTGTCTTTGCTTAGATCTTTTGATAACTCTGTATGTACGTTGAGACCTTTATTTAATGCTTTATCACGTGCATGTGGATTCGGCTCAATACCGGTAACACTCCAGTTATTTTTTTTCATATGAGCCAATAAATCTCCAGTACCACAACCATAGTCCAATAGACTTTTGTCAGTTGCGTATTTCTCAATAAGACCTTTTTTCCAATTAAGCGTGAAACGCCGCGCTACCTTGTAGATAATGTTTGTAAGGTTATTGCTGCTATCTGTATGAGAAATGTAATTGTCACTCTCATAATAAGTGCCGATGGATTGCTTGTCAGGCCTGGGATTGGTATAGATTAGATCGCATTTATTGCACTGGACTAATGCAAAGCTTTCCTTGCTATGGCTATGATCGTCTACTATGAGATGATTAGAGTGACTACTAAACTGGCATAGTGGGCACTCGTCAAGTTTTTCGTACATGTTTAGCGACCGAGATGAACCATTAAAATTGAGATATCAGCGGGACTTACTCCACTAATTCTGGAGGCTTGTCCGAGAGTAAAGGGTTTTACTTTACCCAGCTTCTCTATTGCTTCGGATGAAAGAGCGGTAATTTGGTTGTAGTCGAAATCAGGATTGATCTTTTGGTTTTCCAAGGTGATCATTTTCATTGAATTCTCGTGCTCTCGTTTGATGTATGACTCGTATTTGATTCGTATCTCTGCCTGCTCTAGTATTTGTCGGTCGTAGTGATCGAGATAGTTAGACAGGTCATCTGATAACTTTGCAATAGCATTTATGTGTAACTCAGGTCGTTTGATTAATTGCTTGAGTGAGGACTTCTCTTTAATAGGAGCTGTGGGAATTGATTCTAAGAAATCGTTGGCTTCTGCAGGACTGGTTTTTGAATGCGATAGTTTGTCGATGACTGTCTGAGTTTCTGACTCTTTCTTTAACATCGTCTCAAGCCGTTCTGCTGAGGCTAATCCTAAGTCAAAACCTTTCTGGGTTAATCGCTGATCGGCATTATCCTGGCGTAATAGCAATCTGTATTCTGCTCTGGAAGTAAACATGCGATAGGGTTCGTCTGTTCCTTTGTTTATAAGATCATCAATCAATACACCGATATAAGCTTCTGATCTATTAAGAATGAATGGTTCTAGTGATTGATTCTTTTGATGTGCGTTGATCCCAGCTATAAGGCCCTGACAACCCGCTTCTTCATAACCTGTGGTTCCGTTGATCTGACCTGCGAAGTATAAGTTTTCAACCAATTTGGTTTCGAGTGTAGGTGTCAATTGAGTGGGTTGAAAGAAATCGTACTCGATAGCATAGCCTGGACGAAACATCTTTGCTTGCTCGAATCCTTCAATATGTCGCATTGCTTCGTATTGAACATTCTCCGGAAGGGAGGTAGAAAACCCATTCACATAGACTTCTACAGTATTCCAACCTTCTGGTTCCACGAAGATCTGATGTCTGTCTCTATCAGCGAAACGAGTGATTTTGTCCTCAATTGATGGGCAGTACCTGGGACCTAATCCTTGAATGCGCCCATTGAACATAGGGGATTGTGAAAAACCCGTTTCTAAAGTTTGATGTACGGTTGGGTTTGTGTAGGTGATCCAACAGCTTCTTTGCTGCGTGAGTGGCGTGGTGCTGTTTGAATAGGAGAACTTCTCAGGCACATCGTCACCAGGCTGTTCTTCCATTTTAGAATAATCTAAAGAACGTCCATCTACTCTTGGAGGAGTTCCTGTTTTCATTCTACCACTTTGAAAACCTAATTGTTCGAGCTGTTCAGTAAGGCCAGTGGACCCTCTTTCAGCTGCTCTACCTCCTCCGAAGTTTTTAGTGCCAATATGTATAAGTCCGTTCAGGAAAGTTCCATTCGTAAGTATGACGGATTTAGCTTTTATTTCGATACCAAGACTTGTCTGGATCCCAATGGCTTTGTTGTTTTTAACGAGCACTTCGGTAACCATCTCCTGCCAAAAGTCCACATTTGGATTTTGTTCCAGTGCAATACGCCATTCCTCGGCAAAGCGCATACGATCAGATTGAGCCCGAGGACTCCACATTGCTGGCCCTTTAGACTTATTCAACATGCGAAATTGGATCATGGTTTTGTCTGTAATGATCCCAGCCATACCACCAAGCGCATCAATTTCCCGAACAATCTGCCCTTTGGCTACCCCGCCCATTGCTGGGTTACAGGACATTTGGGCAATGGTGTTCATATTCATGGTGATGAGTAAGACCCTCGATCCCATATTCGCTGCTGCATGAGCAGCTTCACAACCGGCATGACCAGCTCCAACAACTATTAAATCGTACTCTGAAAACATGAGAATAGATGTTCCACGTGGAACACTTGTTTAAATGTAACCGTCTCTTTCTGTGTGTTCCACGTGGAACACTTAATTTATGCTGCAAAGATATAGAAGCTTCTTGTTTCTAATAAAGGAACTGTAACGACTCATTGTTCATATTAGGCAGTAAGGCAATCACAGGCATGTCAGAAGCACCAATATGCACAAGAAAGGCTTGGTATAATTGTGCGCTGTGGAGTTGCGTTACAGACGCTAACAGTCGTTCTGCTTAAGGTAGTTTGTACTTAAGCAATTACGATCTGGCTGCAAATGTGGAATTGCTCCAGAATGGGTTTTACTTTAAGTAAATGTTTAGATGTATGAGTTTTGTTTACAACCTGAAACGGTCAGAGAGATAATCAGATGTATAGTTGGCTTATCATTTTTTGGGAGCACTAATGTGATGTTTTGTATGCGGAGCTATTGTAACAATTACGTTCGCCACCTTCTGATATCAAAGAGGTTTTGAACAAGAAGTTACATTAACCTTAGTTTTCTTAATGATTCCTTACAGGAAGGTTTTATTATGTTTTAGGGGGAGAAATCTCTTAAGCCTACTTTTTATGTGTTCCACGTGGAACACTCATCTTTTGTAGCAGTAATAAGGAGGCCTCTTCTTTCTGCGTCATCACGGATTGCTCTTCATCCGTCTTGTCTTTGTAACCAAGTAAATGCAAACAACCATGAGCAATGACACGCATTAATTCATGCTCGAATGTTGCCCTATATTCCCTGGCATTATCAACTACCCGATCAATCGAGATATAGATATCCCCGGAAACTACATTTTCCTCAGAGTAATCAAACGTTATGATATCTGTGTAGTAGTCGTGATTCAGGAAGTCTTTATTAATTGTGAGCAGGAATTCGTCTGAGCAAAATATGTAATTCAGACTGGAGATTTGTTGGCTTTCTTCTTCTGCCAGTGCGATGAGCCAATTTCTTATAGCTGGCTCATCAATTGAAATGGGTAGATCAATGTCTTCCGAATGGAAGTAGATTTCGGTCACTACTGCAGGTAGAACGTCAATTCTACGATGCGTCCCTCCTTCTTGAAATTCACTTCGTCACAAAGGTTTTTCATTAGGAAGATTCCTCTACCTCCTGGTTTTCCAATGTTTTCAGGAGCCGTGGGGTCTGGTAGTTCATCATACACAAAACCATCGCCTTCATCTTCTACAATGAACCGAATGGTGTTTTCTTCCAGGAACAATTGCAAGTCGACACTTTTGCTTTTGTCTCCCTTGTTACCGTGAAGGATGGCATTGTTCACAGACTCAGTGACGGCAATCATGATGTTACCATAAATGTCATCATCGAGGGCATACTTCTCTTTTGCATTATCAATAAAGCTCTCAATGATGCGGATGTTTTCCGAAAGAGATGGAATCTGAATTTGAATGGAGTCCATTAATTGTCTCTACTTAAACGTCTAAAATATTCGTTAACTTCTTTCTTGTAGAATGGGCTAAGCTCCAAAGGTACATTTTTCAGCAATTCTATTTCTTTCTCTCTGGCTTTTAAATATTCCTCAAATACTTTAGGTCGCTGACGGTCGTATTCTGCTGCCGTTTGAGCCTCTCTTTTGTTATCAAAGTCCTGATCACGGGCTGAGTTTTCTGCTTCTAACATTCGAATCTCTATGTTCTTTTGCCGTTGAATTAACTGATCGGTGAGCCTTTTGTTTACAAGATCTATTTCAGTCCGTTCCATTTCCTGCATGATTTGCCCCAATTGCTCGCCTAACTCATCGTTGCCAGGCTGACCCTCTAGTTGCTTTTGAAATTCTCGCAGTTGATTTCTAATCATCTCTTGCTGAGCAGCCATTTTAGCCAGAGACTCAGAGAGCTTTCTGCCTTTCTGACCACTTTCTTTTAAATCACTGATTTGCTGACTAAGCTGCTGCTGCAAACCCTTCAAGTCACCCAGGCCCTTTTGCTTCTTTTGCCCAGACTTTTGAGGTTGTCCGGATTGATTAGCCATGGACTGCTGCATTTGTTGCAGGGTATTTGACAGCAATAGAGAAAGGTTGTTCATAGAACTCATTGCAAACTGTTGATTACTCAGTGCACGTCCACGGCTGCGTTCTCGAAGCTCTTTCAGGGCACCATCAATGTTTCGATTCATTTCAGTTACTTCCCTGGTGACAAAACTCGAAAGTTCCACTACGCGGCCCGCAAGAGCCAACAAGCTGTCTTGTATTACCCTTGCATCATCCTTTAGCTTCAGTTGCTCTTGCGACAATTCAACAAAACGCGGATCGACCTGACGAATATTTCTGAACTCCTTAATTAGCTCTTCTTCCCTGAATGAAAGCTTCACCAGATTGTCTACAATGTCACGTAGGTTATCAATGTTTTCCATGCTGGTTTGTGACTGCATGGCTTGTTGCATGTCTTCGAGCTTTTGGCTCATCTCCTGCATTTGTTCACCGGACTGCTGCTGACTTTTACTTCCATCCTTCCGTTTATTATTTTCAAGCTGTTCCTGAGCGTCCTCCATGCTTTCCTCGATACTTTCCTCATCCTCGGAGAAATCTTGCATAGGTTCCGGGTCTTTCAGGTCCTGATTGAGTTCTTGCACATCATCTAACTGCTCCTTAATTTTTTCAAACTCCTCCGAGATTTCTTGTTGTTCCTGCGAAGACTCTTCAGTACTCTTTTCTTTATTCGCCGTTTCCTCAGCTAACTCACTTTGTTTCTCAGCAAGCTCCTCAAGGTCTTTACCGGTTCTTTCGAGTTCCGACTCCATTTTTAATCGCTTGAACAGCTCGAGTGTTCGTTCCAACTCATTTTCCAGGTCCTGTTCATTTGGTGACATCTGATTGAGCATTTCCCGAATGTCATTGCTTTCTGCTTGTTCTTCCAGCAATTTCTGGAGTTCATCATAGAGCTTTTTGGTTTCTTCATCCAACAATTCCTCCATCAGGTTCTGTATTTGATTGGCTTTTTCCTGAAGTTTATCACTGCGCTCATTGAATTTCTGCTCCCCATCTTTCAGATCATTGAAATCTTCCTTCAACTTTTCAATCTCTTCTTCCAGCGCTTGTCGTTGCTTCAGAATCTCTTCCAGCATCCGTTCCTCTTGCCACTCTATCTCTTTTTTACTTCTTAGTCGATTCTTGAGCTCCTCTAGTTTGTCATTCAGGCTTTTGCTTTTCTCAATGCTACTTTGTAATTGCTGCTCCGCCTTCCCGGACTTTTTAGCCAATTCATTTCTGATTTCGGATTTGCCGGGTACTTTGAAGAGATATGAAGGTGATTTTACCGTCTTATATCCATTGATGGCATCATTGTCGGTCACCTGGACATATACTTCCAGTTGTTCATCTTCTTCCAGGTTCAATGAATCCAGTTCCCAGCGGAAATAGTAAGTCTGTTGTTGTGAATTAATAGTTGCAGGAATTCGGACTGTTTTGGTTGCTTTATCACGTTTTGCCACCAATTCTAAACTTCGGATTCCATAATCATCTGAAATACTGCCTGCTACTACCACGTACTCGTATAGAACAGTATCGGCAAAGAACTCATTTCTAATAGATGGAAGTTCATCTTTGATGACTTCAATATTGTAGGCCAGTTTATCCTTGTTGATGCTGTGCTCGTTTTCGCTCTTGATTTCATAGCTGGTCGACTTCATGAATCGATCTGAAACGCTGAATACATTGTTCACTTCGGCTGCTACTAACGAATCCGACGGATTTGTAATGGCTAACCAAACACTACTGGCTTCCTTCGCATTGATCTGCCAGGTGGCCTTGGTTCCTTCGGGAATCTGTAAGTTTCCTACATTATTAACGGATTCGTTGATTTTACGCGTGTGTGCGGGATAATCCAATTCAATATTAAAAGAACCTATTTCAGGCCTGGAAAGTATATTTAGCTGATACGCTTCACTCCGGAAGCCTGCGGCCGTCAAATGGAAATTGATGTTTTGATAGGGCTTATTGAATGTAAATTCAAACTGGTCCGCTGCAATGGACGTCATTTTTACATCTCGGCCATTGACATGAAGAAAAACAGTTTCAGGAAGAGAACTTCCCATCATTTTCACTTTCAGTTGAAAGTCTTCGTTTCTGAACGCATCTAAATTCTTGTTTTCGACAAGGAAAGAAAAAGGAGCTTCCGGAATGTACTCCTTGTTGTAGTTGACAATTCTCTTACTGCTGTCAACAAGTGCCGATGGAAAAGCTAAAGAAGTGATCACAACGATTACCACCAGAATGCCCAGAATTTTTGCATACCGCCAGTTGATCGAGAAATCAACGGCTTTCGAAAAAACGACCATCTTCATGTCATCCATTCGTTTATTTATGCTGGCAATGATCAGACTATTATCAGTGCTATTATTTGATAACTGTATGGTATTCAGCAACTTATCATCTATCTCGGGAAAGTATTTACCAATTTCCCGAGACGCATTTTCATCAGAAATTTGAGGTAATATGCCCGAGAGATAAAGCAATGGAATGACTATCCAATAAGCGATGGCTCCCAAAAAGAGTAATAGCAAGCCAAAGAACAATATTGTGCGAATTGTTGTATCAAAATTGAAACTGAACTCCAGCACACTTGTAAATGATATAAGTCCAAATATCATTATCAGCGCGATGATCAATCCCTTGATCAATCGATTTAGGTACAACTTTCTTTTGTACTCCCGCAGCTTACCTGTCAATAAATTCTCCATTCCTCAAACGACTATTCCAATTTCTGTTGAAAAGTATTCTAATATTTGCATTTTCAGGAGTTTCTCTTGATCTAAAAGATCAAATCGTGGTAATTTCTTAACCAACTCCCAGTGAGGCCACCCTTCTTTGTCAACTCCTTTCAGTTCATAATATCCGGCAAGCGACAAAACTTTACATATGGCGATATGCATCAAATCCTGTTTTTCTTCTTTTGAGAAAACTTGATTCCCTTTGCCAAGTTCCTGAGTACCAATGAGAAACAGTACACTATTAAGGTCTTTCGGCCTTTTTCCCACGATGTTTTCCAGCTCTTTCATAAGCCGACTCCATCGTTGTTGCATTTCTAGATCTCTCTGGTAAACCATATCTTTAAATCTCTAATCAGATTAGATGGCTGTATTATCATACGCAAAACGAGTTTTTTCGGATTTCATTTCAACACTTTATCCTGACAATTGTATCAATTGTTCTGATACTTTGGTCACAAATGAACAGTTTTTGTGTACAACATGCGCAATAGACCTACCACTTACGAATTATCATCTGGATGCGGAAAATCCTTTATATCAAAAATTTGCTCACAATCCAGCGGTAATTGATGCCTACGCTTATTTGTATTTTCAACAAAGAGGAGTAGCTCAGAAAATATTGCATGAACTGAAATATAGATCACGTTCAAATGTTGGCGAGTTTTTCGGAGGCCTACTAGGCACCGAACTACTTCGGGCTGAATTAACTTATGACCTCATCGTACCCGTTCCAATACATTGGCGAAAGAAGAAGAAACGCGGATACAATCAAAGTGATTTTATAGCGAAAGGCATAAGTACTGTTTTGAATGTCCCGGTCAATGAAGAAGTGTTGACAAAGGTGACCAACACTCAGACTCAAACGAAGAAGACCAAACTCGAACGCTGGAAAAATGTTGAAGACAGTTTCCGGATTGTGAAGCCAACAGCTTTGTACAAAAAAAATGTGCTTTTAGTCGACGATGTGATCACTACTGGAGCGACGTTGAGCGAGCTGTGTGACCAGATGGTCAAGTGTGATGTCGAATCCATCACTGTCGGCGCGTTGGCGACGGGTGTAAAGTAATATTTTCAGCACTTAACTTCCTGTTTTACAGGTTATTACACGCGAATTTCACTATTTTCAAAATTGACTGCCAAAAGTGCAAGCATTGAGCGCTATTTGCGGGGATTTCATTGAATTTTCACTTTTCGTCAAAAATTTTACAAACTTTCCCACTTTTTGGAATTTTCCAAACAAAAGTTAGTTTTCCAATCAATTTTTTCGGAAACTGAATTTTGGAATTGAAAACCCAGAACTAAGAACTTTTTATAAAGAGTCAGACTCACATCGAATTTCCTCAAAGTGAAAATTTACGCGCCACTAGTAAGTGTTCCACGTGGGTGATCAGAGACATCCCGATTAGTTAGTTGTTTAATACAAATTCCGATTTAGTAGTTGGACCTCTCTTCAACCAAGTCACCTGGACTGATATTTCCTAAATCAAGTATCTATGGTTGACATATTGTGCTTGATCCTGAAAACATCAGTGCGGACTGACGAACTATCAATGTTAGGAGTCGGAGAATGTTGTGAGTGTTCCACGTGGAGTCTCTCTCATTTCTGAGGCCACGCAGTTAAGGAAGGATTTTACAACTTTATTTCTCTCTTCAAAAAAATCAGGGCACAAAAAAAGGCCACCATCGAAATGGTGACCTCTTATCAGGTTATGTATTCTTATTAATAATTTGTTCCTGCATGAATCATTGCGCATCGGAAACCGACGGTTGCGGTTGCAGAATCTTCCATTAATGATCGACGTGTTCCTGGAGACATCCAATAAGCAACATCTTGCCATGAACCGCCTTTATATACTCTCATTCTTTTGAACGGAGGATTTTCAGCATTAAATTCTGAAACTGATATCCCAACGTTCTCTGCTTCTTCCTGGCTATATACTGCTTCGTTGCCGATAAAGCTGTATCCTGCATCGTAGTTACTTTCCTCATCCAGGAATCCATCTCTTCTAACCGGGTTGAAATCCTCAACTTCCTGGAAAGACAATGGTCGGTATACATCCTGAACCCACTCATTTACATTTCCAGCCATGTTGTAAAGGCCGAATTCGTTTGGTGGATAATCGTAGATGTAATTAGTTAACATCGCTCCGTCATTTAGCTTACCAGCGATACCAGCATAGTCACCTTTTCCTCTTTTGAAGTTAGCCAGGAAGAATCCCATACTTTTTCCGTAAGGGTTTCTTAATGCGTGACCATCCCATGGATATAATCTTCTATGTGTCTGGTTTTCATTGGCCCACTGTGTTCCAATCAAAGCCTGAGCGGCATATTCCCATTCTGCTTCCGTAGGGAGTCGATAATTTGGCAATACCACACCACTTTCAAGTGGAATTCTTTGTGCACCACCACCTCCAACAGAGGCACCAGCATCTTCTGCTCCAGCAAAGGCATCATCACCTCCGTCAGCCACAGGGTCTAGCAATCCAGCTTCTGCAGCAAGTTCGTTATTTACCACGTCGGTTCTCCATCGACAGTAGTTTACAGCCTGTCTCCAGTTCACTCCCACAACCGGGAAGAATCGGAAACCTGGGTATCTATAGTAATGAGCTACATATGGATCATTGAATGCAAGATCTTTGGCCCAGACGGTAGTATCAGGAAGGTTGTTTTTCCAGTACACTTCATCGGAATCCAATTTAATGTAGTACTCATATTCTAACCAGTGAATATTGGCCACCTCTGTTTCGTCCATGTAGAATGAAGCAACAGTTACTGCACGCTCTACATTATCGCGCGTGAAAACCACATCTTCTTCAAATGAACCAAGGACGGTACGACCTCCTTCAATAAATACGAGATTGGGACCAGCGGGCTGACCACTGTAATCGTTGACGGCAAAAGCTCCTTCCTCATTGTACTCGAGTCCGGTTGCTGTACTTGCGGCTCCTGGCGTAATACTGGTAGGAGTCCCACCACCGCCTAAGAAGCAAGAGCTTAGCATCATTGCGCCCGCAAATGACGCAACAACTGCACTAAAAATTTTTTTCATAACCTGTTTTTCTCTTCTGTAGCGAATTAAACTACTAAATAATACAAATATTCTAAAAATACCTATTTAATGGCAATCAAAGCCAACATCTCTAATTATTAATGGGTGTGATCGGGTATTTATTGTGTTGGAACCCGAAAATATTACACATTCACCATTAACATGTGATCTAAATGTGATATTGCGTCTGTTACATTTTCTACAGGATCGATTGAAATGATCAACTTGTTTTTGTATTCACGCATCTTGCATTTCGACGCTTGTTCCTTAACATATTGCAAGATCAAGCCAAAAGTTTCGGATTGAAAGTATGCATCATTATCTTCCACTTGAAGGTAGCCTTTCAGTTTGTTACTTTTCATTGTCACCTTTTCAAAGCCAAGTTTTACTCCTTTCCACCTCAACTGCACACTTTTTATAAGCTCTTCCACTGGCTCAGGGGCCGGGCCAAATCGATCTTCCAATGATTTCTGGAATTCCATCAATTTTTCTACCTCATCGATTTCAATGTTATCGAGCTTGGAATAGAGACTTAGCCTTTCCGCTGTACTTTCCACATAATCCTGTGGGATAAGAATCTCAAGGTCCGTTTCCACGAGGCAGTCCGCCTTAATTTGCTGCAATTGCTCCTCGCTGGGTAATTCCTGACTGAAAAGCTCCTTGAATTCGGTTTCTTTCAACTCATTGACAGCTTCATCCAATATCTTATGATACATTTCGAAGCCCATGTCGTTGATAAATCCACTTTGTTCACTTCCTAACAAGTTACCTGCACCCCTGATATCAAGATCACGCATGGCCACTTTGAAGCCATCTCCCAAATCCGAGAACTCTTCCAGTGTGACCAACCGCTTACGTGCATCCGAACTAAGGCTGGAAGTGGGAGGAGTGATCAGGTAGCAATAGGCTTTCGTATTTGATCGGCCAACTCGCCCGCGCATCTGATGCAAATCCGAGAGTCCAAACATGTGTGCCCGGTTGATAATGATGGTATTGGCGTTTGGAATATCAAGTCCGCTTTCGATGATGTTAGTAGAAACCAATACATCGTATTCTCCCTCGATAAATTTCAACATAATCTTTTCGAGGCTCTTACCCTCCATCTGACCATGCGCCATTCCTATTCGAGCATCCGGCACCAATCTGTAAATGATATTTGCAACCTGTTCAATATCACTGATTCGATTGTGAACGAAGAACACCTGTCCTCCACGTCTGATTTCGTGACTTACTGCATCGCGAATAAACTCCTCATTAAACTCCTGCAACTCTGTTGTGACCGGCCGTCTATTGGGTGGAGGAGTTGAAATAATCGACAAGTCCCTGGCACCCATCAAAGAAAAGTGTAAAGTTCGGGGAATAGGTGTGGCGGTAAGAGTCAGAGAATCCACGTTTACACGCATTTCCTTAAGCTTTTCTTTGACCTTTACACCAAACTTTTGCTCTTCATCGATAATCATCAGACCAATATCCTTGAACTCCATGTCTTTGTTGACGATTCGGTGGGTTCCTATCAGAATATCTATAGTGCCTGCTTTCAGTTCTTTTTTTATCTGCGTGATTTCCTTAGTGGTTCTGAATCTGTTTATATAGTCTACACCAATTGGGAAACTCTTCAATCTTTCGACGAAAGTATGGAAGTGTTGAAAGGCGAGAATGGTTGTTGGAACCAGAACTGCAACTTGTTTGCCACTGTTCACTGCTTTGAACGCTGCCCGAATGGCAATTTCGGTTTTACCAAATCCCACATCTCCACATACGAGGCGATCCATCGGATGTCCATGTTCCATGTCTTGCTTTACATCGGAAGTGGCCGTACTTTGATCAGGAGTGTCCTGATACATAAAACTGGATTCCAATTCCGCCTGAAGAAAGTTGTCGGCAGGAAAAGCAAAACCCGGCGCAGCTTTTCGTTTGGCATAGAGTTGGATCAGGTCCTTGGCAATGTCTTTGACTTTCCGTTTGACCTTCTTCTTTTTGTTTTCCCATTCCTGGGAACCTAACTTATTGACAGCAGGAGGACCCCCTTCCTTTCCGGAGTATTTGGAAATCTTATGAAGTGAATGAATACTGACGTACAGCAAATCATCATCGCGATAGACCAAACGCAGCGCTTCCTGCATATTGCCACCCACATCTACCCGGTCCAGCCCGGCAAACCGTCCTACACCGTGATCTACATGAACAACATAATCTCCGGTCTGAAGTGAACGCAGTTCTTTTAACGTCAGTGCTTTTTTCCGGGTAAACTTGTCTTTGGTATTTGTGCGGTGGAATCGATCGAAGATCTGATGGTCCGTGTAGCAAACAATGCTGATTTGTTCATCGATGAACCCCTCTCTTAACCCAATAGCAATTCCTTGAAATGAAATTCCCGGATTTACTTCTTCAAAAATCGTCTGAAGACGCTCATGTTGTTTGAATGACTCTGCTAATATGTAATTGGTGTAACCCTGACGCTGGTAATCGGCGAGGTTGTCGGCCAACAATTCAAAGTTCTTATGAAAACTGGGCTGAGGTTTAAAGTCGAATTGGAATTCTTTTGATTTCGGAAGGTAGAAACGCTTTCCGAATTCGACTTTGGTCATTGATTCAACCAAACCAGCAAACACTTCCCCATTGTCGAAAAGGTCTGATGGACTCATGACCACCTGGGTATTGCCAGATAACCTCATCAATTCATCAAAAGATTGAGAGGCCTTATCGAAGCCTTTGTCCACAATGTCTATTATCTCCCGATAGTCTTTTATCCAGAGAACCGTACTGTCCGGAACATAGGACAAAAACGACTGCCGCTCTTCTTTTAAAAGCTTTGTTTGTACATCGGGAATGATGCTAAGGCTTTTGAGTTCTTTTTTTGAAAGTTGAGATTCGGGCTCAAACTCCCTAATGCTTTCGATTTCATCACCAAAAAGCTCTACCCGAACCGGGAGTTCCTGCGCAAATGAATAAACGTCGATGATACCTCCACGAACCGCAAACTGCCCGGCCTCATAAACGAAATCTGTTTTTTCGAAATCGTAGGTCACCAACAACTCACTTAGAAACTCGACATCCACTTTTTCTCCTACACTTGCCTGAAAGGTATTTTCGACCAACGAGCGTTTGTTGATCACCTTCTCAGTAAATGCCTCAGGATAGGTTACGATATACAAGGACTCTCCCGACTGGTTGATGGCATTCAAAACCTCTGCACGCTGAAGGATATTGGCATTTTCCACTTCCTCAAACTGATAAGGCTTTTTGTAGGAAGTAGGAAACAGTAATACGCTTCCCTGACCATCTAAAATTTGACGCAGGTCGTGGTAATAGTAGTTGGCTTCTTCCCGGTCATGTAGAACGAAAATGTTAACGCCATTCCGTCCAACACCTGCTGCCGAACCCACGAGTGCATCGGAGCTTCCTGCCAAACCTCGAAGAGAGATGTTGATTTTTTTATCAAGGCTCTCTCGAATGGCAGCAATTACACTCTCGTCCTTGTATCTGGATAGTACTTCTGAAAAGTTCACTCGGAAAAAATGATAAGAAGCGCAAAACTATCATATCTATGAGACCGCTCATGGATAAAATGTGTCGCTCAGGTCTTTATATTCAAATAAGGCCAACATTTTTTGTCGAACTTATGTTTAGAGTAGACGAAATGTAGGCATTTCAAATGAGTCATTCACCAACAGGATTAAAATTAAGGCCTTCTAATAGGAAAACGGATTACCCACATCAGTGGGAATTGCTGGTAAATTTTTTTCTAATTGCCACAGCCGCGCTATTTCTATATGTATCTGCAGCGTATTTCGCAACGTCATATTCAGGCGATACCTATTTGTCCAAATATCTATTTCTGGGCTATTTAGTATTGCTTCCCTCTTCTCATTTTATGAGGGCCATGCCCGATTACTTTGATAAAGAAGCGGATAAGAAGATAAAATACGGCCTGATTGTTTCTTTATTGTGTGTTGTCCTCTTCCTGTTTTTCCAGTGGCAAGCCTGGTTAGAAAAAACCATAGAAAGTCCGGAAACCTCACCATTTATTCATGCGCTGACAGTTGCTTATGGTGCATATTTCTTTGTGGTGTTTGGAATCACTTTGGGCGTATTGGTTTTTGTGAGACGCAACCTAAATGACATGGTCAAACGTTTAATCTACTACAGCAATGGGTTTCAACGGTTGAAATTTGTTTTGCTTGCTCGGGTTTGGTTCTTCCTCAATATCCTTTGGGGTGTGGTACTTTTCACTTTCCTATTAATCAGTTAGCCGACCAACGAGCAATTCCAGATTTAAGTATAAACTTCAAAATATTAATATTTTTATTTTTTTTTGAAACCTTTTTAGAAAAAATACGATTAATCTATCATAGTACGGAAATAATAATTCATTAATTGGACGTTATTAAAGTACTTTCTTTTAGGTTAGGTTGGTGATTAAGGCACGGTACCCTCCCAGGGACATACCGTGCCTTTTCTTTTTCTTAGCGATCCCAAACTAAAAACCTTAACTTAATCTTTCGTTTTACTTTCAGTAGGGCTTCTGTTCTGATAAACCGTTTCTTAGTTTTGTCTTATGAGAAAAGCTATTCTTTCTTTACTGCTACTCACTGTTTTTTTACCAACATCCTATTCCTGGGGACCCATCGGTCATAGAGTTGTAGGTTTGATCGCCGAACAACACTTGTCTAAAAAGGCACTCAAGAAGATAAAGGTGGTGCTTGGAAAAGAAACGCTGGCAGAGGTTAGTACTTTCATGGACTTCATCCGTTCCGATAGCAAGTACAGACATATGAGCCCCTGGCATTATTGTACTATCCCGGACGGAAAGACATACGAAGAAGCAGGTACTCCGGAAGAAGGAGATGTCATTGTTACAATCGAGCGATTGATTGCTGAACTGGAATCCAAGAACTTTACCGATTATGATGAGGCATTTGCGTTGAAGATGCTGGTTCACCTGGTAGGTGACATTCATCAGCCCTTACATGTTGGCAATGGCGAAGATCGTGGTGGAAACGATGTAAAGCTGGAATATTTCTTTCGTTCCTCGAACTTGCATCGGGTATGGGACAGTGGAATCATAGATCAACAGAACTATAGCTACACAGAATATGTGGATTGGATCAATCATGTAGACGCCACAAAGGTGAAAACCTGGCAATCAGCTTCGGTACGTGATTGGGCTGCTGAGTCAATGTCGCTAAGATCGCAGGTTTATGATATTCCTGAGAACCTGAAATTGAGTTATCGGTACAACTATGACAATATTGAGACAGTCAACCTGAGACTACTTCAGGGTGGAGTAAGACTTGCTGGTGTTCTGGAACGTATCTACGGATCTTAGAATTCGTTGAAAGCCTTTAGGTCTAACAAGAACTGATCAGCCTTTTTATATCCGGTAGACAAAAACTTACCTTCGAATTCCTCTTCCCAAAACACAATAGCAGGTAAATCTCTTACATTCCAACTGATCGCCAGGTCTTTGTTGCCAATGGTTTCTCCCATGAACTCGACAGACTCCAGGTTTTCGTAATCCATGCGAACAGCATAGTAGTGTTCATTGATGTAAGCGATTACCTTCTTATCGGTAAACGTCTCTTTTTCCATCACCTTGCACCATTTACACCAATCAGCGACAACATCGATAAAGACTTTGCGAGGTTCCGTCTTCATCAATTCCTGAACTTCCTCAAGGGTATACCATTTGAGGTCATCCGTTTCTTGGTGAGATTGAACGGCTGACAACTGTAAAATTGCGGCGAATAGTAATACTTTCATTTATAAAACAAGTGATCTAAGCTTATCCGTTGCACGCTCCTGCTCGACAAGTACTTCAATTGCCAACACCATGTCTTTCGTCATGCCAAGCATGACGGCAGCTTCTCCAACTCTGGCACGTTCATCATCTGCGTAATCGTCATCCGCATAACTCATGCGAATGGCATCGTAGATGAGCAGCTTGCTGAAACTCGCTACACTTTTGGAATCAATTTTGTGAAATACTTCATCGAGTTCCTCCTCTTCAAAATCATACTCCTCCCAGGCCGCAACGGTTGCCTCGTCCACATCGAGACTTTTGGCAAGGCTGATTGTCAGCCACTCCAATTCCGGATCGGATACTTCACCATCGGACCCGGCTATAACTAATAAGGCGAATCCATAATTTTTCCAGGACTTTTGAGGAATCAGCGACATTCCATAGAAAGCCGGGGCTACGTTGAATAAATCTTGAGACATTACTGAAAACGAGTATTTTCTCCAAATTAATGACTTATCCTGACAATCCGAACTCGTTTATTTTCAAAAAGCTCAGGGAACTACTTTATGTTTTGCTGGGTCGAGCCTACTTTTATCCCGAATAAACCAAACCGTATGTTTTCAGCATCTGATAAGCAACAAATTATTGACCATGGCCTTGACCTGGAAATCGTAGAAGAACAGATTGCCTATTTCAAAAAGGGGTTTCCTCCTTCGAGGCTAAAAGCTCCTGCGATTGAAGGAGATGGGATTTCGAAACTTGATGAAGTCGCTGTTTCAAAAGCAACATCAAACTATGATGAACTCTCTGCAGGGAAAAAGGTAGTCAAGTTTGTTCCTGCCTCAGGTGCGGCAAGCCGGATGTTCAAAAAATTGTTTGCATTTCTTGAGTCCTATACGGGTACAGACGAAGCCTATCAGAAGCTGACTGCTGATCAGCAACCAGGCTCTGTTTTTGAGTTTCTCAAAAAACTGGAAGATTTCGCGTTTTACGATGAATTGAGCCGTCAATTTGATCAGGACAAAAGTCTGCAGCAAACACATGCTCAAAAGGAATATACTGCGATCATTGGCGCACTACTCAACAAAGAAGGCATGAATTACGGTGCCTTACCGAAGGGGTTATTAAAGTTTCACCGTGAAAATGGAGTAGTTCGGACTCCTGTTGAAGAACATGTGGTTGAAGGGTGTCAATATGCAAAAGGCTCGGATGGCGCTGTTGCCTTGCACTTCACTGTGTCTCCGGAGCACCAGTCAGCTTTTGAAGCCCATGTGGAGTCACTGCGTTCCGACTATGAATCAAAATTTGATTGCAAGCTGGAAGTTTCATACAGTATACAGCAGCCGGGAACAGATACGATTGCTGTGGACTTAGATAATGAACCATTTCGAAATATCGACGGATCCCTTTTGTTCCGACCAGCTGGTCATGGGGCATTATTGGCCAACCTCAATGAGATCGATGCTGATGTTGTTTTCCTAAAAAACATTGATAATGTGGTCCCAGACCGATTGAAAGGAGCGACCATTCGATATAAAAAGGTAATAGGTGGGCTGTTACTGGAAGTACAATCGCAGGTGTTTACCTACATCGAGCAGCTAAAGTCCGGGAGCGCTGACCTTGAAACAGTGCAGCAATTCGCAAAGGAAAAACTAGGATATAAATCAGATACGAACTTATCTGCAGAAGCCCTTATCGAAATCCTCGGCCGTCCGATTCGGGTTTGCGGTATGGTAAAGAGTGAAGGAGATCCCGGTGGAGGACCATTCTGGATAGATGGTGGTGACGGAACTGCCTCGCTTCAAGTGGTAGAAACCGCTCAGATTGACCTGTCTGGTGAAGGTCAAAAAGAGGTTTTTAATGCAGCAACCCACTTTAATCCCGTTGATGTCGTCTGTGGTTTAAAAAATCACCTTGGTGAAAAATACGATTTAATGAAGTTCCGGGATCCCGAAACAGGATTTGCCACTGAAAAATCTAAGGACGGGAAAGCCCTAAAAGCGCAGGAGTTGCCTGGACTCTGGAACGGAAGTATGGCTTTTTGGAATACACTTTTTGTTGAGGTGCCATTAATCACATTCAATCCCGTGAAAGCAGTCAACGACCTATTGAAGCCAGAACATCAGGGTTAAATAACCCGTAGGTTTGAAAAGTGCCATTTTGGGACGGTGCGACGGTGCAATAAAGAGGAGCTAATCTCACGTTTCTCAAAAACCTGGATCGTCTCACTTTGGAAGGTGTCCCATTGTGAGCGTATGGTGCCTCTGAATGCTACAAAGACTGAACGACCACCTTTTTAGCAATGGTAATCCGAGTAACTAGTAGACTATCGCCTTCAAGTTTTGGGTGGTAGAAGAAAATCTCTTGTGGCGTATCTGATAGGTAGTCTTCTATATCCTGATTGTTTTCGACGGCATAGGAAAAAGCTTCCAGCAATTGTTTTTCTTCTTCCGTCTCGGCCACTATTAGCACTTTCACTTCTAACTTCAGGCTATCGGCTAAAGCAGCAGCATCAGTTGAAGTTTCAAAATACTTCTTACCTATTTCTTCACCTCTTTTGAGAATGTCTGAATTACGTAGCCGTTTCAATTCTCTATTGGCCATTTCCCTTTTAACAGCCTCACGATCTACACCATTTTGAGTATCGCAACTGGATATTAGTATTGATAATGTCATCAGAAGCAGCATGACGCAGGATATCCACGAATTCTTAAGGGGACTGTTAATCAAAAAGCGATTAGAAGGGGTCACTGTATTAGTTTTGCACATTAAACGTATGCTGAATGACTGACAAGTTAGAGGCGATCAAACACAGATTCGAAGAAGTAGGCCAGCTCATTGTCCAACCAGATGCCATGTCTGATATGGGCAAATATACCAAGCTGAACAAAGAATACAGAGATCTGGAGAAGATCGTGAAGGTTTATGATCAGTATTTGAAGGTCACGCAGGACCTTGCCAGTGCCAAGGAAGTTCTTGAAACGGAAAAGGATCCGGAATTTAGAGAATTGGCAAAAGCTGAAATTGATGAGCTGGACCCTAAGGTCACAGAAATATCAGAGGAGCTTAAGGTGATGTTGATCCCCAAAGATCCTAATGACAGCAAAAACGTGATTCTGGAGATCCGTGCAGGTACCGGCGGAGATGAAGCGGCCATATTCGCTGGAGATCTCTTCCGAATGTACGAGCAATATGCGGATGCAAGAGGCTGGAAATTCTCTGTACTAAACCTTAATGAAGGAAGTTCAGGTGGATTCAAGGAAATTGTGGCTTCTTTAGAAGGGGAAGACGTTTTTGGACAATTGAAATTTGAATCGGGAGCACACAGGGTACAGCGGGTACCAGCCACCGAATCACAAGGACGTGTCCATACTTCCGCAGCTACAGTTGCCGTGCTTCCTGAAGCAGAAGAGGTAGATGTAGAACTCAACATGGGTGATATCAGAAAAGATACCTTTCGCGCTTCCGGAGCTGGTGGTCAGCACATTAACAAAACAGAATCGGCAGTTCGTCTCACCCATCACCCTACAGGAATTGTCGTCGAGTGTCAGGACGGCCGTTCGCAACATGCCAACTACGACAAGGCGCTCAAGGTGCTTCGTTCCAGAATTTATGAAATGGAATTGAAGAAACACAACGAGGAAATAAGCTCGGCACGAAAATCTATGGTGGGAAGTGGAGACCGGTCCGATAAGATCAGAACATATAATTACCCACAAGGGCGTGTGACAGATCACCGAATAGGTTTTACCGTATACAACTTGCCCAACGTGATGAATGGCCAAATCGGTAATTTCATCGAAGAATTACGCATTGCTGAAAATGCAGAAAAACTTCAGGAAGGGGAATAGTCCAATGAATTCATCGTTTTATCAGGATAGATGAAACCTGTACCTGTTCTTATCATTCTTTTTCTGTCCTTGGGTTGGGTCGCCTGTTCCATTGAGGACGATGTGCCTCCCATGGGTGTCGCTGTTGGGGAATTGGTGTTTAGTATGGATACGGTCAGTTTTGATACGTTGATTACTTCCCGCACAAGTATCACCAGGCGTTTCAGAATCTTTAACCCTTCGAACCAGGACCTGACGCTGGATGAAATTGCGGTGGCTGGAGGTGATGATTCTTCTTATGACATCATTGTCAATGGGAAACAGGGCGCTTCGGTTCGAGATGAATTACTAGAGAAGGGTGATAGCTTGTTGGTTCTGGTGAATGTGAATATTGATCCGACAGATCAGAACCTGCCTTTTTTGGTGAAGGATTCGGTTCTTGTGAGTTGGAATCAAACCCAAACAGACATTAAACTGGAAGCCTGGGGTCAGAATGCTAATTTTCTTCGTAATGAAATCGTCTGTGATGAAATCTGGACCAATGAGAAACCCTATGTGATTCAGGGTTTTGTAGCCGTTGACTCTTTGTGTTCACTGACCATTGAGCCTGGGACACGCGTTTTGGTTGATAATGGAGCGTCCATCTTTGTAGAAGGAACACTTGATGTTCGCGGAGATTCCGGGAATGTGGTTACTTTCCGAAACACGCGCTTCGATGACTCATTTTTAAGAGCTCCCGGACAATGGGGCGGATTGGTCTTTTTTCCAGGAAGCCGAAACAATCGCATTTCGTATGCTACGATTGAAAACGCCATCACTGGCATTTTCACCTTCGGTACCAATGTGGACGAACTAAGGGTACAGATGGACCTTGATCACACAACCATTAGACATATGTCCAATGCCGGCATTCAGGCATTTACTTCTGAGCTACAATTGAGCAATTCAGAGATTTACGATTGTGGAGGTTTTATGGTGAGCACTTTTGTTGGAGGAAATTATACCTATGATCACTGTACGTTTACCAATGAGCAGACGAGTTTTATCAGGGATGAACCGTCTTTGGTTTTCCTGGATAATTTCCCCGGAAGCGAAGAACCCCTAGTGGCTGATCTATCCGTATCTATTTCCAATTCCATTTTGTGGGGCTCAGAGTCAGAAGAACTATTTTTTGGTAATGAAGGTGGAGCTGTCCTGGACACCATGGTCCGACAAAACATCATCCGTAGTGAGGGGAACTGGCCTGGCAATTTCAGTTCCGTGGACTTTAACTTCCCCGGGTTCATTGATCCCTTTTCTTTTGATTATCAACTGGACTCCCTGGCGTTTGCAAGAGACCAGGCCACTGGTTCTCGTATTGTTGATGATATCCTTGGTATACCAAGAGATGCGATGCCAGACATTGGAGCGTTTGAGAGAGTGGACAGGGAGTAGGTTTAGACAAGCTCAACCTACTTTGCGCTTGTCAGAACAGACCAGGCTTCAATAACTTTCCACGGTCTTCAAATAAACACGCCTCTTTCCTCCGGTATTAAATTCAATTGCTCCTTCAAACTTTCTTTTACTGGCGATCACCACCGGTTTTCCGGCCAGTTCCTTTTCCTTAACCCACAGATCGTACTGGCTTTGTTTTTCTCCATCCGGATAAACAGCGATGGCGGGTTTTCCAGTGTAGAAAGTATAAGCGCTTGGTTCTTTCAGGTCATATAAAAAGACCACAGGTCGATCACCGACCTCTTCAGCGAGTGCATGGTACCAAATCTCTTGCCCTTTGATGTAGTGTGGCCCGATTTTTTGACCGGGCAAAAGAGTTGTTCCAACATACAGCCGAAAAAGAATTGTCATCAAAATGTGAGGGATAATGAGCGAATACCACCATTTGCACTTGAATTGTTCTTTCCAAAACCGCGCCGCCAAATAAATAGCCGGTAGCCATGCCAAAGAGGTCCACTGAATGTGGACGACCCCTCGCAGTGAGGAAAACAAAAAGAAAAAGAAGAAGCCCCGGACAATGAAAACCAAAGCGGATTCAAACCGATCCTTGCTTTTGATGAAGAGACTGATCAGCAGAACCGGTCCTACGGCGAGGATTTGTTCTCCCATAAAGCGTAGCGCGTACTTTAATTCAAAAGAGGAGGCACGCTCCACCAAATGGAATCGAATAGACGGGAAGTCACTTTGATATTGCCACCAGATATGTGGAATGAAAAGAAACAGTGAAACTCCGGCGATGAGATAAAACTGCGAATTGCGCAAAAGGGAGGGGTTGGACAGAACGATCAATATGAAGAATAATCCGGCATGATACTTACTGTAGAGCATGGCCGCTCCACAAAGACCAAGGATCAAGGCATACTTCCATTGCCGGTTATCCAGCCAGCATTTATAGAAATAGAGGAAAGCAGCACCGAAAGCGATTAGAGGTCCATCGGGAAAAACGAGGAATCCCAGGTAATTCAAGAAAGGCACAGAGAGAATCAGCAGGTAAATCGGTGTACGCTGAAAGTATTCCTTCGGAAGGATTTTAAACAAAAACACAAGGGCAACACTCATGAGTAATACATTACCCAGCCTCAACCCGAACTCACTTTGAAAAAGCGAGTAACCAAGTTTAATAACTAAAGCCACCATGGGCGGGTGATCGAAGTACCCCCATTGCATTTGTTGAATATAAATCCAATAGTAACTTTCATCATTGTGAGTTTCTGTAATTGCAGCCTGAAGCAGATTGAGCAGCAACCAGAACAATAGAAAATATCGGGGACGGACTTTCAACAAAACTTCTTTGAAACGTATGGTACGCTAAATTACTCGGCATAACCGAAGTTTGTATGGACTTTGGTGAAGCTGCCTCGCAAGGGGCAGCTTTTTTATACTCAGGTTCCTGAAAACCGGGTATGAAACTTCAGGTAAGCGCCGATTGAAAAAGAAGGAGAGGCAAGGATCTGTTGACCCGAAACAGGTAAACTTACATTGGCCGTAAAGCCGAACTTGTTATCATAATCCACAATAACTTCTGGCGAGAGGGCCAAATATTCAACATTATTACTGAATAATCCTTGATTAGGGCTGGTGGCCTGGTCTCCGTTTCTTAAAGATTTTACCCCATACAGCTTTGCCAAAACAGTCAACCAGTTTTTGTGTGTATATCCGGCTTCAAGCCCATACCTGAATTCATCTGACAAATCCTTGGTCCGGTTGTTAATTCCCACATTGACCGTGAAATAGGCAGGTACCGGGTAAAAGGAATGACTGATATCGAAGGCTACCAATTGATTGAACTCCCCATCGCCTGTTTGCAAAGATTGGGTCCTTCCTCCGTTTGGGTCGCCTATTGGAATTCCTCCGGTAAGAGAAATACTGACCACAGTCGGCTGATCCGTTACAATTCCATACTTCAGGGTAATATCAGCATCTCCCAGAGAATTTATCTGATCACCCGCATCGATGGTTCCGTCCAGTTTTTCAAAATTATTCAACGTGACCCTTGAGAAAAACGGAAAATACACGATTCCTGTAAACTTTGAAGTGATCCCGTATTCAAGGTATAAACTGCTCGTGTAGACAGAAATTTTTGGCCTTACATCAATGATATTTCCTTCAGGGTTGAAATACCGATTGGCACGCATGGTAAACTGGTTCAACTTCAGGAAACCATCACCTTTGTGCTGAGGCCAGCCACCGCCAGCCAGGCAATTGAAGCCGAGAAGACAAATGATCAGAATACCATATAGTCGTTTATCGGTAATCATTTGCTTAAGCTCCCCAATCCCAGCGTAACATTGAAGGGTTCACACCACACGATGACATAATCATAGCTGTTGATGGTGGTTTCCGAAGAAACATCAGAAACATTGATGCTAAACGTGCCATCCTGACTTTTACCAAGATTTACTCCACCAGTTACACTGCGCTCCTGGTTGCTCAGATAAAAATAAGGACCTGGTGCATTTGGATCAATGCTTGCGTTTTCAAAGGAAAGGATCAATTCATCACCGTCCAGTTGCAAGGTGAAGCTTCCGCTTATATTGTAGCCTGTTCCTTCCAACGAACCACTACGAGAAGTAGTTGTGACTTCTGAGAATGCGCTAACTTCTACAGAGCTATTTTTTCCATTGCCGATGGCCGTGATCGTTACATCACCTTCGGTAAGTGCCCGGGCCAATCCATTTTGATCGATACTTATCACATTTGGTGCGGAAGAAGTCCAATCAGGAAATACGGTAAGGTCCACTTCCCCGGAACTATCGAAAAACTGTGCTTCAAATTGAAACTGGGTGCCCAGCTCCATATTTTGGGTTAATGAGACGATTCTTAACTCCTCATCGAAAATGGTTTCTGCCCGGTTAACTTCAAAGGAGATGGAGTCTGAGAAATCTCCGACACTCGCTTTTACCTCTGCAATTCCTACCCATAAGCCTCGAATGGTTCCGTTTTCATCTATGGTGGCTACACTTTGATCGGTTACCGTCCAGATCATGGGCAACTCGGGTTGACTGATGCTGCCGCTGATGTCCGTGTATTCGGCACGTAAGGTGAACGTCTGACCCACACTAAGCGAATCCGGGGCTTCTGTAATCCGGATTGACTCATTTGAAGAAAACACAGTAATGGTAATTTCTTCAAACCGATCTTCGAATCGAACTGACAAATCCACAATTCCTGCTTTTAAAGCCTGACCCACACCCTCCTGGTCAATGGCCAAGACGGTAGCATCGGAGCTGGACCAAATAAAGGGGACATCTTCCTCCATTCCTCGTTCATTCATGTAGTTCGCTTCAAAGGAGTATACTCCGGTCACGTGAAAGCTTTCTGGAACATTAACTATCCGTATGATGGGCGTAATCTCAGGTTCCACATCTGTGCCGATGCAACTCAGTAGCCCAAACAGGACCAGAAAGAGGGAATATTTACTGTTGATTTTGTCCATTGTCGTTCTAAAAGAACGCTACAAAGGAAACAACCTTTCATTTCTTTCCTTAGGAAATTGAGCCGATATATACAAAATGGTTAGATCAGGACACTCTTAAGCGATCAGAGCAATGACGTGATCTGCTTTATTCTATGAATGTAAATAAGTGTAAGACTTGTAAAGTGGTTATGCCTTTCAGATCTTATTGGATCATAAGTATTCGAGAGGATGGAACTTCTCTTGTTAATACCAATTGACCTCCATTCTGATCCAATTCCACCTGCCAGGGCGCTACTGTCAACAAATGGCGAGTTAAAAAATCTTCTACAACGCCGATGTATCCATCATAGAAAACAAGCGTACTCTCAAAAGGAGGAATGAAGTTGAGGTTTTGGCCCTCCAGTTCATAGTTTACGAGATAGCTATTACCTATCGCAAAATCCGCTGTGCCATCCGTATTGAATTGACCTACCATTGATACCCCACAGGGAGGATAGAGCAATGTGTCTCCAACTACTACCTTGGCAATTCGCCATTCATGATTGAGAAGGGAAGCCAATGGGGTGCTCGGGCCAGGCTCAATGGTACAACCGGGGCCACTCCAACGGAGTACCTCCAGACATTCATTGCAAACATCAAATGTATGCTGAGTCCAATGTAACCTCGTAGGAAGACAAATTGATTGATGCAAAGACCAGGCTATCACAGAGGGCTGGGGAAACCTCATTACCAATGTAGTTTTCAGAGGGACCCATATCTTCCCCATTAAAGGAGGGCCGTATGGAGCTATATATTTCTCCCGATGGAGACCCATCCATTGCACAATCGGCTTCATCGGTAGTACAGGAAATAATGCAAGTACCACTAATGCACACCAGCAAAAGCAACCCAAATCGGCTCATGCAATAAATGTACGAATAATTGTATGATACGAAAATGAAGAAAACTCAAAACATTACCAGCAGGCTTGAAGTCGCCTATTCGCTTTCTGAATTCGATGTTTTCTTGTTGCGCAAAGCATAAATCATGGCCGCAACACCCATCAGGAACCCAGGAATACTCAGGATTTGGCCCATATTGATCGGAAGACCTTCTTCAAAGGCTTCCTGATTCATTTTGAAGAACTCGTCGACGAAACGTAAAGACCAGAGCAGCATCATGAAAACAGCAAACATGAACCCTTCCGGCAATTGATCTCTTTTGTTTTTCCACAACCAGAAAACCAGAGACATGATCAGCACGCAGGCAAGCGCCTCATATAATTGTGCCGGGTGTCTGGGAATTCCGATTCCTGAAATTTCTAAGTATTGACGTCCGCCCCGCTCAATCAGTTGATACGACAGTGGCTGACCCTTACCAAAATCAATGTGCTCCACCACTTCGGTGTAGCCAAGTAAATTTCTTCTTAGGGTATTCTCAATAAAATTAATCTGTTGAGCAGTTTCAAATTTTACGTCTCTTTTGAACTCAACTATTGCCTTAATTGGGAAACGACCAGGAATGTCAGATGTCATGGTTCCGCCCTCTTCAAAAGAAACGGACTCCACTTGTTCCTCATCAAAGTCCAGGATATCTTCTGTTCCTCTTGCGTAGACAATGCCATAACTGGAATTCGTAGCGGTACCCTCCATTTCGGAATTCATCAGGTTTCCGGTTCGGATCAATGCCCCGGTAAGGCAAGCGACAATTGCCAGGCGATCCAGCATCCAAAGCCATCTATAGCCCTCAATCCTTCTCACGAAAATCCAAATGGCCGTCAAAATACCAATGGCGCCACCATGACTGGCCAGGCCACCTTCCCAGATTTTTAAGATCTCCAGCGGGTTTGACAGGTAGAAGCTGGGATTGTAAAACAGACAATGTCCCAATCGAGCGCCTAAGACCACTGCAACGACCATGTAAGTCGTTAGTTTATCTACGTCCTCTTGTGGTTTCCCCTCTTTTTTGAAGATATAGTACATTACCTGTTGCGAGAGAAGGAATCCAGTGGCAAAAAGTAGTCCATACCAAACCACAGGTCGATCTTCAAGGCCAATTCCGGATAAAGGAATGGTAAAAATCGCTGGATCAGGACTCCAGATAATTAAACTTAAGAGGGACATAAAAAAGCTAGATTTTGCGCCAAAAGTAAGGAGTAAATAATATCAGGACCGTAAAAAGCTCCAGTCTTCCAAGAAGCATCAAAAATGACAAAAACCATTTACTTGCCCCCGGTAAATGAGCAAAATTATCTACAGGCCCCACAGTTCCTATTCCTGGTCCGATGTTACCAAGGCATGTTGCTACAGACCCAATGGCGGTATTAAAGTCCACACCAAAAGTGCCCATGATGATCGATCCAAAAGCGAAAATGGAAATGTAGATCATAATAAACGCCAGGATATTAAAGGTGATGTCCCGGGAGACGGCTTTTCCATTGTAACGAACTGGAATGACAGCAGAGGGATGAAGCTGGCGTTTTAATTCCAGGATACTGTTTTTGATCAATAAAATATGTCTGACGATTTTAACTCCTCCAGCTGTAGATCCGGCCGAGGCCCCCACGAACATCATGATGAAAAAGAGCAAGGTCAGAAAAGAGGTCCACTGGGTATAGTCGTGAGTAACATAGCCAGTCGTTGTGATAATAGAGACGACCTGGAATAAGGCGTCACGAATGGATTTTTCAAAAGAATCATGCCCAAGTCCGAAAATCACAGTTCCGACAACTATGGAGGCAAACACACAAAACAGCGAGTAAAAAAGGAATTCCTGGTTTTTGACGACCTTTTTGAACTCTCCATGAAGTCCAAAATACGTCATGGTGAAGTTGGTTCCTGCCAGGAACATAAATCCAATGATCACATACTGGATAAACGGGGAAGTGAAATGCGCAATGCTGGCATTTTTAGTGGAAAATCCACCGGTTGCCATGGTAGTAAGTGCATGGTTGAGTGCATCATAGAAATTCATGCCCCCGATCAGCAGGAGTATGGTTTCAGCGAGGGTAAGGCCAAGATAAATCAACCACAGTCGTTTGGCTGTTTCTTTGATTCTGGGTTGCAGTTTGTCCGGCGAAATTCCCGGAGCCTCGGCCACAAATAGCTGCATGCCCCCAATTCCCAATATGGGCAAAATAGCCACTGTAAGTACGATGATTCCCATGCCCCCAATCCACTGGGTGAGGCTCCTCCAAAAAAGGATCCCTTTGTGTACGGATTCAATATCTGTGAGGATGGTCGCTCCTGTAGTCGAAAACCCTGATAGCGTTTCAAAAAAGGCATTGGTCAGATCGGGAATGGCGCCACTGAGGAGATAAGGTAACGTACCGAAAAAGCTCATACTGAGCCACCCTGCGGTAACAACCAGGTAACCATCCTTTTTCCGCAGCTCTTTGTTTTGTCGTTTTCGGGTAAGAATGAAGGCCAGAAAACCAGAAAGGATGGTGATGGTTCCCGAAACAGTGATCGCCAGGAGATCCCCTTCGCCATAGTAAGCACTGAAGGGCAAACACAAAAACATGAATGCGCCATTCAACATCAGCAGAATGCCAATGATATGAATGATCACTTTGTAGTTGAACGTCATCGGGGTAGTAGCTGCGTAAAGTTAAGTGGCATTCCGATGAATCAGTTTTTCTTTAGTTGAAAAAACGCTCTACGACGTGGATACATTCCGGTTTGGACAGTACCACGACCCGGTCTTTGGGTTCGAACTCGAAATTGCCTCTCACTGTGTAGCCACGGTTTTTGCGGATCACTCCGCCAATGATGGCTGTCCTCGGAAAATCAAGGTTGCGTAATTCCCGTTGTAGAATTTTGGAATTGGCCTGTACTTCAAACTCCAGGATTTCTGCATCCACGCCATGGATACTGGTCAGGTTGATGACCTGCCCCCTTCGGATGTACCTGAAAATGAAATTTGCAGCGATCAGTTTCTTGTTGATCAGGGTATCCACACCAATGCTTTGTGACAGATGGATATAATCCATGTTTTCCACCAGGGCAATGGTTTTTTTCACACCCGCATTTTTTGCAGCCAGTGAGGAGATGATATTGGTCTCAGAGTTTCCTGTTACAGCAACGAAGGCGTCCATGTGGTCAATGCCTTCCTCTCTCAGCAACTCCACATCTCTCCCATCTCCGTGAATGATCATGGTATCCGCCAGGTCATCCGCCAGATTAAAGCATTTCTCCTTGGTTTGCTCGATGAGCTTGATGTTGTACTTTTTGCTCAATTGTCTTGCAATGTGGGTACCCATCTTACTTCCGCCCAGGATCATGATGTTTTTTACATCCACACGCCTTTTACCGGCCAGGTCCATTACCCGGTCTACTCCATCAGGTTGTGCGATGAAATAGGCGTGATCCTGATTCTTGAACTTGTTCTCACCGTGTGGAAGTATCGTTTTATTGTCTCTCAGGATCGCAACCGTCGTGAAATTGTGATCGGGATTGAGGTAAGCCGTTTCTGTCAAAGTTTTACCGAACAATTCGGAGTTTTCATCGACAGTGATTCCGATCAGAGAGAGCATCCCTTTCTCAAATTCAAACGTATCGGTCATGGCTGTTTCTTTCAACAGCCGTTTCACTTCTTTCGCTGCGAGCGATTCAGGTGAAATGATTTCGTCGATACCGATGTTTCGCAGGTCCAGTTTTTCACGTTGGTGCAGAAACTCGATATTGGATACACGCGCAATCGTGCGCTTCACTCCCAGTTGTTTTCCGATGATCGCCGTGGCGATATTGGTTTCCTGGTCAGAAGTAACTGCGATAAGCATATCGGATTTCGATATGTTCGCTTCTTCTAAAATACTGATGGACGTGGAACTCCCCCGAATGGTATGTACATCCAGGGTGTTTGCGGCATGGGTCAAGACCTCTTCATCAAGATCTAACAACACAATGTCTTGCTCCTCGTATGCCAATAGTTTTGCCAAGTGGAAACCAAGGTCCCCAGCACCGGCAATAATGATCCTCATGGTAGCGTAAAACCTTAAAGCAGGCAAATATAGTGGAAACAGGAAACGATAAACCTGCTCTAAAGGTTCATTTCGATTAGCTGCACCAATTCAGTGATTGAATGGCGCATGTACGTACCTGAACCGGGAGGTAGGATAGGCGAGTAAGGCGTGCTTATGGTCGTTCTTCGTTAGAAACCTGATGTGCATAAGATTTATCCAATCACAACATCCAAACTCTTGCGCATGTCGGCGTTGTTTGGGAAAGTATATTATTTTAGATTAGTGTGTATATAGGAAGTAGAAGGAACTTTATTCCTTCTATTCTGAAGTTAAGCACAATACTGGATGCCGAGGCTATTAAAAAATGATACTGTTAGATTAATCGAAGGAAGCATCGAGGCGTTAGGACTTGCTCAGGTTGGTATATGTACTTTCAGACGAGATGAATTGAAAATTCCTGATGTAAGGTACTCTCCCGAGATTGGACTTATCGGTTCTTCGATTGAAATGGCAATGAGTGCAGTATTAATCCAATCACTAGGAAAGAAATCAATATTCAGAGACCAAGATAAATTCAAAACTGCTGCTGAAATCTTGCAAGATTTCAGAAAGCTTTTACGTCAATCTTCAACAAATATATTGTTTCTAACCAATGGTATTCAAGATAAGGAACAGCATGTTAGGGGGATACTGGAGCTTACAAATAGATTTAGCATTATAATTACAGGAAGAGCTGGAGGGTTACATAATGGTTTTGGGTTGAGCTACGAGATTACAGCTTCATTATTTCAAGAAGTCACTTTATTTCTAAATAAAATTAGCTGTTCAAACAATTTTAAACCTTATATGCCTAGGATACCTGAATTAGTGGGTATTCATATAGATAAAAAGATAATTATTGATGATCTGAGCAACAAACTAAAAGGCGCATCGAACAAAGAAGATCAACGAAAGCTAATTTCTTCGCTTTTCCTTATTTTACCTGAAATCCCGAAAGATTTACCTGATTGGTTGGAAACATTTGATAAAGTAAAGGTTGCCCCCAAGAAAAGTGACCTTGTATATTTAATTAACGCTCTTGAAAAGGCCAATCCTGTTTCTCTAAAAAAAGTAAAAGGAGGTTCGAATACACTAAATGTTAAGATTGTTGACAAAGATGATCCGTCTGCCTTGCCAATTAGTCCACATTATTTAAGAACAGAATTCACAAAGTTTAGAGAGCAAGTATTTTCTGACATAGGAACTTCTAATGGTCGATTAAACGAAAAACAACTAGACTTACCTCCAACATCATCAATCCTTAAACTCTTTCATACTGACTTAGTTGAATCAGGAATACTGGATAAGGATAGCTTTTTTACTGCACATCAAGTTTGGCCATTTGTTATAAAAGCCCTGAACGTTTCATCGACAGGAACAACTTCTCCTTTCTGGTTTATAATAAGAAAGACCAATGAATTTGGTCAATTAAAAGCTCAATTAAATAAAGCCGCCAAGTACGGGAACAAGACGTTAAAGAAGAATGTAAAATCTATAATTCCGGGAATCGAGGCTTTGGAAAATGATTCTGCCTTCCAAATTGTAGGAACTCCTTATTCGAGCATTATTCAGGAAATTGAAACCTATTCCAAAAGTCTGGAGAAATTTCAAATTATTTATGAAAGACAACCTAAACATGATTTACCTGAAGAATACCAAGAACTGATTAACGATACGCTAGAAGAAGAAATACCTATTAGTGTTCTGATTAGTAAAATAGATAATGATGAAAATCTAAAATTAGAAGCAAAAAGATATTGGCTCGGGAAACTAACATTGGTTATGCCTTCCATTGATGATGTTGAAACACTAGCCAAAATATTGGATAATCAAGATTATTCAAATTGTCAAACAAACATTCGAAAAGGCTTAAGGGCTCTTGATTTTAATAACTATGGGCCAAAAGTAATAAGTGCTTAACAGTCGTAGCTGTTGCACAACCTCTTCAGAAAACTGGAATTAAGGTAATTCACTAAGTGGTTATGTGTAAAGTAGATTTACCCTAGAGTATGGACTTGTCGCTTACTTAGCAGAAACAGTCCCCCCAAGTGAAATTTTGATCTTGATATGGACAAAATGATCCATTTTATCGAATTGGAAGGAGTATTTTGTTCCCCTCTTTGGGGTTGGGTCACTTTCGTTTCAAACTTGAGATATTTCTTCAAGTTGTAGGCGACAGCTGCCATCAGAAATTGCTTATTGGCGTTGTTAATACCCTTGGTATTGACCTTTCTCAGACCCATGAACTGGGTGAGAACTCCCAGAACCGGCTCTACTGTGGAATGTCGTTTTCGTTTGTAATACTGCCCCTTACTGCTATTCACACGGGTAATGGCGCGTTCATATTCTTCTTTATGAAAGATTGGTTATTTCGGTCGGACTATGCCACGCATTTCGGTCAAATGGTGCCACATCCAGAAGAGTTACAAGGATAGCATTTCTATTGATTTTTGAGTAGTCCTTTTCTTAAAGATTCGCCATTGAGGTCGATTCGATGTGAGGTATTGACTAACCGATCCAAGACAGCATCGGCAATGGTTCCTTCTCCGATAATATCATACCAGGCAGAAACGGGTATTTGAGAGCAGACAATGGTAGACTGTTGATCAAATCGGTCATCGATGACATCAAGCAATATTTCACGAGCCAAGTTGTCAAGAGCTTGGATACCAAAATCATCGAGGATGAGCAGAGCGGCTTTACTGAGTTTGTTGAGTTCTTTGAGATAGGTACCATCGACCTTGGCCAGTTTGAGTTTGGTGAAGAGCCGGGCAGTAATCTGGTAATAGACCCGATGATCCATCAAGCAGGCCTGATGCCCAAGAGCCTGACTCAGATAGCTTTTACCAACTCCTGAAGGTCCAGTGATGATGATGTTCTCTTTTTTGTTGATGAACTCCAGAGAAGCGATCCTTTCGAAGGCATTTTTATTGAGGTTCCTGGCATGATGATAGTCTACCTCAGCCAAAGAAGCTTGTTGTCGCATAGCTGCGTTCTTGATCAGCCGATCCGTCTTACGTTGTTGGCGGTCTTCCCACTCATGATCAATGAGCATAGCCAGATATTCGTCAATAGTCCATTGATCGTGTTGATGGCCTTGAAGGTGTTGCTGGTGATGATGAGCCATGGCATGCAGCCTCATCTTCTTGAGTTTTTCCAGCGTCTGATGATTGTTCATAGTATCGAAATGATTGAATGATAGATTTGATTATTGATAAGAGGATGATCCTCGTATGTTCTCGTGTTCAGGAATATGTGATTGATCGCTTTGAGAGAAAAGGTTGATTTGATCGTTCTCAAGGCCGTTTTCGAGCATGTTTCGTACTACTTGGTAACTGTGGGACTGGTACTCTAATGCTCTTTGACAAGCTTTATCAAGCCTTTCAGAACCGTAGCTTTTAGCCAATTGAATAATACCCATAGCTCTCTTATAATTGACTTCTGGATATTGTTGATCAGCCAGTAAGGCTTTGATGAAGGAAGTCACATATTGACCATGTTTATCGGCAAGTCGCTCGAAGTAATCCGGGCTCCACTGGCTATAAGCCTGATGAGCACTGCTCAAGTGATCTTTTTCAGTGATGTAGCTACCTCGGGCCTTACTTCGCCCGTGGATGGCAATACGTTCATGATTGTAGTAGATCTCAACCACTGAACTGGTGTAGTGGATCTGAGTCTGTTTGCCAATGAACCGATAAGGCACGCTATAGTAATTTTTATCAGGAGAAAAGTAGATATAGCCCATCTTCTGCACCTTGGCTCTACGGTACTCTTTGAGCTGATAAGGCGAAGAAGGAAGTGGCTTTAAACAACATCGCTCAATAGACTGGAACAATTCTTTACGGCTGGAGTCTTTACGTTGAAAGAGCAGGTCATTGTAGCGGTCCAGCAATAGACGAATGGTTCGGTTGAGGTCTTCCAAAGAGAAAAAAGTCATCTCCCGTAATGGATAGTAGATCCGCTGATAGGCCAGGTTTACGGCGTTTTCAACCAGCGCTTTATCCTGAGGGGAATAAGTACGGGTCGGATTGATCACACAATCATGATGGAGTGCAAACTCCTTCAGTGTACGGTTGATCTGAGCTTCGTATTTACTGGCTCTTTGGACAGCTGACTTGAGGTTATCGCAAACAATAGCCAAAGGAACTCCACCATAGAACTTCAAGGCATTGCCCATGCACTTGATCAAATCCTCTCGTTTTTGACTGTAACAGGCTTCTACATAAGTATACTGGCTATTGGGAAGGATAGAAACAAATACTTCAACCTCAATCTGTTCTCCGGTTGATTTATCAAAGATATGGAGCTTCTTACCCGCAAAATCTATGAACAGCTCATGGCCGGGAGCATGGTCTAGCTTCATCGATCCCTTTTCCTTGGGATACTTCCGGCGATAATGCTCCATGAACTGAGTATAGCTGTAAGCCTTTTCATGAGATACCTGATACTCCTGATAGTGGTGTTGGAAGGTAAATCCAGGGTGATGACGAGTCTGACGCATTTGATCAAAAAAGACCATTAACGACTCATATCGCTCGTTTTCAATAGTTGTCAAAGAAGGAAACTGTTCCTGCAAAATTCCATTATCCAGCTCTGCAAGCACTGATAAAGGCTTATCTGTGGCTTTTAATAGCTGAATGTAACGATTGATTGTGTTGCGACTAATGCCAAGGGTAGTTCCAATCCGGCGATTGCTCAAGCCGTCCAAGTGTAGTCTAATGATTTGTTTGATATCCATCGGGTCAAGGGTATAGGCCATCTCGCTTTTCTCCGCGAGATTGCAGCTTTCTTAAACCTTCTGGATGGAAATCAATCAACTAGTGGCACAAATTGAACCGCGTCATGTTGGCCGATACAAGATTAGCCTTACACCAACTTAGTGGCACAAATCGAACCGCACAATGTCAGCCTTGCTTAGATGCAAAGACCAACTTCACTGGCACAAACCGAACCGAAAGTAGTCCAATCAAAGTGGCACAGTTTGACCGAAATCACTGGCACCCTTAAACCGAAACAGGTGGCACAAATCAAACCGGAATAGCCAAAGATCACACTAAATCTCTTCTGCTTTGATTTCCCCAAACATGTGGATCGAAGTATACAGGAACTACAATCTGAGGTACGTGTTGCATAGAATTTTTTCAGCGTTCCATTCTCTTCCCTGGTCTTTCTAAACCTTGCGATCTTGCCATTCGGGCAGAGATAGTGATCTTCGTTCTCGACAAATTGGAATCCATCGGGCCCTCCTTTGAATTTCCCGTGAGGAGGGATATAAGCATTCAGGTCTCTTTGCTCTAAGTCGGCATAGTTTTCACCACTGCTATATCCAGCGTCGGCCAGTATATTTTCTGTGTTTAGGCCCTGACCTCTGAGTCTTCTCACCAGTGGGTCAACTATACCCACCAGGCTTCTGCTATCATGCTTATCGGCAAAATCAGCTTCCATACTTGTGATCACGTGATGCTCAGTGTCGACCGGTACCTGAGCATGATAATTCAGTTTTCTAGCCTTCCCTGGCTTGATAGAAATCCTGGCATCCGGGTCACTGGGACTATAATGGGTGTGATTAGAGGTGTATTTGGAATTTGGTCTTCCTGCTCCCGGACGGTTATCCTGTTTCTTGTCCCAGTTCTCTTGGCGACTTGTCAGCGCCTTTAATTGGCCCTCATCAGCCTGCAAGGTTTGCTGATCTTTGGAGGCTTTGTTTTCCTTTAGCTTTTTCTTATCCACCTGACTCATCGCTCGAACCTTTCGAAGGTGATCTTCCAACTCTTCCTCTGGCACTTTCAGTTCCAGGCTTTCCATACTGGCATTTGCCTTCACCGGAGCCGAATCGATGGCTTGCGTTTTGCCTGACACCATTCCTTTATTGATACACATCTCCAGGACATTCTCAAATAGTTGGGCAAAGAGCGCATCGGGAAACATATCCCGTGTTCTACTAATTGTTGAATGCCATGGCAACTCATCATCAATATCGTAATCGAGGAAATAGAGGATATCCAGTCGCATGGATGCATGCTGAGAGAGTTGCCGATCGGAGATGATGTTTTCCAGGTATCCAACAAGACACAATCTGAAGAATACAGTAGGATCGATGCTCTTCTGTCCGCAGGTACCGTAGAAAGTCCTGGTGGCATCATAGAGAAAGTTCAGATCGAGAACTGATTTCAGTCTCCGGTAGAAATTGTGTTCCGGTACACGGTCGGCCAGATTGAAGGAGTTGAAGAGCTTAGGTTGGAGAGTCTTTTTTCCCTGCAAGAGTTTATTTTAAATATAGTAAATAGCTCTTTAATAAGCAAAGGTTGTGCAACAGGCACAGGCGCTAAGCCCAATCGGCTTACTTAGTTGTTTGCAAAGGGCATTTGAATCAGATACTTTTAATTAAACAAACAAATGATCAGCCTACGGATTTTAGCTGATCGTGGTGATGCATTTAAGATGAAAGAAAAGGAGAAGGAGTTATTAGAAAACCTATTTGATTCATTGGATCGACTATTTGATAGACACTGTCAAATTTGTGATGTTCATGATTGCCACAGAAATTGCTCTTAAAAGTCTAGGGTCTAAATTTCAATTGACAGATTATATAAATGACCTCAAACCAATTATAAGATCTAATAGATCAGAGGAAGACAAAAGAGAGCAAGCTCTGGTGGTCACTGACTCATTGAGATTTAAGCTGTATGACCTATTACCAATGAATCAAAAAAAATAAAAAACGCATCACAACAAGAGCTAAAACCTCCTACCAACCTAAATTTGTTTAGTAATAATTCTCGATAAGTAGTTTTTATTGCTACTTTTAGGTGAATTTTACTAAAGTGAGAGCTAGAGAATACATCAAACATTTACTATCGATAGAAAATTACTCCTTCTCACTTGACGAAATCAGAAATCAAACCGACTCGACCGATACGTCTCTGAAATTTGAACTCGTCAGATTGGTTGAGAAAAAAGAAATTACCAACCTTAGAAAAGGTTTCTACCTGATAATACCTCCTCGATATTCAAAACAAGGCTACATCCCCATTCAGCTTTACATTCACAAACTTTTTCAAAGCTTAAATAGAAACTATTATTTGGGTTTTTATTCGGCAGCTAAATTCCATGGTGCCAGCCATCAACAAGCTCATAGAGAGTATGTGATGATCGAAAAACCTAAAATGAACGAAATCAAAAAGAATGATTTTGATCTTAAGTTCATTACTGCCTCTCATTGGCCTGCTAAAAACATTACTGAAAAGAAATCAGATGCTGGATACTTTAAGGTTTCCAGCCCTGCCTTGACTGCTGCTGATTTGATACATCATCAAACCAAACTTGGAGGTCTCAATAGAATGTTGGCCATTCTAGAAGAACTGACAGAGGAAATCACTAATGAAGATTTGAATGACCTATTGACATGGTATCCACATCGAAGCACCATACAACGACTGGCCTTTATGCTGGATGAACAACAAACAGGTATTGATCTCAGTGCAATTTCTAATTATCTGAAAACAGCACAGTATTTCCCTGTGCTTCTGTCCCCAAAGAAGAACCAGAAGGCCGGATCAGTTGATAATCGTTGGAAAGTAGATGTGAATATCAAACTCGAAAGTGATTTATGATCCCAAAACCGTACATAGCACAATGGCAAGAGTCTACACCATGGAAACAATTTTCTCAGATAGAACAAGATTTGATTATTAGTCGTGCGCTAGTTGAAATATTTGCTGACGATTTCCTTAAAGAAAATCTCGCTTTCAGGGGAGGGACGGCTCTTCATAAATTGTATTTGAATCCCGCCCCTCGATATTCAGAGGATATTGATTTGGTTCAAATAAAGCCAGGGCCCATCAAGCCAATCATGGAAAGATTAGGTAAAGTGATTACTTTTTTTGAAGAAGACAGAAGAACTCAAAATAGAGGTCATGGCATTAAAGCTCTTTACCGATTTACCTCCGAATATGAGGAAATACGATTGAGACTAAAACTAGAAATCAACTGCAAAGAGCATTTCAACGTTTTGGATTGGGTAGATTTTCCATTTGAAGTAAAAAGTGATTGGTTTTCAGGACAAGCTCAAATTCGAACCTATAACCTTAACGAATTACTCGGAACAAAACTCAGGGCACTTTATCAAAGAAGTAAAGGACGAGATTTGTTTGATTTAGACTATGCACAGCAGCATCAGGAATTAAACTGTGAAAAAATAGTTCGGTGCTTCAAAGAATACACGCAGTTTTCAACAGATAAAAGACCTCCAAGCCAGAAAGAGTTTCTGATAAATCTGGAAGAAAAGGAAAACGATCCTGATTTCTCAGGTGACATGGAAGCATTACTCAGACCTGGCATTGAATACAATCAACAAACAGCTTTTGATTGGTTGAAGATGGAATTGATAGAAAGAATTTAAGAGGATAACAAAAGACAATTTCAAGGAGGTTGATGTGCTATTGAAAGTCGATTTCAAGAAGGAGCAGCTCAACCTATCCTGAAGAAGGTAGATTCAATCTACGCTCAGTAAGGGGTGGTTCAGAATTAAATAACGAATTCAAAACAGATACTCTTTTAAAACTCAAACAGATCAGTGTATGGAACGGCCATACTTTCAGCAATATGAAGTGCGGTTGAAATTGTTGTATTGATTTTGCCTGTTTCAATTCTGGCGATCGAACTTGACGAAATTCCTGCTTTAAGGGCCAGGGCTTCCTGAGATAGACCTTCACGCTTCCTAACTTCTTTGAGTCGTTCTCCGAATTTAATAAGCAGATCGTTACGACGTAACTGAGGTTTCTTTTCCACCTAACAAGTATGGGTGAATAATTGAGTAATTATAATAGCACATGTGCGTGTGTATTCTTTTTATGAATTACTTTTGATACATGGAACAGCTAAGAGCAGCTAAAACATTTGAAGTCCCTGGTAAATCCAAAATCACTGAAGAGATGGTGCTTGAATTCGTGGAAGTGGTTGATGGAATAGATATCCGAATCTTTCGAAGGAATCTACGAATGCTTACCTTCTACTTTCTGAACAAGGAGCAAAACGAGCTGTCAGCTGAATTTCAGGTTTTCATGCAACAGCTACCTGCTTTCTTCGATTTTCTGGATGTCGTAGAAGGTGCACTGCCAAGGAAGGAACGTTGCTTAAAAAGCAATAAACAATCTCTTTAGAATTCCGTAACTTTACTTTTATGGTAACTAAAGAAAAACTCAGGAAATCAATTCTCAACAAGGTCAAGAAACTGTCGGATGATAAGCTTTCAAATCTTGATTCGTACTTGAATGACTTGAATTCAGAGTTTACAACTGAGCAATCAGCTTTATCCTTCGGTGGTATTTTTGAAGACCTTGAATTGAATGAATTGACTACCGAACTTCATCAGTCCAGAACAGACGATAATAACCGGATTCCACAATTTTGAATCTGTCTCTTATAGACACTGATATCCTTTCATACTTTTTGAAGGGTGATAAAGAAGTAGCTCATCATTTCGAGCTTTATCTCAATGATTTTAATAAGATTACTGTTTCGGAGATCACTTATTTTGAAATTCTATCTGGTTTAACTTTTAAGGGAGCTACTAAGCAAATTGAGGCATTTGAAAGATTTATATCAACTTGTGAGGTCTTGAAGCTATCAACCTCATCACTCAGAGCATCTGCAAATATCTATGCTGAATTAAGGAAGAAAGGAATAACCATTGGAACCGCAGATTTACTGATCTCTGGAATCGCCGTGACAAATAGTTTCACACTCGTAACGAATAATCAGAAACACTATCGACCCATTTCGGGCCTGTCTACTTCTAATTGGAGAGAATGAATCTACTCTGTTGTTCGATATTCTGGATGTCGCAGAAGGCGCATTGTTACGGGACAAAACGGCAGAGAACAGATGCCGAAACTCCATAAGCTAACTGATCAGCTTGCAGCTGGTGGTGCAATCTGTTAGTTTAGAATAAATTTGAAATGTTCGGCTTACAGAGGAGAGTTGGATGTTATATGCTATATCTCGGCGTTACGTGATCAACAGTGAACTCATAAACAGATTCAAAAAGCCAGCTGAAGGGAACAAATTTCTGAGCAGCCTGATGAATATTGTTACAATCATTCTCTATCCGCTGATAATTGTTGTTGGTCTGGTTTCTATGATAGTTATGGCAATCTGGAGTTTCCTGAAATTTGGAAGATTGTCCGAAGAGGAAAAGAAACAACTGGAAGTGATCAGTGAAGACTGGAAGGAGTTGACCAGTCTTAACGAATTGACGATTGAACAAAAATTCAGGGGAGAAATCCGATTCGGACCAGCCTACTTCGAACTCCAGAGTCAACCTACCATTATTGCATTGGAAGGTCGAACATTTGGAGATTGGTTTTATCGAAACAAGAACGGGATTTTCTCGCAACAATGGAACTCCACTGATAGCCCGAACACGGATCTAATTTTTGTGAACGCGGGAACCCTGGAAGTAGAGTCTGTTGAAAGAAACATTCCGTCTGTGAACTGGAACATTGTCGAAATGTCAAGTGGAATTGTGGAACTGAACTGTGATACAGGCGCTGGAATTCTAAAGTATCAGATCGATCTAAACAGCAGATAACAAGAAGTTATGAATCAATGGGATTCCCCGGTCAGGCTAAAAGCGCGCTTGACATCTCTTCGGAACTATCAAATGCCCCTCTATCCTGGAATGAAGTGCGTTTTTTGGAGAAGTTCCTGCGCCCGACCTTCTTCGTTAGGAAGTCTGGGAACAAGGTATATCTGATCACAACATCTAAATTCTTGCGGATGTCGGCGTTTTTTGGGAAGGTAAATAATTTTAGATTAGTAAGATATTGGAAGTAGAAGGATAGAATTCCTTCTATTGTGGCTTTATGTGGTATATGCGCATTTTACATTTTTACCAATTTTTGGTACTTTTGAAGTATGAGCAAGAACACATCCATATCACTCGGGAACTACTTTGATAGTTTTGTTCAACACAGCGTCTCGGAAGGAAGATTTAAAAACGCTAGTGAAGTAATTCGAGCTGGACTAAGACTACTAGAAGAAGAGGAGAATAAGGTTCTTTCGCTGAAGAAAGCCATTCAGGAAGGAATTGACAGTGGAATTGCTGAAGACTTCAACCCATCAATTCATTTGAAACAATTGAAGTCTGCTAGATCTAATGGGTAAGTATCACCTAACTAATCTTGCTGTTCAGGATTTATCGGATATTTGGAACTACACTTATGACAATTGGACTGAACGACAGGCGGATAACTACCATGAACAGCTTGTAAATGCTTTTGAATCTATTGCCACAGACAATGTTCAAGGACGTAATTACGAAGGGATAAAGAAGAATTTATTCGGGTTTAAGATGAACCGACATATCGTATTCTATCGGGTAATTTCCAATGAACTAGTTGAGATAACCAGAATACTGCATGAACGAATGGACTTGAAGAATCGACTGAAATAAATCCACATAACAAATCGCTATCAGCCATAAGCTAACTAGCGATTACTATCCGATACTTTTATAGAAATTTAAAAGGCTACACGGACTGTGCTTAGCTGGACGCTTACTCCCTTCATGCAAGAGCCAAAGACATATAAATATTCCAGGACATGCATCAAATGTGGAGATATAAAGGCATTTGAACTTGATAAAAGGCAAGCCGCATTCGAGCTTTTTGATGAGCAACAACTGAAAGCAAATTGCGATAACTGTGGCAAATCGACTTTCAACGCTTCACTTGAAACCCCAGAGTTAGATGAGCAACTATTCAACGAGTGGGCAACTGATCCCGAACTCCATTTAATGCCTCAAGATGAAGAACTGCTGATAGCTGACGCGAAGTATTTGAAATTTATCTTGAATGCCTTAGATAACCTTGAACTGAACAAGCATAAGCAAGATTTACTATTGAATGCCCTCTGTGTAATTGTTTATGACAACAGCCATAAAGAGAACGATTCACCTAATCTGAAATTGAAGGAAACCGTGCTGAACGAACTCCGAAAGAGAAGAGATAAATTGGAGCAGGCAGACGAATGGATAATGGATTACATCAAGGAACGGGTCTACCCTCAACTGTAATAGATGGAGCACAACAAAATACTAAATGAATAAATACGCGATCTGAGGCCAAGGATATGACAATGTGAAGAAGAACTTCGGTGCCTTTAGCATTTGAGCGCATTCTCATCTTAGTTGTCGTAGCTTTCATCAAGACTCCTTACTAATTAAGTATTTCTTACTTGAGTTAATTAACCAATTCTCTTATTTAAGTTTTTTAGAGCTTTCTTAATTAAGAATTATATTTGATTAAGAATCTCCCTAGAGATAAAAAATGAAAAACTTCAGCTCAGGTAAGTATATCAAACAAGGCTCTTATAAAAGTTTTCAACCAGACAAAATATGTCGAGAATGGCAAATTGAAAATATGGAATTACTGCATCTCCTTAGTCAAGCTGACAGACAATTGGGGAGATTAGATATGTATTCTGAATATATTCCTAACATCGATTTATTTATCAGCATGCATGTGCTGAAAGAAGCAACTCAATCGAGTAAGATTGAAGGAACCAAAACTAACATAGAAGAAGCCCTGCTTGATAGGGAAGATGTTTCAGAAGAGAATAGAGATGACTGGGAGGAAGTTCAAAACTATATTTCGGCCCTAAACACAGCCATAGCCAAACTTGAAGATCTCCCATTTTCGTCTCGATTAATTAAACAAACTCACAACATACTTCTTTCAGGAGTCCGAGGAAAACACAAATTACCAGGAGAATTTAGAAGAAGCCAAAATTGGATTGGTGGAGCGAGTATCGCTGATGCAACATTTATACCTCCAATACATTCCACGATTAATGAATATATGGGTGATCTTGAAAATTTTGCCCATAACCAAGAGTTCTATTTTCCAGAACTGCTAAAAATTGCTTTGATCCATTACCAATTCGAAACTATCCATCCTTTTTTAGATGGAAATGGCAGAGCTGGTAGGTTAATGATAACGCTCTACCTGGTTGAAAAAGGGATTCTTAAAAAGCCAATTCTCTATCTATCTGACTTTTTCGAAAGGAACAGAACTTTGTACTATGATAATCTCATGAGAGTAAGAGAAAAAAATGACATTACTCAATGGTTTAAGTTCTTTCTCGTAGGAGTTATTGAGACTGCTAAGAATAGTATTTCAACATTTGACAATATTCTAAAACTTCAACAGGACATAGAAACCAGACTTCAAAGCTTAGGAAGCCGATCTGCCAATGCCAACACAATTGTTAAAGAACTATATCAGCATCCAATAATTCACGCTCAAAAAGGAAAGAAAATAACCGGACTTTCAATGCCTTCGGTATATAAACTTTTGGAAGAGTTGGAAAGCTTAAAAATTCTTCATGAAGTTACAGGCGGTAAAAGAGGAAAAGTCTACTTCTTTAGAGAATACATAAACTTATTTAGTAATAAAGGAGGCTAACAAAACACTATCATCCATAGGCGAACTGAGCTGCCTTCGGCTTGCAGGTTTGCAAAGGACATCTTAAGTGAGAGACTATTGCGATATTAACAAACACCTAGCCTACGGGTTTCAGCTTAATATTGTAGTCAACTAGAGAAGAATGCAATTTGAAATAACTGAAAACTTTTACAGATACAGCCCCTGGTCAAAAGCATGGGAAGTGATTAGAGGTCTTCTTACAATCTTCTATATTCCCATTGCCTATGGAAAGCATCTTTTCGATAAACTAAGAGGGATTGAAGAACCTCATCCAAGAGAACAAGATGTTTGGCAGCATCACATTGAATTTGAAACCTATGCAATTGAATCTTTGGCCCTGGGGATCGAAGAAACAACGCGACTACTGGAATCGGAAGCTTTAGACTTCCCTAATTGGAAAGATTGGGATGACCCATTTAGGTTTTTATTGAAATTTCGATCTCAGCCAGAAATTGAAGAATTAAACTATGCTTTCTTTGACCAAATTGACTTAAAAACTGAGCTAGGGGTTTATCTAGTTCGTATTGATGAAAAAGGTAAAGGAATGACGCTTTGCTTTTTACCCTCTAACGAACCTGAATTGGTTGAGATTGTGAAATTACAACCACTATGTTGGAGCCTAAGTGTAACAGAATCCGGGTTGATAGAATTATTGGGTTTTGCCGACAAAGGGAAGTATAAAAAAGAGGTAAGACTGACTACAACATAGGCCTTGAATGAAGTTTCCCCGGTCAGGCTAAAAGCGCGCTTGACATCTCCTCAGAACTATCACCATGCCCCTCTGTCCTGGAAGGAAGTGCGCTTTTTGGAGAAATTCCTGCGCCCGTCCTTCTTCGTTAGAAGTCTGGGAACAAGGTTTATCTGATCACAACATCCAAACTATTGCGAATGTCGGCGTTGTTTGGGAAAGTAAATCCTTTTATATTAGTGAGGTGTGTAGGAAGTGGAAGTGGTGGAGGTCCTTCTATTTTGGTGTTGTGATTCATCTTGGTCTTCAAAGCGACCCAGCCCATTTCATCATCAAGTAAGACAGGACGCTATGGTCACCTGAACCAACCTAATCGCTGGAGTTTTTCTTCATCTGTTGGGAGAGGTTACCTTCTCTTACCAGGAATTCACTTCATTGAACGCATCACTCCTACCTAGCCAGGTCAGTGGCCGTCAGCACGAAAGCCCGGGTTGTTGCAGCACTTTGTTCGAAATAGGTTAGTGATCTACAAACATTTTACTATCGCGAATTGGCCAGAAAAGCAGGATTGGGAACTTTTGGAAAAATCGATTGTTTTCAGCTTTGCGGTGAATCAAGGCAGAGCTTACACGAAGGAAAGGTGCTGGAAGTTTACTTTAGAGGTTGGCGAAGGGCAGGAAGCCACTGCCAGAGTTAACAGCTGTAGCTGAAAATCCTACCCAATTAAGATCAGAAGCAGTGCGCTTTGGCGGGATGGCCGGAAAATGGCGAGAGGATGAGCAAAGGGCTGTGTTGCAGGTTTGCGGGAAGCCGTGGGAACCATTGATTTTCCGGAAGGCCTTTTGTACACTTTTTGGCCTGAAAAAGTGTAGCCCCGCCGGCAGGCGAAAGCATCACAGAAAAGACGAAATCACAACATACGAGGTGAAGATGCATACATGGATTGTGATTTCACCGATGAGGAACATACCAATCTAGAGAATCAATATGAGAACCTCGACCCGAAATCAGTGGAAACTGGAACTTTCTGGCGCGATGAATTAGACAGGCTACTTGACGATAGAGAGTACTACCGAAACGAAAACTAAAGGAGATAACAAGGGCTAAGAGGAATCCGCGTTGGTGAGATTTTGACATTTCATCAGAACTTTCACCGCGCCCCTCTGGCCTGGAAAGAAACTACGAATTGGAATAGTTCCGTGGGTGGGCTGGCCCAGTCGCGAGGGGCGGGAAGGATTTTGGGTGGAAGCTTGACTGGGTCTTGAGTTTTTTGCTTCGTTTTTGGGTCAAGCCAAAAATGAAGGCCCGCCCGGCAGGGCTTTGAAGTCCGCCAGAGGTGAAAGTCCCGGCAGGAATATCCACCAGATTGATACTTGTCGGTAAATTGAAAGTTCGTTCGATCACAGTAATGGAAAAAGAAGCCGAACCCGTTTGGCCCTGATCGTCTTCGACTTCCAGGCTCAACCCAAGTGTTCCAACAGACGAAGTGGAAATATCCCACTCAGTACTGGCGGATGGGCACCTTCCTCAAGTGAAAGATCAGCTCTTTCTTTTGTATCAGTATTACTTCCATAGGTTAACGTAACCGCACTAAAACCACCAGGGGCGTTAATGTTCGCGGTGACTCTCAGGTTGCTTTGAACTTCTACTTCCGCTCCGTCGGTCAGTGGACCAGAGGATGTGTTAACGGTAATGGAAACCGTGGGAGCTTCAGGAATAAGCCCACCGTCTTCACTACAGGAAAGTACTGTACCAAAGTGGCTCAATAAGAGAAATACTTTGATCGTTTTCATTTTTTTTCGAGAGCGTGTGTTAAAAAAATTGATGCCTCAAAATTAGGAGCGACCAAAGTGTCATTTCTGGCAAAGTGGGTAACATTTCCTTTATTTTGGCGGTAATCGAAGATAGGAAAAGATCCTGGATGGAAAAAGTAAGCTACTCTCCGCCGAAGTATTCGGAACGGTTTTTCCCAAAACGCGGAAAACAATTCTTAACGAAATAACCTGTTTGTCTAAACCCACGGCAAACATTTCTTCAGAGGTGGTTGGAGAATTTATCCGCCATTTGAAACTGTCGTTTACCCAATTACACCTTGGCAAAATAAGCCTTCGCGGCATTCAAAACTTTGGGCGCCAGCAGCAAAGCTGAGATCATCGTAGGTACGGCCATTAATCCATAGGCAATAAAGACAAGATTTACCACAGTGTTCAGGGATGCAACGGATCCAATAATTACAAGGGCGACATACCAATAGTTGAAGTACTTTCCGTATTCTGCGCCAACCAGAAATGAAAAACACTTCTGTCCATAGTAGGACAGACCGAATATGGTGGTGATGGCAAAAATCATTACTGTCAAAATCAATACGTAGGGTCCCACATAGGGGAGCGCCGCATCAAATGCTTTTGCAGTTAGGGTAATCCCATTGGATTCTGGCAATTGCCAGACGCCTGTGATGAGGATACACAAACCAGTCATGGTACAGATGACAAGCGTATCGATCGCTGGGCCGAGCATCGCAACCAGTCCCTCCCTCACAGGTTCTTTGGTTTTAGCGGCACCATGCATCATTGGAGCGGTACCAATACCTGCCTCATTTGAAAACGCAGCTCTTTTGGCTCCTTCAATGATGATTGCTCCAACTGCTCCGCCAAGAGCGGCTTTTGCTGTAAAGGCATCCTGAATGATCAATGACAATGAGGGTAGGATTTCAGTAAAATTGATGAGCAGGATCAGCACGACAGATACAACATACAAGATCACCATCGCTGGCACGAGTTTACCAGCTACAGAACCAATTCGCTTGATTCCTCCGAGGATCACCATCGCCACTAACAAGGCTATAAAAATGCCGATACTCAGATCTAAGCCGAAGCTGGGGGTAATTCCATTTGGCACGAAAACAACGTCCTTCAACACGGCAACCATTTGGTTAGCTTGAAAAACGGGTGTTGCTCCAAAAAAACCAGCCACACAGAAAAAGATCGCCAGTGGTTTCCATTTTTTGCCTAACCCTTCCATGATCACATACATAGGTCCTCCCTGAAGTTCACCAAGGGAGTCTTTGCCACGGTACATGACAGCCAGTGTACAGGTGAAGAATTTTGTGGCAATCCCAAATAAAGCACTTACCCACATCCAGAAAATGGCTCCGGGTCCTCCAGCGGCGATCGCCAATGCAACTCCACTGATGTTGCCCATGCCAATGGTGGCGGCAAGTGCGCCTGATAGTGCCTGAAAGTGATTGATCTGACCCGGATCGTCGGGGTTGTCATATTTTCCCCGGAGAATATTGATGCCATGTCCCAGGTAGCGAAAGGGCAAAAACCTGGAATAGAACATAAAAAATGCCCCACCACCTAGTAAGAGGACTAGAAGGGGAGTGCCCCAGACAAAGTTGGAGCCAGCAACGATCAGTTCTTCAATTCGTTCCAATGTTTTATTCTTAAGGTATTTGGGAAATGTTCAATTTTATCTGTCACCTTGAGGCTCTCGAAAGGTGATTAAGCCTCGGGTTCTTTTTCAAGTAAGGGACTGAGGTAGCGCCATACAGTTTCAGCAACGATTTGATGTCCCTGTGGTGTCGGGTGAATACCATCTTCAAGGTTCAGTTCCGGAATCCCGGCCACGCCATCCAGAATAAAAGGGATCAAGGTGGCACCATTCACTTCTGCAATGGTTGGAAAGATCTCCGCAAACCCGGTCGTGTAGGTCTGTCCCAGGTTGGGTGGTACCTGCATCCCGGCAATGATCACATGAACGTCCGGGTTAACTTTCTTCACGGAATCAATAATACTTTGAAGGTTTTTTGGTGTTTCTGCAATGGGCAGACCTCTCAATCCATCATTGGCTCCCAACTCGAGAACGAAAATATCCGGGACAGTCCTAAGGACCCAGTCGATACGGCTTTTTCCTCCTGCAGTGGTTTCTCCGCTTAATCCGGCGTTAACAACGCGATAATTATAATCGAGAGAATCCAGCCTTTTTTGAATAACTGCAGGGAACGCCTGCTCAATAGCCAATTGATATCCGGCAGTGATGCTGTTACCGAAAAACAAAATGATCTTGTCATTTGTAACAACCTCGGGGCTAACTTCGTCTTGTACAGGAGTTCGTGCGTCTTCCTGACTTTTTTGGTCGGATGTGCCACAAGCCATCAACAAGCAAAATAAGATCGCTACTAAAATTTGGTGTTTCATTTCAATCAGAATTCTTTCGTCCGGGTTATCACCCATACAATTTTGCTTGTAGAAATATTCAAAGACGAAAAAATCAAAGATAGTCCTCGTACTTAAAACAAATAGAATAGGGTTTAAATAGTTTAGCTGAATGTCGTATATCCTGGAAGTTGACGCGGTTTCCAAAACCTATAAGAACAGTGCCAAAGAAGTAACGGTACTTGATAATATCCACTTTTCCGTACCTGCAAAAGAAACTTTGTCGATTGTAGGCCCCTCGGGAAGTGGAAAAACAACCTTACTCGGTTTGTGTGCCGGCCTGGATCGGGTTAGCGAGGGTAGGATTTCTCTGAATGGTATTTTGCTGAATGAGCTCAATGAAGACCAGCTGGCGCAGGTTCGCAATGAACAAGTAGGATTTATCTTTCAAAACTTTCAATTGATCCCTACATTGACTGCCCTGGAGAATGTCATGGTTCCCTTGGAGCTACGGGGCGTTGGTTCTGCGGGTAAAGTGGCAAAAGACCTACTGGGACGTGTTGGTTTAGGTAATAGAAAAGAGCATTACCCTTCACAACTTTCGGGTGGAGAACAACAGCGTGTGGCCATTGCACGTGCTTTTTCTAATAATCCCGCCATTTTATTCGCGGATGAACCTACCGGCAACCTGGATGAAGACACCAGTCAAACCATAGAAGAATTGCTTTTCGAGATTAACCGCGAACAAGGCACAACCCTGGTGGTGGTAACGCACGACCTTGAATTGGCCAGTAAAACGCATCAGATCGTAAAATTGCGTGGAGGTAAAGTAGAACAACCAGAAAATGTACTGGTTTAAAAAGAAAGCAAGTTGGATAAGCAAATAACCTTTCATAAGAAGAAATACAGCCGTTCGTGGCCCTGGCGAATGGCGTGGAGAGATAGCCGTAAGAGTCGTGGCAAGTTATTCTTATTCATTGCTTCCATTTCCCTGGGGATTGCCGCAATGGTGGGAATTACCTCCTTTCGCGAAAATCTACTGGATGAAATTGACGAACAGGCTAAAGCCTTAATTGGAGCGGATGTAGCGGTGAGCAGCAACCAACCTTTGCCTGAAGAGAACTACTATCGGTTCAAGGACATTACGGCTGATGACTCAAAGGAGATGTACTTCTCCTCGATGGTTTTCTTTCCCAGAACGGATGGAACCCGTTTGACTCAAGTGCGCGCGCTTGAAGGGGCTTATCCTTACTATGGAGAAATTGAAACGGAACCAGTAGAAGCCGCGCAAAAATTCAAAGATGGCAGGTATGCCATTGTCGACGAAAAACTAATGATCCAATACAATGTGGAACATGGTGATTCTGTCATGGTTGGAAAACTCGGTTTTGAAATCATAGGGACCATCAAACAAATTCCCGGGCAAACCAATATCTCCGGAACCATCGCTCCTGTGGTTTACATTCCACTGCGCTACGTAGAGGAAACGGGTTTATTGCAACGTGGTAGTCGGATCAACCACGTTACCTATTTCCAATTCCACCCGGATATAGATACAACCAACATTTGGCAGGAACTCGTAGATCAAACAGAAAGCAAGGGTTATGATGTTGAAACAATAGAAGAACGTAAACAAGAAACGGGTCAATCCTTTAGCAACCTTTCTAATTTCCTCGAACTGGTTGCTTTTACAGCTTTGTTGCTCGGTTGTCTGGGTGTGGCAAGTTCGATCTATGTCTACATGAAAAGCAAGGTGCAATCAGTAGCGGTACTGAGGTGCCTTGGTATGAAAGCCAGCCAGGCCATCAGCATTTACCTCATCCAGGTAACAGGTTTTGGTGTCATAGGCGCGGCTCTCGGCAGTTTATTGGGCATGGGTATCCATCTGTATTTACCTGTAGTCGTTGAGGATTTTTTGCCTGTAGAGCTCAATCCAATTCCCTATTGGCCCGCTTTTTTCATTGGGATTCTCCTTGGTATTATTATCTCGTTGCTTTTCGGACTACTCTCTTTGATTGGATTGCGAAACGTCAGCCCACTCTCAGCAATCAGGAGTGGATTTGATCAGGGAAAATTTCAATTTGACAAACTGCTGATTCCCATAGGCGGAGGGATCGCACTGTTCATATTCCTCTCCATCTATTGGCAAATCCAATCGGTCACACAAGCCCTGGTCTTTTCAGGCGTTTTAATTGGAACGATCTTCGTTTTATTCGGACTTGGCAAATTGATGAGCTGGCTTACACGAAAGTTAGTTCCTGCAAGCCTGCCATATGTCTGGAGGCAAGGTTTCTCCAATCTATATCGCCCTAATAATCAGACGGTCATACTGATCACTACATTGGGTCTTGGCACGGCATTTCTAGCCACCTTGTATTTTATGCAAGACCTGCTGGTGGAACGGGTTTCTTTGGCGGAACAGGGTGACCGACCCAACACCATTCTTTTTGATATTCAGAATGAGCAGAAAGATGAAATCCGTGAACTCACGATTAACTATGATCTCCCGGTGATGCAGGAAGTTCCAATTGTCACGATGCGATTGCTGGAAATCAACGGGTATGACAAGGACGAAGCCTGGAACGATACGACTGTAGCTATTCCTGATTGGGCGTATAACCGGGAATATCGCGTGACTTACCGGGATTCACTGATCGATAGCGAAACGTTGGCCGAGGGGGAATGGATTGGTAAGATTGAAAATCCCGGAGATTCCGTTTTCATTAGTATTTCCAAAGGTTTTGCAGAGAACCTGGAGTTGAAGTTAGGCGACGAAATGCTATTCAATGTACAAGGAGCACTGATCAAGACTTATGTTGGGAATTTCAGAGAAGTAGACTGGACCCGGGTTCAAACCAACTTCCTGGTATTATTTCCCGCCGGTGTTTTAGAAAAAGCACCACAGTTCCATGTGTTAGTTACTAGAATTGATAAGACTGATCTTTCTGCCAGGTATCAGCAAGCAGTGGTTAGGAGTTATCCCAATGTATCGATCATCGATCTGGAGTTGATCCTTAAAACCCTGGAAGAAATTCTGAGTCAGGTGGCTTTTGTAATTCGCTTCATGGCCTTTTTCAGCATCGGTACCGGATTGATAGTGATGATCAGCTCAATCATTTTAAGCAAATTTCAACGCGTTCGTGAAAACGTGCTGCTGCGTACCCTTGGGGCATCGAAAAGTCAACTATGGAAGATCACAGTGGCGGAATATCTGTTTTTGGGAAGTTTAGGGGCCATCAGTGGTATCTTCCTGGCAGCCTTGTTTTCTACCCTCTTAGGGAGGTTTGTGTTTGAGTTTACGTTTGTTCCCAATTTCGGCCAGATTGGATTGATTTTCCTGGCGGTTGCCGGAATCAGTGTAACTATTGGCTTACTTAATAGCCGTGACGTAGTGAGACAATCGCCTTTGGAAGTGTTGAGGAGGGAAGGGTAATTCATTTCTCAGTGACGCCCATTTAAATTCCATCCTGGAAGAATATTTTCAATTCGGTGTGATTATTTTATCATTCCCTCGAATAATGAAGGGAAAGTAAAATAATACGCTCACGCCCTTATGGATAAAAAAGAATTTATTCAGTTTCTTGACGAAAACAAATGGATTCTATTTAAGGTCATTAACACGTACTGCAAGAACACGGAGGACAGAAAGGACCTGGAGCAGGAGATACTGATCCAACTTTGGAAATCACTAAAGTCCTACGATCCGAAATTCAAAATGTCCACCTGGGCTTATCGGGTTGCCATGAATGTGGCTATTTCATTCTATCGAAGCAACTTGAAAAGAACCTCCAACACTTACTCAATCACGGAATCCGTTTTTTTAGTTGAACAGCCAGAAGAAACGTTGAGTGAGGAACGTAAGTTTCTCCATCAGTTCATCGCAAGGTTGGATCCATTCAAAAGAGAAATACTCATTCTGTACCTGGATGATGTGAGTTATAGGGATATCTCTCAAATAGTGGGGATTTCCGAGAGCAATGTTGGTACCAAGATCAACCGGATTAAAAAGGAGTTAAAACAATATTTTGTCGAATTAAATCAAGTAAATAATGGAACTGGATGACCTGAAAGAAACCTGGCAACACGAGAAACAAGTACTTGAGAACAGGATTAGATTAGATGAAGAGTTGATCAACCGGTTAACATTCGATAAATCTAAGGGTGTATTTGACCGCCTAATGACGACTGCCATCATGGGCAGAAACATGGCACTGGTGTATATGTTGATTTCGTTTGCGGCCCTGTACTTTATGAAGGCGGACTTGTGGCAGAATGTTCTGGTTTCCTTTGGAGGATTGGCCATGCTCTTTTCATTTTTTCAGCACAGGTCGTTGAAAAAACCAGAATTCAGCCAGATGAACACCATCGAACTGCAAAAGGCAATCTCCAAATTCAGAATTCATACAGCAAAAAATTCAAAATACGATACAGCTATCGTCGCGCTTTGGTTTTCTTCTATGATTCCCATCTACATGAGGTTGTTTATGGACGCTCCGGTTTCTTTTTGGAATCAGTTATTAATTTCGGCTGTTATCGTCGTTTTAATGCTCCTTTTTACCCCACTTCTCTACGGAAAATGGGACCAGCAACTCAAAGAGAATGAGCTTTTATTGAAGAGAACAATGGCCTTTGAAACAGAAGATTGACCGCAGTGAAAAGAAGGCTACCGATCTCGGTGCTACTTGAAATCGGCGGCCTTTTTTTGCAAATATTTCAAAGACTAATCTTGAGAGAAGTAGAGGTTGTCAACCAAAATGTTTCCCTCCAGGAAACTATCTGATTGATTCATGGGATTCCATAAGGCAAAAACAATACTCAAGTCAGTTAGATCCAGACCGTCAAAGTCCGCCATTGGGATTTTATAAACCATCCAGCCATCATTTTCTTCCGGTGTATAGTTAACCAGGAAGACCGCTGCAGCAGAGGTTTGATTACTGCTCTCCAGTTTTACTTCCGCGTCTTTAAAATCATTGGGGTAGTTTAAAGAGAAATGAAGGTGTCCGTTGCTATAGCCAGACATATCCAGACCTTCCATTTCGAAGAACGCTCCTCCCCAGTTGGTGCCAGGATAGGCGAATTGTAAGCTGGAAGTACCTTCGATCGCTTCAGCTGATTCTGTGATTTCTGGTTCACCCCCTCCACCGAAAGAATTGATTTGAAGTTCACCGAATCCATCAAAACCCTCCTGAATGGCATGAACAGCAAGTCCATTGTCGACGAACTGGCCCAAGGTTTCTTCTTCAAGGTCCAGGGCGGGGGCATCTCCCGCCATCAGGTCATTCCACTGATATACTCGAACATAATCCACCAACATACTCGTGGGGAATGAGGTGGTTTCATCGGGGTTGCCCGGCCAATTGCCTCCTACTGCTACATTTAGGATGAGGTAGAAACTTCGCTGAAACTCTTTCATGTCGTCTTCAATGTTGACTTCATTGACAAGGTCCCCATCAGTATAAAACATCAACTTTTCAGGAGTCCAGTCCAGGGTATAGAGATGGTAGTCTTCGTCAAATGACGTGCTTGTCGAATTTTTCGTTCCCTGGATGGATTCCAGGTCCTGTTCTGAGTTGGTAAAATGTACCGTACTGTAAATTTTTCCCGGATCATTTCCCAACATTTCAACAATATCGATCTCTCCAGAGCCAGGCCAGTCAATAGGATCCTGAAAATTGTCACCCAGCATCCAGAATGCGGGCCAAATTCCCTGACCGGTGGGAAGCTTGATTCTTGCTTCAACCTTTCCGAAACGAATGCTTCGCAAGCCCCGGGTAGTTATTTTGGCGGAAGAATAGTTCGTTCCATCTTGCTGCGCAGTAATCGCTAAAACATTAGTGTCACCATCTTGTTGAATGGTAATGTTATCTGTGTTTTCTGTATATAGCTGCAATTCGCTATTGCCCCAACCGGCCTGTAATCCGAAATCCGTGCCATCGCCCGTTTCAAAGGTCCAGTTGCCACGATCCAAAGAAGCCCCTTCAAATTCATCACTCCAAACCAAGGTAAATCCCTCATATTCCGTGATGGCTGAATCAGTTTCCGGATCATCATCGGTGCTACATGAAGTCCAGATCAAACAACTTCCCAAAAGCACAAAGAGCAACTTCGATTTGTAATTCATAATTCCACTATTTTACCAAAATCTAAAAGTGGTCAAAAAAGTGTGGCTATCCACGCATGGAACTACATCATGACTACATCACCAACCAGAGAGGGTGAATTAGGGGGATAAATTATTGATTGACAGGGATGAAACCGGCTAGCTATGGCCGAGTGAGCACAAAAGACGCCATTGAAGATCAGTCTTCACAATAGATCATTTCATACTCTTTTTCGCGGAAAGCGTAAGATCCAAGTTTATCTCCATCTTCGTTCAGATAAAGCAAGATGTAGAAGTCCGTTTCAGGACTATAGACTTCTGCCGTGAAAATAGGATCCTGCAGATTGCCCAGGTTTCTGATGTCATTGAACTTAGGGGGCAGTAATTCTCCCTCGCGATTGCTGACCAGACCGTAACCCGAAGCGCCATAGAAAGTCGCGATTAGAAGATCTTCCCGATTGACGATCATGTCAAAGTTTGAGACTTTTTCAATCTGCAAAGATTGATCGTTAAGGTTCATCAAACTCCACCCTTCCTCTGTTTTCACCCAGGCTGTAGAATCATTCCAATACCGAATCTGATCATATTCAAAATCGATGATTTCATCCTCAGTTTCATCGATGATTCCGTATTTGCCTTTGTCCCGAGTGATATAGTAGGGCCCGAAACGCTCCAACTTCGATTCGTATCGAGGTAAGATCAGCGTACTGTCCTGCATATCATAGGCCCCGATTTTCCCTCGAGCCAATAAGAAAATCAAGCCATTAGATTCCTGCATGGCATCATATTGAAAGGGAATGACCTCATCCCCACTACCATTGAGCATTCCCAGCTTGCCTTTTTGTTTGGTGACAAACAGAGAGTCATCAAGTGGTTTGATTTCGTCATAGGGCCCTGAAAAGAGTAATTCCCCCTGCTTATTCCACAAGCTCGTTTCATCCTCGTCCACAAGGGTGATATAATCTGCAAGTTCTTCATCCTGAATGGGTGATACTGCAATGATGTTTTGGTTTGCCGCTAATTCCATTTGCAAACCATTAGGAAACACCGCTTGCATTCGTGCACTGTCATCCCGATAGACTGCTGTGAAATCGCCAGCCAGATACAAAGTGTCTAGTCCGGTTAATGGAGCATCAAGTCTCGATTTGGAATAGAGTGTCCAAATGGAGTCTTGAATTACTCCGATCCATTCTTCATTTTCCAGCAAATCCGTAAGCAAACCCCGGGGACTATTGGGCTGCAACTGACTAAATCGATATCCATTGGATGTTCTGGCGTAGTGAAAGGGGTTACCAGGTGTAACTTCATAATCCCCCCATGGAATAAGGAAGCTCAGGTCCTTATTCATGAGGCACTCCCAGTCTCTGCGGAAGCCAATGAGTAAGGAATCCTCGACAACCTCTATGTCATCAAACTTGAATTCTAACTCCAGCGCATCATCGTGCAATTGGGTCATGATCTTTTCTGTCGTATATACCGCCAGGCTTTCACCCTTTTCAAAGACCCAAAACACACCTTCTTTGTAAATGTCATCGTATTTGAACAAGGTGATGGGATACCCGGTATTGGAAATCAAACCGTATTTACCGTTTTCTTTTACCCTGAGCCATTGGTCACCAATAGCATCAGCTTCTTCCAGGCCGTCAAAGATTTTAAATCCCGATTTATGGATCAATTGTTTCTTTTGTGCACTTTCAACTAAAAGCACACCTAGCCCCAAATCTTCAACACGATCAAATTCGCCCTGATACATTAGACTCCCAGCGCGATTGTAGATCTCGTTTTCTTGATTGCTACCAAAGAAAAAGTCTGTTTGAATATCACCACAGAGATAAGATTCATTTATGGTTTCAAATGATACGTCCATCACTGTCCCCGAACTGGTTAGAAATTCATATTTACCATCCTGATAAATTGGAACGACGAGGCCTTTCACAGCATCTTGAAGCGCTTGCAAAGAATCACCTAATGGTAACCCATGGAGCGTAGGGTTGTTTTCAAGGTGGTACCAGATGTTGATGGCTTTTCGTTCTTGTCTGGACCCTGGGTATGTTTTGAAAAAACGCTGATAATCCGAAGCGATATTGGAGGCCGTCATTCTTTCGAAAATAATTTTTACGGCTTTATCACGATAAGGAGTCTCAGGATATTGCTTTAGGAAGCTCTCGTAATCCATTAACTTGTCTGAATGCGTTTCTTCCAGGTAAAGGAGCGAATCATAGCCAAATCGGGCTTCGGGTGTGTAGTATGATTTTGGGTATTCCAAATAAAACTGCTGATAGGCTTCTGAAGTATAAAGAGGTTTGATGTCTTTCCAGACCAGACTATCCCTTAGTTTTATGAGGTCTGTATTTCTCGAATCCGTAGGATACAACGTCATATAACCTTCGAAATCGGTTATCGTGTGCTTCGCTAGTGTTCTGCTGAAATGCTTGTCTCGTATCAGCGTGTCTTGTGTCTGAATATCTTCAAGGCTCACCCTGTTTTTCTGGAGATCTTCCAGCTCATCTTCATTCGCCGATTCATAATCATCAAGGGCCTGCCATATGGTGACACGAGCAGAGTCCAGGTCGAATAATGTGAGTGAATCCGTGGCAAGAAGTTTCGCTAACACATACCTTGCTCCGGGATTGACGGGCTCTTCTGCAATAGATTCAGCAATAAGCTCAAGGGCTTTGGGCAGGTCCTCCTTGTCCAGTGCGCGAAAGATTTTTTTCAAGTCTTTACCACTTGCGCACCAGAAACCGCAAAAAATCAGCATAAGACTGATCCACCTTCTCCAGTCAGAATTCCTTAAACCTCCGCCTTTCATTCAATTATTTAGGACACGTTCCACTTCCATTTCGTTGTAGGGAACAAGTGAAGTTTGTAAAATTAGTATTACGTTAATTTATTTTATTGAATCAATGCCAGGAGATAATCCGGGTCATTCAAAAAACTTCCCTTTTGACTTACATTTTGCCGGATGGCTTGCTGAAAGTATGAAACAGCTTTATGAGTCTATACATTTGACGCTCATACAAAGGCGAGTATTTTAAGCGGTGATTTTTTCCGTCTTATTAAGTCGGAAAATTTTTATTTCGATTCCAACCAGCAAATAGGATTCGAAAAAACATAAGGAGCGACCTCCCGGTTGTTCCTTTTTGTTTTTATACGTTTAGGTTTACTCCAATTCACAAACAACCGGAAATTGAATCCAGTCGTGGTTTCTGAAGGCCCGTAAATTTCTTGCTACTTCTTCAACCGAATCAAAATCACGAAAACGAATCCTACTCCTCTTTAACAGAAAGTCTACGACATCAGAATTCCGGTTTGATCCTTTTTTTGTGCATCTTAGTAAGTCCCCTGTTCTAAACAGAGGATCTATCAACTTGTACCTAATAGCAATGCCTGATCTCAAATCCTATTGGAAAAAAAACCTAAGCTATTTAGCCGTATTGCTAAGTATTTGGTTTCTCGTATCCTTTTGCTGCGGAATTTTCTTTGCAGACTATCTCAATCAATTCAAACTTGGAGGCTTTCCTCTGGGCTTTTGGTTTGCACAACAAGGATCAATTTATGTGTTCATCATTTTGATTTTTGTTTATGTCAAATGGATGAATCGTTTGGATAAAGCTTACGAAGTAGACGAAGAATAAGCCTATGGATGCGCAAATTTGGACTTACGTCATGGTCGGAGGCACGTTTCTCCTCTATTTAGGAATAGCTGTCCGGTCAAGGGCCGGATCGACCAAAGAGTTTTATGTCGCCGGAGGAGGTGTACATCCCGTGATGAACGGAATGGCCACTGCTGCTGATTGGATGTCAGCTGCTTCGTACCTATCCATGGCCGGATTAATCTCGTTTATGGGTTTCGGTGGAGCACAATACTTGATGGGCTGGACGGGAGGATATGTCCTTCTGGCTCTCTTGCTGGCTCCCTACCTTCGAAAGTTTGGAAAGTTTACTGTCCCCGACTTCATTGGTGAAAGATATTATTCTAATCACGCAAGACTTGTTGCATTGATTTGTGCTTTGTTCGTCTCTTTCACTTATGTGGTTGGACAAATGAAAGGCGTTGGCGTGGCATTTGCCAGGTTCCTGGACATTCAGTTTGAACAGGGTGTGCTGATTGGTATTGGCATCGTCTTCTTTTATGCGGTACTCGGAGGAATGAAAGGAATCACTTATACCCAGGTAGCGCAATTCTGTGTTTTGATTTTTGCTTTTACTGTTCCCGCGATTTTTATTTCCCTTCAAATGACAGGCAACCCTGTACCTCAATTAGGATTTGGATCCACCCTAAGAGATGGGTCTTATTTGCTGGAAAAACTGGACCAGATTTCACAGGACCTTGGCTTTTCTGCATATACAGCAGTTGATACGAGTAATACCTTAAACATGTGTTTCATAACTGCGGCTTTGATGTTTGGAACAGCCGGATTACCCCATGTGATCGTACGATTTTTTACCGTACCCAAAGTACGAGACGCAAGAATCTCTGCCGGCTGGGCATTATTGTTCATTGCAATTCTATATACTACCGCACCAGCCATTGCAGCTTTTGCGAGGACTAATTTGATCAATACGGTTTCGGAGAAGCCTTATGATGAAGTTCCCAACTGGTTTACGAACTGGGAAAACACGGGTCTATTAACGTTTGAGGACAAGAATGCGGACGGAAAGATCCAATACGTTGCAGATCCATCTCGCAATGAATTGCACATTGATCGTGATATCATTGTCCTTGCTAACCCTGAGATCGCCAAATTACCTGACTGGGTTATTGCACTGGTTGTTGCAGGAGGTCTGGCAGCGGCCTTATCGACAGCAGCTGGACTGTTGCTAGTGATCTCCACGTCCATCAGTCACGATTTATTAAAGAATTATCTCTGGCCGACTATTTCAGAAAAAGGAGAATTAAGATCTGCAAGAGTAAGTATCGCAGTGGCTGTTGTAGCTGCCGGGTTGGCCGGACTAAATCCTCCGGGGTTCGTGGCGCAGGTAGTTGCTCTAGCCTTTGGACTGGCTGCAGCGTCCTTTTTCCCAGCGATTATTCTGGGTATTTTCGATAAAAGAATGAATCGTGAGGGAGCCATTTCGGGCATGATCATCGGGTTGGTTTTCACAGCGGCCTATATCATTTATTTCAAGCCTCAATTGGGAGGTGCCGGCACACCTGAAGGGTACTGGTTTGGAATTGCACCAGAGGGTATTGGTACATTGGGTATGCTATTGAATTTTTTCGTTGCCGGTGTGGTTTCAAGATTAACAGCCAAACCACCAAAAAAAGTGCAGGAATTGACAGAAAGCATACGATATCCCCGGGGATCGGGAACAGCAAGCAGTCATTAACCTGTTGTACCTCCTTTTAATTTGCTCAAGTAAATCCGGCCATAATCAGATAATTCACTCAAATGAGTCACAAAATTCAAACCTTATCGGGGTACATTCACGAGTACCAAAAAAGCGTATTACATCCAGAAGAGTTTTGGGGGCGTATCGCTGAGTCTTTTCATTGGAAGAAGAAGTGGGACAAGACCCTGGAATGGGATTTTGAAGGCCCCGATGTAAAGTGGTTCAAAGGGGGCAAACTGAACATCACAGAAAATATCCTGGATCGGTACCTCTACACCAGTGGCGACAAGCCAGCTATTATTTGGGAGCCCAATGACCCTGAGTCGGAGAGTCGTACGATCTCCTATCAGGAATTGTATGAAATGACCTGTCAGTTTTCTCATGCCCTGGAAGCAAGGGGAGTCAAAAAAGGAGACCGTGTGATCATTTATATGCCCATGGTGCCTGAAGCGGCAGTGGCCATGTTGGCCTGCGCAAGAATTGGTGCCGTGCATTCTGTGGTTTTTGCTGGGTTTTCTTCTCAATCCCTGGCCGACCGAATTAACGACTGTGAGGCGAAGGCGGTACTTACTTCAGATGGAAACTTCCGTGGGGCCAAGCAAATTCCCGTAAAGGCTGTGGTTGACGAAGCGCTGCAACAAACTTCTACTGTTGATACGGTAGTCGTTCTCGAAAGGACCGGGAATGAGGTAACGATGGAAGCTGGTCGAGATATCTGGTGGCACGATGCGATTCAAGGCATGGCTAAAACCCACCAGGCTGCCGAATTAGATGCTGAAGACATGTTGTTTATCCTGTATACCTCAGGGTCAACAGGTAAGCCAAAAGGAGTTGTTCATACGGTAGCGGGCTACATGGTTTACACCTATTATTCGTTCTTAAATGTGTTTCAATATTCGCAAGACGATGTGTATTGGTGCACAGCAGATGTGGGCTGGATCACCGGTCACTCTTACATCGTGTATGGTCCGCTTTTGGCGGGTGGTACTACGGTGATGTTTGAAGGTGTACCTACCTATCCTGATGCCGGCCGATTCTGGCAGGTTGTCGATAAATACAAAGTCAACCAATTCTACACAGCACCAACAGCAATCCGGGCACTTCAGGCGTACGGTACCGAACCTGTTGAACCGTATTCGCTGGATTCACTGAAAGTAATTGGCTCGGTGGGCGAACCGATCAATGAAGAAGCGTGGCACTGGTACCATACCCACATAGGCAAAGGCAATTGCCCGCTTGTAGATACCTGGTGGCAAACGGAAACCGGGGGGATCATGATTTCCGCTTTGGCAGGCATTACACCAAACAAACCCGCGCATGCTTCATTTCCCCTACCTGGCATACAGCCGATCATTGTCGACCCTGAAGGAAATGAATTGACGGGTAATAATGTGGAAGGAAACCTTTGTGTCAAATTTCCATGGCCGTCGATTCTTAGGACGACCTATGGTGATCATGAGCGTTGCAAGCAGACGTACTTCTCAACCTATCCGGGATTGTACTTCACGGGAGATGGCGCCAAGAGGGATCACGACGGTTACCTCAGGATTCTGGGCCGTGTGGATGATGTGATCAATGTTTCCGGTCACCGTATGGGAACTGCTGAAGTTGAAAATGCGATCAATGAGCACCCGGAGGTAGTAGAGTCTGCTGTAGTTGGGTACCCACATGATATCAAGGGACAAGGTATCTATGCGTATGTCATATGTGATGCAGGAGATAAAGACGAGGAGACGCTGAGTAAGGAAATTCAGAACACTGTTAGAAAGATCATCGGGCCTATCGCTAAACCGGATGTGGTACAGGTGGTTCCCGGGCTTCCAAAAACCCGATCTGGTAAAATCATGAGGCGAATTCTTCGAAAAGTCGCCAGCAAAGACATTTCCAGTCTGGGGGATACATCTACGCTCCTTAATCCAGAGGTAGTAGAAAAAATCATTAAAGGAGCAGGCCTTTGACATTACGGAAATGAGTCAGAAAATTTATCAGGTCGACGCGTTCGCTGAGGAAGTCTTTACGGGTAACCCGGCGGCCGTTTGCCCACTGGAGTCATGGTTAAGCGAGGAGGTCATGCAGCAAATAGCGATGGAAAACAACCTTGCTGAGACGGCCTTTTTCGTCAAAGATGGCGATCAATACGAATTACGCTGGTTTACGCCCCTGGTTGAAGTGGACCTTTGTGGGCATGCGACCCTGGCTGCTGCTTATGTGCTTTTCTATCATGAGGGACATTTGTCAGACCAAATCAAATTTCATTCTCCAAGAAGTGGGCTACTCACTGTCAAAAGAAAGGGAGAAAATCTGACTTTGAATTTTCCAACAGATAAACTGGAACAAATACCTGTTACTGAAGCCATTCTGGCTTGTTTTGATGAAAAGCCTCATACTGCTATTAAAGGGCTGACGGATTATCTGTTTGTTTTTGACAATGAGCAGCAGATCCGAAAAGCCGAACCGGACTTGATTAAAATTGAGGAACTGGGAGACAGAGGAGTAATCATTACTGCCAGAGGTGATGAAGTAGATTTTGTGTCCCGTTTCTTTGCTCCGCAGTGTGGCGTTCCCGAGGATCCTGTTACAGGTTCTGCGCATACGACTCTGACACCTTACTGGTCGAAAACGCTGAATAGAAATGAGATGAATGCGATTCAACTTTCGAAAAGAACAGGTCACCTAAAATGTACTTTTCTTGGAGATCGGGTGGAAATCAGTGGAAAAGCCAAACTGTACATGATTGGAGAAATCATAGTGAACCAGACGAACCTTTAGTCATTGGAAAGAACCTCCGAAGGTTGGGTGGATGCAGCTTTTGCTACTTGAATAAGCAAAATCATAAACGTCATCGTTACGATGGCCAAGCTGGAAATAAGAAAGACCGTAACCGTAAGGGGGACTCTGAAAGCAAAATTTTCCAACCAGAGATTCAGTGCATAAATCGTCACAGGTATGGCGAGGACGAAAGAAATCATAATGGTTTTGGCAAATCCCTTTGAAAGCAACAACAGAATATTTGTGAAACTCGCTCCAATGACCTTTCTAATTCCTATTTCTTTTCTCCTAAGACGAATCTTGTAAGAAGAAAGCGCGAGCAAACCTACCAATGAAATGAAGATACTTAACATGGAAAACGCTGTGAAAATGCGACTCAATTTTTTTTCACTACGATACTTGTTATTCAGAACTGTGTCTAAGAACCTCCATGAGAATGGCTTATCCGGGAAATGGTCCACCCAAAGCGACTCCAGTTCTGTTAATAGATTTTCATTTCCCTCATTGGTGGCCCTTGCTACTATATAAGATATTCTACCAAAAAACCTCTCATTGCTCATGATCACAAGAGGCTCAATTTCATGGTATAGGGACATATAATTAAAATCCTTTACAATCCCCTTTATCGTGAAGTGTGTGTTTCTTATTGACCCTCCATCATGATTGACAAGGGTGATTTTCTGACCAATTGGGTTTTCAATACCAAGTGTTTTGACGGCAGACTCATTCAATATTACAGAAAGTGAATCATTAGTTACGGGAGTAAAAAGTGAACCCTCCAAAAGGTGCAAACCCAGAACCTCAGCAATCCCGTCACCTAATACAACGCGATTTAGTGATGACACTTCCGACCGTTCTGCGTTCCGATATTCATCACTCCACACGCCCTGAAACCCCTGGACCCAAAGTGAACCTGAAGCATTTTTTATTTGTGGAAGGTTCTTTACCTCACTTAGAAAGGGTTTCGCGTAGTTCGGGTCCTGATTGAATAAACCCTCTATGATTAGCAAGTTTTGTTTATCAAAACCAAGGTCTTTCTTTCGCAAGAATTCTACTTGCCTGTTTATCATGAATGTACTTGTAATTAGAATCATAGAAATCCAGAATTGGAAGACAATAAGTCCAGACATGATGTTTTTGCCTTTGGGAGGCCCGGTGGAAGTGCCTTTTAAGATTGAGGTTGGCTTAAAGGAAGATAAAATATGGGCCGGATATATACCAGACAACAGCGTGACGGTTGCGATTAGAATTAGCGACTTTAAGATTGTTGAAGGAACAAGAGGCATCTGAATATTGCTCTCTAAGAATTCATTGAAGAATGGAAGAGACAATTGGACGAGAAGGAAGGCCAATATGGCGGAGCAGGTAATAAGGACCAGGCATTCAAAAAGAAACTGAAGAATAATCGTGGATCGCCGGGTTCCCAGGACTTTTCTGATACCCACCTCTCGTGCCCTTTCCATTGACCTGGCTGTAGAGAGCGTCATGAAGTTTATACAAGCAATGATGAGAATTAGAAATACTACGCCGATCAGAACTTCCAGTGTGATCCGACTGCCGCCTGCTTTCATTCCGCCCGGGGCTTTTGAATCTAAATGGATCGCTGAAATGGGCTGTAGAGCGTACTCAAAACCATATCCGGTTTCGATGTAATCCTCCCACGAAATGTTATTGACACGTTCAATCTCCTGTCCCACATAATTTCTGATCATGTCTGGGAATTTGCTTTCGAGATTGATGACAGAAGTTTCTGACTTTAGTTTGAAATAACAAAATGCAGTACGCAAGTTGAATTTTTCTTGACTTAGCCACCCTACTGAAGTGGAGGAAACAAGGTAAGAGAACTTGAAATGAGAATTGGAAGGAGGATCTTCACAAATCCCTGTTATGGTAGAATTTCTTCTTCCAATCTTTATTGATTGCCCTATCGGATTATGTTCCCCAAAATATTTGGCCGCAGTACTTTGTGAAAGAACAACACTATTCGGATCCTTCAGTGCTGTAGTTGCATCTCCATGTATCATTTTGAAACCCAACACCTTAAAAAAACTACTGTCGGCAAGGAGAACAGAGGACTCCAAAAAATGTTTCCTGGTTCCGTCTACATTGGCGACAGTTACCTGCTGATTTGCGAAAGGTCCCGCAAAGGCTGTAGCACTCTCCACTTCAGGGAAGTCCTGCACCATGGTCCTAACAAAAAAGTACGGAATACCCGTGTTGATCTCTTCGTGCCCGTTAATCGTTCTCTTTTCAATCATGCGATAAACACGATCAGAGTCAACCAGCATTCGATCAAAGGAATATTGATGATTGACAAAGCGTGCGATTATTAGACAGCTGGCAAATCCAATGGCAAGTCCAAGTGTACTGGAAAGCACATAGGTTTTTCTCTTTAATAGGTACCTAAACGCTATTAGAATGTTAATCTTACCCAAGGTGAATTTGTTTATTCAATTAGCCACAAGTATATAACTATAAAAATAGTAATAAAACTATTATTATAATTATAGTTCTGATTTTTAGGTCGAAATGACGATTACCTGAACAGAAAAACCGGGTAGAGTTTTATTTAAAAAAGATGTTTATGAAAGAATGATAAGTTGGAGTCCGGCATAACGCACTCAACTCATGATAGCCGTTTTCAAATACGGGTTCTTTTCATTGTTTTTCCAGATAAACCCGTCAACAATGTAGTGTGTAATCTGAGGCACGGAAAGAATTGCTGTTGCCAGAATTTGCCAATGAAGCGCGGGCATTTCTTCGAAATAGGGCAGGAAAGCGGCGAAAAAGTCACCATTCTCTTTGTTCACCAGCAGATCCCAGAAATATTCCTCACTTAAAGCCAGGACTAAAACACCCCCGATAACCATTAGCCCGTACTTTAAATGTTGCCTACGGATGGCTTTGATTTTAAATTTTTGTTGTTGGTAGAAAAGCACCAGCGCCATGTAGGGTACTCCATGAGCAACAACATTGGTGATGGTGAACACCAGATCAGAATTGAAATAGACGATGCCAATATACCAATTACCGGCAGTAGTAATCACCCAAAGCACTTTTCCCATTGGAAATTTTCTACCCTTTGCCAGGTAAAGTTCCTGTATCAGCCAAAGTGCAATGATTAGAAAGTAAAGCACGGAGCCAATGAGGTTCATTATGGGGGTACCAAGTGTCTGCCATTGAATGAAATCTCCTTCAATGAACCAGGAAAACTGTCGGTCTAGGTTTACATGCCAGAAGAAAATGGGATACAACATGCTCAGGTAGATCACGAAATTGTCGGAGATCCATTGCTTTTTGAAATCTCTGGCTTTGGCCTTGTAGATCCTCATGAAACCAAATTGTTGTTTCACAAAATGAAAAACGGCAACATAGGCGAGCACACGCCAGAATAAAGTAAGTGAAATCGAAGAGATGATTACTGCTCCCAAAAACGCAAGTAAAGGAGCCAGAATCAAAAGCTTTCGATGATTTTGAAACTCTTCCTGATCCAGGTATGTGCGGAAAAGTGTGGACCAAACATGACTAACGTCTATTCCCAGCACGAAGATGACCCACACCCAAAGAGGAACTTTCATGGTAACCCATTCGTCTGGAAGGAAGAACATAACCAGCCATGTAACCCATACGGGAAGAAACAACCAGATCAGGTCGTAGCGCCTGGAAAAGATCCAATTGGACATTTGTGTCTAGGGCTTTGTTAGAAATAATGGAGATTTGATCGTATTTATTGTTGGTGGTCTCTGATCAAAATACCCACTTTTTCCAAAACTAAGCATCATTTGCATGGCTTCCTGATTCCACCACCGAGTAGTGACCATCGTATTCGTCTTTTGCAACCTCGTTTTAAGATCGTCATTCTCCTGAGAAGCAATGACCCAACCCCATTGTCCGATAGTTGGTACCTGATTGTGATAATTGATTGCGCTGAGTCCGGCAGCCTCTATCGTGGCTTTTATAGAATAGTGTGTCTTTGTATGGAAATACGGGCTTGAGGCCTGAGTAACAAGTAGGCCCTCACGGTGTAAATGTCTCATGCATAGCTCATAGAACTCCAGCGTGTAATATTGATTTGTAATTGCGTCAATTGGGTCTGGTAAATCCACAATTATTACGTCGTATAATGAAGAGGTTTCATTCAACCAAACAAAAGGGTCCTCAGAAATCACAGGCCCATCATACGTGTCACTTCTCTTGAAAAAATCTACATCGTAGGGTATTACGTCTATCCGATCTGGTTCGTATTTCAAAATTTCTTTTATTGCGAGACCATTGTCTCCACCAACGAGTAAAACCTGTGGGGCTTTTCGAGCAAGACTTAAAGCAGGGTGTACCAGAGGTTCGTAATAGAGATGTGCATCAATAGTTGCTGCGGTCAATCGGCCATTGTAATGGATCCATTGCTCACCTTTCCATAAAACCCGATGGACTTTACCCTGTCTTGTTGCTGTACTCTCCACCAGTCGATCGAAATACAGGTTTTGATCTGGAATAAATTGAATAGGCAGGAACCAAACCATTCCCCCAACCAAAAAGATTGGATAGGATTTTTCGTGTTCAAACCTGGTATATCCGAGCATTACCCCCATCCCCACAAACATAACATTTGGGAGTACCCATGCATAATCTGTTCGTTGCAAGAAGAACGAAAGTAATGGGTAAATGGCCAGCGTGATCAACACCAGCGAAAAGGCAGTCAACCAAAAAGGCACCTGTGAGCTGCCTTTGAAAGTTCTACCTAAAAAATAGGGGATCAAAAAACTAATGAGGAGACTTATTTCGTCAGCTACGTGATAGTCGAAAAAGTAATTGGCTACTTTCAACGACCAAATTGTTAGATTCAGTAAACCTGTGGCCAAGAAAATTTTAGCGGGATTCATTGACCGGCAGTAGCATTCTCTGGTTTGTTATTCACGTTTTTTTGATAGCGGTTGAAGGCGACCACAAAATTGACAAAGAGGTCGGTGTTACAACTACTGATCTCGATGTACGATTTTTGCTCTTCAGGGAAGGTGTGGAGGGCGCAGTGGCTTTCTGCCAATAACCAGACCGCTGTATATCCTTGCGGCTCAAACCGGTGTTCCATAAAGTTTAAGACAGTGAACCCTGATTCCACAATCAGTGATTCAATCTCATTTTTTAGTAATCCCGGATCCGTTCGATTTACCCAAGAGGAGAAGTTGTCAATTTTAGCTTCCATGTTGTAGTTAGGAGAAGACAAATTTATGCTTCCCGGTTGAACCCAAGACGAAATATTGCCAAAGAAGGTTAGTAAAAGCAAAGTTGAATGTATGTGTGAATTTTTTATCTTCCATTGAAATATCAACACGATGTTAGCTAACAGTATAGAACAAGTAATCTCAAAACTGGACGAGATCATAGAAGAAAGCAAAGAACGACAAAGTCCAATGGGCTACTTTCCGGCCTTATATAAAAAAGTAACCGAGAACGTACGAGACGGCATTCGGGAGAAGTATTTTGAAGATAATGACAGAATGGAGGAACTGGACGTGGTTTTTGCCAATCGGTATCTGGCTGCTTATAATGCCTATCAATCGCAAGAAAAGTGTTCAAAATGCTGGGAACTTGCTTTTGAAGCTACCAAAAGCCGCAAACTGATTGTACTGCAACACCTTTTTTTGGGGATGAATGCTCATATTAATTTAGATCTTGGCGTTGCTGCAGCGCAGGTTGCTCCAGGTAAAAAGCTAATTTCACTAGAGGGAGACTTTATGAAAATCAATGAGGTGTTGGCGAGTCTGGTCAATGGAGTTCAAAATGAGTTGGCCCAGATATGGCCATTGATGAAGTTTTTAGATCGCGTTGCGGGAAAGTTAGATGAGGGACTGGCAGATTTTAGTATGGAGATTGCGAGGGATGGGGCGTGGAAAGTTGCCTCTGAAGCTGCGGATTTATCAGGTAACGACTTGCAACAATACATTAATATGAAAGACCAGAAAGTAGACCAATTCGGGAACCTGGTTTCGAATCCAGGATGGCTGCTTCGGAAGTTGGTATGGCTGATCCGTTCCATGGAAAGAGGTACTGTCAGCAAGAAGATCAGGATTTTGGATGGGTATGTTTCGTAGGAAAGTGGCCCAAATGAGAGATAGCAGTGGTTTTTTATAACTATATCGTAAAATTTCACTTTATTAGCCATTAATTCCAGTTCTCCCTTACTCTACTTTGGAATCCGAGAATGGCTTAGACGTAATTATACGCCCATATACATGATAAGACTTTTCTTCACATCACTGGTCGTGATCTTCGTGTTCGCGGTTACTGCCCAAAACAAAACGGCACCCTCCTATCAGACAGATAAGATCTCTCCGGAATCAACGGAATTGTATAAGGAAGTACCTGTTGTTACTCCGTCACCGAATCATGAATCACCCTCGGACGGACTCGTCCTTTTTGATGGTTCAAGTACCTCGCAATGGCAGAAGAACCCAATCAAGATTGTCGCGAGCATGAGGGAAATGGACCCGATAATTCGTGAACTCAAGGATACATATCAAATGGACCCTATTGAGTGGCAAGTAGAAAAAGGAGAAATGGTCGTGAAACCTGGGACAGGAGCAATTGCCACAAAAAGGGGGTTTAGTGATGTCCAACTGCACCTGGAGTGGAATGCACCTGTTGATGAAGGAAAGTCCAGCCAACTTTATAGCAACAGCGGAGTTTTCTTCATGGGTTTATATGAAGTACAGATTCTCAATTCTTATGAAAACCCCACTTATTCGAACGGCCAGGCCTCGTCTGTATACAAGCAACACATTCCACTTGTCAATGCCTCACGACCTCCAGGAGAATGGCAGGTCTATGACATTATATTTACAGCCCCTCGCTTTTCCGATAAAGGAACTTTAATTTCCCCAGCGCGAATCACGGTGTTTCACAATGGTATTCTAACGCAAAATAATGTAGAGTTGCTGGGGCCAACATGCTACATTGGAACGCCTTATTATGTGGTTCACCCCAAAAAATTACCCATTGTCCTACAAGATCATGGGGATTCCGTTCGTTTTCGAAATATTTGGATAAGAGAATTATAAACTATTAAATGAAGTGTAAATGTCGTTCCGCCAAAACGACAATAAACATCGCCCAACCACTAACTACCGCTAACATTGGAAAACATAAAAGAACAATCTGTTCAGGAAGTCTGGAAAGAATTTACCAGAGAAGACCTGAGATCGAAATTCAAAGTCTCAAACTTTGGAAGGGTTTGGTCCTATCCGGCCAATGACCCGGACAACCCCATTTTACTTTCAGGGTACAAAAATGCAGGTTATCATGCTATACCTACCAAAAAGAAGGATGGCAAGAATACGCTGATTTACATTCATAAAATCGTTGCAGATCTTTTCGTCACGAATCCAAATAGCTATAAAAAGCTGGTTTTCAAGGACCGAAACCGGACAAACTGCCATGCCAGCAATTTGGTTTGGGTTAGCAAAGAAGAGTACGCGGATTATATGCGCGAGCGCAAGAGTGTCTATGATTATCGTCCGGATTTTAAGCCTAACACCAAGCTCACACCTGCTAAAGTGGCGATGCTAAAGAAGATCATTCACGACCCCAACAGAAAAACACGCTACAAGATCATTGCTAAGCGTTTTGGGATCAACATCACCACTCTTTTCGCCATCAAACGCGGAGATAGCTGGAAAGATGTGGAGGCAATGAGGTGATCGCGAAATTCTATTATCCGGATTTTTAGAACAGGCACTCCGGGATCATCTGACTTTATCATCAAAGGAGTACCGTTCCTGGTTCCTTCTTACTCATTTCTCAAGGACTTCACAGGATTCGTGAGCGCTGCTTTTCTTGCATGATTAGAAACAATCAACAGTGCAAAGAATAGTGCCATAGCTCCAGCAATTGGGAAGATCCACCATTCAATGGAAACCCTAACGGCATAGCGATCCAGGTAACGATCCATGAGGAACCAACTCAAAGGAGTAGCGACGGCAAATGCGATCAGTACGAGTTTTGAAAAATCTTTTGAGATGAGCGTAATCAAACCGGAGACAGTAGCTCCCAGTACTTTACGGATTCCAATTTCTTTGATACGTTGTTCTGCCGTGTATGAAGCCAAACCAAAAAGTCCAAGGCCGGTGATGAATAAAGCCAGCAAGGAGAAAAGAGTTGCCAGTCTTTTAGTAAGCTGAATGGTATCGAATTTCTCATGAAATTCTTTGTCGACAAATTCGTACTCGAACGGATAAGCAGGATTGTATTGATCGAAAATGGACCCCACTCGGTCCAGCGTTCCAGGAAGGTCATTGGACTTTTTTAGCCGCACTGTAATGTAGCTGATCCAATCAGGGTCCATGAACATGAACATAGGACGTACAGCTTCATAAGGGGATCCCATTAACACATTATCAACAACACCGATCAATTTGCGTTTCTCTCCCCAAAGGTCGAGGTTAGTTCCAATAGGTTCTTCCAGTTGCATGATGTCCAAAGCGGCCTTGTTGACGATAATTGCCTGTGAGTCCAAAGCGTAGCTACGATCAAAGTCTCTACCCATCAACATGTCGATACCCATGGTTTCGGTGTAATCATAACCTGCTGAAATGGTCACAAAAATCACGCGCTCTGATTCTGGTTTTCCAGGCCAGCCCAGAAAATTATTGGAGTAAATCCCTGTAATTGGACTATTGGATCGGGTCACGGATTCTGCCAAACCCGATTGAAGTAGTTCTTCCTTTAACGTGGAATAGTGTTTTTCCAAATCCTCGGTGTATTCGATTTGTATCAGGTTTTCCTGATTGTACCCTAATTCCCGATTTTCCACCAGGCTGATCTGGCGGAAAATCACGACCGTACCAATAATCAATAACATCGAAACGGAAAACTGTATGATTACAAGCACTTTTCGAGGAGTAGTGGCCCCCTTGCCTAGTTTTACACTTCCTTTCAAAGTTTTTACCGTGTTGAAAGATGAAAGGAAAAGGGCGGGATAACTGCCTGAAACAAAGCCAGTCAGGAGAATAATACCCAGAGCAAGTACCCAGAACTCCATAGACTGATAATCGATAAACAATTGTTTTTCTACCAGGCTGTTGTAGAATGGCAATGCAATTTCACACAACAGAATGGCGGTCAAAAAAGCCAGTGTCGCGATAACCAGGGACTCACCAAGGAATTGAGATATGAGTTGACTTCTTTTGGAGCCCAGGCTCTTACGAATACCCACTTCACGGGCGCGTTTCTCAGACCGGGCTGTAGCCAGGTTCATGAAGTTGATACACGCAATGATGAGAATAAAGGTCGCGATGATGCTAAACAATTGCACAAAATCACTTCTTCCCCCAGTCGCTTGTCCATTTTCAAAGTTGGAAAACAATCGCCATTGATCTGTAGGGTGTAGGAAGAGTGTTCGAGGAAGGTCGTCTTGTCCGTTTTCTGTCAGTAGGTTACTGATTGCCGCTGAAGCTTCTGACAATTGCGACGCTTCAAAAAGCTCCACAAAGACCTGGAAAGAATAGTTGCCCCAATTCGTCGTATTTCGTCTGACCCAGGCGTTGTTTTGTTCACGGTGTTTCCAGGGCATAAGGTACTCAAATTGAAACGTGGAGTTTCCTGGTAAGTCCTCCAACACCCCGGTGACCTGCATCAGGTATTGATCTTCTACTTTGATGATTTTCCCCAATGGGTCTTCCTCCGGAAAAAGCAACTTAGCGAGTTTATCAGTGATGACTATTGAATTGAGTTCTTTCAATACCTGATCTGCTTCTCCATGCTTCAACTTGAATTCAAACATGTTGAGGAATTCTTCACTTACATAATACCCTTCCTGAATCAGTCGTTTTTCATCTACAGTCAAGAGCCTGGTGGTACCCCACCCTGCCACGCAGGTGTTTTTGATCCGATTGTCAGCGGTTTTTAACGCCTTATAGGTGGGTAAGGGCACAGATTGCCACGAGTTGATCTTATTGTCAAACTCTGCATGAACCCATACTTGTGAAATACGATCGAACTTGGGTAAGAATTGATCATAAGTTGTTTCGTCCTGAACCCAGAGTAGAATGAGCACACTACAGACAATGCCAATAGCGAGTCCGGATATGTTGATGAGAGAATAAAGACTATTTCTCCGCAGATTACGGAGAGTGACCAGGAAGAAGTTGCGCAACATTTGATTTTGAGTTTTGACCTTTGGGCTCCCTATTGACTTCAATACTTGCAATAGGTTGCTTGACTGGAGGAAATACCGACAAAATTTTGAAAGGTTACAGCCTTTAAATAAAAAAGCAGCGTAATTAGTAGAGGGAGAGTCAGGATTGAAGGGAAAAAGTGGCTCAGTTTCGTCCAGGATAAATAACTTGGCGTATAAAAAAATTGCAGTGATGAACCAGAGACCTGATTACTTTCAAGATCACATGCCCGAAAATGTATGCTTTGGATGTGGCAACGCCAATCACGAAGGGCTGCAAATCAAAAGCTTTTGGGAAGGAGAGGTCTCTATTTGTCACTGGATGCCGGAAGAGAAATACCATGGCTGGGCTAATTTGCTCAATGGAGGGATCATGGCTACGCTCGTAGATTGTCATTGCATGGGTACGGCAATGGCGTATGCTTACCGGGAAGAAGCAAGGGACCTTGAATCAGAACCTGTTTATCGATATGCCACTGGAAGCCTGGAATTGAAATATTTGAAGCCTACTTCAAATTTGCATCCAGTTGAGTTAAGAGCCCAGGTAATAGAATCAAAAGAACGCAAAGTCGTGATGACCTGTCAGATATTGAGCCAGGGTGTGCTCACGGCGGAGGCAAGAGCAGTGGCCATACGTGTTTTTGATAGCAGTCAAACATCAGAAAATAACCCCTTTGCGTAATGTTTCCAGAACTAATAGAATTTGCCGGTATCACTATCCATTCCTATGGATTCATGATCATGTTGGGTGCGATCATGAGTTTTTGGTTCATGAGTTCCAATGTCAAGAAAGAGTTAGGTATAGCACCGGATAAAATTCAAACCCTGGCCATTCTGATCATTTTGGGTGCTTTTGTAGGAGGTAAGGCACTTTTCTACCTGGAAGATCCGGGACACTATTTCAGTCCTCCTTCCAACATGCTGAAAAATTTCCGTACGGGATTTGTTTTTTACGGATCGTTGCTCTTCGCCTTGCCTTTGTCCATCTGGTTTTTCATCAAAGAAAAATGGCCGGTTTGGGCCATGCTGGATCGATTGGCGATCACAGCCACCATTATCCATGCTTTTGGCCGAATGGGATGCTTTTTAGCAGGATGCTGTTATGGGATACCAACCGACTCACCATTGGCGGTCACCTTTACTCATGACCATTCCAAGGCGAGGCCTTTGGGTGAGGCTTTACATCCTACACAATTATATTCTGTGTTTCTGATCTCCTCCATCTTTGCTGTTTTGATGATGTTTAAGCGGCATAAGCGTTTTGAAGGCCAACTTTTCTTCATTTACATCATGCTCTATGCTGCAGGAAGGGCGATTATTGAAATCTTCAGAGGTGATATTCGAAGAGGATTTATCATAGAAGAGTGGCTTTCTCACTCTCAGTTTATTTCTATTTTGTTGATTGCCGGAGCAGCATGGGTTTACTACTATTTGTCTAAGCGACCTAAAACCTCTAAACCCAAATAGATTATTTTACCCTGATCTTAAGCGATTTTGGCGCAATGGAGATGTGAAAAGGAGGCTTTCCCAGGTATTCACCGTCGATGTGCCCTTCGAGTAATTGATTTTCTTCCACCTTCAAGTCTTTCATTTTTATGACCTCTATCTCCTTTAATTCGAGATGTGTGCCATTGCTGAGTCTAGGGACATTGAGGAACCTTCTCGCGGCACTTAAGGGTCCAATCAGACAAACATCCAACAAGCCGTCATTCAGTCGGGCATGAGGTGTGAGCTTAAAGCCGCCTCCAAAGGTGGTGCCATTTCCAATCGTCATCAGGATCAAATCCCGTTCACTTCTCACACCATCCAGGGAAAACCCAAATGTTCTTTCCTTATAAGAGGCAAGTATCCTAAGGACATGATAATAATAGGCCGCATGACCAGTTAACCACGTTTTTTGATGCAACATGTCCCTTACAATCTGACCATCAAACCCCACTCCAACGCCATTCAGAAACTTTCTGCCATTGCATATTCCCAGGTCTATTTCAATGACCTGGCCCTTCAGGACTGTCTGGAGTTGTTCATCCAGGGTTTTGCCAATATCTATGTTCTTAATAAAATCGTTACCAGTGCCACTGGACAGTATGGATAAAGCCACCGAAGTATGATTGCCTATTCCATTGACTGCTTCGTTGATGGTACCATCTCCCCCAATGACAACCAGATCGGTGAAATCAGCTGTAAGCTTCTTTTCGACTACTTTCTGTGCATTTTCATTTGGAGTGGTCTCCTCTATTTGACAAGTAAAACCCTGTTGTTGGAACAACTGCTGTGCCTTTTTGGCAATCACAATTGCTTTGTTATTTCCAGCTTTTGGGTTCGCAATGAGCAGTAAATTTCTCAAATCAGTAAACTTTCTATGCGTTTGAAAGTCGCATGAAGCAGGAGTTTATGTTGATTCGTTTTTCCTCGCGACTAGTTAAAAGGTAAGTTACCCAAGTCGACATTGCCACCGGTAAGGATGATCCCTATTTTTTTACCGGCAAAGAGCGGCTTATTTCTCAGTACTGCTGCTAGCGGAACAGCTGAAGAAGGTTCGATGACAATTTTCATCCGTTCCCAAATCAGACGCATGGCTTCCACGATTTCCTTTTCCGAAACAGTCAAAATGTCATTAACATGATCATTCATAATTTCGAAATTCAGCTGACCCAGTGAAGTTTTCAACCCATCAGCAATAGTAGGTTTATTGGTGGCAGGGAGAATTTTCCCCAAATTGAAAGATTGATACGCATCATTCACTTCCTCTGGTTCTCCCAGGATAACCTGAGTTGTTGGAGCCAGGTATTGGACTGCCAGAGCCGTTCCAGCGGCAAGGCCTCCTCCGCCTACTGGAGTCATCAGAATGTCCACGTCGTTACCTTCTTCAAGAAATTCCTTTGCAGCGGTAGCCTGCCCCGCAATGATTGCCGGGTCATCAAAAGGGTGAATGAACTTTGCTCCGGTCTTTTCGATAACTTCATTACAGGTATCTACCCGGGCCTGCTCATTGGGTTCGCAAAAGATAACATCTGCGCCATAACCTTTCACGGCATTGATTTTTACTTTCGGAGCATTGTTGGGCATCACGACATAGGCTTTACTACCAGCCAGCCGGGCCGCCAAAGCAACAGCCTGGGCATGATTTCCGGAGGAGTGTGTTGCAAAACCGAATTCGCGTTCCTCGGGTTCATAGGAAAAGATTGCGTTGGATGCTCCACGCATTTTAAAAGCGCCAACTTTTTGGAAATTCTCGCACTTAAAGGAAATTTCAGCCCCTGTACAGTCATTTATAGCGTGCGACGTGAGAACCGGAGTATTTATGATGTATTGTCCTATTCGCTGATGCGCCTGACGTATATCACTCAAAGTTGGTTTTTTTTGTGTCATTTGATAAATTGGAGTTTCGTTTTAGAATCACCTAAATTTCAGAAAGAAGAGACACACCAAATTTTACCGGCCGCCACTTATTTTTCAGCATCAGCAAATTTAGAAACTAACTTAAATCTGATAGAATAATGACGTGCTTATTTAAACGTTCTGCTCTAACCATTGCGCTAACTGCAATAACTACCGTTACTTTTGCTCAAAACCATGGTGAAGCACCCAGTACACTTGAAGTATGGTTTGGAGTACTGGAGTTACCCTTCCTGTTCCTATGTATGTATTTTGCACTTAGAACTGCCGGAGCGCTCAAAGGCGGCATCTTTGGTAAGGGAATGGCCCTGATGGCATGGGGGTTTGTTGTGATGGCCGTAGGGCACATGCACATGCAGATAGATCACTTTTTCGGATTGAATATATTCGAAACTCTCTTAGGGCCTACCTTAGGACAGGTTACATGGATCGTCGCACTAATGGTTACCTGGACGCTTTCAGGGCTTGGGTTTTACTATATTTTTAAGGCAGCGAGAGTAGCCTAAATGTTAGGATTATTTAAACGTGATGGAGCTCCTTCAAAAAAGGAGCTCAAACATAACCTATACGACCTGCTGACTTTTCTGGTAGAGAAAGTACCGGATGATAAACAATACAGTATTCTATCGGCACGTGTAAGCAAATTTACTGCTATGTCAGCAGACAAGCAGCTGCAACAGTTGCCGGAAACGTACTTATTGCTTGAACAATATATCACAGAGCTGGACTCTTCCACGATTAAATCCAGGGAAGAAGTTCGGTTGCAGGTTCAGGAAAAGTACTCCTTTGCATCCGAAATTGAGTCGCTTCAGATCATATTTCAACCACGGGAACGTCAACCGATCGAACTGTCTAAGGTCTTTATTCAATCGGTTTTGTCTAAGGCCTACCAATTGCTTGGGTCTGCCGGAGATAAGATGCTTGTTTCGCTTCAGCATTGGATTGCAAATGTGCCTGACACTGCCTTTACTCCTGTTCCGTTTAAGCTTAAGGAGGAATTACCTAAGAACCAGGCAGATTGGTACAGTCTTCTTTTCGATATTTCGCACACGCTATTTGCAAACCTGGAGACCAAATTCAGTGAGAACTTTACTCGCAAGATATACGAGAAATCCTATGAGGAAATAGCCCGGGGTTATAAGGGCCTTGAAGATTTCTCAATGATGATTGAACTGCTTCCCAGAAAAATTCTGGATGGGTCGCAGATTGATATTCTTTCCAAGAAAAACAAGGAGAATGTACTGACTGGCCGGGTTGAGACGTTGACCGAACTCAATGAAAAGATCACCCAACAATCAAAAGAACTACAGAAGGCCAACGATCTCATAAGTAAGAAGAATAGCGAGATCACAGAAAGTATTGACTATGCTAAGCGGATTCAATTTTCGATGATGCCCGAGCAAAGCGCTTTTAAGAAGATTTTCAAAGATTCTTTCATCTTCTTCAAGCCAAGAGATATTGTCAGCGGTGATTTTTACTGGTTTAAGAAGCTGGATTACAAAGATCCTAAATATGTGATAGCAGCAGTTGATTGTACTGGTCACGGAGTGCCTGGAGCCTTCATGAGTATGCTCGGTATCGAGCACCTTGAACGAATTGTTGGGATACGTCAGATACTGGACCCCAGCCAAATTGCGTTAAGGTTGCACAAAGCAATTGTGAAGACGCTCAAGCGAGATGTAGAAGAAATTCAGGACGGCATGGATTTATCCATTTGCACGATCAACACACGTAATAAAACGTTAGAATTTGCTGGTGCGAAAAACAACCTAGTATTCTTCCAAAAAGGCAATATGAAGATTTTTAAAGGGGATCGACAGTCAATTGGAGAAGAACACGATGGGATAGAACCGTTTTTTACACGCCAGATTGTGAAACTTACACCCGGAACCACTTGTTATATATTTTCAGATGGGTTTGAGGACCAGATGGGTGGGAAGCTCAATAAGAAATATAAAAGAGTGCGCTTTATGAAGTTCCTGGAACAAATTCATGAAAAGCCGATGAAAGAACAGCGGGAATTACTCGATCAGGAACTTCACGACTGGATGAACCCTGAAGACAGTAGTTATCCGCAAATCGACGATATACTAGTTATGGGATTTAGAATCGATTTTTGAGATTATGGATCAGAAAGACAAAGAGCAACCATTAGTGATAAACCCGACCAGCGTCACACCCTATGTGATGCTGGACACGTCTGTAGAACTTTTCGAGATCAAAGGCAGATCCAGTCCTGAGGTTTCCATCAACTTTTACAGTCCGATTTATGATTACCTGGAAAGTGCAGACGTCCATGGTTCAGGAGGAGACTTCACTGCAAATTTTGCACTTGAATATTTCAATACGAGCTCTACCAAGTGTTTACTTGGCATACTGAAACGATTGGCAAATTTCCAGGATAAAGGGAAGACAGTTGTCGTAAACTGGTACTATGAGGAGGACGATGAAGACGTACTTGAAATTGGAGAAGACCTCTCTTACTTTGTCGACATTGAATTCAACTTTTTGCCAATAGAGCCTGATGAGGATTACTAAGGGAATTTCCGGTGATCAAATAATCAAAAAAATAACCTGCTTCGAGGATTTTACAACATCGACATATTGTGGACCCATGTTAATGCGCCTGCAACCAATTCATTCCTTCCCCAATCCCTACTTCCATGGGTACATTTAACGGCAATGCGCTTTTCATGAACTCTGAAACATTTGCTTTCAAAGCATCCAATTCCGAATGATGTGCTTCAAAGACCAATTCATCATGCACCTGCATGATCATCTTTGATTTCATGTTTTCAGCTTTCATCCAATCATGGATTTTGATCATGGCGACTTTGATCATATCAGCCGCACTTCCCTGAATCGGGGCATTTACCGCATTTCTTTCGTCAAACCCGCGGGTGGTGAAGTTTCTGGAGTTGATGTTTCTCAAGAATCTCCTTCGCCCAAGGATCGTCTCTACGAATTCATTTTCTTTTGCCTTATTGACCGCCTCGTCCATGTATTTTTTTACAGACGGGAATTCCCGGAAATAAGCATCGATGATCTCGGAAGCCTCACTCCTTGGGATGTTCAGGTTTTGGGAAAGACCAAATGGTGAAATTCCATAAATGATTCCAAAGTTCACCTCCTTGGCTTTCCTTCGCATAGCAGGATCTACTTCGTCGAGTCCAACCTTAAATACTTTACTTGCCGTATTGGCGTGAATGTCCCGACCTTCTTTAAATGCACCGATCATGCTTTCGTCTTCCGAAAAGGCAGCCATGATCCGCAACTCGATCTGTGAATAATCTGCAGCCATGATCACGAAATCCTCGTTTCTGGGAATAAAAGCCTTTCTTATCTCCCTTCCTTTTTCCGTACGGATTGGGATATTTTGCAAGTTTGGGTTGTTTGAACTCAGGCGTCCAGTAGCTGCTACGGTTTGACGGTAATCTGTATGGACACGTCCATCTTTTGGGCTCACGAGTTTAGGAAGCGCATCTACGTATGTGGATTTGAGTTTGTTGTATTCCCGATACTCCAGGATTTTGCTGGCGATCTCATGTTCACCGGCCAGTTTACTCAGGACGTCTTCCCCGGTAGCGTACTGACCTGTCCTGGTTTTCTTGGGTTTTTCCAACAATTTGAGCTTTTCAAACAAGATTATCCCCAGTTGCTTGGGAGATCCGATGTTGAAAGCCTCATCTGCCAATTCATAAATTTCTCGTTCGATCTTTCCACTCAAACTCCCGAGTTCTTCGGACATTTCGCCAAGCGCCTGTTGATCAATACTCACTCCTTCGTATTCCATGTCGGCCAGGACAAAAGACAAAGGTTGTTCTACTTCATAAAGCAGCTTATGCAACTTTCGGTCTTCAATTTCCGGAGCAATTTTTTCTTTGAGTTGTAGCGTAATGTCCGCATCTTCTCCTGCGTATTCGGTTACCTTGTCTAAAGGTGCGTCGCGCATGCTTTTTTGACGTTTTCCTTTAGGCCCGATGAGCGTTTCTATACTTACCGGGACATAATTCAGATACCGATCTGCCAAAACATCCATGCTATGTGCGGCCTCAGGTTCGATGAGATAATGTGCGAGCATCGTATCAAAAATCTGCCCTTGCACGGTGACACCATAATTACGAAGTATCTGGATATCGTACTTCAGGTTCTGACCAATCTTTATAAGGTCCTTATTTTCGAAAACCTCCCGAAAGGCCTCTATAATAGTGAGAGCTTCTGTCCTGTCCTCGGGTATTGCCACATAAAAGGCCTCCCGGGTTTTGTAACTGAAGGCAATCCCAACTAACTCTGCTTCTACCGTTTCGAGGCTGGTCGTTTCTGTATCAAAGCAAATCTCCTTTTGTTTTAAAAGATCCTTCACCAGAGACTGGATAGCTTCCTCACCTTCAATCAAGGTGTATTTTACGTCATAAGATTCAAGGGATTTTTTAGCAGGCTTAGTTGCATCTTCTGTTGTTTCCTCCGTACCAAATAAGCCTAATTGCGCAGTATCTGCAGCTTTTTTGGCAGCAGTCTCTCCGCCAAAGACCCGCTTGGACAAGGTTCGGAATTCTAATTCATCAAAAACGGGAACCAGTACATCATCCTTGGGTCCGGTGTATTTCATCTTGTCTGTATCAAAAGGAAAAGGAACATCCGTTTTGATGGTGGCTAATTCTTTGCTTAGCAATCCTTGTTCTCCAAACTCCAGTATTCTTTTTTGCAAGGCACCCTTGAGTTGATCAACATTGGCAACAATGTTCTCTACCGAACCATATTCTTTCAAAAGTTTGGAAGCGGTCTTATCCCCAACACCGGGCACTCCGGGAATATTGTCTACAGCGTCTCCTTTCAGGCCGAGAAAATCGATCACCTGACTCACTTCATTGATGTCGAATTTCTGCAATACTTCCGGTATGCCGTATACTTCTACAGCATTTCCCATTCTTGCAGGTTTGTACAAGAAAATGTTTTCCTGTACCAGCTGAGCAAAATCTTTATCGGGTGTCATCATGAAAACATCAAAACCCTCGACTGCTGCTTTTTTTGCAAAAGTTCCGATGATGTCGTCTGCTTCGAATCCGTCCAATTCCAGTACAGGGATCCCAAACCCTTCTAAAATTGTTTTACAATAGGGTATTGCCACACCGATCTCCTCTGGCTGCCTTTCTCGATTGGCTTTGTATTCCTTAAAACTCTCATGTCTAAAAGTAGGGGCGCTTGTGTCGAATGCCACCGCAATGTGGCTAGGCTCCTCTTTGGTGATAATCTCGTAGAGTGAATTTGTGAAACCAAGAATGGCTCCGGTGTTCATTCCTTTGGTGTTGATGATGGGATTGTTGCTGAGTGCAAAATGGGATCTGTAAATGAGTGCCATCGCATCCAGCAAAAAGAGCTTTTGATTGGTTTCTGCCATGCGGTAAAAGTAACTGATCAACAGCAAATCCTTGATCGCAAACGTCGTTGAACTCAGGTGAGAATTGAATAATTTCTTAATCAGAACTGACCGGGATTAATTCACGGGTTATTCAAGCGAATTACTCTTGGCAAATCACAACTGACTGTGGAATACTAACCTTCCTTTATGAACGGAAAAGGCAATTTCTAATTTCCAATCATGACAAAGGCGCCCCAGAAATAAGGAGCCGGTCGTTTTTCTTTCAATCGCTTTTGAGCAGTAATGAAAGATTTGTGTTTGTTGCCGGTAGCCAGCCACTCTTCGTAAAAATTAGTCATTAATTCTTGCGTGGCGTTATCATCTACTGTCCACATGGACATTATGATGGCGTCTGCGCCCGCGACCTGAAAAGCTCTTTGAAGACCAAACACACCTTCACCGTTTTTAATCTCTCCCAGTCCCGTTTCGCAAGCAGACAAGACCACTAACTCAGTATCTTCGAGGTTGAGATTCATGGCCTCGTAAGCCGTCAATATGCCATCTTCCTCATACGTGCCTTCCTCATCTACCGCGCCAGTCGAAATATAGCTATTGGCACCAGCGAGCACCAGGCCGGACCTTAATAACGGATTCTCCACATACGCATCAACATTTTCATTGCCCTCCTCATTTTCCAGGAAGAAGCCGTGAGTTGCGATATGTAATGCCTGAGGAGCTTTTATTTTTTTTATGCTATCCTCCAGTGCCTCGTTGCTTAGGAAAACTACAGGCACTTTGTTGTTGGAATCAAATAAACTATCGATCAACCCAACCTCCTTTTTTGTGCCAGGCAGTAGTGCCAGGGTTTGGTTGGACCTCATGTACCTAAGCATGTTACCTCGGATTCCTCTGGGAATACTCCCAGCAGGAAGTTTCTTGCCTCTGTCGCCGCGATTTCCGCGTGCCCCTCTTGCTCCTCTTTCTGCGCCACGAGTTCCTCGGTTTTCCGCCGCGGCCTTAGAGATAGCGCTGACATCAGCTTTGCCTCCCTCCTGACTGGCTGCCCGGTTTTCAAGGGACCCGAGGTTGTAGTTCGGGAAACCAAACAAATAGGTCGTTTTATCAAACGATGAGGTCTTAGAAAAATCGTAGGTGATCAAATCCTTCGTGTTATTGACCAATTGAATTTCGAATTCATCAATCGTGAACTTTTTGGTTGAGGGGTTTTGAAGGGTGTAGATACTGATTTGATTGTAGACACCATCCGGAGAAAAATAAATTTTCTTAATGCCCCTCAAACGGTTGGCAATTGGTCTCCAAAACAACTGATAAGAATAATTCTCATTGACCTGGTATTTGATGGCATTTCGATAGTTACTAAGGAATTTACCTTCCATCAATGCACCATTTCTCATAACCACCATTTCGGGGTTTTCTACCGTTTTGTCCGTTAAGATCAGAGCAGCATAATACACCTCATCTGTATAGACACCAGCGGAATCCGGATTAAAGTCCCTGAACCGCACAATTTCTACTGCCGCTTCGCCGGGACCCAGCTTTGCCTGAACTGTTTTCCAGGAAACTTCCTGACTGGCGTATGCACTGGCAAATGCGCTTGACAATTGACTTAATTCTTTTTCGAGCCCATTGGTGACGGCCGTCAGAGAATCAATGGCTGAATTTCTTTCGTCAGCTTCCATATCGCTGGAACTGTAAAGCTTGGCCAGTTGCTCTTTTTGGCCAATCCAACTATCATATTTACTGATAAGTGTGGTGTCGTTGCTGTTGACGATATTTTCTCTAACCTTATTTGTGGCTTGTAGGATCAGCCCTTTTGTCGCGAGCTGAAAATCGTACATCCTTCCTACAAGATCCTTGTTATCCGTGTTTTTCTCGACGACAAAGGAGTTGAATTGTTCAAATGACGGACGAAGTGTATTGTAGTAGAACTTTGATTTCTCCTGCTCACTTAAAATGGGGAAGTAGGTATTGATCTGAGCGAAATAATTGTCGAAAGTCTGATTGTAAAGTTCCAGGGCATCATCGATATCATCTTTCAGCCATTTTAGAATGGCCAGTTTTCTCAAGGAACGCGCGTAAAAGGGGTGATTTGTTCCCAGTCGCTTCGCTCGGATTCTATTTGCTTCTTCCAGGAGCTTTTCTGCTTCGTCAAGTTTTCCTGTTCTTTGGGGAATCTCCGCGTAATTGGATAAAGCAGAGGCATAGGCATAATGATCCTCACCGTAAAAGTCCGCAAAAAATTTCACTACCTGATCTCCATATTGTTTTGCCAGGCCAAATTCGGCTTTTTTCGAGTGCACTCGCATCAGGTTGCTCAATACCCGCCCGTAATCAATGGATTCGTCTTCGCCAAGCGCTTCAAGTTTTCCCTTTGCTGTATTGAGGAATTCCAACGCTTGGGTATAATTTCCCATTTCAAAATAGATATCACCGATGACTAACTCCGTAACGGCGACGTAATAAGATTCCTCTCCGTAAAGTTCTTTATCGGACTCGTAGATTTCCAGGAAGTCCTTAATGGCTTGTTCGTACAAACCATATTCAAAGTAGACCTGGGCCCGGTTAAATTTTGTTCCCGCCAGCTCTACTTCATTGTCACCACCCATGCGAATAATCAAATCCATCGCCTCCTCCAGAACTGCTTCCGCTTGAGGAAGATCACCACGATTGGTATGTACGATCGCCAGGGAATTCATGATATTCCCATATTCTCTAGAAGGGTAGTTTCCTGTCAGTTCCAGGATTTCCAATGAGCGGAGGTATCGGTCAATGGCTTTCGAAAATTGTCCTTTGAATTCCAAGTAATCACCTTCGAAGCGGTAACTCATGGCCTCGTGAAAGGTATTTTTCCCAAATTTTCGTCTCGTTTTTCTTAACAACTTCAATCCCTTATCAGCCTCTTCAGTATAGGTGTAATGGTCCAATAATGCCTGGGCGACTTCATTGTAGTCCTCACTACTTTTTTTATCAAGACTTTCCAATAGACTGATGTACAGTTGTTCCGATTCGGAATATTGACCGGCCTCATCCATCAACGCAGCAAGGTTGTATACCAGATCTACATGATCCTGAGCATTGTTGTTGGTCAACTGCTGTCTTAGGTTATATTCTTTTCGATACAACTCAATTCCCTTCAGTACATCATCCAGACCATAATAATAGGATTCGGCCAAAAAGGAATACATCAGGGCAGTTAGTGTGTCTTGCTTCGTAAAGAAGAAGGATTCAATATCTGATTCAGCATCGAGGATTTTATCATAATCAGCTTCATCATAATATTCCTCCAGCTTTAGATAAAGCTTTTCAGCCTTTTTGGAATCGAAAGCGTACTGGGCTTTCAGTCCGAAAGCTGCTACGATGAAAAAGAGGGATGTCAAAAGTTTGAAATGGCGAAACATGGCGGCTTCATTAAAAGGGTTCCAACAAAGAAAGCTAACCGGATGAGTGAGAATCATCACGCTGGGCTTAACCCAAGTGATCTAATTATCAAAGGAAGCAATTTTATTTGACATTTGTAAATCTTAACTGAATGCAAAGTGCCCATGGCGCATACATAAAGGGTTTTATTAACTTAACCATGGAGCCTTTCCTTGGCAAAATCTAATTGAGGTGCGCACGCAATCAGCAATCACAAAGGAGATGGGCAAATCGAACTAAAGTGGGTAATCGTCAGCTAGCTGCCTTTAGCTCTTTAAGGTTTACGTGAATTTTATTAAATTCGGAAGGAGTCTATTAAGACTCACACTTTAAACACACCTAATTAATTGTAGTAAAAATGAATCATACCACCCCATCTTATAAAGATCCTCCATAGTCTCTTTTAAAGTAGACAATTAGTTTAAGCATAATTCCCATTATCCATCATCAACCACGAGGTACGTGGAATTGGAATGTCTCTGTCTACGCCATACCTGACAGCATATCTGTACAGGTACTTTTTTCAAGTTTTATCACTCTTAATCTTTATAACCTACATAGTACATTATGGATGAATACCCTAACTACCCATTAAGCCTCCACCACGGAGAAATATCCCGTGTCTGGAGGAACCCCAACCTCTTTGTAACCGATGACAATGTTAGTGATGGAGGAACCGTAACAGACCCGACTTACGATCCTGTAGACACCAGTAGGCTTGAAGCGGGCCAGAATTATTATTACATCGCAGATGTTGAATGGGACGAGTCCAACACTGCACCGGTAAGCAACCCGCAAGTCAATTATTATTGGGCCAATCCTTCCGGAGGGATTACCCCGGACGAACTGCAACCCTTAAGCCTTGCAACGGATCAAAGCCTTGTTCAAATTATCCCCAGAGGACAGGGAACACGGCAGATCATCAGTCGCCCAAATGATATACCTAATCGGGGACATTTTTGTCTTATTGCCTGGATCACAGGAGATACTTTTGATCATGCCACACAATACCCCACGTCAATCCCTACCAAGGGAAACGGGACAGTTGACGCTAATCACCCACTGGTAGCGCAACGCAATATTGATGTAATTGATGTGCCAGAAGGAGACAGTGCTATGTTTCAATTCAGTGTTCCGGCGGGAGTAAATGAAATCCAGATCAAACGATCTCCATTGGCCGAAAATCGAGACATATTGGAAGACTCAGGAATGGGGAATCTAAATATTGAGGCCAAAGAATCACCAAGGATGGAGATCTACGAAGAGGGAGCGGGAACACCTATTCATATTCTCAATGCTGAAGCAGTTAGAGAGTCTCCCGTACTCGACCTGTCGGAATTTCCATCAACGAAATTTACCGTTCGTGCCGAATTGCCCGAAGTAGATAACCCAGATACGGGAGCTATTTACAGTTTTGAAACACCAGATGAGCAGGATGGAGTCGCGGTAGTATTGGCGTATAACCAGTCCGATGAGCCTGAGGAGATGGAAAAAGGGACGGAAGAGTGGTTCCAACACAAGGAAAAGCTGTTTGGAAAGCGTAGAGCCGATCTTGCCAGGGCCAGATGGCAACGAATGAAGGAAACTGGCAAAAAACCCGGCCGGGGCAGAGGTCGAGGTAGAAGAAGAATGAGAAGGAAATAAGTCTGAATATGACAAATCAAAGAAAAAGTTCAGCTCATTTATTCTAAAATGTTAATAAGTAATTAGCTTTATGACTGGAAAATCCTGGCCAATACTTTATTGTCCAGGTTTTTCTTATTTCCTCTTTTGAGGATTGTAATCATCCAGACATGTTGAAACGAGACCGCCGCCATTACCTCTCGCCAAGCAGACTTCTGTCTGTATTGGCCAAACTGAATTCATTGGTAAATTCAAAAACCCAAAGAATTCGGATTCTTGCTATTGTTCTACTATCGTTCACATTGCATCCGCTGTATGCACAGGACGGACTAGAAGATAACTCCTTCTCACCACCCAGCTTTGATTTTGCTGTCAATACGATTGCGAGATTGAGTGACGGTACCTATGTGGCAGGAGGAAATTCTACTACTCCTGACGCTTACTTGGTGAAGTTAAGTAGCGTCGGAGCCCAAAATACTTCGTTCACCACCAATCTGGAATTGGACTTTGGTGGTCCTTTAGATGGGGTGGTAAATGACATTGTTGTGGATGGTTCAGATGTGATCTATGCCGTTGGTGCATTTTCCGGTCGCATCATAAAGATAAATGCCGATGGTACATTGGCATCTTTTTCTCCATCCGGCATCGATGGTGATATTACGGCGGTGGACCTACTTTCCGATGGGCGGATTGTTATAGTAGGGGCCATGACCAATGGCATTGATGTGCTGAACACGGATGGAACCGATGATACTGGTTTCAGTCCTGGAACCGGGTTTAACACGAATGGAACTAACGTGTTTGATGTGCGGGTAGATGCTTCGGATCGACTTGTCGTGTTGCATGACAGAGATAACTACCAGGGAACCGCGGTTCAGGGAATAACGAGACTTCAAACTGATGGCACCCTTGATGCTACTTTCAATACCAACACCGGAACAGGCTTTGATTTTGAGATTTTTGGTCTCCACGGACTTGAGATTACTTCAGGTGGAAGCATTTTCGTTGCGGGTACATTTACTTCCTATAATGGAAATACCGTCAATAGCGTTGTTAAGATCAATGCCGACGGAACCTATGACAATGGCTTTACCAGTAACCTTACTTCTTTCACACAAGCGGAAATTATTCGGGAAAGTAATGACGGAAACCTCTTGATTGGGGGAAACTTCTCAACGTATGACAGTAACAACGCCGGCGATATTGTTCGCGTAGCTTCAGACGGATCCTATGATTCCGGATTTGATAGCGATCCTGGTGTCGCAGGTACCCTCGTTAGAGATATTATTATCGAGCCAGGCGGGAACATCCTGATCTCAGGAGATTTCACAACTTATGACGGAAATGCAGTGGAACCCATCGTCAGAATTCAAAATACGGTGACCCTTCCACCCACAATTTCATCTACGACCCTCAGCTCTTTAGATGACCAAATCACAGTCAACTTCTCCGAAGCAGTATATGGCGACGCAGGAGCCAGTACGGGAATAGATTTTAATGATTTTAGCTTATCCGTCTCTGGTCCTACCGGAGCATTCTCATCGATAACAGGATCAGCGGTTGCGGGAGCTACCTCTATTGATTTGACCATTATATGGTCGGTTGTTCCTGATCCTGGAGAAACCTTTACCATTAATCCAACAAACGGATCCTCGATCTTCAATTTAGCCGGCACAGCGATGGACGCCAGTCAGTCCAACAATACCGGAACATTCAATGGTCCCTGTGATGCCCCTGTTATTGTTGATGTAATTACGGACAATACCTCTTGTATTACAGGAAATGGGCAACTTTCCATTACAGCAAGCACTACTGGCGGTGAACCCGCGGCAGATTATAACATGAGAATTTATGATGGAACCGGAACAGGAGGTACCATATTGGCTACTGTTGATAATGTAACCGGAGGCACAGGATTAACAGCGAATAATCTTGACGTAGGTAATTATACTGCGGAGGTAATCAACAATGATACAGGCTGTACGACGGAGCAAACCTACGTAGTAAGTGATAATACGACCAACCCGACCATTGACAATGCTTCAATAGTAGTGAGCAAAGAATCAAGTGCGAGCGCCAATGATGGCTCGGTGGACGCAACTGGGTCTGCCAGCGGAGGCTCTGGTAGTTTCACCTATCAATGGTATACCGATGCCCTGCTTACCACCAGCATTGGAACTGGCCCAACTGTTACAAGTTTAGCGGCGGGAACATATTACCTTGAAGTAACTGATAATATTTCAGGTTGTACGAATTCTACCTCAGTAGTCGTAGGGACACGTGTGACCTACTTTGTGGATCATGAAGCAACAGGAGCCGGGACCGGACTTACCTGGATCAATGCATTCACTACCCTGGCAACTGCGATTAGTACCGCGGCGGATGGAGACCACATTTGGGTCGCAGATGGTACTTATAATCCAACTTCTGCGATAGTGCCTGCTAATGGCGTCAGTATTTTTGGGGGGTTCACCGGAGTGAACGGAACGCAGGAAACTATGCTGAGCCAGAGGGATTGGACTACCAATCAGACGACTATCAACAATGGCAACAGCCTAAGTACGACCATGTTCTTAATCGATGTGGATGGTATGCACTTCGACGGCTTATACATCACTAACGGTGGTGGTATCAATGGTGGTGCCATGCACATTCGTGGAAGCACGACGTTTCACAATACCTGGTTCGAAGACAATAGTACCTCCAACACCGGTGGAGCACTACGCATCGAAGCCACAGCAACGATAACTCAGGTAAATGTTACCATTTTCAACTCAGTATTCGTCAATAATGGAACGGCCAATATAGGCGGAGCGATTTATTTGTCCGAATCCAACGCGGGGCAGGTAGCAGAATTAGAAGTAATCAACAGTACTTTTTATAATAATGCGTCTACAGGCTCCTCTGGTGCCGGAGGAATAACAGTGAATAGCGTTGGTGGTACAGCCAACCTGACTGTAAGAAACTCCATTTTTTGGAATAATGCAGGAGGTTCTGGTTTTGGAGATGACTTGGATGGAGGCGGAGGCGGAGTGACCATAAATGTCAATAACAGTTCTTTCGGAGATCCTAATTTTTCCGGATCTAGTGTAGCGCCTATTGATAACGGAGGCCTTTTGTTTTCCTCAGACCCATTATTTGTGGATGCAGCGGGCCTGGACCTTAGATTAATTGCAGGCTCCCCTGCCATAGGAGCGGGTACGAATGTGGATATCATCGCAGATGTTTTTGATGTGGATGATGATGGCAATTTTGTGGAAGACTATCCTTTTGACTTTGCCGGTGCTACGAGGGTGCAAACCACTACTGTAGACCTGGGTGCCATAGAAGGAGAAGTGACGCAGCCGCCCTTCATTTTCAATGCTGTCAATGTAGATGTCAATGGTTTTACTGCTGATTATACTGCACCAACAGGGGCATCAGATATTCAGATAGATGTTTCTACAGATCCGGCGTTTGGGTCGTTCTTACCCAGTGGTCAGAATGTGTCAGTGGGCACAAGTGGCCAGGGAACTGTAAATGTGACATTGACAAGGAATGTGACCTATTATTATCGCGCCAAGACAGTTTATACCGGTGGTGCCGAAAGTTCTTTCACCGTTCAGGATAATCCTTTTATGGTCGCGCCGGGGAATGCGCTGGATTTTGATGGCACAGATGATGATGTCTCTTTTCCAAGGATAGTGCTTCCTTCGGGTTTGACACTGGAAGCCTGGATAAAAACCACTTCAACAGATGCAACGAATGACTATGATGGCAATCCCGCTTTGCCGGTAATTGGTGATTCTGATAATAATATTAGAGGTGCCTTTGGAATACATGGTGGTGTAGTCCGGTACACGCACTGGGAAGGGACTGCAACGAATTTTGATATCGTTGACGGTAATACGCCTGTGAATGATGGATTGTGGCACCATATTGCTGTGACGCATAATCAAAGTAATAATCAGGTGCAGGTCTATGTGGATGGAGTACTAGATGGTTCAGGCACCACTACCACCTATGACGTTGTGCAAACCGCTGTGAATAGTATTGGGGGAAGTATTTTAACAGATAATTTCCAGGGGCAAATAGACGAAGTTCGCGTTTGGAATGAAGTTAGATCGATAGGAAATATTCAAGCTAACCTTGGTAACGAGCTAGTTGGAAACGATACGGGTCTCGTCGGTTATTTCCGATTGGATGAAGGAATTGCTGGAACAGACAACACAGGATTAACGACTCCTGAAGTGGTTGATTACTCTGGTACAGCTGGTGATGGTACATTAAACAATTTCACTGCAAATGGGTCCACGTCGAACTGGGTGGAATCTGCAGCTTTCACTTTAGCCCCAACCAATCTGGTGGCTTATTCCCCGGATGGTACTAATGTAACGCTGGAGTGGACAGACAATGCTACCAACGAAACAGGTTACAGGGTTTATCGATCAGATGCCTTTGGTAACTTCTCCGGAACCGAAGTAGAAGTAACCGGCCTTTCCCTCGGAGTGGATGCCACCACCACTACATTCGCTGAAGACAACACCAGAAGGTTTTATGTAGTGGAGGCCGAAAGTAATGTTGGCGTAGCCAGGTCGATGGTAGAATTTGCCACGACAGAATCTTTCCCTGCAAATGCCATAAATGTAGGCTCAGGAAACAACATAGAATTAGCGAACGAAAGTAATTTCGATTTTGAAAGAACCGATGCATTTACCATTGAAGGGTGGATCAAAACTTCAGCAAACTTTGGAGATGTCATCAGTAAGATATTGACCGGTGCTGCTGCCACTGGCTGGCGTGTCACGGTATCCTCAGGAAGAATTGTTTTGACCTTGAGCAATAACGATGGCACCAATGATTTTCTTCGAGCAGATGCAACTATTACCATCAATGATGATACCTGGCATCATTTTGCCATCGTCTACAATGGATCAAATGATGCCAGTCAGATTGTGTTCTACATCGATGGAACTGCTCAAACCACCAATGTCCAACAGAATACGCTATCTAGCAGCATTTTGCATGACAATGTTGTCTCCATAGGAAGCCTGACCAATGGGGCCAACGCGCTAACGGCTTCATTAGACGAAATTCGGATTTGGAATGATGTTCGAACAGAACCAGAGATCCAGGCGAATATGTCCATCGCACTTCAAGGGAATGAAGCAAATTTGCTGACTTATCTTCCTTTTGATGAGGGAAGTGGAAGTATCACAGTTGACAGGAGTCCTAATGCCAATGATGGATCTATCAATGGCGTTACATTTGCACCTTCGCAAGCTGGTTCGAATGCTTTCATCACCACCTGGCAAACCACCACAGCCACTGAGAACATTACCATTCCTACCACGGGTGGTGGATATTCTTTCATCGTAGACTGGGGAGATGGAATAGTTGAAGGTGGTTTTACAGGAGATGCTACCCATAACTACGCCACAGCAGGGACATATACGATTTCCATCACAGGTGATTTCCCCAGGATTTATTTCAACAATGGCGCTGAAGGCCAGATGGTCTCTAAAATCCAAAGTATTGATCAGTGGGGCGATATTGCCTGGACCAGCATGGAATCCGCTTTCTGGGGATGTAGTAACCTGACTTCCGGTGCGACTGATGCTCCTAACCTTGTCGGGGTTTCAAGTCTTAACAGCATGTTTCAGGGTACATCTTTTAATGGAGATGTGTCTGGCTGGGACGTAAGTACGATTACGGACATGGCAATGCTATTTCGTACTTCACCGTTTAACCAGCCTTTGTCTACCTGGGCCAGTGCGGTTTCTGGTGTGACGAGCATGCAGGGGTTATTCCGATCTACCCCGTTTAATCAGGACATCAGCGGGTGGATTGTTATCAGTGTGACGAACATGGATAACATGTTTAATGGAAATTCCGCCTTTAACCAAAATATTGGCGGTTGGAGCACAGGGAGCTTACAAACCATGGACGGTATGTTCCAAAGTGCTACAGCTTTCAATCAGGATATTTCAGGTTGGGACGTAGCTGATGTCACGAGTATGGTTGGTACATTTCGTGATGCAGATGCGTTCACCCAGGACCTCAACACATGGACAACTGCAAGTTTGACCGATATTAATGATATTTTCCGAAGTGCGGACATATTCAATGGCAACATCTCTGGTTGGAATGTAGCCAATGTCACAAATTTTTCAGCGGCTTTCCAAAATGCCGCCGCCTTTAATCAAGATCTTGGTTCATGGGATATTAGTCTTGCTGGTAACATGGCAACGATGTTCAATAATACAGCCATGTCCATTGCCAACTATGACGCGACGCTGGTCGGTTGGGAAGCACAGGGGTCAACTCCAAACGGTATAACGCTTGGAGCGACTGGTGTGCTTTATGGTACTTCCGGAGCAACAGCAAGAACTGCTTTAACTAATGACCATTCCTGGGCTTTCTCCGGTGATATTTCCGGTGCAGCTCCCGCACCCACCGATGTAGTCGCTTACTCATTGAATGGTACAGATATTACCCTTGAGTGGGTGGATAATGCATCTGACGAAACGGAATACAAAGTCTACCGCTCCGATGCCTATGGTAATTTCTCAGGTGCGGAATTAGAGGTAACAGGTTTAGGTCTCGGAGTAGATGCAAATACCGTGACTTTTGCGGAAGATGCAGCAAGAAGGTTTTATGTAGTCGCTGTGGTTAATGCTGGGGGAGAAACGCGATCTTCCGTGGAATTTGCCACTACAGAACACTTTCCTGCGTCAACCATTTCCTTCGATGGGGTCGACGATCTGGTGACCATTACCGATGGCCCTGACTTACAATTCGGAAATGGGGATTTCACAATTGAAGGGTGGTTCTACTTTGACGGAACAAGTCAGTTCAGTCATATCTTTTCCAAAAGAAATCCGGTTTCGCCATTTGGGCAGATTTTTCTTAACATTTCAAATGGCCTGATTTACGGTTCTATAGCTGACGGAACGACACTTTCAGCAGGTCTTTTCCCAGATGGAAGAGTTGCTGCTGCCGGCCCGGAAGATCGCCTGATTCAGGTAAGCCTTACTGATGCAGGGTGGTACCATTTCGCCATTGTTCAGGATTATGATACACAAGCGGAATTATTCCTGAATGGACTGTCACAGGGAACAGATGCTACATCACATAATAGTAAGACATTTAACCTCGCTGGGCAGGAACTGAGAATTGGAGCTAATAATTCAGGGATTTTTGGCAAAAACAGAGTGGATGAATTAAAGATCTGGAACTACGCGAAAGCCGATTTTTCAGATCGTTTCATGGGTATCGATGTAACCAATCAAAGCCTGACTACTGGTTTACTTGCCTATTATCCATTCGACGAAAATGGAGGAATCACAGCAGTTGACCGATCGGAAAACATTAATGATGGAGCCATCACTGGTGCGATATATCTTCCTTCCCAGGCGGGATTAAACCCTTTCGTCACGACCTGGAGAGTTGGAAATGGATCGTTTGGTGATGGAGACCTAACCGTGACCGTTCCAACGACAGGATCTGGTTATGATTACACGATTGACTGGGGAGATGGCACAGTTCAAGGGGGAATTACAGGAGATGCTAATCATACTTATGGTTTGGCAGGAGATTACACAGTAGTGATTACTGGAGATTTTCCAAGGATTTTCTTTGATAATGCGAATGCCGGACAAGATGGAGGAAAGATCATTGACATCAATCAATGGGGCGATATCAGTTGGCAATCTTTTATTGGAGCGTTTTATGGTACCAGTAACCTCGCTTACTATTCAGCAACAGATACACCGGACTTGAGCGTCGTTACAGATTTTGCCTTTGCTTTTGCTAACAGTGCTTTTAATGGCAACATTTCCGGATGGACCATGACCACCGTTACCAATTTGTTTGAGGCATTTTCTACCAGTGCGTTCAACCAGGACATTTCTGCCTGGGATGTCAGTAATGTCACCAACTTCCACGGGATGTTCGCTAATACCCCATTCAATCACGACCTGACGAACTGGGATGTTTCCAGTGCCAATTCGATGGTTAACATGTTTGCGTCGGCTACTGCCTACAATAATGGTGGAGTTCCATTAAACTGGGGAGCTAAAACTGCTAATGTGACCACTATGTTTGGAATGTTCAGTGGTGCGGACGTATTCAATCAGGACGTAAGCAGCTGGGATGTCTCCAGTGTTACCAATATGTCTTTGATGTTCTCCAATGCACTTGTCTTTGATCAGGACTTGGGAGGATGGAATATAAGCGCTGTTTCAGACATGACCAATATGCTAGATGGAACAGCCATGTCTATCACCAATTATGATGCGACGCTGGTGGGTTGGGAAGCACTGGGTACGACACCTAATAATATTACGCTTGGAGCAAGTGGATTGCTTTATGGACTTTCCGGAGCAACGTCAAGAACTGCCTTAACCAATGACCACACCTGGGTTTTCAGTGGGGATAACAGTGCCTTACCAGCTGCGCCCACCAATGTTGTGGCGTATTCATTGGATGGGACAAATGTAACCCTTGAGTGGGTGGACAATGCCACAAACGAAACGAGCTATCGCATCTACAGGTCCACGACCTTTGGAAACTTTGGGGGAGGAGAGACCGAAGTGACAGGACTTGGTTTAGGAGCAGATGCCATCACGGCAACTTTTGTGGAAGATGCAGCCAGAAGATTTTATATTATTGAGGCGGTGAATGCCAATGGTGTCCGAAGGTCAGAAGTTGAATTTACCACGACAGAAACCTTCCCCGACCATGCCCTCTCCTTTGCGGGCTCAAGCGATGTAGTAGATATTCCGGATAGTGAAGACCTCACTTTCGGTGACGGCTCAACAGATCAACCATTTGCTATCGAATTTTGGATTGAATTCAATTCTCTTGGGGCCACACAAAAAATCTTAAGTAAACAAGGAAATAGTGCTGATCGTGAATACGTCATTCAAATATTAAGTTCTGATGATTTGGAATTCACACTAAGAGACAATTCCACATTAGGATATATTGCCGCCACTACAACAACTTTTACTCCGGTAACTGATCGCTGGTATCATGTCGCCTTTGTCTATGACGGCTCATCAACGGATGCGGGGCTTAGCATCTATGTAGATGAATCTGCCGCTGCCGTTAGCAGGACCAATTCCGCATATACGGCGATGGAAAACTTAGGAGCCAGTATTGAAATAGGGTTAGATGAAGGTGCTCAGTCCCTTTCCGGGTCAATTGATGAAGTTAAATTCTGGAATTTCGCCAGAACGGATTACACAAGTCGTTTTACCGCGCTTGATGTTACCGATCAAGGAGCAACAACAGGTTTGCTGGCCTACTATACTTTCGATGAAAATGGGGGTTCTACTTTGGTTGATCAATCTGAAAACATCAACAATGGTACGATCACAGGGGCAACCTTTAACACTTCCAATGCAGCGGATCAGACACCTCCTACTTATGAGGCGACTTACCCATCTGTTGCGAATATCACGGAATTGGGGCTTGACCTTAGTGCAGCTATCGATGAAGCCGGAACCATTTATTGGGAAGTGTTGCCCAATGGTTTCCCTGGCCCGGCTCCCGGTGATGTGGTAGCCGGAACGGGAGCTATTACTTTTGGTAACCTGCCAGCAACAGCGTCTTCTGTGGAGGTCGCAAATATTGCTGGATTAGACCCATCTACTGATTACGATCTTTATGTAGTTGCGGAAGATATATATGGAAATTTCCAGGCTGCAGCGACATTAATCGATTTTGCGACTATTGCAGCTCCGGAAAATGCGTTGACCTTTGATGGTGTCAATGATGTCGCTGAGATACCGGTGGATCTAAATGGATTGACGACAACAATGACGTTCTGGGTAAAGCGAGACGGAGTGGTTGATGCCTCGGTAAATCAGATTGTGAGTAATGATAATGGGGGTTTTGACCGGGCTATAGGCGTCCAATCTGGTGATAATTATGGAATTTACGCAGACGCAAACTACAGTACCGGAGTTCCTTCTGTACTGGGAGCTTGGGAGCACATTGCCGTGGTGCATTCCACAACCAATATCAAGCTCTACAAAAACGGAGAACTAAGATATGATCAATCCATTAGCGCTTCCCTTGTCGGAGGAAACGCTACACTTACACTTGGAGCAACACCCGGTGCTTCACAGCATTTTGAAGGGCAGATAGACCGACTAACGATTTGGGACAGGGAGTTGACACAGTTTGAGATACTGGATGCTGCCAATACTGAAATCACCTCGGATGGCAATCTACTGGCGGCCTACAACTTTAATCACACATCAGGATTCCCTCAGGACCTGACAACCAATAGCAATACGGGAACATTCAACAATGCGGCTTATAACACTTCGACAGCCTTTGATAATGACCTGTTGCCACCGGCCTTTATCAATACCTATCCTCAATCTCAAAATATCTCCTATGACAATTTCGACATGGTCGTTCAATTGAATGAGCCCGGAAATGTTCATTATGGCGTTTATTCTGATGCATCTCCTGCACCCACAGCTGCAGACGTTATCGGTGGTTCGGGAACGGGAGGCTTGATCTTTGGTACTCTCAATGTTCCAACAGCTACGACCGACGCCATTCAAAATATTTTTGGACTCTCGGAAGCGCTGGACTATGATATATACCTGGTGGCGGAAGACGATGAAGGGTCACCCAACCAGCAGATCAATCCGACTTTACTGGAAGTCATGACCGGGAACGCACCTCCGAATGCCATAGCTGGGAATGGCTCTGATACCTATGTAGACGCAAGTGATGTCGTTCAATTTGAGAGTTATACAGGAGGATTCACCATAGAATTTTGGACGATTTCTACAGTTGGAAGCGGAGGAGTGCACAATGTCTTTACTCTGGACGATGCAGATGGCTCCGACCTGATCAGGTTCCACTATATTCCAAACAATGATCGCTATCAAATGGTCGCAAATGCGCAGACAGTCAATTCTGCGAATGGTCTCAACGGAAGTAGATGGGTACACTTTGCCTTTACGGTTGACGCAGCAGGGAATGGGACATTCTATCAGGATGGACAAGTACGTGGGACATTTGCAGGTGTTGCGTTGCCAGATGGTAATGATGACGAATTGACCTTGCTAGGTGATTGGGATGGGGCCACCTATACCAATTTCTATCAAGGCAACATGGATGCACTTCGGGTATGGAGTGTTGAGCGAACGCAGCAAGAAATTATCGACAATGCCTATCAGGAGTTGGGAGCCGGGACTGGACTCAGGATTTCTTATAATTTCAATCAGGATGATGGAGCCACATTCGTAGATGATGCCACCGATAGCTATAATGCCAATATTGGTGGTACGGCCACATTCCTTGCTTCTACTGCTTACGATAATGACTATTTTGCTCCTGTTTTTGAAGCAGGTTATCCACAGGCGCAAAACATTTCTTATGACAACTTCGACATGGTTGTTCAGTTGGATGAGCCTGGAAATGTTCATTATGGCGTTTACTCAGATGCATCCCCGACTCCCACAGCTGCGGATGTCATAGGCGGCTCAGGAACAGGAGGCTTGATCTTTGGTACACTCAATGTTCCAACATCTACGACCGACGCCATTCAAAATATTTTCGGACTCTCGGAAGCGCTGGACTATGATATATACCTGGTGGCGGAAGACGATGAAGGGTCTCCCAACCAGCAGATCAATCCGACCTTGCTGGAAGTCATGACCGGCAATGCGCCACCGAATGCGATTAGAGCAGATGGAACTACCACCTATGTGGATGCAAGCGATGTAGTGCAATTTGAAACTTACTCGGGGGGATTCACAGTAGAATTTTGGACCATTCCGCGAATTGGAAGTGGTGCCCCTTCCGAAGTGTTTTCATTAGATGATGCCGATGGAACGAACTTCATTGATCTGACCTACACACCTAACAGTGATTTCTATACACTAAATGCGAATGGACAATCAGCCAACTCATCTTTTGGACTGAATTCGGGTACCCGTTGGGTACACTTTGCCTTTACTATAGATGCTGGCGGAAACGGCACCTTTTATCAGGACGGTCAGGTCAGAGGAACCTTCACGGGAGTGGCATTGCCAGACGGTAACAATGATGAACTTACCGTTTTCGGAAACTGGAATGGCGCGACCTATGATTTATTCCATCAGGGGGATATGGACGCATTCCGGGTCTGGAGTGTAGAACGAACTCAGGAGGAGATATACACCAATGCCTATCAGGAACTGGGAGCGGGTACCGGACTAAGGATCTCTTATAATTTCAATCAGGATGATGGAGCAACTTTCGTGGACGATGCTACAGACAGCTATAATGCCAATATCGGTGGTACGGCCACATTCCTGGCTTCTACAGCTTATGATAGTGACCTTTTCCCTCCCCTCTTCGAAACAGGCTATCCGCAAGCTCAAAACATCGCTTCAGACAATTTTGACCTGGTTATTCAATTGAATGAGCCGGGTGAATTTACCTGGGGAGTTTATACTGATGGATCAACTCCAACGGCTGCAGATGTGCTTGGCTCAACGGGCAGTGGAATCCTTTTAGCAGGAGGAGGTACTGTTCCGGTTGCCGCGACAGATGTAACTATCAATATCTCTGGCCTTTCGCCTTCGACGAGTTACGATTTATGGGTTGTGGCCGAGGATGATGAGACACCTGGAAATGCTCAAGCTAATCCTACCTTGGTAGAGGTTACGACCTTGACACCACCTGAAAATGCTCTGGCTTTTGATGCCGTTGGTGATCTTGTCAATATTGGTTCTCCTTTAGCTACAGGAAGTTCGTATACAAAGGAGGCCTGGGTGTTTGCAGATGCAATTAATGCCAGTAGAAATATAGTCTCTGCTTCAGTTTCTTCGCAGGATGTGTTCTTTGTCGGATCTACATTGAAAGCAGGAAATACCAATACATTTAATGAAGTAGAAGCTTCAAGCAATTTCCCAATTGGCGTATGGTCTCATGTAGCAGTAACGTATGATCAAGCGACCACCACGATGAAACTGTATTTCAACGGTGAAGAGATTGATTCCAACACCAGTGCTACTTCATCAACCCCTGGCGCCCTGCAAATTGGTTCTTCAGGTAGTGCTAATTTGTGGGATGGTAAAATAGACGAGGTGAGGATATGGGATGATGCCAGAACTGGACAAGAAATAAGAGCAAATGCTACACAGTCATTGGTCGGAAATGAGGCGGGGTTAGTTGCCTACTATGATTTTAATCGGTCCTCAGGAAATGTACTTCCCGACCTTACCGGGAATGGCTTTGATGGTACCTTGATTACCGATACTGATTTTAATGACAACATTGGAACTGAATCAGGTTGGGTCGCCTCAACCGCATTCGGTACGGATGTATTTCCACCCGCATTTGAATTGGGTTATCCACAGGCGCAGAACATAGGGCCCGACAATTTTGATCTAATTGTTCAACTCAATGAATTAGGATCCGTGAATTGGGGTGTATATGCAGATGGATCAACACCATCTGCAGCGGATGTATTAGGTGGAACAGGTACAGGAATCATTTCCTCGAATAGTTTCTCCGTCGGATCCATTGCTACTGATGTCGTTGCCAATATCGGAGGCCTTACAGCAGTTACGAATTATGATATTTGGGTAGTGGCTTCTGATGATGAAGGGACACCCAACTCACAAACTAATCCAACGCTGGTTGAAGTGACGACTGCTGCACCACCGGAAAATGCATTGGCTTTTGATGGTGTCGATGATTTTGTATCACTTGGAACATCATTGAACAGTAGCTTCAACGGAGCAGGTCAGATCACGATGGAAAGCTGGATCAAATTGGATCCTACCTTCGACATGGTTGGAATCCACTCGATAATGGGTAACTGGGATCACGATGGTTCGAATCGCCTGCATATGCTTTTCAGGGTTTCCGCTGGGAATCTGACACTTTTTATCATGAATCCGACATTACAATCCATCACAGACCCCATTGATCTGCCATTGAACGAATGGACCCATATAGCAGGAACTTACGATGGATCAACGCTCCGTCTTTATAAAAATGGTGAAGTGGTGGCTTCGGCCTCTACATCGGGTGCTTTAGGAACATTCAATAGCGATTGGAGAATAGGGTCAGACGTCCATATCACCACGCAATCCTACTTTGAAGGTCAGATTGATGAGGTCCGGATTTGGAATGTGACCAGAACGCAAGCGGAAATCACGGATAATGCTGGAACCACACTATCAAGTGGCAGCGGACTACTGGCTAGCTATGACTTTAATCAGGATAATGGAACAGTCTTGCCAGAACTAACTGGAAGCGGTCCGATTGGAACATTGACAACAGATACGGACTTCAACGATAATATAGGAACTACTTCAGGTTGGACATCTTCCGGAGCTTTAAGCGGTGGAGATACTTTTGCCCCTTTCTTCTTAACTGGTTATCCACAGGTCCAAAATATTCAAGCCAATGATTTTGACCTGGTTGTTCAGCTCAATGAATTAGGAACGGTCAACTGGGGTGTATATGCCGATGGATCAACACCATCAGCAGCGGATGTGCTCGGAGGCACGGGTACAGGGATCATTTCATCCAGCAGCTTTGCGGTGGGGTCTATTGCCACGGATGTAATAGAAAATATCAGCGGTCTTTCAGCTTCCACTAACTACGACATTTGGATAGTAGCTTCGGATGATGAGGGAACGCCGAATGTTCAACAAAATCCGACTTTGGTTGAGGTCACTACCACTTCACCACCTGACAATGCATTGGCATTCGATGGTGTAGATGACCGGGTACTGTTCAATCCTAACTTCTCTTCGGGGGCTTATACTGTAGAAGCGTGGTTGAAACCGGATGATATCACTACTGATGCTTTTATCTCTTTCTGGAGAGATGGCAATGGCAACTTCCTCCAGTTTGCCTCGAATGGAACCAATATCGCATTTAGTGCAGCAGGTGATGGTCAAGTATTAGCACCAATCACAGCCTCAAATCTGACAGATGGCAACTGGCACCATATTGCAGCAGTCTATGACCAGCCCGGCAATTTCAAAGGAGTCTATCTGGATGGTGAGTTAATTGGTTCGACTACTGCAACTTCTTCAAGTGTAACTCTTGGTTCGGGGTATCTGGGTAACGCCTCATGCTGTAACGAGTGGTACGATGGCCAAATGGATGAATTCCGCATTTGGAATGTAGCCCGAACGCTGGCGCAGATCCAGGCGGACGCTGGGACAAGCCTTTCTAGCGGAACGGGACTGGTTGTAAGCTACGACTTCAACCAAACTACCGGTACTTCATTACCTGACCTGGCTGGTGGAGATCAGAATGGTACGTTGGATACCGATACTGATTTTAACGACAATGTCGGAACTATCTCTGGATGGGTAAGCTCAACTGCCTTAAGTGGTGGGGATTCGTTTGCTCCATTCTTCATCACAGGCTATCCTCAGACCCAGAATATTGATAATTCAGGCTTCCAGCTTCAGGTTCAATTAAACGAACCTGGGGATGTCTATTATGTAATTACCTATGATGATGAGGGAGCCTCACCTTCTGTCGCTGATGTGTTGGCAGGAACCGCGGGTGGAGCTACCGTAGCGATTGCCAATTCGCTGAATGTAACAGTGGCCAATAGTACTTCTTTCATTAATCTGTCAGGGCTTCCTGAATCAACAGCTTATGATATATGGCTCGTGGCTCAGGATGATGAAGGCACACCGAACGCTCAGACACAGGTCACTCAAATAAACGTCAATACGACAACCGGACCTGCGAATGCACTTCGTTTTGATGGCGGAGATGATTACATGAATGTGGATGAATCACTCTTTACACAGTCCACCTTCACGTACGCTTTCTGGGCGAGTATTCCATCAAGTGGCGGCGGGTATGTCATGGGCAGAAGCGCCAATGGTGGACAGGGCTCAGGTGGAATAGATTTGGATGAGACGGGCATGCAACTTTGGTGGACTTCCAGTTCACCTACTCTTGATAACTATGCTCGGGTTGATTTCACCTTAGTTCCAGACAAATGGAACCATTTTGCTATCACCATGAACTATGCTTCACAGGATGTGCAGATCTATGTAAACGGAGTTCAACAGTCTGTGACCTTGTTAAGAAACAGCGACGGAAATTGGGGTCCCAATACGACTTTCAATCAAGCGGGCGGTAGAATTGGAGGACGTTTCATCAATGTCGATGAGTTCTTCAATGGCGCACTGGATGAAGTGCGAATCTGGGACCGTGTGCTGAGTGGTGCTGAAGTTCAGACAAACCTGGTAGGAGAGATTGCTGCACAAACAAATTTGATTGGTTATTACCGATTCAATCAGAATGATGGAACCATGTTTGCTCCCGATTTCTCCAGGAACGGAAACTTCGGAACATTCTCGGCAGGAATGGACGGAACTGAATGGGAAGCATCAGGTGCTTTTGGGGATGTTACAGCTCCAATTGTTTCAAATTATGTTGAGACCTCAATAGATCATGCCCAGGTTGACTTCTCTATTGATGTAGATGAGTCGTCTGACCTCTACTACGTGGTGACGGAATCAAACGTGGCACCTACTTCTACTCAGGTGAGAGCAGGTGAAGACGAAAACAGCACGAGTGTTGCTTTGAGTGGTTTCTTTGATAATGTGAATGGAACAATTGCTCAATCCATTTCCGGACTACAGCCCTCAACATCTTATTATCTATACTTTGTGGCAGAAGATGCAGCCTTGAATCTTTCCGCGGTTTTACAGGAGACAGCAACAACTACCACTTTTATAGGAGTTCAGGCCATTTATTGGACCGACAACAATGGAAATGTGAACGAGCGGGATTTGCTCAACAACATGACCAATGTGATTGCCTCAGGTGCAGGGTCGCGGGCTGGCGTAGCGGTGGATTTTGCAAATTCTGATTATTACTGGTCAGAGATAACAACCATCCGAAAATATGATGGAACAAGTACGTCGGATTTAATCACAGGTTTAGGTTCAACGAGAGATGTGGATCTCGACTTGAATAACGGCAAGCTATATTGGACAGATTTCTCTACAGGAAATGTCGGGCGAAGTGAGCTGGATGGAAGTAATCAGGAAAACATATTAACGGGTCAGACCAGTCCATTTGGGATAGATCTGGATGTAGAAAATGGTAAGCTGTTCTTTGTCGAGCTTGGAACTTCCATCAAAGTAGCCAATTTGGATGGCTCAGGTCTGACCACCATCGTATCAGGAGCTAATGCAAATGACATCAGAGATGTAGCTGCTGATCCTGTCAATCAAATGATTTACTGGTCTTCCGGAACGGATGCCAATATAAGAACATCAGATTATGCGGGTTCAGGAGTTTCAGTATTTAAGTCCGGTTTGAACCAACCTTATGGACTGGCAGTAGACTCAGAAGCAGGACTGCTTTATTGGCTGGAATCTGGAGATGCCGAAATCAGAAGCGCCGATGTAGGAACTGGTGCCAACGAAACTCAGATATTAAATGGGCTAACCGGCACATTGGCCTGGATGGATGTTCCTTCTTCGATTGTTACTGTAAATGATGTAACAGCTCCCACTGTGGTAGTTTCATCAACGGAATCAGATCCTACAAATGCTTCTCCAATTCCGGTAACGATCACATTTAGTGAGCAGGTAGTAAATTTCATTTCCGGAGACATTACGGTGACCAATGCCAGTGTGTCGAACTTCAGCACGGCCGATAATATCGTGTTTACGGCCGATGTAACGCCCACTATTGATGGAACTGTTACAATTGAAATATTAGCGGCTGTTGCCGATGACCTGGCGGCGAATGCCAATATTGCGTCGAACCAATTGTCGCTTATCTATGATGGGACCAACCCGGTGATTAGTTCTCAGATCAATACCGCAGTTGGAGAAACAACTGCCGATTTTGATTTAGACATTGATGAAAACGGGAGACTTTATTATGTGGTAAGTCAATCTACCAATTTCCCTACTGTGGTTCAGGTTCTGGCAGGAGATGATGACACAGATAATCCGGCGGAGGTCGCAAATAGTCCATTAATCTCTGGAGCTCCGGGCACTTTCAGTGTCAATATCACAGGATTGGCATCCGGTACAACCTATTATTTCTATTGGGTAATGGAAGATGCTGCTGGTAATACAACACTCGTAAGCAACAGCAGTATCACCACAGCAACTCCGGATGTAGCGCCTCCGGTCATTGTTGCAACTGCCCTATCAGCAGATCGCAGTAGAATTTACGTGGAGTTTGATGAAGATATTTTTGGGGCCAATGACGGGACTACTCCAGTTGAAGCGTCTGATTTTGATGTTGTTTCTTCTGGCGGCGTTGCTACTGTTGGTGTTACCTCTTTGGGAATTATTTCCGGTTCGGAGATCGAATTGTTGATTAACATCACTGGAACGCCGGATGGTAGCGAGATGATCACCGTATCTCCGTTTGCCAGTGCCGTTTACGACAATGTTGGCAATATTGCGTCAACGACTCAAACACTGAATATAACGAGCCTGGTAGACAATACAGCGTTCTACTTAGATGGACAGGATGATCACATCACTGTGTCAACGGATGCTTCACTCGAATTACAACATTATACATTGGAAGCCTGGATAAATGTAAACGAAGATCCGGCGAGTAATGAATTCAATACGATTGTCGCAAAAGGAACGCTCGATGGGTCACTGGATAAAAATGGCTACATCCTGACTTACGGAAATATGGGTGGAGGACCTGCCCTTCTTTTAGGGCATGAAGGGCCTACACAAACAGAAATCCTGTCGCATGCTGTCACTTTAACTATTGATACATGGTATCATGTTGCAGGAACATATGATGGGACCGATTTCCGTCTTTTTATAAACGGCTCGGAAGTGGCGACCGGAGCCCCGGTTGGAGGAACGTCTGTGGATCATAGTGGTGTAATTGTTGATTTGAATATAGGAGGTATCCTTACTTCAGGAGGTATTTCAGATCTATTTAAAGGCCAGATGGATGAATTGCGTATATGGAATTACGCGAGAAGTGCTACGGAGATAACGGCAACTATGGATGAGGAACTTAGTGGAACACAAACAGATCTGGTGGCCTATTATGATTTTGTAGATGGGACAGGATCGACAGTAACAGACAAAGCAAGTGGATTGAATGGCACCACTGATGGAAATGTAGACCTGCAAGGCGCATCAGGAAATTGGATTTCAGGTGGCCCGATCGTTGCAATTCCGGACGTAACCGCGCCAGGTTTCGAGTCAGGCCACCCAGCCATCGCAAACATCGGTGTTAATCAGGCGGATCTGGAAGTCCAAATGGATGAAGTTTCTCTGGTACACTACGTGGTAGTGACGGATGGTTCGACGGCTCCAACTGCTACTGAAATAAAAGACGCGGGTTCAGTAGCCGTCACAGGACAAATTTCCTCCGAGACATTTGAGATAATCGTGGCATCAGTCTCCATCGGTACAACATTCACAGGTTTGACAGGAGCCACGGAATATGATGTTTACGTAGTAGCCGAGGACCATGCAGGCAACCTTACTAGTGTTCCGGAACTTCTGGAATTCACCACAGCGGCTCCACCCGCCAATGCATTAAGTTTTGATGGAGTTGATGATTACGTAGAGATACCTGATGATCCATCCTTTGATTTCACCAATACATTCACAGTAGAGGCATGGGTAAATAAGGATACGGATGTGATCAGTAAAGTAGTTGTCGCCCGACATGAAAGCGCAGGCACACTTGAATGGCAACTCAATTCTCATACGCCATCCGGAGGACAATGGAGTCCGATCTTCTACGTGGGAGCATCGGGTATCTTCGGGTTGGGAGCGGCAAACCTGGACCCAGGAACATGGTATCACATGGCATGGGTCTATGACGGAACCGGCGCAACCAATGCGGATCGTTTAAAATTTTATCTGGATGGTGTTGAGCAGTCCTTGTCTTTCGGGGGCACGATACCTATGACAATCCCAAATGCCAATATCACGACCAATATAGGTTCAGCTGTGGATGGCACTGCACCGTGGGATGGAGATATCGATGAAGTCCGCATCTGGAGTGACGTTAGAACGGAATTGGAAATACAATCGAACCTTTATGATGAACTCTCAGGATCCGAAGGGGGATTGGTAGCTTACTATGATCTGAACGAATCTTCAGGTACCGTCGTACCCGATCGTAGCACAAATACGAATCAGGGTACGTTGTTCAATGGCATCACAAATACACCTACTGCTGATGGCACAACTAACGGTCCGATCTGGACAAGTTCGGGGGCCCTTGCACCTCCTCCATACACTGTTGTAAATACAAACGACTCTGGGGTTGGCTCATTACGTCAGGCGATTACTGATGCCAATGCTTCTGCTTCTAAAGAGACGATCACCTTTAGTATTCCCGGAACCGGTCCCTGGACGATCAATCTCGCTAGTGTTTTGCCAACCATCAATAATCCAAATGATGTCGGGATGGTTATTGATGGAACCACACAATCTGGGTGGGACATGGATAATGGGATGATCGTGACATTGGACGGAACATCTGCCAGTGGTGATGGATTGGAAATCCTGGAGCCCAATGTTGAAATCTATGGTTTGCACATTACAAATTTCAGTGGAGATGGGATTAGCACAGAAACCGGAGCGAGCGCGACGATCATTGGCGCGGCGAACAAAGGAAATGTCATCAGTGGAAATGGTGTCGTAGGTGTGCATATTATTAGATCCAACAATTCGATTATTCAGGGCAATAGAATAGGAACTACACCAGATGGTTTGTCCGTTGATGGTAATGCTGACAGTGGTGTCAGAGTCGTGCTGGCTGACGGTGCAACTGTTGGAGGAAACTCTACCATTGGTGAAGGAAATTTAATATCAGGAAATGCAACGTCATCCGGTCAGGGAGTAGAAATGAACCGCGCGGATAACTGGAACATTTATGGTAACCTTATCGGTGTAGATAGAAATGGTGAGAACGATCTGGGGAACCGAACTGGTATTGGCATGCGGGATAATGTGGATGTCGGTAATATTGGAGGAACAGGTACGGGGCAAGGGAATGTGATCGCCGGTAGTAACAGCGGTAATGAAGTTGTGGTAGAGGCCACGGATGTGGTGATCAATAACAACATCATAGGATTGAACAGCGCTGGAACTACAGCGATCGAATCTGTAGCAGCCAATATCATAGGTATTGAAATCCGCTTTTCGTTTACGGGAGTGGAGATTTTAAATAACACCATCTCAGGACTAAGTGGCAATGCCATTGAGGTAGGCGGATCAGGCAATTCACAGGATACCAAAATCCGAGACAATCAAATTGGCACCAACAGTTCCGGAACCAATACAGGAACAGGCTTATCGAATGGTGGATATGGCGTTTATGTGAATGCCAATGGTGTAGACAACACAACCGGGAGGATAGAAGTCACAGGAAATGTGATTGGAGCATCCACACGAGGCGTGAATATTTCCAGTGTCAGTAATATTCTGGTACAAAACAATGACATAGGCGTGTTGGCAGATGGAGTTACGGCATATGGGAATGTTGGATCAGGTATCTATGCCAATGGCACCACCAACCTTGAAATTGATGGAAATCGATCGGCCTATAATGGTGGAGATGGTATCCTTTTCAATGGCACAGCAGCACTTCTTTCAGGAGCGAGCGTTTCTACTACCAACAGCTTCTTCTGCAACACAGGATTAGGGATCAATTTTGGAACAGATCCTGCAACAGTAGATGCTCCTGTGATCACCACTGTGAGTTCCGGAGAAATTTCAGGAACATCATCAGCCGGAGATGGCAGTACGGTACATATCTACGAGGTTGACGCTTCTTGCCTTGATGATCAGGGTAAAACATTTGTTGCTTCAGCAACCGTAACAAGTAATGCCTGGTCTCATTCCTCTGCTATTAATGCCAGTTTGACTTACACGGCTATCGTCGATGACATAACCAATGGCCTGTCTGAATTTGGTACGGGTCAAACGGAAACACCAATAATCACGGTAACACAGCCGAATGGAGGCGAGACCTTGACAGAAGGAGTTTCTTACGACATCATGTGGACCTTCAGTGGTTTCCCTGATTCGGAATTAATAGAGATTCGTTTGAGTACAGATGGTGGCATATCATATCCGATCATGTTGAATGATGGTGCGTTCAGTACCTATCCGACGAACACGTATTCATGGACACCAACAGCAAGCCATGTAGGCAGCCAGATTCGTGTACAGATCCTGAATACGACACAAGCCTTGTCAGATGAGAGTGATGGAGACTTTACGGTGCAATCCGCAGAACTGGTTGGAACAACCGGACCTGGAGGTGTAGGAGAAACGGATGGAACTACCGAATTGACCTTATGGGTAGATGCAGGAATAGGAACCAACACAACCACGAATGGGGCTAATGTGACAAGTTGGATGGATCAATCCGGATATTCCAATGACTTGAGTGCCAGTACGCCTCCGACATATATAACTTCTCTATTGAACGGCTTACCCGCGATATCATTCAATGGTACGGACCAATGGATGGAAAATACGGCCATGTCACAATCTGCAGGTGCGACACCAGAAATATTTATTGTAGGTCAGATTAATCAATATACACCAGCTGGAATATTATTCAGTAATCCGGATAATGGTTATCACTTTGGTACTTATGCAACTCAAGTCCAGGGTCCGATGGCTACAAATTTTGTTGGAAATATCAACACCTCGGGTACGATACTTGCGTTTGCCAGCTACGATTATACGACGCCTGAGCCCGGTATTTTCAGAACGTACTTTGGTGTGGATCAAGGGGCAGATGCGTCGGAACTTCAAGTGAATGGAGAAACCACGGATCTTTTCACCTTGACTGGTGCCTCTTACACTATATCAGAACTTAACAAAATAAATATTGGTCGATATAACGCGGCAGGACATTATGAAAATGCGGATGTAAGTGAGGTAATCGTGTTCTCATCTCCGTTGAATAATGCGGCCAGAAATATTGTCACTAATTACCTGTCAGCAAAGTATAATGCCCCTATTACAGGAGACCTTTATGCAGGGGATGATAATGTAAATGGAGACTTTGACTTTGAAGTAGTAGGAATAGGCAGGGAGGCTGATGGATCTGATTCAGAAGGCAACTCCGGAGCGGCTACTTTATCAGATGTAGCCTTCTTAAATGATGCCGGTGATTATATGCTCATGGGTCATGATGGAACCACCCATGGTAAGGTTCAAACGGATTTACCCGTAGGGTACACCAATAGATGGGCACGTTCCTGGTACATTGAGGTGACGGATGTTTCTTCAAATGGTGGAGATGCTACCATTACTTTCGATTTTGATGAAGCAGGCCTAACCAGAGAAGCTGCGAATTATGCCCTGATATATCGTTCCACAAATTCGGGAGACTATACGCTGTTTAGTGATGTGGAAGTCATTAATGGAAATACCGTAAGCTTTACAGGGAATGCACTTGGAATAGGAGATGGTTATTACACGATCGCTGACGATTTCGTGAATCCGGATTATGCCTTAAGTTTTGATGGTTTAGATGATATTGTGACGGTTCCTCATGGTTCACATCAGGATGTAAATGGTGACTTTACAATTGAGTTTTATGTGGAAAGATCGGCGGATTATGCAAGTGACGCTAGAAGAATAGTACGGAAGAAAGAGTCGATCAGCAATGGTGACTTTACCACGGGTTATCAAGTAAGTGTATTGCACAGCACACATCCATGGGGCGGATATAACCTACTTGCAACTTTGGCCGACGGTACAGACGTGGAGTATTATTCACCAACCAGTTACGGCCTCGCTCTTAATGACATGGTGCATGCTTCATTTGTTTATGATGCAAATGCTCACTCCGGACAATGGTATATTAATGGTTCTCCTGTGGCGACGACAAAGAATTTTACAGGAGCTACTGGTGAAATAGGAAGCTTCTCTAATTCGGAGCCATTGTACATTGGAGGTTGGCATTATGCTTCCTCGATGGATGACCATACTTTCCCGGGTATTATAGATGAATTAAGGATTTGGAATACGTCAAGGAATGAGATAGATGTAGTTGCCAATTACGATAATGAACTTACAGGTTCCGAATCTGGTCTGGTGGCTTATTATGATTTTAGTACCGGTTCAGGGTCTACACTATTTGATCAAACTTCGAATGCAAGTAATGGAACGATCAGTGGTGCTACCTGGTCCACAAACGGGTCGGGTTTAGATGCCGCTCCTACGATTAATCTTCACAAACTTGAATTGGATATAAATGCAAATGATGTTGATGTAACTAACATTACGCTTGATCAGCCTGCGGCGATTTATTATGTCATTACCACGTCCAACATGGTACCTTCTGCTACCCAAATTATCGCAGGTCAGGATCATACTGGAACGACGGCATTTAATTACAATGATTACACGGGATTGGCTGCTCAGGATTGGACATTTGGTGGATGGGGAGACACAAACAATACCAATGGTAATGACTTGTTAAGTAATACACCGTACTATTTATATGTAGTCGCGGATGATGGCGGTGGAAATCAGTCTGAGGTCTTAACCACTTCCTTTACAACACTTTTACCTGCCGATATAACATTTACTACCTTATCGGCCCCTGGCTCGTCACTGAGTATTCCTTCAACAGACAATATCATTTATAGCTTCCAAATGGATGTAGCCACGGCCAATGCTACGTCTCAGGGATTTTTGTTCTTCTTCGGAGGGACATTCACTGCTTCTGATTTTGAAACAGGTGGATTCACCCTTCATCGTAATTCAATCAATGATTTTGGTTCATCAACAACCCTGGGATCTAATTCCGATTACGACCCCACGAACAACCCCGGGAATGGGGACATAGCCTTCATTTTCACGGAGACCTTCAATCCCGGAACTACCACATATTTCTGGGTAACCGCTGATATTGGATCAGGAGCGTCCACAGGAAATAACTTCAATGTAAATCTACCTTCCTCTGGCGGTAATTTATTCTTCACCGATAGCTACAACGCGACAGAATCTGGATTGGCAGCGGGAGATAACTTCCAGATCGGTGCCCCAAGCATAACCGTAACTCAGCCCAATGGAGGAGAGACACTGACTGAAGGTGTGGCATATGACATCATGTGGAACTTCAGTGGCTTCCCGGATTCAGAATTGATCGAGATTCGCTTAAGCACGGATGGTGGATCGACGTATCCGATCATGTTAAATGATGGCGCGTTCAGTACCTATCCGACGAACACGTATTCATGGACACCAACAGCGAGCCATGTGGGTAGCCAGATTCGTGTACAGATTCTGAATACGACACAAGCCTTGTCAGATGAGAGTGATGGGGATTTCACGGTAAATGGTGCCCCAAGCATAACCGTAACTCAGCCCAATGGAGGAGAGACACTGACCGAAGGTGTGGCATATGACATCATGTGGAATTTCAGTGGCTTCCCGGATTCGGAGTTGATTGAGATTCGCTTAAGTACGGATGGCGGCTCTACATATCCGATTATGCTAAATGATGGCGCGTTCAGTACCTATCCGACGAACACGTATTCATGGACACCAACAGCAAGTCATGTGGGCAGCCAGATTCGAGTACAGATTCTGAATACGACACAAGCCCTATCAGATGAGAGTGATGCTGACTTTACGGTAAATGGTGCCCCAAGCATAACCGTAACCCAACCCAATGGTGGAGAGACCCTGACGGAAGGTGTGGCATATGACATCATGTGGAATTTCAGTGGATTCCCGGATTCGGAGTTGATTGAGATTCGCTTAAGTACGGATGGTGGATCGACATATCCAATCATGTTAAATGATGGTACGTTCAGTACCTATCCGACGAACACATATTCATGGACACCAACGGCAAGTCATGTGGGCAGCCAGATTCGAGTACAGATTCTGAATACGACACAAGCCTTGTCAGATGAGAGTGATGGGGATTTCACGGTAAATGGCGCTCCAAGCATAACCGTAACCCAACCCAATGGAGGAGAGACACTGACTGAAGGTGTGGCATATGACATCATGTGGAACTTCGGTGGCTTCCCGGATTCCGAGTTGATCGAGATTCGATTGAGTACGGATGGCGGCTCGACGTATCCGATCATGTTAAATGATGGCGCGTTCAGTACTTATCCGACGAACACGTATTCATGGACACCAACAGCAAGTCATGTAGGCAGCCAGATTCGAGTACAGATCCTGAATACGACACAAGCCCTATCAGATGAGAGTGACGCAGACTTTACGGTAAATGGTGCTCCAAGTATCACCGTAACCCAACCCAATGGAGGAGAGACACTGACTGAAGGTGTGGCATATGACATCATGTGGAACTTCGGTGGCTTCCCGAATTCAGAATTGATCGAGATTCGCTTAAGTACGGATGGTGGCTCGACTTATCCAATCATGCTAAATGATGGCGCGTTCAGTACCTATCCGACGAACACGTATTCATGGACACCAACAGCAAGTCATGTGGGCAGCCAGATTCGAGTACAGATCCTGAATACGACACAAGCCTTGTCAGATGAGAGTGATGGGGATTTCACGGTAAATGGTGCCCCAAGCATAACCGTAACTCAGCCCAATGGAGGCGAGACCTTGACTGAAGGTGTGGCATATGACATCATGTGGAACTTCAGTGGCTTCCCGGATTCAGAATTGATCGAGATTCGCTTAAGTACGGATGGAGGATCGACATATCCGATCATGTTAAATGATGGTGCGTTCAGTACCTATCCGACGAACACATATTCATGGACACCAACAGCAAGTCATGTAGGCAGCCAGATTCGAGTACAGATCCTGAATACGACACAAGCCTTGTCAGATGAGAGTGATGGGGATTTCACGGTAAATGGTGCCCCAAGCATAACCGTAACTCAGCCCAATGGAGGAGAGACCTTGACTGAAGGTGTGGCATATGATATCATGTGGAATTTCAGTGGCTTCCCGGATTCCGAGTTGATTGAGATTCGCTTAAGTACGGATGGTGGATCGACGTATCCGATCATGCTAAATGATGGCGCGTTCAGTACCTATCCGACTAACACGTATTCATGGACACCAACAGCAAGTCATGTAGGCAGCCAGATTCGAGTACAGATCCTGAATACGACACAAGCCCTATCAGATGAGAGTGACGCAGACTTTACGGTAAATGGTGCTCCAAGTATCACCGTAACCCAACCCAATGGAGGAGAGACACTGACTGAAGGTGTGGCATATGATATCATGTGGAACTTCGGTGGCTTCCCGGATTCCGAGTTGATTGAGATTCGCTTAAGTACGGATGGTGGATCGACGTATCCGATCATGCTAAATGATGGCGCGTTCAGTACCTATCCGACTAACACGTATTCATGGACACCAACAGCAAGTCATGTAGGCAGCCAGATTCGAGTACAGATCCTGAATACGACACAAGCCTTGTCAGATGAGAGTGATGCAGACTTTACGGTAAATGGTCCACTTGAAAATGCGATTTCTTTTGATGGAACCACAAATACTTATGCTGTCAGTGGAAATGTTGACCCATCACTGGCTTCAAATTCACCTAAAACACTTGAATTCTGGTATCGCAACGGCACCAATAACACAGGTATTACCCACCCTGTGAACTTTGGAAACTTAAGTACAGGGCGGGCATTTGGATTCTTCCTGAACAACGATGATCTGTACTTCTATGGTGAGCTCGCGGATTATAATACAGGATATGTCTTCTCTGATAATGATTGGCATCATTTGGCGGTCACTTATGATGGAGCCAACGTTAGAACATATGTGGATGGCGAAGAAACCCCAACCAGTAATCAGGCGATTGCCTTGAATACGGCAGATGGACCATTGCATATTGGTGCTAAAATTGACCAATCTGCTTTCATCGATGGGGAAGTGGATGAGGTACGCCTCTGGAATACAGTTCGATTGCGTGAACAAATCGCAAGTTTTGCCTATCAAACATCACTCAGCGGTGAATTTGGGTTGGTGGCTTCCTATGACTTCAATACAAACGCGGGTCCTGTAACTGATTTGGAAGGCTCTAACAACCTTACGGTGAATGGAGCGTCAGCATTTATCGCAAGTACAGCCTTCGATACGGATGTTATTCCTCCTGTTACCATTACGGGATATCCTCTGCTTACGGGCGTCACATCAAACACAGCTGATTATGACATTCAGTTACACGAGCCAGGAACCTTCTATTATGTGCTGGTTTCAGATGGTGCAACTGCACCAACGGTTACGGAGGTCTTAAATGGCACGGGAAGTGGAGGAACCGGAGAGTTGACTTCTGGATCAGTGAATGTAACTAGTGGGTCAACTACGTTTAACCTGAACCTTACAGGTCTGACCAGTTTGACGAGTTATGATCTCTATTCCGCATCTCAGGACAATGCAGCAACACCAAATATTCAGGGAACGGTTACACTTTCTGAGTTCACGACATTGAATGCGCCAAATGATGCCTTGGATTTCGATGGAACAGACGATCGGGTATCCCTGGGTTCAGTTACTGAATTAAAATTTGCGGGAGCTCCGTTCACATTGGAGGCATGGATTTATCCGGATGTGATGGCGGGATCTATCATTAGCAATTACTCGTTTAATGGTAGTGATGCATTTGGATATGATTTCTATGTCGACGCAGGAAGTCGATTAGGTTTGCGTTTAGGCAATGGGGGCTTGCCGGAAGTAAGCTTCTCCAATAATGCTGTATTAAGCACAGGAGTTTGGCAACATGTGGCGGTGAGCTGGGATGGTACAACCATTCAATTCTATGTGAACGGCACAGCACAGGGGAACAGCACCTATTCTGGAGGGTTAACTGCCGGAACCACCAATACTTACATAGCGGCGAGAGCCAATTCACCGATTGATGACTTCTTTGATGGCCAGATTGATGAGGTTCGAATCTGGAATATCGTAAGAGCTGGTTCAGAGATCAATACACATTATCAATTTGCGCTACATGGTACTGAAACAGGATTGGTTTCGTATCATGATTTCAGTGCGGACCTAGGTACTACTACTGCAATTGATGCCGGAACTAATAGTCATAATGGAACCCTGGAACTGATGGACGTGGGGTCCGATTGGGTTACCACTGGTCCGGTATTGGGTGCACCATTACCCGATGCCACTCCTCCGGTTTTATCAAATATCGCATTCAACAATATAGAAGCAACCAATTTTGATCTTGGGTTTGATTCTGATGAACAAGCGGACCTGTATTATGTCGTTACGCAATCAATGACGCCACCTACGGCTCAACAGATCATAGATGGTCAGGATGAAACAGGAAATACGAATACGGATAACGAAGGTGTTAGAACAGACGCACCTGCTGGAAGTCAGGACTTAGGAATAGGTAACCCTGGATTTTCAGATCCCGCCCTTGTCGCAAGTACGCTTTACTATGTTTACGTGGTAGGGGAAGATGCTGCAGGCAACCGATCCAGTGTGTTATCAGGATCATTTACTACCGCAGCACCGCCAACAGGCCTTACGTTTACTACAGTAGCAGTGCCTGGAGGAAATTTGACCGCTGGTTCTACAAACAATCTACTCTATCAGATGAGAATGGATGTAAGTGGCGGAACCGCTACTATGGTTGGGTTTTTCTTAACACCAAATGGAACCTATGCCGAATCAGATTTCAGCCAGTTACGATTCTACGAAAGTGTAGGAGCTGATAATTTTGCTACGGCTACACCTATTACTCCCACTGGAGCCAGTGGTTTCATTACAGGGCAGGCACCGCAAGTACCTGATGGCAGCGTAGGAATATTCTTTAATAGCGCTTACGCGGATGGAAGCACGGTTTATTGGTACATCGCTGGAGATATTGCCCCTGGAGCTCAAAATAACGTGACCTTTGGTTTGGATCAACCGATGGTTGACAATAATTTCGGTATATCGGAAGAAAGCGATGAAACTGATGCCGGTTTGGCTTCCAGTGCCACCTTTACTTTGCAAAACGGTCCTGTTCAAAATGCTTTGAGCTTTGATGGCGTGAATGATTTTGTAAATCTCCCCACAGATCTGATCTCAGGTACAGGGGACGTGACCATTGAAGGTTGGGTGAATACCTCTGCCAGCACCTATGGCGTATTAATGACTAACCGCGCTGCGGACTTTACCAATGTGTATTGGTTGGGAATTACGGATGCTGGATTATTAGAGTTTTATCCTGGAACACTTGCAGGCCCTAAAATAAACTCAACAACCACATTAAATGATGGATCCTGGCACCATGTGGCGGCCGTTAGAAAATCTACCGGAGACTATGAAGTGTATGTAGACGGAATCCTTGAAGCAAATAGCTCAACCACAGTGACCTCTTATGCGGTACAAACCACGGTCTTTGGATACAATCCGAGAGATGGAGGATCCTACTATAGTGGGCAGATGGATGATTTCAGGATTTGGTCTGAAGCACGGACCCATTCTCAGATTATTGAAAGTGCAAATCAGGAAATATCTACCGGCCCTAACCTTGATGGTTTTTTCAACTTCAATGAGACTTCAGGAACCCTACTTGATGACCTGACGCCAAATGGAAACGACGGAACGTTGATGAATTTCGACTTCAGTGGAGCATCGGATTGGGTCACGAGTAACATTTCAGATTGTTTGAATGGTAACTTCTTCGAAGGATCCATGGGTCCTGATCCACGTGATCCAAATAATTATTGTGGAGGTAGTGCGCCGGATTTCTCCGTCCCGCAAACTGCTCCTCTCTTCTTTACCGGTGGAGTAAATGCGGATCTCACGGGCAGCACTGGGTTGTTCTCTGTTCAGAATACGGACATGGTGGTAACGGATGGTTCTACCTTGAATCTTACAGTAGATGGTTCAGGAGCCGAGATTACCGGAACAGGCCGATTGTTTAATTATGGTACGCTGAATCTGACAGAAGATTTAATAGTAGCTAATGATGCTGAGTTTTTGAACTACGGGGAATTAACTGTCAGCAGTGACCTGACGTTTAGCGGAACTAACCCTCTCCGTATTTTAAGTGGCTCGAATTTTAAAATGAATGGCACAGTCACAGGTAATGTGGAAGTAGCGTCGGGAGGTACTCATGCACCTGGTGCCTCACCAGGATGTACTGTGATCAATGGTAATTATACGAATTCAGGAACACTCGAAATTGAATTGGATGGCACGACTGTTTGCACAGACTATGATCAAGTTCAAGTGAATAGTGGCACGGCAACATTGAGTGGTACATTAGATATCGTACTTGGCTTCACGCCTACAGAGGGAGATGAATTCATCATCATTGACGCTGATGCAATTTCCGGAACCTTTACAACCGTAAATTATCCAGCAGGAAGCTGGTTAATTGCATATGATGCACCTGCAACAGGACAGGTATCATTGACATTCGATGATACCACGGCGCCAACTTTAAGTACTGCAACTCCCTCTGATGAAGATACGGATGTTGTGGTGAGTAATGACCTTACACTCACATTTGATGAGGACATTCAATTTGGGACAGGGGTTATTGTTATACGTCAACTCAGCGATGATGTGGATGTAGTGTCGATTGATGCAACAAACCCCACGGCAACCTCAGATATAGCAAGCATATCAGGCGCTACGCTGACCATAGCTCCTGGTACGGACCTGGCCAATTCAACCAGTTACTACATAGAGATTGATGCAACGGCCATTGAGGACCTTAGTGGAAATGCTTATGCTGGAATCAGTGGAAATGCAACCCTCAACTTTACAACGGAAGCAGCGAACGTAGCACCAACTTTAACAACGATGGCTGATGTGGTGGATGTAACCACGGAATTAACTGCTGTTGAAATAACCTTCGCAGAAATTGCAGCACAGGGAGATGAAAGTGACAGTGACGGAACTGTTGATGCCTTCGTGGTTCAGGCAGTTACTTCGGGAACATTACTGATCAATGGAAGTGCCTATGCTGCTGGGACCAATGAAGCCATTGATGCGTCAAACAGTGCCTCTTGGACTCCCGCGTCAGGAGTTGGTACGGTAAATGCCTTTACAGTGACGGCCAGAGATGATGATGGAGCCGAAAGTTCCACTGCAGTTCAAGTAACAGTGACCGTAGACGATGTGACAAATCCATCGATCACCTCAGGCAGTGCGACACCATCGGTTTTGGAGAACACGACGGCTGTGGAGACCTATGTTGCGGATGAGACAGTAACGTGGACGATATCGGGGACAGATGCGTCGTTGTTTGGCATCGATGGATCCACGGGAGTTCTGACTTTTAACGCGGCACCTGATTTTGAGACACCTGGGGATTCGGATGTAGATAATAATTACGATGTTACAGTGACGGCAACAGATGCATCGAGCAATACAGCTGACCTTGCTGTAACTGTTACGGTAACGGATGCTGACGAGATCGCCCCGACAATTACCTCAGGAAGTGCGACCCCAGTTGTAGAAGAGAATACAACAGCTGTAGAGACCTACGTAGCAGACGAGACAGTATTCTGGTCAATGACGGGCACAGATGGTTTGTTGTTTGATATAGATGGCTCGACAGGCGTATTGACCTTCAATGCAGCTCCTGACTTTGAGAACCCTGGAGATTCGGATACAGACAACAATTACGAAATAAGTATTACTGCCACAGATGTAGCAGGCAATATGACGGATCTGTCGGTGACGGTAACGGTAACGGATGCGGATGAGATTGATCCGAGCATCACTTCGGGAAGTTCTACCCCAAGTGTAGCAGAGAATACGACGGTAGTAGAAACGTATGCAGCAGATGAGACGGTAACGTGGAGTGTGAGTTCGGGTGCGGATGTGTCGCTATTTAGTATAGCGTCGGATGGGTCTTTGAGTTTCAGTACGGCTCCTGATTTTGAAGCACCAACAGACGCAGATACAGATAACAACTATGAATTGACGGTAACAGCGACAGACGCAGCAGGAAATACAGCAGATTTGGCGGTAACCGTTACGGTGACGGATGCGGATGAAATATCACCAGTGATCAGTGGCACCCTAACCCCCTCAGTAGAGGAGAATATCACGACAGTGGAGACGTATACAGCAGATGAGACGGTAACATGGACGGTGAGCTCAGGCGATGATGCCTCGTTGTTCAGTATTGGGACAGGCGGAGAGTTGACCTTTGATACAGCCCCTGATTTTGAGTTACCTACGGATACGGATACGGATAACGTGTATGAAGTAACGATTACGGCCACAGATGCATCCGGTAATACGGCGGATGCGTCGATTACGATCACGGTAACGGATGCAGATGAGATTGTTCCGGTGGTGACGATCACGAGTTTGAACACAAATAATAACTCACCGGAACTGACGGGAACGGTTGACGATACAGGGGCGACGATAGATGTGACCGTAGATGGCAATACGTATGGAGGCACGAACAATGGCGATGGCACCTGGACGTTGGCAGGAGGTACGATAACAGCCTTGTCAGATGGCACATATGATGTGTTGGTTACAGCAACTGATGGAGCAGGCAACGCGGGAGTAGATGGCACAACAGATGAGTTAGTGGTGGATGCGACAGCTCCTGTAGTTACGGTGACAAGCCAAACGACCTCCATAGTGAGTCCGGAAATTACAGGAACGTATACGGAAGCGAATGGAATAGCGAGCATTGTAGTGAATGTAAATGACACGGACTACACAGGCACGGACAATGGAGATGGTACGTGGGTGTTGGCAGCGGGTACGATAACTGATCTTGTTGCAGGCACCTATGAAGTTGTAGTAACGATCACAGATGCTTTTGGCAATGCAGGCGTAGATGGCACGACGGAAGAATTGGTGATCGACCAATCTGGGGCAGTAGCACCAACGATAACGATCGAATTAACAGAGAGTTTGGACAGGAGTCCTGAGTTGACGGGAACGATTGACGACAATGATGCGTCGATAGAGATCACGGTAGATGGCCAAACCTATTCAGGCACAAACAATGGCGATGGGACCTGGACACTTGCGTCGGGAACGTTCCCAGTCTTGGATGTAGGGACTTATGATGTGATTGCTGCCGCGACGAACCTGTCGAACCTGACAGGAACTGATGTTACAACAGACGAGTTACGGATCTTACCTGCCGCAACGACGGCCCTGGATGCGACAGATGTAACGACGGGCAGCTTTACGGCAAGTTGGGAATCACAGGAAGGGGGAGTATCGACGTATTTGCTGGACGTGAGTGAGACGTCAGACTTCAGTTTGTTCTTCTCGGTGTATGAGGATTTTGATGCGGAAGGAAGCCTTACCACAACGATCAGTTCCCTGGATTATAACAGTAGGTTCTACTACAGAGTACGAGTACAGTATACCTCAGGAGATATTTCAGACTATTCGAACACGGTGACGGTATTGACGGCCACGGACCCAGGCACAGGACGAGACTCACTGGCTTTGGTGTCGATCTACAATTCGACGGAAGGTCCGAACTGGACCAGACGAAGCAATTGGCTGAGTGGCAGGTTGCGGACGTGGGAAGGCGTAACGATGGGCGCCACGCGGGTGACGGCTGTAAACCTGAGTGATAACAACCTGATAGGAAGTATAGGGTCGATAGCGGAAGGTTTGAGTGAAGTAACGGATCTGAATGTATCGAACAATGAGTTGACGGGCATGGGTACCCTCACCTCCTTGACGTCATTGGAAACACTGGATGTATCGGGCAACAGGTTGCAGTTTGGGGATTTGGAGGCCTTGGTGACAGCAGCGTCAACGGTGAATTATGATAACCAGGGGATAGTACTGGAAGAGGAGCGCGCGTTAGAGGAAGTAGGAGCGAGCTATACAGCAGACAGGACGGTAACGGGAGCTAACAACATGTACCAATGGGTATTGGTAGATGAATCGGACGGTTCAGAGACGGAGATCACAACATTTGGGGGGGTTACGATCAGTGGCTCATCGTTTACACTACCATCGATTACAGAGTCAGATGAGGGGATCTTCTATGCGAAGGTGACGAACAGTGTTGTGACGGATTTGGAATTGAGTACGGCCCGTTTGTTTTTGCGGGTGAGTTCATTGGAGCGAGATGGCCAGGCGTTGTTGAATATATTGGCAGCGACGGGCGGCAATGATGGAGACTGGAGCCCTACGCCGGCGTGGGATGATATAGGGAACATTCAGAACTGGGGCGGCGTAACGGTAGCAAACAACCGGGTCACGACGCTGAACCTATCGTCGACAGGAGGAACCCGCACGGGTCAACTGACCGGAGAATTACCAGCGGACATTAATGATATAGCAGGGTTGACGACAGTGAATCTGTCAGGCAATGCATTGACGGGTATTCCGGTGATGACGAGTTTGCCAGGGTTGGTGAATTTGAATGTGAGCAGTAATGCGTTAGACCCGGGAGATCTGGAGCCGAATATAGATATCCAGACATTTACTTATGGAGATCAGGCGTTGTTTGGACCTTTAGGTATAGAAGAGCGGATATCGAAGGGGAGTAACTATACGATTGACTTGAGTTTGCCTGGTGAGTTCAATGAGTACCAGTGGAGGTTAGATGGCCCAGCGCAGAAAGACCCGATCAAGGTAAATGGCGCGACAGAAGGCAGCTATACGATAACAGACATCCGGTATGAGAACATGGGGACGTATGTTTTGGAGGTGACGAACTTGTTGTTGCCCCAGCTGGAGAACTATGAGAGCAATCCGCAGACGATCAATGCGACCACCACGATCATGTTTACTCCGACATATGTAGATGCGAGTGGATCGACGGTTAATTTGGCGGAAGGGTTTGGCCAGTTGATGCAGATATTGGAGACTCAGAATCGATTTGACTCTTTGAACAGTGAGGCAGTAACGGCGAATGGGTTCACGTTTGAGGAAGTAGTGTTGGGCGACTATCTGATAGGAGTAACGGCAGAGACGTTGCCGGACTTGTTGCCGACGTATTACAGGAGTGATTTCTTGTGGGAGGATGCAGATACGCTGGAGTTACGAGATGCGGTATCGGAGACATTGATTATGCAGCAGCGGCCGGCGGACTTGCCAGTAGACCCTAACAATACGGGCGTAGTGGGTCTGTTGGTAGAGAGTGACTTTGCCGATGACACGGAGGGTGGCCAGCGGATAGAGGCGAGACGTAAAGTAAAGCGTGCGGGCTGTTCGTTGCGCAGGAGAAGAAGAGCAGGCGGTGGTCGTGGTGAGAATGATGACGAGTTTGAATTGGTGGTATACAAGGAGACGGATGATCAGGGTCGGGTGACGTTTGAGAACTTACCGGACGATACGTACAGGCTGAACATTGAGTATCCGGGTATTCCGATGGATCCGAATACGTTCATCGAGTTTACGGTGGGCGCTGGCGGTATAGAGGACAATGAGTTCACGCTTGAGGCGACGGTAACGGAAGCGGGTATTGCGGTAGAGTTGGTAGAGGCGTTAGGCTTCTATCGTCAGTACTTCAAGGATTTGGACATTTATCCGAACCCGGCGAGTGAGGTGTTGAACATTCGGTATGCGAAGTTGATGAGTGATCAGGTGCGGGTGCAGGTGCTGACGTTGCAGGGCCGTGTGATCCATGAGGAAGAAGTGAAGAAGGGCTTCAATCAGACGATGCAGATGGAAGTAGGGTTGTTGGAGACAGGCGTATACCTGATCCGATTCTACGATCCCGAGAGTACAGAACCCACCATCATCACCTACAGGGTCATGATTAACCGGGGGTGATCATTTTATTGAAACATTAATCTTTTAGGGGAGCTTGCTCCCCTTTTTCATTTGAGTCGATAAAATTCATTTTCCAGATACGTTGCGACAACAAGAAATCTTCCCATAAGACCTGCTGCTGTTTTTTGTTGTAGACTAATTTTGAAGAAAAAAGAAGATGACATTTAATATTTCAGAGATCAATCGACTCATCAGGACCCGCCGATCTATTTATCCCGTGCAGTATTCTGGCGAAGAAGTTCCTGATGAAGTGATCAATGAAATGTTGGAAAATGCCAACTGGGCGCCTAATCATGGGCATACAGAGCCCTGGAGTTTTGTGGTTTTTAAAGGCGAGGGGATTAAAAAGTTGGCTACTTTCCAGTCCGAATTATATAAAGAGAAGTCCGCAGCGAATGGGACTTTCGACGAAGGAAAGTTCAAGAAACTTGCAACAAAGCCGTTGATGGCCTCACATGTCATTTCAATTGGGATGAAGCGTGAGGTGAAACCACGATTTCCCGAAGTTGAAGAGGTTGAAGCTGTTGCTTGCGCGGTTCAAAACATGTATCTCACTGCCACAGCTCATCAGGTTGGTTGCTATTGGGGTTCCGGAGGTGTCACCTATTTCGACGAAGCCAGGTCATTTTTTGGATTAGGAGAAAATGATCGATTACTTGGATTTCTTTATTTGGGAATGCCCAAAGGAGAATGGCCTAAAGGGCGGAGAAAACCAATTTCGGAGAAAGTGAAGTGGGTTCAATAGGTCAACTTCCAACGAAACGCCCAGGCCCACTTCAGGTCAGCATTTGAAATCCGGGCATTTCGTAAAATATCAATTAGCTCTTTTTTCTTAAACCCTCTGGTCACAGAAGTGGCTGCGTCGTTTTTCACCATCTCTGATCGAGAGAAAAAGGTAGTCAACCACTTGATCGAATAATAGGCCAATGGATGTCGGTGCAAGTCATTGATGATGACTTTTTCTGCCGCCATGCTTTTGAACTTTTCGAACAATTTCGACAACTCTTCACTGGTGAAATGATGAAAGAACAGGCACGCATGAATGACGTCACACCTGATCTCCTGAAATCTGTCATCTAAAATGTTGAGGCACTTATAGGTGATTTCAGGGTATTCCTGAGTGTGTTGTTTGGCATAGGAAATAATGAAAGGATTGGCATCAATTCCTGTGAATTTGGCCTTAACCCCTGCTTTTCGACAGGTGATTGCCATCATTTTCATCATATCGCCACTTCCACATCCAAGATCCACCAGATGAATGGGTTTTGTTCGATTTTTGATCAATTTCTTAAAAGCCTTCAGGCTGATTTGATTGCCTCCCAACATACGGTTGATTATATCCAATTCTGCCAGCGTTTGAGCAACAACCGGGCCATCACACAATAGATCATCCATCCATTCTTCTTCGTCAGACCTTTGCGTTAGATCAATCAAGATGTTAAGACTTTTAGGAGCATACTTTCAAGTGTAAGTCCTGGTCCAAAGGCAAAGCTCAGGATATCTTCCTCATGATTTCGTTGATCCAATTGCGTCAACAACTTTTTGAGTACAAAGAGCACTGTAGGAGATGACATATTTCCGTACTCCGAAAGAACGTAACGGGAAGCCTCATTTTTCTCCTGAGGAATTTGCAGGGCCTCCTCTATTAAGTCAAGAATTTTTCGACCCCCGGGATGTATGGCATAATGCCGGATGTCATGTGAATGGACCCTGGACAGCAACTGATCTGTTAATTTTCCAATTCCAGAGCGGATTACTTCCGGAACTTCAGCAGTAAGTTTCATTTCGAACCCTACATCCTTGATAAACCAGCCCATCTCCTCTTTTCCGTCCAGTGCCAGATCACTATAAAAATTCGTCATTTCCAGTCGGGCAGAGCTGATCTTTTCAGAGCTGATAAGGGCTGCAGCGGCTCCGTCACTAAAAAGAGCGTTGGAGAGCATAGCATCTTCATCCGCCGACTTTTGAAAGTGCAAGCTGCAAAGCTCCACCGAAACGATCAGCACTCTGGCATCCCTATTATTAGATGCAATATGATTGGCTACTTTCAGTGCATTAAAAGCCGCATAGCAACCCATGAAGTTGATGGAAGTACGTTCGACATCCGTCTTTAACCCCAACTCACTGACCAAATCAATGTCCAAACCCGGGGCGTACATTCCCGTGCAGCTGACGGTAATCAAATGGGTAATGGAATCCGTGCTCGAATCTAATGTTACAAAGCAATCATCAATCGCCGCAATAGCGAGGCCAAGTGCCTCTTTTCGATAAAAAACCATTCTGTCCGCAGTACCTGGAAAAGGCTCCAACTCCTCGTTTTTGGGGAAGAAAACATAATCTTCTTCAGGCGAAGAATAATCAGGAACTACGGAATAACGATGCTTGATGCCACTGGTAGCAAATAGAATGTGCAGATTACGAGATTGCTTTTTATCCAATTGCAAATGTCGCGACATGAATGCAGCGAGATCCGCCTGTTTGCAGCGATAAGAGGGTACGGCAGTTCCTATGGATTGGATACAGGTAGGCATAGCGTCAGATTCCTAGGACAATTGAAATTTCTACCATACTTTTAGTTCCGCTGCTATGAAAAAATCTACACTCCTGCACCTCAGATTTCCGTTTTCTCTTTTTCTTCTTCCTGTTTTCCTATTCGCGGTAGCCGCAAGCCAGGCCCCATTGAATTTCAATTTCCTTTTGGTCTTTGTGATCCTACACTTTCTGGTTTATCCAGCCTCCAATGGATTCAATTCCTATTTTGATAAAGACGAAGGGAGCATTGGAGGTCTCAAAAGGCCTCCTAAAGTTACAAAAGAGCTTTACTTGGTAGCTACGATCATGGATATAGTTGCAGTAGCGTTGAGCTTTTTTTTATCGATGCACTTTGGACTGATGATTTTAGTGTACATCGGTGTGTCCCGTGCTTACAGCCACCCGATGATTCGAATTAAGAAGTATCCGATTTTAGGGTGGTTAATTACCGGTATTTTTCAAGGATATTTCACCTTGCTATTAGTGACCGTGGCCTTAACAGGAGTAGGCCCAATGAGTTTGCCGACTTCCTGTCATTTGGCGGGTATCATCAGTACTTTGCTACTGTTTGGGTCGTACCCGATGACGCAAGTTTATCAGCATAAAGAAGATCGAAAAAGAGGGGATTTAACCATCAGCCTGAAGTTAGGGATCTTAGGGACGTTTCATTTTACAGGCTTCTTGTTCACGTTGGCTACTGCTGGGTTTCTTTGGTATTTCCTATCCTTTCAATCAGTGACACTGGTATACTTGTACCTGGCTTGTTCTGGGCCGGTACTGATGTTCTTTGCCTGGTGGTATTTGCAAGTCAGACGAGATGAATCTCAGGCCAATTTTGACAACACAATGCGATTAAATGGACTTTCGTCCCTGGCTTTTATTGCCTTCTTCTTGATTTGGTGGATTGAGTTTAACTAAAGGGTTCCCCATGTGTTTGCTTCATTAAAGCTCTCGTTAGGGGCCGAATGCTACGCCCGGCGAGGACAGCAATGGCCGACATCATCGGATGTCCAAACCATTCCTGAATTTGTCTGCCTATCCAAAGTCTTTTTTCAAATGCTGACCTCCAGGCACGCGTATAAGCTGATTCAATGTTTTGCCTCCGATGGTCTTTGTCCGACCAATGTTTCATGATAATTTGAGTCAGCATATTCGCTGAATGGATAGCCATACCCATGCCGTTGCCACAAAGTGGGGTGATCATGCCTGCGGAATCACCGCACATGAGGATATGATTGTGAACGGGTTCTTTTTGTTCGAATGTGATTTCGTTGATCACTTCTGGCTTATCAAAAAGGAAATCACTGTTGCAGAAGAGTTCTTTCAAATGAGGATTTTCGTAGAGTACAGCTTTTTCCATGTTGTCGATACTTCCATGATTACGTACATTGTCTCTGTGTGTCAGATAGCACAAGTTGAACTTGTCCTTTTCAATTTTATTGATGCCACAATACCCGTTTCGGAAATTATGAAGTGCCACAGTTTTTTCATCAAAATCCGTTCTTACATGATATTTGACCCCAACGTAAGGCGATTTACGGTGCATAAAAAGCCTGTTTTGCTGTTTATCAAGTGAAGAGCGCTTACCAAATGCACCGATAACAAATTGAGCGTGAAGTTCTTCCTGATTGCTTAACTGACAAAGGAAATGATCTTCCTGAAATTCAATGGTGTTCACTGATAGGCCTTCCTTTACCTCAACTCCTTCTTTCCGAAGTTGATCGACCAGCCAATGGTCCCATGCATACCGACTTACACCAAACCCTCCCAGGTCCAGCTTCATGTTTAACTCTTTGCCGCCTATTGATGAAAGCAAAAAGTGATCAATGGTAGCAGGCTCCAGATCATGAGGGAACAGATCGTGCTTTTCCAGAAAAGGAATCACCTCATTGGAAATATATTCCCCGCACACGCGGTGGAATGGATACTTCTTTTTTTCAATCACGACTACCTCCAGCCCTATTCGAGAGAGGAGTACGGCATTGAATAATCCTGATAGTCCGCCTCCGACGATGATCACATCTTTCATCTGGGTTGAGATATTTACCTCAGTATTTTTCTTTCATCAATGACCTTCAGATCTCTCGTCGCTGCATCGATTGACTCTCCGGCCCCAATCTTATCAAGAATCTCGATGTTTTTGGCGGTGCCAGTCCATTCGATTATAAAGTCAAACTCATGGAATGTCCTTTCTTTTCCGCGTGTCAAAGTAAAATCCGATTTGCCGTTCAATTTGTATCTCATTTCCTGTGATAGTTTCAAATCAAATACTTTATGTTTCTCTCTTTTGGGGATCCCTATTTTTCCCGAATGAGCTGCATAATCCAGTTCAATGGTATATGTACCATGATCTGTTTTCTTAATCTTAAAGAGCTCGTACGACTTTGGAGTATTTAGCTGGCGTAAAGAAATCAGATCAATCGTTGGCATTTTATTCAAACCATTCATTGTGTGTTGAATGATGATCAGGTCTGCTGTTTTAATCGGAGGACTATTTTCAAACTCAAACGCTAGGAAGAGCGTGTTTTTCTCGACATAACCATGTTTAAAATCAAAGGAGTCTCCTATTTCAGAAAATAATTTTCTGTTTTCCGGTGTGTAGTTCGATTTGGTAAAAAACTTACTGGATTTATAAACCTGAAATACGTCGAACATATCTGAATCGGTTTTCAATGCTACAACTTCACAATAATAACGATTAAGAGATCAACGTTTAACCATTCTCATACCCTGATCGATTTGCCTAGCTTTGTGGGAACATGATGCTACCCGATTTCGACAGACACCAGAAGATCACCATACCGCTGGGCCTTTTTTTGCTCGCAGGTCTGGCACTGTTCATCAATCTGGGGAGCTACCCACTTTTTCTAGAGGAGCCGCGTCGTGCATTGATCGCTTTGGAAATGTATCTGGGAGAAAATTGGATTACTCCCACGCAGTTTGGGGAAGCCTATTTTAAGAAACCCCCTGTATGGAACTGGATTATTTTGTTTTCACATTCGATCTTTGGCGATTTTTCTGAATGGAGCGTACGTTTCTTTGGTGTGGTTTCCTTTTTGTTCATGGGGATCATTACCTGGTGGGTTGGGGATAAGTATGTCAACTTCTCTTTTGGTGTGCATGCCGGTTTACTTGTACTCACCATGGCCGATGCCCTCTTTTATCTAACTGTTGTTTCGGGAGAAATAGACTTATTCTACTCGCTGATTACGTATGCGGGCATTATACTAATCTTCTTTCTTCGTGAAAAAGGAGAGTTTGCCTGGATGTTTTTCCTGGGATATGTATTCGCTGCTATTGGTTTTTTGACTAAAGGATTGCCATCGGTATTATTCCTGGAGATTACGCTCTTGATTGCGTTATGGGACAGCTATCGCCTACGCAAGCTATGGAGTGGCGGTCATTTACTAGGAATAGTTGCGTTCATTGGTATCGTGGGATGGTTCGCCTGGAGCTATGCGCCTTACGGAGACGTAACCCAATACATCACAACATTATGGACTGAGTCGAGAGATAAGACTGCCGTAACGGATTTTGATTTCAAGCACTTTTTTTCACACCTGTTTTTGTTTCCTTTTGAGACTTTAAAAAATGTGCTGCCTGGAGGAATTTTACTGCTTTTTGTTCTTAGGAAGGGATTTTGGGACCAACTTCGATCACACCGACTTATTAGGTTTAGCTTTTGGGTAGCTGCTGCAAACATCATGATATACTGGCTTTCGCCAGATACGGGATCCAGGTACGTGTATATGCTTTACCCCTTTTTAATCATTGTATTATTGTTTGGTTTCCAAATGGATACTGAGCAATCCTGGCGGGATAAGGCCTTGAAAATTTTGGGCCTATTGATTCTGGGTTTGTTTTTTGTGGCCAGTATGCTATATCCATTGGTATTTGAAAAATATGTGCCAGAAGGTGTATCAATTATTAGTTTCTGCGTGGGTGCTATGATGTTGGTGTTGCTCTATGGTTTTCTGCGACTGACGCAATGGCGTTTAATGTTCATCATGGTGGGTTTTTTATGCATTCGCATCCTTTTCAATTTCAGCGTCCATCAAATCAGAGCTCAGGACTCACCTATGCAGGAGGAGAAACAACGAGGAATTCAATTGGGCAGAGTAGCAGAGAATAACTCCATTTTTATTTACCAGGATACGCGTATTTCATATACCAGTGCTTTCTATGCTACGCGTCAGAGTCAATCCATCATTCAAAGAAGTGTGGAAAAGGAAAAGGAAGGACTTTACTTGATTCGGAGTGAATTACTGGAAGGTGAAGCGTACGACATTTATTTACAGATGCCTTACAAAGATCAGACGATATACCTTATTCGATTCCGTTAGATCATTCTTTTCAATCGGAATTTTGGACGATGGACTTTGCCTTCTCTAAAAACCCTCATGCGGATTTTCATCCCGTGTTTTTTTCTAAGCAGCGCATTTAGATCCGAAAGCTTTGAGTTTGACAGGTTTCTTCCATTAATGCTAAGAACCCTGTCTCCTAATTCAACACCTGCTATTGCCGCTGGTGAATCATCTTCCAAATGTTTTACAACCAATGTATCCAAAAACTCTTTCATTACACCCAGTGAGATACCGCTCATATCAAACTCAAAGTCTCTTGAATGGCTCTTACTCTTGGCCAGATAAAGTTTACCATTGAAGTAGTCAAATGTTGGATTGAATCTACTTAATAGTTCTCCGCCTACTGTACCATGTCGGGAGCCCCTTTTGATCGCGTTGCTATAAGACCCTTCATAAGGAATGGATACTAACACTTTATCAAAGCCATATCGACCAATTTCGTATTTGTTTAGTCTTCCAACCATGCCCGAGATTTCGCCACCAAGGCCCTGACCAAGACGTGCGGTAATGGTTTCTTCCGGCATGGACAGGTCGTCAGTGTTATGAACATCTAATAACAAGGCGTGGCTTGCCCCTGTGTCGACCATAAGTTTTATTGAATTGTCACTACCATTATCGTTGGTGAAATTTGACCGAATGTAAGGTTTCGTGTCATCCAGGCTAATGTCTACCGCTTCAAAATACTTACGAGGTTTGTATTTTCTGGGGTTGTGCAGTGTGATTTTAAGATCATCATAATCGATCTGAACGACGAATCTCCTAAAAATATCATACCCAATAATGCCATAAATTTCATCTCCCAGATTTTCTTTAAGGCCCAGATAATCTTCTTTCAAGACAAGCATACTCATCTTATCTCCTATAATGCCTTCCGGCAACCCCAGGGTTACATTGGTTGCTACGTAGGCCTCTACAGAATCCCTGATCCCGGGTGCGGCGATATGAATCTCCCGAACGTAATTAAGTCCAACCAGGTCTCCGAAAGCTTTTTCTGTGAGAACAGTAGCTTCTGCCCCAGTGTCCACAATAAACTTCATACTTAGGAAGTTATTTATGGAGACTGGTATAACAATCAGGTTGTTATACATCTCGAATTTGAAAGAAACTTTTTTCTGATTCTTTTTCGGAAATACAAATCCGATCGTCTGTTGGGAAGTCGCAGACAAGCCAATGAGGCAAATAAGTGATATGAGTAAAAACCTCTTCATCAGAGTTGTAGTCTCAATTTTTGGTTGGGTACTGATCTAAACAAGTAAAAGAAGAACTACCCTAATTCCAATTGGATTCCGAGGGAACGGAAATCGTGTATCTATAAATTTAAAAACGGGAAACGAGCTTAACAAGTTATATATCGGCGGATTTTGTAAATAATCCCAGATATATTGGCGACGACTTCTTCTAATCGAACAACTTCGTGATGTCTTCTCTGGAGAGGCTCTTAACGAAGCTTTCTTCAATAGAAATGAGTTCTTTGGCAAGCTTGAGTTTGCTTTCCTGCAGAATCAGAATTTTCTCCTCTACTGTATCCCTTGCAATGAACTTGTAAGTAAAGACTTTGTTTTTCTGTCCGATGCGATGTGCCCGGTCGATAGCCTGTGCTTCGGTAGCAGGGTTCCACCAGGGGTCCAATATGAACACATAATCCGCCTTAGTAAGGTTTAGCCCCAATCCTCCTGCTTTGAGTGAGATCAGAAAAACATTGATATTCTCATTTTCCTGAAACTTCATGACCTGATCCTTGCGGTCTTTCACGCTTCCATCCAGATACGCGTATGGAATTTCCTGCTTATTCAGATAGTTGCCAACTAACTTGAGGTGCTTCACAAATTGACTAAAGATCAAGATATTGTGATCACCACGTAAGGCATTGTCAATCATGTGCGTCACGTCCTCGAATTTCCCGGAATCCCCATCATAGGTCTCATCTGTGAGGGCGGGGTGATTGGCGATCTGACGAAGCTTTGTCAGGCCCTGCAACAACAGGAACTGAGAATTTTTTAGACCTTCTGTTTCGATCAGGTCCAGGATCTTGTTACGATATTGATTTTTTTCTTTTTCGTAAACTTCCCGCTGCTTTTCAGAGAGATCGCAATAAGTAACATTGATGACCTTTTCTGGTAGATCTGTAGCTACCTGAGATTTTTCACGCCGAAGAATAAATGGTTTAATGAGTGCATTGAGGCGCCTAACTTTTTTCTCATCGTTCCGTTTCTCAATGGGCAATAAGTACTCGCTTTTGAAATAATTCTTTGACCCTAACAATCCTGGATTAGCAAAAGAAAGTTGTGACCATAAGTCCATGGTACTGTTTTCTATCGGAGTACCACTCAAAATCAATTTCCTTCTAGACTTCAATTCTTTCACCGCTTTGGATATGATCGAGTCAGGGTTTTTGATTGCCTGAGATTCATCCAGCACGATGTAGTTGAAATAAAACTCTCCGAGAATCTCTACGTCCAGCCGGATAATACCATAGCTGGTAATGACCAGATCGTATTTTGAGAACTGCGCATGGTCTTTGATCCGATTAGATCCTGTGTATTTAAGGATCTTGAGTTTCGGAGTAAACTTACTGGCCTCCATTTCCCAGTTATAGATCAGGGAAGTGGGCATGACAAGTAGAGAAGTGGTACCCGGATGTTGCTCACAAGAATGTTGCATCATGGCGAGTGTTTGTACCGTCTTACCCAGACCCATATCGTCCGCCAGGCATCCGCCGAATGCATACTCATCGAGGAAATTAAGCCAGTTGAATCCGGCTTGCTGGTAAGGGCGCAAATCACCTTTAAAGCATGGAGGAATAGTCTTCTCTTCGATTTCATTGAAATCAAGAAGGCGATTCAACTTTCTGGTGATAGATACGCTTGCTGCGTTGTTCTCTTTTAGTTCATTGACCAGGGCCAGGTGATACTTTTCAAGTCGAATGTTGTTTTCATGTTCATCACTGGAAAAAGCAAAGAGATCACTGTACTGTTCTATCCAGTTATCAGGTATGATCCCAATTTCACCATTCGGAAGTCGCACTTCATTTTTCTTCGAAAGGATGAGCTTGCGAATGGTTTTGAATGGTACTTCATAGCTACCAAATCGGACCACTGCTTTTATATCAAACCAGTCGATGCCTTCTTCGATTTTAATGTCGATAGACGATTCACCCAGGAAGTAAACCTTGCCATTGTTTTGCACCTGGCAGACATCAATATTGAGTTCTCGCAGCAAAGCTCGCTGTTCGTTCAGCCAGGCGAAAACCTGGCCCTCCGTCATGGTAGCACGGGAGTTTCTTACCACAAGTCCACTGTCTCCAAGTTTTTTCAGGATAGATTTTTCGACATCCAGTTTCCTTCGGACACGGTGAAAAGTGTAATCCTCGCCATTTTTTTCAAGAGACACACTGACATCCTTCAGCTGATCTGCGCGAAATTGATACTCACCATAGCCGAGCTGAAGTTCAATTAATACTTTCTTGTCTTGTTTCTTTTCTTCCTCTTTCTGCTCATCAAACAAAGAAATGGGTTTGGCATTGGCTTGTTGGACCTCCGACAGGGTTAGTACCGGTTTGGGATCATAACTTTCTGTCCGGATATCAAAGCCTTTAGCATACACGTCGAAAGAGGCAACCAATGGGGCAACAAATTTTTGGAAGTATGTCTCTTCTACGTTCTTTGGGATCAGGATAAATTTTTTGTTCAGGAAAGGCTTGATCTTGCCACCACTGATATCTTTTTCGAAGGTAAAAAGTTGGTTATCTACCACAATCCATGCGGGCTCGCTACAGACTATGTAGCTGCCATTGTGGCGAAATTCCAATTTTTCATCATTTAACTTAATGGTGGGGAAATAGTGTGTATTGTCCTCATTTTTGCGGAAATGGAACAACACTGTAGCTTTTTCTTCCAGGATATTGATTTCACGCCACGCAGGCTCACCATCCGACCCCATTTCGAAGAGGTACTTACCCGCGAGTAAAGGCAAAATCTCAGACCTTCTTCTCTCCAGATAGTTGTGGATCTCACGTTGCAAAGTCTCATCACCGACTTTCTTGTCGTATGTCTTTAAGAAAAACTGATCGGGCTTGATTTTCTTCTTCGTAAAATGCTGGATCACCTTGTCTTGCTGCATGCTGTCCATGAGCGTGATCAATTTGTAATCGTTCTCATCTAATCCCGAGTTGAACTCAGCAGCGTTTTTGGAAGAAATATTTTGATGAGAAAAGGTAAGCTGCCCTTTACTATCTAACTGAATGACAAAAGACTCGAAAATATACCCCAGATACTCGTGATCGAATAGCGAGTAGATCAATTTAAACGGCTGTTCCGGAGCGACATTCATGAAGTTTCTAAAAAAGCAAACTCCGAATCTATAATAATTTGAAGAAAAATGATATTAAGGAAAAGCAAAGGTTTTCTTCTGCTCCAGAAATCCACAGTGTCCAAACCCCCTAAAGTGCTCTAAGTGAGATTTTTCTTGCGGCCAGACGGGCTGGTTGAAAGGAGGCTAAAAAAGTTATCAACACTACGCAAATGCAGGTGGTCATCACATCAAACCATTCTACTTTGACCGGATAAGCTTCCATTATGGCAGTTTGCATGCCCATAGAAATAATACCAAATTCTTGCTGAATATAGCTGATGGCAACACCCAAAGTAAGTCCTACAAAGGCGCCAACTAAGGCAACTAACCCACCCTCCCAAAGGAAAATCTTTCGGATAAGTCCAGCATCAGCACCTTGAGCGGCAAGGATTGAAATGTCTTTTTGTTTATCGATGGCCAACATCATCAGAGCGAAATAGATGTTGATTGAAGCAATGCCAATGATCAGGGAGAAAGTGATAAACACGAAAAATTTTTCGATCTTCAAAACCTTGTAGAGGTCTTCGTGTATCTCGTCGTTTGTCTGGACCGTATAGGTGCTACCCAAAGCGGCAGCAAGCCTTTTTCGTACTTCTGGAAGATCTTTCAGTGCTCCGACCTTTACTTCCAGGGCATTTCGTTTGTCTCCGTAGCGAAGGAGGTCCTGAGCGAAAACCAGAGGCACTAACATGTAGTTGTCATCGTAATGTTTTTCTACAGAAAAAATACCCCCAGGCAAAATATGCCTGACAGTAGTCAGGCGTTCAGGGTTGACAACTCCGGGACCTATGTCCCTTGGGTAGTACACCTGAATGGTTCTGAATTCATCAGAAGGAGTGATGTTCAGGTCAAGTTGTATGCCCTTGCCAACTATGGCATAACCGACGTTGTTTTGGATCAGTGTCAACTCACCGGAAACCTGGGTAGGGTCCAACCTGTTTTGTTCTAGAAAATTATCTGATACGCCTTTCAGGCGTACGACGCGTTGCGCATCGTCGTATTTGATGAGTACATTATCCTCTATTACTTCAGTGACAATAGCTACACCCTCTATCTTATGGATTGCTTCCGACAGACTATCTGAATACACAAAGGATCGACCTTCCGTGGCTGTAATACGAATTTCAGGATCAAAATCACTGTAAATGGACCTCAGCAGTCCTTCCAGACCATTGAAGACAGAAAGAACAATGATCAATGCCATCGTTGCCATACCTACGACCAACATAGAGATGGTCGAGATCACGTTGATGAAATTCTTCTTCTTTCGTGAAAGAAAATATCGTTTCGCTATGAATAAGGAGATATTCAATCCTGATCGTCGTTGTTTTCAGGTGGGATGTCGAGGCTGTCTATCAGCTTATCCATTTTGGAAGCCTGCTCGCCTGTAGCATCATGAAAAAAGGCCAATTCAGGTATTTTCCGAATGCGCTTTCCGATTTTATTTCCCAGCAATTTGCGTACTTCGCTTTTCAACTCGTTTATTCGATCGAAAACACCATCCGCGCCTGAAATAGGTAATACACTGAAATAAACCCTGGCCAAACTTAGGTCCGGAGATACTTCAACACCTGTTACCGTGACAAACGCACTGCCGAAAAAATGTCGGGGGTCTTTTTGGAAAATCTCAGTCAGATCTTTCAGGATCTGCCGGGAGTATTTGTTCTGCCTCTTTCCATCCATGCCTCAAATTTAGCGTTCTTCCTGCGAGATTCGCGATATTTCCAAATATGTTTGATCCTGAAGGAACTTCAAATTACATTTGGGCTTACGGAATAACTTTCCATTACAATTTAATTTTCAAGACTCAACTAACAATTAAAACAACATGTTCAATTCTGTTTCCAGGGTTGGAGCATTCTTGTCACTTTTTTTGACAGGGGTTCTTTGCCCACAATTCAATTTGAATGCCCAGGACACGAGCGCTCCGATAATCAGTTCCAAAAACCCTTCGAATGCATCTACAGAAGTCAGTCTGAGTACAACTTACTTTTCAGTTCACTTTGATGAGAATGTGAAGTTCTTGAGTGGTGAGTGGTTATTGGTCAATTCATCTACTGATGAAATAGTAAAGAGAGTGACACCTTCAGGAAGTAGCAATTTTAGAACGTGGCAATACGTCTATTTCCCCGAAGGGCTACTGGATCCGGGTACTGGATACCATATTGAAATGGATGCGGGAAGTTATGAAGACGAGTCAGGTAATGAATTTGTTGGAATTTCCGATGATTCAGAATGGTCTTTTACTACAGAGATTGCAGAATCTGACTTGCCTTTGATCTCCAGTGTTTCACCACTGGACAATAGTACTGATATATCTATTAGTCGAACTTATTTTTCCATCAATTTTAACGAGGAGGTACATCAGGTTTCAGGAACATGGCGTTTGGTTAATGCGACCACAGAAGAGGTTGTCAAAACAGCTACCTTAAACGCCAGTGATTCCTATAGCACAAACCAAAGCGTTTCTTTCGAATTTGGATTGTTAGAACCTTCAACAGCGTATTATATAGAAATAGATGGCGGAGCCTATCAAGATGTATTTGGTAATGAATTCGCCGGAATTGATGAGGCAACCACTTGGTCTTTCACAACTCAAGATGCCGAATCAACGGCTCCGGAAATAAGCTCTTTAAGTCCTGATACCGAGTCAACGGACATCAGTCTTTTTCAAACAAGTTTCTCAATCAATTTTGATGAAGAAGTGACTTACGTTTCAGGTAGCTGGCGACTTGTCGAGACCACAACAGGTACTATCTTAAAAACTGCTACACCTTCTGAGTCTGAAAATTATAGCAGCTGGTGGAACATTTATTTTACCAACGAGCTCCTTAATCCGGGAACTGATTATCACATCGAAGTAGATGCAGGTAGTTATCAGGATGTATTCGGTAATGAGTTTGCAGGAATTACCGAAGGCGATTGGACTTTCTCCACGCAAGAAGCAGAAGCGGACGCACCACTGATCACCAGTTTGTCTACTCCACATGAGTCAACAGGAGTAAGCCTGGCACAAACCTATTTTCGGCTTTCATTTGATGAATCGGTAAAAGCAGCTGGGGGCGAATGGCGATTGGTGGAGACTGCTACAGGAGACGTTATCAAGTCCGTAACTGTGAACAGCAGCACGTACTTCAGGTCGTCGGGGAGCGTGTCTTTTTCAAATGAACTATTGGAACCATCCACCCAATACCATATAGAAATCGATGAAGGTACTTATGAAGATGTTTTCGGTAATTCCTTTGCAGGAATAGCAGATGAAACCGTATGGTCTTTTACCACGATGGATCCGGAAACGGTCGCTCCGGAAGTTAGCAGCCTTAGTCCATCTGATGGTACTACAGATGTTGAGATCAGTCATACCTATTTTGAGGTAAATTTTGATGAATTGGTGACCTCTGATAATGCGGAATGGCGACTTGTTAAAACCTCCACGGAAGAAGTCATCAAAACGGCGGAGATTTCCAGTAGCACTTATTACGGGACTCGTTGGAATGTTTGGTTTGAAAATGGTTTATTAGAACCATCGACAGAATATCACATTGAAATTGATGCCGGTGCTTATCGGGATGTTTTTGATAATGAATTTGCGGGGATTACAGATGAGTCTGTCTGGTCTTTTACTACGCAGGATGCAGAAACTGACCCCCCTATGGTCACTTCCCTTAACCCGAACAATAACATTAGCGATGTTGCAATAACACGGACTTATTTTTCATTAAATTTTGATGAAGATATTGCGCCAGTTTCGGGTGAATGGCGACTTGTAGAAACAGCTTCAGGCCAGACAATCAAAAGTACCAGTGTCAATAACAATGATAATTATAGATCATGGCAGAGCATTTCTTTTAGTCAGGGATTCCTGGAACCAGAAACAGTGTACCACATTGAAATAGATGCCGGAACCTATCAGGATGTTTTTGGCAACGATTTTGAGGGAATTACTGACGAAACAACCTGGTCGTTCACAACTCAGGGAGCAGAATCAGAACCACCACTTATTGTGAGTACAAGTCCTTCCAATAATAATACTGACATAAGCATTGGTCAGACCTTTTTCTCCTACACTTTTGACGAAGATGTAACCTATATTTCGGGTAATTGCTATTTGATCAATTCGGCTACTGGTGAAACAGTAAAAACCGGGACTCCTACATCAAATGGTTATGGTACATGGCAATATGTTTATTTCCCCGTCGGGCTGCTTGAGCCTGGTACGCAATATCACATCCTATTTGAGGCTGGAACATATAAGGACGTGTTTGAAAATGAATTTGAAGGGATCGACGATGATACGTTTTGGACTTTCACGACTGAAGAGGAAGAGTTTGACCCTCCGGTGATCTCATATCTAAATCCAACAAATGAGTCGACGAACTTTGATATTACCACCACTTATTTTTCAATCGAATTTGACGAAGAAGTAACTTATACACAGGGACAGTGGAACTTGATTGAGAGTGAAACAGGTGAGGTCGTAAAGTCCTATACCCCGTGGAACACAACTTCTTTGCGATCGTTCCACAGCATCTATTTTTCAGAGGGCTTGCTTGAACCTTCGACAGACTATCATCTTGAAATTGAGTCAGGTGCTTATGAAGATATTTTCGGAAACGCGTTTGAAGGAATTACCTCCAATGAAATATGGAGCTTTACAACTCAGGAAGCAGAAACAGATCCGCCGGTTTTGGCATCGGTGACTCCTCAACACAATTCCACCGACCAGGAGTTACTGGGCTTAAATTTCAGTATGGAATTTAATGAAATAGTTAAGTACCAACAGGGAATTATCTATCTGGTAGAGACGGCCTCCGGTGAAATAGTGAAAACAGCCATACCTGGAAATAGCGGATATAGTAAATACCACCATTTCAATTTTGTGGAGAGTTTATTAAGGCCCAATACCCAGTATCACATTCAAATTGATGCCAGCAGTTATGTCGATGTATTCGACAATGAGTTTGCAGGAATTGCTGATGACATATCCTGGTCGTTTACCACTAGAGAGGCAGAAACTGATGCTCCAGAATTGGAAGAAGTATTTCCAGCAAATAATAGCAGCGATGTTTCAATCAGTTTAAGGCAGTTTTCGGTTGAATTTGGCGAACCAGTGAAATATGAAGGAGGTGTGCTGAGATTAGTAAAGACAGCCACTTCGGAAGTGGTGAAATATGCTACACCTGGTTTTAATGGAGAATATACGGAAGACATAGATTTTTACTTCTCTCAAGAATTGCTGGAGCCATCTACCCAATACCACCTTGAGATAGACGGCAGTGTATTCTCTGATATTTTTGACAATTCTTTTATGGGAATTTCGGAGGAATCCACTTGGTCATTTACTACTGAGGAAGAAGAATCGGATGCTCCGGAAGTTTCGAGTTCTTCCCCATCGGATGATGCAACCAATATCTCCATTTACAATTCGTTTTTCTACCTGAATTTCAATGAAGATGTAGTGGAAAGCGCAGGTGAAATTCGCCTGATCAAGACAGCTACAGACGAAACAATTGCAAGACTAAATACGAGCGAAGGAAATAGTTACTCCTCGGGTAAATACATTTCGTTCTCCAATTTCAGCCTGGAGTCTTTCACAGAATATCATATTGAAATAGATGGAGGATCGTATGTGGATGTCTTCGGAAATGAAATAGTGACGATTAATGATGCCACAACATGGAATTTCACTACCAGAGATACGGAAGCACCTGTATTTGAAAGTGGCAACCTTGTCTTTAGCGAAGAAAACCAATTGAGTACGGGCTACACAGCGGTAGCCAATGATGAAAATAGTGTTTCCTATAGCCTTTCTGAGAACGGGCTGGATGATCACCTGTTTGAGATTGACGAGAGCGGAACAGTTAGCTTTCTAACTATGCCGGATTTCGAATCACCGTTAGATTCGGATGCTGACAATGGCTATGTGATTGAAATTGAAGCGAGGGACAATGGCGGGAATTTAACTTCTCAAACGCTCGTCATTGTTGTGGAAGATGTGGATGAGAATGACCCGATTGTCAGCTCGGAGCTTGAAATTTCCTTTGAGGAAAACAATCAAAGCATTGCCTATCTCCCGTCGATTATAGATGATAGTGAGGTTGCCTTTGCCTTGAATGATTCGGGGGAAGATTCGGACTTGTTTTCGATAGATGAGTCAACCGGAGAGGTGTCCTTCATAGAAAGTCCTGATTTTGAAGTACCCGTGGATAGTAATGAAGATAATGTCTACGAAGTGGGACTTACAGTCACAGATGATGAAAGTAACTCTGCTACTGTTCTGATCAACATTACAGTGTTGGATGTGGACGAAGTGGCTCCTGAATTTACCTCCTCTTCCAGTATAATATTTACCGAAAATGAGTCAGGAGTTGTGTACCAGGCGGTTGCTACTGATGAAAACACAATTACCTACAGTCTGTCAGGTGATGGCGTTGATGAGTCACTATTTACAATCAATGCGACAACAGGTGAGCTATACTTCATCACCAGCCCTAACTATGAAATACCTTCAGATTCAGATTCCGACAATAATTATGAGGTCGCCGTTACTGCTACAGATGAGGTAGAAAACAGTTCTACAATTGCCATCAGTATTGTCGTTGAAAATGAAGTAGAAACTTTGGAATTTAATTCTTCGGGGCAGATAAGTGTGAATGAAAACACCGAATCAGTGGCCTACAATGCAATTGCAACAGGTGAAGGAACCATCACTTATGCCCTGGGTAATGAAGGTTCAGATATTGGCCAGTTTACTATCGATGGTGCCTCGGGAGAAGTCAGTTTTATCACAGTGCCGGATTATGAAAACCCTCATGATAGTGATCAGAATAATAATTATCAGATATCAATTGTTGCTACAGATGGAGATGGCAACTCGGTCTCTCTTTCCGTGGAAATTGACGTTACTGATGTAGATGAGGCGAGTCCGGTTTTCATTTCAGTGGGCAATGTTGATTTTTTGGAAAATAGAGTTGGCGTAGCCTATCAGGCCATTGCCACTGATGATGGTGAAGTTTCTTACACGTTGACAGCAGCAGGTGCTGATGTAGCACTTTTTGAAATTGATGCTTCGACCGGCCAGGTCATGTTTCTGGAATCTCCGGATTATGAAACCCCTTTGGATGACGACCAGGATAATGTCTATGAACTAGAAATTCAGGCGTCAGATGAATTGAGCTATACGGCTTTATTACAAGTTTCAATTAATATAATTGGAGAAAATGACAATGAGCCAACGGCTGAAAGAGTGGCTATTTCTGGTGAGCCGGGAGTAGATCAATTACTGACGGGCAGTTATGAGTATTATGATCTGGATGGAGATGAAGAAGAAGGAACAACCTTTCAATGGTACCAGTCATCGGACGAGACACTTGATAACCTCTCATTGATTGATGGTGCAAATGACCTTACCTATCGCCCAACCGCATCGGATGGCCTTACCTATCTGGTACTGGCAGTAACCCCTAGTGACGGGATACTTCAGGGCTCAAGTTATTTCAGTGATTCACAGTTTATTGCCGAGAGCGTACTTGATGTGATAGAAGACCTGGCATCAGTAAAAATTATGAATCTCGGCAACAAGGCTGTGCGCATAAAGTTTCCTTCACATAGAAAAAGACAAATTCAAATTTACTCACTAGAAGGAAAAGTAATAGGCGCTGAGCATATCGAAGAGGATACACTGGACATTGAATATCTCAAGCCAGGTATTTGGTTGATGAAGTATGCCGAGCGAAATGGGGCTTGGGAGACCGTGAAATTTCTAGTAGATTAAAATCATCAACGATCGCACTCCCAAACTTGACAGAAAGAGTTAACGAATAGAACGGAATATGAAAAGCTGGATTAATTTCGAATTTAGAAATTGATTCAGCTTGCTTAAGTTCTTTAAAGTAAACGATCCTTACCTACTGGCAGTCATTTTTTTGCTGCTCCTTGCAATTCGGACAGTTGGCCTGTTTGTCGAATTGCCGATGCTGGAAACACAGTTTAAGTGGTTGCTTCTGGGTGAACGTCTAGGCCAGGGATTTCGCATGTACAGTGAGACGTATGACTACACCGGACCACTGGCAGCATATACCTACAAACTTGTGGACCTGATCGTTGGAAGGTCATGGATGGGTCATCAGGTTCTGGGAACTTTGATCGTGATGATTCAGGCCGGAATTTTGAACATTATTTTGCTGAGGAATAATGCTTTTAAAGAAAACAACTACTTCCCGGCGTTTTTCTATATACTGGCAGCTTCAGCGATACCTGATGCCTATGCTCTTTCACCTCAGCTGATGAGTCTTACGTTCATCTTATTGTCGATGAATAATATTTTTCGACGGATAGACAATGAAGTGCAGGATGAGTTATTTCTTTATGCAGGGCTTTATTTAGGCATAGCAATGCTGTTTTATCTGCCTGCTGTGGTTTATTTCGTGATTTTGCTGAGTTCCCTTTTACTTTTTTCTTCACCTGCAGCCAGGAGGTTGTTGCTATTTTTCTATGGCCTCGTGTTGCCTGTACTCATTGCTTTTTGTTATTTCTACTGGCACGGAGCACACTGGGCATTTGTTGATAGTTACCTGCTTCGAGGAATTTTTGATACACATAGCTTCAATGTGGGGATCGTTTCTTTGCTCATATCAGCTTCAATATTTCTAGTGCTCTCTTTTCTGACCATTTTGTCGGTCTTGTCCAGGGGTAAATATGCTAATTTCCAGACGAAAATTCAGCAGGTGATGATCCTCACCATCGGTGGAGGAATCCTCGCCATGTTAGTAAGTGTCGAGATCGTACCTTCACAGTTGATCTTATTTGTTCCAGCCCTGAGTTTTTTCCTTTCACATTATGTGCTTCTGTTGCGAAAGCCATTTTATCAGTTTACTGTACCCTATTTGTTAGTGATTGGTCTATTGGTCTATCCATACCTCTCTATTCACCAGTCTAATCAGAAGTTAATTGAACCAAAGGAGCTAAAACAGGAGAAGCTACTGTATTTCGGATCAGGCATGGAGCAATATCAGTTTTATCAAATAGGCTCTCCGTTTCTAGATCAAAAACTAAGTACACGATGGCTTGGGAAGTTGGATTATTATCAGCCAGCTGCCAGAATTTATGATAACTTAATGGCGTCTGACCCAGACGTGATCATAGATGACCAGGGAGTGGTTAGTAAGTTATTTTTCAGATTTCCTCAGTTGGAAGCCAGGTACGAACGTCGGGGGTCGAGTTATTTCAGGATACGTGACTAGCAGCTGATCTTGTTTACCCTGCGTTCATGTCGACCGCCTTCGAAAGGTTCGTTTAAGAACGCCTCAACCATACTCTCTGCTAATTCATAGCCTACAAACCTAGCAGGTAAGCAAACTACGTTCGCATTATTATGCTGTCGGCTAAGTCGAGCCAGATCCCTATCCCAAACAAGCGCGGCGCGTATTTCCTGATGTTTGTTAGCCGTGATGGCAACACCTTGTCCACTACCACAGATCAGCACACCCATTTCATTTTTTCCTTCCTCTATAGAAGTACATGCTGGGTGTACAAAATCAGGATAATCTGCTGAATCTGCACTAAATGGTCCAAAATCCTCTACTTCATGTCCCTGTTCCCGCAAGTAGGAGACAAGTTTTTCCTTGTAGTAAAATCCGGCGTGATCGCCTCCAATGGCTATTTTCATAGATGCATGGGTTAGGTTGTTGAAAGTTCGTCAGAGGACTCACGTTTTAAAACTCTTTTAGAAATCAGGATACTGATCTGGTACAATAAAATAAGGGGTATGGCGATCAGTACCTGACTAAAAACATCTGGAGGAGTAACAATTGCCCCCAGAATCAGGATAGCGACAATGGCATGCTTGCGGTATTGCTTCATTAGTGCCGGTGTGACCAACCCTGCCTTAGTTAAGAAAAACACTAAAACAGGAAGTTGGAAAAGCAATGCACACGCCAATACGAGCGTCGTAACCAGGCCTACATATGAAATGATATCAATTTCATTCAGGATCGAAGGGTCGATCTGATAGCTGGTCAGAAAATAAACAGATATCGGTGCAATTACGAAGTACCCGAAAAAGACACCCAGAAGAAATAAAAAGCTCACATAGAAAGTGGCTCCTCTTGCCGCACGACGCTCTCTCGGGTACAGTCCAGGCTTCACAAAGCGCCAAATTTCCCAGAATGCATAAGGGAAGGCCAGTATCAACCCCACCACAAAGGAGGAAGTAATATGCATCATGAATTGCCCGGTCATTTGCCTGCTTTGGATAATAAAGGGCAATTCATCGATACAGAAAGAGTCGACACCTATGGCCGAAGAAAGTTCACACAGCGTCTGAAATGTCCAGAAATCAGCTTTGGAGGGACCAAGTATGATCAATCCAAATACAATATCCTTAGAAACAAACGCTGCGATGGCAAAAACCAGGATCGCTATGAGTGATCTGATGATGTGCCAACGAAGTTCTTCAAGATGATCCAAAAAGGACATCTCATTTTCCTCCGGTTTCTGATCCAGCGGAGCAGGTTTTTGATCTTCCGATGCCAGGCGTCTTTCCACTGAAACTTAGCTTACGAACAAAGGACGGTCTTTCATCCAGTTATTGATATCTGTCCGAATGGCCTTCAATTTGCCCTCATCTTCTCGATTCATCAAGGCATCATCTATGTGCGCAACGATTCTCTCCATGTCCGTCTCTTTCAATCCCCGAGAGGTGATAGCTGACGTACCTGTTCGGATTCCGGAAGTAACAAATGGGGACTTATCGTCAAAAGGAACCATGTTCTTGTTCACAGTGATGTCTACCTGACCCAGTGCTGCTTCTGCCTCTTTGCCGGTCACGTCCTTCGAACGAAGGTCAATCAGCATCATGTGATTGTCCGTACCTTCAGAGATCACTTTATACCCTTTGTCAACAAAGGATTTTGCCATCACTTCTGCATTTTTCTTAACCTGTAGAACGTAGGACATATACTCATCACTCAATGCTTCTCCGAATGCCACGGCTTTGGCGGCGATTATATGCATCAGAGGTCCTCCTTGCGTGCCAGGGAATACCCCTGAGTCAAGTAGACTACTCATCATTCTCACCTTACCTTTTGGTGTGGTCAAACCAAATGGGTTTTCAAAATCTTCGCGCATCATGATCAACCCACCTCTGGGCCCTCGCAGAGTTTTATGTGTCGTTGTTGTAACGATATGGCAATGGTCAAGAGGGTCGTTGAGTAAACCTCGGGCAATCAGCCCGGCAGGATGGGAAACATCGGCAAGCAACAAAGCACCATTTTCATCGGCAATTGCCCGCAATCTCTCATAGTCCCAGTCTCGGCTGTATGCCGAAGCACCACAAATGATCAACTCTGGTTTTTCTTTTGCAGCGGTAGCTTCTACTGTGTCATAATTGATGAGGCCTGTCTCTTCTTCTACGCCATAAAAAGAAGGTTGATAGAGTTTTCCGGAGAAGTTAACCGGAGACCCATGTGTCAAATGACCACCATGTGAAAGGTCGAATCCCAGAATTTTGGCTCCTGGCTTCAGAATGGCAAGCATAACAGCAGCGTTGGCCTGAGCGCCAGAGTGCGGCTGTACATTAGACCATGTAGCTCCAAAAAGCTCATTGATTCGTGCTTTAGCCAGGTTCTCGGCTTCATCAACCACTTCACATCCACCATAATAGCGCTTTCCGGGTAGTCCTTCGGCGTATTTATTGGTAAGTACAGAACCAGCTGCTTCCATCACTTGAGGGGAAGCAAAGTTTTCAGAAGCTATAAGCTCCAAACCATTGACCTGACGATCCTTTTCGCGATCGATCAGATCGAACAATTGTTGATCTCGCTGCATGGGCCAAAATTAGGTCCAAAACACCAACATTCTAAAACTCTTTTGTGTCCCTTTCGCCGATTATGTAAATTCTTCTGCAAGGACCGACCAAAAACTGCGTAGAAAAGTTAATTAACATTCAGTACGCTAAAAGGTCAAACTCTTGTTGGAGGGAAAAAAGGCACAAGAACGGAACTGTTCTGTGCCATTATAAAGGTTTTTAATACACCAGACTATTGGCCATCATGTATTCTGCAATCTGCACAGCATTAGTTGCGGCACCTTTCCTCAAATTGTCAGCAACAATCCATAGATTGACTGTCTTTGGCTGAGTATCATCACGACGAATTCTACCCACAAACACATCATCTTTGCCATGAGCCGTAATGGGCATTGGATATATATTATTTGCAGGATCATCCTGAACTACTACACCCTCGGCATTGGCAAGGATCTCCGTTAATTCCTTCAGGTCGTATTCTTCGTGGAACTCGATGTTTACGGACTCGGCATGTCCGCCAACAGCGGGTATTCGAACACAAGTAGCTGTTACTTCGATACTTTGGTCATTTAAGATCTTTTTCGTCTCATTGACCATTTTCATTTCTTCCTTCGTGTAGCCATTATCGAAGAACACATCGATGTGGGGTAAGGCGTTTTGGTCAATTGCATGAGGGTAAACTTTAGGTCCGTCCACTCCTTTTCGCTCGTTGTTCATTTGTTCCACAGCATCTTTTCCGGTTCCGGTTACTGATTGATAAGTGGAAACAACAATTCTTTTGATGCCATATCGTTCGTGCAACGGAGCTAGTGCCAATACCATTTGTATAGTAGAGCAATTAGGGTTTGCGATGATCCGATCGTCGATGCGCAGGTCTTTCCCATTGATCTCAGGAACAACTAGTTTCTTATCCGGATCCATTCTCCAGGCTGAAGAGTTGTCAATCACGATGGTTCCAGCCTCCTCGAATTTGGGAGCCCATTCTTTTGAAGTACCTCCACCAGCAGAAAAGATGGCAACGTCCGGTTTGACAGAAATCGCCTCATCCATGCCGATCACCGTCCACTCCTTCTGTTTACAAGTGACCTTTTTACCGATTGATCTCGCTGATGCAACAGGGATCAATTCGCTAAATTCAACATTTCTTTCTTCCAGTACTCGTAGCACCTCTTGTCCTACCAGTCCGGTTGCACCAACAACAGCCAGTTTCATTTTTTTTGTAAGAATTTGCTCTAAAATTTGCGGGGTGACAGCAAAACTAGTGATTTTGCCTATTGATCGAAACCTGAGAGGATTGAATTGGTTCCACAATCCCAATATAATTTTATAAGGGATCGAATGTTTGAGCATGTTACTTTGATAGAATCACCTACCTACCGAAGAATGAAGCAACTTTTTCCTTTGCTGTTGTTGCTATTATTGGCGTGTATAGAACCCTTTGATTTTCGTTCCATCGATTTCGAAAGTAAATTAGTGGTGGATGCGTCCTTGACCAATGAAGTCAGGGAACATGTGGTAAATCTTAGTTATACGTTTCCACTAGACACCAACCTCAATTTAGCTGCTACGGATGCTCAGGTCGCTTTTATTGAACCATCAGGGGATAGAGTTCCCTTGACGGAAACATCACCCGGGCACTATATTACGCGATCGGATTATGCGGGTATCCCGGGACAGTCCTATCGGTTGTCCATCGTGCTTCCTAATGGAACCGAGTTTCTCTCAGATCCTGAGCTCATGCTGGATCCTGTTCCCATCGACAGTGTTTATGCGGAGTACACGGATATTCCTGTAAAGGACCTGCTTGGAAATGATTTCACAGGAGTTCAGGTTTATGTAGATTCAAATTCAGATGCACCGGACCCACATAGTTTTAGGTACGATTATGTTGAAAGCTATCAAGTACCAGTTCCCTATCCATCGGTATATGACTGGACAGGGGAAAGAGAAAGTTTTCAAATCTTTGAGAGACCACAGCCGTTAGGCACGTGTTATCGGGTTGGGTACCCCATTTCCCCTTTATTAGCTACAACGAGAGGACTTTCTGAGAACAGGATTTTTCAATTTCGAGTTCGATTCATAAGTGAGTACGCCCGGGAGTTAGCATATCAATACATCATTGCAGTTCGGCAACTTACGATTTCAAATGAGGCCTATACCTATTTCAAACAATTGCGAGAGTCCAATGAGTCTCAGGGAACATTATCAGATGAACAACTTGGAACCATGCCCATCAATATCAAAAATGTTGATGATCCTCTTGACCTTGTTTTGGGTTATTTTGAAGTGGCAGGAGTGACTGAAGTGAAAAAACGCCTGAGCCGTCTGGATTTTCTTGATCAAGGTATTCAGACTGAAGAATGGGTTTGCCAGCCACATCCGCTATTACCAGAAGGAGACGGCCTGGACTTATGGGATCCCAATTGTTATTCTCGGGATGAATTTGAATTCCATGTGCTGAATATTGAAGAAAGTTTTGTGATCTCAAGAGAAGGGGACACAACATTTTTCACGATAAGGGAATACGACTGGTCGGTTTTAGGCGATGCGCTAAATAATTATTTCTGCTCGGAGAACCTTAGAATAACCGACATGTCAGAAGCGGAGGATAAGGTATATATTGCTCATTACCTATGCAGTGATTGTACAACTTACGGTACCCTGGAGAGACCATCAGTTTGGGATGATTAATTGCTGGCTGTCCTACTACTTCCAACGCATGAAATCGAAATAGTTGTTAAGGGAGCATGATTTCAACTACCAGCGAAATAGTCGGCAGTACCAAAAACAGGTTCCAAGGTCGCGATAATATCCGTTCGACTTCCATCTGCCAGAGGCACATTAACGGTAGACCCTTTAAAAGCTACAATGGACTGTCCCGATGGCGCTTGTTGGCTGAATGGGTTCTTAATGGATGCATCTCCCATTGAGCCGAAGGGGCCATAGGTTTTCCCATTTTCTGTTTTCAGCGTGATTTGTAGCACACAATTCCATCCAAACCAAACCCCGGTATATCCGGAAATTTCAGTAATCAGATCTCCGTCATCAAGTGATAGATCACTGGCCACACCACTGTCTCCTCCATGTCGCTCAAACTGGTAGGTTAGCGGTTTTGTAGCAAAAGTTGCGGAACTGGTTACTTGTAGTGCATTGAGCACTTCACCACTTCGAACAACCATACTTGTGATTGGAGCGTTCCCCGCTGCTCCGGCGATATCAGTGTCATCAAATTGAGTGCTATCACTTGGATGGATTAAATCAAAAAGCAACATCTGTTGTGCCTGCTCAAAATTGAAATCCCCTGAGTTTAGTCGCCATGCGGTGGCGGATTTGTAGCCCCCTTGCTGATATCCCTGAAACGCATTTTGAGCATCCTGATAAGGAGCCAGGTCCCACGAACCTTTGGATTCAAACTTCGCACCGTAGGCCAGGAGGTCTTTGTTAACTCCCGCACTTGTCCAGTCATTTTCGAAAGTGAACCCGGAGTACAATTGCAAGTTGATAAAGTCAAAATCCTTGTTGACCGAATCAATACTTAAATAGGAGGTATCAGGAGCCGGAGCTGGAGACAGGGTTAGATAATATTTCTTAGACTGTGAATCAAAGGCACTGCGAATGGCATCAAACAGTAGTGAGAATTGTGTAGCTGTGATGGAAGTGCTCAATGGACTTTCCCAATCAACGTCAAAGCCATCCATTCCATAATGCTCCAGAAATGCTACCAGATTACTTGCAAAGTCCTGGGCCGCTTTTTGATCATTGTCCCCGGAAAAAATCTGGCTTAATTCAGATTCGCCGTAGCCCAATGTGGCTAAAACCTTAATGTCGGGATTATTTTTTTTACTGTCGGCGAGCATATAGCCCAGGTCTTCCTGATTTTCCGTACCGCCCATCTGTAAGGTATAAGAATCACCATTGCCAGCTGGTACGGTTGAGGAACTGGTAGCTGTGGTTCCAAAAAAGCAAATGAACAACTTATTGACTCGTCGATATACATTGTGCTTGATCAGATTCTGATAGGAACTATTTTCACTTTTATAAGTAGAACCTGGAGGCTCATTTTCGCCTAACATGATCCAGGCGTTTGAGTTGGTTTCCATGAGATTGTATTTTAAAATTTATTCAAATTTCCAGGATACCTACCTTAATTTGTTCCCTCAGAATTAGTAGAATTTAGAATGCTGCAAGTGCGGTATGTACCTCCTTGGTAAATACTTGACATAAAAACGTGATCAAAAACACTAATTTTATCAGCGAACTTTAAAACTGAGTCATGTATCGATTGTCCTTGTTATTGGGCCTTTTCATCTTTTCGCTCATTACCTGTGCACAGGTCAATGATTCATTTGATGATAATGACTTTACGACAGGAACCATTTGGAGTGGAGAGAGTTCAATCGGTAATTCTGACGCATTTGAGATTGCGGAGGCAGATAATCAACTAAAAAGCCAGGCGCTTTCGGGAAGTTCGGGAACCAGGATTTCCTACCTGAGCACTACTGATGCGCAGGACTTGTCTTCTTCTACTGCCGAGTGGGATTTTCGGTTTCGATTGGACTTTTCCCGGCCAAGTTCATCAAGCAGCACTACGAATGGAAACAATACTTCACGGGTATATTTGATGAGCAATACCGCTGACCTAAGCGGCGATCTTAATGGATATTTTGTTGAACTGAGATATCCCGGGACTTCTGATTTCAATGAAGTACGTCTGTATCGTCAAGATGCAGGCACTACTACAGAGTTGGCACTTTCGGGTACCGTACAAACTGTGACTTCTCAAGATTTTGCTTCGGTAAATATTACGCGTTCAGAGTTAGGGGTATGGGAGGTTACTGTCAATTCAACTAGCCAGGGGACAGTTACAGATAACACTTACAATTCCTCTACACATTTTGGTGTGCAAATCAGATACTCCGCAAATTCAAGAAGTGGCTTATTTTATTATGACGATTTCGCCACAACCTACTCAGCTGTTGCAGATACGGATCCTCCTACACTTTCTTCCAGTTCTGCCAATTCTGCAACAGAAGTAGTGCTTGAATTCAATGAAGGTGTGGACGAAACTACAGCGGAAACTGCCAGCAACTATTCGTTCGATAACGGCGCAACTGTATCCAATGCGGAACGAAATACTTCTGACAATAGTCAAGTTACACTGACGGTCTCTTCGCTTAACAATGGAACGACCTACACAGTGACCGTCAACAATGTAGAAGATGAAAGTGGTAACGCCATTGCTGCCAATTCGACAAGTTCTTTCGAGTACATACAGTTTTCGACAGCAGGTCACAGAGATATTGTCATTAATGAATTGATGATTGATGAAAGCCCTGTGGTAGGACTTCCCGAGGCAGAATTCATTGAACTATACAATCCAACAGATAATTTCTATGCCCTGGAAAACTGGGGTATTTCAGACGATGAGAATCCTACCTCCTCAGAGAAGTTGGGGACATATACGCTACGTCCGGATAGTTATGTGATCATTTGTGACGATGCCGATGAAAGCCTTTTTACAGGATTTGGAGATGTACTTGTTGTGAGTAGCCTTGGAGCATTGACCAACAGTGGTGATGTTGTGGTATTGACCAATGATACAGGCGCTATCATCGACCAGTTGACCTATTCTTCTGCTCCGTCTGATGGGATCACCTATGAACAGGTAAACCCTGAATTGCCGTGTAGTGGGGAGTTCAACTTTTCTGCTTCGACCAATGCAAATGGGGGTACACCGGGTGCCCAGAATTCAGTTTTTGACAGCTCCGCAGATACTGAGGCACCCACGGTGAATGGCCTGCAGGTGATTGATACGGATTCGATTCAAATCACCTTTTCCGAGCCTTTCGAGGAGAGTTCGGTATCAACGGGTTCTTTTAGTCTTTCTGGTTTTACGATCGTTGCTGTTTCATTTTCGTCAGATGCGGTGGTTGATATCCTTTTAGGTAGTGATTTGGTCAGTGAAAACACATATTCGCTGGAATACACAGGGATCACAGATTGTTCCGGCAATGCGCTTTCTGATGAATCCACGGAATTCTATTATGATGTTACGGCTCCTCAATTGGATAGATTGGTGGTGGCAACTAATAATGCCTTTTTCCTGATCTTTAATGAGCCCCTTCAAGAGTCCGAAGCTGAGACTGAATCAAACTTCTCGCTGAACCAAAGTGTTGGAGAGCCCTCCAGAGCTATATTGCAGGATTCCGCTTCCAATCGCATATTGGTGGAGTTTGCTACTGAGTTTTCCGAAGGAACAACTTACACCCTGACTTTCAACGCACTGGAAGACACCACGGGAAATGCTATTTCATCAACCAATGAGGCTTTTACGTTTCAGGATCAGATTGATTCTGTTTATGCTCTTTCTTCAAACCTTCTTCAAATCACCTTTACTACTACACCTTCAAGTGGAAGTGCTTCCAACCCCGGGAACTATTTGTTAGAAGATGTTGGGAATCCGTCGGATGTCCTGACTGGTGGAGATGATCGCACCTACCGACTGGTTTTTGATGCGGCGATGGATGACAATACAGACTTATTGTTGTTTGTGGAAAATGTCTTGACCAGCGATGCTTCTGATTCGTTAATTACTCCAGCTTTTTCCTTCAGGTACGATACCGACAGCCCGTCTCTTACATCCTTGAATGTGACTTCTTCTACCCAACTGGAACTGGTATTTGATGAAGCTCTTGAGGCTAATACCACTACCAACTTGAATAATTATGATCTGGAGGATGACGAGAAACCTATCGAGGCGACATTGAACAACAATACGGTCACTTTAACTTTTACTAACGACTTTGAAACAGAGCTGGAAAAGACATTGACCTATACTCAAATCGAGGATTTATATGGAAACAGTTTTACTAGCAATCGCAATGTGGATTTTACTTATGATCCCCTTGCACCAAGAATTGATTCAATCTATCAGGAAAGTAATACCAAAATTGTTGTCTGGGCAAGTGAGCAACTTGCATTGTCATCGATATCGACCGCTAATTTTATAGCGGATTCCCAAAACCCCATCTCCTTTGACCTAAAGGGGCCTGACAGCCTGGAGCTTGAACTGACATTTGCTAATTCTCTGGCAGAGGAGGCGTCCCTGGCTTTTACCATATCGGCGTGGCAAGACCTTGTTGGGAATACACTCAGTGAGTCCATTGATACCTCCTTGAATACGCTGGCGCCACGAGTGACAGCTACACAGTTCACAAGCGATTCTACTGTCCAAATCCCTTTTAGCAAAGCCATGAATACAGCAGCTTATGAAGCGAGCAACTATGTTTTGCAAGGGTTAACCATAGAAACAGTAGTAGATGCGGGAGGCAATATGGCCGAAATAGAGATTGTTGGAAGTTTTGATGAAACCGCCTACGAGTTGAATTTGAGCAATGTGGCCAGTGAAGGAGGAAACAGCTTACAGTTCACTTCGCTAGACCTTACTTTTGAAACCTATCTTTCCTCCATCACTATTCTGGACTCTCTGACCCTGGAATTGCAGTTTGAAACTGAATTTGAGACGTTTGCACTAACTAATGTGGAGGTTGCGGGCCAGAACCCGGAACTGGTGAGCATTGATCCTGATAACCCTTCAAGAATTTAATTACTGCTATCAGCGGCACTTACTGAGAACAGTGATATAACTCTGTATTGGAACAATCTTCAGGACCGATTTGGACGAGAGCTACCAGATCATACTTCGACCTTCAGATATGATGTAGCATCACCATCACTGGAAGCCGTGGAAAGCCAATTGGAAAACGTGATTCAGGCTAGTTTCGATCAGCTCATTGACACGCAGTTGGCCGCGTCCACAACACAATACACAATCATTGATGTCGGGAACCCGCAATCGCTGGAATTCTCCAATGACTCAACTGTTCAATTGATATTCTCTAATCTGACTTCAGGTACAACTTATCAATTAGTGGCTCAGGATATTGCAGACCTGTCTGGCAACTTTACGGATGCGGATACACTGCAATTCATCTATTCGCCTCCGGAAATCATTACTGAAGGCCTGGTGATAATTTCTGAGATCATGGCTGATCCAAGCCCTGTAGTAGGGCTTCCTGAATCTGAATACATAGAATTGTTTAACACCTCAGATCGTACGCTGGACCTTGCGTCTCTGCGCCTCTCTAACGATACGGATACCCTAAGGTTAGGTACATACGAACTGGCAAGCAATGCTTATGTGATTATCATAGATGCTGCAGATGTAGATGAATTCTCCATTTACAATTACCTTCCTCTAAATAGTCTTTTTAGCCTGGACAATTCCGGGGAGCTGTTGGTTTTAAGCAACATCAATAATGAACTGGTTGACAGTCTGACCTTTTCCTCTGATTGGTACGGTGATGACACCAAAGATGATGGTGGCTACAGTCTGGAGTTGATTGATTCACAGAGTGACTGTTCTGACGAGAACAATTGGTTGGGTTCCAACAATACGGCAGGAGGTACACCAGGCACAGTAAATTCTCTGGACCAGGATACAGCAGCTCCTTCGGTTGCTTCCGGTAGCCTTTCCGACAGGACGATTGCTATCAATTTTAACGAGGAGATGAATGAAGCCTCTTTATTGACTTCTGCTTTTGCGATTACAAATGGACTTTCAATTTCTTCTTTGACCACTGGGCCATCTGCTGCGGAAGTTGTATTCACAGGGGACCTAACTGAAGGGCAGAGTTTTGATGTAAGTATTAGTGGAGTCTCTGACTGCAGTGGCAATGTAATCGCAGATACGACACTTTCTTTTACCATCTCGGCGATACCAGAAGCAGGCGATTTACTGATTAGTGAGATCATGGCAGACCCTAGCCCTACGGTAGGCCTCCCTGACGCAGAGTACATCGAGATTTTCAATGCCTCCGATTCCATCATTGACCTTTCAGGTCTTGTTCTGGGCAAGGAAGGCTCAAGCACGCCTTTAACTTTTTACAACCTTGACCCGGGAGCCTATGTGGCGGTGATAGATGTGAACACGACAAGTCAGTTTGATGGCTTTAATGTACTAGCAGTTGCGGATCTGATCAGCTTTTCCAATTCATCAGACTCCATAGTTCTGCAAACCGCAGATTCGCAAGTATTGGATCGTATTGAATATGAATTGGCATGGTACGGCGATACGGAGAAAGATAATGGCGGTTATAGCCTGGAGTTGATTGATGCGCAAAGTAATTGCTCCGATGAAAACAATTGGTTGGCATCCAACAACACAGCGGGAGGTACTCCAGGCAGTGCCAATTCTCTAGACCCGGATACAGAGTCCCCTTCGGTTGCCTCCAGTACACTTTCCGACAGAACGATTGCCATCAATTTTAACGAGGAGATGAATGAAGCCTCTTTATTGACTTCTGCTTTTGCGATTACAAATGGACTTTCAATTTCTTCTTTGACCACTGGGCCATCTGCTGCGGAAGTTGTATTCACAGGGGACCTAACTGAAGGGCAGAGTTTTGATGTAAGTATTAGTGGAGTCTCTGACTGCAGTGGCAATGTAATCGCAGATACGACACTTTCTTTTACCATCTCGGCGATACCAGAAGCAGGCGATTTACTAATTAGTGAGATCATGGCAGACCCCAGCCCTACGGTAGGCCTCCCTGACGCAGAGTACATCGAGATTTTCAATGCCTCCGATTCCATCATTGACCTTTCAGGTCTTGTTCTGGCCAAAGAAGGCTCAAGCACGTCTTTAACTTCTTACAACCTTGACCCGGGAGCCTATGTGGCGGTGATAGATGTGAATACGACAAGTCAGTTTGATGGCTTTAATGTACTAGCAGTCGCGGATCTGATCAGCTTTTCCAATTCATCAGACTCCATAGTTCTGCAAACGGCGGATTCACAAATATTGGATCGCATTGAATATGAATTGGCATGGTACGGCGATACGGAGAAAGATAATGGCGGTTATAGCCTGGAGTTGATTGATGCGCAAAGTAATTGCTCCGATGAAAACAATTGGTTGGCATCCAACAACACAGCGGGAGGTACTCCAGGCAGTGCCAATTCTCTAGACCCGGATACAGAGTCCCCTTCGGTTGCCTCCAGTACACTTTCCGACAGAACGATTGCCATCAATTTTAACGAGGAGATGAATGAAGCCTCTTTATTGACTTCTGCTTTTGCGATTACAAATGGACTTTCAATTTCTTCTTTGACCACTGGGCCATCTGCTGCGGAAGTTGTATTCACAGGGGACCTAACTGAAGGGCAGAGTTTTGATGTAAGTATTAGTGGAGTCTCTGACTGCAGTGGCAATGTAATCGCAGATACGACACTTTCTTTTACCATCTCGGCGATACCAGAAGCAGGCGATTTACTGATTAGTGAGATCATGGCAGATCCTAGCCCTACGGTAGGCCTCCCTGACGCAGAGTACATCGAGATTTTCAATGCCTCCGATTCCATCATTGACCTTTCAGGTCTTGTTCTGGCCAAAGAAGGCTCAAGCACGTCTTTAACTTCTTACAACCTTGACCCGGGAGCCTATGTGGCGGTGATAGATGTGAACACGACAAGTCAGTTTGATGGCTTTAATGTACTAGCAGTCGCGGATCTGATCAGCTTTTCCAATTCATCAGACTCCATAGTTCTGCAAACCGCAGATTCGCAAGTATTGGATCGTATTGAATATGAATTGGCATGGTACGGCGATACAGAGAAAGACAATGGTGGTTATAGCCTGGAGTTGATTGATGCGCAAAGTAATTGTTCTCCTATCAACAATTGGGGAGCATCTCCTGCTACGATCGGAGGCACACCGGGGACAGTAAATGCTGTTGTTGCGGAAACAACAGAACCTACCATCGTGGAAAGTATCCTATCTGGAAATCAGCTAATTCTGGGGTTCTCGGAAGAGATGTTAGGATCCTCCATCTCCAACTTTGAACAAAGTCTTGAGTCATTAATTACCGCTTCCGATTACAATGATTTCAACCTGCAACTTCAATTAACCTTAAATGAAACCACGGCTTCATTGCAGCAAATTGATTTTGATATCACAGGCCTTGCTGATTGTTCGGGCAACCTTATGAAGGACACAACCGTGGTTTTTCTGCAAGCAATAGCACCTAATTTCAACGATATATTGATCACGGAGATCATGTCCGACCCGGACCCGGAAGTTGGTTTACCTAATCGGGAATACTTAGAAATTTTTAATCGATCTGAAAATATCCTGGACTTGAATGCCATGGTGATTCAGGATGGTTCAGGAAACTCAGCGCCCATTGGAGGAGTTATCTTACCCGGAGAATATCAGGTGTTGGTCACCACCTCAGGCGTATCCAATTTTGATGGACTGAATGTTAATGGTGTTGGGAGTTTCCCTGGGCTAAGTAATAGTGGTGAGCAACTGTCCCTGCATTACGATGATGAATTGATCTTTCGAGTTGATTATTCCATAGACTGGCACGACACGAATAAGAGTGAAGGCGGATACGCTCTGGAAATGAGAGATACCAACAATCCTTGTGGAGGGTCAAACAATTGGGGAAGTAGCGCTGCGGAAGCAGGAGGTACGCCCGGGACAGAAAACGCTATCAAACAAGACATTCCTGACAACTTTGGCCCCAATGTAATCAGGGCCATTGCAGTAGATAGCGATTCGATTCACATTGAATTCGATGAGCCACTGATTCCAACACTACGACCTGTCATCAGTATCTCTGATGGGATTGAGATTTCAGAATCTTTTGTAAACACGGATGATCTCTCTTTAGTAACTCTTTCTCTGAGTACGCCCCTGGAAAGAGGGGTCGTGTATACGATTACCGTGGAATTGGCTCAAGATTGCCTTGGGAATGCTGTGAGTGTCAATACCGCAGAATTGGTACTACCATTCGAGGCAGAGGCTTCGCAGGTTTTGTTAAGCGAAATTATGTTTAATCCGCTGGATGATGGCTTTGATTTTGTCGAAGTTTACAATACTTCCGACCAGTTTATTTCATTGAAAGGATGGCATTTGGGAAATGAATCGCAGAATCGTGTAATTACTGAAGAAGACCTGATCATAGCACCTCAGGATTATATGGCATTTACAGAAAATGTGGCTCGCCTGAAATTAGATTTTCCTGATGCTCCTACAGATAAGCTATTTGAAGTAGCCGATCTTCCAGGCTACTCCAATGAATTTGGAAGTGTATATCTTGTAGACGCCTCACAAATTGATCAGGACTCGCTGTTTTATGATGAAGATTACCATAGTGACTTGTTACGATCTGTAGATGGGGTGTCCCTGGAACGAATATCCTTCGATTCACCCAATGGTGCTGACAATTGGAATTCCGCGTCCAGTACTGTGAATTTCGGGACCCCAGGGGAGGCTAATAGTCAATCACTTGATTTGTCTGCTTTTAATGATCCGGTGGAAGCGGAGCCACGTGTGTTTGTTCCCGGCAGCGGATCCAACTCATTTACGACGATCAATTATGAATTTGAAACATCGGGCAATTTTGCCAACATCACATTGTATGATCAGAATGGTCGTTTTGTAAAAGAGTTGGCACGCGGTATATCTCTTGGAGCAGACGGTTTCATTCGTTGGGACGGGACAGCAGCTGACGGGGGAGTGGTTAGGGTAGGCTACTATGTGGTTGTTTTCGAAGTATTCAATAGCAGTGGCCAATCACAAGTCATCAAAGAAACCGTGGTTGTGGGCAGAGATTTTTGATCAGAACTCAATCCTAAAGGCTTTTCAGAATTGCGTTGGAAACTTTGTATAGAAGAACAGCTAGCTAATAGCTTTTGAATCGTTACTTTTGCACCACTTTTTAGAACCATAGAACTGCACTTGTCATGGCTGAAAAAAACAAATATTCTCCTGAAGAACTCTCCGAATTCGAATTTTTAATCAACCAGAAATTGGACAAAGCAAGGAATGAATTGTCAGTATTGAGGCAATCCTTGACCAGAAGTAGCGATGAAGGGACTGATTTTACACATGGAAATGTAAAGACACTGGAAGACGGTGCCGATACAGCCGAAAAGGAGCAATTAAGTCAACTTGCTGCACGGCAGCAGAAATTCATCAACAACCTGGAGAATGCCCTAATCCGTATCAAGAATGGCACTTATGGTATTTGCGTGGATACAGGTAAGCTGATCAGCAAAGAGCGATTAATGGCGGTTCCGCATACTATGCACTCAATAGAGGCTAAACTCAATAAGAAGAAGTAAGGTCAGTTAATGGATTTTCTCTCGCACCATGTGGAAGCATTGATTTTCTGCTCTCCCAAGCCTATTGCTGAAAAAGAAATTGCTGCTTGTTTGAAAGAGATGTTCGATGCGGAAATTCCGATGAAAGACATTTTGGGGGCGATTGAAGAATTAACTCAGAAGTATGAAAAAGATGAATTTTCTTTTTCCCTGACGAAAAGTGGAGGCGGTTATCAGTTTTTGACCAAACCTGCTTATCAGGCGAGTATTGGCATTCTGTTGAAACAACAATCGAAAAAAAGGCTATCGAATTCCTCTTTGGAAACGCTGGCTATCATCGCCTACAAGCAACCCATAACAAAGGGTGAAATGGAGCAGATTCGCGGAGTTAATTGTGATTATGCTGTCCAGAAATTACTGGAGAAGGAATTGGTAGAGATCAAAGGAAAATCCGAAGCCATTGGTCGGCCCCTGCTTTATGGGACAAGCAAAAAATTCATGGATTATTTCGGTATCAACGATCTGAAAGAGCTTCCTACTCCGAAGGATTTCAAAATGGAGGAGAATAGCATTGGAACGGAAACCGAATAACAGAAGAAATAAGCCTGATAAAACTTCCGATAGCCGTCCCGGCCGATCGCGAACAGGAACAGGTAAGAAACCAAATAGATCCGATGAAAAGCGCTCTGGCCGGACCAGCTCCGGGCCGGGAAATCGATCAAAGAGATCAGAGAATTCCAGGCCTGCTAGAGGGGAACAGCGATCAGGAGGTCATAAACGGAGACTTAAGTCGGACGATGATGGTAAAGGGGTTTCCCGTACACGTCCTACCTCAAGGACCAGCGGTTCCAGAACTCAAAAACCTACAGAAAACAACAAAGAACCGTACAAAGGCCCCATTCGACTCAATCGATATATTGCAAACGCAGGAATTTGCTCACGACGAGATGCTGATGAACTTATTTCATCGGGTCAGATCAAAGTCAATGGAGTGGTAGTTCGCGAGATGGGCCAGAAAGTAACGCCAAAAGATCGAGTGATCTATAAAGGGAAAACCCTGAGGCCCGAGAAGACGCAGTATGTGCTTCTGAATAAACCGAAAGACTTTATCACCACCATGGAAGATACCCATGATAGAAAGACGGTAATGAACCTGGTTGAAAATGCATGTGAGGAGAGGATCTACCCTGTCGGTCGTCTTGACAGGCATACGACCGGTTTGCTATTATTTACAAATGATGGCGAACTGGCAAGGAGGTTGACTCACCCTAGTCAGCGTATTCGAAAGATCTATCAGATTGAGTTGGATAAGCCCATTACGGCCGATGACTTTGACAAAGTTGTTGCGGGAGTCAAACTCGATGATGGTATTGCACCGGTGGATGAACTCGCCATTGTCGGTGATGATGCCCAGGTCCTTGGCATAGAAATTCATGTAGGCAGGAATCGCATCGTTCGTCGAATTTTTGAGAAACTGGGCTACCGTGTTCAAAAACTCGATCGGGTGATGTTTGGTAACCTAACGAAGAAGGACCTTCCTCGTGGTAACTGGAGACACTTAAGTGCGAAAGAAATTATGGCTTTGAAAGGCGCCAGAGGCAAGAAATTTCTTGAAGAAGAAAAAGGAAATGCCAAGCCTGGAAGCAAAACTTCTTCTGCCAGTCGTAAACGAAAGCCTGGAAGGAGCAGAAAATAGTCTAAAGATCAATGCTGATTTTTGGCGAACTCTTTGGCATAATAGGTTAGTATAATATCCGAGCCTGCCCGTTTTAAGCTCGTGAGGCTTTCCTGCATGGTTCGATCAGCATCTAACCACCCCTTTTCTCCAGCGGCCATGATCATGGCATACTCTCCGGAAACATGGTAGGCAGCAACCGGTATGGGGAAATGACTTTTAAGGTCGGCAATGATATCCAAATAAGGTAGGCCTGGTTTTACCATTAGAATATCAGCTCCTTCGTTGTAATCCAATTCCGCTTCAAGAAGTGCTTCGGACCGATTGGCCGGGTTCATTTGATAGGTTTTTTTATCTCCGAATTTTGGTGCGGAATCAAGAGCGTCCCTGAATGGCCCATAAAAGCCACTGGCATATTTTGCTGTGTAGGAGATGATACCTACGTTCGTATGTTGATGACTGTCCAGTGAATCTCTTAAGAACCCAATTCGCCCATCCATCATATCTGAAGGGCCTACCATATCGATACCCGTATCCGCCTGGGCTAATGCCATTTTCGCTAATATTTCAAGCGTTTCATCGTTTAGGATTTCACCATTTTTTACCAGACCATCATGGCCATCTGAGCTGTAGGGATCCATCGCAACGTCAGTGATAACCCATGCTTCAGGAAATTCCTGTTTGATTTTTTTCAGGGCCCGGAGATAGAAGAAATTGGGATCATAGCTTTTGGTAGCTGTCTTGTCCTTGTGTTTTTCCTCCACCACTGGAAAAATATCGAACCCTTTGATGCCCAATGTCAGGCATTCCTCGATCAGAGGGAGCATCAGGTCAAGGGAATGACGGTAGATACCGGGCATAGACGCCACTTCAGTTTTTTTGTTGCTCCCTTCTAATAGAAAAAGCGGGAATACCAGATCATTGCTAGTTACTTGTGTCTCTTGTACCAGGTCTCGAATAGAGGCTGATTGACGATTTCTTCTGGGTCTACGCATTTGAGTTTGACAGGTATGCTTCAACATCTAAATGAAGTTTATCAACAGCTTTCAAGGTGTTGCTCAGTTGTTCTTCTCGTTGTGAGACCCCTTTTTCTTCATTTTCCGCCATAGAAACAAAAATACGAAGAAGTGCCTGAAAAGATTTAGTTCAATACAAGTTTGAAAATTTTCCCGTCTCTACCCGCCAACCAGCCAAAACCATCTTCATCAAGGTCGGCTACCCATAAATTTTCAGCGGAAATAGTATTCCAGGTTTGTCCTGCATCAAAGGTGATATCTGCTCCATTTGGGCCACAGGCTACTACCACAGTTTTTCCTTTGATACTGATCAGGTCGCTTCCATAAAAAGCCCCTTTTGTAGTAGGTCTCCCGGTCAATACCCAGCTTTCTCCGCCATCAATACTGAAGGCTAAATTATTGGTGTAATCATCCGTAATTGCCAGATCTCCTCCAGCGATTAGACCATGATTTTCATTCCTGAAATGAATGGAAGTGATCCCTGCAGCATCTCCTTTTACGATTGGCGTATCGTAACTGGTCCAGCTTTCACCATAATCTATTGTTTTAAGTACACGAGCACTGCCACCAGCTCCAGTTCCGATCCAGGCCAGCCCACCTTTTTGAATGGAAATACAACTGCCACTGGAGGCAAAACCACCTTCCCCTTCACCCGCGTCAGGCAGGACTTCAGGATTGATTCTGTTCCAGGAGCGACCTCCATCTTCCGTTTTTAATAGATATGGCTTACCATCGTACGAATCACCATAAGCGAGGCCATTTTGATCATCCCAAAAGTCAATACTGTTCAAAAATCCTTTGGGGTGATCCATTACAAAGGCAACTTCCCACCCTTTAGTTTCTGAGAACAAATGAATTTGCGAATTAGCACCTTCTCCTATCGAGAGCAATACAACCGATTCATCATTGAATGCATGAATATCCCGGTATTGGAACGTATCTATTTCAGGATGCGAAAACAGTTCCCAGGCGTCACCACCGTCTTTTGTGCGAAGAAAGGTAGATTTAGTCCCACTCATCCAGACGGTTTCCTCATCCAGAACAGACATGGCAATGAACAAAGCATCCGTTCCACTTTGTTGTTCGGTTAAGGAAAAATTGATCGAAGTGTTTTCTGGCACCTGACAGGCCACTAAGGACAAGGTGAGAACTAATATTAGGATAAATCGAGGCATATGGTACAATTAACCGGATAAATGTACGCATATGCCTTCTTACAGGGTGTTCAGATTTAAAATATCTAACAACTAGTTCTTGCGGATGACCACATCTCCATGGTAACTGCTAAACATGTACTCAGCCCCTCCGGAACCCAGGTCCCCTTTTAACCACCCGCCGACTTGTATCTTGGTTCCCTTGCCTTTGTTGGCGACATTGGCCGTTTCTACTTTCAAGTCCAGATCAAAGTCCGTGTAGACTTCTCCTTTGGTCGTTTTGATTTTGGCGGAACTATTGACATTAGGTGGTAAGGTGATATCAATGTCACCGTGGTAGGTGCTAAAAGCCATGGGCGTTTCCTTGTACACGTCATCAAATGCCACTGTTATTTCGCCATGGTGAGTATCTGCAACTACTGATCCTGAAATTCCTGACATTTCAATGTCCTCATGGTGCCCATCAGCTTCGATGTTGCCCTTTACATTTTTCACACCAATAAAGCCGTCATGATGTGTCTTAAGATTCAAGGAAAACTCTTCCGGAACCTGGATGGTGAAATCCACCCTTTTATTTCTACCACCGGATATGGTAACCACATTGTTTTGCTCCTCGATATTGAACTGCGCCGCAGTATTGGGTATTCTTCTAAGTCCGTTTTTATCAGAATCCCTGTCCTCTTCATCTTCGTCACCGATGGAGACCACTCGGATTTTTACTTCTTCTCCGCTGTAGCCTTCTACCCGAATAGACCCTCGGTGCATATTCGCTACCAATTTGCCGGGTTTGCCGGGATCACTTAATGGAATGGAAAACTCCTGTTCGTCCTGAGCATTTAATCCCAGGCCCGTCATCATACAAATGGCCACTATCCAAAAATGCTTTTTCATATCATTATCTTTATCGATTCAATTTTTCACTAAATAAATGTGCCCATGCCAGGTGCTAAAGCTTTGTAATGGGCCACCGCCACCAATGGTGACGTATGTACCATCTCCAACCTTGTAACTGGTGCCTTTTTCAGAGGGTTCTTTAGAGACAGTGATGGGTTGTGATTCCCAGTCGTATTCTGTAAAAAATTCTCCATGCCGACTCTTGAGTTTGACATCAGCAGAAAACTGGCTCTGATAAGCAATCCGTATATCCCCGTGGTGTGTGCTGAAACTACATGCTTCACTGGGGTTTTCCGTAAAACTGGCTTCCACATCTCCATGATGAGATTTTAAGTTGGCGTTTCCGCCTATTCGTGATGCCACTAAATCTTTGTGATGACTTTTTGCATTGAGTGTTCCGCCTACATCCGAAATGCGGAGCGCATCATGATGACTGGAAACGTTTAAATTCATGGCTTTTGGAAACTCTACTGTAATATCGAAACGGTAGTTTACCGTCGGGCGATTATCCCTGTTCCATTGATCACATGAATTATAATATCCAAGTCCATCTGATTCAATCTTAAATTCATGCGTTGGAGACTCCATGAAGAAATAGATGTTGCCTTCACGGCTTAATGTGTCAAAATAGTACTGTGATGGCGCATCGGTCAGTAATGCCTGTCTTTTGGCGGTCAGTTGCCTTTTAATGGTTACCTGGATGTTTTTAGTATCCGTTCCCCTTACCTCTACATCGCCTCTAAGGTTATGAAGGTTTAACGTTCTGAAGCCTTTTTGACTGACTTCAAAATACTGATTGTCAGGTTTTTCCTGTCCCTGACAAATGGTCAATGACAAAAGGATAAGTGTAGTGCTGATTAATGATTTCATTTCATAAAACATTTAGCGTCTCTTTCAATTGAAGTTTTACATCATGATCCAGATCTGCGGTGTTCAGGAGCATCTTGAGTTCATCGATGCTTTGTTCTGATTGAAGACTGATCAATAATTCGGCGAGTGTGAGTTGTACAATCGGCGAGTCCTGATACGGCAATGCTGACACCAAAGAAGTCCGGGCTTTTGGATGGTCAATGAAATGAACCATTGCCTCAATGGCACTTAATCGTACATTGACGTTTGGGTCTTTCATGAGTGTCTCATTCAGTGCCTCAATTACTGGATCCTCCGGGTTTTGAATTTCTTTGATCTGCTGGATGGCCAACAGCCTGTCAGTAGTAGCACTGGTCGTTGTTAGTAACCTGGTAATCTCATTGCTTTGATTTGATAAGGGAGCGGGATCATGCGGTGATTTTTGGATCAGCAATCCGAGTAATAACCCGATGATGAATATGGCAGCCCATCGGAAAGTGGTGTTCCAATTCAACTTGAATGCAGGCGTATCAACTTTTGGTTTTTCTTCCTTTTCGAAATCGGCTAGCATTTCCAAAAACGCCCCTCTCATATTTTCCGAAGGGTCAGGTATCTTCATTGCATCCATTTCATGCCACAAGTGGTAAGATTCCCTGATTGCTTTTTCACAATCTGGATGTGCTTCACAAAGTGCTTCAAGGTCTTCGGTAGTAAATTGGGCATGCCCCAGGGCCTGAAGCATATGTTCAAGCGCTATATCGCAGTTCAGGTGTATTCCCTTCGTCTCTTTCATGTTTGCTCTGCTTTATCCATGATTTTTTTCATCTCCATGATTCCTCTTCTGATCCGGGCTTTAATAGCACTTTCAGTGCAATTGGCAATCACCGCTATTTCATGATACTTCATGCCTTGGAACTTACTTAATACGATGGCTTCACGTTGCTCCTCCGCAAGGCAACTTAGGGCCATTTTCAACGAGTCTTCCTGTTCCAAATGCGTGATCTTTTCTTCTGCGTTTAGTTCTTCCTGACGCTTTTGATGGATGTCTTCTAACTCACTTGAGTGAAGCAAGGGGTCTTTTTTCTTATAGACGTCCTTCGAGATATTTCTAGCCACGGCATACAACCAATACACGAATTTTCCTTCATTCTTGAAAGCATGCCGGTACTTGAGCAGGCGATAGAACACATTTTGAACCAGGTCTTCACTTTCGGACCCACTGTTGGTCAGCCGATAGAAAAACCCAAAAAGGGACCGGTGATGACGTTCGTACAGCAACCCCATTTTACTGAGATCGCCATCCTGAACCATCTGCATGAGCTCATTATCGTTGGGTTGATTCAAGTTCTTTGGCTTTCTTGGCGGTCAAACTCCAACTTTTTGGAATAGTTGCAGCTGAAGAAGAAAATTTATTCAGAAAGTGAAGATAGGGAACACTAATTTCCTGTGGGAGGTCGCTAATTGCCCAGGTCAGTATGAGATCCTTTTGCTCTGTTCAGCTCCTTTATTTTACAGTGCCCAGCGGCAAACTGAGGCGATTAAAGTATGCTCGTCGCGTTACGGGTTTGATACAAGCAGGACTTAAATCCTACTCAAATCATAGCTGATATAAAACGCTCTTAGTACCAGCAACAGAATCAAAGGGACCAATGATTGATGGATGGGTTGTGGTAGTATGACCCAGAACAGCAGTAACAAAGCATAGAGCACTGCGGTGAATCGGAAATAGCGCGCAAGGAATGGTTGGTACTTTTCCTTGTTCGTCATCCAGATGGCGGGTAGGTGGAAAGGAATAGCCCAAAGCAGGTTCCAGTTGTATTTTGATAAATGTTCAGTACCAAACCAAAGAAAAGAACATACGAAACCCAGAACGCCAACCAGGCTAAACAGCACATAATCGATCCACTTGGTGCGTTTAAGTGTCTTGAAGTTCTTATTGGTAATGAAACCCACTACAAAGAATAAAAGCACGAATACGTTGAAAGGAGTCAATATCCCATTGACCAGATTTTCTGGTTTGGCCTGGTAAGCTATTATTTCGTCCTTGACTAAAGGCACTTCTTTTCTGCCTCGATTGATTGTGGATTTCGCGAAGCTCTGGCGGACATATTCAGGCATCATGAGGTATTCTCTCTGATTGGCAACATGATCGATCTGACTTCCAAGAAATAAGTCAATAACTAGATCACCCCAGGGCTGAAATTCCAACCCTTCATCCATCAGGTCACGAATGGTATTGCCTTCCTTCATGAAGGTAGGATCATAGGTAACCTTTCCTGGAATGGTGAGGTCGACCAGGTCCACCAAACGGGTAGCACAATTGTCGTATACGTAGTTGTAGAGATACTCCTGATTCTCGGGTTTGTTGTTTTCTTCCAGCAATTCGAAAGCTTTCTGAACTTCGGCCGGAGTAAAATTCATCACCTGTTCGATGACACTTCGGTTTTGTCGTGCGTAATGATTCTTCAACCGGGTGTAATTATTAAATTTTCCTATGCTGTAGAAGGTCTTGCCGAGTGCATAATTCCAATAGAAGTTAGCTTGATCAAAGGAGAAACGTCCGTAATCGTAAGACCAATCAATATTTTGTTTGGGATCATAAACACGAATAACCGAATGGCCCCAGGAAGACCATAACTCCGGATCGTATGGGCCAATGGTTACCATCGAAATCGTGGCATCATCAGATAGTTTAATTTGACCTTTGACAGAAAAATTGACAACCATGGCAAGGACGAGGAACAGAGAGAGCAGAAACTTTCGTTTTGACATGACTATTTAATTTTCAGCGTATAGGTTTACCTAATGTTTATCAGCTTTCGCGATACGTTACAATTGCTTTCAAAGCTAACCTTAAATCGGATAATCAATGCTGTCCTGATCCTGGGTTCCTACGTGTTTTCGCGAATTAGTGGGAAACCCAAAATTCTGGGAATGCCAATTAGCATGGCCCTCGAGCCTACGACTGCCTGCAATTTGAGATGTCCCGAATGCCCCAGTGGCCTGCGGTCATTTACACGGCCCACAGGTAAACTTGAATTGCCTCGTTACCAAAAGTTGATTGATGAAATTTCGGCGAAAACCACGTACCTGACTTTCTATTTTCAGGGCGAACCATATCTCAATCCGGATTTTCTGGAAATGGTTGATTACGCAAGTAAAAAACGAATGTATACGGCCACTTCTACCAATGCGCATTTTCTCGATGAAGATCAGGCCGAAGCAACTGTAAAGTCTGGCCTGGACCGACTGATCATATCTATCGATGGCACGACCCAGGAAACTTATGAGTCCTACCGAAAGGAGGGGAAGTTGAGCAAAGTATTGGAAGGAACCAGAAACATCATTCAAAAGAAAAAGGAGCTTAAGCGTGCTACTCCCTTTGTGACCTGGCAATTTTTAGTAGTCAGACCCAATGAGCATCAGATTGAGGAGGCGGAGCTTTTGGCCAGGGAATATGGTGTCGACAAAATCGCTTTCAAAACGGCGCAGATCTATGATTACGAATTGGGAAGCTCATTAATTCCTACCATTGACAAGTACTCACGGTATCGGCTGCAACCTGATGGGACATATGCAGTAAAAAATAAGCTGTTGGATCACTGTTGGAAAATGTGGAGCAGTTGTGTGATTACCTGGGATGGAAAAGTGGTTCCTTGTTGCTTTGACAAAGACGCACATTACACGCTTGGGAATACATTTGAGAGCTCTTTTCGGGAGATTTGGAATTCCAGGGCCTATGTTGATTTCCGGGCTACGTTGTTGAAGGGGAGAAGTGAAATAGAGATGTGCAGGAATTGCACGGAGGGCACCAAAGTATGGGCATAGGTTGGATTCTTTGGTGGCCAAAGCGAATCTTTGACACGGCTACAGGGCCGGAAAATTCTTCCGAAATGCAATCTTCCCGGTAGGGATGAGGGCCAGTAGAGGACCAATAGCGAGTACCCAAAACCTATGTTCTTCGAGAAAAGCCAGCCGATCCGTTACTTCCAGGCTGATGATGGTAAGACCGAAACCTATGCTATTTACGATGGTCAGTGCACTTCCCAGGAATTCCTTAGGGGCATAATCAGCGATTACAGAAGAAAACTGCGGTGAATCCATCACCACAAAAAAGCCCCAGACCAACAAGAGAATAAGGAATAGTGTTACGGGCAGAGAAAAAAAGAAAACGGACAACATCGCACATAGAGAGGAGAAACTAAGTGAGACAAAAGCAACACGACAACTACCCATTTTTCGTGAATAAATCCCGCCAATAACACTTCCCAATCCACCTGCTGCAATGGTAAGGAAGGCCCAAAAAGAAACATTTAGGGAGGCTTTAGCACTTTCATTGAAATAGGTCAACAACAGAGGAACAAATGCCCAAAAGGTATAGAGCTCCCACATATGGCCAAAATATCCCAATGAGGCGCGGTTAAACATTTTGTTTTTGAACATTTTTAGAAAAACCCCAATCGAAAACTCCTTACCTTTTTTCCTGTTAGGTCCGTCCCCAATGCCGTATTGTACAATCAGGCCACTACTGATGGCCAGTGTACTGGTGACAATCAACACAACCTGCCACGGTAGCCCCAGGGAGAATGTTTTGATGAGGTGCGGGAAAGAAGTACCAATGACTAATGCACCGACCAGAAAGCCCAGCGCATGTCCCAGGTATTTGGGATACCAGTCCGAAGCGATTTTCATCCCAACGGGGTATACACCCGCCAGGAACATACCCACCATAAATCGCGAAGCAAATATGAGCCAAAAGGGAGGTGAGAATACAAGGATTATATTGAACATTGCGGCCAGACCAGCAGAAACCATAAACACGCGGGCAGGTGAAAACCTGTCTGGAATCATGTAGACAGCATATAAGAGGGTTCCGGAAATGAAACCTAATTGAACCGCAATCGTGAGTTTAGGAGTAATGTCAAAAGCAAAGGCAAGGTGCTGCTGAAGGTCCTGGTAAATGGCATTGCCAGCAAACCAAACAGAAGTTGCAGCAAATTGAGAAAGCACCAGTAAGGGTAGGATTCTTGCAGGAGTAGAAGCCATATCCTGAAAGTAACTATATCAGAACAGGAAGAAAAAGGAAAGCAGGATTACTTTCGCGTTTGTAGTGATCAAAACAAAAATACATACTGGCCAGCTGATCAAGGGGATCTTCATCGGACTTCTTCCGTTTGAGATCTTTTTCGTGAATTGGGCAACATCCCATCCTGAATGGGTGGAGGTGAACTACAGTAATCGTTTTTATCCGGCAATCCAATCCCTTTTAAGCACGGTAAGTGCTGAGGTTAGCTTACCCATCGGGCAACTAATTTTCTATTCATTGTTTTTCGCGCTGCTAGTTTGGGTCACGAAACGCATGATAGAATTGGCCAGGAAGAAGATCAGTTTTAGAAGGTTTGCCTGGATCGTTGTTAAAAATGGCTTATTTGCTTTCTCGTTGTTCAATTTACTTTTTAATCTGACCTGGGGTTTAAATTATCACCGCCAGCGTATCCCGGAAATTGCGGAACTGGAGACTTCTGATATTATAAAAGAAGAGCTCATTGCATTAAATGACACGTTGATTTCGCGTTGTAATGAGTTGCGATCTACCATTGTTGTGGGGGACGAGTTACCCATCTCAAAAGCGGAAATTCTAGAGAAAGCAAGCATTGGGTTTAGCCAGGCAAAAGGACACTACGATTTCATTCGCTATGAGGTCTTTTCAGTCAAGTCAGTACTACTTCCGAAGATCATGTCCTCTTTTACCATCGGCGGGATTTATTTCATGTTTACTGGAGAGGCCAATGTGAATATGGACCCACCCAATTTTTTAGTGCCTGCTGTTACTTGCCATGAGATGGCTCATCAAAGTGGGTTCGCTTCTGAAGACGAGGCCAATTTCGTAGGGTATCTTGCCACCCAGTTTAGTCCCGATATTAATTTCCAATACTCCGGGAATTTGATGATGTTGCGCTATTCCATGCGTTCTTTGTTTCGCCTCGATAGTCTGGCTTATGATGATTTAGTGACCAAACTGAGTACCGACGTGAGATCTGATTTACGAAAGAACAGGACCTATTGGCAGAGCTTTTACAATCCCATTGATCCTTTAACGGATGTATTGTATGACCTGTTTTTAAAGGCAAATGATCAGAAAGAGGGCATTAAGAGCTATAGTTTGGTCACCAGTCTCCTGATTGGGGAATATAGAAGGAGTGGCTTGAAGCTTGTGGAGGCGACAAAATAAACTAGTCAGACTCCCTTAATTGAAGAGGACAATTCTGATCTGCGGTATGAATATGGCTACGATCCTTCAAGTGCTTCAACTCGCTCAAACCCAGAAAACCATATTGGAAGAGACAGCCCCAATTGCACTTGTCCGATTGAGCCTCCTCCTTCTGTATAAGTGATGATGCCCAAACCCAGCTGCAACTCCCTTGACCTGGCGTCCTGCACAAACAAGCTGCCATGCCAACGAAAACCATCATCACCTTTCTTTTCTCCTTTCAAGGCTGTACTTCCCATGCCAACTCCCCAATTCCACCTGGAGGAAAATGACTGCTGATATTCGATGGAGGGTGAGACCTTAAGGATATGATTCTGCCTAGGTAACTCCTCATCTTGCCAGCCACCAACACCAATAAAAGTTCTGGCAACGACCGTCCCTTGCCCTATTGACCAGGAGCCTGTAAAGCCCACAAGTCCCAACATCTTGATGGTATCTGTAAACTGCCGGTTAGCGCGACTGGTAGGAGCTGTATGCATTTCTCCAATGAACAACAGGTTATACTTACCACCTGCCCAGCGATCGAAGAAGTTTCGAAAGGCATTAATAGTGAAGATAAAATCAAGATCACCCCATTCCGACCCTTTTTCATTGGCTATCCCTTGTTGTATCGCTCTTCTGGTATCAATATTGAAATGATGCAGAGGAAATCGGATGGACAAGCCATTTTCTGCACCAATAGGAATATCCACGCGAAAATATTGCGTGAAATAGCGGCTGGATATTTCATCACTGGAAGCTCTGGAAAAAGTATGGAAGGTGAGCTGCTCATAACCTGTAGATACATCTGGAATTCGCCAAAAACTATCAAAAGCTACGGGGCCATAATCGGAAAAGGAAAGTGCTCCGGATTGTCCCGAAGCCTTGGCAATAACCAAAACGGTCATTAGAATGATTAATAGTCTCTTCATAGATTGGCAGGATGTAAAATTATCAAGAAACCATGGTAGTATAGGCGAGTGACAGTTGTCAATCGAATAAGATGTTTTAGATTGATCCCTAAATTCATAACGTACCCCTCACGGGAATATGCAGCTCAAAAAGGAATTTTCGGAAATTGTCAGAGATGCCTGGCAGGATTATGACGGTGACAGCCGACTGGTGAAGTCGATCACAGACATCAGTGCTAAAGTTTCCACGAATCATGTCTTCATGATTGAATTGGAAAACAGAGAAAGGGTTATTGGGAAACTGTCCTATTTCGGGAGTTATGAGAATTTTTTGGAAGACCATACCCTGATCAATGCATTGGCCCTGAACCTGCCTGCACCCTACGAATATTTTGTTTCGCACAGCCTCACAAAACAGAGCCAGGTTTACACTTATCGTTACAAGGATAGTCTCCTTGACGCCTGGGTAGTCTTTTATAAGCCCATTCGGGTAAATAAATTCCTTCCCAGGAAGCTTTCAATTCAGCAAGTACAAAAGTTGGGTAGGGAGCTTGCCAGCTTTCATAAGACCTGCACTTCCCTATCTGGTGTATTACCGCTATGGTCGAAAACCATGCCCAATGACCTGAGATACCTGTTGGAAATTATGGAAACCGATATGGGGAAGTTCGAGCATCGGGGTAATGAGGACGTCATTAAGAGGCAGGTGAACCTATTTCTGGAAAATTTCGAGGCGCTGGGAGCCGATAACTTTGATACAATTCCCGTATTTGTAGACTGGAATATCGGCAACTTTTCAATCGATAAAAAGGGAGCCTTCTATTCCCGATGGGATTATGATTGGTTCCGCATGAGCTCGAGAATCATGGACTTTTACTTCTTTAGCCGGGTTTGCTCTTCAGCAGGAGACAGAACTTTTTTCAGCTATTTAATTGACCCGCTGATGGAACCGCGCTTCATGTCATTCCTGAAAGCCTACCACCAGGTGTTTCCACTGACGGAGCAGGAAGTATATTTTTTGAAAGAAGCCTATCGGTTTTTCATCCTCAATTATGTAATCAAAGATGGGCGCTATTTCTTCCATGAGATCTATTCTGGCCGACTTCAAATGGAAGCTTACGCAACTTATTTCCCAAATATTGATAAATTCGATGCTTCACCGATCCTGAAGGAATTGGGAATTTGATATGGAAATTGATCGTTTTGAAGAAATCGCGTCTCATTATAAAGTTATTTTTTTTGACGCGTATGGTGTATTGAAGAATTCGTCGGGAACTATTGATGGTATTGACCGAACATTTGCCTGGCTGGAAGAGAAGAAAAAGCCATTTTATATCCTGACGAATGACGCTTCCAGAAGCCCGAAACAATTGATGGAATCCTATCACGAAAGAGGGCATCACAATATCCGGGAATCGCAAATCATCTCATCTGGAATGTTGTCCAGACAGTACCTCGGCTTTAAAGTGAAAATTGGCAAAGTGGTATATGTGGGGCCACCCAGTTCGGCCTTTTTTATTGAATCGAAAGGCTTAGAAGCGTTGCACATCAGTGACGTGGACCTCAGGGATATCGATGATATAAGTGCTGTCGCCATGTTTGATGATGAAGGTTTTGACTGGCAGGCGGACATCAACAAGGTAGTAAACCTGCTCCGATTCCATAATGTCCCAGTGATTGTCGCCAATACAGACCTGGGATACCCTGTTTCAGGAAATGAAGTTTCTATTGCTATTGGCGGATTGGCCGAAATGATCCAAAACCTGGTAGGCAAGGTGTTTATCAAATTCGGAAAACCTGATGCGCAGATGTTCAACTTTGCCTTCGCACACTTTGCAGATGATGGGGTTGATGCAGAAAGAAATGAAGTACTAATGGTGGGTGATACCCTCACGACAGATATCATCGGGGGTAATAAATATGGATTAGATACAGCCCTTGTATTGACAGGAAATACCATTCGTGAGGAAGCTCCAACCTTGATCAGTTCTACGGGCATTAGACCGACTTATATCCTGGAAACAGCTGGAATTATATCATAAATCAAAGCTGGCAATGATAATGCTCTGAGAGCCCCAATCACGGATTGTCCTGCAATATATCGTCAAGTTAAGAGCTCAACCTTGCCAAGGTTTTTCAAAGGATCCGTATTAAGGCCTGATTCCATAGGAGAATTGCCATTCTTTCGTATGAAGTGCAGTGATTTTGTGGTTCTTGCCGGGTTCTGATTTTTCCCCTAGTCGGTACAACAAAACACCCGTTCCAGCAACGGCCACTCCCGAGCCAAGAAGGCCCCAATTTTCTTCCGGTGGCGCTTGAAATGCAAATCCTGTTGCGACTCCTCCAATTATGGTTAAGCCCCCGCCGATCCATTTTAATGGCGTGCTAATGAATGACCGGCCTTCTAATTTTTTAACCTCTAGAAAGCCAATTTCCTTGTAAGCTACACTATTGTCACCAACAATGAGATACTCAGGAAAAGGTCGAATTTTACCTTCAAAATACTCACCATCTCTGGTAACAACGGCTTTTACTTTTCTTGGGAAAACAATTTGTTGATTGCCTGTCTCTCGGCTGGTGATCCAAATATCCTGGGCGCTTACAGCCATTGAGAATACACTAAAAAAGAGAATGAATTTCGTTTTCATTGTTTTGATGAATTGAACCTAAACTAAAGTATCAGAAGTCATTCATAGAAAGCAAATCTTTTAACATTTTTATGGCCCGAAAGTCGCTACCATGAATCGAATTGATCGCCTTACCGCCATTCTTGTGCAACTCCAAACCAAACGGAAGGTCACTATGGACGACCTGGAGGATCGCTTTGAGTTAAGTCGCAGGTCCTTATTTCGGGATATTCGGGCATTGTTGGAAATCGGAATTCCCATTGGTGGAGATGCCGGAGAGGGGTATTTCATTGCTGAAGGCTATCACCTGCCACCTGTCGTATTCAATAAGGACGAAGCGGCAGCGCTTTTGCTGGGGTCTAAGTTCATCGAAAAAAGAACAGATTCCCAGATCAATAAGCACCTCGACGATGCCTTGAGCAAAGTCAAAGCTGTATTGCGAACCAAGGACCGAGATTTTCTTGAAAGCTTGGAGGAACACATTGAGGTGATTCCACCACCTTCATCTATACATACCCATATGGACAATCAATTTCTAAGTGACATTCAATTTGCGTTAAGCTCCAGCCGAACCCTCCATTTTGGGTATTGGGCCAACAGTAAGCAAGAGTTTACGGAAAGGGAAGTGGAGCCGCTTTCTCTGGTGTATTATTCAAACCATTGGCATTTGATCGCCTACTGTCAATTGAGGGAAGAACTCAGGGATTTCCGAACTGATCGGATTCAAAAATTAAAGGTCACGGATCACACGTATGATCGCTCCCGACACCCGGAACATCAGGAATTTCTGGGACGATCCATGCACGGCTCGGAGGCTAAGGAAGCCGTATTATGGTTCAGTAATGATGTTGCCAATTTTCTGGGGGAGCAAAAGTACTGGCATGGATTTGTCAAATCTGAAGAAGTTGATGACGGAGTACAGATGCATTTTTCCACGCCTAGCTACAATTTTTTAGGTCGGTGGATACTCTCATATGGGACCACTGTAAAAATAATTGCTCCACAGGAATTAAAAGATATAGTAAGAGGATTTGTGATGGAGTTGACACAGCATCATAAATAGTCCAAAAGATCATCATGCTTTCAGGGAGTATTCAATTCCCCCTTCGGCATTAGCATACATATCCAACACCCCATGAACATACATTTCATTCAAAAATGAATCAGCTTCCTTATAAGTCATGGAAGTGTGAACGGTAACATCCGCAACAGTTAAAATACCCCCTTTGTCCTGGGCAAGTTTTAGTACCATAGCTTCGTATTTTCTATAATCACGGTCTTTAGCCATTTTTTTACTTCGTCGGAACAGAAAGATTGACAAACCAATGGGCAGGACGTTCATAGCCAAAACCATCCCAATCCAGTCAGATAACTTATCCGGAATCATGTCTATATTACCGAGTGTACCAACAAGCATCACCGTACCAAACAGTCCTAGAATTACAGCTATGATTTTCAGAATGGCGTGCATATCACCAGTTACAGATGGTTAGAAAACCAATCTAGTGAAATTTCCGGTTTTCTGAGTAGTTATAGAAAGGGTGCTACCTGTTCATCAAACTTGATGGGACCAAGAAAGCCTTCCTTCAATTGATTGCCTTTGTAAAGGAAAGTTTGTGGCAACCATAAAGGGCCAAAGAGCGCTTTTGCCTCTTCAGGAAAAGTAATAAAGAGATGAACATCAGGGTGATTCAGGATCTTTTTTCGCAAAAGAAAATTCAGGGCCTGCTTCTCCTCCTCAAAGGAGATGAACCACATCTGAATGTCTTTCAACTCGTCCAGTCGCTTTGATAAAATATCAATCTCTGCCTGGCAATGGTCACACTCACTATTGAAAAGCATGACCATGGTTTTTTTGTTGAAGTCCTTGGGCTCACCCGTTACCGGATTCATCGCCTCCCTGATCTTGGTAAGCGTGTTAAAAGGTCTGGTCCCCTCTTCCCAAAGCTTCTTTTTTTGATACTCGCCATACCCATAATAGCCGCCCCAGCCTACGAGACCCAGTACCACCAACGCGACAACTGATTTGATTATTTTCTTCTTCATCGACTTCCCCGTGTTATCATTTTTCTTAGCACATCAAAATACAGCGTGACAAAAAGCATCAATGTCATGAACCAAATCACTAAAAGATTAAAGGTTTTTGTCGGCACCTGCATTCCCAGGAAGTGTTTCTCTGGATAATAGAAATTGGCCCGGAAATCAAAGGGATGTTTGGGATCAGTATTTTGAGAATAAATGGGGTAGATTTTCTGGACTAATTCATCATCTGTCTTCACGAGTCGATGCTCGACCGAAGTGTTTTTTAACATGTATGCGATACGCTTATTTTCAAAGGAATTACGCAGGTTAATGAACTCCGATTTCTTTTCTTCTGTATCAGATGCAGCCATAAGAAATTTTTCTTTTTCATCGCTGGCCTTATTCCTGCGGTTATTATAGAATTTCCTTAGGGCACTGAGGAATTCGGTCATGTCTTTTAAAACTGCGTCATTATATCGTCCCGACTGCAGTCTATTGAGATCGAATTGATCCGCTCCGACAATTCTTAATTCTTTACCAATTTCATTCTTCAACAATGCCAGTGCTTCATCGGAATTGAGCGCCTGTTCGGCAATTTTCTCCAGCTCTGGTATGTAGTAGATACTTTTATACTCAGCCTGAGCTGCGCGTCGATTGAAATCATACAAAGGTTTGTTGTATTCATTCTCTCTGAATTGCGAGACAGCCAGCGCTTCGTATGCCCACCTGGAAGCCATGATTTCACCAATGATCGGTACTTTATCTTCCGTAGTAAGTGTCGCATTCAACTTATCAAAATTGACTACTACGCCGCTGAGCATCAATTGAGGGATGATCAGTAAAGGAATCAAAATGTAGATAGTTACCACTGAATTGAAGCTTGCACTGATGTTCAACCCCAGCATGTTGGCAAAGCACGAGACCGAGAAGAGAATCATCCAGTACGTGAAAGTCATGCCTTGAATCTCAAGGATCCAAACACCCAATACGCTGAACAATAAGGTTTGAACAGCGGAAACGAAAAACAAGATTGTCACCTTAGAGCTGAGATAGCTCATGCGGCTAAGGTTTAAAAATGATTCCCTTTTCAGAATCATTCGGTCTTTGATGATTTCCTCGGCACTTATGGTAAGTCCCATGAACAGGGCCACAATAATGCTGATAAAAAAGAATACCGGAATGTTAATGTTGTCATTGAAAGTGTAATCGACTCCCACGGGACTGTAGCGGACAATATAAGCCAGTAACAGTGCCAACACAGGAGCTTCCAACATGTTGATAAACAAGTATTGTCTGTTGCTCAATTTTGCCAGACAATCTCGCTTGATGAAAACACCCAATTGCTTGAGGCGGCTAGGAACGGACAAAGACTTGGGGGGGGCCTCATTGATGTCTTCCGGAGTTGGGAATTGATGCTTTTCCTTGAAGAACTCATGCCACTGCGCAGGTAATACTTTCCGTACTTGTGTAAATCGTCCGTATTCATCCACCACTTTAGTTTCGATGATGTTGAAGATTTGCTCGGGATTTACATTGCCACAATTGATACAGGCCGCCTGGTCTTTATCGATGTGATCGACAATGGTCTTGAAATAAGTGACGGCATCTACGGGATTGCCATAATATATCTGAAATCCCCCTACATCCAGGATCACCAGTTTATCAAACATTTTGAAGATGTCTGAAGAAGGTTGATGAATCACCACAAAGACCATTTTCCCTTTTAAGGAGAGTTCCTTAAGGAGGTCCATGATATTTTCCGAATCCCGCGAAGACAAACCACTGGTAGGTTCATCCACGAATAGGACAGAGGGTTCTCGAAGCAATTCCAGTCCGATATTGAGGCGTTTTCGCTGGCCTCCACTGATGGTCTTTTGAAGCGGGTTTCCAACCTTCAAATCTCGCGTATCTTTCAATCCCAACGAGATGAGCACTTTGTCTACCAGCGCATTTAATTCTTCGTCTGTGGATTGTGAGAAGCACAATTTGGCAGCAAAGAATAAGTTCTGATGCACCGTAAGTTCTTCAATGAGCAAGTCATCCTGTGGAACATAACCGATTATGCCTTCAGCGCTTTTTGTGTCTTTATGGATGTCAATGCCATTGATACGAACGGAACCATCAGATGGAGATTCATTGCCATTCAGAACATTAAGAAGTGTGGATTTACCAGAGCCACTGCCACCCATGATCCCTATAAGCTTGCCATTTTGTTCTGCCAGGTTGAAGTCTGTTAGGCCCTTGTTGCCATTCGTAAACTTGTAATCTACATGATCTGCAACAAATGAAAGTTTGTGTTGCTGGCCAGACTCATGGAAGCCGCTGATGATATCGCTGAAATAGATGGGTGTAATAGATATGTTTACCCCACGTATGGAACTTCCATTAGAAAAGACTTTGACAGAACCGGGTCTGAGTCCCTGACCATTCAAAGAGAGACCGTCATCGCCCTTATACTTAACAAAATAGATATCGATCCCCGGGACATTGAAAAAAGCCAGAAATCCTGAAAGGCGCGCAACCTCAATATGGTGTGCCTTGATCTCATCAGTATCAGCGCTAACCACCAGCACACTTTTTGCAGCGTATTTATCCGGAGAGTCCGTGGTGACGTATGACTTCAGGTGATCTACAACCTTGGTCGCAAAGTTCATGCTGTTACCGATCAGGTAAAGCAATTCCTTCTCGCGATCACTTACTTTCCCATCAGCGATGATGAGCTCAAGCAATCTGAGCATGACCACCAGTTTTTGTTCTTGCTTGAGTTCCTTGTTTACCTGGTAACTGAGTTTGATGATTTCCTTGGTTTCATCTCGCTCATCTTGTTCATGGGGTGCTTCTAACAGTTGATCGAAGAACTCCATGTACCGAAGTGTTTCTTCGTTGTTGACATTTTCTTCCAAAAACCTTCGAACAGCTTCTTTTTCAGAAGAAGTTACTTCATCCTCCCTGGCCACAATCACCAGTAATTGAAGAATGGTTTTTAACAAATTGTCACTCATGGCAAGTTAGGTTTTAGCGGTGGGTTTAAACAAAAAAAGCATTGAACGCGCCAATGCTTTTCGGTAGGTTGCAGATGTCTTACTCTACGATTGACGCACGAATCCTTTTCACCTCAGCAGAAAGGCGGGTCAAAAGATCTTTGTTCAATTGAAGAGATCCGTCATTGTTTGCAATTTTTTGCTCAATGTCTCCCAGGTCTTCTTCGTAGATAGTTTTCAATTTGGTCAATTCAGCGGTCATGGTTCCAAGTGCTTCGGTTTGCGGCACCTCTCCAATCACTTTGATCAAATCGTCCAATGTTTTCTTTTGCTTGATCACAATCTCTACCAGAGGTTGCAATAACTTATTTCTCAAATTTTCAGGAAGATCATCTGGATTGCTGTCGATCACACCCATCGTAATGTAAAGTCCTTCAACAAATGATCCGGAAAGTGCTACAGCTGCCAGGTTGATTCGATCCAGGGTCTGCAAACGATCTTTGGTGACCTTCATCACTTCATCAATCAGAATTGCCAGAGAGTCTCTGTTACCTACGTTTTCTTCGAATCGGCTAAGCAGATCAATGTCAATTGCTGAAGCAACACCAATGGCTTCTGCCAGTTGCTGGCATACTTGTACTGACTCATAAACCGCATCAGTTTGATCATAGGACGACAAGTATCCAATATCGGTAGCGTATACACCTAAATTCAAGGCAGACTTGTCTGAAGAAGTGGTGTAGCGATCAGAATTATCTAATGAGTTGATGAGCTCGGTATTGAAATCACTACCTGTGGCCATCAACAGAAAAGGCACTTCCGATGGAGGGGGTAGATCTTTGATATAAGCATCAATGTCACTGGCAATCTCTTTTTGTGCCGCTGCAAATTCATCACTGGCGTTGGACTGCTCAGATGAGGACGACCCTCCGCCACATGCCCCTAAAAGGGTAATTACGGCCAAAAGGACCAACGCGTTAAACAACTTTGATGAAACGGATTTCATAAATATGGTTTTTTTGAGGTTAGTCAAAGCTTCGAAATATCGGGGTAAATTAGTAAGGCTTGATGTTTAATTAAAATCTTTCGAGTCAATCAGTCGAATTTTTCACCGTAATCAATTATCTCAGCTACATTTCTTTTGATCTTGACACACAGTTCGTTAAGCGGCAAGTCGTTAACATCCTGACCGAACGGATCTTCAATCTCCTCAGCAATCAACTCCACACTTAGCAAAAAATAGAAGGCAAGCATCACCAAAGGAACGCTCCAGTAATGTACTTCCCATATAAAGCTGACAGGTAGCGTCACGGAATAGATGAACAGGAATTTCTTGATGAACATGCTATACGAGTAAGGAATGGGTGTGCTTTTGATTCGCTCGCAGGCACCGATGATGTCCAAAAATCCCTTTAATTCTTTATCTATGATGATCAGCTGGTCACCATCAATAACCCCTTCTCGCCGCAACTTCTCAACACGTCGATACATCATGTTAGTGATTGTGCCAGGACGATGCTTGCTTTTGATCACGTCTTCCTTCATTTGATCATCAATCATGTCCAGCTCTCCAATCAAGATACTGCTACGCAAGTGCTCCTTCATGGCAAAGGTCACATTAGGAATCATCTTCTTGAAATACTGTCGGTCTTCCGCTCTCTCCACAGGAATGAAGTTGTTGAGCTTGATAGCTAACATACGCGTATCATTCACAAGCTTTCCCCATAACTTACGACCTTCCCACCAACGATCATACGCGGTGTTGGTCCTAAGCACTAAAAACAGGCCGAGGATAACCCCTAAAATGGAATGAAAAGCAATTGTTCCACTGTAATGCCACTCAAAAACATCGATGACGATGAAACAGAGAAACGCGGTAAATATTCCCAGAAATAGCAATAATGGCAATAACGCACGAATCACATATCTGCTGTAGACATCAAAAATTAGCGAAAACCAAGATTTTGGATTGTACTGGATCATGTGAGAAAAAGTAGTCACCAATATAATCTAAAATCCTGATTGGTGCAGAAATACCATCTTTCTCAAGCGCACAGATCGAAAGTTTTTTAAGCGGTGAATCATCCTATCGGGGTAGGCAATTGTATTTTCTCCGCACTTTTTGCTCGTTAAATGCGTGGTTAAAAACCTTTCTTTGTTCATTTTGGGTGGAAAAATAGAAATACACCGTAGCCCAATTTTCACAGACGCTGCAAAAAAGTTGTCAGGGCAATTTGTTAGTTAGTGATAAGGTTTTTGAAAATGGAGATGGTTTTTCAAAGATAAGGTTGAACACTACTCCCAACTCGACCACTGTGATATCCATACTTCGTCAAGGCAAGCTCCCTCTTTTTAAACATGTCCTTCATGGGGTGTGTTACTTTCTTCTGCTCACGGGTTGCGTAGAAGAGGTACAATTGGGCAATTCATCAGATTTTTCTTATGAGTTGGTGGTGGAAGGGTCAATCAATGATTTTGATGATTCTTTCCGTGTTCGTTTGAAAACAACATCTACCACACGAGGCCTCGGAGAGAATATTTTTGGCGTTGGCGCAAAAGTATGCATCATTTCCGGGTCAGATACGACCCGCCTTGCAGAAATAAAGCCTGGTATCTACGACACTGAACCCGGAGCGTTGCTAGTAGAAAAAGGATCAGACTATTTTCTTGATATAGTGTTGAGCAACAATCAGCAATACCAATCAACCCCAATCACTTTACCTGAAACCATTCCACTGGTTTCGTCCTTTGCAGAACCCGTCAATACGAGTAGGGTGGATGAATTTGGGGTATTTCGCCGGTCCTGGGCTCATAATATTTTCGTTGAGGTGGAAAATTCCGTTGAACCGCAGTATTACAAAGTTGACATGAACGGTTGGCGGGAAAAGTATGTGTCCTATATCAGCTTGATACTTGCTCCTACGCGTTGTTGGGCTTTCGAAAAACCGGCAGCCCGAGGCGTGTTTATCGGTAACAATCAAGGCCTTGCCGGTGGTAACTATCTTATTCAGGCTCCTGGTATCAGGGCCCAGGGGAAAGAAAGATACATCGCTGAGGTTAAAGTCAGTGCTATTTCAGAAGAGGCATATCAATATTGGTTGGCCGCCAGAACACAGCTGGACCGAAATAAAGGTGTTTTTGTAGAACCTTTTGGCGCGGTGACTGGCAACATTAGTAATGTAAATGACGCGAATGAAGTAGTTCATGGATACTTTCATGCCTATTCGCAGCGATTGATAAGGACTTGTTTTGATTCTTTCGATCTCCCATTGGGAAATCCCATTGCCGTCATTGGTCAGCCCTGCGCAGAATTTTTTGCGCCAGCTGAATATTTATTGCCCTTTCAGGAGGAGCTGTGTGAATAAATATTTAAGAGTGGTTGATATCAAGCTTCCATCTCCAAAAGCTGTTTTTCTTTCCTTTTTAAATATCGACCGGCGATTGGTAACACAATTGGATATAGAAAATAGGAAAAACCTGCGATGATCGGGGAATATCGAATTCCAAAAATGTTGGTAGCGGCAATCAGAACGGAAACCATTGCGATTCCTCCTTGCAACAGATTCATGATAAGACTGGATTTTGTTGCAAATTGCTCGTAAACATTCAGGTCCAGAGGCTCTCGTTGCCGATAGGCATGTGCATACATCAGTGCAATGGTGAGAAAGATCATGAAGACCCCCAGGCCATAGACGACCATTAAATATTGCATGTTTTCTCCTCCTGAGCTGCCTAGCAGATCTCCAAAGTCTGCTTCCAAAGGTTTAAAATCCCTGGTAAATACAGCGACGTAGAATTCTGTCAAAAATCTCATGAGGTACTTGAGTGGATATACGTAAACAAGAATTAAGCATAGCAACAGGACATTCAGTATCACTGTTCGGGCATTCTGCAATCCATACCTTAAGAAAAATATATAATGCTGATACCAGATAACAGTGATCAGACAAATGCACAACATGAAAGGAAGAACATTCTTCATCGAAGCTTTCAGGTCCAGGAAGGTTTCTGGAACAGATGAGGACAAAACCAGTAAGGTGATGGCGAGAGCAAATGCGGTATCACTGAAGGTTTCGATTCGTGTTTGATTCATGCCCCGATACCGAAATTTCGGATCCAAACCGACTTGTTGATCCTTCAAAACTTGTCTCATGATCGATTAGTTTGCGATGATACAGTGAAGATAAAGTGATTTAGGATACCCGCATTATTTCACCATTCATCTCCATTGTTCGTCCATTAAAATAATAATTAGCAGGGTTTGAGTCCCTGGAAGCGTTTGAATAAACGACCGAAAACTCAAAATTTTTTGCCTTATGAAATTCAAATCTATGATGGTTGCGATCGCAGCTGTCTTTACTACTACTATCTCTCTGGCCCAATTAAGTCTTCCTCCAAACGGAGGTAACCAGAAGAGTGTTGTTCGACAGTACATAGGCCCTATTGCTTATGTTGAAATCACCTACAACAGCCCCGATGTGGCTGGTCGCGAAAGTATCTTTGGTACTGTGGTACCACACGGTATGAATGCATTTGGTTTTGGCTCCAGCTCTGCTGATAATCCTTCACCCTGGCGTGCCGGTGCCAATGAAAACACGGTCATCGAATTTTCTCACGATGTAAACCTTCAGGGTAAATCGGTAAAAGCCGGAAAGTACGGTTTGCACATGGTGACCGCTGAAAGTGGCCCGTGGACGATTATATTGACCGATGAAATAAATGCCTGGGGTAGCTTCTTTTATAACCCCGATCAGGATGTGGTTCAAGTAGAGGCGACCCCTGAAGAAGTAGGATTTCATGAATTTCTCACCTATGAATTTACTGATAGACAAGCGGACCAGGCTACTGTAGCCATGATTTGGGAAAAGAAAAAAGTGCCTTTTACCATCGAAGTATCAAACAACAACGATGCTATTCTGGCACAAGTTGAAAGTGAATTAACCAGTGCCAGGGGATTTCAGTTTAACTCCTGGGCGCAGGCAGCAAACTGGGCTTCAACGGCTGGCTATCACGATAAAGCGCTGGCCTGGGCCGATGCGGCTATCTCCGCTCCATTTATTGGTCAGAAAAATTTCAACACCCTTCAAACCAAAGCTACAGTGCTCTTCAACCAGAACAAATTGGATGAAGCTGTTGCTGTAATGGATGAAGCGATCAAAGAACCTGGTGCGACCGCTTTTCAGATTCACGGGTATGCCCGACAGTTGGTTGCTCAGGGTCGTAAGGACAAAGCTTTGGAAGTATTTAAATACAACAAGAAGAGATACGATGGCGTATGGCCCACCAACTATGGTTTGGCTCGGGGGTATGCTGCGCTTGGGGATTTCAAAAATGCGTTGAAGCATATCAAAGTAGCGAAAACCAAAGTTCCGGAAGGAGATACGGTCAATGGTGCTGCAATTGATGCTAACATTGAAAAGCTGGAAAACGGAGAAGATATTAATTGATTTACTATCCGCAAGAACTTTAAGATTAAGTACCTAGACCAATCAATGGGCCTATTCTGTCGTAGAATAGGCCTTTTTTCTTTAGGCAAAGCCAACCTTTCCGTTAACCTTTGCCCATGCGAAGAATCCTGTTCACCTGGCTGTTAGTGCTCTCCTTAGTTGGTGGAGCGATTGCCCAGGAAAGGGATTCCATCAAAGTAAACCACAAACGTCTACGGGCAGTTGTAGGAACTACCTCCCTAATATACGTGGGTTCACTTGTTAGCTTAGGTACTGTATGGTACGAGGACCTGGGCAAGTTTCATTTTTTTGATGACAACTCGGGATGGCGCTATATGGATAAATGGGGCCATGCCGCTACCGCCTTTCAAGTTGGGCGTGCAGGGATCAAAGTATTTCGATGGACAGGAATGGAGGAGAAGAAAGCCATATGGTTTGGTGGCACCGTCGGGTTGGCTTTTCTGACTTCTGTAGAAGTGTTTGATGGGATGTCTGAAGACTGGGGTTTTTCCTGGGGAGATGTGGCTGCAAATACGTTGGGTACGGGATTGGCTATCGGGCAAGAGCTGCTTTGGCAAGAGTCCCGGATCTCAATTAAATGGTCCTATCGAGATTCCAGATACGCGCAATTCCGCCCTGAGCTTTTGGGTGATGGACCGACTACCCGGTGGCTAAAAGACTACAATGGGCAGACGTATTGGGTTTCAGCAAATATCCATGCCTTTCTCCCTGAAGAGTCAAGATTTCCTAAATGGTTGAACGTGGCAGTGGGCTACGGTGCAGAAGGCTTGACTGGTGCCGATCGCAACCCGGAATTCAATGAGGCCGGAGTTGCACTTCCTACTTTTCGCAGATATGGCCAGTTGTATTTTGGGCCAGATATTGATCTGTCCAGAATCAAGACCAATTCTAAACCAGTAAATTTCCTGTTTCAGGTATTGAGTTTCGTCAAATTCCCACTGCCAGCCCTCGAGTATAATCCCGTAAATGGATTGAAGTTCAAAGCCTTTGGTTTTTAACCTCGGCAAACGAAGCTTATCTTTGCTTATAGCATAACTCGTTGGCTCATGAGATCATTTGTCTTTCTTTTCCTAATCATTTCCTTATCTGGTTGTTATAAGTTGCTCGAGAAAAAACCTCAGCACTTCGGTGAGTATGGACAGCCCATTGATATCATGAACACACTCGCCATTGAAAAACTCGCACAATTCCCAGAAGGAGATAAAATCCAGCTGACGACTACTATCGAAAAAACATGCGCAAAAAAAGGCTGTTGGATGGAGGTCAAAGACGGCAAAGGCGGCACTATGCGTGTTACCTTCAAGGATTACGGCTTCTTCGTGCCAACAGAAGGTGTGGAAGGAAAGGAAACTGTAATTGAAGGGGTTCTCAAAAAGAAGACATATACCGTGGAAGAACTTCGGCATTATGCAGAAGATGGGGGCAAATCTCCTGAGGAAATTGCCCAAATCACTGAGCCCAGGGAGGAATTCTCCTTCATTGCTGAAGGAGTGGTTATACGGTAGTTACGCTATCCAGCCCTCGCTTTTTGCTTTACGACTGAACAAAATAAGTAGCACACCCACAACAACTACGGTGAGAGGTAATCCCAGCATTGCAGCTGTTTTAGGCATGCCCGACAAGAACACCCAATAAGTGTTCTGCAAGAATACACCCAATAACGAAGCAATAAATAACAATTGGATAGGTCCTTTGCGGACTAACAGAAGAATGGATCCGAAAAGCCCTCCAAAGACTGCAATAGCAAAACCGGTAGTAGCCCAGGCAGGAATGTTTTCAAAGTAGGGTTGCATCTCTGGTGGCTGAGCGGCCACCACGGCTTCCTTGTTGTAAGCCTGCATCAGATAATTCATCACACCCGCGCCATTCCACAAAAGCGCAACTACTGACACAATCCAATACCAAACTGGGGGTTTTACTTGACTAGACATAATTTTTAGGTTAGGTTAATACAGCAATATACTTGTTTTATTGAACCGTCTTTTTATCAATCTGGAATAAAAACACGTTACTGCGTAGGGTAGAAAGTTGCTCAACGGTATCATTAAGAGGCTTACCAATTATGTCAAAACTCAGGTTTTTTATTATTTATTGTTTGCTGTGTGGATATGCTCAGGCGCAGGATGTTCCAGGTTATTCCACTTATCTGAATATTGGATATCAGGGAAACTATCTCATTCATCCAGGAATAGCTGTCAGTTATGATATGCCAATTAGAGACCTTAACGTCACTACGACAAAAGTTGAAAGTCTGCTTTTACAGCCCCATGTAGCCATGTTTTCATTCATAGATCGAAATTTCAATTTGATTGCTGGTGCCGATTTTGGAATTGTCCGAACACGGGTTGAAAAGAAGGGAGCATCAGCGGTTTCTATTGGTCTTAATTACCTGGGTGAAGCTGAGAAAACAGGTTTCACCGTTGATTTGGGTTCTGGCGATCGGAGCAATGTTCAACGGGAATGGCGGCATTATTTTCTACCCACGCTGAATTATGAGTGGTCCACGGCAATTGGAGAAAGGAATCGGATTTTTACCAAAATCAATTGGGGGTATGCCTTGAGTTTTGAGCGAGAAGCGGAGATGTATTTACTCATTGGTGTGGGCATTAAACTACCAACAAGAAAATCATGACAAGACAAGAATTTATCCAGAAGTCCGCGATGGCTGGGCTTGGCCTTCCTTTGCTCTCAATGATTTCTTCATGTAAGGAGGACAACATTGGTCCGGATGCAATCAACAAGAATTTTACTGGAAATGTATTGATCATTGGTGCCGGAGCAGCGGGCATGATGGCAGGTCATTTCTTACAACAGAACGGCATTGATTTCCAAATTCTTGAAGCTTCTTCAGGATTCGGAGGCCGCGTGAAACGCGCAGATAGTTTTGCTGATTTTCCAATCGATTTGGGTGCGGAGTGGATCCATACAGACCCGTCCATATTGGCTGATCTGCTTAATGATCCCAGTTCACAAGCATCCATTGATATTATCAGTTACCGACCGGAGAAGATCCATGTGTGGAAGAATAACGAATTGAAAAGGAGAAACTTCTTTTCCAGTTTTTACGCTGAACATAAGTTTAAAAGCACCACCTGGTACGGATTTTTTGAACAATATATTGTCCCGGGGATCGCAGATCGAATCAGCTATAATACTCAAGTTACATCTATACAATACGTCGGAGATCAGGTAATTGTGACCGATCAAAACAATGCGCAAATCACGGCCGATAAAGTAATCGTCACCGTTCCTTTGACTGTACTCCAAAATGATGTCATTTCTTTCGACCCGGTGCTGCCCACGACGAAAACGGAGGCCTTAAACAACGTGGACATGCCTTCCGGACTCAAAGTCTTTATGGAGTTTTCTGAAAATTTCTATCCTGACATTGTGCTGGACGGAGGAATCCTGGACCAGGAGGATACGGAAGGAGAAAAGATTTTCTACAATGCTGCTTTTCGAAAAGATACGGAACGGAATATTTTCGCGCTCTTTACCGTTGGAGAACCAGCAAAAGTGTACACCGATCTGGGTGACAATGATGCGATTTTCTCGTTTATCATGGAGGAGTTAGATGAAATCTTTGATGGAAAAGCAACCCGGTTTTATCAAAACCATGTCATTCAAAATTGGCTGGCAGAACCTTTTATTGGTGGTTCATATAGCCATTATGGAAATAATCGAAGCAATACCATTGCTACCCTTCAGGAATCCATTAACAACAAAGTATTCTTCGCCGGAGAAGCCTATCACGATGACTGGCAAGCGACTGTGCATGGTGCGGGGTTATCCGCTTATGATGCTGTGAGAGAAATTTTGGAAAGATTTTAGCGGTAATCCAGATCCGCTCTTTTTATTCTAACTCAGGATTTGAATTGACTCTTTTGCAATCAAATATTGCAAAATGCATCTCTGTATTAAACCTTCCGATTAAATTGGGGTCTAAGGTTCACCTGACAGTAATTCATTGAAGAAAATCTTCTTTTTCCTGTTAATTCAAGCCCTGGCTTTCACTCAGGTCTTGGCACAATTCACCCTTTCGGGAAAGGTCATAGAAAAAGGCTCCGGGGAAGTCCTTCCTTTTGCCACGATAACTATTGCCGGAACTTCGACAGGTGTGACCTCCAACCTGGATGGATTCTTCTCACTTATTGACATTGATGCTCATGATTTGACCCTGGACGTGAGTTATGTAGGCTACCAGTCTGCACAAATTCCGGTGGCCTCAAGTCATACAGGGCTACTGATTATTGAACTGGAACCTGCCAGTGCAGAACTCAATGAAGTAATCGTTACCGCAGATGCGTACAAAGTGCTTCGTGCCACAACTGGTATCAGCTCGGCAACGATCTCAACCAAGCAGCTTTCCTCACTCCCCAGTGTAGGAGAAACAGATATTTTTCGCTCCTTGCAATTACTGCCCGGAGTAAGCGGCACAAATGAAAACTCTTCCGGACTCTTTGTACGTGGAGGTACACCAGATCAAAATTTGGTGTTATTGGATGGTATGACGGTCTACAAAGTGGACCATTTTTTTGGATTTTTCAGTGCGTTCAATGCAAGTGCGGTTAAGGATGTACAGTTGTTTAAAGGAGCCTTTCCTGCCAAATATGGCGGCAGAACATCAAGTGTGGTCGATCTTACGGGTAAAATCGGAAGCTTTCAGAAAATAAGAGGGGGATTAGGCATTAATATGCTGAGTGCCAACGGGTATTTTGAACTCCCTGTTTCTAAAAAAGTATCACTGCTCCTGGCAGGACGCAGGTCCTACACAGACATTATTCAAAGTGCCCTTTTCGATGACATTCGAAACAATTTATTGGGTGATCGGGGATTCAATGCGCCCAATCTCAATCCCGAGGATGTTTTGCTTGAGGAACCGGAATTTTATTTCTACGATTGGAATGGTAAACTTTCCTTCAGACCGACGGATAGGGATATGCTTACCCTAAGCGTTTACAGCGGGCAGGATTTTCTGGATGAGTCCCGGGGTGTAGACCGGGAAATACCGGACAACATTGTTCCTGATGGACGGATTTTGTTTGATTTGGATGAAAAAACCGATTGGGGGAATCGTGGAATTTCTGGAAAATGGTCCCGTCAATGGACGCCAAAATGGTACAGCAACGTCCTGATTGCCAGTTCGGAATATTTCAGCACGTTTGATCGAAAAGCTGAATTGGGGATATATTCCGGAGACTCAACGCTATTCTTTGGCAGCTTCCCAACCTTTGAGGACAACAGTGTGGTTGATTTGTCTGCTCGTATAGATGTGGAATGGCAGCGATCCTCTAAAGCCAAAACAGAATTCGGCATCTCACTCACCCAAACGCAAATTGACTATTCCAACATCCGAAATGATACGTTGGTCATCTTGCAAAGAGAACAAGACGCATTTTTCGGATCTATCTATGCTTCTAATGAGCAGCAAATAGGAGATAATCTGAAACTTACTACTGGCATCCGTTTTTCAGATTATGAGCTTAGAGCCACGCCACTTTTTGAACCACGCGTTTCACTTACCTATCAAATGTTTCCCCAATGGAAGCTCAAGGCTGCCTACGGTCGCCATTATCAGTTTGTCAACAGGATCATCAACGAAAATATTTCAGAAGGCTCGAGAGAGTTTTGGTTACTCGCAGATGGAGACCTGGTGAAGGTGAGTAAGGCAGACCATTATGTCCTTGGGTTGAGTTATGAAATCGACAACTGGCTATTTGATGTGGAAGGATACTACAAAGATCTCTCCGGATTATCAGAATTCTCACTCCGGTTCAGGCGAGGACTTGAAATCAATGCCGATGAATTGTTTTTTACCGGAAATGGTATTGCACGAGGCATAGAATTTTTGATCCAGAAAAAATACGGTACCTACACAGGCTGGGCGTCTTACACCCTCGGAGCTATCAGAAACACTTTTGAGGTTTTCAATGAAGGAGATAAATTTCCTGCCTTGCACGATCAGCTCCACGAGTTCAAAATGGTCCACAGCTATGAACTTTGGGATTGGACATTTGCTGCGACGTTTATCTATGGATCAGGAAAACCTTTTTCTGAGCCTGAAGGGCAGTACAGTGTAGAATTGCTGGACGGACGTTCACTCAATTATATAGGTATTGGCCCCAAAAACGGATCTCGTTTACCAGCCTATCATCGATTAGACCTCTCCATTCACAGGAAGTTCAAACTGGGTGAATTTCCCACAGATCTGGGATTTTCTATTTTTAACCTCTATGGTAGAACCAACATCTGGTACAAGGAGTATGACTTTAACCAGGACCCTCCACTGATTACAGATATTACTTATTTGGGTTTAACACCTAACCTGTCTTTTAAAATTGATTTTTAAGATGAGGGTGCTGAAACATATCGTTTGCTTATTTCCATTGCTGCTTTGGAGCTGCCTGGAAGACACCACCCGAACTCCCAACTTTGTAGTAGAAGGCTTTATCGTTGCTGAAGAATCCGTTGACAACATCAAAATAAAACAGATATCTTCTTTGCTTAGTGAAGACGTCACTTCTGACCCAATTACTGATGCACAGGTAACCATTACTCAGGGTTCTACCGTCTTTCCATTACTCTTCAATTCCACGACAGGACTCTATGAATACCTGGAATCCGACCTGGAAATCGGAGTTGGAGAGGAATACAGTCTTACAGTGGAAGTAGGAGACCGGCAGGCTACTGCTACCACGCTTGTTCCTGAGCGACCGACGGGCTTGAACTTATCAGGCGATCAATTGGTCATTCCCACGCTGGTATTGAGCCTTGGACTCAGGGAAGAGATCACGACGTTGTTTCAGGAAGAGCGTATCACCCTGACCTGGGACGAAACTCCAGGACAGTCCTTTTTCGTAGTGATCGAAAACCGTGTGGATGTACCCGATCCTATTTTGCCAGACCGGATTCCTGAAGAAGTTGTGGAGCTGCTTTCTTCCTTTCGATTCATTAGTGAACCGTCGGAAACAGGTTCTTTTGACATCATAGGCGTCGCCCTGGAAACGTATGGCCCACACGTAGCCAAGGTCTTCACGGTTAATCAGGAATACGTCGACTTGTTCAATAATCTGGAGCAAGATTCCAGGGACCTGAATGAACCACCCTCCAATGTGAGTCAGGCATTGGGCATTTTCACAGCTTTTGCCGTGGATAGCGTCGAATTTGAGGTGGTGCGGGAATAAAAGAAACGCACATTTCGAGGACCTCAATGTGCGTCAGGCCGGATTATGGAGCTGGAAACACGAAAAATAACCGTCAATTTTTAATATTATATATCTATTAAATAATATAATTGTGTTTTAAGCAACAATATGAACGGAACAAAACCTGTCAGTTTTACTTTGGGTACTCACGATTGTGACTTCATTGAAGATATGGTATCTAATGGTCGTTTTGGAAATAAGACGGAAGTGGTTCGTGCAGGTCTTCGGCTACTTCAAGATTATGAGAGCCACCAAAAATTGAATCGACTAAGGACGGAAATTGCTAGAGGAGAGACTGATTATCAATCCGGGAAGACCTTTTCCTTTGAAACTGCTGATGACTTGGTTGCTGATATCATTAAAGGAAAGTAAGTCATTAATTCCTACAAACTTATTGTCACTGTTACTGCAAGAGAGGACCTTGCTAACATTCATGATTTCATCGCCGAAGAGAACTCTAAAGCCGCTAAGGTAAAATTTACCAGTTAGCTGAACAGGGAATTACGGGCGCCTCGAGAGATTGGGTAAGTAAGGGCCTAAGAGCTTTCCCATATCGAAATCGCTACTTTTACTTCAAAATTGTGGAAAATGAAATGATCCTTTTAAGAGTCCTTCATGGAAAACAAGATGTTGATCACGCTGATTTTTCTGAGGAGGAAGAATAAAAAAACGCACATTTCAAGGACTTCCATGTGCGTTTCTTGTGAATTCGTCTCTCCTTAAAAACTAACCTTATACGCCAGGTTGGGGAACATCCCTACTTGGGATTCTGATACGATCTGATTCGTATTTGTGCTATAGTATCTTCCAAATTCATTGGCTCTTCCAATCACGTTCTGGACATTCAATACAATGGCAGTGGTACGATTGATTTTATTCACTTTGTAAGTGATACCCAGATCAAATCGCCAGTAAGGATCCAGTTGGGTCTCAAAGTTCCTGCTGAAATCGCGCACGGTAAACCCTTCTTGTTGCGAAGCAAACGCATCGATGGGTGCCTCTCTTTTTCCTCCAGAAGAAATGGCACGACCATTAATACTGATGACTTTGTTGTCATTGGCGCCAAAAGTCCATTCTTTGCCCCCTACGATATTAAAAATGTATTTCCCATCAAATCGAGTGGAACGCTCTATCTCATCCACACCCTTGTATTTCGACTCATACAGTGACAAAGTACTCATGAAGTAGTAGCCTTTGGAGAAAAACCTTTCCAGTGTAAATTCCAACCCGTAATTTCTGCCAGTACCACCATTTTCCAAATCATCAGAAGTCCATCCTTCAAAAGTGTTAAGCAGGGAAAAGCTGCGAAGGTATTGATTGCTAGTGGTATCTGTTGCCCAAACAGGCACGTCATACAGATATTGATAATAAGCTTCCATCTTAATACGAATTTCATTCGTCAGCATCCATTCGTGACCTAGCACCACATGGGCGGCTTTGGTGAAGCTCAGGTCGAGGTTGTTTTGTCGAAAGGAACCGTCATCCAAAAACTCCTTGCCCATGTACAATGCCAGGGTTTCCATGCGGCTGTGTAGTCCCGCTCCTCCAGTAAATGCATTTCCAGGTTTGTATGCCCACCTGAAGCCCAAACGCGGTTCTATGTACCACTCCTGATTCAACCGGAAATGGGAAGCATGTATTCCTAAATTCAAGGTCAGCTCCTCGTTGGCCCGGTGTTGCCAATTTGTAAATGCCTGGAAAAAGTTGGTGTCGCCTTTTTCATTGAGATAGTTGACAGATCGGTTAAAGTCATAGTCCCATTCATCGTAAGCTAAATCAAAAGCCAGGTTGCTATAAATACCTCCTACTCGAATCGAATTTTTCGCATTGAATTTATGATTCAAATAGCTTGATATCCGGAATGCCTTCTCAATAACGTGCTCATTTTCCAAATCCCGGAACCTTAGTGAATCGAAAACATAGTGTGTGTCAAAGAGTGAATAAGTAACAACCGTGTTGAGATAAGTGTCTTTATTCAGGTAAGCCACATTGGTCAGTCCGGCCACACCCATTTGCTGTTCATTGTCTTCATAATCCCACTCACCAAATTCCACCAGCGGCCGGTAAGTATAAGTGTTTCTGCCTCCCAGTCCCCAGAAAGAAAAGGAGCCTAGTTTAGTACCCGGCAGGTTCACTTTAAAGGATAGATCCTGGAATGTGACATCCTCCTGAGAACCGAGAATTTCTATGCCCAGGTTATCAAACAAAGCCAATGTACTGTACCGGTAATTCACCAGATAGCTTGATCTTTTATCTCGATTGATGGGGCCTTCTGAGGCGGCAGCAACCCCCAATAATCCAGCCTGAACAGTATGCTCGTGGTTATCAAAATTTCCTTGTCTCAAGCGCAAATCAAATATCCCGGAAGTAGCATTTCCATAGTCAGAGGGAAACGCACTGGTAAAGAAATCGGAGGCGCTAAGCAGGTTGGAGCTCAACATGCTGATGCCACCAGCGGAAGAACCCACACTACCAAAATGGTTTGGATTTGGAATTTCTACCCCTTCCAATCTCCATAGAATACCTTTTGGGCTATTACCCCGTATGATGATTTCATTGAGCAGGTCATCACCTCCGGTTGAGACACCAGCGTACGTAAGTGCCGCTCTTGCGGGATCGTCGAAGGTAGCTGCCATCCGGCTGGTTTCTTCAACATTGATGGAAATGGCACTGACAGTAGCGAGTTCATTGAGCGGCTGTCCACGGTCTTGGGCATCAGCCACAATAATTACTTCTTCCATCTCAATCAATGCTTCGATCATGTCCAGGTTGAGGAACTTTTCCTTGCCAGATTCGATCAATACATTGGGGATGGTCTTTTGCTCATATCCCACAGATGAAATTAATAAGGTAATCCGGCCAATGGACACTTCTTTAATGGCAAAATACCCTTCAATGTTTGTAGTAGTCCCTAGAAGCGGATCGGTGCCCTGGATCACCACGGTTGCACCTATGACGGGTGATTTCGAAACCTGATCGACGATTCGACCTTTCAATGTTTGTGTGAGTTGCTGCGCTGTGGTTCCATAACTGGCAGCGACCAATAACAGGAGGTAGATGAGTTTGTTCATGGGTAAAAAGTGGATCTTGAGTTTTTGACGATTCTGTGTGTATTACTTGATGGCAATGAATCCAGAGGGTTGACCTTCGTCCTCTAATTTGAGTTCATCGTTGTGGTTTTGAGTAGCTCCTGCGATTAACAGACAGGTGACTATCCAAAGGCTGATGTATTTTTTGATCATGGCGAGTTTTATTTGACGGTTTGCCTTCTAATGGACAATACAGTCTGCTAAGGGTTTCCCCCTGAATGTTTTTGTCGATATTTTGTTAAAATTTGTCGATGAACCGTTGAATTGGGTACCATGAGAAATTTTCTTGCTTTGTTATTGTTCCTTTCCTCGCAAGCACTTGTTGCGCAGGAGGTAATTTTCAAAGGGTCTTTTGATGCGGAGAGCCGCTGGACCACCTTTGAGGGAGATTGGCAAGTAGAGAAGACAGGAGAAAAGTATTTTGTCGTTTTTGCTGATAATTTCGAAGCGAAAGAAGCACCGGATTTGAAGATCTTTTTATCAAAAATGCATTTCGACGATATCTCCGGCAAGAACGCAACCGTTCAGTCCGTTTTGGTCACGCCATTGAGTGCCTATGAAGGGAAAATGAAATTTGAGATTCCTTCTTCTATCGACCCATCGGAATATCAATCGATCATCGTACATTGCGAGCAATATGCGAAGTTATGGGGTGGGTCGCCCCTGCGAAATGATTGATGTTAGCCTCATTTTTTGATCCAGATAAGATAGAAGCCGGATGTGACGAAGCAGGGCGAGGATGCCTCGCAGGCCCTGTAGTTGCCGCAGCGGTAATCTTAAAAAAGGATTTTAAGCACGAAGTACTCAACGACTCCAAACAGCTGAAAGAAGGAGAACGCGATGAACTAAGACAAGAAATAATAACCTCAGCTTTGGCCTATGGTATAGGAGTTACTTCTCCGGAGGAAATTGATGAAATCAATATCCTCAATGCTTCATATCTCGCCATGCAAAGAGCCATCGATCAATTGAAAATCACGCCAGAATTATTACTCATTGACGGCAATCGATATAAACCTCATAATGACACGCCATTTGAGTGTATCATAAAGGGAGATGGAAAGTACTTCTCCATTGCTGCTGCTTCTATTCTGGCCAAAACCTATCGGGATGAACTCATGCGTGAAAAAGCGAATGAATTTCCCGGGTACAGCTGGGAAACCAATTTTGGCTATCCTACTACCGCCCACCGCGATGGCATTAAAGAACTAGGGGTGACCCCTTTGCATCGCATGTCTTTTCAATTGCTGCCTAGTCAGTTGGAGTTATTTCCAGAATAATCTGAACGTCTATCGCACTCGGGTGTATTGCTTGTGGTGCCCCTCCGGGTTTACTACATTTATAGGTAGTAACTATCCATAGTTCCGAAAACAGATTAATTATTGAAGATTGATATCCAAAACCTGTTCCTTTTCATTGGCTTGATCCAGTGTATGCTGATGACGGTTTTTGCATTGACCTATAAACGGTCAGTTGCAACCCGATTGTTTGCTGTACTACTGATGGTATTGGGATTGTCATTGCTTAACAGCCTTGTTTTTTTCCCTTCCTACTATGGACGATGGACTACCGTATTGGATTACGCGATTCCAGAACTCATTTTCCTGATTGGGCCAGTGACCTACTTCTATACCAGAAGCCTGTTTGAAAAGAATTTTCAGTTACAAAAGTCAGATTATTTCCATTTCACCCCAGCCATACTGGATATTGCTCCGTCCATTTTTGCTGTGACGATTTGGTCCATGGGTTTGGATAACATCCCCCACGATGGACTCAGAAATGATTATTTCTACTTCCTTGACTCGTTAGGTCAATACTTGAGTTATCCGCACTTCGCATCGATCACTATATACCTTTATTTCAGTTGGAAATACCTAAGAGACAATCGCTCTATTGCTGATACCAAAACGTATAGATGGTCACGTGACCTATTGATTGGCATCAGTCTGATCGATTTGATTTGGCTTCCCTATGTAGCGCTAAGTTTCTCGAAATACTATCTGGTATTGATGGACCTGGTGTACCTCTACCCCATCTTTTACACCATGTCTGGTTTCTTTTATTATCTCACGTATAGAATCATTATTGGGGGGATGTCTTATCGACCGAACCCCGCCACCAAGGAGGAATTAGAAGAACAACGTGCAAGAATTCTACGGGTCTTATCTGAAAACCGACTTTACAGTCAGACCGATTTAAACCTTAAAATGCTCAGTCAAAATACCGGGATTCGAGAAGATCAGCTCTCCTTTATTTTCAAACATTACGACCAGAAGGGATTCAATCAATTCATCAATGAATATCGAATTCAGAAGGCCATTGAAAAAATGGAAGATGAAACATCCAATCGATTGAGTATTGAAGGTATTGGAATGGAGGTTGGGTTTTCGTCACGCACGACCTTTTACCGATCATTCAAACAGAAGACGGGGAAATCTCCTGCCGAGCTCTTGAAACACTGACTTTATTTTGTTTCAAATCGCGAATTGCAACACGCTTGTCGGTTAAATCAACTTCTATTGTCTGAAAAACAATGATGAGATTTCTGTTGATGGCCTTTGCTTTATTGTTGACTATCACCGCGACGAGCCAGGAACCAACCACTTTTTCAAGCGACGCATTAAGGGAAGATTTTAAGGTATTTCGAGGAAGTTTGGAGGACTCCCATCCAGGACTGTACTGGTATCGCAATCGGAAGGAAATGGATCGCATTTTTCAGGAAACACAGGTTCAACTGACCCAACCGCTTAGCGAACGTCAATTTTATAGAACCCTATCCGCTGCACTCTCAAAAGTTGGTTGTGGGCACACGTTCATTTCACATTCAAAGTCAACATTAGAAAAAGAGTTCACGGCTTTCTTGCCCATGCAGCTACGTTTTGAAAGTGGAAAAGCTTACTACATAAAAACCTACGGCGAGGATAACATAGCCATGAATCCGGGCAGCGAAATAACCTATATCAATGGAGTTAGCATGAACTCCATTTATACCGCGTGCATGGACATGATGGCCGGCGATGGTTATACTGAAACGGGTAAAATCAATATGCTCAATGACCATTTTTGGTACACGTATACAGAACTCTTTGACGCACCCAAGACCTATGACCTTGAATACATCGATGAAAAGGGTAAGCAGCAACAACTTTCTGTTTCGGCGATATCCAAAGAAGCCATGTACGGACTCTTTTTTGCAGGTAATGACTCCCCAGAAGCTCGGCGCAATATTGTTTTGAGTATTAATGATACCATTGCCACGTTAAAGATCAAGTCCTTCTTTGGATGGAAGGAAGGCAAGAAAAGAGTCAGCGTCGAAAAGAAACTGAAAGAAGTGTTTTTGACCCTGGAAGCACAAGAGGTCAAGGAATTGATCATCGATTTGCGGAACAATGGTGGAGGTCGCGTTCCCTGGGTCCTCTACTCCTATTTCGTGGACAAGTCGTTTTTGTTTGCCGAAAATGCTGATTTTATTTTCTCTAAATCATCCCCCTTCAATTCATACCAAAAATTACATCCAGCCATGCGCTTCGTCAATAGGAAATGGCTACACACCTGGCTTCCCGGATCCAGTAAAATGTCAAAACTGGACAGCAGCCGATATGAAATGACAGGGCTATACCTGACCAAACCCTACAAGCCGAAGCAACCTACCTATAATGGCAAAGTGTACATCCTCACCAATGGCGTTACGTTCTCAGCTGCTTCCGATTTTGCGGCGATGATGAAATCTTCTGGATTGGCGATCATCATAGGAGAAGAATCCGGTGGTGGGTATTTTGGCAACACCAGTATGGAAAAATCCTATGTGACCTTGCCCCATTCCAAAATTCAATTGGAAATTCCCCTGGTTCGACATCAGTTGAATGTGGATGAGAAGAAAAATCCTTTTGGACGAGGCGTCATTCCTGACCATGAGGTGCTGCCGTCTATAGAGGATGTCATCAATGGGTTCGATCGGCAGATGGAGTGGACGCTGAATTTTATAAAAGAGCAATCTCACTAAAATCTATTTAAAAAAGGTTGAGTTTGAATTGTAACCAATGGGCATGATAGGCGTCTTCCTCGAAAGCCTACTTCATGAAATACCCACTGGTCAAACCAACCTACTACGTTTCATTATTCCGTGACCTTAGGAATTTTGTCATAAGGCCTTCTCTTGAGGAGCATCTTGAAAAGTCAACACGAATGAAAGTCTATGACACCATAGGGCTTTTCATTGTGAAGATGGTTTGTCTGATACCTGTGGTTTTGTTCTTCGGCATTGTTTACGATCCGGAAAGTGTACAAAGCGCCAGTATGAAAGAGCGATTTGCGCCATTGATGATGTTGCTGGTGGGAGGGTTCATTCTGCCCCTGGTAGAAGAGGTCGCTTTTCGGCTCAGCCTGCGTTTTAAGCCAGTTTATTTGGCCTTGTCACTGAGCGTCTTTCTGTACTATCTTTTGACCAAACTCGTCTTCTTCACAAAAATCAGTGCGGTAGATGACAGTTTTTTCATTAGAGCGGGAGTGTCCCTGGCTGTCGGTCTATTACTTTTCCCATTTTTCAATTATCCAAACATAAAACAGGCGCTCGCCCAATTTTGGGAGCGAAATTTTCGGTTCATCTACTACATTAGCTGTCTCACTTTCGCCTGGATTCACCTTGCGAAATACGAGATCATTTGGCTTAATGTAGTCCTGCTCCCCATACTGACTTTGCCACAACTGTTCAGCGCATTGATCAATGGCTACACCCGGATTGCTTTCGGCTTTCAGTATCCTTTGCTGTTTCATATGTTGAATAATGCGATTGCCATTGGCTTGTCTTTACTGTCACTGGGAGATATGGTTCTTTGAGTGAGTGACATTACGTTTCCAAAAAAAGAGAAACCTTCCGGCTATGAAGCAGACACACACGGTTTAAGGTCGTGACGGTGACGGGGCAATTCAATCTACTGGAAATTGCCACCTTCAATGATCAACCGACTCCCGGACTGCCGTAGATTCGTGACCTCATTGTCGTCCATACCGGACGTTCTCTTTAACTGATTGTCATGAAATTGTATCGCTTAGGAGTTTACTTAATCGCTCCTTAGTAACGCGTGCCCCACCAACAACTAAACCAAAATTCCAATCAACCCCTCTTATCGCTCATTTTCCGACAAACATCGAAACACCACTAGGGTAATTCCTGGTTTCCCTGACTAATCAGTAAACATATCTCCGAGGGAGACTTACTTAGATGCGAATAGTTTTGAACATAAGAAAAGTACTTTGGTGTGCAATGCTTTTGAGTGCATTCATAGCTCAGGGACAGAAAGCAAATGAATTCACGGATATGCCTAATCTGAGGCTAAAAGGGGCCTACTATGGGGAGAGTCTGATTCATCCGGGATTAAAAATTGGTGCGGAAAAAACTCTTAAATCCTGGCTGAAGACCAAAGACGGAAAGCGAAAGAAAAGACCGACGAAAGAACGATTCCGGGAACTGTTTTTGGAAGGCAGTCTCAATGGCTTCAATGTTCCCAACAGTGAATTTAATTTTTCGCTCAACGCGGGCATTGGTTATCGCCGAACCAACGAAAAAGGCAGGTTCTTCAGTCCGGTCTTGACCGTTGGAGCGGCAAGGTATTTCTATAACATCCCTACGTATGAATTAGGAGAAACAGAACCCAGAAAAATCAGTGGAGCAGGTAGAAACGCTTACTCCTTTTCTTTCGGCATAGAATGGGGAAGAAACCTCTTTATCGATTCTGGAAAACCATTTTCCTGGTATGTGAAGCCAGCACTGTTATTGACAGCACCACACAATCATTCCTACAACATCACCGCTACGGTAGAAGCCGGAGTGACCCTCCAATATTCACTTTTTAAAGGCAAGTAATCATGACGAAACATTCAATTTTTCTTATCGCGATTCTGGTTCTGATTGGCTGCTCTGAGCCAGAAACCGAACAATACAACCGGTTCTTTTTTAGGCACAACAATGCTGATTTGGCAGTTGAAGTAAATGGCAACCTACCCGGGAATAATTTTATTCTTTTACTCCATGGAGGTCCGGGCGGAGGCTCTTATGTCTACAACTATGGTGAGGCAGCAGATCTGTTGGAAGAGGACTTTGCAATGGTATATCTGGATCAGAGAGGTCATGGAGCCTCGAGAGGAAATTATGAAGAAGGAGATGTTACACTACAGACCAACTCCGATGACATTTATGCGCTTACCCTATTTCTCAAACAGAAATACGGGGCAGATATCAACGTCTTTTTAATGGGGCACAGTTGGGGTGGACTCACTGGAACGCACGCTTTATTGAATACGGATCTACAAAGTGAAGTGGCGGGTTGGATTGAAGTCGCGGGAGCCCATGATATTCCACTATTAAATGTAGAATTGGTGAAGATGTTTATCGAGATCGGCAACGAAGAAATTGCTGCGGGTAGAAATGTTGATCAATGGCAGGAAAGAGTGGATTATGCTGAAAGCCTCGATACCACAAATATCACGTTTGATGAGAGCGGAAAACTCAACCAATTTGCTCATGAGTCTGAGGAACTGCTGGATCAACTTGGCGAAGAGGATGCCGAACTTAATTTTAGCCATGGATTATTCAGTATCCCTGTATTAACCGTTGGCACATGGTTTGGTAACCTGCTCTCAGGAGACGTCTATTCTAAAGAGACTGAGGTCACGTCCCTCACCAACAGGTTAAATGAAATTGAAGTACCTACTTTATTGCTTTGGGGGAAGTATGATTTTGTAGTACCTCCGGCCCTGGGTGTCTCCGCACACGATCGTATCCCCAATTCCGAGTTGCTGATCTTTGAGAAGTCGGCACACTCACCTATGAGTAACGAGCCACAGGAATACGTAGCGGCAATTAAGGATTTTGTTGGGAGGAATTGATGAGGTCTTCTTCTTTATCCGGCTTCTGGTTTTGAAATACTCCATTGTCACATTGAGGTTCTCGAAATGCGACAGTGGAGTACCGCTGATTGATCAATACTAAAATCCAGCTACCTTTATCGTCAGTTGCCTCACATGATCGATAACAGCCATTACACGCATCTGTACGAAATAGCCCGACACCTGAACAAGGAATACTCACTCCCAGCTGCGTTGAATCGGGCGTTGGAAAAGACTGTGGAGATTCTGGGTGTAGAAACTGCCTGGATATGGCTAACTGAACCTAACCATAAATCGGTTTACCTGGCAGCATCGTATCAGCTACCTCCTGCGCTTAGCAATCACCCGGAACGACTCTCAGGGTGGTGTTGGTGCATCAAGCAGTACCTTTCAGATGAGATGGAAGAGGCCATCAATATTAGTGAAATCAAATGCTCCCGGCTCGTGGACCTGGACACAGACACCAAAGGGCTGAAATTTCATGCCACGATCCCTATTATTGTTGGTGAGCAAAAAGTTGGCTTGATGAACCTCCTCACGAAAGAATCCCGACAGCTGGATGAAAGAGAACTGACCATCCTCAACACGGTGAGTGAATTGATCGGGTCGGCCATAGAGCGGACTCGATTACAGGAGTCTTATCATGAAGGCAGGGATGCCTCAGGCTCAAACTTTAAAAATATCATTACCAGGGTTTTTAATCAGCAACTGGATGACATGACCACCATGCTTGAATCAGATGAGGTGAGCCAGAAAGAGATTTTGGTGAAGGTCAGGGAATTGAAGCGGCAGCTCCATGAACTTTCTCAGGAGGTGAGTGAACATGAAATAGCACAGAAAAACGAAGAGTTCCACTATCCCGAAACGCCGCTTACCAAACGAGAACTTGAAGTCCTGGTATTGATCAAACAAGGTCATACCAATGCTAAAATTGGTGAACAGCTTTACATCGCTGAGCGCACGGTAAAATTCCACGTGACTTCTATCCTTTCCAAATTGCATGCCCGAACCCGAACAGAGGCGGTGGACATCAGCTTAAAAAGAGGACTCCTTAAGTTCTAATATCGGAGACTACCTGTACGATGGTACAGTCTGAATTTTGGACTTAGGTCCGTTTTATGCCTTACTACCTATTAGCAACTTTGTACTCAACAAAAAGTAGATTTTTATGAGTACACAAAGCATTTATCTGGAACATGCCAACATCACCGTTCACAACCTCAAAGCAGCCATTAAATTCTTTCAAACCGCTTTTCCGCACTTCAAGATCAGAGGTGGAGGTGAGGAAATGAGAGAGTGGGTTCACCTTGGGGATGACACCACTTATCTGGCCCTTAATGAAGCCATTGATCAGGCACCAATAACCAGAAGCAACTATGATAATGTGGGTATCAATCACCTTGGATTTGTTGTAGAGGACGTGGAAGAAATCGCTAAGAACCTTGCCGCCGCAGGTTACCAGCGAGATTATCCCAAGCAAGTGGAAAAATACCGGATCAGGGACTATTTCGCTGATGAAGAAGGTAACCAATACGAATTCGTACAATACTTGAGTGACGTGGTAGAAGAAAGAAATAGTTATGCCTAATGCCAGGAAGAATATCTGTTGAAGCGCGTACATTTAGTGTGTGCGCTTTTCCTTATCTCACCGCTCGACCTCATGTACTTGTGTAACCTGACACGATCAAATACTTTTGGGACGCTGAAAAAAGCATGAACCCAAATCATACCTGTTGATCGACATGAAGTACTTCTACTCCCTTCTCATCATTCTCATAACAACTTTTGCTGTCCAGGCTCAGAGTGGCCAGCTATCTCTGGATAGGATTTATTCTAACGAATTTCGTGAGGACCGACAACCCCCGGCCACGTGGATTGAAGATGGAGCTTCATTTATCATAATTGAAAGGAATGAGGAAGGTCAAAATGAAATGATCCGCTATCGTTCTTCCAATTCGGAACGATCCTCCTTTCTTTCCAGTAACCAGCTTACGCCACAAGGACAGACCGATCCACTAAACATTGAGTCATTTTCATTATCCAATGATGAGAGTAAAGTATTGATCTTCACCAATTCGGAAAGGGTTTGGCGATCTAACACCAGAGGCGATTACTGGGTATATGATCTCTCAACCAATACGCTTTCACAGATAGGCAAAGATTTTCCGGCTTCTTCCATAATGTTCGCCAAATTTTCGAATGATAATAGCTACGTGGCCTATGTTATGGAATTCAATATTTATAAGGAAGATTTTACATCTGGTGAGGTTACTCAACTTACCAGTGATGGAAGTGTCGAGGTGATCAATGGTACATTCGACTGGGTCTATGAAGAAGAATTTGGCAATAGAGATGGCTTCCGTTGGAGCCCGGATGCTTCTAAAATTGCTTACTGGCAAATCGATGCTTCCACCATCGGTGTATTCAACATGATCAACAATACCGATTCGGTGTATTCACAAATTGTGCCTGTTCAATATCCGAAAGTGGGTGAAGATCCTTCCTCGGCAAAGATTGGCCTGGTTAATACGCAGACGGGGACCACAGATTGGATTGACTTGGAAGGTAGTACCATTCAAAATTACCTACCTGCTATCCAGTGGGTAGGCGAAGAGCAATTGCTCATTCAGCAGCTTAACCGCAAGCAAAACCACCTCAAAGTATGGCTACACAATACTTCTGATAAATCCACCTCATTACTCTACGAAGAAAAAGAAGAAAGCTGGGTAGACATGCGCTATCCCGATCGATCAAAATCACGAAGTGGAGGCAATGATATGACGGTAGTAGATGGTGGCAAATCCGTACTCAGAATGGTAGAGGACGATTGGAGAAATGCTTACAAAATCAATCTTACTTCAGGTAATAAGACCTTAGTTTCTCCAGGAACCTATGATGTTGCAGCGATCGCCGGACAGACCAAAAAGCAATTGTTCTTCCATGCTTCTCCAAATCACAACGCACACAGATATTTGTACACTGTGGATTTGGGCGGAAAGAAAAGAGACAAGCGAATTACGCCCCCTTCTTTTGAAGGTGTCAACACCTATAACATTTCCCCAAATGGCAAGTATGCTTTCCATACGCATACCAGCGCGCTAACACCCAATAGTGTAAGGCTTATCTCTTTACCTGATCACAAGACCATTCGTACGATCGTTGATAACGACTCGTATCAGGAAAAACTAAAATCACTGGACCTTCCCACTGTGGAATATTTTCAGGTAAAAACTTCACAGGGTGTAACCGTGGATGGTCGTATGATCAAACCCACCAACTTTGATGAGAATACCCAGTACCCTGTCATTTTCAATGTTTATGGCGAACCAGCTGGTCAGGTAGCAATAGATTCTTATGTTGGTTTATGGAATTTGATGCTTGCTCAACAAGGGTATATAGTTATTGCCATTGATCCCCGGGGCACGCCTTGTTTGAAAGGCTCTGATTGGAGAAAATCTATTTATCGACAAATCGGAAGAGTCAATATCGATGACATGGGTTTGGCGGCAAAGGAAATCGCCAAATTCTCTTACATAGATGAAGATCGGATTGGCGTTTGGGGCTGGAGTGGGGGTGGATCCTCTACACTGAACTTGCTCTTCAAATATCCTGAGGTATTTAAGATGGGGGTTTCAGTAGCACCAGTGGCCAATCAACTCACCTATGATAATATTTATCAGGAGCGATACATGGGTCTGCCTCAAGAGAACAAGGAAGATTTTGTTGCTGGTTCACCGGTTACGCATGCAGGTAATCTGGAAGGAAAATTGTTATTGGTTCACGGGACAGGAGACGATAATGTCCATTACCAGAATACGGAAATGCTTGTCAATGAATTGATCAAACACAACAAGCAATTCCAAATGATGGCCTACCCGAACCGGACACATGGCATTTTCGAAGGGGCAAATACCAGGCGTCATTTGTTCACGATGATCTACAATTTCTTTGAGGAGAACTTGCCTGTGAGGCAATAACCAAAAATCGTCTTCAAGAATAAGACGCTGAGGAGATATAGATGAGCGTCATTGCGGAATTTTTCGATGTAAATTATCAATGTCGAAAAATGTCCCTGCAATCTCTTAGCGCTCAATCAACCACCTCTGAATGGAGAAAACACATCTTCAATCATGGAGCGCTTAGATTTCTTTTTAATCAACATCAATATAAGTTCAATTTACGGTTGTTGGTGACTCAGGGAATGAAAAAGCGCATTTGAGGAAGTTTATTTAAGTTGAGTACTTTGCCAAGGAGGCAAGTATGAACCTTTTGTTAAAGTCGGTCCAGAAAGAATTTTCTAAAGTCCTCCAAAGGTTTCATGTTGGCTTCTGCCTTCATGCGAACGAGTGCGCCGTGCCACCCATTAATGATGGAACTGGCCAGTAGTTCTGCAGGCAATTCATCGGAAATATCTCCTGTTTCCTGACCTTCCCGAATGCACTCCAGAATTGTACCTTCCTGCTCTGCAAACCCTCTGGACAGCACTTGCTGAAACTTTTCGTTGACATCTGCCATCTCTGTAGAGAAATTGCTCATGATGCACCCCAATTTGAAATTCAGTTCACTACTGTACCACTCGATGTTTCCATTATAAAAATCAAGAACCCGCTGCTTAGGGGATTTTTTCTTGTCCAGAAAACCTTTCTTGTGAATTTCTAATCCGTTTCGCATGTATTCTTCTACGACCTCAAGTCCGAACTCCTCTTTACTTGAAAAATGGTTGTAGAATGAGCCTTTTGGAATGTCTATTTTCTGCGTAATGTCCTTGATCCCCGTATCATTATAGCCTCGAGAAAACATAAGGTCTCGTCCTGCCTCGATAATATCTTCCTTGTATATTTTCCTTTTCATAACCCCTACAGTTTGCAAACAGCTCTACAAATATAATGACCGTTCGTCTTAAGTCATATTTAAAGGGTAATTGACGATATTCGAAAAGCATGAATGAATCAATTAAACAAAGGACTTTTAAAACTTCTCTCAATATAGAGATAGAGGAATTGACCATTGCTTCAGAATCGTTGCCAGAAGTCAATACTGAAGAACTTGTTTCAAGGTATGGTAAAGATGTGCAGGCAATCAGTAATATGCCCTTGAAACAGGTGGAATTTGGAACACATGCATTTCTTGGTGGGATGTACCGGGCCTATGCCGACCATCGACCATTTACGATTTCCCCGGAAATGATTTGGCTACTAATCCAGCAAGGAATATCGATGCACCTGTACCACAATAGCCATTGCATCACGGAGTACTACCCACAAATACACGACAAAAAGGATTTGGTGATTCTAAGGGAAGGATCCGATTTTCGGAAGTCCGATTGGCGCGAGATCACTTCTTCTTTTGTCGAAATAATGAAAGAGTCACTAGATGATGAATTCATAGATCAATTCCAATTGAAGTTTAGCGATAGCACCATTGATGAACAAGTGACAGGAAATCTAATGATCATGGATGCCATGCAACCCTACTTCGACTACATTGTCATAAGCTTAATCTGTGGCATTCCCAGCGTTGAACTTCAGGGGTCTTCCGATGACTGGGAAATCATCTTGCATAAACTGAAATATTTTAGAAAGTTTGATCTGGACTGGTGGTTTGATAAAATCGAACCTATGCTGGAGCAAATCAAGGATTCAGTTAACGGAAAGGTGTCTACTGATTTTTGGATGAATATGTTTAAGGTTCATACGAAAGAGGATTATGGCAGTCCAAAAGTGATTGATGGTTGGGTTACGTATTTCTTCCCTTTTGACAAAAGAGGTCGACGGATATTAGATAAAGAATTGCGAGGGTTGTCAGTGGCTAAGATCTTTGAAACACTACCTAACGAGATCAAGACGATTCCCTTCAAATGGAAATGGGTCAACTTGAATGGTGCGATCATCAAGGAACATCATATGGAGTTCGCCGCAGGATTTATCGGCTTAAGCCAGGACAAAACCACTATGCGATTATGTCCTGAGATTGGGTGGTATGTTGGTCACGAAACGGAGAAAAGCTCGCTAGAAAAACCTAAAAATAGTTTTGGAACCATTCTGGAGTTCTACTCTCTGGATTCTTTTCCTATGGAATTATTGAATGGCGATACTTACTTCAAATTGATCCTAAATTTTAAGCGTGAGATTAATTATCCGGAAGAAATCGCAGACTTAAAAGTTCAAAATTTGACGCTAAATGGGATTGTACCAGATGGAATGCTGGAAGACCTTCAGGACAAGTTCAGGCACCGCTCCGCAGAAGTTTCTTGTAACGACGATAGGGATGGCTTAACCATCTTTTTTCCGACAGATCATTTAAAACCAAAGGCGATCGTCTAGTTTCGTCCCAAAAGCAAAAAATCCTGAGACCCCCGATTGCTGAGGAACAAATCTTTGATCCCGTCGCCGTTTAAGTCGACGAAATCTATATCAAAGCCTCTGCCGGTAATACCCTCCGGAAGGATGCTTGTCGTTTCCGAAAACTTGCCCTTGCCATCATTGAGATAGATACTGAAGGGGGTCATGCCATCAAACCTTGGTCCATTGGTATTGCCCGTCATGATGTCTTCATCTCCATCATTGTCTATATCGAGGAAAGCTACACCGAAACAGCGATTGTCATCGGTGGGTAAGTGGGATTTTGTGACATCCGTGAAAAACCCTTTGCCGTCATTGATAAGCAATCGGTTTTGCCTCACAGCATTTTCAACAAATGCCTGAACATTGCCATATAGAATATCCATGTCTCCATCCCCATCAATATCTGCCACATCAACTTCTCTGGTTTCTTCCAATGCTTTTCTGTACGGTAGTCTACTGGCTGATTGATCTTCGAAAAACCCCTTGCCATCGTTGATCAAAATCCGGTTGGCATCTTCATTTGCTACCAACACATCCTGATCACCGTCATTGTCCACATCCGCCAGGGTTAGATCCTGGGTTACGTCTATAAACTCGCCAAAACGATCCACCGACTCGTCCTTGAAGTAGCCCTTACCATCGTTGATAAGCAGGTTGTTTTGACCATTATTTCCAATCAGGATGTCGGGGGCTCCATCTCTATTGATATCAAACACTATTACTGAATTGGACGTGCCTTCAACCGGGATCCTGTCTCCAGCATCCTCAAAAGTGCCATCTCCTTTGTTCAGATACAATTCATTGATTTTGTCATCCTCACTTACAATGATGATGTCTGGATCGCCATCCAGATCAAAATCTGCAATACCAATGTCCTCACTGTCGTGATTGATCTGTGGAATCCTTGTGGCGCTCTCATTGGTGAACTTCCCTTTTCCATCATTGATCAACAGGATATTGGGCCGGTGTTCATTGGCAATGAGAATGTCCATATCACCATCCTGATCCAGATCTGCGATGCCTGCATCCATTGACAGTCTTTGCAGATCTTTGTAGGGCAGATTGGCATTGGTTACGTCCTGATAAAGCACTTGCCGATCATTGTTTTGGCTGTATGCTGCATGTACGATCAGGGCCACTAAGGAAAAAAGTGCGATTTTTCTCATTTCATTCTTGGATTCCGGACGAAACTAAGGGAACAACCTTTTTCAGGTGATGAGGTTTTACATGTAAGGTCAAAGTCAGGCGACACATATAGCAAGTATTTTGGTTATGACATTACAGGCTTATCCTTGCCAATTAAAATCAATAAGAGGTCATGATCTACATACAAAACAAGAGGAGGAAGATTGAAAATATCCAAAAGGACTTTCCAGGTGCTGAGATTATTGATGTTACCTCTAAGGGAGAGATGCCGTTTGTGAAATTCAGTCCCTTTTATCCAATTGGGAATATCCCAATTCCTGAATCAAAAAATGATTTTGCTGAATCGGTTGAGGGAATTTGGCAGGGGCTAAAAGTATTTGCCAATCACGACATTGATCCAAGTAAATTCTCTATTACCAACATGAAAGGTATGAAGAGGACCATGAGAAGGTACGGTACACCTTTAGGTCATCGATATGGAACAGACGGACAGCAATTGTTGGATTATATTTCAGCAAGGAAAAAAATTTATGTACCTGTCTATCACTGGGTTTTAGAGCAAAAATTAGTGACGGAGATTGAACAACTTCGAACAATGAGCGACAAAAAGGATGTCGTTTTACTCGATTATGAAACCAATGAGGACATTAACGATGGGTCTAAACCTTTATCTCATGCGTCACTGATCAAGCAATTCATTATTGGGTAATGAGCTCACTTTCCATCCCAGGGTTTATAGTTCACTTCTATCCGCTTCTGGTCGCGCTCCGGCGTTAGTTCTCTAAGGGGTTCAACTTCTTGCAAAGTATCATGTAACTCTCGTGGCAAACCCTGATAGATCTTTGTTCCTTCTGTCTTCCAACCGATCATTTCGTCAGAGACTTGCTTGATGATTTTTGACGGGTTCCCCACTACAAGGCTTCTTCGAGGGATTTTCTCCTCCGCTTTAATGAATGCCAGTGCACCAATGATAGACTCTTCTCCAATCTGTACATTGTCCATGATCACGGCATTCATTCCGACCAGTACATTTCGACCGATCTCCGCCCCGTGAATGATAGCTCCGTGCCCGATATGGGCGGACTCTTCCAATACCACCGTCTTCCCAGGAAACATGTGAATGGTGCAATTCTCCTGAACGTTGCAACCATCTTTGATGATGATGGTGCCCCAATCTCCTCGTATGGCCGCACCAGGTCCGATATATACATCTTTTCCAATGCGCACATCTCCCGTGACCGTGGCTTGTGGGTGTACAAAGGCAGATGAGTCAACAACGGGAACAAATCCTTTAAATGAATAGATCATAATGAGGTGAATAGTCGCTACAAAAGTAAAAAGGCTATCGCTCTCTTTTGAGTTCGTTTTTGGTCATCAGCTTAATGAACCAGATCCCAACAGCTCATTTGCAAAGGTTGTAGGGGTAAGGTAGTTTTATTGGATATTTGAAAATGTCCTGAAGCGCATTTACAGCCTTCAACTTTCAAACACCTACAAATCATAATTCATGCGACAAATCATTCGATTCTCGGTTTTTTCTTTATTGCTCTGCTTTCATGTCAATCTTCTTTTTGGTCAGGTGTATGCCAGAAATGGTATGGTAGTCTCTGCCAACAAAATTGCTTCTGAGGTTGGAGTGGACGTATTGAAAAAAGGAGGCAATGCCATTGATGCCACAGTAGCCACTGCTTTGGCTTTAGCGGTCACGCACCCTACGGCAGGTAATATAGGAGGAGGAGGCTTTCTGATTTTTTTGAACGCCGCCGGAGAAGCTACTACAATAGATTTTAGAGAAAAGGCCCCACTGGCAGCGTCTCCAACTATGTTTTTGGATGAATCAGGTGAGGTAATGTCAGGGAAGAACCTGTACGGCAGAAACTCAACGGTCAACCACATTGGGGCCAAATCCATTGGTGTCCCTGGAACGGTGGCCGGTTTATATCTGGCCCATGAAAAATACGGCAGTCTGCCTTGGAAAGATTTGGTGCAGCCAGCAATAGACCTGGCCCAAAATGGATTCCCACTTACCTGGTCTCAATATAGCGCGGCGGGTTTCTTTAAAGCTAATTCGCCCATTCCTTTTTTGCAGAACTTTTTTGATGGCGAGAATGGGGAGGTCACTGCATTCGGAGAGATCTGGAAACAACCGGAACTGGCTAGAACTTTAATTGTGATCCGCGATGGTGGACATGACGGATTCTATCGGGGTTCGGTGGCTAAAGAAATCGTACGATTCATGAAAGAAAATGGTGGCATCATTACCAAGGAGGACCTGAAGCGTTACACGGCGGTGGAAAGAAAACCAATCAAAGGCACCTATAAGGATTACACAATATTCTCCATGCCTCCTCCGAGTTCCGGAGGTGTTGCCCTTGTCGAGATGATGAACATGATGGAATTGGCTAATCTGGATTCTATCGAATTCAATTCTACGGCATATGTACACTTGGTTGCAGAAACCATGCGAAGAGCATTTGCCGACCGGGCCGAGCACCTGGGTGATGCTGACTTTAACGAAAATATTCCTGTAGATAACCTGACTTCAAAGACCTTAGCTAAAACACGATTTGAGAGCATTGATATGACCAGGGCGTCCGTGAGCGATTCTTCGAAATTCGGGCAGCTGTATGATGGTACCAGTACTACACATTTTTCTGTGATGGATAAAGCCGGAAATGCGGTTTCACTTACCTATACTTTGGAGCATGGTTATGGATCTGGCATGGGTTCAGACAAACTGGGCTTCATCTTCAACAACGAAATGGGTGACTTCAACCCTCAACCGGGAGTCACCAACCGGTCTGGCCAGGTAGGTACTGATCCTAATCTGATACAACCTGAAAAACGGATGCTCTCCAGCATGACACCCACCATTGTGGCGAAAGAAGGCAAACCTTATTTGGTGATCGGGAGTCCTGGAGGCCGAACCATTATCAATACGGTCTATCAAACGGTACTGAATGTGCTTGCTTATGATATGCAAGTGGATAAGGCTATTGAAGCTTTGAAAATCCACCACCAGTGGCTGCCGGATCGGATCTTATATGAGCAAAACCTACTATCTCCAGATACCAGAAAAGCATTGGAGGAAATGGGTCATACCCTTGTCCCCCGAAGTGGAATGGGAGCCCTCATGGGAATCCAGGTCGATGCAGAGAACAAAGTGCTGATCGGTGCCTCTGATTCCTCAAGACCTGATGGAGCTGCTGTAGGTTATTAGCAAATCGGAGTACCCATATGAAATCAACGATTAAGTTGCTCCTTGGTAATGGGTATGTGCTGGTGATGCTACTTTTGATTACGGAAGTCACATTTCGCTCGCTGGGATATTCTCCATATAAGCATCAACTTATAACAGATATTGAAGTAAATCCTGGTGATAAGTTCTTTCAGAGGGACTCGCTGTTGGGATACAAACACCTAGTAGGAGAATATAATGTCACTATTAAAAATAAGTTAGCATTCACCACTACCCACGGGGCCAACACACTTAGAATAACAAGTCCACAAACCGATACGATTGACCTAACGAAACCTGAAATTTGGATCTTTGGTTGTTCGTTTACCTACGGTTGGTCAATCAATGACGCGGAGACCTACGCCTGGAGACTACAATCACAATTACCAGATTACCGTGTGATCAATTGGGGTGTAGGTGGTTATGGAACCATTCACTTCCTATACCAACTGGAAAATGCCCTTAAATCTTTGAAAAAACCGAAGTTGGTTATCGTCAATCATGCAGATTTTCATTTCGAAAGAAATGTATTTTCATACAATCGTCAATTTAATACCTCTCAATATAGTTCGTTGGGTCGGCTGAACCAGCCTTACGCAAACCTGTCTGATTCCGGGGGTTTGATTCCTAAGCGATCAAAAGGAGAATATGTTCCCTGGAACTTGTCAAAAATCTCTGCCATGGTTTTCTTCACGGAACGCAGATATGAGAATTTTTTGGATGGAGGATTACACTCAGAAAGTAGGGAAATAGCCAGGTTGATTTTCGATAGGATCGTCAACTTGTGCAATGACAATGATGTGAAGCTGTTGATTACCAATGTTGGGCAAAATGAAAAGTTCATTAAAAACTATTCATTCAAGAATGAGATCCCTTACGTTGACATCTCAGTTAATGTGGAGGACAATAAGTATAATAACCAACCAAATGATAAACATCCGAATGCCGAGGCAAATAGGGTTTATGCAGAGAAACTGTATACCTATCTTTCTCAAAACCTGTTAGAACTTCAAAGGCCTTATAAGATTACAACTCGTTGATTACAGCAACGGGTCGAGTTGTTAGCTCTTTTCCTTTGATCAATCTCTCATCATAGCATTTGATAAACCCATCTCATCAGGTCATTTGCAAAGTTTCCAGGGCTAAGATAGTTTTATTGGATATTTGAAAATGTCTTGAGGAGTGTATGATACCAATCAACTTTCAAACACCCACTAATCACAATTCTAAGGTACAAATTGCCGGGCTCTCTGGTTTTCTTTACTTCTCTGTGTCAAACGGTGTTGAGTGTGCATATAGAGCCGATGTAGGTTATTAAAAAAGAAGGAACCATATGAAGTCAATTATTAAGTTACTCCTTGGTAATTTATCGGTACTAGTGATATTGCTCCTGATCTTGGAGGTTATATTTCGATCCATGGGATATTCCCATTATAAGCATGAGGTTAGAAGGGATATCAGTGTAAACCCGGGTGAAAAGTACTTTCAGGTGGACTCACTATTGGGATATAAACATCTGGCTGGAAAATATGACGTCATCATTAAAAATAAGTTAGCATTTACTACAACTCACGGGTCCAATACACTTAGAATAACAAGTTCAAGACCCGATGCAATTGACCCGAAGAAACCTGAAATTTGGATCTTTGGTTGTTCGCTTACTCACGGTTGGTCAATCAATGACGAGGAGACTTTTGCGTGGAGACTACAATCACAATTACCAAATTATGAGGTGATCAACTGGGGTGTAAGTGGATATGGAACAATCCACGTTCTGTTCCAACTCGAGAAAGCTCTTAAATCTTCGAAAAAGCCCAAGTTAGTAATTGTCAATCACGCAGATTTTCATTTCGAACGAAATGTATTTTCGTACAATCGTCAAATGAATGTGACCCAATGGAATTCCCTGGGACCATTAAATCAGCCTTATGCAAAACTATCCGGTACAGGCGATTTGATTTTTCGTCGCTCGAAGCAAGAGTATACCCCATGGTACTTGTCAACCGTATCTGCCCTTGTGTTTTACGGGCAATTCAGATATGAAAACTTTCTGGATAAAGAAAGACATTCGGATAGTAAGCAAATAACTGAGCTGATCTTTAGTAGAATCATGACTTTATGCCATGAAAATGATGTCAAGCTGTTGATCACCAACATTGGCAGAAAGGAAGAGTTCATTAAAAGCTATTCATTGGAAAATGAAATTCCATACCTAGATATCTCGGTGAATTTGAGGAATAAAAAGTATAACAACAAACCAATTGATGGACATCCCAGTGCTGAGGCCAATAGGGTGTATGCAAAGAAACTGTACACTTACCTTTCGAAAAACTTGTTAGAATCCGTGAATTGATGTTGGATAAGTGACCTTACGCCAGATCCGAAATAACTATCTTCATAGGCTTGCAACGCTTATTCAGAGCCAATATTGAATTTCAATTACTTCACATGTTTATAACAATTGGATTAGAGACAATTTGACCTTTGTCGTTCTCTCCCCAGGTGATTAGACACATCTCTTTGCCATATTCCTGTTCCTTCTATGGCCCTTGTTAAAAGGAGTTAAAAACAGCGACACCAAGCAACTACATCTACAAGTCCTACATCAAGCTTTCAACTAAAACCAATTGGTTATCAAAAGGTCAAAAACCAATAATTGAATTATGCTATGCTAAAAATTATTTACGTATTTGTTCTCCTGTTTATAGGAGTTTTCCCTGCACAAGGTCAATTGGTGAGTGATGTAAATTTCACCATTTCGAGCAAGGGGTTCATTTTTACCACGGTCCATATTAACGGTATTAAAGCTAAGGCCATGATCGATTTTGGAGATCCACACGTCTTGCAGGTCTCCACTACATTTATCGACAAACATGGCTTCATCATGGAACAAACGGATCAGAGAACTTCCGATGTATTTGGTAATACATTCGATATCAGTGAAGGGACAGCTGAAACACTGGTCGTCACTGATATTGAGCGTTCGAACGTCACATTCCAATCTGGAAAAGACGAACTGGAACATGTCAGCAAAGAGATTGGCGTAAAATTCGAAGCGGTGCTGGGCTGGGGGTTTTTCAAGGATTATAAAGTCAAAGTTGACTATAACAAGAAGAGGATCAGTCTTTATCAATCATTGCCTGATGTACCAGCCCACTTCTCTACTGTAGCCTATGCGAAAGAGGGGCATTTGATCCTACAAACAGTTATTGATACCGTAAGGGCTCAATTAGTCTTAGATACCGGGGCTTCATTCAACATCCTGGACAGTACATGGTACCAACAAACAAAAGCACAGATCACTTCTTTCCAATCGAAAAAACGGTATAAGATCATCTTCAACTTAAAATTGGAAAATATTGAGACGTCTCTGGGGGACGGTCGTCCAAATGTAGATTACCTCATCTATGATCTACCGGAAATTCACCAGATAGACTGTGTGGGTATTTTAGGTAAACCCTTCTTCGCTGATCACACGGTATATTTTGACCCTGAGGAAAGCTTAATCTATTATGCTAAAACTGAATAACCTTAATTAAACTCTGTTGGGAATTTCAGATGGGTCCAGACCCGCAAGCGCCGGTCTGGACTTTCTGCTTCACCCTTAAAGTACGCAGGTATAAATTGTGCGGTAGGGCGTCCTAATTACGTCCGTCGATATTACTCCTCATCCAGTAACTCGTAACCTTGTCTGATTCCCAGTTCCGTGGCGGGTACGCCATCCTTCATCCATTTAGGGAGAGGTTGGTCTTTTAGGTAATGATCAAAAAATTGGGCCAATCGAATATTGAAATCAATTCGATTTTGAGTCTTCAAAGGCCAGTGAGGCTCCCCTCGATAATTCAACATCCAGGCAGGTTTACCGAGTCTCCTAAGCCCTACAAAGTATTCGATTCCCTGATACCATGGCACTGCACCATCTTCGTCATTGTGCATGATCAATACTGGCGTATTTACCTTGTCCAGCGTGAAAATAGGGGAGTTTTCAATGTATCGTAGTGGGTATTCCCATAGCGTCCCGCCAATTCTACTCTGTGTATGTTCATACTGGAACATTCTGCTAAGGCCAGTACCCCAACGTATGCCTCCATAAGCGCTAATCATATTGACAACCGGAGCGCCAGCTTCTGCACATTTAAAAATATCTGTTTCAGCAATGAGGTGAGCAATCTGATAACCACCCCAACTATGGCCCTGAACACCTATGTTTTCTTCATCAATGAATCCCTGTTCAAGTAAATATGTGATTCCTGGGATGACACAGTTATAGGCATCTTCTCCCGGATATCCCGTTCCGTAATTGACATTAGGATTGAAGATGACATAGCCTCTGGAAGCAAAAAAGCTATAATTCATCGTAGACCTGTGTGGATAAGGGTCCCGATGTTGGTTCAGGCCATTGGAACTTTTCTCATAGAAGTTGACCATCAATGGGTACTTCTTATTAGGGTCGAAATTTTCGGGCTTTATCAGCAATCCTTCCAGTCGTTGCCCTTCCAGAGAGTTCCAGTATACCAACTCAATGTTGCCCCAACTGTAGTCTTTTTGCTGAGGGTTTATGTCACTGATGCGGGTGCTCTTTTTCAGGTTGAGATCCGAAGCCAGCAAATCTGGGAAAACCTGAAAATTTTGTTTAGAGTAGATTACGCTTTTGGCATCTCGTGCTTTCTCAAACGATCGGAACCTATAGTTACCTTCCAGCAGGACAGTGGGTTTATTCTGTCCATACTTCATCTTGAAAACGGCCTCACGTTTATCCCCTTCATAAAAACCCGAAAGCATCAGACTTTGTCCATTTTTGATGAATCTTTCTTCTCTATTGAGTTTGATGTAGCGATGTACCAATTGCTTGGCCCTTCCATCTGTGATCTTTTTGGCAGCCACTTTGTTTTCAGGGTCTATCTCCCAAATGTCGTAGCGATCATAGATGAGCATCCGGTTATCATTTTCAGTCCAACTCATCAGTCCATAGGCCCTTGGTGCAGATGGCGTATCGTGGATCTCATTGTAAAAAGTACCCAACTGATTGGTTGTGATCTGTCGGACTTTCTGATCACTGAACGCATAGGTAAACCAGGCTGAATCCAGGTTGTTGTACCAATAGGCATATTGGCCATTGGGTGAAAAATTGATAAAGCCCCGTACTGCTTCTGCGACTTTTGTTTTTTCACCGGATGTGACATCCAAGTCATAAATATCCTGTAAAACATAACCTTCCCAGCTTACTAGCTTACGGTAGTTATAGTCATCGATCGCGATCCCATTTTTTCCGTCACCTTGATCACTCACGGCAACTTCAGAGAAAGATTTCCCGCCTAAGGACACCATTTGATCACTTGCCACATCGTAGTAGGTCAGGTAGCCAAATTTCAAATCATTTTTCTTCTGATTTTCTTGTTGGGTGAAAAGACGCTGATCATTAGTATTCCAAACTTCTACATTGACAATTTCATCTGCCAATAGAGAAGTGTCTTGCAACACGGGAAACTCTTTGGTTTGAAAAAACAGTCGCTGACCGGATTCTGAGAAATAATTTTTAAAATCCTTGTTGACGATCAAATCTTCTAACATGACATTTTTCACAACCGTTTTGCTACTGTCCCATTCCGACTTGAAATAATGCAGGTGATAATCTCGTTGCAATGCCTTGGTGCTATCGGTATCAGAAATGAATGAAAGCTGCGTTCCCTTTTTATCCCAAACCAGTTGTTTGTACTCACCTTTGGATCTGAATACAGGTTTGAAGTCCTTGTTTTCAAAATTGAAGGTGTAAACACCGGGAAGAAGGGTACTGTCGTTACCGGCAGTAGTCAGGGCAATTGCAGCCCCTTCCTCTGCAATGGCGTAATCCAATACATAGGGGAAGGAGACTTCCGATCGGTTGTTAAGGTTGCGTACGACCAGGTCAAATCCGTTTTTCTTGTTCCGTTTCTTCTCCTTCATGTTGGTGGAATCGATCTTAGGGGCGTACAGGTACACCAGATATTCATCCCACTTTTCAGGCACTTTGAAGGATTTCAGCCCGGGTAAGAAATCCATATTTCTATCCGCCAGTGAGTAAATGACCAACGTATCAGCAGGTAAATCTTTCTCCTTGGTTTTCTTTCGTTTCAGATCTCGAAACGCATCGTAATCAGGAGAGGCTTTGAAGATTAAGTGATTAGAATTGTTGCTAAAGAAAGGATTCGAACCACGTTCATAGGTCAGCAGTGAGTTGCCATCAATTTCATGCAAGTGAACAACTTCATTACCATAACCATTGGTTTTAGTACTGTAAGCCACATATTTTCCATCATTGCTAATGAGGTCTTTGGAAATCCTACGCCACTCGTTATAAGCCGAGTGATCAAGTACTTTTTTCTGGCCGTGTACCAGGATAGATGAAATGACAAGAAGGAAGAAAACGAGATGCTTCATGATTTAGGTCAATCTGTAAAATGGAAAGATAAGTTGAAAACAAGGGATTCTGTCCTTCAGATTGATAGGACAACTTCATCCGGGTTTGAGCGGTGGGTATGCTTGCTTTTTAAACAAACAATTTTGATTTCAATCTGGGTTTTCGCACTTTTAAATGACTGTTTAGCGTGCTTAAGAATGAATTTTTCATGGCTTAGTCTACATTATCCTTTTGAAGAAACCTGGGAAGAGAAACGCAATACCGTGTTGCCACTTTCCTTGTCTGCGGGTATTATATTGATCCTCCTACAGCCCTTTGGATTTTCCGTCACAGAACATAGTCTTCATTTGGGTGCACTACTGCTCATAGGCATTCTTACCCTGGGGATCAACTTCCAGTACGTACCTTATTTTTTACCGAAGCTATTCAATGAAAGTAAATGGTCCATTGCAAAGGCGTTGCTGTTTCTGACCTACAATTTCCTGATCATTGGTCTATGGAATCACATTTACCAGGTAATTGTAATTGAAGAAAATGTCTTTTTGATTGCCTCCGGAGAACAGTTACTCTCCAGCCTGCTGAAGTTGGTCGCGATCGGCCTGGCAGCTTCAGGGTTTCTGGTGTTGGTCAGGTACAATATCCTGACGAGACGACATTTACAAATCGCCCAGGAGTTGAATGAATCATCGGCTATTAAAAATGGTAAATTAACATTAGACGGTCCGGATACGATTCAGTTTCTTCTGGAGAACCAGGAGTTGGTTATTGACCGAAATGATCTTATGTGGATCAGCGCCGAAGGCAACTACATTTCTCTTAGAACCCGCAGGGAAAAGCAGCTCCCTTTGTTTCGGGCAACCATGAAACAAGTTGAAAGATCGTTACTTGATTACCCAGAATTTTTCAGATGTCACCGATCGCATTTCATCAATCTTAATGCCATTTCAAACCTAAAGGGGAACTCTCAAGGCTTGTTTGTGCAGTTAAATGATTATGCTGATAAAATTCCTGTAGCAAGGCCTAAAATCAAGTGGTTAAGAGATGCTTTTCAACAAAGAAGCAACGCCAAGAGGCAATTCGTCACAAAATAATGCAGGCGATCACATGGATTTTATTCCTTCAAATTGAGCTTTTAAAGTTGCACGAGTTATTGATGTGATGACGAAGCTTGTTGATAGAATAAAGTTCTTCATGCTACTTATTGTACAGGTTTCACCACTTGTGATCATCTTGTATTTCGTGTTAGTATTTAAGCAACCTACTGATAATCCCGGTTGGATTCTTGAAGAGAAATCCGGGTGTAAATGTTGGACAAACCGAAACTTCGAACATCGAAGTTTCACCTGGACTGGCGATTGTTCCGATGGCTATGCTGATGGGCCAGGGGTGTTGCATTTGAAGCAAGACGGTTACAAGCATACGGTATTTGAAGGTACCCTGTCCAACGGAAAAGCCACCGGTTTTGGTAGGTTGATCTGGCTGGATGGAGATCGCTTCGAAGGGGAATTCAAAAATGGATTATCCAACGGGTTTGGTCGGCTTTACAACGACGATGGCGATTACTATGAGGGGAACTTTAGCGAAGGTCAAAGATCTGGGAAAGGTACCTACTGGTACGAGGCGAAAAGCCAGTTGCTGAAATATGAAGGTTCCTGGGAAGAGGGCCTTGAGCATGGGCAGGGGACTTTGTTTTACCGGGATGGTACGCAAGTGAGTGGCACGTTTAACAATGGAATCCTGACTCAGGCCAATAAGTAGTAGTCATCTACATCTCTTTTTTGTTGAGAAAAATTGAAAAGAAATGTTTCAAATCGAACCGATTTTATGGCTACGTGCTCTTGCATCCCCGGGAATGGACTGGTTGATGGCAACTGTTTCCAAATTGGGTTATTCGGAAGTCTATGGCACAATCATGTTTTGCCTGATTTTTGGGTATCACTTGAAAAAAGGACTTGCCGTGATGGTTGCGGCCTTTTTGGTAGGTCTGTTGACTTTCAGTCTGAAAAATGGATTGGCCTTCCCCAGACCCAGCGACATTGACATTCGAGTACTTCCTGTGGATTACGAACCCCCGCTGGGGCTTAATAAAAATGGTGTAGGCGAAACCTTCTGGGATCTCCCTTCACAGGAAGCGCTAAGTCTCGCCAGGATACAACAAAACTGGAGTTATGGTCTTCCTTCGGGTCATGTAAGTGCAGCTACTGCTTTCTTGCTTGGTATTGCTTTATTCTTTCGTTCAAAGAAAGTGTTGTTGTTTTCACTGGGTTGGATCCCATTGATGTGTATGTCTCGAATGTACCTGGGTCGACATTTCCTGGCAGATGTCCTTGGAGGAGTCCTGGTGGGGGTTTTAGGTGTTTGGTTAGCGTATTTATTGTTGAAGAAGTTTCATGATTCGGGAAATGTCCACCCTCACCTACAAACCATGTTGCCGCTTGCTTTCCTGGTTGTGCCTCTTGTCTTATGGGCGCCATTCTTAGACCTCATTCACAAGGAGAATGCCGGAAGAGTCCTCTCTATTCTCATCTTTTATGTGTTTATGATCAGCACCGGATTTCCTTCGGACGCAGGTGCTTTTTGGCAACGGTTGATGCGGATAATTATCGTGATCATACTGTACGTATTAGTCGATAAAACCTTTGATTTTGTGCTGAAGCCAAAAGAATGGGCTGATTTGCCAGTAGTTGCCATGATCAGTATGCTGTTTACAAATGCTCTCGCATTTGTAGGGGGGACATTCATTCTGAGAAGGGTGGGTCTCTACAAGGGATGAAGGCTAAAACAATTTTCCCGCCCTCATCTCCGCCCTAGACCGTGTCCTCACGGAAGAGACTTCTGACTCCACCGCCCCAAGTGCCCTCACAAATTGAGTCCATTCCCGAACCTCCGCCTTTACGCATGTCCCCACGTATGAGTCAGAGTCCTCAAAAATCCCTCTAGCCCTCATGCGTGTCCTCACGCATGAGAATTGCTAAAAGACATCAACTCGTTCTTCAATTCTTTCCATGCTTATTTGTGTTCTCACGAATTGAGTCCTTTTCTTTACCCTTATACGCATCCCCACCGATGAGTCAGAGTCCTCAAAAATTCTTAACTTCTCCTCGCATTCATCAACCTGATTCTCATGCGCATAACCCTTTTATTCTCCGTATTTTGTTGTCTCATTTTTATTCATTGTGCTGGACCTCCAATTGAGGAACCACCTAAAAAGGAACTGGTGGAATTAACCCTTACCGAGGGCACGAACATGGCGACGGCTCTTTCCCCAGATGGCACCACGCTTGCCTATGACTTGTTGGGTCGCATTTGGTTGATGCCAGTCACAGGTGGAGAAGGAAAGCCCATTACAGACCCCTATGGGAATGCCCGGGAACCTTCCTGGTCTCCGGATGGGACAAAAATTACCTTTCAGGCTTACTGGGATGGAAATTGGCATATTTATACCGTCAATACAGACGGCAGTGGTTTGAAGCAAATGACTTCAGGTGATTTTGATCATCGAGAACCACACTGGTCTCCGGATGGCACGTCCCTGGCATTTTCCTCGGATCGAAATGGGACTTATGACATTTGGAAGCTTCAGATTGTAAGTGAGCAAACTGAGGCTGTTACTTCCGGGGAGGGCAATGAATCGGGACCTTCCTGGTCACCCGATGGAAAGTCCCTGGCATACGTGTCCGAAAATGATGGAAGCTTTGAACTGGTGAAGCAGTCTGCTGAAGGTTCAGAAAGCGAGACCTTATATACTGGGAAAGGTAAGCTTTCCGGGGCAGCCTGGTCTCCGAATGGAGGGCAATTACTGATCAATGAACACAAAGATGTCAAAGCCACGCTGCGGCAGGTGGATGCCAATGGCAAGGGAGTAAAAACAATATCTGCTGAAGGAGAAGATGTTTTTCCATTCCGACATGCATGGACTTCTGATAGCTCACTAATCTACACCGCCTCCGGAAATATGTATCATTGGACGGGAGCGGAAAAGCAAGCCATTCCTTTTTCCGTACAAGTCACATTGGACCGAACTCCTTATGCACGTAAGGTGAGAGACTTTGACGAAACAGCCCCACAAGCTGCTAAAGGAATCGTTTCTCCAGCCTTGTCTCCGGATGGCGAGTCCATTATGTTTGTAGCGCTGCAAGACCTTTGGATCCAAAAAGACGATCAATTAAAACAGTTGACCGATGATCCTTATGTACAACTATTGCCGATCTGGTCTTCTGATGGTGAAAAGATTGCTTATAGTTCAGATCAAGATGGGTCTTTTGGGATTTGGACGATGAATGCAGATGGTTCTGGAGGCCAGAAAGTTTTTGAAACAGGAAACAGCAGCGTTTCCGGCATGGCATGGTCACCCGATGGGAGTAAAATTGCTTATACACAAAGCTTCGGACCCAGATTCGGGACGCTCAGCGTGCTGGACCTGACCACTGGCGAACCGCAACGACTGGGAGAGGGAATCGGTAGTAGCGTGGGTACACCTACCTGGTCTCCTGATGGAGAAATCATTGCCCTTTCTGCCCTGGTGCCATATTCAACACGATATCGCGAAGGAGTCAATCGAATTTTGCTGTTTCCCGTTGACGGCAGTCGACAAAGGGTACAAAAGGCCCCGGAACACTGGTCGTTTGGTGTAAGAGCGAATGATGGGCCAGTTTGGTCTCCTGATGGTGCACACATGGCGCTTGTTTCCAAAGGCATGTTGTGGTTGTTACCCGTAAATCAGTATGGAAATGCGATTGGCGACCCGGTACAACTGACGGAAGAATTAGCGGATGCTCCAACATGGAGTGGCGATTCCAAAAAGCTCCTTTACATGGCTATCAATCAATTGAAAACCATAGACATATCGGACAAGACGAATGAAACAATTCCCCTAAATCTAACCTGGGAACGGAAACACCCGGCAGGGACTACCCTGGTTCATGTAGGAGGATTGATTGACGCGGTTAGTGATACGTTGCGACAGGACATGGACATTGCGATCGAGGGTCACCGCATTGTACAAATAGCCCCACATGATGACGCTAGAACTGCCGACCGGAAAATAGATGCTTCAGATGCGTTTGCGATGCCCGGTCTAATTGATATTCATGTACATGAAGGAAGTTCAAATGGCGAGAAGTTGGGGCGCACCTGGCTCTCGTGGGGTGTTACAACAACCAGAAACCCAGCTGGCGATCCGTACGATGCACTCAATCGGCGAGAAGCTTTTCAATCGGGTAAGGCCCTGGGACCAAGAATCTATTTCACAGGAAGTCCGATTGATGGGAGTAGAATTTTTTATGGGGGCGGAAGCACCACCACTACCGAAGCTCAGGTGGATCAGGAATTGCGGAAGGCCGAGTTGCTGGATTATGACCTGGTCAAGACCTATGTACGTTTGCCAGATCTCCTCCAACAAAGAGTTGTGAAAGGGGCTCATCGAATAGGTATTCCGGTCACCTCTCATGAGCTATATCCGGCGGTAGGGTTCAACATCGATGGGGTAGAGCACGTGAAAGGCACCAGCCGCCGAGGCTTTTCTGCAAAGCTCTCCGAAACCCGAAAGTCATATGATGACGTGACTGAATTACTGGCACAATCGGGGATGTGGTTTACGCCTACCACGGCCATCTACCTGGGATACCAATATGTTGTAGCCCGGGACCCCAGCGTGATGGAAGACCTCCGCTTGAAGGAGTTGACGGAACTCAGGTACCTGGCAAGCATCAGTGCATCCACCGATCAAATTAAAAGTGATCAGGAAACGTATGATCAATTGTATGAAAATGTCATCCGCATGGTGTCCAATGTACACCGAAAAGGAGGACTGGTTGTCGCTGGAACAGATGCCCCCATCATTCCCCAGGGTTTTGGCTTGCATGTCGAGTTAGAAAATTATCAGGATGCCGGATTATCCCCTATTGACGTGCTTCGAACCGCGACTATTAACAATGCGAAGGCCCTAAATGCCCAGGATGACCTTGGAACTATTGAAGTAGGGAAGCTTGCCGATATGGTAATCGTAGAAGCCAATCCTCTTCTTGATATTCGCAATGCGCGCAAAACAAGGTTGGTCATTAAGAACGGTGAGGTATATGAGTTGGAGAGACTCATAAAGGGTAATTAAAGGCTGTTGAGGTTTTAATAGATCGTTTGAAGTGAAGGCTTTCAAAACCCTTTTCGCTCGATTTCGTATTTCTTTTACAAATGGGTAAATAACAATGAAAGTACACCTGGGTGAATTCGAAGAGATTGTTTTATTGTTGGTAGCTGTGCACCATGACGATGCCTATGGACTTGCCATTTGCAATTCGATTCAGGAAAAACTAAAGAGGAATGTCACCCTAAGTAGTGTGCACACCGCCTTATATCGTCTGGAAGAAAAGGGATTTTTGGTATCTCAGGTTGGCGGAGCTACGCGCGAACGAGGGGGTCGAAGTAAACGGATCTTCAAAATTACCAGTCTTGGCAAGCAAGCCCTTGAGTCCTCTCGTGAATCTCGTGACATGCTTTGGAACATGATCCCCAAAATCAGTTTTGAAGGCTTATGAAAGTCCGCCCTCCAAAGCTCGCCCAACGCCTCTTCAGTTGGTATTGTCGCAATCAGTTACACGACTCCATTCTTGGAGACCTGGAAGAACAATTTCATCAAAACCAAACTCGCTTTGGATTTCGTAAATCTCAGTTCATCTTTTGGTTAGGTGTCTTACAATTTATGAACCGACATACCTTAAAACGCAATCGTCAGGCAGACACTCACCACTATTACTCCACTTCCATGGTCAAACATCACCTCATCAGTTCACTTCGATTTTTGCGTCGCCACAAGAGATTTACATTCATCAATATTTTCGGGTTGGTACTTGGGTTTACCAGTATCATGCTCATCTTAGTTTTTGTTGACCATGAACGATCTTTTGATCAATTTCATGTCGATGGGGAACAAGTTTATCGCATCAACTTTTCTTTTCAAGACCAAGCGGGCAATGTGACTACTTTGGTGAATTCTCCTCCGGCCCTTGCAAAAGGAGTAGATGGAAAGTTTCCTGAACTACAAAAAATTTCTCGAATGCGGTACGCCATGAACTGCCTTTTGGCAAATGGGGAAGTCAGTTTCTATGAAGATCACGGTTACTACGCGGACTCTATGTTCCTGAAAATTCTTCCCTTTGAATTGTTGTTTGGCTCTGAATCAGCACTGGATGAACCGAACGCTATTGTCATTACGGAAACACAGGCGCTCAAATACTTCAATAATCCTAATCCCATTGGAGCCACTTTATTGTTCAATAATACCATTCCATTGAAGGTTACAGGAATTCTTGCCGACTTGCCTTCCAATTCTCATCTGGATTTCAACTTTTTAATCTCTTTTCCTACTTATATCGTCCCTGAGGGATATGCTTCTGATCTAACCAGTTGGAGTTGGCTGGGCTTTTTGACTTACATAGAGCTCGCACCAAATGTCGATTCAAAAGGGTTTGAAGATAAATTGGCGCAACATTTTAAGGACCTGAATCCGGAGAATCCAAACCCGATGTTGCCCATCGTTCAGCCTCTTGCTGATATCTATTTGGGTTCTCAGGGAATGACGGACGATCTTGCCAGTCACATTCGCACTGGCAATCGCTTCAGCGTCGATGTTCTGCTGATGGTCGCAATACTCATCGTCATCATTGCTGGCTTCAACTTCACTAACCTGAATTATGCTCTTTCTGTCAATCGGAGCAAAGGAACTGGTATCAGGAAGGTGTTAGGCGCCGGCAAAAAAGGCATCATTGCTCAATTGCTCACCGAGTCTCTGTTATTGATCTGCATATGCCTGTTGATCTCCTTTGGATTATCCTTTTACCTGTTCCCTTCACTTTCGCAGTTTATGGGTTGGGAATTCAGTCTGGGAATTGCAGAAGTTCTGAAATTGGCACCAATAATGATGATTGCAGGAGCCCTGATAGGAATACTCTCGGGTATTTATCCATCACTCCTGCTCATCAGGTTTGATGCAATAAAATCTATTCGCGGGACCTTTAAATCTGCTAAGGGGAATCCTTTTCAATTGAAAAATGTGTTGGTCATTGTTCAGTTCGCCATTTCGATTGGCTTCATTTCTGCCACGATAGTGATGAATCAACAAATCAATTATCTAGCTCGTTGGGACACAGGTTATGATTCTGAACAAGTGGTAGTGATCAAAATGTTACCGGAAGAGATGTCGGCCAACTATGAAGTGTACAAGCAAAAACTGGAACAGCATGCATCTGTTACCAGTGTCAGCCGGAGTGAGCGTGTGATGGGTGAGCCCTGGCCGTGGAGCGTGATCCTAAAGTCGGGTGATAGTCCTGAAAACGGCAAGCGTGTATTTTTCAATCAGGTAGATTATGACTATTTTCAATCTTTGGGTATCCCTATCAGCCAGGGACGTTCCTTTTCGAAAGAACATGTCACCGATCCCACCCGTTCTATCATCATCAACCAGCAGGCCGCATCGTTACTGAGGCTAAAAAATCCCATTGGGCAACAAGTCCATTTCTTTGAGTTGGATGGGCCACGGGCAATCGTTGGAGTGATGGAAGATTTCAACTACACTTCGTTGCATCAGGAAATTGGCCCTGCGGTAGTTATACTTCCCTTTATTGACCTTGATCATATGTATGTTCGATTTGCTCCTGGCAATCTTCAAACACAGATTGGAATGATGGAAGAAACCTGGAAACAAGTAGCTCCTGGTGCTCCCCTTGCATGGCAGTTTATGGATGACGATCTCGATCGGCTGTATCGATCTGAAGAGAAGCTATCATTCATGATACAGGTATTCGCCGCACTGACCATTTTACTCGCTTGTCTTGGCTTATTTGGGATTGTGACTTTTATGATCAACAATCGAATCAAAGAAGTAGGTATACGGAAAGTCCTCGGAGCGTCTATGCAATCACTTTATGTGCTGTTCGTTCGCAAATACCTTTATCAAACGCTATTGGCACTGGTCATTATTTCTCCTTTTATTCATCAACTCCTGAACACCTGGCTGGAAAATTTTGCTTATCACATTCAGATCAGTTGGTTGATTTACCCACTCGCGGCGGTGGGCATGTTGGTCATGATTCTTTTTACTATTTCATTTCAAACCATAAGAGCTGCCCGGACGAATCCAACCTTACTGTTGCGGGACGAATAGCAGTCCTTGATGGAGAAATTGGTGTATCATTCAAACGAGGCTAAATCTGTGAAATAGAAGTTGGCACATGTATAACGGGTTAGGGTAAAAATGGTGACCAGCCTCACTTGCAAATGCAATATCAAGACAGTGAAGCAGTTAATAATGGTATATTACCCGTAGAGCCGCCAAACAAACCACTTCACTACGGTGCTTTGTCAAAATTTTAGATTTTCATGCTATATTTCACCTATCGCCAACCATCCCGCTCATGAGACTTTCCATAACCACGCTGTTTATCTTAATATGCCTTGTAAAGGTTTGTGCTCAAGATTATTACCGAAACTGGACAGTTGTCAATAGCCAGAAGAAGGAGAGAATTGCCTTGATCATGGCCAATAACTCCTATGAGAGTGCAGGATCTTTAGAAAAACCGATATCCATGGCAAGTAAGTTGGAGCAGAAATTGAAAGATGAAGGCTTTGACGTGCTCGTAGGTCATGACCTTAATCGGATGAGAATGATCTCGGTTTTAGATGATTTCTCAAACAAGTTCAGAAACTATGAATTTGCTATGATCTTCTACCTGGGGCACGGTTTTCAAATCGATGGAGAAAACTATTTGATTCCCGTAGATGCACAGCCTACGTCAAAGGATGATGTGGAGGTCCATGCCATCAATGTGGACTATGTATTGAAGAAAGTCAACGACCCGAACACGCCCAAAGTAATCGTATTGGATGCTTGTCGGAATAATCCCTTTGCTTCTAATTGGAAAGCTGCTGATCGTTCGGGTTCCAATAGTGGTTTTGGAGATGTCAACGCACCGAGAAACGCTGAAATATTTTTTACCACTGCCAAAGGTTCAGTCGTGAGGGATGATAACCCCTACATCGAATATTTCATGCAGGAACTCAGGCAGGGAGCTTGTTTATCAGACATTAAACGAGTGGTCTCTAAGAGAATTTTTGAATACAATGCTGATCAGATTCCAGCCAGTTATGGTCAACTTTTCGACAAAGTTTGTTTTGGTGAAGCGCCTGTACCAGATCCAGTTGTTGTAATCAATCAGGATAGCGACGGTGATGGCATCAATGATCGTGATGATGATTGTCCTTATGAGTATGGAGTGGCATCCAGGAACGGCTGCCCGGAACCAAAGGTGACTATAAACGAAGCCGAGGAGTGGTGGCGCAAGGGAAAGGAATACTACGAAGGGGGTTATGACAATTTTAAGGAGGCCTACATTTGGTTTGAAAAGGCTGGAAATTCGGGGCATAGAGACGCTCAAAAATATGCAGGTTATATGCATCATAAGTCGCAAGGTGTGGATCAGGACTGGCGAAAAGCTATTTATTGGTATACCAAAGCTGCTGAGCAGGGCAGTAGCATTAGTCAAATGTACCTTGGGGAGATTTACCGGGATGGGGACTGGGACGATCTGGAAGATTATGACCTGGCGAAATTTTGGTTTGAAAAAGCAGCTTCGGCTGGAGTGGCTGAGGCCAAGGTCAAGATTGGAGAGCTGTACGAGTATGGTTGGATCACCGAGAGAGATTCTTTGCAAAGGCGGTATGGTCACGCAGGAAAACCTGACATTGAAAAAGCCAGAACCATCTATCAGGAGTGCTATGATGAAGGAAACTTAATAGGCAAACACTATTTGGCACGGAGTTACGATCCCATGGATTACAACCCTCCATCCGCTTATTATCATTCGATAAAGTCAAGTTATAACTCCTCCAAAGCCCTTGAAATATATACCGAAGCAGCAAATGAGGGGTACGCATGGTCGATGTATAGGATTTTTCAGTTGTATTGTACGAAAGCTTATAAAGATCAGGTCAATCAATCTAAGTACAACAAGAGTATTGGGGTTAGTTGGTTGACGAAAGCAGCAGATACTGGGGATGGTTTCTACCTGAATGAATTAGGTACTGCGTATTTATATGGATTGAACGGTGTTAAAAAAGACAAATACAAAGGGCGACAGCTCATTCAGCAAGCCTGCGACGCTGGATATTGGAGGGCTTGTGATTAAGCAATGAAACTTATGAAAAGGATGCTAACTTCTACTTTCAGATACGCGCTGGCGTTTTCATTTTTCTTTATTTTCTACCTGACACAAGGCCAGGAATACCCCAAAGGTATTCTTCCGGGCGACGATCCCGATTACGGCAATATCTCGGAGAAAGCTGTATTGACCAGAAACTTTTATGAAAGTACTCCACCTTCATTTTCATTGAAAAGGTATGCACCGTACCCCGGAAGTCAGTCTCCTTACGGCACCTGCACAGGTTGGGCGGTGGCCTATGCTGCCAGAACCATACTGGAAGCTCAAAAAAATGGATGGACCAATCGGGATTATATCACCGAAAATGCATTCTCTCCTGTCTACCAATATCGGGTTAACTCTGATAATACGGATTGCAGTGGAGCCTATACCTCAGAAGTAGTGGCAAGTTTGAAAAATGTTGGATCAGTACCTATGAAGAATTTTTCATTTTCAGGTGGGGATGAACTGTGCCCGGCGGTACCTGTTCCTTCTGGAAATCACAACATTGCTGAATTATACAAAATTGAGGAGTATACCCGTCTTTGGTCCAGTGGAGCATCTGCGGATGAGAAAGTACAACGCACGAAAAGCAGTCTTGCTGCCGGAAACCCGGTTGTCATTTCTGCCAATTGCCCAACTTCCATGTCACGGCTGACATCAGAAGGCCTGTGGGATCCCACCGAAGACCCGGACGAACATCATGGAGGGCATGCCATTTGTGTGGTGAGTTATGATGACTTCAAATTTGGGGGTGCATTTGAAGTGCAGAACAGTTGGAGCACAAATTATGGCCTGGGAGGATACTTCTGGGTAAAATATGATGATTACGCGGAATGGATATATCAGGCTTTTGAGCTTGTTCAATTCTTGCCTCCTGAGCCCGTTGAACCCATTTTGGCAGGAAGTCTCAGGTTATTTGATCTGGACGATCAGGAGGACCTGGATGTATCTCTGGCCGCGAAAAACAGAAATTGGACTTGGTCGAGAATGGATTCAGACGATGAACAGTACACCTATAAAGTGAATCAGAGTTTACTCTCCGGCAGTGAAATGCGGATGTATATCGAAAGTGAGCAGTCCGCTTTTGTCTACATGCTTGGAACCGGTGAAGTTGATCGGTCTGTTGCTCAATTGTTTCCGGTAGACGGGATCAGTCCTGCACTCAATTACCTGAACAGTGAGGTCGCTTTGCCTTCTGAGAATCATTTTTTTAAAATGGATAATACAGTTGGAAAAAACTACATCATTCTCCTGTTCTCAAGAGAGAAATTGAATATTTCGGAGATCAAAGATAGGTTCTCAAATAGCACTGGAAATGTTGGGAGAAGGTTGAAAACTGCCACTGAGGGTTTATTGATCCCTTCAGAATATATCAACTTCAGTTCAGAGACCATCGAGTTTTCCGTTGATCAAAATGATTCCGGAAAGCATGCCTTTGCAATGGTTGTCCAGTTCAATCAGGTGGATTAACAAGGAATTGAAAGATCCCTTTTCAAAGTGCAACCCCGCTTCATTCGAAGGAGTTTAATGAATACGAAAGATGCGACATTTAATTTAGAGGATTCACAGTGCCTTTGATTCATTAAATCATTCCTTCTATTGATTGAATTCCTGACATACGCGACCGTTGGCATTTGCCTGCTTTTGTTGGCCTTGTTACTCAGAGAAAAAGTGAGGACATTCACACAAATCGTCTCAGTAATTTGGTTGCTGGTTACCGTACTGGAATTAGTCATCACTTTTCGCCTATCCATCGGTTTGCCCAGTCCCTATTTTTATTACAAAGCAATACTCCCTACGCTACATGTGGCCTTGCTTTTCCTTTATCTAAAATCGCTGATCCAGGAAAAAATGCAACTCCAGTTACTCTGGCATCTCGCGCCGTTTGGGAGTTTTCTTATCACGGGATTTTTCGTAGATGCCGAGGTATTGTTTATTGATTATAGTGCCGGGATGGTGATCTTATTGTTGGTGAGTTTGTATTTATTACTAAGCATACGACTCGCATGGGTACATGCTTCAGGTCCGATTCGTTTCATACGAAATGTGCTGATTCTATATGCCATCATTTGGGTATTCCTCATGGCCGCAAACAGTCATTGGATTACTTATAGGGCTGAGTTTCTTTGGGTCAGTATGCTCGCTTTTGTTGTGTTGGTCTGGGTTTTTGTGCTGAATAGTCTTAGGTTGGCAATCCTTCAGGAAATTAAAATGAAACTGAAATATGTTAAATCCGGGATGGATGCCACCCAGGCAAAAGCCCTGAAACTTCGGTTGGAGTCGCTGATTGAAAACGAAAAACCTTTTTTGGACCCCAACCTCAAGGTTTCAGATCTCGGTCGTCGCCTCGAAGTAACGGACAATTATATTTCTCAGGTAGTCAATTCGGAGTTTGGCCTGTCGTTTAATGACTTTATCAATCAGTATCGGGTGAATGCTTTTAAATCCACGATTATCGAAGGGAAAAAAACGCATCTGACCTTATTTGCGATCGCCGAAGCTTGTGGATTTAAGTCCAAGTCTACGTTTAATGCTGCTTTCAAAAAAGCCACCGGAACGACGCCATCGGCATTCAAAGCAAGTTTATCGTCCGATCCTACAAGATCGGTGGCTTGAGCCGCTGATTTTTCGGCGTACAAACAACTCAGATCGTAGGATAGCGAAACAAAATTTTATACTATGCTTCGATTTTCAATCAACACCATTTGCCTACTATGCCTAACCCTTTACAGTGTTGCCCAGGACGATTGGCAGATCACTCAGGAAAAAGTAATCCGTGAGAGAATAGATCAGTTTGTTGAAAGTATTAACAGCGGTGATACTGAAGGCTTTGCCGATGCTTTCTCGGATAAATTATATGATCCGGGCACAAAAGCTGCAATCAAAACGTCGGTGACCCAACGCGAAGAGACCTACCAAACAAAATACTCTATACAGATCAATGAAATCAAAGTGGATCGCAACATGGCTTATGAAGAAGGGTGGTTCCGAAATGAATTAATTCCAAAGAATGGAGGCGAATCTATTATTCAGGAATTCGACTTTCTGGATGTCTGGGAATTAGAAAGTGACGGTAAATGGCGAATTATAAAAGCCATGAAGAAAGAAAGGCCTTTGACAACTTATAAATCGCTAGTCAATTTGAAAGGTGAGCTGGCGCAAATCGTGGGTTCTTATGCCACGAAACAGTATCCCGTCGATATCAAAGTGACGGAAAGCAATCAAGTAGTTCTCATTGTCAACAATGGTGCCCCAATCAGGTTGAAACCCATATCAAAATTGGAATATGAGCTGGACGGAATTGCAGGCGCGGAACTGTTATTTGAGGTTGGTAGTAACGGGATCGCTCAAAAAGCCATCCTGAAGCAGGCCACTGGGGAGATAGTCGCCCAACGGCAATAGAAGACCCTTCTAAAAAGTACTCAGCGCCTTTGATTCAGGCGCTGAGCATACCTTCAGATAAGCAATGCAAGCTTAGTTTATGCTTTCAAGTACTAGCCAATTATTCATCCCTCAGGGTCTGTGAAGGATTAGCCTTTACCATTTTCAGGGTATAGGACCCCAACACCAGCCAGGAACTTGCCATCACAATCATCGTGGCCAATGCGTAGACCAGGAAATTCAATTCGATTCGGAAGGGAAAATCCGCCAGCCAGTCTTCCATGAAATAGTAATTGACCGGTACCGCTACGGCCAACCCGATGAGCATCAACACCGTGGTTTGTTTGAGTAAAATGAACAGGAGCTGACGAATGGAGGCGCCCAAAACTTTACGAATGGCCATCTCTTTCATCCGTTCAATGACCGTGAAGCTCGCCAGGCCAAGAATACCCAGAATTGCTACAGCAATAGCAATCATTGCAGAGTATCCGGTCATGGTGCTGATGCGTTCTTCATTTTCATAAGCTTCTTCAAAAGCGGTATCAATAAAAGAGTAATCAAAAGGCTGATTGGATTCATAGTTACCCCAGGCTTCTTCGATTTGTGCAAGCGTTTCTCCAATCGAACCGCCATTCAATCGAATCATCAGCATACCATAGCGCTCATGGGCTCTGCCTCGATAAACATGGACTACCGGTGCAACTTTCTGAGTCAGAGATTCATAATTGAAATCGCGTACCACACCTACGACTTCCATTCCAGTTTCAGAATTAGGAAAGGTCAGTTTTTTTCCTTCCAGAGATGCCCAACCCAATTGCTGATAGGCGGCTTCATTGATGATCACTGTACCTTCCTCGGATCCCAACGAGGGATCAAAATTCCGGCCTTCGACAAATTCTGTTTCCAGCGCTGGGAAGTAGTTGGCATCTACAGAAGTAAACAACCAGTCAAAGGGAGGTTTGTTTTTGGCGTCGGCACTTTGAATAAGTACGTAACTGGGCAAATACCTGCCGGGAACGGAGCCTGTGGCACTTACGGATTCCACCCCCGTGATCGCTGAAACTGCATTTTGAAAACTTTCTAACCGCTGAGGGGAGTCTTCGCCACCACCCTGAGCCGCCTGAATTGTCAGCAGGTTATCCGGATTGAAATGCTTGTTGGTGGTTTTCATGAAATCGATCTGTTGATACATGATGGTGACCGCACTCAATAGGATGATGGCGATGCTGAATTGCGTGATGACCAGGATATTTTTCGGATCAAAGCCACGTCGCGTACCCGCCCGGTTACCACGAATGGCATCCCCGGCGCGTAACCTTGACAACCTGATTGTTGGATAGGCACCAGCCAATAATCCAAGCGCGAGGATTCCTAGCAGGATTACTATGGCCGTCGTTGGCTCAAATAGGTATCCCAAAGACATTTGCTGTTCGAACAAGTCAATGAAGTACGGCAGCAACAAGAACGCCAACCCAATGCCAACAAGAGACGAGAATAAAAACAGAAATATCGTCTCGCCAATCAACTGTTGGATCAGGTTGTGCTTACCTGCCCCAAAAACTTTTCTCAGTGATACTTCCTTGTTCCTGGTGAGGGATTGTGCAGCATTAAGATTGGTGAAATTGAAGAAGGCAATGAGCAATAACCCTATGGCAATATAGCCAAGTAGATAACCGTACTCTTGCTGCTGGGTATTGTAATCATAATATTCGGCGATCGGTAGTAGTTCGAAGGTTCCTCGTTCCGCCTCGCCCACAAATTTTTCAACCAGCGGTGGAAATTGTGCCTCCAGGTTTTCTTCTGTCTCACCTGGTTCCAATCGAACAAAACTCCACATGAAGGAAGCATTCCAGGCCCAGTAGCCTCGCTCCTTCCAGAGTGTTTTTCTGAAATCCATGTTCACCAATACTTCTAGATCCAGGCTGGAGTTGAAGGGGATTTTTTCAAAAACACCCGTCACCTCGAAGGAAGTAGGTTCTCCCATCATCAATTCTACCGTTTTGCCCATAGGGTCTTCGTCACCAAAAAGTGCCGCTGCTACTTCCTGATTGATAACAATGGAATTGGGGTTGTCAAACACATGGTCCTGATTGCCTTTGATTAGCGGAAACGAAAACACATCGAAAGTGCCTTGCTCTCCCATGCTCATCTCCCGGGTCAGTTCTTTCTCTCCGTATTTGATCCGGGTATCACCCCAAAAGACAAACCTCGCGATACTCTTCACGGTAGGGAAGGCATTTTGCACTTCCTCCGCCATTGGAGGCCAGGTATCCGAAACATCCAGATTGCCCCCTTCCGGCAAAGGTCGGGTTCGGTAAAGGAAGTAGATGTCTTCTGAGTTTTCGTGGTACTGATCATAAGTGATGATGTTCCAGGAATAGGTACCCAGTAGCATGGTCACCGCCACACTTATAGATAACCCCAACACATTGATGGTGGAGATTAGTTTTTTCTTCCGGATGTTACGTAGGGCAATGTAGAAGTAGCTGACAAACAAAGGCCAGGGTGATCGGCTGTATTTGAACTGTGCAGCACCTTCCTGGCGACTCAGTTCAACGGGTGTTCCCAGTTCTGAGACCGCTTTATCGAAAGCTGTCTCTTCTGCCATTCCTTCTGTCAGACGTCTTTCCAATCCTTCACGTAAATGATCTTCCAGTTCTTCAATGACCCCATCTTCGAGGTAGTCTTGTTTTCGGAGTTGTCGCTTCCAGGAGGAGATTTGTCGCTCCAGGTTTTTGCTTAATTGATCAGCCATGTTGCGTATTTGAGTTTTGTGACCATAATTTCAATAAGACCGTATGCATTCCCATCCAATTCTCACGCTCCACGTGTATGGCTTCTTTTCCCGCATCGGTGATCGAGTAGTACTTGCGGTGGCGTCCCTTGTCGGATTGGTTCCACTGCGAAGTGACCAGGCCATCCTTCTCGAGGCGGTGCAATACCGGATACAGCATGCCGTCGGCAAATTCCAGTTGACCACCGGAAAGTGCTTTGATCTGCTGAATGATGTCATAGCCGTAGGTCTGTCCTTTTTGAAGAATTCCCAGAATTAAGGGTTTGGAAGAAGCGGCTACAAGTGACTTGGAAGGTTTCATACGTTACTAATCTATATACATAGATAATCAATGTACATAGATAAACAAGGAGAGTTGGGAGAAAATTGATAAACGAGGAAGGGATTTGATGCACCATGAGGTGGGGGATAACTCAATTGATCTTTTTGAAGTCTATATTGATAGTGTCTTTTCATTAATTGATCATCATCATGATTGAATCACTCAATAGAGAAAATGGGAATTGGGATAGGTTACAATTAACCTGCCTCTTTTTACTGACCTTTAATCTGCTCCATGGGCAAAACAGTCCTGAAGCCCGCGATCATCATGCGGCTACTTTTGATCTGCTTCGGAATAGGTTTGTGGTTTTCGGAGGTAATGGAGCCGGTGAAAACAGCTATTTGTCTGATCTCTGGGAATACGACGGGAAATCCTGGGAGCTTGTGGATGATAACACCAGAACAGCCAGAAGTAGCCATGCGCTGGCATTTGTGACCTCAGACCGTTCAAGCCTATTACTAGGCGGTGTTTCAAAAGAAGGTGAGTACCTCTCGGATATGGGCTTTTGGGATGGAAAGCAGTGGCAGGATGTCCTATCAGGACCTTCGGCAAGATACTCCTCGGCGATGGCCTACGATGAATCCAGAAATGTACTTGTGCTGTTTTCAGGGGCTGGCAGGGGGGAAGACCTGATGTGGGAGTATGGGAATGGCATGTGGAAAGAAATTACTATCCTGGGCGACAGCCCAACCCCAAGAGTCCGGTCGCAGCTGGCTTACGATCATGTGCGTAAGACCTTAATTCTCTTTGGTGGATATGCCAATGGGAAATCTATGGATGACATGTGGGAATGGGACGGAAAAAAATGGACTTGTTTACGTGTTCCGGTACCTCCGGCCCGAAACAATCATTTCATGGTATCAGATCGACGGTCAAAGAAGATCGTCTTGTTCGGCGGCAAAAACCGACAGGATGATGTGCTGTTTGGAGATACCTGGGAATGGAATGGGGTTCAATGGAAATTAGTGAGTCAGACGGGTCCGGAAGCCAGAGATATAACTGCAGGTGCATTTGATGCAAACCTGGGTCGGGTGGTCCTGTTTGGAGGAAGAAATACAGATCGACAAAAACTGGCTGATTTCTGGTCCTGGGATGGAAAGCAATGGCATCTGATTCAGCAATAGCCCTGGCGCGGATATCGTTAGATATACTTTCTAAGTGATGTTTGCAACTGCACTTCAGTATCGATGCGTAGATTCAACCTACGCATAGGCAAAGTTAGGTGGGTATCCTCATCGTTAAATCTAAGAGCTGCATAGAGAAGTGGCTGATCGGTGGAGTCTAAGCTTAGAAGAGAATAGGCAGTATTTAACATTGTAAAAGGTCTTTTAATCCAATACTTTAGAATCAATAACAAACAACAACAATATGTCCGAATTAAAGACCATTACATACAAGGACAACCTTTCCCATCGATTATTGCACAATGATCCCGGGTTGTTTCCTCAGGAAGGGAAATATGGATCTGGGATTGCACAATCGACGATTGGAATGCTGTCCTTTCAGCTTTAAGAAAATCAAAATTTAGATTGGCGTGTTTTGTTAATTCCGAATCAATTGAATTACCTGGAACTGCTGAAGAAATTTTTCAGATGGAACCACGACCCGAACTTCAAATTTTCGATGAGAAGAATCGGTGTTTTATGTATTCTCGGTTAGATGGCAAAGCTGATATTGATTTTGACTTTGATCTTAGCGATTTTGACTTTGATTATTTTATGGACAGTGATAAAATCATTGATTTTATGAGACTTATAAGTAATGCCACAAATAAGCCTTGTGAGATGACCATTGCAGATTCCGACAGTCTATTGTTCAAAACCATTCCAAACACCTCGGAAATTCAAGTTAGTAATTTCTTGTTATGGAATATATAAATTGATGTGTCGCCGACGATAGCCTTGAAATGAAAGCTTTCTTAATCCTCACACTGTACTTATCGACTAATGTAATTGCACAAATTTCATCTGCCCAATCACAGAACAGCAGCAAAAATGACTTTCAAATCTTCAGAAAAGCCTTGACAGAAACGCACCCGGCATTATATCGATTTACTCTCAAAGAAAGGTTTGATGTGGTATTCGATTCTATTGAATCACAGTTGACCGATACCTCAACCGATTTACAACTCTTCCGAGGTTTATCAAAAGTAATGTCTATGGTCAGGGAAGGTCATTCGTATGTAGCTCCTTCCGAAAAGCTAGCACAACAAACGCGAGAAAAAGGACTTTTTCCATTCGAGGTAATTGTGAATGAGAATCGAATGGTAGTCAGAAAAAGCAGATCGGACAGCTACTTCGAACTGGTAAAAACTGAGATAACATCAATCAATGGCCTGCCTGTTCCAGCAATCCTTGATGCAATAGCCGCCTCCACCGGATCGAAATCAGCGTTTAATAACGCGGCCTTGGAGAGCACATTGTCGGAGTTCAGCAACTTCGCTTTTGCCTACCATTACTTCGTTGATACGACCAGTACCTTCACAGTAACTTACCAACTGCCAGCCAAGCAAAATGAACAGCAAATCAAAGTTTAGGGAACAACCGATGAGCTGGAAGATGAAACTTATCCAAGAATGCCCGCTGAGCCTATGCCGCCGATGCACTTTCAAATCGATGCTGAAAAAGGCTTAGCGATCATGAAGATTACGACTTTCGCTTATTGGGTAGTAGACAAGTCTATCAAAGATTACGCCGATTTCTTTGAAGAGAGTTTTGAGAAATTGGAGAAACAGGACATCAAACACCTGATCATCGACATCAGAAACAATAGAGTTGGTGAAGAAATGATCGGTGCCGAATTGCTTACTTATTTAATCAATACAGACTTTGAAATCTATAAGTTCGGAAAAGCAAATACGTTGGATTTTAGCTATACGAACAAACTACCTAAGGCGAATAAAATAAAGCTACCCAAAAAGCACTATGTGAAAACTGATTCCGGATATATCCTTCAAAAAGGAGATTTCTTAAGGACATTTCAACCAAAAACAAGCAATAAGTTTAGTGGTCAGGTGTATGTACTCTCAAATAACCGGTGTTGGTCAGCTGCAAATAATTTTTTGGCACTCGTTAAAACCCATCAGGTAGCCACCATTATTGGACAGGAATCGGGAGGATCTTTTGAAGATGTTGACGGGCGTCAGCGGGTAAATTTTACGCTACCCTATTCTAAAATGAAAGTAAGTTATCCGGTATGGAGTTTTAGGATCGATTCAAAAGGGGGAGATCGATTAAGAGGGGTTGTACCAGATCACATCATTACCAGAAGCCTGGAAGATCTGATCTCCAAAAATGACGTGGAATTAAGCTTCACCTACCAATTGATAAAAAACCAATAAAGCATACTAATCGGAGATAATAGCCACAATAAAGCCTTGACCTAAGTTCGATTTATAATTTATCTCAAAAACCGTCCTAACCGGTACTGCGAACCTAATCGAGGGGGCATAGCGTGGAATGGTGTGGCAGTCTACGCTAAACTTGTTAAAGATTACTTCGGCCTTTGATGAATTATTATGAATGGCCTCGTAATGACGGTTTGAAGTGTATTATAATCGAACTCAGATTTAAGGGTTTCGATACTCGTAGAAGTTTTGAATCAACGAACCCAAACCTATGATGAACACTTTTTTCGATTCAAACAAACACATAGGAATTCTTCTCCTCAGAACATTCATAGGTCTACGGCTTTTCTATGGGGTCATTGACAATGTCATAAGTTGGGAGCAGATGACGGAATTCGCTACCTTCCTGAATGCCAACCAATTTCCCTTTCCACTATTGAGCGCCATTACTTCTGTTTATGCCCAGTTCCTTGGCGCAATACTTATACTAGTTGGATTCAAGATTAGAATCGCCTCTTTTTTCATGGCGATCAACTTTATGGTAGCACTCGTTTTTGTACATATCAAAGCGGGGGACTCTATAGAGGGTATGACTCCAGCGCTTGCGATGCTGTTTGGTTGCCTGACCTTCCTTTTTACCGGAGCGGACAAAGTTTCCGTGGATCGATATTTGGAGTGAGATTATGCCTCTTCAAAGATGTCCACGCTGCATGCAAAAATCCTTCACCTGGAGTATCGATGAGGAAGTTTCTCCTTTAACTTTCTGGGGCTGTATTGAGTGCCACTACGGAGCTTATGAAGACGAATCATTGGAAAGAAAATGTGAGAAATGCGGTGAAAAAGCTTTAGTGAACTTGAAAGATGAAGCGCACGCCTATTGGTGGTGCTTCAATTGTCAATCTGATTCCATAATTTAAGAGACTAATGACCAAAAAGTTAATTCGAGAGTTTCTTTCTTTTTTTATCCCTATAGTTCTGGTAGCATTTCTGGCATTTGGAGTTTCTGTGAGAACACTATTTCTGATTTCAATTTCCTGTGTACTCATCGCGTTCGGCATCTTCCATCAAGATGTTTACATTCCTAATGCCAGGTTGCAACGGAGCCATAAATTACTTTCCTGACTCACTTCTTATGGTTTTGAAATGGATCAAGCGAGATTCCATGGTAAGTGGAACGGTTACTGTTTATCTCTCCGGTACTTTAGATCTGAACAAACCCATTTACCTACCATTGGTATTGAAATTTTTACACAAATCGATATCGAAAAGGTGTCGTTGACAGAAGACTTTTACATGGCCGAAACTGGGTAGGCATTCTATTTGAGATTCCTGATATGCGGACCCTGCAAGTTGATTTAACCCACAAAATGAATTCCATTACATATGCATAGGATGGAGTTGAACAAAAGGTTAAATGATAAGATAATTTCTCATCTACTCATCATTCTGAATAATTTGTCAGGATGGTGTGACTCTGTGTAACTTAGTTATTCACGACTCTCTGGAAGTGCTATCATGAATTACGAAACCTTTGCTCCCCACCCGGATTTAGATGCAATTGTGAAATGTCACTGGATTTTGGAAGTCCCAGCAGACCCTGAAACGCCGAAGCAAAGGGTGATCCCGGATGGGTGCGTAGAAATGTGCTTTATTCTGGGAGATGATGTGAAAAGGTTTACCTCCGAAAGAGACTTCATTATTCAACCTCGCGCCATGGTGTTAGGACAGATCACCAAACCCTATTTTGTACAACCTACTGGCTACGTCAATTCCTTCGCTGTTCGTTTCTATCCTTATGGTTTTGCCAATTTCATCTCTCAACCGATTCACGAATTGGCGGACAAAGAAACACCGCTGGTCAATTTGTTTCAACCCGCTTTGGTGCAGGTATTGGAACAAAAGATTATTGAGGCCACTTCTACTGAAACTCGAATAGCTGCCATTGAAAGTTTCTTACTCGACCGGCTTTCAGAACCATCAGTAATAGACGACATTGTAAAATCTACTTTTGAGGCGTTGGAAAGGACCAGGGGCAATGCGTCAATTAATGCAATCCTCAAAGATGAACTTCATAAAAGAAGAAGTCTCGAAAGAAAGTTTTCAAAACAAGTGGGGGTAAGCCCCAAACAACTTGGTAAAATCATTCGGCTACAAGCGGCTCTCAAAATGATGTTAAATCCTCAAGGCGACAACCTGACTCAGATTGCTTACAAAAACGAGTACTACGATCAGGCTCATTTCATCAAAGATTTCAAGGAGTTTACTGGGGCCAACCCAAGGGAATATTTGACTGATGATCAAATGATGCTTTCCTCACTTATTTACTCAAAAGACTGAGCTGTCGCACTTATACAATTTCTGTTTTTCGAACTACAGTAATTATGCCTATCGAATCACAGAAAACATGAATAGCAGAATCTATACACACTGGATCATACTTTTTGGGTGCTTGATCGGTAGTGCCTTCAACTCCACATTTGCCCAAACTAAAAATACGGGGGACAACTCAAATCAAAATGCCATGAAAAGCTATGTAGCCATTTTTGAAATTCCAGCAACAGACTTGTCCAGAGCGGTCAATTTTTATCAGGAAATACTGGACATTGATATTGAAAAAATGGCATTCTCCGGAATGGAAATGGGTCTATTCCCTTACGAGGAACAATTGGTGACTGGAGTAATTATCAAAAGCGAAGGATACCAGCCGTCAGCAAATGGAACAACTATATATCTTAATGGTGGTGATAACCTGCAGATCATTCTTGATAAAGTTGAAAGACAGGGAGGTAAAATTATTGTTCCCAAAACCCCCCACGCTGACGAAAGTGGATTTTTCGCCATATTCCTTGATTCCGAAGGGAACAAAATGGGGTTGCATTCGCCGAAGTGAAAGGAATAAAAACCAAACAGCCCTAAATCAGTTCGGACATTCTATGAAGCATAAATGTCCAGGCTTTGCTTCTGGTAGAGAAGTCTATAACTTCAGTTTTAAACTCCTGGACCATATCAAGTTCGGTGGAATTTCCCAATGATATCAATTTGAAACTAACCACGCTATCGGGTTTCGAGGGAAGGTCTTCGTATTGGTAGGAAAATTTAAGAAAATTAGGCCGGTCAACTTCCAGATACGTCCCCGTTATGGTAAAGCAATAATCTACCCCTTTGAATAAAGAGAACCTGTAATTTCCTTGCTTTATCGCATTGCTTGTTACGTCTTTGGTATGGAAGCCTTCCGGTCCAAACCATTGCGCAATCAATTCGGGCCTGGTTAACCAATCAAATAATGTTTCTGCGTCACAATCGAATGTTCTCTGGACGTAAACTTTATTCTTACTTTCCATCCTTATTCTTTTTGATCAGCTTGTCTAACTTATTGAAAGACGAATTCCAAAAGTTCGAATAATAGGATATCCATTTTAGTGAGGTTCTCAAACTTTCGTGATTAAGTGAGCATACAAAAAATTTACCCTGCCGGTTCTTTCTGACAATGCCTGCATTTTCCAAAATCTTAATGTGCTTACTCAATGCCTGAAAAGACATAGAGAAGGAGCCCGTAAGCTCCAGAATGGTCGCATCCTGCTCATGAAGCAATTCAACGATCTTTCTCCGTGTCCGGTCAGCCAAAGCCGAAAAAATCAGATCCGTCTTTTCTTCCTCTATGGTCATTTAGGTTATTTCAAATCCTGCTGCCACCAAATTCAGGTTTTCTGATTTCGGAGGTGTAACAGGTTCGCTTGCTTTTAGTGCTCTTCGAAAGGCATTGAACTCTGTTACTTCCTGCAATTTATCAAGAGTTTCCTGATCATCAGCCATGTTGATGTGGACGAAAGTCTGGCCATCGTCCAGTAGAAAAGAGGCGTACTGCATTCCTTTTATCGGATTCTCTCGCAACTTATCCATCACCTTTTGAATGTTGGCTTTGTTCGTCTCAACATAGGCTGGTTTAACCGTGTATTGCACCTTAACTGCTTTCATATACATTCAACTATTTAGTTTAATGACGCAAGTATAGTCTAAACTTTATATTAAACCATATGGTTTAATGATTTTCACTTATTGTTCTAAATTGAAACGGACAATTGGTTGATCTTCAATCAGGCGAAATCAGTATCTTGGACGCCAATTCTTATTGTGAAACCATCTCATTTCCATAACAGGTTTGGATAACTACTATCATGCGCGTATCAACAAGGCACTCAAGCACATTGATACGCATTTAAGTGAAGATATCAACGTGAAATCCCTGGCTGATATGTCCGGTTTTTCCTTGTATCACTTTCATCGCATTTTCAAAGCGATCACTTCTGAAACTCCTTATGAAGCGTTACTTCGACTCAGGCTTGAAAAAGCTGTTTTTCTGTTGAAGTATCGGCAAGATCTGAAAATCACAGAAGTCGGGTACGAAAGTGGATTCGCCTCCCCTGAGAATTTTACCCGGCAATTCAGGGAGCGGTATAAAATAACCCCAGGTCAGTTTCGAAAGGACATAGACCTACACAAGAGTAGGATTTACAAAGAGCCAAACTCTAACGATTTTTACACTCAGATTGAAGAAAGTAGAAAACTGGATAAATCCAGTTTCACTGTTGAGATTGAACATTTATCGGAAATTCCAATTGCCTACACCAGGGCCATTTTTGGATCGGATGGTTCGGGACTCGTGGAAAAATACATGGAATTAATGAGTTGGGCAGAGGGACATAAAATAAACATCAAAGGAAAATTGACTCGATTTGGAATGTCCATTGATAATCCGGAAGTGACCCCCGCCAGTAAGTACCGATACGATTTTGCCCTGTTCTTGCCCCAAAGTTATTCAGGACCGGAAGGAATTGAATTTGGAGCTATTCCCACGGCCGATTATGCGACCGTTCACGTGGAAGGGAAGCTGGATCAAGTGGCACAAGCCTGGGATTATTTATACAAATATTGGCTACCTAACAGCGAGTATCAACCGCTTCACTATCCGGCGGTCGAAGAATTCATCCAGGGACCAGAGGAAATCGGATGGGAAAACTTCAACCTCAACTGTCGTATTCCTGTAACCAAACAAACAACTTAAGGCGCTTGAATGATCGCTGAATGCGATGTTTTTAGAAAGAGACTAAGACGAATTTATTGGTTCATACTGACAATTGCATTTGCCCTTTTTGCCATATCTGTTGATTGCAGTATGAGTGCTTTCAACTTTGGATCATAATCCGGATTCTCTTTTAAGAATGCTTCCATAATTGCTGTGACATACTCAGCTTGATAACTACTAAAAGTAGCATCTAACCACCTTTTTGGGAAGAAGATATCACCGGTTTGTTGAATCTCAGATAGTAATTCAAGACTGCTTCTTAGATAGTCTTTAGAAAACTCCTGTCTCAAGGGATGATGGAGATAGCCCAATGCATCAAGTACCCAGGGTTCCTTGGCCCTGTTCTCAACATTTTTAAGACTTTCAAAGAATGCATTCCGGTCATCCAATTCCGGCGATATGGCCTGACGAACGAACTCAAATTTCTTTTTGCGTTCTTCGTTTGTGATTCGATCATACTGATTGTCTAAGATCTCTTTTGATCTTCCTGGTAATTTCAGAGCCAGGTTTTGAGCCATATTGGTTAAGTCCACTTCTGAAAATTCCTTCATCCCCTTGATCTGAAGTTCATCATTCCAAACCTGGTAGAGCCTTTCCAGCCCGTTTTTGGTTTGAACGATTGATTGGTAGGCATTAAATACATGCCTCTTCAAATCAGGAGCCGATTGTTTAATCATTGCGCTCCACAATAACTCCTCAAGTTCGGGACCTAATTGTGTTCGGTCTTCCTCTGTATGAAAGGACCAGTAAACCGTTCTCAAGTACCCCATGATCAACCTTAGGTTCAATGGGTTAAGTTCTTCAGAGGAAGCGCTCGCTGCGAGTTTGATGAATAATGCCGGATCTACCGTTCTACCTTCCAGTAGATTTTCAAACAATGCGATGTATGTAGCGCCTCTTTTTACTTCATCTTCCCAATCAAAAAGTTGAGTGGCCTGTTCATCGGTAACAGGAAAAACACCGTATCCTAAACCATCGGAATTCACCATAGCTGGAGGAGTCTTTATCTCCATTTTATCGACAAAGCTCACCCGAGAATTCTCAGGGCTGGCAATTGAAAACTCCTGGGGCCAAAGCTTGCCACCACCTGAAGGGTCTTGCTGTGTTAACACATTTGACTTGGACAACTCAAAAATGGGTCTGCCGGGCTCATTAATCCATACCTGGCTCCATTGTTGGAGGTCGATTGAAGTTCGGGGATCCAATATATCAATCAAATCGGGCCATGTTGCGTTGCTGTTGGCGTAGATTGATAAATACTCCCGAAGACCGTCCCGAAAGTTGTCCTCGCCAATCAACAGCTCTAATTGTTTCATTACGATGGGAGCCTTGTTGTAAATGATTGCTCCGTACATCGTGCCGGCAAATTTTAGATTATCCAACTGTTGTCGAATGGGGTTTGCTCCTGAAGTACGATCCACACCGTATGAAGAAGGGTAGTGTGAGATCAGAAAGCTTAAGTCATGATTGATTTCGGGGAAATCTGCATTGGCGATTTTTGCTGCCATGAAATTGGCAAAAACTTCTTTCATCCAAACATCATTGAACCATTCCATCGTCACAAGATTGCCAAACCACATATGAGCGGTTTCATGGGCAATTAATCTGGCCCTGCCCAGTTCTCGACTTTTAGTAGCAGACTTATCTAAAAACAAAGAGGAGGCACGGTACTGTATGGCCCCAACATGCTCCATTCCCCCATATTGAAAACTGGGGATCAGTGCAAAATCAAACTTCTGAAAGGGATAGTCAATGCCCGTATATGATTCTAACCAACGAAGCGAGTTAAAGTGTAGGTCAAAGACTTCTTGTTGATTGGAGTTGACTTTTTCTGAATCGCTTTCCCGGTGATACATCCTCATGGTCAATCCATCTCTTTCCTCTTCCAGTATTTCGAATTCTCCGGCAACAAATGAAAACAGATAGGTGCTGATCAAATCGGAAGTCTCAAAAGTGACTGTTTTTCTACCCTCTTCTATGTCTTCATTCTTTTTCGGGCCATTCGCAAGCGTTTTCCATTCTTGCGGCACGGACAATGTGAGGTTATATCGGGCTTTTAGATCAGGTTGATCAAAACAAGGAAAGACCGTAGAAGCCCGGTCGGGAACAAGTAGTGTATAGAGATAGGCTTCATTTCTATTGAGAGAACCCTCTCCTGCCAAGAAGGTGATTTTAATCTGATTTGTACCTTCCCGTAGAGATGCAGGAGGGATCACGATGTGACCATCCTCAAACCTATAAGCTGACTGCTGGCCGTTCGCAGATACGCTTTTTACCGCCCCTTCGTTCGCCCGAAAGTCCAGTATGAGCGACTGATTTTTTTGATTGAGGTTGAATGAAATCGTAATATCAGCCGGGATGGTTGCTTCCAGTTTTTCAGGAATATCGAACTGAAGATCATAGACGATATCACTGATGGTCGCCTTTCGATGTGTCGCCAATTCAATTGAAACACCCGATACCAATGGCACCTCTTCAGATTGAGTCACACAACTTATCAAAAGGCCCAGGAAAAGCGCATAGCCGAACTTTCTAAACGTCATCATTGAATTCAGGATTGAGGTCAAATCGAAAGATACAGACTCGTATAATTCTTCGACCCTACTTTAGGGTTCAGTGGTTCTTTTTATGGATTAATTACAGAGGAAGTGTGAAACTTTATGAACTACTCATCTTTCAGGTTTTTCGCCGGAGCCACTATCTCACAATAGCAGGATTTATCAAGAGTCGCATCCTAACGACTTCTACTTTCGCATTTGACTGGCTGAAAATGGATGAACCTGTTTGTTTGGAATGTGAAAACTTCAATTTCAAACATCCTACTCCAATTAATAAATAGTGAACATGAACAGAACGTCGAAAACTTCTTTGATTGGGTTATTCCTTTTTTGTTTAACGACCATTTATGTTTTTGGTCAGGAGAAAGATTTAGCTCGACCTTCCCTGGGGACCTACTCGATTTCACTGAATGTTAGTGACCTGGAAGCTTCCATTTCTTTCTACGATAAATTGGGCTTCCTTCCTGTTGAAGGATTGGGAAGTCTTAGCCAGAAATGGGTGATCCTTTCAAACGGATCTATGAACCTTGGCCTGTTTCAGGGCTTTTTCCCTTCCAATACCATCACCTTTAATCCAACAGACGCCCGAAGTATTCACAAAACCATCACCGAAAGTGGTATTAAGCCTATCTTTCAACTAGGAATAGAAAATGAGAGTGGACCTTGTTCTTTCTCCATTGTAGATCCGGATGGCAACTCCATTTTAATAGACCAACACTGAAATAAGCACGATGACCAAAGATTTGAACGAAATAAGAACTCGTCTCACAGCTCTCTTAATGGAACACTCAGCCGTTCTAAAAACAACGGCAGACTCGGAAGAGAAATTTGAAGTTTCTGGTACCATTGAAGCCATGCAAGGCAAGAAGAAGGTAGATGGCATCTACTTTTCTACGATTATGCCCAAACCGAAGGACGTCAGGTTTTACTTCTTCCCAACCTATTCCCACAAAGAACAATTGGGCGAGCTGCCAGAAAACTTAAAGAAGGCCCTGAAAGGCAAATCCTGTTTCCACATCAAACACATGGATGATGAATTGGAAGAAAACCTGCGGACGCTGATCAAACGATCGGTGGAGTTGTATCAGGAGGATGGGCTGTTGGCTACTTAGCGGGTAATTCCTTCCCTGTGTTTTAAAGTTAAGGCCTATTTAGACTGGGTTCGATCCTCATGTCTTTTCATTGGTTACTTGAGTTGCCAGATTTTGACCTTTTCTATAATGGATTTAACTTGTTCACTGGTCTTACTTGTTTCGTACTGGTCATTTTAAGGACCAGAAAAATCGAGAAAGTGTCAGATTAACTTAAGAAGTGAAACAAAATCACATTTACCTCGCCACCCTGATCTACTTCGTAGGGTTAATTTCATTTGAAGCGGCACAGCAGCACTTCTATATCACAAGTTTCGACCTTACCGGAAAGGACGAAGTTACTTTTTGGGGATTGCTGCAAACACACTCGATTCGATGGGTCATTTGGGCATTCCTTGTGCTGCCGCTGGGTTGGTTTGTCCTTCAGAACCCTGCCAGGCAACTGGCTTCCAGGTTAATGATAAGGTATGGACTTGGGCTGGTGATAACCTTAATTTCGACGCTCATCTGCATTAGCCTCGTGGAAATGTGGAAGAATGGACTGGGCACGGAGTATTTCGGGGAATTGCTTTCCTACTTCACCTACCAAAAAGCCGCATTATTTGTCAATGCTTATCTGGGTTTGATCATTCTCATCAATCTGCATCAGGGTATCAAACTACTGGATTCGAAACTGGTGGAATTGACTGACTTAAAAGTCGAATTCAAATCACGCTACAATGAACTGAGCAATCAGATTAAGGATGATCATACGCCTCTAATTCAGATCAAGGTGGGCAATAAGATCAAAAATATTTTGCTCGATGACATCATCTGGGTGCAATCGGATGATTATTGTGTGAAAGTCCACTCTAAAAAGGGTTCCTATAACCTTCGAAAATCGATGAAGCTGATGGAACAGGAGTTGGAGCCGTGGGGATTCATTAGGTTACATCGAAACACCATCGTGAATAAGGATGAAGTGGATACATTGGTCTATTCTCCTGAACCAAGGGTCACTTTAAAAAACGGACATGACTTACCAATCGCCCTGGGCCGCGTATCCAAAGTGAAGGAACTTTTCAAAGGCTATCTGGGACTCCCTGCATAATCCACTGCACTCCCTGCATATTCCTTTTTATAGCTAATTCAACTCATTAGCATTGTCCTATTGTAACACTGATACTCAAAGGACAAATGAAAACTCATCTATTACTTTTTCTACTGGGATTATTCTCTTTAAGCCTCAATGGTCAGGACCTGTCCCTGCACCCCTATGAATCTTCTGCGAAAAACCCTTTCGGGTTGCCTAACCCCGAAGCCCCGGAACAAATCAAAGATTATGCACCGCTGATTGGCGAATGTCGATGCAAATCTGTCACACGTCTGCCCGATCAAACCTGGGGAGATACAACTGCTATGACCTGGCGATGGAAATACATTATGAATGGTTATGGTGTTCAGGATGAAACCTTCAAGGATGATGGTACATACGCAGGAAGTATACGCCAATACAACACGGACAGTGCCGCCTGGTATGTTCACTACTATTCATTCCCAGGTGTCCCCAATACGTTACCTTCCTGGAAAGGTGGCAAAACGGATGAAAGCACAATGATTCTGTACCGTGATAATACCGCGCCAAATGGCATGCCCGGTTACTATCGCATTACCTTCTTTGATATTAGCAAGGAAGGATTCAATTGGGCCGGAGAATGGGTCAATAAAGACGAAACCATTGTATACCCTTTGTGGAACCTCTTCTGCAAAAAGAAGACTTAGCGGATTACTTGACCAAACTGTCCAGTAACTCCCTGGTCTTCTCAAAGGAGGGTCGGGGAGCTTCTGTTGACACAATTTTTCCGTCAGGATCGAGGAGGATAAAGCGTGGAATAGAATTAACTTCATAGGCATCCATGAAATCACTTTCAAAAGAATTGTCCGCAAAGAGCTGTAGTCCCCCGAGCATTCAAAACTTTACCTGAAAGACTAGTTATTTGATAAGACGACCATTGCGACAGGCCTTCAATTTTGACGCTACCAGACGTGGTGGGGTTGGGAAAAATATTCACTTTATTTTCATCATTAAGGCCAAGCACCGTACCCTCAAGAAATACGCTGAAAGATTTAGAATCTGACACGCCCAATCCCTTATTGGCCGTCGCAGTGACTGTCACTGATCCCTGATTCAAAGCAGTCATTAATCCTTCCTCAGAAATAGCAACGATATCAGGTTGATCAACGGACCAAACCACTGCCTGTCCCTGCACTTCTTCCGGGTCCATCGAAAGGTTCAATTGCATTTGCTCCCCCACTTCCATATAACTCCTCTCCGTGGAAAGCGTGATGGCAGTTACAGTTCGTTCGCCAACTTCAAGAAGTGTATTCCCTGTTGGGAAGCCGTCATTTAAATTTGCCACATAATCAAAGATTTCTTCTTCGGGATTATACTGGAAAATAGTTCCCAGGCCTGCACCTGAGCCGCCATATCTTGTTGTTCCATAGATGTTGCCATCATACGCCTCCATCAAAGGGGCATCCGGGATGTGTGTTCCGCCCGCAAAGGTGAATTCTTGAATAAAAGCCGCCACATCCGTCTCGGGATCGTATTCCCAAACCGCGCCGTGCGTATCAAAACCGCCGATAGAAGCCACACCGTAAAATTTTCCGTTGCTCGCCTCCAACAAGGCATCCAGGACCAAATGGTAGGATTCACCAAATTCATGGACGGTGGATATGGTGTTTGTTTCAGTATCGAATTGAAAGATGATCCCGTTATCAAACTCGTCTCCCCCTTCAGCGATACCGTAAAGTTTCCCATCTGAAAAGTGCTCTATGTTTCCTGGTTTGAATCCATTACGTCCGTCAAACTCATATGCGATCTGGTATGAGGATTCATTCGCGTCATATTTAAATATTAGCCCGCCATTGTCTCTTCCGCCCAGGACCGTCACTCCGTAGAGGACATTGGGCGCCACTTCGATCATCTTCGTTGCCGTTATACCTACTTTGCCATTGTCGATGTTGAAGGAATGAAGCACTTCGTAGGTTCCTGAAATTGGCTCAAAGGCATAGATCTCACCCACTCCGGAAGTATATCCATATAATTTCCCATCGGAAGCCAGTGTCATGGACCCTGACGGATGCTCGGTTTCAAAATTATATACGGTCTCCAATTCACCTTCGTCAGGATCAATTCTGAAGATCATTCCCAAACCAAATTCACCTCCACTCGCTGTGCCATAGACGAAACCATCTGGTCCCATTACCAAATCTCCATTGGGATACTGTCCTCCTTCCGCACCTGGAAAGTGGTGTACAATCCGAAGCTGGCCACCATGATTGTTTGTTTTGTAAACAAACCCCAGGTCATATAAACCTCCTTTGAATCCATATCCCCACAACTCGGAAAACTGAGCGTTTACCTGAAGAAAAAGAAAAATGCCTAACAGAGAAGTAATCAGGTGTTTTCTCCTGATCATTGATGAAGTCTTGTGAGTCTTACGGACAATTCCCATAGCAATGCGTTTACTATAGCCAAAGGCGATTTAGCTTGTGCAGGAATTGGTTCATTGCCCTTTTTGTGGCATGGGCTAAGTGTTTGCAAGGTACGCATTTTGATGCACGTCCATCTCAAAATGAGTTGATAACTTTAGGTGAAAGAATTCAACTTTATATTTTCGAATCAACTATGTGGGTATACTTTTTTTCTTTTTTCATGATCCTAAACGTCCCAATCATTCGATGGCTTTTCAAACTATTCTTTGCTGATATGGATAATTTCAAGGAATGCCTCTATTATCTATGGCAATGGGATCTGTTATCAGCTTTAAATGGAGAGTATTGGCGAGATTGGAACATGTCGATGAAAATCAAATTCTTCTTTGGTCTTATCGGAGCAATTATTTTGGGTGAGTTTATCATATCGATGTATCTGGAAGAAACTTTTTTCAGTTAAGCGTATCTGCCAATAGTGTTAACAATTGACAATTCCCATGAGGTACTTGACTTAGATTTACAGAAAATAGATTGGCCATTTTATGAATTGTAAAAACTGCCAGGAAGCCATTAGCGGCAACTTTTGTACGCACTGCGGACAAAGCACGACAGTTGATAAAATCAACCTCACCAATTTTTTGAAAGAGGCTTCTGGGAGCATATTTCAAATTAATAAAGGAGTAATCTTCACGATTAAAGAGCTTTTTATAAGGCCGGGTGAAACTATACAGGATTACCTCAAAGGGAAAAGGAAATATTACTCCAAACCCATTGCTTATGCCTTTGCTTTGTCCACGATCTACTTCCTGATCTCACGATTCTTTGGCAGCACAACATTCATCAACGAATTTGCATCCGGGTGGGCATTAGGAATAACCGATAGCGCTACGGAGGAGAGCCAACAGATGCTCATTTTAGACTGGTTTGATAGAAATTACGGCTACACCGTACTTTTATTGCTCCCCATATTTTCTTTAGCTTCCTACCTGGCTTTCAGGAAATTTAAAATGAACTACCTGGAACACATGGTATTGAATGCTTACATTACGGGACATCAAGCTATTTTCTACACTTTGTTCGCCATCGTCACCGGAATTTTCGGAGAACATGATTCCATCGAAATTGGGGGCTTGCTGGTTTCTATTGGATATGCTTTTATGGTCTTCTGGCAATTCTTCACGGGCCCTAGTCGATTAGGAGTAGTCATAAGAACAGCAGGGACTTATTTGTTTTATCTTTTGATCACCCTGCTCGTTACTACTTTGGTATTGGCTTTCCCGACGTTGGTCTAGAAGACTTATGCCAGATTTACATCTAGGTGAACTTTCTTAAGCGGAACCAGCCGATACCAACGAGTATGACTAAAAGAGAGGCTAATCCCCCCTCGAGGAATCCAAAGCTGGCTGAGGCTTCGGACAAGTCTGTTGTTACTACCAGTTCTCCATCGGACCACAGTAAATCCGCCTGGAAATTATTGTCATCACTCAAAAAGACCTTAGACATGTTGGCTCCGCCCAATGAGGACAGGTTCAATGAAGGTTTGATTCATAGCATCATATGCTTCATTTCCGATCATAACCAGATAGGTCACGGCATCGCCATCAGGATCCTCCGCGGCAGTCCATTCCAGGTTAGCTGCATTGTGGCCCACATTAGACACTGTTACAGAGAGGGAGCCCGGTGACTCATTTTGTGGAGCCACAGGTTCTGTATCAAAACGGAAGGCGGTCTCACTTTCACCTTCGTTTCCATCACGCGCTATTACTGTTCCCTCATAGGAGGTTTCAGCGGATAGATTATCCAAAAAAGTTGTTCTGGCAGTTCTATTCTCTACAATTATGGTACTACCGAGTATTACGTCATAGCTTATGTCGTCACCATCTGGATCCGTCGGAGCTGTCCAATCAAGAACAGCACTCTCTGAAGTGATGTTACTTACTGTGACTGTAAAAGTTCCGGGAGATTGATTTTCAGGGGTAGTAGGTTCTTCTTCACTGCAAGACAGAGAAAATACCCAAGTACCTACGCACAGAAACAGGGCTACCTTTTTCATAGGATGTTAATTTAATTTCCAAATAACGCCTAGCGAAAGGTGTGTGCAAATTCTGTGGCTCGGGTGGAAGATAGCGTTATTCCGTAGCCCGCCAAAATGCGCTGGAGTATAGGAATGAAATAGGAGTTGAAGGAGTCTAAATAAGAGTCGTCAAGTACGCAAGGCAGTTATTTTTGAGCCTGTTACTTTTTCTTTTTGAGCTTTTTAGCCTTAGGTGCATTGAATTTCTTACCCTTCAGTTTAGGGATTCCCACACCCAATTGACTGCCTCGAAAGGCAATAAAACCTATGCTTAACTGTGGGCCACTCATGAGCTCTTCAGTATTGGGGAAATCCGATGCACCAAACACATACCGAGCTGCAACAGAGACCAGGTCAAAATCAAATCCCAAACCGGCAATAAATGATAGATCAGGAGTAGTAGTCGTGTTCGTGATATTGAATTTGTCATCAAAATTCACGCCATCTGTAGTTTGGGACTGTCCGTGAATCAGGTATGCAGCCTGACCTCCTACCTGAATGTTGAATCCATTCCCTACAGGATAAATCTTGAAAACCAGAGGCAGTGCCGCTCGACCGAAGGTAAGTTTGGTGTCGAAGGTATTTAGAACACCCTCAAACTGGTCGTAATGGTAAAGCAAATCCGCCTGAATAGCCATTAATTTTCCCTTCGTTCGGATTTCCATGAATATTCCGCCATGGCCACCGAATGAAGTAATCCCCGCAGATTCATCAAAATCTGTGTTTTTCAGACTCATCAGATTACCTCCAAGTTTCGCTCCCAGAAAAAGCTCTTGAGCAAAAACAGGTTGTAAAACGATCAAAAACAAGCAGAGCGCCAGAATACGCCTCATTTCATTTATATTTTTCATACGGCAGCAGGTGTTCTCTATGACCAACGGATTTAGGACAAATGAATTGCCTTTGTCAACGTGGGTCTCAATCCATCGATGAAGATAAGGAAAATTTGATTTTCGCTATAGATGGAATAGAGTTGATGGCCTTCTTTTGAAAACATCTCGCCTTTAATAAAACCTCAAAACACAGAATATTTCATTGGAGATTTAGCCTCGCGACCCAGAAATAAAAAGGACGCCCCCGAATTTCGAGAACGTCTATTTGCCTCATTGCGTTCAAAAGAAAATGGAAGTCACTCCCATCAGAAAGAACTATGTTAAGCTCCTGACATCCTTTCTTTCGTTTCAGATGCAAGTTTGGCGGCGATCTTTTCCATTAATTGATCATATCCTTCGAAATTCTGTTCAATAATTTCACCTTTTTTATAATCAATAAATGTGAATTGACGTTTTGCTGTATAAGACAGTCCCCCTACATTCATTCCGGTGGTATAACTTCTCCCGGGATACTTCTTGCCGGGTATTTTTTCAATAGGGTTTTTACTAAAAATATGCATTCCCGTAGACACGAAATAGGTGTTCTTTTTATCTGTACGGGTTTTAATGAATGCTACCGCCAATGCATCAACGCCCAATTGCTCCGTTAAAGTGGCAAGAGATTCACCTAATTTATAATCCCCTGCTGCCGTAGCCAATGGTAAGAATTCATAGCCGTTGGCTGTTGCCGACATGTGGATACCAGTTCCGATTGAAGTAATGCGATTTACAATGTTTATTAACATCTTAAATCCCGGGCCAATTTCTATTTCGTAATTTGAGTACGCTTCTTTTTTCGCATTGGAATCCAAAAATTCATCTGGAAGTAGGAGCTCAAAACCTGCCTCAGAGAAAGACGTTTTCATGCCATTGATGCTCATGTCATGGAGGGTAGAAGCAAGATAGTTACCGCCTGCTTCACTCAACCCCATCCATTTGTATGCGTCCTGGTCTCCCTCATCCATAATGTAAAAGGAAATTAGTCCAATGCGCTTCATACTAAGCTCCTGGTATTGTTTGTTTAATAGATTACCAGGCGCTTGAATCGTTAGAGACTTATCAAGCTTTTTGTTCTCTATTACCTCGTCAAAAGATCTCTGAGCCATTGCTATCGATCCTGATAGCAGTATGACCATAAAAAGTGCAGTTTTTTTCATTTGTATCATTTATGGTTGAAAATTCTTATCTGAACCCTATTTTTAGCCTTAAGGCGCTATGTCCCACCTGATCCTCCGAAAGTAGTTTGACCCATTCTGCGCGAGCAAACAACCTTCCCTGGAAATATTCGATTCCAGACAACATTAGCCATGGCTTTGCCTTACCCTCTGGTATCTCAAATGAATTCAGCGCTTTATTCACCACCAGGGTTCCACGTATTCCTGACTTGGCACTCAGCGCATAATCTACCTGGTTGAATACTCCGGCACCAACGTGATATCTCCCGATAGCTGATTGTTCTGATGATAAATGAGAGACCGAAAAGTCACCAAGACTAGGACCTACGGCATAGATGATGTCTCTATTGTCAATGACATTAAACCCAAAGTGTCCCATACCTCCCGCAGCCCCAACTACGCTACCAATATCTCCACCGTACTCTTGAAAACTACCTGGTTGTATCTTGAGTAATTTTCCCGTGCTCCACATCCATACATTTTCAATCAATTCATTCTTGTATTCCCATCTACATGAAAGGCCCAAAAGAGTTATGTCATATCTGGAAAATTCCAACCAAATAGACCACCCGGCAATGGTCTGGTCAATTCCCTGAGGGTATTCGTTGGTGACCTCCATGGTTTTTTCCGAAAACATGTGCCAACCAACGTAGTAGTTGATGGTATTCCAATCACTGTAAAGACTTTTAAGCTGTGCTTGAGACTGAATAACCAGCGTCAAAAACAATCCAATTAAAAATGTCCTCTTCATCATATTTATCTGCCTTTCAGAGTAACTAAGGCGGGTATTGAGTCCACATCCATCATAGATGAGATAGATACTATTACCTGTTGCAAAGCACAGAATTGAAGGACTTCTTCTGAATAGAGGGATTATGTAATTGTACTAGGTATAAAAACCTAAATAGTTGAATGGTGCCATCAATATGGTCATTGGAAAGCGTGATGAAACATCCGACGATTGGTCATGTACCAAATCCGGTTCAATCCACTAAGCCACTTGTCAACGCAAACTTGACCAATTGCGCAGTATTTTTCAGGTTGAGCTTTTGCAAAATATTATTCCGATGGGAATCGACAGTCCGTTTACTGATAAAAAGTCGCTCTCCGATTTCGGTGTTGGACAATCCATCTACAATATGCGTGACAATTTCAACTTCTCGTTTTGAAAGCAGGGATTTCTTTGCAAACTCATCCTCCAGGACGGCATGCATTCCCAGAGTGATAGACATGACTTCTTCACTGAAGTATTTCTTGTTATTGCTCACCTTTTGAATGGCTTCGAATATTTCCCCTGCTTCGCTACTTTTTAATAAGTATCCATGAGCTCCTATTCTAAAAGCTTTTTCGATGATGGGCTTCTCATCATGAACGCTTAACATGATGAATTTAGGTCCGTTTTCTCCAAGTGATTTGGAGGTCTCAAGGGCTTCAAAACCAGATTTGCCAGGCATATTGATATCACACAAAACGACATCAGGCTGCTTCAAACGAATCAGGTCTAGCAAATCATTTCCATTAGTTGCCGTACCAACAATATCGACGCGGGACTGTAAACTTTCGACTAAACCGCTTACAATCATTGGATGATCATCGGCTATTACTACACTAATCACATCAAAGGGATTTTCACGATTGCCATGGTACCTTGATTGGACTCAGATTCTAGGTTCAAATCTCCATTCATCATTTCAAGTCGAGTTTTGAGATTGGTAAAACCAATGCCCTCGCTTTGTTGATTGACATTGAAACCACTTCCATCATCTTCGATCAATAGGTTCAAATGATTATTTCTCTCATAAAGATTAATTGAAACAAACTTGGGTTTCGCATGTTTGATGATATTTTGAATCAGCTCCTGACAGATGCGATAAACACCCACTTCAATGTGCTCATCATATCGTTTACCGGTATCAATCATACTGTCATAATCAAAATTAATCCCGAAAACTCCGAGACTGGTTTCGACCATTTGACCGATGGCTTCAGCTAGTCCTACCTCGATAAGAGTCGCCGGCATCATTTGATGGCTGATGTCTCTTATTTCCTTCCTGGTTTTTTCAATCAAGTCGGTTGCTTTTTCCAATTTCAATTGAACCTCTCCTGATAGTTTTTCGGTCGGTATGGACTGTTGATTGATGATAATGGCACTCATCGATTGCCCAACTCCATCATGCAGCTCCCTGGCAATCCTCCTTCGTTCGTCTTCCTGTGTTTTTATCACGGCTTTGATTGCTCGATTCTGTTCCTCCGCCTTTACTTCGGCAAGCCTACGCTTTGTCCTGGTCTTTGAAATGATAATCCAGGAACCGAACATAACCACCAGAACGAGCACTGCATAACCTACCGCTAAGGTCCGGTTTCGCTCAACACTCGTTTCCAGATTAGCCTGTGCAATTTGTCTTTCCTTATCTGCCAGGTTCAGCTTAGTCTCAAATTCCGAAAGACTTCTGGCCCTTTCCCTATTGAACAAGGTGTCCCTGGCTTTTTGTGCCTCGTACATATAATGAACGGCTGAATCCGCATTGCGCATTTCCGTATATACCGAGGTTAGTACACGACTGGTAAACTGCATGCCGTCGTAGTATTTAGCCTCTCGGTGATGTTCATGAGATTCTTTGAGCAGGGCAATGGCTTGATCAAACGCTTTGATTTCTCTGTAGAAATTTGAGATTTGCGTAAGCGTGGTACCGTAGACGTTCATATTGCCTGACTGTTTAGCGGTTTGGACTCCTTTCTTTAGGTAATACTCAGCAGAATCCATTTCCTTAAGTTCCAAAAAGTACCTTCCAATAAGGGAATATGCCGTGGCCTTATCTTGTAACCTATCTGGTCCATACAGCATCAGAGTTGGTTTCATATAATAGATCGAAGAATCTGCCTGACCCGGATCTATTTCATAAAACATCACAGCACAATTTCTAAGGTAGTTGACCAGATCAGGAGCATTCCTTTTCTGTCCTTCTTCTTTGGCTAGCTTAAAAAAATTCTTTGCTGATTCATAGTCGCGCAGGTAATAGTTAGTTACCCCCAGGTCATTATAGGCCACAGCAAGTCCCTCAGGATATTTATTTCTGGCATGATCAAGCGTTAAATTGGCCCGCTCAACTGATTTGACTAATCTCCCTGCGGCAATTTCTACTCTCGTTAATTGATGAAGGATCTCTGCTCGACGAGCAACATTGTTGCTTCTTTCCGCTATATCGTTCGCTCTGATGTAGGACAAGGTAGAAGTCTCATATTCCGTCAGTAAATGTGTGATTCTCCCTTTATGGTACCAATAAAAAATTCCTGAATCTAAGGCATACACGGCCGTGGTGTCCAGCTTATTGATCAACTCCAGAGCATACTGAGGGTTTTGTTGAAAAGTATCCTTTACCATCTCCATTTGTCGGTGGATCTGGGAATATGCTTGAAAAGATAAAAACAGAAAGATCAAGAAAACCGAGCAATGCCGCATATCAGCTCACAATTTTAAGACAGCCTATTCACGGACTGACTTGATTCAGGCAAGGTAAGAAAGATTTCGAAATGTATCCATCACGACATTTGCATTTGCTTGTAGGTAATTGAGAAACTTCCCAGCCGTTGCAAGTGGTGTGGTTGGTTTAGTACATGAGAAAAAGGAGCTTCATTGTAAAGCTCCCTTGAAGCATTTATAGCATAATAAAATTTGAATTCATGGTTTTTGGATATTATTCGTATCTCAGTGCCTGACTTGGGTTTCGAAGCGAGGTACGCATCACTGAGATCGCAACACATAGAACCACAAGGACAAAAACAATAATAGCGGTCAACCCAAAGGGTACTGGTCCAATCGTAATTTGGTAGGCGAAATTTTCCAACCAGTAGTTCATCAGGAAATAGGCCATAGGTAACCCGATGAGCAACGAAAGGGCAGATCCGATCAGAAATGTCCGGCTTTCGTACCAGAGGATATCTGTCAATTTTGCCCCCATTACTTTTCGAATGCCTATCTCCTTTGTCTTTTGACTAATAAGTAAGTATGCCAGTCCTGTTAAGCCCATGACCGATAAAATCAAAGCGATGGTTGTGAACAGATTAAAAACTGAAAACGCCTGTCGGTCTGATCGATACACATTTTCCAGGGACTGATCCATGAAGGCATACTCAAAAGCAAATTGGTCATCAAAATCTGAATGAACATTTTTCAATGCTTCGATTACTTGTGGAACAGAAGTTCCTGCTTCTATTTTTACCATCAAATAATTGATGGCATCGGTATTGATCTTGATGGCAAGTGGGCGTATGGGTTCATGCAGGGATTTATAATGAAAGTCCTGAACTACACCAACGACTTTTCCACGACTCATACCTGCCTCTTCATCCCACAGAACTACTTTTTCAAAAATATCCTCGACCTGAAATTGCCCTACAGCCGCTTCATTGAGTAAAAAACTGGTACCGAGGGAATCTACACTCCTGGATTTTTCAAAAAACCGACCTTCCTTTAATTGAATTCCGAGTAAAGGGAGTACATCATAATCAACTCGAAGCTCTGAACACGAAATACGGTTGTCAGGTTGATCCTCCGTGAAGAGACTGTTGCGATTAAATTGACTGCCGGGTAAGCTTGATATCCCTCCAGCACCCAGCACACCGGGAATAGACAGGATTTGTTGTTTCATGGCTTCCAGTTGATCCTCTTCTTGTTCGGTGTGTAAGTCGAGAATGATCAGTTCATCAGAATCAAAGCCGAGGGCTTTATTTTCGAGAAAATTGATCTGCTTAAAAATTACCAGGCTTCCAAATATCAGTATCGCTGAGACACAAAATTGAATAGCCACCAAACTTTTTCGGAGGAATAAACCACGAGATTGATTTGCCAGCTTTCCTTTGAGGATCTCGCTTGACTTTATCCTCGTGACAGAAATAGCAGGATAAGCTCCAGTGATTAATCCAACCAAAAGCACGAAAGCCCCAAAAGTGATTATCAAATTTAGATCGAGCAAAAAGGCCTGTGGAATTGTCTTACCCGCTAACAAGGAAAACTCATTAAACAACAGGTAAGCCAGAAGAAATGAAACTACCGCGGCAATAAAACACGAGAAAACGGATTCCATTGTAAATTGAGAGGATACCGCCACCTGTCGGGCACCGAGGGTTTTTCTGATGCCAATCTCTTTTCCTCGCTCGACAACTCGGGCGGTTGACAAATTGACAAAATTGATACAAGTGATAACAATAATGAAGATAATCGCACCTAAAAGAATATAGATATAAGTCATATTACCATTCTTTTCAAGCTCCCAACGGATGTCTGAATTCAAATGAATGGACGTTAAAAGTTGCAAACCCAAATAGGTTCCACCTTCTTTCCATCGTTCATAGATTTCCTGATTGATCAAATCATATTTCAGGTACAAATCCGGAAAAGCCGCTTCCACTACTTTGGGATTGGCTCCTGCTTTCAATTTGACATAGTTGAAATGTCCGGAATCGTCCCATTTGAACCATAAGTCATCCGGGTTCATTGATTTGATGGTCATGTACGACACCAAAAACTGTGGATGAAAGTGCGAGTTAGCTGGAGGATCTTCAAACACCCCATTGATTACTCCCTGGAACCCAATAGTCCCGGCTTCAATCTCTTTGCCCAGAGGGTTTTCGTCTCCAAAAAACTTCCTGGCAAGGCTTTCGCTAATAACCACATGACCTACTCCACTTAGTGCTTCTTTTGGATTACCTATCGTGAGCTTGAAATCAAAGACATCAAAGAAGGTGCTGTCAGCATAAAATCCTCCAGATTGTTTTATCCATTCATCATCTTGAGGATTGCGAACAAAAATGTCTTGTAAGGTCAATCCGGGTCCATAGATTGGAGAAAGACTGACAGCAGCCTCCACCTGACTGAATTCTGTGACCATGGCCTGTGCCAGTGGATGCGGTGTTCGAGTCTGTGGACTCCTGTTGAGGAACGCGACACGATATATATTCTCAGCGTCCTTGTGAAACTGATCATAAGAAAGTTCAAAGCTGAGGTAAACCCAAACCAATAAGGCACTGGTAAAGCCGAGCACGAGCCCAAACAAATTGATAAAGCTGAATGCCTTGTTCCGAAGTAAGTTTCGATAGTAAATCTTAAAAAATCCTGTGAGCATGATACTTGCGTGTTTTAATAGCTCGAAAGTATCGCTATGGCCTTGTATTGCAGGTTCGAGTAGATCAGGTGAACGTTCGACCTTATCAGATCGAACATCCAGGTCTCGGTATTCGGAGGGCGTTTTACTCGTAATTTTCTTGAACGTTGTGTTGAATGAGGACTTGGACGCATATCCTACCTGATTGGCGATCTCCTCAATTTTCAGATGCTGCTTTTGCGGATCTTGCAACATCTTTTTGGCTTCCCGGACCCGCACTGACGCTTGCAGCTCGAAGAAAGTTACTCCCTTAGTTTCATTGAGTAACTGACTAAGGTTATGCGTAGATGTTGTCAATCGTTTTGCCAACCCTTTAAGCGATGCATCGGACTGAAGGAAGTAAGCACCTGGTTTCAATTCTGATTCAAGGGCATCAAGAAGTCTCGCTTTATCCGGAATGTGTAGCGTAGATCTGGCATATTTTGGTGTTGCTGAGAATGGATCGTAAGCGACTTCTTTTCCAAAATGCCAGCTACTGATTACTGCAAAAAGGGCGACCAACACTTGTAGAAAGTCCTGCGGCACTTCCAATAGAAAAAACAGTAGCAAAGTCACTTGAAAGCCGATCGACATGTTCAGCCAATTGATTCTCGATCCATTCCCAAAAGTTGAGATACCTTTTTGTTGATAGGTCTTGATGATAAAAGAGAACAACCTCCAAACTTCCCAGGCGTACGCTGCTTTTAACAGGAGTAATCGATATGCGGGTAGGGTAAAGGCGAGGGCAATCAGCAAAAAGAAGGGTAGCGTGTTGATGATTTGCCTCGGCCACCTAACTGACCTTTCAAAGAATTGATATAAGTAAAATCGAGTTGTTAAAGGGAATAGCATCAGCACCCAATATGATGGAATCGCCCAGTTGAGAAAGGAGGTTTGGCTGACAGATAACAGTAACCAAAATGTGATGAGTGCGTGGTTCCTCCTTCTTACAGCCGACAACAACAGGCCAAGGAACAGTCCCAGTGATATGATTTGTATGACTCCCATCTTTCTTCTACTAAACAATATTAGCACTTTCTGGAAGTACAATTGGCTTGAATAGGGGATTAGGAGGCAGTTTCTTTACTACCTCAAAGAAGGAATCAAAGTTGAGCGTTTCTTAAAGTCAGCCGACTCTAAAAAGAGCTGAATTGGGACATTTGAGGAATAGCTGCCCAAATCGCATCTCTTTGTTCCTTGGTTTGGATAAGTACTTTGTGTCCTGCCTGAGTGAGTTGGAATAAATGTTTCCTTCTACCTCCTCTGGAAGAGGTGGCGCCGGCATATCGAGAATTAACATATCCTTTTTTCTCAAGACGTGTCAGTGAGGCGTGAACGGTGCTTATTGCAATAGCCCGGTTACATCGCTCCTTGATCTCTTTTTGGATGGCATAACCATAGGCATCATCATGAAGCAATGCCACCGTGAGCATGATCAATTCCTCCAATTCCCCAATATTTGTTCCTTTCATTATTCGTTGCTGAGGTTTTCTGTCAATTTCGAATTTCCAAATTTATAACTTAGCCCACTTACAATCGCGATACTTATTAATAGCGCAAGAACACCTGCGACAGCAAACGGCACCGGATCGAGATTGATCTTGTGAACAAAGCCATGAAGCCAATTGCTGATTAGCCAGTAGGCCAAAGGTGCCGAAAGAACAAAGCCAATGGAGATAATGATGATGAATTGCTTGTTCATCATGCGAACAATGCTATTTAGAGATGCGCCGAGGATCTTACGTATGCTAATCTCCTTCTTTCGCTGTTGCAAAATGAGTGCTGTAAGACCGTACAATCCTAAAGCACACAGAATAATACTGATCACCGCATAGATGGCAGACATACTTAAAATCTGTTGCTCGGTTTTGTATTGATCTTCGAACCACTGATCAACGAAATAGAAATCTATAGGTGTTCTTTCTGCTAACTCATCATAAGTTCTGCGAACGTGCTCAATAGTTGTCCCCATATCGCCAGGCCCAATTCTGATGGAAGCGTACTCAGGTGTGGGGTTTAAGAACAAGACCATGGGCTCAATATCTGATTTCGCCAGAGATCCAATATGGAAGTCATTAAGTACTCCGACGATAGGGAAAGAGTTTCCAGAGGAAAAAGTGATGTGTTTGCCGATAGGATCCTCCCAACCTACAAAATTGACAAATGCTTCATTAACCATCAATGTGCCGACGGAATCCGCTCTTGAGCTCTGATGAAAACTTCGACCGGAAACCAAAGCTATTTCGTACGTCTTGATGAAATCGAAATCTATTCCAAACATGCGGGCTGAAAGCTCACCTTCGTGATCATCTGCTTGCAAACGGGTAGTATAAGATCCACCTCCCAGGGCCGACCGACCTACTGACACGGATTGAATATTGGGATGTGTTAATAAATTCGTCTTGAGCACTCCTGCCTTTGGCCCTACTTCATTGTCCAGATTGATCACCATCACTTGTGACTTATTAAAGCCCAAAGGTTTATTCACCAGATAGTTGATTTGGCGAACCACGGCTATGGTACAGATGATCAGAAAGATAGAAACGGCATATTGAAAAGTGACCAGTATTTTACGCAACCATCCGACCTCATTAGAATTACCTGAAGAAGATTTCAAAATCGTTGAAATGGGATTTGAAGACATTAAAATGGCTGGATACGCCCCGACGAAAAAGCTAATACCAATGACAAACCCGATCAGGCTGATCAGGCTTATGGGCTCGAAAATGACACGCACAGGTATGTCTTTTCCTATAAGGTTATTGACCTCCGGAAGAACCAAATAAATAAGAAGGATACTAACAATAGATGCCAGGGCTGTAATGATAAATGTCTCGGAAATGAACCTGCCCATGAGTTGCGTGCGAGTTGATCCAACCACTTTGCGTATGCCTATTTCCTTGTTGGATTTAGAAGCTTTTGAAAGGGCGATATTGACGTAATTGACGCTGGCGATGAGGAAGATCAGAAAAGCAGAGAACCCAAGCAGGTAGATGAATTTGATGCTTCCTGCTTTCATTCCTCTGTTCATGGTAATTTCCTCTCCAAACAAGTACATTTCCTTTATGGGCTGAAGCTTGAGGAAATAATTTTCTGAACGCTCGGAAAAATGTGTGTCCATCATTTCTTCTAGTTTTTGTTCTGTAGACCTGACATTGGCATGTTGAGAAAGCCTGACAAACGTGAATATTCCCTGTGCTCTCCAGTTATTCATCCAATTTTGAGGCATAGGTCCTAAAGCAGGAACTGTGGTAGTCCATGAAATCAACGCATCATATTGCAGTGAAGATTGACGAGGTGGGGACTTGAAAATCCCGGTTACCGTATAAGCTAACTCATTGATACCAATGACTTGTTTTCCAAGAGGACTTGTATGGCCAAATAAGGAACGAGAAAGCGACTCACTGATTACGATTGAAGAGGGCCTCGTCAACAGATCATCCCTATTGCCTTGTAAAATTTCCACTTCGAACATCTCTAAAAACATGGAATCTACGATGTATACACTTTGGCTTACAATGTTTTTTTGTTCATGTGTGAAAATGACCTGATCCCACCATGGAAGTACACGAGTAAATGCTTCTATTTCCGGGTATTCCTTGGTCATAGTTGGTCCCATCATGCCTGAGGTCTCATAAGTAAGCTGGTCTACACTTTCCGGAATGTCGATGTGCCTTTTGTACAAGCGATAAAGTTGATCACCGGATTTAATGTGTTGGTCAAATTGAAATTCATCCTGGATGAAGATCAGAGCAAAAAGGGAGCAGGAAATTGCTGTAATCAATCCTACCAGATTAATGCCAAAAAACACTTTGTGCTTTTTCAAAGATCGGTAGGAGGTTAGGAAGTAATTGGTCCAGATTGAAGCCATATTGGAGTTGCGTTTTTCGTCTCTTCTAAAAATGAGTCTAAAAAAACCAAAAGCTTGAAACACGTAAATCCAGCGGGATTTGCCAAGACTCTTTTCCTTGAGATTGTCCAGAAAAGCTTCTTCCAGATCTCCAGAAATGCCCTCTACCAAATGGGGGTCACAGAACCATTCCAGGTAGCGTAGTATCCATTTTGGTGGTTGAGGGTCAATTGACATACGGTTAAGATAGTAGGTTATTTGTAACTCAATTTGTATTACATTCGATTATGTCGAAAAACTAAACGGAAAACGATTAGTATTTGTTTCGATTATGTCGAAATTGATTCCTTTGACAGGTATACTTGACGTGATTGAGAAGGTTACCTATCTTTTCAAAATGAGTATTTCCATGAATATAGTGGATCGATTTTCTTCTTCTCTTGACCAAAGAGATCAGGGTCCCAATGAGGTGATCGCCCAACAAGTTGCTGATGAAAATAACCTGACACTACTTGGAGAAGTGATTCAGGTCATTCATTCCAGTGCATCTGTCCGAATTAAAAATGATGCGGTAATGGTTTTGATGGCCCTAAGTCGAATTAATGCAGCTCATTTAAAGGAATATGTGGACCTATTGGTTGGCATTCTGACAAGTAAAAGCAATAGGCAGGTATTTGGTGGTATGATCGCCCTCGCAAATGTGACTCCATTGGTAAGGGACAAGGTACAACCTCACCTTTCGATTATTCTGGAGGCAATGGATCGTGGAACTGTAGTAACCCGTGATCATGGATTTACCATCTTAACAGAACTTTATCAAATTGATCAAACCGGCGATTTACTGGCGTTGATCCACGAGCAATTATTAAGTGCGCCTCCCAATCAGGTTGGGCAATACACCGAGAAGTTCATGGCAGTTGTTAAAAAGGGAGATGTTCCCATTTTTATTGAGGCACTGGAAGTCAGGTCCGGGGAGTTAACGAATGAACATCATCGAAAGCGGTTGGGAAAGAATATGAAGAAGTTGCGGGAGTCATGATAAGGTTGAGAGTATCATAATTCGTACTTTTGATAGTATCATATGATACTATCATGAAGCCACCCTATGAACTTACTACGGAAATATTCCAACTAGTTGCCAAGATTTCGGAGAAGCTTGGAGAAAGTAAAGCTCATTTATTGGATAAGCCTTCACCTAAACTTCGGAAACAAAACAAAATCAAAACCATCCATTCGTCTTTGGGGATTGAAGGCAATACGCTTTCAGAAGAGCAAATAACTGCCCTCATTGAGAACAAGAGAGTATTGGGGCCTGAAAAGGATATTCGGGAAGTATTGAATGCAATCAATGTTTATGATAATCTCGATAAATACGATCCAAATTCAATCAAAGACTTTCTTCAGGCACATCAGATCTTATGGATAGGTTGGCAAATGGACCTGGCTCGTTTCGAACACAAGGAGTAGGTGTTGTAAAGGGGTTAGGTATTCAACATTTGGCCCCTCCGCACGCAAATGTCCCGGGCTTGATGAATGACTTATTTGAGTACATTAAAGATCCTGAAGAATTAGTCCTTATCAAAAGCTGTGTTTTTCACTACGAAATGGAGTTCATTCATCCGTTTTTGGATGGGAATGGCAGAATGGGCCGATTATGGCAAACCTTAATATTGAAAGAAGATTATCCGATTTTCGAATTCTTACCTTTTGAAACGCTGATATTCGAAACTCAAAATGAGTATTACAATGCCCTGGCAACAAGTGATAAGACTGGAAAATCAACTGCATTCATTTCCTATATGTTGAATGTGATAGATTCTGCTTTGAGTGACATGCTAAAGTTCAATAGCCAAACAATGAATGGTGAAGAAAGGCTCGCCTATTTCATGAGTTCCGCGAAAGGAAGCTTTTCCCGGAAGGAATATATGGACGTCTTTAAGAATATATCTTCAGCTACAGCTAGTCGGGATCTTCAAAAAGGAGTAGCGTTTGGATACCTCGAAAAGAGTGGGGAAAAGAACAAAACGGTATATACCCTTAATACCTCAATTCGGTAAGGCAAAACCGGAAATCGTCCGGTAAAGATTCACTGCTGCTTTGTCTGTTAGTCCACTGATGAAATCCACTACTAATTGCATACTTTGGTAAACCGTCAATTCTCCCTTTAACTGGTTCTGATAATCTGGTGGTAGCAATCGATATACAGCCTTGGGTTTTGGGTTCTTAGAACCTTCTCCAAATTTTTGTTCGTACACCGCATGGCAAAAAGACTCCATTAGCTTCTCTAGCACTTCCAGACCTGCGGCTTCTCTTTCAAGTACTTGTCGCGATCGGTAGATCTTTTCAATGGAAAGATCGATGATTTGATTCAGAATAGGCGTAGATGGAATTTCATCCGTCAAGGCCTTGTCGAAATGGCCATTCAATATATTCTGTTCATGATCCAGGAAACTCGAAACGCATTCTTGAATCAGCTTGTTAATAGTCATCGCCCGTAATAACCCTAGTTTTTCCTCTTTGCTTTGGATCTCATTAAATTTATTACGCTTGAATTTATCTCCAATGATGCCTGCCATCAATTCTACGGTATCTTCCAGACGAACCAGTCCGAGTCGGCACCCATCTTCCATATCAATGACGTTGTAGCAGATATCATCCGCAGCTTCCACCAGGAAAGCCAAAGGATGTCGCAAGTATTGATCTTCCGCAATTTTAATCAACCCCATGTCCTCCGATAATTGCTGGTATAATCCGCGGTTGCTGAAATAAACGCCAAATTTCTTCTGACTTTTCCTCGATTTATCTTTTGGTGCAAAAGCTGTTTTTGGATATTTCGTGAATGCTGCCAACGTTGCGTATGTCAACCTTAAACCTCGGTACAATTCATGGTTCAGGATTCTAAACCCTTGTGCGTTCCCTTCAAAATTGGTGAGGTCTGCCCACTCCTCGGGGGAAACCAAACCCTTGAATACTCCACCAGCTTCAGTACAACGAAAAAAGGAACTGATTCCTTCTTCACCAGAATGCCCAAATGGGGGATTGCCTAAATCATGAGCAAGGGATGCCGCCGCAACGACTCCTCCGAAATGTTGGGTTGTAAAACCTTGTTTAGCCAGGTCGTGACGTTGGATAAGTGCTTTTCCTACTTCTTTACCCAATGAACGTCCCACACTGGAAACTTCCAGGCTATGAGTCAAGCGCGTATGAACAAAATCATGTTCAGGTAAAGGAAACACCTGGGTCTTATCCTGCAATTTTCGAAACGGATGCGAAAAAATGATCCGATCATAGTCCTGATCAAAGCGGGTTCTGATCTCATCGTCTCCGGTCTCCGTTCTTTCGCCAAATCGCTTTGGAGACATCAATTTTTCCCATTGCATCATGTAAGGATCAAATTTTATGAGATTCGTGAGGTAAAATTACCAGGTGGAATGCGTTTGTGACCAACAAGTTTAATTCGGAGGAAGCTCAAATAGCAAAACTGGAGTAATCAATACTGCATTATGTAAAGCATGTAAAGCAAAAGACCAGAGCAGCCCACCATTTTTCACTCGGATATATCCAAAAAAGAGACCCGCTACAAATTGGGGTAGGACAATTAATGGAACTAACCATATCGGTACAGCATCACTATCAAAATTGAGAATATGAATGAAGGCAAAAGCAGCGGAATTCAACAAGAAAAACCATGAATAATAATGATCCCATTGTACTTTCACGCGTTGTGCTGCTTCTTGTCGGGAAGTCCTGTTGCTGATTGCACCAAAAATCTCCATCACTCCGGCCACAAGATTCCATCGTCTACTCAAATGCAACCGGAAAATCAATTCTTCTGCAATAGGTCCGACAAGAACAACAAACACCACAATCCACCAGATGTCGAATTGTTCGAGCATTTCTTTCAGGGCATGATCATCGAGGTTTAGTATGCCGAAATGTTCGATCAGACCAAGTACACCCATAAGTGGCAGCATGCAAATCAGGTCCAACAATAGAATTTGAAAGAGTCGGCTAAACCTTCGAGTAATGCCTGATTCCTCAATCTCTGCAAGAGAAGGCTCATGGGGAGTTCTGATAAAAGTGAATGCCTCTATCCAGGCCTCCTTTAACTTATGCATGATCTATTATTTTCATTCTCTTCAAATCTACTTGTTCTATGAAAAGTAGTATATAAAAATAGGAACTAGTTGAACTTCGCCCGGTCCAGAACCATTGGGTCCTGGTTTAAAAGGGTGCGTAACACATCGTACATAGGTTGGTCATAAACTTTAAATGCCGCGGGTCGTTCAAAAAAATTCTCAACGGCTACTGCAAAAAATTCCTCGTGATTAGTGGCAGCATAGTCCCGGAAAAAACTCTTCTCATCATTTCGGATGCGCTTGATTTCTTTTTCAGCCAGTTTTTCCCAGGCAACAAGTGTCATTTTATCAAGGAAACGAGACTCACCATTTCTAACCACGTTTTCTAATCTCAATGCATGTGCCATTTCATGCAAGCCCAGGTTCCTCCCGTCTTTCACAATTAGCCCGGAAACAAAATTGCGCCAGGAAAGAACTATAGCTTTTTGCTTCGGATTTACTTCACCGTGGTGGTAATTCTGACCAGCTGTACTGAAGAAAGCTTCTGGATAAATTATGATATACTTGAAGTGTTTAAAGTTGATCCAGGGAAGGCCAAAAGCCAGTTGAATAGCTGTCGCAGATATCAACACGCGCATTTCTTCCGTGACGCGATCCAGGTCCCGTGGAACAAAAGTTTTGGAGACCAGAAACGTTGAAAGACGCTTTTCAAAAGTACGTTTCGATTCCGGTGGAAGTTTCACATAGAAATCAAAATGCTGCTTCAGGATCTCTCGTTGTTGCGGAGAAATGGGCAGCACAATTCCAGGAATGGAAACACCCAGATAATAGCGTTTAGAAGCGATTATAAAAATGAGCACCAACGCCCCGAAAAAGGTATAGGTGCCCATCTGTTTATATCTGCTTAAGTAATTCCTTCAGATTCACCTTTTCACTTACTGTGGTACTTAGAGAACTGATAGGAACCCGTTCTTGGGCCATGCTATCTCTTTCTCTTAAAGTAACTGTTTGATCTTCTAACGTTTGATGATCTACGGTGATGCAATAAGGTGTACCAATAGCATCTTGTCGCCTATAACGCTTACCAATGGCATCTTTGGCATCGTATTGTAAAGTGAAATCCAATTTCAAATCATCGACAATTTTATTGGCGACTTCCGGCAGGCCGTCCTTATTCACCAGAGGAAGCACGGCCAGTTTGTTGGGTGCCAAAGCAGGTGGTATGGCTAAAACCGTTCTCATGCTGCCATCTTCCAGCTTTTCTTCTTTATAAGAAGCAGACAATACTGCCAGGAACATACGATCCAGACCAATAGAAGTCTCTACCACGAAGGGTACGTAGCTTTGATTGGCTTCAGTATCAAAAAACTGCAATTTCTTACCGGAGTGCTCTTCATGCGCTTTTAAGTCAAAGTCGGTGCGAGAGTGAACACCTTCAAGCTCCTTAAAACCCATGGGAAAGTCGTACTCAATATCACAAGCAGCATTCGCATAGTGTGCTAATTGAATATGATCGTGAAATCTATACCTGTCTTCACCCAGACCTAATGCTTTGTGCCAGTTGATGCGTTTTTCTTTCCAGTGCTCATACCATTTCATCTCTTCACCAGGCTTCACAAAGAATTGCATTTCCATTTGCTCAAATTCGCGCATTCTGAAAATGAATTGTCGGGCAATGATTTCATTTCGGAAGGCTTTTCCAATCTGAGCAATGCCAAATGGGGGTTTCATTCGAGCGGTCTTCTGTACATTGGAGAAGTTTACGAAGATGCCTTGTGCAGTTTCTGGCCGGAGGTAAATCTTACCAGATTCTCCCGATACTGATCCCATTTCTGTGGAAAACATCAGATTGAATTGTCGAACGTCCGTCCAGTTCCGAGAACCGGATACCGGGTCAGCAATTTCTAATTCTTCTATGAGTGCTTTGAGATCAGCAAGATTATCTCCTTCCAATGCTGCTTTCATTCGCGATTCAATCGAAGCAATTTGCTCCTTATATCCCGCGACACGCGGATTGGTAGTCACAAATTGACCTTCGTCGAATGCCTCACCAAATCGCTTGGCTGCCTTTGTGACCTCTTTTTTGATCTTACCTTCAATCTTGGCAATGTGACCTTCCAGCAATTGGTCTGCGCGGTATCTTTTCTTTGAATCCTTGTTATCGATCAAAGGATCGTTAAAAGCATCGACGTGACCGGAAGCTTTCCAGGTGGTGGGATGCATGAAGATTGCCGCGTCGATCCCCACGATATTGGGGTTGAGGCGAGTCATTGCCTGCCACCAGTAATTCTTGATGTTGTTTTTTAATTCTGCTCCATAAGGGCCATAATCGTAGGTGGCGCTAAGACCATCATAGATGTCACTTGATGGAAAAATGAAGCCATATTCTTTACAATGCGCTGCAATGTTTTTAAGAGTTGCAGCATCGTCTGTATTTGCCATGGCGCAAAAATAGATTTATCGCTCAAAGAAAGAATCATAAGTGAGATTTCCTTCAATGGAATACTTCTGAAAATGTTCAAAACTGACCCAGGGGATCTAGTAAATTATGACATGACAACACTTGTGAATGTCTGAGAAAGTCTCAGTCGCGAAATACAAGTGGACGGCTGAGTTGAAGGGTCTTTGATTAAAATACTAAGGCATTTGAATCGGTTCGCATCGGTGGCGACTGACTTCCGGAATTCTAAAACTCGCTGATAAAATGGAAGGTTACTTCCGGGAAGTTATCCTGTACCATCTGGAGCCAGGCGCGGGTTTCTGCCATAAAGACCAACTTGCCCTCTTTGTCACGAGCTATGTAGCGGAATTTATCTTTCACAAACGCATCTATGACCGTGTCAGTGCCTGAAATCCAACAGGCTTTATAAATATTCACTGGGCTGAACTGTACTTTGGCGCCGTATTCATTCATAAGGCGATGTTGTAACACCTCGAACTGGAGTGCGCCCACCGTACCAACAACTTTCCTGGCACCCATTTCATAGGAAAACAGCTGCGCTACTCCCTCATCCATCAATTGACGCAAGCCTTTGTCCAGTTGTTTGGACTTCATGGCATCCAGGTTGATCACTTCTTTGAAAAGCTCCGGAGAAAAACTCGGTATGCCCTTGTATATCCCTTTTTCTCCCTCAGATATGGTGTCGCCAATCTTTAAGTTACCTGTATCATATAGTCCTACAATGTCCCCAGGGAAAGCTTCCTCCACCGTCTCTTTTTGCTGCGCCATGAATGCCGTGGCATTAGAAAATCGGATCTTCTTGTCCTGACGGACATGATAGTAATTGGTTCCTCTTTCAAACTTCCCGGAGCAGATTCTTGCAAAAGCGATCCTGTTTCGGTGTTTGGGGTCCATGTTTGCATGTATCTTGAAGATAAATCCCGAGAATTTGTTCTCATTGGGTAGGATTTCTCTTGCCTCGGTTTCTCGGGGAATCGGTGGGGGTGCAATATTGATGAAGCAATCCAACAATTCTCTTACGCCGAAATTACTCACAGCGCTCCCGAAAAATACTGGGGCAATCTTGCCTTGAAGGTATTCTTCAGTATTCAAAGGGTCATATACGCCCTCAATCAATTCAATGTCTTCTCGAAGTTGGCTCGCAGATGAATCAGGGATCAGCTCATCTAGTTGTGGATCGTTGAGGTCTTTGATTTCCACCACATCCTCCACTCGCTTGGTTTTACTGGGCTCATACAAGTTAAGGTTGTGTTCATAGAGGTTATAAACTCCGCGGAGCGTTTTACCCATGCCCACGGGCCAACTCAAAGGCCTTACTTTTATGTCAAGCTTTTCTTCAATTTCATCAAGTAACTCGAAAGGATCACGCCCTTCCCGGTCCAATTTGTTGATGAAGCACAGCACAGGTGTGTTTCGCATACGACACACCTCCATCAGCTTCTCAGTCTGTCGCTCTACTCCCTTCACACAATCGATTACCATGATCACACTGTCAACAGCGGTCAATGTACGATAAGTGTCTTCTGCAAAATCTTCGTGACCCGGAGTATCGAGGATATTGATCTTGAGATCTTTGTATTCAAAGCCCATTACCGAAGTTGCCACGGAGATACCCCGCTGCTTTTCTATATCCATCCAGTCGGATCGCGTATTCATGTCGATCTTGTTGGATTTTACCGCTCCGGCGGTCTGAATTGCTCCTCCGAAAAGAAGGAGTTTCTCTGTTAATGTGGTCTTTCCGGCATCGGGGTGGGCAATGATTCCGAAAGTACGTCTGCGCTCAATTTCCTGCTCAAAAGTCATGTCTAGACAAAATTGGAGCGCAAAGCTATCAAATTGGTCCTGAGTGGTCGACAACTTGGTCATTGCTTTTGTTAAATTCGGTGCTAATGAATCGCCTGATCCGTATTTTTTTGCTTTTGTTCCTTGTTTTCGTTCTGATCGGCGCCTTCAGATTCCTTGCTATCAGTCGTTTGGCGATTATGGCGTTCCTTCTTTTGGCACTCGTTATGACCATATTTTGGATTTTGAACAAAGCTTCTAAGAAATAGAGATAACGACATTTTGATGAATCATTTATCAAAGATTTGCTGTTAAGGCGTTATGATCGAGCAACACCTGACTAACGCTTCCGAAGGGATCATCCGGATCATCTACGACGAACCTGAGGTTCAACAGGCATATGCCAATCCGGAACAAGTACTCACTATCGTGTGGAACCATGGGCCTGCGACTGCTATAGTCATTGGAGAACGTCGAATAGAGTTGGCTTCCAATGGCTTGCTCATGATCGATGCTGGAGTGCCATTTAGCGTAGAGCTGGCGGAGCAGATGACTTTCTGGCAATTCAACCGTGAGTTTTATTGCATCGTAGATCATGATGTGGAGGTCTCCTGTGCAGGTGTGATTTTTTTCAGTCTCAAAGAAACTCAGGTGCTTTCATTATCTGATGTAGAGCAACAACGAATGAATTTGCTTTTCGAGGTTTTTAAGGAAGAGTTTTCGGAAGATAGTGACAACCTGAAAACAGAAATGCTGAGAACGCTTCTCAAACGCCTGATCGTGAAGATGACCCGACTTCACAAAAATCAGTATGTCACTCCAGATGAAACATCAGAGCTTAATGTGATTCGACAATTCAATGTATTGGTTGAACGAAACTTCAAACAATTGCACCAGGTGCAGGACTATGCGGACCTCATGCACAGGTCACCCAAAACCATTTCCAATATCTTCTCGAGGTTCCATGACCGTTCTCCACGGGAAATCATCCTGGATAGACTTGTCCTGGAGGCAAAACGAATGTTACTCTATACCGATCATTCTGCCAAAGAAATTGCTCATGATTTGGGGTTCACGGAATTCCCACATTTCAGCAGGTTTTTCAAGCAAAAGACACAAATGACTCCTTCTCGTTTTCGAGAAATGAGTCAAAAGGGCGCATTCGGGAACAATTGATAATTCTTCGGGAAGAATAGGCACTATCCTTTGGACAACAACTCCCGTTCATTGAATTGTAACATTTGAAATTACATATTAAATTCCAAGATATAATGAGCACATTCAATGTACCAACCCGAGAAGAAGTTTCAGAAAACAACCAGGCTATCTTCGACAACTTGAAAAAACAAGTAGGCTTTGTTCCTAATTTGTTCGCGGCATATACATTCAGCGAAACCGCACTGGGAGATTACATGACGTTTTCAGGCAGAAAGACTTCCCTGAGTGGGAAGGAAAAGGAAATTGTGAACCTAGTCGTAAGTCAGGTCAATAACTGCGCTTACTGTTTGGCAGCACACACCGCGATCGGAAAAATGAACGGTTTCACGGATGAGCAAATTATCGAAATACGAGGTGGTTCTGTAAGCTTCGACGAAAAGTTCAATGCCCTTGCAACGTATGTTAAAGATGCGGCTGTCAACAGAAGTCACCCTAGCCAGGAGTCAATTGACAATTTGCTGGCTGCGGGGTATACCAAAGAAAATCTCGTGGACACCATCCTTCTTATTGGTGATAAAACGGTTAGCAACTTTATCCACGGAACGACTCAGGTACCTGTAGATTTCCCTGCAGCACCTGAATTGGAGCCCGCATTGGCATAAGATTCTGTTCAAATCAGTTTATGTTAGGAGCCACCTTTGCTTTATGCGGGTGGCTTTTTTTGTCCTTTATTTTCGGGTTGGTCTATGCACCGACATATTCAGTGAACCAATGAGCCACCTTTTCCGGTTTACCGGGAATAATTGCGACATTGCACCTTGCATGAACTATCGTTCAACAGCCATATTATTATTTACCAGAAGCGCACAGGAAGAAGCTTTGCACAAGCCTTTATCTGGTAAAAAACGGTTGAATAAGCGGTTTTTCAAGGAGTTAATCGACCATACACGTCTAACCGCTCAATCTACCGGACTTCCGCTATTCACTGCGGATCATCAATATGGCAATACTTTCGGAGAACGACTGACAAATGCACTGAAGGGTGTCTTTGATCAGGGGTTTGATCGCGTAATTACTATTGGAAACGACTCACCGGGACTCACTGCCGAGCATTTGATTCATGCAGCAAATCAACTCAATCGGCATGACCTGGTACTGGGGCCTTCAAAAGACGGGGGCACTTATCTCATTGGTATAAGGAAGAATGCCTTTGATGAAAAAATGTGGCCCCGAATCAACTGGAGTGCCGAAAATTCTTTTAGAGACCTTTGGGATTTCGCACAACAAAGAGGCTTACAAACTTATGTAGGTCATGTGCTGCAGGATATAGACAATAGAAGTAGCATACATGCGCTTCTCTCTGAAACTGGAAGTCAATTTCGGCAATTGAGGTCCCTAGTGGTGAGTATGCTAACTGGACAGATCGATATCCCTCTCCTCGAAAACTCCTACAAGCAAAGCCCGGTACGCTTCTCTTTTGGGCTGAAAGCTCCTCCGCTTATATAGATCAGCTCGGCTTTTTTATTTCTGAGGCTTCTCTATCGAAGCACGCTCATTTCATTTATTGATTTCAACTTATTCATGTCTAAAGAATATTATGAAGCTGGCGACCTCAAAAAGTTTGGGGAAATCAGCGATTGGCAACCCGAATTGGGTAATAAATTTTTCGATTGGTACGGTTCTGTATTTCAGGAAGGAGCACTTACCAAACGTGAGAAAGCGCTCATCGCGCTGGCCGTTGCCCATGCCGTTCAGTGCCCTTACTGCATCGATGCATACACAGATTCATGTTTGAAAAAAGGTGCAGACGAAGCGCAGATGATGGAGGCCGTACATGTGGCTGGAGCCATTAAAGGCGGAGCGGTATTAGTTCACGGAGTGCAGATGATGAAGCAGGTCAATGACAAATTGATGTAATGAAGCTAGCGACCCAAACCCTCAAAAAATCCAAGAACGCCCTGTCCTTAACGGAAAGGCAGATACAGGTTTTAAGTGACCATGAATCGGTTGGTGTAACTGCTTTCAGTCAGCGACTCAAAGAAATAGGGCTTTTGCCACTGAAACCTACGGGCATTGACATCCTGCAAATCAACGTTGGCAAAATGTGCAATCAAGTTTGTAAGCACTGCCATGTGGACGCTGGCCCGGATCGAAAGGAGATCATGACGAGGGAAACCATGCAGCTTTGCTTGGACGCCTTGAAAGACAGTAGCGTAACATCAGTCGACCTGACAGGTGGTGCGCCAGAAATGAACCCTGACTTCAGGTGGTTTGTGGAGGAGCTTTATGCTCTTGGTAAACAGATCATCGTACGGTGTAATCTGACCATAATCCTTGCCAATCCGAAGTACCATGACTTACCAGAGTTTTTCAGGAAACATAAGGTAAATGTGGTTTCATCCCTTCCATATTTTACTGCAAAAAGAACCGATTCGCAGCGAGGAGATGGCGTCTTTGAGCAATCGATCAAAGCACTTCAGATGCTCAACGATGTAGGTTATGGAATGGAAGGTTCTGACTTGCAGTTGGATCTGGTATACAATCCCTCGGGGGCTTTTTTGCCCGACGATCAGGAAGGTCTGGAGGCTACTTTCAAGCAAAAGCTAAATGACTTGTATCAAGTCCATTTCAACAACCTTTTTGCCATCACCAATTTGCCAGTGAGCAGGTTTCTGGATTATCTGATCAATTCGAAAAAGTATCAGGACTACATGGATGAACTGGCCAATGCCTTTAATCCTTCGGCCGCGATGGGCGTCATGTGTCGCAATACTATTTCGGTCAGTTGGGATGGTTACCTCTACGATTGTGATTTCAATCAAATGCTTGACCTGAAATTAAATGGTGGAATGCCCGATCATATCCGGGACTTTGATGCCCGAAAATTAGAAGAAAGAAATATCATCATTAATCAACATTGCTATGGCTGCACAGCTGGGGCTGGATCCAGTTGCGGAGGTACAATAGCGTAATTCAAGAAATATGGAAACTTATTTAGAAACTACCAAAGACCTCTATCGGGACGCGGCACTTACGCCAGATGTAGGGTTGTGCTGTACCACTACACCAGTTTGGGCTTTCCCTGAATTGGAAATTCCCAAGAAAATGTTGGAAATGAATTATGGCTGTGGCAGTACTGTCCACCCACGTGACTTGATCAATTCCCCGAAAATCCTTTACGTTGGTGTAGGTGGAGGAATGGAATTGCTGCAATTTTCGTACTTCAGTCGCCAAAAGGAAGGAGTTATTGGCGTAGATGTGGTGGATGAAATGATTGATGCTTGTCAGGAAAATTTCAAAGAAGCTGAAAAGCAAAATTCCTGGTTCGATTCATCTTTTGTTTCCGTAAGAAAGGGAGATGCATTGAACCTTCCTATTGAAAATGAAAGTATAGACGTAGCGGCTCAAAATTGTCTTTTCAATATTTTCCATGAGGAAGACTTGAAAAAAGCACTGGAGGAAATGTACCGTGTCCTGAAGCCTCATGGCCGACTGGTGCTCTCAGATCCCATTGCGCAACAAGCCATGCCCGAAAACCTAAAAGATGACGAGCGACTAAGGGCCCTTTGCCTGAGTGGAGCCTTGCCTTTGGAACAATACATTAAGATGATCACGGATGTGGGATTTGGAACAGTGGAAATACGAGCCAAGAGACCTTATCGTATTTTGGATACCAAAAACTATAATACCGACACAGATATTTTTATTGAAAGTGTAGAGGTATGTGCTATCAAAGATCCAATGCCTGAAGATGGTCCTTGTGTATTCACCGGGAAAACAGCCATCTACTTCGGAGGTGAAGAGTATTTTGATGACCATAAAGGTCATGTTTTATTGAATAACCAACCATTGTCTGTATGTGACAAGACGGCCAATAACCTCTCTGACTTAGGTCAAAGTGATATTCACGTTACGGCTAGCACTTTTTTCTATGATGGAGGAGGATGCTGTTAAAGTAATTTAGCAAACTGAAAACACGGCAATTTTATCTAGTTGTATCTTTTTCCCAACTAGATAAAATTGCCATAAGCTTATTCAATACCTTCTGTTTTTAAGGCGTATGGTTCTTAAGGGATTACCATTTTTCTAAAAAGTCGAGTTAACTACTTTGTCGGTTCATCAATTTAAACCATCCAAAGGCAAATGCCAGGATTCCGGCATAAATCAAGGCCAGTACTGGATTGTAAACGGTAATAGCAATCAAAGCCACACTGGCAATGACCAAGGCAATAATGGGAGTAAAAGGATAAAAGGGAACCTTAAACGGCCGTTCCAAATCTGCATGGTCTTTTCTAAGTCGAAGAAAGGCTATCATTGAAATGATGTAAAGTGACAAGGCGCCAAAGCAGGCAATCGTGATGATTTCCCCCGTTTTTCCTGTCCAAATGGCAACCATCCCAATAATCGTGTTTACAATTAAGGCGTTGGCTGGTGTTCTGAATTTAGGGTGAATCTTCGCGAGAATCCGGGGTGCAAAACCTTCTTTGCTGAATTCATAGGTGGCTCTGCCGGAGGCTAGAATTATACCATGAAAAGAGGCAACCAAACCAAACAAACCGATCACTCCCACAGCTTTGAATAACCAGGAGCCTTTTCCTAAAGCATGACCAATGGCAAGAGGTAATGGTGCATCGGAAGTGGCTCCCGTTTCATCAAAAACGATCGATTCCCAACCGTTTACACCAATGGATGTCGTGAAGGTAAGGATACATAACACCACCAGAGTAAGAATGGCGGATCCAAAACCGATCAGAATATTTCTTTGAGGGTTGATGGTTTCTTCAGCCACATTGGCCACACCTTCTATGGCCAGGAAAAACCAGATGGCAAAAGGGATAGCGGCAAAAGCTCCACCCCAGCCATTTGGAAGTGGATTTTTAGTCAAATTAGCTACTTCAAAATCTGGCATGACCGCCCCGGCAAAAAGCAACAATTCGAATACGGCAATCACAGTGATAACCAGCTCAAAGGACGCTGCAGCCTTCACACCTGAAATATTCAAGACAGTAAAGATCAGATAGGCACCCATGGCGAACACTTCGACAGGCACGTTCGGGTAGAAAAGAGACAGGTATGCCCCGATAGCAAAGGCAATGGCAGGAGGAGCAAAAATGAACTCAATGTTTTGGGCCATACCGGCGAAAAACCCCCAATTCCTGCCCAGTCCTTTCACCGCATAATCAAAGGCTCCACCAGCTTTTGGAATGGCACAAGCCATTTCTGTATAACTAAAGGTGAAAGTCACATACATGATAATGACGAAAATCGTGGCAACTCCCAAGCCCAACGTACCTCCTTGTTCCAAACCAAGGTTCCATCCGAAGTACATCCCGGAAATAACATACCCCACGCCTAGCCCCCAGAGCATTAATGGACCTAGTTTTCTTTCGAGGGTGGGTTGCGTAGCATTTGACATAGCCAGTATTTTGCTGAGGCAACAATATATCCAGAAATACCCAGAGTTACAGTTCACTTTCAATGACTGAAATAACTATTCACTTATTTGTGATTTGTAAATTCTTCAAAAGGTTCTATTTTTAGATCAACCATTTGACAAATTCAAGTTGACCTTTTCAATAGATCAGCAATTATTTATTCTGGCAACGGTCTTTTTATCCATATTCGGGGTATTCGGTATCTATAACTTGTTCCTATACTTCGTGATCAGAAGAAGAGTGTTGCTGGACTACTGTGTTTTCGTCCTTTCGATGATAGGATTCACTGCAGTAGTTCTTTTGAACATTCTACAGGTAAATCTGGACCTGGAAGGATTAAGTGTGATTGCTGCTGCATTCGCGACATTCGGGGGTCTGCTTTTCAGTCGGACCTTTTTCAATATCAGGCATGCACATTACCCTACCCTGCATTATGCTTACTATACCCTTCTTGGTTTAAGCCTGCTCGTAATCGGTGTACAAGTATTGAAAAGCGTTTTTTTTGTAGATGAAAAATTTTGGAACAACATAACCAGCATCATAGCGGCTTTGCTGGCGCTTTCAACTATAATCTTATTCATCATTTCTACCGTTTTCTTGTGGAAGAAAGAATCAGCCGCACAGCTTTTTGTTTATTCCATGACCCCTCTGATGATTGGCATATCTATCTATGTGAGTTTTTGGTTGTCCATAACGATTGCTGGAGACGATGTTTCCAGGGAAGATAGTTTGCTTCTCAATACAATTTTGTTCTGTTCCATATCGCTTCAAATGATACTCTTCTCTGTGAATATTGGTTACAATTTGAAGAAACTCGAACTTGAAAAGTTAGCATTACAAAAGAACATCAATCAAAAGTTGACGAACGAAGTAGATCGACAAACGCAATCTTTGATACTAGCCAACGAACAAATTGAGGATCAAAAAAACGCATTGGAGGCCAGTAATCAAATGAAGAATAAACTCTTTTCTCTGGTTTCACATGACATGCGAGGGCCTCTTAGTGGACTGGCCGGTCTGATGGATGTGTTGGATCAGGACAAACTTCCGAAAGAGCAGTTTTCAAAATTCGCTAGTCAGTTGAAAGATAAGATTAAGGATAGTGTTTTGGTGCTTAATCGTTTGCTACAGTGGTCTCACGCTCAGCTTGATGAGGTCAAAATTCATAAAGAGACTTTTTCTCTGGACGAACTGATCGAAGAGAATATTTCACTTTTTCAAGAGCAGTTGGACCACAAACAAATACGGGTCGATCGAAACTTACGTGGACCAAATGTCTATGCTGACCGAGAAATGATAGATACGATCATTCGGAACCTCATTTCCAACGGAATCAAATTTACTGGCGAGGAAAAGACACTTTATATCAGCAGTGTTGCGTCCGGGAGGAATACTGAATTAAAAATTCGTGATGAGGGTGTAGGGATGAATCCTGACTGGTTCAATCATTTAGCAGAAAATGAGGAACTCCATAGCGAGCCTGGAACTGATGGAGAGCAAGGTGTTGGATTTGGGTTAATCATTTGTCGGGATTTCATCAATATGAATGGGGGCTCGCTGGTTTGTGAAAGTACGCTCGGCCAAGGAACCACATTTACGATGACATTGGAAAGTTCCTGATTTTCAACTTATCTTATCAATCGTCTGTGCTTATACTTTGACGGAATCGATGAAGGTCGGTCCTCAATTTGCGCAAAGCAATCCCTATTTGGTTCTCCACAGTGCGTTTGCTGGTATTTAAATATCCTCCGATTTCTTCACTGGTCATGCCTTCGAATCTGCTTAACGAAAAAATGATCTGACACTTCGGTGGCAATCTCTGAATGGCTTTATCCAAATGAACTTGAAATTCGGACAAATCTTTTTGCTCCGTTAAATCACTGGCAATTGGTTCTTCCACCTGATCCATCCGAATGACATGCTTTGAAAAGTACGTATCCAAATGATTGAGGCTTGCATTGATCACAGCTTTCTTCAAATATCCGGTAGGCTGTCCTGCTTCTTTCAGGCTATCCTTCTCCCAAACTCTCAAAAAAACTGATTGAACTACGTCCTCTGCTACTTCCCCATCACCCAACATGCGATAAGCCAAACGGCATAATGTTGGAAATTGATCGCGATAAATTTGTTCAAAAGACATTATGATCTTTCAATTTAGTCGTCATCGCCTGGGACATACTCCAATCGACTCTTTCCGAATCCTGCGAAAATGCCCAACCCGTTTTCAATGTTCCCAAAAACCTGTACGGGTTGACTAAATGGATTTTCCGCAGTTTCTTGTTCCTGCAACTGCGCAGTAGTCCCGTAGAGATAATGTTCCTCTGTTATGTGTTTGAGTTGTGCTTCAAATGAGGTGTATTCGATAAATTCCGAAAGCAGCCCAATCGTCAGGTCCAAAGAAAATATTTGCCCATTAAAGGCTTCATCACTCAAATAGATGATGTTATCCTTAAAAGGGGAAATCTCCGCGTCGAAATCTATTTTATCGGGAAGAGTCGCTTTAAGCGGCAATGAGGTGGAATCTGTATAAACCATTAATTCATCGTTTTCATCGTACCATTCACCCAATACAGCATGGCCAAAGATCTCAATCGCTTAATAATTGTTTTCCGAAGCATCATCTAAAAAACTCAGATTTGCAGCAACAACTGACAGGCCTTTGATGTTAAATGAAACCTCATCAACTTCAAAGGTTTGAATTTCAACAGCTTTTGGAATAGCAGAAGTGGCTCTGATGGACTCAAAACCTGGAGCCTCGATGACAAGCGTGTATGTCTTTTCAGGGTCCGGAAAGAACCCTGGTGTTGTATAATATGCTCCTAAATCTCTCACTTGGATCCCCCGATCGAAACCTGGCCTGAAATTCAATAGATCCGTGTATTCATCCTCCTCATAAAGTTCAACTCTTGCATTTTCTACATCGAAACCAGTAAATACGGTACTTTCTCTAATAGGAACCGATCTGGTCAATTTGATTACCATTTGCTCATTTGGAGCAAAAAGACCGCCTAACACAAGACGAGGAGTCGATTCATTAATTGCAATATCTATTTGTGTTTCCTGGCAGGAACTGACAAGTAAAAGCAATGAAAAAATAATTGCGTTTCTGTTCATGGTAATCAAACTCGAATGCGGTAAGAAATTGATGGAATGATCGGTAATAGTGAATACTCACGGAATTGAACTTGAACATTGGTCTCCTGAAAGTTTAACTGCGGGCGCGCATCCACAAACAATGGATTTCTGCGGTTATAAGCATTGTAGATTGCCAAGATCAATTCATGGCCCCAGATCCCTTTTTTCATTTTATAGGTGAGACTCAAATCGAGGCGGTGACTGGGCCGAAGGCGATATCCATTTCTTGAATCGAAATGCAGTAGTGGGCGGGTCCCGCTGTTTTGTTGATTTTCAAGATCGCTGGGTCCTTTAAAAAAACCGGTGGGCAACGTCGTGGCTATACCTGTCCCATAGAGCCAATTCATTGAAAATCGAAGTTTCTTTGAAATTTGGTAATCCAATAAAAACTTGAGATCATGTCTGCGGTCATACTTGTATGGAAAGCGCTTTCCGAAATTGATGTTTTCGAAATACCGATTGGACCATGCCAAAGTGTACCCTACAGAAACAGAAACTTTGTCACGAATGAATTGGGTAAACCATTCCAACCCATAACTTTTCCCTTTTCCAATTTCTATTTTTTCCTGCCAATCCTCATTTATCCGCAGGAAGTTTGCGCCATCCTTATACTCAATGAGGCCCGTCATCAATTTATAGTACCCTTCAATGGAGGAGGTCAGGTGCCATTCAGGGAATATTCGCTTCAATCCCAAGGTCACCTGATGGGCATGTTGTGGAGGAACTTTCCCTGTCGCCGGCACCCAGAGGTCCGTAGGGAGCCCCAATCCAGGATTGGTGAGTAAATGAAGGAACTGAGTGACTCGGGAATAGGAAGCCGTCCAGTTCAACTTTGGAGTCAGCACATATTTTGCTGCAAGCCGCGGTTGCAAAGACCTATAAGATTTCTCCCCGATTTCATAATTTACCATGTGCAACCCTGCATTAAATGACCATCGCTCACCGACAGAGAATGCATCTTCTACATACCCCGAATATTCCATGGCAGAAACAGATGTATCGTTAAATCTAACCGGATCTGCGGAAAGGGATTCCGTACCTGTAACATTAGGTTTGAAGCGGTGACTCAAAGCGGAAAAACCTACACGAATCTCATGATTAGGATTTGGGAAGTAGTCAAAATCCAACTTTACTCCTCGATCAAGGATGTCGGAACTCGAGGTGAATACCTGATCGATAAGTACTGTATTTTCCTGCCCCTGAAACTCTCTGAAAAACGAGTTCTGCCCTTCAAAATCATACTGACTATGACTAATACTGACGTTTGAAAATAATTTTGGACTCCAGATGTGGTTCCAACGAATTACCGAAATATCACTACCCCAATTGACGGAGGAACGGGTCCGATCCAGGACGAGTTGTAGCGGCTCTTTACGAACGATGGTGAGATCCTCCGTAAACAATCTTCCCTTGTCTCTGCCGATATAAGAACTGAAGAATATACGATCCCTTTCTGAAGGCCGATAGTTGAGCTTAAGATTACCGTCATAAAAGAAAAACTTGTCATCCCGGAAGGGCGTGAGCAACAAAGCCAGGGTCGATCTACGAGCAGCGGCCATAAAAGAAATCTTCTCCCCAATCGGCCCCTCTACCATGATATTACCAACTAATGGGCCAATTTTTACGGATCCATGAAATTCAGTTTCATGACCTTCCCGCATGCTCATGTCTACTACAGAGGACAACCTGCCGGCATATCTAGCAGGAAATCCGCCTTTGATCAAGCGCACATTCCGTATGGCTTCAGCATTAAACACCGAAGCAAAACCAAAGAAGTGCGAAGAATTATATACCGGAATACCATCAAGTAATATCAAATTTTGATCGGGACCCTCCTCTTATGTAGAGACCTGCACTTCCTTCATTCCCTGCCTGAACTCCGGGCAACAATTGCAATACTTTAATGGGATCGACCTCTCCTCCAACGGCCGGTCGTTCGGTTAACTGCTTTTGTGAAAGAACCATGGTCCCTATTCCTCTATCCACACCCTCCGATTCTCCCGTAACGATCACTGAATTCAGTTCCTGACTGGAAATCTCCTGCCTGATTTCAACCAGTGTATCGGAATCGAGATCCAATGCAATCCATTGCGATGTACTCCCCAGATACGAGACAAGGATGTTTGTAGGACCCTTCGGAATGGTAAGGCTGAAATAACCGTAATGATTGGAAACGGCACCTGTTTGTGAAATACTGTCATATACCGTGGCGCCATAAAGATTCTCTCCACTTTCTTTTTCTCGGATATGACCAAATATGGTGACCTTCCCTTTTTCTTTTGAGGGTCTGGGATTTTCTGTTAGAACAATAGTATTTCTAATCATCGAATACTCAAGATTCAATTGTTGTTTGATGATCTCCAGAGTTGTTTTCAGGGTGTTTTTCCCTTTGATACTAATTGAGGATTTACCGTCAATTTTATTGGCATTGTAAGCAAATTGAAAAGTGGTTTTCTCCTCTATTTCCCGCAAAACGTCCTTTAGAGTATTCGTTTTGATTTCAATCTCAATTTGCATGTCTGGTGAATCCTGAGCATGTAACAGGGTCATCCAAAAACTCAATAGGAACGCAATTATGAGGCTTTTTCTATTCATCGATTTCCTGGATTTTTAAATTCAGCGTCACTTGAATCAAGTGTAAAATGTTTTCCAATGTCTGGTCTTTGAAGCTGGCGGTGAGCATTGCCCGACTCTCAGGGTCAAAAGAAAGTTGAGTTTGAAAGTTGCTTTCGAGTACTTGAATCACTTCTGAAATCGGTGCTGCGTCAAAATTCAGTTCACCGGTTTTCCATGCCAAAAAGTTTTGATTGGGAACTGTGAGACGATCGTATGTTCTGGAAATCAGATCAAGGACTACCACCTCTCCTTTAGTAATTTTCAGGGAATGCTCTTCAAAACGAACGTTGACCAGCCCTTCTTGAACAACTACCATAGGTGGCCCCCAGGTCCCGTCATTCACATAAAACGAGGTGCCCAGGACTTCCACTTGAAATTTGTCGGTATTGATGATAAATGGTTTCTCAGGATCTTTCTTTACCTGAAAAAAGCCTCCTCCTATTAGTGCCAATCCACGCTGGTTTTCATTGGATACAAAGGATACTTTGCTTGCAGACATGAGTGACAAGATTGACCCATCCGGTAACGACTGGTCCAAAAGGGAAGTATCAGTTGCTGTAATGATTGTTGGGTTCTGCGATGTGATGTTGAAAAAGGCGAAAAATACGAACAATAAGAGACAGGCTACGACCCCACTAACCGAGGGGAAAAGCACCCTCTTCCGATACCTCTCTTTCTTCAGGTTTTGAAGGCCCAGCCAGAACTCGTCTACGGAAGGTGGTGTATAATCCGATCTCAAACCCTCTGCCTGGGTCCAAATCAATTGATAGGGTTCAATCGATTCCTGATTATGCTCCTGTGCATCCTCAAACTCTTCTTCTTCCGATTCATCCGATGAAAGTTGAAGGTAACTGGCAATTTGATCCTTGTTCAAGTGTTTCATGATCTGCAAGATTGCTTGTACACTTAAACTGACAGATCAAGAACTGAGATTACTCAATCATTAGTGAAAAATAACTTTCGTCTCCGGTTCGATAGGATGTAACTAACTCTGACAATACTCCATGATCCCGTCTTTGATCTTCTGAAAAATAAGCTGACGCTCCTGATCATCTTCCTCCAATAAGGTGACCCGAAATCCTAGAAGATCAGAAGCAAAAGCTGAAATAGGTACAACACATACGCCTTTGGCCCCCAACAAATAGTACACAAAACGTTGATCGTTTGGCATGGATGTGTCTGCAACCCAGCTTTCAACCAATTGCCGTACACCTGCATTGGCTATAGCAAGCGTTTGCCCCTCCTTCAAGACACCCTTTCTGAAAATAATGGTGTTGTAGAACGCACCATTAGTCAGGTTAAATTTGATGTAAGGAATACTTTCGAGAAATGCAGTAAGTGTTTGACTCCTCTGACCAATGCGCTCATTAATCTTTTGCAGGTACCCGGGGTACCGTTCATCGCTCATCAATCGGGGTATGGCCCGCTGGGGTAAGGTAGTGGAACTAACCTCAATCATTTTGGCATTATCGATGGTCTGACAGAAACGATCAAAATCGGAATCTTTATCCCGGTTGTAGTATTCGGCCCATCCGCATCTCGCACCAGGCCAGGGAATTTCTTTGGAGATGCCCTTCAGACTCAGACCTGGTACATCTCCTATAACTTCAGACATCAGGCAAGTCTCAGCACCATTGTAGACGATGTTTAAATAGATCTCATCAAAGACCAGAAAAAGATTGAACTCTTGAGCGATGGCCACGATTTCTTCGAGTATGTGCTTTGGATAGACCATACCCGTTGGGTTATCCGGATTGATCACCAAAATACCCACGATACTTTCATTGTACCTGACCTTGTTTCGTAGATCTTCCAGGTCAGGGAACCATGAGTTTTCCGGATCCAGGGAATAAGTCAATGGATTGGTATTGGCATGAGCAGCCTCGGCAGAAGAATGAGTAGAGTAAGCTGGCGAAGGACCAATTACGCGTGAAGTGGGCAAGAGGTATTGGTATATCTTTGCAATAGCATCTCCGAGACCATTGAAAAAAGTGATGTCCTGTACCTGAAGTTGCGCTCCTCCCAACGAGTTATTCCGATCTGCCAGGTATTTACGCGTAGACAAAAGCCCCTTCGAATGACTGTAGCCATAGGTGACATCCTCTTCCAAAAGTCCTGAAATGATCTCTTTCATCCAGAATTCCAACTTCCGGTTTTTTTGAACCGGATCCCCTATGTTTTCCCAATGGATTGTCTGACCAAGCGTTTGAAGCTGCTCCGCCTTTTTTACGATCCCACGGATCTCATAGGTCAGTTCATCGGCTCCGGGTCGAAGCAATTGTCGTCTCATTTGTACCGCATAAATTATTGCGAGGCGAAATTAGTAAAGAGATGATCTTTTGTTAAGCTCGGAATGACATTAATTTCTTTGGCAAAATCATAAAATGCAGATTTTTCCATTGGGGAACCACTCATGTAAAAGACATTCTGGTGTCATCTATCAACCTACTGTTCATAGTAAGTTTATCCCCGCACTAAATCAATGTGATAGAATGAAAAAGCTAATCCTGTCTTTGATGGTACTCGGAGTGGTTCTGTTTTCCGCTACGGACCTGACTGCACAGAAGAAGAAAAAGAATAAAAAAGGGGACTCGGAACAACCACAAAAACCGAAGGAAAAATCTCCTTTCAAGAAATATTCGGAAGTTATTACGGATAAAGCCCAATCGGATGAAGGACTGTTCACCTTTCACAAGGTGGATGATAAATATTACTTTGAGTTATCTAAAGATGTACTCGATAAAGAAATACTTATCGTTAGTCGAATTTCCGGTCACGTTAAGAACCTGAACTTTGGCGGAGCTGGCATGAAATCCCGCCCGCAGCAAGTTATTCGATTCCAGAAAAAGGACAACAGCATATTAGTTCGTTCAGTAAGCTACAATTCCGTAGCGGATGAGGATTTGCCTATTTACCAATCGGTGGTCAACAACAATTTCGAGCCTATCATCCACAGCTTCAAAATTGAAGCACTGGGACAAGACTCCAATTCATATGTGATCGACATCAAGGGATTCTTTACTTCGGATGTGCCGATGATTGGAGCTTTGTCGGATAACCAACGGAAAAATTTCAAGATCAAAACTGTCGACAAATCGCGTTCAGTGATCAACTGGGTGAAGGCTTTTCCTGAAAATGTAGAAGTGCGCCACATTTTGACGTATACAGGGTCCGATTTGCCTGATAACCGACTGACTGGATCTTTATCCATCGAATTGAATCAATCCATGATTTTGCTACCTGAAGATCCCATGGTTCCAAGGTTGCACGATGAGCGGGTAGGGTTTTTCTCGATAAGACAGCTGGACTATAGCCTGGATGAGCAGAAAGCAGCAACTCGTAGGTACCTGACCAAATGGCGTTTAGAGCCCAAAGATTGGGATGCCTTCGAGAGGGGTGAACTTGTGGAGCCCGTGAAGCCTATTGTTTACTACATCGACCCGGCTACACCAGAGGTCTGGAGACCTTTTCTGAAGCAAGGGGTAGAAGACTGGCAAACGGCTTTTGAGAAAGCGGGTTTGAAAAATGCAATCATTGCAAAAGACCCTCCGAGCAAAGAAGAGGATCCTGATTGGAGCCCTGAAGATGTCCGTTATTCTGTGATTCGCTACATAGCGACAGACATTCAAAATGCGGTGGGCCCTCACGTTCATGACCCAAGGACCGGAGAAATTCTGGAAAGTGATATTCTGTGGTACCACAATGTGATGAATCTTCTTAGAAACTGGTTCCTTATTCAAACCGCAGCGATCAATGAAGATGCCCAGAAAGCGAAATTTGATGACGATTTGATGGGTGAACTCATCCGATTTGTAGCAGCACATGAGGTGGGGCATACGTTAGGCTTTCCTCACAACATGGGTTCAAGCGTTGGTTACGCTGTTGATTCTTTGCGCTCTCCTACTTTTACTGCTACACATGGAACGGCTCCATCTATCATGGACTATGCCCGATTCAATTACGTAGCTCAGCCTGAAGATGGTGTGACCAATTTCTATCCCAAGATTGGTGAGTACGATGACTGGGTGGTATGGTATGGTTATCGGCCTATCCGCAACATCGACTCTCCGGAAGACGAGGAAGATCAGTTGAATGCCTGGGTTAAAGAAAAAGGAGACAATCCATTGTATCGCTACGGTCGCCAGAGACGTGGTGCAGTAGATCCATCCGCACAGACAGAAGATCTGGGCGATGATTCTATGATTGCATCAGAGTTGGGTATCAGAAACCTGAAACGTATCACTGAGAAGTTGATCGAGTGGTCTACAGAAGATGGCGAAAGCTATGAGGACCTTACAGAACTCTATAGAAATGTTTTGGGACAGTATAACCGATACGCAGGCCATGTGACCACCAATGTCGGTGGAGTAAATGAGTTCTATAAAACTGCGGATCAGGACGGAGCTGTGTATGTTCACACTTCGAAGGACAAGCAAGAAAGAGCTATTCAATACCTGAATGAGCAATTGTTTGCTACACCTACCTGGTTGGTGAACGAAGACATCCTCGGACGAATCCAGCAAGATGGGATTGTCGATCAGATCAAAGGAACACAAACACGATTCATGAATCGTCTCTTTGACGGAGATCGCTTGAAAAGAGTAATCGAAAATGAAGCCCTGAACGGCAATGAGGCTTATTCTTCGGTAACCCTGATGGAAGACCTCAGACAAGGCATTTTCTCTGAATTGAGAAGAGGACGTACCATTGACACCTATCGCAGGAACTTACAGAAAAGCTTTGTAGAGAAGCTTGGGGAATTGGTAAATACTGAAGATGATGACATTCGTACAACGGACATCCCATCTTTGGCGAGAGGTACCCTTTCTGTGATCCAGGGACAAGTTAGAAGTGCAACCGGGAGGTACACAAGTACCATCTCTAAGTATCACCTTCAAGATTTGAACAAGCGAATCGGCCAGATATTGGATCCGAAGTAATGAACTGTCATCTTGAGCCTGTCGAAAGATAAGACAGTTCAATCCAGATATTGAATTACAACCACCTCAGCAATGGGGTGGTTTTTTGTTTATTAAATTTTTACCCGAGCAATCTATTAACGGCACTTCTGTAAGTCTGACCAATGGGTATTTTGTCTTCATCGATGATGATCCTATTGCCCTCTATCAAATCGATTTTGTCCCTGGATACGAGAAAAGATTTGTGGACTCTCATGAATAGATTCTCATCTAAGCGCAATTCAAATTCAGAGATTTTCTCATGACTGATGATCACCTCTCGAGAAGTATGGACTTTGCAGTAATTACCATAAGCCTCAATGTATAAGATCTCTTCAGTTGCCAACTGGTGATGTTTTTTATCCCCTTTAATGAAGAACTTTTTTGAGATCCCCGCTGGAATTAAGGGCATTCGCGTAATCTCCTGCTTGGCAGTTGCCTTATTAATTGCTATTGCAAACCGCTCAAAACTAAACGGCTTGAGCAAGTAATCCGCTACATTCAATTCATACCCTTCTAAAGCAAACTCCTTATAGGCCGTGGTAACAATAATAGTGGGAGGACGTTGCAACGTTCTGAGAAAGTCAAAACCTTTCAATTTGGGCATATTAAGGTCAAGGAACATGATATCCGCCGACTGCTTATTGAGGAATTGCATGGCTTCCATAGCATTGTAGCAATGCCCTGCCAGTTTCAGATATGGTAGCATGCCACAGAATTCCTCTAACAGGTCATGCGCCAGGGGCTCATCGTCGACAATCAGACAGGTAGTCATAGGCAAGTTATCTCCAACATCAATTCGTAGGTATCCTCATATTCCCTAATAGTCAACTTATGATGATCAGGATAAATCAATTCCAAACGCTTTTTCAGATTTTCCAGGCCTATTCCTCTTTCTTCATTTGTCCTTAACCGATCAAAATTATTGGAAATTCCGAAATGGATTCCAGACTCATTTATACCAAGACTCATTTGAATATAGGCATTGTCCGCAAGCGAATCTACTCCATGTTTGAACGCATTTTCCAAAGGGATAATGAACAATAAGGGAGCAATCATTACTTCTTGATCAATGTCTAACTGGAAAGAAACATCTACCTTCCGATGATGTCTTATTTGATTCAGGTTAATATAATGTTGCAAATAAGTTACCTCGTCAACAAGTGGCACCCAATCCTTTTTTCCTTCGTAAATGGTGTACCTCATCATCTCCGATAGATTGAGAATGACCTCTGGTGCTTTTTCAGATTGTTTCACCGTCAGTGAATACAAATTATTGAGGGTGTTAAAGAAAAAATGAGGATTTACCTGGGTTTTTAGCAAAGCCAATTCAGCAGCGGCCTTTTCGTTCTTCAACATTTTCAACCACTTCCACTGTTCATAAATGTAGAGCAACGTCAATAAAGGAACTGGTGCGATCAACAAGGCCAATACCACTCCTTTCTCATGGTTTTCATATTCAGCGTAGCTTACCGCATCAAGCCGAATGTAAGTGGCATAAATGAAAATGATTCCGTAAATGCCAAGGATATAGATTTTGTTTTGCTTAAAGAACCTTGGAAGGGTGAGGTAAATTATTCCCATCCAGAATGCGAGAACAGAAGCCAATGAAACTGGGTTATCAGGTATATTAAACCACCGATCAACTGCCACGGTGGGTATCAACATCCCTATTAGGGCCAGAACCCCTATTACTGTCCGCCTCTTCTTTTTCAGGTGCTTTTTATTATGAATAATGATCGCTATCAAAGCCCACCAAAAAACGAAGTTGCTTAGGGGTTTATTCATCCCGGGAAATTCAATCAACATTAAGTCTGCGGCATACAGGAACACTGTCCAAATGGTTGCTACAAAAAAGCTTAATAAGCATGATTGGTATTTTCGACTCACAGGAATCATCGCTTGAATTTCTTGTCCGCACCTCAAAGTACCTAATAAAAATGACGAAGGAAGACGCTTTTTGTATCAACACAACAATTATCAGGTTCAACAAGATTAAGCACAATCTGGAGGTTACTGAACACTTTACAAGACTCACAGGTCAAAATTATTAGAGGACAACTCCCTGTCTGGATAGGTTAGCTAAAAACCAATATCATGAATGAATTGATAATCGAAAATCTTTCCAAAACCTACCCCAATGGAGTTGAAGCCTTGAAAAACGTTTCATTGTCCATAGGAGATGGCATGTTCGGATTGCTTGGTCCCAATGGGGCAGGAAAATCATCGTTAATGAGAACGCTCGCGGCATTGCAAGAACCTTCTGTCGGTTCGGTACATTTCAATCAAACAGATATCGTCGCTAATCCTGAATTTATCCGAAAAAGCCTGGGTTATCTCCCACAAGAATTTGGTGTATACCCCAAAGTTTCCGCCGACCGGTTATTAGATCATCTCGCTGTGCTTAAAGGGATTACGGATAAAAAAGTAAGAAAACAACAGGTTCAAGCCCTACTTGGACAAACCAATCTTTACCAGCACAGAAAAAAATCGGTATTCACTTTCTCCGGTGGTATGAGGCAACGTTTTGGGATTGCTCAAGCTCTTTTGGGGGACCCCAAGATCATAATTGTCGATGAGCCAACCGCCGGACTGGATCCTGAAGAACGATCCCGGTTCCTGAATTTATTGAGTGAAATCGGAGAAAATGTGATTATTATTCTTTCTACGCACATCGTAGAAGATGTTCAGGAACTATGTTCCAGAGTTGCCATCATGGACAAAGGCCAAATCATCAAGGCGGGAAATCCTAATGATTTGATAGCGGAGCTTCAAAATAAGATGTGGTCCAGGATCATCGAAAAAAGCGAATTGGAATGCTTCATGGAGCAATTCAATGTGATCTCAACACGTCTCGTTTCTGGTCAGACGCAGATTCGTGTACTAGCCGAAGAACAACCTGACGTGGATTTTGTGCAGACGGAAACCCACCTGGGAGATGTTTATTTCTCAAGCATGTCTCTATCAACATCGAATTCCATCCATCATGTTCATTGAATTATTGAAATTTGAAGCCTTCTACCAAAGGAAACAGTGGGCTTATCTGATTTTCTCAATCCTCTTTTTACTCTTTGGATACCTATTGGGAAGTCAGTCATTTGCCGAGGCGAAAGTCAACTATAATTCCGTCACGAGGGTCACTTTCGATACTGGAATCTCTACATTGGGTGCCTTATTTAGTGTGGTTTTTTTCTGTGTAAGTGGTGTAATCCGCGACCGAAGCCACAAAATGGAAAACATCTTATACAGTACACCTATCAAGAAGTGGCACTTTTTTGGATCAAGGTTGATTGGGGTATTTGGATTCACGCTGATCTCCTTTACGCCCCTAATGGTTGGGATGGCACTAGGAGCATTGTCGCCAGAATTGGACCCTTCGAGGGTCTCCGACTTTAACCTGTTGCTATTCTTACGTACATGGTTTTTTTTGGTGGTCCCTAATATTTTTATCTGCTCTTCTCTAGTGTTTTCAGTTAGCCTGTTGACGAAAAATAATGCCGCCACTTATGTTACAGGAGTACTTCTATATGTCATGTATATGGTTACCTCAATAATTATGAAGTCACCTATAGTCATACAGGCGGCTCCAAGTGACCCTGAGACCATGATGTTGGCTTCCTATTTTGATCCTTTTGGCCTTTCTGCGTTTGTCGAGCAAACGCAATACTGGACACCCGAAGAAAAAAATTTCCAGATGGTATCTTTTAGCGGCTACTTTCTGGGTAACAGATTGATGTGGGTTGGGTTTGGATGCGTTATTCTGGGATTTTCCTATCATGTCTTTTCTTTCCGATCCCTGTCCAAAGACCCTCAGAAGAAGGTAAAAGAAGAAAAGGAACAGGCCACCGGTCCTTATGTATCGGTCCCAACATTGACGAGTTCGCATATGCAATTCAAGTCTCTGATTTCAACCGTGCGAAATGAAATAAGGAGTATTTTTATTAGTCTTCCTTTTATCATAACACTGATTTGTTGGTGTCTGATCGTCTTTTTCGAAATCCATTCACGAATCATTGCGGGTGGTCAATATGGCGATAGCTGGTATCCTTATACCAACCTATTAATAGAGCAGTTCACAGAACCACTTCTCATGTTCTGTATTATCCTGATCGTCTTTTACGCCGGCGAGCTTGTATGGCGAGACCGGTCAAACCAGTTTCATGAAATCATCAACTCATCGCCCATATCGAGTGCGGTTTTGTTCATTTCAAAATTCATCTCACTGGTGTTATTACCGGTCATACTTATGCTCACCGCCATCATCATATCAATCGGTTTCCAAGCCGCTCTGGGATATTCCCATTTCGAGTGGGCGCTGTATTTGTCAATATTCTATTACTGGGGGGTCGACTTGGTCTTTTATTGCCTATTCGCGCTGTTCGTCCAGACTGTAACGCCACATAAATACCTGGCGGTTGGTATTTCCGCTTTGATCATCATCATGTTAAAAAGCAGTTTTTCTGGATTAATAGGTATTGAGCATCCCTTACTAAAGCTTGGCTATTTACCAACTTCACATTACACAAATATGAACGGATATGGCTGGACCACCGCTTCTTTTCATCACTTCGGTATTTATTGGATGGCCCTGGGTACAGTACTGGCCATTTTGGCTTTCAAATTCTGGAACCGTGGGAGTCAGGAAAGTTACCAACATCAATGGCACCTATTCAAGGCCAACTGGAAACCATGGCATTTAGGGTCACTTGGTATTTTTTTGCTGATCTTCCTGATCTTCGGATCTTTTATTTTCTATCAGATCAATATTGAAGGTGAATACAAACCCCTTGGAAAGCGCCTGGATTTGAAAGAAGAATACGAGCGCCAATACAAGCAGTATAAGGATTTGCCCCGGCTACATCACGTGGAGATAAAAACCAGCCTGGACCTTTTTCCGGAGGAAGGTCGAGCCACTATAGAAGCCAATTACAGGCTGAAGAACCTCGGCAGTAATCCAGTGAATCAGGTTTTGATCAGTGAAAGGGCAAGGTTGGACACCATTGGATTAGAAGGATCGAGATTAGTCAATAGAAATGAAGATCTAGGTGTTTTCTTATTTGAATTCACCACACCCGTTCAGCCAGGAGAAGAAGTCAATTTCCATTACATATTGCGCAAAAACCAAAATGGCTATAAACAGGAAAGAGGAATTGTTAGCAATGGTAGCTTCATCTTTTACAATCAATTCGAACCCAGGTTATGGTATAGCGCTGCATTGGAAATTGATGACCCTTATGAGCGAAAAAAACGAGGCTTATCCAAAAGAGAAGAAGAGAAAGTTGACTTCCATCTTGGTGAAAAAGATGTTAATGCCGGTCGGGTTGTCTTCGAAACAGTGATCTGTACATCATCCAATCAAAAGGCTATTGCTCCCGGCAAGTTAGTGGCCACTTGGGAAGAAGGTGGCAGGAGGTTCTTCCATTATAAACCTACCCGGAATGTCGTTCCTTTCATCGCTTATTTTTCAGCGGATTATGACATGGAGGTTGTTGAACACAATGGCGTGAGTATTGAGCAGTATTATCATGCCGGACATGAATACAATCTGGAGAAAATAGAAGAGAGTGCCCGAATGACACTCGACTACTGTGAAAAGTATTTCGGTCCCTATCCCTTTGACCATCTCCGATTTGTAGAAATCCCCGGCCACTGGAATTTTGGAGGGGCGGCTCATCCGGGCACTATAAGTATGGTGGAAGACAATATTTACCTAATCGACATTTCGGACACCTCCAACTTCGATCTGGTCGCCAAACGCACCATTCATGAAGTGGCTCATCAATGGTTCGGAGGTGTCCTTTCACCAAAGATTCAGCCCGGAGCCAGCTTGCTTGTTGAAGGTCTGGCCAAGTATATGGAAGCAGCGATTATGGAAAAGATGTATGGGAAAAGGATGCTTTGGCTACTTAGTGAAAATGCTAATCGCAGGTACTTTACAGGCAGGAAATATACCGACAGCACGGAGCCCCCTTTGTATTTGACTGAAGATGGATATCTGGACTATGGAAAAAGTTTTACTGTCATGCTGGCCATGAAAGAGCTATTTGGAGAAGACAGCATCAATAAAGCCATCAATCAAATGATCAACAGGTATCGCGGAAAGGACGAATTCATAGGAAATTCCGAAGAGCTCATCGGGGAGTTTTATAAAGTGACTGATCGTCAACACCACGATCTCATCGATGACTGGTTCAGAAAGATCTTTATTTATGACCTGAAAATTTCAGAAGTTTCTTACGAATCGCTCAAGAATGGGAAATATGAATTTCTCCTGAAACTCTCTACAAAAAAGCAACAAGTCAACCCTGATGGTAGCTTAATCAATGTTTCGATGGATGAGCCACTATCCATCGGATTTTTTAAAGAACACCCCAAAAGTTTGTCCAATGACCAGGCCATCATTTACTACAAACTTCATCAGGTGGTTGGTGAATCGAACGAAATACGAGTAATTGTGAATGAACTCCCTGAATTTGTTTCCATTGATCCCTTTGGGACTCGTACCGATCCCAATTTACACGATAACCTTAAAGAGTTGAAATAAGATAGTATAGGGAGCTCTGACTCCCTATTTCATTCTTACTTCAATTCGCATCAACCACCGAACCGGCTCCGGTGATATTGACATCAATGGCGGGTTCGCCACGGTAATGGATATTGCCAGCCCCTGTGATATTGCCTGAAATGCGATCCGAAGCAGATACTTCGATATTGCCAGAGCCTGTCAGTGTGATCCGGACAGTACTGGCTGCAAAATCAAATGCAGAAACATTCCCGGCCCCCAACAATTCAATGATCAACTCATTGGCAGATCCTGAAGCCGAGAAAGAAGCAGCTCCTGTGTTACCCAACGTCAAACTTTCCTGGTCTGTGAATCCATCAATAGCGATAGCGCCGGCACCAAGATTTTCAATGGAGATTAATTCCGGAATAACAATGTTGACACGAAGAGTTAGGTCCTCGTAGTTTCCTTCCTCCATTTCGATGGTAAGTAAACCCTCATCAGAAACTCGTGTGGTCACGCGATCAATAAGATTATCATCGGAAGATACTTCTACGACCTGATCTGTCCCCTGAGATACTGTTAGGTCGATAGCGGGGGAGGAAACTATGGCATTAAGATCGGCCAGTTGGCGGGTTTCGGTAATGACGACCCCAGATCCCACGAAACGTTCATTATTTCCCGTACCAAAATCATCGTCAAGGCAAGAAGTAAGGAATGCAAATGAAAATAGCGCAAGAATAAAGTGTGGTTTCAATTGTTTCATGGCAGAAGCGGATTAAAAAATTATTATTCTGAGTAATACCTATGTCAACTAATGACCCATAAAACCCCTAAAGGTTTCTGGTTTTAACATTTGAGATGTTCCGATTATGCGAGAATTGATAGATACGGCCTTTCTTCAATCCTCTTTTTTGAAACCTTTTTTCTTTGACAAAGTATATAGAAATATTACTTTGACAAATCTCATAGAAATGAAAGGCGTGAATCTCGGAGAATTTGAAGAGCTTGTTTTACTTACTTGTATCATTCTGAAAGAGGAAGCATATGGTATCAACATCGTAAATGAAATCAAGTCCCGAATGTCCAGGTCCGTTAATTTGAGCTCTGTACATGTGACGCTTTACCGACTGGAGGATAAAGGGCTGGTTGCTTCACAAATGGGGGGCACGACTTCAGCCAGAGGTGGTAGAAGGAAAAGGATCTTTGAACCTACGGCAGCGGGCATCTCTCTTCTAAAGGAGCTTCAACATAAAAAAGTCAACTTGTGGAACGCTATCCCTGATTTTAAACTAAGCTAATTCTGATGAGACATTTTGAAAGAAAGATCGCCATTCGAATTTGTAAGATGATTTGTCCTGAAGAATTGCAGGAATCGATCATCGGAGATCTGGAAGAACAGTTTGAGAATAACAAAGCATCAAACCTCAATTGGGTAGCTTCCCTCGTATTGCTCTACAATGTACTTCGTTTTATGCGACCAGGTATTTTGAAGCGTAATAAGGAGAGTTATTTCAACCTAAATATTTATCTATTAATCAATTTCTTCAAAGTATTTGGGCGGTCCGCGAAGAGAAATTTGCGATTCTCTTTGATCAATCTATTTTGTCTGGTTGTGGGGTTAAGCGTGGTAGGTTACACTTTGCTATACCTAAAAAACGAAACGTCCTATGACGCGTTTCACGAAAAAGCAAGCAACACTTACCGTATAGCCGGTCAAAGGGCTTATGGACCATGGTTTCCAAGTTTAGAAATCCAGGAAACCCGAAGAATACTTAACAATGAGTATTCCTGGTTGGAAAAAGCTACTTGCTTTTCAAGAGTTCCTGATAGGTTCGTCCAGGTTGACGGTAAAAAATTCCCGGAATCAAAGGTCATTGTTGTTCAATCGGGAGATCCATTTTTTGAAGTTTTTGATTTCAAAATAATCCACGGGAACAGGGAGGAGGTAACGAAAAATACCAATTCTATGGTCATCAGTGAATCGCATGCACTCAAATATTTCGGACATGAAAACCCCATTGGTAAGACCCTTTACTTTGACAGTCTGGCTATCAGAGTCTCTGGCGTGTTTGAAGACCTGCCAATCAATACACATCTGGCATTTGACGTTTTTCTAATTAGCGACTGGTATTATTCGAGCAAGCATTCCGCCTTCATGTACGTAATTGTCAATGAAAGTCCGGCATTAATTGAAAAGGAAATTTTAAGAGTCGCCAGGGAAGAAAATGATGATTTGAGCATCGCCAAAGAAGAAGTAATGATTGATGTTAACATGCAAAACATTTCTGATATCCATTTGACTTCCTCTCTAACATTTGAACTGAAAGCTGGTGGTGATAAAAATCAACTCTCCATTTTTGGTGCTACTGCTCTCATCATATTATTGATTTCGTGTACAAATTTCACCAACCTCTCAACGGCCATATTTTCACACCGACGCAAGGAGATGGCCGTTCGGAAGGTATTGGGTAGCAATAAGTCTAGTTTATCCATTCAGTTCCTTTTCGAGTCCATATTAATGTCACTCGTCGCTCTACCCATTACTCTTTTAATTACGATTTATTCGCTACCCTACTACAATCAATTCATAGGCATACCTTTTACAATTGATCATCTGCTTGACCTTGAGTTTGTATTCATATTACTGGGCATTACGGTGATAACAGGATTTCTGGGAGGAATTTATCCTTCACTTATCATGCCCAGGATCAGGTTACTCAATTTGTTCAGGAGCAATTACAGAATGGGCTCGCATAGTGGAGTTAGAAAATCTTTGATTGGACTGCAATTCTTCTTGCTGATTGGCTTGGGAACCGTTTCTTTCGTGATCAATCAGCAACTCAACTACATCAGTAATTTTAATATTGGCATGGATAAAGAGGGACTTGTGAAGTTGAAAAGAGCCTGGTCCCTGGAGGGTTCCGAACAAATTAAATCCTTCAAAAACAAGTTACTTAGCCAGTCGTTTATTCTTGGCGTTTCGCAGGGTTACATATCTGGAGATGAAGATTATCCAACTACCTATTTGCCGGAAGGATTTGACGCTCCTTTTCAGGACGCACTTTGGAACCCGACGGATCTTGAATTTTTGGATCTGCTTGATGTCTCGGGAACCGGTCCGTTTTTTGAGGAAGAAGAGCACCCAAAATCATCTCTTTTAGTGAATGAAACCTTTGTCGAGAAACTGGGGTGGGAGAACCCCATTGGCAAAAAGATCGACCTCTGGCCTGAGAATCCGAGTTCTAAGCTTCATGAAATCAGAGGAGTAGTTTCTGATTTCAATTTCTTTTCACTACATCAGAAAGTAACACCGCAAATAATTCAATTGAATCAGGATCGTAGTTATGTTGATCGAAACATCCTGATCAAAATAGACCAGGCACACACAAATGAAGCTTTCGCATGGATTGAGGAGGTTTGGAATCAATATCAGCCTTCAAATCCTATCAATTATGCTTTTGTCGATCTGGATTTACAGCGAGCTTATGAAAATGATCAGCAAACTGCATTGGCGAGTGAGCTTTTGTCTCTTATCGCTGCTATTTTATCCATCACGGGTCTGGTTGGAATAACCGCATATTTGATTTCTCAAAGAACCAAAGAGATCGGTATCCGGAAAATTTTAGGGGCATCCTCAAGAAACTTGTTAATGAAATTCAACAGTGAGTATATACCATTGATTGCCATTGCAACATTATTATCCTCCACAATCAGCTACTTTTTCCTGAATCGCTGGTTGGAGAACTTTGCTTATCGCATCTCTATAGATCTGCAAATTTTTCCAATCGGAGGGTTAATACTTGCAGGTATTGTCCTTTTTACGGTAAGTCTCGAAGCTTTAAGAACCATAAAGGCCAATCCTGTTGACGCACTTCGCTATGAATGATCAGGTGATTTCTCAAAAAGACTAATAGTTCCGGGCCACGTGTTTGGAGATTATCGACAAATCAGAACTTCGTGAGCTAAAAAAGAAGGCAATACAGACTAGTCTTTTAATTTTGGACCCTTAAACCGAAGCTTATGCTGGATGACCTTCGAAAGGGGATAGATGAAATTGATGATCAGGTAGTAGAATTACTGGGTAAACGCCTGGGGTACGTCAAGGAGATTGGTGAACTCAAGCGCAATGCCAATGCGACAATCTACCGACCGGAACGGGAAAAAGCGATCATCGACCGCCTCTACGAAGCGAGTAAAGGTAAAAACGAACTTACCCGATCAGCGATAGAGGCGATCTTCCTGGAAATATTTGCGGTTAGCAGAAATTATGAACTTCCGGAACGTGTCGCGTACCTGGGACCAGAAGGTAGTTTCACCCACCAGGCTGCAGAATCCAGGTATGGGGCGATGAGTGATTACCTTCCTTTGGATTCCATCCCTTCGGTGTTTGATGCTGTGGCTACGTCCAGGGCTAGATTCGGGGTGGTACCTATTGAAAACAACCAGGAAGGAACTGTTCAGGAAACAATCGATTACCTGGGTGTGCACAACCTGAATATTGTGGCTGAGGTCGTACTTCCTATTCACTTCTGTATTGCGTCGCTGGAGCAAGATCTAAGTAAGGTTAAGACCATTTATACCAAAGACATAGCTTTCCGACAGTGTAAGAATTTTATTCGTGATTACTTCCAGCACGATGTAAAACAGATTCCGGTAAGTTCCACAAGTCGTGCCTGTAAGATTGCCCTGGAAGAGGAGGGTACGGCTGCGATTTGTGCACCGATTGCTGCAAGGAACAACCGGCTGCCTATCTTATATAGTAATATTCAGGACTCGGCAGATAACCAAACACGGTTTTTGATCCTTAGTCAAAAATTTATAAATGAAATCAGTGGCGAGGACAAAACTTCTCTGATCGCCAAGCTGCCTGATGAACCCGGTGCTTTGGTGTCGTTTCTGAAGAAATTTGAAGATGCGGGGATCAACCTGTGTAAGGTAGAAAGTAGACCAGCGAAAATTGGCTCGAAATTCAAGTATATCTTTTTTATAGAACTGGATGGGCATTTCAACGATCCGGCAGTTCAGGAAACCATTGCACCCTACAAGGACAACCTGACCTGGATGGGAAGCTATGTGAAGATGTGTTAGTTTCGAAAAACTCAACCGCCTTTCTGCGGGCGCGACTGCTACGCGATTCAACCAAACCTAGATGGAACTTGAAAGGGAACTCCACTTATTGATATCAACTGGAGACTAAGTGAGCACACCGTCAGAGAACAACAAAAAAGGCCACCCAACAGGTAGCCTTTTGAAATTTTAGTCTCCGTTGAGATTATCCTTCGGAATATTCAATGCTAAGGACTTTGTCCTCAATCATTGCAAGGGCCAATTTATCTTCTCCGATTACGTCGAATAATTCCAGTGTTCTTCGCGCTACGAATTCTTCTTCAATTTGCTCGCTTACAAACCAGCGCATGAATTCTTCAGTCGCAATATCATCCGCCTTTCTACAACCCCTCACCACATTGTGAATGGATTCGGTAACCGAGATCTCCATGTCCAGGGCTCTTTCGAATACACTGCGCAAAGTTGGAAATTCGTAATCTGGCTGATCTACTCTTGGAGCAATAGCTGTGGCTTCCATGTTTACCAGATAGTGGAAAATCTTCTTTTGATGAACGCGTTCTTCTTCTGATTGCTTGAAGAAAAACTCGGCACAATTGTCGTATCCGTTCACATCGCACCATCCTGCCATAGCCAGATAAGCGTTTGCCGAATGAGCTTCAATTTGTACTTGTTTGTTCAATATATCGATAACCTCTTCTTTAAGAGGACATTCTCTTCTTAATAAATCTTTCATGTGTATGGTCTGTTTTTTATTCGCCACATGGAATTCTCATAAAGGCCGGCATCTTCGATTTTATGGATAAGATGAATGGTCTTTATGCTCATTTCATGCGTTTGGGTTTTTGTTCAATCGTCACTGTAATGACGGCCCGGTGGAATTCACTGAAACATTCATAACTCGATCTTGAAAGTATCAGCTCATTCAATGGTCCTGCCCATCTAGCTAACAAAGTAACACCCGTTAATTCGTAAATGTTGAATTAACGGCTTTGAGGATGCTAATTTAAAATCAGTCTAATTAAAAATAGTAATGGGATATAAGCTCCATTAATGCAGGGAGCGCACCAATCTTTGATGGATCATACTGTTGAGTTCCAGCATGGTCATGGCTCCGGCGAACAGATCGCGAAGTTCTAGAATCTCTCGTAGATCGAATACGAAGATGCGATCAATCTGAGGCATAGTGATAATCTCAACTCCTGAATGAGCGGGCATGAATATTTCCGTGAGATCGATGGATTGGATTTTTTTGCGAAAGGCCAATAACGCGCACAATTTGAATTCCACTTCCTCATCAGGAAGTTGCATGATGAAGGAAGCCCGTGTGTCGTTCTGGTAAATGCGAATATTAGAAGTTGCAAAAACCAATTCTGACGCCTCAACCAACACCGCTTCTTTACTTATATCTTCGGACAGCTCTTGCAATGCTTTTTACCTTTCTTTTTGAATTTTTTGCAACATTTCTTGAATACACAATCATTTCCCGTCGTAGGCCCGAAATCCTTGAATTCCTGGGTTAGCCCAACGTTCTCCTCTTCTTCCTGTATTTGAAATGCTATCATTCGTATTTAGAATTATTCTAAATAAAACACAAAGTACGGTCTAAAATGTTTTTTGTTCAATTGCTAGAGGTGGTGAAAATTGGACTCACTATAAGTAGTGACGAATCACTAGTACTAGTGATATCTATTTAACCAGACCACTTTCTAAGGCATATACAATCAACTCTGTGGGTGATTTCAAGTTCAGTTTTTTCAAGATGCTTTTTCGGTGAGAATTGATGGTATGTACGCTCACATGTAAAGTGTCTGCAATCTTGGTGGTTGTTTGTCCTTTTGTGATGAGCTGCAACACTTCATACTCTCTGGGAGATAAATCCGTAGGAGCACAATTCTCTTCTTCCTCTACTGACTGCTCCATTACAATATCCAGAATCTTATTGCAATAGAACCGGTTTCCCTGCGACACAGCGAGGATCGAATTGACAATTTCCTGCTCACTGCAAGTTTTAGTGACCATACCTTTCACACCTGTCTTTAAGATCTCTCGAACCCGTTCTTTTTTGGTGTCACTTGTTAATATCAGAATGTTCTTGACACCCTGCTCTTTTATGCTCTTGAGACGATTTACAAAATCACTTTCGTCAGGTCGATAATCAATTACCAACACATCCGGTCTATTTTTATCTAATTGCCCTGGCAAAAGATCCCAATCTTCTTCCTCACCAACTAATTGGAATTTATCATTTCTAGCCAACAAAGACTTGAAACCTTCTTGTGTGAGAAATTGAAAATCAGAGAGGAAAACGGAAATGGTAGACATCACTTATTTAGAATCAATCTAAACTACGCAAACATACGATTAACATTGGTGCGGGACAAGACTGTTTAGAATTATTCTAAATAAAGTCACAAAAATTATTCAAACCGTCAGGATTCCATTCCGTGAACTGAACTAATTGCGCTTGTTGCGCTTTATTTTTGTACTAAACAAGAGTAACAGATTCATATAATGGATATTCGACTGGAACGCGATACAATGGGGCCTGTAGAAGTGCCCGCGGACAAATATTGGGGGGCACAGACTCAACGCTCCAGAAACAACTTTAAGATTGGTGGCACTAACATGCAGATGCCCCTGGAGATTGTCAAAGCTTTCGCAATTTTAAAGAAATCAGCCGCACAAACCAATCAGGAGCTCGGTGCGCTTTCCAGTGACAAAGCAAATATGATCAGTCAGGTATGTGATGAAATCCTGGCGGGGAAACTCGACGATCAATTCCCATTGGTTGTATGGCAAACAGGCTCAGGCACACAATCCAATATGAATGTCAATGAAGTAGTCGCAAATCGGGCTCATGTAGTGAATGGAGGGGCGCTTACGGATGAAAAGAAAGCGATCCATCCTAATGATGATGTGAATAAAAGTCAGTCATCGAACGATACGTTTCCAACAGCGATGCACATCGCTTCTTACAAGATCCTGGTAGAGCACACAATTCCTTTGGTTGAAAATCTCCGGGACACGTTTAAAGAAAAGTCCCAAGCTTTCATGGGAGTGGTGAAAATTGGTCGAACACATTTCATGGATGCAACTCCTCTGAGCCTGGGTCAGGAGTTTTCCGGATATGTTTCGCAACTAAATCACGGATTAAAAGCACTCCGAAACACACTTGAGCACTTATCGGAGCTCGCATTGGGTGGTACTGCCGTAGGTACGGGTCTCAATACTCCCGCTGGCTATTCGGAGTTGGTGGCTAAAAAGATTGCTGAGAACTCAAATCTGCCATTCGTTACTGCTGAAAATAAATTTGAAGCGCTATCCGCTCATGATGCCATTGTCGAATCACATGGTGCTTTGAAACAATTGGCGGTAAGCCTGATGAAAATAGGAAACGACGTTCGTATGTTGTGTTCCGGACCAAGAAGTGGTATAGGGGAGATCTTGATTCCTGAAAATGAGCCAGGGTCATCCATCATGCCCGGGAAAGTAAATCCCACACAATGTGAAGCACTTACGATGGTGTGTGCTCAAGTGCTAGGAAATGATGTGGCGGTTAGTGCTGGAGGAATGACGGGTCATTTTGAGTTGAATGTCTTCAAGCCTATGATGGTCTACAATTTGCTGAATTCTGCCAGATTGATCGGGGATGCCTGTGCGTCATTTAACGACAACTGCGCTGTAGGGATCGAGCCGAATCATGCGATAATCAAAGAAAAATTAGAAAACTCTTTGATGCTGGTAACAGCACTTAACACGCATATTGGCTATGAAAAAGCAGCTCAAATTGCGAAAAAAGCGCACAAAGAAGGGACTACACTTCGGGCGGCAGCTTTGGAACTTGGCTTTGTAACTAATGAACAATTTGATGAATGGGTGCGGCCTGAGGATATGATTGGGTCACTCAAAAGCTAAAATTCACATTTAATTTATTGAGATTTTTAGCGCGAAAAAGATAGGAAGTCAAATTGTACTTTGTAGGCCTCTATCTGTCCAAAATTAGCTTTATTCAAGTCTATTTTGTACTTTCGCTCTAACATATCGTAATTTTTACTTATCGATACAAGCATGAAAAACATAGCTTCATTACTGATCCTTCTTTTTTGCGTCGCATTTACGTTTGATGCAAGTGCTCAAATGTCAAAAAAAGAGAAAAAGGAATGGAAGAAAAGAATCAAGGCCTTGAGTCCGGAGCAGTACAAAACGCTACTCGATGATAACAAGTCGTTGAAAAGTCAAAATGCGAGCCTCCAAGCAGAAGTTGCCGGGGTAGATGGTCGCGTTGCAGATAAAGATAATCAGATCTCCATGCTACAGGATCAGGTTGCTGATCTTAAAGATCAATTGGCTGATGCCCTGAGTGCAAAACCTGACCCAGTTCCACAGCGTACTTCCGGGCCAGCAGTTGGAGCTGGCATTGATGATCAAACGGGAGTTGTCTTCAAGGTTCAAATTGGAGCATTCAAACAAAAAGACCTATCAAAATACCTTGACGCAGGAGATAACTTTTCAGGAGAAACCGATGAAAATGGTTTGAGAAGATATTCTCTTGGTGTTTTTAGAGAGTACTGGGATGCTGATACATTCAAGAAGTACCTCCGAGAAATGGGCGTGAAGGGCGCATTCATCGTTGCTTACAGAGATGGGCAACGTGTGGACATCAAAGATGTATTGGAAAGCATCGATCAAAAGGGAGAGTAATCCAAAAAAAAATATCCCCACGGGAAGCAGAACCCTGTCTACTATTAGACAGGGTTTTTTTATGGTACCTTTGCGCCATTCTTTTTCGAATAGCAACCAATGATTCAGTATAAGACTTCAGAAGAAATAGAGTTGATACGTCAGAGTGCCTTATTGGTATCTAAGACATTAGGATTGATGGGTGAACACATCGAGCCTGGAATAACTCCACTGGAATTGGATAAGATCGCGGAGGAATTCATTCGTGACAATGGTGGCGCACCAGGTTTCCTGGGACTTTATAACTACCCAAATACCATTATCACTTCTGTTAATGAGCAGGTGGTTCATGGAATACCCACTGCACGCCCATTGGAAGAAGGGGATATCGTTGGACTGGATTGTGGCGTCCTTATGAATGGCTATTATGGAGATCATGCATATACTTTTGCTGTAGGGGAAATTTCCCCTGAAATCAAACAACTGTTGACAGTGACCAAGGAAAGCCTTTACCGAGGCATTGAGCAATGTGTTACAGGCAAGCGAATTGGTGACATTAGTTACGCTGTACAATCGTATACGGAGAGCTTTGGGTATGGTGTAGTACGGGAGTTAGTGGGACATGGCCTTGGGAAAAAGATGCACGAATCTCCAGAAGTTCCGAATTATGGCAAAAGAGGGCGCGGCCCCAAATTGAAAGAAGGCATCGTCATCGCTATTGAGCCTATGATCAATATGGGCACACGTCGGGTTGTCCAATTAAATGATGGCTGGACCATCGTTACTGCCGATAAAAAACCTTCTGCTCATTTTGAGCACGATGTGGCGATCGTTGATGGTAAGCCAGAGATTCTTTCTACGTTTGATTACGTGGAGGAAGCACTCAAAAAGAAATCGGCTGTATTTATTTAACAGTCCAGAAATCCCCACTTTTTCGCAGGCGGTCAATATTTGCCGCCAACCCACCAAAAAAATGTTTTCTGCACAAGATCAGACGGATAATAAGATCTACAAAGAAGAGAAGGAGAGTGCCCTGTCCATAAAGACAGGGATCAGGGAATAATAGCAATTCCAAAAACCCTGAAAAAACCAAAGCCGCTCAAAGCGGCTTCGTTCTATTGTCAATATTTAGTCTACAGCTTAAAGCTTTCTTTTTACCTCACGATGTTCGAATCCTTCGATCACGTCTCCTACTTTAATGTCATTGAAGTTCTTGATACTGATACCACATTCGTATCCGTTCTTCACTTCATTTACATCTTCTTTAAAGCGTTTTAACTGATTGATCTCTCCAGTATAGACCACAATTCCATCACGTACAAGGCGAACCTCGTTGCTACGTTTCACATTACCGTCGGTCACATAGCAACCAGCTACTGTACCAACTTTGGAGATCTTAAAGACCTCTCGAACTTCAATGTTACCCGTAATGACTTCTTCAGAAGTAGGTTCCAATAGACCTTCCATCGCGTCTTTGAGCTCGTTGATGGCATCGTAGATAATGCTGTACAACCTGATCTCAATTTCTTCGTTCTCAGCCAGCCTTCTTGCGCCACCTGAGGGTCGAACCTGGAAACCAATGATGATTGCGTCAGAAGCTGTGGCCAGAAGGACATCAGATTCTGAAATCTGACCTACGCCCTTATGGATAATATTTACCTGGATTTCATCAGTAGACAACTTCAACAAGGAATCGGACAGGGCTTCGACGGATCCATCCACATCACCTTTTACGATGACATTTAGTTCCTTAAAGCTTCCGATCGCCAATCGTCGACCAATTTCATCAAGCGTAATATGTTTCTTCGTTCGCATCGACTGCTCACGAAGGATTTGTTCTCGTTTGGTTGCAATTTCTCTTGCCTCCCGCTCTGACTCCATGATGTTGAAGCGGTCACCTGCTTGTGGCGCTCCATCAAGTCCCAGCATTTGTACTGGAGTTGAAGGGCCGACTTGCTTCAATTGCCTTCCACGGTGATCAAACATGGCTTTGACTTTACCAAAGTAAGAACCAGCCAGTAGCACATCACCAATCTTCATTTCACCAGCTTGCACCATCAGTGTAGTAACATAACCTCGACCCTTGTCGAGAGATGCTTCAATGACTGAACCAACAGCCGCTTTTTCAGGATTAGCTTTCAATTCCAGTAATTCGGCTTCTAACAATACTTTCTCTAGAAGTTCATCAATACCGTCTCCTGTTTTTGCAGAGATTTGCTGGCACTGATATTTGCCACCCCAGTCTTCTACCAGGATATTGATTCCTGAAAGCTCCTCTTTGATCTTATCGGGGTTAGCATTAGGGCGGTCAATCTTGTTGATTGCGATCACAATTGGCACACCAGCCACTTGTGCGTGGTTAATGGCCTCTTTAGTCTGTGGCATTACTGCATCATCTGCAGCTACTACGATAATCACAATATCCGTAATTTTCGCACCTCTCGCCCGCATAGCGGTAAAGGCTTCGTGACCAGGTGTATCCAGGAAAGCAACGCGTTTACCACCCTCCGTCACCACATCGTAAGCACCAATGTGTTGTGTGATACCTCCAGCTTCACCTTCTGTTACTTTACTATCACGAATGTAATCCAGTAATGATGTCTTACCATGGTCAACGTGTCCCATGATCGTTACGATAGGTGCCCGATCCTGCAGATCTTCATCAGCATCTACGGCCTCCTCGATTTCAACTTCCTCTTCTGCTGAAGTAAAGTCAACATCATAACCAAACTCGTCCGCGATCACCGTAATCGTCTCAGCATCCAGTCGTTGGTTGATGGAAACGAACATACCAAGACCCATACAGGTAGAGATAACATCATTGACTGAAACCTCCATCAAGGAAGCCAAATCGCTGGCTGAGATAAATTCAGTTACCTTCAGGATTTTTGCTTCCTGTTGTGCCTGTTGTGCTCTTTCTTCCTCAGCCTCGGCCCTCGCACTACGTTTATCTTTTTTGTACTTGGCACGGTTTCCACCGCCTTTACCTCCGCCACCACTCAGTTTAGCCAGTGTGGCTTTGATCTTATCCTGAATCTCCTTATCAGTAAGTTCTTCAGTTTTTCTATTATCCGGACGTCCACGTCGGTTGCCAGGGCCACCTCGTCGATCACCAGGACGGCCGCCTCCTCCTTGATGTCCCTGACGTTGTGGAGGCCCTCCAGTAGAAATTCTCTTTCTCGGACGTTTTTTACGTTCTTTATTCTCGTCAGAAGAAGCAACTGGCTTAGCCTTCTTCTCTTTTGGAAGTTCGATTTTACCAAGAACCTTTAATCCCCGAAGAGATTCTGCTTTGGCTTTTACCACACCATCTTCCACTGGTTTTTCCACTTTTGCAGGCTTTTCTTCCTCCTTTTTTTCAGTGGGTGGTTTTTTGTCAACAGTTTCCGTTTTTTCTTCTTTCTTAGCCGGTTCAGTTTCTTTAGCGGCCTTTACTTCAGGAGCTTCTTCTGCAGGCTTCTCTGCTTTTACTTCCTCAGGAGTCTCTTCCTTTTCTTTAGGCGCTTCTGTCTTCTCTACTACAGGTTCCTTTTTGGGCTCCTCTTTTACTTCTTTGAGCTCTTGTACTTCTTTGACCTCTTTTTCAGCTTTCGGCTTTTCTTCTACAGGCGTCGCTTTTCCTTTTTTAGCAGCATCTAAATCTATCTTACCCAGAACCTTTGGGCCTGATAGTCGATCTTTCGCTAAATCAACACGTTCTTCTTTTGGCGCTTCTGCAGCAGGTTTTACCGGTGTTGCAGGCGTAGGTGTGCTAGGCTTTTCTACAATGGGCGTTTCGGTCGTCACATTATCCTTTATCAGGATTCTATCTTCTTCCGAATTATCTCTTGCTGCCGCTTCCTGACCGGAACGAATCACCAGATTGTCCGCGTGTTTGGTTCCGATAGTCAATCCAGAAGCTTCTTCCTTATCCAAAGCGGAATCTGCAAACTCCTTAGATAGCATAGCGAATTGCTCCTCCGAAATTTTGGAGTTGGGGCTACTGTCCACCTCAAATCCCTGATCTGACAGGAAGTCGATGATGGTCGTTCGACCAACGTTCAATTTTCTAGCTACTTGACTTAATCTGTACATATACTTTCTTAACTGTCGGCTACGGCTGGTTTTTTAGGTCTATTCAAATTCCTGGTTAAGGACAGATAACACATTGTCAATGGTTTCAGCCTCAAGGTCTGTCCTACGAACAAGATCCTCTCTTCCAAGCTTCAACACACTTTTGGCCGTATCCAGGCCAACGCGTTTCAATTCATCTATTACCCAACTTTCGATTTCATCTGAGAATTCATCCAAATCGACATCTTCCTCTTCCGTCTCACTTAACTCTCTGAACACATCTATCTCCAAACCTACCAGTCTGCTGGCGAGCTTAATATTCTGCCCGCCTTTACCAATCGCCAAAGATACTTGATCTGGCTTTAAATAGACCGAAACACGATTTTTGTCCTCTTCAATCTTCATGCTCTGCAATTTTGCCGGACTTAACGCCCGAGCTATGTACAGCTCCATGTTGTCTGTGAAGTTGATCACATCAATATTTTCGTTCTGCAACTCTCTTACTATCGAGTGGATTCTAGAACCTTTCATACCGACACACGCGCCTACCGGATCAATCCGATCATCGTATGATTCCACAGCCACTTTTGCTCTTTCTCCGGGTTCTCTGACTACTTTCTTAATGGTAATTAAACCATCATAAACTTCAGGTACTTCACTCTCGAACAGTCGCTCAAGGAAAGTAGGAGCTGTTCTTGAAAGAACGATCCGTGGATTACCATTGTGCATCTCGACTCTGTGAACAATAGCACGAACGTTATCTCCTTTGCGATAACGATCCTTGTTGATCTGTTCTATTTTGGGGATAATCAGCTCGTTGCCTTCTCCGTCAATGAGCAAAACCTCGCGGCTTAGCACCTGATATACTTCACCGTTAATAATCTCTCCAACTAAATCTTTGTACTTCTGGAACAAGATGTCTTTTTCCAGATCCTTGATCTTTTGGATAAGTGTTTGTCGAGCGGTCATTACAGCTCTTCGCCCAAAATCTTCTAATACGATCTCCTCTGCAACTTCTTCTCCAATTTCAAAGTCGGGCTCAATTTTTCGTGCATCGGTTAAGCAAATTTTATCGTGATCCCAGATGTCTTCGGAATTGTCATCTACAATCTCACGAAATCGCCATATTTCAAGGTCACCCTTATCAGCATTGATAATGATGTCAAAATTGTCATCAACCTTGAATTTCTTGCGAATCATCGTTCTGAAAACATCTTCCAGGATACGGATCATCGTAGGACGATCAATGTTTTTTCCTCTCGCAAAATCTGCAAACGAATCTATTAATATTCCTGCGTCCATCATTATTTAAACGATACTATAACTTTAGACTTCTTTACATCGCTCATGGCAATGGTTGAAATCACTTTTTCTTTCTTTTTCTCCTCTTCGAGATTGAACTGATTCTCATGTACTTCGATAAGTACTCCTTCTCTTGTTTCTCCGTCATTCAGTTCGACCTTCAATGAGCGCCCAATATTTTTCACATACTGCCGCTTTAACTTTAGTGGCTGATCAATTCCCGGTGAACTCACTTCGAGTGTGTATTTGCCTGTAATGATGTCAAGCTCTTCTAATAGAGCCCCCAATCGTCGGCTTACCGAGGCACATCTATCTATGCCCAAGCCTTGATCACCGTCGATCAATATCAGCAACCTTGAGTTGCCACTATTGCCCTTGTGGGTCACTTCAACCAGGAACAAGTCCTCCTCCTGATTGAGGATTTCCTCATTCAATAGGCTTTCTACTTGTTTTTCTACACTTGATGCGCTCATTTCCACTAAAGAAAAGAGGGGACATTTAGTCCCCTCTATGCTTGTTTCTATATTTGCAACGCAAAGCTAATTGAAAATAACATCAATACAAATAGGTGACAAAACCTTAATTTCACCACAATAGCGAGCAAAGTAAGTTAGAGAATCGATTATAACAGTTGTAATTAGGAAGTACCAATGATTGGAAAACTCAAAGTTTTCAACTCTCTCTCACGAGAAAAAGAAGTATTTGACCCGGTAAATCCACCCTATGTGGGCATGTATGTATGTGGTCCTACTGTATATAATGATGTGCACCTGGGAAACGTGAGAACCTTTCTCGGCTTCGATGTAATCAGTCGGTATTTGAGGTTCATTGACTATAAGGTAAGGTATGTTCGCAACATTACGGATGTTGGTCATCTCACCGACGATCAGGATGACGGAGAGGACAAAATTGCCAAGCGCGCCAAATTGGAAAATCTGGAGCCGATGGAAATTGTGCAGAAATATACAGTGGGCTTCAGAGATGTCATGAAGCTTTTTAACGGACTTCCGCCGGATATTGAGCCATCTGCAACAGGCCACATCATTGAACAAATTGAAATGATCAAGGCGATCCTTGACAATGGTTATGCCTACGAGAAAAACGGTTCAATTTACTTCGATGTAGAAAAATACAATGAGCAACATCCTTACGGAGAATTGTCTGGCCGAAAGACCGACGAGCTGATGGAAAATACAAGAACTCTGGAGGGGCAGGACGACAAAAAGGGTCCTTTGGATTTTGCTTTGTGGAAAAAGGCAACAAAAGGTCACATCATGCGATGGCCTTCGCCCTGGGGCTTAGGGTTTCCCGGCTGGCATCTGGAGTGCTCGGTGATGAGTACAAAATACCTCGGAGAAACATTTGACATTCACGGTGGAGGTATGGACCTTAAATTTCCTCACCACGAATGTGAAATTGCACAATGTAAAGGTTCAAAGGGAAAGCCTCAGGCGCGTTACTGGTTGCATACCAATATGCTTACAGTAAATGGGCAAAAAATGAGCAAATCAAAGGGTAATTCATTCTTACCTCATCAGCTAATTTCGGGGGATCATCCGATGCTTGAAAGAGGCTACAGTCCGATGACGATCCGTTTTCTCATGCTTCAGTCACATTATTCCAGCACTCTGGATTTCTCGAATGATGCATTGAACGCTGCCCACAAGGGCTGGATGAAATTGAACAATGGCCTACGAACATTAAGGGAACTTTCCTATCCAGAAGGAACTCCGGAGGAGTTAAATGTGAAGCAAAAAGAACAGGTTGAAAAGCTCTGTGACAACTGCTATCACGCAATGAATGACGATTTCAATACGGCATTGACACTGGGGCATTTGTTTAATATGCTAAAGAAAATCAATTCATTAAAAACAGGGCAGTTGCAATACGCTGAATTGGGACAGGAGACTTTTGATCGCATGAAAGCAACATTCTCGAACTTCTGTCTGGATGTCCTTGGACTGAAGTATGAATCACGGATGAATCAGGAACATCTACTAGAGGTGATCATGTCAGAGTATTCCGAAGCCAAGAAAATCCGCAACTATGACAAAGTGGATGAGCTTCGGGAAAAACTGAAGAAAGAAGGAATAGTGGTGAAGGACATGAAAAGTGAGATTGGATGGGCATTTGAAGAGTAGTCTTCGACAGGCTCTTACTATTATGCCTGGTTGATGACATTTTTAGAAGCTTAAGACAAGCTCAGACTACCTTGATAGACGAATTAACGTTCGAGCTCATACTAATCGGGCCTGCTATATTTGATGACGTATTAAAATGAGAGTCCAAATGCTCTGAAAATCGCAAAGACTTTAGGTCGATCACGACAGAACCGGACTCTTTATATAGATTCAGTTCTTTTCAATTCATAATGAGAGAAGCAAAAAAGAAGCTGACCCTTTCGAGACAGCTTCACTTTTATTAATGCTAACAGTGTGATTATTCCTTGTCTTCAATTAGCGGTTGTGTAATGATCGGCATCATCATACCACGATCCTCGTGGCGTAAGATGTGACAGTGGTACACCCAGATTCCAGTTCGATTATCATTGTCAGTCACTGAAACTTTTCCAGTTACTGTATCTTCAACCTGATCTGGTACATTGATCCAATACTTTACTTTAACATATCCATGAGGTGGAATGGTGATAGTATCCCACCAATTGCCAACAATACCCTGGACTGACATCTCCTTACCGGATTCTGCCTTAACTACATTTCCAGGCTCCGCACTGACGGGTCTTTGTGGTTCAGATGATGCTGTTTCCGCACGGATAAACCATCCATCAGTCTCATAGCTTAAGATGCCAACTTCCACAACAAAAAATGGGTTGATATGCACATGAAAGGGATGTCCTACATCCGAATTGTTAATCAAAATCCATTCCTCGGCTGTTTTGGCACGTGGCAAGCTAGGCAAGGTCACATTGTTCATGTCGTAGCCTTCCTTTTTGTAACTTGTATTTACGACTGCCATCTGTTCAATTCCAGAGATATCTTTCCACTGAGGAGTACCTTTTTGAATGTAACTCCATTGTCCGCCTTCCTTGGTGATTTCCTGATAATAACCTGGATTCGCGAAATAGTGAACGGTAAGAGAATCATTCGGATCAGTTTCTCCCGGTATTTTAGACTTATTCATTGTGGTCCATTTGGTGGGAACATTATCCTCAAATGAAATTACGTCTCCCGCAACTGTTATGGAGTCCAGATCAGAAACAGAGTCCGTTTGAAAAATCAGTTCATTGGGGCTTGTATAGGACTCAGAAATAGATTTATTAGCATACGGGTTTCCAAGTGGATCATTCAATTCAAAGAAACGGCCATTCAACGTGAATTGATTTACGCGGGTCGTGTCAGTTGCATTGGCCACTTTTAGAGATAATCCAGAGATATCGAAGGTAATAGGTCGGTATTGTAGGATATCGGATCGATTGATAGGAGAAACATAAGGTGGAGGGTCGTAGCCAGTAGCCTGTTTCTTAGTAATCGGAGACAATTTTCTTAGGTGTGCGTTCATTTGAGCCATGTCTGGCAACACAGGGAACGTCTTCTCTATTTCATCGGCAGTCACATTCACCGTAAGAACATTTGTCGTGTCGATTTGAGGAGTTCTGTCACTATAGGGCTGCCATCCAACAGGCTCTGAAGTATAGTCTGTGGCAAAGGTCACATCGAGTGAGTCCCCTCTGTTATAAGTACGAATAACAGGAACCAAAGAATTTTTACCATAAGGTGCATATCCACTATAAGTATATTGAGTTCCGTATGGATTATTCTTTACTTTACTATTACCGTACTTTTTGAAGAGTACATAGGTACCTGGTTCGGTCAATTCTACAAGAAAATCCGACCGATTACCGGGAGCCATCAATGCAGGTTTTTCCTGAGTAATTTCTACCATTTCTGGCAGGGTGATTCCATCAGCCGCAACTAGATAAATAGGTACAGAGGTATATTTTGTGGGATCATCCGGTGATTGTAAACCCAACCATATGTGACTGAATGATTTGTGGTTAGTGCCTGCGTTGACAATTCGCCACCTTTCCACTTCACCTGATAGAAGGTCAATCTGATAATTGGTCAAACCATTTACGGTAAGTGTGGATGCCTGGGCAGCTGAAATCGCATCTCCCATTGCGCCGGCACTGCCTTGTTGCAAGCCGTAATTGCTGATTTCCTGGATCGCCAGGACCCGATCATGTGCTGCACTCCAGGCCTCAAACTCTTCCCTTTGGGCTGAAGTGTAGGGAATGATCGAGGAATCTTGTGGTTCTTGAATCACAATGGTACCAGCCATTCCATTTTCGACTTGCGCACTGGTTGCACCATGCTTGTGTGGGTGAAACCAATGTGTACCTGGAAGATGGTTCTTTGGGATTTTATAAGAGTAATTCCATTCGCCTGCTTTTACTCCCTGATCGGGAATGGACCAGGGATTCAAATCCGCACTATCCGTCACTGGAGCGTGTGTATGAGGGGCGTCGTAGTATTCCGTACTTTCACCATCTGGAACGATAACAATGGTAACGTCATCTTTGGAAGGGTCCACATGAAGTCCGTGAACGTGTAAGTTCGTATTGTTCAAATTGTGAGGTACGTTGAGTTCTCCATGTATAGGAATTGAACCCAGTTCTTCATCCTTGGATAAGTGCTGATTTTGATAGGACTCAAATACATCCAAATCCGCATATCGTGCAGGATTCAATTCATTAACGATCTTGACATTCACCAGATCACCCGGACTGAAACGTAAGGTAGGTCCCGGTATCATTTGAACACCCCTACTCAATCCATAACCTCTTGTCCAGATGTATTGGTTTGGATCTCCTGCTTTTGGAGCAAAGAGACTGTCGATTCTGGCAAATTGAGTGTAAAGTGTGGTATTTAATTCGTTGTAATCTTTTCCTTGAACAGGGACAGAATAAACCTCTCTCGGAAGCAATTTGATGGTCGCATTAGAAAGAGAACTTGTTGTACTGAGCTCGATTGTATTGTTGCCAGGGATCATATAATCTCTGCGGATATCCAGGCTGCCGAAAATATATTGAGTCTCTCCACTGACAACATAACTTCGATCTACGCTTACTGTACCGACACTATTTGAATTGGCCTTTACTTCTACATCAAAGGTCTGTGAGCCCTTAGGTATCTGAATGACCAGTTGCACCATGGATACCGCGTGAAGGTTCAGCTCCAGGCTTTTGGTACCGTCATCAGTAGACTGAACTGCAAGGGATTTTATCACCGAAGATCCTGTAGCTGGAACTACTTCGGGATTTTCGGAGGACATAAGAACCTGATAATGTGATACAGGTTCATCCGTAGTGGAGTTGATTTCTCCACTCGGAGCGCAGCCTGCCATCAACAATAGCAGGCACATCATCATGACTGATGAATGTGGATAGGTTAGGGATTTCATGAAATCTAATTTGGTTGTAGATACAAGGTAAGAAAAAATTGACACCTCCGTGAAAGCATGAATTGTGGTTTTCCAGGTATTACACCTATCTATCTATTGCCTTTGGCGAGGGTTTTTGGTCGAATTAGAAGGCAGTGCGATTATTGATGGATTAGCCGTGTTTGTTTTGAAAAGTTGTTGCTGTAATAAAAAAGGGGCCGAAGCCCCTGCAAAATCAGTGCACAGTCATGTGCTTTTCTTTGAACTTTTTGAGTTGTCTTCTTAAAGCTTCTACTGCCTCGTCAGCAGCTGCTTCGAAGGATTTACTTTTCTTTTCTGCAAAAAGTTGTTCTCCGGGAATATTCAGTTTGATCTCTATGATCTTATTCGCCTTTTTATCGTCTTTGTCAAGCCTCATGAAGACTTCACCATCGATGATCCGGTCATAAAACGTTTCGAGTTTGTCAGCTTTCTTCTGAATAAAATCAACAAGCTTGTGATCAGCGTCGAAATGAATAGAATGCATTTGCAGTTTCATGACATGTATAATTTATATGGTTGAACATTAAGCCCTCGGATGCGCTTGATCGAAGGCCGATTTAAGTTTTTCTAATGAGTTGTGGGTATAGACCTGGGTGGCAGCGAGGCTGGTGTGCCCTAAAAGTTCCTTCACTGCATTAAGGTCAGCCCCCTGATCTAGCAAATGTGTAGCGAATGTGTGACGAAGTACATGCGGACTTCTTTTTGTAAGGGTACTTACCTCCCCAATGTATTTCTTTACCGTGCGGTAAATGAACATGGGGTAAACTGGTTTTCCCTGATCCGTTTTTATTAGTGTACTTTCGGTTGTCGTAGGCCCCCACATCTCCATTGCCAATTTGTTGTAACTCTTTATTAATTCAACGACAAATTGGGTGATAGGGATGACTCTTTCTTTATTTCTTTTTCCTAAAACTTTAATAGAATGATCAAAAAAATTAATATCCGAGTTTTTGAGCCCCATTAGTTCTGAAAGCCGCATTCCGGTGCCATATAACAACTCAATAATCAGTCGGTCCCGATGGTCTGGAAAAGTGTTTCCCTTAAAAACAGGTAGTGCTAGCAAATCTTCCATTTCTGAAGATTTCACAAAGCTCGGCAGTCGTTTTTCAGTCTTGAGTGGCCGAAGCCGCGTGGCTGGGTTATTTTCTACATATTCACGTGATAATAGAAATTTGAAGTAAGACTTCAAACACGCGATTTTACGATTGATGGAAACGGGGGACATCTCATTATCCATGAGGTGAATGATCCAATTCCTTAGATGAGGATGTTGAACATCACGGTGATCTTCGATTTCGAACGTGACGGTCAGGAATTCCTGCAGTTGTTTTAAATCTTCTCTATACGCAGCAACCGTATGTGGACTACTGCGCTTTTCGTAAGAAAGATATTTTAGAAAGTTGGCTACCACTCATTAGTCTTTACATGTGGGTAAAGACTAACTTACAAAATTCTCCGTGGAAAACCGAATCGGAGGAATTATTTGTTGGCAGCGTCCTGCATCTTTTGCCTGTAGGCTGCTCGGATAATTTCGTGACGTCTTTTGACGGAAGGTTTTGTAAAAGCAGTACGGCCTCTCAATTCTTTCAAAACGCCAGTTCTTTCAAACTTCTTCTTGAATCTTTTAAGCGCTTTGTCGATTGATTCGTTCTCTTTTACGTTAATGACGATCATATTATAATTCTATTAAAGGGCCGCAAATATAAATTGTTTATCTAATCAAACGAATAACGAGCGCAAAAAATATCACTCATATTCTCCTATATTTCGCGGAAATTTCACTTTTCAGGTATCTTCCTCCTTCAATTATGGAATTTTCCTACGAATCATGAAAAAATTGTCCTTGCTCTTCCTCTTCCTTGTTACTAGTTGCTTTTCTGGTTTTCTAAACGGACAGGGCTTATTACAGGTATCTGGGAAGAATATAGTGGATGCCTCCGGCAATCCATTTATCCTGAAAGGCATGGGTCTTGGTGGCTGGATGCTGCAAGAGGGATACATGTTGCAAACTGCGTCATTCGCTAACCCTCAGTATCAGATTAGGGCGAGAATTGCGGAGCTCATCGGCGAAGAGGACACCCAGGCTTTTTATGACGCCTGGTTGGCCAATCATGTAAGGAAAATTGATATTGATTCATTGGCCTCCTGGGGATTCAATTCTGTAAGACTTCCGATGCATTACAACCTTTTCACCCTTCCTATTGAGGAAGAACCTGTGTCGGGTGAAAACACGTGGCTGGAAGTAGGGTTTGCACTTACTGACAGCCTAATCAAATGGTGCAAAGCCAATGATATGTATGTAGTACTTGATTTGCATGCGGCTCCCGGTGGGCAAGGACAGGATGCAGGCATTTCTGATTATGACCCTTCCAAACCATCCTTGTGGGAGAGTGAAGCTAACAGAGATAAAACTGTGGCTCTCTGGCGAAAGATTGCTGAAAAATATGTTGATGAACCTGTGATCGCAGGATACGACCTGATCAATGAAACCAATTGGCCAATTGATGGCAATACCTTATTAAGAGAAATATACGAGGACATCACAACAGCTATTCGGGAAGTGGATCAAAATCACATCATATTTATTGAAGGGAACTGGTTCGCCAACGACTTTAATGGGTTGACACCTCCCTGGGACGACAACATGGTATATAGTCCACACAAATACTGGTCAATCAATGACCAGGCTTCTATCCAGTGGGTACTTGATATAAGAGAACAATATGATATCCCACTCTATTTCGGAGAGACAGGTGAAAACTCAAATACGTGGTTTCGGGATGCTGTTGAGCTTTTTGATGCACACAACATTGGTTGGGCCTGGTGGCCTATGAAGAAAATTGAATCTATCGCAGGCCCTCTGTCCGTTGCTAAAACTGATGATTATCAGGACTTACTGAATTATTGGGAAAACGGAGGCACGCAGCCAACTTCAGAGTTTGCCTGGGCTACACTCATGACCCTGATAGAGGACTTAAAATTGGAAAACAGCCGATACCAGCCTGATGTGATTGATGCAATGTTCAGACAAGTAGACGAAGGAGGAGTCACTCCTTTTCGGACACAAGAAATTCCTGGTCGTCTTGATGTGACAGATTTTGACATGGGTGCCAACGGCGAGGCATATTTCGATACCGATGTGGCTAATTATCAGGTGAGCACCGGATCGTACACGGCATGGAATCAAGGATGGGCATACCGGAATGATGGTGTGGATATAGAAGTCTCCAGTGATGACCAATCCAATGGTTATAATGTTGGTTTCATCAATACGGATGAATGGATGCAATATGATGTGTCCGTCGAAGAAAGTGCCCGGTATCAAGTTTCTGCCCGTGTAGCTTCAGGTTCAGAGGGCGGTCAATTCCACCTCCGAATAGATGGAGCGGCAATCACTCCTGTAATCACAACGTCAGGAACTGGTGGATGGCAGGAGTGGCAGACCGTGTTAATTGAAGATGTCATACTGGATACTGAAGATGACAAGCTGGTATTTTATGCAGACCAGGCGGGTTTTAATCTGAGTTCGCTGCACTTTGAAGCGATAGGGCCTTCAACCGATGTTGGGATGCAAATTGTAGCAGGTAAAACAATCTCGAATCAAGCCATTCAAATCGACTTCAATAAACGAATTGCAAATACCTCAGCCAGTGAACGTTTTACACTTACCATTAATAGCTCACCCGTGGCAATCAGTTCATTAAATACGGAAGGGAGATCGATCACTCTCGGGTTCGAAACTGAAATCCAGGCCAATGATGAATTGATGCTGTCCTATTCGGGCGGTACCATAGAAGCCAATGATGGTACTTCTATCGGATCTTTTACAGACCAAAGCATTACTAATACCATACGAGGTGTTCATACTATTCCCGGACAAATTGAAGCGGAATCATTCATCGAACAATCAGGCATAGGATTGGAGAGCACCACAGATACAGGTGGTGGGGAAAACATTGGATTTCTGGATCGGGGTGATTTCCTGGATTACGAAGTGAATATTGTTGAAGGTGGAGATTATCTGGTAACATACCGCACTGCCGCAGAAAGTGAGCAAGGTGGTCTCAGGGCTTCCCTGATCGATGCTGATGGCACTTCGAATCTATTACACGAAGTAACGTTTGAACCTACCGGAGGCTGGCAGACCTGGACCTCTACTACGGTGGCCGCAGAATTACCCGTCGGAGAATTCACATTGCGCATTGAAATCACCGATCCACTTTTTAATGTGAATTGGTTCTCTTTTGAGGCTGGGCTAATACTGAATATTGACGCATTGACAGAGTCCCTGGTTTATCCAAATCCTACCTCAGATTGGCTGACGTTTAAAGAACTGGGACAACAGCCGATGAATTATGAAATTTTTGACACAAGTGGAAAACTGTATCATTCGGGAGTTCTGGACACAACAGCAGCCTTACCGAGGATTAGCGTGGCTGCACTACCCAAAGGAGTTTATTTGTTACAAGTTTCATATAAGAATCAACCTCAATTCAGTACCCGATTTATCAAGCGAAAAGCAGGGAAATAGCCACGTCAATTATAGATGTGTTCAGTATTCCGATTCCCGGAAGCGTCGGTGTACCAATCCTGGAAATCGGTCCCTTCTGAATTTGCCCAGTCCATAAATCGGTTGTAGGCCCTATCAATCCTTCTGGACTCTTTTGGATAACGAAACGTGTGAATAATATCTATTGCCCAGGGCGCATTGTTTACCGATCGGTAGTATTTCCCAAGTGCAGGATCGGAATTGTCAAAAGCCGTGCCCATGTACTGGGCATCTGCTAAATCTGTTGGAGGCTTGTTTCTTAGGTGCAATTCTTTTGAACGCTTGGCAATAAAGATGAATGGGTTAAACTGTTCGGTGCGTACCTCCTCCAGATTTATGGGTGCCACAAATTCTACTAACAACTCAAATTGCTTCACTGGAGCAGAAGCTCCATCCGGTTTCGTATTTACGATAGCATTTCCCCCCAGGTGATTAAAGGCATCATCAAAAACAATAATGACAGGATAAGTTTGGCCTGTTTCCAACCCTTTTTCATCAAGACTTATTCCTGCGCCCACTTCATATCCCGAGACACTTTCAATAGCAGCTTTGTCCATTGGTAGTTGGATTCCAAATCCATTGTGGAATGTAGCTCCCATGGCCACCAGGTCAAAAACCATTTTCATTCTTACCGTTTGATTTTCTGCATTGATGTATTGAATGTATTTATACTTTACAACCAGGTCATTGAAATCATAATCACCTATAGCAGGCCATAAATCTTCGAATGCCAGGCAGCCCTGACCCAATTCCGAAGGGGTGTACTTGGTAGCGCTGATTTCCGCATCCTCAGGATAGTCATCCAGTGCATCGATAACCCCATCACCATCACTATCGGTTTCTTCAAGATCACCCTCTGCACATCTCCATGCCGTAAGGTCATTGATCTTGTGGTTGTATTGTGCGACAATTTCGAAGGATCCGTCTTCGGTGTTCATGCGGATCAATCTCGAATTGGATTCATTAGTTGCCACGAAAATCTGATCAGTTCGGTCAATGGCCATTGACGTCAGTTGATAAGGGAAGTTCTCCGCACTAATTCTGGAAATAGTTGCTATTCCGTTAGTATCATCAAAGGAATCAAACCGGTATAATCCTGAGAAGCAGGCCAGGTACAAAGTTCCGTCTGAAGCAAAAGCAACATCCCCTCCTGAATTGCTATTGACAAAACCTGTAATATCATATCGCTGGACAGTTTGATTAGTCGTTGCATCTACCTTATAAAGTACTTTACCGTTGCCTATATAGAAGAACCCGTCATGATATTCAAACCTTGGATAATTTCCATTGAATGGGTTGGAGGTAAACACCGTTTCAAAGGTTTCTGATTCAACATGATATCGGTACAGGGTCCTACCCACATTGTAATACACTTGATTATTTTCCTGATCCAGCGCACAAGCAATTGAGCCTCCTCCACTAAGGTTAGCGAGTTGATTTTCGACATAATTCCCCTCCTGTAGGTCAATTTCCCAAAATCCACCAAAACTTGCTTCTACGGCAAAGAGACGATCCTGGCAATTTTTCAGTCGTCCTGAAAGATCAGGAAATTCGATAACTATGGTATGGTCAGATCCGATGGAGAACGTTTGCTGGTAAACTTCATCACTTGTTTTAAGCAGAATTATCAATTCGTCAACACTTTTTGGCACCTCCACTGGCAACACGGATTTGTCCTTACGACTGTTAAACGTAGCAATGACTTCCTGTTCTCCCTGCCACATATAAGTTACTTCATAAATGCCAGATGCCCCGATTCCTTCAAAAGAAAGAGTGACTTCCTGGCTGGTCTCAAAATCAAATTTCTCTGGGAAGTGGAAATTTGGGATTGCTTCGTTGGTCTCTGGTTTCGATCCTGTGTCGTCTATGATAGAAGTACATCCAACTATTGAAGCGATTAAAAACATCCAAAAGATTGAACTTGGGTTTGTGAGGTTGAACTTCATCTCTGTTTACTTTTCTAATGAACCTCAAAAGAGCTGTCGAGACACGGAATAGATCCATTATTTTCGGAGTTGTGCATTTTTTGAGGTGTTTACTGCACAGAACCTAATAAGTTTGAAAATCGCAAAAAAGAAGAGCCATGGAATCTATCAAAACCAACTTGATTGATCTTTTTCAGAGAAAGATCTACCCGGCACAAATTAAATACGATACCCATATTCGCGAGATTTTGGTACTTCAGGAACCGGTTAGGAGTCATGCTCTTCCAGGTTTTGTGGATGCACACGTTCACATTGAAAGTTCCATGCTGCCGCCTTCAGAGTTTGCCAGGCTTGCAGTGGTCCATGGTACTGTAGCTACGGTATCAGATCCGCATGAAATCGCCAACGTGTTGGGTGTTGAAGGAGTTGACTATATGATTGAAAATGGCCGGAGTGTAGATTTCAAATTCAACTTTGGAGCTCCGTCATGTGTTCCTGCCACTGCGTTTGAAACAGCAGGAGCCACGATCGACTCTGAAGATATTCGAGACTTGCTGAAAAACCCGGAGATCAAATACCTGGCAGAAATGATGAACTGGCCAGGGGTATTATTCAAAGATCCAGAGGTAATGAAGAAAATAGCGATTGCCAAAGAACTTGGGAAACCTATAGATGGGCATGCTCCTGGCTTGATGGGAGATGATGCGCTCAAATACATGGCTACTGGCATTTCGACTGATCACGAGTGTTTCACTTATGAAGAAGGACTTCATAAGTTGCGGCATGGGATGAAAATTATCATTCGAGAAGGTAGCGCAGCTAAAAACTTCGAAGCGCTCATTGACTTGTTTCAGGTGGACCCTACCAAAATCATGTTTTGTTCAGATGACAAGCATCCGGATGATCTGATCCAGAGCCATCTTGACGAACTGGTCAGAAGAGCACTTGCAAAAGGGCATGATTTGTTTGATGTCCTGAGGGCCTCAAGTGTGAATCCAGTTGAACACTACGCCCTTGAGGTTGGCTTGCTTCGCGTCGGCGATCCTGCTGATTTCATATTAATCGATACTCCTACAAAAAATCTTAAAGTAGAAGCCACATACATTAATGGCAAACAAGTAGCGGCTAAGGGTCAAAGCAACATCGAGAGAATTACTGTGGAGCCAGCTAATTTCTTTGAAACTCAAAAAAAATCTTCTGCCGATTTTCAACTTCAGGTATCCGGTAGTTCGGTGAATGTAATTGTGGTGGAAGATGGACAGTTGATCACGCAATCACAAGAGTATTCAACTTCCTTGATCAAACAGAACCAATACGATCTGGAACATGACCTGCTTAAATTAACAGTGGTAAACCGATACAGTGATGCGCCTCCTGCAATAGCTTATGTAAAAAACTTTGAGCTGAAATCAGGTGCTATAGCCTCTTCCGTGGCGCATGATTCACATAACATCATAGCTGTCGGTACCAATGATCAGGATCTCAGCGAAGCTGTTAACCTGGTTATCGAAAACAAAGGGGGAGTTGCGGTTGCTAATAACCGATACAAAAGTGTTTTACCATTAGAAATTGCCGGACTCATGTCGACGATGGATGGATACGAAGTGGCTGCCCAGTATACCGCACTGACAAATTATTCAAAAACTACATTGGGCTGTCAACTTCATTCCCCATTCATGACTTTATCCTTCCTGGCCCTGTTGGTTATTCCGCAATTGAAGTTAAGTGACAAAGGGCTTTTTGATGGTCAGCAGTTTAAGTTTATGAACTTGTTTCAAGACGATTAATTGAGAAGAGATTCCTATAGACCTTTGAGGTGATGCACGTGCTCATCAATGGTATCTACTTGTTTCGTGATGGCATGGATGTATTTACCCAATTCTTCTTCGATGGTCTTTACTTCCTCTTCGTATTCTTCACCTTTGGACTTACCCAGGTTGTTTTCGACGTAGTTGAATTCCTGACACTCTTCACGCAGAAATACGATGAATGATTTGGTGGTATAATCAGTTTCCAGGGTTTCAATGTCGTCGATTGTGGCTTTAGCTTCCGGATCAGAATCCAGGGCGTACTTTTCCTTTACAATCAAGTACAGTACCGTGTCATAATGATGTATTTGGTCCAGTAATTTTTTTGTTTTATCTCTATATGGTTTAATTCGACAATAATCCCTTAGTCCCTCGTAGGATTCCAGTTTTTCAGCTCCTTCATCCCATTGAATGGTCAGACCATCAATAATCTCCACAATATTTTCTTTCTCATCTTGTGCCAAAACTGAAAAAGGAACAGCGCACAAAAGAAGTAGCAGAGTTAGATTGAAAAATACCTTAGTTCGCATACTGGTAAGTTTGGTGAAAGTAAGCAGTAAACTTAGGATTCCTGGTATCCAGAATCAACCCCGGATTGTCAAAATTATTCCTGTTCAACAGAAAGTCTTTCCAATTTCGGTAATATTAAAAAGCTGATGCGTATTATTTAAAACGTCAACTTCTTTGTCAAAGAATTGAATCTAATTAAATGCAGAATAGCGGCAATTGTCAATCCTCCGGACAGAGCATACCACACTCCCTGAACGCCCAAACCAAGCGTAAAACCCAGGAAGTAGCCTCCAGGAATGGAGAGAATAAAAAAAGCAACGAATGTGACCAATGTTGGAACTTTCACATCCGTCAAACCTCTCAATACACCGAGACCTACTGCTTGCGCTCCATCCGAGATTTGAAAGCCTGCGGCAATGATCAATAAGCTTGCAGCCAATTGATGAACTTCATCATTATCAATGTAAAGAGCGGGTAAGAAATCCCTGAATAAAATAAAGGCCAGACCACAAAGCGCCATGAATACGGCGGCCAATGCGAAACAAGAATAACCGGCCCTTCTCAGTGTCTTAATGTCACGTAAACCCAACTGATTTCCAACGCGAATCGTAGCCGCCGCAGCAATCCCTGTCGAGGCCATGTAGGTAATGGCCGCCAGATTCAGAGCAATCTGATGCGCTGCCAGTTCTTTGGCGCCAAGCCAACCCACCATAATGGCGGCAGTGGCAAAAGCCCCAATTTCGAAGATGTATTGCATCCCGGAAGGCACACCCAGCTTGATCACTTGCTTCATCACAAGTTTGTCAAAGCGAAAAGCAAACCCTTTTAGTTTGTCTTTTATCAGGACGATCATAAGTATTCCCATCACTACTCTCGAAATCAAAGTAGCATAGCCTGCACCATTGAGACCTAGCTCGGGGAATCCGAATTTTCCGAAAATCAAAAGATAGTTGAGACCCACATTGACCAGGTTAGCAACAACAGAAACGATCATGGGTTTGAAAGTATCTGAGCGCCCTTCAGAATATTGCCTAAAGGTTTGAAAGATCAAGGCAGGGAAAATAGAACTGATGATGATCATCAAATATGGCCCTGCTGCTTCTGCTACTTCGGGTTCCTGGCCAAAGTGGTTGAGGAAAGGGACTATCGCAAATCCTAGTAATACCAGAATGACGCCTAAAATCACATTTACCGCCAGTCCATTCTGCAGGATACTCAGCAATTTGGTATGAGCCTTTTCATCGGTGGCCGCCACTAAAGGAGTGATGGCGTAACTCACGCCAATACCAAAAAGCAACAAAACGTGGAAGAAGGTGCCCCCAAAAGTCGCTGCTGCTAAAGGAATTACCCCAACCTGGCCAACCATGGCTGTATCCGCCACAGATACCATGATATGTCCTAACTGTCCCACCATAACTGGTGTAGCCAGTACAACATTTCTACGCAGGTGTTCTTTTACCGTCATTTTGGGGCAACAACTATTAGAAGCCCGCAAATTTCATGAAAGTACTTTCCTTAACCTATGTTCTTGACAAACTTATTTGATGGAACCATTGCCCGGCCTTGAAGCCGAGTTCCGGAGGATTTGAGGGATGCAGTTTCCCTGACAAGCATTACTCCATTCTTAATGTATCCACCGGGTTTTTCAGCCCTGCTTTTATCGATTGGAAGCTGACAGTACCAAGGGTAATGATGAGGGTCAATGTGCCTCCCAGAATAAATAACCAGGCACTTAACTCTGTACGATAGGCAAATTGTGATAGCCAATTGTTGAGTAATAAGTAAGATATGGGCGTTGCGATTACAAGGCCTGTGAGCCCAAGCTTGACAAGGGTTCGGTATTGGATCCAAACCACGTGTGATAATTGAGCACCTAGTACTTTTCGTACCCCAATCTCTTTCATCTTCTGCTCTGCGGTAAAATTGGCGAGTCCCACCAGTCCAAGAATACTGATAATAATGGCCAATACAGAAAAGGTCAGCACAAGGGAACTTAGCCGTGCTTCTGACTGATAGGCCCGATCAAAATCTTCGTCCATAAATCGATAGGAAAATTCCCAATCCGGAATCAACCCATTCCATGTCTCTTGCAAACTATTGATTGTCGAGGAATAGTCTCCAGGAGCTATACGGACAATGAGTCTATCAAGCCATGGTTCCTCAATGTACATCATGATGGGTTGGATTTTATCTCTAACCGTAGCAAAGTGAAAATCCTCAATAACACCCACGACAGTTACTTCTGCTTTCCCGTCAGACATATCAAATACGGTTCCAACGGGATTTTCTAACCCCAGGTAACTGGCCATGGTTTCATTGATTAAAAGGGCGTTTTCTGTGTCTGTGGCAAATGAAGCATCAAAGTCTCTTCCATCAACCAGGTTCATTTTCATGGTACTCACAAAATCGTGATCAACCGCGAGAATAGGAATGAGCTCCTTGCTGGCCTCGGCATTATTTTTTTCTTTCATCCACCAGGAGTTTAGACCTCCGGGAGGTGTATCAGATACAGCTGTAAGAGAAGTAACACTGGATAAACTGGAAAAATTCTCCTTGATCAGTGCCACATTCTTTTTTAGTTCATTGTTGTAAAAATCCACCACTACCACCTGTTCTTTGTCCAGTCCCAACTCCAGGTTGCGCGCATACTGCAGCTGATGGTAGATAGTAATACTCCCGACCATCAGAGCAATGGAAATGGTAAACTGTACCAGAACCAGGCCCTTTCTTAAAGAGGCTGCAACTTTTGAATCTCCTAGTTTGCTGTTGCCTTTCAATACAACAACCGGCTTGAAAGAAGAGAGGTATGTTGCAGGGAAAGCACCTGCAGAGACTCCAACAACAAGCATTAACAGCATGACGAACCAGGTAATGTCCCAGGAAAGCAAAGAAACTGGACTCAGGTCTGTTCCTGTAAATTCTGCGAAGTAAGGCAACACAAGGGCCGCAATTATCAATGCCAATAACGTAGAAATGAACGCGATGATGATTGACTCTCCCAGAAATTGCGCGATGAGACTTCTCTTTTCAACCCCCAATACTTTTTTCACACTAACTTCTTTCGCTCTCCACGAAGCCCGGGCTGTCGCAAGGTTTACGAAATTGAAACAAGCGATTAGCAAAATGAGCAATCCTACCGCAAAAAATACTTGTAAGAAGGTCATGCTACCTCCAGGCTTCAACTCTCCTGGGATGGGGTCAGCCAAATGAATATCTTCTAATGGATTACAGGGGAAAGACATATCAAACTGATCCAAAACCGGAGGGCCATATTCGTAAGCAACTTTCGTGATTTGTCCCTGAAGTTGCTCGGGTGTTACATTTGGATTGGTAACAACATAAGTATAGGCCCAAATATTCCCCCAGTGAGTAAACATCGACTCACTAAACCAATTGATCTTTGAGGAAGACAGAGAGATCAGAAAATCGAACTCAAGGTGCGATTGAGAAGGCCATTCGGCGACGACTCCTGTCACCACAAAATCTCTCTCTTTGTTTCGCTGCAAGACTTGTCCCATTGGGTTCATCTCACCAAAATACTTTTTTGCTATGGCTTGAGTGATAACAACTTTATTGGGTCCCTCTAATGCCGTCTCAGGGTTCCCAGCCAAAAACTCTACATCAAAAACATCGAAAAAGCTACTCTCTGCAAGAAACAAGCGCTTTTCATCAAATTGTTTCGAAAGGTCTGGTGTATTTATCCAGCCACGGGTGGGGCCAAAGCGAGTGACCTTTGTCACCTCAGGCACATGTTCCTTGATCAAGTCGGCAAGCGTGTAATTCACCCGAGCATAAGTATTTTCTTGTCCACTTATTTTAGCCTTTCGGGTAACTCTGTAAATATTCTCTGACTGACTATGAAATTGATCGTAGGAGAGTTCGTGTTTGAGAAACAGGAAAATAACCAGACACGCTGCCAGGCCAAAAGAAAGACCAACGATATTGATGAGCGAATAAGAAAAGCGTCTGGCCAGGTTACGAAAAGCGATCTTCAGGATGGAGTTCATGAGATTTCGTTAGGGTAATAACCAATAGAGTGCCTCAATCTAACAAATGTTGCATGGCAGAACTAAATTTTCAACAAATGACCTAACTTCAGAATTGCGGCCAGACTAAGGCTGTCTGTTATTTCCCCTCTCAGGCACATATCAAAAACTTCCTGAAATGGCATTTTTTTAACTGCCAGGTCCTCTGTATCATCAAAGGCCGTATCTTCCTGGGTCAGCCCTCTGGCGGTGTAGCAGTATCCAAATTCATCTGTTACTGAATTGGAAGTGTGGATTTTTAAAAAGCATTCCCAATCATTGGCAACAAGTCCGGTTTCTTCCTTTAATTCTCTCTTCGCAGACTCCAATGGAGCTGTTTTTAAGGGCCCTCCACCCATAGGGATTTCCCAGGAATACGCATTGAGTGTGTATCGCCATTGTCCAACCAGCCACGTATTAAGGTTCTTATCTAGTGGAACAATGCCTATGGCCATATTCTTGAAATGGACCTTACCATAAAGGCTGTTTCCCCCTTTCGGGTTGATGACCTGATCTTCATGCACAGTGATCCATGGGTTGTCATAGATGCGTTTCGTGGTTTTTTGCTTCCAGGGATTATCCATATCGCGAAAATACCCCGAATGGAAAGATCTTATAGCCCTAGGCGCTTCCTTAACTCCCGATCTGCGTTACTATTTTTTTGCCAGTAAGGGCTCTTAATGGCTTCTTTCTTAACAGCCTTTGTGGTTAGCCCACGCGATGTTTCTTCCCAACCAAGGATTTGAAAAGGAAAATTCTTTTCAAAATAAATGGTCAAAGAACGGTCATCGTATTGCAGGCTGTACTGATGGTGGGCGATCTCAGAAAACGCACTGTTTTCCAGTACCTTGAGGCTGGCTTGAGCCGTTTTTGAACCTGCTTCAATATGTTTTAGCCTTAAGTGAAAAGTCCCGGGAATGACCTGGATTGAACCAGTTGGCAAGGTCGCGGGGTTGATACGGATTTTGGTCCAGATCTCGTCTTCAAGATAAGTCCGGTCCAATTTTTCTTTTATATCACCCTCTGATTCAAAATAACTCAGTCCTGTAAGCGAATAGTGATTTTTCTCCAAATTAAGTTGCATGAATGTATGTCCACACCATTCCTGCGAAGAAGTAGAAACTTTCAGCGTATTCGGGTAGCGATCATAGGAAATGGGAGTAAAGATTGAGCTCATCATCGAATATGGATATATGCCTGTGACAAATTTCTTTGTCAGGTTCAATTTGAGGACAGAAACATTATCATCTCCTGCTTTCCCCGGGTAGTCCAGTTTGACTTGCTTTGAGGCACTGAAAGGTTCGGTTACAAAAACAAGTACAGCGTGACCCTGATGAATTTCACCGTACCTTGCCTGCTGCAGTTCATAACTGGTCAATTCTGCTTCTCCGGCATACCAATAGTCATTGAACAATTTATTATCAACAGGTTCCAACTGGACTTGTGAGTAAGAGTCGCAAGATATTAGACAAAGAAAAGTAAGGATGAACAGGAGATTTTTCATAGAACAAAGGTTAGGTAACACATCAATAACTCACATGACAATAAAAATAGTTCAAGCTGAATTTCATCAGTGACATAGGGTTGACACCCACGGTTGATTTTTTTGTCAAAAACTAAATAACAATGGAAACACTAATCATCAAGGAAGAAATTTTGATAAAAGGCACGACAAAAGAAGTATGGGACGCCCTGATCAACCCAAAGAAAACGAGACAATATATGTTCAATTGCGAGGCAGTCTCCAGTTGGGAAGTGGGAAGTGCCTTACTATGGAATGCGGAGGTAGAAGGCGAAACAACTACTTTTGTAAGTGGAGTGGTTCGGGATTTCGTCCCGGAAAATAAGTTGGTTTTCACCACGTTTGATCCACATTCTTCAATCAAGGACATTCCGGAAAATCATATCCCAGTTACCTATACCCTCAGAGGTAAAAGTGGTCAAACAGTCCTTTCCGTGATGCAAGGCGACTTCTCGAAAGTAGCAGAGGGACGAAAAAGATATGAAAGCACCATAGCCGGTGGAGGATGGGCGAGTGTTTTGGCCAACCTTAAAAAGGTTGTTGAAAACTAATTTTCAGCATAAAAGAAGAGCAAGACGTCATCCAGCAAGGGCCTCCAATTTCTCCAGTTGTGCCCTTCCGCCACCTCCATATAGGACAGTTCAAGGTCTTTTTTCTCTAATATGGCTTTCAATCGTCGTGATTCTCGGGCTTTATCATTGACCGTCCCCGTGCTTAGATAGATTTGACCGGGGAGCTCCTTGGCGAGATCAATAGCATCATATACTTCAGGACAGGGGTGTGGTGCTGGCGATTGGATACCGACTTTCCCGAAAAAATCCCCGCCATGAGCTGTAAAGTACATGGAGTTCAACCCACCAAAGGATAGCCCAAGGATGGCACGGTTTTCTTTGCCGGGGGCGACTTTAAAATCTTCTTCAATTTTTGGAATAAGCTCTTCCCTATAAAATTTCAAGTATTGAGGGTTACAAAGAAACTGACTGTTTCTTCGATTTTTGGATTCCTGATGAGGATCAAATGCATCTACCAGAACAATGATATGGGGTTTGACCTGGCCTGATTCAATCAATTGGACCGAAGTTTGTAATAATCTACCTCCTTCTCTATACCATTTTCCATCAGTGACATACAACACTGGAAGCTCCTTTTGTTCATATCCATCCGGAACATGAACCCAATACCTGAGATCATAGGATAAAACCTCGCTGGTTATAATCTGTTGATGAGGGTTGCCAAATCCTGGATTTAAAGAAATCGCGATGAGGCATGAGAATAAGAAATTCATAGGTAGGACTTTCTACCTTAATCGAGAATTATAATCACGAAGTTCCAAAATGGTAAGAAAAAATGCATCCCTACCACAGATTGGGTAAGGATGCATGTACACCTGATTTGCTATTCTGAGCGCACACTCAGCGTAGCTTGTAACTTGCTTGCGGTCTCGACCAGGTCCAAAAATTCCCGGCGGTAACCAAATTCATCTTGTCCCAATGCCGTTTTGGCCTGAGCGATTACTTGGTTGTAGGTTAGGTCGCCTTTGAATTCAGAGTTCCTGAGTAACATTCCAAAACCAGCTACTGCACTTGCCCATTGCAAGTTTTCAGTCATCGCGGCGGCCTCACCGGTAAGCGTGTGTTCAATCAGCTTACTCTTGTTGCCGGCTGGCTGTTTGTATCGGAATTTTACCGTTAGCCAATCGTCGGTGTTCGCTTTAGTTGAGTTGGGAACTTTCTTTTGGTATTTGAGTGGTTCAACGCTAGCCAAAAAGTCACTATCAACCCCGACTGGGATAATTTCATAGAGCGCAGTGATGGTATGTCCAGCCCCCAGCTCTCCTGCATCTTTTTGATCGTCATTGAAATCTTCGTCGGCCAATATGCGGTTTTCATAACCGATTAATCGATATGCCTGAACCTTGGCCGGATTAAATTCTACTTGAATTTTCACATCTTTCGCAATGGTGAACAGGGTTCCTCCAAATTCGTTTACTAATACTTTTTTCGCTTCACGGATGTTGTCGATATATGCGTAGTTGCCATTACCCTTATCCGCTAGAATCTCCATTTTATCATCCTTGTAATTGCCCATACCAAAGCCCAGCACAGTGAGGAATACTCCTTCTTCTCTTTTCTTTTCGATGAGTCGCTCCATTGCTGCATTACTAGATGCACCTACATTGAAGTCCCCATCTGTTGCCAGGATAATTCTATTATTTCCTTCTTCTATAAAGTATTCCTTAGCCGTTTGATAGGCCAATTCGATTCCTTCTCCGCCAGCTGTAGATCCACCAGCTGACAATTGATCAAGGGCATTCATGATCTTTTTCTTATCGCCTCCGGAAGTCGAAGGTAATACCCTACCTGCCGCCCCTGCGTAAACCACTATGGCTACCCGGTCCTGTGGTCGCATCTCATTCACAAGCATTTTGAGCGAAGCTTTCAACAGTGGCAATTTGTTGGCATCCTGCATAGAGCCTGAAACATCTACAAGAAAAACCAGGTTTGATGCAGGTAGGTCATCGGTGGATATAGATTTTCCCTGCAGTCCGATGTGTGCTAGTAGGTGCTTTTGATTCCATGGTGCCCGGGACAATTCAGTGTGAATGGCAAAGGGGTCTTCGCCAGTGGGTTGCTCATAATTAAAAGAGAAGTAGTTGACCATCTCTTCTATACGTACTGCATCCACGGGTGGCATATTGCCATAGTTGAGAAACCTTCTCATGTTGCTGTAAGAAGCAGCATCTACATCAATCGAAAAAGTGGACAAGGCGTCATCCATGGGCTTCAAAAAACCATTTTCCCTGATCGTACTATAGCCTTCAGTATTGAAAACAGGTGCCGCTTCGTAGGCTCGAACTTTTGATCTTTTCATGAAACTGAACGAGTGACTTTGTCTCTGAACTCCTGCGACTCTGCCTTGAAGAACCTGCGGAGCTGCCTCCAATTTTTGTCGGGATCTCTTGTCTGTTTCTCCATCGTAAAAGAAATCTTCAGATTTAGACAATTCGATGGACTCTAATTCAGGAGCACTTTCATGAAGTTGAATATCAATGATTTTTTGCTCATTTATCTGTACTTCCTGCGTTTCAAAACCCAAAAGCGAAAAGACTAGCACGCTTTTCTCATTCGGGACTTCAATTGAATAAAATCCATTGAGATCAGTGGTGGTTCCCAGATTGGCCCCTTTGACTTTAACCAAAACTGTTGCTATGGCCTGCCCGTCAGTTTGAGAAGTGACAGTTCCCGTAACAAAATGCTCTCCCTGGACATTTAGCCCAAGGAAACCTATAAAAAGGAAGATCATTAACTTGTGCATGGTAACTTCGTTTATGTGTTTGACCATTGAGATGCAGGTTGGCACCGGATTCCATAAAAGTTTTTTTAGAAAATTTCAGCATAGAAAATAAATAGCTGTTTATCAGGTTGTTACAAAGTGAAAGTGCTCAAAAAACATGATGACTTATCCGATGACGAACTACTGAAGAAGTACGTAGAAACCGGTGATCTTGAATATTTTGGACAACTCTACAACCGCTATTTGCACCTGATCTATGGACTTTGCATGAAGTATTTCAAGTCTTCCGAAGACAGCAAGGATGCCACTATGGAGATATTTGAGCATACTTCCACAGCAGTACTCGACAAGGAAATATCCCACTTCAAATCCTGGTTATATGTAGTGAGTAAAAACCATTGCCTGATGCAACTACGCAAAAAGAAGGTTCGAGAGGAGAAAAACCTGGCCTCATTTATGGAATCTGAATCAGTCGTGCATCTCAATGAGGAAGAGCAAGTTGATGCTGATCTTGAAGCGTTGACAGCCTGCATAGAAACGTTGAAAGAGGAGCAAAAGCGATGTGTATCTTTATTTTACCTGGAGAAAAAAAGCTACAGGGAGGTGGAAACGATCACGGAACTACCCTCGAAGGCTGTTAAAAGTGCCATTCAAAATGGAAAACGAAATCTAAAAAATTGTATCGAAGAAAGATTGAAAGTATTGAATGAGTAAGCGTTCATCATATCGATCCGACCAGGAGGACTTTGAAAAGTACTTCCGCGATGACCTTTCCGAGCAAGAGCGTCATGAGATGGAACGTCGTGCCGTGGAAGATGGATTTGAAGCAGAAGCAATGGAAGGCTGGACGGAAGTCCCGGTTGATGTAGCTAAGACAGATTTAGCTGAAATTCGTGAACGGCTTAAACCTGAGGAAAAGAGCTTCAATTGGTTCAAAATTGCAGCAGCAGTAGCGCTATTGATTGTCGCGAGTTGGGTTGTGTTGAACAATTTCAAGCAACAACCTGAAATGCTGGCCCAAGATAAAAGTGATATAAACCCATCGGAAGATGCAATAGGTAATTCCATAACAGAGACATCTGAGCTTCCATTGGCTGAGGAAACAGTGGAGCCCGCTCCCGCAGAGGAGCAACAGTTGGAGGAAATCAATGAACCCGAATTAGAAACGGACCTGTTAGCATCAAATCACTCTAATGAACCAGATCAAGAAATTTTCTTCAACTCTCGAACGACAACACCCAAGCTTCAGGCTAAATCAGAGATCACCGAGGAACTTACCGTAGCCAACTTGGATGTTTCTGAATTGGATATTGTTGAAAGTGAAGCAGAACCCCCGGTGCAAGTACTGGCGGCTGAAGGCCAGGATCAGCCGGCCGTCAGGTTCAGCCCTGACGAACAAGTTTATAGTGTGACTGAAAATGACCTCTTTGAAATTAGGAGCAAAGACGATTGGACCTTCCGACAAATACAAGGAAACGTTCTCGACGAGGAAGGCGACATTGTTTCTGATGCCAGAATTGTTTTAGATGGCACTTCAATTTTAGCTGTTAGTGATTTTAGTGGAAAATTTGAAATGGCTATCCCTGACAGCTTAAGCTCACCGAGCCTTACCTTTTCTTCCACAGGTTTCAATCAGCTTAATTATAATATCGATCAGTCCGACACTTTTGATGTAGTGATGGCAAGAGACGATCCAGCCAACTTTACTACGGCTTTCCTTTTTTCAAGGACTGCAAGAAAACGGTCTAAAAATTCAGATATCGAGACGTTTTACGATGAAGTGGGTTTTGCTCCGGCAGCCCCAGAAATAGGTTATAAGAAGTATGATAAATACCTGAAAAAAAATACCAGGACTCCTGAAGAAGCCAAACGCAAGAGAGTCAAAGGCACGGTGCTGATTTCCATGCACGTAAGTGTTACTGGTGAACTTTCTGGCTTCAAGATAATTAGAGGTTTGGGAGCAGGGTGTGACGAAGAAGCTATTCGGGTAGTGAAAGAAGGTCCAGTATGGACGCCCGCAAAATCAGGTGGCGAGTCGATAGAAATTACGACTGAAATTGAAATAAAATTTGATTAACCCATCCAGGTTCCCTGAATCATTCTTGATTTCCCTTGAAGGTCTTTATTGATGTTCGCTTCAATATATCCAAGGCTCTCCATCAAGTTGATTACTTCCAGTCCAAAATTCTCGTTGATCTCAAAGTATAGTTTACCGCCATTCGATAAAAAGGGTCTCGCCTCTTCAGCAATCTTACGATAAAAAAGCAGGGGGTCTTCGTTTGGCACGAAAAGAGCCGTGGAAGGTTCATAATTCAGGACATTGTTGCGCATCTCAGGTTTTTCCTGTTCCATGATATATGGAGGATTAGAGACGATCAGATCCAGACTAGCTACTTCTAATAGCGTCTCGGGCCAGGTTTCAAGTACATCGACCCGATGCATTTGAACTGGAGCATTCAGGTTTTCTGCATTTCGGGTAGCAACTGCCAACGTATCCTGATCAATATCCCAGGCCATTACTTCTGCGCTTTTAATTGCCTTGGCCAAAGAAATCGCGATACATCCGCTCCCAGTGCCAATGTCTAGAATCGTTCGCGCCATGGGGTTGTTTTTGATAATCCATGATACCAATTCCTCTGTTTCCGGTCGTGGAATCAAAACAGACGAATTGACTTGATACTTACGGCCTAGAAATTCCGTATATCCTAATACATATTGAATGGGCTCGCCCTTGCAAATTTTATCCAGTAATACATGAAATTCCTCCAAGGTCACTTCACCTCCTGCATATTGCTTTTTCAAGGCAATGTCTACCCGAGAAAACCCGAGTTTATCCTCCATCAACCAGCGAACATTGGCAGCAGCTTCTTCCTTTTCATAAGTTCCGGACAATTTTCCAGCCGCACTTTGAAAAATCTGGAAAGCATTGAACGAACTATCCATAGATTCGCAAAGTTATTGCTAACTAAATGACCGAAGAAGTTCGCCGAGAGGAATATATGCGTCGTGCCATTGCACTGGCGTCGCTCGGATTGGGAAATACCAGCCCAAATCCGGTTGTAGGCTGCGTGCTGGTGAAAGATGGGAAAATAATAGGAGAAGGTTATCACAAGAAATACGGTGAGGCCCATGCGGAGGTCCATGCTGTACGGTCGGTAAAAGATCCGTCTCAAATTCCTGGAGCCACAGCTTACGTAACCCTGGAACCTTGTTCTTTTCATGGTAATACCCCTCCTTGTGCTGATTTGCTCATCAAACATAAGGTTAAAAAAGTAGTGATTGGCGCACTTGATCCACACGAACGGGTCAATGGGACAGGTGTACAACGGCTGAGGGACCATGGTATTGAAGTCGAAATAGGTTTGCTCGAAAACGAGTACCAACACCTGAACCGAAGGTTTTTTACCTATTACGATCAAAAGAGGCCTTATATCATTTTGAAATGGGCACAAACCGCCGATGGTTTTATCGCTCGTAAGAACTTTGACTCAAAATGGATCAGTAGTACTCAATCCCGCCAACTGGTTCATAAATGGCGTGCAGAAGAAGACGCCATACTTGTAGGGAAGAATACGGCGATGTATGACAACCCTTCCTTGACAGTGCGGGAGTGGCATGGCCGGAACCCCATCCGGGTAGTGGTGGACCTAAACTTGAGTTTATCAGAAAAAGGAAATCTTTGGAATGACGCGGCTCCTACACTTATTTTCAATTCGCGCATCTCGAAAAAGACTGATTTTCAGGAGTGGATAAAAATTGACCCGGATCATTATGAAATTGAATTGTTGAACCAGCTTTTTGAAAAAAAGATAACCAGCTTGATCATTGAGGGTGGAGCCAAAACACTACAGGGGTTTATTGAAAAAAACCTTTGGGATGAAGCCAGAATTTTCACAAGTGATCAGGAATTCGGTGATGGCATTTGTGCTCCCGGGATTTCAGGGAATTTGATTGAAGAAAAACTTGTTGAAAAAAATATGTTGAAGATTTTACATAGGAACTGATATGGCAGAAGAATTACTCATTAACACATCGACAGATAAGAAAGAAAAGTACGAATCACTTCTGCCACAAATTGAGGCATTGGTTTCTTCAGAAGAAGATCCCATCGCGAATATGGCGAATGTGGCCTCAGCTTTAAAATATGGTATGGACTTCTTCTGGGTTGGCTTTTACCAGGTCAAAGGAGATGAACTCGTGCTTGCACCTTTCCAGGGCCCTATTGCCTGTACTCGCATCCGGAAAGGAAAAGGAGTTTGCGGGACTTCCTGGGAGAAAGCAGAGACCATCATCGTGGCGGATGTGGATGAATTTCCAGGACATATTGCCTGTAGTAGCGATAGTAAATCGGAAATTGTTGTTCCCGGTATTTCGGAAGGAAATGTCGAATGGATCCTGGATGTAGACAGTACTGAGGTCAATAGCTTTGACGCCATTGACCAGTACTATCTAGAGCGGTTGTGCACTTATCTGCTTCCGAAAAAAAGCTGATAGATGCTCTCGAGCAACGTATTTCTACGCTGTTCGAGTTGAGGTTCCTGTTTTGAACTTAAAGGCCGTCTTGGCCCGGCCTTAACAGTGGGCGGCGTAGGGTAATTTTGCGGTGTTGTCGATTCTCGTCTGAGAAACGCTTCTGATTCCACCTCAACAAGTTCTCGATTGTTGGTACTGACGGTATGCGGAGTGATCCAATGATGAGCGTCTGCTTCCGAGGAGAAAGACTTGAAGGTCAGATTTGGATAGACGAGAGAAACCGTTTTTGAGATCGTTTTTGAGTAAATCTGTCCAATGGCAGATCGAGATTCGATTGTGGCAACTTTGGAGAGTTTTGGGATAATGGGTTTGACCAGTTTCTTGAGAAAGTAGTTTTTCATCCATACCCGGCATTCCGTGTTCAGCTCCTTTAGATCTAATCGGTTGATTAATACATTTTGGATACCATGAACATCGGTTATTTCTACGGCTTTCGTAAGTACTGATTTGTATTCTTCAAAGTCTACGACCCCATGCCAGGTGATCAGTAAGAACTTTTCAGAAAAGTCAACGGTGAGCGAGGCGGTATTAAGGGATAAGATTCGATCCATAACTACTATAAGAAATGTACTTCAATGATCTCGGTTAATCAGTGAAGTAAATTTGCCAAGCAGGAAGGGCTTTTACAATACCCTAAATCGGGTAATTTTTGGGTAGACTCTTACCCAAAAGTGGGCTCAATGGGACCTTTACCGTACTAAAGTTGGTGATTCAGGACTTTTCTTCGAGTCTTTCTAGAATGAATCAGGGGGTTTCAAGAGGGCAACGTTGCCAGGATGGTTTCTCCGCCAAGTGTTTTCTCGCCTATTTTGACGTGCACCAGTGAATCTACCGGCAGAAAGACATCTACCCGACTCCCAAAACGAATGAACCCCACCTCATCCCCAGCAGCAACCGGATCGTTTTCTTTACCATAAAAGCTAATTCTTCTGGCAACGGCTCCTGCAATTTGACGCATGAGAATTTTGATACCATTTCCTGTTTCATATCCAATAGAAGTTCTTTCGTTCTCCGTACTGGATTTTGGATGCCAGGCCACCAGATATTTCCCAGGATGATATTTGTAATAGGATATTTTCCCATCTACCGGAGCACGGTTCACATGCACATTCAAAGGAGACATGAAAATGGAGATCTGAATTCGCTTTTCTTTCAGGTATTCGTCCTCTTCTGTTTCCTCAATGACTACCACCTTTCCCTCTGCTGGTGCAATGACACGATGGTCCTGTTCAGGGGTTTGGATGGGCGGCACCCGGAAAAAACGAACGATCAGAATCCAGAAAATAGCAGCAGCTGTGCCCAAAACCCATTGAATGATCACCAAGGGCAGTAACCAGGTTAGAAAAAAATATAAACCTGCAATCAGTACCGCTGAAACGGGAATGATGATTTTGCCTTCTTTGTGAATTTTCATAGATGATTAGCTCCTAAAATCCGCCCCTGAATTTATAAGTTTTTGCCACCTTGTCGATCGCTACGATGTAGGCAGCAATTCGCAGTGGCACATTATATTGTAAAGATGCGTCATAAACTTTATTGAATGCTTCCTTCATGATCCTGTCAGATCTTCTGTTCACACGTTCGGCGGTCCATTTGTATCCCAATCGGTTTTGTACCCACTCAAAATATGAAACCGTAACTCCGCCCGCATTGGCCAGAATGTCCGGAACCGCCATGATTCCTTTTGCATTGACAATGGCATCCGCTTGTGCTGAGGTAGGACCGTTGGCACCCTCGACGATGAGTCGTGCTTTGATCTTGTCTGCATTTACCTCTGTGATTACGTCCTCTACGGCAGCAGGGACCAATACGTCTACATCCAGTAGCAGCAACTCTTCAGGGTCAATTTTTTCTGCGCCAGGAAGCCCTTCCAGGGACCTGTCGTTTTTATCACGATAAGCGATTGCCCCATGGATATCGATCCCCTCTTTATTATAGTACGCTCCTGACACATCACTGATGGCCACAATTTTTGCTCCTCTTTCTTCCAATAATTGGGCTGCCCAGGATCCAACGTTACCAAACCCTTGTACCGCACAGGTGGCTTTAAAAGGATTGATTTTCAATTTCTCCATCCCTGCCAGCGCTGAGATCATTACTCCACGGCCGGTAGCTTCTGTTCGGCCTAGTGAGCCTCCTAAAACCAGAGGCTTGCCAGTTACGACTGCATTTACCGTCATCCCCTGAGATCGGGAATACTGGTCCATCATCCAGGCCATTTCTTCAGGACCAGTTCCCATATCCGGAGCTGGGATGTCCCTGTCTGGTCCAAAAATTTCGTACATCGCCTGTGTATAAGCACGCGTCAGGCGCTCCACCTCTCCCCGAGACATCTTTCTCGGATCGCAGGTGATCCCGCCTTTGGCACCACCGTAAGGAATATCTACTACCGCACACTTCCAGGTCATCCACGCCGCCAGGGCCTTTACTTCATCGATGTTTACATCCATGGCAAAGCGCACACCGCCTTTCGAAGGGCCCAGGATATTGGAATGAATGACACGATACCCCTCAAAAACACGGATTGAACCATCATCCATTGTTACAGGAAGGGATACAATTACTTGCTTTACAGGAGATTTAAGCACATTATATATCTGGTCGTCAAGTCCCAAATGCTGGGCGGCGATGTGGAATCTTGACATCATAGACTCAAATGGGTTGCCTTTGTCCTTGATGGGAGCAGGTTCTATATAAGCCATGGGGTTTTAGCTAGAGGGTTATGTCGTCCAAAATTTGGATGCAAAAGTAACACTTAAGCTAAAAGAAGTGCCTGGAAACGAGAGTTTTTGGTTAGCCAAAGTTGTGCTCTAGTTTTGTTTCTTATGACAACCGTTTTGCTTATCCAGCTATTTAAGGAATCGCCACTGGGGGTTTCCCCACTTGAAGCGGAATTAAGCCAACTTTTTGGCAGTCAATTGCTGGCAATTGATAGCTTTTCGGGCAGTAGCAATCTTGGGTATGTGAGGAAGATGATCGAAGCGAACGACAAGATCACTGCAGTGATCTGGGAAGCTGAAAGTGGTACCATCAAAGGCCTGCAACCGATCTTTAATTCCTTGTTGAAAAAGAAGCAAGCGGTCTACCTGATTACCAATTCAAAACTCGGTGTGGTAGTCAAACTTTCCAGGGCTATGCATTCTCAAATAGTAATGGACAATAAGGAATTGATGGAGGTGATCAAAAAAAATGAATCCCCAGCTATGAACAACGACATATGAGAACAATGATCAGGGTATTTGTACTGCTTATGCTGATTCCTCAAGTACTACCTGGACAAAGATTATCCAAACAGTCACTAATGGATGACCTCATCTATTTGAACGATGCTGTTTCGAATGGACATCCGGTGAACTATGATCCCAAAAATAAATTAACTATTCTTTCTGTCATTGATCGTGCAAAAGCAATTAGCACAGATAGTATTTCTCCGTTGGACTATACCATTTGGATTGAAAAAGGCATTTTTAATATTGGCTGTATTCACACCTCGATTAGGGCAAATCCATTAAAACTTCATTATCAGCCTTCATTTATCCCCATAACAGCACTTATTCAAAATGGAGAATTGACCATTACCTCCTGTACTGATAAATCCAGAATCGGTCAGGTGATACAGAAAATCAACGGATACAATGCCTCAGAGATCATAGCATATTATGAGGAGTATAAGGCGAGCGATGGCATCAGTACGGCCTTTTCAACTGAGTATTTTCATTTTGTCTCTTCCATCCAAATATCAAAGTTCCTTGGCTATCCGGAACAATATGAAATCGAAACATCGCATGATGAATACACTTTGAGTGGGCAACGCAAAGCATTTTATCATAAAGCCGAAGCGCATTCAAGTACGAGCATTTTATCAAATCAAGTCAATAAACTCTATCTCAAAGATGATTTTGTAATATTGAAAGTTGAGGACTTCAGTAAGTCAGACAAAGGCTTTTTCAGAAATGCGTTTAAGAAAATCCATGAAATGAAAGCAGAAAAACTGATTTTGGATTTGAGACGAAACACCGGAGGAAGCAGAAAAGCGGCGATCGCACTCACCAGGTTTTTGGCCGATAGCGCATTTGCTTACTCCATTCTTCAACCCAGGCTAGCCACCGGAAGATACCTGAATGGCAAGGGTAAGTTTTTTCTATTTCTATCCAAGCTGAAGTACAATGTGGGCAATGTGTTTAATATGCATTCTTCCGATTTGGGAACTGAATTTATTTATGCCTACAAGCCCAACTCAAAAAATCACTTTAGTGGCAAGTTGTATGTTTTGACCGATGGGTTCACCGCTTCTGCCTCCACGATGGTTACTTCCTGGTTAAAGCAATACAGCAATACCATTTTTATTGGTAGTCAGGCCAGTGGTGGGTACAATGGAAACAACGGTGGTTCATTTCCTTTGATCACTCTCCCAAATTCCAACATTCAAATTAGATTTCCAGCCTATCGGCTCATTCTGGATCACCAATCAGACCAGAGCGCCGGCTTAATACCTGATGTTTTATTAGATACAAAGACGGATATGGCTACCATTATCGAACGAATACGGCAATAGTAGTGGGTTGTCCGTGATATCATCTTTTTGGGCGCCCAGCCGCACCCATCGTTTCGCCTTAGCCCTGCGCAACGGGGCAGGCGAGTACCTGTTTTGAAAGAGAAATGCAGTTTTCATTGGCAAGTGTGATGTTTTCGCAGGGAGTTTGCTCCTTGTCATTATTGTTTCGCATTGATGAAGAACTTCTAAAAAGCCCAGGGGTCGAAATTTTTCATATAGGGTTGATATTGCACGATCAATACTTTTTGCACCACAACTCCTTCGGTGTTTGATTGCTCAAAAATCGGTTGGTATGCATAGTCATAACATAGAAAATAAGTCTTCGATGATTTACCATATAAGGACGAAAAATGTCTAAATGAAAAACCCATGGCCTCCAGCACGTCCTTACGAACGGTTGCTTTACCCGTCGGACAAAGTGTTTTCAGAATAGTTCTGTTCTTTCTGATTTGTGCGTTGGTCCGTTGAATGGCCTGTTCATGAGGCTTCTTCTGTTGATTGTTGTAGGTGGCCCGGCACTGATCGCCACAAAATTTCTTGTCCTGACGACCATGCAGCGCGGCCTGACAGTTTAAACACCGTTGTTTTGAAGTTGTTTCCATCTTTTTATTCGGATAATTACGGATATATACGAATCTATTCGGTTATAAAAATGGCATCTATTTCCATGTCCACCAAATTTGGGTAAGACCATATTCGACCCGTATGACTTCTACAACGATTCAAAACAAAACCATCACCCTTAGACACCTTGTTTCTGATCAAAAAAGGATGATCGGCATTCAGTTTTACCCTGATAAGTTGATACAGGCCATGGTCAAGCAATTGCCCACCCCCCGGTGGAGTCCAAACCACCAAATGGTAATCATACCCAACAATCCGGAGAATCTAAATTCAATTTTTCGTCAGTTTCGAGGAGTAGCAAGGATTAATACGAGTTATTTCTTTACCAACAGACCTGTGGCAAAAGGGAATAGTCCACTTTCTGTTGATGATTTTCGACAAAGGCCACCGAAAAAGGGTTGGAAATACTGTCCGGAGGAATTCTATCAAAAGTTGGAAATCAGGAGATACTCACTCAATACTGCCAGGTCCTATATTCCTCTTTTTGAGCGCTTCATCAATCATTTTCCTACTGTGGATGACCCAATAAACCTCAATGAGTATGATATCAAAAAATACCTTCAAAAACTTGTTCTGGAGGACCGGTCTGACAGTTACATCAATCAGAGCATCAACGCGATCAAATTCTACTATGAAGTGGTCCTTGGAATGGCCAATCGTTTCTACGAATTGGAAAGACCTATCAAAAAGGAAAGTCTTCCGAAGGTCATCAGTAAAGAAAGCGTCGTGAAAATGATTAACACTTGTAATAACCTTAAGCATAGATGCATTATCCAGCTACTCTACTCTGCAGGATTGAGAAGATCCGAGTTGCTGAACCTAAAGATCAAAAACATCAATAGTGACCGCATGACCATAACAGTAGTAGAGGGAAAAGGGAAGAAAGACAGAATTACATTGTTGAGCCATAAAATGTTGATCGATTTAAGACGATACTTTTTAAAATATCGCCCAAAGGAGATGCTCTTTGAGGGAGAAGGAGGCAAACCTTATTCCGCCTCCAGTGTTTCAAAAATTGTCTCCAGAGCCGCCCGTAAGGCTGGAATACATCAAAACGTTACTCCACATGTGCTGAGACATTCATTTGCAACTCATTTATTAGAAAGCGGAACGGATATACGATATATTCAAACCTTACTCGGACACAACTCTACCAGAACCACAGAAATTTACACTCACGTGGCTATCAATGGGTTGCAAAACATTCGAAATCCATTAGACTTGTGAATAAAATACATAATGTGAATATGTGACATTGTCACATATTCGGTTGTTAGCGAGAATTCCTTCAAGATGGAGAAAAAACCTACGGACATATGGAACTGGATTTATTCTCTAATTTTTCCGGTAAGCTTTGTTATTCTCGTGGTAACATTTGGACTATGGGTTAGTGGGACTCCACGAACAACTCTTTTCACTATCCTAACTCTTTCGACAGTGATTGTTTGTGGACTTTCAATATTACACTTTGTCAATTTTATCCTTCTAAAAACGGGGAAGCCCAGATTGTTTGATTCAAGCCTCTCAACACTCATTGGGCTTTTGTTAATTTCAACGATCTTTATTTCCTGGACGCCTAGTTTCGGCCCGACTCCAACTTTGAATTGCGATTTTAACATCGAAAGTTTTAAACAGAATCTGAAAACTGATTTTAAAGCTGATTCAGTTTTTATGAACGAAGTAACTCTTCAAGAAGAACCATACTTCCCGAAAATTACGGCTCCACGAATCATTGTGATTAATCCAACATTGGATGTACTGGATTTTAAAACAATCAGCGTATCCGAACCCCAAAGGTTTGAAAACTACGAAGAAATTGAACAACAAATGAAAGCTCTTGGAGAACCCTATGCTGCTGAGCTAGAGAGGAATTGCAACATGAATTCCTTCAACGACATAATCATTGAGTTTGCAAAACTTTCTCAAGATGGCAAACTGCATTATAGGTTCATCAACCATTACGAGAACCTCCTGAATGGCAAATAACATCTCGCTAACAATCGCTAGCATGAATGCGCCAACTGCCACTTTACAGGCTTTAGTGCGAACCTCACCATGAATCAGCTGCTGGGATAGGTCAGTGCTTTCTACTGACTTCACTTCGCAGGATTTTTCATCTTTCTGAACGCAATGGCTATTTGATACTTTGGGAGCACCGGCAGATTCATTAGTTTTATCGGAACTTGCCAAGCACGGGGCGCACTCCTGCTAGCTTGACGTTATCTCTCATGCCGTAACTTCAAAACTCAATGCCAATATTCAAACTAAACGGAGATAGGATTGTCGAACTAACTCAAACGACCTTTTCAAACGAAAAAATAGATGAGGCTCATGATTTGCAGAAATTCATAATTAACTCCATTGAAACGGTAGAAAAGAACCTCTTTGTAATCAGCAGTGAATTTGGAGATTGGGAAGACAGCAGAAGAAGGATTGACATACTTTGCCTCGATAAAGATGCGAATCTTGTCGTAGTTGAACTGAAGCGAACAGAAGATGGAGGACATATGGAATTGCAATCAATTAGATATGCTGCCATGGTAGCCAATTTAACTTTTGATAAGGCTGTGCGAGCCTATCAACAGTATCTAAAGAAAAACGATGTAGAGAACATTGACGCACAAGAAGAGATCATGAACTTCTTGGAATGGGACGAAGTTAACGAAGAAGAATTCGCCAATGATGTCCGAATAATTCTTGTCTCTGCTGACTTTTCCAAAGAGATTACAACGTCAGTATTATGGCTAATCGAACGAGATATTGACATCAAATGCATAAGGATTAAGCCACAGAAAGACGGGGACAATCTATACTTTGATATTCAGCAAATAATACCTCTACCAGAGGCAACTGATTACACGGTAAAGCTCAGGGAAAAAGCGGCTGAACAACGACAAGCCAGGCGTGAAAGCAGTAGAGATTACACGAAATACAATTTAACAATCGGAAATGTAAACGAAACGAACCTCAACAAACGTCAAACTATGCATTTGGCAATGAGCCAAGCAGTAAAACTGGGAATTAGCCCAGAGCGACTCATGGAAATAACAGGATCCAAGCGCTGGATTTGGGTTGATAAACTTTGCAACTCAAAAGAAGAATTTGAAAACTCAGAAATTCATAACGTAAGAAGTTACGATCCTTCAAGATGGTTTAACGCAGATAATGAACTGATTCCATTTGAAGGGAAGACATACTCATTTAGCAATCAACAGGGAAAAGCAACTTACGATTTGGTCAACACAGCCTTTCAAAAATTCCCAGAACTCAAAGGTGAAATAACAAAAAACGAGAGATAACAGACGCTCATCCGCCATGTGTCATAGTGCTATTTAAACCTGCAACGAAACTCGCCCGCTACTCTGCCCATTCTGAAACTTCATCTCCCGCCCCGGCTTCTTTCTTTCTGGACTTAGACTTGTGTTTCGCACTGCATCGTGGATACTGTTGCGGTGGTTGGGCAGATTCGCTACATTAGTGTCTTCTAGCTAGTGTCGGACACACGGCGGATAGCTAGTCGTTACCAGCAATTCTCTGCATGACGAATGACACTCACCAAAGGATTCTTAAAACCACAACCTGAATTCAGCCGAACCAACTTGATTGGAGGTCTACTCCTTTGGACACTATCAGCTTACATTTTTTACGCCTTCTTCCAACTTTACCGAGAAAGTTTTCGATTTTTTACAAGTCAACTTGGGGACAGAGTTTTACTCGTTCTAACTCCAACTGAAAATTACATTTACAATCTTTTTTATGCAGCCATTGCCTCTTATTTAGGTTTTTCGATTGCCCTAAGATTTACACTTCAGAACTCCATAAAACGCACGAACTGGCGAACCCTTTCTTTGGCAAGACGAACTCTTAACAGTGAGGGATTTTGGACTTGGTCATTTCTGCTCTGGTTTGGCAAACTTGGAAGCATGCTTGGCATTTGGTACATAATGTTTGCAATGCAATATGATCTCGATTTGATCGAAGAGTTCCCCCTGATGTTAGCTCTTCTTCCTTTGGTCTTATTTTATTCTTCATGGCCAAGTCTGAGCAGACTAATTCGTCGAAAAAAGGCAAAATGGTTTCTCGGAATAACCGTTGTTTTTGTACTGATGAGCATCCTCTTTGGCTTTAAAAATTTTGTAGATTTTCAGAAGCTGAACGAGAAAGTACTAAATAACTCTCCTGAACATGTTTACGATTTAAGAAAACCCAACAGCCAAAGTCAACAACGAATTTATCGTCGTTCGTTAATGTTCGATGTTTACATCGTTAAGGACACCATCACAACTGAGAAACCAGTTATCTTCTTCGACTGGATTAACAATAAGTTTAGGATATCTGACATTCAGGAGGCTATTAAAAATGAGCGAGCGAAGGTTTCGATTTATGAACAGTATCAGCTAACTGCTAACCTTCATATTGATGAGCGAATTCCAATAAAACACATTACCCCAATTCTTGATGAATTTAGAAAAGCTGGATTAAGAAAAATCCAATTTTCAACTGGAAGAAAATACTCACATTATCCTGCCGATTATCCAGCATTTAGAAACTCAGGGATTCAAAAATTGCTTCCATTTTATTTCGAAGAATTCTCGAACTTTCTTGATTCGGCTGAACAGATAGACCTAACTGGAAAACAGTTTAAACTTTCTGAGTCGCTAATGTATCGTAACGGAATTTTGAAAAACTATAACCGTATCGAAATCAATGTGTATGATGATTATATTTCTCTCAACAGTCATAGAATTGATTCATTGGACTTGGAACAAAAGGTTTATGGTTTCATAAAGAAGTACTCTCCGGATTATGTAATTATTTTGAACTCGGATGACGATATAACCTATAGGAGATATATTGAAATTCTGGACATTCTGTGGACCCAGGTCGATCGCCTGCGGAACGAAATGTCTCTTGAACTTTACAGCCAATCATTTGATGAGTGGTACTGGGAACACGAACTGGATACGATCAAACGTCAGTACCCAAGAAACATTTTAGAGTGGTCAACTGAAGAGCAACGCCTTAACAACCTGATTAAAAAAGCTGGTAACAGGCGCTAAGCCCAATCGGCTAACTTAGTTGTTTGCAAAAGGAATTTGGAACAGATACTTTTGAGATATTAGAAAGGCTGAGCCGACTGTGCTTAGCTGATCGTTGTATGGCATTGAGGTTCTCATGAAATAATTTAAGAATGGCTTATATAGAGACGGATAATTCAAACTACTACCTTCAAAAAATTGGGAGCCTCCTATTCGGAAGTGTATTCTTTTTTGGAGGCTTTTTAAATTTAATTAACGGAGGAACAATAACTATAAATGATGTTCCAACTAAAGCAACATTGGCAAACACATCTCCATTTCTGCTAATTGGAGGAGCTTTCATAGCTCTGTTCGTATGGATATGTTTCAATTACTATAGAGTGATATTGACAGATGACAGTGTAAAGAAACAACTCATAAACGGAGAAAAAACCTATAACTGGGAGAATATTGAAGAAGTAAATGAGGTGACTTGGCTTTGGAAAGGATCTATTTACAAGTTCAAACCGAAAAATGAAAAAGTGTTTTATGTTCATGCTGACAGAGGGAAAATAGCCTTTAACAATCCCTTCAAAACAGGACTGGATGACATGAGCTATTTCAAGACCAAAATGGGCGAATTTATTAGCTCGAAAAAATCAGAATTGAATATTTAAACGCCATACAACAAATGCTTCCATGAATGATCTCACGGCGAGGCAGAAGGATTAAAAGTACTAAAAAACCTCCTATTTTCTATTTCTGGGTGCGTTTTCTTCAAACAGCGGACTAGAAAAAGTAGGCATTTCTGTCAAGGATGAGCATGTAATTCGCCTCTCTCCTTCGCGGAGCTACGGCGGAGCAAGGATGGCGTAATGGAATGGTCACTCGCCTTGTCCTTTACAGTCATGAATACTTTTTGCACCTTTTGAAGAAGAAAATAACCTTACAGACTTCCATTAGTGATCCCAGATTAGGCCACAGTTATCAGATTAGTAGGTAAAAATGCCTTGCCACAGACTAAGCAAAAGAGTTCGAGACTCAGCGTTTGTTAAGTGGTCAAGGCAAGGTCTTATGGGTAAGTGCTTTTTCTATTTTCTGGTGCTGAAGCAGTTATGATACTCTACCCAATTCATAGGGTTCCTCAAATTTGAGCACATGATATATCCGGGATAGTAACTTTCTTGCAATCACCACTGCCGCTCTTTTCTTGGTCATTCGTTTGATCAATTCCTCATACTTGACAAGCATTACTGGATCCTTCTGTATCGTTTGCCAGGCACACTCAATCAATGAACTCCTCAACGCATTGTGTTTTCTGTTGGTCAGATGACCTTTCCAGTCGTGCTCTCCACTGCTGTAAGTTGTTGGCTTGAAACCCACAAAACTGTTGAGTTTTTTGAAACAAGGGAAGCGCGTTATATCTCCCAACTCAACCATGAGCTGAATAGAGGTCAATGGGCCAATGCCAGGGATACTTTTAAGCAGATCAATACTCGATGCATACCTGCTACATTTGGCTAGGTACCTGACTTTCCGGGAGACTTCAAGATGATGTTTATAGATTCGGTCGTATTGCTCGAGTAATAAGTCTAATGTATCTCTTCCGGATTTAGAGGGCATAGTCACTTCCTGCAACCAGCTGAGAAAAGCCTTGGTCCAGAAGGGATTATCGTATTCAACAGGGATAGGGATACCTGCAAAGGCTAGTGTGCCTTTGATCCTATTCTTCACCCTTACCAGGTCACTCCAAAGTCGTTTTCGGTATCGAAACAATTGGCGATCTCCTTCCAGCTCCTCAGATGGGATATAGCTCCCTGTAAGTAAGCCAGCTTGTAATGCTTTGGCAATCTTCCGACTGTCAATTTGATCCGTCTTATTCTGTGTTTCCTGATGTGTAGATGGGATATCAGCTGGATTCACAACTAAACATGTGTAGCCGAACGATATCAGCTCTCTAGCAATCCAAAAACCGAAACGAGTAGCTTCATAGGCACAATGTATCTCAGCTCCGGGAAAATGAGCCTCCAGATAGATCTGTAATACATCAGGGAAGGGTGCCTGGCTAAATGTTCTGTGATGAATCTGGCCTGTGAAGATTGATACTGACCACTGTTTTTTGTGGACATCAATGCCCACATAAAGTACTAAATTTTCAAATGTTAGTGATTCCTTTTTCATAATCTCAAGGGTTTATTATTAGATAACCACTACCTTGAGATCATTACATGGATACTATCATCCATAAGCTTACTGAGTTATTTGCAAGGGCTGGTGAGATCAGATACTTTTATAGAAATTTGAAAAGTCCAGCTTACGGATGATAGTTGGACGTTAGAGAGCATTTTCACCAGATCATATGAAACTAAATTGCCCGAATTGCAATTCGGAAATAGACAATTCAAAGATTAACGTATCAACTGACTTAGCTCAGTGTTCTAACTGTAACTCAATTCACAAACTCAGTGAACTAGTAGAGAGTGACAACTTAGATGAAATTGGTAATCCACCAAAGGGATCAAAAATATCATTTCAAAAAATTGATGATCAAATTGAAATCGAACTTCCTAAAAAGGGATTCAAGGTTGCGCAAATCGGCATGTTAATTTTTCCATTATTCTGGCTTGGATTTATTTCATTCTGGACTTGGGGAGCAGCTCAAGGAAGCATCGTGTTTGCTCTATTTTCAATTCCGTTTTGGATCGTTGGAATTTTTATGGTAATCGGTATACTCAACACATTTTTAGAGAAACAAAAACTTAAAGTCGGAAAGTCAATCTTGGTTCTGGAGAAGAAAAAGATCGAAAATGACACTAGTATCGAATACACATTTGACGAAATCTTTTCCATTGACAAGCAACAAGTAAAGATGAACGGTTTCGGATTTGGGAACTTTAAACACTTTTTCAGAAACCCTGCTCAATTTCAACAAGGACTAAAATATCCTGCAATATCAACGGGAACTGACACGGAATTCTTCTTTGAAAATGCCAGTAACGCAGAACAGGAATGGATAATCAAATTCCTGAACTCTTGGACAAAGCATCATAAACGAACCTAAAGCTCTCTAACATTTGCTAGCAAGAATGCGCCAAAGTGCCTCTTTGCTGACTTCAGTGCAAATATCACCATGAATCTGCCGTTGGGAAGGGTCAGTGCTTTCTACTGAGTTCAGCTCGCAGGATTTTTCATCTTTCTGAACGCAGTGCAACTTGGATACTTTGTGAGCACCGGCAGATTCACTAGATTAGTACTTTCTGTCAAGCTCGGGGCGCACTCCTGCTAGCTTGGCGTTAGCGATAAATCGCAGAGGAATGAACAACACACTACGACTAATTTTCTTGACCTTTCTTTTTTCATGTAATTCTAAAATTGATAATTCAGGTCTTATTGAAAATAACTTCTATACAGGTCAAGCTATCAATATGATTAAACTTGAAGAAATCAAGGGACTCAGCCGTCAATATTATAATGGTAATCCAGATAGCTTGCTTCAAGAAGTAGATGAAGTATTCGCCCTGAGAAGAGCTTCTGGATTTAAATTAGGCGGCGAAATTTCTGACATTGAATTCCCCTTACTTCTACCTTATTTTGATGCTACTTTAGAACAATTTTACTCTTTGCAACAAACACACTTGTTTTGGCCAGATTCAGAAAAGAAGTTTTTTGAGGAAATTGTAGAAAATGCTAGGAATATAGTTGAATCACAATCTCAAAGTTCTGATCTTCTAGAACTAGTCATCGCCATAAACACAATTGATAGAGTCTTATTGACGTCAGTTCGTAGTTCGTTCTCTGACGGTCATGAATTATTTGAACTTGAATTTTTCTTTCATGAAAGTGGGGATCCCAGATTGGGACATCCATATAAAGTTTTTATTACTCCCCAAATAGCACTTCCTAAAAGCTGGGATGTAATTATTGATTCTGTTCAATTTCGCAGAAATGGCCAAATCATTTCCGATGGCTATAATTTAGAAATACTTGGTAGTGTCGGTTATTTCCGATTTAAACCTGGAGAAACAGGAGAATATGAACTTACTGGGATTTATTCCGCCGGTATTGAAAAAGAGTCTGTCCAGGAAACTGGGAAATTCCAGTTTACCTTCGTCGTTGAATGAGGTATCGCTAACAGATGCTGAAACGCCATAAGCTAAAGCCGAGGTACTTGCATATGGTGGTACAATCTGTTAGCTTAGAATAAATTTGAACCGTTCAGCTTACGGCGTTTAGCTAGACGTTGGGCGTAATTCCCCAGATTCGGGGCTGAAATTGTTCAAATGAAAGCTACCAATTTCCTCCTTTCCAAATTGATTTCAGGTGCTAACGTTTTCACCCCTATTAAGAGTATCTTGATTTGAGCCCTTTGTAAGATCGTTGCATTGTTTGGTATCTCTGCTGATTCATTCAGCACATCCGAGCGTCATTTTGATCGGAATGTAAGAAGCCCCAAGGTATGAGCTTGAGGCTAGTTGATAAATTTCACTGGTGGATCTTTTGATACCCCGTTCAGTATAATTTTCAAGGATAAAGATACATTCTCTTAGGGCTATTTTAAAACCTTAAAATCCAGAGAATGAAAAAGATGCCTTTGACTATCATCAATCCTAATGCTGCGGGTGTTGATGTAGGAAGCAGATCACACTTTGTGGCTATTGGTCAAGAACAAAAAGATGTAAAATCCTTTGGCGTGTATGCCGAAGACCTTGCTGCTCTGGTAAAGTGGCTTGTCAATAACCGAATTACTTCTGTAGCTATGGAGTCAACAGGTGCGTATTGGCAAAACCTATTTGTTGAGCTCAGTCAAGCGGGACTTGAAGTCGTACTCACCAATGGAAAGTTCACTAAGCAGGTCAATAGGAAGAAAACCGATGTATTGGACTGTATGTGGATACAGAAACTCCACACACTTGGTCTGCTGCCTTCCAGTTTCCTTCCTGATCACACCACAGAACAACTTAGAACACTCTGTAGACACAGAACCAATATGATTGAGCAGAGAGCCGATAGCATCCACAAAATGGCAAAGTTTCTCAAATACCTCAACTTCAGACTCGACGTGGTAGTCAGAGACATAGCCGGACAAACAGGTTTAAAGATTGTCAAAGCTATTTGCGAGGGAAACCTTGAACCTAATTCCCTGGCTGCTCTAAGACATTTCAACTGTCGAAAGTCTGAAGAAGAAATTGCCAAGGCTTTAGTCTCTAACAGGAGAGAAGATTATCTCTTTGGACTCAAGCAAGAGTTTGCCAGACATCAGTTTTATACAGAACTAATTGAATCCTGTGATCAACAGATCAGTGACTACCTCAATCAAATTATATCAGAGAAAAATGAGGTGGTAGATGATGTCCCTGAAAATAAGCCTCATAAAAGGCAGAATAAAAATGCATTGAAGGGAGTAGATCTCAACATTGTATCCTACCAATACTTCGATGGAGTGGACCTGCTCTCTATCCCAGGTGTGAGTTACTCAACGATCCTCACTCTGATGAGCGAGATTGGCCCGGAAGGCTTCAAGAAGTTCCCTACAGCTAAGCATTTCGCTTCCTGGTTAAAGCTTGCTCCCAATAACAAAATCAGCGGTGGCAGAGTGCTCTCTAACCGGATTCCACAAGGAAGTAACAGGCTCAAAATTGCACTACGAAATGCGGCAAACGCGGTGGGTAATCTCAAAGAATCTGACCTGGCCAAGTTCTTTAGAAAGATTGCCTTTAAGAAAGGTAGGCAAACCGCTATCAACGCCACAGCCAGAAAGATCGCCGTGATTATTTGGAACATGATTACCAAGAAAGAGCCGTATCAACCCAAAGAGAATTATCTATTTTTAGATCAGAAAAGACGAATCGTAAGCAAGATGAGAAAACAGATAGCAGATATGGGTTTAAATCCTGATGATCTGGGGTTCGCCAGAGCTAACAGGGACGATATCGCCCGAAAAATGACATCTGATAATCAGACACTTAGCTTACGTTAGTCAGTATGCTTGGTTCGTACTCGTAAATGAAAATATCTGAAAAAATATCGATTGTTACAGGAGTAATTTCCATCGTGGGGCTTATCGCAACTGGCTTCTTAGGTGAGCTGTATTCAAGTGTTCTGGCACTTTCTCTGGTTGTCCTGTCCGGATTTTACTTTCTATACTCAAAGTATAACCGCCTATCTGAAGATTTACGGGCATCAACTAGAAAGAATAAACTGGATAACTTTCCTTACACTCCTAAGTATCAATATTTAGAAGACAAACCAATCCGAATTAATAAGAAGGAAAAGAGGGTCGTTTCACAATCTGATTTTCTGAATTGGGAGGATTTTTCGATAGTTTTTTGGGTGAAAATTGAAGATGCTTTTTTGAACTCACCTAATAATAAATACCTCTTCTCATATTACACCGAAAGAGAAGCAGACTACAATTATCGAAATGCATTTTACCTAGGCATTAAGAAGACAGGACTAACAAAAGACGAAAAAGAGTGGCGTCTAATACTTGGTGGGGAGAATTACGATAATCAAAGTGGAATATACTTCCCCTCATCTCAAAGTTTGGTTGGGTGGAGGCACTTTGTTCTAAGCTGGAACAAGGCAGCCAGAAGCTTTAGAATCTATATAAATGGTGGAAATATATTAGAAAGATCAATTTCGCCAGAAGCGGACTTTTTCCCCTCGTCAAGCGAAGAAGAGTGGATTTACTTTGGAGGGTGGAAAAACTGGAAAGGTGGATTGTCAGGATTGGAATTCTATGACATTCGGATATTTCAGGATGCCATGAATCAAGGCGTTTCGAAAGAATTATTTGAACTAGAAAAACCATTCATGAAGAAATTCTGATCCAAGTAAAACTATATGATTGTACCAGTAAGAAATATTGTTGAACAAGTTGACTTAACATCGGACGATGTATTACTTCCATTGCTAGAATGTGTAGTTAACTCAATAATAAGCCTTCAGCAGTCACCTCTTCCTGGAGAAGAAAAGAAAATACAAATTCAAATAGAGCGTGGAGAATACCCACTGCATCTCAATTTCGATAAGATTAAAACGATTTCATCATTCAAGATTATTGACAATGGGATTGGCTTTACTTCCAAAAATTATCGATCATTTGAAACTCCATTTTCTCAAATAAACAAAGACTTTGGATGCAAGGGAATCGGAAGGTTTACCGTACTTGCCGCTTTCGATGAATACTATGTACGAAGCAATTACAAAGAAGATGATAAATGGCATCTCCGAGAATTCAAGTTTACTTCACTGAATGAGATTGAACCAGTCTCTTCGTCGGAATCCGATACGAGTGAATTCAAAACAATAGTTGAAATCAGAAATTGCATTAATCCCAATATTCTGGAGAAATCAGCTTTGTCAGTCGCTCAAATAGCTGAAGCCATTATGCATCATTGCCTAATATATTATCTCAGCGGCACTCTTCCCAAAATTGAGATAATTGACAATGAAAGTAACACGGCCGAAGTTCTAGACGAGTTATTTGAAAAGGTATCAAAGGAGAAAGAAAGATATTTTGACCTTAAAGACTTAGGGTTTAAACTGTACATAACAAAAACAAAAAAGGAAGGAAACAGGAAAAACAACTACCTCTATTACTGCGCCAATTCGCGAACCGTTGGCGGTGGGAGGAATCTAAAGAATGTAAACAGCATATTCACATATCCGATTCTTTTAAATGGAGACAGTTATTTCTTTGATATCTACCTCGTTTCTGAATATTTGGACACTAAGGTGTTTAAAACACGTAATGGCTTCAATATTCCAAAAGAGAAAGAAAACCTTCTGTTTGACAACTCTGAAGTCGTAACATTTCAAGAAATCGAAGAAAATGTCTCGGAGATATTAGAAAATGAATATCAAACCCAAGTTAAGGAAGCAAAGGAAAAAAGTGTAAATGAGGTCAAAGAATACATTGTCAAGAAAGCTCGTCGATATCACAGTTTCTTGAAGAATGAAAAAATCCTTGATTCTATTCCACCCAACCTTCCAGAAGACAAGCTAGAGGAGCATCTATACAAAGTATCTTTTAACGCACGGAAAAATGTTGAGCAAAACATTGAGAAGTTCATTGAAAGCAAACAAGTCAATGAAGAAGCAATCAATAACATTATTGCTGACTTAAAGGAAAAGACAGCTTATGATGTTGACAGCTTAGCAGACTATATGACACGTAGGAGAGCAATTCTTGAGCTATTTGAAAAATTTCTGGATGCTGATGAAAATGGAGAATATAAACTTGAGGAAGATGTTCATAATATCATTTTTCCACTTGGTCTTACTAATAACGAATTGGATTATGAAAACCACAACTTATGGCTCTTGGATGAAAGGTTCATCACTTACAAATTCATTGCATCTGATAAGTCTATAACTTCATATTCCCAGATTAAGAGTAGAAAAGAGCTTGATCTGGTTTTGTTGGATAACCCTCAAATGTTTGATAATCCAATAAGTTTCGGAGACAGAAGTAGTGGAGAGGTTAATTCGATGGTGATTTTTGAATTCAAAAGACCTGGTGATACTGCCCATCAAAAAAGACTAACAGACTATCGATGGCAATTTTCAGATCTGGTTGAACCATACTTTGAGGAGTTCTTGTACACCCCAATCAAGAAGAATTACAAGGGAAATCAAGTAGTGATTAAGGAGACAACACCAAAATTTGGGTTTATTGTAATGGATATTATTCCTGAACCATTAGCGAACTACAACAAAAATAAAGGTTGGAAGATGACACCATTTGGAACCTTTTTCAAAATCGAACCAGAAACTAATATGCACATCGAAGTTATGACTTTCAGAAAGCTACTGGAATTTTCAAAAAACAGGCATAATCCATTCTTTGATAAACTCTTCAACTAAAAATGCACATACGCCCAACAAACACTAAAATGAATATGCGAACTGAGTTATTTGATAGGCCAATATCAACTGGAAACCTTTGTGCATTTAGCAAGTGGTACGCATACTCATTTTAGTTGGACGTTAGACACAATTCCCCAGATTCGGGGCTGAAATTGTTCAAATGAAAGCTACCAATTTCCTCCTTTCCAAATTGATTTCAGGTGCTAACGTTTTCACCCCTATTAAGAGTATCTTGATTTGAGCCCTTTGTAAGATCGTTGCATTGTTTGGTATCTCTGCTGATTCATTCAGCACATCCGAGCGTCATTTTGATCGGAATGTAAGAAGCCCCAAGGTATGAGCTTGAGGCTAGTTGATAAATTTCACTGGTGGATCTTTTGATACCCCGTTCAGTATAATTTTCAAGGATAAAGATACATTCTCTTAGGGCTATTTTAAAACCTTAAAATCCAGAGAATGAAAAAGATGCCTTTGACTATCATCAATCCTAATGCTGCGGGTATTGATGTAGGAAGCAGATCACACTTTGTGGCTATTGGTCAAGAACAAAAAGATGTAAAATCCTTTGGCGTGTATGCCGAAGACCTTGCTGCTCTGGTAAAGTGGCTTGTCAATAACCGAATTACTTCTGTAGCTATGGAGTCAACAGGTGCGTATTGGCAAAACCTATTTGTTGAGCTCAGTCAAGCGGGACTTGAAGTCGTACTCACCAATGGAAAGTTCACTAAGCAGGTCAATAGGAAGAAAACCGATGTATTGGACTGTATGTGGATACAGAAACTCCACACACTTGGTCTGCTGCCTTCCAGTTTCCTTCCTGATCACACCACAGAACAACTTAGAACACTCTGTAGACACAGAACCAATATGATTGAGCAGAGAGCCGATAGCATCCACAAAATGGCAAAGTTTCTCAAATACCTCAACTTCAGACTCGACGTGGTAGTCAGAGACATAGCCGGACAAACAGGTTTAAAGATTGTCAAAGCTATTTGCGAGGGAAACCTTGAACCTAATTCCCTGGCTGCTCTAAGACATTTCAACTGTCGAAAGTCTGAAGAAGAAATTGCCAAGGCTTTAGTCTCTAACAGGAGAGAAGATTATCTCTTTGGACTCAAGCAAGAGTTTGCCAGACATCAGTTTTATACAGAACTAATTGAATCCTGTGATCAACAGATCAGTGACTACCTCAATCAAATTATATCAGAGAAAAATGAGGTGGTAGATGATGTCCCTGAAAATAAGCCTCATAAAAGGCAGAATAAAAATGCATTGAAGGGAGTAGATCTCAACATTGTATCCTACCAATACTTCGATGGAGTGGACCTGCTCTCTATCCCAGGTGTGAGTTACTCAACGATCCTCACTCTGATGAGCGAGATTGGCCCGGAAGGCTTCAAGAAGTTCCCTACAGCTAAGCATTTCGCTTCCTGGTTAAAGCTTGCTCCCAATAACAAAATCAGCGGTGGCAGAGTGCTCTCTAACCGGATTCCACAAGGAAGTAACAGGCTCAAAATTGCACTACGAAATGCGGCAAACGCGGTGGGTAATCTCAAAGAATCTGACCTGGCCAAGTTCTTTAGAAAGATTGCCTTTAAGAAAGGTAGGCAAACCGCTATCAACGCCACAGCCAGAAAGATCGCCGTGATTATTTGGAACATGATTACCAAGAAAGAGCCGTATCAACCCAAAGAGAATTATCTATTTTTAGATCAGAAAAGACGAATCGTAAGCAAGATGAGAAAACAGATAGCAGATATGGGTTTAAATCCTGATGATCTGGGGTTCGCCAGAGCTAACAGGGACGATATCGCCCGAAAAATGACATCTGATAATCAGACACTTAGCTTACGTTAGTCAGTATTAGGTGAAACTCAAGCGCACATATCGAACCAAGTTAACAACTGATGACATACATAGGAACATCAGAAGAAACATGAGTCCAGAACCTGGGTTTTCAGGCAATGACTTCACCTATATGGCTGAGTTCAACAAGGCTTTAGAAACAACCAAATCACTATGGTACAGCATTCCTTTTGAACACAAGGTGAACATTAAAAGTAACAGTATGTTCTACTGGCCAAGAACAGCAGTAACTTTTAAACCCATTGAATCTGGAACCATTGTAACCGTGAGTTTTACTGGAACAACATTAGCATACATAGTTTACGGAACTTTTGTAGCAGCATTTCTTGGTTTAATGGGATACTTCCTAATTAGTAACCCATCTGACCTTTCTCCAATTTTGGCAACTCTTGTGTTTAGCATACCTCTGGCAATAATTCCATTCTTGCTGCGAAAGACACAGAACAACTTAATTGGCAAACTGGAATACTCATAAAACGAAATGCCAACAGGCGATAGCGAATGGCCATTATCGCTACTTACAGACTGTGGTGCTAGTTTAACCGCTTCATCCCGCCCCCTGATAATTCTGAGCTATTCACTAGCTTTTGTGCCGGACAGACGGAAAGACTTTAAGATTGTAAGCTATTTGCAAGCTTTGTGAGATATGGCGGGATTGCACTACCTTAGCGCTCTTTAGAATCAGTTTGGCCACTCGCCATATCTGATCGTTGGCGGTAATAGCGCCTGACGCATAGAGAACTGAACAAACAATGAATTCCAATACACCACTGATAAACCTTTCTATTCTTGAATCATTAAAACGGAATTCACATAAAGATGAAATTGACTTGATTGTTCCATATGTAGTTCTAGCAATCGATGAAATATCAACTGAATCATTTGAGCCAAACGAGCTAAAAAAAATACTTGAACAGAAGTTTGGCTTTAATCCACCTTCCTCGGCATTTGATGTAGTCATGACAAGGGTGGTTACTCGAAAGTTTTTGTCGAGAAAGAACAAACTTCTATTCAAAAATGATGAAAAAATATCTGCGGTTTTAGAAAAAAATCGCGAGACTTTAAAAGAAGTAAGCCTTTCTCTCAAACAACTGGTTAATGAATTTGTCCTGTTTTCAAGGGAAAATTTCGATGTACAAATAACTGAAGAATCAGCAGAATTATTCTTATTCAAATTCATAAATGAATTCATTTCAATTTTTGCTGTTTCACTGCAAAACGGCACTTATGAACTAGGGAACAAAAAGATAAAAAATGAGTCCTATTTAACCTCAGTATTTATAAAGCACTTGTATGAGTATAAGATTGATACAATTAAGCATTTAGAGAAAATTGTGAAAGGCGCTTTACTTGCTAATTACATCACTCTAGCTGACACAAATGCCTCAAGACAAAAACTATCACATATTACTGTAATTTTTGATACACCTGTACTACTGGGCTTGCTTGGATATAATGGAGCATCAAAATCCAAATCCCTAAAAGAATTTTTGAAACTACTTCAAGAATTGGAAATCAACACTGAAATCTATGATATAACAATTGACGAAGTATTAAAGGTTATGTCGGCTTGGAAGCAAGATCTCAAGAAACATAGATATGAAAACTTCAACCCAAAAACTTTAGAACTTTTAAAAAGTAAGGGTTTAGATGCAGTAGCACTCGAATCTGAAATACCATTAGTAAGAAAGAAGCTTGAAAAATTAGGGTTAGTCGTATCAGAGAATATTGCCTATGACAAAAAGTATCAGTGTGATGTCGAAAAATTTGAGGAGTATCTTGAAAGAAGGTCAGGATTCCGCGATTTAGTGCATGATGTTAAATGTGTATCGAGAACCTATTCCTCTCGAGAAGGAGTCAGAGTGGATTCCTTAGATCAACCGTTCATTGTTTTCATCACGCATGAAAGTACATTCCCTAAAGTTGTTAGAAGATTCTTTAAAAGACAGAAAGATACCATTGTCGGAAAGATTCCCATCGTGACGACTGAAAAGTGGTTATGTACAATTACATGGTTTAAAAAACCAAATGCTTTTCCAAATATGCCACGAAGCTTGATGGTTTCGAATGCCTACAGTATCGTTTACTCTGATGATAAATTTTGGTCAAGTTTTTTAACTAAACTGAATCAAATAAAAAAACGAGGGGATATAACGGAAGACGACTTCAAACTGGTTAGATGGGATACTTCATTGCTTGAACTTGCTCATAACCTATCAGTAACCGCTGGCGAAAACTTCAGCGATGAGGACATTTTTGATATTGTTGATAACATCAAGAAGAAGATAATTGGAGGACATGAAAGCCACATTGAGGAACTAAAAGGTCATCATGAAGACGAGGTAAACCAGCTATCAACTAAGCTTTCGTCCCAGTCATCACAACTATCTAAAGCAGAGCAAACCATAGCTTCCACAATTGATAAGATTGAAATATTTTCGCTTTTTACTGCTAATGTGATTTCGGTAATTATTGACATTACTTTCTCTGTAGCCATTATATGGGGAATATTTCTATCAGTCACACAAAGTCCGGTGTATTCGATAGGTAGTTTGATTTGTATTCTCCTGCTTCATGCAGTAACTTTTTCTAACCTTTATATAGGAACAGAAATAAGAAAAATGTCATTGGCATTTAGGGATAAGATCAAGCTGGTTATTTCGGTCTGACTATGCCACCCATTTCGGTTTTTGTGCCACATTATAACGGTTTTGTGAAACAAGGTGGTTCACATTACTATTCACTCGTTTTGATAGGCAGTAAATGAGCTAACAAGTGGATCTTAAGCCAAAAGGAAACGGAATAAATGGCCAGTGAGGGCAGATTTGAGCGTTTATGCCGTAAGCTTTTGGCGAATCAACTTGCGTGGCTTGATTTGAATATCAAAAGGAAATACCTTAAAACGGTGTAACTGGCACAATCTGCCGAAATGACTGGCACAATTCGAACCATAATATCCACAAGCAGAAACTGTTTAACATTTTGAGGAAAATATTACTGGATTAACTACCGCCAACAAACACTTCCATGAATGATCTCACGGCGTGGAAGGTTAAATAAAAGTACTGAAAAACCTCCTATTTTCTTCTTCTGGCCCGATTTTCTTCAAACAGCGGACTTGAAAAAGTAGGCATTTCTGTCAAGGATGAGCATGTAATTCGCCTCTCTCCTTCGCGGAGCTACGGCGGAGCAAGGATGGCGTAATGGAATGGTCACTCGCCTTGTCCTTTACAGTCATGAATACTTTTTGCACCTTTTGAAGAAGAAAATAACCTTACAGACTTCCATTAGTGATCCCAGATTAGGCCACAGTTATCAGATTAGTAGGTAAAAATGCCTTGCCACAGACTAAGCAAAAGAGTTCGAGACTCAGCGTTTGTTAAGTGGTCAAGGCAAGGTCTTATGGGTAAGTGCTTTTTCTATTTTCTGGTGCTGAAGCAGTTATGATACTCTACCCAATTCATAGGGTTCCTCAAATTTGAGCACATGATATATCCGGGATAGTAACTTTCTTGCAATCACCACTGCCGCTCTTTTCTTGGTCATTCGTTTGATCAATTCCTCATACTTGACAAGCATTACTGGATCCTTCTGTATCGTTTGCCAGGCACACTCAATCAATGAACTCCTCAACGCATTGTGCTTTCTGTTGGTCAGATGACCTTTCCAGTCATGCTCTCCACTGCTGTAAGTTGTTGGCTTGAAACCCACAAAACTGTTGAGTTTTTTGAAACAAGGAAAGCGCGTTATATCTTCTATCTCTACCATAAGCTGAATGGAAGTCAGTGGGCCAATGCCTGGTATGGTTTGAAGTAACTGTCCACGTGAAGCGTACCTACTGCACTTGGCTAATTGCCTGACTTTCCGGGAGACATCAAGGTGGTGCTTATAAATCCGATCATATTGTTCGAGTAGTAGATCTAGAGTATCTCTTCCTGATTTTGAAGGCATATTCACCTCTTTGAGCCAACAGAGAAAAGCTTTGGTCCAGAAGGCATTATCGTATTGAACAGGGATGGTGATGCCTGCAAAGGCCAGTGTGCCTTTGATCCTATTCTTCACCCTTACCAGGTCACTCCAAAGTCGTTTTCGGTATCGAAACAATTGGCGATCTCCTTCCAGCTCCTCAGATGGGATATAGCTCCCTGTAAGTAAGCCAGCTTGTAATGCTTTGGCAATCTTCCGACTGTCAATTTGATCCGTCTTATTCTGTGTTTCCTGATGTGTAGATGGGATATCAGCTGGATTCACAACTAAACATGTGTAGCCGAACGATATCAGCTCTCTAGCAATCCAAAAACCGAAACGAGTAGCTTCATAGGCACAATGTATCTCAGCTCCGGGAAAATGAGCCTCCAGATAGATCTGTAATACATCAGGGAAGGGTGCCTGGCTAAATGTTCTGTGATGAATCTGGCCTGTGAAGATTGATACTGACCACTGTTTTTTGTGGACATCAATGCCCACATAAAGTACTAAATTTTCAAATGTTAGTGATTCCTTTTTCATAATCTCAAGGGTTTATTATTAGATAACCACTACCTTGAGATCATTACATGGATACTATCATCCATAAGCTCGCTGAGCTATTTGCAAAGGCTAGTGCGATCAGATACTTTTATAGGAATTTAAAAAGTCCAGCTTACGGATGATAGTTTGACGTTAGGCGCAACCACGCATAATCTCATATGAAATTAGTCTCACTCTTAGTTTTACTTATCCCAACTCTTTCTTTCGGACAGAATTATCTGGAAATCTTTGATAGATACGACCCATTTTATTCATTTGAGTGGAACGGTTTTGAAGCGAAGGATGAATATGAAATCGAACGGAAGTTTGTCGAATATGTCGAAACAAATGGCTTACTAGAAGATATTCTTAGGGCATTGGAAATTACGGACAATCAACTGAGACATAAAATCAACGCTGTGGACATCAATAACGATAAACTTGCTGACATAATTTATCAAGGTCCTCACATGGGAGAAGGTTCTGTCGTCCATATCTTTCTTCAAACTAAATCTGGGTTTGAAAACATATTTACTACATACCAAGGTATCGTAACGGTTGATTGGGACGGTGAACTACTTGATAAATTATATGTCAGGAACTGGGGATGTTGTGCCGATCCTAACCTAACAAATTTGGTCTATCAAGTTTCATATTCGAATTCCAGCCCAACATTCAAACTAATTTGGGAATCTGTCGAACTAAGATCCTTCGTCACGAAACCAAAATCCACATTTAGTCCAAAGAGGTTCGAAATAACTATGGAACAATACAAGTTGCGTGCGAACCCTTGGATTGACGATGTAACAACAAACGAATTTCTTGGAATCACAGGAAATACCATTGGAATCCTCGAACAAGGATTTAAAGGAACAGCTTATGCCCAATCAGAAGACGAAACCGGAAGAATTTGGTGGTATGTTCTGGTGGATAAGGAACACGAACTGAAGGACACCTATATCAACTACGAAGCTCATGACACCAAGCCACATTTAATTGGCTGGATAAGTAGTCGATTTGTTAACGAAATCCAAAACTAAAATGGAGCGCCTAACATATGGATACTATAGCATATGCCTCTAAGTAGTTACTTGAAAGTGCTGTACAAATCCGCTAGCTTAGAAGAAATAAACAAAGCCCGGAGGCACGTGCCATATCTGGGACGTTACAAGCAATTTCACACTCATGGAGATATTGATTATTACGGGACCCCCCTATTCTGGCAAAGGAACTCAATGTGAAATACTCGAGAAAGAACTAGAATATCAACACATTTCAACAGGCGACAGATGTCGGTTTGAAAAAAAGAATCAAACAGAAATTGGAATGATCATGTCAACTTATGAGGAAAAAGGAGATCTGGTTCCCGATTCAATAATGAAAGATCTTTTCAGTCAAATTCTTGATGAGAACGGAGACCACAAAGGAATCATTTTAGACGGCTATCCAAGAACAAAAGCTCAAGTTGATGATCTTACTGAATTGGTAAATTCTAAGGGCTTACGAATTGGGAAAGTGATAAACATTGAAGTACCAAAGTCTGAACTTCTAAATAGAGCAAGGAAAAGAGCTGAAACTTCAACCAGAAAGGATGACAAGGATGTCAATATTCATATCAAGAGAATTGAGGTTTTTGAAGACTCAACTAGGCCCGCAATCGACTATATGAAGTCAAAGCTAACAGTACATTCATACGATGGCATTGGGTCAATTGAAGAGATCACCTCAAGAATCAAAGAAAGCTTGTAACATTCAGTATGAGAGTATGTGCTAAAGTGGTGATCTGCCGCGGAAGTGAGACATGATCGTGATCGCTGCCGCCACGATGGGATATTTGAGTCTGAGAGTTCAGTTCGTGGTGGATTTTAACCTTCTAATCGCAGTGGCTATCTAATAATTTGCCCACACTGGCAGCATTCACTATTTTGCATGTACTTGCCAAAGCCGAGCACACACTCCATACTTTGGCGTTATCTATAACCCCCCAATCTAATTGAAGAGAACAGAACAAATTCTAGTATTAATCTGGATAATCTTTTTGCTGCTAAAAGGGATTGATTACACCGGTGGCGCAGCTTTTTTTTGGATTAGCAACTTTTGCCCTAGGTCTATACTATTTAATTGGCTCTTTCAAACTTTTTGAACCAAAAAGCAACTCCCCTATAATTATCCCAATACTTGCCGGTCTGTCACTCTCAACTTCTCTAATAACCTTACCATTTAACATTTATCTTCGGAACTGGGACTGGCTCCAAATTTTACCTTTTATCAATATCGTATTTACTACACTAATTCTTGGGTTAGTTGTGTTAAGAAGGATTCGCAAAATCCCGCTTGAACAATATTTAAAAGAAATTCTTCTACGAACCTTCATTGTGCTGTTGATTACGTCTCTTTTTGCTTTTAGACCCACTGAAAATCAATTTTATAGAAACACAATAATCTTCCTCAATGCTGGAAATGATGACATGATCAGTAATATGAAGATGTTTGATTATTGGCAAGAATCAGAGAAGCAATTAGAGATAGGTAATTGCGATAAAGCCATCGAATATTCACTCTTATCATTCAATGAAGGATTAAAGTGGCTTTGGATTGATGGTGATTCATTAACCGAAAAGGATTTAAAGCAACTTTGGAAGATTCAGGCAACATACACCAACATACACAAGGCTTATGAATGCAAGGCTGACAAGCTGTATGACTCAAAGAACTACAAGGAAGCCCTTTACTATCAATTCAAAGCCGATTCTTTTTTGAACATCAATCCTGTGGCAAAAAATGGTTCATGGAAGGCCGAACGGGCGGATTCAAAAAATAATATTGGCATTTATTATGATGCTATTGGTGAACCTGATTCAGCTATTGTCTATTACAAGCATTAAAAGCCTGAACGTCAAGTTAGCTACTTATCTGAGTAATTTGTCGTCAGCCTGTGCGAATGCTCACTACTGGAAGGAATCAAACCAAGCAGCAGAGCAAAGCATATTGGTACTTAACAAAGATTCCATTACTCAAGACAAAAATGACAAGTATTCAATCTCCTATCTTCAACTTGTTTATAATGCCCTTGCCGACAATAAACCAACTAGGGCAAACCAATATTTGCAAGAGGTAAAGCCATACTTACCACCCAAACATGAATGCAAATACTATCTATATAGCTCAATTCTTGCAAATAAATTAGATAATCCTATTGAAACGCTCAACCAAGCAAGAGAAGCAATGGTTTGCTACAATCAGTTATATGGAGAACAACATCAAAATATTGCTGAAAGCCATGCATTGGCATTTGAGGCTTGGATGAAGATCCCTAATTATGATTCAGCACTTGCCCATATTAAAAAAGGGATGGAAGTAACGAGATTGAATCATGGTTTGACAACTGCCAGATATCATGATTATGTAAAAAGAGAAGGGTATTATTACTACTCCGTTGGCGATTACGAAAACGCGTTAGAAAAACTCACCAACGTTCAGAAGGTTTATGAACGTGAATTTGGCCGTGATAGTGATAAACTTCCAGAAGTTCTTGCCACAATTGGCCGAATCAAAATAGAACAAGGTGAATATGTAGATGCTGGAAAACTTGCAACTGAGAGTTTAAGACTTGCTGAATTTCATGAATTTTTCATTGATGATAGAGCCTCCGGATTATTGAATGATATTGCTTACATCAACTATGCGACGAATCAGAATTATGTTGCTGATACACTTTACAAAAAATCAATTGAACTCAACATTGAAGCTGATCAGGATTCAAGTTTATCGGTTGCAAGTGCACTAAACGGACTTGGTTTACTTGCAACAAGAAAATCACAATTCTTCGAGGCGGATTCACTCTTCAACCAATCCCTCGAACTCTATCAATATCGAACCTCTGATCTCCATCCTGACAAGGGAATAGTGCTAATGAACCGAAGCGAACTTTCTTTAAAAAGAAGGAATTTCAGCGATGCTCTTGAGCTTATTAACCAAGCCCTAGATAACTTCACTCCTTTTCACAGGGTCAACCATCCAACAATTGCGGACATGTATGGTGCGAAGGCTGTCATTCTAATCATGACGAATGAACTAACACAAGCGAAAGAACTTTTAACAAATGCGCTAGAAATATACGAATCGAACTTTCAAACTGAACACAGTAAAATAAGAGAAACAAGGAATAGATTGGGGGCAATAGATAACAGTCGCTTATAGTAGCAATAGCAACATTCATCTCAATCGCTCTTTTAATCATGGCCACCTCGAAGTGGAACCAAGAGAAGGCCGAGTTAACTCAAAGAATTGATTTCCTAAATAGAAAATTGACGGAAGAGAATCGGAAATCTTTTGTTCCAACCCAATCTTTCGAATTTAGAGATACCCTGAATCCATCAACTCCAAAAGTCATATATGACGATCAGAACATGAAGAATCCATCGTATCGTCGAGCTATACATGACTATGAAGAAACCGCAAAGTCCTACAAAATCATGATAACTGTGTTTGCGATTCTTAGTGTCGTGATGGTTCTTACTCTTTTGATACTTTATCCGGAATTCCTCAGAGAGATGTTGAACAACGAAGGGCCATCATAAGAACAAAACCCTAACAGATGCTGAAGAGGCATCCGCTTACTTGGGTATTTGTTATCTCATCATGACTGTCACCGCGCCCCTCTGGCCTGGAAAGAAACTACGAACTGGAGCAATTCTGTGCGTCGGGCGTCACAATCGCGGGGGCGGGCTGTCAAGTGGGTCGAAGCTTGATTGTGACTTGATCTTTTTGCTTCGTTTTTGGATCAAGCCAAAAATGAAGGCTCGCCTGGCAAGGCTTTGTGCTTAGCCAGTTCACTATTTTGGTGGGAGTCTGCTATGAGGTGCGCACGCCTCTTAGCTGTGCGTTATATGCCATTAGCTGAAGATGAATAATTTAAGCAACACCTTCGATCTCTTAAGAAAAACTTTTCCAGAATCAAGATTTGACAAGGTTAAAGAAGAATGGATTAAGGATATTGAAAGTAAATATTCCGAGATACCATTTAATCTCAAATCCCTGTACAATGAAATAGGATATGGAACTGTCGGAGATGCGTATTATTCTATACATGTTTTGTTGGAGCCTGATGAAATTTATGATCCAATAACAGCAGAAGAGCTTAAAGGAAAGTTGATTGTTGGAGATGACTTTGCAGGTTGCTGCCATGCATATGACGCGAATAATGGCTGGGAGTTTGGATGTATTGAAAGTTCTGGAGAATTTGAATCATATGATGGTAATTACGAAGACTTTGTTGACTATCTCAGAAAATTAGCCTTGAATAAAAAAGAGAATAGCAACTAAAGGTGGTTTAAATAATTATGAAAACAGAGAAAAGTCATTTTTGGATTGGTTTCTTTGAATATGAAGAGTTGCATTTAGAATTCGTAGGAGAAGATACTAGTCGAATGAATTGGACGATTATGATGATGTCCCTGTCTCTAAATTTGCTGAGTCACAGGGAGAAGTATGGATTGATCATGATTTCATGGAATCAGGATTCGAACCACCCCAGGCGAGCATAAAGAACCAATTCGGTAACTACTCTTATGTTGAAAATTGGGGAACGGAGCTTGAAGAAAAATGCGCGGACTTGAAATTGGAAGCCATCAATACATTGATTTTTCTGAATGAAGATCAAATCTCAAACCCAAAATCAGTGGACGGAAACGGATTCAAGCTAACTTATATTGGAGTTATTGAATACGAAATATAGAACGATATACAACAAGCATATTTTCATTCGAGAGCTAATGCCTACTGCGATTGAACTTGTTATTGGGAAGAATCAGCCTCAAAAAGTTACAAGTTGTTTTAATGTGATTCCCATGGTATTCGCAACTTCATGCAACTTCGATTTAGCTTTTGTGGTTAGCCAGAGGTTCACTATTTTGGTGGGAGTTTGATAGGAGGTGCGGACGCCTACGCGGCCCGGCCTCTTAGCTACAACGTTAGCATCTATATCTTCAGAGTGGAATATTCGTTAACTTTATATCATGACTCTTGAACAGAAGAAAATATCACTTATTAACTGGATAACCAACTTGGATGACGAAGTGGTCATAGATCAAATTGCTGGAATTCAAAAGTTATCTTTGGAAGATCTTCCAGACTCTATTGTTCAGCTTTTGAAAATTGCTGAGTCAGAACCAGATGATAGACTAACTGTTCATACATCAGTCCGAGATATCCTGAAATGAAAGAAGTTCGATGGACGGAAACCGCCAAGCAAACTCTTAACGAAACTTCTGAATTTATCCTTGAACTTTGGAACGAACAGGTTAACGAGAATTTTCTGGATCAACTTGAATATCGAATTGGACAACTCCAACGTAACCCAGAAATAGGTCCTGCATTTGAAAAGACGAATTTTAGGAAACTGATCATTCACAGAACAGTAGCCTTGTATTATGTCAACAAAAGAGATTTCATCAAACTCCTTGTCATTTGGGACAACAGATCTGATCCCGATCAACTACTTAAAAAATTGACAGATGCTAACAAACATTCATCCATAAGCTAACGGAGCTATTTGCAAAGGTTGTTGTAATCCGATACTTTTAATGACACTAACAAACGCCTACGGATTTTAGCTGGGCGTTAGCGTCAATATAAATACTGAGATTTGGCTAGATTCAGAATAAAAGTCACGGAGAATGACCTTGAAATAAAAGAAACTTTTTGGTCACTTTTCTCTCGCACTTTGTTATCATTTGTAATCTTCATACTATCTCTACTCATTTATACCTTCCCTTCGGATCAACTCAAGGACATCAATCAATATTTAGTATTTATCTATGCTATTCCTCTTATCCCTTTCGGCAGAGTTATTCTGAAAATAAATAAAATAATAACTGGTCGTCAGTTCATCTTTGATCGACGTTCAAATGATTTAATTTTCAACAACAGAAAAATTGACAGTTTACTAAATCTGACCGAAGTGCAGTGGAACATAGATTCTGCAATGAATCATAATGAATCGTATCTTGAAGTGCTTTCATCAACTGGGTCCACACACAGACTTTCTACATCGGGTCAACATCCTAATTCGGAACATCTAAATCTCGGAAGACAAGTCGCAAAATTTTTGGGGATAACCTTTGTCAATAACAATCCTTTGGAGAAAGAGGTTTTGTGGGGAGATGCGAAAGTAGACCAAAGCTCAATAAATCATCTGGAAGGTGGATACTGACGCTAACACGGGGCATACGCCATAGTGCTCTAGTCTCAGAGCTTATCTGATCACTTAGTTATCTATTTTCATTATCTTGTTTGGAGTTCTTGGGGTAAGCTACGGCGCATGACCTGGTCGTTACACACAATATCTCTCGATGATCATAAGAGGAAATAATATTGTCAATCTCGTACTAATCTTATTCTTGAACTCTTGTCAAACCTATGAGGTAATTGAAACACCCAAGGAGGTAAAAGGCTTATGGTTCGATCAGACAACCATGGATTGGGTAATCAAAATTGATGAGAAAACAGTCTTTTGGAGAAACAAGATCGAACCAATCAAAAGAGTGGAACAATACCAGAACAATTTCAAGATCATAACTCCTACTCAAACCATCAACACTACCCTTTTAAATGATTCCCTTTTCATTAATGGCAACTGGCTGACGAGCACATTTGAGGAGCACAATCGTGCACCTAAAAGTAAGGAACAAATTACTAATCGCGGAACAGCACTTATTCAAGGATTCATTGAACAGATAGATTCAGCTAGTCAAGGATCACCTTTAAAAGTTTATGTTAATGATTTCATCTTGGGAGACCAACTTGAATATCTAACGGAAATTGACTCTAACGGCATATTCAAGATAGAACTGGAACTTAATGGAACCCAGGACATAATACTTGGATCAGAGTATTTTGATCACTGGAGAAAATTATTAGTGTCACCTGGTGATACCCTGACGATCAATGTTCCCAGAAGTAAACTCATTGACAACATTCATTTTGCGGGAAACAATGCCTCAGCTAACTACGACATTTTCTTCATGAATAAATTGTACAAGACCTTTATTCCAGATTATCGAGCAGTAAATCGAGCATTGGGAGGAGAACCTAGTGAGTATGTTCAATTCAGAAGAGCGTATAGACAAGCTGAACAGAAATTTTTAGAAGAATATTGTAACGAAAGGAATTGTACTGAACTGTTCAAGCAATGGTTTAACGCTAATGCAGAAGTTGAGTATTTCTCCAATCTCATGAAATTGAGTTGGCAAAGTTTGAACTATGGTTTGGGGAGCGAAACAAGATTAACTGGTGACCTGAAAGAAAACTATGAAAGAGAGTTTATGGATTCTATCCATCAGGATTCAAAATTGTACCAACTTTCGTCTTCCTACTTCGGTTTGATTAATGGAATTTCTCATCGTGTAGTAACCCAAAGTGATGAAACCGCCGAAAAATTTAGAAAAGCTGAGATTGGCTTTTTACTTGACAATGAAGTTCTTCTTTCAGAAAAAGAGCGAGAATTTCTGGTAGGATTTAGAGATAGCGGAATTAACATCAAAGACCTCAGTCAATCAGAGAAAGAAGTATGGTGGGCAATAGAGGATAAGTTTAGTATCGGCATCCAGAAATTTAGGATGAAAACAGGTCACGAATTTTTCATGAATAGCTTGTTGCGAGCTGAAAATGTAAACACTAAAGACCTGCTCTTGAGCCAACATTTTTATAGATCCATATTGCTCAATAGAAATTACGAAATAATGGATTGGGCATTCGAAAAAACTTCAAGCCAAATTGAAAATGGAAATTATTCCCAATATTTGGAATCACTCTATGAAGAGATCAAGAGCCAAGAAGAGCAAATTGATAGGCTTCAACTTTCGGCCATGAAGTTTGACGGAAATGGCAAAAAGCTTCTTCAGAAAATAAAAAAAGACAATCCAGATCAAACGATTGTGGTTGACTTTTGGGGAACATGGTGTCAACCTTGCTTAACAGATTTTGAAACCACAAAAGAGTTGAAGGCCGAAACATCCAAGTTGAAATTTGTTTACTTATGTGTTAATTCATCCGAAAGAAACTGGAAAAATGTCTTAGTAAAATATAATCCAGAAGGAGATCATTATTTATTGAGTCAGAGACAAACCCAAGAATTGCTTGAATTGTTTAAGGTCTGGTCATTCCCCACTTATATCTTGATTGATAAAATGGGGAAAATTCATCGTGAAATTCCAAGACCAACAAATGGTGAAGATTTCAAGGAATATGTTGAAAAAGTTGGTTAAAGTGTGTAACAGGCGCTTGACGTTATCTACAATCTCTCGCATGAACAAAATCTATCTCAACTGGCCGATTCTTTTCCTTTTCGCCATTCTAACATCTAGTTGTGAAACTTCAACTAAAGAGTTGCTAATCGGAACGTGGAAAGTCGAATCAGTAACCAAATTATCGGATAACTCTATAGCACCTGACATGGGAACGACTTTTGAATTTGATAAAGACACAGTTTCAATGACCAACAACTTCGGTACGGGTGAACTCCCATCACTATGGGAACTTTCCAACGACGAACTCCTATTTATTGATCAGAGCGATACTAATTCAATGAGTATAGTCGAACTATCTGATTCATTGTTGATTTGGGAAACTGATTTAGGTGAGGGAGTTCTCCAATTTCGACTAAAAAAAAGTAGATAACAATATGTATAAGGCATGTGCTTGAGTGCTTTCTATAAACTACATCGGGACTTGACCGTGAATCTGCCGCTGGGAAAGTTTTTCGCTTTTTGGAGACTTCAGCTTGCGGGATTTTCTCACTTCTGAACGCACTGCTATCTACAAACTTTGGAAGCACCGGCAGACTTCACTACTTTAGTGCTGTCCACAAAGTGAGAGCACACGCCCCATACATGGACGTTATGTTCAATAATTACAGAACGTAACAATCGGAAAATAATAACAGGGAATTAACAAACTATTTGCATTTTTTTTACGTTATTAGCATCAAAAACCTATTAACATTAGAAAATGCTGTCAAGAATTGCAATAGAGAACTTCAGATCGATTAAGAATCGAGTGGAATTCTCCTTTGAAGCAACAACATTCAAAGAGCATTACAATAATCTAGTTGAAGTTCACAACAAGAAACTTCTTAAAACATCAGTCATATATGGCCCAAATGCTTCGGGGAAAAGCAATATTCTCATGGCTTTTTCAGCCATTGACTTTCTTGTTCTCAGAAGTGCCAAATTTGAACCGAAGGAAGAGATTGGGCCATATGAGCCATATCTTCTAGACAGATCAACCAAGGATCAACCAATCAAGTTTGAACTTGATTTTTACATTGATAATATTCTATATTCTCTGTTTTTAGAATTCAAGAAAAACACGATTACTCGAGAAGAGTTAGTGTTCCGACCAAAAAGGCAACCATCGGTTATTTACTCAAGAATAGTTGACAAGCCAATTGCGTTTGGTGAACATTATAAAGGTGATCGTAAGTCGATTGAAAAGAAGCTTCTCCCTAATCAACTTTTCTTATCAAAGGCGGTCCTCGATAATGTCGAAGTATTAATACCTGTTTTCAATTTCTTCAAAGAAAAATTAGCATCCTATCCGTTCTTTGAAGATTTCCACGAAAGCAGAATACAACAATTATACGCCAAAAGGTTAGCAGACCCTGAAGACACTGAATTCAATGAGAAATTCAATCGAATCATTTGTGCTCTTGATACAGGTATCTCTAAGGTGAAATCAGAAGTAATTGATTGGGAGAAAAGCCCACTTCCGGAGGATATACCCGATTCTGTAGTTGAAAGAATAAAAGATGACTACAAATACAAAATCAAAGCGGCTCATAATGTCTATGAGAACGATACTATAGTTGGAGAAACTGAGTTTGATAAGAGTGAGGAATCTAAGGGAACTCAAAGCTTATTTATGCTAACAGGAATCATTCTTGATGCTTTTGAGGATGGTACGATTCTGGTGGTTGATGAATTTGAAAAGAACCTTCATCCACATATCACAAAATCACTTATTAAACTCTTTCACAACCCTTCGGTTAATGAAAAAAATGCCCAGTTGATCTTTGCTACCCATGACCTTTCACAGCTTGATAGCGATATTTTCAGACGTGATCAGATTTGGTTCGCAGAAAAGAATGAAAGAGGCGAAACTGATCTATTTAGTATGGCTGATATTAGTGGTGTCCGCCCTAATGTCCCTTACGACAAATGGTATGATAGTGGAAAATTTGGTGCAACTCCAATTATCAATGAATTGGAAATGACATTCTAAATGGCAAGGTCCAGAAAATCAAGAAAGCTCAATCTAAAAATCTTGATCTTGTGCGAGGGACAAACTGAGAGGAATTACCTGTTAGAAATAAAGAATCAACTACCTCGTGAAAAGCAACGGGGAATTAAAATAGATGTTGAACATTTCAAAAAAAATGATCCTCTCAACCTTGTTAATGAAGCAATTAGGAGGAAGCAAAAAGCAAGATATGAAGGTGCTCCATACGACCATGCATGGGTTGCTTTCGATCACGATAACCTACCAAATAGAGATAGGGCATTTCTAAAGGCAGAATCCAACGCCATAAACATAGCTTACTCAAGCTTCAATATTGAGTTCTGGTTTCTGCTGCACTTTCAGTACTCAACAAGACCATTTACAAATGGGGATGATGTTAAGAATTTCATTAGACAAAACTTCATTAACAACTATGAACCTGGAAGGACAAGGTTATTTCCATTATTAGGAGCCAGGTTTGAAGATGCTGAGACTAATGCTGAAAGACTCAAAAATGATAAACGAGTAGATATAGATGCTGGAATCCCAACTTGGGATTTAAATCCATATGTAACGATTCATGAACTCGTAAGATTTATTATCGAACTGAAATAAAGAACATTACATGGATACTAAAATGAATATGCGAACTGAGCACTTTGAAAGGACAATACGAAACAGAAACTGCTGTGCTCCTCGCATCTGGAGCACATACTCATTTTAGTTCAGCGTTAGCATCAATCACCATGGCGAATAATATCTTCACAAAGAAAATGAAAACCAAATCTTCTGATGAGCTTAGAAAGGTCATAAAAGAAGATAGCGGCTTTGTGGAAGAAGCTAGGCAAGAAGCACAGCTAGAACTACAAGAACGAGAGTCAAGTGGAACAATAGACCTTGAGAATATTGAGAGAAGTAAGATCTTACAAAAGGGGGAAAATATATATCAAGATTTCATTAAATCAATAAACACTGAAACTCACTTTGGATGGACACCAGAACATAAAGAGGTTTTTAACACCAACATACCTTTTGAGTTGATTAGCGCTGTGGGGGTAAAAACTGCTGAACAACTGGAGTGGGATGTTGTCTATTATGATTCCGAAGTTTTAGAAATTAAAAGACCAGTAGATGGAAAATGGACTGAGAAATTGACAATTGGTATTTCAAAAAATGGAGAAGTGAGCGTGGTGAGCAAGTCTATAACAAATGGAATGCTGGATATGGGAAGAAACTCCAAATGTGTTAAACTTTTCATTCATGTTTACCAAGAGCTTGAGTAAGATTTTGATGATAAAAAACTAGAAGAATTAGCTATCAATATTGATAAAGAAGAGAACTGGGATGATTATGAAGTTCCTGATACTTTACCAAAACCAAGAATTATCAAATCCCCTAACATTGCCTTGCCGATTCTCTCTTCATTGGTCGCTTCGATTCTACTTGGAGGACTTTTTGCCGTAACATCAAATTATCTGTACATAATCCTATTATTCGAATCAGGTATAGGAATTGGCTTAGCATTTTTTATTCTTCAGGGTATCAAGCTAGGCAACTATACTCACTATTTTAATATTAGAATCGTCATGGGCTTTTCGGTTCTCGCTATTGTAATTCTGACTCAATATTTTCAATTTCTGATTATCATTAATGAACACAATGCTTATGACCTAAGTTTTATTCAATTCATTCAGCTTCGTTTAGAGGCAGGGTTTACATTTCGTGAATTAAATATGGGCTGGATCGGATGGTTAGTAATAATTTGCCTACAACTGATCGTAATTTATTATGCTTGTTGGATTAGACTACTTTCTTATATCACCAATTTTCAACTAAACAGGGTACCAGAAGAAGTAGTCAATTTTGCCATGTATCATTTTGTCAAAGGTAAATCTGAAATTGAAGTCAAGAATGAACTTGCGATTAAAGGTTGGTCAGAAAGACAATCCCAAGAATACGTAATGGAAGCAATTGGCGCAATTCAAGGACAGCAGGAATTGAGAAGAGCAGAATGAAATGATGCAAACAGACACTATCACCCATAAGCTCGCTGAGCTATTTGCAAAGGCTAGGGCGATCCGATACTTTTATAGAAATTTGAAAGTCCGGCTTACGGATGATAGCTGGGCGTTACCCTACATTTTCTATGACGAAAGATAGTCTTTTTGGTGAGATAGAAAACGCGATTCCTACCTTGATCGAACTGGCTCGAAAATCTTGTAATAATAGAATTAGCGAAAACCTTTTGTTTATTCATTCAGAGATTCGTAACGACTCGGGAGATATAAACTTCTTTCAAAAGAACATTCAACGCAAGAGAGAAAACGAACGGAAAAGTCCAACCAGCCTGAATAATGCTATTGCGTTCTTGGAGTCCATATATGGGAATTTGTACGATATCAACCTTTACATCTATAAGGCTACAAGAAAATATACGATCATCGAGATTCATACTTCCTCAAGTCATCTTTTGATGATGACTATTCAGACAAGGTCAGAAACAACAGCCCGATGTTATCTTGTAAGCTTTCGATTCCTCCCTACGCTGAGGAGAATTCAGACAAGTTTGATGTTAACTGGGAACTTGGAGGCCTCCTGCATTCTTGGAAGCTATATTGGTGGAGACGAAAAACATCGAAGAAACTAGAAATGACGCAGGGTAACAAGGGCTTCCGCTGACTTAGGTTTTTGACATCTCATCAGAACTATCACCGCGCCCCTCCGGCCTGGATAGTAAAGTGGTTCTTTGCAAATGCCTGTGGGAGATCATACTTTTATCTGCACTTGAAAAACTAAGCCAACGGAGCTTAGCTGGACGATATCGTCAATGACCATTATGGAACAAAACGAGGAGGATTTTTACGATTACATATTCTTTTACCACGGAGATAAAAAAACGGAACTAGAAAAGAAGGCTCAATCTCATTCCGCCGCTGTTTTTAAATGTGATCCGTCAATAGAAGAAAATAAAAGGAGAATGCATATTTATGAAGATATGTATTCCGATGATCCCACGGTTCTTGCTCTTTTGGCTGATGGCTACAAAAATTTCAAAAAGAATGTAGCATCTCGAATCTGGATAAAACACGGCGAATCACTAAACCTAAATAGATGCCCCAAGTGTAATGGTATCGCTCGAACACCAAGAGCCAAGCAATGTAGGTATTGCGGACACAAATGGCGTTAACTTTTCTTTGTTGGAATAAACAATTCCCTAACATCAATATCTAGAATCTCCGCAATTTCATAGAACGTTTCAATTGATGGTTGCATATCATTTGTACACCAGCGAGAAACGGTTGATTTGTCCTTTCCTAATTGCTCACTTAACCACTTGGCTGACTTCTCATTCTCTGCCAGAACTATCTTGATTCGATTGTACCGCTGTTTTGACATAGAGTCAACTAATTTTCGTTCTATGCTAATTTAATTGATCCTGAATCAACCTTATTTCGAACAAAGTTTCTATATTCGAGTAATTAGTTTCGTTTTACGAAAACATTATTTCTTCATAAAGAAATAATAGTATTGAAAATTGGCCAGCGAAAAAAATCATAAAAACCATCGTCAATTGAAAGTCTACTCGAAATTTCAGTCGAGGAGCCACTACGATTACGTATCTATTCCTGAAATTAGGTTGATGGGAAAATGGTTGAAAGAATCTGGATTTGCTGAAGGCACTGATGTAACAGTCGAAGTGCGTCCCAACAAACTCGTCATCACTCCGAGAAACGGATAAAGCCGATAACAAACGTTAGAATTCATACTACGCTATTAAAAACTCGTACCCAAAAACCAAGCGCTATTCATTCGAATTATTGAGAATTGCGTCCTTTAGCTGTTTCATCCTGGCTCTGGTGACTACAAATTGCTTTTTGCTTTCACCAACATAAATTATGTATTTATGATTTTCCCAATAATTAAACGAAGTGATTTCCGATCTTCTAACGATTGAAGCCCTATTGACTTGTATGAAATCCTTTTGATTCAAAATTTTTAGGAATCGTTTTATTGGAATATTGCTTTGAAAAACTTTATCTCCAGCTGTCACATTACACAAACTGCCCTCTTTTTCTATATGCGAAATGTCTGAGACATTTATAGCACTTCTCCCTGATGTGCTGAACACATTGAGCTTCTCAACAGTTTTCGACAAAAAAGTGTAGGCCAGATTTGCTGCTACTAAAGTGTAACCAAGAATTAAAAAGTACAGATAAGCAACCAGATTGATTCCAGCAAAAACTGTATTCGTTTCAGCCAAATGGTGTTGGCTAAAATAGGACAATACAGGCACCTGAGCTATCCATTGAACTACGAACATTATGCTCAACAGCGGAAGCGAAAACAGCACGTATTGCTTTAAACGCGTACCAAAAGACTGACCCGCATATCTATCCATGAACATAGACAGAACATACAGGGCTCCAAATAATGAAAGGCTGGAGATAAGTGCACTGGCAATTTTCTCAATTAGAACATGTTGAATAAAACCAAACAACGTAGCATCCTGATTATGAATGCGAAGTTGGACATAGCACTGTCCATAATCTGTTGCAAAGTGAGGTAGGATAGTTAGAGTGATCGTGACAATAAACCAAATGGGTCCTCGGAATACATATTGATAATATAGGATCCTATTTTTTATCAAGACTTATTTATTCGATCAATTTTAACCTTCATTTCGGCATGAAAAGACTCCATTTCATGCTTTGGGCAGAATAGAAGGCAACTTCAGCCACATTTGGAAGGTTCCTTTGAAAAAAGAAATCAAAACTTTTCAACGAATATTATGAAACATATTAAAACAGTCTCATTTGTCCTACTTGTCCATTTTAGTATCATCGCACAGCCCTCACATGAGTCATTAAAGAAGGATTTAGTATTTAAAAACAATGATATTACAATTTCCGGAACGTTGTATCACAAAGAAGCAAACAAAAAAGGTATCGCGGTGGTTTTTGTACATGGATCTTCACCAACCACAAGGTCTGATAGATATTACAACTACTTGAATGAATATTTCCTTGCCAAGGATATATCAACATTTCTCTATGACAAGCGTGGCAGTGGTGAATCGGGTAATGTAATTGTCGATCCAGTTGACTTCAATGATCTCGCCAACGATTTAGTTGAAGCCGTTGCTGCGGTTAAAGCTGAAGTAGGCGAAGGAATCAAAATTGGGGTAGTTGGTACAAGTCAAGGCGGATGGGTCGGTCCACTGGCAGCCTCCATTTCAAATGACATCTCTTTTGTTGTAACCATCTCCGGACCGGCTACTAATACACTTGAACAAAACCTATTTCAAAAAGGAGAAAAACTTAAACATTACGGAATAAGCCAAGATGGTATTCAGGAAACTCTGATCTATTTAGAAAAACTATACGAGTATTTTGAGGCGCCAAATGATTTCCAAAACCTTACCGATCTTAACAATGCAAGTGCTAACAAAGAATGGTTTTCGTATCTAGAATCATACGAAAAAACCATTTACCCTCCATCGGTAATAGATTCCCATCCTGGTTTTCAGAGATTCAAGAAAAAATTTAATTACGACCCAGAGCCTACATTGAAGGAAATCAGTGTTCCATTCCTCGCCGTATTTGGGGAAAAGGACAGAATCACGCCAGTAGAAAAAAGTATTGAAAGAATAAAAGAGTATACAACTGAAGCTGGCAACTCGCGTTTCTTTGAAATTAAGTCTTTTCCTAACAGCGGTCATTTTATTCAGTTGGTAGAGACCCCTGTAGAACTGCTTGTGACCATTCCTGAAACGACAGAGCAAGAAAAAATTTCCTACTTCACTAATTTCAAACCGAATCCAGATTTTGTTAACTATTTGCTTGCTTGGGTTCAGCAACTGAAATAAGACATCATGAATATTACCATTACCTTAAAGATCCTCTTACTTTTCCTTTTCTGTTCCGAGACTAGAGCTCAAGCAGTTGGGATGATAAAACAGTCCAATGCGTATGCCGTCATCAATGTAGACCTCATACCTATGACGAGTGATACTGTCCTGGCAGATCACACCATTCTGATAAAGGCAGGAATCATTGATGGCGTTTTTGCTACGGATTCCGGTATCGACCTAGAAGTATATGAAGTAATCGATGGCCAAGGTCAGTTCTTGATGCCAGGGTTGGCAGACATGCATACGCACCTTAAAACACCCAATGATTTACTTTTAAATTTATTTAATGGTGTTACTACAGTTCTGGATCTTGGAGGTCAGCCCGGAAACCTGGACTTGAAAAGAAAGGTTATCAGCGAAGAAGTTCTGGGTCCTCAAATTTTTGCCAGTGTCTATATCGATGGTATAGAGCCAACCTATTGGTTGGCAGATGGTACAGCGTCACCCAGAGAAGCATTACGACGATTCAAAGCACAAGGGTTTGACTTCATAAAAGTATACAATCGTGTTTCTTCAAAGTCCTTTCACGCTCTAATAGAAGAAGGGGAAAGCCTTGGACTTCCGGTGATTGGGCATGGTGTACGGGCCGTTGGCATTGCAGAAAGCCTTCGAGCCGGACAAAAAATGATAGCCCACGCGGAGGAGTATTTATACGCCCACTTTGAAGGAAATTTAAATCAGGATTTAATCCCTGAAATAGCCCGGATTACAAAAGAATCCGGCGCTTATGTTACGGCAAACTTATCTACCTATGAAAGTATCAATGAACAATGGGGCGATCGATATTTGCCATACAGAGAAAAGATTCTGGCACTTCCGGAAATGACCTACCTGAATGATGCAACAATTAATAATTGGAGTAAATCCAAACGCTATGCCAACCGATCTGGCAGTCTCGATTCCAATCTTACTTTTCTAAGGCATATGATAAAGCAATTTCAAATGGCACAGGTACCAATGCTGTTGGGAACAGATTCGCCTTCTCCTGATATTGTTGGAATGATCCCCGGATTTACTATTCATAACGATCTTTTGGCTTACAAATCCGCTGGTCTAACTAACTATGAAATTCTTGAAATCGGGACAAAAAATGCCGGGAAATTTATTTCCGATAATGTATCCTCAGATATAAAGTTTGGAATCATAGCTGAAGGATATAGAGCAGATTTAATTCTATTAAAAAACAACCCCGCAAATGATCTCAGTAATTTGAAACATATCAGCGGAATCTTTGTTGCTGGTAAATGGCTTACCAAGGATAATATTAGGAACAGGATTCTCAAATCTAGATAACAAATCATATCAGATGATGACTTCTACATTGCGTTATATGTATTGAATTGATAAAAACAACGAATTATATCAAGCTATCTTTCAAGAATTAAAGCTGCTACCAAAATCACTATGACTCCATTAGCTACGTGCGCGGGTTATTTTGTGAAGAATTCACTATACCAAGAATTAACAGATGCTAACAGGAAGCCAAGGGGTAAAAAAGTCATGGATATAGGCAAAAAATCGCACATTTGATTATATTGATATTGTACTCTATCCTTATGATCGTCAGTGTATTGAGATAGGTCTTCAAAACAAAATAGTGGTACTAGTTGGATGGCGTATTTAATTTCAGGAACATTCTCTAATCATTAGAAATCATGGGTGGTTTTGGTGTCATGGATTTTATGGTAAAATCCGCTAAGAATAATAGCAGTCTTCTAAAGAGAAAGAAATCACTTAAAACGATCTATCAAGAAAACAACCTTCACTACGTCAAGAAAAAAGTAACGGAAAAAACAAAACATTTTGACGAAGATCGAAAACGAATTTTTTTAGAGAAATTCCACGCCAGACAAAAGAAGGTTCGTCGAAAACTAACGATTCTTTTAATAATTATTGTATCAATCTTTAGCTCAATTTTTCTTATGATATTCTAGTGCTCTAAACTCGTCAGTCATTGGTCAATTATAAGTTCTTAGCCTGAATTTTTTCGCTGGAAGTTCTGGTTACTTGGTGGCCTAACCAACCAGAATCAACGAAGCTTATCTGGAACGTTACAGATAATTATACATCACTTCTTGAATTTTTTCTCGATCATTTTTCTTTTCCACGCTTCTCCAAAAAAATCAAAAGCGGAGTAGTAATTTGTCCCTAGCCACTTTCAATTCGTTGAATTGTTCTAATGCTTAAGCCGCTCATTTCCGCTAGTTGTTCTTGCGACCAATGACGATTCAATCGCATTGCTTTATCTCTCGAAGATTTATTTTATCTGGATTCGTAGACTTTTAAATGGTTATGGAACAAAAGTATATAGCAAGGTTTCTTGGGGCTTTCAAACCACAAGACATGATAGCGACAACTATGTGACAGAACTCTGACAGCAATTATTGAATACAATAACCAAGTCAGCATTTCGTGTGAAAAAATGACTATTCTGAGTCAGAAAATGCTGGAATGACTCGCTGAAGGCGTTTTTAGGCGCTTCTTAAACGGAACTTAAATTCAATCCAGCTTAAAACCATCCCCATCCATTTGAAAAGGGAAATCCTTTCGATAGGTTTCCAGGTCAGACCTGTTCAGCTGGACCTGTGTTATTTGTTCCGTGTCTTGCATAAAACTCATCGTATTGGCCAGAAAATCATACGCCGCCGAATGGCCACAGTAGTCTTTTCCATAACCATCAGTTCCCACCCGGTTTACACCAATGCAATAGGAGTAATTTTCAATGGCCCTGGCTTTTAACAAAGTATCCCAGGACTGTACCCTTGGAGAAGGCCAATTCGCTGCATAAATGATTACATCGTATTCGTACAATTGCGCTTCTGTACTTCGACTTCTACTCCATACTGGAAAACGCAAGTCATAGCAGATTTGGGGAAGGCACCGCCAGCCTTTTACTTCAAAGACAGTGCGTTCTGTTCCAGGCGAGAAAGAGCCATCTTCTCCGGCAAGCGTAAACAAGTGAACTTTATCGTAATGTTGAAAAGTGCCATCAGGATGAGCAATGATCATCCGATTGTAGTACTGGCCAGACACATTAATAATGACACTACCCATTACAACCGCCTTGGTTTGCTTGGCCATTTGAGCAAGCCATCGATAAGTTTTGCTGTTTACCACTTCGGCTACCTCTTCAGGTTCCATCGTGAAACCGGTGGTGAACATCTCTGGTAATACAATCAGGTCAGACGGATCTGACAGACTCCAGATCTTTTCCTCAAAAGAAGCAAGGTTAGCATCAGTGGAACGCCAATGTAGGTCGGATTGTATTAATGTGACCTTGAGATTTTCTGCGGGTGTCATAGCTGATTTAAGATTTTTGCTGCAGCCAGAAGGGTACTATCGTCCTTCGCGAAGCAAAAGCGCAACAATTGATGGTCGTGACCATCGTGATTGAATACGGATACGGGAATGGAAGCTAAACCATTTTCTTTGGTCATTTGCTCCGACATGGAAACATCATTCAACTGATTGAGAGCTGAAAATTCCAGAAGTTGGAAATAGGTTCCTGAGCTCGGAATCGATTTGAATTGACTACTTTCAATGGCTTTCAGGAAAACATCTCGTTTCTCTTCAAAGAAGCCTGCAAGGTTTTCATAGTGATCGGGAGTTGCTATGAAATCTGCCAAAGCAAACTGGATGGGTGTATTGACCGTAAAGGTGACAAACTGCCTAACCCGTCTGATTTCCTCAGTAAGAACAGAGGGAGCGACGCAATACCCACTTTTCCATCCGGTAGCGTGAAAAGTCTTGCCAAAGGAGAATATTGTGATACTCCGATCCTTCAGGTCATCGATCTGAAGTACGCTGGTATGTTTTACACCATCAAAAACCATGTTGTGGTACACCTCATCACTGATCACAATCAAGTTGTGCATCCGAGCTATTCTACCCAGTTCGACAAGATCTTCTTTTTTTAATGTGCTACCCGTCGGATTGTGAGGATTGTTAATGATGATGGCTTTGGTTTTATCATTGATAGCTCCCGCCAAAGACTCCCAGGGAATACTGAAGGAAGGGTACTCCAGATTCAGATGTACCGGCACACCACCACAAAGTCGGATGGCCGGATCATAGCTATCATAAGCCGGATCAAATAAGATGACTTCATCACCTCTTGATATCAAAGCGGTGATAGTCGCAAAAAGTCCCTCTGTAGCTCCGGTGGAAATGGTAATTTCATCTTCAAAGTCGGGTGCCACACCATACAACCGGTTAGTCATTTCTGAAATGGCTTTTCTCAATTTTGGAACTCCATTCCCAGGAGCATATTGATTGAGGCCCTTCTTCATGTAATGATGCGCCCTGTCGATCAATTCAGGATGAACCGGAAAATCCGGAAACCCCTGTGACAAATTGATGGCATCGTGATCTGCAGCCAGGCGAGACATGATGGAAAAGATGGACGTACCTACATCAGGGAGTTTGGAAGTGATTGTCATTTCGGCACTTTCACACGATATTCTGCATCCACCTTTCCTTTGCTGATGTTCGCCAATCGGCCTTTCAACAAGCGTTTCTTAAGAGGAGAGAGGTATTCAGTGAACAATTTCCCTTCAATGTGGTCATATTCATGCTGAATGATCCGCGCCCGGATTCCAGTGAAGGTCTCTTCTTTTTCTTCCAGGTTCTCATCGAGGTAGTTGATGGTCACTTCCTCCTGGCGAGACACATCTTCCCGAATGCCAGGGATACTTAAACACCCTTCTTCAAAGGCCCATTTTTCACCGACTTCTTCGACAATCTCAGGATTAACAAACGCTTGTTTTAAGCCTTTCCCATCTCCTTCTTCCTCTTCTTCCATTGGTGTGCTGTCAATGACAAACACCCGAATACTTTTACCTACCTGAGGTGCAGCGAGGCCTACACCACCGGCGCCATACATGGTTTCAAAGAGATCGTCCACAAATTCCTTCACATTGAAGTCCTCAGGAACATCTTTGGCCTTTTGCTTCAGGACCGGGTCACCATACAAAACGATCGGGTAAATCATAGGCTATTTTCTAGATACGCTTTTAATATTAAGGTTGCGCTCACTTGATCCACATTCAATTTTTCTCGACGCTGCTTTTTCCTGGTGCCAGCGGCAATCATGCTCTGCACCGCCATCTTTGAGGTGGACCATTCGTCTTGCAAAACTAAGGGGACTTTAGGGAATATTTTTCGAAACCGGTTGGCGAAAGCCTCTACTAAAGGTGTATTGTTTGTTGGCTGATCTTCATCATCCAGCGGATAACCAAGTACCACCAACTCTACTTCCTCCTTTTCGAGGTATACCTTCAGGTAGTTTTCAAGGTCATGAGTCCTTACCCCTTCAAGTGGTGAAGCAATGATCTGCAGAGGATCTGTCACTGCTAAACCAGTTCGTTTAGCGCCGTAATCAATGGCAAGAATGCGAGACATAGAGGCAAAGGTAATCTTCGACAAGCTCCAAATACTCTTTTGCTTTGAAACGATCCGCACTTATTCCGAAAAACTATTTCCTCATGTTTTCTTGATGGATCATGTAAGGTTTGTTTCATCACGCATTGCCAAACGGCGATAGGTGATTGCTCTATATCACCTCATTCACCTCAGGTTTTCGCATGTGTTACTTTTTTGGCAAACGATAGCTATGCATTTTTGCCGATTTAGATCAAACCCTTTCTAGCATTTGAAGTATTATGTGATTTTCCTGATTGGCTGTGGGTTCCTGGTCTTGAATAATGCCCGGGCTCAGGACAAAACTGTAACTTCCAGATTTAGTTCGTGGTATGTGGAACCAGAGGTTATGGCGGGGTTCAATGTGAAAAATTGGTCCCGATTTCCGGACTATTCCGTTCGTACCGGTTATCAGGTCTCGATCGGTAAAGTACATCAGGACACCAGTGAACATTGGCACGGGTATTATCGCTTTCCGAACATTGGCATTTCATTCATGTATTCCGACCTGGGTAGCGACGTACTAGGCGACGAGATCAGTATTGTTCCTTACGTGCTGATTAATATGAATAGCAAAAAGGCCAGGTCATTTTACCTCAAAGTTGGCTTAGGGGGCAGTTATGCTACTAATTCCTTCGACTCTCTTCAGAATCCAGGCAATGAAATCCTGGGAGCACCCTGGAATTGGCAATTTCAACTTTTGATGTATCGTACGCTATGGATGTCCAAAAAGTGGCATGTGAAACTCGGCGCCGGTTTCGTACATACTTCCAACAGTCATACCGAGTTACCTAATTTTGGTTTGAATTCCGGGATGTTTACCCTGGCCTTTCAACGTAACCAACATGAATTGTTCGATGCCCGAAAAACGGATTGGACTTTCATCCCTGATCGTAAGCGTCAATTCTTCTGGCAATTAATACCAGGACTGGGTTTTCATGAATTAGGCGGTACCCGAAGGCCCATCGATACACCAAATAAATTGATTGCTTCTTTGGCTGTGGAAACGGGAATCATTTTCAAACAGCACTTCAAAGTAAAAACGGGCCTCACTTATCGCTATTACGATTCCTTCCGCGACGATATCGTCCGCAGAGAGTTACCTCAATATGAAGATCAACCGATTTGGAATGCTTCCCACCTTTACTGGACACTGGGAATGGAGTACCTATTTGGGCATTTTGGTTTTGAGTTGCAAAGTGGTATCACGCTTCATAAGCCTTATTTTGATCTTTGGTACCTGGAAACCGCAGGCACGAATAAGGTTGATAAATTCAGAAACAAGGTGTTTCCAACCCGAATCGGGGGTAATGTTTATTTACTGAACACGCACAAGAATCCGAAACAAAACATCTTTTTGGGTGTGCATGTCAATGCAAATTGGGGAACAGCAGATTTCCAGGGGTTCACGTTGGGCTTTGTGAAGAGGTGGACGAAACAGGATTAGACCTATTAAGATCCAAAAAATATAGGTCGGCCTTTTAATAACCACCATCTTATTACCGCATCTAACTTAAAGGTTCACAGCTACGAGATACAGAATTACTTTAAATACTGAGGCTAAAAAGCTGGAACTTGCATCAGCACTCTATCTTAGTAGCTTGAAAGAAGTCCTACTCGTTACACCTCCCTTTACGCAACTCAATACGCCCTATCCTGCCACAGCGTACCTGAAAGGTTTCCTCAACACCTTGGATATTGGGGTCTTTCAAATGGATTTGGGGATTGAGGTGATTTTGGAACTCTTCAGTAGGGAAGGATTGAGCCAACTTTTTGACTATGCTTCCGAGTTGGAAGCTGGGTTTGGATTATCCTCAGGCAGACTCTCGGAAAATGCGGAACGAATCCTGTCATTGAGGTCGGAATACGAGAAGACGATCGATGGAGTCATGCTTTTTCTTCAAGGCAAGAATGCAACACTGGCCAGGCAGATCACAACAGAAAATTTTCTTCCGGAAGCATCCAGGTTCAGCCAAGTAGAGGAGTTGGATTGGGCTTTTGGCTCCATGGGAAATCAGGATCGGGGAAAGCACCTTGCGACACTTTATTTGGAAGATATTTCAGACTTTATTGTTGAATGTGTAGACGAAAACTTTGGCTTTAGTCGATATGCAGAAAAGTTGGGCAGAAGTGCCAATAGCTTTGATGAGTTACATTCCTCACTGGGTTTGGAACCGACTTATATCGATGAGATTACGCTTAGCATTCTGAGTGCCCGTATAAAGAATGTTCAACCCAAGCTGATATGTTTTTCAGTTCCCTTTCCGGGAAACCTCTATAGTGCCTTTCGATGTGCAAACTTCATCAGGGAACAATTTCCGGAAATAAAAGTGGCGATGGGGGGAGGATTTCCCAATACGGAACTGCGCCAAATCACAGAGCCCAGGGTATTTGATTATTTTGATTTCATCACTTTGGATGATGGTGAGTTACCAGTGGAGCTACTGACTTACCACGTGCGTGATGGAGGGCGTGAGGACACGCCCGAATTCAAGAGGACCTTTATCCGAGAAGAAGGAAAAGTCATTTACAAAAACAATTCCCAGCGATCAGATTATAAGCAGCTAAATGTGGGGACACCAGATTATTCTGACCTCTTACTGGACAGATACATCTCTGTGATTGAAGTGGCCAATCCCATGCATAGTTTATGGAGCGATGGCCGGTGGAACAAGCTGACCATGGCTCATGGTTGCTATTGGGGGAAATGTACGTTTTGCGATATTTCTCTGGATTACATCAAGCTTTATGAGCCCATTGCTGCTAAGACACTAGTGGATCGGATGGAGCAGATGATTGCTCAAACAGGTGAACGAGGATTTCATTTTGTTGATGAGGCGGCACCTCCTGCGCTTATGCGAGAAGTGGCTTTGGAGGTTTTGCGACGAAGACTCACGGTGACGTGGTGGACCAACATCCGGTTTGAGAAGAACTTCACAAGAGATCTGTGTGTATTGTTGAAAGCTTCCGGGTGCATTGCGGTTTCGGGAGGCCTGGAAGTCGCATCTGATCGACTGCTGAAATTGATCGACAAAGGAGTTACTGTGGAACAGGTTGCTCGTGTGACCAAACATTTTACCGATTCAGGCATCATGGTACACGCCTACCTGATGTATGGTTATCCGACACAGACAGTACAAGAAACTGTGGATAGCCTGGAAATGGTGCGTCAGATGTTTGAGCAAGGCATTTTGCAATCAGGTTTTTGGCATCAGTTTGCGTTGACGGCACATAGTCCCGTCGGCCTCAACCCTGAAACATTTGGCGTGATTCCAGATGTGAAATCCATCTCCTTTGCTCACAATGACATTGCCTTTACGGATCAGGTAGGTGTAGATCATGAGCAATTCAGCTTCGGATTGAAAAAGTCACTCTTCAATTACATGCACGGAATGTACTTCGACTTTCCTTTGCAAGAATGGTTCGACTTTAAAATTCCAGGAACAATAATTCCTCCAAATTACATAGAAAGCTCCATCTATTCGGAGGAGAAGACGACCATTAGGAAAAATTCGAAAGTTGTTTGGTTGGGTACAGAACCTATTGTGGAAGAAATCACCAAAATAAGAAAGGGTAAACAACAGCCGCAGTTTCTTCTCATCTTTCATGATAATAAAGGTAGCTTCGAAATCAACTTAGAAATGCAACGGGCGGAGTGGTTACTTGACGTGCTGAAGTCATCCAATTGCGAAACTGGAGAATCTATTCTTTTGCAGGAATTGAAGGAGAACTTTGAGCAAGAATTTGGAGGGTTTGAAACTTTCTGGGGTTCAAAGCCCTTACAGGCCTTACGAGAAAATGGGTTGATTTTGGTTTGATTCCTTGAAGATGCGAACTGAAATGAGCTATCTTCGTATATACAGTAAAGTATATACAAATGGAAGTAGCCAAAGTGTTTAAAAGCGGAAATAGTCAGGCGGTAAGGCTTCCGAAGGAATTCCGAACGGATCATAGTGAATTTAATATTCAAAAAGTGGGAGATTCCATTATCCTAACTCCAGTTGATGATCCCTGGGCGCTATTTGACGAAGCTTTAGAAGAGTTTTCGAGAGAAGGATTCAAAATGGAAAGAGATCAACCTGAGATGCAAAAAAGGGAATTTTTCTAGTGTTATTACTCGATACAAACATTTGTGTGTATATCATAAATGGAACTCACCCATCCGTAATTTCAACTCTCAAAACGCATGACCTTCAAGATTTAAAAATATCTGCCATAACCGTGGGCGAATTGTTTTTTGGCATCGAAAAAAGCCAGCGTAAAGAAGAGAATGAGCATCGAATTAGAAAATTCCTGTCGCCATTTGAGATTATCGATTTCAACGGAGAGGATGCTATTAAGTACGCAGGAATAAGAGCTTTTCTTCAAAAAAGAGGTCAAGTTATTGGCCCATATGATATGCAAATTGCTGCCCAGGCACTTACCAGGTCCTGGACCGTAGTAACAAACAATGAAAGGGAATTTTCAAGAGTAGAAGGTTTAAGGGTTGAGAATTGGATTAAATGAACAATCCATCCCTCGTGCTATCCGCTCATCTTCGATAAACACATAATTCTTCTGAAATATTGATTAAGTTGAACTATCAATTTCCAGAATTATGCACTTCAAGATCAAACCTAGCCTTTCCCTCACGTTCAGTTTTGTATTGCTCTTTTTACTGACGTTTTCTTCGAAAGCACAAACCGGCAAATCGGCCATTGAAAAAGCTGCTTCCGGCATGAAATTGCGCGGGATTGGCCCCTCACTTATGGGCGGCCGAATTTCGGATATTGCCATTCACCCTTCGGACCTGAGCACCTGGTATGTGGCCGTGGGTTCCGGAAACCTTTGGAAAACGACGAATCGAGGCATTACCTGGTCTCCCATTTTTGACAATCAATCCACGTATTCTATAGGAACCGTAACCATAGATCCCAACAACCCAAATGTCCTCTGGGTTGGTACCGGTGAAAATGTGAGTGGTCGACATGTGGGCTGGGGTGATGGCGTATACAAAAGCGCTGATGCTGGAAGAACCTGGAAAAACATGGGACTTACCAAATCGGAGCACATTGGAAAAATCCTGGTAGATCCTCGCAACAGTGATGTGATTCTGGTGGCGGCAGAGGGCCCACTTTGGTCAGCCGGAGGTGCAAGAGGATTGTATAAATCGACAGATGGGGGAAAGTCATGGAAGCTGGTTCTGGAAATTGATCAGTTTACAGGAGTTACCGATATTGAATTCAATCCCGAAAACCCTGATGTAGTTTATGCCGCTGCTTACCAACGGTTTCGAAGAACCTGGGCGTTAATGTCAGGAGGGCCAAATAGTGGGATTTACAAGTCAACGGATAATGGTGATAGCTTTAGCAAGATCAAGACGGGCTTACCTTCAGGAGACATGGGGAAGATTGGTCTGGCCGTCACACCTGCAAACCCCAATCTGGTTTACGCCACAATTGAAGCCAATGAAAAAGAAAAAGGATTTTACCGGTCTACGGATCAGGGTGGGAGCTGGGAAAAAAGGAACAGCTACATTTCCGGCGGCACCGGGCCACACTACTATCAAGAATTAGAAGCGTCGCCGCATGATCCTGATTTGGTGTATCAGATGGATGTCTTTTTGCACATTACCAAGGACGGAGGAAAGACCATGGATTACCTGGGAAATGGACGTGAAAAACACAGCGACAACCATGCCTTGTGGATCGACCCTACTGATGGACAACACATGATTGCTGGTTCTGATGGAGGCCTCTATGAAACATTTGATGGCGGTTCATTTTGGAGGCATTTCTCTAACCTTCCCATTTCCCAATTCTACAAACTAGGACTAGACAATTCCGAACCTTTTTACAACATCGTTGGAGGTGCGCAAGACCTGGGTACGTTGATCGGCCCTTCAAGAACCACCAGTGTCGAAGGAATCCTGAACCGAGATTGGTACGTGCCATTAGGCGCAGATGGATACGGCTCATTGTACGATCCAGAGGACAATAACACGGCATACATGGAGACACAGCAGGGAAATTTGCAGCGCCTCAATGTAGCTACGGGAGAGTTGATAGGTATTCGTCCGCAGCCAAATGCTGATGAAACTCCGGAGCGATGGAATTGGGACAGCCCAATCCACATCAGCCCGCACAATCACAATCGCATTTATTTTGGCTCTCAGCGTCTCTGGCAAAGTGAAAATCGAGGAGATTCCTGGGAAGCAATCAGTGAAGACCTGACCACTAATACCAATCGATACAAATTAGAGTTGATGGATCGCGTTTGGAGCGTGGATGACCTCTATGACAATGGAGCCATGTCCAAGTACGCGACGCTTACGACAATCTCAGAATCTCCCAGGGTCAGTGGTCTGCTTTATACGGGCTCGGATGACGGTTATGTGCATGTGAGTGAAGATGGCGGCCAAAATTGGAGAAGAAGTAATATTCCCGGAGTTCCCGCGAGATCATTTATCAATGACATTGAAGCTTCTCCACTGGAAGCCGAGGTGGCGTTTACAGTGGTTGATGCTCATAAATTTGGAGATTACGCTCCGTATGTCTTCATGAGTTCAAATCGAGGAAAAACCTGGAAATCCATTTCAGGAGACCTTCCGGCGGGTACTATTGTCTGGGCCATTAAACAAGATCATGTAGTTGCTAACCTTTTGTTTATAGGGGCCGAAGATGGCATGTACTTTTCGTATAATAAAGGGACCAATTGGGTGAAGTTGAAGGGAGCGCCCACCATTCCTTTCCGAGATATCACCTTGCATACCAGAGACCATGATCTGGTAGGAGCCACGTTTGGTCGAGGGTTTTATATTTTGGACGATTACTCATCACTGAGAAGCTTGAGCCAAGTTGTCTCTGATCAATCGAATACCTTATTTTCAGTACGAGATACGTGGTGGTACGTGCCCACCGTACCTATGCAAGCTAAGGGAATGCCAAGTCAGGGTTCTGCCCACTACAAAGGAAAAAACCCGCCATTTGGAGCTACAATAAGTTACTATTTGGGCGATGTGCCTCAAGGGGCAAAAGATCAGCGAGCTGAAAAAGAAAATGAAATCAAAAAATCGAATGGTGATGTTCCCTTTCCTGGTTGGGAAAACTTAAATGAGGAACGCAAAAACAGCAAACCACAGGTATTGGTATTGATTCGGGATGAGGCTGGAAATCCAGTTCGCTGGCTCAAAGGAAAGAACTCGCAGGGACTTCATCGGATAAGTTGGGATTTGAAACTTGCAGCACCAGATGCAATACGATTAAGCAAACCCGCTTTTCAACCCCCCTGGGCTGGAGATGCGGAAGGGCCTTTAGTAGCCCCGGGTAAATACACAGCGGAGTTAATTATTGAAAATAATGGCAAGCTGATTCCCCAGGGAGCTGCTCAATCTTTCCAGGTAAAGCCCATCCCAAGCTTACAAAAAGTGAACTTCAATCAAGTCGCGACCTTTCAACGAGAAACCCGTGAGTTATTACTACAAATCTCAGGAATTGGACAACAATTGTCCGAGGCCAATGAGCGATTGCGGTTCATCAAAGCAGCGCTAACACAAACACCAAAAGCCGGGGAATCACACTTTACAAAGTGGAGTCAACTGAATGGTGACTTGATTGATTTGAGAACCGCCTTGTATGGTGACCCTGCGAAGGGACGGCTTGATGAATCCCGACATCCCGGGATAGCTGGTAGGGTTGGTACGGTTGCTTACAGTCATTGGGGGACTACCAATTTGCCTACAGACACCATGAAAGAACAGGTCAGGATTGCTGAAGATGATTTGGAAGGATTTTCCGATGACTTGAAAGCTTATTTAGAAGCCTTAGCTACTTATGAAGCAGAATTGACAGCACTGGGAGCGCCATATACCCGGGGTAGAAGGAATTGATATTATTTTCCGAAAAGTTTATCAGCCATCTGTTCACTGAGTATTTCCAAATCAATCCCGATTGTTTCTCTGGAAATTTTTAAGACAGGTGCTGCTAAGCCTTTTGGCAACTGATTGTAACCAAGATAAGCTCCGAGAATAGCGCCGGTAACTGCTGCGACAGTATCATTGTCTCGACCAAAATTCACAATGAATTCCATGGCCAGTCGAAAGTCGCCCTCACTGTAAAGCATGGCAGTAAGGTTAATCAGGTGAATTTCACCCGCATGAAAAGGAATGGCTTTCATTTGCTGGTCTAATGCTTCGAAAGTCGCAAGCATTTGTGTGTATTCCAGTGCGGTCTTTTTGAAGCCTTTAGGTATTCGAAGTTCAGGATCTGGCTCTGTTATGGCACGCGCATCAAATACAATTTTCCTGGCATCCATGTATGATTGCTGAGCAAGCCTTCCAATTAGACGACTGTTTGAATAACTAAGAGGGTCGAGGATAGGAGTAATGCCCGCAATGCTATCGTAAGGAACTTCAGGACGCATCGCCTGGGCTACATAACCCGCTGTAAGGGCGGAAATGTCTCTTGCATAACCGATATCAAAAATGCCCAGTCTATAAGCTTCTTCATAAGCCTTTACGGTCTGGCCCGGAAAGTAGCCTCCGATCATCGGTGTGTACAACATACCCGCGCAGGACATTTCGCCACCGTAGAACCGGTTCAAAGCATATGAATAGCCTCTTAGGTCATCTTCGGCAAAAGGGAGCGATACTTTGGCCCATTCCTGCAACCAGGCCATGTGTCGCAGTTGTTGTTCCAAAGGTTCCGGATCAAAAGTCTCGAGTGACTGGACTTGTTGCTTTTCGGATTCGTACAAACTCACCAGATATTTAGCGAAACCAACATCATCCAATTCATCAGAAGTTTGTGTCAAAAGGAAGTTGCTCATCAGGTATTTCCAACGGGTATCGTCGGTAGTTGCGCCTGGAGACATGTTGTTTTCCCATGGGCCTTCCGGAGAACCTTCACGAATCACATGAACCAGGGTGTCTATATAACCATACTGCACCTGAATCTGGTCACGACCCCACATTTCTACAGGGGCTCCCATTGCATCCCCAATCGCGGAACCTACCAACAAACCCAAAAGCTTGTCTTTGTACATTGCCTTGGTCAAACCTTCTGGTAGCTTAACCTCGCGAACATGGAGTGAGGCTTCTGGTGCCGGGAAAGAAGTTCCCCGATCAGGACTCGGCTGGCAAGCAAAAGCCAGGACGAGCAACAATGACCATATCGAGGTAAATGAGGGTTTCATGGCTTCATGACTTGGTGATGCGCGTATTGAAGTAGTGATTCTTTGGTCGTTAAATCCATCATTAATGGAAGTTGTGCCAGTCCAATCAACCGTCTAATGATTTCCATGCCTTCAAATTTGAAAAGTAGTTGCTGGTCTACTGCAGATGGATATGCCGTTAATATCCAGTCACGAATGTCGTCGGGTTGTTGTGCCAACTTTAGGTGTGCGAGTAAAACACCCAGGTCAAATTCTGGTGATCCGAAAAAACAAAACTCAGGATCGATCAACCGGAAGCCTTTCGCAGTATTTAGCCAGCTGCCAGGATAGTAATCACCATGTAGTAAAGATTTCCCACTTCCCAGGTATATTTTCCCAAGTTTAGATGCACCCGACTTCAGTTCCTGATCTGATTTATAAATAGCCGATACGCCTTGCAAGCCTGGTGTGACACTGTCCAGATCAAAACCATTTTCGGCCAAAAGGGGTAATTCAAAGATATGCTGATGATTGAGTAAACGCAGTTCCATATTTGTTGGAAATGCATGAACTTCCTGGTCGGAAAAGGTATGCGTATGCAGGGAGTGCAGCGACCGGCCAATGGCCAAAGCCAATGATTCACTGAGGCCTTTGCCCGTTTGGTAGAGAGATGTGAAGTCAGAAGCCTCTCCCAAATCCTCCATGGCCATCAGGTGATTAGCAGGATCATAACCGAGGATAGCGGGCTGATACTCCTCAATATCCTTTATACCAGATGCAAGGCTGTAAAATTGCTGCTCCACATCGATGCGAGATATTGGAGCCGGAATGTCAGGGTACTTCACTACATGGTCCGTGGCTTGCTTCAGGACGATGGAACCAGAAGAAGTGACCACTCTGAGCACACGGTTCATGTTACCCTCACCAGGCTTTTCTACTTTCTTGATGGACTCGGTTGGTTTGATCCAGGTTTGCTTACGTAAGTAAGCCGTCAGTACGTTGAGGTCGATATTGGGGATTAATTCCATGTTTATTTAACCCACGAATATCAGGATTAATTCTGGGCTTCAGTTAAAGTATGTCAGGAAGTGACCTGGATGGTTAGCAATAAGACCTCCGACATAGCCCAAGGTGTTAAAATCTGGAACTTGTGATTCTTGTATCGGACCGGGCCCAACTTTGCACAAGTTCTGCTTCTGTTTGCTCGTGAGGTTTACCCTGTGCTTTCAGTGCTTCCCGCAACCCATAGAGTGACCAGCCATTGTTGGGGTGATCCGCAATTTCACTGCGATAGGTCGCCTCAGCCTCAGCATACCGGCCCATCTCCAATTGTAACGCTCCCAACCAATGTCGAATAGAAAAAGGCATCGGCTCTGGTTCACTATAAGGTAATTTATCTTCCAGTTTTACACCTTCTTCAAAGAGTTGGATGGCTTGCTGTTCCTTTCCTTCGTTCCAGGCGATCTCTCCTTCAAGGATGAGAGACATAACTTTCAATACGGGAGCTCCCGGTGCGAAGCGGTACCGGCTTTTTGTTGTGTCCGCCGTATTTTGTACTCGTTTCAGGTATAACCTGGCAAAATCAACTTCGTCATTTTTCAAATGCGCGTACCCACGACAGAAATCCCATATGCTATTCTCTATCACCCCGCCATCGGGTTTTTCCATAGCCAGAATATCATCGAAGCGTCCGAATCGCAATGCAGTAAGTGCATGCTGGAAGTTGTCATCTGTCAATTTTTCAAAGTCTCGTCCTGCTTGCATCGCAATGGCTCCTTGACCATCGTAAGAAGCAGCATACAACAACATGTGGAGGTTATGACCTGGATAGGTAGCAATTGCAGCACCTCCTTCCTTCGCGAGTTTGTCCGTTAGTGAGGCCTGTAAGTTGGCCCTTACACCATCCCCCCATCTCCCTATTTCATTGTAGGTATGTGAAGGCATATGATTGATGTGGCTTGCCCCGGGAATCGTATTCCCAAGAAAATCAGCACAGGATTCTGCCAATTCAGGCTGGTTGGTAGATTCAGTAGCATGAATGTACAGATGGCAGGCACCAGGATGCTCAATATTTTTATCCAAAACACTTTCTAAAGCACTATGGATTTTTACAAGACGCGGATTGTCCATTTCTCTTGTTCCACCCCGAGGCTCAAGCAAAAACAAGGCATCTGCATAAAGGGTAGCCACATCCAAATCATCAGGGAATCGCTCATAAACCAGCTGCATGGCATCTGCGTACAAGGAATCCTGGTTTCTTCGGATTTCGTAATCAAAATCTTCAACATATCTCACACCCATGGCCTCTATTAAAGCACGGTCCACTTCGGCGGTGTTGTCATCTAGCAATTCGATCGCTTTATTGATGGCCTCGAGAGCCAACGGTGCTTTATCCGCCTTCATGTGACTGTTAATGTAGGAACCTAAAGCCCATGCTTCTCCCCAATAACACATGACACAATTTGGGTCTTCTTTTTGTGCTTCCCGGAAAGAACTGATCGCTTCATTGATCGCAAAGGCATATCGCAACTGAAATCCTTGATTGAAGAAATGTTGGGCTTTTTGACTACTGGTCTGAATGGTTCTTTCGAACACTCCCAGGGCCTCAGGTATAAGATCGATGGGTTTAATCACGTAAGCCTCCTTCGGAACGGGTGCTTCCGGCGGGGTTCCGCAAGTAGCTATTTCTTTGTTTGATTCCCCTGTTGAAGTCGCATTTCCTGTATTACTGACAAGCGTATCGCCTGGGTTGCAGGCAAATATTACAATAGAAAGTAATACCACTATTCTCGTACTATTCATATATGGGTAGGTAGGTTCCGATAAAGTTAAGTAACCGAGTGGAAAGCGTGTTGCGACGGGATAGATACATTTTAATGAAAATGATCGTGCCAAAGTTTAACAACTCCAGATTGCTTGTTTTGGGTTAAGGTTTTGCATATTGGTCTTCACCATCACTCAACCAATCCAAGGAGAGCCTGACAAATACATTCTCCTGATATTCATCTTTTTCAAAAAATATACCGATATCTCCATTGGCAAGTATCGTCATGGAAGAATAGGCCGATTTTCCGGGATAAATGGTTTTACCAGTGGTCCAGGTATTGCCTTCATCATAGCTGAGACGTATGGTCATGTTGGATCGACGCTCATCATTTTTCGCATTAGAAAATAGAAGCCTGTTTTTATCATCGCCTGCCTGAATTGATGTGTATCTGATGATACTTGCGTTACAACCTGGGTCGATTAGTGTAGAATCCGGTTTGGAAGACCAGGTTTTTCCCTTATCGATAGAGGTGTGAACAAACCTGAAACCACTCTTATTCATGCGACTATTGATCATCCACGTTGAATCGGCCAATATTATGATCTTTGACTCGTCAGCAGGCTGAATAGGTGTGTCGAATAATTTCCAACTTTTTCCATGGTCCTCACTGCCAAAAAGGTGAAGACCATTTTCCAAATTCACTAACGTATGCAATAATTGCCCATCTGGGGACTGGACTCCTCGTCCACTGGTGATGAATTTAAAATCCTGATGCCATTTGGGTTTTGCGATTTGAGAGGTAATATCTTCAGGGGCACTCCAGGTAAGGCCATTGTCCCCACTTTTTATGACTTTTAGATAGTAAATGTCTTTCTCCCTGTCCAAGTCCATAAAGTTGAAAAAGAGGAAGATGACACCTGTGGCTTCATCAACAATCATCGAGGGATCTGAGGCTGATTGCCCATCCGGATAGTCCACTAGGGTTTCAATTGCTGACCAGGACGCCCCAGAATCTTCACTACGTCTCATGACAATATTTATATCCCGGCTCCACTTTAGGTCTCCACAAGAAGGCACCCTTTCGTCGATTGCTACTACCAAATCTCCATTGGGTGCGGTGACGATTGCAGGTATTCTATAGCAGGAAACACCGTCTGTTGTTTTTGCATCAAACAGATTGATGAACTCAGGTTCCTTGTCAGGTTGAGCATCAGTGGAGACCCAAACTCCTATGGTAAAATAGAGCATTAGCAGGGTTACTTTCATAAATTGTACAGTTGGGATCATGTGTACTATTCTAATGCACCGAGCACACCGAGAAGAAATTCATAAGCTCTGGGGTGTCCGTACCTTGGCCCATAGGCGGTGGATGTCAACGCAATTACCATGTCTTCTTTCGGAACAACAATCAATTGATTTCCTCCTCTTCCGGAAGCCCATAAGTAGTCGATGGTTTTGCCGTTGATTTTTTGTTGTTTTTTATACCACAACATGCCATAGCTGTCCGTCAGGTCCCAGTATTCGGTGAGGTCAAAAGCTTGGCGACCGATTAATTGCTTGATATAATTGGCGTCGATGATTTGCTTCTCTGCCCATTTTCCTTCATTGGTGACCAGTACACCCAACTTTGCAAAATCCAGTGTAGATAAGTACAGGTTCCCAGCTCCACCTGTTTGATTAGCGGCGTTTGTGTACCAATAGAATTCCGTGATCCCCAAAGGATCAAACACATATTTTTTTGCAAAATCCCGAAGGTTCATCCCCGAAGTTTCCTCAATAATGGCTCCTACCAGTACGGCGTTGATATCTGCATAGACCCATTTCTCTCCAGGTGTATTGGCCAACCGAATACTTAGCAAATACGAGACCCATTCATCCTTGCTTATCCACCTTCCAGCGTGGCCAGGTGTTTGGTAATTGTCTGTGTCAGCATCCAGGCCGGAAGCCATATCTAACAAGTGTTTTACTTTTATTTTCTTAAAATCATCATGGAGAGTCGGATATTTCTCTTTTGAGAAAAACGAGTAGACATCTTGTTCAAGGCTTTGTACCAAACCTTCTTTGATGGCTACTCCCAGCAACAATGAGGTAATACTTTTTCCAGTCGATCGTATATCAATTAAATGATTACGCCAAAAGGTATTGAAGTACCATTCGAGTGCGATTTGATTGTTTTTAATCACAACCAGGCCAACGAAATCACGATGGGGTGTATTTTCGACCTTTTCGTAAAGCGCGTTGATTGAATCGCCGTTGAACCCTGCTTTTACCGCACTGATTTCAGGTAGATTGGGTACCGGTGCCCTTTGGCTGTAGATACTGATTGTCAGGCACAGAAAAGAAAAGTATAAGATCAAACGCATGGAGGGAGAGGTGATTTGTATTGATAAAAATACGAGATATCAATGAAATCACTAATCCAGGTCTGCCTTATCCAAGGATGAATTACATGTCCCACCACATGTATTTCCTGTACCTCTCAAATGATACATCTTCCACGGATTCCGCGAGTTTGTTTAAAATTCTCCTATTGGATTTTCGCAACTTTTTGCTTGCCCATACTTTCCAGGGTTTGCCTACCGTATGAAAGTGATAGCAGAAAAGTCTGTGGCTATCATTTCTTTTTTGTTTTTCGGTGAAGTTGTAATGCTTCTTGTTCTTTTTGAGTTTCATTTTGTATTAGGTTTTTCACCTAATACATTGCTCCTTTTCTTGTGGCCATAGTACTATTAATTTTCCCTAATTCATTCTCCCCTGAGGGACACCAAAAAACTCAGCCATTGATTCATCACTGGTCATCACTATCAGATGGTCCCCTACTTCTATTTTGAGATCATTCGATGGGTTTCCGTACACCTTCCTTCTCCCATTTTCTAGTTTGCTGATGCCCATGAGGACGACATCATGATCTTTTTTAAGGGCGAAGAAGGCATCATGACAGGATTTGCCGAGGTAAGGGTTACTCTCCAGAACCTCGTATTGCTGGTTGTCAAAGTCATGTTCATCTCGCGCCGAACTGATCAGGTCCAGATTCAAATCAGCAACATCTGGTTCGAAAATATAACTGGCGACCAGTTTGGAAACAATTTCGTGTTGAGCGATCACATAAGTCACTCCTGCAGCCTGGAAAGTCTGCTTTAGCTTGTTGTTTTTCAAAGAAACCACCAGGTCGATATCTGGTAAGTTCCGATGGATGTCAATACTTTCTGTAAGTGAATCTGCGTCATTCTCTAGTGCCAGAAAAATAACAGAGGCTTGTTTGGCATTGAGTCGTTCAAACAAGTCCGGGTTGTCGAAATCACTGAAAAGGACAAATACACGCTCCTTTCCCCATAGCTCATAGATGAGTTCTACATCATCTTTCTTGTCGGTCAGGATGGCGATCTTCTTCCGGGCACTTATGACCTCTTCTGCGACAAGTTTGCTGAAATCATTCCAGCCGTAGAAGATGACATGATTTTCAAAATCGGTTCCTCTGTGACCGAGCCGTTTTTCTTCTAACATGATTTGAACTTTGCTTGAAATGGAACTAAAAATAAAACCCAGAATCCCCAGGCTGGCAAATACATAGACGTAACCGATGAACTTTCCTCCGGTACTTGCCGGGTACAAATCGCCATACCCCACAGTGGTCAAGGTAACGATCATGTACCAGATGGCATCACTCAGTGAGTCAATCCCTGATCCAACACCTTTTTCGAAAAACACAAGGGCCATGTTGAGACCAATGATAAAGATGAGAATGACCAGAAAAACAAGTCTTGTCCGGAGTTTAGGCATGGAGAAGTTTCGTTCTTTTGGGGAATTTAGTACGAAATGAGAAGGGGATCAAATTAGGTTTACCAATTCTCCTTAATCAACTTTAACAAGGCTGGCTGAACCGCTCCTCCTGCAACGAGTTCTCTGCCATATAGCGCGTTATTACCTCCGGAAAAGTCAGTTATAGTTCCTCCGGCTTCCTGCACGATAACGATGCCAGCTGCGACATCCCAGGCATTAAGGTTGTATTCGAAATAACCTTCGCATCGCCCGCAAGCGACGTATGCCAGGTCTGTTGCAGCACTACCGAGCCTTCGCAATCCATGTGAATTGCGCATCAATTCATTGAGGATGGTCAGGTACTCCGTAATCTTCGAGAAATTATAAATAGGGAAACCCGTGGCAAACAAGCTGTCATCTATGGAAGCGGCATTAGACACGGCAATTGGATTGCCATTCATAAATGCACCGCCACCTTTCCATGCATAAAAAGCTTCTTTTCTTGTGATCTCATAGATCACACCAAGTACCATTTCATCGTCTTTTGCAAGACCAATACTCACAGCATAACCCGGCATGCGATGGACAAAGTTGGTAGTCCCGTCCAGAGGGTCGATGATCCAGGTAAGTTCGGTTTGTTTTTGCTCTACCGTTTTTTCCTCTGTCAGGAAACTTGCCTCTGGTAATAATTTGCTGAGGCCATCAACAATGATCTTCTCGGCACCTTTGTCCACGTACGATACAAGATCACTTTTTCCTTTCAACTCAACCTTCGACAGGTCGAAATTCGCAGCTTCTTTAGCGATAAACTCGCCAGCTTCTTTAGCGATCTGAACAACCAAGGGGGTGAGTTTTGCGAGATCTTGCATGTTGGAATTTTGTTCGGAATGAAGTTAACGAATTTCCGCGAAGCAATGATCAGACTAACTGAGCTTTGCTCGCTTTGATTCGGTTTTACCGTGATTCAAATCAAGGCATCAATTGCCCTGGCCAGGTTCCGGTCATTATCCGTTACCACATTTCCGGCATCATGAGTGGTTAACTCTATGGTCACCTTGTTATAAACATTTGACCAATTAGGGTGATGATCCATTTTTTCTGCGATGATGGCCACCTGCGACATGAAGCCAAAGGCTTCCACGAAATTATTGAATTCGAAAGTCCGGCTGAGTTTATTATCTGCTTCTGTCCACATAATTGATAGTTTTATAAAGAAAGGACACCTTCAATTTTGGCCACTGTTGTGTAAACCTGGATTACTTCATCACTGTTTTCAACACTGGCCTTCAGCGTGATGCTTGTGTATTTTTTGCCACTGCTGGCTTTATAGGACAGCTCACCTTCAGGCAATAAGGCGACTACCTGGTCCTTTCTCTCCTCTGGAATGATGAACTTAAAGGTATAGGGTCCAGGAAAGTCGTGTTGGGCTTCCAGTTTTTCGCGAAAAGATTGCGGATCGATGCTCATGCCAAATAAGTTTATGAATGCAAAATAACAGTATCTGAATCAGGAGAATTCATTGAAACCTACAAATATTGAATTAACTGTATTGAGAGGTTAAACTGGATGTTGAGTTGCAAGAATCCTGGTCAAGAAAAGGTTTTGTGAGAGAACATCTATTATTAGCTTGCCGGCAACATGCTACTTCGAAAGTTCTTCAATTCTATACACTTTTGTAAATAGCAGTCAATCACTATGAGTTTCTTCAAGGGGTATCAAACCAAATACGTGCACAATGCCATTATTCTCAAGGCGAAACCGGATGATATCTGGCAAGAGATCACAAATGTGGCCGTAGCAGATTTTGATTTTCCGTGGCTGTTTCGTTTACTGGAAGTTCCGAAACCCTTATCGGCGGAGGTCATTAAGGAAGGAGTGGGGGGTTATCGGGTGGCAAAATTCTCTAATGGTGCCGAATTTCATCAGAACATTTTGGAATGGGAAGTGAACAAAAAGTACCGCTTTCAATTCAATGCCACTAAGAACTTTCGTGTTGGCTATTGGATGAATTTGTCTAAAGGACCATTCCAAATCGTCACAGGGGGATATGACTTATTGCAACGTGACGATGGCGTCTTTTTGATCTTGTCCAGCAATTACCAATTGCACGGACTTCTGGGTGCAATCATGCATATCCCATTTAGGATGGTCGTCTATGGCTTTCAAAAACACTTATTGAAGGGAATTGCCCATAATCTGAACTCGTAATGTAGGCTCGGACCTGGAAAAAACGCCCATTCTCAAGCATTGTAATTTTTCACGTATTTCAGGAGCATTTAATGTTCGTATATGCCAATTTATCCGTATTTAATCAAACTGTCCCATTAAGAATTCAGACTATTTTTCATTCAATTTTTAATGGCAATGTGCCAGTACCTACCTTTAATGCCGGACGTCAGGAATAATCTTATACAACCAATACACTTTATAGGCCATGACTGAAGTGTCAGAAACGAAACGATCCTCCGTGTTTTCTGAAGAGGAGATCAATGACATTTTCGAATCGGTCTTACGAGAATCAACAGCGCAACCTGGTTTCTATTACAAGGACCTTGGTGCTGATTTAGACTCGAAATCCTTTAGAGAAGTCATTTTTGATGTAAAAGAAAGACTTTCTGATCTCTGTGAAAAGAGATTAAACAAACAACTGAACTATCATTGGTTATCGAGAGCTAACCATAGAAATTCCAGCAATTTTCATATCGATACTGCACCTGAGCATTCGATATTGATCTTAGGTTATGAACCCACGAGTGTGGAGAGCAAAGTTTTTCTGGCTGATTATACCAAATACCTGGAAGCCGAAAACCTGTCTGCGCAAGATTACTTTCGGAATAGTTTCAATGGCAACTTTGCTCAGAATGATGAAGAACTGGCGCCTTATGTTTCTGAAACAACTCCCTTTCCTAAAGATCATTGCCGATTGGTGATCATCAACAACAGCAGGTCATATGGGCAAAAATCATATGGTGTCTTTCATCGAGGGGAAGTTTCTGATAACCTTGACCAGAGGGATAGGGTGGTGAACCGAGTAATGGTAAACCTTTGTGATGTGGGAGTTGAAGAGAGTAACATGGAGGAGATGATTTCAAACTTTATGAACTCGGACTTAGCAGCTCAGTAGTCATTAGATGAGGCACTTCTTCTGGGGATATCGAACAAGGTTGACAATGCCTTTCTGATCAGAAAAGAAACTTCTGTCAGCGCAAATTAAGCTATTGATTAATAACGGCCTTCACTGCATCATAAGCATTTACAAATCCATACCCGGTTTGATAATCAAATCCCGGGTCACCAATGTCCTTTGCCGTGTTTCTCAGAATCTCTTTGATCTCCCATGGTAGTAAATCAGGATTGGCAGAGAACATCAATGAAACAATGCCGGCCATGTGCGGCCCGGCCAATGAATTACCACTTGCCATATTTGTTAAACTTCCGTCTGGGTCAACACAAGGAACTTGATAATTAATTGTGGAGAAGTCGGGCTTGTTGACCTTGCCGTCATTGTAGTGATTGGTATTCCATTCTACGGGTCCCTGACTGCTAAAAACTGGACGCTGGCCATCTTTGCCTACTCCGGCGACTCCCAATACAGCATGAGGAATGTCTTCAGGGTTTCTCATCTGGACAGGAATGGGAGCAGCGTTTCGTCCTGCTGCAAAATTTCCTGCTCCTGAAATAAAAACGATCCCCGATAGGGTAGCATGTTCGATTACCTTTCGCCAATGGTTCCTGTATTCCCCCAGGTTGGGTTGAGAAAAACTCATGCTATAAGTATCAGCACCTTGTTCAATCGCCCATTCGACAGCTTCTTCTATGTTGGATGCCGCGATTACAGGTGCCCATCTCGAATCAGGAGCAATACCGATAGCTTGTCGCGTATTGGTGGCGAAAGTTCCGCAAATGATCGCTGCACATAGGTTGCCGTGAATATTGGTGCCCCTCCGTATGAAGGGTTCGTTGATATTTGCACTTCGTTCGTCAAAGTGGAATCCATGATAATCATCAATGTACCCATTTCCATCATCGTCCAATTCATTTCCAGGAATTTCCCTGGGATTGGTGTAGATGGTTTCTGCCAGCGGAGGAATGTCTAGTTTGAAACCTGAATCGTGGACTACATTGAGGGTACCTTCGCCGGTTACCTTAAATTCATTCCAAACTTCGGGTGCCCGAATTTTTTCAATATTCCAGGGATAGGTTTCAACCTGGCCAGTCTTAAATCGAGAGTCCGGGATACTCTCCAGATACTCCGGACCCATATTCGACCCATTGGTAGAGGCGAGAGGCTGCTTGACAAAAACATAAGACACTTCTGGCAATTGCTTCAGAGCTTTAACTCCTTCAACGGAAGCCATACAACTAAACCCATTGATAATCCAGTGTCGCCTGATATCGGTGATTTGTTCAGATTTTACCAGTAAGTCAAGCTGTGATTTGTTCCTTTCGAAAGATGTTTGGCTTAAGGTCTTTAGGGCTGAAATAACTACTTTTCTAACTACGCCTCTTTTTTGCCCTTGAAAAGCTTCTGTTTTTTTCAGAAAGGAGTTTCCTTCAGGTAAATACTGATCCTCAAACCAAACGACAACTGGATTCTTGATCGCATTCGGTGTGATTATTGTCGACGAAGTAGGCAGCGGCTTCAGCAATAGAAACCCCAGGACAGTTAGCAGAAGGACTTTCATGCTATTAAAGATAGCTACTTCAATTGGATGCTTTAAGTAACACCAGGAGCCCTGGCCGGAGTTGTGCTAATTTTCTACTCGAGTACATCACTGTTTTTCCCTGAGCTACACAGGCTCTTTTTTCACCGGTAAGGTGGCAGCAATCGCCGACGCAATCATGAAAAATACGCCGGAAAATACAATGGCATTGACAGCACTATCTGCCAACAGATATTTTACAATTGGTCCGAAAGTGAGCGTTTGAATGAACATCGGAATCACTATCATCATATTCACAATACCCATATACACCCCCCGTCTTTCCTGCGGTATGACTCTTGAAACCATGGAGTAGGGGACGCCCATCATGCATGCCCAGCCAACGCCAAACAATACCATGGGTGCGAGTAGTACATATTGATCACTGATAAAGGGCATAGAAAGTAAAGCTACCCCAGTCATGATCAGACTCACTACATACACCAGCTTGTTACCGAATTTTGCGGCAAAAGGAACCAGGGCAAGGGCAGAGATCATGGTTACCAGGTTATAGGTGCCGTTCATTAATCCGGTTTGAGCCAATGCTTGTTCAGATAGACTTTGAATGTTTTGTGCAAAACTCATATCTGATGCACTGACTGTCGCTCCACTTTCGCAGGCGGCTTTGATCTCATCAAATCGAGTCACATCTTCATGACTGATTCCATAGAGACTCTTTCGAAGCATAGGTGTTATGAATTGCCAGTAAATGAACAGGGCATACCACTGGAAAAGGTAAACTCCGGACAGCCGCCAAAGCAATTTGGGCATATCGCCAATGGCGTTGATAATTTCTTTGAAGGGTTCAGCCGCTTTCTTGCTAAATGGTAACTGCTTACTCTTCTTAATTTCTTCTAACTCTTCGTCTGGTGGTGGAATCTCCGGTGTTTTCGCCACCGACCACAGAATCGTTACAATAGATGCGACGGCACCAAGAAAAAAGGAATAATATACCCATGTTGGTATGGCGCTGACATTAGAAACACCGGTATCACAAAGTGCTGCACTCTCAGCAGACCCAAACCAATCCTGAAACAGGAATATCGAGAAATTGGCCAGTGTGATTCCAGCACCTACAAAGAGGCTCTGCATTTGAAATCCGAACGTGAGCTGGTTATCCGGTAGTTTATCGCCAATGAATGCCCGATAAGGCTCCATGGCTGTATTATTTCCAACATCAAGGATCCAGAGCAGTCCTACGGCGAACCAAAGTTCCGAACTGTATGGAAAAGCGAACAGGCACAGGCTGGCAATGATTGCTCCAATCATGAAGAAGGGCTTTCTTCTGCCCCAACCGGGCACCCAGGTTTTGTCGGAAATGGCCCCTATGATGGGTTGAATAATTAACCCGGTAACCGGCCCCGCCAGATTCAATAGTGGAAGTTCAGAATGGTCTGCTCCCAGAAATGAAAAGATAGGATTTATTGCGGTTTGTTGTAATCCAAAACTGAACTGGATTCCGAAAAACCCCACGTTCATGTTCCAAATATTCCAAAAGGAGAGTCTGGGCTTATTGCTCATATTCAATACGTTCAACACATGGGAATTCCCATGTTGAATTGAAAAAATAAGCCTATCCGGTCACTTCTACTCGAATATTTCTGAAAAAGGTCGTGAAATAGAACGATTTCTTATACAAGGTAAAAATGCAATCGATTGGAGCGAAATCAACTATTTCGGATTGGGCAATTATCTTACCTCAATGTTCTCATTCACGATTTTCGATAATTCCTTGAGCTTTCCGGTTTCAAAGAACTTTGGAAGATCGTCGAGAGGAGTCTCCTTCGTGTCCGGTACTGGTTTGTAATTCACATAGTTTTGAAATGTGATGCCACCAATTTTTTGTCGATCGTATGCTGCCCTAAAACGCGCACCTCCTCCGTCGGTTTCGTAATTGTATGCCAGATAATCCAGGGTATAATCTTTTTCATGTATCCAGTAGCGGTACTCGTCCTGAAAATCCTCTCCACCCCCTTCTTGGCTAAAGGTCACTTTGACTATGTGGTAAGGTTCTCCTTTTATGGTCACCTTACCCAGGTAAGACTTAAAGACGGCCGCATCATTTAGTCGATATAGAATCTCTACAAAATACAATACCGAATTGACGGAACTTCCGAATCTGGTTTTCCACTCATCCGTCAGGTCAATTTCCTTTCCATTGATACTGCGAGTGAAGTCCGAACTGTTGATGAGGACATCATTGATTTGTCCAATAGAGTCTTCGAATGAGCGCGTATAGGTATAGTCCGAGCCAGTCCTTGCTACAGAATACTGTTTCTTTCTGAAATCAAAGGCCACCTTTTTCGTGGCAAATAAGTGCGCACCATTTGCTTCGATGGCTTTGTCAATTACTTGCTGAGCCTGTTGTTTGCTATCGGGCGAACTACAGCGGATTATGACCATTGACAGGATCACAAGTAAACCAGGACTAATTTGTTTCATCTCCAATATTTTCGAGGATTAACGCTTCTTCTGGTTGGCAAGTTCGACAGTTCTGATGAAATGTAGGATGAAAGACTTTTAAAAGTGAATTCTAATTAACACATCAATTCCTGAAAATTTCTCAAGCCTTTTTTGTTTTTAAGAATATTTACTCTATTGTTGTACTGTATTAGTATAATAGTACAGTGATGGTCAAAATTCAAAACTCATTTTTAGCAACAGGAAAAAGCTGTTCAGTTAGAATAATTAACGAATTGAACATAAGTAGTTAAAAAGAATCTGGCTGACAGGTGTAACAAATCTACCATTTATAGCCTCTTCTCTTAAGACGGTCAATTTCCAACCCCTAATTCGATTCTACTTCAACGATGAACATCGAAATCAAAGATCTATCAAAAGTGTATCCCAATGGGCATGCGGCTATCCGAAACATCAACTTGGAAATTGGCAGTGGTATGTTCGGTTTGCTGGGACCAAATGGTGCAGGTAAGTCTAGTTTGATGAGGATCATGGTGACCATTCAGAAGGCGACTGGAGGTACCATTCTGTTGGATGGAAAAGACATTAATAAATACCGAAGTGAGATCCGTCCGTGGATTGGTTACTTGCCGCAAGACTTCACTTTTTTCTCGAAACTTAAGACTTGGGAATTTCTCGATTATTCAGCCAGGTTATCAACCAGACTGAAAAAAATGGAAAGGCGTAAGGAAGTGGATCGAATGCTCGATCAAGTGGGATTACTTGATGTTCGTGAGCGGATGGCCAACAAACTTTCGGGAGGGATGAAGCGGCGTTTGGGCATTGCTCAGGCTTTGATTGGAAACCCAAGACTATTGGTGATTGACGAACCAACCACTGGTTTAGATCCTGAGGAAAGAATCCGCTTTAGAAACATCCTATCTGATTTGAGTCAAAAAGATGTAACGATCATTTTGTCAACTCACATTGTAGGGGATATCAGCAGTACTTGTCACAACATGGCGATGCTTCATCAGGGCCAGGTGGCATTTGCTGGCGCTCCCGAAGGAATGATCGATGCGGTAAGAAATCATATCTGGCAAGTCATGCTTGATGATGATGAGTTTTCAATACTGAAAACCAAATACCCTGTGATCTCGACCATTCCCGCAGATGGAAAGTGGGAAACACAACTGATAGCAAATGAAAAGCCTCATCCTGATGCTTTCAATATTGAGCCCAATTTGGAACATGCATATGTGTACTTCATGGAAAATAAACTAGGAATCTCGTTGGTATGATCTCAGTACGCAACATATTGACCATCACCAAATTCGAATCCAAAGTTCTCTGGAGAAACTGGTTCTTTCGAATCCTCGCCATCGCCGGCATATTCTTCACCTTCGTCTTCAACATGGCTGCCTTTTCAGCTGTGGGCGACGGAAGACAACACATGATCAGTTCAAGTTGGGGGCCACCTTATGCCAGCATGATACTTATCAGCATCGGATTAGCCGCAGCGGTAATTTTTCTTTCCTCCGGGATCATTCTAAAAAACAAAAAGATTGACACAAACGAGGTGTTCTACGTACGTCCTATTTCCAATCTGGAGTTTGTGCTCGGTAAAGCATTCTCTGTTTTCAAGTTATTCTTCTGGCTACATGTAGCCTTCCTGGTGATCATCTTCATTATCAATATCACCAATCCTAAAATGACTTTCAATCCGATGGCATACGTGGCGTACCCCCTGCTCATGAGCTTCCCCACCATCGTATTTGCTACCGGGCTTTCTTTCTTCCTGGTCACACTCATTCGAAATCAACCCATCACGATTGTTCTTCTATTAGGTGTTTCAGGAGTGATATTGATCTACTACCATCAGAAGTATTACAACATCTTCGATTACATGGGGTTCCGAGTGACGTTGCAGGCTTCTGATATGGTTGGATTCACAAGTCTTTGGGAAATCCTCATGCAGCGGGGGATGTATGTGGTGGCTGGAATTGCCTTCCTACTGGCTACTGCATTTTTCATCGATCGCCTACCCAGTAAAAAAAGTGTAAAATATACTTCAGGACTTCTGGCCTTAGTCGTGGCAGGGATTGCTGGATTTATGTTTACCTCGCTGTGGAATAAACAACAAGGAATTGAGAAGCAGCGCCAGGAGATGATTGTCATTAATGATAAATGGACGAATGCTCCAAACGTGGACATACTAGCCAATTACATCCAATTGAAACATGTATCTGATGAGATCGATGTGGTCGCCAGGCTATCCATCAAAAACAATAATCCATCATCACTAGACAGCATCTATTTCACACTCAATCCGTGGTTGACAGTATCGGAAGTGAAAATAGATGAAGCCCCGGTACCATTTGAAAAAGAGGGACAGATTTTATCTGTAAAATCAAATATTAAGACGAGTGAAGAGGCCCAGGTCAGCATCTCATATCGGGGAAAAATCAACCAGGAGGTAGCTCACCTCGAAGTGGACCGAAAGCGATATGAAGAAGTAGATTACTCATTTATCTATGCCATGGAGAAAGAATACGCTTTTCTCCAACCTGATTATTTGCTGCTTACCAATGACCTTCTCTGGTATCCTGACACACAAATTGGTTACAGTAAAAATTCTCCGATTAAAGGACGATCAAATTTTGTAGACTTCAAGCTTGATGTGGAAGTTGCTGGTCAAACGTTGCCTGTTTCGCAAGGTAAAATGGAGAAAGTCACAGATAACAACTATGAGTTTCGCCCTGAATACCCGCTTCCACAACTTTCCTTGACCATAGGTAAATATGAGAAGAAGTCCATCACAGTGGATAGTGTGGAGTACTCGATCCACCACTACCCAGGGCACGACTACTTCACGTCTTATTTCGAGGAGCTTGGTGATACCCTGGGTGTCTTGATCACTGACCTGGTCAACACCTACGAACATGATCAGAAACTCTCCTATCCATTCAATCGGCTACAGCTTGTGGAGGTACCCAGTCAATTCTTTGCCTACGACAAAATCTATCAGAGTGGTCAGGCAAGGGTACAACCGGAAATGATATTAGTCCCGGAAAAAGGAGGCGACATTAGAGATTTTGATATCAATCGTCAATTCACAAATATGGATCGACAGGCCAGGGAACAAAACAAGGTGATGGAAGACAAAGAAAAGCAGGCAAGTGTATTCAATACGGTCATCAAGAAAGTGCTAACCAAGCAGATTCCTGACCGATGGTTTTTCGACGGTAGAAATGCTGACGAAGAAAACCTCTCTGTCTATTCCAATTTTTATGCTTTTAACTCCGGAGTAGTTAGTGACGAATGGATTCTCCTGAATCAGGGAATTGCCTCCTACCTAAGCACAGAAGAGACTTCTTCACGAAATGACTTCTCTCGAAACATTAATGGAATCTCATTCACAGAAGAGTGCAACCAATTGATGCGCAAGGCCAATATCATGGAGATATTGACGCAAGAATTTGATTTCAACAAAATCCAAAAGTCGGTGACATTGAAAAGTGAGTACCTTTTTGCTTACCTGGGGCAACTCATTGGCGAAGAGGTTTTTAAAACATTTCTGACTAACTGGATACAATCTCACAGGCATCAGGTCACCACCTATGAAGGTTTTCGAAAGGCCATCTTATTAACCTTCAACCTTGATGTGGACCCGATCATCAAGCAAGTGTATTTTGATACAGAACAGCCGTCTTTTTTGATCGACAATACCGAAGAGTACGAACTGCTGGATGGCGACAGGAAACGATACCAGGTGAAATTCGATGTGAAGAACACTGGATCAAATGATGGCGTCATTAAGGTGAATTTTACCTCGGAAAATGAAACTACAGGTTGGGGTTTTTTCAGAGAAAGAAACGAGGAAGTAGCTTCAGATGGGCCCGGTTATCTCTCTTTGATAAAAGCTGGACAAACCAAACAGTTTGGTTTCGTATTAGACAATCCTCCTAGCGAATACACAGTGAATACGCTGGTGTCTCAGAACATTCCTTCGATCGTCTACATCTTTCCTGGAAAACTGGAAACCAGAGAAAAGGCGCGCCCTTTCGAGGGCGAGAGAGTCATTGAAGGATCTAACAACGAAGCACTGTATCAAGTGATCGTTGATAACGAAGATGCTGGATTTACTACATTCAGCCCAATAAAAGACACGTATTTGAAAGCGTATTTGGATGAAAGAAATCCTTCTGATCAAAAATACTTCGGCATATGGAACAGATCCTACTCTAAGTGGTTGGCCACCACTGGTTCCAGCTTTCATGGCGGGCACGTACGGTCTGCCCATTTCACGCGGGCGGGTCAAGGGGACAAAAGCTGCGAATGGAAACCAGAATTGAAGGAAGAGGGCTTCTACGATCTTTACACCTACATGATTGGGAAAAACCAAAATCAATTCAACGGAAACAGAAATGAAGGTAAAACCTTTACTTACCATTACACCATCAATCACGGCGATGGGGAAGACAAAATCAGCTTTAATGTGACCAATGCCGAAAACGGATGGAACTACCTGGGATCGTACTACTTCACGAAAGAGGGCGGCAGTGTGGTTCTGACTGACGAATGTGACTTAAGGTCCGTCTATGCAGATGCAATCAAATGGGTCAAGCAGTAATTATATGAATTTGTAAAAAGCATGAATCGACGTTCGAAAATTAATATCAAAAGGAACTTAATCCTTGCTCTCGCTCTGACAGCTTTCTTTGTCTGGGAGTCGGCATCAGCCCAAAAAATGCTCACGCTTGAGGAGTCCATTACAATTGCCAAAACCAGCAGTCCAGACATAAAGAAGTCCATGTTGAACCTACTGAGCAATCGCAAGAGTTTGGATGCTCAGCGAGCCAGTATGAAGTCAAGATTTGCATTGGACGTAACACCGTTCGACTTTAATAGAAGTCGAGTGTTCAACGAATTCTTTTCCGTATGGAACACCAATGAGGACTACAACTCCTTTGCGAACCTCTCCATATCCAAACCCATTGCTCAAACGGATGGAAGAATCTCCCTAAACAACCGGTTCGGATATCGCGATAATTTTAGTGAGGCACAGGATGTGCGATTGAAAACATACAGTAACAACCTATTTCTGCAGTTCGATCAGCCCATTTTCACTTACAATAGAAACAAACTTCAGCTACAAGAATTGGAGTTGAACCTGGAAAACGCACAGCTGAGCAATGCGATGCAACTGCTCACGCTGGAACGTAATGTGACTCAGTCTTTCTATAGTTTTTATCAGGCTCAAAATAACTTGGAGATCGCGCAAGATGAATATGAGAATCAGCAAGTCAGCTTTGAAATCACCCAGAACAAAGTAGAAGCAGATCTCCTGGCAGAGGAAGAACTTTATCAGGCACAGCTAAACCTCGCATCCTCCCGATCAACGCTTCAAAATCAACAGGTGACACTCGATAATGCAGCGGACGATTTCAAATTGCTCCTGGGGCTTGATCTGGCAGAGGAGATTGAAGTGCAGGTAGATGTCAACTTTATCACCCAGCAGGTGGACCTCAATAAAGCCATCCAATATGGTTTAGAACATCGCATGGAGTTGCGACAGAGATCCATTGATATGGAACGGTCACAATTTGAACTGGTTCGTACCAATGCATTGAATGAATTCAAGGGATCTATATCACTATCGATGGGAATATTCGGTGACAACACGGCTGTGCCAGGCGTTTATGAATCTCCGACCACTAATCCAAGGGTAGCTGTTTCATTTAATATTCCGTTGTGGGATTGGGGCGAGAAAAAAGCCCGATTGGCAGCGGCCAATGCAAATCTTGATATCACCAAAATTGATCTGCAGAACGAAAAGAACAACATTGTGATCAACATCAGAAAGGTCTATAGAAGCTTGCAAAACCTGGAAACGCAGATTGAGATTGCGCAGCAAAACGTAAAGAACGCTGAATTGACTTATGAGATTAATCTGGAGAGATACAAAAATGGTGACCTCACCAGCATGGATCTCAATCAATTTCAAAACCAGCTTTCTGATAAGAAGAGCGAGCTTGCCAGTGCTTTGATCAACTACAAAATTGAATTGCTCAACCTCAAGATTCAATCCTTGTACGATTTCGAAATCAACCAACCGGTAGTACCACAAACCTTTTAGTAGAGACAATCATGAAAAACATGAAAACATACTCCAAACTCCTAGTTCTTGTCCTTCTGATCAGTTTTCTAGCAAGCTGTGACAATGAAGAGTCGTCGATTGATACAGAGATCAAAATCCCGGTATCAGTAGTTGCTATCAAGGAACAATCTATTTCCAATTTTATTGAGACAACTGGAACTGTTTACTCGTCGAAAGAAGGTGTTGAAAAGTCCTTGCTATCAGGGAGCTATCGCCTGCAAACCAACCCGCAGACTGGGCAGTCATTTGCGCTTGGAGACTTTGTGAAAGCGGGACAGCTAATCATCACGCTGGAAGATGCCGAATTTGAAAACGGTCTTCAACTCGAAGGGAAAAAGCTTAATCTGGAGCTTGCTGATAATAACCTAAAAAAACAGCAATCTCTCCATGAAAAAGGTGGGGTGACACTTACAGAATTGAAGAACGCCTCTGTGGAATATGTCAATGCAAAGTACTCTTACGAAAATGCACTGATCCAGAAAGAGAAAATGTCGGTACGAACTCCATTCGATGGCACAATCGTGGAGCTACCTTACTACACGGGTGGAGTGAGAATTGATCAGGGAATGGACTTATTCAAGATTATGAAATTCGATCGATTGTTGTTGGACATTAAACTACCGGAGAAGTACCTGTTAGAAGTAAGAAAAGGTCAGGAAGTGCATATCACTAACTACAATCTGGACAAGGACACGTTGGCTGGCTTTATAAGTCAAATCTCTCCGGTGATCAATCCAGATACACGAACTTTTCAAAGTATGCTGGAAATCAGAAATGATGATCTCATGCTTAGGCCAGGAATGTTTGTGAAGGCGGCCATCCTATCTGAGAAGCGAGACAAAACCATCGTGATCCCGAAAGAGACAATTATTTCCAGACAAAACGGCAAAGTAGTTTACATCGTCGAAAATGGGATAGCAAGTGAAAAGTCGATAAAAACTGGATTGGAAAACCAGGATGTGATCGAGGTTCTGGATGGATTAAAAGTCAATGATCGCCTGGTGATTTCAGGATATGAAACGCTAAGAAATAATTCGAAGGTGAGTGTGATTCAATAGTTGCAAAACACAGATATCACATCAATAAATTTTGAACGCTAATATCCATCTATCGTGAAGAAAGTCGTTTCACTGGCGGTTAATTACCCCATCTCCATCCTGATGATGGTGCTTGCTATCATTCTCCTCGGGTCCATCTCCTTCAGCAAGTTGGGAATCGAACTGTTTCCTGACCTTAAAAATCCCACGCTTTTTGTGGAGATGAAGGTTGGGATCCGACCACCATCTGAGGTAGAAAAACAATTCATTGAAGACATTGAATCTATTGCCATTAGGCAAAATGGAGCAGTGGAAGTCAGCTCAGTTTGTCAAACAGGTTATGGAAGAGTGACGGTGAGATACGACTGGGGAAAGGATATGGATGAGGCATTTCTTGATCTTCAAAAAGCGCTTTCGAATTTCTCATCCGACGAAGAAATTGAAGAGTTCGCCATTTCACAATTCGACCCCAATGCCACGCCGATCATGATCATGGGAATCTATCATCCTACCAATAATGATTTTGATGCCCTAAGGAAAATCGCGGAGACAAACTTCCGAAACGAGCTAATCAGGCTCCCTGGAATCGCCGAAGTTCGATTGGCAGGCGAACAAGAGAAAGAAGTGGTATTGGAAACCGATCCATTACTACTTGCTTCCTTCGGACTCACCGTGGATGAACTTGTAGTGAAAATCCAGAACTATAACCGCAATGTTTCTGGTGGTTTTATCGAGGAACTAGGAAGAAAATACGTGATCAAAGGCTTGGGTATTTTAAATGCCCCTGAAGACCTGGAAGACCTTGTGGTGGGCTACACCACTCGAGAAGGGGCGCAGGTACCTCCTGCTCAGGAAGAAAATGCCAGTCCTGAAACTCAAACCCCAACTTCAGATCAGGTTCCCGTGCTTTTAAAAGAAGTGGCCACTGTGAAAGTGACGGACAAAGAGGCCAGCAGCATTGTCCGTGTCAATCAGCAAAGAAGTCTTGGTCTTTCCGTTTACAAGGAAACGAAATACAACACAGTCAATGCCGTGAAGGAGCTGGAAGAAGTCTTGCAAGACTTAAAAAAGACAGTTCCAGGGTATGAGTTCGTCATCATCCAAAATCAAGGGAGTTTCATCCAGCAAGCAATAGACGAGGTGAAAGAATCAGGGCTTTATGGGGCACTGTTCGCCATGGTCATCTTATTCATATTTCTCAGAAGAATTGGAATCACAGCGATTATTAGTGTGGCCATTCCAATCTCGATCATCGCCACCTTCAATTTGATGTATTTCAACGGTCTCACCTTAAATGTGATGACACTTGGTGGCCTGGCACTGGGTGCAGGAATGTTGGTGGACAATGCCATCGTCGTAGTGGAAAGCATTTTTAGAAAAAGGGAGGAAGGTCTCAGTGTGATCGATGCGGCGATCCAGGGAACAAGCGAAGTTAGTGGTGCGATCACAGCCTCGACTTTGACGACTATTATCGTTTTCCTGCCGATCGTTTATTTGCAAGGTCCATCTGGTGAACTCTTCCAGGATCAGGCGCTCACAGTGGCCTTCTCGTTGGTCTCTTCACTGGTAGTAGCCATCCTGGTTATCCCGATGCTATTTTCGAAGGTCTTCAAAAAGGCGAATGAGGTCAAAGAAAAAAAGCCAATCAAATTCCAGGGGTACCGTAATCTTCTTGACAAGGCGCTGAAATATAGAGTAGCATTCATTGCGATCTCATTCTTGCTTGTCATCGGTTCTTACCAACTGATCTCAGTCATCGGCAGTGAATACATGCCAAAATCAGACACACGTGCTGTTTCCGTGGACCTGACTTTGAATGAGGGCACTCCGCTGGAAAGAACATCAAGCACAGTGGCCCAGATTGAAAAGCAGTTGTTCCAGATTTTCGAGGGTCACCTTGATAAGACCTACAGTCACATAGGTCCGGAACAAAGCCAGTCTGGGATCGAAAACGAAAACCTTTACGAGGAAAATAGAGCAAGCTTGAAACTCATTTTCAGTCATGAAAGCGAACTACCCATTACTCAAATCACTGAGGTGCTTTCTGGTTATTTTGAGAGTATTCCCAACCTGGAAGCCTCTTTTTCCAATGACGAAAGTGCACTCAATTCTGTGCTAGGGGAGGAAGAAATGCCGCTGGTGATTGACATCACCGGATCAGACTTGAAAACACTTCGACCTCTCTCAGACTCGGTAGCTATCATTTTGCATGGAGACAACAACATTTATGAGCCTCTTAATAACATGGAAAAGGGTGTTCCACAAGTCCAGGTAGATGTCGACAAGTATCGAGCGGGGCTCTTTAACCTCTCCATTGAGGAGGTCATTGGTCAAATCAAAGACCAGTTGAAGGGAAAGAATGCAGGCACCATTGAGCGAGGGGGCGAGATGCAGGACATTGAAATCAAGATTCCCAAAATCAGTCTTTCTGAACTCGAAAACATGAAAATCAAAGGAGCACAACAAGAACTTCGATTGGGAGAAATTGCTAGCATCACCACCGAATATGCCTCCAGCTCCATCTTCAGAAAAAACCAAACAAGATTCGTTTCTGTTAGCGCAAGAGTGAATCAGGACATTGCTTATGACAAGATTGTCAATGGCATTCGATCGCAATTTTCGGAGCTTTCGCTACCCCCACAATACAAAATAGATGTGGTAGGCCAGGAGCTGAAACGAAAAGAGTCAATGGAGAACCTGACCTTCTCTCTGATTCTCTCTGTCTTGCTTGTATACATGGTTCTCGCCTCACAGTTTGAATCATTGCTGCATCCGTTCACTATTCTTCTGACCATTCCATTGGCTGGAGTTGGCGCACTTCTTTCCTTCTTTTTCCTTGGGATGCCATTAAATATGATGGCCTTCATCGGTATCATTATGCTGACCGGAATTGCTGTGAATGACTCCATCATATTGGTGGATAGCATTAATAAAAACAAACAAGCAGGACTCGATCTGAGAACTGCTATTCTGGATGCAGGCCAGAAGAGGTTTAGGCCTATCATCATGACCAGCCTTACCACCATTCTCGCTCTGTTGCCCCTTACCTTCGGGTTCGGCGAAAGTGCTTCTCTAAGGGCGCCAATGGCCATCGCCGTGATTGGTGGGTTAGTCACTTCTACCCTTTTGACACTTGTAGTAATTCCTTGTTTTTACGAAAGTATTGAGAAGCTGATGACCAGAATTTCTAACCTGACTTCCAGAAGCAATGGGTAAAACGGGCATTCTTTATACGATCATTCGCAGGAAGGTCCTGGTATCCATGCTGTTCATCGGGTTTTCCGTGATGGGCTACATCTCCTACAAGAAGCTTCCTGTGGAGTTATTTCCCAATGTTGAACTTCCTGTTCTGATTGTTCAGGTGGGTGCTGGCAATGAGGTAGACCCCAAGTACATGGAAAGTCAGGCGATCATCCCACTGGAGGAAGCCATAAGCTCCCTGGAAGGGATTGAGGAAATCAATTCTTCTGCTGATAGCCGGCAGGGGATGATTTTTATCTCTTTCGTTCAGGGGACAAATATTAAGTACTCCTATCTCAAACTAGAGCAAAAGGTCAATGCCATTAAAGCAGATCTTGGATCAGAGTTCTTTGTCAATATCGTGAAGATCGATACCGAGCAATTCACGAATGCTTTCATGGAATTGCAGGTGCTCGGATCCGGCGGTGTGGATCGAGTGAGGAATGTGACGGATCAATACATTACCGACCGTCTTATTAATGTCGATGGAGTAGGTGGGGTGGAAGTATTTGGCGGCCGACAAAAAACTGTGGAAATCATCATGAATGATGCCATCTGCGAAGCCAATGGCATTACCCCAAACACCATCAACAATGTGCTCTCTCAGAATTCCAACAAGAGTGAATTTGTTGGTCAGGTTGACATTGACGGTCAGCGTGTTTTCGTGAATGTTTCTGCCGACCTTAAAAACATCAAGAATATCCAAAGCCTGGTTGTTTCGGAAAAAGGCCCTCTCCTCCTCAGCGATATAGCAGACGTGTTTTTCGGAGTAAAAGAGCAAACAACATTGAGCCGGGTGAATGGAAAAGATGCCATTTCAATTAGAATTTCGAAGGGCTCACAAGCGAACCTAATCGAGGTTTCTGAAAATACACTAGCGGCTATTGCCCAAATCAATGAAGACCTGGAACCAATGGGTGCTGAAATTGTGGTGCAGAGCAACACTGCCGAAATCATGGTCAAAAATATTGATCAGATCAAGAGTTTGGCTCTTATTGGAGGCTTGCTGGCAATATTTGTTCTTTGGATTTTCCTGCGAAGAATCAGATTCATCCTGAGCATCGCCCTGGCGATCCCGATTTCTGTCTTCACTGCTTTTAACTTCTTCTACGCCTACGATATCACGGTTAATAGCCTCACCCTCATTGGGATGTCTCTGGCTATCGGAATGCTTCTTGACAACAGTGTAGTGGTGATCGAAAATATATATCGCTATGTAGTTAACAAAAAACCAACGGACGAGGCTGTTGTTGAAGGAACCAAGGAAGTGATGAGGTCAGTGATAGCGGCAACATTGACCACAGTTACGGTATTTCTGCCTTTCATTTTTTCTTCCAATTTCCTGGTAAAGTTGATCGGATCTCACATTGGTGTTTCAATCATTTCTACCCTGATGGTATCGCTGTTGGTGGCACTGGTACTCATCCCCATGCTTGCACACGCCACAATTAAAAATGATAAAAACGCAGATGCACCTCTAATTAGAAATGCTTCGGTTCGTCAGCGAATCATCCAAATGTACCTGGTGTTTTTAAAAGCGTGTTTCAGAAAGCCAGCAGCGACAATCATCGGTGGATTGGTCTTGTTTTTCGTCGCAATTGGTTTGAGCTTTTTGGTAAGCGCTGCAAACCTCGATGAGGTGGAAACTGATGAGATGAATCTCTTCGTTACCATGCCAGAGGGGGCCACACTCGCAGCCACTGACATCCGCGTACAACAGATTGAAAAAGATGTTCTGGAAATTCCTGTAGTTGGGAATCTGATCAGCCAAATTTCTGAAGGAGAATCAGTGCTCACTGTCCAGTTGGTGGAAGGGTTTGATCAACTCGATACCATCTCTGTTGCGGAAGTGAAAAGTATGCTTAGCAACATTTCCGATGATTATGAAGACTTGGAAATCACCATGGATCAGCTGCAGCAGGCGAGCAGCCGGGGACAGGCTCGAGGACCTTCCAATTCGAACACCTTTGAGAAAATGCTGGGACTTGGCACACAGACCGAGCAGATCATTCTAAAAGGCCAGGACTTTGAGCTCATGCAAACCATCGCCAACGATCTCAACTCATTTATCAGTGGGTTACAATCCATTGAACTGAGCTATGTTAATGTGAGCCCGGAGCGACCTGAGGCACATATTATATTTGATCAGCTCCGTATGAGCGAATATGGAGTGACGCAGGAAAATGTAATGGTGGGCCTGAACGATTTTCAGCCTTCTTTCTCTTCCGCCTCCTCTTTCTTTAGCGGAAATGAAGAGTTCGAAATCACCATCAAAACCAACAATCAGGAAACGCAACGTGCTAAGGAGATGAAAGACCTCAGAGCACTACCCGTTGAGAATGCCGGTGGTGCTACCCACGAGATGGAAGACTTCTCATCCGTGATCTATTCTTCAGGGGAAAGCAGCATCATGCGACTCAACCAGGAAAAGCAGATAGAAATCACCTACCAATTCATTGAGGATGTGATTGGTTCGGAATCGCTTCTGGAAGCTTCTCGAATTGAAATTGATCAGCTTGTGGCGGGTATTAATATCCCGACGGGTATCGTCGTAGATGTGATTCACGAGGAACCCCTTTTTGATGAGTTTTATTTTCTCATTTTCGCGGCAGTGGTGATCATCTTTATGATTCTGGCCGCAATTTTTGAGTCCCTTTACTTACCGGTGGTCATCATGTTCTCTATCCCGCTTTCAGCAATTGGGGCATTCCTTGGGCTCACGCTAACTGGGAATTCACTGATGAACGCCAATACACTTATTGGCTTTCTGATCTTGCTGGGTGTAGTAGTGAACAATGGAATCATTTTGATCGACTACTCCAGAATCCTTCGCCGAAAAGGGTTTACAAAATACCGTGCGCTGATGATTAGCGGGATATCAAGAATACGACCAATTCTGATCACATCCATTACCACGATTGTAGCAATGATTCCATTGGCATTGGGAGAAGCCGAGTACGTTACTAGCATCGGTCAGCCTTTTGCAGTGACTGTGATAGGTGGACTTACATTTAGCACGTTGCTCACACTTATCTACATCCCAACCATGAGTGCGGGTTTAGAGAGCGTATTGAAGTGGTTCAGAAATTTGAATCCCGCTCTTAGAGTCTTTCAGATCGTTTCTATGATTGCTGTTTGCTCATTGGTTTACCTGGAAATTGAAGGATTTATATGGCAAATGATCTGGTTTCTTTCCGCTATCATCTTGATTCCAAGTACCACACATTTTGTGATGACCTCATTACGCCAGGCAAATGCGAAAATGGTCGGACCAGATGAAGCGATGCACATTACCATCCAGAATTTGACTAAAGTTTATGGTCGGGATAAAAGATGGATGAGAGAATGGAAAGGAAATAAGAACTTGTACGAAGCCAGGGATGAAGAACCAGTTTCAGTCGGGTCTATTCTAAAGAATCTGGTTTGGCAAATTGCGCTGATCACCTTTCTGGTATACTTCATCTATTTCTACCTGGACAAGGCTTTTTGGCAGCTCTGCTTTATGATCGGATTGCAAGTACTTATTATTTCGATCATTCACCAGATCACTTACCTGATGAAGAAGCGAAGAAGACTGGCCTCGATCATCCATAACCTGGTACTTTGGGGGTTCCCAATCGTAAGTGCAAGCTACCTCTATGCCGACATCAATGTAAAAGCCCTTGGTTTGGTACTGATCATACTATGGTTCATAGGATTATTTCTGGTGAGCACGGCCAGAAGATTGGAATCCAAGCCCGTGGATCTGCATAACATGAAAGGGAGAATGAAGAAAATTCGAAGAATATACTTCAAGTTTATCCTCTCCATTCCGGTGATTGGAAAGAAAAAGGAATCCTTCAAAGCGCTCTCGGGAGTAAGTCTCAAAATCGAGCAGGGAATGTTTGGATTGCTTGGTCCCAATGGTGCTGGTAAAACCACACTCATGCGAATACTCTGTGGGATCATGGATCAGAGTTATGGCAAAATCTGGATCAACGGCCATGATACTAACCTGCACAGAGAAGAGCTACAGGGACTGATCGGCTACTTACCGCAAGCTTTTGGTACCTATGAGAACATGACCCCATACCAGTTTCTTGATTATCAGGCGATCCTTCGCAAAATCACAAACAAGAAGGCTCGTGAGGAACGAGTTCAGTATGTGTTGAAAGCTGTACATATGGAGGGTCATCAACATAAGAAGATTGGTTCATTTTCCGGAGGTATGAAGCAGCGCATAGGCATTGCCCAAATCTTATTGCACCTGCCAAAAATTCTGGTAGTAGATGAGCCAACCGCAGGTTTGGATCCATTAGAGCGGATTCGATTTAGAAACTTGCTGGTGGAACTGAGTCGGGAACGGATCGTGATTTTCTCGACTCATATTATTGAGGATATTGCCAGCTCATGTAACCACTTAGCAGTATTGATCAAAGGGAACATCGAGTACATCGGGAGCCCAACGACCATGGCAGAATTAGCAAGGGACAATGTGTGGGAATTCTCGGTTTCTCCAGAAGAATTTGAGAAAATCAAGGAGGATCACCTGATTGTACACCACATGCGCGAGGGTGAAAACATCAAGATTAAGTGTCTATCTCAGGATAAACCGGCAGAAAACGCTTATCAGGTTAGGGCCAACCTGGAAGACTCATACTTGTGGTTAATGAAGAACAAAAACAGAAACGGAAATGAAAAGCTCGCTCACGCTACTGCTTAAACTAGTCAACTATAACATCAAGGTCATTTTCGCGAATAAGTTCATCTACTTCGTATTGGCGGCATTCGCATTTTTTGCTTTCATCATTACGATCACAGTTTTTGAAGACCCGGATTTCAATGAAGCCGTAATTTTCGGTTTCCTGGTTTTCCCCGGACTTTTACTGATCTTCTACCCGCTTGCTTATGGCCTGCAAAATGATGATGATTCCAAAATGATCGAAACCATTTTTGGAATTCCCAATTACCGGTACAAGGTTTGGCTTGTTCGGTTCGTTCTGACCATTCTAGTTGCTTTTACCATTTTGATCATATTGGGAATCATTGCCAATATCACACTTTACCGGTTCCATGTCATGCCGATGATAGGCCAGGTACTTTTCCCAATCACCTTTCTGGGATCTGTTGGTTTCATGCTGTCTACAAAAATCAAGAATGGAAACGGAACAGCCATCACATTGGTGATCGTCAGTTTCATCTTTTTCATCTTCGCTGAACCGCTTGAGTATAGTGCCTATAATTTATTTCTAAACCCGTTCTCTGAACCCAGGGACATGAGTGAATTTATCTGGCTTAGCGTGATCTATAAGAACAGAATCTACCTGACTATAGGCACTGCCCTGTCGTTACTCTACGGCATGTACAACCTCCAGTTTAGAGAGAAGTTTATTTAGTCAGTTTGAAGAGTCTTAACGCATTGTCCATCTGGCTCATCGAAGACCATTTATATATTGTAAATAAACATTTGGACAAGCTGTGCTAAACAATTCAACAACTCAAAACAGTTTAGCGAATTGGTTCATAGGACCGCCTTATTTCTAGCAGTCCCAATTGAACCTTGAGGTTCATGATCCTGTGGTAAGATTCCTCTATCCTTTGTCTGGGTACCTCACCACTTTGGACGAGCATTTTTATCAGGTTAAAAAGATCCTGAATAGGTACCACATCCTCCGGCAATACATGGTTGGCAAAAACAAGAATATCTACTCCAGCCAAAATGGCGAGTTTAACAGATGTTTCCAGTCCATAATGATCGGCAATAGCTTTCATCTGCATGTCATCAGAGAACACTACACCTTCAAAACCCAGAAATCCTCTGAGTAAACCGGAGACGACTCTTCTGGAAAGTGTTCCGGGCAATGAATCAGCCAATACACGGTTCATCACATGGGAAGTCATCACGGCATCCACCATGCCGGAATCAATCAACATTTTGTAGGGGTATAGCTCTTCGATTTTAAAGGTTTGTGAAACATCAGCAATGCCCTTGTGGGTGTCTTTTGTGGAGCTGCCATGTCCAGGGAAATGTTTTAAAGCTGTTCCCACCCGGGCATCTCTATGGGCTGCAATGTATACGGAAGCATGTTCTACCACCTCCAGGTAGTCTGCCGAAAAACTTCTTCCAATACCACCGATGATTGGGTTTCTGGGGTTTACATTGAGGTCCACCACGGGTGCGTAGTTCAGGTTGAATCCTAGCGAATTCAAATTGTCAGCAATGCGTCTGGCAAAGAAATAGGTAGTATCAGGATCGTCCCACTCACCAAGTTGCTGGGCGGAGGGAGGATCATGAAACCCATACTTAGGCTTGAGTCGATTTACAATACCCCCTTCTTCATCTATACTTACAAAGAGCGGAGTTGAAGAACGGGATTGTAACGTATCAATGAGTGTGATTAACCCTTGCCTCGTATCCGTTTTTGGCACGTTTTTTTCAAAAAGAACTACTCCGCCTATTCTTCCCTTTTCAACATGAGAGAGGAGTTCATTGCGTAATTCGGGTTGTTGAAAATCTCTTACCCCAGCCATGATCATTTGCCCGATCATGATGTCCAGGGAATCCTGCTCCTGAGATTTTGTTACGAAACACAGGAGCATTATTATGGACAGGGAAAAGATTTTCATGGGTGTCAGTAGAAATTGTTTGCCATTTTTTCGTAGCGTTCACCAGCCAAATTGTAGTAAACAGAAGCCAAGTTAGCAGTTAAGCACGAATGAGCAGGTAAAATACCAATCACGTCTCCCACTTTTAGGTTTCTGAAAAATCGTTCCGAACCCTTGATGATCCCGTGTTCCTGCGATACACGATCCAGAATCGCATCGCCCTGGTACTCCCACCCATTTGGAGTGAGTGTGACCACTTCTCCAAAGTACACATCGTCATTACCTCTTTTGATGTGATCCTTAGAAAGATGCACAGCACCACCATAGATCACTGCCTCATCGCGATTATGGTGTACCGCAACTACCGGACAATACACGGCAACAGCTATGTCTTGCATGCCACAAGAACCAATGTTGGTTTGTTGGATGTCATTGAAGACGAAATTGCCAGGTCGAATTTCATCTATTCCATCAAATTTTTCGAGCGTGCTACAGGAGGGCGTATCTCCATAAGAAAGGAAAACCTCCCGGTCCAGCTTACTTTGGATGAGTTTGAGCACCTTCATGCTGTCCTCATGCATCTCCAGAATTTTTCTGGGAGAACGAGCGTTGTAATTATGACCAGCATGCGAAAGCAAGCCTTTGAAAGAGACCTTCTCCGTTTCCCTGTTGATCAGATCCTGAATGGTAGGTATCTGGTTGTGTAAAAGGCCAGTTCGCCGGGTACCCACATCGATCTTAATGAAGTAGCCTAAGCCCGAAGTAGCTGTTACCAGTAAATGATCGAGTGCTTCCCGCGATTCAACTTGTACATTCAACTTGATCCTGGAAGCCAGTTCATTGATTTCTTTGATCTCAAGTGGATTGTATGGAAATGCGATTGTGATATCATCCCATCCGTGACTGGCAAAATATTGTGCCATCGATACGGATGAAACCGTGATCTGTCTTACGCCTTCCTGCCTAAACCAATCTGCTACATCTTTGGATTGGTGTGTTTTGAAGTGTGGTCGGAAAATAGTGCCATCAGCTTTTGCTTTCTCAGCCATTCTCCTAATGTTAGCCCTCGCAATTCCTTCATTGATTACGAAAGTGGGCCGTTTGATTGTCATCATGGTATTTTATAGTCTACTCTTCTACGGTAATCTGTTCAATAATCTTTTCGATTACTTTAGAAATGTAAGCTCCATTGTTCGGTCCATACCAGCTCATGGTCCTCGCCTCATATTTGCTCAGATCATACCACTGGTCCTTGATAATGTATCCGATGTATCCGCCATTAAATGAGTTAATGACGAGATTCAGGCCTTTCTCCCGCGCTGATTCATAAAGCGGCAAGGCTAGTTCACCAGAGAAATCCCCAGGCAGGCCTATGAATATCGTTTTACCGCACTGTAAAAATGAGACCTCTATGGGGTATTCTCCAAAGAAATAACGGAAAAGCCACGGTCTAAGGGCAATATTTCTTGAAATTTTTACCGTTGGAGGCCCAATTTCTATAGGAACCCGCCAGAAATCCAGACTAACGTCTGCAACATACGCTGGATTGAGTAGTTCCAACAACGTGACATATTCAGTCAATTTGTCTGCAAAGTCGATCACTTCCTCGTATTCTTCGTTGGCTTCAATGGTTCGGGGACCCATGCTTGCAACCGGACCCGCTGCGTATAATGCAAAGTCAATAGAATCGTCCTGCTCCAGGTTTAAAATAAGCCGCCCGGGGAAGTCTCCGGAAAGTTCATGCGTATGCCTGCTAAGACAGGTAGCATGTGCCGAAAACGATGCCAAATAGGCGGAGCGCGATCCGGATTTCAGACCTACGATTTTTAAGTTTGGGTCGATTACCCCCCTTTCTTTAGCCAGTCTGTTCTTCACAAGTTCAGGTGCTTGCAATTCATTATACGAAATGTGGCCCGGAGCTAATGCTTCTTGTGCTTCCCGAATACTGGATAGTATATGACTTGCGATTTCTTTTGGAAGTTTCGGGTCGAATTCTCCGGCAAACAAATTACCCACCAACCCCGGTGCCCAGCCGCCAATACTTGAATGACTATGAGTGGCGGTTAGGAACACCTGCCCCAGGTCCCAATTCATAGCAGGTAGCGCCTTTCTAAGGGAGTTCGTTACTTCAGGAGGGATGATCAATAAATCTGCGGTGACATACGCTACCCTTTTTTGGCCATCGTCTAAAACAAGTGTTCGGATATAAATGGAATCCCGAACAGCATCAAAGGCCATTGGGTCCCTGCCACCAAACCCTGCCAATGGCCCTACCTCTCGGGGTGTGATATTTACCCTGGACCATCCGATCAGAAGGGTATCTGAGATTGAAGGAGTGCTGCGGCCCTGGTAAAGAGAGTCTATTCTCTCCATCATTTTTTGGTAATAGGCCTGTTCCTGATAGGGAGTTCGGTCCACAAGTTGCAGACACGACATGGCAATCACCAATAAGACTATAAAAAATGCAAGTAAGTATTTCAACCACTTTGGCATGTCTCAAAGATGGGGCAATTTGCTTGACAAGGGAACACACAGACTTATAAAAGGAGGATTTTTAGGGACGCCCAGCCGCGCAAATCATTTAGCCAGTCCTGCGCTTACGGGACTGGCATGTACCTGCAATCAATGATTTGCCCAGTTCTCCCCCTTCACTTAGATTCGGTCTTAAGTAAACTAAGACTAGGAGGGGTGTTTGAGAGGGTTTAAATGAAAAGCCTATCTTCATGAGTCTGGAGGACGTTTAAAATTATGAAGACCCTATCTTTTTACCTCATTGTACTTTGGCTAGTGACAAGTTGTGATCAACAGCAAAATCTTCATTTATCTCAAGAAGGTGAAGCACTAAGCACCATCGTATTAGCCGAAAATGCTCACGAACTTGAAAGAAAGGCGGCTAATGAACTGCAATCCTACTTGCGAAAAATTGGTAATGTAGAAATCTCTATCGGTGGAAAAAGTGAAAATCAGGCCAATGTTTTTGTCAGACGAAATCCAGCAATCGACGAGAATCAAGTGACTTATTATACCAAAAATGGCAATTTCTATATAGAAGGAGGTTCAGCTAAATCTACCCTCTATGCCGTTTATGCTTTTCTGGAAAGAGAATTGGATTGCCGGTTTTATTCACCCACTGTTGAAAAAATTCCTAAACTGAAAAGCATCTCCGTTCCAAAAGATCTCAACTATCGCTACACCCCGGAAATCACCACTCGAACCGTTCATTCCAGGCTTTTTTACGAAAATCCGGACTTTGCCGACAAGCTAAGAGTGACGCATGAAGCTTTCCCAACGTACGTTCCTGTTGCCAAAGTCCATACGTTCCACCGGTTTATGCCTGCGGATCAGTTTTACGATACACATCCTGAGTATTATGCTTTGCGCAACGGCAAACGACTGACCACTCAATTGTGTCTGACCAATGAAGCCGTTTTTGAAATCGTAAGAGATAGTGTGGCCAGTCAATTGGCTCGTTATCCGGAGGCAGAAGTCATTTCTGTGAGCCAGGATGACAATACACAATATTGCCAATGCGACCAGTGTGAAGCCATTCACCAACGTGAAGGCACACCAGCGGGTTCCATGATCACCTTTGTCAACCGCATGGCAGATGAATTTCCGGAAAAACAAATTTCTACTCTCGCCTACCAATACACACGAAAAGCACCGAAACATCTTAAACCCAGGAAAAATGTACTGATCACACTTTGTTCCATCGAATGTGACCGCAGTGCTCCCATCGAAGAAAAATGCACAGATTTTTCAGATGATTTAAAAGAATGGTCAGCGATCTCGGATAACATTCGAATTTGGGACTATACTACCCAGTTCACCAACTTCCTGGCACCCTTTCCGAATATTCATACGCTAAAGCCCAATATCGAATTGTTCAGAGAGAATAATGCTAAGTGGGTATTTGAACAACACAGCAACAATCCAAGCGAATTGTTCGAATTGCGTTCTTATCTCACCGCTCAATTGTTGTGGCGACCCAATGCCGATGCCGATGCCATCATGAATGACTTTTTGAAGGGTTATTATGAAGCGGCAGCTCCTTTTATTGAAGCATACATCACGACGGTTCACGAAGCACTGCAAGCGGATAGTACGTTTTTCTTGTTTTTGTATGGAGACCCATCGCAGGGTTTTGAGAGCTTTCTGAATCAAAAATTATTGACTACCTATGATAGTTTATATGGTGAAGCGGCAATGGCAGTAGCTAACGAGGAGGAATTGACCCATCGGGTAAATGTGGCACGATTAAGCGTCGATTATGCTTTACTGGAATTTGCGAAGCGCAATTTGACTGATGCCATCAAAAATGAAAACGTTCCACAACGATTAGCGCGTTTCGAAAAAACAAGTCAGCAAGCCCATATCACGGCGATGAACGAAATGCGTTATACCGTGTCGGAATATACCGAAAGTTACCAACGCACCATCGAACGAACCCAAATCAACAACCTGGCACAAGGCAAGAAAGTGGAACTCCTCAGCCGACCGAAAAAGTACGCCAAAGAAGACCCGCAAACGCTCACAGACGGAGCTTTCGGAGGCAGTAGTTTCTTTGCCAATTGGCTGGGTTTCGAAGGAAACCACTTGGAAGCCGTGATTGACCTGGGACAAGCCACCGAGTTTAGTCGCATCTCGACTGCTTTTCTACAAGTCACCAACCACCTTGTATTTTTCCCAATCTCTGTCGTGTACTATGCCAGTTTAGATGGGAAGAATTACCAACTGATTACCGAGATAACCAATCAGGCACCGCTCACGAAATCCAGCAAAATCAATGATATTCAATATTTCGACCATCAAGCGCAAGCACTTCAAGCCAGATACATTAAAGTCATTGCTAAAAGTCCCCTAGTAGCCCCAGAGTGGCATCACGGTTCAGGTTTGCCTGCCTGGATTTTTATTGATGAGGTCATGGTGGGTAAATAGCTTGTTGCCGGAGCCGAGTTTGCAATCAGCTCTAGAATCCATACATTAGTTGAAATAACAAACAGCTAACCTAAGAGTTAGCTGTGGTATTTGGTAAAATTTTAAAAGTATGAGTGATGATAAAAATCACCTGTTTGCAGATGCTGCATTAACAACCATATTGGTTGTGTCCGACATGTCTAAATCGAAAGTGTTTTATGTCGACGTACTGGGAGCTAAAATATTTCGTGAATATGGAGGAGACTCTTTGGTGTTGGAGTTTCTGGGCAACTGGTTGCTATTGGTAACTCCATCAGGTCCCACGGAAGATAAACCAAACACCCATTTTTCTCCACCAACAGACCGGGATTCGGTAAGTCATTCCTATACGATAAGAGTAAAAGACTGCAGGAAAGCTTACGAAGTATTGAACAGTAAGGGAGCGGAGTTCATCACCCCTCCGATGGATCGTGGAGATGAAACAAGATGTTTTTTTAGAGATCCCGATGGTCATTTATTTGAGATTAGCGAATACCGAGCATCATAAACGATATTTCCATCTAGGAGGGTAGGGACGTTTAGGTTCCCTAGCGTCATACTGAGCACTGAGCTCTGAGCTTGTCGAAGAGGCGAAGAGTCGAAGGGCGGTTTTTTAGATAGGGGCCGGTCGTGTAACTCTTGTTTTTTAAATAGTTCCAACAATGCTTAATGCTTCTTTTTATCACGGCAATCACATAACTTTCTTTTCGAACCATTAAAAACATCTTTCAAAACATGTAGGAAAGATGTCAGATGATAAAAACCCTATGGATAGACCACCATGAATACCGTACTTATTGTTGACGACTCGATTTATAGCCGATCTACCATCCGAAATGTACTGAGTGGTGCAGGCTACACCATTGTAGGCGAGGCCGATAAGGGTGAATTGGCGATAGACATGGCTTCACAACTTATGCCTGATCTCATCACACTCGATAATGTGATGCCAGATATGATGGGGTTTGATGTGTTAAAAGCCCTGAAAGCTTCAAAAGTCAAATCAAAGATCATTTTCGTGAGTGCCGTTGGTCAACAAACAGTCGTCAATAAAGCATTGGAAATAGGTGCGGTAGACTACCTGGCCAAACCTTTCACTGAGGAAAAATTATTAAAAGTAGTAGATAGGCATATGAAAACGGCCAAAAAACCCCGTTCATGATCACAAACGCCGCCAAAGAGAACTATTTTCAGCTCTTTCCGGAAGAACTGCTCGCCAGCATCCTGGATGCCTTTGTGATCAATCAGCCTATGATCGGAGAAGTGGGGGGTGATGGTTTTTGGGTACATCAAACGCCCGAACATCTTTTTGTGATTGTATTTGATTGTATGGGTCACGGTTATGGTGCAAGCATGATGACTCGGATTTATACGAATGCGTTGGAAGATATTATCGGTAAGCGGGAACTGACCGACCCTTGTGAAATACTGACGGCCATCCACGAACACATGAAATTGCAGTTTTACGGAAAACCTAAAAGATACATGGGTTCCGGAGCGGATATGGGGGTGCTGCGGATCAGTAAAACCAGCCGCGCCCTGGTTTTTGCCGGTGCGAAAACGGACCTGTTCTGTATAACCAATGGGCGTTGTGAAGTCATAAAGGCCGATCGCTTGCAGCTTGGAGAGCTATTCGATTACCCGAGGGTGTATACGAATCATGAACTCAACCTTGAAGCGACTGATTCAGTCAACATTTATATGTCCAGTGATGGCTTTTCGGACCTGATCGGAGGGCCTGATACCAAGCGTTTCGGAAGCAAACAGGTCAAACAATTGCTGGAAAAAATAGCACAACACCCAATGACCACTCAAAAAAAGGAGATCACCCGTACGTTGACTTCCTGGCTTGGTGAGGATGAACCTGTAGACGACCTGTTGGTCGTAGGGCTTAGAATCTGAAGAAAACTTTATTGCTCGAATATGCAGGTGGTTAGATTCAGTTTGTGCTATCAGCATTAGTGCACAATTAAACGCTACTGAAGCTTCAACTCTAGTTCCAATTTCCCTTTTTGCTGACCATAATTGGAAGCATGCTTGCTACCCGAACCTCCATCTCCATCAGAATAGTAATAGATCGCGCCATCATTTATTTTAGAAGCTCGTACTACGTTTTTGTTTTTTCCATTCCCGTTTAACCAGCGAGCCCCACCATGGATGTAAGAGTACACAAAGGGTTCAATTTCTTTATCGGTATCGCTGATCACACCATATTTTCCTTTTAAATCATACATGATTTGATAGTTGGAATTTCCAGAAACACCATATCCTTTTAGCACTTTCTTTATGACCTTTTTGTCATTATATACCTTCCACTCGCCTTTACATGCTACCATCATGGCATTATTGGCTCTGCTTAAGTGCTGATAGACAGGTTTTATTACTACCTCACCCTCGTAATTCATGGTTCCATACAAGCGCGTCGAAATGTCTTCTCCATTTTGCGTGTAGAAAATAATTGAATTACTATTCAGCGTGTCTGCAATCGTATTCTCCTGTGCTATTGAAGAAAAACTAATAAGGCTCATCAGAGCAGCAAATAATGTATTTTTCATGAGGGTATTACTTTTTTTCAAAATGCACATTTCCGGATTTGTCAATGCTAAGAGGCGTGCTCCCACCTCAGCAATCGCTTACCAAAATAGTGAACCTCTGGTTAATCACAAAGCTGTGACCAGAATAGGAGGGGCATCCCGTGGCACTCGAAGGGGGATCTTGAGGCACTTGAAGGGGCATCCTGAGGCTCTCGAAGGGCGCTTGACCTAAATGATTCCAACATCTACACCACATCCAGAAAGCAAACAACGATGGTTGCTTCTTCAAAGACATTCCTAATTATACAGTATCAGACATGGTAGATATCTTTTCTTGGCAGAAAATGGTTTCTAAGATCGGTTTGAACTATCTTTATATCTAATGGTACGTTATATGACTGTGACAAATGTAAAGTGACATTTTTATCATTGATTGTGGGCAAAATAGTACTGAAGAATAATAACGGAAAAAATGCTCATTAGCCTGTAGTTGAAGTGAATTAAACTCACTATGGAATTTTTATCAGACCCAGAAATGCTCAAGACACTTATTCCAACTACGGTTGGTTTAATTGTAACTGCTATAGCAAGTTTAGTAATTGGAGTTTATTTAGAAAGATTTAAAGGGCGAACTATAATTCTCAAACGAAAAATCACCTCTCAACCTATTGCATTTGCAAGTGAGGATGATTACTGGGGTCAAATACGTGTTATGTACAACGATTACGAGGCAAGAAATCTCAATTTATTTACTATAGAAATTCACAATTCATCTAATAAGGATTTGGAAAATTTGGTTATTGACTTCAATGTAGATGCTGAAAGCATGATTCTTGCTGGCGATGGCAAGGTTGAAGAAACTGAAACACCTTTATTACTATCTAAGGCGTACTCGGAGATATATGAGGATGTTGCATGGAGAAATCAGGAGGATCAAGAAGAGCATCGAAAGAACGAAGATCACATAATAGGAAGTGTAAACTGATATTCAATTTCTTAGTTGAAAACCAAGAGGGGGTATACCCTAAAGTAGGTGCCAACATACTTCACAAATCAATCAAGCTTGTAAACTATGTTGAGGAAAACGAACAAACGCAAAAAGACATTTGGATTGGATCAGGAGTTGGAGTTGCTCTTCTTGCGATGGTTATTTATTTGATTATAAGAGATCATCCAGACTCTAAATCAGCTATTATTTGGATAGGCGTTCTAGGTGCTTCCTGTGGTTTTATTGGAACACTGCTGCTGTACGCAATTCGGTTCATCAAAAGTTTCTTTGATTAAGTCACTCAGTGAACTGCCATGGTTTGTTTGGGAATTTGACATCTTATCAAGAGAATCATTGCCCAATCTTTTATAAACAGCAAGGTGTCAGGTGATTACTTGAAAATGAAACTAATTTATTTAGCGAAGAAATCCTCAAGAACAAACAACAGAGAATAGACGCTAAACCCAATCTACTCGCGGAGGTATTTGCAAAGGACTATATAATAAGATAGCTTAGAAGAAATTTGAAAGGGTTGGGCCGCCTGTGCTTAGCGAGACGAAATCAACAATAATAGCGAAATGGATTTACATGCATACACCAAATCAATCAGTGACCTATTGTCGGTAAACAAAAAGTACATTGTTCCAAGGTTCCAAAGAGAATACTCTTGGAAAAAGGAGGAAGTTCAAGAGTTGTGGAGAGATATTAAATCAAGTATCCGTGTAGAGAATGGGACTTGTGTAAACAATGAATATTTTATTGGTTCTCTCGTCCTTGTTGGACAAGATTCCTCACCAGAAATGAAAATTGTTGATGGACAACAAAGACTAACTACTATTACTATTCTCCTGTCCGCTATCACACAAAGTTACCGTGACATATCTCAAGATAATTTAGCGACTGGATTGTATTATCAATTTATTGAAGGAAGAGATAATAGCAATGAACCATATTTTAAACTCATTAACGAGACTCCAAAGCCATTTTTTCAAAGAGGAATTCAAAATTTTGAGAAAGAATCCATGGCTGCTTCGAATGAAGAGGAGATTAAGCTGATTGAAGCTTATCAAATATTTCACAACTCACTTACAATTCAAAATTTGCAATCCAAGTTTCGGGATTTTGATAGCATTTCTGGAGACAACAATGAAAAGTATCAATCGCTATTAAATGCTTTACGAGATCAAGTTTTGAGTTTTCTGAAAGTCATTTACATTACTGTTACGGACGAGGATGACGCGTATACGATCTTTGAGACATTGAATGCCAGAGGAATGAGTTTATCCGCGGTAGACCTTGTAAAAAACTTAATCTTCAAAGAACTTAATCTAACACACCCTGATGACTTTGCTAAAACGGAGTGGAAGAAAATTAGAACTTCCTTAACTGAAGGAGACAATCCAATTAATCTTGATACATTTTTTAGACACTTTTGGTTATCCAAGTATGGATTTACTAGTGAAGGCAGGATTTACAAAACTTTCAAAAAGCATTTTGACGATGGCGTAATAACCACAAATGAATTTCTGGATGATTTAGTAACTAATGCGGATTACTACAATTCCATTGCAAACCCTAATATCGCCGATTGGCCCCAGCAAGAAGAGAAACCAATTTACACTAGTCTAGCATCGTTGGTTTTATTTAAAGTTGTGCAGCCCAGGCCTCTTTTACTTGCTCTCAAAAGAGCCCGAAAGTCGAGGAAGATTAATATCAATGACCATCTAAACACCTTGCTCGTATTAGAGAAATTTCATTTTATGTTCACTGCAATAAGTTCCTCACGAGCGTCAGGAATTGATGGAAAGTACTCCAAAGCTGCTAGGTCTCTTGAAGAATGTGCGAATAGAACGGAAGCAACTGAAGTTTTAAACGACTTAACAAATGAGCTAAGAGTAAAACTGCCAAGCAAAGAAGTATTCGAAAAGAGCTTTAAGAAATTGTGGTTTACTAATAGGAAGTCGAAGGACAAGAAATTGATTCAATACATTTTCAGAACTATTGAAAAACACAAACGCAATACGGACGAATTAACTACCGATATAATAACTCTGGAACATATTATACCCCAATCTAGCTCATCAGCAAGTAATTACGTAGGATTCATTGGAAACTTATTGCCATTGGACAGAGCAATTAACAATATCGCGGACACTGAGCCTTTTACAGATAAATTAGCGTTGTTTAGAAATTCTGAACTTAGAATAGTGGAAGAATTTGTCACACAGAATGGCACTTTTTCTAGCTGGACCGAGTCTAGAGTCAATAGTGCATCTAAAGCTTTCTCGGATCTTTCATACGATACTGTTTGGGCCTTCTAAAAAGTTGCTACTAAATGCCGAAACGCTATAAGCCTACAACGACAATTGCAGGTGGTATGCAATTTTTCAGCTTGGAATAAATTTGAAATGTTCATCTTACGACGTTAATGAAACGCATTGACGCTCTTTCCACCAACCAAAGTCAACACCCCACCACATCCAGAAGTAATAAACAGAAGAGGACTAAATCACCGGCTACCTCATGCCTGTCGCAGCTCTACTGATTTACTTGAGGCTAGTGAAAAACCTATATATTTAGTTACGATTAACCACCCCACTGGCAGACGCCAAACCTGTGAAATGATAGATGGTTACTGACACCAAAGAAGATGATCACTAACAAAATCAAATTAATACTTGTGGGTTACCTGCTGTTGCTATCTGGGTTGACCACTCTGGGCCAGGAGCAACCGAATGTGTTGTTCATCATTTCAGATGACTTAAATACAAGCATTGGACCCTATATTGATTCCGAAAGCCATACGCCCAATTTATCACGACTTGCAGCCCAAGGAGTGAAATTTAATCGGGCATACAGTCAATACCCCTTGTGTGGCCCCTCGAGAGCCTCCTTGATGAGTGGTCTTTACCCCGAGACAAACGGCGTGCTTTCCAATCAACATGTGGTTGGCAGTTACAGAGGGAGCAATCCATCATTATCCAATCATCCCACCCTTGCAGGTTTCTTTCGTGAGCAGGGATATTATACCGCCCGTGTTTCAAAGATTTTTCACATGGGAGTCCCAGGAGGAATTGAACGTGGAGAAGCTGGAGATGATGATCCTGATTCGTGGGATTATGCTTATAATGTGCTTGGACCGGAAACCCAGAGCAGAGGAAAACTTGAATTACTTTCTCCTGGCAGCTCCCACTACGGAGGAAACTTCTCGCGAATGATCCTCAAGGATGGAACGGAATTCACTCAGACGGATTATGTGGCTACCAGTCAGGCCATTGCCCTTCTTGAAAGCCGCGCCGGACAAATACCAGAGAACGCCACCAATAAAGTCAAGGTAAAACCCCAATCTCCATTTTTCCTGTCGGTCGGTTTAGTTCGACCCCATGTGCCCTTTATTGCCCCTGAAAATTGTTATGAACCCTATCCCGAAGGGGAGATGGAAATTCCTGAGGTCGTCATTGGTGATCACGTACCCGAAATGGCCTTAAGAAGACAAAATGGTCTATCATGGAAGATGGACAATGCTCAGAAAAAGCAAACCATCAGTGCTTATATGGCCAGCATTCGTTTCATGGACCAACAAGTAGGGAGACTGATGGATGCATTAGAGGATTTGGGGTTAAAGGACAATACCATCGTCGTATTCATTTCAGATCATGGCTATAACCTGGGTGAGCATGACTGCTGGTCAAAAGTCAGTCTTTGGGAAGGAAGTATTCGGGTACCGATGATCATTTCAAATCCTTTCAACAAAAGGAATCATGGTCAGATCTGTGAGACGGTAACTGAATTAATTGATCTGTATCCTACCTTGTCTGGATTGTGCGGTTTGTCTGAACAACAACCCGAAATACTACAAGGCAAAAGCTACGCGTCCTACCTTACTAAAGGCCTACCCATTGAAAAACCGGCAGCTGCCTATACGGTCTCCTACAAGGGAAAAGCAGCTTCCGTACGCACGGAAGATTGGAGATATACACGTTGGGGCGACGCTAAAACCTCAGAAGGAGAAGAACTATATCATCATGGTAGCGATCCGGAAGAACACAACAACCTGTCTCATAACCCCTCCTACGAGGCGCAATTGATTGAAATGCGTAAGTTGCTCAAATCGTTTAAGTCAAAGGCTTTAATGAAGTCAGATTGAGCGCTGAGTTCTGAGCTTGTCGAAGAGTCGAAGAATCTCTTCCCGTTCATTGCCGTGATTATCGATCTTTATCGGAATTCATCCTCACCTAGAGCGTCATGCTGAGCTCTGAGCCTGTCTAAGAGTCGAAGCATTCACACTCGTTCCCGAGATTATCGATCTTTATCCAAATTCATCCTCACCTAGAGCGTTATGCCAGTTTCCTCCTGATTAACCTTTTCTTGGCAGAAAATGGTTTCTAAATCAGATTGTACTAATTTTATTGACCAAGGGTGCGTTTAGTACCGACAACAAACGCTTCCATGAATGATCTCACGGCGTGGAAGGTTAAATAAAAGTACTGAAAAACCTCCTATTTTCTTCTTCTGGCCCGATTTTCTTCAAACAGCGGACTAGAAAAAGTAGGCATTTCTGTCAAGGATGAGCATGTAATTCGCCTCTCTCCTTCGCGGAGCTACGGCGGAGCAAGGATGGCGTAATGGAATGGTCACTCGCCTTGTCCTTTACAGTCATGAATACTTTTTGCACCTTTTGAAGAAGAAAATAACCTTACAGACTTCCATTAGTGATCCCAGATTAGGCCACAGTTATCAGATTAGTAGGTAAAAATGCCTTGCCACAGACTAAGCAAAAGAGTTCGAGACTCAGCGTTTGTTAAGTGGTCAAGGCAAGGTCTTATGGGTAAGTGCTTTTTCTATTTTCTGGTGCTGAAGCAGTTATGATACTCTACCCAATTCATAGGGTTCCTCAAATTTGAGCACATGATATATCCGGGATAGTAACTTTCTTGCAATCACCACTGCCGCTCTTTTCTTGGTCATTCGTTTGATCAATTCCTCATACTTGACAAGCATTACTGGATCCTTCTGTATCGTTTGCCAGGCACACTCAATCAATGAACTCCTCAACGCATTGTGTTTTCTGTTGGTCAGATGACCTTTCCAGTCGTGCTCTCCACTGCTGTAAGTTGTTGGCTTGAAACCCACAAAACTGTTGAGTTTTTTGAAACAAGGGAAGCGCGTTATATCTCCCAACTCAACCATGAGCTGAATAGAGGTCAATGGGCCAATGCCAGGGATACTTTTAAGCAGATCAATACTCGATGCATACCTGCTACATTTGGCTAGGTACCTGACTTTCCGGGAGACTTCAAGATGATGTTTATAGATTCGGTCGTATTGCTCGAGTAATAAGTCTAATGTATCTCTTCCGGATTTAGAGGGCATAGTCACTTCCTGCAACCAGCTGAGAAAAGCCTTGGTCCAGAAGGGATTATCGTATTCAACAGGGATAGGGATACCTGCAAAGGCTAGTGTGCCTTTGATCCTATTCTTCACCCTTACCAGGTCACTCCAAAGTCGTTTTCGGTATCGAAACAATTGGCGATCTCCTTCCAGCTCCTCAGATGGGATATAGCTCCCTGTAAGTAAGCCAGCTTGTAATGCTTTGGCAATCTTCCGACTGTCAATTTGATCCGTCTTATTCTGTGTTTCCTGATGTGTAGATGGGATATCAGCTGGATTCACAACTAAACATGTGTAGCCGAACGATATCAGCTCTCTAGCGATCCAAAAACCGAAACGAGTAGCTTCATAGGCACAATGTATCTCAGCTCCGGGAAAATGAGCCTCTAGATAGGTTTGTAATACCTCAGGGAAAGGTGCCTGACTAAATGTTCTGTGATGAATCTGGCCTGTGAAGATTGATACTGACCATTGTTTTTTGTGGACATCAATGCCCACATAAAGTACTAAATTTTCAAATGTTAGTGATTCCTTTTTCATAATCTCAAGGGTTTTATTATTAGATAACCACTACCTTGAGATCATTACATGGATACTATTGCGCATGGCCTTACTTAGCCACCTGCAAAGTGTCTGCAAAACATCCCGCTTATCTGCCGCCAGGAAATTGAAGTGCTTTCTACTCTCTTCAGCTCGTGGGAGTTTTTAATCTGTGTGGCGTAGTGCCAATTAGATACTTTGAATGCACCGGCAGATAAGCTAACTTCATCGCAATTAATTAAGCTCGGAGGCCACAGCGCCATATCTGGGCGTTACATACCATTACTGCGCAATTGAACTGGTTCAACAAACTCACAGATAAAATAATGGCTGAAAGCCCTGAACTCAAAAGAGGGGAATTTAAGAAGCTTCTCATCGAACGCATGGAAGTCAAATTACCAGACTTTGAATTTGACCAGTACAAAAACTCAGCATACCATTTCAAACGAATCCGAAACTTTGGACGATATCCAATTTACGAAGATTTGCATATCAATTTCTCACTTAAAGAAGAGGTTATTTGTTGCTCATTATCCTCGAACTTCAACCCAACTTATCGGTTCACTAGTAACTATCAAACTGGAGTATTAAGTAATCATCTCGACCTTCTTGAACTTAAACACGGGGCAGGAATTGCTTCTCTGGATGAACCAGCATTCTCATATTATTCTCACAATGGTAGGGTTAGTTCCGTCGCAAAAGCAATGGCACTTTTTATTGACGATTACTCATCAGTTGGAATGGATTTTCTTGAATCAAGGCTTAACTCGTTTTCATCCAACGAACTTCTGAGATTTGGCTTAGAATTTATGGATAAGACATCTGCAAACACGGAACAACTGAAAAAAGAATTCGAAGCTCAATTAAAAGCTGTAGAATATGTAACGTCACGTATCAAGCATCCAATGTACATTGAACTAAAAGAAAAACTTCAATCAATACCGAATCAAACCAAGGAACTCCGACAACAAATCCCAAAACTGGCTTTCTCTCTCATTGAAATGTACTACGATAATAACGGTATGTAACAGGCGATAGCGAATGGCCTTACTTACTGATCTGAAAGCAAATGCCGACCAAACCGCTTCTCTGCTGCCAAGAAACTGTTGTGCTTTCTACAATCTTCCGCTCGTGGGAGTTTTTTATCTGGAATGGCGCAGTGCCAGTTTGATACTTTGAATGCACTGGCAGATAAGCTACTTTTATCGTGGTTAAGATAACTTGGAGGCCACAACGCCATATTTGGGCGATATGCTTAATGAAATCAGATGACGGAAATAGGAAGCTTTGAGTTCAAATGCTCTTGTTGTGATGAAATTCACAAAGGAGTTCCTAACTTGGGAAGTAATGCTCCGAATTACTACTTCTCAATACCCGAAGAAGAAATCGAAAAAAGAGTATTTCTGACTTCAGATACATGTGTAATTGACGATGAACATTTTTTTGTACGAGGATGCTTAGAAATTCCACTAATTGGATATAATGATATTTTAAGTTTTGGTGCTTGGGTCTCGTCAAGCAAAGAGAATTTTGAAAAATTCGAAGAACTCTACAATATAAAAGATAGAGAAAATACCGAACCAATGTTCGGGTGGTTTTCTTCTTGGGTTTGGCCATTTTATGAAGATACGGAGAACATTAAATCTAGAATTCATTTAAGAAACGATGGAATCAGACCATACATTGAACTTGAACCAACCGAACATCCTTTAGCTCTAGCACAGGCAGAAGGTATTTCCTCTGAACAAATAATTAGGATGTATGAATATTATGTTCATGGCAAGAAATAAGCATAACAAAAGATAAATAAAATTTTCATCAATACGTTATCAACAATTCTCTGCATGACGAATGACACTCACCAAAGGATTCTTAAAACCGCAGCTTGAACTCAGCCGAACCAACTTGATCAGAGGTCTGCTCCTTTGGATCTTAACAGCCTACATTTTTTACGCCTTCTTTCAACTCTACCGAGAAGGTTTTCGTTTTTTCACAAGTCAACTTGGAGACAGAGTTTTACTCGTACTAACCCCAACTGAAAATTACATTTACAATCTTTTTTATGCAGCCATTGCCTGTTCTTTAGGGTTTTCGATTGCACTGAGATTCACACTTCAAAACTCCATAAAACGCACTAACTGGCGAACTCTTTCTTTGGCCAGACGAACTCTCAACAGCGAAGGATTTTGGACTTGGTCATTTCTCCTCTGGTTTGGCAAACTTGGAAGCATGCTTGGCATTTGGTATATAATTTTTGCCTTGCAATATGATCTCGATTTGATCAAAGAGTTTCCGCTGATGTTAGTTCTTCTTCCCTTGATCTTATTTTATTCTTCATGGCCAAGTCTGAGTAGACTAATTCGTTGGAACAAGGCAAAGTGGTTTCTTGGGATAACTCTGGTTTTTGTATTGATGAGCATCGTCTTTGGCTTTAAGAATTTTATAGATTTTCAAAAACTGAACGAAAATGTACTGAGTAACTCTCCTCAACATGTTTATAATCTAAAAAAGCCTTCCAGTCAAAGTCAGCAACGAATTTATCGACGTTCGCTAATGTTCGATGTTTACATAGTTAAGGACACCATTACAATTGAAGAACCAGTTATTTTCTTCGACTGGATCAAAAACAAGGTTCAGATATCTGACATACAGCAGGCTGTAAAAAATGAGCAGAGGAAGGTTTCGATTTATGAACAGTATCAGCTAACTGCTAACCTCCATATTGATAAACGAATTCCGATTAAACACATAACCCCAATTCTTGATGAATTTAGAAAAGCAGGATTAAGAAAAATCCAATTCTCAACCGGAAGAAAGTACTCACATTATCCTGCCGATTATCCCTCATTTAGAAACTCTGGGATTCAAAAATTACTTCCATATTACTCCGAAGATTTCTCGAACTTTCTTGATTCGGCTGAACAGATAGACCTAACAAGAAAACAATTTAAACTTTCGGAATCGCCAATGTATCGTAACGGAATTTTGAAAAACTATAACCGTATCGAAATCAACGTTTATGGTGATTATTTAACTCTGAACAGCCAAAGAATTGATTCAATCAACTTGGAACAGAAGGTTTACAGCTTCATAAAGAAATACTCTCCAGACTATGTAATTATTTTGAACTCTGATGATGACATAGCCTACGGAAGATATATTGAATTTCTGGACATTCTATGTACACAAGTGGATCGTCTGCGGAACGAAATGTCACAAGAGTTTTACAACGAACCATTTGATAATTGGTATTGGGGACATGAACGAGATATGATCAAACAACAATATCCAAGGAACATTTTGGAGTGGTCAACAGAAGAACAGCGACTAAACGAATTAATGGAAAAAGCTGGTAACAGGCAGTCAGCCTACGGATTTTAGCTGGGCGTTAAAACAACTACCCAGTCCATCTCAACTATCCGTATTCCACATTTTCCAAGCACCCTAAGTGCATAGTAGTCACATGAATTTGTGTAGTACTCGAGTAAGGGTAGAACTTCTGTTTGAGCCTCCCTTCGCCACGCCCAAGAACGTCAATCGGTAGCACTTAATTGAAAAAGCCAGATTAACGCTTTATTCAATCTGGCTTCTGATTTTTTAATGGTTTGGAATCTTCCCTCTATCTCAAACCTTCTCCTTCAATCCAGGGTGCTCCTGCTTCTTTTAATGCAGACCGTAGGCCTGGTAGTGTTTCCTCGCTAATGGTTTTTAGTTCGGACTTGACATCAGCCAGCTGAGCGACGGCTCTTTCAAACGCGGCGATATGATTGCCGGTAGGCCCATAGGTACTGCTCATCGCAACAATTCCCACAAATTGACCATCTCCAGGTGCAGGTGGGTTGCGTTCGCCTACTTCATCCCGGGCATTGCTACCATTCATTTTTTGCTCAAGCTCCAACAGCGCATTTCTGGTATCTTCTATGGATTTGGCTAGTTCCGCAGTGGGGTTCGTAGCACTGCTTAAGGCCCTGCCCATGGCGCCCACCAAAGATTGGCTTTGAGACAAGACTGTGTTTACGGAAGTCATGTCTTGTTGAAAGGCGACGAATCGTTTTCTGAACGCATCAATTTCTGAAACATCCTTACCAGGAAGTGCACCTTCTCTGAGTTTGATCACTTCAAACGCTTGTGCTTCGGACAATTCTGTCCACACCCCATCGATCACTTTGGATAAAGTCATGGTGTAGGTTCCGGGTGTGGCTTTAGCGCCGCCTCCGAAGAAGAAACCTCCTCCTCCACCAGCTTTTAACTTCTCACCACTTCTTTTGGCATAAGTCAGGTCCCAGGCTACCCGGTTAAACCCTTTTGCATTGGTACCCGTGACGTGCTTAACGACGTTTCCATCTGTATCCCGAATGGTGAGAAAGATCATGGGTTTATTTTGAGAAAGTTCTTTATCCAGCGCCTCATAACCCGGGAACGGAACATTGGACTTGTTCTTATTCAGGTCCTTCTCAGATTCCTTCCGGGTATCCGCCAGCGACTTGTACTTGTCCTTTAAATAGTAGGTGAATACGGCACCATAAGCAGGGTTCTTGGCTTGATAATCCGCATTTCCCTGTCCATAGGTTTCCTGGCGCGGTACATACCAATGGGCGGGTTTGGTGTTGAAAACCGTGGCTTCGGCATTATGCATGGCATTATCCCAGTCCCTCAAAGGAGAGATATCATCGAGTATATAGAACCCACGACCAAACGATGCCCCAACCAGGTCATTTTCTCTTCGCTGAATCGTGATATCTCTGAAGGAAATCGTCGGTAGACCACCCGTCAATTCGATCCACTTGCTACCACTGTCATTGGAGAAGTAGACGCCAAACTCAGTGGCCAAAAACAACAAGTCTTTCTTCACATGATCCTGAACGATTCTCCACGTCACCAATCGGTCCGGCAGATTGCCATTGATAATCGTCCATGAGTTTCCTTTATCTGTACTTTTTAAGACATAAGGTTTGAAATCCCCATACTTGTGATTGTCCAGGATCAGGTAAACCGTATTGGCATCATGTAAGTCAGCCCGGACATCATTCACAAAGGGTGTGGATGGAATTCCCTTGATGTTACTGAGTTCAACTTTTCTCCAGTTTTGACCACCATCTTCGGTGACTTGCAGGATGCCATCGTCCGTTCCTGCATAGATCAATCCTTCTTGTATAGGTGATTCTGCCAGCGAGGTGATGGTATTGTAGTTGGACATGGCACCTACGTCCCAGGCATTGTCATAGCTTTGTGTCCTGCCCATGATCGGCAGGGCCAGGCGTTCCTCGTTTCGCGTCAAATCACTGGAGATGGCTGTCCAGTCATCGCCCCGATTTTCTGATTTCCATACCCGGTACGAAGCGAAGTACAATCGGGTAGGATTATGCGGACTGACTAATATCGGAGCATCCCAGTTGAATCTTTCGTGAGGATCGCCTGCTTGCGGTTGAGGCTGAATGAATACAGTTTCGCCAGTCGTCTGATCGATTCTCCACAACCAACCCTGTTGGAATTCTCCATAAGTGATGTCCGGATTTCCTGGTTCGGTCGCACTTTGATGGCCATCTGCCCCCAAAGTAACCCACCAGTCCGCGTTGCGGATGCCAGCGGAATTGGCAGTCCTTGAAGGTCCTCCGTGGCTACCATTGTCCTGCGTTCCCCCGTATACATTGTAAAATGGAGCGGAATCATCAACGGCTACTTTGTAGTACTGAACCACTGGGAGGTTGGCGATGTATTTCCACGTTTTGGTCAGGTCAAAGGTCTCGTACAAACCGCCATCTGTTCCAAATAACAAATAATTGGAGTCCGACTTCTTGAAAGCCATGGCATGTGTATCGACGTGTTTTTTATTCTCATTCATGGCCTTGAAAGTCTTGCCATGGTCGTCGGAAATCATGACGACATTGTTCATGAGGTACAATCTTCCTTCCCGGTGGGGTGAAGCGTAGAGTTCCTGATAGTAGTGTGGTCCTGTTCCCCCGGATACTTGATCCGACATTTTTGTCCATGTCACACCCTGATTGGAAGTCATGTAGGTCCCACCTTTTGATCTGATCTCCTCAATAACTGCATAAACCTGATCAGGATTAAAAGACGAAATCGCTAACCCGATTTTACCCATGGGTCCCGCAGGTAAACCTGAGCTGAGCTTGGTCCAGGTCTCACCTCCATCTGTACTTTTGTGAATGCCAGAACCGGGTCCTCCGCCCATCAAAGCAGCTACGGTTCTGTGCCTTTGCCAGGTAGCGGCATACAGCACGTCAGGATTTCTTGGGTCGATCAGTAGATCTGTGGCACCAATCCATTCACTGTCTCCAAGTGTTTTTTTCCAGCTATCTCCGCCATCGGTAGATTTATAGAAACCTCTTTCGCCTCCTTTGCTCCAAAGTGGTCCCTGTGCGGCGACCCAAATGATATCCGGATTAGTGGGGTGAACAATTATTTTGGAAAGATGTTCCGAAGCTTTGAGTCCTTTATTCTTCCAGGACTTACCTCCATCATAACTCACATAGATACCGTCACCAAATCCGACATGTCGACCGCCCACGTTTTCTCCGGTTCCTACCCAGATCGTCTCTGAATTATTGGGATCAATGGTAATACAACCAATGGAGTAGCTGTCCTGACCATCAAAAATGGGTGTCCAGGTAGTGCCGGAGTTGACTGTTTTCCAAACCCCACCGGAACCAACGGCTACATACCAAACATTCTCATTGTCGGGGTGAATGGCGATATCAGCGATTCGTCCGGAAGTCAGGGCAGGGCCGATACTTCTGAATTTCAGTCCGGCGAAAGTCTTTGAATCAACGTCCTGCGCCATCGTACCAAGCGCGAGCAAACAAAACGTAAGGGTTAATGATAAAAAGCGGGTCATAATCAGATTAGGTTTAGAAAACACAATCTAGAAAGAGCGGGCTTAATGTCAAAAGGAAATGTGATCAGTGACGGGGGCAGACGCAACTCTGCTTAGCGATTTTTACGTGGAACCAACTGCGAATAAACATTACTCAACTCCTGGAACCTGGATGATGGGTAGTTCAATTTTTGGGCATTTGAAAACGCAAGACCTTATAATTCTCTGAAGGCAGTAAGCGAGATGGAACGTAGCTCACCCTTATTGCTCCCTCTCGAAATTAATAAGTAACATATAATAGTTACCTTGCAAAATACAACCCGATAGACTATTCAAGAATCATGAAAGAACTTAAGAAAGTTGCCTTAAATCCGGCAAATGAAATTGCTGCGTTGGAATCTGTTGCCGGAATGGAAGCATGGTTGCCAACACTAGCGACTGATATCGCCAAGGCTGCAGGTGGACAGGCATTAAGTTGGCTGACAGGCCAACTATTTTCAGCATTAGGCCAGGGAAATGCACCCTTATTGCAAAAGATAAATGCACAACTCAAGCAAGTACTAGCTAAAGAAACTGAAATAATCAACATGCTGAAGGCACTCTCCACGGAGATCCAATTTCAGGGCATGGTGACCGCTAGTTTTGATTCCGTATCAAAGATTCTGTCTTTATTTACAAGACTTTCAAACCTTGGAAATATACCAATTGGTCCCGGTCGGGATAAGGAGCTTTCCAGTCTGAATTCAGCCATCCTTGATCCCAATGCAGGGGTACTCGTTGACCTTCAGGTCATAGATGGTGTGCTGAGAAATGTAGACCCTCTTAATCCTGAAGGGCATAGTGTGTTGTATTTGTTCATGGCAACTTGGGGAGCACAATACCGAACAAAACAATTTGACGATGATACACCACTCACGATGTACCCTGGAAAAAGCTACCAGTACTTGCAAAGTGTTTATTTGATCCAATATCTGGGATTATGTCTTCAAGCGAATGCCAGGATTGCTTCCAAGCAGATTGATATTTTCAAGATTGAAATTAATCAGTTTGCGGCGAATCTTACGAAACAAAAGGCCATAATAGATGGCATAATACCACAATGGGTCCGGGAGTACAAAGCCGGAATGTATCATGATAACCGGCTCTATCTGATTTACGAAACCACTTATAGAACCTGCCTTTATGCACAGTGGCATATATACAGGCATGACCCTCCAGCGTGGATATTGGGCTTTCGCAATTCTGTAGATAATCCAGAAGAACAATGGAAATTCGAGCCCGGTAGGGCCACCGACTTATTTACACTTGCCAATCAGGCCAGTGGGCTTTACTTGGTTGGTATACCAGGTATCAGCGAAATCGATATTAGTGGTTATGCTCCATCTGCTCTAGTTCAATTCCGTTTCATTATGGGACCTGGAGGAGAAGTGATGTTGGGAGCGATAAATGGGTCAATCAAAGGGACCATCTCCGTTGATAAATACAGTGTACCAACTATCGTACCGTGGCAAGATGGGTATAAAATCGGTATGGAATTGGCTTAATCGTGGCGCTTTCTCAATAAATCTAATTAATGCAATCCCTGGTAGTTCAGCCGATCATTTACGGTCTAGCCAGGGTTGCCAATATTATGGCTATTCGGGTATGGATAATTCTTTTGATTTAAAGAGCAAGTCCAGGATCACATTTTGAATCTTATGAGACGCATAAAAAGCCAATAACTATTGCTAGAAAGAGACCTTATCATTTTATCAATGATTCGCCCAGTTTTCCCGATCCAGGCTCCGGTACTGAATTGCTTCAGCCAGGTGTTCAATTTTGATCTCTTCACTTTGTGCCAGGTCGGCGATGGTTCGGGACACCCGGAGGATACGGTCATAAGCCCGAGCCGAAAGTCCTAGCCTGTCCATAGCTGTTTTGAGGAGTACTTTTCCGGCCTCATTGATCTTGCACACATCTTTCACCATCTGACTGGCCATCATGGCGTTGTGATGAACTTCCTTCTGCTCCTTAAAGCGTTCTTTTTGGGTTTCTCTGGCAACAATCACGCGATCCCGGATCACCTTACTGGGTTCTGCTTTCCGGTCTGCTGTCATCTGATCAAATGAAACAGGTGTCACTTCCACATGTAAGTCGATCCGATCAAGGAGTGGGCCACTAACTTTGTTGAGGTAGCGCTGTACACCTCCAGGTGGGCATACACATTCCTTGTCCGGATGGTTATAATAACCACATGGGCAAGGGTTCATACTGGCGATGAGCATGAAATTGGCTGGAAAATCAACGGATATTTTCGCCCGACTTATAGTTACATGTCTTTCCTCAATGGGTTGCCGCAGCACTTCTAATACGGTACGCTTAAACTCTGGGAGTTCATCTAAAAAAAGCACACCATTGTGAGCCAGCGATATTTCTCCCGGTTGTGGAACACCGCCTCCACCTACCAGGGCCACATCACTTATTGTATGGTGCGGAGACCGGAACGGCCTAATGGCCAATAAATTTGCATCGACTCCTAGTTTTCCGGCAACGGAATGAATTTTGGTTGTTTCCAGTGCTTCATAGAGCGACAAAGGAGGTAAAATAGATGGAATACGCTTGGCTAACATGGTTTTCCCTGCACCGGGAGGTCCGATCATTACGACATTGTGCCCTCCTGCAGCGGCAATCTCCATGGCTCGCTTGATATTTTCCTGACCCTGTACATCACCGAAATCAACGGCATAAGAGTCTTGCTCATATTGGAAGATGTCTCTTGTGTCCGTCTCCAATGGTGGGATAGGTTGCGTTCCATCGAGGTGCTGGATCGCCTCCATAATGGTTTCCACGCCAACAACTTCCAGGTTATCGACAATGGCTGCTTCAGAAGCATTGGATTTTGGTAAGATAAATCCTCTGAACCCCTTTTTCCGGGCTTCAATTGCAATGGGAAGCGCTCCTTTTATGGGGCGTAAGATGCCATCGAGAGACAGCTCTCCCATAATGATATACTTGTCCAGTTCTGGCGCGTCGATTTGTTCCGAGGCAGCCAGGATACCCAGAGCGATCGGCAAATCATAAGAAGATCCCTCTTTTCTGATATCTGCCGGAGCCAGATTGACGACCACTTTTTGACGAGGCATTCGAAATTCGAAGTGTTTCAAGGCGGCTTCCACGCGTTGTTCACTTTCCTTCACTGCCGAATCAGGCAGCCCTACCATAAAGAATTTTGTGCCCTGCCCGACACTCACTTCCACTGTTATCGTCGTGGCATTCACGCCATAAACGGCGCTCCCATAAGTTTTTGATAGCATATTAAGATAGTTGTTTTTCGGTCAGGAATATGAGGATATGCAAGACTTTGATGTGTACTTCCTGGATACGGTCAGAATGACCTTCATGTGGAACTCTTATTTCAACATCAGCCAATGCAGCAAGGTTTCCCCCATCACGCCCGGTCAGCGCTATAGTTTTCATGCCCTTTTCTCTTGCCTCTTCGAAAGCTCGGATTACGTTGGGTGAATTCCCACTGGTGCTTAGCCCGATAAGGACATCCTTCTCATTTCCAAGGCCCCGAACATACCGGGCGAAGATTTCATCAAAACCATAGTCATTTCCAACACAGGTAATGTGACTTGGGTCTGATATCGCGATAGCCGCAAAAGGCTCGCGATCTCCTCTGAATCGCCCGGTCAACTCCTCCGCAAAATGCATGGCATCGCAATGCGAGCCCCCATTGCCACACGTAATTACTTTTCCTCCAGTCTTAAGTGCAGCTACAATAATCTGTGAAGCCTCATCGATTTTGATCATATTCCCGTCATCACCAAGAAACTGATCCAATACCTTCTTGGATTCCAGCAATTCCCGTGTAATCAGCGCAATATTCTCCATGTTGTAATTCGTCCGTGAGTTTAGAGATCAGTCACGATCGTCGATTTCCAGCTCGGTAAACCCCCCTCTGGTTAGTTCTTCCTGAGCTTTTTCGTACAGTTTGTTTTGTAAGTTCTTTAAGTCCTCGATTTCCTTCTTTGTCTCCTTCAATTGTTTTTTGCTTGCTTTTAGGTGAAGGTTTTCGATGACAATTTCAATTACCAGTAAAGCCGATAATACCCATAATAAATTCCTACCAAGCCCCGGTAATTCCGAAAAATATTTGAACCAGCCCCAGGATTGAAATATCTCGAGTGCATGAAACATATCAATGGCAATCCATAGCACAACCAGTGTGGTCAGGATATAAATCGGATAATATATGAGCTTGAAGGTTTTCATGGTTCGCCGGTCACCGCCCAATTGTTTAACAAGTATACGACTTTTGGTGGCTTATTGCTTGCATAGTTTTATCAAAAAGACTGCATTTTCGTCAATTTTTTGTACAAACCTTCTTCACTCACTAACTCTTCATGCGTACCCCTCTGTACAATTTGTCCCTGATCAATGACCAAAATGGTATCTGCACTTTGAATTGTACTCAAACGGTGCGCGATTACAAGGGTTGTTCTGTCTTTCATGAGATTATTCAACGCCTGTTGTACCAGTTGTTCGGATTCTGAATCCAGTGCCGAGGTAGCTTCATCAAGAATGAGAAATGGAGGATTCTTCAAAAGTGCACGCGCAATACTGATGCGCTGTTTTTGCCCTCCTGAAAGCTTTTCTCCCCGTTCCCCAACGATGGTTTCATAGCCCTCATCCATTGTTTCTATAAAACCATGTGCATTGGCGAGCCGTGCTGCCGTGGTTACTTCTTCAATGGATGCATCTGGTTTGCCAAAAGCGATGTTATTTCGAATACTGTCGTTGAATAGGATAGATTCCTGGGAAACAATGCCCATCATACCCCGCAAAGCATCGAGGTGGTAGTCTTTTAGGTTTACACCGTCTAATCGTATTTCTCCGGTTCCCGGGTCATAGAACCTCGGCACGAGATCTGCAATGGTGGACTTGCCTGCACCGGATGGACCGACCAGCGCCACAACTTTCCCTTTTCTGATTTCAAAGTTCAGGTGATCCAAAATGGTAGCTTCCTCATACGAGAATGAAACCTCATGGAATACAAAACCCTCATTGAGCTGTTCTACGTGGATGGCATTTGGTGCATTCTCAATCTTCGTGGACGAATCAGTCAGTTCAAATACCCTTTCCGCTGATACAAGACCTCTTTGAATACCTCCAATTGCATTGGAAATGGATTTGGCAGGAGTAATGATTTGGGTGAAAACCACGAGAAAGCCAATAAACGATGAAGCCGGCAATGGATCATCTACAGCGAGCACCATGGAACCTCCAATGACAAGGATCAATGAAACAAAGCTAACGCCGAGAAATTCAGAGACGGGTCTTGCAAAACTTTGCCGAATAGTAAGTTTGTAGGTGTGTTTCGCATACTTATCTACAGTATCATTAAAGCGATCTACCACATAATTTCTGGCAGCAAAAGCTTTCACGATCCGGATACCGGACAAAACTTCATCCAGAATTGAAGAAAGACCTCCTAAGGCATCTTGAGATAAACGAGCCCTCTTTCGCAATTTTTTCGTGAGGTACGAAATGGCACCTCCGGACAGAGGAATGATCGCCAGCGAGATTAGCGTGAGTTTTGGTGATATGGTCAGAAGCGTCACAAAATAGGCGATGATCATCAATGGCTCTTTTAAAAAAGCTTTGAAGATGCTGATGATGGCCGATTCTACTTGTTGTACGTCCACGGTGACGCGGGAGATAACATCTCCTTTTCTGTAAGAAGTAAAATAGCTGATATCAAACCTTGAAACGCGCTCGAAAACATCCTTTCTTAAGTTAGATATTAGTCGAATACGTATCCTTGACTGAAGCAGAACCGCGGATATCCCAAAGAAATTGGATAGAAAAAAAGAGGAGATGAGAACAATACAAACGAAATACAGCGCTTGCATTTTGCCTCCTTCTGCGATCAATTGATCGAAATGAAAATAAAATAAGCTTGTGAAATATTCGATTGAAAAATTGAAAGAGGGCCGAGTGGTTACAGGCGTGGAAGTTTCGCTAAATAATAATTTGATGATGGGGATCATCACAGAGATGTTGATTACACTAAAAATGGTATTACCAAGGGTTGCCAAAAGGTAAAGTGGTAGTCGCTGCCCAAAGGGACGCCCGTATTGAAAAACTCTAAGAAATGTCCGCATCTAAAATTGGTATTGTCTTAACGGCAGGTTCCATCGCACTCCGGTAGAAAAAATGGTGGACTGATTATCTGGGCTTCCAGCCCGAGTTTCATTCCTATAAATGAGTTGAAGGTCTATAAACAAGTTGTGCTTCCACATGTAGGAAGCCGTGAAAGAGCCCAGCAAAAGTGTAGAGGCAATGCCCTGGCCGATTTCATGCCCAAAATCATTTTCAAGGGAGATTCCTCGATTATTAGTGCTGACCAAAGGGTCTCGCCCTATGCTAAAACCATTGACAGGCCCGGAACCATAATCGGCCAGCAAAAGCCGTGATTCCAAAAACAATCGGTCCATAGGTTGGTATTTTATGGTGGTTAGGAACTCCCTGAAATTGGCTCCCAGAGGATGAGCGAGGGGTTGCCGATAATGGGTATAATTGGTAAAAGGACCGTCATGTCCATACACAAAAGGTCTGGCCTGATTGTACTCCAGTTGCCAATCCAGACCTGTGGTTAGCAAGTCGAAGTACTTTAACCCCAGCTGGAAACCGTATTTATTACCCCACCAGCCATTACCGGCACGGAGTTCACTTATAATCAGTTCATCCAAAACAAACTGGCCATAGAGTTGTGCCTTTTTCCGGATATTCCAGCTAAAATCCATCCCAACTATCACATTATCCGCACTACCGTCCTGTTGCTCGAGTGCGCCATAAAAAATGATGGGATTCAGGTATTGGATTTCCAGGCCACTGCCTCCCAGGGAATCAGGCTGGCCATTAAGCACAGATTCGAATAACCCAATGTGCAAGTTGTCATTCACTGCAAAGTCCAGGTGATGGAGTGACAGGTATTTTTTGGGATAACTACGACTTCCAAACGTGCCTCCATCAAAAAAGAATACGTCAGCAATTAATTCTGCAAATAAATTGGTGTATTTGAACTTCCAGATTTGAGTAGACAGCCGAAGATACGGGTATCGATTACTGAAATCAGATAGAATGAGAGATCGCTCACCATTCCCGATAAAATGCCTCCCAAAACCAAATTGTGCGTTCACGTGACTGGTTAGTCCAAAATCCACATATCCTTCCGCTCTTAGAAAATCGTAGGCATCGCTATTGAAAGATTTCCAAAATCCTTCATAGGGAATAACCCCAACTGTGTCCTGTACCCCTTGTACATAAGCGGGAAGGCGTAGCTGGTTTTCCTGAAGTGAAGTGTAGAAGGAGATCTTTTTATCGATTGTTCCTCTGAGCTCTAATCCCCTGGTATTGATGAAAAGATTCTCGGAAACTTCGGGATCTTTTCCAATTGCAAAGTGTAGCTGTGGGTTGACATGCAGATCAAAGTGAGGAGTACTCACACTGACGAAATCTGACTCATATTGAAAAAACCTTTTCAAGAAAGGTTTGGTAGATCTCCCCGCAAGGGAGTCATGGTGTAATTCGCGATTCTCCAGAAGCAGGTATTGAGAATTGAATTGATCGATGCCAGCATACTCTTCCGGTCCCGGTAGTCTTCGTTCAAATGGCTTGAATGTGCTGAAGGACAATTCCCCGGACCGTACTTCGAACTTATCCATTAAATTATATTGGATTGATCCGAGAGGAATATCTGTTTTTTGAGCCTGCAAAAGGACCACCTGAAAAAGGCAGAAGAGGCATAATTGTTCTTTTAAATTTGTCATGCAGCAGCGTTGTTGCGACGATTGACGGGTATTTAGACGTGAAAGTAAGGAAGTTTGCCTGTGAAAGGCAGCCAATATTAATTTATTTCACATTGATGTTTCCTCATACAATATAATTACTCTACATTTGCAGTCCTTTTTTACGAGGGCTCTGGCAAACACAGAGAAGCCGGTAGCTAAATTTGAATAGAGATGAGAAAAGATATTCACCCAGAATACAAAGAAGTAGTTTTCCTTGACACCACTAGTGATTTCAAATTCCTGACTAAATCTACGATGAGGTCACAGGAAACAATCAAATGGGAAGATGGAAATGAATATCCATTGATCAAAGTCGAAGTAAGTTCTGCTTCGCACCCTTTCTATACCGGTAAGAAAATCTTCTTGGATACTGCTGGTAGAGTCGAGAAATTCAACAGAAAATACAAAAAGAAGTAATCAACACTTCTTATTAAGATAAAGGAAAGTCTTCTACCTGCGTAGAGGACTTTTTATTTTTGCGGTCATGCAAATTAGCTTATTCGATCACCCATCTGATCATCAAAATCTACTTCCGGTTACTTACCTGAAGAGTATTGCGGACATTCGAATTGGGATTTTTACCATAAAAGAAAAATGGGAAAAGTATCTCCAACAGTCGGTCGGTGTATTAGCGGTCGATTATCAACAAGGGAAATACCCCATCCCGCAATCTTTTGAGCTTCTTATTCGGAGTAATATCTTGCCCGGGCCCGAATTGATTGAGGCAATAACCTCGCTACGGAACAATGAAAAATTGGTCCATGAAGGTCAGGTAATAGCTGCCAGAGTGGGTACTTCTTTCGATCCCACGGAGTTGAGTTTCGAACGATTTACGGCAGTAGACTATTTCGGTGATATTTTTTCTATTAATCGTTCATGGGACATCTTCCAGAAAAATGGAATAGCAATCGAGCAAGACTATGCTTTGTTGGATCAGACATTAAGTGGCACGATTGAAGACCCTCATACCATCATCTATGGGTCGGACATTTATGTTGAAGAAGGTGCTGTTGTCAAAGCCGCTATATTGAATGCCGAAACGGGCCCAATTTACATTGGGAAAAATGCCTCGATTCATGAAGGAGCAATAATACGTGGACCCTTTGCATTGGGAGACCACAGTCAGGTCAGTATGGGTGCTAAGCTTCGCGGCGGTGTGACCTTAGGGCCACATTGTAAAATTGGTGGAGAAGCTTCTTATTGTGTGATGCAGGCCTACTCAAATAAGAGCCACGACGGATACCTGGGTTCCGCTGTGATCGGAGAATGGTGCAATCTTGGGGCAGATACGAATAATTCTAATCTCAAAAACAATTACGAAAACGTAAAAATGTGGGACTATGGCAGCAACTCATTCATAGATACTGGCTCGCAATTTTGTGGCCTGATCATGGGTGATCATTGCAAAAGCGCGATTAATACCATGTTTAATACCGGCACCACAATTGGAATTTCCTCCAATATTTTTGGAGCGGGATTTCCAAGAAATATAATTCCGTCATTTTCCTGGGGCGGGTCGGCCCGTACTATTACTTATACCCTTGAAAAAGCACTAACTACCATGGATCGCGTGATGGAAAGAAGGGAAAAATCGCTAACAGAGGTGGACAAAGCAATGATCACCCATATCTTTGACCAAACTGCTCATTTGCGAAGCGGTAAATGATAACCAAAGAGGATGCAATTTTCCGATATTCCGGGACATGACGAGTTAAAAGAAACACTTCGATCTTCACTTACTCGAAACCACATGGCACATGCCCAACTTTTTCATGGAAATGAAGGAGGAGCTGCTTTGCCATTGGCTACTGCATTCGCGTCCTATATCCTGTGTGAAAACAGAACCGAAGATGATGCATGCGGTGTTTGTCCGGCCTGTGCAAAAACCAGTAAATCAATTCACCCAGATGTGCATTTTTTCTATCCCCGAGCATCTGTAAAGTCAGACCCTGCGAAGGCTGCGGCACAATCGAAGCAATGGAGAAGTTTCATCTCCGAACAACCGTATGGCAACCTTGAGGCCTGGTCACAATTGGCCGAGATGGACAATAAATTGCTTCAAATTGGAAAGGATGATGCAAGAGAAGTGATTAAGACCGTCAGTATGAAGGCGTTTGAAGGGTCACACAAAATCATTCTTATCTGGTACCCGGAAATGATGAACGGCCCTGCAGCAAATGCCCTTTTGAAGGTCCTGGAGGAACCCCCGGCCAATACCATCTATCTTCTGGTAGGATATTCTATTGAACAGATTATAACGACCATTACCTCTCGTACACAGTTAGTAAAGGTCCCGCCATTCAGTGATGATAACATAGTGGACTTTCTTGTGCACGATGGAGCTTCGGAATCAGAGGCGCGCCAGACGGTTAGGGTCGCTGAAGGGAGTATCTTAAAAGCCAGAAAATTACTCGGCCAAACGGATGAGTTAGAGCATGAAGGATTTCAGCAATGGATGCGAGATTGCCTGAGGGGAGATTATACATCCATGGTGAAAATGAGCGAGGAGTTTTCTCAGGCCGGAAAATCCAGGCAACAAGGGAAAATGAGTTTTTGGCTGAACTTAATACGTGAGTCCTTGTTAGCAAAAAGCGAAACCATGGAGTTAACCGCAAGCATGGGGAATGAATCTGATTTCATTAAGAAATTCAGCAGTGCGGTTTCTTTTGAAGCACTGGAGGGAATCTACCAACTCATCAATGAGGAAATCTATCACCTTACACGCAATGCCAATCCACGCTTGATGCATCTTAATCTCTCCTTACAGATCAGTCAATTATTAAGAAAGAAATAATGAAGATTAGCATCGGGACCAGAAAAAGTAAGTTAGCACTCTGGCAAGCGAGATTTATTGCTGATCAATTGAAAGCGGCCGGAGCTACCGTGGAACTGGTCACCATGGAAACCAAAGGTGATAAGAAACTTGATGTATCTATTTCTAAAATCGGCTCTAAGGGAGTTTTTACTGAAGAGTTAGAAGAAAAACTTGCCAACGGCCAAATAGATATCGCGGTACACAGCGCAAAAGACATGCAATCGACCTTGCCGGAAGGGTTTAAGCTCATTGCTTTTTCTGAGCGAGAGCAAGCCAATGATGTGTTGGTAAGTGACAAAAAGGTGAGTTTTGAGCAAGGGGGGCTAGTCGTGGGGACTTCCTCCACCAGGCGTGTGGCTACAATTAGACATTTCTATTCTGATGTTAGGATCGTGGATATGCGGGGAAATTTACAGACTCGGATACAGAAGATGCGTGATGGTGCTTGTGATGCGTTGATTTTGGCTTTTGCCGGAGTTCATCGGATGGGTTACCACGACATGATTTGTGAGCACTTGCCGTTAGACAGGTTTACACCAGCCGTGGGTCAGGGGAGTGTGGCGATTGAAGTATACCAGGACCTTGATGAGGACAAAATTGCCTTTGTCCGAAATACGCTAAATCATCAGCCAACAGAGCAAATCATGTTGGCCGAACGAAGCTATTTAAAGCGACTTGATGGAGGTTGTAGTATTCCCGTTTTTGGATTAGCAACACATAAAAATGATGCCATCGAAATGAGTGGAGGGATCATCAGCCTGGATGGTACTCAAAAGATACAATTGCTCAAATCAGGTGTTAATCCCGAAAAGTTGGGAACAGCATTGGCAGAAGAGGTGTTAGCAGCAGGTGGAGATCAGATTCTAAAGGAGATAAAAGATAGTTTATGATATTTGATGGAATAAAATTGAATGATATGAAGCAAAAATTGATTGGACTTTCCCTTTTGGCAGGGATCATCATGACATCAATCAGTTGTAGCAACAAGGCAGAATTGTCCAGTGAAGAAGATTATCTTGTCACGATCAGTACTCCCGAAGGCGATATGAAAGCCATACTTTACGATGAAACGCCTTTGCATAAAAAGAACTTCATTGAGTTAGCCCAGGCTGGTAAATACAATGATAATCTTTGGCACAGGGTTATAGAAGGCTTTATGATTCAGGGAGGTGATATTTATCAGGGCACTGGTGAACAAGAGCCCGCAGAAAGTAAAATTCCTGCTGAGATCGTTCCTGGCTTTTTTCATACCAAGGGATCTATTGCTGCGGCTCGACAAGGAGATCAGATCAATCCGAAGAAATTATCCAGTAGTTGCCAGTTTTATGTTGTGCACGGCAGTCCATACGAAACGCTTACAACAGATCTCTACACCCTAAATGACAAGATGTCCGATCTTTTAGGAAGACCGGAATACCAGGATCTATTGCTCGAATTTCAGCAATTGGCTGCTGCAAGAGACAATCGGGGAATGAATCTGCTTGCACTGGAAAATAAGGAACTGGTAGAGAAAGAATTTGGGATCGACCTTTTCAAGCCTTTGTCCCCCGACGCTGAAAAAGCCTATCAGGGGATAGGTGGAGCGCCTAGCCTGGACGGTGAATATACCGTGTTTGGAAAGGTATTATCAGGGCTGGAGGTCATAGATAAAATTGCTGCCGTAAAAACAAATGGCCCACCTAGGGACAAACCTCTTGAGGATATCACTATGTCCGTAAAGGTTGAAAAAATGCTCAAGACAGAAATCACCGAAAAGTACGGTTACCAATACAAATAAGGCTTAAAACAATTAAATATGAAGATGAGAAAATCGTACAAGCTAACAATCGGGTTATTAGTGTTGTTCCTGTTTGCTGGAGTAACCTTGAAGGCTGATTTGATGGGTAAACCAAAACCCAAGAAGAAAGATGATTTAGTCATCATTCATACTCCTTTTGGCGACATGACAGTTCTACTCTACGAAGAAACTCCATTACACAAGGAAAATTTTTTGAGATTGGCCAAATCAGGAGCGTATGATTCAACGATCTGGCACAGGGTGATTGAAGATTTCATGATTCAGGGTGGTGATGTGACCAAAAAGGAAGGGAGCAATGAAGTGGATCTCGACAATATTCCTGCGGAATTGGATCGAGGGTTCTATCATACCAAAGGAGCGCTGGCTGCGGCCAGGACAGGTGATAACGTCAATCCTGAAAGGAAATCATCTTCCTGTCAATTTTACATTGTACAAGGACGTGAAATAAAAAGGAAAGATCTGGAGATAGATCCGGCAAATCTTCAAAAAGGAATTAGTCAGTTGCTGAGTAATGCAGATTACGATACCGTTCGACAAAAATTTCAGAACCTGTATCAGCAGGGCAAAAACGAACAAGCAAATGACCTGGCTTACTCATTGATTGATCTTTGCGAACAAGAATTCGATATCAAAATCCGGAAAGATATTCCTGAAAATGCCCTGGAAGCGTATGAGAAGGTTGGAGGCACCCCACATTTGGACGGGGCATATACTGTCTATGGCACAGTTGTGGATGGCCTTGAAATTATTGACAAAGTTGCAGAGGTGAATGTAAATGGAAGCAAGCCTGTGGAAGATGTCTACATTACCATGGAAGTAATCACTCTCAAAACCAAGGAAATCACAAAACGCTACGGTTACGAGTATCCTCCCGTTAAGAAAAAATAGATCTGGTATGAAGATATTGATCACTGGATCAAATGGACTTTTGGGTCAGAAGTTGGTGGACCTATATGCTGGCAGAGAAGACATTGAGTTGATCGCTACTGGAAGAGGAGAGGATAGAAATTTGGGTTCAAATCATCTTTATTGTAAGATGGACATTACCTCTAAGGATGAGGTAAATGAGGTTTTCGAGAAATTCCAACCCGATGCTGTAATCAATACGGCAGCAATGACACAGGTGGACCAATGTGAAAAAGACAGGGAATCCTGTTGGACCCAAAACGTGATCGCTGTAGAATATCTGGTAAATGCTTGTTCTCAGAACAATACCTTCTTATTGCATTTGTCTACGGATTTTATTTTTGATGGCGAGGCAGGCCCCTACGATGAACAGGCTGAATCAAACCCGCTCAGTTACTACGGTGAAAGCAAACTGGCTTCTGAACAAACTTTAATCAAGAGCAACATCAATTGGGCCATTGCTCGAACTGTATTGGTGTATGGAATTGTCCACGATATGAGTCGGTCAAATATCATTCTGTGGGTGAAGAAAAACCTTGAAGAAGGGAATGAGATTAAAGTTGTCAATGACCAATGGAGAACACCAACCTTGGCAGAAGACCTGGCCATAGGGTGTGCCCTTATTGTGGACAAACAAGCCAAGGGAGTATTTAATATTTCCGGAAAGGACTTGTTAACTCCTTACGAAATGGCCAAAAAGACCGCAAATTTCTTCGATCTGGATACTGCGACTATGATGGAAACCGACGGCAGTATTTTCAAACAACCGGCAAAAAGACCTGCAAAAACCGGGTTTATTTTAGATAAGGCCAGAAAACAACTAGGGTATGAGCCCCGCAGTTTTGAAGAGGGCATTGCTATCTTAAGTGAGCAAATCAAAGGGCATTAGGATTGAGATAAAGAACGTATCCGGTACATCCTGATCTGCAAACCCGATTTTATACAAAATAACCCAGTCAAATCCTGCAGTAGCTACAACTCAACTAAGTGCCATATTCAAGTTTAATTGATCGGTGATATCGTGTACCCGGCTTCTTTCAGAAGGTTGACTACCCCTTTCTTGCCACCCAAATGCCCGGCTCCTACACCGATAAAGCAAGATTTGTCCTTAACTAATTTACCGATGATTGGAATCCAATTTGAATTTCGTTTATTGATCAATTCATCCATTTCAATAGCTGTTGCGGCGTAAGATTCAATTACCTGTTGCATGTGTTCGATATCTTCCTTGTTATAAGCCTCGACAAGTGCAGCGAATTCTTTCCGGGTTTTCTCCTGATTCCGAACCATTTCTATGATGTCCTTTGCCTGCTCTTCGTATGGTATGCGGTCAAAAACAGCCAATTGATCTTCCACCAGTTCCAATCCCAAAACCTCCATTTCGTTCTCTTGAGCCATTTTTACAAAAGTCAGTTCATAACTTGCCGGAGGCCCTTCAATGAGTTTGGTAATCAACATGGAGTATATCATGAAAGGTTTAAAGGTATTGAACGGCTCAAGTCCTATGCCCATGATAGATTTTATTTCCTCACTAACAACCTGATAATCTTCCTCAGAAAGCAACTTGTCGAGTGTCAAACCATCCTTCATCGAAGCATTTTTCATAATCTTCATTTGCATAGAAGGATCGTCCATGTCAATTTCAAGTACCACCTGCTCCGTTGAGTTAAAGGCTTTGATGACTTTTTCTTTGATCGCAAAGTCATCTTGCGGTAGTAGATGTATCGTACCATACAGATATGAAGTTTTGATTCCCGCTCCTTCAATTTTCCACAGCAGTGATGTGTTTTCTGTCTGCGCATGCCCCTTCCATCCGGCAAAAATGAGCATCAAGCTAAATACGATTCTAATGGTTTTCATTTTCATGTTTTAGTGACTATCGGATTAGTATCGCAAAAAGCTAAAACCTTACAGAGGATCCAGATTTTGTTAATAGACCTACGAAGAAGAATTTAACGAAATAGCTAAAGAGGGAGTATAATGACACATTTCACTCCATCAGTTACATTTTCATGACTAATGGTTCCGCCATGTTGTTCGATGAAAGAATAGGCGACGGACAAGCCAAGCCCGGTACCTTCCCCGACTGGTTTTGTCGTAAAGAAAGGCACATAGATCCGACTAAAATGCTCTTCTGAAATTTTCTGCCCTGTATTGAGAACTTCGATGATCACATTGGATCTTTCCTCGTCAACTTTGGAAGTCACCAAAATTTTTCCTTGTTCTGCGGAGGAATCTCTTTCCGCAAAGTAGATGGCATTTTCGAGAACATGGACAAATGCTTTAGTCATTTGACCAGACTGAATTTTCAATTTCGTTGCTGCTTCCAGAGCTATATCAAAGGACACTTTCGCCTTTTCCAGGCTGGGCTCGATCAACGCAATCGCACTTTGGATTACATTATCTATTTCTTTCAACTCTTTTCTGGATTGCTCGTGATAACCATATGAAGCAAGGCCTTTAACAATCTTTGCGGTCCTGCTGACTCCTTCTTGCACCCAATTAAATGCGTCATCGACCTTTTCCAGTGTGGCCGCGGGTATTTTCATTTCCTCCAGCTCCATATAAGCCTGACTGATACCCCCCATGATTGTATTCATTGAGTTGTTTAGCTCATGGGCCATACCGGAAGTCAATATGCCAAGAGAGGCCATTTTTTCTGACTGGATGAGTTGACTTTGCGTTAATCTCAAGCGTTCCAGGGTCGCTTGAAGTTTTTCTTTTTGCGCGGTTAAATCCAGGTTAGAGTTTTCTAAGAAGGTATTCGTTTTCTGAAGTTCTTCGTTGAGGTTTTCGATCTCCTTTGTTCTTTCCCGAATGGTCTCTTCCAAATTTGTTTTATGTTCCAGTAATTCTTGTTCCGCTTTTTTTCTTTTTGAAACATCGCGAAAAGAAACGAGAAAATGACCTTTCTCACGATCCAGAAGGGAAACAGCGATTTCAGAGAAGAACAATCCTCCATTAGCCTTTTTGTTTACTGTTTCCTCAATGAGCATGTCACCATCATAGGCCTGAGTTACCATGTGGTTCATGCGTTTGGTATATTCCGGTGAGCGAAACTCGTCAGGTTTTAACTGCATTGGGTTGAGTCCAATAAAGAAATCCCGAGGGTGCCCGAATAATTCTATTGCCGCTTTGTTCGCTTGTAAATAGTGCTTATTACGATCATCATAAATCATTTTTGCTTCAAAAGCATTTTCGAAAAGATTGCGATATTTTGTTTCGCTGTTTATAAGCTCCCTTTCGCTCAAAACTTTTTCCAATTCCGCCCCGAGACGTGAAGCATAGATTTTGAGGATACTGAGTAGGAATTTGGTATTCTCTATGGGCTTTATGTCCATAATGGCCAAGTGCCCAATGGCTTGATTGTCACTGTTTTTAAGTGCCACACCAACATAACCCTGGACACTCCAGTCTTTAAGATCCTGATCATGAGGATAGGCCTCTTGAGTGCCTTTGTCCACCAACAATTGTCCGCCATTAAGTACATCGAGACAGGGTGTTCCCTTTAGCGGGTAAGAAAACTGTTTTTGAAGCTTACTGTTTGTGCTCAGTGCCTTGACATCTACTTGTTTTTCGGTTTGATTAAATATCCCAATGAAACTGTACTTGACATTCAAAACATGTGTTAGTGTCAAAACCACACTGGTGAAAATGGATTGTGATTCTTCTTCAATGAAGCCTTCGGCCAAACGACTGAATATTAGCTCACGAACCATTTCCTGCGTAATGTTCTCAATGAGTAACAGTGTTCCTCTTTCTACATTCTTTCTGGATATTCGAACCCAGCGAAGAGAAGTATTCGTAGATTTTAACTTAATAGAAACAGATCCTTGCTCCCCTTCGGTTTGCATGAAAACCTGAAAAACATGAAGACTTTCATCATGGACAAGGGTTTCTATATTTTCGTTTCGAAGTTCACTGCTGGTTTTACCAATGATTGTCTCGAAAGCACGGTTTGCATTGATTATGATGCTATTATCAAGGTTGAGAACACCCAGTTCAATATCATTATAAAAAGCAAGGTCGGATGGAGATACCATTAATAGGTCTTATCAGATTTCTTACTAGCTGGGTAGTAAGGCAACGGAAAAAAATGGTGTAGTGTTTTGACAAGCAGCATTTAAAGTTTTACTCTGAGATCAATATCTACGTTACAAGGTTTGAAGCAAAAAACTGTACAAAGTAATCATATCATTGAGGTCTGAAATTTGAACACATTCTTCTGGTGAGTGTACTCCGGTTTCTGGGGCACCAATAAAGCACCAATCTATCCCATGCCGGGAATGCCTTATCTGTGCGCCATCGCTTGAACCGCCTCCTTCAACTTCCAACTGGTAATTTACTCCGCTTTGATCAGCCAACTCAACAATCTGATCGATGAATCTTCTCCTGGGAATGTTTTCGTCTCGTATGGAGATGGCAACACCATCTCCTGCTTTGACGCCTTCAGTAACCCATGTGATATCTGAGATGAGGGCTTGTTTTATAGGATATTTTTCTACCAGACTATCTAATAATGCCGGAACATTCCCCCCTCCGATTTCTTCAAAGCAGGAAAAGGCCAGCGCACCATTTTCCAGCGTTTCGGCAACTTTCAAAGCATTATATAGACCAAGTCGGTTGTCAAGGTAAGGTCCCTTGATGGCCGTTTTATTCACCTGAACGGGATCACTGAAAACCAGACTGGTACCTCGTTCGATGGCTCGAGGTAGGTCGTGAAACAGATTATGTGCCTTGTCTACCTTCAATTGACAGGCAATTGGACCCAATGAATCAGCGCCTTGAAGCCGATAGCCGGTATTGACCTGAGGCCCACCTATGGGTATCAACTGGTTGCTATAACGAACCATGAAACCTATTGTATCCATGTGGGCGAATACCACTGTTTTCGGCTGACCAAAAACCAAAATGAATCCATCACCGAATCGCGCATCTTCTAAAATTACGGGCTGACATTTCCAATGAGCCTGATGTTTTTGGACATACTCTAGAATAAATTCCTTCATGCGGAACTCTTCGCCCGTTGGTGAATGTATAGAAGTAAGGTTTTTTAATAGTTCCCGATCCATATTATTGACACAAATTTACCGTTTCAGAAGAAAGTCATTTTTAAGTTTGCGCATTCAAAAAACGTACGCAAGATCATACCATTTTTTCATTGTAAAACGTATTTATTAAGAAGAGTAAAAAACTGGCTTTGGAAATAGTATTTCAATATTTTTCGGTCTACATATTAAGCACACTAAAATTCATCTTTGGCCCTGCTTTGGGAGTGACTTATGGGTTGAGTATTCCAGAAACGGTTATTCTTAACACGTTTGGTATGGTTACTCCGGCGTATCTGGTGCGCTTATTCGGAGATAAGATCAGGTACTACTATAAAAAGTGGTTTGTTCGAAAAGATCAGAAAATCTTCACACGAAAGAATCGAACATTTGTCCGTGTTTGGAAAAAATTTGGACTGCCTGGTGTGGCTTTTCTGGTTCCCCTTATACTAATGCCTATCCCAGGAGCCATTATTGCAAATACATTTAGTGAAGATACGCGTCCTTATATCCGATGGCTATGGTTCTTTGGAGCGCTTTATTCAATCTTTATGTCTTTCTTTCTGCGATTTGGGAAAGATCTGATTTCAGGATTCTTCATCTAGCATCTCAATGTCCTGAATCAGGACTTTTTTAGAGATTGCCTTACCTGTTGGGGTAGCAGCTAGACCCCCTAATGCTGTTTCTTTGTATTTGACCTCCATGCTTTGTCCAATTTCCGCCATCGCTTCCACGCATTCATCAACGGGAATAACAGAGCTAACATCTGCAAGAGCAATCTGTGCCGACGAATTAGCAATAGCTGCGGCACTTGCATTCCTGACAACACAAGGCACTTCGACCAGACCCGCTACAGGGTCACAAACAAGACCAAGCATGCATTGGATTGTGATGGCTACAGCATTCAACGCCTGGTTTTCTGTGCCACCCAGGCAATGCACAATTGCCGCGGCTGCCATGGCTGCCGCTGAACCCGTCTCAGCTTGACAACCACCCACGGCTCCTGCGATTGAAGCACGCTTTTCCAGAATCAGGGCTACTCCTGCTCCGATAAGCAGTCCCTCCAGAATTTTTTGATCTTCTAATTGGTGGATTTCTTGTAGCGTGACCATGGTTCCTGGGAGTATACCTGATGCGCCAGCGGTTGGCGCTGCAACGACGCGACCCATGCACGAATTGACCTCTTTTGCCGCCAACGCCCTAGCAATCAATGTTTGAAATTCCCTGGAAAGAACAGTTACCGGATGACGATGAACTTTCTTGGCCCCATTTTCGATCATACCAGAGTAAGATTGCATTTCTTCTGAGAGACCTGTCTGAACAGCTTCTTTCATGACGTCATAAGCTTTCGCCAAACCAGACCAAATTTCTTTTTCGGAACGTTCGCGCTGAACTATTTCATATTCAAGTACCGGTTGAAAAAGAGGAACATTACTCTTATGGCACAAGTCGCGCCATTCCTCGAAACTTTCGAATAAAAAGCTCATCGGTTCATCACTTTTGGGGTAATGACAAAATTAGTGATTTGAGATGGACTCGTCACTTATCTTTGCGCAATGGAATTAAAAAATGATCTGATCCTACGGGCAGCAAGAGGGGAAAAGACTGAAAGAACACCTGTTTGGCTTATGCGTCAGGCGGGAAGAATACTTCCTGAATACAGGGAGGTTAGAGCCGGGCTAAGTGGATTTAAAGAGTTGGTTGAGACACCTGAAAAAGCGGCAGAGGTAACAATTCAGCCTGTAGACATCCTGGGTGTGGATGCAGCAATTATTTTTTCGGACATCCTTGTGATTCCCGAGGCCATGGGTCTGACTTACGAAATGGTGGAAAAGAAAGGGCCATTTTTTCCTAAAACAGTCAAAACAGCACAAGACATAGAAGATCTCCATCTAGTCGAAGGGGATGAGTTACAATATGTTTATGATGCCATCAAGCTGACCAAACACGAATTGAATGGCCGGGTGCCTTTGATAGGTTTTGCAGGAGCACCATGGACGATAATGGCTTATATGATTGAAGGATCAGGTAGTAAGACTTTTTCCGAGGCAAGAAAGTATTTGTATTTGCACCCTGAATTGGCCACAAAACTGTTAGACAAAATCACTGATTCCACAATCGTTTATCTGAAAAGACAAATCGAGGCAGGAGCGGATATGCTACAAATTTTTGATTCCTGGGCAGGTATTTTACCCGCGAATCATTACGATACTTTTTCGCTGCAGTTCATTAAGAAAATAGTAGAGGCCATCCCAGAAGTGCCCATCACTGTCTTTGCCAAAGGAGCGTATTTCGCCTTAAGTGCGATGAAGGAATTGCCTTGCAGGACTATCGGACTTGATTGGAACATGAGTGTAGAAAAAGCAAGGCAACATTTTCCGGACAAGACCCTTCAGGGGAATTTGGATCCTTGTGCACTTTATGGCACATACGATCAAGTAAAAGCAGAAACCTACAAAATGTTGGATAGATTCAAGGGACATACACACATTGCTAACCTGGGTCATGGGGTTTATCCTGATACAGACAAGGATAAGGTCCGATGTTTCGTCGATACGGTCAAAGAATATACGAGCTGAACGAGGACTGCTTAAAGGTCTAATTCCACTTCAGCCTCCAGGCGTTGTGCATCAATGGGTACAATTCCTGGAGCTTCACAGACGATACCACCTGCTAAATTGGCCAGGTGGGCAGTTGTTCTTATTTCTGTACCTGCAGCCAAACAAAGAGCAGCCACAGCGATTACTGTATCCCCCGCTCCTGAAACATTAGCGATGTTTCTTACATGAGCAGATAGGACGCCTTGTTCATTTTTGGTTTTGTAAAAAATGCCATGCTGAGAAAGAGTAACTATCAATTGTTCAAATTGTAACAGCTTCATGAGTTCAGAAGCTGACTCTTCCAGATTATTCAGGTCGACCTGTCGTCCTAAACCTTCACCAAGTTCTTTTAGATTAGGTTTGAACAAAGTGGCGCCTACATAGTTGATAAAATTGTTTTTTTTCGGATCTACAACTGTAGGTATCTGATGGTTTTTGGCTTGAGCAAGAATTTCATCAATCAATTTGGGGCTGATACATCCCTTGTCATAATCTTCAAAAACGATCACGTCGTACTGCGCAATCTTTTCATTGACCTTCCTTGCAAGTTCAGAGTGTTCTGCCTCGTTCAATGAATGCCTGTCTTCCTCATCAAACCTAACCAGATGTTGTGCACTACTTATGACCCTGCTTTTTACGGTCGTTCGACGATGGGAGCTCTGAATGACGCCTTCAGTTTCAAGCCCTTTGGTTTCCAGTAGTTGGAGCAGGGTTGTTCCATGGTCGTCAGTTCCAATTACTGAAAATAAATGTGCGCTAGCACCCAGGGCATGGATATTTAATGCCACGTTGGCAGCACCTCCCAAACACTGCTCCTTTCTTTTAACATCCACGACAGGAATCGGAGCTTCTGGAGAGACGCGCTTCACATCGCCATATATATAGGCGTCTACCATAACGTCACCGATCACAAGTACCTTAAGCTTCTTGAAGGCGTCTAATAACCTTTTTAGTGAATGCTTGTCATCCATGTTTTGTCAGCTTAGAATTTTGATATCAATATCCTGGGCAAGGTAATTTTCCGAACTTGTTACTACCATTATTCGAAATTCACCATCTTCTGCGTAAAAAGAGTAGTCTTTGTGATAAAACCTAGGTCTTCTTCGTCCAGTGTAAACTGAACGTCAGCAATTTCACCCTTTTGATACTCACTTTACTGAAATCAACCCACCGTCTGACGGGTTGTGTTTCGATTGCAAATCGATCCCAAATGTAAACTGAATCGATTCTGTTTTCGCAAGCAAAGTTTCCAATGATTAATATCTGTGTGGCAATTTGTTTCATGACTCTCAGATGTCAACACATTGATTTTTGAAATTTAGAGAATAAGAAATCCAAAAAAGCCAGCGCCTTTGAATATGGCTAACTGGCCTTGCTTTTTGAACCGATACTATTCTTGACCTCTTGAAGTGGAGATCAATATAACCTGGCTAATGCTTCTTTGATTCGTGTGATTGCTGACCGCAACTCCTCCTCAGAAGCAGCATATGACAGCCTTAAGCAATCTGGTGCTCCAAAAGCTGCACCAGTAACCAGAGAAACATTTGCTTCTTCCAGAATGTACAGACATAAATCTGAAGCATCTTTTATAGAACCTTTTCCAAAATACGCTTTTACGTCCGGAAAGAAATAGAATGCTCCCTGTGGGTAATTCACCTCAACACCTGGAATCTCCTTAAGTAGATTGTAGACCAATTCCCGCCTTTCCCGATAAGCCGCGGCCATGGTTTCCGATGCCGTTTTTGGAGCGTTCAAAGCCGATAATGCCGCTCTTTGTGCAATAGAACTATTGGCGGAAGTAATCTGCCCCTGCATTTTGTTTGCTGCTTTTGCCAGCCATTTTGGGGCTCCTATATATCCAACCCGCCAACCTGTCATCGCATAACCTTTTGAGAAACCATTTACGGTCACAGTGCGCTCTTGCATTCCAGGAAGAGCTCCTATACTTGCATGTTTACCTGTGAAGTTGATCATCTCATAAATCTCATCGGAGATGACGATGATGTTGGGATATTCCTTTAGAACTTCAGCAATGGCTTCCAGTTCTTCTTTGGTGAAGACAGAACCTGTTGGGTTGCAAGGCGACGAAAAGATTACAGCCTTGGTCTTATCAGTGATAGCCGCCTTAAGCTGAGCAGCTGTCGCCTTGAAGTCATTGCTGATGTCTCCGTCTACAAAAACGGATTTGCCCTCCGCCAATTGGATCAATGCAGTATAGCTTACCCAATATGGGGCAAATACGATGACCTCATCTCCCGGGTCTAATAGCGCCATGAATACGTTGGCAATAGATTGCTTGGCACCATTGGAAACTACGATTTGATCGGCGCTATAGTTCAGGTCATTGTCTTCTTTAAATTTCTTGGAGATGGCCTGCCTCAGGTCCAGATAGCCATTGACCGGAGGGTATGCAAAGTATTTCTTCTCATCGAGGGCCTGTTTGGCACCCTCGATGATATGATCAGGGGTCTTGAAATCTGGTTCGCCCAGACTTAGACTGATCACGTCGATACCATTTTCCTTCATTTCCCGTGCCTTGGCGGCCATAGCGATGGTAGCTGATTCAGGAATGCTTTTGATTCGATTTGACTTTAATTCCTCCATTTTCGATCTGTAAAAATTCAAGCAAAATTAGTGAAAAGGATAGCTCTGACAAGGCTGAAATGTTGAATGAATTTCAAAAAATGCCCCCATTTTTTACAAATAAAAAAACCCCACATCACTGCGGGGTTTTTCTCATTATCTTTATGTTGAAATTAGCTGGCACAGAATTCTTTCAGTCTTCTGTTTTTGCCAGGTTCTCTCAGCTTCTGAAGTGCTTTTTCTCTGATCTGACGAACTCTCTCTCTGGTCAAGCCCATTGCATCACCAATTTCTTCTAATGTGTACGGGTTATCATGTCCGATACCGAAACTCATCATGATCACTTCTCTTTCTCTTGCTGTAAGCGTAGAAAGTGCCCTCATGGTCTCTACTTTCAGAGAATCGTTGAATACCAGACTGGCATCCGTAGGGCCGGTAGTTTGGTTTTCAAGAACGTCCAATAAAGAGCCCGACTCATCTTCACCGAAAGGGGCGTCCATTGACATTTGCTTCACCTCAGCACCGAGGGTGTTTCTTACCTCATTGGGCTTCATGTCCAAAATCTCCGCCAATTCCTCTTCAGTAGGCTCACGCTCGAACTGCTGCTCTAACTCCGCATAAGCCCGTCGAATTTGATTGATGGCACCCGATTTGTTCATCGGAAGTCTTACGATTCTTGATTGCTCTGCTAATGCCTGCATGATCGATTGTCGGATCCACCATACCGCGTAGGAGATGAATTTAAATCCTTTCGTTTCATCAAACTTCTTAGCGGCCTTGATCAAGCCAAGGTTGCCCTCGTTGATCAGATCGTTTAGAGGTAGACTTCTATTTTGATATTGCTTCGCCACAGAAACCACAAACCTTAAGTTTGCTTTTACCAACTTCTCCAGGGCGAGCTCGTCGCCTTCTCTAATTCTCTTCGCCAATTCCACTTCCTCGTCTGGCGTGATCATGGGGACGTTACTTACCTCAGTAAAGTACTTCTCCAGGGTGTGGCTCTCTCGACGGTTGGTAATGGATTGGGTAATCTTAAGCTGTCGCATACGCTGATATCACTATTCCTTTTAACAAGGTTTATATTACAAATTTCTTTCTATTATTCCTAACTTCTACTTAACAAGTTCCTATACGGGAAAATTGCATCCGTGACCCGGAAATTCCAGAAAACTCACCCTTTTTCTGGCAAAAGTGGGCAAAGATACTGCAACGCACTGATTTACACAAGGTTTCATTTGTCTAGGATCTACGTCAATTCTTATGTCCAAGTATGTTCTCCTCCTTATTAAATAAGCTTCCAAGGGGTAAGAAAGTTGCAATTTTTTTAAAAATTAAATATCTTGAAAGGCTGACAAAGCCGAAAAAGAACCCTTTTTGGTTTTCTGGGCCCGCCTTACAATCTTTTTGGACGACCTATTTTAACGAAGAAGCAAATGAATTTTAAAGGAAAAGCTGAGGATACTGCTGTTAAGGAGCAAACATATGATTCCATTGCCAAGTACATGGCAAAGAATGTTATCACATTTAGCGCGGATCAACCCATAGTGGATGCAATTGATGTAATGTTAGATAAACGTATTTCAGGAGCGCCGGTGCTGAGTGAAAAAGGCGAATTAATTGGAATTCTTTCTGAGAAAGACTGCCTGAAGATCATTGTCGACCGTGCCTATCATAATCACCCGAATCAAAAAAGCACGGTGAAAGATTATATGTCCCGGGAAGTGGCGACTGTTGATATTGATAAGGACGTGGCGGAAGTGGCTAATATGTTTCTGTCCTCCAATTATCGTCGGTTTCCAGTTGTGGATGGCGGAAAACTAAAAGGTCAGGTGAGCAGAAGGGATATCATGAAGGCCACCAGGGATCTTAAGGGAACAACCTGGTGAACCGTCGGTCCGCTTGAAACCTATGTTTAACGAAAACAATCATGAAAAGCCTCACGAATGCACGAGGCTTTCTTATTTTGCGTTGAATAAGGTGAAGAATTTTAAGGTTATGAAAAATTGGATATTGCTTCTGCTCGTTTTTGTTTCATTTTCGTCTTGTGAACTTCTGGAGGGAGACGGGGACTCTGGTCCGGATATTGTTGCTGGATTAAAAGAAGCTTTAAATGTGGGTGCACAATTTGCATCTGATGAGCTGAGCGCCGCAGATGGATATTTCGGGAACGCACTTTATAAAATCCTGTTACCGGAGGAGGTGCAAAACAGTGTTGATGCATTCAAAGCGCTGGAGGTAAACGTATTAATAGGGACCATTACAGGAGAACAATTGTATAGTACCGGTAGTGAAGCACTGGGAATTAAGAGCTTACAAAGCATCGAGGATGAGTTGATCCTGGGTATTAATCGGGCGGCCGAAAGTGCTGCTTCTGAAGCTTTTCCAATATTTGCTGATGCCATTACAGGCATTACCTTCAATGATGCGAATAACATCCTATTCGGAGGAGTGGACAATGCAGCGACCATCTTCCTGCGAGACAATACATTCCAGTCTTTATTTAATACTTATGAGCCACAAATTCAAAATGCTATTGATGTAGTTCAAATCAATGATGTTTCAGTGGAGCAGCTTTATGCAAATTTCATTACGGATTACAACGACATACTTGCTACATCTATTCCCACAGGCTTGTTTACCTCATCCACGCTGGCGGAGCTTGCCAACCTACAGGTGATGGAAAACACAGACTTATCTGAGTTCGCCACCCTAAGAGGATTAGATGGTTTGTTCCTAAGAGTAGAGCAGGAGGAAGAGAACATCCGCAGTAATGTAGGCGCAAGGATTTCTCAGATTCTAAGAGACGTATTTGGACAATTGGATTGAGTTCCAGAAAGGCCTCTCTAAGGGAAGAGGAATTCAATGGTATTTATTGACCTTGTTAGCTTGAATGGAGTCTCCGGTGAATCGTACTAACTAAAGAATTCTACCAAAATGGCCATCAACGCACCAAGAATACTGGCCAGGGTGCGCTTCCAACCCAGGCTGTGATTGGGGCTTGTCTCCACAAAAATTGTCGTGGAGATGTGTAGGAAACTTCCGCTAACCAAGGCGAAGAGCACCAAAAGATTGTCTTCCGAGATGGTCAGTACGAAATTGGAAAAAATCAATCCGACGGGACTGGCCAGGCTAAAAAGCACAAGGGTTACTAAGTCCTGAGCGGCCAATTTGCGTGTGGTCCTCACGACAGCCATCAGTGCGAAAGCCGCAGGCACTTTATGAAAGATGATTCCCAATATTAATGAATAAGATTCATGCTGGTCATGAAATGGAGATTCATGTGTTAGCAGCGCTCCTTCCAATAATGAATGGATAACCAATGCAATTAATAAACTGTACCGTGATCTCCCTGTGGTAATCTGACCTTCATGAAAATGGCCATGCTCAACACCAGAGGTGAACGTTTCAAGAAGTTGCTGCAGAAAGAAGCCAAGCAGTATGAAAATCCCAATTTGCATGGGCCCCTTGCTGATCGTAAATATTTCTGGTAAGATGTGAATGATCGTTACCGCGAATAAGAAAGATCCCGCAAAGACCAGGGGTAATTTCAAATTCGATGACTGGAACCTGACCAGGTAAGCCATTAGGCCACCAATCATGGTCGTTGCAAATAATATCGTTGCTATTAAGATCAAATCTTCAAGATAATGCAGTTTCTCAGCTTATTGTTCCCAGTTAGTTGATTTGAGCATTTTGATGGCTGACTTCAGGCCTGAAGAAACGTAACTTTTGATTTCACCATTTTCCTGATAAATCAAAAGCGCTTCTAAATCCGGATCTTCCTCTACCGTATTTTTAGAATCTTGTAGCCCCATTACCATGAATCCGGTAGCATAGGCATCAGCCGTCATGCAATCAGGTGCAAAAACGGAAGCACTTAAAAGGTTATGTCTTTTATTGTATCCCGTACGCGGATCAATGATATGGGCATAGACATCTCCATTTTTTTCGTAGTAATTGCGATAGTTCCCGGAAGTAGCAAGTGATTTGTTGTTTACTTCTATAATAGAGAGGAGTTTTCTTTCATGTTTTTCTACCATGGGGTCATCGATGCCAATGGACCAGCCTTCACCTTTCAGGTTTTTCCCCCTTGCTCTAACCTCTCCCCCAATCTCTACCAAATAATCCTGCACTCCATAGGATTCGACATATTCGCCTACCAGGTCGATGGCGTATCCTTTGGCGATGGCACTGAAATCGAGGTACATACCGGATTTCTTATAGACCAATGATGAGGTAAAGGTAATTTGATCAAAACCTGTCAGTCTGACCAGTGAGTCAATTTGAGCGGAATCAGGGATGGTAATTGATCGATCAGGTCCAAACCCCCAAATATTCACCAATGGACCAACTGTAGGATCAAATGCTCCCTTCGTTATTTCGTGGATCTCATGGCTTTTTTGAAGGACAGGGTAAAACAATTGACTTTCAAAAACTAAGGTATCCAGCCGATTGAAATTAGAGATTTCGGAATTGGGGATATAAGTAGAAAGTGATTGATTGAAGGCTTTCAATACAGAATCTATTCCAAAACCCATCGGTAGGTGTTCCACTGAAATTACTTTTACCGAGTAGGGAATGGTACCCATGGTTTGGCCAGTAAATTCCTCCTGTATTGGCTCATCACTATTGGAGAGCCGGATGAAATAGATAAAAGCTACGGCAATGATCAAAGCTCCGATGACCCTTATGGCGCGTGAAGGCATGTTCCGAAAGTTTCCGCAATATTACTGCATCACCCTATTCTAAAATCCAATCCCTCTATATTTGTTTTTCAGTAGATGAGAGAAGATTATTTAACGGGTGAAGGTGACGAATTATCGTCATCAGAGAAGGAATTCGAGAAAGCTTTACGGCCGCTCAGTTTTGAGGATTTTAGTGGTCAGCAAAAGGTTGTTGAGAATCTCAAAATCTTTGTGGATGCTGCTAAAATGAGAAGTGAGCCCCTGGATCATGTCTTGCTACACGGGCCTCCGGGATTGGGAAAGACTACCCTTTCTCACATCATTTCCAATGAATTGGGATCCAATATCAAAATCACAAGTGGTCCTGTTTTGGATAAACCAGGTGAATTGGCAGGGCTACTGACTAATCTCGAAGATCATGATGTCTTATTTATTGATGAGATCCACCGACTCAATCCTATTGTGGAGGAGTACCTGTACTCGGCCATGGAAGATTACAAAATAGATATCATGCTCGATTCGGGTCCTAATGCCCGGACAGTGCAGATTGGTCTAAATCCATTTACGCTGATTGGAGCGACTACCCGGTCAGGACTGTTGACGGCCCCTTTACGAGCTCGTTTTGGAATTAATTCCCGCCTGGAATATTATGATGCCAAACTTTTGACGGGAATTGTTGGGAGATCAGCTGATATACTTGGCGCAGCCATTGATGAGGAAGCTGCTTACGAAATTGCCCGACGAAGCCGAGGCACCCCCAGGATTGCAAATAACTTACTACGAAGGACGCGTGATTTTGCGCAAGTGAAAGGAGATGGTTCTATTACACTGGACATTTCAAAAATGGCGCTGAATGCCCTGGATGTTGATGATCATGGTTTGGATGAAATGGACAACAGGATTCTTGCCACTATCATTACCAAATTCAAAGGAGGACCAGTGGGATTATCCACTATCGCCACCGCCTGCGGAGAAGAAGCGGAGACCATAGAAGAGGTTTATGAGCCATTTTTAATCATGGAAGGCTTCATCAAGAGAACAGCCCGTGGGCGTCAGGCAACCGAACGGGCCTATCAACATCTTGGTGAGATTCCCCCTCAAAAAATGGGTACCTTATTTTGATTGTAGACAAGCATACGGCTTTAGTCAAGACAATTGCAAAACAGCTCAACTTTGATTTTTGTGGTGTTTCCAAAGCTGTTTTCCTGGAGGATGAAGCTCCTAAATTTGAGCAATGGCTCAAGCGAGGTTATCAGGGACAAATGGGTTATCTCGAAAACCACTTTGAGAAGCGTTTAGACCCAACTAAACTAGTTCCCGGTGCAAAATCAGTGGTGTCACTGATCTACAATTACTATCCGCAGAAAGTCCATGAATCCGAGTCGCCCAAGATTGCGAAATATGCCTATGGGCAGGATTATCATCATATCATCAAGCAAAAACTCAAAGATTTTTTGGAGATCCTCAATGAGCAAATAGGAGAAATTTCAGGTAGAGTTTTTGTGGACTCAGCACCGGTTCACGAACGCGCGTGGGCAGCCAGGTCAGGACTTGGCTGGGTGGGGAAAAATACGTTACTACTCAACCGTGAAATGGGGAGTTTCTTCTTTCTTGCTGAATTGATTATTGATCTGGAATTGAAACCAGATGGGCCAATAAAAGATTATTGTGGAACCTGCTCCCGATGTATGGATGCTTGCCCGACAGATGCTCTACCCGAGCCTTATGTTGTCGATGGAAGTAAGTGCATTTCTTACCTCACTATAGAACTGAAAGATGCTATTCCTGAAGCATTTAAGGAAAAAATGGAGGGCTGGGCCTTCGGATGCGACATTTGTCAGGATGTCTGTCCATGGAATCGCTTTTCAAAACCTCACAGAGAATCGGCATTTCAACCCCAGGGCTGGGAGCAGTTGGATACCAATGATTGGGAAGAACTTTCAGAAGAGACATTTAAGAAAGTTTTCAAGAAATCTCCGGTTAAGCGGACCAAATACCTGGGTTTGAAGCGAAACCTTGATTTTCTGAAAAGCCCTTAACCTGACAGATCTTACTTAATGATTTACCTTACTTAGAAAGGCCTTGTCAATGGACCAATCTTTGGCCAAATTGATCATAGCGGTGGTTTCCATTTCAGTAACATAGCCCTTTTTGTGATTGTCCTCCCAAACATCGAGTAAATGCTCCAGTTTTTCTGATTCCTCCATTTTGGCAAAGACCTTATGCAAAAATTCTCTGGCCCGATCGAAAGCGGAGAGATAATCACGGGAAATAAAGTCCAGAGCCCAATCCAATTCATCTTCGGCATCAAGTTTTCTCACACTGTCATCTAATAATTCTTTTTCATCATGATCCAGGCCATGATAATGGAAGATGAGTGATTTAAGTAGAATGAGCGCTTTCTTCTTTTCTGTTTCCATCTACATCTGGTGCTGACCTTTAAAATTATGCGTTTCAATCTTCATCAAGAAACAATTTCAATGTGATTTCATCGGCATTCATCATCCCCAGAGAGGTCAGACGAAAAATTGCTCCGTCTTCTTCCATCATCTCCGTGTCTATCCAGCTTCGAATTTGCGGACCAAATTTCCCCATAAAATCCACGTTGGCTAGTTGTGATATCTCATGTGGGTCAATGCCAAATCGAGTCCGTATTCGTGTGAGCATGTATTCATTGGCTTGTTGAACGGCACTTAGATGTTCTGTTTCAATAGGAAGGACCCTATCCTCAATTGACCGAATATACTGGGCATTTTTCCGGATCCCAAAAGCCCTGTTATGACCATCGTATGAATGCGCACCGGGGCCAATGCCCAGATAAGGTTTTTGTAGCCAATAGGCACTGTTGTGTCTGGAATGCTGGCCAGGGTAACAAAAATTGGATACTTCATAGTGCTGGTATCCTTTGGATGTCAGCGTATCGATTGCGTATACGAATTGATCCGCATTGTCAGATTCTGCTACTTCATGTAGTTTGCCTGAAGACTTCCACTTCCCAAAAACCGTTTCTGATTCTACGGTTAGCCCATAAAGCGAAAGGTGTGGGACTTCCAGAGATAGCATGGTTTCCAGATCTCTTTGCCATTTATCCATACTGTTTGGAGGGATTGCATAGATCAGGTCGCAAGTGAGATTGTCAAAACCATGCTGCTGAGCAAGTTTAACCGAACGAACGGCCTCTTGGCTGTCGTGCACCCGGTTCAGAAACGTCAGCCGATCATCATCAAATGTCTGGATACCAATACTAAGTCGGTTGATTCCTGATTTTTGCCACTCTTCTAATTTGATACTTGTGATATCATCCGGGTTGGCTTCTAAGGTTATCTCTGCATCTGATTGGAGAGAGAACAATGATTTTACACGATTAATAAGCAGCTGGAGGTGTTCAGAGGAGATCATCGATGGTGTTCCGCCTCCAAAATAGATTGTTTCGACTTTGTTTGTTCCGAGAAATTTTTTCCTCAACACCAATTCACGATCCATAGCAGCCATCATGGCTTCCATTGGCTTTAAGTTTGTACTGAAATGGAAATCACAGTAATGGCAAGCCTGCTTGCAAAAGGGGACGTGAAAATAGATGCCTGCCAATGAGGTTTTTTTACAAAAATACCTCGGTTTGCATTGTGCTGTGGATGTTGTTGTCTATAATAAACATCATTCCTGCTTATGGCCAGGAGGTGATTACTATTCAAAATTCAAATAGAGAAATAACAAGTCACTATTTGAATGATCGAAATACAGCAAAAGCCTTGAAGGATACGCTGTTAGATCATTTAGAAAAGGGTTATCCTTTTGCCACTTTTGATACGGTGAGAATTTCAACGGATACAGTTTTTCTCTCCTTATATAAAGGGACTCAGTTTGATTGGCAATTTCCAAACCCCTGGACTCAAGGATCATTCGATCAATACATAGCTGATTTAGGGAATGAAGGTTATCCTTTTGCCTCGATCACTTTTGACTCTTTACAATTACGTAGCAGAGAGATTATCGCAGTGCCCAGACTGGACACAGGACCTAAGATTGTTTTCGATACTTTATCTCTGGCTGGATCTGAAAAAATAAGTATCCGCTATCTACATGCGCTATTAGGATTTAGGCCAGGAGATCTTTATCAGGAACGAAAATATACGTCTATTGCTCGCCGGTTAGCATTCCAATCGCTTGTTCAGTTGTCCGAACCGCCTGATGTTGGGTTTTCCAATGGCAGGGCAATTGTGTATTTGAAGGCCAAAGATTTTCAGAGCGATCGTGTTGAAGGAATTTTTGGCTTCCTGCCCAAAGCGGAGGGAGGTTCGACTATTACAGGATATCTCAAATTAGACCTTAATAACCTCTTTCAATCAGGAAAGTCCTTCTTTCTTGACTGGAATAGGTTCTCACAGTCTTCCCAAAGTCTTGAACTTCGATATGGTCATCCTTTTCTGTTGGGGTCAAGGGTCTCTGTTGGTTTCGATCTGTCTATTCTTCGCCAGGACAGTTTGTTTACCAAGCGCAAATTTGGGTTAGACCTCCACGTTCCTATATCACCCTCAGTACAATTAGGTCTTCATTTACAAACTGCAGCCAGTGATATTCAGGCCAGGGAACCTGAAGTCGCCAATGGCCTGGACTACAGGCTTACCGAATATCGACCTTTTATCCGAATTGGAAATACGAGAGAGGTACTGGATTTTGGAAAGACTTCCGGAGCCATGTTTTCTGTTGGAGTGTCGGATAAAAGGTTTAGAAGGAATTCACTTTTCCCGGAGCGTATTTATGACACGCTACAATTTCGCACAACTAATTTCCAGATGGATTTTATGTATCAAATACAAAGACCCGTTTCTCGACAATCAGCTTTTTTTTCAAAATTTGATGTCGGTATATTGGAAGGAGATCAAATTGTTAGAAATGAGTTTTATCGAATTGGGGGACTCAGGAGCCTCAGAGGATTCAATGAGAATGACTTTTTTGCTTCAGATTTCATCAAATGGCAAATAGAGTATCGACAGTATTTTGACCAGAAATCATATTTGGTGGCCTTTTATGATATTGCACTTTTAGATCAATTTGACTCTAATTTTAAGGAGGCAGTACTATTGGATGCGGTTGGAGCAGGGATGGCCCTGGATACGGGTAATGGTAACTTTCGTCTTATTTTTGCCTTGGGAAGAAGTAAAGAAACTCCTCTAGACGTCAGAAATACGAAAATCCATTTTGGCTACTCCATTACCTTCTAATGATCAGAAAATTTATCTGCACATTTATTTTTTTTAGCCCATGGGTTGCATTGGCACAACAAGACACCATCTTAGTTCAAGATCTATCGAGTGCCTGGATCAGGTATGAAGACAACACTTTGGTTCAGGCTTTTAGTGATGATGGAATTACTGTAGGCGGGTTTTTTCTTGTATCGGAAAACGTTGAGGGGCAATTATTAAAGGTATGTGGTAGTGAATTTGATATTTGGATCAACAGCCGCTTATTTGAAAGTAATGCTGACAGTTGCCAGGTTTATGACCTTCAAGATTTAACAACATCTTTCCAAACTGACACTTTGTATTTCACCTTATCATCTGAGAACTTTTCCAGTATACAAGCAACTATTTTGCAGATTGAGGCCTCAGTTGAGGCCAGATACCAGTTACCCGTGGAGAGAGAGGCCAGATTTCAAGAAAATATGTGGCTCATGTTTTTTGTGTTTTTGTTATTATTCATTTCTCTCTTGAAATCGGTGGATGAGCCCACTTTTCGCCAGTTAATTACTATCGGTTTTTGGAAGGGAAAATTAGAAGCTGATGCAACAGCGGCTGTTTCCATTTCCAATGTGCTTTTAATCATTTTGGCGGCCATTCTTATTGGTTTCCAACAAGTTTCAAGTTTGTCGAGGGAAGCGTCCAATCAGGCGATTTCCATGTTTCTGAAGAGCATTGGCTTTGTTTTGATTTTTATGATCTTGAAAATTCTTCTGGTTCGCTCGATTGCCAGACTGTTTCGATTTTATCGTTTTGATGGTACGCAGATTCGGGAATACTTATTTTTCCTGAATTCCTTTCTTTTATTGTTGTTATTGGTAGAGTGGAGTGCATTCTGGTTTCTTGATTATCATTTCTTAAGCCCCGTTTTTGGCTCAGTTTTTTGCATCATCGTCAGCCTTTTATTTCTGTTTTGGTTATTTATCAGATTTCCTAAGGCCTTGTCAAATCGAAATCTTCATATTATTTCCTACCTTTGCACCACCGAAATACTCCCGACTTTTATTCTGGCCAGTTGGCTATTGAATTGAGGAAAAAGATAACAAGGATTAGGCATGAGTGAAGACGTTCTTTTTGCTAATAAAGACAGATTGACGACCGTACAGAGCATACTAGTTTCGCAACCCGAACCTTCCAGTGAAAAATCGCCGTATTTCCCTTTAGCGGAGAAATATAATATAAAAATCGATTTTCGCCCTTTTATTCAAATTGATCCGGTTGAGATTAGAGAATTCCGCAAGCAGAAAATCAATATTTTGGATCATTCTGCTGTGATTTTGACTAGTCGCAATGCCGTGGATCATTTTTTCCGTCTGGCGACTGAAAGTAAGGTTGAGATACCAACAGATATGAAATACTTCTGTATCTCTGAGCAAACAGCAAATTACCTACAGAAGTACATCGTAATCAGAAAAAGAAAAATATTCACAGGAGTCAGAACAGCTACTGACCTGCTGGAGGTTTTGAAGAAACATAAAAACGAGAAATACCTTTTCCCGTGTTCTAATATCAGGAAGGATGATATTCCCAATTTCCTAAAGACGAATGGCTATGATCATAATGAGGCAATCATTTATAAGACTGTAGCTAGTGATCTTTCGGATTTGGCTGATGTGAATTACGATGTTATTGCGTTTTTTAGCCCATCAGGTATCACGTCACTGTTTGACAACTTCCCTGAATTCAAACAGAATAACACCAGAATTGCAGCCTTCGGGCCCACTACGGCTCGTGCGGTAAAAGATGCTGGGCTGATTCTTGATATTGAAGCGCCATTACCCAATGCTCCTTCCATGACGGGAGCACTGGAGGTATATATTAAAAAGGCAAATGGCCTAAGCTGAAACTTTTAGTGCCGTTTTCGGGTAATGGTTATAGTCTACTAAGATGTAATAGGAGATGATGAGATACTTGTTGCTTTTTGGTTTCCTAACCCTTTCACTGATCATAAAAGCTCAGAACGACGCTTTTTTTAGTCACTACATGTTTAATAGGTCGTACTATAATCCAGCGGCCTTGGGTGTCGAACCCGTTGCAAGTGCGACATTTCAGATGAGATCCCAATGGGTAGGGTACACTTCTTCCTTCGACGGATCAGGAGGAGCACCAAACTCACAACTTCTTTCCTTCGTGGTACCTGTAAAATCCAGTTACTTATCTGGTGCAGGATTACATGTGTTGAATGACAACCTGGGCCCGGTCAACAATTTGCAGATTCAGATTCCTGTTTCTTATCAATTGACCCTGAAGCGTGGCACATTGGATATAGGTGTCATGCCCGGATTTTTTTCTCAGACACAAAATTTTAATGAATTGCGATTTGTGGATCCGTCGGACCCACTTAATGTAGGCAGCAAGGAAACTCAACTCAATCCGAACCTGGCAGCTGGCGTTTTTTTTAATTCCTACAAGAAATTTTTTGTTGGCGTATCAGCCATAAATTTATTAGAGCCAAGCTTCGACTTTGGACTTGACAGTTTACAAAATGAACTGGCACGTACAGTCAATGCGATGGCAGGATTTGATTTTCAGATCAACCCAGACCTTGTGATCAGACCCTCTACACTTGTACGATACGATCTGAATACTTTCACGTTTGATCTGAGTGTTTTAGCGGATTATAAAAACCTTGCCTGGGGCGGGCTTTCTTATCGGAGAGATGAGTCAATTATTTTTATGGTGGGATATAGCTTTCTTGCGAACAATGAGCTTAAAGTTGGTTATGCCCTGGATTACGTGTTGGATGAGCAGGAAGCGAAGCAGCCTACCTCTCATGAGTTTATTATAAAATACAATTTGCCAAATTTCATCTTTGGTGGTCGGAAGGCAATCAAAACGCCCAGATTCTCCCATTGACGCTTTTCAAATGCCGATCCAGCCGATTAATTATCAGTAAAATTTGCGCTCATCGAGATTAAGATTATATATTTAAGCTCTTTAAGGCACAATAATTTTTGTTAAAGTTTGTTTATTTTACATACTTGCGAGTCAATAAGGTGTTATGAGTATTATGCGTGTTTATAAGTTATCTACTTTAAGCATTGTGTGTGCGTCAGTAATTCTTCAAAGCTGCGGCCTCTTCGGCATCGGCGGCGGAGGACGAAATCGGTCAGACAATGGAGAATTGCTAGGTGCCCAGGATCGCCAGGGTTGGGAGATGACCCGGCCATTTGGCATGGTGTCTGTTCCTTCCGGAACTTTCCACATGGGACAGGCTGACGAGGACGTTGCAGCGACCCAAATCAATTTCAACAAACAAGTCACTATTTCCGCATTCTTTTTGGATGCGACGGAAATAACCAATAACGAGTACAGACAATTTACAGAAGACCTTTCCGAAGGTTCTGAAGTAGATCTTCCTGCTGGTTTTTCAATTGCTGACTTGATGCCGGATACTACGGTTTGGTCCAGAGACTTTACCCATCATATGGGTGATCCTTTGGTTTCTTACTACTGGTCACATCCAGCTTTTGATGATTATCCAGTAGTTGGTGTGGATTGGAATGCAGCGAAATATTTCTGTACATGGAGAACCAATTATTTGAATAACTGGCGTCAGGAAGTTGGACTTCCTGTGATGCCGAATTTCAGATTGCCTTCAGAAGCAGAATGGGAATACGCCTCAAGAGGGGGTCGTGATATGGCCAAATACCCCTGGGGTAATCCTTATGTGAGAAATGCCAGAGGTTGTTTGCTTGCAAACTTCAAACCCGGTCGTGGAAACTATTTTGATGATGGTTTCGCTTATACATCGCCGGTGGGTACTTTCTTCGCAAACGATTATGGACTATACGATATGTCTGGCAACGTTGCAGAGTGGTGTGAGGATGCTTACAATCCAGCTTCAGTGCCTTTAGTATGGGATATGAACCCGACTTATTACGACGAACGTGTCGACAATAAGGTCGTGAGGGGAGGTTCCTGGAAAGATATCGCGTACTTCCTTGAAACAGGTACAAGAACTTTCGAACATAAGGACACGACAAGAGCTTCTTTAGGGTTCAGATGTGCGATGACCTATTTGGGGCGTTCTTCTGGATATGAATTTTAATTTTTACTTGGAATAATTTACTAACCTAAATACGATAATAATGAGTGGTAGAAAAGGCGGATTTACAGAGCTTCTGTTTTCCACAATAATGCCTAAGGTTTATGGCATCGGAGCCGCGATTGTAATTGTTGGTGCGATGTTCAAAATTCTTCACCTTCCTGGTGCAGGTGAGATGCTTGGAATAGGTTTAACAACAGAGGCAATCATTTTCCTTCTTAGTGCTTTTGAGCCAATGCACAAAGAACCGGATTGGGCAAAAGTTTATCCGGAATTGGGAGACGATTATGATGGTCCGTCCAAAAGAAAAGCAGTTGCTGCGCCTGTTAGTACTGGTGCTTCTGCTCAAATGGACAAAATGCTTGCAGATGCGAAAGTTGGTCCTGATTTGATCAAAAGCCTGGGTGATGGAATGAAAAACCTGGCAGATTCTGCAAAGAAAATGTCTAATTTGAGTGATGCAGCCGTAGCAACGAATGACTATGCTGGTAATGTAAAGTCTGCTTCGAAATCACTTTCTGAAATGAATAAGTCTTACGCTTCTACTATGACAGCAATGACTGCTATGGCAGATGCTACAAAAGACGCGAAAGAATATCATGGTCAAGTACAGAATGTAACCAAGAGCCTTGGTGCGTTGAATGCCTTGTATGAGATGGAATTGAAAGATTCTCAGAATCATACAAAAGCACTAAGCAAGTTCTATTCTAATTTGACTACCGCATTGGAGGGAATGGCAGAAACTGGAAAAGAAACTGCGGAATTCCAAAAAGAATTGAACAAGTTGACAACCAACGTCGCATCACTAAACAAAGTGTACGGTAACATGCTTACTGCGATGAAAGGTTAATACTTAAAAAATCTAACTTACTATATAAGTTATGTCAGGAGGAAAGGAAACCCCACGTCAAAAAATGATCGGGATGATGTATTTGGTACTAACAGCATTGTTAGCACTGAATGTAAGTTCAACCGTGATTGACAAGTTTATTTTCATAAATGAAAGTTTAGAACGAGCCAACGATGAAACGGTCGCTAGAACGAATACAACCATTAAACAAATGGCGGCGAACGTTACTGAAAAAGGCGATAGAGAGAAAGATGTAAAAGTGCTTGAAGCAGCAAGGGCTTTGCGAGAGAAGTCGAATGTTCTTTTTGATACACTCGAAGCATATAAGGATGCGTTTGTTGAAATAACCGGTGGCTACATAGAAGGTCACGATGGAGATCGACTTCACCTGGTTGGGAAAACGGATTACGACAAGGTTGGAAATTACATGATGCCTATTTCTGAAAATGGAAAAGGTCACGGTGAATTACTATCGCAACACTTAGACAATCAAGTTGATTTTATTCGGGATTTAATGAAGGAAAATGGAGCTGGTGAAGACATTTTGTCGAAGTTCCACTACATCACACAGGATGCTTCAGAAAATGAAGTTTACAAAAACGACCCAAACCAGGAAGGTAAAGGATTCGCGCAACTGGCTTTTGATTCTTCACCAACCCCTGCAGGATTAGCAACAGTTAGTGAGTTTCAGGCCCAGATGTTGAGTTATGAAACAGCTGCCTTGGATTATTTGGTTAGTAGAGTTGGTCTCGGAGACCTTTCTTTTGATAACATCTTACCGATGGTGAACCCAGAGTCGAAATACGTGGCTGCTGGTACCAAATACGAGGCGAAGATGTTTGTAGCAGCTTCCGCATCTGGTGCAAAACCAGAAATGAAGTATAATGGTGCTACAATTTCTGTCGGAGAAGATGGTCAGGGGCAAGTGTCGTTTACTGCTACTCCCGGAGCTTATAACAAAGAAGGAATTGCTAGAAAAACATTCAAAGCCGAGATCGCTTATGGTGACCAGGTATTTGAGACAGATATTGAATACTTCGTTGTTAAACCTGTCATCGATATCCAGTCTCAATCTGTAAACGCGCTTTACTTGAATTGTGGAAATAAACTGAATGTGAAAGTTCAGGCCCTAGGAAATGCGTATAACCCTCGATTTACAGTTAATGGAGGCGACGCAATACCAGGTTCTGAAACTGGTCAGGTTACTGTAGTACCTAAAAGACTTGGAAAAGTTACGTTGAGTGTTGCCAGCAGTGGTAATCCAATTGGTAGCAGAGAGTTCGGTGTGCGAGGTATCCCAGCTCCAGCGATTGTTTCAGGAACTGACCGGGGTGAAATTGATTTAAAGCAAGGGATCAGCGCCAAGACTCAAAGACTGTTTTTGAGAGCTCAACCTGACAAAAGTTTTGCTGAATTCTTACCGGATGATGCGCAGTTTCAGATTTCTCAAGCTGAAGTTACTTTGGTTAGTGGAGGCATTGGTAGAAAGGTCATTAGAGGTGGTGGCAGAATAGATTTAAGAGCTATCGCTGCACAAGCCAGAAAAGGTGATCAATTGGTCGTCGAAATCAAAAAAGTACAAAGAAAGAATTTCAGAGGAGATGTTGAGGATTTTCCGATCAGCCGATCAAGTTCCTTCATCAGCATTCCTTTGAAGTAATCTTTGGTGTAATAGGATAGGTATGAAAAAATTTGTTATTGTTATTTTGATGTGCTTGATCGTAGCTCCATTTATGGTGGCTGCGCAAGAGGCGCCACAAAGTGTGCCTTTAATCAAGCCGGATGTTCCGCAGAGTTACAGTCTTTTTAAGAAGACGGTATGGAGAAGAATGAACTTGGGCGAAAAGCAGAACAAGCCATTCAACTCTACAAATGGAGAGATATCTCGATTGTTGATCCAGGCGGTTGAGGAAGGATTGTTGAGACCTTATGGGTCCGACTCTTGCATCAATTTCATGCCTGATATCCAGTTTTCGTCTAACATCTCTGTTGAACGAGAAGAGAATCCTTTTATCGGTGGAGACTTCAACTCTTTTGATGATAATGATTCTGCAAATGAGACAGAAGAAGTTGATGATGGACCAAAACGTGATGATATTCCCGCGGAATTGTTTACGGTACTTTATCTAAAAGAAGAGGTTGTCTTCGATAGAAACAGGTCACGTATGTACAATTATATCCAGACTGTAAGCCTGTACCTTCCTGCAAGTGCCGGTACAGATTGGAATCCTGGAGGGTTTGAAAAACTCGCTGGTCACTTCAAGTATGATGATGTGGTGGAGTTATTTAAGACCCATTATGCGGACAAAGCCATTTGGTATAATACACAGAACCAGGCAAGTCACTTGAATTTTGCGGATGCTTTCGAATTGAGACTATTTTCAGCGCCGATTACGAAAATTTCTAATGCTGATGATATTGATATTCGCCAGCAATACCCTGATTTGATCCAGCAAGATCCTTTGAATGCGATGATTATTCAGCAGAAATATGAGTATGACTTAATGGAGTATGAGTCAGAACTTTGGGAGTACTAAGTTTCTCCTCCTTGTAAAATCAACTGATTTACCGTGAAATCTATATTTGCTTTACTTTTTGTTTTTTGTTCTTTCTGCCTAATGGCGCAGGAAGAATCCACCCTTTCTGATTCAAGAGATGGGAAATCATACAAGATTGTGACATTTAGCATACCACTAGTTGGTGGAGTTTCTGTCAAGCGAACTTGGATGGTTCAAAACTTGAATTATGAAGTAGAAGGTTCTTATTGTTATGCCAGTGAGCCTGCATATTGCGAGGTATATGGTAGACTTTATAACTTCGAATCGGCACAAAACGCGTGTCCTGAAGGCTGGAGATTGCCTACCGTTAAGGATTGGAATCTTCTAACCTCAAAATATGGTGGTATGAATGAAGCGTCTCCGGCATTAATAGATGGTGGAGAAAGCGGAATGAATCTTTTGCTAGGTGGTTTTGGAGAACCTGATGGAACAACGTTTCGTCAAGTAGGTATAAGTGGTAACTATTGGGATTCGGAGAATAGAAGCTCTAATACGGCGGGATTAATAACCGTTCAGGAAAGTTCTCCTGACATCTATCACGGACCCATTGGTAACTATCACCGCAATAGCGTTCGTTGCATAAAAGATTTCTAAGAATTCTTAAAAGCGGATTTCAAGAGTTGTGCTTTGCTGGATCCTACAGCGGCGCTTAATTTCTCGAAATCCGCTTTTTTTATTTTTTCGACACTTCCAAATTCACGAAACAACAATTCACGGGTCTTTTGACCAATTCCATCAATCTCATCCAATTCGGATTTAAGAGAAGATTTAGAACGTTTTTGACGATGAAATGTGATAGCAAAGCGATGTGCTTCATCACGAGCGTGTTGAAGGAGTTTTAATCCTTCAGATTTTTTGCTGATATGCAAAGGAATGGGATCATAGGGAACGTAGATCTCTTCAAGACGTTTTGCGATACCTACTATTGGAATCTCTCCATAAACATCCAGGTCCTTCAATGCTTTTACTGCAGCGCTTAGTTGGCCTTTACCCCCATCAATTACAATTAATTTGGGATACGGTAACTCCTCATTTTTAAGCTTTGCATATCGTCTCGTGACAATTTCATACATAGAAGAGAAATCATCTGGACCCACTACGGTTTTGATATTAAATTTCCTATAATCTTTCTTGGAGGGTTTTCCATTTTTAAAACAGACCATTGATGCTACAGGGTGAGTGCCCTGAATGTTGGAATTATCAAAGCATTCGATATGATAGGGCATTTCAGTAAGCTGTAGTTCCTTCTTAAGCTCAATCAAGGCATGATTTGGTTTGTTTTTGATATTTTCTGCCTGTGCTTGTTTCTCCCGCTTTGTCATGAAGGCATTCTTGAGAGAGAGATCAATCAATTTTTTCTTATCTCCAATTTTAGGAACAGTTATGCTGATTTCTGGCCAATCTTCAAGTTCAATATTGGTCAGGATTTCCTTGTTAGAGCTTTGATATTTGTCTCGCAATGACAACATTGAATGTTGCAATATATCTTCAGACCTATTCGTAAGATTGTTTTTTACTTCTACAGTTTCAGAGATCTTGATAGTGCCTTCCTCAATCATCATAAAATTGATATAGGACTTGGGATCGTCATGCAGGATAGTGAAGACATCCAAATTCGTAAGTTTCTGCTGGACAATAAGTGACTTAATCTGAAATTTTTCCAGGTATTCTAATTTGACTTTAAGGGATTGGGCAAGTTCGAAATTCAATTCGTTGGCAGCTTCCTGCATTTGTCCAACAAATGATTTTCTAATTGGACTGATGTTACCTTTCAAGATTTCTTTTGCCTGCGCGATTTCAATCATATATTCATGCTCTTCCTGTAGACCTTCACATGGGCCCAGGCAGTTGCCAATATGAAATTCGAGACAGACTTTGAATTTCCCTTTTGAAATGTTTGATTCGGATAGATTGAAATTACACGTACGGATTTTGTAAAGTTTCCGAATAAGATCCAGCACATTGTTCATTGCCTTTACACTTGTGTAAGGCCCAAAGTATTGCCCTTTGCTGCGATCTATTCTTCTGGTAGAATATATCCTGGGGAAACGCTCATTGGTAATGCAAATACTTGGAAAGCTCTTGTCATCTTTCAAGAGGATGTTGTACTTGGGCTGATTTTCTTTGATCAGACTATTTTCAAGTAGCAACGCATCAAATTCGGAATTTACGACTGTAACTTCTATGTACCGAATTTCCTGAACCAGCTTATAAGTTTTTCGGTTATGGTCACCTTTTGTAAAATAGCTAGCGACCCTTTTTTTAAGATTCTTGGCTTTACCTACATAAATGATTCCTTCATCATCAAAGAATCTATAGACACCTGGGTCATCTGGAAGTAGATTGTATTGAGTTCTTTCAAGCTTTTGAGTGTTCATCTATAGAATTCATCCTCATCAAGAGAGGGTAATGCGAGAGAATCAGTCGGGTTCGTATTGTCATAGAGGCTGCAATCCAGTTCCACGGAGAGTGGTTGCAATGGTTTCTCGAAATATCCTTTCTTATAAGGAAGCGTTTTATCGTCATATACCTTTAACATGAAACGTTGGTAAATAGGTCGCGCAGTTCTTGCACCTTGGCCTTGTGTCCAGTGCTTAAAGTGAATACTTCGGTTATCACCACCGACCCAGGCACCAGCTACCAAATCATGGGTAACGCCAATAAACCAGCCATCTGAAGCATTTTGGGTAGTGCCGGTTTTGGCCCCGATTTCATTGTCTTGCTTAAGACTCCATGCGAGGGCATGGCCACTTCCTCCTTGCTCTTCAAAAGCACCTTTGAGCATATGTAGCATAAGGTAGGCGGTTTCCTCATTGAGCGCTTCCTTGGGCTCAGGTACGAATTGTTGCAACACATTGCCATTTTGATCCTCAATCCTTGAAATGTAAAAGGGCTTCGTGTAATTGCCTTTATTAGCAAAGGTGCTATAGGCCCCCAGCATTTCATAGAGTGATACTTCCCCTGCAGCTCCTAGGCATAGCACAGGAACAGCAGCCAAACGGCTTTCTATCCCCAACATTCTGGCATACCTTACGACAGTTTCAGGGCCAATATTTTTCATGATGTAAGCGGTAGCACTGTTAACAGAAGCCGCCATCGCCCGGCGAATGGTCATCTTTTCTCCGGTAAAAATATTGTTAGCATTATCAGGCGTCCATGTAGGAGGGTCTTGTCCAGGTAATGAAAAAGTTACAGCGGCATCCACAACAGGATAGCAAGGTGAATAGCCATTGTCGATAGCAGCAGTATAAACAATGGGTTTAAAGGTCGACCCGGGCTGCCTTTTCCCACGCTGAACATGATCGTACTTAAAATACTTGTGATTGATACCTCCAACCCAGGCTTTGATATGTCCTGTTTTAGGTTCCATTGCCATAAAACCTGCCTGCAAGAAGTGTTTGTAGTAATACATCGAGTCATAGGTACTGAACAACGTATCTACATCGCCCTCCCAACTAAAAACCCGCATTTTTCTCTTTTTATGAATATAATAATCGATGGAGTCTTGTTGCTCGCCAAAACGTTTCACCAGGCGTTTGTAGTGAGGGGAATATCGCTCTAACTGATCTTCGATGAAATTCTCAATAACCTCCCCTTCCTGATCAATCCACGGCATATCGCCCTCCAGGTGTTCCATGAAGTATGCTTGTAAGGTATCCATCGATTCTTCCATCGCTGCTTCGGCATAAGCTTGAAGACGACTATCTATGGTGGTGTAAATTTTTAGACCATCGTCGTACAGATCATATCCGTTTTCGCGTGTCCAATTCAGAAGAAAGTTCTTAATAACAGATCGAAAATAGGTGGCAAGGCCTTCATTCTGATTATCAACTCTGTAATTAAGTCCGAAAGGTTCGGCATTCAGGCTATCGAAAGTCTCACGATCAATGATGTCATATTGGAACAGGTTGTAAAGTACTTCTGTTCTTTTTGCCATCGCATTGTCAGGGTTATACACCGGGTTAAACCGTGTGGGAGCGTTGATCGATCCGACCAGAACAGCAGCTTCTTTATAGGTAAGCTGAGAGGGTAGCTTATTGAAGAATGTTTTTGCGGCTACTTTGATACCAAATGAGTTTGAGCCGAAAGGAACCGTATTGAGGTACATGGCAAGAATTTCCTCCTTGGTATACGCCTGTTCGAGTTTTACAGCGATGATATACTCCTTTAATTTGGTTACTATTGATCCGGCTATTCGAATATCATAGAGTGATCCTCTATTGGCTGTGGAAGTTTTGTACAGGTTTTCAGCCAATTGCATGGTCAGGGTGCTACCACCACCCTTAAATTGAGCAGTTAACACGCCTGAAGCTGCACGTAACAATGATTTGAGGTCGATCCCTGAATGTTCTTTGAATCGGACATCTTCTGTTACCATCAGCGTATTGATCAATTCAGGAGAAAGCTCTTCGTAAGTAACTGGTGTTCGATTAGTTCGAAAATACTTACCTAGAGATACTCCATCTGCACTGAGTAACTCGGAGGATAAATCCGGATCTGGTTTTTCAAGTGCTTCGAGGCTGGGAAGACCCCCAAACAGATTAAAAGCATCATTTTGAACCATCAGGAAGGTAGTGGCTATGCCCCCAAAGAATAAAATAAACAAGAGCCAAATGACAATAATGATTTTTTTAGTACGCTTTGTTGATGCCATTTTCAATAGTTTTTATCGAAGAAATTCAAGTAAGACTTCAGGTCTTTCGACTCATAAAGAATATTGAAATTATCCTTTGTAATGATCAATTTATAGAAGATTTCCCCTTTGTATTTATCATCAAGGTTAGACTTCTCATTAAATATTTTTAGAAAAGCCAGCCCGGAAGATTTTCCGGGTAGGTCGTTGACTAAAACCATCGTGTATTTTTCATCGAGGACAAGACTTGCGCTAGACAAGTTCATGTTTTGACTATCAAGAATTTCCTGGATTTCATTGGGGAGAGTCTCCGAAAGCCCTGGGTTGGAGTAGACAAGAATAAAGTAATGACTTTGATCGAAACTTTTAATGTAACGACCCTTGGAACTACTAAAGAGATTGACCTGATGATCTTCAGCCGCTTTGGCCAATTGCTGAGCATACGCGCCAATATCGCTATCAGGATGATCTACAATGAATTTATTAAGTTCAAATTGATACTGATAAATATTTTCTGTCCGTCCAATATTTAAGATACGTAACAGAATCAGGTTGTCATGATAGTCACTTTCTTCATAAACCTGTAGAGTGCTATCAATAATGCTAATGGACTTTTTATGATCGCCTGTATAAAACAGGTCATATGCAGAGGCATATGCACGCTGTACTGCTTGATTCTTTGCGAGGTTCTCTTCTCTGTACCTGGGATTGAAGATAAGTTTGGCATAGATAGATTCTGGAAATTCACGTAGCAAATGATTGGCGTGTGAAGAAGATTTAGTTGAATCCAAAGGTTTGTACAGCAGATAAAGTTGATACAATACTTCGGACTTATAAGCCGAAGTATCGAAACGAGTGATCAGTTTCTCAAAAGTATCGATGGCATTTTCTTTTTCCTCTAATTGGAAATTGTAGATGTTTCCGGCTTGATAGTAAGCTTCTTCAATTTCAAGCATGAGTTTGCTTTTTTCTGGTTCTTCAAATGGTATGCCCGAGAGGTATTTCTGTTTTACTGCTTCCGGATCAAATACCTCCTCTTCTTTATTTGCGGTTTCAGAATTTTCTCCTGTTTCAATGGCTTGTTCGGCCGAAGAGATTTCGTTTTCAGCCGGTATTTTATTACGTCTCCTCCAATTGTCCTCCAATTCCCTTTGGCCCCATTTCCTAATAAATTCGGATCGACCTCTGTTTACTGAGGTGTTGTTATAGAAATACCATACACCTTCAGTTTTGGTGCTAATAGTACCTGCTTCAGAAGGATCATTGAAGTTGTTGCTTCTTGTTTGCTGCCTGCGCTCCTCCTTTTTCCGACGCTTTTTCTCCTCACTATGGCGAGCCATTTGTTCCGATATAATCTCGTTGAGCATTAGATCAAGCTCGTCACTGTTCATTTCAGCTAACATTAATAGGCTGTCGTTGACTCGAATAGTACTGATGTGCTTAACAAATTCTTCCAGAATTTTCTGTCGTTCAGCAATCGCCTCATAAGCCTCCTCATCTTTGGGCATTGTGCTTACGGTCGAGTCGTAATAGAGTTTCGCTTGTTCATAATTAGCGAGACTATCGTAATAAATCTTGCTTAATTGCCAATAGGAATAAGATTTTTGCCGATTGTTATTAGTGCTGCTGGCTACAGATGATCTGTAATTATCGATTGCCTCATTGAGATTTCCTTGCTTCAACTCAAAAGCACCCATTTCATAATAGATCTTGTCCTTGTAATCAAGGTTTTTGGGATCACGTAAAAGCTTCTTGAAATACTTTTCGACTTTCCTTCGGTCACTGTTTTTTTTGAGCTGGGTCACCTGGGCCATGTTGAGCTTTGTATAAAATGCCAGCTCATAATCAGGTCCCGATTTTAATGTGTTTTTGTAATAGCGAAAAGCCTCCGCATCAAAACCAAGCTCCTGATAGATTTGACCAATAATGAAATTTATTCTACCTCGTTCTTTCCCATTAGGAATCAACGCTTCAGCAAGAACCAGATTTGCAACTGTTTGGTCATTGTTCTTCCTGTTTTGATAGAGGTATGCTCTGTTCAGGTATAGTTTGCGGAGATTTTCACCATTCAATTTCTCCTTACTCAGAAAGTCCGACACACTTTCCGCGTTATTATACTCCTTAGCCTCAACGAAAGTTTTCAATAATTCGACGAGTGCGGCGTGTCTTTCATTCTTATTGTCACTTTTAGTATTTACATACTTGAATGTTTCGATCGCTTCTGGAAACTCGGAGCCATACAGGCGCGCTTTACCTACTAAAATGTAAGAATCAAACTCCCATTTGGAATCCGGATGCCTTTGAATGCTGATTGATGCTTTTTTGATGCAATCTTCCAGGGCGGTTTCCTGAGATTGAGAAAAGAGGGTGTCATATTGTGGGTAGATGGGCAATGTTCGGTTGTAATTCCACTCATAATTGCCGGCGAGTGCGTCTTCTATTTCCAGTATTCGCTGTTTTGCATAGAAATAGGCATTGTAACGCGCAGTTACATTGTGGTAGGTAGATTTAATCGGACCTTGCGAATAGGCAGGTAGTAGCACCGCCAAAAACAGTACAGTCAGGTAGTTTTTCACGAAAATTTGGTCTATGTGACTATACAACGAAATTCCGGACATGATAATATGTTGTAAAAATAAACAGTGTGCATTCAATATATTTGCGTTCTTAAAATCAAATTTAGGATTGGGGACTAAGCGAACATTGTCCGGCTGGCTTACCAACAGGTACTTGCTGATTATAAGGGACGAAGAAAACTTTCAGGAAAAGCGTACGATTAGCTTCAACTACGCCAGGGTGATCTTATTGGTGATGGGAATATTTTTGGCCTCTCTGCTGCTCTCCGTTTACCTTGTTTCGCAGGTGTTGGATGCCTGGCTAGATCCCCGTCATGCGCAAATGGTTGCTAACCGACAATTGATGGAGCTCACCATGAGAATCGATTCGTTGCAGTATGAGACAGAGACAAAAGGAAGATACATCGACAATTTGAGATTCATCTTTGAAGGACAAGACAGCATTTATGCTAATCTATCGGAAAGAGGATCTGAAATTTCTGTTGACCCTCAGTTTCAGATCGAGCCTGCACTACAAGAGGTGGATTCACAATTTAGAGCGCAGTATGGGGAAAGTGATCTGGACGTCCTGAAGTTTACCTCCTATGAGAGTAATGAACTATCGGATGTTTATCTATTCACACCTATAGAAGGTATTATGGTTGACGGATTCCGACCGAAAGATGATCATTACGGAATTGATGTAGCAGCGATGGAAAATGAAGTTGTCAAAAGCGTTGCGGAAGGGATCGTGATTTTTTCAACCTGGACACTAGACAATGGTTATGTGATAGGTATTCAGCATACAAGAGGAAACCTTATTTCCGTATACAAGCACAATTCGGAATTATTGAAAAACGTTGGTAGCTTTGTCGCCGGAGGGGAGATCATTGCTATCGTGGGCAATACCGGGGAACTAACGACAGGTCCTCATTTGCATTTTGAGCTATGGCACCGAGGCAATGCAATCGACCCAGAGAACTACTTCTCCTTTTAAATTTAGACAGCAAAACTCATTAATCCATGTTCAATAAGCAGGAACAGCAAGGCTCTCAGGAGCAAAGTAATTCCACTAACCAGATAGGAAAAGGTACGGTTATACAAGGGAATATTGAAACCTTTGGTGACCTGAGAATTGACGGAAAATTAGTAGGCGATCTGAAGACAAAATCCAAGGCGGTTTTTGGTCAGTCATCAGTTGTAGAGGGAAATGTGATTGCTCAAAACGCTGAAATTGAAGGTCATGTTACAGGCACGGTAGAAGTGACTGATGTTTTGATCTTGAAAACAACGGCAGTTATTGATGGTGATATAGTGACTGATAAATTGATCGTAGAATCGGGCGCTATGTTCAATGGCGGTTGTAAAATGGGTGTCAAATCCAGGGAGATTAAAATTGGAAAAAAAGAACAATCCACACTCCTCCAGGCCCAAAGTTGATCCGGATTTCGATCCGCGGAGATTTTCAGGAATTGCCTTTGAAATTGTAGCATTCAATTTGGTGGTCATTTGGGGTGGTTATAAAATCGACGAATGGCTGGATAATAAGATTCCATGGATGATCATTGTGGCAGTCCTTTTTAGCGTCGCAGGCACCATCTATTACCTTTTTAAAAAGTTAAACTCGTGAAAAAGTACTTGTTTACTTCTATTGGAATTTCCCTGTTATTATTGGTGGTTTACCTTTTGGATGGGTTAAGTCTGGTCAAATTACACGACCAGTTTCCATACATGGTGCTATTCTTTTTTTTGCAATCCCTCTTAATCTCCTGGTTACTGTCTCTTGGAGAAAAAGATCGGACCAGATTGCCTCTTTTTGCGATAGGAGCCTTTTCTCTTAGGTTTCTCACTGGTATATTTTATATGCTTACCCTTGTTCTATTGAAGGTGGAAGAATTGCGGCCTCTTATCATTCAATTTATGGCGGTCTATTTGTTGTTCATGGTATTTGAAATGAGTATTGTATTGGCTAACTTGCGGCCGAATTCCCAGGGGAACGAAGACAAATGAAAAATTTCCTATCAAAAGATTCTTTTAAGCCATTGAAAACCAACCTTTTAGTGCTTGTTCTCCTTTTTGCCGTTTCAGGCACATCCTGGGCGGCAAGCGGTGGTTCCGAAGAGGGCTTCAAGCCGGGTGACATGATCGATCACCATATCAAAGACGCTCATTCCTGGGAGATTGCGCATGGCTTCGTAGTGCACTTGCCGGTGATTTTGTACAATCAAGGTAATCTGGAGGTTTTTTCTTCATCTAATTTCTATGATGAACACCATAATTCAGTGCCTTATAAAGGGTATGTGCTAGACCATGAGCATATCACTGCGACAGACGGATCACATCCGATGGATTTTTCTATCACGAAGAATGTGCTGTTCATATTTATCGACGCACTTATCATGTTGCTTGTCTTTTTTGCCGTAGCCAGAGGATATAAAAAGAACGACGGAAAAGCACCAAGAGGTATTCAATCATTCTTTGAGCCTATTATCATTTTCGTACGCGACGAAATTGTTAAACCAAACATCGGAGAAAAGAAGTACGAGCGCTATTTGCCTTATATGCTCACTTTGTTTTTCTTCATCTGGTTTGGGAATCTGCTTGGGCTATTGCCTGGTGCTGCGAATATGACAGGAAACATAGCAGTGACAATGGTTCTTGCTTTAGGAACCTTTCTGTTAACGAACTTGAGTGGAAACAAGCACTATTGGGGTCACATTTTCAATACCCCTGGAGTACCACTGCCTTTGAAAAGTATTATAGTTCCTGTAGAGATTATTGGTATGTTCACTAAGCCAGTATCTCTTATGGTTCGATTGTTTGTGGCCATTACAGCCGGTCACATTGTGATCCTTAGTTTGATGAGTCTTACTTTCATCTTCCATTCATTTACTGTTGGAATTGCAAGTACCCTCGTTGTAACGGTGATCACCTTTATAGAAATATTGGTTGCTACTATTCAAGCTTATGTGTTCACGATGTTTTCATCGATGTACATTGGCATGGCAGTGGACGATCATCATTAAATAGAATGTTCAATTAATTCAATTTTATAGATCATGTTGATTTCTTTAATTATGAGTGCTGGACTTGCCGTGATGGGTGCAGGTATCGGTGCAGGTTTAGTAGCAATAGGCGCTGGACTAGGTATCGGTAAAATCGGTGGCTCTGCCATGGAAGCAATGGCTCGACAGCCGGAAGCTGCAGGCAAAGTACAGACTGCTATGCTGATCATTGCCGCACTTATTGAAGTTATTGCGCTGTTCGGTGTGGTTGTATGTTTCTTGATCGCACAGAATCCAGTTGCTTAAAAATTGAAAAGGAGTGTCATGCACAATAGGTGCTGACCTCCTTTTTATGATGATCTAAAGAAGTAATTATGGAGCTTTTAACCCCGGATATCGGACTCATTTTTTGGCAGACAGTTGTTTTTACACTTGTCTTCATTGTATTGGCACTTTTCGTGTGGAAACCTGTTGCAGGTGCACTAAGAGCCCGTGAACTTACTATTTCGGACGCGCTGGAAGCAGCTGAAAAGGCCAAAAGTGAGATGGCTCAAATCAAAGCAGATAATGAGTATCTGTTGAAAGAAGCCAGAATTGAGCGAGATGAAATTCTGAAACAGGCGAATGAAGTAGCCAATCAGATCAAAGAACAGGCGAAAGCCGAAACCGCTGCGATCGCGGAGAAAATGATTGCTGATGCAAAAGCAAGTATTGATTCTGAGAAGAAAAATGCTCTGGCTGAAGTAAAAAGCCTGGTATCTACACTTTCTCTAGAAATTGCTGAGAAGATCCTGAGAGAAAACTTATCTGAGGACAAATCACAGCAAGCGCTTGTGACTAAATTCTTGTCTGAAGTAAAAACGAACTGATAGCGAATGTCATCCAAAAGAATAGCGGTCAGGTATGCCACTCCTTTGTTGGAGCTAGCTGAGGAACAATCAGTATTGGACAAAGTAAGTGAAGACATCAAGAATTTTCTATCTCTCTATGATGAGAACAGAGACTTCCAATTGATGCTTGCCAGTCCTATTATCCCTCACTTGAAAAAAGCTTCTATTCTGGCAAATCTCTTCAAAGGAAAGATCGAGCCATTAACGGATCGCTTTTTTCAAACTGTTGCAAGAAAAAACAGGGAGAACCTTCTTGGTGAAATTGCAGAAGAATTCATTCGTCTTTACAACGAACATAAAGGAATTCAGGAAGCGGTAGTAACTACACCCTTTGAATTAGATGCTTCTTTGAGGAAGTCATTTGAGGAGATGGTAAAGGATATTTCCGGTAAGGAGCCTTTATTAAAAGAAAAGGTAGACCCCACACTTATAGGTGGTTACACTGTTCAGATGGGTGATCGAAAATTGGATGATAGCGTGAGTGGACAACTCAGAGCATTGAAATTGAAATTTAGCAAAGAAAAAAATTAAAAGCCCCCGGCTATAAATACACAAGACTATGGCAGAAGTTAGACCTGACGAAGTATCAGCAATATTGAGGGAGCAACTCTCAGGCCACAAAACAGAAGCAGAACTCGAAGAAGTAGGAACAGTCCTTCAGGTAGGTGACGGTGTAGCGCGTATCTACGGACTTTCAAAGGCACAAGCTGGCGAGCTTCTTGAGTTTGAGAATGGATTGAATGCATTGGTGTTGAACCTGGAAGAAGACAATGTAGGTGCCGTGCTACTTGGTGATTCCAGTGGAGTAAAAGAAGGGGATAGTGTTAAGAGAACCGGCAGAATCGGTTCTGTAAAAGTCGGTGATGGCATGTGTGGCCGTGTGGTGAACACATTGGCTGACCCAATTGACGGAAAAGGTGATTTTGAAGGCGATCTGTATGAAATGCCTATTGAAAGAAAAGCACCTGGAGTAATATACAGGGAGCCGGTAAGTGAACCCATGCAAACGGGTATTAAGGCGATCGACTCCATGATTCCGATTGGTCGGGGCCAAAGAGAGCTTATCATTGGTGACCGTCAGACAGGGAAAACTGCGGTTGCGATCGATACGATCATCAACCAAAAAGAATTTTACGATAGAGGTGAGCCAGTATATTGTATATATGTTGCTGTTGGACAGAAAGCGAGTACAGTTGCAGGAATCGTAGCTACTTTGGAAAAAGCTGGTGCGATGGATTACACTGTCATCGTTTCAGCATCCGCTGCTGATCCTGCGCCGATGCAATTCTTTGCGCCATTTACTGGAGCAGCCATTGGAGAGTACTTCCGGGATACTGGACGACCTGCATTGGTAGTATATGATGACTTGTCTAAGCAGGCAGTATCTTATCGAGAAGTATCGTTGCTATTGAGAAGACCTCCGGGACGTGAAGCATATCCTGGTGATGTATTCTATTTGCACTCGCGTTTGTTGGAACGTGCAGCAAAAGTCATCAACAACGATGAGATTGCAGCACAGATGAATGACCTTCCTGAGAGCTTGAAGGATAAAGTAAAGGGTGGTGGATCATTGACTGCTCTGCCTATTATTGAGACTCAGGCGGGTGATGTTTCTGCTTATATCCCTACAAACGTGATCTCCATTACTGATGGTCAGATATTCCTGGAAACGAACCTGTTTAACTCAGGTATACGCCCGGCAATTAACGTAGGAATCTCCGTATCACGAGTAGGAGGTAGCGCACAGATCAAGTCCATGAAAAAAGTGGCCGGTACATTGAAACTGGACCAGGCACAGTTCCGGGAACTTGAGGCATTTGCGAAATTCGGTTCCGACCTGGATGCTGCAACACAACGTACCATCGACAGGGGTAGAAGAAACCAGGAGATCTTGAAACAAGCCCAATATTCTCCTTCACCTGTGGAACAACAAGTGGCTATTATCTATGTGTCCACCAAAGGATACCTCGATAAAGTGCCTGAGAATAAAGTGAAAGATTTCGAGTCTGAATTTATTTCGACATTGACTACTCAGCATCCTGATATCCTGGAAATGTTGAAAGACAAGAAGAAATTCGGAGAGGCATACGGAAAATTAGAAGAGATTGCTAAGGATTTGGCATCTCGATATAACTGATAAGGCTTACGCGGAATGGCGAATCTTAAGGAAGTAAAAGGAAGAATTCAATCAGTCACTTCGACACAGCAGATAACCAAAGCCATGAAAATGGTAGCGGCTGCCAAGTTGAGAAGAGCACAGGACCGTATCATGCAAATGCGACCTTACTCTCAGCGATTGTCGATGATCATCAAAAATGTTTCTAAGGCTTCCGAATCTGAGGATATTCCAAACCCATACGGAGAGGAAAGATCGGTCAATAACGTATTGTTAGTAGTTGTATCTTCTGATCGAGGACTATGCGGCGCATTTAACAGCAATGTGTTCAAGTATACCCGCTCAATCATTGATGAGAAATACAGCTACCTTGAGCGTTCCGGCAACGTTCATGTCATGCCAATTGGAAGGCGATCTTACGACTACTTTTCAAAACGGAAGTTCAAAGTTGTTGGAGATTATCATGGTTTGTTTGGAGAACTGTCTTTTGAGAACGCTCGTGAGGCTGCTCAACATGCAATGGATGGCTATTTAACGGAGGAGTATGATCGGGTAGTCCTGATCTTCAACGAATTCAAGAACGTAGCAACCCAGATTTTAAGAAGTGAGCAATTACTTCCCATTTTGCCACCTGAGCCAGAAGTAGCACCTGTTGAGGAGAAGACCGGTAAGGAAGGAGAGAAAAGGAAATTGAAACCTGTGGTGGATTATCTTTTTGAGCCATCGAAGGAAGTGATTTTCAAAGAAATCATTCCTAATTCGTTGAAAGTTCAGTTTTATAAAGCAGTACTTGAGTCCAATGCCTCGGAGCACGGTGCCAGGATGACGGCAATGGATCAGGCTACTGATAACGCAGGTGAACTTTTGAAAGAATTGAAGTTGACCTACAATAGAACACGTCAGGCTGCGATTACAAAGGAAATTTTGGAAATCGTTGGAGGAGCAGAGGCGTTAAGTCAGGGAAATTAATCCTACCTGGGTATCCAGGTGATAAGGTTCTTACAATATATCAGATGGCTCTCGTTGGGAATACCCACGGGAGCCATTTTTGTTTTGGCACTGGTTGTGCGAGAAACGTCCCTGGTCATTCCTACCCCAACCTATCTTGCCTTGTTTTCAGCAGTGTGGTTCATTTACTTGTTCGACCATTGGTGGGACATAAGACGAATACAAGTGAAGACTTGTAGAAGGCAATTCCATCAGAACTACAAGCCCCTTCTTATTGCGCTGATGATCCTTTGCGTTTTAATGGGTGTGTACGCTATATCAAGTATTTACCCTCCGGGTCTGAGAATGATTATTGTTTCTCGTGGCTTGCTCCTGGCCTCGGTATGTGGTGGCTATTTGTTCACCTCCCAATGGTTAGGAAGAAGGTGGTTAAAAGAAGTATCTGTCGCATTCAATTACGCTCTGGGTATTATGATCGTGCCGCTAATACTTGTTGGGGATACAGAGCTGTGGGTAATGACCATACAGATATTTATGCTGGCCTTACTAAACCTTATAACCTTTTCGGTTTTTGAAGTGAGTGAAGATATGGACGAAGGTTTTCACTCGATTGCCACAAGGTTAGGAACGAAAACGTGTGCCAGGATTTCGAGCTTCATCTTATTGGTGTTATGGAGTTCTTTACTATTTATGGAGCTTCCGGTAGCCTTTGAAATGTTTATTGCCTTTGGAGGACTTACTTACGCGGTAATGTATGCTTTTCCGCACTTTTTTGCCTCAGGTGAAAGGTTTCGAATTGTTGGTGATGCTGTTTTTATGTGCTCGATCGTATTTCTTCTCCCAGTGTGAATAGTTTTGATCGCATCTCACCTGTTTATGACATATTGGCAAGGCTTGTATTTGGCGATGCAATAGAATTGTCAACCATACACTTTCTTGAAACAATTGGGACAAAAGCGAGTGTATTGGTGCTTGGCGGAGGCAGTGGTAGTTTGTTACGATCACTGGATTGTCAACAAATCACCTATCTCGAGAAATCTGGTAAAATGTTAGAGTTGGCTCGGCGAAAGGCCCTGGATAACATTGAATTTGTTCACCATGATTTTCTGGAATGGGAGAATAGGGAAACTTACGATGTGGTGATCTGTCCTTTTTTTCTGGATGTCTTCAAACCAGAACAATTGATGCAGGCGATAAATAAAATTCAATCAGTACTAAAAGATTCAGGTATACTTCTCGTTGCGGATTTCGAAGATTCTGACAAACGACCTCACCGGATACTTCTTACTATCATGCATATCTTTTTTCGTTGGATGGCTCAACTGGAATCAAAAAGACTGCAGCCAATAAAGCAGCTGTTAATAAAATCAGGGCTTCAAATTGAGAAGGAAGCGCACTTCTATGATGGTTTGATTTTCTCTTGTAAATTGAAAAGGACTATCAGGAATTAAAGTAAACGCTGCATTTATCTTAAATCTGATTCAATCTCAAAGGAGTTAGGGAGTGAGACGTCTATTTTGATTTCCCTGCCTCCAGCCAATGCATAGAATAGTATTTTGATGGGTAAATCTTAAACTTACCCACTGACAATTTTTAGCCTCAAATTGGAATCGATCTATAGGAGTGAATAATATATATTCATATATTAGTAAAAACGGTTTAAAGTAATGGCAAAAAAATTAGGCATACTCATGATCCGTGGATCAGGCTCCCCAGGTTTTAAGGAGCAGGAAACTTTTATCAAACGACTTTTTAGCTTATTAAGAAAACAAGGGGAAGACCCTGTGCGTGATATCGCTACACAAATGGTTGATTGGTATGGACCATTAGAAACGGAGCAACAGAAGCTCATCAGAAGATTGGAAAATAGCGGTCTAAAAGTAAGGGGAAGAGGTTTAAGGCGTTTTTTGCTAAGCAATATTGGAGACCTAATCAATTATGGAGGGCGACCCAATCGACCTAGTACGACATACGAGCAGATTCACCAATTGGTAACAAATGACATCCGAAGCTTACAAGATCAACTAAGACCGGATGCCCCACTAATTGTTCTTGCGTCTTCAATGGGGACTGAAGTAATAAATAATCACATTTGGGACCGACAGCAGTTTAAAGTCAGGAACCCGGGTATGCCAGATCCCATGGGAAAGACCGCTTTCGAAAGAATGGAGACATTGGTGGGGTTATTTACTTTTGGCAATAATATTCCAATTTTTGGCGCTGCTTTAACTATTGAGGACCTTGAGCCTATCCGTTTTCCAGATACAGACCTGCCAGCCGAATTAATGCTGCTCAGTGAGTGGATCAATATTTATGATAAAAATGATCCACTGGGTTACCCTGTTACATTTGTCAATCAGCAATATGGAGATGGACGAGTGAAGGATGTTGAGTACAATGTAGGAAACCTGTTCACTTCCTGGAATATTGCTTCGCACTTTTACTATTGGAAATCTAGAAAGGTTTGTAAAAGGGTCTCTTCTTTTTCAGTCAGGATTTTGAACACCATCTAACTGCTAGGCAGCCTCCTGTACCTGATCCGAGGGAACTACCACTGCCAGGCAATTTAGAGCATGGTATTGTGCACTCAGGATTTCTGAATACTTTCTGGAAAAATACGGCCCATTGACGTAGGCCATTCCACCGGCTACTTTTTTCCTTTCCGCGTCGGAAATGAGGGTTTTGATGGCAGTTTCCTGCTCCAAATCCTGAGGAACAATAGCAATGTAAAAACGATTGCCCTCTTCTTGTTTGTCTAAATACTTATTGATCAACCCTAATAATTCCTCGACGATTAATTCTTCTTCTTGAGAAACATCTCCGTCTATTTTGATCAGCGATTGCATGATATCAGCGAGTTGTGATACCTGTTGATCCGGGGGAGATAATTTAAGGTACTCTTCCAAATCTTTTCTCAGCCGATCGTATGAGGAAAACTGATCACTTTCCTCGAGATGGCTGATTTTGTCCGGATCAAAATTAACCTTCCAATCACTGGCAAAGGATTTCAGAATCTCCTTTTCTTTTTCATCAAGTTGATTATCTACCAGAGCCAATCTTCCGAGGATTGTCAAAACATTGTCCGCATTAGATGGTCGGAACAGAGATTTGGCCAAATCACCAGCCTCTTCACTCTCCAGTTTTAAGGCTTCTTTTATACGTTTCCAAAAAGATTTCTTTTGTTCGCCTGCAACCCACAGTCCGGATCCAATCAGGACAAGAATAATCTCGACGACCAGCCAAATGGCAAAGTTCAAAGCAATGAATACGGACGAGACTGATTGGATGAGTAGTGTAAGATTCGTAGCGATACTAATGGCCCTGGCTACCAAAGAAATACTTTGAGCTACGGGTTTTTCGTGTTTTCGTTTCCAGACTTTGTTGGTACCAAGATAGGCGATAATTATTGTCGCAATTAATGGTATAAAAGGAAGTATTTTAGATAGTGAGTCCATAGTTCTATGTGTACGCTGTATGTATTCTAAGCTGTAATGACAAACATAGAGTAAATCCATCATTTATGATAGTGAGTGAGGTTTCGATTAGTTTGTTGTCAGATTTGCAACAGGCATCTTAGAAGTTTGTCGAATCCGAAAAGTTCTGGCTAGTTTTATCTTATCTATGCTCAACCGATTATTTCATCTCACCAGCAATCATACAACACCGAGGCAAGAAGTCATCGCCGGTTTAACGACTTTCTCCACGTTAGCGTATATCATATTTGTTAATCCTGCAGTTTTATCAAAGACTGGAATGGATTTTGAGAGTGCGCTAATTGCAACCTGTTTGGCAGGGGCGATTGGGTCATTATTATCCGGACTGCTCTCAAATTACCCATTTGCACAAGCTCCGGGAATGGGGCTTAATGCATTTTTTGTATATACAGTTGTTTTTCAGGCAGGCTACACCTGGCAGGGAGGGTTGGCCATTGTATTCATATCTGGAGTGATCTTCATCGTTCTGACATTAACCGGCATTCGATCGGGAATTCTCAATAGCTTTCCAAAATGTGTTTTGCAAGCCATTCCTGTAGGTATTGGGTTATTCATCAGCCTGATTGGTCTTAACAATGCCGGTATCATTTCTTTCAATCAGGGACCCATTATAGATATCATACTATCTACAGATGTCTTTGACCCTCAGGCCATGATAAATAGTGTAAACAATGCGCCGCCACAAATCATCCAGTTGGGTAATGTTAAATCTCCGGAAGTATTGTTGTCAATTGTTGGCCTGGTCCTGATGTCTGTTCTGGTTGCCCGGAAAATGAATGGAGCCATATTGATCAGCATTTTTGTAATTACGATTGTGAGCTTGTTGCTGGGAATAACGCAAGTTCCTGATCAACTGGCCTCGACTGACCTTTCGTTAAAGCCAACACTTTTCCAATTGGATTTTGGAGCTGTTCTGAAAACAAGTGCCGGAGCTTCAACATTTTCTCTGATCCTGGAATTCGTCACGATTTTACTGGCATTTACCATGGTTGATTTTTTTGATACGTTAGGTACACTCTATGGAACGGCAGAAAAAGGGGGATTTTTAGATAAGAAGGGAAAATTACCAAGAATGAAACAAGCATTGCTTGCCGACGCAATTGCAACAACTTCAGGGGCATTGTTGGGTACGGCAACGACTACTACTTATATCGAAAGTGGTTCAGGTATTGCTGCTGGGGGCAAGACTGGTCTCACTGCAGTGGTGGTAGCAATCTTGTTTTTAGGTTGTATATTCCTGGCTCCTTTAGCGGGAGCGATCCCAACAAGTGCAACTGCTCCTGCATTGATCATGGTCGGCGTATTTATGATGGGCTCCATCAAAAAAATCAACCTGGAAGACATGAAGGAAGCTATTCCAGCATTCCTCACTATCGTTTTAATTCCCTTGTCCTATAGCATCGCCAGTGGCATTGGCGCTGGACTTATCTTCTACACCATCATTTGCGTTTTTACTGGAAAAGCCCGGGAATTGAGTCCTATTTTGATCATCATTGCCCTACTTTTCATCATCAAGTTTGCGATTGTTTAACAAACAGAACGGTCACTTTATTCATGAAAAAAATCATTTATCTATGTATCGCGGTAATGCTTACGGTTGCCTGTCAGCAAAATAATGGAGAACGTCCGGACTATTTGCAACGTAGGTCTACGCTGATTCAAGAAAGTGAATCCCGGCGATTTGATGCTGACATTGTCCTGAATGAGGAAGAAAAGCAATTAGATGCCAAACTGACCGTGCTACGGGAAGAGATGATTGATGCTTATGAGAAAGAAGCTTTTTTCCCACCCTCCGAGCCGTTTTTCAAGTACAAAGATCACATCGAAGAAACTACCCTATTCAAGTTACTAAGCAAAATGCCGAAAGGTGGCGTGCAACACCTGCATATTTCTGCAGGTATAGACTTTGATTGGTTAGTTGAAAAAGCGCGCAAGGAATCAAATTGCTATGTCTATTGGAGTGATGATGAAGAAGAGTTTGTGAAAGGTCAACTTCACTTTTACAAAGAAAAAGAAGTTCCTGATGGGTTTTTGCTCGCAGAAAAAGTGCTTGCTGCCGAAGAGAAAAGAGAGGAGTTAATCCGGCTGCTTACCCTGGATCAGGAGACAGTTGCTGACTCCACTGATATCTGGAAAGAGTTTGAAAATATCTTCAAGCGTATAAACGGATTTTATCATTACGAGCCCATGTTCAAAGATTACATACGGTCTTCCGTTGATACGCTATTGGCCGATGGAGTGCAGCATACGGAGGTTAGGATGATTTTTCAGGGCGGCCTTTACGATTTGGAGCACAGTCATGCCTCAGGTTTTTATGATGGTACAGCAATGGCTCAATTGCTCAATGAATTGATAGAAGAAGTACAGCAGATCCATCCGGACTTCTCGATGAAGATCATCTATACCCATTTGAGGTTTCTTCCCAGAGAACTGGTTTTTTCTGAATTAGTCAATGCGTATCAACTCAGGAAACAATATCCGGATCTTATCAAAGGATTTGACCTGGTCGCCCAGGAAGATAGTGGTCATTCCACATTGTACTTTTTGGAAAATTGGCAAAAGATGGACTCTCTGGAAAATAGTTATGGAATTGATATGCCTTTGTACCTGCATGATGGAGAAAGTGATTGGGCCAGCGTTCAAAACCTCTATGATGCTTATTTGCTCAATAGTAGGAGAATTGGTCATGGTTTTAACCTGATGCATTTCCCCGCACTGATGGAGGACATCAAAGCAGCCGATATCTGTATAGAAGTAAGCCCGCTGAGTAATCAAATTCTTGGATATATCGCTGACTTGCGATTACATCCTGCGAGTTACTTACTGAAGAATGGTGTCCAGATTTCGATCAATTCTGATGACCCGGGAATTTTCAACTACAATGGCCTCAGCTACGATTACTGGGCCATTTTCATGGCCTGGGAACTGGATCTGAGAGCAATCAAAAAATTGGTATTGAATTCCCTTACCTATAGCGCACTTTCGGAAGAGGAGAAGAAGGTAGCTTTCGAACACTGGCAAAGAAAGTGGGATGAGTTTGTGAATGAAGGGCTGGAGATGTTGTAGGTTAAAACGAATTTAATTGAGGGTTAAACTTTAGTCGTCAAAGCCCCGCTTTCAGTGGGCTGGGGCGTGATAATTATTCAAATGAGAAAGATTTTTACCTTTTACCTGATTGTTTTTCTGGCTGCAGCTTGCTCTACGAAGCAGGAACCGGAACCCATTAAAATCAAGGTGGTAGTTGTCACCATGTTTGAGCAAGGTGAAGATGAGGGTGATAACCCTGGAGAATTTCAATTTTGGGTGGAGCGATTTCCTCTCGCTGTGACATTGCCATTTCCTAGTGGGTACCGAAACCTCAGGTACAACAAGGAGAAAGAAGTTTTAGGACTTGTTACGGGTATTGGGACAGCTAAAAGTGCCGCATCTATCATGGCGTTGGGGAGTGATCCCCGATTTGATTTGAGTAATGCCTATTGGTTGGTGGCGGGTATTTCTGGAGTTGACCCCAATGATGCATCCGTAGGTTCAGCAGCCTGGGCAGAATGGATCGTGGATGGTGACCTCTCACATGAAATTGACGCGAGAGAAGTTCCTGAAGAGTGGCCGACGGGTTATATTCCTTTGCGGCTGGCAGCGCCCTATGAACAACCTGTTCCAACCAACAATGAAGGGGTGGTTTATCACCTCAATCCGGAATTAACTGACTGGGCCTATGAATTGACCAAAGATCTTGACCTGGGGGATAATGAGGTCATTCAAAACTTCCGGGCTTTGTATAAAGGATTTCCCAATGCTCAAAAGCCTCCATTTGTGATGAAGGGTGCGCAGCTGGCGGCCATGACCTATTGGCATGGAGAAAGAATGACCCAATGGGCCAATGACTGGGTAGATTATTGGTCCGAAGGGCAGGCCAATTTTGTAACCTCAGCAATGGAAGATACGGGTACTTTGCAATCATTAACCTTTTTGTCCAACACAGGGAAGGTTGATCTCGATCGCGTTATGGTTCTTCGCACCGCCAGTAACTATACCATGCAATATCCTGGAATCACAGCAGCAGAAAGTCTCAGCGGAGAAAAACTCAGTAATCAAGGTTATACTGCTTATATCCCATCATTGAATTCTGCCTATGTGGTCGGTAGTACAGTAGTTAATGAGATAGTGGAGAACTGGGAGGAGTTTGAAGTAGCATACTAAAAGTAATGCGTCGTGCCGGAATTCTTTGGTTTAAATTGAATAAGAACCTAAGAATGTCCGGCATCTCATTTCACGCATCTAAAACCATTTAACCTTAAGCGGCTCCAAGTGCAATCCAGCTCTTTTCGCCTGTCGCGGATAATGAATATATCCCTATTTGGAAGATCAAAAAGGAGTATAAAAGAATTGCTCAAGTACGACCTTACCGTCGTTGACTTGATAAAGGGCTATCTCGTCCATCGGAACAAAATCCGGAGCTCCTTTGTACTTCACCATTGATTTCCATGTGCAGGTGAAAAAGTTGTCAGCTACCTGGGCGTCGGAAATCTCACCATCCTTCATTTCCTCAACCATACCGTGCCATTGTTCGGCTTTCTTTTTTAGTCCATCGAATCCAGTTTCTATTTCCCAGCCCCCTTCTTTGGTAGGCTCCATACTTTGTATTTCAGGACCGAAAAGCTCTTGTTGCACCTGCTCGAATTTCCCTTCTCTGCATAATTTGACTAGCTTTTCTGCTACTTCCTGGGTGGTCATTGTTTTTGCTTGTGTTTCCATCTCTTATTGAATTTTCAGCAAAGAAATAAGCTTGAATGACAGCCCTATGTCACTGTGAATGTAAAATCAAACCCCCTCTTGAAAGGGGCCCAATGCTATTAAGTTAAGCTTCATATGGTCACTTATTGAATTGAGTAATCCTTCCCTTTTTACTACTAGCTATTACATCTCGGCCAAAATGCCTATCAGGAATTATTGCTATGATGGAAGAGGCTACTTGATTCAATATTTGACTTATGAAATGCTCATTATTTGAGTTAAAGAGGAATGAGAGTAGTTTTTCTCTTACAAATCGATAGGCATTCTTCCAGTTGTATTTGTATTTCCATTTACGGTTGGAAGTACGTTGATCGATAGTTCTACTAGCTAATAAGCCTGTAATAGCGACTAAATTCATACAAAAAATATGTGCGTAAAACTCTTGAAAGATGCCTGCGGCCTTCTTGCAACCAAATTGTTCAACTTTCATCTTTGGCTTTAAGTTTTTAAAGCCTTCCTCCACGCCCCAACGAAGCTGATACAGCTCATTTATGTCCCGAGCGCTGTATTTCTGCTGATCGAAAAGGTTGGTGATTAGCAATTCGGTTTCACCACTACTTAGTTCAATTCTTACAATTCTGACCTTAATGGGAGTGGCATCGAGTTTATTCTTACGGCTATTCTCAACCTCTTTTGGACTAGGCTCCCATGTGGTAATTATGTCATCCTCATCGTGAGTTATGATATTCTTGGCGAAGTTGGAACTGTTAATTGGTAATCGTATACAGACTTTGGTCTGGTGACTCACCAACTCTTTTATCGTACAGAAATGACCAAATCCTCTGTCTAAGATCAGCATATCATTTTCTTTAACGCTAGACAGGCCCTTTTTAAGCAAAGTCTTTTCACCTTCTCTCATTGTAGATAATTGACTGTCCACCACAAACTGATTCAATACATCATAGATCATGAATGTCCTGGCCAAGTACCTTTTAGTTCCTAACTCATTAGTCGCGTATAGGCCAAAATAATCTTCGATATCTTGATGTGCGGGTAGGTTTAATGTACTACCATCTCCCGCAAGTAGACAATGCCCTTTCCAAAGCTTTTTGTCACAATCATGAAAAGTGTCATTTAGTTGCTCTACGAGATCTCTGAAAAACTCAGGCCTGATTTTATAACGAGCTTGAGTAAACGCACTTCCAGTTACAGGTCTTGTATCCAGACAGGGAAGAATCTTCTGAAGATTAAATTCTACTGATTCTTTAAATAAATGAAGAATACTGCCAGCGACAGCTTCAAACGATAAGGGAGAGGATCTACTAAAGTCTCTAGGAGAGCGTTTATAGCGAGATATTTTTCTCGAATTATGAAAAAAGTCAAAGAGTTTTTTTTGAAGAGCCCCCAGAGCTCTTCACTGTGTCATTTTCTTTATCTAAATTCATTGTCGATATATTTTACGTGTCTCTAAGATAACCGAGACAGGCCGATTGATAGCTATTGATCGGCTTTCTTTCTTCTTAACTTAATAGCATTGGAGAGGGGCCAGGGGTGAGTTCTTCGCTTTCCCTTGTTAGTCAGATCTCACAAACTCTCGCTTTGGTTCGTGTCCTCACGAACTAGCAGAACGATAAGAAATGTGTAGTACCTCGCCAGACACGCTTGCTAGGGTCTGGCGAAATGCCTTTGGGCTGTGACGCCCATTAGCATTAATGTATGGCGTGCGGACTAAGAATAAACACAAAAAACCAGGACTTTCAACCTGGTTGTTTCTTTCACGTGAACTTTTCTGACTTATCAGCCCCGATTCTCGTCCTACGGACTCCATGAATCCAAAATGTTTTTTTGAAATCCAAATTACCCTAGCCTAACTCACCTCCCTCGCTTTGGTTCGTGTCCTCACGAACTAGCAGAACGATAAGAAATGTGTAGTACCTCGCCAGTCACGCTTGTGACGGTCAGGCGAAATGCCTTTGGGTTGTGGCGCCCATTAGCATTAATGTATGGCGTGCGGACTTAGAATAAACACAAAAAACCAGGACTTTCAACCTGGTTGTTTTCTTTCACGTGAACTTTTCTGACTTATCAGCCCCGATTCTTCTCCTACGGACTCCATGAGTCCAAAATGTTTTTTGAAATCCAAATTACCCTAACTCACCTCCCTCGCTTTGGTTCGTGTCCTCACGAACTAGCAGAACGATAAGAAATGTGTAGTATCTCGCCAGATACGCTTGTGACGGTCTGGCGAAATGCCTTTGGGTTGTGGCGCCCATTAGCATTAACGTATGGCGTGCGGACTTAGAATAAACACAAAAAACCAGGACTTTCAAACTGGTTGTTTCTTTCCCGTGAACTTTTCTGACTTATCAGCCCCGATTCTTCTCCTACGGACTCCATGAGTCCAAAATGGTTTTTGAAATCCAAATTACCCTAGCCTAGCTCACCTCCCTCGCTTTGGTTCGTGTCCTCACGAACTAGCAGAACGATAAGAAATGTGTAGTACCTCGCCAGACACGCTTGTGACGGTCTGGCGAAATGCCTTTGGGTTGTGGCGCCCATTAGCATTAATGTATGGCGTGCGGACTAAGAATAAACACAAAAAACCAGGACTTTCAACCTGGTTGTTTCTTTCACGTGAACTTTTCTGACTTATCAGCCCCGATTCTTCTCCTACGGACTCCATGAGTCCAAAATGGTTTTTGAAATCCAAATTACCCTAGCCTAGCTCACCTCTACCTCATCCAAATTGATAAACTCAATTTGACGATCATCATTCAATGTGATTCCAATCAAGGAATCCTTGGCAACCCTTCCGGCCAGAATCTCTTTTGAAAGTTCATTCAGAATTTCTCGCTGCAGAAGTCTTTTCAGTGGACGGGCCCCGAATTGGGGATCAAATCCTGTTCGTCCTATGTGAGTCAGTGCCTTATCATCTGCCTCGATCTTAATACCGTTTTCGGCAAGGCGTTTTTGGATCAACTTGAACTGAATGCCAACAATTTTCAATAAATCATCGTTACTCAGTGGCTGGAACATGATGGTTTCATCGATTCGATTCAGGAATTCCGGCCTCACGGAACTCTTCAAAAGATCGAATACTGCGTTTTTCGTATCCTCTACCACCTCGTCTTTATTCCATTCCTCCATTTTATCGAAATTCTCCTGGATAAGGTGCGAACCGATATTGGTGGTCATGATGATGATTGTATTTTTAAAGTTGGCCAGACGCCCTTTATTGTCTGTAAGGCGTCCATCATCCAACACCTGAAGTAGGATATTGAATACGTCCGGGTGTGCCTTTTCAATTTCGTCTAACAAGATCACACTATAGGGCTTTCTTCGAACCGCTTCGGTCAACTGCCCGCCTTCATCATACCCTACGTATCCGGGAGGTGCTCCAATCAGGCGACTTACCGCGTGTCTTTCCTGATACTCTGACATATCAATGCGGACCATGGCGTTTTCATCATTGAATAGATAATCTGCCAAGGCTTTCGCCAACTCAGTTTTTCCGACACCCGTGGTGCCCAGAAAGATGAAGGAACCAATGGGTCTTTTCGGATCGTGCAATCCTGCCCTGCTCCTTCTTACGGCATCAGAAACCGCTACAATGGCTTCTTTTTGACCCGCCACTCGTTTACCCAACTCGTCCTCAAGGCTAAGCAATTTCTCCCGATCACTTTGCAGCATTTTGGAGACAGGTACCCCTGTCCACTTGGCAACAATTTCAGCAATGTCCTCGCTATCCACTTCCTCTTTTAGTAGCGAATCTGCCCCCTGGATTTTATCCAATTGCTTCTTAAAGTCTTCCAGCTTTTTCTCCGAATCCACAATTTTGCCATAACGGATTTCAGCTACTTTACCGAAATCACCGGCTTTCTCCAATTGTTCTGCTTCCAGCTTGTAAGCCTCAATGTTCTCTTTTTCCTGCCTAAGGCCCTGAATTACACTTTTCTCATTTTCCCACTTTGCTTTGAGCTCACTTCTGGAGCTTTCCAGTTCTGCGATTTCTTTGCTCAATTCCGATTCTTTTGCTTTGTTTTTTTCCCGTCGAATCGCTTCGCGCTCGATTTCCAATTGCATAATCTTGCGATTGAGTTCATCTAACTCCTCGGGTAGCGAATCGATCTCGATCCGCAATTTAGACGCGGCTTCATCCATCAGATCAATGGCCTTATCGGGCAAAAATCGATCTGCAATATATCGATGAGATAACTCCACCGCTGCAATCACTGCATCATCTTTGATCTGGACACCATGGTGGATCTCATACTTGTCCTTAATCCCACGTAGGATGGAAATGGCATCCTGAACACCTGGTTCATCAACTATGACAGACTGAAACCGCCGTTCGAGGGCCTTGTCTTTTTCGATGTATTTCTGATATTCATTGAGAGTTGTTGCCCCAATTGCGTGTAATTCACCTCGTGCCAGGGCCGGCTTTAGGAGATTGGCAGCATCCATGGCGCTATCACCTCCACTACCGGCCCCGATCAACGTGTGAATTTCATCTATGAATAAGATTATCTCACCCTCACTCTCTGATACCTCTTTGATCACCGATTTGAGGCGTTCTTCGAACTCGCCCTTGTATTTGGCTCCGGCAACCAACAATCCCATATCGAGTGAAATAATCGTCTTGGTTTTGAGGTTTTCAGGCACATCACCGTCTACAATACGTTGGGCCATTCCTTCTACGATGGCCGTCTTGCCCACTCCGGGTTCCCCAAGCAGCATAGGGTTATTTTTCGTCCGGCGGGCCAGGATCTGTAGTACTCTCCTGATTTCCTCATCTCTGCCAATAACCGGGTCAATCTTTCCGACTTTGGCAAGCTCATTTAAGTTTTTCGAATACCGTTCCAGTGAGCGATATTTGGATTCCGCATTTTGATCAGTCACCGTATCTCCCCCTCTCAATTCATTGATTGCCTGAATCAAAGTACTTTCATCAAAACCGGCATCCTTAAGTAGCTGGCCAATTTGATCGGGACCAGCCAAAAGGCCAAGTAAAATATGCTCGATGGCCACGTACTCATCTCCAAATTCCTTGAGGTATTGCTCTGCTTTTTGCAGTGCTCCGTGTGCCTGATTTGATAGGTAGGGTTGACCACCGGAAACTTTGGGATAACCGGTAACTATTCCGGTAAGTTTTGTGTCCAGACCCACTTTATTGGCTCCAGTCTTTTTAAAGATAAAAGCGACAAGGTTTTCATCTGACTGCAGTACGGATTGAAGGACATGCCCGGTTTCAATAACTTGTTGTCCATTACCAGCAGCGATCTCCGTTGCCTTTTGTAAGGCTTCCTGTGATTTTAAAGTGTAATGGTTAAAATTCATCCCTTTCAGTATTTGTTTGGCCTAAGATCAAAACTTGTTCCAAGGCTGAAACTCAGAAGAAATAAGACATATTGTCTTTGTTTTTTGTTAGAACGTAGGAAAAAACGACAAAATGACAGTTGTATTTAAGGGAATCACTTCGAAAACGTCAGTTTTTTTTGATCAAAAATGCTTTTTGTGGACCCTGCAAAACCTTCTCTAATTGCCGTTCAAATCAAATAATAGCAGGTTTTACATACCTTAACAATAAATTGCCTGGCTTAACTCAACCTGAATGGCGGATCAATCGAATCGAAGGAAGTTTGTCAAAGACCTGGGATTAGGCTCAGTCGCGGGACTAACCGGACTTGCTGCCTGTGCCCCCGAAAAAAAGGAAGCTTCTGATGTTCCCAATATCAACTTTAATAAAAAGTATCGCTGGAAGATGACCACTACCTGGCCACCTAATTTCCCGGTGGTAGGAGAAGGTTGCCAGATGATGGCAGAATGGGTCCGCAAAATGTCTGGAGGGCGAATGGATATCACCGTTTACGGCGGCGGAGAATTAATCCCGGCGTTAGAAGGATTTGATGCCGTGAGCAACGGAGCGGTAGAAATGAATCACGGTGCAGCGTATTACTGGGCAGGAAAATTACCTGCTGCGCAGTTTTTTGCAGCGGTACCTTTCGGAATGAATGCGCAACAAATGGGTTCCTGGATTCTCTCAGGTGGAGGTCAGGAATTGTGGGAGGAACTGTACGAACCTTATGATCTGCTACCTATACTTTGTGGAAACACAGGAGTTCAAATGGGCGGGTGGTTCAATAAAGAGATCAGAACCATTGATGACCTCAAGGGACTGAAAATGAGAATTCCCGGACTTGGAGGTAAGGTGCTTGCCAAATCAGGTGGCACGCCTCTGCTCGTGTCTGGTGGAGAGATTTATACCAATTTAGAACGTGGAGTCATTGACGCCACTGAATGGATAGGCCCTTTACACGATTACAAGATGGGGTTCCATAAAGTTGCTCCCTATTACTACTATCCAGGCTGGCACGAGCCGGGACCTGTGTTGGAGATGATGTTCAACAAGACTAAGTTTTTAGCATTACCCGAGGACTTGCAAGAAATATTGAGAACCGCTTGTATCCGGCTTAGTCGCTGGATGATGGCAGAATTTGATGCACGGAATGGCGAATACCTGGCTAAACTTCAGGAAGAAGGAGTCACGCTAAAAGTCTTCCCTCAAGAAGTATTGGATGTACTGAGGAAAAATACAGAAGCAGTAATAGCCGAATTAATTGCTAAAGACCCAAAGAGTAAAAAGGTATATGAGGCGTTCTCTTCATTCAAAGAGAATGTTAGTAGTTGGATGGACGTTAGCGAAAAGGTATTCTACGAATATTTGAACTGATACTTTGATGAAACGTCTTTTCAAAACACTCGTCGAAAAGTGGCCTGAGTATTTACTGGAGGTTCTGGTAATTACCGTCGGTATTTTAGGTGCGTATTTGCTAAACAACTGGAACGAAGGCAGAAAGTCGAATCGGGCAACCAGAGAAGCATTGGAAAATGTTCTGGAGGATCTCCGTCAAGATTCAATACAATTTAGTTATCACGTTAGCAATTCTGAATACATCGCTAACAACCTGTCGAGGACAATTAAGGACTTGCTGGAAGATAACTCTGATGATACACTAGAGTTTTACTTCAACAGGAGTAAAGGCTATGTAGTTGCAGTAGTTCATAATAGCGCTTTTCAGTCCATTAATCAGCTGGGATTGATTTCAAATATTACAGACGTGGATTTGAGGAATCAGCTATTGTACTATTACAACTTTGTTCAACCGAATGCTGTAGAACTCAGAAGTTTTGAATTTAACCGATTGGAATCCAGCATAAGGAAAATCAACATAGACAAAGCGATAGATATGGACTCTACAACCTTTAAAGACTTGCAACACGATTATCAGATTGTCAGGAAGATTTTATTACGTCCAGAAAACTTTAAACATCTCTATACTTACCGGGATACGCAGGAATTCTTGGTACAACGCTCCGAAAATTGTGTTCAGGCAAATGGAAGAGTTATAAATCATCTAAGAAATTACTTAAACCCCTAACGTCTTTCAATCTGAAAGACTTATACAAAATCATGAAGAACCTCAAAAAACAAATCCTGGCATTGGGAGTAATGCTGGTGATTTCCCAGGCGTTAGCTCAACCGTTGATCATGCAACCCAGTATTAGCCCCGATGGACTATCCATTGCGTTTTCTTATCAAGGCGATATTTGGACAGTTAGCACAAACGGTGGGCGATCAAATCGATTAACGATTCATGAAGGTTATGACGGCAATCCGAGATGGTCTTCGAATGGCAATCAGATCTATTTTCAAAGTGATCGTTTTGGGAACAACGACATTTTTGTGATGTCTGCCACAGGAGACGCACCGAAGAGACTGACTTACCACAGTGGTAATGATGAGTTGATTAGCGTTCAGGAAAATGGAAGTGCTCTGTTCGCAACACGAAGAATTTATGCACAAGTTGAGCGTGAACGCGAGATTTATGAGATAACGGCAGCGGGTGGAACACCCATCAGATACATGGATGCCATGGGTTTTGACGCTGTAGTATCACCCGATGGGAATAAGGTGGCTTTTGTGAGAGGCACCTGCAGGGTAGCAAGAGAAGCCTACAGAGGACCTGCCAATCGCGATGTATGGGTATGGGACAAGCTAGCGGATACTTATCAGCAGGTGACTACATTTGATGGCAATGATTTTAGCCCATTGTGGTTGAGCGATAGTGAATTATTATTTCTATCATCCAGATCTGGACGTTACAATGTTCATAGAGCCAATCTTTCAGGTTCAATTAGCCAGGTAACTCAATTGAGTGATTACGGTATCAATACCTTTAGTTTAAGTACAGTTTCACAAACCCTGGTCTATCAGGCCATGGATGTGGTAGCTTCTCATAACTTAAGTTCAGGGCAATCTCAAAACCTCAATATTCAGGTAACCTCAGATGCGCGCTACGATCAGGTTTCTGATAAGACCGTATCCAATCGCGTTTCCGAATTCTCTATTTCTCCAAATGGCAAATACATGGCCTATGTGCATCGGGGTGAAATTTTTGTAACCAGAAATGACAAAGAAGATAGCCGTAGCGTAAGAATCACTGATCATCCTGCAAGAGATCGAGCAGTTCAATGGTTGAGTGATGAAAAACTCATTTTCACTTCAGATCGCAATGGTCAGTATGATTTGTTTTTAGCTGAATCTTCAGATGAAGAAGAAAAAAACCTCTTCAAGACGTTTCGACGATCGGTTAAGGTAATTGATAAGACCACTGATGAAGAGTTTTCACCGGTTCTTTCGCCCGATAAAACGAAAATTGCCTACCGTCAGGGAAGAGGGAAATTAGTGGTTGCCGATATTTCTGAAGAAGGAAAGCTATCCAACAAAAAAACCATGGCTGAAGGTTGGTCAACTCCCAGCGGAGTAGCATGGTCGCCAGACAGTAAGTGGTTGGCCTACGGCTTATCAGATTTATATTTTAATCAGGAAGTGTACATTCACAAAGCAGATAATTCTGAGGAACGCATTAATGTTTCGATGCATCCCAAATGGGACGGTAATCCAGTCTGGAGTTCTGACGGGTCGAAATTGGGATTTATCTCTTCTAGAAATAATGGCGATCAGGATGTGTGGTTTGCCTGGTTGAAAAAGTCGGATTGGCAAAAAGCCGGTGAGAACTGGAAACGTGAGGAAAAAGAGGATGATGACGATGAGAAGAAGAAAGAAGAAGACACAGACGTCACGATTGTAATCGACCCAAACATTTACCAACGATTGGAGCAAGTCACCTCTTATGCTGGTAATGAGGGAGATCTGGCTTTTGATAAGTCCGGCGATTGGATTTATTATTCAATTAATGGCAGCGGCCGTCAAAATGCGAAAGTAGATCGAAACCTGTTTAAGGTAAAGTGGGACGGGACGAAGACTAAAGAAGTCTATAGTGGCAGTAAAGCTCCCAGGAATTTAATTCTGGATGAAGAACGAGGTACGGTTCTGTTTTTAGTAAATGGCGGCAAAGTCGTGAGCCTGAAAACGAAAGATGATAAATCAAGCGATCTATCAGTTTCCAGTAAAATGTCTGTTGATCATGTTGCGGAACGAGAGCAAATTTTTGAGGAGGCCTGGAGAGGCTTAAATGCAGGTTTTTACGATCCTGAATTCCACGGCCAGGATTGGGAGGCTTTGAGAGAAAAATATAAACCTGTTGCTTTAAGAGCCAGTACCTCCGAAGATTTCCAATACGTCTACAACAACCTGCTGGGCCAATTGAATTCCAGTCACATGGGATTGAGAAGTAACAATGAGTTAAAAGAAACACAACGTGACCGAACCGGACAGCTAGGGATCGAAGGCAAGCATGTAAAAAATGGATTCCAAATTGTTAGGATATTGCCAGGCAGCCCGGCGGATAAAGGTGAGAGTAAGTTAAATGTGGGCGATGTGATTGTTTCAATCAATCAAGAATCTATTAACGGCAGCACTAATGTTTACGAATTGTTGAAAGGAACTTCAGATAACCCCGTTCTGCTTGAGGTGTCTCGCAACAAAAAAATGGAAGATGTCATCATCTGGCCAGTGCGTTCTTTAAGTTCAGAATTGTATGATGATTGGGTGGAAGAAAGAAGAAAGCTTACCGAACAATATTCTAATGGACGATTGGGTTACCTGCACATCAGAGGAATGAACTGGACAAGTTTCGAGCGATTTGAACGCGAGCTAACTGCGGCAGGCCAGGGAAAAGAGGGCATCGTAATCGATGTTCGTTATAATGGTGGCGGCTGGACAACCGATTATTTAATGGCCGTACTCAATGTCAAGCAGCATGCCTATACCGTTCCAAGAGGGGCTGCCAAGAGCCTCCAGGCTGAGAACAAGAATTTTAGTGAGACGTATCCTTTCGCTGAAAGATTGCCTTTAGCCAGTTGGACCAAACCATCGGTAGCCTTATGTAATGAAAGCAGTTATTCCAATGCGGAGATTTTTTCACATGCTTACAAGCACCTGGGAATTGGGAAACTAGTTGGTAAGGCCACTTTTGGGGCAGTAATTTCCACCGGAGGAATGGGACTAATTGACGGGTCATTTGTAAGAATGCCCTTCCGTGCATGGTATGTAAAAGCCACAGGAGAAAACATGGAACATGGTCCGGCAGTACCACAAATTGAATTGGAGAACCCACCTGCCTATAAAGCGAAGAAACAAGACCCACAATTGCAAAAAGCAGTAGAAACTCTTTTGGGCGATTTGTAAAAAATAAGGTGTCTGATGAATCTGATTCAGACACCTACTTTTTTGATCTGCTTGAATCTCTCACAATTTGAAGAACCTAAGTTTATTTAGCCTGACGCGATCCAGTCATTGCCAGGAAACGTAGTTTCATTGTTAGGCGCAGTTTTATCCTCAAAAAACCGAAACTTAATATTTCGGAACAGAAGAATCAATCTCGTCCGACCATGCCAGGATACCTCCAACGAGGTTGTATAGGTTGTCAAATCCATGGTTTTGTTCCAGATAAAGAATGGCATCACCACTTCTTTTTCCACTCCTGCAGTGGACAATTACCTGCTTGTCTTTAGAGAATTTATCTGCGTTTTGTGGAACTGAGCCCAGAGGAATTAATTCCCCTGCGAGATTGGCAAAATCAAACTCATTTGGTTCTCTGACATCAATAAGTTGAAAATCGGCTCCTTCGTCGATCAACTGTTTTAATTCTTTTACGGTTACTTCTTTCATTGTTATTCTAATAAATTTTTTTGTCTTGTTAAGTCAATTCAAGATGCGCATGAAGCGAGGCTATACACTCATCTAATACCAGGTTATAGAATAGTTCAGGATTGGCATCACATTGAACAGCATCCAAAGCTTCATAGTACCGTGAGCGGCTCTCCTGCGAACCTTTGATGTTGGCTATGGTATAACCATGTCTTAGCAAAATTAAGTTCATGACAAGTCGCCCTGTTCTTCCATTACCATCAATAAACGGATGGATACTCACCAGTCGTTCATGCATTTCAGCCGCTAAAATAGCGGGATGAAGATTTTTGTGATTCAGGAGATAAAACTGGAAATAATCCGCCATCAGTTGCTCTAATTGATGGGGTTGGGGAAGGTCAAAATTGCTCCCGGATATTCTTACAGGCACTTTGCGATAACGCCCGGCATTTTCCGTGTCAATACCTTTTAAAATCAAGCGATGGATATCCAGGATATTAGTTCGATTTAAGTCGAGCTTTTGCCTGACCAGATCTGTTACATAATCAATGGCCTCTGCATGATTGACGACTTCTAAATGTTCCCGCATCGATTTGCCCCCGATGGTCAACCCTTGATTAACAATCAAATCTGTTTCTCTTAGGGACAAAGTATTCCCTTCTATTCGATTGCTTTCGAAGGTGTATTGTACATCAAAATATTCTCTCAATCGTATCAGGTGAGAAGGTCCCAGCGGGTGTTTGTTTTTCCATTGTTCTTTGAGATCGTCAAGTAACAAAAGTTTGCTTTGAGCAGCGGATGAGATTTTGGGTAATTCTAAAACGGCTTTTCCAGACAAGTACTCAACGCGTTCCTCGGCGACCATCATGGCTTCTATAGCGATGGGTTCATATTGTACGACCTTCACAATTTTTTCTGCTAACCAATGAACTCTGAGTTCCTGAGGGTCCGCCTGTAACTCATTGGTGAGCGCAGCGAGTTGTTTCTCGGTAGGTAGCCTTGCGCCTTTCTCAAATCGGCTCAATAGCGTTTGGTCTATCAGGGTACGCGCGGCTAATTCTTTTAACTTCAGCCCTTGATGTTCCCTTTGCTCTCGGATTTTCTCCCCAAACATGACAACAAATGTATTGACAATTTTTGTCAATTTCTCACAATACTTACAATTTCAGGAAATTGAATCAGTATGAAAAGGAAAAACAACTGGATGATAACGAAAGGTATAATCCCTTTGTAGATGTCGGTGGTTTTTATCTCAGGTGGCGCGACTCCTTTCAAGTAAAATAGTGCGAAACCAAATGGTGGTGTAAGGAAGGAGGTTTGGAGATTAACAGCAAGTAATATTCCTACCCATACAAGGTCTACGCCCAGTGCAATGAAAAGAGGTGTTACAATGGGAACGATGATAAAGATAATTTCAATGAAATCGATGAAAAAGCCGGCAACAAAGACAAGGAGCATCACTACCAACAGGAATTGAGATGAGGACAGGTTGGAATTTTCGATGACAGACAAGAAATAACGATCTCCTTCCAATCCACGAAAAACCAAGGAAAAAGCCGTTGCGCCTACCAGAATCATAAACACCATGGAGGTGATCTTCGTTGTTTCCTGACTTACTTCCTTCAACATTTTGAAGCTGAGTTTCTTATTGACCAGAGTTAAAATAATGGCTCCGAAGGCGCCTACTCCTGCCGCTTCTGTTGGCGAGGCAATCCCTGCGAAAATGGATCCTAAGACTGCCAGAACTAATAAAAATGGAAAAAGAAAGGTCTTTACAATTTCAATGTTGAAGCCTTGTTTTCTGAACGATGCTAATTCCTCTGCTGGCACCATAGGAACATCCTGAGGTTTGACTTTTGCATAGATCAATACATATAAGATGTAGATAAGTACCAGAGCAACCCCAGGTATAACGGCAGCCAGGAAGAGGTCTCCCACAGAAACGTTCAGTACACTTCCGAGTAGTACCAATACCACCGAGGGGGGTATGATTTGACCTAGTGTGCCAGATGAAGCGATTACGCCGGTAGCAATGCCTTTTCCATAGCCCTTTTTCAACATCGTAGGCAAGCTGATCAACCCCATAGTCACCACGGTTGCACCCACGATACCAGTCGACGCAGCCAACAAACCCCCAACAAGGATCACAGCGATAGACAAACCTCCGCGAAACCTGCCTAACAATAAACTCATTGTTTCCAACAGTCGCTCGGCAAGCCCGGATTTCTCTAACATCATCCCCATAAAAACAAAGAGCGGAACAGCAAGCAGTACGAAGTTGCTCATTACGCCATATACCCGGAGAGAAAGCAAATAGAAAAAATCGATATCAAACATCCATAGGCCAATAAGGACCGAGATACCTCCAATGGTAAAGGCAATAGGGTAACCCAATAAGATACTTATGAAAACAGCTGCAAAGAGTATCAGTGGGAGGTATTCAAACATGCTACGAATATCAATGAGAATTCAACCTACTAATTTATTACCCTCTGCCTACAATCAGATAAAAATTATGCTAATCGGTCAACAGATGTTCGTATGCCATCAGTAGTTGTGATTTTTCATTGATATCGGTCGTTGATTTCAGTTGTTTCTCAAGTGCTTTGGTGTCAACCTCAAGTAGTTCTTCACAGATTTTCAGAAGTTTAATGAGTTTTCTAAGTATTTCGACTTTCATTTCAAACTCACAATCCGAAACCACTTTTAGCCGAAGACCAAGATGCTCGTAAATGGAAGTGTAAGCTGCGTAAATGTGCTTTTTCTTGAAATTTTGGACTTCATCTCGGATCATCAACGCCTGACTGCCAACGACATTTTTAGTTACATAAAGTCGGTCGACACGTTCTTTCAGATGACCAAAATCTCCCCAAAGCTTAAAATATGACCTTTTTAATTCGTCATTTTTTGATGCATTTCCAGATAAGGGCAAAACCATACTGGATGCGTGAGAATTCAAATTGAACCCTTTTTAAATGACTGGAATCTGAAACCGCCTGTAGTTGATTGATGTTGTTTTCCAGGACCATCAAATCTTGTTCCAGCCGATCTGGAAGACTAATAGCCAGAGCACGCATGTCAATAACAATCCTTTTTATCGTTTCCAGACTTGGGTTTTGTTCTGGCTGATTAAAGGTCAATAGTAGAATCAGGTAAAGTTTCATCTTTGGATATTTATTTTGAAATGAAGAGGAGAAAGCGACATGCTTTAAGTTAAAAGGGATGTTTTTTAACTTTTTGCAAAATCTCTGTAACGCGCCATGTAAATAGTTTCGGTTCTTCGAAAAACGGAAAGTGGGCAGATTCCTCAAATAGAATTAGTTCTTTATGAGGAGCTTCCATCTCATCAAAATAGGCTTGAACCAACGCCAGGGGAGTCACCATATCGGCAGTTCCCATGATGAAAAAGACAGGGATTTCCAGTTTATTCGCGTCCTTCATTAGGTTCCGGGTTACATCGAAAGTCAAGAGTTTCGAGGAAGCAGAAGAGCCTCTTTTGACATTTAGAATGTCCTTGAATGTATACTCGGCACTTCGAAACCCCGCCCAAACTAAAGGCCAAAAGCTTTTGTGATGCTTTAGTTCAGCTCCATATTTGAAGAGATAATGTTCATACCAGGAAGTGCCTTTTGAAAGTCGGTTTTGAGCTTTTTGGTCTTTTGTTTTGAGAGCAATATTTTGTAAAAATTCTTCTGAAGGCTCAGGGCTTGCGGATCATCTACTACCTGACCTATTCCAATGTATGCCGAAAATAAATCGGGGTGTTTTGAAGCCAGCAGTATTCCCAGGTAACTCCCCCATGAATGCCCAGCCAAAAGAACTTGTTTTTGATTGAATTTCTGTCTGAGATATTCAATGACTACTTGAGCGTCTGACAAATATTGAGATACTCGAATCTCTTTAGCATCGAAGGCCTTTTTGAAAGATTTTCCAGCTAGTCGTTGATCCCAATGTACGACGTTAAAGTTCTTTTCCAGGTCTCGTTGAAACCTATGGGACAGGTACATCATCGGCATCCCGGACCTCCATGTAGAAAGAGCAATATTGGGTTATTCTGATTGACTCCTCGATTCAGTAATTGCTGCTCATCCCATTCACCAGGATTTTTTCCAAGACCGCAATAGGATATTCACCTGCTGAAAGTAGAGCCGGAGTTCGGGCACAGGAAATCAGTACTAATGAGGTCAGAAACAGGAATACTTTCATTTGATTTTTTTGACCAAATGAAACAAGCATTTTTAGTGATTTCGACCGGTCTTGGAAGTTCGGACCATCAATTGTACCGAAAAGCGGAGGGGGTTTGACCTGTGTACTTTTTGAAAATGGTATTGAAAGTTGATTTTGAATTAAAACCTGCGTCAAATGCGATGGCAAGAATTTTCAAATGATTTTGACTGGAATCCTGGAACTGATTTTTACATACTCCACTCGCCACCAATTGATATAATCATAGAAATTCTGATCTAATTCGCTATTGATGGTTTGAGACAAATGGTGAGCGGGAATATCTAAATGATCAGCAAGTTCTTGAAGACGAAGTTGTGGGTTTTTGAACAGTTGTTCACTGTTCATGCACATATCAAGTTTATTCAAATACTGGATCCTAACCTGAGGGTTCAACGGATTATTGCCGTACTTATCTTCGGTACGTCGTTCTTTGCCTGGAAAAAACTCGGACTGACTCATCAGTTTCCAGGATAACAAATAGATAGAGATGACTACAAAGACATACAGGACATTGTAAACATTTAAGAATTCAAATTCCAGGAAATAGAAGATGGTGCCGATAAGGGCCAGCAGCCAGGAGAGTACGTTGAATCCAAAGAATGACCAAATCCATTTGAGATCAAAGTTGCTCAGGTTCGCCCGGGCGTGCTCTATGGATTTTTTAAGTAGGCGAAGAGATAAAATTGCGTAGAAGATACCCTGCGTCACCCTGAGGGACTCAACGGTCAGCGCAATTGTGTGGAACAATGAGTCATCTAGAATTTGCAATGAAATTTGCTCGTCTTTGGACAAATCCAAATATGGAAGGCACATGAATAGTCCAATGACAATTGGACTGAAGTGTGCCAGGTCTGACCATTTTACTTTTTGGGAGGTTAAATAAGACCTTAAATAGAGATAGATCAATGGCGCGAAAACGAAAGGTAATGTCCAACCTAAGATTCGGAGGCTTGGGAGTTTTTCAATGAGCGGTGAATAAAAGCCGATGATACCCAATTGAAATGAAAGGCTAAGTATGAGGGTAGAAAGGAAAATAAGCGATAAATGTCGCTCCCTCTTTGCGAGAAGAATGATGCCCGTTACAAGGCCTTGTATCGCACCAATAAGGTAGATGATCAATCTTTCAGAATTCTATTTGACCGGTTTGTTTTCAATAATTACTTGAAGGGATTTTAGAGTAATGGCTATTCCCTGCAATCCAATAAGGAAGAATCCAATCGGGATACAGGACTTGATTATATACCGGGCAGGCAGTCCGCCTGGGTCGGGACTGGTTTCGTTCACATTCCAGGAATTAATAACAAAATCCAGGCTTTCAGTAAATCCTACAACACAAAAAGGTATTAAAAGAACAATGGAACCGACCAGATTTACCCATGATTTTCCTTTCTCAGAAAAGCTTTGATAAAACAAGTCTACACGAACATGTTGGTCATTTTTCAGTGTCCAACCTGATGCTAATAAGAATATCGCAGCAAAAAGGTGCCACTCCAGTTCAAAGGTTGCCGGAATAGAAAACTTCAATATGTACCTCAAGAAGACATCAATTACAATCAGTAGCACCAGTACCAATGACAACCAGGACACTGATTTGCCAACAATATCATTGAGTCGATCAATTTTTAGAACTATCCAATTCATCACTATGGCTAAAATTAATTAAAGCGGCCCATTCTATTTTGCCTATTGTTGCCAAAGGCAATCGACGTAACTTTGCCGGATGCCAAAGGACATACGTCTTCTCACGCTACCTACCTTAACAGAGTATGTGCTCTCCATTGGAGAAAAAGCTTTTCGGGCCAAACAAATTTGGGAATGGCTCTGGGTAAAATCAGCCCAGTCTTTTGATGACATGTCAAACCTGTCAAAAAGCTTCAGGGAAAAATTAAAAACAGATTTTGTGATCCATGGTCTGGAATTGGCCAACTCACAATTGTCCTCAGACGGGACCATCAAATCAGCCTTTAAATTGCACGATGAGGAGCTGATTGAAGGCGTATTAATTCCAGCTGATGATCGCATGACCGCTTGTGTGTCTTCGCAAGTGGGGTGTTCACTTTCCTGTAAATTTTGCGCTACAGGTTACATGGATAGAAAACGAAACCTGGATCCGGGAGAGATCTACGATCAGGTTGTGGCTATTGATGAGCAGGCGAAAAACAATTATGATCAGCCGCTTTCCAACATTGTATTTATGGGAATGGGGGAGCCGTTGTTAAACTACAAAAACGTACTTCTAGGCATTGATCGAATTACTGCGGAAGATGGGCTAAACATGTCTCCCAGGCGGATTACCGTTTCGACAGCTGGTATTGCAAAGATGATTGTCAAATTGGCACAAGATGAGGTTAAGTTCAATTTGGCCTTGTCGCTCCACGCCGCAAATGATGAAAAACGCAATCAGATCATGCCGATCAATGAATCCAATTCTTTAGAGGCATTAAAGGATTCATTGCTGACGTTTTATCAAACCACTGGAAACAGAATCACATTCGAATACATCGTCTTCAACAATTTCAATGACGATATCAGCGATGCCAAAGAACTTTGGCAATTCGCGAAACAGATTCCATCCAAAATCAACATTATCGAATATAACCCCATTTCAGAGGCGGATTTCTTAAACGCCAAAGGAGATAAGATTGATCAATTCGCCGATTTCTTACGAAATAGGGGAATGATCGTCAATGTCAGAAGAAGCCGGGGAAAAGACATAGATGCCGCCTGTGGGCAGTTGGCGAACAAATCGAAGGCTTCCTAATTACTTTTTGCTGGCGTTAAACAATTGTTGCTTTTCATCTTTGGTCAGGCTTTCATATCCCGACTGAGAAATCTTGTCCAGAATAGCATCTATCTGCTCCTGACTTGCTTCTCCAGCACTTCTTGAAGCAGCTTTTCGAGTTGGTTTACTTCTAACTTTTTTCGCCTTTTCGCTGCGGTGAGTGACCTTAATGTTTGAAGGTTTGCTCAGAAAACTCTGAACATAGTCCATGACTCGAATTACCCATCCACCTATGTCATTCCCGCTTTGTAATTGCCTGACATAAAGGTAACCGATAAATGCACCTCCCAGGTGTGCGATGTTTCCACCAGCATTAGTACCGACAGACCCAAGAAACGAAAGGAAAATAGTTACGCCAGCGATGTATTTGATTTTGACGGGGCCGAGAAATAATAAGTAGAACGTGTAATTGGGAGATAGTGTCGCTGCAGCTACAGTTATGGCATATACAGCAGCTGAAGCTCCTACCATTCCGGAAACACCGGGAGCTGATTCTATGTAGAAGGGAATGACATTGTAGACAAACAGATAAGCCAAACCTCCTGTAAGCACTCCCATTATATAAATACTGATCACCTTCATATTGCCTAAGTATTCCAGAATCAATTTCGAGAACCAATAGAAGATGAGCATATTGAACAGAATATGAAATATACCCCTAAGACTATGGGCAAAACCATAGGTAATAAGTGTCCATGGCCTCGTGAGGAAATCAGTGAAAATCGGAGGTATTGAGAACTGATTATAAATAACTCTGAAAACACCTTCAGCACCACCAAGTGTGGAGAATACCGATAATATTCCTAGAAATAGGTAAACAATGACGTTAATAATGATCAGTTGAGCTGGTGCATTATTAGGCTTGTTCCAGGCGTTTTTAAAATCGTCGAGAATGCTATTAGTCATGGTTTAATAAAATCGGTTACTTCGTGATCCCCAATATCTAATCAGAATATACGCAATTGCAGCTCCACCTAGGTGTGCCAGGTGTGCAATATTATCTCCAGGAACCCGATTGAGTTCAGCCCAAACTTCATAAATGATCAAGCCCGACACTAAGTACTTGACTTTGATAGGGAAGAGGAAATAAATGTAAATAAGCGTATTTGGGAAAAGTAGTAGCAGCGCCATTAAAATCCCGTAAATCGCTCCGGACGCTCCCACCATTGGAACATTGATGTAAGCTGAAGAGACTTGCCTAACAAAGATTCTGGCTTGATTTTGCAAAGAAAGATCATCAGGGCTGTCAAAATAGTCATCTGAAAACCGATCTAATTGCTGATTAGCTGCATTGGCATAGTCAAGTACGAAAATTCTGAACTTTTCTGGATTAGGGTCAGCATAAAAATCATCTCGCTGATCTACTATCTGACCTTTTTCGAAAAAATCAGCAGTTCCAAATAGAACACCCCCACCGATACCGCAAGCCAGGTAAAAAATAAGGAACCGCTTGGATCCCCAAACGTTTTCCAGCATGGGCCCGGCAAAGAAAAGAATCAGCATGTTTCCAAAGATGTGACGAAAACCACCATGGAGCCACATGTACGTAAATATCTGATAGGGTTGGAAATAATCGGAGAATACCACCCTCAAGGCAAAAAACTCATCAAGAGAAATTCTTGTGATTCCTTGAAGTACGGCAATTCCAATATTGATGATCAATAAATTCTTGACCATCGGTGTGATTCTAAACATGAGCTATTCCTTAAAAAAGCTTGAGATTCTGTCCAATCCCAAAACTACGAAAATTGAATTTCCATTTGGAGTATAGTTAGGTTGTTCGCAGGCGAAAAGACGATCAATTAATTCATCGGTTTCCTTTTGATTGAGAAGCTTCCCCTTGCGCATCGAAGTTCGAACAGCCAGCGATCTGGCCAGGTTCTCGTGATGGTCTAGTTGCAACTCTTCTTTGTTCTGCTTGAACTGCTCTAACAACCCTTCCAATATCTCCTTTTCATTCTGTCCGGATAAGTCGGCCGGTATTCCATTGATGACAAGACTATGTTGACCGAACTCATCAATGTCAAAACCCAACGCCCGAATTTCTTCTGATAATTCTTTAATTAGAGTAAAATCAGAAGGACTTAAATCAACTTGCTGTGGAAATAAACACGATTGCGACGCTCCTTTGTTTCCTTTCAGCTCCAATAAATATTTTTCGTAGAGAATTCTTTCATGAGCAGCACACTGATCGATGACGACCATCCCAGACTTTACTTGCCTAATCAGATATTGCCCATGCAATTGCAGGGATTGTTTCCATTTCTCACTAGTTTCTAATTCCAGCCTACCTGTGCTAAGGTCGCTTTTCAGTGTTAGAATTTCAGATTGAGGCCATTCTTTCTCGGCTTTTTTCAGCATAGCGACATCCTCCTGTTTTGCTACCTGATACAAGTCTTGCCAGTTTTCTATGCTCTTATTTCCTGTGATGCCGGAATCGATTGATTTGAAATTACTGTAATCGCGATCCTTCGTGGATATGCTGGTCTCAGACCTGTCGAGATTGGTCGTTGCATAGTTGAAATTGACATCTGCACTAAAATCTAACGAAGGGGAAACGTTGAATTGAGAAAGGGCTTGTCGCACCGCTGATTGGATGATACCGTATAATAACCGATCATCCTGAAACTTCACTTCTGTTTTTGTAGGGTGTACATTGATATCCACATTAGCCGTATCCATTTCCAGAAACAGTACATAAAATGGGTGGAATCCCTCAGGGAGTAGACTTTCAAATGCCGTATTTATGGCGTGGTTCAGGTAGTTATTTTTTATGAATCGCCCGTTAACAAAAAAGAACTGCTCTCCTCGCGTTTTCTTCGCGAATTCAGGTTTGCCTACGTAGCCACGAATTTGCAGATCCGTAGTATCCTCCTGGCAAGGGATCAGCTGATTCTGATAGTTTCTACCAAACAATTGAACAATGCGTTTACTCAGTTTCCCGGGATCCAACTGATGTAATTCTCTATCATTATGAAACATGTTGAAACTGATCCCAGGATTTGCCAAAGCAATTCGATTGAATTCATCGATGATATGACGAAGTTCAACGGGGTTGGACTTTAGAAAATTTCTTCTGGCGGGAACATTATAAAAGAGGTTCTTTACACAAAGTGAGGTCCCTTCATTGGTGAAAACGGGTTCATTCTTTTTGAGTTCTGATCCCTGTATGACAATTTCTGTTCCTAATTCTGCGCCTCGTTTCCGGGTTTTTAATTCAACCTGAGCTACTGCCGCGATTGAGGCGAGTGCCTCTCCACGGAAACCCATGGTTCGAATAGAGAACAAATCTTCGGATCGCCTGATCTTGGAAGTTGCATGGCGCTCGAAACTCATTCTTGCATCTGATGTGCTCATCCCCACGCCATCATCCAATACCTGTATCAGTGACTTCCCAGATTCTCTTAATATAAGTGAGATTTCAGTTGCTTCCGCATCAATGCTGTTTTCCAGAAGCTCTTTTACCACGGATGCCGGACGCTGGACGACTTCTCCTGCGGCAATTTGATTGGCAATACTATCCGGCAGTAATCTGACTATATCTTCCATTCAGATCAGCGACGCATGAATTTGCGAAATCGGAAAAAGAAGTAGATGGGAATGACTGCAATGAATACATAAGCGATATCATTTCCCCAATAAAGCCAACCAACAACAAGCAACGCTAATATTGCTGCAATACCCAATTGAAGCACGTTGGCACTAGGAAGGGGCGCCGATCGCTTGGAAAATGAGATGCTTCCAGGTCGATAATCATCCGTGCCACTTTTTAGCTCATTTTTTATTCTCGAGGTTCGTTCCTCTAGTTCTTCCTTGATCGGATCGTAGTGTCGTGGTACAATAGTGAATTGCTTATTTCTTGGAAGTCTTATGAGTGAAGGCAGTCTCATGGCGTATTTTGTTGTTGCTTACTTCTTATTTTACTGTTTTTTATGCGCAAAGTTTTCGTGTTACGTTGAAATTTAATGATATTTCGGCACAGAGATTGTGTTTTTCCAAAATCCAGTCGTTACTCAACCAGTAAGAGATAGAAAACAGATCGCGTTTTACGCGGACCTATGAGCTTTCCAAAATTCCTCTTTTTATGTCTATGGGCATTGCCCAATGCATCTGCATACAGTGCAAATCTGGAGGATATTTTCCTGGCAGGCAATCCCACCTCGTATCTAAATGACCCTTCCAGTAGAATTTGGCTTGATGCCTCTAAAGACACCACCCGAATCCGGCAATTTTCTTCATCGTACAAAGGTATTGTTTTGAACAGCAATGGCCTTAGCCATTTTGAAGACATAGACAAGAAAGATGTAATCGTTGCCCTTAGGCTTAATAAACGATTGGACTTGCCGGATTATGACTTGCCTGGTCTTCCAACACTTGCTACCATCACTGACGAACAGGTCTTGACAGCTTACCTCGAAAAATATGTTCAGCTTTTGTCACTGGCAGGTATAGATTATGTCCTTTTACCCAATTTGGATCAATATGCTGATAGACAAGCCCGTGTATTGCGACAGCTTATAAGTGTTGACAGTTCATTTTTTCTGGATGAGAACCGTCTGAAAGCAATGGAAAAGGTGGGCAAGAAACAACTAAGAAAAGTACTCGAAGAGGACAGGATAGCCTTGGTAGGTCCCGAAGAACTTCCGAAGCTTGCCAAAACCTTACGCAAAATCCAAAGGAATCCTATTGAACTGTCATCATTGATCACTTCGAGAGAACGACCAGAAACAGTGCACATTCCGACGAAGTTAATTACAGCGATTTATCAACATGCAGTTGTTCATCTGGCAACAGAACCTAGTGCACTTCCAGTTCAGACCCGTGAAATTGCGCTGCTTACTAACAACCCACATGGCCCTTTGACCTCAGAATTGGCTAAGTATTTTGAAGTAAGAGATATCATTAGTCAACCACCATCACCCGGTCAAACCATTATTGTTGACGCACGAACCAATGTAGAAGCATTCATGCCGTTCATCGAGCAGTATCAGCATGACCACAAGATTATTGCCCTTGTTTCTTCCAGAACTCCTGCGTTCGTTGGGGCCCACGAATTTCTGTATTTTGAAGAGAGTCTTCCATTATATGACGAATTGATTCCTCAGATGCTTTTTGGTGCGGTGGGCATATTGGGTCAACAATCAGGTGAAAAATCACCTTATGATCATTTGCCAGCGGCAATTGTTCCTTCATTTGGCAAGTTGAGACTGGCCGCTCCGGAATGGGAAGGTATGTCTTCAGATTCCCTGGCCTTCATTGAAGACCTGGCCAGAGAGATGATTCGAGAGCAAGCGGCCCCCGGTTGTCAGGTTACCGTGCTAAAAGGCGGCTCGATCATTTACGATAAATCATTTGGGTATTTAACCTATGACAGCTTGATCGCAGTACATAAAAATGTGATCTATGATATAGCTTCTGTCACCAAAGTGTTAGGCACGTTGCTATGTGTAATGAGCCTCGAAGAGAAAGACCTCCTTAACCTTGAAGATTCTATCGGTGTGCATTTACAACAATATGTTGCTTCAAATAAGGGACATATTACAATCAAACAACTACTGGCTCATCAGAGTGGCTTGAGGTCTTACGAGCCCATGTGGAAAAGAACACTCAAGGGAGACTTCCTGGAGCCGTTTAGCTACTATACTGCACAAGACGAAGAGAATGATGATCGATCTTATGGATATCCGATACACCCCGTGATGATGGATTCTATCAGAAGTTGGCTTATTCAATCCCCCCTTATGGAGAAAAAAGGAGAATACCGATATAGTGATCTCGGGTTTATGATTTTGCAGCAAGTAGTGGAGTCGGTTACGAATATGTCGATGGAACGTTATTTATTCGAAAATTTCTATTACCCTATGGGGCTGCATTACACGGTATTTAATCCATTGGAAAAGGGATTTGAAATTTTTGAGATTGCACCAACCGAGTTTGATAAATACTATCGTGATGAATTAGTATGGGGGAATGTCCACGATCGAAATGCGGCCATTAGTGGAGGTGTAGCTGGCCACGCCGGTTTATTCTCATCTTCCAGAGAATTGGCGATTTTGATGCATATGGTGCTCAATGATGGTTACTACGGCGGTCGACAATACTTGCAACCATCAACCATCAATCGTTTCAATCAGCGATATTTTAAAGGAAACAGAAGAGCTCTTGGTTGGGATAAAGTCTCAGATTCGGTGGAGAATGTTTCGGCTAAAGTCAGTAATGAAAGTTTCGGGCACACAGGATTTACCGGTACAATGGTTTGGGCCGATCCGGCAAATGATTTGGTATTCACATTTGTTTCCAATAGGATTTATCCCGACGCTGAAAACCGCCGATTGATCACCAGAGATATTCGCAATCGTATGCAGGATGTCGTGTATCGATCTCTTGTTGAAGATTAATTGAAATTAAACGAACATTTTTTTTAGACAAGGCGTTTAAAAGTAACGATTATGAAAATCGGTATAGTTTGTTATCCAACCTACGGAGGAAGCGGTGTAGTTGCTACCGAACTTGGAAAGGCCCTTGCTAAGGAAGGGCATCAGGTCCACTTTATTACCTATTCACAACCCACACGTCTGGATTTTTTTAATGAAAACTTGTTTTACCACGAGGTTTCAATAAAAAATTATCCTTTGTTTGAATACGCACCATACGAATTGGCGTTGGCCAGTAAAATGGTGGAAGTGGTACAATATGAAAACCTGGATGTACTTCATGTACACTACGCTATTCCGCATGCATCTGCTGCATTCATGGCAAAGCAGATTCTGAAAACAAAAGGGATAGAAATTCCAGTGATCACAACTTTGCATGGCACAGACATTACATTGGTGGGGAAAGATGCAACTTATGAGCCAGTAGTCACTTTTTCGATTAATGCTTCAGACGCAGTTACCGCGGTTTCTGAGGATTTGAAGAAAGATACTTATGAGCATTTTGAAGTGACGAATGATATTCAGGTCATCCCCAATTTTATCGACCTGAGTAAATTCAAAAAACAGAAAAAAGATCATTTCAAAACAGCAATATGCCCTAATGGTGAAAAGCTTCTGGCGCACATCTCGAATTTCCGGAAGGTCAAAAGAGTTGAAGATGTCATTGAAGTATTTGGTAAAGTGAGAAATGTTGTTCCAGCAAAGCTTTTGTTGGTTGGTGATGGACCTGAGCGTTCGAAGATGGAAGAGCTGTGCAGGGAGCTTGGCCGATGTGAAGACATCCGTTTTTTGGGAAAACTGGAAGCAGTGGAAGAAGTGCTTTCAGTCAGTGATTTGTTTATCATGCCTTCTGAAAAAGAGAGTTTTGGTCTGGCCGCATTAGAAGCTATGTCTTGTGAAGTCCCAATAATATCATCGAATGCTGGCGGATTGCCAGAGTTGAATATTAATGGGCAATCAGGATTTGTCAGCGAGATTGGCGATACAGAAGATATGGCTCGAAATGCCATTCATATTCTGGACGATAGAAATCTAAAGAAATTCAAAGAAGGAGCATTGAAACGTGCCAAAGATTTCGAAGTAGATAAAATTCTGCCGCTCTATGAAACTCTTTACGAAAAAACTCAATTAAGAACCCAAGTATCCGTTAGTAGTATTTAATTTCGCGGTAAATTTAGCTTAGAACCGCGCTTCAGTCGCAAGTAAGTATGGAACCAAAAGCAAAACCTTCTAATACTGGAAGCAAAAAACTCTTTACAAATCCAATCTTGGATTTACTGACAAGAACCCACATTTCTATTACGTTGGTAATCTTCACTATTTTGCCCATAGGGATAATTTTCTATGGCATGCAACATGGATATACCAACTCGAATAATGTTGTATGGCTATTTATAGTCGGCCTTGTCTCTTTCACCTTAGTGGAATATGTGATGCACCGATTCATATTCCACATCAGTCCGACTACTCCTGCGAGAGAAAAGTTTGTGAGACTTGTACATGGAGCTCATCATGAATTTCCAAAGGATAAAGATCGGATCTCAATGCCTCCACTTCCCATGATCATGTTGATCCTTTTCTTTTTCGGAATATTCCGTTTGTTGCTAGGAACTTATGTTTACGGATTTATTCCGGGTTTTTACGTGGGCTATTTATTGTATACTTCCATTCACTATGCGATTCACGCATATCAGCCACCTAAAAATTTCTTGAAAATCTTGTGGGTGCACCATGGTATACACCATTACAAGGATCCGGAAAACGCGTTTGGTGTGTCTTCTCCTTTTTGGGACTTGCTATTCAAAACGTTACCGAAGAGTAAGTAATTACCACGGTTTTTTCTCCTCCTCAACTTTGGAGGTGTCTTTTGTGTCTTTCGATTTCCGAATTTCAGGGGCTTTTGGCTCTATGGTTTGTTTGTACAGAAAGTCTCTCATGGCATAATATGTTCCAGAGATAAGCGATACGAAAATGGGTCTTCGGCCAGGCATGGTCCAAAAATAATTAAAGATATTCTTATTGTTGGGTTAGTGCATGCACTGAACTAATTTACCAATTACAGGTTTTTATAAAGACAAGCCTGAGATTTAAAAAGATTATTAATTACACTATCAAGATTCAGTATGATCGGTTATCGATTTACGGAATTTATTCCCGAGAAAAATAAGGAGCAGTCTACCTTTGATAATTTACTGAATATTTTCTTACAGTTGATGGTCATCACATCGGGAGACGTCAGTGAAGCACTAAGCTGGCTGACCAACCTCGACAAGCAGTATAACATCTCTAATAGCGATTACGGAATTGGAGATTTTATTGATGACCTCAAATCAAAAGGGTATGTTACAGATGATAATGAGTCGGGTTCATTAAAGATCACAGCAAGAAGTGAACAGGAAATCCGAAAAAGCGCTCTGGAAGAAATTTTTGGGAAACTAAAAAAATCAGGTCGTGGAAATCATCGATCTGACCTTGCAGGCAGAGGCGATGAGCTGTCTACAGATTTTAGGGAATTTCAGTTTGGCGATTCTCCAGAGCAAATTGAATTGACGGAGAGCATTAAAAATGCCCAGATCAATCATGGCTTTGGAAATTTTATGCTCACTGAAAACGATTTAGAGATTCGTGAACGGGAGTTTAAAACCCAAACCTCCACGGTGTTAATGATCGACATCAGTCACTCCATGATCCTCTATGGAGAAGATCGGATTACACCTGCCAAGAAGGTTGCCATGGCACTGGCAGAACTCATCAAGAAAAAATACCCGAAAGATACACTGGATATCATCGTATTTGGGAACGACGCCTGGCAAATCGAAATCAAAGATCTGCCCTATCTGGAGGTAGGCCCTTATCATACCAATACTGTAGCGGGACTGGAGCTGGCTATGGATCTACTCCGTAGAAGGAAAAACAAAAACAAACAAATATTCATGATTACCGACGGTAAGCCTACCTGTCTGAAAGTTGGGATCAAATATTATAAGAACAGCTTCGGTCTAGATCCGAAAATCCTGAACAAAACACTGAATCTGGCTGCCCAGTGTAGGCGACTCAAGATTCCAATTACCACGTTTATGATCGCATCGGATCCATATCTGCAGGAATTTGTACGAGAGTTTACACAAGTAAATAACGGCAATGCCTATTACAGTAGCCTGAAAGGGCTGGGTGATCTCATATTTGAAGATTACCGTAGAAACAGAAGAAAGAACCTTTAATCCATAAATATTTATGCAATATCAGCAGATCCCAGCTGAACAGTTGAAGGAGATAACTACGCTTGGTGCGTTGAAAGCAACTGGGTACAAACCGCAATCAATAAAGACGGAGTTGAGGAAAAACCTGATCAGGAATCTTCGTTCGGGAATTAATGTTTTTGAGGGGGTTTGGGGGTATGAAGATACCGTGATTCCTGATATCGAGCGAGCGATACTGGCCAAACACAACATCAACTTCCTTGGTTTAAGAGGGCAAGCTAAGACACGAATAGCAAGGACACTGACCAAACTGTTAGATACATACATTCCTATAGTTGCAGGTTCCGATTTGAATGATGATCCCTTACAGCCACTCTCAAGATATGCAATCGACCAGATTGAGGAGAATCGTGACGAGACGCCTATTCAATGGGTTCATCAGGATGAGCGCTATACGGAGAAATTGGCTACGCCAGACGTGACCATCGCCGATTTGATAGGAGATGTAGACCCCATCAAGGCTGCAAGTTTGAAATTACCTTATTCAGATGAGCGAGTTATCCATTATGGATTGATCCCAAGATCACATCGGGCCATTTTTGTGATCAATGAACTTCCGGACCTTCAGGCAAGGATTCAGGTAGCTCTTTTTAACATATTGCAGGAAGGCGATATTCAGATTAGAGGGTTCAAGCTGCGGCTGCCCCTGGATGTGCAATTTGTTTTCACGGCAAACCCGGAAGACTATACCAATCGGGGTAGTATCGTAACACCATTGAAAGATAGGATCGATAGCCAAATCATTACTCACTATCCTAAATCAATTGAAATCGGTAGGAGAATTACTGAACAAGAAGCAAATCTCGAGCCGAACAAGAGGAAGTCGTTGATGTCTTTGAATTGTCAAAAGACTTAATAGAGCAAATTGCTTTTGAAGCGAGAGACAGTGAATATGTAGATGCGAAAAGTGGCGTATCTGCACGACTAACCATTTCGGCTTACGAAAATCTAATCAGTGGTGCGGAACGGAGATGCCTTCTCAATGGAGATGATAAGGTTTTTGTCCGAGTTTCTGATTTGCTCAATGTGGCTCCGGCCATCACCGGAAAGGTAGAATTGGTTTACGAAGGCGAGCAGGAAGGACCCGGAATTGTAGCTAACAACCTTATTGGTAAGGCCATTAGAACGCAGTTTGTAGATTACTTTCCGGATCCGGAGGAGACAAGAAAGAAGAAACTAAAGAATCCTTACGAGCAGATCACCAATTGGTTTGGAAAAGGGAACATGGTTGACTTATTGTTCGAGCACAACCAAAAAGACTATGAAAAGGAATTGAACGCGGTTCCTGGACTAGGTGAGTTGGTGGACAAGCACATACAGAGCAAACACAAATCATTCCGTTACTTTATGATGGAATTTGCGTTATATGGACTTGCGGAGTACAGTCAATTAAGCAAACATACCCTCGAAAGAGGTATGCAATTCAAAGACCTGCTTAGTAGCATGTTTACGATGCCTGATCCTGACGAAGATGAAGATTTCGTTTAATTGATCGAACCCTGATTGGGGCTCTTTTTATTGTTGTTACATCGGCTGTTTACTTAGATTATGGACCTGGGCGAACTCAAACGGTTGGTACGAGACGGTGAAAGCCAGACGGTTGAATTTAAAAGAAAGATCAACCATCCTGAGAAGGTAATCCGTGAGGTTGTGGCATTTGCCAATTCCGATGGAGGTCACCTGTTGGTGGGTGTAGATGATAATGGGAACATTCCGGGGCTGAAGTTTCCAGACGAGGAGGAGTTTGCCATGACAAAGGCCATTGAAGAGCTTTGTCGACCTGAAGTTGACTTTACACTTGAGCGTATCCAGCTTAAAGATGGTAGAAGCGTACTTCACTATAGGATACCTAAGAGCACTTTGAAACCCCATTTTGCATTTTTGAAGAAGAGCCATCGATTCGGAAAAGCTTTTGTACGCGTAGATGACAGATCTGTCCAGGCAAGCCGGGAAATCAGGCAACTGTTGAAGCAAGAACGGAAAAAGGCCGAAACCAGCTTCGAATACGGCACATATGAAAAAGCATTGCTCAACTACCTGGGGACTCATGATCATATTACTTTACCACAATTTTGTGAGGTGACTCAACTAACCACAAAAGAGGCTTCGGATGTGGTGATTAGGTTAGCTATGAATCATGTCATTCGTATCATACCCCGTGAGCAGGAAGATTGGTATGTTTTTGCCGAATAAATAAGCTCTGGACATAGGAACAATTCGACTAAAAAGTCATAATATTGATGAATCCACATTGCCCTGCTGTCATGCTATGAGAATTTTGGAACTTAGATAGTAGGGAGAGTCAATAACTTACACTAAAGTCTATATGCCGCGAGCCCGAAAAGAGAAAAAGATCTTTGTTTTAGATACTTCTGTCATTCTATATTCTCATGACTCCATTCTAAATTTTGCAGAACACGATATTGGAATACCAATTACAGTGTTAGAGGAATTAGATCAGTTTAAGAAGGGGAATGACACCAAGAATTTCGAGGCTCGTGAATTTACGCGACTCTTGGATAAACTGGCTGAGGGGCAGATGCTAAAGGAATGGATCCCATTGAATGGTAAAACCAAGGGCAAGTTCAAGGTACTTATGGAATCTAACAGTACTGTTGATGCTAGAAAAGTATTCAATGATGCCAAAAACGATCACAGTATTTTAAATGCGGCACTTGCTTTAAAAGAAGAGGAGGGAGGTAAAAGACCTGTCATTTTGGTTTCTAAGGATATCAATTTAAGACTTAAAGCAAAATCCCTGGACCTTCAGGCAGAAGACTATGAGACCGGTAAGATCAAGAATGTCAGTACCCTACATACAGGGAAGACGGAAGTCGTTGGGATCGAGAGTTCCCACATTGATCAACTTTTCAAGGAGAATAGCATCGATAAGAAAAAGATCTTTGGTCGCAAAAAAGGAGTGGCCAATGAGTTCTATATCTTAAGAAGCGAAAAAAATTCTGTTTTAGCGAAATACAACGCTACAGAAAAGACAGTAGATAAGGTGGATAAAGTTTCCGTCTATGGAATTAAACCGAAAAACGCTGAGCAGACCTTTGCGATAGATGCGATGTTAAACCAAGAAGTTCGACTGGTGAGTATCAATGGTGTCGCAGGAACTGGGAAAACATTAATTGCCCTGGCTTCGGCGTTGGAGCAACGGCGGAATTTTAAACAGATCTACCTGGCCCGACCAATTGTTCCTTTGAGCAACAAAGATATTGGCTATCTACCAGGTGACATCAAGTCCAAACTTAACCCATACATGGAGCCACTCTGGGACAATTTGAAGTTCATTCAGAACCAATTCGCCGAAAGTGATAAGGAGAACAAACGAATAACGGATATGGTCAATCAGGAAAAATTGGTTATCACTCCACTTGCCTATATCCGGGGACGAAGTTTGTCTAATATCTTCTTCATTGTGGATGAAGCTCAGAATCTTACACCTCATGAGATAAAGACAATTATTACCCGAGCCGGGGAGAATACCAAGATCATATTTACAGGAGATATCTATCAGATAGACACACCCTATCTGGATTCACAATCCAATGGCCTTTCATACTTGATCGATAGAATTCAGGATCAGTCAATTTTTGCACACGTTACATTGGAAAAAGGAGAACGTTCAGATTTAGCCAATCTTGCCAACGAATTGCTGTAGAATACTAGTTCTTGGATTATCTTTATTTGAATGGAGGAAGTCCGGTTAAGAAGATTAAGACTTGCCGATATTTCAGAGCTTACCAGGTTAGCAAACAATCGAAGGATTTGGGATAATGTAAAAGATTACTTCCCCCACCCATACCTTGAAAAGGACGCAGAATTTTTTATCAGAAGTAAGGCTTCGGAAGATCCCCAGATCACTTTTGCCATTGAATATCACGGGAGTTTAGTAGGCGTAGTGGGTTTGGAGCCACAATCCGATGTATATGCACATACCTGCGAAATTGGATATTGGCTGGGAGAAGAATTTTGGGGGAAGGGAATTGCAACTTATGCCGTCATGCTGGCCACTGATTATGCCTTTCAGACATTGGCAATGTACCGCATATATGCAGGGGTATTTGAGCATAACGAGGCTTCGATGAAGGTATTAGAAAAGGCTGGTTTTGTGAAGGAAGCAACACTTAAAGGTGCGATAAAGAAAAACGCTGTGATCATCAATGAAGAACTATATAGTATCGTCAGGGTGGACTAGTTTATTTGAAATGCAAATGGTCTGACTAATTACTCAAAACATGCCGATGCTTAAGTTGGAATCAAAGAGGCCTGTGACAGACTGATTGAGAGTCGCGGAATGTGGCTGAAGTACCCCCGAAGAATACAAGTATGATTGAAATTGCTCTGAGGAAGTACTTTGACAGAGCGTATTTTCCTTTAAAAGGAATCACTTTACGGTTCTGATGATTATTCACTAACATAGACCCATGATTCGCTTCTCAACCTATCTAAGTGCCTTCCTTCTCGCAGGAATTCTAGTTGCACAGGACTTTTCCATTTTCCAATACCGATCTGTAGGGCCCATAAGAGGAGGCCGAGTTACAGCTGTCGCTGGTACTGTTGCTGAACCGGGTACCTTCTATCAGGGAGCTACCGGAGCAGGAGTATGGAAAACTACGGATTATGGTACGACCTGGAAAAATGTATCTGACGGATATTTTGCAACGCCATCTATCGGCGATGTTGCGGTAGATCAGAAAGATCCAAATATCGTTTATGTAGGTACGGGTTCCGATGGCCTACGTAGCAACGTGATCACGGGAAAGGGCATGTACAAATCCGTAGATGCTGGCGAAACCTGGGAGTTTGTCGGGCTGAAGAATACGGGCCATATCGGTGCGGTTGAAATTCACCCAACCGATAATAATACGGTTTTTGTAGCTGCAATTGGAAATGCATTTGCTGCTAATTCGGAAAGAGGAGTCTATCGAACAAAAGATGGAGGAAAGTCCTGGGAAAAAGTGCTTTTTATTTCCGATAAAGTAGGAGTTTCCGATATTGAATTTTTGCCAGGAAATCCCAATGTAATCTTTGCAACTGCGTGGAAGGCTGAACGCAAGCCATGGACCATTATTAGTGGAGGTACGCAGGAAGAAGGAGGTATCTATAAATCATTAGATGGGGGAGATACCTGGGATAAAATTGATAAAGGTCTTCCAAAAGGATTGATTGGCAAGATTGATTTGGGAGTTTGCGCTGCGGACTCTAAAATTCTGTACGCCCTGGTGGAGGCTCCGGGTGATGATGGAGGAATGTATAAATCCGTAAATCAAGGAAAATCTTTTACGCAAGTTTCGAGCGATCGAGGTATCAGAACCCGGCCATTTTATTACACCAATGTTGAGGTTGATCCCCAAAATCCTGACGTGCTGTACGTTATGGCCACTGGCTATTACAAATCTACCGATGGGGGTGAAAATTGGAAACGAATGCGTCCCCCTCATGGCGATAATCATGATATGTGGATCAACCCGGATAATCCTGATCTTTTTATTCAGTCTAATGACGGGGGAGCCAACGTTACTTTCAATGGAGGTAAGACATGGACCACACAATTCAATCAGCCTACGGCTGAGCTTTATCAGGTAGAAGTAGACGATCAATACCCATATTGGTTGTATGGAGGTCAACAGGATAATTCGACAACAGTGGCCGTGCCTAGTCGTGCTCCGGGAGCTATTCAGGCACCAGAAGCTGGATGGATTATTAATACGGGTGGATGCGAAACAGGCCCGGCCGTTCCAAAACCAGGGAATCACAATATTGTCTATGCCAACTGCAAGGGGCGATTTGATGTATTTGATAAACGAACTGGAACAGAGAAAAACTACGATGTGGGAGCGGCTAATATGTATGGACAGAACCCTAATGAGCTTCGATACAGATTTCAGCGTGTATCACCAATTCATGTATCCCCACACAATCCTGATGTGATATACCATACTTCGCAGTTCGTTCACAAAACAACAGATGACGGCAAAACGTGGGAAACCATTTCTCCGGACCTTACTGCGTTTGATCCCGATAAACAAGTGATTTCCGGATCTCCCATTACCAGAGATATTACGGGGGAAGAATTTTATAGCACGATTTACGCAATACGAGAATCATCGGTACAGGAAGGCATCATTTGGGTGGGAGCCAATGATGGACCTGTACATGTAACGAGAGATGGCGGCGAAAACTGGCAAGAAGTAACTCCTAAGAGACTTCCTGCAGGTGGTCGAGTGGACGCTGTAGAGCCGTCGCCACATCGTGCAGAGAAAGCTTATATCGCGGTATTGCGATATCAATTAGGTGATTGGAAACCTTACATCTGGAAAACTGAAGACTTTGGAAAATCATGGACCTTGTTGACGGATGGTACTAATGGTATTCCTGCAGATTATCCAACAAGGGTCGTTCGCGAGGATCCTGATCGAGAAGGGGTATTATATGCGGGTACTGAGTTTGGCATGTTTATTTCTCTGAATGATGGTGCTTCCTGGAAGTCTTTTCAGCAAAACCTGCCTTTAACTCCCATAACGGACATCAAAGTATTTAGAAAAGACCTGGCCATCTCAACCATGGGAAGAGGGTTTTATGTTTTGGACAACCTCAGCAGCTTACACGACAAGAATTATGAATCGCTAACGGGAGATCCTTACTTATTCAAACCTAAAGACGCATATCGTTACATGTTTCCAAAAATGCGCGGCGGAAACTACCCACGTCCTGCGGTACATATCGATTATTTTTTACCTGATAGTCTCACATCACCATTGAGACTGGACATATTAAATGACCAGGGCGAAGTGATCAAGACAATTGTAAGTGGGAAATCGTTGGAAGAAGAAGAAGTGAATAATATGCGGTTGAGTGAGGTAACCTATATCGCCGAAGAGAAATTGGAGATTGGTGCTGGGTTACACCGCTTCAATTGGGACATGACCCATGCGGGCCCCTGGCACAATAGTAAAACCAGACGATACAGATCGGGGCCACGGGCACAGGCGGGCACTTACAAGATTAGAATGACTGTCAATGAAGAAGTAATGGAGCAATCTTTTGAACTATCGATGGATCCGCGTTCCTCTGAATCGGGAATTACTGTCGAAGATGTGGCAGCTCAAGAGACATTGTCGCTGAAAATCTCTGAGTTATTGGGAGATGCTCGCCGCCTGAACCAGGATGTTGAGGAGAAATTGAAACGAAAAGATGTTGATACGAATGAAAAGGAGCAATTGAAGCAAATCAAGGACATGCTGGAAACAGCGAAAGGAACCTACATGAAGCCTAAACTCATCGATCAAATCAGTTATTTATATGGAACAGTGTCTGGAAGCGCAGATTTTACACCAGGTAAAGATATGTATGATCGATACGAGGAGCTAAAAAGCCTATTTGATGAGATCAACGGAACATTGACGGATTAATCTTTGATAAATAGGGAAGTAGTAAAATAGCTGCTGTTAGGCGTGTTTATAGGAAATACGCTGTTTCTTAAAAATTTAAATTTCAATAGAAAGTTTGCTTAGCTGGGTTCGTGGAAGACGTTTGATCTGAGGTTTGAAACGATCACAAAATAAAAAACCCTGAAGCACGAGGCTTCAGGGCATACAACCAGCATAGACAAATTCTGCGTGCGCAGAAATCTTCGTGCAATTTACATGCTAAACATCATTTTAGCATCATGCAAGAACTTAATAATTTTTAACAGCACATTGCGCTACTGCTAAATAACTTTCAAAAAAGGCATAACAAAACGGTGATTCAATACACCAGCAACTCAATGGTTTTCACTACTTAAGTTGGAAATTTCTTCATTGCTCTTCCAGCAACCTTATGATACAAAGATGCAGTAGACTGTTTTTACAAAACTGCCATTAGACTTATCAGGCCTGCCAATTTAGATTTTGGCAGAAATCGTAATATTTCCATATAAAATGGTACTTAACAAAGAATTATGCTTCACTCAAAGGAAATCTTATGATTTGATTGTCACAATTCAATGATCCATAGGAGAAACAGAACTCCAGCCCTTGATCGATTCTCACGAATCTTGAAAAATCATTATGAACGTCACACAATAAGTTTTATGAGATTGAGCTGAGGAGATGACGTGTGAAAAGATCGAATACTTTATTAAATGACCTCAAAATTTTCCGAATTTCATTCTCATCCCGGAATTTGAGTAGGTTTTTATCATCTTCGCTAGATGAACCTGCAACAGAAGAAGCGAATAGGGGTGTTTCTTGGAATAATCCTGATGATCCTTACCTCTATGCATATCTGGACAACATTTGGTACAGGAAAGACCAATTGGTATTTTTTGGTGATGCTTTGTGGCATGGGGTTGATGCTTTTCTACACCATTTTCTCAAAACCCAGGCGTCGGGACTAGCTGGAAAATAATGTTCTTGATGTGATGCTTCGACCTAGTGTTAGCTCATCTGCATATTCAAGCTCTCCTCCCACAGGAATGCCGCGAGAAATGGTCGTTACTTTGATATCCGATAACTCGTGTAGCTTTTTGGTGATGTAGAAGGCAGTGGTATCTCCTTCCATCGTACTGCTCAACGCCAGTATTACCTCTTTCACCTCATCTGTTCCTTGGGTGACACGATGAATCAGAGAATCAATTCTGATTTCTTCAGGGCCAATACCATCCATGGGAGAGATCCTACCTCCAAGTACGTGGAACATACCATTGTATTGTCCTGTGTTTTTTATTGCCAGAACATCCGGAGTATCCTCTACTACACAAATGACAGAACGATCCGTTGAGAGATTGTAGCAAGTGCATTGCGTCGTTTCGGAAATGATGTGGCAAGTGTTGCAGTACTTGATGTTTTCCCTGAGATCGGTCAGCGCAGAACTGAGTGCACTTGTGAACCCCTCGTCTTGTTTGAGTAGATGCAAGACTAACCTGAGCGCAGTTTTTCTACCAATGCCAGGGAGTTTGGCAATTTCTTCAACCGCTTTTTCAACTACTTTGGACGGGTAGTCCATAGATGATTAAACGATAGCCGATTTTATACCCGCGTCACCAATCGCCTCTCGCTGAGGTTTCAACTCGTCATATGTTCCACGTTTTACAGTGCATTTACCCTTAAAGTGGATCAGGTAAGTACATTGTTCCGCTTGCTGTGGATCATGCTTGCAGACCTTGATTAAGGTCTCAATGACATGCTCAAACGTATTGAAATCATCATTGTACACGATGAGATCACGTAGTTTCTCATCGTCGACAACTTCCTTTACCTCTATCTCTTCCTCAACATCAAATTCAAATCGCATTATACCGTGATTTTCCGCAAAGTTACTTTAACTAATTATTTTAGAGCCAAATCCGATAAAGTATGACTCCATTTTTAGTCGCGTTGGTAGTTGGCGGTTACTTTTTAGTGCTCATTGTGATCTCCTGGTGGACTTCCAGAACGGCGACTGCAGAAACGTTTTACACAGCAAATCGCTCATCTCCCTGGTATCTGGTGGCTTTTGGTATGATTGGCGCCACTTTATCTGGTGTAACTTTTATCTCCGTTCCAGGGGAGGTGGGCAACTCCAACTTTCATTATTTCCAAATGGTGTTGGGTTACATTTTAGGGTACTCAGTAATCGCACTTGTTTTGCTGCCTTTGTATTATAAGCATAACCTGATTTCCATTTACCAATACCTATTATCCCGTTTTGGAAGCAAGGCACATAAGACAGGGGCATTTTTCTTTTTATTAAGTCGGGTCATTGGAGCTTCATTCAGGTTATTTCTGGTGGCCGGTGTATTGCAAATTGCTTTTTTCGATGCTTTTGGGTTGCCTTTTTGGGTGTCAGTGGCCTCGGCTATCCTACTAATCTGGGTGTATACCTGGAAAGGAGGCATTAAGACGATTGTTTGGACCGATACCCTTCAAACGTTTTTCATGTTGTTTTCTGTGGGCTTCAGTATCTACCTGATCAAAAGTGAAATGGGACTTTCTATGGGAGATTTAATTTCTTCGGTTCAATCCGATGTGCGTAGTACGGCCTTTGATTGGGATTGGCAGCCGGGGACCAATTTTTTTAAGCAGTTCATATCAGGTGCCTTTATTGCAATAGTCATGACTGGCCTTGATCAGGACATGATGCAAAAGAACCTGACCTGCCGTTCATTGGCAGATGCTCAAAAAAACGTATTCTGGTTTACAGGAGTTTTGGTCATGGTGAAAGTGCTGTTTTTGATTTTGGGCGTGATGCTCTATCAATACGCCGAGTTTCAGAGCATTCCTATTCCAGACCGCACAGACGATTTATTTCCTGTAATTGCGATTCAACATTTCCCTTTGTTTGGGGCGATTTTGTTCTTGCTGGGAATTACCGCCGCGGCTTATTCAAGTGCAGATTCTGCCCTAACGGCACTAACTACTTCTTTCTGTGTTGATTTTTTGGGCTTTAAAGCAGAAAATTTTGGCAAGCAGGAGAAGACAAGGGTAAAGGTCCATTTAGGATTTTCTGTCCTCCTTTTTTTGGTGGTTATCGTATTCAACGCCATCAATGATCGAAGTGTAATTAGTGCCGTATTTACAGTAGCAGGATATACATATGGCCCTTTGCTGGGCTTATTCACATTTGGAATTTTCACTAAGACCCAGGTGAAAGACCGAATGATTCCTGTTGTCTGTGTGTTGTCGCCGGTGCTTTCGTATATTTTGCAGACCAATTCAGCCAGCTGGTTTGGAGGTTATACGATTGGTTTTGAGATCCTGTTATTCAATGGATTGTTTACATTTCTTGGACTTTGGTTGTTTCGTAAACGTTGATCAGCTAAAATCTTTTTCGTCGAGATTTTGTCAGTGTTTGAGGGTGAAAACTTGAAATTATTCCTCAACCCTGACTGAATACTTAAGTTGTGGTACTTTTGCAGCTTTTATTGGCAGCATGAGTCAGAAGAGTATAAAAACCGCCCTCATTTCAGTGTATCATAAAGATAACCTGGAACCCATTATTGCCCGGCTAAATGAGCTGGGAGTCAGTATCTTATCTACGGGAGGTACCCAGGATTTCATCCAACAACAAGGAGTGGAAGTCACGGCCGTAGAGGATGTAACCGAGTACCCAAGTATTTTTGGAGGTCGGGTAAAAACCTTGCACCCCAAAGTTTTCGGGGGCATTCTGCACCGCAGAGACAATGAGGCCGATCTTACAGAGAAGAAAAAATTTGCAATTCCTTCCATTGACCTGGTTATTGTTGACCTCTATCCTTTTGAAGAGACGGTAGCGTCTGGAGCAGAAGAACAGGCAATAATTGAAAAGATTGACATTGGAGGTATCTCATTAATACGGGCTGCTGCCAAAAATTTCAAAGATGTTCTGATCGTAAGTTCGCGGAATCAATACACCGATTTGCTGGAATTGCTGCAGAATAAGCATGGAGAGACTTCTATTTCAGACCGTAAGCGTTTCGCAGCGCATGCATTTGAAGTGTCTTCGCATTATGATTCCGCGATTTTCAATTATATGAATGCCGATCAGGAGATTCCTGCATTTAAGGCTAGTGTGCAGGGTAAAAAGCAGTTGCGATACGGAGAGAACCCTCATCAGGATGGAGCTTTTTATGGTGATTTGGACGGCTTTTTCGAAAAACTCCATGGAAAAGACATTTCCTACAACAACCTTGTAGACATAGAGGCGTCTGTTCAGCTCATCACCGAATTTGCTGAACAGACAGCTTTTGCGATCTTGAAACATAACAACGCATGCGGTATTGCCTTGGGTAACACGGTAAAAGATGCGTATCTCCGCGCTTTCGCGGCAGATACTACTTCCGCGTTTGGAGGCGTTCTGATTTCCAACAAAATCATCGATGGCGAGTGTGCAGAGGAAATGCACACTTTGTTTTTTGAGATCGCGATTGCACCCGGGTTTACAGAAGACGCCTTGGAAATTTTGAAAAAGAAGAAAAACAGAATTCTTTTGATTCAAAAACAGCAGTGGAAACCTCAGGTTCAGCATCGGACACTGTTGAATGGTGTCATCGTCCAACAGCATGATTGGAAGTCTGATGAGAAATCGGATTTGAAAGAGGTGACAAAAGTAACTCCATCGGAAGCGGTGGTCGCTGATTTGCTTTTTGCATCACAGGTTTGTAAGCACACCAAGTCCAATACCATCATTTTGGCCAAAGACGGTCAGTTACTGGCAAGTGGCGTAGGGCAGACTTCACGCGTGGACGCGTTGGAGCAAGCAATCGAGAAGGCAGGTAAATTTGGATTTGACTTGAACGGAGCTGTAATGGCTTCTGATGCTTTCTTCCCATTTCCGGATTGTGTTGAGATTGCACATAAGGCTGGTATTCAGGCAGTAATTCAACCAGGAGGATCCATTAAAGACCAGTTATCCATTGATTATTGCGATGAAAACGGGTTATCAATGGTATTCACCGGTCATCGACATTTCAAACATTAACATAGATCGTTATTGATCTTAAATGAGGTCCGGTCCTTGGACCGGCTTTTAAAAACAAATTAGTATCTTCGGCTTCAAATTTTGACGGCAATATATGGCGCTTTTCGACTTTTTTTCAAGTGATATAGCAATCGATCTTGGTACTGCCAATACCTTGATCATCCAAAAGGATAAGGTGGTGGTTGATGAGCCGTCAATCATTGCGATAGATAAGAATACCAATAAGGTACTGGCGATTGGTAGACAGGCGATGCAGATGCATGAGAAAACTCATGAAAACATCAAGACTATCCGTCCATTGAAAGATGGAGTGATCGCAGACTTCCATGCTGCGGAGCACATGATCAGGGGACTGATTAAAATGATTGACGGAAAGAATAATCGGCTATTTCCTGCTTCGCATCGTATGGTGATATGCATCCCTTCTGGTATTACAGAAGTGGAAAAAAGAGCTGTTCGAGATTCCGCGGAACACGCAGGCGCTAAGGAAGTTTATATGATTCATGAGCCAATTGCAGCTGCCATTGGTATTGGAATCAATATTGATCAGCCGATTGGATCGATGATCGTAGATATTGGAGGAGGTACAACCGAGATCGCAGTTATTGCTCTTTCAGGTATTGTATGTGATCAATCCATTCGTGTTGCGGGAGATTCCTTCAATAAGGATATTCTGGATTACATGCGTCGACAACATAACCTGCTTATCGGTGAACGTACCGCTGAGCGAGTAAAGATTGAAGTGGGTTCGGCCATGACCGAGCTGGATGAGAGTCCAGATGATTTTGAAATTAGAGGTCGGGATTTGATGACTGGAATCCCAAAAGTGATAAAAATTTCCTATTCGGAGATTGCGTTTGCCATTGATAAGTCCGTCTCAAAAATTGAGGAAGCAGTGCTCAAAGCGCTGGAGATCTCACCTCCTGAGTTGTCAGCAGATATATATGATAATGGGATTTATCTAACTGGTGGAGGAGCATTGCTTCGTGGTTTGGACAAACGCCTTGCCCTCAAAACCAAATTACCTATTCACATTGCGGAAGATCCCTTGAGAGCCGTGGTGCGAGGTACAGGAAGCGCTCTGAAAAATGTTGCCAACTATAAAGCAGTGTTGATGACTTAAATGAACAGTCTTTTCAACTTCCTTTTCAGGTACAGAGTGGCTTCAGTTTTTCTGGTGTTGCAGGTGCTCTGTTTTCTGATGATAGTGTCCACCAATCGATTTTACAGTGCTTCTTTTTTTAACACGAGCAATTTTTTGAGTGGTTCACTGAATCAATTCACTCAGAATCGAACAAATTATTTCGCGTTAGACGAGATCAACGACCAATTGGCCCGGGAAAATGCATTGTTAAGACAGCAACTTGCTAAACTTAGCTATGAAAAAACCATTGAACCGCTTGTCAGATCAGAGTATCAGGTAATACCCGGTAAAGTGATCAATAAGACCTACTTGCGCAGTGCCAATTTCCTAACATTAGCCTTGGGAGAAGAACAAGGAGTAAAGAATGGAATGGGAGTAGTTAGCGAACTTGGGGTAGTGGGCCGGGTAAAGTCGGTTTCCAGGAATTTCACAACAGTTGTTTCTTTGCTAAACCCCGGAGTGATGGTCAGTAGCCAGGTGAAACGAACTGGTACACTCTGTAGGTCACAGTGGGAAACCAATGATCCTCTTCGCATCAATGTTAAGGACATTCCAAGGCATATCCCTCTTTTTGAGGGTGATACGATTGTAACATCCAGTTACAATGGCGTCTTTCCACCTGGCGTTCTGGTTGGTGTTATTGATGGGTTAACATTAACTCAGGAATCTCCATTTTATCAGGCTACGGCGAAGCTGAGTGTTGATTTCTCTTCCATCAACTATGCGCATGTGATCATCAATGAGACCATTGCTGAGAAAGACAGTCTTGAGACTATTATAACAGAAGAGTTATGAGAAGTGTGGGGAGAGGTCAGATCATCAATTTTCTTGTATATGTTGTTTTGCAGCTTCCCATTTTGCATCGCTTCGTAATTTTTGATGCGGCTTTTGCTTTCTTCTACGTAAGCTTTTTGTTGGTATTACCGCTTGGCTTAGATCGATTGACCGTTTTGTTTTTGGCGTTCGGCACTGGGCTGTTAGTGGATATTTTCTCGAATACGCCGGGGATTCATGCTTCGGCATGTTTGGTGTTGGCGGTATTGCAGAAACCCTGGTTAACCATGGTGATCGGTGCACCCGAGGAAGATGCTCGTGTTAGTATTTTTAATTTTGGGTTGAGGTCGATGATCATCTATGCTGTTCCTCTGATCTTTGTGCATCACTTTCAGGTTTTCATTATCGAGCATGGCTCGTTGAGTGAATTTGGCCTATTGCTAAAACGAGCTGTATTGAGTACCGTACTGACAGCAGTGTTGTTTTTGAGTAGTAATTATTTGCTTTCTCCTAAATCGAGAAGGTTATGAATGAGCGAGCAATAACCGTCAGGATCCTGATTCTTGTGATCATATCCATACTTATTGCGAGGTTATTTTCCATTCAGGTTTCAAACGACCAATATAAACTCGCGGCAGAGAACAACATTGTACAAAAAAGAATTGAGTATCCCTATCGGGGATTGATTCGAGATAGGAACAATGAGCTGATAGCTTATAATGCACCTATTTACAACCTTACCATTGTACCTCGAGATTTCAAAATGGCTGATTCTGTTAAGGTCATTTCGTTGTTTAATTATGAACCGGGCGAATTTGAAGTACGCTATGCGAAAGCACGGAAATTTTCGTTCTCCAAACCCTCTGTTTTCGAAGAAGAGATACCTCCGGAACAGTTTGCAAAAATCCAGGACAAACTAAGCGATATTCAAGGGGTGAGCATTGAGACTCGAACCAATCGGGCATATGCCATTCAGTCGCTCGGGAATACACTGGGTTATGTTGGAGAGATCAGTGCAAGGAGGCTGCGGTCTGATACATCCAACTACTACCGAGGTGGAGATTACATAGGAATCTCCGGACTTGAAAGGGAATATGAAACCGTTTTAAGAGGGAAACGTGGAGTAAGTTATAAGATGGTCAATGTGAGGGGCGTAGTAGAGGGGGACTTCCGGGAGGGTCAATTTGATACTATCCCTGAACCTGGGCAAGATCTGGAAATTACCATCGATTTAGAGCTGCAGCGCTACGCAGAATTCTTAATGCAGGGAAAAGTTGGAAGTGTTGTGGCCATCGAGCCATCAACCGGTGAAATATTGACTTTTGTCTCGAGTCCTAATTATGACCCTTCTTTGCTTACTGGGCGCGATTTTTCGGAAAATTACCTGAGCCTGAATCGTGATTCGCTTAAACCTTTATTCAATCGACCTGTCCAGGCTGTGTATCCTCCCGGGTCCATGTTTAAGACGGTTCAATCTCTCATCGCTCTGCAAGAAAAAGTTACGTATGCGGAAGAACAGATATTCTCAGACAATACATTGATTGGAGATTTGGCACCAACAGGAAATTACAATGTAGCCAGAGCAATACAACTTTCTTCAAACAATTATTTTTATAAGGTTTTTCGCAGATTAATTCAGCGTGGTGAGCACGAAAGTCCCTTTATAGATTCAAGAATCGGATTAGAAAGCTGGGGACAGTATGTCAAAAAGTTTGGAATAGGTGTTCGTCTTGGCCTGGATTTGCCGGACGAGAAATCAGGATCTGTACCCAACATTGAGCTGTACGATCGTATTTATGGAACAAATAGGTGGAAGTTTTCCAATATTTACTCTTTGAGTATTGGTCAGGGGGAATTACTTGTAACCCCTTTACAAATGGCCAATTTGGGTGCACTATTGGCCAATCGGGGTTACTATTATACGCCTCACTTTGTTCGTAAAATTGGTTCTGATTCTGTTGTATATTCAGAGCGAAATGAACTGGGAATAGATGCGAGTCATTACGACCCTGTGATTGAAGGAATGGAACGAGTTATTCAAAGCGGATCGGGAATACGAGCGTTCATGAGAGATATTGCAATCTGCGGGAAAACCAGTACCGTGCAAAACCCACCTTATCCTGACCATTCAGGCTTTATGGCATTTGCGCCTAAGGACGATCCTCAGATTGCGATAGCGGTTTATGTGGAGAATGCCGGACAAGGCGGTAGAGCGGCCGCTGGCACAGCTAGCCTTCTTATAGAAAAGCATGTCCGTGGCAAGATCACGAGGCCCTATCTGGAGGATTTTATACTGAAAGGAGATTTCTTTTTTGATGCGAGGAGAAAAACTACAGAAGAGGATTGATTGGTTAACAGTAGCATTCTATGCTGTACTGGTCATTGGTGGCTGGTTCAGTATTTATGCCGCGGATTACGATGCCACCGTCAGTGGAAGTATCTTCAATCTAAGTCAAAATGCAGGGAAACAATTTATTTGGATATTGTCATCCGGCGTACTGATCATTGGCATCTTTCTGCTGGATGGAAAACTCTTTGAAACCTTTTCATGGGTCATTTATGGGGGGATTGTTGCCTTGTTGTTGTTGGTGTTATTTTTTGGGCGCGAAGTGGCTGGATCACGTTCATGGTTTGAATTAGGAAGCTTCCGTCTACAACCATCTGAGTTTGCCAAATTTGCCAGTATCCTTGCTTTAGCCAGGTACTTATCCAATAACCCGAACCTTAAAGAGTTTACAAACCTTGTGAAGGCCGCTGCAATTTTCCTTTTTCCGGCGGCACTTATTGTTGCCCAGGGAGATGCAGGTACAGCCATGGTTTTTGGAGGCCTTGTGCTGGTGCTCTACAGAGAGGGAATGTCACCCTGGTTTCTGGTTGCTCCGGTTCTTTTCATTGTCATCTTTCTACTGACTCTTTTGGTGCCCAAAACCGCCTTGATCATCACTATTGTAGCGCTCACTTTGCTAGGTATTGCCTTTTTTGTCAGAAACGTTAAAAGAATACTGATCACTTTAGGGATTGCTTCAATATTTATCGGGACGGTATTTAGTGTTGACTTTGTATTGAACAATGTATTAAAACCACACCAGCAGCGAAGAGTTCAACTACTGGTCAATCCCGATCTGGACCCATTGGGTGTAGGCTGGAATGTGACTCAATCAAAAATCGCTATCGGCTCCGGCGGCATCATGGGAAAAGGTTTTTTGAAGGGGACACAGACCAAGTTTGATTTTGTGCCTGAACAGTCAACTGATTTTATTTTTTGTACTATCGGAGAGGAACAGGGATGGTTTGGCACCACTTTTATACTGGTCATGTTCGGTCTGCTTCTGATGCGTGTCCTGGCTATATCAGATCGTCAAAAAGGGGCTTTTGCCAGGATATACGGTTATGGTGTTGCGAGTGTCATCCTGTTTCACATGACTGTAAATATTGCGATGACTATTGGCTTGTTTCCAGTGGCTGGAATCCCCCTCCCATTTATTAGTTATGGAGGCTCCAGCCTCTGGTCATTTACAATATTACTGTTCATCCTGCTCAAGCTAGATGCTCAGCGGATGCAAGTGCTACAGCGATTTTAAAATTCGCAATGTCCCGGTGTTCTTGGGAATGGCATTACATCCCGGATATTGTTCATCCCCGTTACGAATTGAATCATTCGTTCGAATCCCAATCCACATCCACTGTGAGGTGCGGTGCCAAATTTTCTGGTTTCCAGATACCACCACAACTCCTCTTCAGGTATGTCCATTTCGGCCATTCGTGATTTCAATTCATCGAGGCGTTCTTCACGTTGAGAGCCACCTATGATTTCACCAATGCCCGGAAACAGTACATCCATCGCTCCAACAGTCTTTCCATCGTCATTCTGCCTCATATAGAAGGCTTTGATGTCCTTGGGGTAGTTGTAGAGGATTACCGGCTTTTTGAAGTGCTTTTCAACCAAAAAACGTTCATGCTCAGATTGCAGGTCAGCTCCCCACTGCTCAATCAAGAATTGAAACTTTTTCTTTTTATTGGGCTTAGAGTTGCGCAGAATATCTATTGCTTCTGTGTAAGTAATGCGTTCAAAAGGATTGTTCAATATGAACTCCAGACGCTCAATCAATGAAAGTTCATTGCGTTCATTTTGAGGCTTGCTCTTTTCTTCATTTCGCTCACGCTGATCCAGAAACTCCAGATCATCTTTGCAATGGTCCAATGCAAATTTCACCAGATATTTCAGCATTTCCTCAGCCAGGTCCATGTTGTCATTAAGGTCGTAAAAGGCCATTTCAGGCTCGATCATCCAGAATTCACATAGGTGACGCGTGGTATTTGAATTCTCCGCACGAAATGTAGGTCCAAAGGTGTATACCTCACCCAACGCCATGGCAGCTAACTCACCTTCCAGCTGTCCTGAAACGGTTAGATTAGCTTCTTTGCCGAAGAAATCTTGTGAATAGTCAATAGTACCTTCATCAGTTTTTGGGACATTTTGCAAGTCGAGTGTCGTGACTTTAAAAGTTTCCCCTGCGCCTTCCGCATCCGAAGCGGTCAAAATAGGTGTGTTTATGTAATAGAACCCTTTGTCATGAAAGAATTGATGTACTGCGAAGGACATGTTATGACGAATACGCATTACCGCACCAAAAGTGTTGGTCCGCATACGCAAATGAGCAATATCTCTCAGAAACTCCAGGCTGTGTCGCTTTGGTTGGAGTGGATATTTTTCTGGATCCGCTTCCCCCAACACGTCAATGCTTTCAGCTACCAGTTCCACAGACTGACCTGAACCCTGTGAAGCCACCAGTTTACCGTAAACAGATAGACTGGCACCTGTATTAATGGATTTTAAGGTTTCCTCAAAGGCAACAGCATCTGCTACGACCTGCAAATTATTGATGGTAGATCCGTCGTTCAATGCAACGAAAGCCACATTTTTACTGGCTCGTTTAGTTCTTGCCCAACCCTTTACCCTTACACTTTCACCGACTTTTCCTGTAAGGGCGAATTTGATTTTTGTTCTTTTCGAATCCACCTTTTAAAATATTTAAAAATTTCGGGGCAAAATAAACGAATCTACCTCTGGGGCGCTAATGAAAATGGACGCATTTCGATAAGAAAGCGCAGATGTCAATATGTAGTACATCAAATTAAGCTATCATGGCTTCCAGAGGTGCCTTAAAGTTTTCCCATTTTCTTGTTTTTACAGCAAGTCAGTGAAGTTGTTGCATTTACCGAAGTGAACGGGCCACAAAAGTTCACTTTCAAGCAGATTGTGCTGTTGCAACTATTTTGTCTCAGTCTTCGTCAAATTTGGTTTAGTATTTGTATTGCTAGCATCAGAAGGTTGAATCCTATCAGGTCCAGAGAAAAAATGAACCTGAAAAAGACCGAAGAATAATCCTTATCGTAGAAAATAAATACTTTTGATAGTTGGTCAAATTGATATGCAGAAACTCAGCTTAACTCAATCCTTACAGCAGAAACTCTCTCCGCAGCAGATTCAGTTCATTAAACTGCTACAGGTGCCTACAGCTGAGCTGGAATCGAGGGTGGAAGAGGAGCTTGAAATTAACCCGGCACTGGAGGAAGGAAAAAATGAGGAAAAGGAGGAGTTTGATCAGCCTGAAGAGTTCGAGGAGAAAGTAGAGCAGGAAACGAATTTGGAGGACTATCTGCATGATGACTATTCCGGTTACAAAATGCAAGGTGATGGTCGCTCGGAGGAAGACGATCGGGAGATTCCTGTTTCTGTTGGGTCTTCATTGCATGAACAACTCATTTCGCAATTGGGATTTGTGCGACTGACAGACCGTGAGCGAGCTTTGGGTAAGCAGCTTATTGGAAGCATAGATTCGGATGGCTATATCCGTCGGGAGCTGGAGGCCATTGCAAATGATATGGCCTTTTCCCTGGGAATTGAAACTGATGCGGAAGAACTCGAAGATGTACTTTTCAAAGTACAAAACTTTGAACCAGCGGGAATTGGAGCCAGGAGTTTACAAGAGTGTTTGCTGTTGCAGCTAGAACGTAAGGATCCTGAGGAAGAGGTGAATCGGCTGGCTTACGAAATCATCGATCGTTGTTTTAACGAGTTTTCCAAAAAACATTATGATAAGATCGCCAGAAAGCTATCCATATCTGATGCGGAAATGTTGAAAGAAGCGATAGCTATTGTGACGAAGTTGAACCCTAAGCCTGGAGGTTCGGGAGATGAATTGGCACGAACGCAATACCTCATGCCCGATTTTCAATTGGTGAATAACAATGGGAAACTGGAATTGAGCCTTAATGGGAAAAATGCGCCGGAACTTCGAGTTAGCCGCTCGTATTCTGAGATGCTTCAGGCCTATGACAAAGGAAACAAGAAGGATAAGAAGCTCAAGGAAACAGTCACTTTCATTAAGCAGAAACTTGATTCAGCAAAATGGTTCATCGATGCCATTAAACAAAGGCAACAGACGCTACTCAATACGATGCAGGCGATCATAGACTTCCAGTTTGATTATTTTCAGGAGGGAGATGAAAGCAAATTAAGGCCCATGATACTGAAAGATATTTCTGATCGTATCAACATGGATATTTCCACAGTTTCTCGTGTGGCCAATAGTAAAGCAATACAAACCGAATTTGGCATTTTTCCACTGAAGTATTTCTTTTCCGAAGGAATTGCCACAGATAGTGGAGAAGATGTAAGCAGTAGAGAGGTGAAAAATAAATTGAAGGAGATCATTGATGGAGAGGATAAGAAAAAGCCGCTTTCCGATGACAAACTTGAAAAAATGTTGAAGGGGGTTGGTTACAATATCGCCAGGAGAACCGTCGCAAAATACCGTGAGCAACTTAATATTCCCGTGGCCAGATTAAGAAAAGAGCTCTGATATGAATTTCTTCATGAAGCTCGTTTCAGCCGTGTTACACCCCCTGTTGATCGCGACCTATCTGATGACCGTTCTTTATTTTTTTTCACCAGAGCTATTTGGAGGGTTGGGGGCGAATCGAATTCCGATGCTCATCGCTGCTACGGCCATCACTACATTTCTCATTCCCGGCCTTAGTATGGGGATGATGCGGTTTACTTCCAAAATTACCAGTCTCGAGCTGTCATCAAGAGAGGAGAGACTGATGCCTTTCCTCACTATCACTTTGTTTTATGGGGTCACCACCTACATGTTCATTACGCAATTTCGTGTGGGGAGCTTGTTTTCTGTAATGATGATTTTGGTGACGTCACTGATTTTCATCCTATCCATTATTACCACCAGGTTCAAGATCAGCATCCACGCCGCATCTAATTGGGCAGCATCAGGGATTTTAACTTACCTAACCTGGAAAGCTTCTCCTGCCCTGTTTTACCCGCTACTAGGTTCGATTATTTGCTCGGGCCTGGTATGCACCAGCAGGCTCTATCAGGGACTACATTCACCAAGAGAAATCTGGATAGGATCCGTTTTTGGATTCGGTTTTTGTTTGATAGGACTGTATTTCCTACAACCGTGATCTAACCAAACTTAGAATCCGGAAATATTGATACCAAAGCTCAGCTGACTGGGGGTGGCTGTACCACCTGGAGCGGCGCCAGATTCGAAAATGTCCGTGAGGTAATATTTCGCGAACAGGTGAATTCCATTTAAGCCAATACGACCCTGAACCCCAAATCTAAATCTTTCCAACCCGAAGGAATCTCTTACTTTTTCCGTTCTACGAATTTGATCGGAATCGTACTTAATTTTGGTATGAGATTCAATTCTGGCGCCAATGATTCCACCGATACCTACAAACAATCCTTCACCACCTACGGTTTTCCAGGGATAGAACCTCAATTCTAGTGGGATGTCCACGTAATTGATCGCCAGTTTGTTAGTTCTAAGTCCTCCCCGATTTCTCAAAGTATCGAACACAATCGCATTTTGGTCGTCAAGTTGAAAGTTCAAACTATTGTCAATTCGCCATTTTTCTGCTGTGATACCAATAGCAGGTAAAAATGTAAATCGATCACTTATCTTGAAAACATGACTATAATAAATTCCTACAGACCGGGAGTTGAATGCGTTGATGTCTAACTCGTCAGGTGCACCATTCATAGAATTCATTCCAATATCAATCATGATACTTCCTGGTAGTTCTGGCTGTGCATACCGACTCTCATTGCTGCCCTGAGCCACTGAAAAAAAGGCCAACAACAAGCACAATCCTGTCCCAATGATTTTGTTCATCGTCATATTCAAATTTGAAGCGCCAAAGATAGAGTCAATTTTAAAACCTGCTCTTTAACGCCGATTTATTTAACAAATTATTACTTTTGCACTCCGTTTTACGGTCAACACACTGAAAAGCGGTTTCCCATTTTGGGAAAATTTAACATTAGGACCCGTAGCATAACTGAATAGTGCACCAGATTACGGCTCTGGAGGTTGCAGGTTTGAATCCTGCCGGGTTCACAAAATCCACCTTGAAAAAGGTGGATTTTTCATTTTTATAACTTTTCCAAAACTGTAACGAAAAGGTTGCGAGGCTGGCCGACCATATTGAAATCTCTGTTCTTACAGGCCAGGTAGGTTGGCAGATAGCCAAACTTTATTCATGAACCTTTCTCTTCTTAGGTAGACGTTACTTGTTCCATAATCATCAGAACTGTCCGCTAGTTGTTAAATCAACGATTCTGGGAGGTGGATTGTCTACCTTGTAGCAACTTCTTCCGTACACTTGAAAAAAATTGTTGATCATGCGTGTTTCAAAGTCCTTATTTTTTTCCACCAGCTTTGCCTTGGCTTTTTTGTTAGCTTGCTCAAATACAGGGACTGCCCAGCAGCCTAAAACAGCAGCAGAGTTAGAAGGCTATTCCAAGGCGTACTTTGCTAGTGGGTGTTTCTGGTGCGTAGAGGCAATTTTCCAATCGGTGAAAGGAGTAGAAGAAGCCATTTCGGGATACTCTGGAGGGAAGATCAAAAACCCGACTTATCGATTAATTAGCTCAGGGCGAACTCGTCATGCGGAGGCTGTAGAGGTTTACTACGATCCAAACGTAGTTTCATACGAGACATTGGTGAAAGTATTTTTTGGTTCACATGACCCTACTACTCCAAATAGGCAAGGCCCCGATAGAGGTCCTCAATACCGGTCTATGATCTATTACCTGAACGCCGACGAACAAGCCATTGCCGAAAAAGCTATTGCTGATCTAAATGCTTCCAATGCCTATAGCAACCCGATCGTTACGGAGGTAGTCCCTTTCGAGATTTTCTATGAAGCGGAAGCGTATCACCAGGAGTATGAAACCCTGCATCCTAATCAGCCATATGTCAGGAGTGTTTCCATTCCGAGGTTGAATCGGTTCAAAGCCAGGTTTCCTGAGTTGCTTAAGGAAGAAGCGCACTGATTCTGATCAAATACTCAGTTCAGAGAATCAAAAAAATGCTCCTGCGATGGCCTTGTGACCACAGGAGCATTTGAACTTCTTATTTTTATTCTAACTGTTGTATGATCGGTCAGTCTGGGAAAGCGGAGGCGTCAATATTCGGAATGATTCGAATGGCGTTCTTGTAGTATACCTTTTTCAACACTTCATCCGGCAGCCCCAGCCCATACATCCTCCAGAAAGCGTGGTACTTCTTGTAATAAGGGAAATATTCGTCTTCCGTTTCTAATACACGGAAGTAAGTATAAAACTCCTCTTTATTATAAGCATCTTTAGCAAACAGTATTCGATCCTGATACTCTTCAAAGAACTTTCGAGCCATCCGCGGTTGCCTTCCTAATTCTGCAATGACAGCACCGATGCCCACATTGACATTTGGGAATTGATCCAGATGCTTAGCTAATTTTCCCAGGTCATTAGCCATCCACCCCATATGTGCATTAACAAAGGTGGTGCTGGGGTGTTTTTCAAATACATGGTGTTGCTCAGCAATGATCTGTTCAAATGGTACCGGATCGTTTGCTTCACGCTTTCTTCCAGGACGCAACTTTAACTCTAACCAACGCTCATTTTTTTCATCATGGGGATCCCAAAAAGACTTAGGATCAGCGGCGTGGATCAAAACCGGAATTCCCAATTCACCACATTTCGCCCACACAGGGTCAAGTCTCGGGTCGTCTACTGCGATTCGCTGGCCATTGACGTCAGCGTTTCTTAGTCCAAGACTCTTATATACTTTTAATCCGTTGGCGCCGTTTTTGACGTCTTCTTCAAGTTGCTTAACGGCCTCGTCCGCCCATCCGTCCGCTCCGACATTCTTCCATGAAACATTTGTGAAAACTATAAAACGCCCGGGAGCTTCTCCGTTAAATCGATTTATCATACCGTTCAGGTACGCTTGCGAACCAATGTCCCCTGCTGCTCTGTCGAACCCACGTCCGCTTAAGTTGACCATGACCTGCATATTGATCTCGTTCATCTCTTGCTCCAGGGTAGCCACACGATCCACGGTTACATTCCATTGGTGACTGTGAACATCAATAAAAGGAAACTTTGCCTTTTTTACAGGATTCTCAGGAACAACTAAAGTTGATATGGGATCATAGTCCTCAAAATCCATTGTCGGCGTTTCTTGCGCCCAGGTTGTCAGGATAAAAAGTGAAGCAAATAGAGATAGCGTGATCTTGCTTTTCATATAAGAGTTTTTAAACGGGCCAAATGTACCAAGCCAGATGTCAACAGCCAACGGGAATTTTGTGAAAGGAATCCGCGTGTAAGACAAATTGCTTTCTTGATATTCGTGTCAAACGTTCAGTTTGTAGGGTCAACTGGAACACCGAACACAGCTGGAAGTCTTTTTCGTGCGATTTAATAGAATACCACCGTAATAAGTAGTGGCAAAATGCTTCCAGCACAATTCATAAAATGGTCTAATCGTCGGTTAATTTTCGCGTTTCCAAGAATTGAATGATGGCTTTCCCTAGTGAGGGTGAGTTTAACAAGTTGAAGAATTCCAGTGGTAATACATTGTCGTATTCCCTGAGTTTTCCTTTGTGTCGGCCTCTGATGAATTTAATGCTCATCTTGCATTCCTCTCTGGAATACTCCAGGTAGGAAACCATGGACGAATTTACATCAGCTGAAATCCGCTTCAAATGTTCTGTTTGAAGTGATGCAGTCATAATTTAGTCTAAGCGATTGTCAAAAGGCTATGCAGAAAATTAAATTAAAGGAATAGAAAATCAATCAGGATTTCGATGGGTGGTCAGTTTCTGAAGAATTGCAGTTAATCATCAAGTATATTGGCCAAAAGTCCAAATAAGATCAACGGGCAAACTATCTTTAGCCGGATAGAAAATGTATGTCAAAGACAGTTAGCCTTCACAACAAAGAATTCAGCGTTTTCCTGCAAGAAAAAGAGATCCTGACACAAATTGATACCGTTGCTCATCGAATCAATGAACGATACGGTCATACTGAACCTCTGTTTTTGATGGTTCTGAAAGGTGCATTCATGTTTGGGACCGAACTGGTAGGACGGTATCAGGGACATTGTCATATAGGGTTTGTAAGTATCCGTTCTTATGAAGGCATGGAAAGTACCGGAAGCGTGCAGATTTCAGGATTGGACCCTGAAATGGTAAAGGACAGGGATGTCATTGTTGTTGAAGACATTGTGGATTCAGGAAGAACGCTCCATGAGTTTTTGCCGATTTTAGACACCATGGGGCCTAAAGGTGTTCAAATTGCTGCGTTGTTGACGAAGCCAGAAGCGGTTAAGTTTCCGGTTGATATTGAATACGGTTGCTTTGATATTCCTGACGATTTTGTGATTGGATTTGGGCTTGATTTCGACGGCCTTGGAAGAAACTACAGAGATATTTATCAGCTAGTGCCTAATTCCTAGGGAGGTAAGAAGCATTTTTCCGATGAATGTTCAATTATTCCAAGTAGGTCATCACTAGAGAAACTAATCAAACTTTATTCTCAAAAGGAATTACCTATCCTATATTAAAGCCGTTTCTACAATCAACGTCGGCCTATGCAAGAATTAAGAATCGAGCATATTAGAATTGATTCTTAAAAAATAACAAGCCATGACCACTCAGGAAATTGCAGACAGACTAGTTGAACTTTGCAGAAAAGAACAATTCGAACAAGCTATCGAGGAATTGTACTCGCCAGAAATAGTAAGAGTGGAACCAGCTGGTACCCCCAAGGAAAGAGTGCAGGGATTGGAAGCGTTGGCGGAAAAGACCAAAGCTTTTGGAGATATGATCGCTGAGACCCATGGGTCGACAGTATCCGACCCCATAGTTGCCGATAATTTCTTTTCCTGTGCGATGACCATGGAGGTCACCTTTAAAAATGGTCCTCGTGTGAATATGGAAGAGATATGCCTTTATCAGGTAAAAGACGGCAAGGTAATTAAGGAAGAATTTTTCTTTACGCCGATGCCAGGATGATCTGCATAAGGAGGTTTCGAAACACCTGATGAGTGTTAGCCAGCAGTTGATTTTTAGGACTCTGTCAAGTGGAGTCTTTTTTCTTTGGTAAAATTTGGGTCTGCACTTGGCTTTCAATTGATTTTTACGATATTTGCACTCCGTTTTTCAAAAGACCATTTGAGCATGTCAAAAGTTTGTCAAATTTCAGGTAAGAGACCAAGAGTAGGGAACAACGTTTCTCACGCAAACAACAAGACGAAGCGAAGATTTTACCCAAATCTTCAAACAAAGAGATTCTATATTCCAGAAGAGGACAAGTGGGTCACTTTGAAAGTTTCTACGCAGGTGTTGAGAACCATCAACAAGAATGGTATCACCTCAGTCTTGAAGAAAGCAAGAGCGAACGGTAATACCTTGGTCTAAGAAGACCTAATAAGAAATTAAGCAAAGCCCTCCAGTCGAGGGCTTTTTTTGTGCCTATTACTTTGCTCAGGGTGAATAATAAGCGGGTCAGGTGGTTTTTCGAGGATCAAATCGGTATTTCTGGGGGCGAATGGATTAATCTTATGATCCATAGTAATTCAGTTAATGGTTTACTAGGTTTCCCCCTGCCAAAAAGCTTGCTAAACCGCTCCGGTGAGCGATTTTAAATCGTCTAAAGACTTGAATTCCCCCTTCTTTAACAAAAAAAACAAGCAGTACTTTCCACAGATGATCCCCAGTAATATCGCTTTGATCCTTTTTCGAGAACTAGTAGCAACAAAGTATCATCGAACTTCATAGCAATCAAAGCTGCTAATGGAATAATGCCTTATATTGAAATCTGAATTGTTCACCTACTTTATTCGGTATGCCGAAAAGTTGGTTGAATCATTTGAGTTTACAACCATGCACCAACAGGCAGATTCATTTAATCAACAGCGCTCTAAAGGGGGAAGCTTATGCTTCAGACTCAGAAAAAAGTTCAATTCAGCATGCTATAATTCAGGATAACCGATCTCATACATCAAAGCTGCTGCAGCTGCAGGCGCTTGTAGACAATAGCACCAGAACAAAATACATAACGCCAACTCCGAAAAAGGTTCAGGCGATTCCTTTACAACGAGTATCACTAATGCCTGTCATGCAGCGGGCTGTGATCCACACGCCAGGTCAGCGGGGTACTTTAATGGTGGCCACAGACCTTCGGGTTAATAATCTCGGACAGGGGTCCGTGCCGGGAGTGGACATTCAGGGATCCAATGAGGTGAATGCCGTTCACGGGACACAAGGCTCCCCTTTTTGCGTAAGGCTGCACATGCTCAATGGCGAGCTGGGAGGATCGGGTAATCAGCGGAGTAACCTCGGTTGGGGGTCAACCGCGCTAAATGGACAACATAAGCTGAGGATTGAAAATGACTTGAATGCCGCCATTGATAATCACGATGACCCGGCCACTAATAACCAAACGGTCATTGATTACTATAGAGTTCGCTTTGACTATTATCAACCTCAACCGTTGTTAATGAATATGAATCATCATAATGATATCGAGAACACAAAAGGAGCAATGATTGAGAAGCTCTACTACGAAGCACGCTACAAAAACCAACCCGCTGATCAAAATTTCCAGGAGAAAAGTGGAATGTTGAATGATGCCCGGGGAATTCAGGAAATGGAGGTGCTTGCGGATAATCACTTCAATAATAATAACAATGTCTTGGCCCACAATCAAGGTGCTACGCTGGACCTCTATGACTCTTCAAACAACCGACCAAACTTCAATGCCGCCATCAATGGCCATGATCAGCTTGCTGGACACTACGACAATATGATCCTCAATAACCAGGGTGTGGTAGCAGCTACAGCACGTACCACGCGACCTCCTCTACGCCCAGCAGAGCGTGTTTCAAGACTATATGCGAATAATCAGGGTAACTACAATGGAACGCTTTACCCCATGCAAGGATTAATTACGCGACAATCGTTTGAAGCAACCGTAGATGATTTGTACGCCCATGTTCAGCAGCTAGACGAACGATTTGGTAATGGGCAAGACTTTCAACGAAACTTTGTTTTCATTGCGCTAAGAGACTATCTGAACCAATTCAGAAACTATAGGACACAGTTGACATTCTTGCCATAACGTCGGTTTGTGTCGATTAGAGGTGCCCCATGAGAAATTGTTTGAACTTCAGTTATTGTTTTTAAAATAATTCAATTTTCTCACATATATTTTTCGTTTGATCCGCAATCTGCGCCATCTGGATAATTGCTGTCGTTCTTTCATCAGGTATTGTGTAATATCGTAGCGGATGAAATTGAGAAAAGAGATGCAAAAGAACTACAGCATACTCATGCTGCTAATATTGATGCTTCCAATCCTGACACTTGCTCAGGATGAGCCTGATGATTTTTTAGGTCCCAACTTTCATAAGGAACGCAGGTCCCTCGTGAGAGAGAAAATGCCGGCTAATTCTGTAGCGGTCATTTTTGCAAACCCAGTTCGCAACAGAGCCAATGATGTGGACTATGTATACCACCAGGATCCCAACTACTTTTATTTGACCGGATACCGCGAGCCTCATGGTGTTTTGATGATCTTCAAAGACAAGCAGGATGGACCTGATGGCAAGTATGATGAAATCTTATTTGTCCAGCCTCGCAATGAATTTATGGAGATGTGGAATGGCAGAAGGCTGGGAATAGACGGTGTGAAATCCAAATTGAAGCTCAAGAATGTCTATGTGAATTCATCTTTCAAAGATTACAACATCGACTTTTCGGTATTCGACAAGGTGCTGTTCTATGACTTCAAAAATGATGTCCGGGATACCAGAACAGATGGAGATCTGTTTGACCTGATATCATGGTTTAAGGAAAAAGCCAGCTATCCTACGGAATCTTCGCTCGATATTGAAGGAACAGTAACCAATCTGGATACCAGAACTTTCGACGGAATCATGAAAGACCTCCGAGGTATAAAAACTCCTGATGAGTTGGTACTCCTGAGAAAAGCGGTTGATATATCAACTGTTGGTCAGGTGGAAGTCATGAAAGCCATGAAGCCTGGAATGGGTGAACGAGAGGTTCAGGGCATCCATGAATTTGTTTTCAAGAAATATGGCGCCGAATACGAAGGTTATCCATCTATTGTTGGAGCTGGGCACAACGGGTGTATTCTTCATTATGTTGAAAATTACAAGCCAGCCATTACCAATGACGAACTTATACTGATGGATCTTGGAGCGGAGTATCATGGTTACACCGCAGACGTGACGCGTACCATTCCAGTTAGTGGTAAATTCTCGAAGGAACAGAAACTGATCTATGACCTGGTCTATGAATCTCAAAATGAATCAATAAAACAGTGTAAGCCGGGAGCATCTTTTGCTGAGATCACGAAACTTTCCAAGGATATCATCAATAAAGGATTAGCAGAATTGGGCATTATTGCCAGCGAAAGCGAAAACCACTTGTACTATCCACATGGTTTGTCACACCACATAGGTCTTGATGTGCATGATAAAGGTAATTATGATGAGATGGAAGAAAATATGGTCATTACCATTGAGCCAGGTATTTACATTCCCGAAGGAAGTGAGTGTGCCAAAAAATGGTGGGGGATAGCCGTTCGAATTGAAGATGATGTGCTGATTACAGCAGATGGATATGAGTTGCTTTCTGACCTTGCTCCACGTAAAAGTGATGAGATTGAGGCCCTCATGAAGGAGTCGAGTATTTTAGATCAATTTGTTCTTCCCGGATTAGATGAATAATTCTTGCGTGTTAAAGAGAGTTTCTCTAATTTTGCCTTCCCAAAAATTTCAAGTAGAAACAAATGGCGAAGAAAGGAAATAGAGTTCAGGTAATTCTAGAGTGTACGGAACACAAGGATTCAGGAATGCCTGGAACTTCCCGGTACATCTCTACGAAGAATAGAAAAAACACTCCTGAAAGACTGGAGTTGAAGAAATATAATTCCGTTCTAAGGAAGTACACTGTTCACAAAGAAATCAAATAAGTCATGGCAAAGAAAGTAGTTGCAACGCTGAAGAGTAAAGATGGCGTTAAATATGCCAAAGTGATCCGAGCAATCCGTTCCGAGAAAACTGGTGCTTATTCTTTCAAAGAAGAAATGGTAACAGAAGGGGAAGTGAAAGACGTGCTGAGCCGCAAGTAACCCATCGGGTTTAGAAAAAGTTCAGAAGTCACGCAGAAATGTGTGACTTTTTTTATGCCCAATAAAATTTTACATACCTGGTGCTTTATGGAATTAAATAGCATCATTGGGCTCAAAACTATTAGGAAATACGAGGAAAAGGCCAACACAGTTAAAGATCAACCTGATTACGTTGTGAGGAATATCGATTAAAATATTTCATTTTATTTCTGTGGAGTTAAAGTTTTCCATAGTATTGGGTAAATCAAATTCAACCTTTATTATATCATGGAACATTTTTACCTTAGGCGAAAAGTGCGAAGACGTGTGTCTTTGGCACTGCTCGCCATCCTTACCTTTTCTGTTTGGTTCCTAAATCCGTTTGATGGAAACAGAGGTCTGACGCTCGAGGAGCAGAGGACTAAATATCAGGAATCATCCATGGACGAGATCAATTCACTTCCCAAATATGATCGTCCAGACCTGTCTGTCATGCAGAACTTTGACATGACCAGGGACCCTAGTACCAATGAAGTGCCAACGGAAAGAGCCTTGCAAGCTTTTGGACAAGTGAAGAAAGACTTGCAGGCGAAAGCTATCCCAGGCGTTTCCTGGACCGAGAGAGGTCCGGATAATGTTGGCGGTCGTACTCGTGCGATCATGTTCGATCCTAACGATGGAACTAGTCGTACCGTTTGGGCTGGTGGCGTTGGTGGTGGACTTTGGTTCAACACGGACATCACATCCTCTTCTACCGTATGGCAAAATGTCGATGACTTTTGGGCCAACATTGCAGTCACATCGATTGACTATGACCCTACTAACACGCAGACCTTCTATGTAGGTACAGGAGAAGGTTTTTTCAATGCTGATGCTATCCGAGGTGCCGGTATTTGGAAGTCTACCAACGGCGGCTCGAGCTGGGTGCAGCTTTCCAGTACCACAGGAAGCGACTTCCACTACATACAAAAGGTGGTGGTTACTCCTTCGGGAACAGTAATTGTAGCTACCAGGGAAGGACTATACCGATCTACTAACGGGGGTTCAAGTTGGACTACCTTATTTACTGGCGCTTTTGCCGATATTGAAGTAGCTTCCAACGGAGATGTTTGGGCTTCTGAAGGTATTTTCTCCACAGGGGTAGTTCGCAAATCTACTAACGATGGAGTAAGCTGGTCAACGGTGACTCCTGCTTCCGGAGCCGAGCGAATCGAACTGGCAGTTGCTCCTTCGGATCCTAATACGGTTTATGCAGTGGCTTCAAACAATACGGCAATTGCATGGATGTACCGTACAAACAATGGCGGTTCAAGCTGGACGTCCATTACAGTACCACAGTACACAGAGCAAAGCTGTTCTCTTTCAAGTACAAATGATTTCGCACGGGGACAAGCCTGGTATGACCTGATCATGTCCGTGAGCCCGACCGATCCAAATACAGCGTTGGTTGGGGGTATCGATATCTACAGAACGACCAACGCAGGTAGTAGCTGGGGCTTGGTTTCTTACTGGACTGGGGCTTGTGATACTTACGTACACGCGGATCAACACGCCATGGTGTGGAGTCCTACTGATACAGATGCAGCAATCTTTGGAAATGATGGCGGTGTATTTTACTCATCCAACATAGGAAGTGCTTCTAATCCCAGCTTCGTTGCAAGAAACAACGGTTACAATGTAACACAATTCTACGGCGGGGATCAAAGGAGTGATGCTGGTAGCAACATCATGCTAGGAGGTGCCCAGGATAATGGCTCTCATCGATATAGCACAGCCGGTATCAACTCTACTACCGAGGTAACTGGTGGTGATGGTGCTTTTTGCCATATCGACCAATTGAATGGAAATATTCAATTCACTGCTTACGTGTACAACAGTTTCTACCGATCTACAAACAATGGGGCTTCGTTCTCTCAAATCTTGTCCAACCAGACTTATGGTCGATTTATCAATCCTACAGAGTATGATGACGATGCCAAGGTGCTGTATTCAGCTGCAAATGCAGATCAGTACATTTATCTGGATAACCTGACCGGTAGTGCCGCAGGTATCGGAGCCTTCTTAAATTCGGTAAGTCTGGGAGGAAGAACTGCTTCGGCTTTCAAAGCTTCTCCTTACACTGCAAACAGAGTATTCATGGCAACTGGTACTAATCGTGGAGAAGGTGGGTCAGCGGTATATCGAATTGATAATGCTCATACGAATTCCCCTACGGTAACTCAGATCAGTACTGCTGCTATCCCGAGTAATGGTTATATATCAAGTATCGATTTGGGAACGAGTGAAAACCAAATCCTGATCACTTATGCCAATTACGGATTGACTTCTGTATGGGAAACTACAAATGGTGGTTCTACCTGGACCAACAAAGAAGGAAACCTTCCTGACGTTCCGGTTCGGTGGGGTATTTATAATCCGAATAATACCAATGAAGTGCTTCTTGCTACTGAGGTTGGAGTTTGGTCTAGTGATGACTTCAATCTTTCCTCTCCCGATTGGGGGGCAACTAACTTAGGGTTGGCTAATGTGCGATGTGACATGTTGCAATACAGAGCTAGCGATGGTCAGGTGATGGTAATCACACACGGACGTGGAGCTTATACGGGATTCCCATTCAGTGGAGCTACGCCTGATACGGAGGCACCCACGACCCCAACGACCCTGACATCTTCCAATGTTACGGAGACGAGCTTTGATGTTAGCTGGACCGCTTCAACTGATAATATTGGAGTTACCGGATACAATGTTTATTTGAATGGCTCATTGGATGGTAGCACAGCATCCACGAACTACAGCTTCTCAGGCTTAAGTGCATCAACGACTTATAGCGTTGCTGTTGAAGCTACCGATGCCGCTGGAAATGTATCGGGTCAATTGACTGGAAATGTTACAACCAGTTCTCCGGGAGCAATTACCTGTACAACTACTGTTGCTGCTTATCCCTATGGTGAAGGATTCGAAAGTGGCGATGGTTGGACACAAGTTGGTGGCGATGACGGTGACTGGTATCGTACTTCAGGTAGCACACCTTCAAGTGGTACTGGACCAACATCTGCTGCAGAAGGATCATTTTATCTTTTCCTGGAAGCTTCAACCAATAGCTCACCTGGACAGATCGGAAACAATGCAACGGCTATTTTAGAAAGCCCTTGTTTCGATCTTTCTGCGGAAAGCGCTGCAACTTTCTCATTTCAATATCACTTATATGGTACAGCGGTAGGAACACTTACCCTTCAGGCTACCACCGATGATAACAATTACGCTACGCTTTGGACCTTGTCAGGAGATCAAGGCAATGCCTGGGGAAGTGCCGATGTAAATCTTGCTTCTTATCTGGGAGGTACTGTTAAATTGAGACTTGTTGGAACTACCGGGAATGGATGGTCCAGCGACATTGCAATAGACGACCTTGGTATGTCAACCGGTGGTGGCGGAGCTGATACAGAAGCGCCAACCGATCCATCTGTATTAACTGCTTCCAATGTGGCTCAGACTTCTTTCGATATCAGTTGGACTGCCTCTACGGATAATGTAGGAGTAACCGGCTACAACGTATTTCTAGATGGATCTAACATTGGCACCGTAACTGGAGCTGCAGCGTCTATCACAGGGCTTGTTGCTAATACAACCTACAATATAGGTGTTCAGGCATATGATGCAGCTGGTAATGTGTCGGGAACTACTTCAATAGATGTGACCACAGCAGATTCCGGAGGATGTACTACAGGTACGATAGACTCTGAGGGATTTGAATCTAACTGGGGTATTTGGAATGATGGAGGTTCTGATGCAAGAAGAAGTGCCAATGATGCGGCCTATGCGTCTACAGGCACATATTGTGTTCGTTTGAGAGACAATACTTCGACTTCTACGATGACGACCAATGATCTCAATTTGTCAACCTACGATGACCTCACAATTGATTTTGGATATTACCCTCGTAGTATGGAGAATAATGAAGATTTCTGGTTGCAAATCTCTACAAATGGTGGATCAACATATACCACAGTTGAGACTTGGGCTGCCGGAACAGAGTTCTCTAACAATAATTTCTATACGGAATCAGTGACTATTTCAGGTCCGTTTTCAGCTAACACCAGAGTTCGATTCCGTTGTGATGCATCAGGAAATAGTGATTACGTATACATTGATGATGTTGTACTATCTGGTTGCAATACTTCCGGGACTACAATTATTCATAATGGTGGTAATGAGATTGCGGGAATTAATGCACCAATTGACAATGAAGAATTCGATTTGGAAGAAGTAGTGGTTTACCCTAACCCGGTTCAGGACCTGCTTCAAATCAAAAACTTGCCTGAGGCCGCAGCTATCCGTTTGATAGATGTTACTGGAAGAGTATTGATTCAATCGGCTCAACAGGATGAGCTTGATGTTAGTCACTTATCTCCGGGCATGTATTTCTTGCGTATTGTCAATGGCGACGAAAGCCGTACGATCAAGATTAAGAAGAACTAAACCTTATTTTATGAATTAAGAAAAGGGGACTGAATGGTCCCCTTTTTTTGTTTATTAGATCTGTGAGGCTTTTCGCCGAAATTCTTTAGGAAAGAAGATGACTTTGGAACCCAAAATCAGGTCCTAAACGTTAGTCTAAAAATTAGGTAATTTTGCCTGCGATTCTAACCACCTCCCATTTGCTATGAGCTTCTTAGGAATGTTTTCGAAAGAGAAAAAAGCGTCTTTGGATAAAGGACTAGAGAAATCCAAGAGTTCTTTCCTGACTAAATTAAGTAAGGCGGTTGTTGGCAAATCGAGGGTGGATGATGAAGTCCTTGATGAGCTAGAAGAAATCCTCATTACCTCAGATGTAGGAGTAGATACGACAGTGAAGATCATTGATCGAATCGAAGCTCGAGTGGCAAAGGATAAATACCTGAATACCGACGAACTGAATAAGATCCTTCGCGAAGAAATTGCCGAATTGCTTTCGGAGAACAATACCGAAGACTTGAAGGATTTTGACCTACCTCAGGTAAAAGGCCCTTATGTAATGATGGTCGTTGGTGTTAATGGAGTAGGCAAAACCACAACGATCGGTAAGCTTGCGGCCCAGATGAAGGGAATTGGTAAAAAAGTAGTTCTTGGTGCTGCTGATACTTTTCGTGCAGCAGCTGTTGACCAGCTAATCATGTGGGGCGAAAGAGTAGGCGTGAAAGTTGTGTCAAAAGGCATGAATGCAGACCCTGCTTCCGTAGCTTATGAAACCGTAAAGCAAGGAGTGGAAGATCAGGCTGACGTTATCATTATTGATACTGCAGGGCGCTTGCATACCAAGGTAAACCTGATGAATGAGCTCACTAAGATCAAAAAGGTGGTTGAAAAAGTGACCAAGGAACCTCCTAATGATGTATTGCTGGTCTTAGACGGCAGTACAGGTCAAAATGCATTTATTCAAGCCAGAGAATTTACAAAGGCTACGGATGTGACCTCTCTTGCAATCACCAAACTAGATGGGACAGCTAAAGGAGGAGTAGTGATCGGTATTTCGGATCAATTCAAGATTCCCGTAAAATACATTGGTGTGGGTGAACAAGTCAACGACCTGCAAGTATTCAACAAGATGGAGTTCGTCGACTCTTTCTTTAAACAATAGGGTTGTCGAGGTGTGACAATTAAGATTCCGGTTCTGCCTCTTTTTTACGGAATGGATTTATTTTCTTGGAGGCACCTACCATGGAGTCTTTCACTTTCTCTCCAGTTTTTACCATACCTTCCCAACTGTTTTTGATGGTTTCGATCCCAGCTTTTTTTGTGGCATTAATGATGGTACTGATAATTGTTCCTGAAGACTCAACGGCAATTTTCCTTAACAACTTAGACGCTTCCTTTAAAGTGCTGGATCGGATCTCTCGCTTTGTGGTGATGGTTAATTGATTGCAGTAATTCTTCGAGAGAATGCCCACTCTTAGAGATAAAAAGGCATTAGTAGTTCCCTCCATGAGAGAATCAAGGATGATAGTGGCTGTAGGTCCTAAAACCGGAACACTGCGACCGCTGGCATTCTTAGCGATTGAAGTCACAATCGGCTCCAGGTGTTCTGCCAGATCCACGTCCTCAATCTGACCGGCCAGAAAAGCTGTAGTGCCCACATTCCCATATAAATAGAGCAATTCCTTCGATGAAGGACGTTGATAGTAGACATGAGCTACTTTCCAAACCAGGCGCATCTGACTTAAAAAAACCGTCAAAGCATCCAGTTTGCCATTCTGTGAAATTGCCGTAGCCAGAAAAATAGTTTTGGCCGTGCTTTTAATTAGATGATCCGCTTCTTTGTCCAATAAGGAAATGGCATTGGGCAAGTCGTCCAGTTGAGAAGGAACCGCATTATTTTCCTGAAGGAATTTATTTTTCTGAAGTCTTCTGAGCAACTGTTTTTTATAAGTGATCAGTTCAGTTTCATTTTCCGGTCGCTTCAGCGGCTTCGGCAGCTTAAACAGAATCACAAATGGTGTGGCAATCAATACGAGACTGATTACAGAAAGCACTACTAATACAACCTTGCCAAAGATGGGATTCAATCCCGAGGCTAATAAATAAATGCCTGTAACCTGATTGATCAGGAACAATAAAAAGACAAAGCTGATCAAAAGAACAAAAGGAAGAGCGAGTTTTTTTAGGGTATTAATCATTGTTCTGAAATTGGGATGCATTGTTTTTCACGGCAGCCAGGCTCTCAGGTTTCAATTTGAAGTAAATCGTTGCAAAATCACGCTCTACTTTTACATCCGTGCAGATACCATTTAAGTAGGTATAGCTGTTGTCTCCTTCCGAGGAAGTGTATTTATATTCATGATCTCCGGTCTTTTCAAAGGTGAAATACGTTCCGTAATATTGAGAAAAAACCTTTTGCCCATCGTACGGTTCTTGGGTATAGATTTTTGTTACGGTGTATCGGATATCCCGGGTATCAATAGGTTCTGGTGTTCCATTGATCCACAAATGATATTTATCCGGAGTTTTCTCGATACGCGCTTCACTTTCTTTGAAACCAATCATCTGATTTCTCACGGTGCCTGACTGCAATACACCGTCTTCGAAGCTTTCTGTATTTTCAAATACCACTTTCAATGAGACAAGAATCCGGAACTCCATGTTGCTTCTCACGTCAAAAATTCGCTCATTACCTTCCTTCTTGATGACGATATCCATCCCCCCAATCACTTTTCCCTTTCTCAGTGCATCGTAATGCAGACTTTGGCAAGTGGCAGTTTGCAGACAAAGAGCAAAAACAATCAGTGAGAGGTAGCGCATGTTTTCCGAATGATCCGTATAAATTGTTGTAAATGGAATTTGAGCTCACTTTAGCTAATCCAATTTACGAGTAAAGTCGGAAATAATTCACGATGGTTTCCTTATTGATCGACCATCTGTAGAAAATTGTAGATAATGAAATCAAAAAAAATCAACTTTAATAGTGAAGAGGGGCATCAGCTTTCGGGAAGACTGGATTTTCCTGTTCTTGGTAGTCCTAAAGCGTATGCCATTTTTGCACATTGCTTTACCTGCTCCAAAAACTTATTTGCGGTGGATCATCTCAGTAGGTCCTTAACCCAACAGGGTATTGCGGTACTGCGCTTTGACTTTACAGGACTAGGACAAAGTGGAGGCGAATTTGCCGACTCCAATTTCTCTTCTAACCTCAGTGACCTTACTTGTGCCTATTCGTTTTTGGAAAAGGAGTATCGAGCGCCACAAATTTTAATTGGTCACTCTTTGGGCGGGGCTGCTGTCCTTCATTTAGGGGGTAAGCTGGAGAAAGTACGGGCCATCGTGACTGTCGGAGCTCCCTCCAACCCCATACACGTTAAACATCTACTGGCACATGGAGAAGAGGAGATTATTTCGAAGGGTGAGGCGGAAGTCAATATTGGGGGACGGCCGTTCAATATTAAAAAACAGTTTTTGGATGATTTGCAAGCTAATGACTCTCATGAGCCTATTCGAAAACTAGGTAAGGCTTTGTTAATCATGCATTCACCACAGGATACCATTGTTCGACTTGAGAATGCAACTGAAATCTATACAAAAGCGGAACACCCTAAGAGTTTTGTTACCCTGGATGGCGCAGATCACTTACTTTCTAATGAAAGGGATGCCAGGTACGCAGGAACAGTTGCCGCTAATTGGGCAACACGATACATTGTACCTGATCATGAAGAAGAACTAGCGCCGGAAGGTGAGGTTTGGACACGTCTTGGCGATGATGGGTTTACTACAGAGGTTATAGCCGGATCTCACAAAATGTTGGCAGATGAACCACAAAGTGTGGGCGGCAAGGACCTTGGGCCATCTCCCTACGGCTATTTATTAGCCGCCTTAGGTACATGCACAACAATGACATTGCGAATGTATGCCAACTACAAGGGCATCAAATTGGAAGAAGTTGAAGTAAGGTTGACTCATGATAAAGTGCACATGGAAGACGGTGAAGCGAGCGAACGTCCGGGAGGGAAAATTGATCAGATAAAAAGGATGATCAAATTGGAAGGTGACCTAACACCTGAGCAGCGAACCAGATTAGTTGAGATTGCCGATCGTTGCCCCGTTCATAAGACACTCGAGGGTAAACCTTTAATTCTTACCGAGGCATTAGATGCATAAAGAGCGCTTCCAGCTGGTGCTTTGTCAAACTAAATTCAGGAGGAGTGGACAAAATACCGACTGAAAGAGCAATCTCTGTCACTTTCTTTTTTCAATGAAGCGCAATACAATCACGAATACGCTCTTCTGTTCAAATACATTTGATAGCCCAGTCGGGAGAAGGAATCTTCGAGTGAATACCCGGATCGAATGTTGTATTGGACGAAACTTACCAATTCATTAACGCGCCGAGTACTTTTTTCGAAGACACTCATTAGTGCTTTGACAATGCGTTCTTTCTGCTCAGTTAACCTGTGTTGCTTCATCAATTGACTGGTCAGGTCATAGACCAACTGGTATTGAAAGAAATTATCTTTGACCAGTTCACTTCTAAGTTGCAAGGATTTATCGTCCAATGCTTTACCAGGTGATAAATGAAGATAGTCTAGCTCGGTGTTGAGGAGGTTCAATTCCTCCCGATTGATTTTTCCGTTGTTAAAGGCGATTTTGACCAGATTTCTGATGCTTCTGATCTCTTTGGAAAATGTCGTTTTGAGTAGATGGATCATTGCTGAAAAATTTAAATGGTTCAATTATTTATACGAATAGTTACAAAAAGGTAACCACTGCGACGTTCAAATTTCATCTATAGGGAGAAGCTTAATGACTTAAGATGTTACCTATCTTTTTGACCAAAACCTTTCAAATAATTGAAGCTGGGAGCAGGAATAAGCCCTGATACCTCATTCAAAAATTAAGGCGTGCATGTTTGAATTAGTCACTAGGTAGCGTTACTCATGGAGACATTTGTCATCGTGATCAAACCACGTCTGGTACATGTCCTGATAAAGAGCCTCGACTTTTGGTCTACGTATCTTCAAAGAGGGTGTCATCAAACCATTTTCAATGGTCCAAGCCTCTTTCATGATCACTGCTTTTGCCACTTTTTCATGTGCCATCAGGATAAGGTTAACTTCGTCGACGGTTGTGAGAATGGATTGTTCAAGTTCATCTTGTGATTTGCCCAATCCCGCTTCGGAAGGGACAATCAAAGCGACTGGTTGTGGGAGACCAATGCCCACGACACAGATTTGTTCGATATCAGTGTTTTCGTAAAAATGTAATTCTATTTGGGCAGGGATAACATACTTGCCCTTATCCGTCTTGAATTGATCTTTCAGGCGTCCCGTGATGGTAAGGTATCCTTCTTCATCGAATTCACCTATATCACCTGTCCTCAGGAACCCATCTTCCGTAAACATTTCATTGGTTTTCTCCGGATTTTTATAATAACCGACCATGAGGCAGCCATTGCTGATCTGAACCTCTCCGTCATCTGAAATCCGACTATCCACTCCTGGGAAAGGTCTTCCCACCGTTCCAAATTTGTTGGTTCCTACTACATTGAAATGGGAGAGGATGCTGTCTTCCGTCATGCCGTATCCCTGCAGAATGTTTATACCTAGTTTGTCAAACCACTCTAGCATGCTCACGGCACTTGGAGCTGCCCCGATGTAGCATTGCTGTGCTTTGTCGAGTCCCATTTTTTGCCGAATTTTTTTCTTGACGATTTTTCCGAGGATTGGCAGAGAGATCAACCGGTCCAATTTCTTTTGTGGCATTTTCTCTAGTACTTTCTCCTGAAATTTCTGATAAATCCGAGGGACCCCTCCAAAATAATCAGGATTGACTGAAGCAAGGTCTTCTCCAAAAGTGTCCAATGACTCGGCGAAACTGACACAGCCGCCACCATAGATAGCGCCCATTTCACCGCCAATTCGTTCGGCGATATGGGAAAGTGGTAAATAAGAGAAATATTTTTTGTTCAGAGATTGTTTAAGCGCAGGGAAAGCAATAGTAGCTACTCTATTGAAAGACTTCACTTTGTGCATTACTCCTTTAGGATCACCAGTAGTACCGGAAGTATACATGATAGTTATCAGCGATTCCGGATCCAACTCGTTTGGTTTGAAATCAGGATATTCTTCTTTTTGTAACTGCTCCCATGCATGTTGTTCCTCAATTCCGTAACCCTCAATACCAATACGTACGAGTTCTTCAGGAACGCCGGCTTTTTGTTGAGAATAGTCATCCAATTTCCCGACAATGATTGCTTTTGACTCACTGTGGATCAGAATTGATTGGATTGTATCCTGGTCAAGTGTGGGATATAAAGGCACGGAAACGAAACCTCCCATCATGATCGCCAGGTCCGCCATAAACCAATGGGCGCAGTTTTTAGATATCAACGCTACATGATCTCCTTTCTCCAAACCCATTTTCTGAAGCGCAGCGGCGATTTTGCAAGATTGATCATAAACTTCCTGTCGCGTGAATTCAATGTATTTTCGATTAACAGGTTGCCGGAGAAAGGTGAAATTCGGGTCTTTTTTGAGCCAGTAATTGAAAGCTTCCAGGGGTGTATTAAAGTCGTTCACAGTAGGTGATGTCAATGATGATTGCTACTAAATATAAGGATTTTAGTAGAAAGCCTGATTGAGTACCTTCATGATCCTACTTAAACAAACGGGTAGTAAATGATGCCTGTACATTGAAGGCCTTGTAAATCAACCACCGGACTTCTTTGTGATGGTAGCTCTTTCATAATCCACTAAATAAGTTTCATATAATGAGTTCTCCGAATCGTTGAAGTCTTCAATCACATATTCTGTGACGAATTCAGAAATTTTATTTTCATTATAAGTATAAATGCTCCTGTAGCAGTCTTCAAATACCGTATAAGAGGAACTGACTAAATCATAGTTTTCATTGAAGGCCAAAGCTATTTTCCCCCGATTTTCTGCTGCTCCGCACTGCCCCATATAGTTGAGGTTTGCATAGAATCCATAGTCCAAAAGGATGTTCCTTCCATTATTGGGACTTGCTTCTATCTCAAAAAGTGTTCTTCCCGGCAGACCTAAATAATCAAGAGCGAATAAATTGCCATTAGCAAGCTTCAGGTAGTTCACAGTTTCTGAGACCCTGTATTCTTTGTTATGTAGCTCTACTTTTAGCGCTTTATTATTCCCATACCAGGTACCTATAACCAGATTTCCTTCATAATTGATTTCAAACCGTTCTGTGATGTTTTTCACTTTTGCCATATTATCGGCAATGTCGAAGATTCGACCATCAAGGGAGATAGTACCTTCAGTCGATTCATATTCGAAATCAAGGATTCCATCTAGAACTTGCTGATCATTGGATGATACCAGGTGTAAGCCCTGACCAATCAATCCCGCCAGTGGAATCGGAGTACGTATATTGTCGTAGGAATACCAACCAGTCAACGATTGAACATATCCACTATTTTCCGAATGAGCAACTACTTTGAGGTACATAGTAATTGGGTAGGAATCGTCAATAGTGCCGGAGAAGATTCGGTCTTTTGTAGTTATTGAAACAATTTTTGTTTCCTGTGCTTTTAAGTGAAAAATAGTCAGAGTAAATAAGAGTGCAAACAATGTACGTCGCATGAATTGGAGAATTATTCTTTAGGATTCCAATTCAATTTAATCAATGCCTCCTATTCGGAGGGGTTACAACGAAGTAATCGGACGCTTACCGGACGATTAATTTTTGAGTGAAAGTCTCAATGGAGGTTTCGATTACAATGAGATAAATTCCTTTTCGATCTGGTGCCGGGAGGGAGGTAAGTTCACTGGGTTGGTATTGCCCCACGTGTTTCCCTGACAATTCAAAAAGGTTGATTTGGATCAAATCTTCAGAGAACTCTACATTGAGAGAAGCGCCCATGCTAACGGGGTTCGGAGAGACAACCAACTCCTGATTTTGATCCTCTACCTGGATGTATTCTGTGGCTACCAGGCTATCAGTTTGGTTGCCGGCATGTCCATATAAGGTCACATCATAAAGCCCAGATTTTTGATAGGTTACCACTGGTGTTTCCAGGGATGTGATTACCGGAGACCCTCCTTGAAATTTCCAACTATAAGATTCGTATCCAACGCTGGTGTTTTCGAAGGCAACCTCCTCATCTACTGAAACCATTTGTGTAGCGAGAAATGATAATTCAAGTATTCCGACACATGACACCAAAGACTCGGACACTTCGTTTCTTATCTCAGGCAATAATGGGTATAAGTTAGACCCTGGACACAGTGTGGCACATCCATCCCGATGGCCCGAAATCGCGTCTAAGTCCACCCCACGATGATTAGAGGAACTCAATGGCTGAATTTCCAGCTCTGATAGGCTAAAGGTCAGCAAATTCACCAATGTTTCCCGACTCTCAGAAGTCAGTTGAGCAGTTTGGTAATTACCTAATAACGCGACCCCAAAGGTTCCTGTATTTTTTCCGCAAAAATGTGCACCGCGAACTTCAAATTCGCTTCCATTTGGTCCAGGGTCGCGACCTTCAAAGAGGGTCCCATCCTGGGAAATGACAAAATTGTAACCGATATCATCCCAGCCGTTTACTTCTGTATGCAATAGGTAAATATCCCGAACCACCTGTACATAATTAGCATTGCTGTTAGAGCCCGCCGAGTGATGAACGATATGATGTGTCACGGTGTGGAAGGAGGGAGAAGCATTTGGAGTTGGCAAACCTGCACGCCAATCGGATTGAGGAATGGCATTTACTTCCGTACAATTCGCATCACTTTTTGAAAGTATGATTGGAGGTGTTCCACTGTGGATCGTGTAAACATCAATCTTACCGGGTACTTTAGGAAGCGTAAGTGCACTTGCAGGTTCTGGTAACGAAACAAAGTACGTAGGTTGGGGCGCGTGGGTATCCAGCTCCAACTGATACTTTGTGTTTCCTATAAGAATGGTGCGACTCGATGCAGATGTAGTCTTATCAATAATGGCCACAGCTGTGATTTTCACATCAGACTTAAGTGCCACCTGATTAGTGGTAGCTTCAATGCTGTGTTTTTGAACGAATTGGGCAGAGGAAAATTGAGCAATGCCTATCCCGCAAACAAAAAGTAGAAATTTAAACGCCCACGCTGACGATTTCGGCCAATTTTTCCACAGCAAAGTCCACTTCCTCATTCGTTGTATACTTACTAAATGAAAACCTTATCGCTCCTCTCGTAGGGTCCCGTTTCAATGCCGCCAATACATGTGAGCCAATGTTCGACCCACTGGAACAAGCACTGCCGCCTGAAGCGGAAATACCGTTGATGTCCAGATTGAAAAGGAGCATGTCATTGTCTTCCGAGGGAGGAAGGCATACATTCAATACGGTATACAGACTGTTTTGGATGTCACCAGAGGTGCCATTAAATTGAACACCTTCAATTTGATCCCGTAATTTTTGTATCATCCGACCTTTTAGGCCTTCAATATGTTTCCGATGTTCCAATTGATGTTGGTAGGAAATCTCAAGAGCCTTCGCCATGCCGATGATTCCGGAAACATTTTCGGTACCTCCACGCATGTTTCGTTCCTGCGCTCCTCCGTGAATAAATGGGGTGATTTTTTTATCGTGTCGGACATACAGAAAACCAACTCCTTTGGGGCCGTGAAGCTTATGAGCCGACCCGACAATGAAGTGTGCCTTTAACTGCTGCAGATCATGTCTGAAATGCCCAACTGTCTGCACGGTATCACTGTGAAAAATGGCATCATATGCTTCACACATTTCTCCTACACGTTCGATATCCGTTACATTACCAATTTCGTTATTGGCGTGCATTAACGATACCATGACATTTCCCCTGTAGGTATTCAGCAATTCTTCAAGGTGCTGATAATCCACCGAGCCATCATCTTGAAGGTTTACATAGTGTACCTGAACATTACCCGCCTGATGAAGAACCTCCGCTGTGTGACCTACGGCATGATGTTCGATACGCGAAGTGATCAAATGACCTATTCCTTTACTTTCTATCGTGCATCTGAGTGCCGTATTATCTGCTTCAGTCCCCCCGGAGGTAAAGAAAATTTCCGAAGGTGAAGTGTTTAAAATATCAGCTACTTTCTTCCGGGAACGTTCCAGTGCGGAGCGCACCTCACGGCCATGACTATGGATAGATGAAGGGTTACCATACATGTTAAGCAGGTAAGGCTTCATTTCTTCGAAAACAGCTTCGTCGACTGGAGTGGTAGCTGCATTATCAAAGTAAGCTCTCATATCACAAGGGTTAATTTGTTCAGCTTGACATAAACTCTTTTATGTCAGAGATGATCTTATTCGCCAGGTGCTCTGCTGTCGCAGAACTCTCTGATTCCGCAAAAATACGAATAATTGGTTCAGTGTTTGACTTCCTGAGCTGTACCCATTCCCGATCAAACTCGATCTTGATGCCATCAATGTCATTGATGGGTTGATTTTTATACTTTTCTTTCAGAGCAAGGAGAATTTTGTCAGTATCAATCTCTGGTCCTAACTCCAGTTTATTTTTGGAAATGTGATAGTTGGGATAAGTCGATCTCAGCATCAATGCACTTTTGCCATAATGTGCCAAATGAGATAAGAAAAGAGCAATTCCTGCCAGCGCATCCCTGCCATAATGGAGTTCTGGTACGATAACGCCGCCATTTCCTTCACCACCGATTACCGCATCAACTTCTTTCATTTTTTCGACTACATGTACTTCACCTACCGCAGCAGCGAAGTGTCTGCCTCCATGCTTTTCTGTCACATCACGTAATGCGCGCGTACTGGAAAGATTGGAGACTGTATTCCCGAGATTCTTGCCAAGAATATAATCGCTTACTGCAACCAGCGTATACTCCTCTCCAAAGCTCTGGCCGTCTTCACACATCAATACCAATCGGTCAACATCAGGATCCACCACTATACCCAAGTCAAATTGACCTGCCTCCAATTCCTGACTGATTTGCGTCAAATTTTCTGGAAGCGGCTCAGGATTGTGAGGGAACTGTCCGTTGGGTTCACAGAACAATTCTTTTACTTCAACACCAAGTTTATCGAGTAACCTGGGTACAGCAATGCCACCCGTGCTGTTTACAGCATCCACAACTACTTTGAACTTGCGATCTTTAATGGCTTTCACATCCACCAAATCGTGGGCAAGTATCTCATCGATGTGTCGATCTATATAGCTATCGTCTGTTTTATACGTGCCGAATTTTCTTGGTTCTACGAATTCCAGGTCACCGGATTCTGCAATTTCAAGGACCTTCTTTCCATCAGCGGCAGAAATGAATTCGCCTCTGTCGTTCAACAATTTAAGTGCATTCCATCCAGCAGGATTGTGACTAGCAGTAATAATAATACCAGCCTGAGCTTTCTCCATGATGACTGCCATTTCTACAGTAGGAGTGGTAGAGAGCCCTAAATCAATCACATTGAAGCCCATGGACAATAATGTGTTGCTGATCAGATTAGAAATAACCGGACCTGACGGCCTGGCATCACGACCAAGGATGACTGTGGGAGATGCATTTGTTTCTTTGACCCATGTTCCGAAAGCTGCAGCGAACTTGACTACATCAATAGGTGAAAGCGTTTCGCCGGGTTTCCCCCCGATGGTTCCACGAATTCCTGAGATTGATTTTATTAATGTCAAAACGATCTAATTTTTTAGCGGAGCGCAAAGATAGAAGGATTTATAAGTAAGCAAAGGCCTTCAGAAAATCCTTAATAATCCGTTCAAAGAGAGGTCAAGAATGAGAGGAAAGAACCCTAAAATTTTCCTGGAAAAGGATTAATCAAATTTTGCGAGAACCTTGTTTACTTCAGATTCGGGGCTGGCACATTCATCTCCGGCTTTTACAGTTTTACCGCAAAACCCGCATTGGGCGCCATCTTTATTAAGATAGGGTGACTGGGACGCACATGTACCTTTGAACTCTCCGTTTTTCACAAAGAGAAGACGAACGGACATCAAGATGAAAAAGGCCGCTACAAATCCGATTCCTAGTAATACAGTTGTCATAGTTTGACGGAATTTAAGGCAAAATTAACCATTATTGTGCAAGTACAGTCATAACCGAATTTCACACAAAAAAGATTCACACCATGTCCAAAAGTTTGTCAAAACCAGATCCCAATCGCCCTAAAAAATTAAAAGCGTTTGATCGGTTATTAACGATAATGGACGAATTGCGAGAAAATTGCCCATGGGATAAAAAACAGACTATGGAATCTTTGAGGCACTTGACTATTGAAGAGACTTATGAATTGTCTGAGGCTATAATAGAAGCAGATAATGAGGAAGTAAAGAAAGAATTGGGTGATATCATGTTACACCTGGTTTTTTATAGCAGGATTGGAGATGAACAGGGTGATTTCGATGTGACAGATGTACTAAATGAAGTGTGTGAAAAGTTGATTCGAAGACATCCGCATATCTATGGAGATGTGAATGCCGATGATGAGGAAGTGGTAAAGGCGAATTGGGAAAAAATCAAACTTCAGGAAAAAGGAAATCACTCGGTTTTGGGAGGAGTGCCTAAGCATCTTCCAGCGCTTGTTAAAGCAATGCGTATCCAGGAGAAAGCTCGAGGTGTAGGGTTTGATTGGGACGACAAAAGTCAGGTATGGGAGAAAGTAGAAGAGGAGATGGGGGAATTCAAAGCCGAGTTCGATGTGACAGATGAAGCGGAAATCGATAGGGAGAAAGCGCAAGGTGAATTCGGAGATCTTCTTTTCTCTCTCGTCAATTATTCCAGGTTTATCGACATCAACCCTGAGGAAGCTTTGGAGCGTACCAATAAAAAGTTTATCAAACGATTCAACTACCTGGAGGCTGAATCCAAAAAGGAGGGCAAAGAACTATCAGATATGACACTGGAAGAAATGGACGTTTATTGGGAAAGGGCTAAGAAGCAATAAAAAAAGCTCCATAAAGGAGCTTTCATCTAATCAATTTTCTTTTTTAGAATTAGGATTCTTTCCACTTGATCGTGCAGCCAATAGCCCTGGCTGTTGTGACCTTTGGCTTCTCTCCCGCGAGCAATGCCTCTACGGCATCTTCAACAAATGTTTTCTCTACGTCAGATGCATCTCTGGGACTATCATCGATTGCGCCGATAAATTCAATTTTGTATTTGCCAGTTGACTCCTCATTTAATACATATACATGTGGTGTTTTAGTGGCGCCATAGCTATTGGCCACTTGCTGAGAGTCATCTCTTAAGTACGGAAAAGTATAGCCCTTATCCTTAGCTCGTTTTTGCATTTCAGACATGCTATCTCCAGGCTGTTGCTCGACATCATTGGGGTTGATAGCTATTACAGGGAAACCTCTGCTTGCATATTTTACATCTAAATCCATGATGCGCTTTTCGTACATCTTGGCATAGGGGCAAGTATTACAGGTGAAAACAACAATAAAACCTTTGTTGTCTTTGTAGTCAGCAAGAGAAATATTCTTTCCATCAATGTTCTCGAGTTCAAAATCGCTGGCATAATCACCAACAGTCATGCCGAACTTATCCGCGGAAGCATTGATGAACAGGATAGCAACAACAGTTACCAGGCCTGTAATCATAAGAAAATTTCGTTTCATATTATCTTTCATGTTTAATCCATGAATTGGTTAATGGCTTCTTCTAACTCTTCTCCGGTAAAGGCCTTTTCATAAAAATGCCGTTTTCCTGAAGAAGTCACAAAGAGCGTCGCTGGAATCGCTCCAGACCAGTTATTGTCTACTTTCCCCATGTAGCTATCATAGTCTTTCTCATTTAGTAACATGACTTGGGATTGAAGGTTTTTCTTTTCTACAAACTTTCTCACTTTGGTCTCATCCTGAATAAAATCCAGACTGACCAAAATCACTTCGACGTTAGCGTTGGAATTCGCTTTTTCGAAATGTGGTAATTCTTTGATGCATGGGCCGCACCAGGTAGCCCAGAAATTGATAACGCGAAGTTTATCGGAATTACTATCCAAAGTTTGCTCTAACTGATCGTATTTGACGATTTTTACGTCTTGAGCGGTTGCAAGGGTGAATGTCAAAAGACACAAAAGGGCAAAGACGCTTTTCATGAATCTTATATTACGTTAGAATCACCTTCCAGGTTTTAGATAGATTGGGATTTTTTGTAATTTTTTCATAATTGCATTTTTCAAATATCAAGATACTGAAAACAACTCCCTGGTGTGAAAATCGCGTTGATCAGATTGGATATTACTTAGAATAATTGAGAATGTAGGAATGAGGCCTGGAAATTAAGGAGCATCTTGAAGGAGCTTCTGGAGCTATATCCCATTGGTCAATAACATTTCATGAGTTTTCCACAAAATCTCGAATTATCAACATTGCTTTATGTGTAAGGATTTAAATTACTGATTACCAAATAGTTATTATCAATTCCTATGGTAGGCATTTATGTGGAAAACTAAAATGCTCAAGGCGTGTGCCTTTAAATCAGTCTTACTTTAAATTATTCCGTTTTAGTCTTGGTTCTGTCGTCTTAGTTTATTTCGATAAGCGTTGAAAATTCTGCTTTTCGATACAAAACCAACGTATTTCCCATCATCAATGACAGGTAAATTCCAGGCTTGTGTTAACTGAAATTTATTCATCACTGATTGCATTTTTTCTCGTGAAGCAACAGAAGTCGGTGGTTTCTGCATGATGGCTTGCACGCTGACTGCATCGCGTTTATCCGGGTCAAACATGATATCTCGGATGTCATCCAGGGTAACTATGCCATGAAGCACACCCTCTTCATCCAGTACCGGGAATATGTTGCGCTTGCTTTTGCGGACCAACGACACCAGATCACCCAATTTCTTTTCGGGATGAATTGCTAGCAGATCTGTTTCGATAATTTTTTTCATGTCGATGAGACTGAGGACAATTTGATCTTTATCGTAAGGGATGAGGTCACCTTTTTCGATCAGATGCTTGGTATAGAAAGAATGTTTCTCAAAATAAGATATGGTGGTAAATGCCAGAGCGGAAACCAACATAAGCGGGACAAAAAGCAAGTAGCCACCGGTGATTTCAGCGATCAGGAATATTGCAGTAAGTGGCGCGTGTAGCACACCACTCATGACGCCACACATGCCTACCAATGTGAAACTGCTTAAGCTTACATTAGCACCTGGGATTAGCAGGTTGTAGATTGAGGCCATCAGAAATCCAGTTACTCCTCCCATGAAAAGTGAAGGCGCGAATATACCGCCGCTTCCACCGGCTCCAATAGTTAATGCGCTGGCTACTGGTTTGATTAGCACGACCAACAATAAAAACAGGATCAGGAAATATTGATTATCGTCAATTGGATCAAGGAAACCTCCTTCAAAAAGCATGATCTCATCGTGAGAAAGGAGTTGTTTGATGGTATCGTATCCCTCTCCATAGATCGGTGGGAAAACCAAAAGGATAAGTGCCAACGCCAGTCCTCCGACGAGGACTCGTTTGAATGAATCCCGAATTTTGTGAATAGCATCTTCTATTCGGAACATAACTCTGGTGAAATAGAGCGATGCTAACCCACAAATAATTCCCAGACCAAAATAGTATGGAGTATCCTTCGCTGTGAACCCGTCTACCAGTCGAAATGAGAATAGAATATCTTCTCCCAAAAGAATGATCGTAACAAGCTGGCCAGCCACAGATGCGATCAGAATGGGGATAAACTTGGAAATGGTGACTTCCGTCAGGATAACTTCTATGGCAAAGATGACACCTGCAATGGGGGAATTAAATATTGCTGAAACTGCACCGGCAGAGCCACACCCGATAAGTAATGTCCTTCTTTTGTAATTCAGGTGAACTAACCTCGCCAGATTTGATCCAATAGCAGAACCTGTAACCACAATAGGTGCTTCCAGTCCTACCGATCCACCGAACCCCACAGTGAGTGCACTTGTAATCATCCGGGAATACATACGGGTTCTACGAATGATGCTGGAATTCTTGGAGATAGCATACAGGATCTGTGTTATGCCATGACCCAGGTGCTCTCTAAATAAGAATTTTGAGATAAGTACGGTCAGTAGGATGCCAATAACAGGATAGCCTATATAAAGGAAATTTCCCCCGGGAAAATGGATGTTGTTCCTTAGGACCTCCTGAATAAAGTGTACCGAAGTTTTGAGTGTAACGGCGGCGATACCAGCAATCAAGCCAATGACACCCGCTACGAGGAGGATGAAGTTATTGTCACTGATGTGTTTAAGGCGCCAAACCAAAAACTTCATCAACAACCTGCTATATGTGAAATTGTTAAACTTGATAGCGAGGAAAATTGAGCGGCAAAGGTATCGGAAAGGGGCTAAATATGTTAAGATATCCGAATTGGGTTTGACTTTCCTTGACTTTATCTGAACGAGAAGTTTTTAATAACTCATCAGCGACCTTCAGTGAGTCATTGCATGAACCACTGATAGAAGTTGTAGGCCCCGAGTGTTAGGAATGCCAAACCAGGTAAAATATGGACAAGCCATCGGTTATCGGAAATTCGTGTAAAGCGATTACCTAGCCGTACAGCAAGAAATAATACAATCACCGATCCTAGAAAAATTCCGAGCAAATAGGACCAAAACCGAAATCCAGACAACTCGATCCATTCACTCTGTTGTAAATAGGCAGTAACTGCCAACCAAAATGGAATGGCCAGAGGATTAAGAAAGCCGAGGATGATCCCTTTTAGAAAACCCGTACGCCCTTTCGATTCGGAAGATACTTTAACAGACGAGGAAGAGCTTTTTGAGAAAATGGAATACAAACCCAGGCCAGATAAGACCAATGCCGTAATGAGTGTGAATTGATGAGTAAACGTGAGGTTGTTACTCAGAAAAATTTGGAACCTCACAACAAGGAGGGCATAAAAAAGCTCAACTATGCATGCTCCAATCACCAGAAAGTAAGCTGCTCGTAGTTTGCCTTGAACGCCCATTTGCATCACTGTGATGTTGATAGTTCCGGGAGGAATAGAGCCGAAAAAACTAACGATGAAGGCTACAACAAAAACCTGGAGGGTCATCCTATGGAATCTTTCTGTTTGTTATACGCGCTAATTTCCCGAAATTTCTTTACTCCATCGGAGAACTTCCAATACTTATGCCCTCTTTTGTGATTGGCTGCGCTGACCCGTCGCAGCATCTTTAAATGCCACAGAATATCACGGTAGGCCGCAAAGATTGAAGCTCCAGGGTGATACACATGTCCGGGTTCTGAACCAGCACCATTCAGTTCCAGAATTTTAAAGTCTTTGGCCTGACGTAAAGTCTCGATAGAAGCACATCGCAAGTCAAATCGGCCGAAATAGAAATCGGTGATCTGCTCAGATATATGATCGAAAGCAGCGTGGAGTTCTTCGTCAATCCAGTGATTGTAATTGAGGAAAGTCGTTCCCCGACAATGATTGCCAATGGATTCGATAAGTACTTCTTCCCCTTCTGAGGGAATATCTTTGCCTTTTACTCTTAATTCAGGGCTATTAAAATCAACCTGAAGCATCGCCCTTACATTTTGCTCCAGGAGCTCCTGCACAGAATCTTCCCCATTGCCAGTGACACTCAGAAATCCCTTTTTTACAATAGAGGTGACTTTGCCATTTGTTTCGCCAGGAATCTTGATGTAGAAAACTCCTAATTCAACAGGTAAGTCAATGAACTCCTGAATCAAAAAGTTGACATTAATTTCTTTCAGGTAGTTTTCCAGTTCTTCTTCTGAGTTGAGTTTAGAAACCATCCAGCCTCTTTCACCTATATCAGGCTTGGCTATCACAGGAAAAGATAATGCTGATTCTTGTATTTGAGAGAGAACATCTTGTGGTGAGACATCTGGAGGAAATAGTCTCGTAATTGGCATGTATTCGTCGGGGATCAAATCAAATATTTCCGACTTTTTTTCTCCCAGCATGCCTCCAAACTCAATCGATGGATTGGATGCAGTAAAGAAGAATGCGGACCTACTCCTAATTACCAGGAAGAGATAATAAAACTTTACTGGAAAATAGAAAACGTCAAAGGACCAGAATTCAAAATTTGTAAAACGGGTCCACCAGCGTGCAAACCGACTTACTTTTTTGGACATTTATTAATTCAGGACTGTTGATTCTGGTATCGAACGGTGGAGCTGGCTACTCCAAAATGTTTGGGCAATTCTATATGCTCCCCAATGGCCCTAACTCCGATCTTAATCAATGCCATATGGTGAATGGCATGTTCAATGTTATAAGCCAATTCACGATACAGGCTGCTGGGGATGCTAACGACATCATCACCTTCCACTTCGTAATTGGCTATCAGGTTCATGGGGTGGTCCGAGACATGCCCTGTTAGGAATTCATCGATGGATTGAATCACGCTAATGGCTAGTTTGCGATCTGTTTCGATGAATTTGTCATGTCTACGTTCATCATAGTTGATCTCACCTTTATCGGCACCATCCATTAGGCATAGAAAAAATTCGATGGTATGCCTGATGTGTTGACCAATAGAAGATCCGCTCAGAGTTTCGATCGGCTTTTTAAAATCCTCGTCAGAAAGCTGGTCCATTACCGCGGCTAATTGAGCTAGCAAACCGCATGCAGACTGCTGTATTGGCATCATGAATTACGCATTAAACGTGCAAAAGTAGTTCTATTATTTATTTACCGCGACGATTTCGGTCCAATACTTATCGGCCATTGTTTTCAAGCCGGGCTCATCTTTGTTCCAGCTTTTCAGAGTATTATTTCCCCAGAAATTATAAAACAAGTAAAGTTTGTCATCTAGAATCTTATAAGTTTCAGGATCAACCTTTACTTTGTCACCAGTGACGCCCATAGCATATGCGCACCATCCTCCGTAGGCGGGGGCAAATTTTTCAGGAGAATCGAGGAATTTTTGTTTGTTGACTTCCGAACTAAACCGGTAAGTAATGCCTTCATACGATGTTTTGATGGATTTACTTCCCTTTTCAGGCTCTCCTATGAAATAGGACACCACATCATAGCCACCTACAGCTAGTCCATCTTTGATATTGGCATGTTTGGATGAGGGTTGTTGCAGCGCAAAGGCAAAAACAAATAGTAATAATTTCATGGTCTATCGAGTTTAAGGGCCTAAAGAAAAACGCTGGTTTTATTTGAACTCAAAGCGATTTACTGAATTATCAATCTAAGGTTTGGAATACTCACGGCTAATGAATGAAACTGTTGCCTTTAAGACAGAACTCAGAGGTGTGGGGCAATTAATTCATATTCGAAGCCCTTTTGCAACAGAAACCGAATGACTTTTTGATTTTTTTGATGAGGATCCGACTCATTGGACAGTCCTCTTAGCTTTTGCTCAACCAGCAATTTGATCATGTTGCTGTACTCTTCTTTCGAAAGGATCGTAAGTGCTTTTTCAATTTCTGATTCATCGATCAGTTTTTGACGTAACATTTGCCGAATCTTAACCTTGCCCCATTTGTTGAACCGAAACTTATCTGAAACAAAGGCCCGTGCGTACCGACTTTCATCAATGAAATTTTCTTTGATCAATTCATCGATCAGCAGTTCAATATCCACTTCACGGGCACCCAAAGACTGGAGTTTGGTCCTTACTTCTGAAACGGACCTTTCTCTATAAGCACAAAACCTTGCGGCTTTTGGCTTCAAAGTCTTGAGCGATTCGGAGCCCACGAAATTATTTGAGGTATCCTTTCCTCTTAAGAACGCTTTCCAGAAACTTCAATTCGTTTTCACTATTGAATATGCGGAAAGGGAGATGGATCAACTGGGCCTTGCTCACGAATAACACAAAAGCGTCTTTACCCTTTTTTGCTCGCTGGATCTGATCCCACTTCATAGGCATACCCTGCTTGCTATTCAATTTAATCAGAATCTGTTGACTATTGATTTCATAGGAGAGCTTTTGGAATAGCACTTTGCCTTGTTCCATTTGAGTAACACCTGCAAATTGAATCAGCCAAAAAAGGAGGTACAAAACCAAAGCAATTGTAGCACCGATGACCCACCACCAATTGGGGATCCATAAGTATCCGGCGCAAATTGCCAGGTAGATCAATCCTACCCACCATTGCTGTTGCAATACAGCTGAAAGTGCAGCTTTAATATAAGTTCCTGTTTCTAATTGGTACTTCTTCGTGCGAATGTTCATTTTCTCTAAAAAGCTTTGAGACTCATGTCAAGACTTTTGTAAGAATGTGTTAACGCGCCAACAGAGATGAAATCTACTCCTGTTTCAGCGATCTCTTTGATGTTCTTTTCTGTGATCCCGCCTGAAGCTTCTGACTCATATCGCCCTCCGATCATCGACACTGCCTGGCGCATATCAGATGGCAGCATATTGTCCAGCATGATGCGTTTAACACCCCCTACTTTCAAAACTGCCGCAAGTTCATCTAAATTTCTGACTTCTATCTCAATATCCAGGGATAAATTATTATCTGACAAATACTTTCGGGTATTGGCTATGGCGGCTTCCACACCTCCGGCATAATCTACATGATTATCCTTGAGCATGACCATATCAAATAAGCCAAAACGATGATTTACGCCTCCGCCAATGGCCACCGCCCATTTTTCTGCCAACCTGAAATTAGGAGTGGTTTTGCGGGTATCGAGGAGTTTGGCACTGGTGCCTTTGATCAATGAATTGATCTTGTTGGTATAAGTAGCAATGCCACTCATTCTTTGCAGGCAATTAAGAATCAATCGCTCCAGTCGAAGAATGTCGTGAGCGTTCCCCGCTACTTCCAGTCCCACTTCACCATGTTCCACTTTATCTCCATCTTTTTTGAAGAGTTTCAATTCGAGATCCGGAGCTGTGTTGTGAATAATCAGTTGTGTTAATTTGATGCCAGCGATGATGCCATCATCTTTGATCAGTAGCCTGGCTTTTCTTTCCGAACCTTCTGGAATTGATCCGAGAGAAGAATGATCTCCATTGCCAATATCCTCACTTAGAGCGTTTTGGATAAATTGAGCTACACGTTTTTTGGTTAGATAGGTTTGGTTCATACTTGATGTAAAATCTCCTTTCCTTACTCTCTAGTAAGTGTAATCTGTTCGACCAGATAATTGGATCCTTGTTGTTTTATTAGTAAAACTACTCTATAAGAGCCCTGCTTCATGGTGTATTTGCCAATACAATACCTTAGCCCCTCTTGTGAGGAACCCTGATGTATGTATGAAAAATTACTGGGAGGGTTATCCTGGAAAAAACTGCGTAATTGACCCTCGGCCTGGGGTTTTGCATACGAGCTACTTGAATTATCCAGTTTGATGGTGAGAGGGTCAGCACAAAATTTAATAAGCTCTCTTGCAGAGCCATTTTTTAGAGAAACCCCAATGTCTTCCAGTACTTTGTCTTGTGCGTTTGCTATGGAATAAACCAATAAGCAGCAGAAAATTAGCGGTGTTAGTTTGATCATGATGTCTGCTTATACCAAAATTGTGCCTGAAAGTTACGGAATGTTAATCTACAAAAAACCGTAAGTGCTGAAAAGCTGAAAAACGTGAGATTATATTTGCGCCCTGCAAATTCGCTCGATATGAATAAGAAAGTGATATTAATGATCCTTGATGGATGGGGTATTGGAAACAATGATGAGGTTTCTGCCATTGTAGCCGCAGAAACGCCTTTTATGGATCGTGTGTCTTCTACTTACGCTACCAGTACCTTGGAAGCTTCCGGATTGGCCGTGGGCTTGCCCGAAGGTCAAATGGGGAACTCCGAAGTGGGACATATGAATCTTGGAGCTGGTAGGGTTGTATATCAGGATCTTGTAAAAGTGAATCGTGCGGTCCAAGATGGTTCAATTGCGGGGAACGCCACACTGAAAGCTGCATTTGAAAAAGCAGTTGCCGAGCAAAAGCCATTTCATCTCATGGGATTGCTTTCTGATGGCGGTGTTCATTCACATATCAATCACCTCAAGGGATTGATCAAAGCAGCTTCTGAGGCAGGAGTTAAAGATATTTTTGTGCACGCTTTCACGGACGGTCGAGACACAGATCCTAAAGGTGGGTTGAATTATTTGACAGACCTGCAGGCACATCTTGATGAATTTGGTGGCCAAATTGCTTCTGTTACGGGTAGATACTATGCCATGGACCGGGACAATCGGTGGGCAAGGGTCAAATTGGCTTATGATGCCATGGTTGAAGGAAAAGGGATAACTACCCGGGATATTTCGTCTGCTGTCCAAAATTCTTATGATCAGGAGGTGACAGATGAGTTTATCAAGCCCATCATCCAGGTAGATGCGGATCAAAAACCTGTCGGTGTGGTCTCAGAGGGGGATGTGGTGATGTGCTTTAACTTTCGAACGGATCGTGGAAGACAGATCACACAAGCTTTGACCCAGCGAGACTTTCCTGAAGAGGCAATGAAGAAAATGACACTACACTACCTGACCATGACCAACTACGATGATACATTTGAAGGTGTACATGTGGTGTATGGGAAAGATAACCTTGAGCAAACATTAGGTGAAGCACTCTCTGCTCAGGGAAAACAGCAGATTCGTATTGCAGAAACTGAAAAATATCCGCACGTAACTTTCTTCTTCTCCGGTGGCCGGGAAGCCGAATTTGATGGCGAAAAACGATTGCTATGTCCATCTCCTACGGTAGCGACTTATGATTTGCAACCAGAGATGAGTGCTGCTGACATAAGAGATAGCATCATTCCGGAATTGCAGAAAGGAGAAGTTGATTTTGTGTGCTTGAATTTTGCGAACCCGGATATGGTAGGGCATACTGGTGTTTTCGAAGCAGCAGTTAAAGCATGCGAAACTGTGGACTCCTGCGCCAATCAGGTGGTAGATGTGGCTCTGGAAAACGGATATAGCACAATCATCATTGCCGATCATGGTAATTCTGATATTATGATCAACGAAGATGGTTCTCCAAATACGGCACATACAACCAATCTCGTCCCTATTGTATTGGTTGATAATGAATATAAAGGCAGCTTAAAACCCGGAAAACTCGGAGATATCGCACCAACTATTCTTACGCTCATGGGATTACAGATTCCTGAGGCAATGACCGGAAATGTATTGGTGGATGCGTAATTCGGTGATTTGCTTCCTGATAACTCTTGTTTGCCTGAGCTGTGAAGTTTCAGTAAATCAAAGAAGTAGCACCGGTCATTTTGAACTGACCCGGTTAATAGATGATCAAGTGCGAAAGCTGGGTGAGAATACCTTGAAGTCGGAAAAATTAGTAGCCGTCAACTCGAAAATTGATCGTCTTCAGCAAGATATGGATTCAACTGCGCTGAAGGAGGAATTAGCTGTTTTTGAAGGCTTTGATCCTGGAAAATCCCGTTTCAAAAACGCCTTTGATATCATTGTGGCACCTGGAATTACTACTTATGAGAAGAAGTCCAATGAGGATCAGTCCTTGAAATGGGTAAAAGTGGAAGATAAAGGAGGGTTGCTTAGAATCACAGCAGAGATTATCGAGGAAACCAGTATTTACACAAATCAAAAAAGAATGGATCTTCGACTAGAGTCCGGTATGATCAAATCCTATTCACTTCAGGGGTATCAAAAGATGCTCTTTAGAGATACGACCTTTTTCGAAATGACGACCACCATTCAGAATTAGTCTGGAGAATCCTTGTGGGATATATTGAGCTTGTTGAAACCTAAACCAACTCCTCTTCTAATTTGGAATCTACTACATGGGGGCCTGTCGGGAGAACAACGCCTGGAGGTAAGTCCAGATCTGGTTCCCAGTTTTGATCTTGGGGAATGCCTCCATCTCCATCTCCATTTTGATTTTTTGGCCTCCGCATAGATGCCTTCCACCGCATGACCATAATTAATATGGCATACACTAAAATGGTCAAGAGCATGTTTATCCAGAATTGTACCATAGCGTCTGAATTCTAAATTAAATAATATTGATCAGAAACTTATATCTTTGTAGGGATCGGTATGAAAAAAGATTCACAGCATTTTTCAACCAGGTGCTGGATTTCATGTAAACCGATTTTTTCAACGGCTACAGACATCAATTTATTGATCTAAATTTTAGAGTCTAAGGTATGCTGCTAGCAATACTTTCCGGGCACAATGAAGGTATACTCTTTGGTGTGTTTGGAATAATTATTATCCTGTTTCTGGTCGTTGACCTGGGAGTTTTTAATAAGAAACATCATAAAGTTTCTCAAAAGGAAGCGCTTAATCAATCGATTTTCTGGGTCGCTGTTTCAGTAGGATACGGATTGCTGATCTATTTCTTTGGGGATGGTAAAGCCAGCACACTGGAATTCTTTTCAGCGTATGTGACCGAAAAAGCTTTATCCGTAGATAATATCTTCGTGATCTTATTGATTCTTAGATATTTCAAGGTCAAAGAAGAATACTACCACAACATACTGTTCTGGGGCATTTTGGGAGCAATTGTATTCCGTGCTATTTTCATTTTTGTAGGCGCCTTGTTGATTTCACAGTTCCACTGGATACTTTACATTTTTGGTGCATTTCTAGTCTACTCGGGAGTGAAAATCTTCAATGAAGATGAGGATATGGAAGTAGAGCCTGAAAAAAATGCCCTGCTGAAATTTGTCAAGAAAGTATTCCCAATGACCACCGATGATCGTGGTGGCAAGTTTGTATTAATAGAAAATGGTAAAAGGTTGTTTACGCCACTGTTTTTAGTAATTGTTCTCATTGAATCTACTGATTTGATTTTTGCTGTGGATTCCATTCCCGCCGCTTTTGCAATTACTCGAAATGAATTTGTGATTTATACCTCAAATATTTTTGCAGTAATGGGTTTACGGGCGATGTTCTTTTTGTTGGCCAACGTACTGGATAAGTTTTACCTGCTGCAGAAAGGTTTATCTATTGTACTCATTTTCATTGGTGCCAAGATGTTGCTGGAAATGAGCATCATACAGCGAGGTTTAGGGGCCTTGTTTGGTGTGGAGCACGTACATATTCCGATATTCCTGTCTTTTGGGGTCATCATTGCCGCTTTGGTACTCTCGATTGTACTATCATTGATTTTCCCCAAAAAACCGGAATTGGTCGAACACTCAGACGGCTAGTTTCTACAAATCAGTACACTCCGGAAAACCTGAAGGCTGCTGCGGCCCCATGTCAGGTTAAACAAATTGTAGATGAGAATTTACCTTAGAGATGAAATGGCTCCATTGGAGTCCGTCGTGTTGGGAATTGGACAAAACAGAGGAGTAGCCAGGGATATCAACCCGACCATGCGAAAACACCTCCAGAACAATACGGCACCCACGGAAGAAGCCATTGTCAGAGAGATCAAAACATTTGAACAAGTATTGGTCCAAAATGGCGTAGAGGTGCTTCGTCCCAAAGACTTACCTGGGGTTGAGCAAATTTTTACCAGAGACATTGGTTTCATCATTGAAGACTACTTTTTTGTAGCCAGTATGAAACATAAAGTCCGTCAAGAGGAGATCAACGGCATTAACTATCTGTTACAAAATGTGGAATCAGAAAAAGTAATCTACATGCCACCTGGGGCACTTGCAGAAGGCGGAGATGTAATACTTTATGGAGATCACTTATTTGTTGGTATAAGTGACCGAACAAATGAAGCGGGTGCCACTTTCTTGAGGGAGTTCTTTCCCAATAAAACTGTCGTGAGCTTGGATTTAGTGGTGGACCAGAATGATTCAAATCGCAATATCCTTCATCTCGATTGTACTTTTCAGCCAATTGGTGCAGATCAGGCCATTCTCTACAAGAATGGATTTTTGAAACAACCAGATGAATTGCTTGATTTGTTTCCGCCTGATCGCTGCATAGAAGTGAATCTCGAAGAGAAGAACCTCATGTTTCCAAATGTGTTTTCTATCGCACCTGACAAAATAGTGATTGAACGAAACTTTCACCGCCTAAAGGAAGAGCTACTTAATCGAAACTTTGAAGTTTTCGAGGTGGATTATGCAGAAACTTCTAAATTGAGTGGTCTCTTGCGATGCTCAACCATGCCTCTCAAACGCAAAAAATCATAGTTCATCAATGTTCCACTGTTCAACCAAGTCTCTGGTTTGAGCCTGGGCATTGACAGATTCTTCAGCAGATGATCGGGACACATTGCTCAATTCCTGATCCAATTCCACAACATTCGTATTGTCGGCGATTTGCAACTCGAGAATGTCAATGATTTGTTGTTTTAACCTGTCGTCCTTTAAAGGGAAACATACCTCGATTCTGCTATGCAAATTGCGATTCATCCAATCGGCCGAACCTAAGTACAACTCTGGTACACCATCGTTATGGAAGTAGAAGGCCCTGGCGTGCTCAAGATATCGGTCCACAAGACGAAGTACTTTGATCCCATGAGTCCCAGGGACCAGACAACAAATGCTTCTGGCTAACACAGTTACATTTACTCCGGCTTCAGCTGCTTCATAGAGTTTTTGTATCATCTGTTTTTCCTGCAGATTATTCACTTTGACGATCAGACGTGCTGTCTTACCCTTACGGGCATGCTCAATTTCCCGGTCGATAAGCGCTGTAAATCTATCAATCGCATTAAATTGGGAAACGATCAAATCGTTGAAGCCAGCGGGTTCTTTTTTCTTATGGAGAAATTTAAAGACTTGAAATAATTCGTTGGTCATCCCTGGGTCACAGGAGAATAAACCATAATCACAATAGATTTTGGCTGTTTTCTCGTTCAGATTTCCTGTCCCGAAGAATCCATAATTTCGGCCCCCTTTCTTCTTCACTAACGCGACCTTGGCATGTACTTTTAATCCAGGAATACTATAAATGATTTTGATACCGGCGGCTTTCATTCGCTCAGACCACTTTAAATTATTGGCTTCATCAAATCGGGCTTTCAATTCCATAAAGACAATCACTTTTTTGCCGTTATTGGCAGCACTGATTAATGCTTCTCCAATGATGGATTCGGAAGCCATCCGATAAAAAGTGACGTATATGTCAGTAACATCTACATCGGAAGCTGCTTCATTGAAAAACTGCAAGACATAGCTGTAATCCTGGTAGGGAAAGTGCAGCATTTCGTCTTGAGATTCCATGGCCTTCATAACAGATTGTTTCCTATCAATGGTCAGGTTGGGAACCCCTGGTTCTTTTTCGAATTCAATCGAAGTTGAAGTAGGATTGTAGACCTGGAAGAAGTCGTTGAGGTTGTGGTATCGTCCACCGGCAACCAGGTCATTATCCTCCAATCGGAAGGCCTCTGAAAATTTTTGGATCAAGTCCGTTGATGAAGCTCCGTCGTACAGAAACCTGCTTGGTGCCCCTAAATCCCGTTTTTTGATTTGTTTTTGAATTTTCTCCACCAAATCACCTGAATACTCATCGTCAATGTTCAACTCCGCATCTTTGTTCAGTTTGATGGCTCTACATTCTTCGATTTCAAATGCAGGTAACACCATCCCTATGTTAGCACGGATGATGTCATCCAAATAAACAAAGTGATGCGTATCTTTTTCATTGATGTGATAAAACCTTGGTAATACATCAGACGGAATATTGACATATGCGAAGTAGGTTTTGTCTTCATTTCTGAGTTTCAGGGCCAGATACAACAACTGGTTGTTGAGGAAGGGCTCACCTTCATTGATGTCAAAGATGTAGGGACGTAGGTAGGCGAGCACTTTGGTCCTGAAGTATTTCCCCAAAACTTCCTGACTATGCTCCGTAAGGTCTTCGATTGGTGACTGGACCATGATCTGCTTTTCTTCCAGTTCCTTCAATATTTGCTGCAAGGCCTGACCGTATTCATTCAATTGATCATTAATCACGTCGCGAATTGTCGAAAGCAAGCCAGAGGAAACTTCCGTGGATTTACGAATTTTCTTTTTGTCAATTCGTTCGATCGACCGGATGTTGGATACCCTTACTCGAAAAAACTCGTCCAGATTGGAGGAATAAATAGCAATGAACCTTAAACGTTCGAGGAGTGGCACTGAGGAGTTTTTGGCTTCCATCAATACACGATAATTGAAAGAGAGCCAGCTCAAATCACGGTCAAAAAAAGGGGGATTGTCCATTTTAGAGATTGGGATAAATAATCGGAGAATCGAATTTAATGGAGTTCACCTTGAATTATATCATATGAAGGCAGATCAAAAGTCATTGGGTATTGTTTGTGCTAAATTTTATCTTAGTGAAATAAGAAACATCGCCTCATGCAAATAAAAAACATTCTTGTCCCAATCGATTTTTCGAAATGTGCGAAAAATGCCCTTCGAGCTGCTATATCAATTGCTAAGAAAAGCAACGCTAAAATCCATTTGGTAAATGCAGTTCATGTACATTCTCCACATCCTGAGATTACTGGTGGCCTGATTGAGGAGATCGTAGCGGACTATGAAGTTCAGGTTCGTGATTCCTTTCGGGAACTTGAATCAGAAATCATTGAGTTGAAGGATGTTCCTTATGAGGTAGATCGATTTGTAGCATATCTCACCGATGCTATTTACACGGAGACACAGAATAAGTCTATTGATTTAATTGTCATGGGGACACGTGGTGAACATACAGAAATGGAGCAATTGTTAGGTACTCGGGCCACGGATGTAATTCAAGCCATTTCTGTTCCCATCCTGATCATCCCTGAAACTCACGAAAACTTTGATTTGAATAAGGTTGGTCTGGCCATCGAATATGAAAATAGCTTGTTGTTTCAGGACTTCAATGTGCTCAAATTGCTTTGTCTGGATTTCAATGCAGAATTACTAGCATTTAATATTTGTGAGAACCCTGCGTCGATAACCAAAGAAGATCAAAAAGTAATTGGAAAGCTCAGTAGTTACCTGGTGCCAACAAATTCTTCCATAAGGACAGTTGAGGCATCTTCCATTACCAAAGGCATCAAAGATTTTACGGGAAATCATCAGCTGGACATGCTCGCCATCATTCCCAAGAAGCACAACTTTTTTGAGAGATTGTTTAAAAAGTCCATTACTAAAGCTGTGGCAGTAGATCTGGAAGTTCCAATGCTGATCATCAGAGAATCATAAGCAATCCCAAATTTTGGGAAGCGACAAATTCTTCGTCTAAATTCGACCCATGGAATTCAGGGAGCTTGCAGGGGTTGTATCAGGGACTGTTTTACAATCGGGTATCCACACTTTTAAATATGTAGCTACGGATTCCCGAACCATTCAACACCCGGATAGTACTTTGTTTTTCGCCGGTTCAGGTCCCCATCACGATGGTCATGATTTTGTGGGAGACCTTTACGAACAGGGGGTTAGGTTGTTTGTTGTGGAACGGCCAGTTGAGTTTGATATGCCTGGGGCTGGTTTACTCCAAGTAAAAAGGTCATTGACAGCTTTGCAGCAACTTGCCGCATATCATCGCCAACAGTATCAATATCCAGTGATAGGTGTGACCGGGAGCAATGGAAAAACTATTGTAAAAGAGTGGTTGGCCATGCTATTGGAAACTCAATTTCGAGTGGTTAAAAGCCCAAAGAGTTTCAACTCCCAACTGGGTGTACCTCTTTCCATTATGGAAATGAGAGGTAGGCATAATCTGGCGATTATGGAAGCCGGTATCTCCAGCGAGGGGGAAATGCAAACCCTCGCTGAACTTATTCAACCAACTGTCGGAATATTCACCAATATTGGCCCTGCACATGACGAGGGATTCGCTGATAAAGCTACTAAGGTGAAGGAAAAAGCAAATTTGTTTGCTACATGCGATTTGATCATTTGTAGATTTGATCATACTAGTGTAAAAGAGGAGTTGAGTAGTCGATTTAAAGAGAAAGTGCGGTGCTGGTCATTGGAATCCAATGAAGCGGATATCCATTTCTCATTAAGAGGAAATCGGTTGACCTGGACCGGACATCCCGAGAACAAATCGATACTTATCCCTTTTGTGGAAGGTCCACAGCTAGAAAATTTGTTGCACGTGCTTGCAACTTGTTTACTATTGGAAATTGACCTCCTTATACTGGAACCGGCGATCACTGGGATTCGCAACATTGAAATGAGACTCGCGCTAAAATTAGGTGCAAATGATTGCTATTTAATCGACGATTCGTACAGCAATGACATTTCCGGGCTAAATGTGGCTTTGAATATACTGGATCAGCAACGTCAAAAGCCCAGGAAGGCGATTATCCTTTCTGATATCCTGCAATCAGGACTTGCTGATGATATGTTGTACATCCAGGTAAATGATTTGTTGGAAAAACATCAAGTCAATCGATTGATTGGAGTAGGCCCGAGGATTACAGCAGCACAGGGAGTGTTCAAAATGCAAAAATCCTTCTTTGAGTCAACCAGCCAGCTAATCAATGAGCTGCCGATTTTTGAAAACGAAATTGTACTAGTAAAAGGAGCAAGGACCTTCGAATTGGAGAAAGTTGTTAGTGTTCTGGAAGACAAGCATCATGGAACTTCGTTGACCATTCACTTTGAGAAAGTCCTATACAATCTGAATGTTTTCAGAAATCGACTTACTGACACAAAATTGATGGTCATGGTGAAAGCTCATGCCTACGGCGGAGGCAGCTATGAATTGGCCAATTTCCTTCAATACCATAAAGTAGACTATCTGGGCGTGGCCTATGTCAATGAAGGGATCGATCTTCGGAAGAATGGGTTGGAGATCCCAATTATGGTGATGAATCCCGAATGGGAAGCACTGCCCTTGTTTGGCACATACCAACTGGAACCAGAGATTTACTCCATGGAGATGTTGAATTATTTCATCTCTTTGGGTCTCAATGTGCCGGTCCATTTAAAAATAGAGACAGGGATGAATCGACTTGGTTTTGCCCCGAATGAAGTAGTGGCGATGATTGATGTCTTGCTTGCCCATGACATTCAGGTACAAAGTGTGTTTACCCATTTAGCAGCAGCGGAAGACCCGGAACAAGATGATTTTTCAAGAGAGCAAATGCGAATTTTTGATGAAGGGTTTTTGAAAATTTCATCAAAACTGGGGTATGTTCCAATCAAACACGCGATGAATACTGCGGGTATCGTTAGGTGGCCACAATTTCATTTTGACATGGTTCGGTTGGGAATTGGTTTGTATGGGATCGATCCTACAGAGCAGCTGGATGTATTGCCTGTCAGTACGTTCAGAACCCAGGTCAGTCAAATCAAACACCTGAAAAAGGGAGAAACCATTGGCTATGGTCGGAGGGGTGTGGCGACAAAGGACCTGACGATTGCGACATTGCCGGTAGGTTATGCGGATGGTTATCGGCGAAGTTTTGGATTGGGAAGGGCTAAAGTGAGTATCAATGGACAGGAAGCTCGGACTATTGGCAATATTTGCATGGATATGACCATGATAGATGTTACCGGAATTTCCGCGCGCCAAGGTGATGAAGTGATATTATTTGGAGAGACGCCAAGTATCGCTACTCTGGCAGATTGTGCATCCACAATACCCTACGAAATTCTTACATCGATCAGTCCCCGGGTCAAGCGTGAATATTCCTGGGATTAGATCGACGATTGATCAGTGGAACTTGATCATATTTGTAGAAATTTTAGAGAGAATTTTGAGGAACCGACTTCCTCGATTTGCCGGGAATGTCTTCGGCACAAAGCATACAATCTATGAATGATATTGCGGCTCGTAAAATTGGCGTGCTAGGTGGTGGTCAACTTGGCCGGATGATGATCCAGTCGGCCATCGATTTTAATTTGAATATCAGGGTACTTGACCCAGACCCCAATGCTCCCTGCAAGCATCTTGTGCCAAATTTTCAAGTGGGTAAATTGACTGATTACGACACAGTCTATGCTTTTGGAAAAGATTGTGACCTGATCACAATTGAAATCGAAAATGTTAATACTGAAGCCCTTAAGGTATTGCAATCGGAAGGGAAAAGTGTTTACCCTCAACCTGATATTATTGAACTGATTCAGGACAAACGCAAACAAAAGGTTTTTTATAAAGCCAACCGTATTCCTACAGCAGACTTTGTTCTAACAGAAAATGCTGAGGAAGTAAGAACGCATAAGAATTTTTTACCCGCAGTGAACAAACTGGGTAAAGAGGGCTATGATGGAAGAGGAGTTCAAATTATTCGCACAGAAGCAGACTTTCATTTAGCTTTTGACAAGCCCGGTTTGCTTGAACGCCTGGTACAATTCGAGAAAGAATTGAGCGTGGTAGTTGCTAAGAATGAGCGAGGAGAAATACGCACTTATCCCGTTGTAGAATGTTCATATCACCCAACCAAAAACCTTGTAGAATTCTTGTTTTCGCCTGCTGAAATTTCACAGGAGATTGAGGAAAAGGCCAGAAAGCTTGGAGAGAATGTCATTGAAAAATTAGGGATGGTCGGTTTGCTGGCAGTCGAAATGTTTTTGACGAAAGAGGGGGAAGTGTTGGTGAACGAGGTAGCTCCCCGTACCCACAACAGTGGCCATCAGACCATTGAAGGGAATGTCACTTCACAATTTGAACAACACATTCGGGCAATCATGAACCTTCCACTAGGTAGTACTAATTTGACACGACCTTCGGCAATGGTGAACCTGTTGGGCGAAGAAGGGCATGCTGGTCACGCCTTGTACCAGGGACTGGAAGAAGTCATGGGAATGGAGGATGTACATGTGCATCTTTATGGGAAAAAGGAGACCAAGCCTTTTCGAAAAATGGGTCATGTTACTCTTGGGGATTCATCTGTGGAATCGCTCAAGAAAAAAGCACAGGAAGTAAAAGGAACATTAAAAATTATTGCATAAAATGAGCAATCCGAGAGTAAGTATTATCATGGGCAGTCAGTCTGATTTGAATATCATGTCAGCAGCTGCTGAAGTACTGGAAGAGTTGCAAGTGGATTTTGAGTTGACCATTGTATCTGCCCACCGTACTCCGGACAGAATGTTTGATTATGCAAAGAATGCTCGGTCACGAGGCATAGAGGTGATCATAGCTGGAGCTGGAGGCGCAGCACATCTACCTGGGATGGTAGCATCACTTACGACACTACCCGTGATTGGTGTCCCGGTAAAATCTTCAAACTCTATAGACGGTTGGGATTCTGTTCTGTCCATCTTGCAAATGCCTGGAGGAATCCCTGTGGCTACTGTGGCTCTCAATGGGGCCAAAAATGCGGGTATTCTAGCCGCTTCAATCCTGGGCTCGCATGACAAGGCAGTCGCCGAAAATCTGGAAAAATTCAAAAATGGTTTGCAGGACAAAGTATTGGATTCTGCCGCTAAGTTGGAGGAGAATGGCTGGCGAGGTAAAAAGATAGGGTTTTAACCACATTATCATACCCTTTTCTGGCTGAACGTATCGACCAATTCAAGTCATGTTTGTTTTGTCAATGTGAATATCAAAATCTACCCTGTACTTTCGGGGGTTGGAATGAAAATTCTTGAGTAGAGAAATTGATATTTTGTCAATTCACGAATGTTTCCATCAATAAATCCCAAATACCACATCGTTTATTTGTGAATTTCTAAATTTGCTCTTTACCCGAAGACCGGTGCCTAGAACTGAACCACCCAAAAGCACTCCATTTTATCGTCTCACCTGGCGTGTTTGCGATAAATCATGGAATGAGGTCCGGAATTCCCTACCCAACTTACCACAATATGAAAAAAGCCATACGATTTATTGGAGCAGCTTGCTTTGCTCTCCTGATTGGAAACTCCGCCTTTGGCCAGGGTTCCACATCGTCCAGAATTACTGGATATGTAACAGGCTCCGACGGTGATGCGTTACCCGGTGCTACTGTTTTAGCCGTTCATACTCCAACTGGTTTTGAGTATGGAACTATCACCAATGTCGAAGGACTATTTACGTTGAATAATGTGAACGTCGGTGGTCCTTATGACATTACGATCTCTTTTGTTGGTTTCGCTGACAAGAAATTGAGTGATATTTATCTTTCTCTTGGTCAAACGGAGAGCCTGGATATTACGCTGGAAGAATCGACCATCGAGTTGGAAAGCGTAGTAATCAGCACCGGAGGATTGTTTGATGGCAATCGGACGGGTTCTGAAACCAAAGTTACCTCTGACGACATAAGCAGCCTTCCTACAGCAGATCGTGGATTAAATGACTATTTGAGACTCACTCCCCAGGCGGCAGTTGGAAACAATGGCGCAACCAACAGTGGAGGAATTTCTTTTGCCGGAGTTAACAACCGGTTCAATGCCATCTTTATTGACGGTGCGGTAAACAATGACGTTTTTGGACTGGCGAACTCAGGCACAAATGGTGGCCAGGCAGGTATTTCACCCATTAGTCCCGATGCACTTGAGCAGATCCAGGTAGTATTGGCACCTTACGATGTGACCCTTGGAGGTTTTGCAGGTGGAGGTATCAACGCTGTGACTCGAAGCGGAACCAACAAGTTTGAGGGTTCGGCATACTACTTCCTTAGAAATGAGAGTCTGGCCGGGAAAACACCAACTGATGATGACAATGTAACCCGTACGAAACTAGATCCCTTTACTGCTCAGACTTTTGGTTTCCGACTGGGAGGGCCACTGATCAAAAACAAGCTTTTCTTCTTTACCAATGTTGAATTGCAAAGAGATGAGTCACCAAGACCATTTGTGAGCAGTGCCTGGAACGGGGATTCAGGAGCTGGAATCGATGGGGTTTTAGAGAATATCCGCCAAAAGTTGATCAATGACTTTAACTATGATCCCGGAGGCTTCAGAGATAATCCTCAGACAACAGATGGTGAAAAAGTACTGGTAAAACTTGATTGGAACATTAACCAGAACCATAAATTATCTGCGAGACACAGTTATGTGAAGGGTACGACAGAAATTCACCCAACACCTAACAGCAATCGGGTTACATTCGGAAATGTCGGTTACAACTTTCCATCAACTACAAACTCAACAGCCATAGAGTTGAAGAGTAATTTCGGATCAAATGCTTCTAACAACCTGATCCTTGGTGCTACTATCGTTCGCGATGACCGGGAATTACTTGGAGATCCCTTCCCTCAGATTATCATTCCTGATGGATCGGCAGATATTGTGGTAGGAACAGACAATTTCTCTTATTCCAATATTGTATTCCAGGATGTGTATACGTTGACAAACAACTTCAATTTGTACAAAGGGAAGCATACCTGGACTTTTGGTACTCATAATGAGTTTTTCAAGGTTCAGAACTTGTTTGCCATTTTCTCAACACCGCGTTACGAATACTTCTTCGATGGTGTGAATCGATTCCTGGCTGATGAAAACCCGGATTTGATTCTTTTTGGTCACGAGCAATTGGCTGATGGTCAATCTGCTATTCGATTCGGAGATGAAGCGGAAAACCTCGGACCCACATTCAATGCCTTACAAATGGCATTTTATGTACAGGACGAGATACAGGTAAACCAGGACTTTAAATTGACGGTAGGTCTTCGTGCGGATATTCCTGTCTTTCTGGAAGATGCTCCTTTGGAGAATACAGATTTCAACACCAATACCATTCCAGTTCTTGAGTCATTGTATGATTTAGAAGGTGCAGAAGCTAGCAATACTCCCAATACGCAAGTATTATTCTCTCCAAGAGTTGGATTCAACTGGGACGCTTCAGGTGATAAGACTACTCAACTCCGTGGAGGGCTGGGTGTATTCACCAGCCGGGTACCCTGGGTATGGCCAGGAGGCATGTACATTAGAAATGGTTTGAACAGTGCATTCAATGTATTGGTTTTCTCCGGCGAGCCGATCTATCGCGATCCTTCCGAATGGGTAGCTAACATTTCAAGTCCTGTGAGCCCAACCGGTGATGTGGATTTGTTCTCCGATAATTTCAAGTACCCACAAATCTTCAGAGCGAGTGCTGCTGTCGATCATAAGTTGCCCGGTGGCATTGAGACCACTGCTGAAGTGACATTCACAAAAACGATCAACAACATTTTTGTAAGACAGGTAAACCTTAGGCCAAGTGTGGGAAGAATTACAGTTCCCGGAGCAGGTAATCGACCTGCATTTGATTTCGGTAGCCCCGTAGATCCTACATATACCAATATCACGCATGTGAGTAACTCCAGTCAGGGATATACTTTGAACTTCAGTGCACAAGCATCAAAGAGCTTTGGTAATGGACTGGATGCCAGTGTCGCTTACTCCTGGACACGGGCAGATGCCTTATTTGATGGAACAGGATTTATCAATAATACCAACTGGCAGAATGTTTTGAGCGTCAGAGGGAACAATAACCCATCCGTAGGAAGATCGGTATTTGATGCAGGTTCTCGTATTACGGCTTTCCTTAGCTACAGAAAAGAATATTTGAATAACCTGGCGACGGGTATTTCATTGTTCTATACTGGTCGTGATGGCGCACCGTATACCTACGTATATGCCAATAACATTTCGGACCTTTCCGGAAGCCTTGATTATAATGACCTGTTGTATGTTCCAGTAACTGGAGACGACATCAACTTCATCCCTCAAACTGATGCAGATGACAATGTAATTGCCTCTGCTGACCAGCAATGGGCGGCCTTCAACAGCTTCATCGAAAATGACGACTACCTAAGTGAAAGAAGAGGTCAATTTGTAGAACAAAACAGAATCAGAACGCCGTTTGAGCATATCATTGACTTAAAATTGACACAGGATTTCTTCATCAATCAGGGAGGAACCAGGCATGCCGTGCAAGTGTCTTTTGATATTTTCAACTTCACCAACTTCCTAAACAAGGATTGGGGACGTAGATATTTCGTAGGAGGAAACACTTTCCCATTGTTGACACCAGTGTTTGATTCAGGAGCACTTCAGGGATTCCAGTTCAACGATCCGGGAGACCCTTATGATATTGTTCAGTCCGGTACTTATAGTTCCCGTTGGATCGCACAGCTAGGAGTTCGTTACAGCTTCTAGGAAAAAGAAGAAGAAACTATCTCTATACACGAAGATGCCTCAAACTGGGGCATCTTTTTTCATTTATTCCAGGCCCAGATCAGGGTTTTAGGAAAAAGAACAATCGAAGTTCTCGTGAGAAACTTAGTATTTGTTCATTTTAGAAGTGAATCGTTAGTAAGGATAGGGGGCTTTGAAGAATAACTCTGCAATGACAAAGGCGATTACTGAAGCCACAAATCCAAACATAAAGACCGTATAGGCCAAACGTAGTAAACGGTACTTTTTCCCCAGAACACTCCCAAGGAAGTAGATATCCCGAATGAGGCTACTGTAGAGGTAATCCGCATCTTTGAGCATTTCCTTCATGGCCCATTCATAGTCCTCAAGTTTCATGCTGTGGAAATTGCCGAAAAAGAGTAGGTTCGTTTCTTTCCTGCGGATATTGTCACGGGTGAAGATTCCCTTACTGATATTCGGTCGGGTCGCAACAATCCCTATAACAATTGTTGAAAGACATACAAGCGTAAGAATAACAGAAGGGACCACCATATGCGGATACTCTTCGAGTTTTCGAAACAAGACAGAGATCATGATAGACAGAATCAATGCATTGATGGAAATCATGATATTCGCTTTGTTATCGGCGATGGAACTGAGCTCCAGGTGATTTTTCGAAGTAAGTCGAAACATGGTTTCAATTCCACGGGTGGGGGTCAATTCCTTTGCTTCTTTCACCTTAACCTTCAATTCCTCTATTTTCTGTTGAAGTTTTTCCGCTTCATTAGATTTCTTCATTGATTTCAATTTCTTTTTAACTGATTTCAGGTTTGAAGCTTTTGTCTCTCCATAATTGGCCTGGGCATAAGCGGTGAAGTACGAATGATTGCTAAGGAACTCCCGGTTCTTTTCCAACCAATCTCCTGAGGCCATGTTTTCATCATGGAGCATGTTGATCTCATGACAAAGTGCCTCTGATCGGTCGAAGAAGTCATCACCTCCTAAATGACTCAGATCTGCATCACACAATACTTCCTCGATTAATTGTTTTGGAGATTGTGGCATTTGTGTAGAAAGGATACAACTCTCTACTGTCAGGATCTTATCATCAGGGAAATTTTCTTTCTCTAAAAATTTCCGGGCAATTGTAGCGCTGGCTTGTTCGTGGTTGTCAATGGACTGACTATAGCCGGTATCGTGAAACCACGCAGCTAACCCCAATATTTCTAATTCCTCGTCCGAAAGGCCCTCACCCGTACCAATTTCCTGGGCAGCATTCACTACAAACTCGGTATGATTCAACGTATGATAAGTGATATCCTTAGAAAGCTCCTCACGTAAAATGTGTGTGGCTTTCTCTTTTGCCTTCTTGAGAATTGTTGCTTCCATTCAAATGCCGAGATTAGAAACTCATTTATACAATATTAGGCACATTACGTTTAACTCTGTTCCTCTGCCAATTGGGTAAAGTCGTGCCCGTCGTTATATTCACCGAATTGTTAAGCTAAATAAAGGGGTCATAAAGTTTGCCTTTCGTCAGAGGAAAGGTACTTTGGCTAAATTTACGCTCCATTCCATGTCTCGATTAATATTAGCAATACCACTACTCATCGTTTGGGCTACACTATCTAGTAGTTGTGGCAACAATACTGCATTTGGCCAACGAGCGGATAGCCTCTTTCTCGTTAACGCACAAAGCGAAATTTATTATGATCTAAAGCGACCGGAGCAAAAGTATTTTTTGCCATATGTGCTATCGGAGGTCTCTGGGTTAACCTGGGTTCGGGAGAATACGGTGGCTTGTGTAGAAGATGAAGGTGGAAAAGTCTACCTCTATGATTTTAATCAGCGAAAAATTGTCCAGGCAGTTCGATTTGCCAAGCCGGGCGATTTTGAAGGAGTGGAAATGGTTGGTAACCTAATCTACACTCTGAAGAGCAGTGGTGATCTGTATCATTTTGAATTGTCAGAAGAAAGAGAACTGATTGGCGAGAAAATTGAAACGCCACTTTCCAGAGATAATGATACAGAGGGGTTGGGATATGACCCTGTTTCGAAGAGGCTTCTGATTGCATGCAAAGAAGATGGTGATATCAAAGGAAACAATGCAAAAGGCAAAGCGGTTTATGCTTTTGACCTGGAAGAAGGGAAATTAAAAAAAGACGCGCGATTTGAAGTAAGCAATAAGGATCTGAAAAAGTTCTTTGAAGGAAACAAGCCCGTGGAATACGACGACAAAAAATTGAAATTTGAACCATCTGGCATAGCTTTCCATCCGATTGAAAAGACGTTCTATCTGCTGGCATCTGTAGGTAAACTTTTGGTCGTGTTGAATCAGGATGGATCCATACGCTCTACTTATCCTATTGCTCCCAGGGTATTGAATCAACCGGAGGGGATTTGCTTTGCCCCGAATGGCGACCTCTACATCAGCAGCGAAGGAGAAGGGGATAAAGGATATATTTTGAAATTTCCAATGAAAAGACGAGTCAAATGACAGGAAAGAAAGCGTTTTTGACATTCTCTGTAATGTTGATTCTGAGTAGAGTTTTTGCTCAGGATTTTTCTGTGTATTTGATTGGGGATGCCGGCGAGCCGAAGCTCCCAGAAGATAAAAACCTCAACTTTCTCAAGGAAAAGACGGCCAACGCTTCTGAGGATGATGTGCTCATTTTTCTTGGTGATAACCTTTACCCGAAAGGGTTACCTGATGAAGAGGATCCTGAACGAATAAAGATGGAGAAAAAGCTGATTCCTCAGCTTGATATCATTAAGAATTTCAATGGTCGGGCTTTTATTATTCCAGGAAACCACGACTGGGCTCAGGGTCGAAAACAAGGTTTAGATAATGTTCGAAACATGGAGCGCTTTGTGACAACATACACAGGTAAGCCCGAAGCGTTTCTGCCCAAGAACGGGTGTCCGGGTCCTGAAGAAATTATTCTGTCAGACAAAGTCACTCTTATTATCATCGACACACAATACTTTCTGCATTCCCAGGAAAAAGCACGTGAAGCAGATGGGTGTGAGGCCCCCGGAACTGGGGAAGCGCTGGAATTGCTGGAAGACATGGTGATTCGAAATGCCAATAAACACATCATTATTGCTGCACACCATCCCCTCTATTCTTATGGTCCCCATGGAGGGAAGTATCAGTTCTGGAAAGCTAACCTCTTTCCACTCACGGAAGCCAAGAGTATGCGGAATCTGTATATTCCACTTCCGGGTTTAGGGAGTATTTATTGGGTAAACCGTGCGGTGATAGGCAACATTCAGGATATCCCAAATCCCAAGTATAAGATCATTAGGAATGTTATTCTCGACATCATGGCCAAAGCTGATAATGTGGTTTGGGCTAATGGACATGAGCATTCACTTCAATACATAGCCCGAGACAATGCCCACTTTGTGGTCAGTGGCTCAGGTAGTAAGACCTCTCATGTGGTTGAGGGTAAGGGAACTCAGTTTTTCCGAAAGGAACAAGGGTTTGCTGAAGTGGCTTACAAAGATTACGGTCCTGTGGAGCTTGCCTTTTGGTCAGGTGAATCTCAATCGGAGATTTACCGACAGGAAATCTATTCCAAAGAAGTAGTTACAGATCAGGAAGAACTGGAAAATCGACCAGACTACAGTACACAAAAAATCACCATTCCGGCGAGTAAACAATACGGTATCAGTAAGAAAGCAAGCTTCTGGCTGGGAGAAAACTACCGTAAGACCTGGCTAACACCGATCGAAGTGCCGGTTTTTGATTTGAACAAAGAATACGGCGGCCTTGAAATTTTGAAAAGAGGTGGTGGAAGACAAACCCTGTCTCTTCGGATGGAAACTAAAGACGGCAAGCAATATGTATTGCGCTCTGTAGAAAAAGACCCATCGCAGCTACTTCCGAAAACCCTTCGTAAAAGCTTCGCGGCAGACTTTCTTCAAGATCAAATTTCTTCTTCGCATCCTTATGGGGCACTTGCCGTACCTAAACTCGCAGATGCTGCGGGTGTCTATCACGCCAACCCAAAATTGGTCTATGTTCCTTCGGACCCAGCCTTCGGGAAGTTCAGGTATGCATTTGAAGGTCAGATGTATCTCTATGAAGAGCGCCCGAATGATGCCGCCGCAGTAGAGCCATTTTTTGGCGGTGGAGACGATGTGAAAGGAACCTTGGACTTGTTGGATAAAGAGATTTATGAAGACAATGACAACTGGATTGATCAGCGATTTGTACTTCGAAGCAGGATGTTTGACATGCTTATTGGAGACTGGGATCGCCATGATGATCAATGGCGCTGGGTAGGTAAGAAAAATGAAGACCGGGATGGCCGCAGGTACCGACCAATTCCCCGAGATCGGGACCAGGCTTTTTTTGTGACGAATGGACTTTTACCAAAAATAGCCTCAAGCAAGTGGGCTGTCCCCTCATCAGAAGGTTTTGACGAGGAAGTTAATTGGGCGCCAGGACTTAGCTGGAACATGCGATGGTTTGATCGATCATTCATCAACGAACCAACATGGGAAGATTGGGATGCTGTAATCAGTGAGCTGCAAGTAAATGTCACTGACGAGATCATCGATACAGCAATAAGGGACCTGCCTAAAGAAACTTACGAATTGACAGGACCTGAGATTGCGAGGATTTTGAAAGCAAGGCGTTCCAGGTTGAAGGCTTTTGCACGGGAGCTTTATGATTATCTATCGAAAGAAGTAGAAATAGTTGGGACAAATAAGAATGAGCATTTCCTTGTTGAGCGTTTGAATGACAATGAAACCCGAGTTGCCGTAAGAAAGCGGACTAAAGATGGCGAGCTGAAGCACCAAATGTATCAGAGAACCTTCCTTCACAATGAGACGAGAGAAATTCGATTATATGGCCTGGGGGGACAGGATGTTTTTGATATTGAGGGAGAAGTTAGAAAAGGCCTCAAAGTTCGGGTCATTGGAGGTAAAAAGAAGGATGTGATTAATGACCAGTCTTCCGTGAGGCGAGGCGGAAAAAAAACAATCGTCTATGACAAGATTGATAAGACGGTCATCACCTATGGCAAAGAGACCAAATCCAAATTATCGGATGATCCGGAAGTCAATGCTTACAATAGAAAAGGATATGTCTATGACAAAACGTTTCCGTTGATCAGTGCTCAATACAACCCGGACAATGGGTTGTACCTGGGCGGAGGGTTTTTCATGTGGAAAGAAGGTTGGAGAAAATCGCCGCATGCTTCCTCACATTTATTGCTCGCCAATGCCGCATTTGCTATCAATTCTTTCAACTTCAAGTATGACGGGAAATTCTTTAACGTTTTTGGTAAAACGGGGCTGGAGGTTCTGGCGGAAATTCAGGAACCCTTTTTTGTGAGCAATTTCTTTGGCTATGGCAATGAAACAACCTGGGACTTCAACGGTGAGGGGATCGCTGCTTCAGAAGATGATCCCATCGAGTTTTACCGATTAGAAACGGACAGGAGTATTTTCAGGTTAGGACTGACTCATCCATTTGGAAGCAGAGAAAGAGGGTTACTGAAGTTCGGTACTCTTGTTAGGCAGGCTGAAGTAGAACAAGATGATAACCGCTTCATCGATCAGATTGAAACTGGCGTAGATCCCATCAAAGTGGATCAAAATCATTTTTATTACGGAGTGGACCTGGGATTGACGCTCGATTCGAGAGACAACAAGGCAATGACTACCCAGGGGATTCATTTCAATGCAAAGTTGGAACAATTGTGGGGTTTAAATGGCGTTTCAGAGGACCTGACACGAGTGACTGGTCATTTCTCATTTTACACACCCATCAAGTACCCTGCTCGATTGGTTATCGCGAACCGTGTGGGTATTGACCACATCTTTGGGGAGGACTTTGAGTTTTTCAATGCTTCCCAGCTGGGTGGGTGGACCAACTTGCGAGGTTTTAGGAGAAATCGCTTTTACGGACAAACGGCCCTTTACCATAACCTTGACTTGAGGTTGAAGTTGTTCTCATTTACTACATACATCTTTCCCGGACAATTTGGAATTCTGGCCTTTCAGGATGTAGGACGGGTATGGTTCGATGGAGAAACTTCCGATACCTTGCACATCGGCCGAGGAATTGGTGCTTATGTTGCTCCCCTTGACGTCACCGCGATTTCCTTCAGTTGGACCTTTACTGATGAAGAAGATCTGTTTTCAGTAAGGTTCGGATTTTTCTTTTAAGAAGCTATCCTACGTATACGATCAAAAGAATGAACGCGGCTAATGCCACGACGGCATGCAGGACTGCCAATGGTTTTGGAACGGCGCTCTTGGCCAGTTCAGATTGTCCGGAGAAGAATTCCCGATAGAACATATATATTCCAATCAGGGCAGCCATGACAAAAAGTACGACAGAGGCCACGGTTTCTTCCGTACCCGTAACAACCTTGATGAGAAGAAACACCAACGAACTCGCTGCGAACAATCCGTGAGCGATAGCCACATTCCTTTTTGGCTTTTTGTTTCGAAGCACTGAGGCTATTAAATAGATGCCAATAACTGCGGCAGCTGCAAAGAGGATCAAGATTATACTCATGCTATTGCTTATAAAGATTAATTCCTATTACTATACCATGCAACCACAACTATAGTTCGATGGTCATCTTTTTATAACGCTTTGTACAGGCTATTGTCTTTCCTGTTACATCTGGCCTGATAGCGCCTTGCCCGGTCAAATCCCGGAAATGATTAAAGATTCGGGTCTGTGATTTTGAGGAGAATAGAGAGCAGTGGAGTGTATTGGATTCGATCGGAATGGCGCACCACCCAGCGACCTTTGCCCTGTCATGTGGCAGGTGAAAAAAGATCAATTAGTGTATGAATTCGCAGGGGAGTAAGTGGAGTGTATTGGATTCGAACCAACGACCCCTGCCCTGTCAAGGCAGTGCTCTAAACCAACTGAGCTAACACTCCAAATTCCTTTTTAAAAGGACAACAAAACTAGGGATTTCCAACATGATACCCTTGTTCCGGACAAAAAAAGAATCAAAACTTACGCGAATGGTGTATCATTTGTGAGCCGATTTAGTTGGGCTACTGCAAATGCGGTATTCTTTCAAACCCTTCAACCGCTGTAGCAAGATACGCATTGAATCTGCAAGCTTTGTCGGAGCACTATCGCATTACAATCATGAAATTATTCACGAACCTTTTGGGTAACAAGCGAATGAGGATCCGTTTTGACAACATGCTGGACATGCATACAGTAACCCTTGATTATACCAATATTTTGTTTGTGGGCACCAGAGACAAGTGCATGGATTTTGTTGGAGATCACCTGGATCAGATATTGGCATCAAGACGGTAGTGATTCGTGTCTCCAACCATCTTAATATACCAACAATCACGATAATCAATTGACCCTGGTCATTTTGTTCTACATGGAGGAAACAATTTTCGAAAAAGAACTTCCTCCAATCATTTGTTTTCTAAATGCAGGAATAATATCACCGCCCCCGGATTGAAATTATTAAGTTCAGTTTTGTCCGTGATCATATCAAAATCATCTAAAACAATGATCCCACAGGGTAGTCCATCTATAATATTTTCGAAGCCAATTATAATTCCGGTTTCGAATTATTCCAGGTTTTACCCGATGAAATTGATTTGCTTCAGGCCATTCATGTTAAAGAGTTGTTAATCTCCTCCTTGTTTCTTCTTCGAGGATTTACTTTTACGTTGCTGAGATGATTGGTTCACAAAGTATTGGAATCATCTTAGGCGGATGCAAGCATGCAAAACGCTCCTATACGTATATTGATTGTTTTGGCCACCGTGGCTCTTGCGGGCATCATTGCCTCTCAGATGTATTGGGTGAATATGGCGCTCACCAATGAGAACCAGCAATTTGATCATTCGGTGCAAATGGCGCTCAATAATGTGGTTGAAGGCCTTTGCCAAATCGAAGGTAACGACATTCCTGTCAACAACCCCATCGATAGGATTTCCAACAACTACTACATTGTTAGGACCAAAAATCGCATTAACCTGGAATCGCTGGAGTACTTGCTGAAGGCAGAGCTTGAAAAAAGAGCAGTTACTCAGGATTTTGAATACGGTCTTTATGATTGCGAGAATGACCGCATGGTATATGGAGACATAGTCCAGCTTTCCTCGAATCCGCCGGTGAAGGAGACGTCATTGTTCCCGGATTTGGAAGGCGAGGCATATTATTTTGGTATCTACTTTCCTGGGCGAGCGAGGGGTTTTTTCAGAGATCTCCAGTTCTGGCAGATTACTACTTTACTGGTGATCATCGTGATCCTGTTTATGGGATATGGTCTTTTCGTTATACTCAAGCAGAAGCGATTGAGAGACATTCAACGAGATTTCGTGAATAACATTACCCATGAATTCAAAACGCCTATAGCGACGCTTAAAATAGCCTCAGAGGTTTTTGCTAACGCGGATGTTGAACGTCCTGAAAGGTTGAAAAAATATGGTGAGATCGCCCACCTTGAAACCCGTCGTTTGGAGGGGCAGGTGGGCCAATTATTAAAAAATAGCCTACTTGAGCGCAAACCGGAAATAAAGAAAGTCAAATTGGAGCTTCAGCCGATCCTGACTCGAGTGATTCAGACACTTAGACCTGTTGCTGAAACGGAAGGAAAGTCGATTACTTGTTCTGAAACTAAGGAAGTGTCTGAAGTTTGGGGCAATGCGGATATGTTGGAGGCGGTCTTTTATAACCTATTGGACAATAGCATCAAGTATGGGGGTGATCGGATCCAAATTAATGTGATCAAAAAGGATAATCAGGTAGTTATCGACATTAACGACAATGGACCTGGGATTCCCAAAGCTTATCAGAAAAAAGTCTGGAAGAAGTTCTTTCGAGTTCCAACTGGCAACATACATGATGTGAAGGGCTTTGGCCTGGGATTGTACATGGTTCACAATATTCTGAAGAATCATCGGGCTTCAGTAGTTTTCAGCAACCAACAAGGCAATTCTATTCAACTCAAATTCGAATCGATATGAAGGGCGCTATATTCTTAGTTGAAGATGATGACAGTTTAGGTTTTGTTACCCAGGATAGCCTGATCGAAGAAGGCTACCACGTTTCCTGGTTCAAAAATGGGAAAGACGCCTGGGAAGCGTACAGCAAGCAAAACTTTGACCTGTGTTTGTTAGATGTGATGCTTCCGGCAGTAGATGGTTTCGAGTTAGCCCGTCGTATTCGTTCCGTCAATGAGTTTGTACCAATCATCTTTTTGACGGCTCGGGTTCAGGAAGAAGATCGATTGTCAGGATTTGAGATAGGTGGTGACGATTATATATCGAAGCCTTTTTCAATGCAGGAATTACTTTACCGTGTTGCTGTGTTTATGCGGCGCACTTCGGCCAATGCCAGTAATGAGGAGGTTGAAGAAAAAGTAGGTGCCTATCAATATGATCGAAACAACTTAAAATTGGTCCATTTGGAAGAGGTAGTTGACCTTACACAGATGGAAGGGCAACTCTTGTCCATGCTGTTGGAGAAGGTTGACGAACTCGTTCGAAGAGAAGATATTTTGGTACGTATTTGGGGAGAGAATGATTATTTCAAAGGACGGAGCCTCGACGTATTCATTTCGAGATTGAGAAAATACCTGAGGCACGACAAGTCACTCTCCATTAAAAATCACCACGGAGTTGGATTTACCCTGACGAAAAGTTCTGAAGAAAAGTGATTCCAGGGCCTATTGTTTCCAATGAAGCCCTGGAAAATAATTTAGGCGCTCTCCTGTTCGGGAACTTTGATATGGCCCCAGTTTTCGCCGCTTTTTATGCGGTACAATTGCATTTCGGAAATACCAAACTGTCTGGCAATCATTTTCAATCGAGTTTTTCGATTCGGATCAAAAATGCGTTCCTTGATCATCCTTACTTTCGATTCATTCAGCTTGGCGCTTCTTGTGATACCATCTCTCCAGGCAGGATTACTCTGTTGATGTTTTTCCTTTTCCTCCTTAGTAGCCCATTTCAGGTTATCTAATTGATTATTCTCCTTATTGTGATCTAAATGGAGCACAAATTTGGATTCATCAGAAGGGGCAGACAGAAAATGAGTAGCGACGAGTTTGTGTATGTAAAAGGATCGCCTTCCTCCGTTTTCCAGCCGCAAAGTGATGGTTTTATAGCCACGTACAGTCGCGAATTTTAAGATGTGGCCTTTTTCGTTGGTCTTAAAACTCTTTAATCTCCCATGACTGGAGATGTGGATTTTTTGCTTGTCGACGACTTCACCCGTCTCGAGAGGTTTCCACTCCTCGTAATCTTTGTGATTTAACATTAGCTCGTTCTTAATGATGCAGGTCAGGTAAATATATGAATTTTCACTCAATTATCATAGCACTTAAACAGGTCCTTTGATGGCTGTTATGCTGACTTTGAGCAAAGACCTGACTCGCTTATTGAAACGATAATTTTCTAATAATGGTGCATTTTAACTGGGAATTCACCCAGAATAGTGCTGTTAAAAATGGTTAAAGTACAAGAAGCCAAGCATTTGGCACTTTACATTTGATTCTGTGAATCGAATTACACTCAGGTGGATCATCGGAATAATGAGTCTGGCGCTTGCCGGTCTCATAATTTTTCAGTTATACTGGATTGATACGGTAATCCGAGCAAATGAAGAGCGGTTTCGAAAGGATGTAATTGGGGCACTTCAAAATGTCTCTGAAAAACTCGAAAGGCAGGAAGCGTATTATGCTATTCAACGTAGAATGCAGACACAAAACCTACTTTCTCAGGGTGCGATACAACAAAACGGGTCTGTTGTTTTTGAAGTAACGGATAGTGCAGGAGTGGTACGAGACATCAGCTTTTCTCTTAACGTTACCCAGGAGGGGTACCAGCTTGTTCCAGGCCCACAATCCGGCCCTAACCCGGAATCCATTATGAACGATCCCTCTGTGCAGGAAGAGCTTGCTAAAGTTTCAAATGCATCGAATACGATGCTTGACGTGTTGCAAGATATGATGTACTCCAACGCACCTATTCAAACGAGACTTAGTGCAGATCAACTTGATTCATTGATTACGTATGAACTCGGTGAAAAAGGAATAGGCATTGATTATGATTTCGGAGTGATCGCACCTTATCAGAATTTGTTTTTGTACCTGGAAGACCCAACTAAAAATACCAAGTTGGCCAATAGTGAATTGAGAGCGAGTTTGTTTCCAAACGATCTGACAGGGGAGTATAAGCTGTTGGTTGTGGATTTTCCGGAGAAGAGCCAATTTTTACTCGGCAAAATCTGGATGACTATGGCGAGTTCGGGAATCCTGATTTGTGCCATTATGTTTTGTTTCGGATATGCAGTTCGGACGATTGTAAAACAAAAGAAATTGTCTGAAATGAAGACGGACTTCATCAACAACATGACCCATGAATTGAAAACACCCATCGCCACTGTGGGGCTCGCGGTGGAAGCATTACAGGACAAATCTCTTCGGAATGAAGAAATGATTCAGGACCGCTACCTGGGTATGATCGGTGAAGAAAACAAGCGATTGGGCCAGCACGTGGAGAAAGTACTTCAAATGGCCGCGATCGAAAAGAAAGATGTGCAAATGAAGTTTGAGTCTCTGAATTTGCATGAACTTGTGGAGGCAGCTACTCGCAAAATGGCTTTGCAGATTGAAAATAGGGAAGGGACATTAAAAACTGTTTTGAATTCCAAGGATCAGATGGTGTTAGGTGATGCGGTGCACCTGATGAACGTGGTGGTCAATTTATTGGACAATGCAAATAAATACTCTCCTGAAAAACCTCAAATAATTATCCGAACGGAAAAAATTGGCAAGAACATTGTACTATCTGTTCAAGATCACGGTTCTGGAATGAGCAAAGAAGCGGTGCGGAATATATTTCAAAAGTTTTACCGTGTGCCTACTGGAAATGTTCACAATGTAAAAGGATTCGGACTCGGACTTGCTTATGTGAAAAACGTAGTGGAAGACCACCATGGCTCCATAGATGTCCAGAGTGAGCCTGGAAAAGGAAGCAAATTTTTTATCACCTTACCCCTTCATTATGGAGACGCCTAAGATTTTACTTGTAGAAGACGATCCGAACCTGGGACAGATTCTCAGCGAGTACCTGACACTAAAAGGGTTGGATACCCAACTCTGCAGAGACGGAGAAGAGGGGGCTGAAGCCTTCATCAAGGATCATTTTGATCTATGTATCCTGGATTTAATGATGCCTAAGAAGGATGGGTTTACCCTGGCTACGGAAATAAGGGAACAAAACACTACTGTCCCTATCATTTTTCTCACAGCCAAGTCATTGAAAGAAGATGTAGTACAGGGTTTCAAAATTGGCGCGGACGATTACGTGACCAAGCCGTTTAGTATGGAAGAACTTATGCTTCGGATCAATGCGGTCTTGAAACGAACCTTAAAGGAAACGCAATCCAACGTCTTTCCTGATGAGTTTATCATCAGTTCCATGAAATACTATTACACAGAGAATAAACTGATTACTCCACTCAGAGATATTAAGCTGACAACCAAGGAAAATGAACTCTTCAAGATCTTTTTTGCCAATCTTAACCAAACGGTAGATCGATCAGATGCTTTGAAAAAGATATGGAAGGATGATAGTTATTTCAATGCACGAAGTATGGATGTATACATAGCCAAGCTTCGGAAATATCTCAAAGATGATGAACAGGTTAAGATATTAACGATTCATGGTGAAGGCTTTAAGATGGTCAATCTTAATTGATGAGTAATCCATATCTTTGTCGGTGAAAGTTGCCGGTATATACCGGTAATTGGCAATGTAATTTTCATCCTTAATTTTCGCTGCACATGCTTCTAGTCCCCTCTATTACAGTTATCAATGGAAAGACGACTCGCCTTACCAAAGGTGATTTCTCCAAGGAGAAGCTGTATGAGGATACCCCACTGGATGTAGCTAGAAAGTTCGAGGATCACGGTATCAAAAGAATCCATCTTGTAGATTTGGAAGGTGCGAAGCAGGGGCGTTTGATGAATTACCCGCTCGTCGAAACCATATCTGGATATACCAATCTGCAGATCAACTTCTCAGGCGGGTTGCATACAGACGGGGATTTAAACAAGGCCTTCGAATCGGGAGCAGACAGTGTTACAGCAGCCACGATTGCAGTATACAATCAAGAGCTTTTTTCTTCTTGGTTGATGTCTTATGGCCGTGAAAAGATTGCTCTGGGTGCAGACATCTACAATGGGTTTATTCGCGTAGGTGGTTGGCAAAAAGATACCAAGATAGACCTGTTTGAACATATCAACTTCTTCTATGAAAGAGGGCTGAAATATGTAAAAACAACCGACATCTCCAGAGATGGAGCACTTGAAGGACCATCATTTGATCTGTACAAGGAAATCATAGAACGCTTCCCTGACATTTGTTTGTTTGCCAGTGGCGGTGTTCGGAGTATTACGGATCTGGAAAAACTCAGAGATACGGGAGTTTACGGAGTGGTTTTTGGAAAAGCTTATTATGAAGGGAAGATCAGTTTGAAAGAACTAGAAAACTTCTCTAGTTAGACTCTAATTCTGGAGGGATCCCTCCGAAACGAGTATCATTCTCATACTTGAACTTGTATAAGAAGTAAAAGATAAAGTTGAATTTTCGGAAGGAGCTTTGCGTAGAATCACTTTCTGATATCACTTCTTCATCCGCTTCTAACTCTGTTTCAGTATCCTCAATTTCAATACCACTAATTTCAGTGCCACCATTGTCAGGCTCTCCATCAAGTCCGGGTAGTAAACTTTGACGCCTATTGGGATCTTGTTGCCCCTTTTTTCCTTTTTCACCGCCTCCGCCAGATGCAGATGCGCTGAATGTGAAACAGACACAAAGAAGAAGTAATATGATAGAGATATTCTTCAGAACCCTTTGGATTTAGTTTTTAATGGAACGGGAAATTAAGGATAAGGTTCAGAAAATCATACACTTCTGATGAAAAACTTGGGTTGTCACGGGAGCACGACAAAGTGCCGTCTAGCAAATTTGCAATCGTTTGTATGGAATAAATAAATATAATATGTACACGAGTACCTGTCTTGCCAAATAATACGTATGCATTTCGTTGAAATACTAAACGATTTGCTAATAATAGTTGATTTGAATATTTTTTCTTCCTCAATGACTGAAATCTTTACTTTTCGCCGTACTGCCATCAAATAAATTAGCTTTGCGGCCCTGAAGAGGGTTTAAAGGAATAGATAAGTGAAAACCAGGGGAATAAAGAAAGATAAAGTAAATATTGTAACACTTGGGTGTTCAAAAAACCTGGTGGATTCCGAGGTGATGCTTACCCAGCTGAAAGGCAACGAAATTGATGCAAGCCATGAATCACAAAAAGATGATGCGAACATTGTGATTATCAATACCTGTGGTTTCATCGACAATGCCAAGCAAGAATCGATCGATACCATCGTCAGGTATGCAGATGCCAAAGATGAGGGGCTGGTGGATAAAGTTTATGTGACAGGGTGTTTGTCTCAGCGATACCGGGATGAACTTAAAGGTGAGATTCCTGAGGTTGATGCATGGTTTGGTACATTGGAACTTCCTCTGCTCCTCAAGAAATTTAATGCGGATTTCAAGCATGAATTACTTGGTGAGCGGATCACAACTACTTCAAGTCACTATTCGTACCTGAAAATCGCAGAAGGTTGTGATCGACCTTGTTCTTTTTGTGCGATTCCATTGATGCGCGGAAAGCATGTTTCCAGACCAATGGAGGAATTGGTAAAAGAAGCGAGTTCGCTGGTCCGAAGTGGCACAAAAGAATTGCTGTTGATTGCCCAGGATTCTACCTATTATGGCCTGGATCTTTATAAAAAACGCAACCTGGCCGAACTTTTGAAACGCCTATCGGATGTGGAAGGACTGGATTGGATCCGGTTACATTACGCATTTCCAACTGGGTTTCCCGAAGATGTCCTGGACGTGATGGCCGAGCGAAGTAATATCTGCAACTACCTGGATATTCCTTTACAACATGCTTCGACACGTATGCTCAAGTTGATGCGAAGGGGTACTACACGTGAAAAAACAGAAGCACTTTTGGCAAATATGCGCGACAAAGTACCAGATATTGCTATCAGAACCACCTTGATTGCAGGGCACGCTGGAGAGGAAGAAGAAGATTTTCTTGAAATGATGGACTTTGTAGAGCAACAACGCTTCGACCGTTTAGGGATCTTCACGTACTCTCATGAGGAAAAAACGCACGCTTACACAATGGATGATAATGTCGCGGAAGAAACTAAACAAGAACGAGCCAATGCCGTAATGCAGTTACAGGAATCGATTTCAGAAGAATTGAACCTAAAGAAAGTAGGGCAAACATATAAGGTGTTGATTGATCGTGCTGAGGGGGGATACTATGTCGGAAGGACAGAACATGATTCACCAGAGGTAGACAATGAGGTACTCATCTCAACTGAGGGTCAGTATTTGAGAATTGGGGACTTTGTTAATGCCAAAATTGTTGATGCTACTGCTTTCGATTTACACGCTGCTGTTGTCAAATAATTTATTTGCCAAATTTGCGGGGTGAGGTTCTTGGATTGTATTCATGACTTCCTGGTTTCCGGGATTATATATAAGACTAACAAACCCTTTGATGCGCGTCGAAAAATTGCCCTTTGAAAAGGTCCAGGCCTTTTCGAAACTGTTTCTTGCCTATTGTAATAATGAGACTTCCTTATCTTCTTTTTATGGAGAAAAACCGACCATAGATGGATTCGGGGACATCCTAAAGCGAAGACAATTTCCTCAGAAGAACCGTGAAACGCTTGTGACAGCCCTAAAGTCGCAATATGAATCTCTGGAGCATCATGAGGCAGTCGATCAAAACATCGAACGATTAGGACAAGACAAAACTTATACCATTACAACAGGACATCAGCTCAATTTATATACAGGTCCACTATACTTTATCTATAAGATAGCAACAGTGGTGAATGCCTGTCGAAAGTTGAAGCAAGCTTATCCCCAGAATGATTTTGTGCCCGTTTACTGGATGGCTTCTGAAGATCACGACTTTGAAGAGATTAATCATTTCAGATTAAACGGTCAGAAATACACTTGGGAAAGTAACCAGACTGGGCCCGTTGGTCGTTTCGATACCTCACCAATGGAGGATTTCCTGAGTGAGTTGCCGGAAAAAGTTGAGTTGTTTGAAAAGGCCTACAGAGGCCATAGCACGTTGGCTGAAGCCTGTCGCTGTTATGTTCATCAGTTATTCGGAGAAGAAGGAGTTGTTGTCGTGGATGGTGATCATGCCGACCTAAAGTCCCAATTCGCACCTGTTATAAAGGAAGAAATTCTGAACCAGTCGGCGCAACCAATTGTAGAAGCAACTAACCAAAAGCTGATTGACGCGGGTTACAATTCCCAGGCATTCTCCAGAGAAATCAATTTTTTCTACCTCGATGGTACCTCAAGAGAGCGTATTGTGGAAAGTGATGGAACTTACAAGGTAAGGAATACCAGCCTTTCCTTCAGTAAGGACGAAATGTTGCAAGAAATTGATGAGCATCCTGAGCGATTTAGCCCTAATGTGATCTTACGCCCAGTATATCAGGAGGTCATATTGCCCAATATTGGCTATACCGGCGGTCCGGCCGAAGTGGCTTATTGGCTGCAACTCAAAGGTGTTTTTGATTTGCATCAGGTGAGTTTTCCAATTCTCCTCCCACGAAATTTCGGAATGGTCATTTCCCGAAACGTAGGACGAAAAATTCATAAACTGGAATTAGGAACCGAAGACCTGTTCAAGGATATCCAGTCTTTGAAGGCCTGGCAACTTTCCAAATATGGCGAGAACCATGTGTTGGAAGCAGATATGAAGTCCATCACAGAAATCTTTAATGGACTAAAATCCAAAGCTGTGAACATTGATAAATCACTTGAAGGCTACATTGGATCAGAAGAGTCAAAGGCAATAAAGAACATGGAAAACATTCAGCGCAAGCTGAAAAAAGCCCTCGAATCAAAAAATGAAGTCGCCATGCGGCAAATTGATGCAATCAAAGAAAATTTGTTTCCTGGTAACGGACTCCAGGAAAGGACCCTTAATTTCCTGACATTCTATTTGGAGGACCCTGCATTTGTACGTGACCTATTGGCTAACTTCGATGCCTTTGATATGCGGTTTCACGTATTATGGCAGGAATAGCAGCCAAGACACAGTTAAGAAAAGAAATATTAATCAAGCGGAGGCTCTTGTCTCAAGACCTGGTCAATGAATTGAGCCTTACCCTTCAGACGCGATTGTTAAATTGGCTGGAAAGTCAACAGATATTGACAGTCCATTGCTTTCTGCCGATAGCAAGAAACAAAGAGGTCAACACCTGGCCTTTGATTGCTGTTCTGGACCGCCTCGAGAAACGCGTCATACTTACGCGAACCAATTTCGAGTTGGAGACCATGGACCATTTTCTGTATGAGAAGGATGTGAAATTCGAAGAAGATCAATTTAAAATACCTACTCCTATTAATGCCAAACCTGCTGATATGAAGGAGGTAGAGCTGGTGTTGGTGCCCCTTTTGGCTGCAGATAAATCAGGAGGCAGATTGGGCTACGGGAAAGGTTATTATGATCGACTGATCTCGGAGATGTCGTCTGACGTGGTAAAAATCGGATTAACTTTGGGAGCTTGTTTCGATAAGTTCTCCTTTCTGGAACCTCACGATCAAAAATTGGATTATTGTATTACGCCGTATCAGGTGATTGACTGCTTATGAACGAGGAATTAGACATATTGATCATAGGTGCTGGCCCCATTGGCCTGGCTGTAGGCATTGAGGCAACCAAAGCGGGATTTAGCTATGCTATCATTGACAAGGGCTGTCTGGTCAACTCTATTTACAATTATCCAAAGAACATGACCTTTTTTTCAACTTCTGACCGGTTGGAGATTGGGGAAGTTCCATTCATTTCGCATAACCCGAAACCTACTCGTTCCGAAGCATTGGAATACTATCGCAGGGTTGCTTCAAGCTGGAGGTTGAACGTGAAACTTTACGAACAAGTAGAGGCCGTTAATAAACCTGACCTATTTGAAGTAACTACCTCGAAAAATACATATCGGGCCAGAAATATTGTGTTGGCTACTGGATTTTATGATCTTCCGTATTTACTGAATGTGCCTGGAGAAAACCTGCCTAAGGTCAAGCACTATTACGATGAGCCACATCCTTATTATGGTATGAAGGTTATAGTAATAGGAGCTGCTAACTCCGCAGTGGACGTGGCACTGGAGACGTATCGTAAAGGTGCTGAAGAAGTGACCATGGTTGTTCGTGAGCCAGAGATTTCACCCACTGTGAAATATTGGGTTCGCCCTGATTTGGTCAATCGAATTGAAGAAGGAAGCATCAAATCGCATTTCAATAGTACCATCGCGGAAATCAAGGAACACGAAGTACGCATCAATACGCCAAAGGGCGAGGTTACAATCCAAAACGATTTTGTACTGGCGATGACAGGATATCAGCCAGATTTCAATTTTTTGGAAAGCATCGGAATCACTTTTCAGAATGATGAGTTTCATACGCCTACTTACAATCCTGATACCATGGAAACAAACGTCGAAGGAGTTTTCCTGGCGGGGGTCATTTGTGGAGGACTAAAAACCAACAAATGGTTCATTGAAAATTCCAGGGAGCACGCCGATATTATCGTCGGTTATTTAAAAGAAACGCAGGAGAAAGCAGCACTGGTGGGTGACGGAGGGTTTTAATTCTCTTTTTGGCGGATTACCCATGAGCACCATCTTGTTTCAGAAGACCATCCGGGGAGACGTTGAAGCGTTTCTTGAATTGCGTGGAAAAATAGGTAGAATTTGATACACCGATCAACCTTGCAGCTTCTGATACCGTACTCACCTTTCTCTTGGCCAGGAGATCAAAGGCGTATTCATAGCGCAGGCTTTTGATATACTCGAGTGGTGTTTTATCTGTTAGTGTCTTGATCATACGATAGGCACTGCGTTCCGCCATACAAAGTTCATCAGCGATCATTGCAACAGACAATTTAGGATCGTCTATGTGATCATGTATCAAATTTTGGAGCTTACTAAGCAAGTCTTTTTCAATACGTGTTTTGTGCTTGTGATTGAGGTCATCGTAGGCGTTCCAGCTGTTTTTGTATTTCATAATGTTGGCCACACGTTGACTCAGTTCTTTCGGGTTGAAAGGTTTCGTCAGGAAGTCCAGTGCACCGTCATCAAGGACTTTCAATTTGTCAGATTCCGACGTTCGGGCCGATACGATCAAAATAGGAATGTCCTTGTACCGTTCCTCATTCATACGTTTAATCAACTCGAACCCGTCTATCCAGGGCATCATTAGATCCGAGATTACCAGATCGTAATAGCCGGTATCAATTTTGTCCAGAGCCACTTTGCCATTTTCTGCTTCATCAATGGCATAGTCGTCCGACAGAATTTCCTTGACATAATCCCTTATTTCCTGATTGTCATCCACAATAAGGACGTTGGCCTTTTTTGCATCGACTTTTATGGTCTGGGTATTTTTTTTCGGAATGGCCTTGGGGACATTTTTTTCATACACATTCCCCTCGATTTTCACCCCGTTGGGGTCTGCTTCAATGTCCAGATTGTAGGGCAATGAAATGAAAAAGCAAGTACCGTATTTGTTCAAACTATCCGCCAGGATGTGACCACCATGCAACTCGGTAATCTCCTTTGCCAGTTCTAGTCCAATGCCCATGCCTTTTACGTTGCTTCGTAGCCCCTCTTCTTTGCCACTATAAAATCGATCAAAAAGATGTGGCAATACCTCCTGGGAAATGGCTTTACCTGTGTTATAAATACAGACTGTGAAGCCGTCATTTAATTTATGGCCCTGTAGGATGACAATGATTTTTCCTTCTTCAGGCGTATGCTGCAAGGCATTGTTCAAAATGTTAAAGAGTACCCTGGACAATTGTTGTTTATCGACATGAGCCAATATCGCATCACCTACGTTCCCTTTAAATTTTAGCTCTTTACCCTCTGTCTGCGCTTTGGGTTGAAAGAGGTCGACAATCTCCCGAACGAAATGCGCAAGGTTCACTTGTTCAAACCTGAGTTTGAGTTTGTTGCGCTCAACCAGACTCAGGTCATTCATTTGATCATTTAGCGACCGGATTAAAGCAAGGTTGCGCTGTGATTTTTTGAAGAAACCCTCCGATCTGGTACTGAGGTAATTGTCTTTATCTTCTTCGATTTGAGAGAGATACCCTTCGATCAGCATCAGAGGTGTTCTCAGGTCATGATTCACATTTTCGTAGAACTTCGTTTTGGCAGCGTCCATCTTTTCAAGCTTATTCGCTTGCTGCTCGAGTTCTTCATTTTGTGTAATGATCTTTCTGGTTCGTTCGCGTACGGTTTCGTCAAGCGTTCGGTTCATTTTTTCAGCTCTTCTGAAAGCCACACTGAATTGCTGTGCCAGGTAAATGAATTGTACGACCAGGAAAATTGGAATGGTATAAGGCAAAAATTCCCAGTCCAGAGAAGAAAAAGACAGGAAGGTGTCTATATATCCGGAAATGATCAGTATTCCCAGAGCAACAGCCTGCAACCAGTTTTTATTTTCTTTCAATCCGAGTAAGGCACAAAATGCTACATAAGTGAATCCTAAAATGGCTATTATCCTGGAGAGGAATATTGCAGGCCCAAATGTTGTGGCCGGGGCAGTGAGAAAGAAGAGGCCCATCACTCCAAAGGCGACGAAAAGATACCTTCCGATTTCCTGAAATTTCAGAGGTGGATAAATGGATTGAATGTACAATATGCCTACAGCGGCGATCATGCTTGCCGAAAAATGATAAAGATGTATTTGAAGCCACGCGCTTAGAAGGCCTGAGTCTTTTAGGAAGTAATACCCAAAATGATCTTCGAAAACGAGAATTTTTATAACCAGCAACAAACACAGAATACCCAGATAGAAGTAGGGAATAAATGGCCTTGAGGTAGCGTAAATAAATAAGTGAAATAGGGCCATCAGAAAAATGCAGCCGGTCCAGAATAACAACAACGATTCCTTGCTATTCTTGTAGTTATAGAGTTGCCTGTATTCTCCGAAAATGGGAGCTTCCGTTAGGCCTGCCTGAACTAGGTCATAGTTCGCTACCTGAATGATAATATCATAACTCTTTGAAGAATCTAACGAAACCAATTCTTCCAAAATAAAATTCTTATAGCGATCCCGCTCCAATTGCCCTTTTGAAGTAACCAGGTTTCCATTCACCCAGACCTTGCACGCGCTGTTAACCTTGGGAATTAATAGGGCGGGGTTTCCAAAAGCATCTGCCTCTATTTTGATTCGATAAGTAGCTTTTCCAAAGGGTTCAAATCCCTGCTGACTCCAGGAAAGATTGGCAAGAATCCGTGATTCAGATTTGGTCGGGATTTCACCTGGTTGAATCAATTCATCCCAATAGAATTCCCAGGGGCCGATTACCTCATATATCTTATCAGTGTCTGTTGCTCTGGCTATTTCATCATTGCTGGTAAGTTCTGAGCTACAAGAACAGGTCAACAAAATGATAGTCGTAAGAAATAAAAACTGGCGTTCTTTCAAAAAAAAATCACGCGCTTTCAAAGCACTTATGTACATAGTTAAAAACCTACTATGATCAGCCCCTCTACACTAATGTTGGTAGGAAGAAATGGCGGATTGCTGAAATTTAAGATGTCAAATTATGGAATTAACCATAAGATCACAATAATTCCGGCCAATCGAGAAACATTTATTATCGGCTTGCGTCCTGTACTTGAGATTAAAATACGAGCCTTCAATTTTTTTATGATGTTTACGCCACAAAACCGCTCTCAGACCAGGGAAAGTATGGGTTTTCCCCGAAAGTTTGAAACAAATACAATACCCAATCTATTAACAGCTATCAAAGGCTAATTTCATGAATCAGACGGCAATGTTAAAAAGACTGGTGCTTAGCCTGTTGGTGACCATCAGTACCCTGTCACTAATGGCCCAGGAATACACCATCAGCGGGTATCTCAAAGATGCCAGCAATGGAGAGACGCTGATCGGAGCTACAGTTTATATAGAAGAGGTGTCCGGTGGAGCGGTATCCAATGTGTATGGATTCTACTCAGTGACGCTGCCAGCTGGGCAGTACACCTTAAAGTACAGGTATATAGGATATGAAACGCAAACCAAAGTGGTGGATCTCTCAGATAACACCAAGATCGACATTGAATTGGCGTTTCGACAGGAAGAGCTGGAGGCGGTGGTAGTGACAGCTGAGAAGGAGGATGCCAATGTTTCTGATGTTCAGATGAGTGTAGTTGAATTGGACATCAAGACCATTTCTAAAATTCCCGTTTTTGCTGGGGAGGTCGATATCATCAAAAGTATCCAATTGCTTCCAGGTGTAACCACTGTAGGCGAAGGTGCTTCTGGCTTCAATGTACGTGGAGGGAGTGTTGGCCAAAATCTGATTCTATTGGATGAAGCACCAGTTTACCAAAGTAGCCACTTGTTTGGCTTCTTTTCTGTATTCAATCCGGATGCGGTGAAAGATGTAAAACTGTTCAAGGGCGGTATCCCTTCGAAGTACGGCGGTCGCCTTTCCTCTATACTGGACATTCGGATGAAGGAGGGTAATAGCAAGGAATACGATGTGTCGGGAGGTGTCGGGACTATTTTTAGCCGCTTAACTGTAGAAGGTCCCATTATCAAAGACAAGGCATCTTTTATCGTTGCAGGTCGAAGGTCTTATGCAGACATCCCGGTCAGGTTGTTTACTGATGTGCTGGAAGATGGAGCTGCATTGTATTTCTATGATCTTACAGCCAAGGCTAATTACAACATCAATGACAAAAACCGTGTGTTTGTGTCAGGTTATTTTGGTCGGGATGTCTTTCGATTTGATCGCCAGCAAGGTTTTAACTGGGGTAACCAAACTGCCTCAGCCCGGTGGAATCATCTGTTTTCGGAAAAGTTCTTTAGCAACTTTACTTTCTTCTATAGCAACTACGACTATTCCTTTGCTTTTGGAAACACCGCTGACGATCAATTTGATTGGAGTTCCAGAATTCAGACCATCAATTTTAAACCCCAGTTTTCTTACTTCCTGAATAAGGATAATGAGATCTCATTTGGCGGAGAATTGCTTTATTATGTTTTTGATCCGGCAGATGCAGTTGGATTTACTTCTGGAGATCCGATTGATATCGGTCTTCCTAAGAAATATGCACTTGAAGGAGCCGTATATATCGGGAATGACCAGAAAATCGGAGATAATTGGAGTTTGCAATACGGTCTTAGGTACTCTTTCTTCAATAATATGGGGCCTGGGAACAAGGTGACACTTGGAGACACGCTTGCAGGTATCAGGAAACCTGTTTTAGATATTCAACCATTGGATGATGGAGAGTCCATTGCTAGTTTCAGTAATTTGGAACCAAGGTTTGCGGTGCGCTACAAGCTGAATGAATCTACGTCTCTGAAAGCCAGTTACAACCGAATGTCGCAGTACATTCACTTGATTTCCAACACGGTTGCGGCAACGCCGATTGATGTCTGGCAGCCAAGTTCTAACAACATAGATCCCCAGGTTGGAAATCAAATCGCCGCAGGGATTTTCAAAAACTTGAAAGACAATTCTATTGAGACCTCTGTTGAAGCTTATTATAAATGGACCAAAAACCAGGTGGATTACATTGACGGAGCGGATATTTTCATCAATGAGGCACTGGAAGCAGATGTGCTTGCGGGTAATGGAAGGGCTTACGGATTGGAGTTTTATGTAAAGAAACCAACAGGGCGTGTGAATGGTTGGATAAGTTACACCTTGGGACGTTCTGAACTTAATATTGATGGCATCAACGTGGGATTGAATCCCACAGATCGATCGGGAAGATGGTACCCTACAAGGTTTGATCAAACACACAACCTTAAGATAACTTCCAACTTCCAGATCAACGAACGAACAAATCTTTCCGGGGTATTCAGCTACATTTCGGGTACTCCAACAACCTATCCCACCGATCGCATTGTTGTCGCTGGGCAGGTGATCCCATTGAACGATGGCAGTCGCAACAATGTCAGGATACCGGACTATCATCGTCTCGATATCTCACTGACCGTCGAAAATGTGCTTCTAGGCAAAAAAGGCAAAGCTTCTGATAATGTGGTTGTGTCGGTGTACAATGCCTACAATCGGAAAAACCCATTTGCGATATACTTTACTCAGGATGGTGGCCGTGTAGGCTATGAGCAACTCAACAATTTGACAGTACCTACCTCCCCGGTAGAGACCTCTTCATTTGAGACTTCCATTCTATTCTTCATTCTTCCTTCTATTACATACAACTTCAAATTCTGATCATGAAAAAGTTCATTTATCTATTAGCTTCACTTTGGCTGTTCACGGGATGTGAAACACAAGTGAATCCGAATTTGAGTGAGCCAGCTAACATCGTGGTAATCGATGCCTGGTTAACGAATCAAGGCAATACGCAACACATCAACGTAACGCGTTCTCAGGCCTACTTTGAAGATGAAACGCCTCCTAAAATTCCAGGAGCTGTTGTGACGATTTCTGATTTGACAGATCCAGGATTGGCGCCTTATGAGTTTCAAGAAACTGACGAAAGATATACCTGGAACAGCACCGATGGCAATCCATTGGGTATTATAGGGCACACGTATGAATTGGAGGTAGTGATTGATGGAGTGACCTACACCAGTACAACAACGATGGAAGATGTGCCGGCAATTGATAGTGTTACCTTTCGATTGGAGGAAGGCAATTCCTTTTTCGATGACCTGATCTTTGCGGAATTTTTTGCTACTGATCTGGAAGGTGTCGATGATACTTATTGGATCAGAAGCTGGAAAAACGGACAATACCTGGGAGAACCCGATGAAATTGCGGTGGCCTATGATGCAGCATTTGGATCCGATCCGGACAATGATAATTTGCCTTTTATTCAACCGATCAGAGATGCACCCAATCCCTTCGAACAAGCACATAGTGGGGATTTCATATCTCCTTACTTATTGCCAGATACCCTGTTGATTACGAATGATACCATATTCCATCGGGAAGGCGGCATTTTTGGTGTCCTCGACGGAGAGAGAATCCTTATTGATGAAGAAAATGAAGTGGTTTCAGAAGACATTGACGAGATTTCTTTGGAGAATGAACAGTACAGGATTAGTAATGATACGTTGTTTGTAGCTGGAGATTCTGTTTATGTGGAAATTCATTCGATCAGTAACGACGCCTGGTTCTTCCTGAATCAGGTAATTATTGAGACAACCCGGACCGGCGGCTTTGGTGCGCTTTTCGCAACTCCTCTGGCCAATGTGTCGACCAATATTATCCCAGAGACACCTGAAAATCGAGTGGCCGGGTTTTTCAACATGGCAGCGGTTTCCGGAGAGGGACGCAGATTAAACTCTGAAGAAGATGTGAGGGTCTTGTTTTAAGATTTGATTGCCCGGACCATTTCTTTCTTACCAAGTGCGCCGGGCAGTACTTCTACTTCAAAACCACAAGTTTTCAGGTCTCTTTTGAATTGGCCCTGAGCACAGTAAGTAACCAAAGTGCCTCCGGGATTCAATAACGTATAGCACTTTTCCAGGTTAGGCAATGCCCATACTTCAGCTTGCTTACTTGGAGCAAAAGCATCCATAAAAACCACATCCACCTTTATTGGCAGATCAAAATTTTCAAGTTTTTGTTGGTATTTGCACAAAAAGAAATGCTCCGCCAATGCCACTTCTTTTTCCCATGGACTTTCGTGGATGGCCACAAATTCTTTTAATCCAGATTCTTTTGTAGCGTAATTCAACTGTCGATAAATAGGCTCAGGGACCGGAAAGGGTTCCACGGAATGAAAATGTAAGTCTATTGATTTTTCCCTTGCAAAACGGGCACTCAACCAGGCATTGAGACCTGTTCCCAACCCCACTTCAAATACCGTAATCGATGTTGGTTTCGATGATGCGAAATGATCCAACCCCTTATTGATGAATACATATTCCGATTCGGCGAGGGCACCCTTGTGCGAATGATAAGTTTCATCCAAATCTGCTCGGTACAGGGTATGAGACCCATCATTGGTCGCTTGAATTTCTAAGTTCGGCGACGGGTTCTCAGATGTGGGATGTTTGCTCATGACGCCCTTTTAAGCGAAAATAGAGCATTGAATGTTGATCAGATAAATTTTACAGAATTCGTGTAAGAATAAGTACAAGATGAGCGTCTAATAAGCAAATACCTCAAAAGATGAATACAATTGCTGCCTTCCGTTCTTTTTCGGGGCCTCTGGTGGTCCTGACAATCATGCTAACTGCCTTGGGGTTGGTTTATTCCAGCGCATTTCAGGCCAATCCAAAAGAGTTGGCGATGGCCATCACCGTTGATCTTACTTTCTTAAGCCCAATTTTGTATTTATTGCTTATCAGGAAGACCAGGATACCAAACGTTACCGTTGTGCCGGTTTTCATACTGGGAATGATCGTAACGGGGTTGATTCTCCCCAGTCAGCACCACACTACATTAACTTTTGTTCAAACCTACTTTTTACCTTTTGGTGAACTCGGAGCGATATCTATCATTACCTGGAAGTTTATTCAGCTAAGAAAGTCTTTCGTTATGCGGTCAGAACAAGGCATTGACTTTTTCGATGTAATGAAAGAGGCTGCCAAAGAAGTAATCCCAGGCAAAGTAAGTGTTCTACTGGCCACTGAACTTTCTACTTTTTACTACGGAATTTTCAACTGGAAAAAGAGAAAACTGACACCCATGGAATTCTCTTACCATCGAAAAAGTGCTAGTAGAGCGCTTTTCTACACGGTAATTTTCCTTGCCGTAGTGGAGACCTTTGTATTGCATCTGCTTCTTCAGAGCTGGAGTGAAATCGCAGCCTGGATACTCTCTATTATCAGTGTTTACACCGTATTTCAGATATTAGGTATTGTTCGATCTATGAGTCAACGCCCTACCCGAATAGGCAATAATGCGATCGACCTTAGGTATGGAATTTTGAATGAGGTATCCATTCCCTTTGACAAAATTGAAGAAGTTACTCACACCACAGTCGCTAAAGAATGGGATAAAGAAGTAAGGGCACTTTCTCCATTTGGAGACTTTGAAGGCCACAATGTAGTGATCAAGGTAAATGAGCCATTGAAGATCAATGGAATCTATGGCTTCAAAAGGTCTTTCACTGAGCTGGCTTTTCATTTGGATGAGCCCGAACGATTTATAGAAGTATACGATAATAATAAGGACTGATTTTCTGGAAGCAGGGTAAGATGTGGCTAACCTGGCTATTGAACTTGTAGGTTAATCGATTTTCATGCAGGCAATTGAAGATTGAAGTTTATCTTCATCATATAATGCATGTAAAGTCACCGAATCGAATCCAATTCTTATGAGCACCCGAGTGCTAATCGTAGAGGATGAGCCCATTATCGCCGATGATATTGCGCTTACCCTGGATGAACTGGGGTTTGCCGTTGCAGATATGGTCAATACGGCTGAGCTTGCTATCCAGGCAATTGAGGCAAATCAACCGGATGTTGTTTTGCTGGACATCAAGATTAAGGGCGACAAAGACGGCATTCGATTGGCGCATGAGATCAATGAGAAGTTCAACCTCCCATTTGTATTCCTTAGTTCTCTTTACGATGAAAATACGATCCAGAGGGCCAAAAGTGCGGATCCGGGAGCTTATGTGGTGAAGCCCTTCAAAGAGCAAGACCTGAAAGTTGCCATTGAATTGGCACTGACCAAAAAGAAACCCCGGAAGGTTGTCGAAGTGCCAGAACCCAATTTGTTTGTCCGAAAATCCGGAGCCATTGTTCCACTGGACTATGAGGAAGTCACCCATGTGGAGGCGGATGATAATTACTGTATCTTCCATGAACCACCTGAAAAACATGTGGTATCACATACCCTGAAGGAGATTGAGCAGAAACTTACTTCTGCCGGTTTTTGCCGAATCCACAAGTCATTTTTGGTAAACATCAAGAAAATCAACCGGATTGAGCATAGCGTGGTATTCATTGAAGAAACCATGCTCCCAATTGGGAAGGCTTACCGCAAATCATTCTTTGATCGTTTGACGGTCTTTTAACTCCGTTCACTCACTTCATAGGTTGTTCACCTGAGACTACTGGCGTTTGCCCTGATTTCGAAATTCTTTTGACTTTCTTAATTGAAGAAAATCAATAAAAAGAGATAATCAGTCATGCAAAGAGTTTTAGCCTTAACAGTAGTCGTTACCCTCTCTTTATGTTCCGTTTTTGCTCAAACCAGTGGGAACCTTTTGGCGGACGGTAGCGAATCAAGTGCACTCAATTTTGATGCCGATGAGTATCAACTAAACTTTTCCATCGGAGCAGGCGAAATTAAGAGTGCCTTTAACGCCAAACGAAAAAACTTCCAGTATGCCGTGAAGGTGTCCTTTGAGAATGCTGGCGATTGTGGATCAAAGGATATTTGGAATTGGCAGGACCTTTATGGGGATGCCAGCCTTTCCTCCATGGCAAGTTCTGGAAACCCGATGAAACTGACGATAGATGCGGATGACATCAATGGTACTGCTGAGAGGGAATTCGAGAGATGCGGTTGGGCCTCCGGTGGAAACGTGGTGATGTCACTGATCATTCCTAATAAAAAAGGGGCGATGATGACCATCAGCGAAATCCGAGTTGCTATCCCATCAAACGCACAATCTGCGAGCCTTTCCAGTTCAAGTGGAGAAATTCTCAAGTTGTTCAAATCCGGATTGGCGTCGAATGCCATTAATGATGAGAGCCTTGCCAAAACCGTGGAATCCTATATGGAAAATAAGTGGCCTTCTGAGAATATTACCACGGTTCACCTGACAGATCAGCAATTTCAGAATATTGCCAAGACCAATTTTAAATTAGATGGGTACTATATCACTAGAAAAGGAAGCACCTGCAAGTACAATAGCTTTTACGGGGATGCAACGGCCACAGCTTCTGGATATAGTATTACTTTTTTCAATAGCATGGATGCGGAGACTACCATTGATTGTGGTGTAGCAGACCAGCTGCAAAATATGTAGACATTTTACTCAAAGCCGACAGCAGGATAGATTCGGCAACCTCAGTTTGACCACTAAGTGAATTTCTAAACAATCAAAATTATTATCTGATGACAAAATTATTGGTGACAATTGTGTGCCTGGTAATACTGGCACCAACACAAGCACAAAACAAGCTACTTGAAAAAATGATGGCCAATCAAGCGCCTGATGAGATAAGTTTCTACTCGGACGAAGCATTGACTCAGGAGATTACAAAGATCGAAAGCGGAGCTATGGGATTTTACGTGAAAGCTCCGGTATCCAAAGCGAAAGCATCGAAGTGCAAAAATTACACAGATGTGATTTTGACCTTGCGTTGGAATGATAATAGGACTGTTTATGATGACTTTAAAGACGTGGGGAGAAAAATGAGTGTTATTGCCAAAGAAGACGGGTACTTGAAATTCAAAGTGGACTTTGCCGACGAGGAAAAAGCAGGACTCATGATGGATTACATTTTAGATTCAGAAAAAGAAGAATATACCTTGGCGACCCAATTGAAAGCAGGGCAAAACAGAAGCGTGATAATGAGCGCTGGATCCATTGCTTTTGATCTAACCGGAGGGATCAGGGCTTATGACAATGCTGAACTGGAAAAGAACGCAAATTTCGTGTTCGATGCTAGCAATGGATTCGTAGATGATGAACTTAAAGCCCAGATTATCAAAGATGCTGAAACACGCTGGGGCCATACCGTGCACCAATTTTCCTGGGGAGAACGAGTGCCATACCGCGACAAAGACAACTTGTTATATTATCGTCGACAGACAGCCTCAATGACCATAACTGATACCAAAGGAGATTGTCACCTCGCCGTTTTTAGTTTCTATGATGTATCAAGCGATCCCTCCAGGCATCCATATAAGTATGAGAATGACGGGACTTGTGGTACAGTTGAAAGAATTCCCTGCGATAGGGTAAACATCAATTGACGATTGAGATAAGGAATAGCCAGCTTCTCACAAGAGCTTCGTTACATCGATGACAAATAATATTGGGAGTGATCCTGTATGCTGGTTGAAGAAGGCCGTCCTCCGCCAAATCTGGGACGGCCTTGATTTTTACTCAATTCTCAATCCTTCGGTAGGATTGCTTCTCCGGACTTTATTGATCTGAGAACTGATGGTCACAACGACTGAAAGCAGGATAAATCCAATCGCTACGATTACGGGTATAGATGTCATGGGCATGTGAAAGGTATAAATGCTATCCATGAGTTGATCGATCAGGAAAAAACTGATGGGACCACCAAGAACCAGTGCAATTAGAAGAAATAGCAGAAAATGGGAACTGACTGATTTCACTAGCGCATACAGGTCGGCACCTAAAACCTTTCTAATGCTAAATTCCTTTCGTCTGCCTGCTACATTCAGGGCAACAAGTCCATATAATCCGAAACAAGATAACAACAAGGCCATAACAGCTACTGTAGTCATGATGATGCGATGGCCATTTACATTTCTGAAGTATTCATGAAATAGTTCTTTTTGGTAATTTCCGTCAAAAGGCAATTCAGGAAAAAGCGCTGCCCATTCTGCTTGCACCTCTTCATACACTTTCTTAGTAGCATGAGGTTCCGTTTTCAATACCATGTATCGAATATTCTCCTCTTCAACCACCCTCATAAAAAGAGGATAGATCTCGCTCCAGAAATTGCTGGAATGGAAATCCTTAAGCACACCTACTACTTCATAAGTAGTACTATCAAATCGAAACGTGTTACCAATGGGGTCGTTCCATTCCAATTGCTGAGCAAATGTCTGGTTGATTAATACAGTGGTCCTGTCACTTTCATAATTTTCTTTGAAACCACGACCATCAACAATTTCCAATCCTAATGTCTCGGTGTATGTAGCGGAGACATCCATGCGCCCGACTTCAAATTTCCTGTCCGGCAAATTGACCACTGAAGAGACGATTCGCTCCCCAACATGGTGACTGCCACTGGCAATATGTGTAATTCCCGGATTGCTCTCTAGTCGATTATTTAATTGTTCAAAAGCCGGTAGATCAGGAACCTGAACCATGATCGTATTGTCTTTGTCGTAACCCCATGGCTTTTCGTTTTGCCATGTGGTGTTCATGGTAAAGGTTATCCCTGCTACGACAGTAATACAGGCGAGGATAAACTGAAGCGTCAGGAAGGTTTTGGTCAATTTATTTTTTTGGCCAAATCGCAATTTGCCCTTGAAAATACTCACTGCTTGAAATTTTGAGATGTACATCGCTGGGTAAGCACCTGAGGCGATGGCAGTGAGTAATAACATGCCAATGATGTAAGCGAGGAATTGAAACTCAAAGACTTTTACCTCAAACTGAATGCCAAACAAGTCGTTCAGATGTGGAATAAAAAAGAAGGTGCCCAGACAAAACCCAAGTACGAGAGCAATGGTGGACAACAAGATATTTTCTGTAATGAACTGAACCACTAGCTTAGCTCGATTGGCGCCAATCACTTTTCTAACCCCTATTTCTTTCAGACGTTTGGTTCCTGAAGAAATGGCGATGTTGAGATAATTCAGACAGGCCAAGGCAAGCATCATCGCTGCTATGATTGTGAGCACAACCTGGCCCTCCTTATCTGATTCCCTGGATACATCAGATCGGATATCATTAGATCGCTCGTACAAGGTAGCTAAAGGCTCAAAAGAAAAAGCTTCAACCTGCCAGTCGGATTGAGCAGAATTCACCAAATCCCGATAAGTATTTGCTAGCGCAGTGATCTCTGAGATTTGAGAAGGATCGGCTACTTCTATAAATGTTGCAGAGATATTATCAGACCAGTCTGAAGGTTTGAACTCGTCCTGTACGATTTCTAAAATGTCGTAGTTAGCCAAAAAGTCAAAGAAGTAGCTTGTTTTCATTTCAGAAACCTCCACTACGGCTACCACATTCATGGGCACCTTTTTATCATTCCCGAATCTCAGCTGTAGGGTTTGCCCAATGGGGTCACTGTCGTCAAAGTATTTTTTGGCAGTAGCAGTATTGATAATGATGTTATTTCGATCTTCCAATTTCGATAGGTCTCCACGAACGACGTTGAAATCGAACATGTCAATAAAGGAAGCATCTGTAAGCCTTACCCTTTCCCGGAATACGTTAATACCCCTTTTGACAATAACTCCTCTGCTAGTCATTCGAGTCATATTTTGGATTTCCGGAAAGTCCTCCTGCAGTTTCAAGCCAATTGGAGCGGGCGAGATCCCAAAAAGTTCTGCTGCGCCATCACGATCTACCAGACTGGTGAGCATAAAAACATTTTCTCTCTTCGAATGTTGGGTTTCGTAACCGAATTCGAGAGATAAATAGGTATAGGTGACCATACATGTGCCAATGGCCAACGCCAGTCCAAATACGTTGATAAATGAGGATAGGGGGTTTTTGAGGATATTCCTCAGGGAGGTTTTTAGGTAGTTTCTGAGCATTTTGACCTTCTTTTAAGTTAATTAGATGATAAAAAAGGCATGAAGGTTGCTTAAACTAGAAAATAACTTCACCCATGAAGCTCACCTACCGGTATTCTTTGACTTTAATCGTACTTATTTTAAATGCTGAGATTGTTTGCGGGCAGTATAAGATATATGGCAAGGTCCTGGATGAAAATAAGGAGCCCCTGGAAGATGTTTCCGTGTTTTTGAACAATACCAGTTTCTCTGCCAATACAGTAGTTGATGGAACCTATTCACTTGAAGTTTCAAAAGGAGATCATGAAATAGTCATCTACAAATATGGCTATAGCCCAGTGTCATATCCATTGGTGATTGTACAATCGCAGGAATTGAATGTGGAGCTTGAACCACTCAATGTTAAGCTCGTACAACAAGAAGTTACTGCGGACAGAGATCCAATCTGGTTCAGATATTTGAAGCTTTTCGAAACTGATTTCCTGGGAGAGAGCAAAAATGGCAGAGGATGTGACTTTTTAAATCCTAAAACAATGATCCTGGATGGAAATCAATCATTAGCGACACTGAAAGGCTGGGCGAATGAACCCTTGAAGATCAGGAATAAGTTCTTGGGGTATGACATTTCGTACGTATTGGAAGCCTATGAACGAAATGATCGATGGTCCTCGTACCTGGGTTATGTTCATTACAAAAACATCTCTACATTAAAACCCAAACATCATAAGGCACGAAAAAAAGCCTACCTGGGATCTGCGACTCATTTTATACACGCATTGATAGCCGGGAAAGTCCTTGAAGAAGGTTATGAGCTCTACAGACTCGTTCAAAAGAATAATAATCAGTGGGTTAATGAATACGCTGATTACCGGGAACTTTTGAGCCATCAAGAAGATGGCATTTATTTAAAAGGGGCCGGAAAGTATCGATTGGTATATGTGAAAGAAAGACCAGAACAGGCCTACCTCAGAGCACACGTAAAATTCAGAGATTTCCAGATGGAGAATTTTCAAGTTTCAGAACTCGAATTCCTGGAGAATAAGGTTAAGTTACTTCCTTCAGGAGTCATGGACCCACCTCTGGGAATTTTATTCAAAGGTTATATGGGTTGGGAAAAAGTAGGTGATTCCCTGCCGCTGGATTATTATCCGGAACCCTAAATCAAACGAGTATGAGATCACTGCTTTTCTTTTTGACATGCTTTTTTTTGATAGGCCAGACCAGTGCTCAGATAGCCATCACTGGCGTTGTAGTTGATGGGTTAGAAAACCCGATTCAAGGTGTTTCGGTTTTCTTTAATAATACCAGTTATGTGACAGTAACTGATTCTGTAGGCGTGTTTTTACTTGAAGGAAGAACTGCAGACTATCAGTTAATTGCTTATATGAAAGGATTTGAGATTGAATATCGGGACGTCAATCGATCCGGAACGATGAATTTGGAATTGAGTAGTATAAAGGAAATTGAGGATGACACGGTAACAGTCGGATCCACCGCCACGTATTCCGAGTTAGAACGAGAGGAGTTCCTTCTTACTTTTAGAATTGATTTTCTGGGACGTAGCCGAAATGCTGAGAATTGCGAAATTCTGAATCCAGAAGTGATAAAATTCGAATTAAGCGCTGAAGGCGGACCACCTTCTTTGAGAGCGAGCGCCTCAGAACCCATTTTAATCCGAAATAAGAGACTTGGGTATGATCTGTCTTATCACCTTCAATATTATGAGAGAACGCGTAGGGTCTCTTCCTATTTAGGCTATGTGAGCTTTGAAAATACACCCGGTCTGGAGCTAAAACCAAAGTACTTTGAGGCAAGAGAGAAAGCCTACCGTGGTTCCAGTATTCATTTTCTAAAATCGGTATTAGCCGGAAAACACAACCGGGAGGGCTACAGATTACAAACTGCTACACAGGTGGGGGACGGATGGCTCTGGAAAGAAATGCCCGTTTCTAATTTGGCCGTTTACAATGACGAAGGTGTATTTTTATTTGGTGCAGGCAAGTTTAGAATCGTCTACCTGGCTGAAAGACGGGAGTTTAACTATGTACGATGGCTGAAGGCCAATGGCATCAAGGAAGTAGGCCGGGGGCAGTTTACAGAGATGGAATTTGTCACACAAAAAGTGAAGATCTTACCGTCGGGTACGCTTGATCCCCCTTTAGGATTAGTATTCAGAGGCTACATGGGCTGGGAGCAAGTGGGGGATGCCTTACCCATGAATTACCGTCCGTAGCGCATTTAAAAGTTCTTCTTCAGGGATTTGATGGCGATGAATAAGCTAATAACCGCCAGGACTGTTCCTAACAGAAAAGGTGCTCCCGGGAAGTAAATTTCGGCCTTCGGATCGGTAAACTCATAAAAGATACTTAGCATCAACAACGGACCGATGATGTTGGTCAGACTTTGCAAGCTGGTTATGCCTCCCTGTAATTCTCCTTGTTGGTTTGCGCCTACTTGAGAAGTCATGATGCCTTGTAGCGAAGGGCCGGCAAGACCTCCCAGTGCGTAGGGCAACATGATTGCATAAATCATCCAGCCTTCTGTTGCGAGTCCCATCATCAAAAGCCCTGCGGCATTGAAGGAAAGACCGACAATCACGGCTTTGTTCTGACCTAATTTCTTGACAAATGGCCCCACAATGCCACCTTGTACAATGGCCACCACCACACCTACAAAACCCAGCGATAGACCAATTTCCAGTGGCGACCAGCCAAAGCTTTCTTCTGTGAAAAATGCCCAGGTGCTATGCGTGGCATGTTGTCCGATAAAAATGAATACCATTACCGTCAATAACCCGGTTAAAACAGGGTAATTCTTTAATTGAAGCAGCGTGCCAATTGGATTGGCCCGTTTCCAGTCAAATGGTCTGCGGTTTTCCTTGGCCAGGGATTCAGGAACTACAAAATACCCATATAGCCAATTCAAAGCAGTGAGTCCCGCTGCCGCAAAGAAAGGTATGCGCGTTCCAATTTCACCTAATAGTCCCCCCACTGCTGGACCTATGACAAATCCCAAACCGAAGGCAGCACCAATGAGTCCGAAATTTTTAGCCCGATCTTCGGGAGAAGATATATCTGCGATGTAAGCAGAAGCGGTAGTGTAACTAGCACCTCCAATACCTGAAATGATCCTGGCCACAAACAGCCATCCAATGGTTGGTGCATAGGCGAGGAACAAGTAGTCCAGGGCAAAGCCAAATAGAGAAATGAGTAGCACTGGTCTCCGACCATATTTATCACTCAATCCTCCCAGGATGGGGCCACAAATAAACTGACATAAGGCATATACAGCAGTAAGCCAGCGGGCGTAGCCTGAAGCTTCTTGTGTAGTGCCATCAATTAATTCTTTGATCAGGTCTGGTGTGATCGGGATGATCAACCCCAAGCCCATAACATCTACCAAAACGGTAACAAAGATGAATCCAAGTGCAGCTTTTCGTTGCTTCATGAGTTGTGGTAGAATTAGGACGCGAAAGTACTGGAAATGATTGGATTGAACTGAGGAAGTCAGTGTAGTCCACACTGTATTTATATTCAGACCTAGCGAACATGTCACAAAAAATAGTTTGTCAACATATATGACAATGGAAATTTTGTTAATAGATAGCCGTACAAGCTTCGATTGGCTGAAGCGACTGAAAGCTGCTTTTCAGGAACTCTCACATTCCTACACTTTTACCACTTCATAGGTAGGAGTTACGACGAGGCAATCTCTCGACGTGATATAGAAAAGTAATCCTGTCAGTGGAAAATACCAAAAGTTGTGAGATTGCCAAACCTATCAATCTCAAGGGAACAGATTTAGATCGTACAATAGGCTTGCAAGGACGACAACCTTCACTCGAAGCAGTTCCCTCTCAACGTAGACCCGGTCGTGGGCAGAGCGTTTGGCTTGTGTGGAGAACGGGACGAAAGTCAGATGTGAAATGCTATCCTATGTCTCCTCTTAAAAAATCACTGCCTGCCGAAATCCCTCACCGCTCAAATAATTTTGAGTTTGATTTCTAAATCACAAAGCATACTTTCATCAGTCAATTTCTGATTGTCATACCTAAAGCCTATAAATTTTGAAGAGAAGAGATTTCATGCAAATGGCTGGATTGGGAGCAGGGGCGATGATGTTGCCATCTGTACCGATCATGGGAAATCCCATCCATGCCGAGGAGTTGCTGAATCCTGGTTTGAGCGTCGCTCAAAAGAAGCAACTCGCTGATGTAGCGCTAAATACGGCAAAAGGCATGGGGGCCACCTATGCAGATGCCAGAATCGGCCGCTACCTGAACCAATTCGTATTTACGAGAGAAGATAAGGTCCAAAACGTGGTTAATACCGAGTCATTTGGCATCGGGATCCGCGTAATTTCCAATGGTACATGGGGATTTTCCTCCACCAATGATGTCAGCTCCGAAGGTATCAAAAAAGCAACCGAGCTAGCGATTGGCATTGCTCGCGCAAATTCTAAAATCCAGAAAGAGCCAGTTCAATTGGCACCTGTACAGTCTTATGGTGAAGTGTCCTGGAAAACTCCAATTGTAAGAAACTCGATGGAGGTACCGGTTTCGGAAAAAGCAGACCTTTTGCTTACCGCCAATGCTGGTGCAATGGAAAATGGAGCTAACTACATCAATTCAGCGTTGTTCATGGTGAATGAGCAGAAGTACTTTGCTTCTACGGATGGGTCTTACATCGATCAGGATGTGCATCGCATTTGGCCATTTATGAACGTGACTGCTATCGATCCTAAAGCTGGAAAGTTTAAAACGCGCGCCGGGCTATCTGCTCCTATGGGGCTAGGCTATGAATACATGACACCTGATCCCAACGAAACCATCAAAGGTCTTGGAGGAATAGATCTATACCGTAACCGCTACGATATCGTGGCAGATGCTACAGCAGCAGCTCAACAAGCCAAGGAAAAACTGACGGCCAAATCCGTTGAACCGGGCAAATATGACCTGGTGTTAGATCCGAATCACCTGGGGCTGACAATTCATGAGTCTGTAGGTCACCCGCTGGAACTGGATCGTGTATTGGGCTATGAAGCCAACTATGCAGGAACCAGTTTCGCGACGCTGGACAAATGGAAAACGAAAGAGTTTAACTATGGTAGCGATATCGTTAACCTGGTAGCGGATAAAACCCAGGTGGGTTCGCTCGGAGCAGTAGGTTATGATGATGAAGGCGTGAAATGTAAGGAGTGGGACCTAGTTAAAAATGGCACACTGGTAAATTATCAGGCCATCAGAGATCAAGTCCATATGATCGACCAAAGTGAGTCTCATGGATGTTGTTACTCTCAAAGTTGGAATGATGTGCAATTCCAGCGCATGCCCAATGTTTCTTTGAAACCAGGTACTGAAAAGTATTCTCCGGAAGAGATGCTGAAAGATGTAGAGAAAGGAATTTACATCGTTGGACGCGGGTCTTATTCTATAGATCAACAGCGCTACAACTTCCAGTTTGGAGGTACCCTGTTCTACGAGATCAAGGATGGGAAAATTGCCGGTATGCTGGATGACGTGGCTTACCAGAGCAATACCCAGGAATTCTGGAACTCTTGTGCCAAGATTTGTGATGAGTCTGACTATCGCATGTTCGGATCGTTCTTTGATGGAAAAGGACAACCCTCACAAATCAGTGCAGTGTCCCATGGATCGGCAACAACCAGATTCAATGGGGTGAATGTGATCAATACAGGAAGAAATATTTGATAACGAATTAAGGAAAGACAATGGCTATTTATACCAAAGACGAAGCGAGACAAATTCTCGAGAAAGCATTGAGCTATTCTTCGGCTGATACCTGTGAAGTCAACCTGACGGGATCAAATAGTGGCAATATTCGGTATGCCCGTAACTCGGTTTCTACAGCCGGTGCCCAATCCAACCAGCAATTGGTAGTACAATCCAGTTTTGGTTTGCGAGTGGGTACGGCAACTATCGACGAGTTTGATGATGCCTCCTTGCAAAAGGTAGTGAAACGCGCAGAGGAGTTGGCAAAACTGTCTCCGGAAAATCCGGAATTTATGGAGCCTTTGGGTCCACAGAAATATGCTGATTCGAAGCAGCATTTCCAATCCACGGCAGACATTACTCCGGAATACCGCGCGAAAGTAGCTTCGAGTAGTATTGACCCTGCAAGTTCTAAAGATGTGACAGCTGCTGGATTTCTGGAGGACTCTTCGGATTTCACTTGCATGATGAACAGTAATGGCTTGTTCGCTTACGAGAAATCTTCAAGCCTTGACTTTACGGTAACCATGCGTTCCAATGATGGTACCGGATCAGGATGGGTGACCCGGGATGTGAATGATGTCAATCAATTTAATCCTGCCGAAGCTTCGGCAATTGCGATTGATAAGGCATTACAAAGCCGGGAAGCAAAAGCCATCGAGCCAGGGAAATATACTGTAATTCTGGAGCCTGCTGCTTCGGTGCAGTTACTCAATAATATGTTTGGCTCTTTCAATGCGAGAACTGCAGATGAAGGTCGAAGCTTCATGTCCAAGGAAGGTGGGGGCACCAAATTAGGTGAGAAAATTGTTGATGAGCGGGTCAATCTGTATTCCGATCCACAAAATTCCCTCGTACCTGGAAGTACCTGGAATCAGGCGGGTCAACCAGTGGAAAAAATGGATTGGCTAAAAGGAGGGGTGGTCTCTAATCTTTTTTATTCCCGATTCTGGGCCAAGGAAAAAGGAGTAGATCCCGTTCCATTCCCTTCTAATGGTATCATGGAAGGCGGCGATGCTTCTTTGGAAGACCTTATTAAGGATACAAAGAAAGGTATCATCGTAACCCGATTGTGGTACATCAGAACAGTAGATCCTCAAACCTTATTGTATACAGGGCTTACAAGAGATGGTACGTTCTATGTAGAGAATGGCAAGATCAAGCACCCGATCAAAAATTTCCGTTTCAACGAAAGTCCGATCATCATGCTTAACAACCTTGAAGAGTTGGGTCAGCAAGTACGTATCAATGGTAACCTGATTCCATACATGAAAGTGCGTGACTTTACGTTCACTAGTTTGTCAGACGCTGTATAATTAATTGATTTAATGAATATTCAAGGCTGTGCTTCCAGGCATGGCCTTTTTCTTGTAAGAGATGAGGTACAAAAAAGGGTCGGAATTCTTTTTTACAAGGTTGCAATACGAGTCCGGAGATTGGGACACGGATCAGCGGATGCCAAGCAACTTGTTAAACTCCCTGATTGAATACACGACGATTCCTGTGAATACAGTAGAGAATGTAGTGCCCCTGGGTAGTGATGAAGTATTCAACTGCCCGTTTTGTTATATCTCCGGTCATAAACTCGTCCAATTTACCAAGGAGGAAAAAGCCAACTTTAAACGATATGTAGAAAATGGAGGCTTTGTATTTGCAGATGATTGCAATCATGATATTGATGGTCTGTTTGCGAAATCATTTGAACAGCAAATGGTAGATATTTTTGGTGAAACTGAGCTGAAAAAGATCCCCAATGACCATCGCCTGTACCGATCTTTTTTTGAATTTGATGGCCCACCCACTACATCCCAAGAACTCAATGGATGGGGAGATGATATTGTCCATGATTACCTGAAAGCCGTCGAAGTAGATGGCAGAGTAGGAGTCCTATATAGCAACAAAGATTATGGTTGCGAATGGGACTATGATTTCCGAAATAAGCGTTGGTACAAAATCGATAATACCCGTTTTGCAGTGAACATCGTGATGTACGCGATTACGGCGTAGGGTTTTCTCCTAAAGATTTGTTTTCTTTGTGTAAAGCATTGTGTGAAATGGCAACAAATTTAGATATAGATCAGGAGCTACTTCAGCAGGCGTTAGACATCAGTCAGCTGAAAACCAAGAAAGCTACGGTGAATCAGGCGCTTAAGGAATTTGTCAACAGCCGAAAACAAAAAGAAATCCGGCAACTCTATGGGTCGATAGACTTTGATCCAGACTATGATCACAAAAAGCACAGGTGATACAAGTCATAGTTGATACTACTGTATGGTCGGCAATTCTTCGAAGGAAGCAACCTGAAATATCTTATCAGAGAGCTTTCGACGATATTATGGATAATCAAGGGTTGATTTTGATGGGCCCAATTGTGCAAGAATTGTTATCTGGAATTCCCGACACCATTCAATTCAAAAAACTCTCACAAATGATGAGTTTCTTTGAAATTACTAACGTGAGCATATCTGATTATCTGTTGGCGGCACAATTCTTTAATTCCTGTCGTGCAAAAGGTATCCAGGGATCACATATAGACTTTTTGATTTGTGCAGTTGCGCATCGTTTAAACGCGCATATTTGGACTTTGGATCAAGATTTTGACAGTTTCCAGAAGATAATTCCTATAAAATTATTTCATGTATAGCATGAATATCAACACTGATATTCATCCGCCGATAGGAAAAATTATACTCGTTCATTTTGTGCTGGCCATTGTAAGACTTCTCTACCTCACTCTTGGCCCCACGGACCTTTTTCTTGAAGAAGCTCAATATTGGCTTTGGTCTACGGAATTGGACTGGTCGTATTATTCCAAACCTCCACTTGTTGCTTACCTCAACTTTCTAAGTACTTCCATCTTTGGTCATACCGAGTTGGCGATTAAGTTCAATGCCGTGAGTATGGGGTTGGTCTTTACACTTTTTGTGTATGCTATCGCTAACGAATTGTTCAAGGATCGCCGTAAGGCATTTTTTAGCTCCTTATTGGTCTATGCGATGCCTTTTTTCCACACGACCTTTAACTTTTTTCTGACTGATGCTCCACTTTTGGCCGCCTGGGCCGGTGCGACTTTTTATTATTTGAAAGCCATTGATGCGAATCAAACAAGGCACTGGGTACTACTGGGCGTTTGCTGTGGTCTGGGGTTATTATCGAAATACACGATGGTGCTTTATGCGCCTTTAGTGTTGCTACATCTCGTGTGGTTTCATCGGGACCGACTACTTCAAAAAGGCCCGTATATCACACTGGTGGTTTCAGCACTATTCTTATTGCCGGTTTTGATTTGGAATGTGCAAATGGACTTTATTTCCTTTCGTCATGTTGTAGCGATTGGGAAATCCGAATTGACCATGGGTAAACGCATCACGTTTGTCGGTGAATATTTGGGTGGACAAGTCGCCATTGTGTCACCCTTTTTGTTTCCATTCCTGGTAATGGCAATTTATCACGTGTTCAAAAGTAAAAACAGCCAATTGGCTTTTCTGGCTTTGGGACCGTTATTAATCTTTGTCTTTTTCCTTGTCTATGCTTTCACTAAGCGCGTGGAAGTGAACTGGTCAGTCTTTGCCTATTGTTCGGTACCTGTATTGATGATGTGGCAATTTGAAAAGATGCAAAAAAGAAGGATCGGTTGGCGACTCGCTATCTTGACTTTCAGTCTGTTACTGATCTTTTCATACTTGACTCCTTACCTGCACCCGCTCGGACTTCATAAAATATGGCCGCCCAAAAAAGATCCTGTGCATCGGGTGATAGGATGGGATAAATTGGGTCAAAGAGTGCAGGAGATTATTGATAGGCAAGTAAGTGAACCTTACTTTCTTTTCAGTGACAGTTATGAAGTCGCATGTCAGGCTGCTTTTTATACCCGAGATCATCGGAGACCTTATAACATCAATTTAGGTCGACGCCAAAATCAGCTGGATTTATGGCCAGGATTAAAGATGTTAGAAAATCAAGGTTATACGGGCGTGTGGGTAAAGAAGGGAGATGGATTGCCCGATGAAGTCATACAGGGGTTCAAGGAGGTGATTTATCGTGAGACTTTGGATATAGAAATTGGAGGTGTTGTGGTGAAATCGTTCACCATCGCCGTACTTGCCGATCTTCAGCACATTGAGGAGCAAGAATCTAATTATTACTAGTTGGAACCAATAGAAGCATTAGAATCGGAAGTCGTAGGACTTGTCGACAAACTGGGTCAGCTGAAGTCAGAGATCCATAAGGTAATTGTCGGACAGGATCAGGTCATTGAAGAGTTATTGATCGGATTACTGGCAAAAGGACATGTATTAATTGAAGGAATGCCTGGCCTGGCAAAAACCCTGTTGATCAAAACCTTGTCTGAAGTTGTTGATCTTTCTTATAAACGCATCCAGTTTACACCTGACCTCATGCCCACGGATATTCTGGGAACGGAGGTCATCGAGGAAGAGGGTGGACACAAAACTTTTGTCTACAAGCAAGGACCAATTTTTGCCAATATGGTCCTGGCAGATGAGATCAACCGGACACCTCCTAAAACCCAAGCCGCTTTATTGGAAGTGATGCAAGAGTACAAAGTGACTTACGGAGGTAAGGATTATCACATGGACATGCCTTTTTTCCTGTTGGCCACACAAAATCCTATTGAGCAATCTGGTACATTCCCTTTACCTGAGGCACAAACCGATCGGTTTTTACTGTTCATTAAGATCGGCTATCCTACGGAAGAAGAGGAAACTGCAGTATTGAAAAGAACTACTGGCAAGGCTGCGGATAAACCCAATGCGGTTCTGAGTGACAAAGAGATCATACGCTTACAGGAGTTGGTGCGGGAAGTTTCCATTGATGACAAACTGATTTCGGCCGTGAGTAAATTGGTACGAAGCAGTCGTCCTGAGGAAACCGATGATACTTATGTCAAAGATCACGTGGCCTACGGTGCTGGTCCCCGAGCTGGTCAGGCCATTATCCTTTGTGCGAAAGCTCATGCCTTACTCAATGGAAGGTATGGGGTCATTCCTGATGACTTGAAAAAAGTGGCCTATCCGGCCTTGCGGCATAGAGTAGCGCTCAACTTTAGAGCGGAATCTGAAGGGATAACTGCGGATCAAGTGATTGATCATTTAATAAAGGGCTTTAAATACTGAGTTTTGCCTGGTCAGACCATACAAGATTGGACCTTTGATCCTTCCATACTGGAGTCCATTTCGGACTTTGACTGGTTGATCCGTGCGCTGGCCAAAGGGGTTCTTTTTGGAGGACGCCATAGCTTAAGGCTTGGAACGGGTATGGAATTTAGCCAGTATCGACCCTATAGTCAGGGCGATGATTTAAGGAGACTGGACTGGAAAATGTATGGACGCACTGAACGCTTTTACATCAAACAGTCAGAGGTAGAAACAGATATTCACTTTAATCTGGTCATTGACAATTCGCTATCCATGACCTATGCAGAAAATGATGTTTCCAAGCTAAATAAGGCAAAACTACTAGCAGCCCTTTTCGCTTACATTGCGTTGCGAAATGGAGATGGTTTTTCTTTGATCACAAGTGGGAGACAATTGCCGGCTGGTCATGGAGATAAACAGTGGCAAAGACTGTTACATCATTTGGTGGCATTGGAACCTGTTGCGGATTTTCATCCGGAATCACTTACAGGATACACTTCTGGAGTCACATTAGTGTTTTCAGATTTCTTTGGTGAAGGGACAGATTGGTCCAGGATGCTTCAGGAATATAAGCGCCCACGTACAGAAGTTTTTGCGTTTCATATGATGGGAAGAGCGGAGCGATCCCTTGACTTTTCTGGTTCTGTCGCATTTGAAGACCTGGAAACTCATGAGCGAGTCAAAGTAAATGCGCGACAACAGTTGGATTGGTACCAGCAGCGATTTGGGGATTGGCTCGATCAATTCAAGGTGGACCTTATGCAGAAAGGTATCTGGTATGAGCCTACGTTTCTGGATGAACATCCAGGAAGCATGGTTCAGCGTTTTTTGAAGAAAACCAGGATGACTGTAGGCCAATGACCTTAAGCACATCCGCATATCTCGTTGGACTTATAACCATTGCAATACCCATTGCGATTCACCTTTGGAGTAAAAAGACACGAAAAACGATTCCATTTGGAACAGTACGTTTCCTGAAAGAGGACGATACACAAGCCATTAAAAGCTTGATTCCAACCGAATGGTTCTTACTATTCCTTCGGGTATTAATATTGGTCGTATTGGTATTGATCATGAGTGAGCCACTGTGGAAACGGCATAAGGAGCCTGTGGACCTGGTGCTAATTGATCCTGCCTACGGAACTCATCCGAACTTTGTGGGAATAAGGGATTCTTTAAATGAAAAAGCGGATACACGCTGGTTCAGTAGAGGATTCCCTGCAATTAGTGATTCATTACGAAGGTCAAACGCATCGCATTGGGAGCTATTAAAGCTGTTGGAAAAAACATCAGAAGATAAAATCACCATTATATCTCCGCGAAGAGTAGCGGACTTTTCAGGTACCAGGCCCAAGGAGTCTACAGTAACCTGGGTCAGCTTGCCTCAAAACAGTCGTGACTTTGAGCTAGGTAATTTTGTGTCAAATGCTGGAAGTACCAAAATAACGGTGCTCTCAGACAATCATTTCACAAAGTATGCTCACTCAAAGTCCTCAACCTCATTTCCCGATTCGTTGATAATTAAGGTGACAATAGAATCGGATGAGACCTATGAACAACTCACAGCGTTCATTATTGCTTCAATCCAGGCGATCAATGATGATAGTCCTTTGACTATTGAATTAGTTGAAAGAGGTAGGGAAGATTGGTTGATATGGTTGAAAGCGGAAGAAGCTCCGAAACGACGAAATTTGTTGTTTGCAAGGAACACTTTCGATGCTCAAATCATAGAAGAGATTTCGAACAACATGTTTGCTATTTCGGGTTTTCAGTTAGAGGAATTTTTGTCCTACAATTTCCCAATCCAGCTGGAGCGAGTGCTGGGAGCAGCCAAAGTCGATACCTCATTTAATGATTGGCGGGAATTGCCGGAAGACCAGTTACCAGTGAAAACCGTAAATGCTGATTCAGCCCCGTTGGAAATAGGAAATAAGGAGACTCAGTGGTTTTGGGCATTGTTAGTTCTAATCCTTTTGGTAGAGAGGTTTTTGTCACTTAAAACCCGCGTCGCGGAGTGAGGGTCCATGCGACGATATCGACCTTGATGCGCCAATGGTCGCTGAGATTTTGGGCGAGAAATGTATTGGCGATTGTCCTTGTTGGTCTGGTCATCACTCCATGGTTGAACGAACACTGGCCTTTGATCTTGCTAATTGCCGTATTGGCCGGAATTTCCTTCACCAAACATAAACCACATCGAGATCGATTGATAAAATTGCTAAATGTTCAATTTCCAAAGTTGGAATACAGTGCTCAGCTGCTTGAAGCGGCTGAAACCACGGGTTTAGCAGCCTTGCAGCAGAAGAAAGTTGAAAAGCAACTCGATGAAGTAGTTCAATCTTTCAAATACCCGGTCAGTTGGTCTGTAGTGCTCAAGTTGTTGATAGCAGCGGGAGTGAGCTTCCTGCTGGCGCAAGTACCTACCAGCAGTCCCGAGGAATTTTCGGAGCAGCTAACTGAAGTTGGGACAGAACAACTGACCAGGGCCGATAAGCAGGACCCGATTAGAATAGAACTTGAAAGCCTACAGCCAAAAATTCAACCACCTTCTTATACAGGCATCAACGCTTTTATCTCGGATGAAGATATTCGAATGCCAGAAGGCAGTAGCGTTACCTGGTCATTCAAGTTTTCAGGAGTTCCGGAATATTCATTTTTGCATTTCTCGAATGGAGATAGCTTGTCGATCCTTGCAGAAAGACAACTTAAATTGATCAAGCGCACGGATTTAGATCAAGGATTCTACTGGCTGAGTTATTATGATGGCGCCACTGAGGAAAGGACGCCCTACTACAAGATAGAGTTAGTGCAAGATGCACCCCCAATTGTGGAAATTTCAGGAATTTCTCAATACCAGGAACTGCCCTTTAGTACGGATGCGAGTCTCACCTTTCAAGCTAGCGCACTAGATGACTATGGTCTTAGTGATGCCAGTATCGTGGCTACGGTGACCAAAGGGGACGGTGAGTCTGTGAAGTTCCGGGAAGAGCGATTGACATTTAATAGCCCAGTTGCAGGAAAGAGATTCACAGAAACTATGACGCTAATGGCCAGCGACTTTGACATGGAACCCGGCAATGAACTTTACTTTTATCTGGAGGCCTCTGATAACAAAACGCCGGAACTACAATCCAACCGAACGGAGACGTACTTTTTTGTATTGGAAGATACGACTAATGTGGAATTCTCATTGGCGGGTAGTTTAGGTGTGGATCTGATGCCTGAGTACTTCAGGAGTCAGCGGCAGATCATCATAGACACTGAAAAACTACTGGCAGAGAAGGATGAAATCTCCATTTCAGTATTTAAATCCAGAAGCAATGAGCTTGGGTTTGACCAGAAAACGTTGCGATTAAAATATGGTCAATTTCTGGGCGAAGAAGATGACAGTGGCATCGCAATAGAAAACGAGATCGAAGAAGACGACCATGACCATGAAGGAGGACAAAAACCTGGCGAAGACGTGCTTGCAGAGTTTGGACACGACCATGATCATGAAGATGAGGAAGGGCAACTAATGGACAAGGGTACGGAATTAAGTGAAGCAGAGAAGTTGGTGGAGGAAATAAGTCACAACCATGACGATGCGGAAACGGCGACCTTCTACGAAGTATCATTGAAGACAAAGCTGAGAACTGCCCTGAGTGAAATGTGGGACGCTGAACTTTACCTAAGATTATTTGAACCTGAGAAATCCTTACCATATCAATATGCCGCTTTGAAGCTGTTGAAAGAAATAAAGAACCACGCCCGGATTTATGTACAGCGAATTGGTTTCGACCCACCTCCGATTACAGAAGATGGTAAAAGGCTCACAGGAGATTTGGAGGAGATTGATGCTCAAAATTTCAATTCCACCCCTGTTGATTCCATATCATTTCCGGCAATCAGAGTAGCAATACTACATTTTGGTGCCGTCGACGTAGCCATGGATTCAGTTAGCAATACCTTCCAGGAGATATTAAGGCTAGCCGGAAATGAATTGGCGGCTGAAGCCATACGATACCCATCCAAATACTTAGAGGAGCTTGGCGTCATAAGTCGACTCATGAAAATGGAAACTTTTGACAAAGAAGCCTTAGAAGAGATTGCCAAATTGAAGCGCGTATTTCTGACATTGCTGGAACATGAGGAAACCTTCCCCTTGCCAAAAAGAACTTCATCTCACCCGTTGACTGAACGCGTTCGTGAAAAGTTATCTATCCAATCCAGTCGACCATGAGTTTTCAGGTGCAATGGACATGGGTGGAGGTATTGGTAGTATTATCCGTTATTACTTTGGTTGTTTTTTGGGAGTCTCGTTTTCAATCCAATCGAAGACGCCTATTGCGAATTTCATTGTGGATGTTGGCAGTGCTCGCTTTGGTATGCCTATACCTTGAGCCTGTTTCTCAAATCCCTGCGCCGAAGAGAGTTGGAAGTGTTTTTTCTGCTCCAATAAGCAAAAGTGAAAAAGACAGTCTTCTTCAGAACAGGAATTTAATCGAAATAGCGGATCCTTTGGATTTACTTCAATTACCTTATTCGATCAATGAAGTTCAGGTTTTTGGTGATGGTTTAGAACCATGGCAACTCAATGCCCTGCAGGGATACTCGACCATCTGGCAAGCCCCGGAACTGACAGAAGGAATCACTTCTATTCATATCCCAAAGATTACAGAAGGTATTCCATTTTCATTTTCAGGGGAGGCTTTCGCAAAGGAAGATGTAAAACTCACATTAACAGATCCGGAGGGGAGAATTACCTCACTTGTGGTCAACGCCGATGAATCTCAATTTCAATTCACCAGCCAGGTAAATACAGCCGGACTTTTCGAATATCAACTATTGGGTCTTCGTGATCTTGATACTTTGTTTTCAGAAACCTTACCTGTGCAGGTAGAGCCTTCAGGAAGAGCAGATTTGTTGTTGCTGGGAGCTTTTCCTTCTTTTGAATGGAACTACCTGAAAAATCACCTGGCGGATCTGGGATTTGGTGTTGCAAGTCGTTTTCAATTGTCCAAAGAAGTGTTTCATTCGGAGTTTCTGAACATGCCCGCTGCGAACCTGAAAACCCTCAACAGCAAATTAATAGAACAATTCAAGCTTCTGATCCTGGACGGTAAGACTTTTGAGGCATTAGATAATTCACAAAAACGCCAAATTTTCACTGCACTGGAGTTAGCGGAAGTGGGCCTATTCCTAATGATCGACGACCTGTCTGAATTACAATCCGTCGCAGCGATAAATTCGATCCAGGGCTCAGGAGAGTTAACAGTATCAACCTCAGGAAACCAAATCGAATTGCTCAAGATACCTTTTAGTATTAATGATCGCCATTGGAATCCAATCACTTTTCAGAACCAGGAAATTGGGGCTTTTACCCAACGGGGAATCGGTAAAATTGGCTTTAGTATGATTGCCAATAGCCATGTATTAGAATTACAGGGTGCTCCGGAAATTTATGGTCAGTTGTGGGATCAGTTATTGTCTCCTGTAATTGGTTTTGATATCGATGACGGTCAATACTACATGCCTCAGTTTCATTTTGTAGATCGGCAAACTGATATTTCTTTCAGTTCTTTCGACCAACCTGATGTCTCTATTGATGGATTGAAGGTGCCTCCTATAAATTCACCCATCCGACCTGATCTTTGGACCGTAAGTTACTGGCCAAAACGACGCGGATGGCATACCATTCAAGTAAACGAGCAAGATAAGGAGCATTTTTTCGTTCATTCTTCAGGGGAGTGGAAGCAGTGGCAGCGATTTGAAAAACAGCGCTATAATCGTCTTTTTTATGAGACTAATCAATATGAAGACAAACCGGGCAAGCTAGCAACCAGGGCTGTTACACCCTGGATTCCTTTTTTAATCTTCCTGATCGCGTTAACGGGATTGTGGCTTGAAAGGAAGTTGAGCTAATTTAGACTTATGAAACAACATCATTGTGTTTGGGTGGTTGTGATGCTATTGATGGGATGTGCCGTAGTTCCTCAGTACGCCTTACATCAGGAAAAATATTTTCCAGAAGGGCTAGAGGAGATTTATCTGGGCATGCCAGGTAAGTTTCTTGGCAAAACGAGAATTGATACCGAGCTTGAATTAGTAACTGAGGATTCTGATTCTACACGAGTGGTCTATCGGGAACTACACACCGATAAGGCTTTCGAGGAAGTACTGTATTTCACGGACGCCAAAGGAGATCAGGCCCTTTATGAAATGCAAGTGAATTATCCGGAAGGAACTAACGTCTATGATGAAGCTCTTAAACTTTATGGTGAAGCTAATTCAGATGAAGGCGAATGGTTTTTCGAAACTGATGAAGAATTCAACATTGTCGTTTGGATTGAGGGACAAGGGATGACGATTTCTGCAAGGGAGATTCGAAATAAATGACAGTCTACCTATTTACTCATTTTTCAAAATGGTAGTTGGGTTTACGATCATCACGCGATAAACCTGAAACATCAATGTTGCCATACTAACACCTAGCATGATAACCATGGCTAACATCGGGAATCCAGGGCCCAGAGTGATTGCATAAGCAAAGTTGTCCAACCACGGTCGCATAAAGAAATATACCAATGGGATGGCACCAATCGTAGCAATGACTACCAGTAGCAAGAACTGCCTGCTAACCAGTCCCGCAATTTGTTTTAGATCAGCACCCAGTACCCTGCGTATTCCAATTTGCTTCAAGTTCAGATCGATGTTGACTGATGAGATGCCGAAAAGACCAAGTATAGCGATGAATATGGCCAGACCCGTAAAAATCTTAAGTAACCTGGCGTACTCCTGTTCCTTCCCGTACATGGTTTGTAACTGTTCGTCCAGAAAGCGGTAATCTAACGGGAAGTTTCCACCCGGAAATACTTCGTTCCATTTCGAATCAATTTTTCGCAAAACCTGAGCAATGTCAGGGCTATCATATCGAATCAATACATTTCTTGGTACCCCCAACCATACTTTTAAGGCCATAGGTCCAATCTCATGATGTAGACTTTTGTAGTGAAAATCCTTGAAAACACCGATAATCTCAAATTCATTTCCAGCGGTAAAAATTACTTTTTCTCCAATGGGGTTTTCAAAGCCGAGGTGCGATGCCAATGTTTCATTGATCATGATGGCCAGAGTCGAATCTCCAGCAATCTCTCGCGAGAAATACCGCCCTTTTAGCACTTCTAAATCTATAATGTTTTCAAATTCATAGTCTACTCCAAAATAGGCTGTTTGCACAGTTTCGCCATCCCCCCAGGACCTGAGCCTGAGAGGATTACTACTATTGCTACCATCCAGGTTGGGTCCGAAGCTTGCAGAGACGATTTCCGGTACTTCGTTAAGGGCATTGACGAAAGCATCGCGTTTTTGGTGCATAGCTTCCCCCCGAAATTTGGCGACCAATACACCATCATGGTTATAGCCCAATTCCTTTTCTGAGAAATAAGATATCTGCTGAATCACGATAAAGCTGACCATGATCAAGGCAGCCGAGATGCCGAATTGGAAAGTCAAAACCAGGTTTCCGGGTGAAAATCTTTTACGACGGGCCCACAGTTTGTCTTGTAATAGAGATAGGGTTGAATAGATCGAAAGGGGTCCTCCAAGCATGAAACCACTTGATACGGTGAATAGTATAATGATTGCTGCTGAAATAAATGGAATAGGTACGAGAAGAGCGGATGAGAATCCAGGTAGAAGATTTAGCGCTTCATTAGATATCCAGACCAGAAACCAGGCAATCAAAGTGGCGAAAGATAGTAGTACAAAGGATTCTGTGGCCATCTGATGAACGAGTCGTTTTTTTGAAGCACCAAAGACCTTTCTGACGCCCATCTCTCGGGTTCGGGTTCGAATTAGCGCCATTGAAATGTTATAATAATTGAAAAAAGCGATGACCAGGATAAGGATCGCAACAATGGCTAAATTTCTTAAATTCTCAGGGTCATTGACACGAAATAATCCGCCTTGTGGGTTAGCCAGATGACCGGAATGTAAATATGTATCAGCTAAAGGTTGAAGCTCATAGGCCACTGTGGTACCTGTTGGAGGTCGATCATTTAATGCTTCCGCCACTTCAAGTAGTTTCTGTTGTACAGTTTCCAGATTTGCTCCCGGAACAAGTTGAACGTAGGTGGGGAAACCAAGCCATCGCCAACTGGTGATGGGTTCCAGCCCTCCGGGCCCTGGTTTGTAGGTGTCAAATGAAATGAGAAAATCGAACTTCAGATGTGACTGCAGGGGCGGGTCTTGGATCACGCCAACAACTTTCAGGTCTATTGCATTGTCGTACCTAATGATTTTTCCTATTGGGTTTTCCTGTCCAAAATATTTCTCGGCAATGGAGTGCGGTAAGACAACTGTATTAAGGGTACCAAGTGCTTCTTGAGGGTTCCCCTTAAGCCATTTGTAAGAAAACATCTCCAGGAAAGCGGCTTCAGCAAAAAATACCCGGTCCTCATAGAAAGAACGATCCTCATGTTGCATCTGTACGCTGTAAGCATACCTCAAACGAGCGGATTTCGTCACTTCTGGAACGGCTTCTGCAAACGCAGGACCTGCTGCGGGTGGAATGAGCGGATAATGAAAGGAACCTGATGCACGATCATAAAAGATGTTAACCCGATGGATTTGCTCGTGACCCGTATTGAACGTATCAAAGCTCAGCTCGTGGTTTAAGTATAACGTAATGCTAAAAATACTGGTGAGTCCAATCACCAAGCCGAAGAGGTTAATAATGAAATACATGCGACGCCTTCCAAAGGAGCGGAATCCCACTTTGAAGTAGTTGTACAGTAGTGCAGATTGAAGTGCTGATACCTTGCGCTTGTTCTCAAACTGAGAGGTGACTACCTTCAAGTCACCATAATGTTCCTTCAAAATGATTTCGAAAGCTTCTTCATCAGAAAGCCCGGTCTTTATGGCATCTTCAATACTCATTCGGAAATGGTCTTCCAATTCGGCTAGATCACCTTCCTCAAATTGACCGGATTTCACTAGGGATTTTCTCCATTGTGCGATTGCAGATTCCAGATCGAAGGTCATAATTTTGAGGGGTTTAGGTTCCACATTCGAATAAGTACACCGATCATGTCAGTCCACTCAGTTTGCTTTTCACTCAGCAATTCACGACCGGAAGTAGTAATTGAGTAGTACTTTCTTTTTCGACCATTTTCCAACACCCGCCATTGTGATTGAATGTGATTGTTTCGCTCAAGACGATGAAGAACCGGATACAGCATGGGCTCACTCCATTCCAGGGTACCGCCGGAATAGTCTTTTACTTTTCTGATGATTTCATATCCGTAATCTTCTCCCTGAGTGAGTATGAACAAGATTATGGGCACTGTCGAAGCGCCAATCATTTCTTTCGAAAGCATACTTAATGATGTTAGGTATTATACCTAATACGATTAAGTATGAGTTTGGTTTTATTTCCTGAAGAATTCCTTGAGTAAAGCCGTGAATGTTTGACTAATTCTCCTCAGTACTTAATAGTAAAGTAAGCAGCGGGACTAATTTTTCATGAGGAGACACATCATCAAAATAATGATCAAATTGCTGATTGCCTACCTTGAGGTTGATTTGTGAGTGAGCGGCGCCATCAAATGTGCGTTTATCTGTAGGGGATTTTAGATTTTTCCAATCCACATTTCCTAGTAAGCGCAATGTTTTATTTAATTGTCTCCTGATTTTCTTGTTCAGGCATTTTTGTAGCTTTTTAGATGCCCCATTTCTCATATTTCCATTGCTTAGGTAAATCGAATCCTGAGACAGTCGAATTTCTTTGAATGCTCCTGATCGTGCCTGGCTCTGAAAGACAATTTCAGTCCACTTTTCCAGTGATTGTGCTGCGCCGGTTTCAACCAAGAGGAGAGTGATGATGATAATGCCAAAACGAATGCTACTCATTGTTTAAGGAAAATTAAAAAGAAAGGGGCGATCAATCGCCCCTTTCAAACTGTCAATGTGCAGTTTTTATTGTTTGATGATCTTCATTGTTTTCACTTGACTTTCTGCTACTACCTTCAGAATATAAATTCCAGGATTCAATGCAGTCATGTCAAATTCATCCTGTCCGATGCCACGACCAATTATCTGACCAGATAGAGATATCAGACTAACATGAGCATTTTCCGGAATGCCTTTTACATTCAGGATGTCACTGACGGGGTTAGGGTATACTGTGATCGCAGATAAATCATAAGTTGGCACGTCGACTTCCGGTGTTTCAGCCACTGTCGTGGTGCCACGTGAAGTACCTGTTGAACAACCTGTGATAACTACATCGTCGATGTAAACCCAGTCGCTGTTGCCGGATGCGTCACATCTGAATCTCAACTGTGTATTTGAAGTGAAGGGCCCAATGATGTTTACTGCATCATTTTCTCGAACATCATTCACAAACTCATCACCCTGATTCCACTCTTCAATAGTAGCAAAGGAGCTGCCTCCATTGGTTGAAATTTGCAACCAAAAATCTTCATTCGAATTGTCCATGCTTCGAGCGTAATAGCTGAATGCTACAGTAATGTCATCGAATGAAGAAAGGTCCAGATTATCAGTGGTCATTACCGACGTAGAGGTATTGTCACGTAATCGGATACTGTAAGTCCCATTTGAGTATTGGTTATCATTGGCACTTCTTCTTGCATCTGATCCGCCATCATTCCAGATTCCCCAGCCACTTTCAAAATCATTTGAATTGACCGTTACCTCGGTGCAACTGCCCACATCCAAAGTAGTAACATTCGTAGAGGCCTGACCTGAAGTATTTCCAGCAGCGTCATAAGCCTCAACCGCTACAGCGTAGGAGGTATTGGCAGTCAATCCGCCGAAAGAATAATTTGTAGAAGACGTGGGCCCATCCAAACTCCCATTCAGATACACATTGTAACCTGTTACTCCAACATTGTCCGTAGAAGCGGACCAGGATATGTCAAATGAAGAGGTTGTGACATTGGCAGCAATTAAATTCGATGGAGTTGACGGAGCCTGGGTATCAGGACTGCCATTGACAATGTTTACTGTATAATCTTCAACTTCACCATAAGTAAAGGATTCACATGAGGAAGGTATGCCATTGTACTTCAATGAAATCCGCATTCTTGTGGTTCCAGTTGAAGCAGAGCCAGGGACGGTGAATGAACCCGAAACTGGTGTATTCTGAGTAGGGCTCTGACTGAAAATTTGCTCACCCGCATCCTCAAAGTCACCATCCTTATTGTAGTCAATCCATGCGGAGTAACCTTCAGAATAAACTGTACCTGTCCATACAGGAGTCACCGAGATGGAATAACCCGCACCAACAGTCAGGTCCGTGGAGATAGAGGTGAAATCAGAATAACCACTGGCATCAACTCCTGAAGAATTATTGATGGACCCTACCTGTACGTTTCCGATGTACTCGTCACTTACGTCATTGCCATTTGAATTACAATAATTCAGTTGAACTTCAGTCGTGGTGAAATTGACTGAAGCAGAATAAGCTGAATTGCTTCCACCTGTACATGTGGACCTTACTTGAGTTTCATATGTGGTAGATGCGTCAAGTGAGGAAAGCACCAGGGCATTGCCACCAGATGGAACCACTGTCCATGTCGAAGCGCCTGTTTCACGGTACCTGACTTCATAGGTTGCCCCTGCAACGGCATTCCAATTGAGGTTCGCTGAACTGGCGGTTACCCCAGAAGCGGCTAACCCAGTTGGTGTAGTTGCAGAGCAAGGAACTGACGCTTCAATTGAGAAGTCGGCATCGGAAAGATCATAAAAGATATTGTCTGCCGCTTTTACCATGATCCGACAGGTGGAAGATACATTATTCGGAACTGTGATAGATTGAGAGCCATCATTGGGTGTATTGGCTGCAAGTGTGACAGGATAAGTTAATCCACCGTCTGTACTCAAAAGTATGTTTACATTGGCACAATTGACGGGGGCTGAACTTGTTCCGGCGACATCCCATGTTACCGTTTGATTTTGTCCTACATTCCAGGTAACAGCTGTATTTGGAGCGTTGACCACAAAAGGTCCAGCGCTGCCATTTACAGTCACAGTTATCAGGTCATCGTCAGTTTGTCCGCCTCCTGCTGCATTGTCCCGTACAGTTAATGAAAATTCCATGGTACGGGCAACAGATGGAATTACTTCCCAGGTGGGGGCAAGATTTCCCGCGATTACGGCATTCAGATTAGGCATATAGCGATCGGGAGAAGTCGTTCCTTCCACGGATCGGAAAAGTGGCCCTTGCGTCCATGTGGAAGCCGGGGAAGCATTTCCTGGAGCACGCTCCGGGTCATTTTGTTCCCAGCAATAGGTAATCACATCTCCGTCAGGATCTGAACCTGTTCCACTCAAAACGAATGGCGTGGACCTTGGGATAGTGACATTTGAGCCGGCGTTTGCTGTAGGAGGGTTGTTGGCAAGATTGATGATTTGAGCACAAGAAGAACTTACACCACTTTGCACGTTAGCGGAAATGTCTCGAATGTTGACATATGCAAAATAAGCATCGCTATTGCTTTGCACGTTTGAAGAGCAAATTCCTGCATATCCCATGATGGTAGATCCACTGGCGGGCTCCACTTCCGTAGATCCGCTGCCACTTCTAGAGCAGGTATTCATCACGTGATAACCACCAAACTGGTGACCCATTTCGTGGGCTACGTAATCAATGTCAAAAGGGTCACCTGTTGGATTTGTTCGCGCAGTAAAAGCACTTCCTTTTGATCCCGAGGTACAAACGCAACCGATACACCCTGCATTTCCATTATCCTGTGTAGAAAGGAATACGTGACCTATATCATAATTGGCATCCCCGATGGCATTGTCTATTACCGTTTGGGTAGTACTATTGAATTCATTGTTCCAAGGGTCAGAATTAGTGGCTCCAAAGTAAATGATTTGATCATTGTTAGGGACGATTTCCATTGTAATAGCCAGGTCTCTCTCATAAACACCATTGACTCGGGTCATGGTCACATTCATTTGTGCCAGAATGTTGGCCGTTTTTTGCGCATCAGTTCCTGATCCGGCAAAAATGTTTCCATAATCCGCAGTACAGGCCAATGCCAATCGGTACTTACGAAGCCTACGGTCGTCCGTTTTATGAGCGTGACTTTTGTCATCGTTCATGGATTTCATTTCGGAATCCACTAAACACTGGAAATCTTGCTCCTCTCGATTCAGGGAGCTTCTTCGATATACTTTATAAACCGTTTTGTCCTCTGTGTAAGGATCGATATAGGACATATTCGTTTCTCCGGAAAGTATCATGCCGTGAAATCCCAGTTGTGAAACACTGAAACGGATGGTTGCCGAAGGATCGTCAATGCCTTTGCCCGCGTACGATTTGATGCCAGGATATTTTGCGGCCAAATCGGGATGTAAAGTATGAGTTTCCATGATTTGATACCGTTCAAAAGCACCTGTAACTGATGGAAACTCAATGATGATTTCATTGTTCGTTTGCTTCCCTCTGGTAGGTGAGCCTTTCAAAGAGGTATTAAGAGCACTTAGATCCAATGTGTACAAATCAAAAGAAGAAGGCATTTCTTTTGGGATGACTACATTTTTATTTGAACTAACGGAAGTAGTTCTTTTCCAGTTTTGTGCACGTACAGTAAAAGCGCACGCGGTTATCAAGATAACCGCAGCTGATAATCTTAACATGTTCAGTAAAAATTTAGGTTGATCAAAAAAGTAAATCTAGAATATTTATTTGTTTATGCAACAAAATCCGGAATTAACGATCAGCTGATTTTGATAGAAATTAGATTATTCTGTTTATGGGAAAATGACAATAATTAATTTTGCTCTGAATATTTCAGCATGTAACGTAAAGAGGTTTTTGAAATAATTATGAATGACAAGACTCCTTTAACGTACTTTTTAGCCTCATGACCAAGAGAATGGAACAGGAAGACTTGAAAAAGGGCGTCAGTTGATTTCTGTCTTCGAGCTTGTATGTTTTGCTTTGTAAGAATCCTGGCTCTTGTTAGTGACATGTAGATGATCAGGACTAATTCAGCCGTAAGTTCATCTTGTGGTTCTTCGTCAGATAATTGATTTTTGTCTTTTAAGACTGTAAGGAAATTTACTACTCCTTGCTTTGTTATTCTTAAAATTCGATTCATCTATCTGCTCTGCGCTTTGAAGTTTTGTCAAAAACATAAGTGCAAAACATGAAACTACTTTTAAAACCTATAAGCTTGCGGACAATTTTTTTGATTGCTTTCCTGGGCTTCGTTAGCCCTTTGATTGCCCAGAATCAGGTTTTACCTACTGTGGCAGTGCTTGGTGTCGAGAGCAATGGCGTATCGAATGATGCGGCGGCTGTGTCATACATGATAAGGCTGGAGATCGAAAAGCTCAACATCTATTACATCATGGACAAATACGACGTAGCAGACGTAGCAGTGCAAAATAACATAGACGTTGCAAACTGCTTTGGGAAGAACTGTGTCACTGCGGCCGGAAAATCTCTGGAAGTGGACAAAGTGATTTCGGGAGGTGTGGAACGTTTTGGTGAGAAGATTATTATTTCCTTGAAGCTTTATGATGTAAAGTCAGGAACCATGGAGCAACAAAGTGCCATGGAATATCTTAATCTACAGGACCAAATCCAACGCATGATCCGTATTTCAGTTAAGAAACTCCTGAACATCAATCCTGACCCTTCGGTAATGAATTTACTCGTAAATTATGATGTGCCGATTGAAAATCCTTTGACCAAACTTTCACTGAATGGACCCAGAATGGGTGTCTCTATACCCTTCGGAGAAACACGTGAAGTTCTAACTTCGGAATTGAGTAATGGTGGTTTTGATATGTACCCAGCCATGTTCCAGTTTGGCTGGCAGCAAGAAGAGCAATATTTAAGCGCTGGTAATTTCCAGGCACTAATCGAAGCGATCATTCTAGTTGGTGGGTTGGAGTCAGGTAGACTCATTCCGTCTGTGTCCATTCTGAATGGTTTTCGATTTGGGAAAGCAGGCTGGGAATTTGGTTTTGGACCTAGCATTCGGGTGGCCAAAGAGGCACGTGGATTTATTGGCGATGGAGACAATGGGACGGAGCATGGACGATGGTACCTTGAAGAGGAGTTGGGTAATTTCAATGGTGTATCAGCAATTGATTACCCGATACGAGATCGATTAGATAGCCGGGGAGACTTTAAAGTTTCGGCTAATTTGATTTTCGCTGCTGGCAGGACTTTTAAGTCCGGATACTTGAATGTACCTGTAAATCTTTTTGTATCCCCTCGGAAAGACGGCACCGTGCTAGGACTCTCTTTTGGATTCAATATCCAGAAAGGATCAAGTACGAGCCCCTGAAATATGAGGGCGCTTTCTTTGGCTTATTGAGAGAACTTCTTCAAAGCCATGAAGTTTGCAAGAAAACAATAAAAAAACCCTCTTCAGCAATGAAGAGGGTTGATCTATGTTAATGGGTTGTGGATTATTTCTTATCGTCCACTTCCTCGTATTCTACGTCGGCTACATCTGAATCTGAGCCATCCTCTGCTTGTGCACCACCTGCTGCTCCGGCATCTGGACCAGGAGCGGCGCCGGGGCCACCGGCGGCATCTTGCTGCGCCTGGTAGATTTCCTGAGAAGCTGCTTCCCAAGCATTGTTGAGAGCTTCCATCGCTGTGTCAATCGCAGGGATATCTTTCTTGCCATGAGCCTCGCGAAGTTGGTTCAATGCACCTTCGATCGCAGTTTTATTGCCATCCGAAAGTTTGTCACCAAATTCTTTCAACTGCTTATCCGTTTGGAAGATCAACGAATCAGCCTGATTCACTTTTTCTACCTCTTCTTTGACAGCTTTGTCGGCCTCAGCATTTGCTTTGGCTTCGTTCTTCATCTTTTCGATTTCTTCATCCGTCAAGCCAGAGGAAGCCTCGATTCTGATCTTCTGCTCCTTGCCAGTTCCCTGATCTTTCGCAGATACGTTAAGGATACCATTGGCATCAATATCAAAGGTTACTTCGATCTGAGGAACACCTCTTGGCGCTGGAGGAATGTCTGACAAATGGAACCTTCCAATAGTCTTATTATCTTTTGCCATCGGACGCTCTCCCTGGAGTACATGGATCTCAACGGAAGGCTGCTGATCTGCAGCAGTTGAAAAAGTCTCAGACTTTTTACTTGGGATTGTAGTATTTGACTCGATCAATTTTGTGAATACGCCACCAAGCGTCTCAATTCCAAGTGAAAGAGGAGTCACATCTAGTAATAAGACGTCCTTTACCTCACCAGTTAATACACCACCCTGGATACTTGCTCCAATGGCGACTACTTCGTCAGGATTCACTCCTTTTGAAGGTTTCTTACCAAAGAAACCCTCGACCTCTTCCTGAATTTTAGGAATTCGTGTAGAACCACCGACAAGGATCACTTCATCAATCTCACTCACGCTCATGCCAGCATCGCTCAACGCCTGCTTCACGGGTTCCATGCTTCTGCGAACAAGATCATCTGCCAATTGCTCAAATTTGGCTCTTGACAAAGACCTCACCAGGTGCTTAGGAATACCATCAACAGGCATGATGTATGGCAAGTTGATTTCTGTGCTGCTAGAGCTTGAGAGTTCAATTTTTGCCTTTTCAGCAGCTTCTTTCAATCGCTGAAGAGCCATAGGATCTTTTTTCAGATCGATCCCTTCATCATTTTTGAATTCTTCAGCCAACCAATTGATGATCACGCCATCAAAGTCATCTCCTCCCAGGTGAACGTCACCATTTGTAGATTTCACTTCAAAAACGCCATCTCCTAACTCAAGTATGGAGATATCAAATGTACCACCACCAAGGTCGTACACGGCGATCTTCATGTCAGCATTTTTCTTATCAAGACCGTATGCCAAAGCAGCAGCGGTAGGTTCATTGATGATTCGCTTAACATCCAGTCCAGCGATCTGTCCTGCTTCTTTCGTTGCCTGTCGCTCAGCATCGTTGAAATATGCAGGCACGGTAACCACGGCTTCAGCCACTTCCTGCCCAAGAAAATCCTCAGCAGTAGACTTCATCTTTTGCAAGATCATTGCCGAAAGTTCCTGTGGTGTATAGTTGCGATCTCCGATTTTTACGCGGACGGTATCATTCGTTCCTGCTTCCAGATCATAAGATGTATGAGCGATCTCGTTTGATACTTCAGAATGCTTTTTCCCCATGAATCGTTTCACGGAGCTAATGGTGTTTTTAGGGTTGGTGATTGCCTGTCGTTTTGCAGGATCTCCTACCTTTCTTTCACCCTTGCCATTGTCCAAAAAAGCAACAATAGAAGGGGTGGTTCTTCTACCCTCACTGTTTTGGATAACAACCGGCTCGTTACCCTCCATCACAGCTACGCATGAGTTCGTGGTTCCTAAATCAATACCAATTATTTTACCCATTTCTCGACTAGTATATATTTTCTAAATTTTTTCTGTGTTTGTCCCTTGCATTGATCAAGGGTTGTGCCAAAACAAACAACATGACATAATGACAGAAAGACTTCTGGGAGAGCTCGGGAATTGGCCAAATGGAGTGACAGGTAGACAATTTTATGTCAGTATTTCATCACTGAATACTCGTATCAGGATATTCATTGTTTCAGACACCAGTATGGTAAGGGGAATATGCGAATTGAATGTTATAGAAGTCCTGACCTAGGTTGGGAACTAAACAAAAACGCAAAAACCCGGGTCCAGGACCCGGGTTTGATTTTTTTAAGCCATTTGTTTTCAGTTGCCAGATTCGTTACAAACTACGGATCAAGCAATAAATCTGGGGGCAAATTGAATTATCCATAGATTTTAGCGAGTCGATATAGAAAGAATGAGATGTTTCTGACGCCACGGAATTGAGACCTGAAAGCCTTGATCTTTGCATTAAATGATTCTGCGGCAGCGTTTGTACTTCTTCGTTCAAAGAAGTTCAAGATGGTTTCATAGTGGTTTTCAATGGTATTCGCCAGGGTTTTGAAGGACTTAAAGTCAGCTAGTTCTACATCATTATACCATCTTGCCAATTTGGTATAAACTACTCCTTTGTCTTTTCCGGTATGGTAGATATGTCCCAACTTCTGAGCCAACTCATAAGCTTGTTCTAATCTGGGGTAAAGTCGAAAAAGAATCTCTGCACGGTGAATCTGAGAAGGACTCCATTTTTCTTTATTCTTGAAAAGTAGGTATCTACTTCGAGCGAGTAATTGCTTGGGAGAATCTCCATTTTCCAATCGCTGTGTTACATATTTTTCACCAAGTTCTTTAGCTAACGATATTTCTGTATTCTCCTGATCTATTGCCTCCCATCGATATTTGATTCGCATTTCTTGCACCGCATCATAGGCCAGTTTTTGAACATGGAAACGATCGGTTACTAAAGTGGCTTTGGAGAAAACCTTCCTCACTATTTCTTGCATGGAAACCGCCATATCTAGGGTCACTTCTTGAACTGATCTACGTTTTTCAAAGGATATTTTTCTTTTAAGAATAGCCTTTATTGTCTCACTATCAGTGCCTTTGATAATAGCAACCAAACATCCTTTGTTTCCTTTTGCTGCCTTGTTCGTGATAATGGTGTAGAGCTCTCCCTGAGAAAGAGAAGTCTCATCAATGGTCAGGTAAGGACCAATATTATCAGGAAAAACCACATAATTCTCTGCATGAGTAAGTTGATCCCAGGTACTATAATCACTCAAATGCGTGGCATACTGTTCCTCAAGTAGCTTTCCATTAACATGGAAGTAATTACCCAGGCTTTTACAGCTTACTGGCGTTGTGTCGATGCACTGCTTTTAAAAAAGCCGCAAACTCTTTAGTCATGCGGGTCCCCTTAGCCACTAGTTCCCAATCTCTGGAAACCACTTGATTCATGGTCTCATTTAGCCACCTTCTACGCTTGACTTTTAGGTAACTCGCTTTACCCCGGATAGGAAAATCCTTGATGGTTACCTCTTCGAAAAAGCCCTTAGAGCTGAGTTTATGACCCAGAAATTCGGAAGGAGCTAATTCCCTCTCTAATAAACTGATCCAGTAACCTTCTTCTGTTTTCTCTACCACAGTGACATCAAAGTAGGTCAGAATGCCTTCAGGCAAAATCAGAGATGCTAATTCCTTTTCCAATGATTGTTTTTGGAAATCGAAATTAGACTATATGTAGCTACTCCACAGATTTATTGCTTGATCCCAAACTACTTCGTTATTTGACATAACAGTAAACATCAACTTCGCTTTCGGAGGAGAATGTCCCCATTCATATTCTTAAAAGTGAATTCGGCACCACCGTTATTGACTTCACCAAACACCCAGGGATTGATGCTGATCTCATAGTTACAATCATCACAATCTCCTCCACGTTTTACCTGAGGCTCTCCTGATTTCAGATTCAAATCAAAATCCGTATAAATCTCACCCCTTTCAGACTTCATTTTTGCAGAGAATTTTGCAGATGTTGGGAGGGTTACGTCCACATTGCCATTTAAGGTGACAAAGGACATAGGCTTGTCCGTATCGATTTGAACAAATCGCACATTCACTTCACCATTTACGGTGTTGCAAACTACTGATCCTGAGATTTCGTCCAGTCTGATTCCGCCATTGACTCCAGAAACCTCCATGTCGCCCTGAACGGATTGAACGTCAATCACACCATGTATCGTATGCAGGTGTAGATCGAAATTGGCGGGAACCTTGATTTTCAGATCAGTGCGGCTCTTCCAGGACTCGGTGTGAACGTCAACCAAATTATCATTTTCCTTTGCAGAAATTTTTACTGGATTGCTCGCAATTCGCGTCATTCCCGGAGGGGCTGACTTAGCTTTTTGCTTGTCATTTGAGTGAAATGTTGCATCGATGATCACATCTTGCCCATCATACCCTTCTATGAAGATATCGCCGTTGATTTGGTTCACTTTCAGTTTACCAGATTCCCCAGGGCTGCTGAGTGGAACCACAAGTTTTTCATTGATTCCTTCCTGTGCCATGACTTTCCATGAGCAGAGCAGGAAAAACAACATTATTAATTTTTTCATCTTATTTCGCTTAAATCTTTTTCAAAAACATGTCACCATTCAGCGTTTCAAATAGAAACCGCGGGCCTTCTGTACTTCCAATTCGGACTGCAGTAGTTTGCTGTATTTCGTATTTGACCGTTCTTCCTGTGCGACCTTCAGTGACTTTTAATTTTGGTGGAATGGATTCGTAATCAAAGGCAGAGAAAAGATCTCCCTGCATTGATTTTGCCTCAACATCAGCTGAAAAGTCTTCGGGAAGTTTTAGTGTGATGTTGCCGTTGATGGTGTGGAATTTGCTGTTTTCCTTTGGACGCGCGGCATAGGTAATATCGATATCCCCATTAACTGTAGAAATGCTTCTGGTTTCAGCAACTCCTGCGATCCTAATGGGGCCATTGATGTTAGAAGAACGCTCAATTGCACGGACGTCTGTTATCCGAATGCGGCCATCATTAATGGTGGAAGCATGAACTTTCACCCCCTTTGGAACCTTCAATGTGAAATCGTAGGCATAGTCATAATCAGGGCCCTCACACCTCATGCCCCCTCTTCGTCGCCCCGGACTGTCTTCATATCTCACAAAGGGCGCTTTCATCCGCAATAACAATTCATCAGGATATGTTATTTCGTCCAGCTCTAATTCCTCCATGGCCTTACTCAACTCTTTCTGATTGTAAGCATTTACAGTGATGTTCAATGCCAATTCTATGGTGTTTCCATCGTAACCCTCGACAAAGACATCTCCTTGTATGTTTTCTACAACAAGATGGAAATCGCCAGAGGAGGGTACCTCATAACTTTTTTTGATTTCTTTTTGATCTCTTTCACCACATATCGCTACGATAGGTGCGATCAGGGTCAGATAAATAATTAGTTTTTTCATGATTCTATATTTTGGTTTTTGACTTTTTAAATGGATTTGAGTTGATCAATAGTGGATTCAATTTTAGGTTTGACCGCTATATTGATTTCATCTTCCGACATCATTTTTTCGAATTCCGGGATAGCCTGCTTTTCCCGAAGAGATAGCATGGCATCCGCGATGGAAGATTGAACAATGGGAGAGGATTGAAAGGCGATGCTCTCAACCATAACCTCCCTTGCAGTAGCATTATCCCAATAACTCATTAGAGCATCGATGGCAGCCAGGCGTACATTTACATTCTCATCTTGTTGTAAGGTGTTTCCTAATACCTGAATAACTTTTTCATCGACTTCAACAAATTCTTGTGCCATGCTTACTGCTTTGATTCTTTGCTGAGCACCAGGTTGTTCAATTAGGGTAAGCATCATCATTTTTTTCATGCTGCTTACCTCACTAGTGAGCGCTGAGATTTCAGATTGTTGAGCCGGGTTTCGGAACAGAATAAAACCAACAAAAACCCCCACCAGTGAAAATGTAAGCCCCATTCGCCAATTCACTGCTAACCATTCGGGCACTCGAAATGCAACGCCTGATCGCTGAGCACTGGCCGTTAAGTATCCAGAAAGAGCTGCTTCAAATTTCGTATCCATGGTAGCAGTAGGTTCTGGTGTTTCTATGCTCCCTAGCTGCTCCCATATTGTTTCATCCGCATTTAGTTCTTGCCTCAAATCAGGATTGGTTTCCAGAAATGACAAGAGTAGCGAGGACTTTTCTGTGCTCAATTCTCCAGCGAGCAGATCCATGTACCATTCGATGGCGATATCGTGATTTATTTCTTCCATCTTGTTTTATGCTTCTAACTTTAAATAGGCCTGTCTCAATTCTTTTAATATGCGATGCACACGCACTTTTATAGTGCCTTCGGTTACGCCTAGCATAGAGGCGACTTGTTCATATTTCAATTTCTGAAAGCGGGTCATTTCAATTAACTCACGTTTTTCAGGAGCCAGACTTTGTAAGGCTTGACGGAGTATGCCAAGTTCCTCGCCTTTTTCAACCTTCACTTCAGCGTTATTATCGTCCCGTAATTTTGTTTCCCAATCTCCCATATCTTCCTGCCAACTGTACCGGCTATTTTTTTTATAATGGTCAATGTGGATGTTGCGAGCCATATGGAAAACCCAGGTATCAAACTTGCCATCCTCAGCATAGGTATGCTTGTATTTGAGGATGCGCATAAAAACATTTTGCACCAGATCTTCACTTGTAGCACCATCTCCCGTCAACCGGTAAAAAAATCCAAATACCCTTCTGCTGTACCGATGATAGAGTAGAGAGAGTTTTTCAAGATCTCCCTTCTTCACTTTCAACATAAGCGCATGATCTGATAGTGAATCCAATGTTCAGGTTTGTTAGTCAACCGGGTAAACCGGACAATTTCGTGAAGGTTACAAGGACCGTAGAAAAATATTTTCTATTGCAGGAATTTGGAGCCTTCCTGCTAATTTGTTGAGAAAATCATAATTTCAAGTAGTCATTTTTATTAAATAAGCAGTGATTAGGTGTCTCGAATAAGAAATTTTGTTCGCCTTTATGCATTCCCATAAATTGCATCAAGAAGTCAATAAAGATGGCTATGAAAGAAAAAGAATTGCCGATTCTCGTAAAAAATGATCCCTGGCTCGAGCCTCATGCAGATGAGGTCATTTCAAGGATTCGGCGGCAATCAGAGCGACTTAAAGATATCATCAACAAGTATTCCTCTTTAAAAGCATTTGCGGGTGCTTACGAGCAGTTAGGGTTGCATTACGACAAAAAAGCAAAGGGTTGGAGATATCGTGAATGGGCACCCAGGGCCACGGCTCTGTATCTTACAGGAGCGTTCAATGATTGGGATCGTTCGCAATATCCGCTTGAACGTGATGAAGATGGTATTTGGGAAATATTAATTCCTGAAAAAGAGGTCAATCTCTCACACGGTAGTCAATACAAGGTTCATGTTGTTTCCGATAAAGGAGGACATGACCGAATTCCAGCATATGCTGATTATGTTGTTCAGGATGAAAAGACCTATGATTTCAGCGCGGAAATCTGGGCGCCTGAAAAAACCTTCAACTGGACGGATAGTAAATTCAATCCTGCCCCGGCTCATAAGGCGCCTTATATATATGAGTGTCATGTAGGTATGTCCTCGGAGAAATCAGGCGTTACTACCTACCGCGAATTTACCGAGCAAGTGTTGCCGAGGATCAAACAACAGGGCTACAATGCCATACAGATGATGGCGGTGCAAGAGCATCCGTACTATGGCTCATTTGGTTATCACGTTAGCAACTTCTTCGCGGCTTCCAGTCGATTTGGAACGCCAGATGATCTTAAGTTCCTGATCAACGAAGCCCATAAACTTGGCATCGCGGTGATTATGGATATCGTGCATTCTCACGCTGTGAAAAATCTGGCTGAAGGGCTCAATGAGTTTGATGGCTCAGATGATCAATACTTTCATCCAGGCAGCAAGGGAACCCACGATCAATGGGATTCCAAGCTTTTCAATTATGGAAAAGAGGAAGTACTTCAATTCCTACTCTCTAATGTCAGGTACTGGATTGAAGAGTACCATTTTGATGGATACCGCTATGATGGCGTTACCTCAATGCTTTATGCTCACCATGGCAACATCTCTTTTGATCATTATGAAAAATATTTTAATGATGTTGATTGGGATGTGCTTACTTACCTGCAGCTGGCCAATTTACTGATCAAAGAGCTGAAACCGGGTGCAATCTCCATTGCGGAAGATATGAGTGGCATGCCAGGACTTTGCCGTCCGGTGGAAGAAGGTGGTTTGGGATTTGATTTTCGACTGGCCATGGGTATTCCGGATTACTGGATCAAAGTCTTAAAACATAAAAATGATGAGGACTGGAATATTCATGAGGTTTGGGAGGTATTGACTAACCGCAGATTTGGCGAGCGGACCATTGCCTATGCTGAATCACACGACCAGGCCCTTGTTGGGGACAAATCGCTGGCTTTCTGGCTGATGGACAAAGAAATGTATGATAACATGCATGTTGACCACAATAGCCTGATCGTTGATCGAGGAATAGCATTGCACAAGATGATCAGACTGATTACCCTGAGTTTAGGCGGAGAGGGGTGGTTAAATTTCATTGGCAATGAATTTGGACATCCGGAATGGGTAGATTTTCCCAGAGAAGGGAATGATTGGAGTTACCAGTATGCCCGTCGACAATGGAACCTCGCAGATAATAAGGATTTGCGCTACAAATTCTTAAACAACTACGGGGCTGCTATGATGCATTTTGCGACTGAAAATGGACTAGTAGACGCATTGCCTGCACAGCAAATCAACATGGATCAGGATAATCACACACTGATCTTCGAACGTAATAACCTCATTTTTGTCTTCAACTTTAGTCCGAATAACTCGGTGCCGGATTATCGATTCAAGGTTCCTGAAGAAGGAAATTATCAGGTAATCCTAAACTCAGATCGAGCAGAGTTTGGGGGATTTGACCGCATTGATGACGGGATGACCTACCCGTCCGTTTCCTTGTTTGGTGAGTTCTTTTTGAGTGTTTACTTGCCCAATAGAGTGGCACTTGTATTAAAGCGCTTGGATTGAGTTACAATGAAACAGGAGAACAGCATACCGGAATTGGACGGTGAATTTTTGACGAGCAGTGTCTACCGGAAGATTTATGCGACGGATGCATCCGCCTACCGGGAAGTACCAGAGGCGGTGGCTATTCCTAAAACCAGGGAAGACCTGGTCAAACTGGTCAACTACGCAAGCACCAATGGTAAATCTCTGATTCCGAGGACTGCTGGAACCTCTCTTGCGGGACAAGTAGTGGGGGGAGGAGTAGTAGTTGATGTGTCAAAACACTTCAATCAGATTCTTGAGGTTAATGTGGAAGAGCAATGGGCCTGGGTACAGCCGGGAATTGTGAGAGATGACCTGAACAGGGAATTAAGAAAGCATGGTTTGTTCTTCGCTCCGGAAACTTCTACGGCAAACAGAGCTATGATCGGAGGCATGATTGGCAACAATTCATGTGGATCCAACTCGGTAGTTTACGGGAGTACGCGGGAACACTTGTTGGAAGTTGAGGCCATTCTGGCAGATGGTAGCGAAACATGGTTTGGTCCAGTGGATCAGGATGCTTTCCTTGCGAGGTGCAACGGACTGGGCACTTCGGGAGATTTACACACGGAAATCTACCTTAGCATCAAAGCGATGTTGACGGATAAAGTCAATAAGGAATCCATTTTGGATGGATACCCCAAACATGATATTCCAAGAAGAAACACAGGATATGCATTGGACATGCTGCTTAGGCACCAGCCATTTGATGCCGAAGGTGAGCCTTTCAATTTTTGCTCGTTACTCGCAGGTTCTGAAGGTACTTTGGCGTTGATTACCGCTGCCAAGATAAGGCTGTCAATATTGCCTCCGAGAGGAAAAAAGCTGGTCGTCGTTCATTGCGATTCGATTGACGAGTCCCTGAAAGCAAATTTGATTGCCTTGAATCATGATCCTTCAGCTTGTGAGCTCATGGACCATTACATTCTTGAAGCTACGGAAAGAAATTTATTACAAAGGCAGAATCGATTTTTTCTGGAAGGAACCCCCAGGGCAATTCTGGTTGTGGAGCTCTCCAGAGACGAAGAAGAGGTTTTAGAAAAAGATATTGATGCACTGATATCAGCGTTACAGTCGGAAAATTTAGGATATGCCCATCCAGTTATTGCAAAGGAAGACGTTGCAAAAGTCTGGGATCTCAGGAAGGCAGGTCTGGGTTTGTTATCTAATGTTCCCGGAGACGCCAAGCCTGCACCCGTCATTGAGGATACAGCTGTTGATGTGAAAGATCTGCCTGCTTACATTGAGGAGTTCAATGCGATTTTAGCGAAACATGGTCTGTATTCTGTACATTATGCACATGCAGGATCTGGTGAGTTGCACCTACGACCGATTTTGAATCTTAAGACCACTGAGGGCATCCGATTATTCCGGCTTATCGCTGAAGAGATCGCGGAGCTTGTCAAAAAATATGACGGGTCGCTATCGGGCGAGCACGGAGACGGGCGATTGAGAGGCGAGTTTATTCCGAAAATGCTAGGTGAGCAAAATTATCAATTGGTTAAACAGGTAAAACAAGCCTGGGATCCGAAAGGTATTTTCAATCCTGGTAAAATTGTGGATACGCCTCCGATGGACACGTCTTTGCGATTTGAGAGGGATCAGGAAACACCGGATATTCCAACGATGATGGACTTCTCCGAGAACCAGGGGTTTTTAAGATCTGCTGAATTGTGCAACGGATCAGGTGATTGTCGGAAATCGGAAATGGCCGGAGGGACCATGTGTCCCAGTTATATGGCTACGCAAAATGAGCGGGAAACAACAAGGGCCAGAGCTAATATTTTGCGAGAGACCATAACCCGGGATGGTGTAGACTCAGCTTTCAATTCAGCTGATGTAAAGGAAGTGCTTGATCTATGTCTCTCCTGTAAAGGTTGCAAATCGGAATGCCCCTCTAACGTAGACATGGGCAAAATGAAGGCTGAATGGCAACATCAGTACTATCAGAAAAATGGAATTCCCTTTAGGACACGTCTTATTGCTGAATTTTCCAACTTGATGAGGCTAGCCAGTAGCGTTCCCTGGGCTTATAGTAATCAGATTACCAGTAATCTCGTTAAACGTGTGACTGGTTTTGCGCCCAAAAGAAGTATGCCCGAACTGGCAACGGAGACCGTACGAAAGTGGTACAAGAAAAAATTCCAACAGGAGGAAAAAACGAAAAAGGTCTATTTCTTTTGTGATGAATTCACAAACTACAATGATGCGGGTATCGGAAAAATGGCAATCGAGTTATTGGATCGTCTGGGTTATGAAGTTTGTCTGATTGATCACGAAGAGAGTGGACGGACCTATCTGTCAAAAGGGTTGCTGGCAAAAGCTAAAGAGATTGCGAGGAAGAATGTTGTCTTATTTACTGGCCTGGTATCGGAGAGCACACCACTTATTGGTCTGGAGCCTTCTGCTATTTTGAGTTTCCGGGATGAGTACATTTCATTGTTGCGCGATGAGGAGCAAATCAGCGCTAAGAAGCTGGCCAAATATGTTTTTACCATCGAAGAATTCCTGGCAAAAGAAATAGATAAAAAGCACTTACATAGAGGTCAGTTTGTGCACAAAGAACAATTGATCAAGCTTCATGGCCACTGTCACCAAAAGGCAATTTCTTCAATGACCCCAAGTAAAAAAGTACTAAGTATCATTTCAGGAACCAAAGTAGAAATGATTCCGTCGGGTTGTTGTGGAATGGCAGGTTCTTTTGGCTATGAAAAGGAACACTATGACCTTTCGATGAAAATCGGCGAATTGGTACTTTTCCCGACTGTGAGAAAACAGCCTGCTGAAGTGGTGATCGCTGCTGCAGGGACAAGTTGCCGGCACCAGATCAAAGACGGAACAGGTAGACTCGCGAAGCATCCGGTGGAAATATTGATGGGTGCTCTGCTAGATCAGTAGTACTTCTAGTTAGGGCGTGCTTAAAAACGCTTAAGCTGACTGAAATCTACTATTTGAGATTGAATCCTAACTTTTTTTGACCCATTAGTTTTTCAGAACGTGCAAGGCTTTGAGGTGAAATAAGACAAATTCTATGCACTTTTAAATCTCGAATTCGAGATTTTGACGCTAGCCTCATCTAAACTATCTACGGCGTTGACCTCACATCGAAGTATAAGCATACATCTTCCCTCGGCCGCCTTGTATATAGCTCAACTGAGACTTTTTCAGCAAGCCCTAAATTAAAAATAGAGATTATCGTGTATCCGTCCAGATAGATTTACCGTACAGCTATCTGAGATTCCAAATTCATTTATGAGTATTTCCAATCCCGCTCACATTAAAAAGAGATCAGTGGCTCTGGTGCTCTCCAGCGGAGGGGCAAGAGGCCTGGCACATATTGCTGTCATTGAAGAGTTGGAAGCGCGAGGATATGAAATATCATCCATTGCCGGATCTTCTATGGGTGCAGTGGTTGGGGCTTTTTATGCTTGCGGAAAACTTGATGTTTATAAGGATTGGGCCTTGAAACTTGATCCCTGGAGCGTGCTAAAACTCATGGATTTTACCATCAGTTCCCATGGATTTGTGAGGGGGAGGAAGGTTTTCAAGACTCTTGAGTCTTTTATTCCGGATGTCAGTATTCAGGACATGAACATCCCATTTGTGGCTGTAGCAACCGATATGCACAAAGGCAAGGAAGTGGCTTTTAAGAAAGGGAGCATGTATAGAGCACTGAAAGCCTCGGCCTCAATCCCTACGGTGGTGACGCCATCTGAGCGAAAAGGACGGATTCTTGTGGATGGTGGTGTGATGACCCCAATTCCTGTTGAGTTTGTGAAACGCAGGAAAAAGGACTTGCTGGTCATTTGCAATGTAAATGGGAGTCAGGCGTATGTAAAGCCGAAGGAAATGAAGTCCCCATCAAAAGCGTATTTAGATCAAATTCAAGTAGTCAGGGCGACCTGGGAGAAGTTTTTCCCAACCGATCAAAGGGAGCAAGGTCATAAGAAAATGGGTTATTTGGATATCATGACCAAAACAGTAGACCTAATGCAGGACAAACTGACGCAACTACTCGTTGATTACCACCAGCCAGATCTATATGTAGAAGTATCCCGCGATGTTGGAGGAGTGTTTGATTTTCACAAGGCCAAAGAAATCATTGAAACAGGTCGCAAGGAATTTATCGAGAGCCACGATCAGATGAGACTTCAAAAAATCAGTAAAAACAAGGAAGACCCGGCGATAAGCTTGTCAAAATCAAATTGATAGCGGTTGTATTGAACTACAGAACAAGAAGGAGTCAGATTGTGGGCTTTGAACTCCCAATTAATCAAAATTGTATGTAATTTCGCACTCGATTTTAGGTATATACATTATCCACAGAGAAAAATGGCAAATACGGGCAGAATTACCCAGATCATCGGGCCAGTAGTTGACGTAAGTTTTGACGCTGAAGGCTCCAACCTACCAAATATTCTTGATGCACTTCACGTGAACAAGCCTGACGGAACAAAGATTGTTCTGGAAGTTCAGCAACATCTTGGTGAAGATCGTGTTCGAACGATTGCAATGGAAGCGACTGACGGCCTCACCAGAGGAATGGAAGTTGTGGACATGGGTTCGCCTATCAAAATGCCGATCGGAGATGATATCAAAGGTCGTTTGTTCAACGTGGTAGGAGAAGCTATTGATGGTATCCCGCAGCCAGATGCAAAGGAGGGCCTTCCTATACACCGTGGAGCACCTAAATTTGAAGACCTTTCAACTGCAACCGAAGTATTGTTTACTGGTATCAAAGTAATTGACCTTGTCGAGCCTTATGCAAAAGGTGGAAAGATTGGTTTGTTTGGTGGTGCTGGAGTAGGTAAAACCGTATTGATCCAGGAGTTGATCAACAATATAGCAAAAGCCTATTCTGGTCTTTCTGTATTTGCAGGTGTTGGTGAAAGAACAAGAGAAGGAAATGACTTGCTTCGTGAGATGATTGAAGCGGGCATTGTAAACTACGGCGAAGGTTTCAAAGAGTCCATGGAAGAAGGTGGATGGGACCTTTCCAAAGTAGATAAAAAAGATCTGTTAGAATCTAAAGCGACCTTCGTATTCGGTCAGATGAATGAGCCTCCAGGGGCAAGAGCACGAGTAGCTTTGTCAGGACTGACAGTAGCAGAATACTTCAGGGATGGTGATGGCTCCGGTCAAGGTAGAGATATTTTGTTCTTCGTTGACAATATCTTCCGATTCACCCAAGCTGGATCAGAGGTGTCTGCTCTTTTAGGAAGGATGCCATCAGCGGTAGGTTACCAACCTACGCTTGCGACAGAGATGGGATTGATGCAAGAGCGAATCACCTCTACTAAGAGGGGATCCATTACTTCCGTACAGGCCGTTTATGTACCTGCGGATGACTTGACTGACCCTGCTCCTGCGACTACTTTCTCCCACCTTGATGCAACTACTGTACTTAGCCGTAAAATCGCTGAGCTTGGTATTTACCCTGCAGTGGATCCTTTGGATAGTACGTCAAGAATTTTGAATGCAGAAACGCTTGGAGACGAGCATTATAACTGCGCTCAGGAAGTAAAAGAGTTGCTACAACGATATAAAGAACTTCAGGATATTATTGCTATCCTCGGAATGGATGAACTTTCAGACGAGGATAAGTTAGTTGTACACCGTGCTCGTAGGGTACAGAGATTCCTTTCTCAGCCTTTCCACGTTGCTGAACAGTTTACTGGTTTGCAGGGTGTACTTGTTGATATCAAGGATACGATCAAAGGCTTTAATGAGATCATGGAAGGTAAGCACGATAACTTACCGGAAGCAGCCTTCAACCTTGTTGGTACCATCGAGGACGCGGTTGAAAAAGGTGAGAAAATGTTAGCTGAAGCTTAATCATGTACATCGAGATCATTACACCGGATGAAAAGTTTTTCGAAGGGGAAGTAGAGAGTGCTACTTTCCCCGGAATTGACGGATCATTTCAGGTATTGAATAATCACGCACCCTTGATCTCTACTTTGGGTAAAGGCGATATCCGCTTTATCCGAATCGTGGAAAAAAAGCAGGAGGAGACTCATGTATTAGTAGAGGGTGGTATTGTTGAAGTACTGAACAATCGTGTTTCGGTACTGGCAGAAAAGATAATCAGCGAGTAAGACGTTAAAAGTCGTCCAATTGAAGACAATTAGGTGCATTGTCCCCTTTTTGTCACCCTCTCCCAGGAATTTACACCGGTGAGTCGCATTAGTTTTGCTCCGTGATCGTACCAGGATCACATACCGTGATTTTCAATGAAGGTCAGTTTCATTTGGCGGTGATTTTTGCTGACTTTTTATCCGGTATTGCCTTGTCTGTTTGGCGGCATTCATGGCTTTAAATGGTACTTAGTGGTTTCAATCAGTGAGTGGAGGCTACTTCCTTATTTAGGAAGTAGCTTTTTTATTTTAATCCCGTTTGTATCCTGTCCATCGGAAGAACCAATTCTCCCAGGTCAATCATTGCATTAAATAACGATAGTTGTTCAAATTGCTGTAAATCCTCAGGTCGAATAAGGTTTGGTTCTAATTTTCCCGAGTCAATTAAAGCAGTCCTCCTTACTCCTACTAGTATTGGAGTCGAAGGAGTATGCCAAATGCGATCTTTTAATAATGCGATGTTCGTATAACTGGAATCTGTAAGGAACCCTTTTTTCACTATCAGGACCTCATCAGCACTGCCACGTTGATTGAAAAGAGACGCTAATTCCGAGCGATCAGCATATTTGTGTGCATACTCAATATTCGAAGAAACTAGTTTCACAGAAGTTATGGGTCTTTTTTTGTAAGGAATAACTTCCACTTGCTGTTCAGTTTCATTGTATAAAACCCGAATCTTATACTTTCTCTTGTCAGGAAATGCCTTGGGAACAATATCCTGCAACAGCGGTGCTTTTCTGCCCGGATAAGCGTATTGAAAAGCGCGATCCACTCGCTGTTGATGGTATCCCAGTAATGGATAACCCTCTCTTTCGAAACAGATGCTTTCAAGAAATTGGAACATATATTTTATCGCATATTTCTTGATATTCTTTTTTCAGGTCACTTTGAGCAGTGATCCCTGCCCCGCTTTTATATACCAATCCTTCCTGAGTTTGCTCGATGAACCGGATCATTACCCCAGAAGTCAGTTCACGCCCGTCAAATACGCCACAAACTCCTGTATAAAAATTTCGAGTGTGCCTTTCATTTTCCTGAATGATCGCTATGGTCTTGGGTTTCGGTGCACCAGAAATGGATCCTGCAGGCAACAACTCAAACAATATTGACCCAATTTCTTTTTGCCACTTCACACGAAGTTGTCCTTTGATTTCTGAACTGACCTGGAGAAGGGCCCCTTGTTTAGAGGTAATCTTGTCGACGTATCGGAATCTCGGGACGTGAACTTGATCAGCAATTCGACTTAGGTCGTTTCTTATAAGATCGACGATGGTAACATGTTCTGCAATTTCTTTTGGGTCGTTCAAAAGGATATTTTCTGCGTTGGGTATCTCCGCATCTATTGTCCCTTTCATGGGGAAGGAAGAAATTTCTCCCTTTTGATTGATTCGTACAAATCTTTCAGGAGAAAAACATGCAAAATGATCCTGATAGTAGAGTTTAAAAGTTGCCCTGCTACCATGGAAGATTTCTATCAGCGAATGAGATGATACTACAGGTGTACTGAAAGTGAGATTGGTGAGAAAGGAATTGCCAATGCTGATTTCTTTTTGAGTCTTTTCGAAAGTGTCTCTGAAATCTGTAAATGACAGTGCTTGTGGTGTTAAATCAATACTGGGCCCGTGTTCTAACGAGTAGTTTTTGTGACCATCGATAGCGAATAGCACTTTCTTGCCCTGCAAAGGTAAGGGAGCTGTATATGCCTGGGTTGCTTCAAAATCAGTGAAAAACAAAAAAGGAGTCTGTGTTTCACCTAGCTGGTTCATGTACGCAATAGCATCATTGCGAAGGCGTATCATTCTTTTTTCGTCTGAAGCGATTCATCATCTTTTTTTCATAAGCCCAGAAAAACTCAAACTGCCCAAAAATGAAACCATAGGTAAGCAGGATCACATTGTAAAATGGGAAAATAAGTAACCAATAGACGATTTTGAACCATTCATTGGTTTGGCCATTATCGGTTACATAGTTGGTCACAACAGGCTTAATGAGTAATACCGTGAAGCCAGTACAGGCAAATACAATCAAGATTATAATGACTTGCCAAAAGCTTTTCAATCCCCATCTATCCTGAAGTTTATTGATCCAACTCATCGATTTTATTTTGAAATAAGGTCCAGCTTGGGCCTTTGGGAGCGCAAGTTAATTGTAAAGGTTCTTTTCGAACAGGATGAACAAAGCTTAATTGAAAAGCATGCAGCGAAATGCTCTTGTCCTTGTTGGGATCCCCTGTCCCGTACCTAAGGTCACCGATTATCGGGCATTTTATGCTTGAGAGCTGCACCCGGATTTGATGGGGCCTGCCTGTTTTAGGTCTCACCATCAGTAAAGCCCGGTTTTTATCCACTAACATCAATTCATATGTCAATTCAGCTCTTTTGGACCCCTTCACCTCTTTTCCATAAGCCCTTACCCGGTTTTTGCTTCCATCCTTAATGAGCCAATGGATCAATTTGCCTTCGGGTTCAGTTGGTATTCCCTGAACAATTGCGAGGTAGGCTTTGTCCACTTTGTCTTCTCTGAACAGGCGATTTAGCCTTTCAGAAGCCTTGGAGGTCCTTGCAAATGTCACTAATCCTCCGACCGGCCTGTCCAGGCGGTGGACCGGATGTAAATACACTTCCCCAGGCTTTAGGTACTTCTCTTTGATGTAGGATCGCCCCCAATCAGTAAGGGTAGTATCTCCGGTTTTGTCCCCCTGAACCAACCATCCAGGTGGCTTATTGACGATCAGTAGGTGATTGTCTTCAAAAATGACCTGAGGCTCAGAAATGTCTTGGTATTTCATGAATTTCGCAAAAATATGGATTTCCTTCACTAACAGAAGTGCAGAGCTTCTTGACCCGTATATTATCTTTAACCCCACTAATGAAAAGAAGGAATTTTGTACGGAATGCAATGCTGGGAAGTTCCTTGCCTTTTTGGTTGCAACAATGCAATTGGAGTACTCAAACGAATTATCCGATTACTGTTCATTCGGATCATCACACGGGTCATTTAATGTTTGAAAGCCAGCAGTGGACTCGCAAACAGGCAGAATCTGTTCCTTTGATTATTGCCGGCGGAGGTGTTGCGGGATTAGCAGCTGCCTGGAAGTACCGTGCCGAGAATTTCCGACTGTTTGAGCTATCGGACCGCCTTGGCGGTACAGCTTCCAGCCAACCTTTTGAGGGTATCAATATTTGTCAGGGAGCACATTATGACCTTGATTATCCGGAATATTACGGTGAGGAGGTACTACAATTACTCGAGCAAATTGGAACCATAGAATATCAGTCCTGGAAAAAATCATGGTCGTTCGTGGATCGTCAACATTTGATTCCAGCAACAAGAAGGCAGCAATGTTTTCAGGAAGGTAAAATCCGTTCGGATGTCATGCCTGAAGGACCTGAGAAACAGCGATTCCTGGAGATCATCAGTCCTTTTTTAGGAGAAATGAAACTTCCCACTCGCTTGATCAGGCCGGGATTATCTTATTTGGATGAACAAACCTTTATCAGCTTTCTGTCTGATAAAATGGAAGTTGATTCTGCTTTCAAAAGGTATCTTGACTACCACATGATGGATGATTATGGTGGAACCGCTGATCAGGTTTCTGCACTTGCGGGTATCCATTATTTCATGTGTCGGCCTTACTACCGTGAACCTGTTTCATTGTTTTCCCCGCCCATGGGCAACGACTACTTTGTACGTAAGATGGTCTTACAGTTAGAGGACAGCCAACTTTTCAAAAAACATTTAGTATCCAAAATAGAAAAAACGTCGACCGGCTTCAATGTTGAAGTGCTGGACATTGGGCAAAAGGTTGTCCAGGTTTATCAGGCAGATAGGGTCATTTATGCGGGGCAAAAGCATGCTTTAAAGTATGTTTTTCCAGAGGAGTACTCACTTTTTTCAGACAATGACTATGCGCCCTGGATGGTCGTCAACCTGATCACGGACCAACAGCCGGGTCAATACGGGTTTTGGCAAAATGAATATTTAGGAGAAGATCCATCATTCCTGGGTTTCATCGATAGCAGTGTCCAGGATCGGGGAAGTTTAGCCGCACATCGTGTTTTGACAGCTTACTATTGCCTAAAACCTGAAGATCGGAAGGTATTGAAGACCATCCCAGAAAATAAAGATCGAATTGTTTCCGAGACCTTGGGGAAGGTAGAGGAATTTCTTGGGTCTAAGCTTCACGTGAAACAAGCTTTCATTAAGGTAATGGGGCATGCCATGCCTATTCCAAAGCCGGGATACCTATTTCAGAAGAAAACCTCATCCACGATTTTGTCCTACGCAGGGGTAGATACCGGCCGTTTGCCGTTGTTATACGATGCTCTGGACTCTGGATTGCAAGCCTAATTGCTTAGGAATTAGGCCTTCGTTTCAATTCCTCTAGTTGATTAAGAGCTGTTTGCAGCTCTCGCTTCAACTTTATTTGACTTTCACGAGCTTTGTTTCTAGTAACTTCTAGTTCATCACTTAAAGCTGTGTACTCCTCTTTTGCTTGCTTGGCTGTAGAAGAGCCTGATTTGCTGGTCCACCAAATAACCACGCTAAGCGCTAACAAAACCACGATAATGGCCCATACTACCACATGGTAAGTGGACTTTTGAATATCCGCTCCGAGGAAGGAAATGGTCGTTGTGTTACTTTGTGCTTTCTCCAGTTCTGCGCTAATTCCATCTATTTTGGATTGTAGCTGCTCTGCTTCAACTTTCCTGTCTGCAGATAGATTGTCCAGCTGGACTATCTCCCCTTTTTGCGTTTGAAGCGTGTCCATCACTTCTTTCCAGAAGTCATTTAGTCGTGTGGTAGTGACGACTTTGAACTGCTCATAAGTTTCGCTAGTTGCATTGAGGTGAGTGAACTTTTCATCGAGGGTAACCGGCTCCTGATCTTGAGCTTTAGACAAATTGTTCGCAAAAATCATTGCCAGAGCGAGCACGAGTTGAAATGAGAAACGGCGCATAAAATTGGTTTCTTGAATTAACCGCGAAGTAATTGAACATTATTTAATTCTACAATAGTATCGCCTAAATGAGGCTATTGATTTGAACGATTTTAGTAGAGGTCCCAATTACCTGCGAGGTAATACCTGTAAAGTACGGGATCATGAATGCGATTGGGTTTGACCTTGTTGTATTGTTTTTTGAAAACTTGTTTTCCGAAAGTTGAGAGCAAGGTGAGAGCTTCTTTGTTTAGCCACTGAGTCGACACTTTTAATTCTTGTTTTTGAAGGTTCTCTTTCAGGTCGTTGCTCTTTGCTTTGCTCCCAATGACCCAGCCCCATTCGCCAAGTGTTGGTACCTGATTGTGCAATGGAAGGGTAGTGAAGCCAGCTTTTGCCATGGTAAGTTCGATGCACTCAAAAGCTTGTTGGGCATAGTAGGGGCTTCCTGCCTGTGTGATCATCAGGCCCCCTACTTTAAGTGCCTGTTTACAAAGCCAGTAAAACTCTTGACTGTATAGTCTGCCAAGGTCGACCGTGCGAGGATCTGGAAAATCAGCAATAATTACATCATACTGTCCTTTAGCACTTTCTAAATAGGTAAACCCATCCTGGTTAATGACGTCAACCAGTGGGTGATTTAAGGCATTTTCATTGATGCCAAGCAAAATAGGATGACTTTGAGCTAATAACGTAACTCGTGGGTCCAGATCAACGAGCACGATTTTTTCCAGAGCGGGATACTTCAGTAATTCTCGAACGGCAACTCCATCACCACCCCCAAGAACCAGGATACTTTTGGGTTTATCGTGCAAGTGCATAATGGGGTGTACCAGTGGTTCATGATACAGAGCTTCATCTGCTGTACTCAATTGTTGGTGTCCATTGAGGAAAAACCAGTAATCATCCCCGGAATAGGTCAGGACAATTTTTTGGTACTTGCTTTGCTCGCTGTAAACGACCCGGTCGTTGTACCTAACCCGATCTCCCCAGTTTACCACCGCCTTCGATAAAAACGCAGAAGATAAGAGCAGGAGTATGACTGCTGCCACGTAGCCAAGCATCCTGCTGCGCTTTTGTTGTGGCAATTCTTTCCAAATCACAAAAATTACAGTCAGGGCAACAGAAAAATTGACAGCACCCAGGATCACAGGTGTATAAGTGAGTCCGAGATGGGGCAGTCCCACAAATGCAAAGAATATCCCACCTGCCAGGCTACCATAGTAGTCGTTTTCCATGGCAGAAGAGATGTTAACGCGAAGGCTTTGGAATTGCTCATTAAGGCGGATTACCAACGGTATTTCCATACCTATTAATAATCCAACACTTATGCTAAGCAAGTAGATAATAGCGGTAGGATCATTGTAGATAGCGAAGAAGGTGTAGACGATGATGGTTACATTGGAGGCAATGACAGAAAGCCCGAATTCAATCCACACGAACTTCTCGATAAGATTGGTTTCAAATCTTTTGCTGATTCTACTACCCAAGCCCATGGAAAAAAGCATGGTTGACACGATCATCGTGAATTGAAAGACCGAATCCCCCAGGAAGTAGGTAGCAAGCGTAGATAAGGTGTACTCCGATACAATGCCTGCTAATCCTGTGGCAAATAGTGCAGCCTTCAGGAGGGTAGAAGTGTATTTCATGCCATCAGGAGAAAGACTCCCTATGTCCTATTACAGCGACCAGACAATGAGCATGGAGCCACCAATATAGGCAAACGCCTCGATGACTGCAGCGCCAATGTTGGGGTGTTCCTGATTTACGATTTCGTCGGTCAACTTTTGGCCTGGTAAAAGAATCTTATCCGTAAGGAATCTTGCTATAGGTAAAAATAAGAGACCGATACTTGTGTCTACCGCCACATCCATCAATGTGACAGTCCAATCCTCAAAATCATGCATCAAGGCAAAACGAATAAGGTTGGCGATCGCAATGATTGCACCAGCATACCCTACCCCTACAGCTACATTGCCTTTTTCAATGTGATCGTGAATGTCGTAAGGTGTAATGAGATTGTAAACAATCGTCGTGATAAATAAGATTCCTTGCCCCAGTAACCAATAAAGAAGGGCGGTAACGATTGGTCCACCTGCTCCGTATCCTTCCCCGTGTATCGCCCCCAAAACAATTAGACCCGTAGCAATAGCATTTGCCCCTTCGATAATTCCTGTTCCGAGATTCTTGTCTTTCAGGATCTCCTGCTTCATATCGAACTTAGAGAAGATCAATTTGTCGTTAATGATCAGGGAAATATTTAAAAGAATAATGGATAATGCGCCGTATATCCCGATGTTAATCAAATCTTCAATGAGGCCTGCAGACTCTCCGAGTACCGCGCTGCCAATGGCCAGTAACAGGCCGATGTAATAACCCACATAGGCAAATGAGAATGCCAGGTTATCATTTTCTACCAATTCCCATCCCACTTTTACTTTGGGGTGAAACAATTGGTAGGTGACCTTACCAAGGAGGAAAAGAACGAAGCTGGCCAATACATAAATGATTGTGGTCAGCACGCCATCTAAGATTTCCATAAGTGCTATTTAGGTTAGGGATGTAAATTAAAAATACAGCTTATTTGCCAAAACCACCTCCACGAGAACGTGAACTACTGCTGGAACTTCGGTTGCTGGATGTGCGTCCTGTCCTGCTGGCTACTCTGTTTTTGAAGCTGGAAGTATTCCTGCTCCACGATGAAGAAGGATTGGTAGATCGATTATATGAACTATTGGTTCCGTAATATCTTCCACCACTTGAAGTTGGTCCGTAATATCTTCTACCGCTTCCGTAATAGTTACCTCTCCAGTCATTATAGTAGGACCTACGGGCAGGATAGGTCATCATATTGAACATGCTGCTCATAAAAGCGTATTGGCCATAAAAAGCCCAGAAGCTTGATCCGCCACTGTTATTCCAATGTCCGTACCTTGGATTGCCTACATAATTGCTATATCCAGGAGGAGCTACATTTTTTGTCAACTTTCCTGTACTATCACGAGCTGCGATTTCCATTCCCATGTCATTGACATAACCCTTGAACTCCTTCTCGCCGATCTCATGCCAATCTGTTTCTATCTCACTGATGTTGTCGGGATCTGACCCTCGAATGATCTTGTATTTATGGAAATAGGACTCGAAGAAGTTTCCTTTTACATCCATATCATAAAGAATGATAGAGAAAACTTCATCATCTGGAAGATCTCTGATGAGTTCGTCAAGGGGGCTTTTCTTGTAACTACTGCCGCCCCCGCATCCGAATAAGAAGAATGCTAACAGGGCAATGCTGAAAAACTTAAAAAATCTGGAAATGGTAAAGGTGTTCATAATGGTTAGCTGCCGGGTATGATGTTGGAAATTTGGTAGGATTCTATTGCGACTCCCTCCGAAGCTTCAAAGGTTTCTTCATCCCATTGAGAAATGGAGACGATGTGAGTCTCATCTTCATTGAGATATTCAAACGAAATTAATTCTTCCCAGTCTTCATTCTTTTTGCCGCACTCTCGGAAATGTCCCGCTGTATCAGCATTCAGGAAGTATTGCTCGTTATTGTAGTGGATCTGTCTGGGTGCCTTTTCGTTCTTCACAATTTCATCAGCTACATCTTCGTCTATTTTCCTAATCTTCATCGGACGGAAAAGTGCCAACTTCAAAATACCTTCATCTTCAACGCTGAGGAATGCAACGTCATCGCCACTGTCAATTTTGTACTCGTACGAGAAATTGTTGTTATTCCACTGATATTCGTATTTTTCACGAACAACCCAGGATTTCAGGTCATATTCGAAAATGAAACCAACATCCAAATCAGTGATCTTAAGATCGGTAACATCGTAGGTCGGTTCTTTTTTCTTTTTGAAAAAGTTAAACATTCGGAGAGTTATTTTTCGGTAACCTTTTTATAAAGATACATGATCCCAAGGACCAACAAAGCTATGATGCCAACCTTAAATAAAAAGGTAAAAAATATACTAAAGAGAAATATCACCAGCACAAGGATGAGTACTGATTTGATTGAGTCCATGACCATCATGTTCTGTGAATTAATATTTGAGAAGAAAAGTATTCCGAAGGAGAGTTTTTGACCTTAAAATCCGCTAGTTCTTAATGGGATTTTCAAACTCCTTCGGAATACACTATGTCTGATTTACATGCCTAGTTTGGCTTTCATTGCCGCCAGGTCATCCGAAGCTTTTGTATCACTGCCATCCAATGCACTATCGATTTCATCATCGAGTGATTTGGACTCTCCGGCAATATCGCCATAAGCTTCAGCCAACGCTTCTTGTTGGGCTACTTTGTCTTTCATTCTTTCGAGCATACTCACGGTACTCGATGAGTCAATTTGAGCCATCTGCTTGTTCACCTTTGCGGTGGCTTCACTCACTTTTACACGCGCTTTCAACGTGCGCAATTCATTTTCGTACTTGCTGATTTCTGCTCTCAGCTTTTTGACTTTGCCATCAAGCTGACTTACGTTCTTCTCAAAACGATCTTGCTCGTTTTTCGATTGCGTGAGGGCTTGAGTGAATTCATCTTTTCTGCTGAGCGCCTCAGTTGCCAATCGGTCAGCTTCTGAAGCTTCCATTTCGCCAGCTTGAGCTTTCTTCAGCAATAGCATGGCCTTGCTTTCGTAATCTTTAGCTTTTGACATATTGGTTTGCACATCATTTTTCGCTCGGATAGCCATCGCTTTCACCTCTGCAAGTGCCTTAAGGCTGTCATCCAGATCTTTTTTCAAATCTCTAATGCCTTGTTCTGTCAGTTTGATGGGGTTCTCCAATTTATCGAGGGCAGAATGAGCCTCTGCTTCCCCCATTTTAAACATTCTTTTGAAAACGTTCATCTTATTTCTATTTATTAGTTCTTACTAAATGCAATTAATTCGTCTGTGTACTCACTTAGCAATAAAGCCAGGGAGTTGAGTGTGGCCTCGATTTCGTTGAGATCCAGGTTTTCACACTCGTGCGTGTTACGGAAAAGCACCCGCTTTCCAGTTTCATCCAATGCAAATGCACCATGGATGATATCTCTGTTTTTCATCAATAATTTTTTGAAGATATCTCCGGAATCTGCAGAAAGGTCGAAGAGATATTGCTCTACAATTACGATGGGGTCAGATACGATGAGGACCACATTTTTCATGCCTTCTTCCTCATTTTCGACCACAAATACTCCGTCTTCTTCGTCTTCAGAGACTATTGAGAAGTCGAGCTCTAGTAGGTAGTCCTTTACTTTTTGAAAGTGCGAGTTCATAGTTTGTGATTGAGATTAGTCATTGTTCCGAAAATACGAATTTTGTTCCTTGTTGTCATCTTTCTGCGTTATTGTCATCAGGACTATTCGTGTTTCGCGGATTAAATTTAATTATTTTTACGGAGTAATTTGACAAAAGTTATAGCATGGCTCAAAAAAATAGCAAAAATCTTTCTTTTATTGGTGAAAACATCAAAAAGATCAGAATGGCAAAGAATATTAGCCAGGCTGAGTTTGCAGGCCTATTTAATTTGGCTCGACCTAGCGTGGGCGCATATGAAGAAGGAAGATCGGAACCAAAAGTAGATACCATCATTCAAATTGCTAATCATTTTAGAGTATCCATAGATGTACTTCTTACTCGAGAACTGACCGTAAATGATATCTATTCTTTTGGGTTGCTGAATGAAAAGCTAAATAAAGCCCATAATTTGACGGATGCTCCGAAACAACCACTGGCAGAAGCGATCGCGTTTGTCGAAGTGAAAGAATACATCAACTATCTCGTACAATTTCAAAACGGCGATTTTGTAAGCGGTCTTCGCCGAATTGCTGTACCAAGAGGAAACGTCCGGACCATGCGCGCTTTTGAAATGAATGGTAGCGAAATGGAATATCACCAACAGGGTTTGCATCATGGAGATATTTTGATTGGAAAAAAAGTGGAAACGAAAGAACTTCAAAACATGAAGGGAACCCTCATGACGCTCGTAACCGCAGATGGGATCATCAATAGAAGATTGGCAGAAGTAAAAGAAACGCAAATTTCTCTGGTTACCGATGATCCTAATTATGATGCCATGACCATTACACTGGAGCATGTGCTGGAAGCCTGGAAAGTAGAAGCGGTTTATTCTACTTATCTGAACCCACCAACCTTGCTTGAAGAACGGGTCATGAAGTTGGAGAAAATTTTGGAGGACCTTACCCGTCAATAGTTGTGGAAAAGCAAGGTGTCAGCATTCGAAAATGTTCCTACGAGGAAATAATTCAACTTCGAAAGCGATACCTACTTGAGTGCAATTGCCAGATACGTTACGATTCATGCCACTGGAGAGGTTGGGCTGATCACTACCAGTTCCTATTTGAAAATCAGTTAGTTGGTTACGGTGCAGTCAAAGGACTGGAAGAACTCAAAGATCGAGATACGATATTTGAAGTATTTCTTATTCCTTCATGTCGGACTTATGCTGAAGCTTTCCTTCAAACGTTAATCTCTATTTCTAAGGTCAGATTCATGGAATCGCAGACCAACGACCTTTTCACGACGGACCTGATTTACAATGTATGTAGCCTTATTACTTCCAATGTGATTCTGTTTGAGGATCAGAGTGAAACCAATTTTACGAATCAGAGAACTGCGTTTAGAAAGCGAACACCTGAAGATTTAGTATTTGGAAAGCAAGAAGAAGTAGATGAGTATGTCCTGCTTGTTAATGATCAGGTTGTTGCCGCAGGAGGTTTCTTGCTACATTATAATGAGCCATTTGCAGATTTGTACATGGAGGTTGATCCCGCTTTTAGAAGAAAGGGTTATGCCGTGTTGATTCTGCAGGAAATAAAAAAGGCATGTTACCTGGCTGGAAGACGCCCTGCTGCCCGGTGCAATATGTCTAATCCAGCATCAAGAGCAAGTTTGTTGAAAGCCGGATTTGCGATAGCAGGTTGTATGATTTACGGTAAAATCAGAATTTGATGGATACCATTGAAACAAAAATACTCAGTGCGCTGGAGGAAGTACGGGCATTCCGTCGGAATGAAGATTACCCCTCCGCCTGGAAACAACTTCATCTGGCTCGCAGCCTATGTCCGCCAGACGTGTACCATTTAATGGGCAGATTGCAAGCCATGGAAGGGCAATTGCATCGTGACCAGGGACAAATGCAAAACGCCATCAAGCACTACCAACAGGCACTCGAGAGTTTCCGAAACGGAGAAGATTCATTGAAATTGGCTCATACACATCGTCATTTGGCTGAGATGAAAGGTGAATTGAATGATTTGAATGAAGCACGTGATCATTTCCAACAATGCAGGCTTTTATATGAAACCCACTCAGAGGCTTCACAAATGGATTTGGCCAATTTCTGCCGGGCTTATGCCCTGTTTTTGGAAAAGGATCGGCAACAAGATGAATCAATGGTGTACTGGCGAAAAGCGCGTGATATTTATGCGCATTTTGGTATTGATGAAGGTGTAAAGGAGTGTGACGATCATTTGGGAAATTAGCTTTTACGTTACTTCTCCATTTACTCTAACCCCTATTGATAGCCAACGAATTCACGACAGGCTGATTCTTCAGACTTCTTATCTTTTTAAGAGGTCCGTTAATTCTTTCATTATCCAACTTAATTTGGCTTCACTTATCACCCAAGGCAATGGTTGTATTACTTAACCACTGAAAAGACTTTGCGTTGATTTCCAAGAGTTAATAGTACAAAATATCGGCCTGGTTCTAATCGGTGCGCATTCCATGAAATCGTATTCGGTCCGGGTTTGCTCCTTCCCTGATGTAATGTTTGTATTCGAGCACCACGCATGTCCAGGACATCTATCGATGCTATTTCCTGATTGCCAGTGAATTGGATCGTAGCCATGTCCCGAACTGGATTTGGGAATACTTTGAAGTCATCGAAATGATTGGAGGGCGTGTCCAGAATGGTACTTTCACCAATGATCTCCAATGTCTCGTAATCTTTGAGTAGTACCCGGTTGCTCAACCCGGCATCTACTTCAAACCATTGAGAGAGTATAGAAGCATATAACTGCCTGAAATCAAATTGATGACTGAGATTGTCCTCATAAGTCATGCGGGAGTCCAGGATCGGATTTCTTCCTGTGACACCACCTTTCACTGCGTTTCCGAACAGAAACATTGGGGCTGCGGCACCATGATCCGTACCATTACTGGCGTTGGCAAGAATGGTCCGCCCAAACTCAGAAAAGGTCATACCCAAAACCTGGTCACCTATACCATGAAATTCCAGGTCATCCATAAAAGCAGCGATTGCATCATTTAGCATGGTTAGCAATTCTGCATGAAAACCAAGTGTATTATCGTTTTCCAGTACTTGAGCGTCATGTGTATCAAATCCACCGAGTCGTACCAAATAAATTGGTGTTTGGCTTCCCCCTGCAATCAATTTTGAGACCACTTGCAATTGATCTGCCAGATTGTTTCCAGCGGGGTACGGCACATGATTGTTTACCCTGGAAGCCACATCTACAATTCGTTGGCCGTACAACTGGGACTGTCGGGCAATTAATCGAACGAATCTTAATTTCTCTCCCGCGGCAGAGTCTGGAGCGTCCTGTTCTACATTGTCCAGTAACTCATAGAAGGATTGCACATCATTAACCGTGATACTGGTAGTGGCGTTGGGGCCCTGGAACAGTAAAGAAGAGCCATATCCGATTTCTACGGAGAGAGGGTCGGGCATTTCCTCAGTTGGGTAAGCTTCCGGGTATCCGGGATATACATCATGCAAAAAGCGTCCGGTCCAGCCTGTGTTCAGTTGTTGATTGGAGTCGGATCCACTCATCCAAATGTCCGTAGAACGAAAGTGTGAGAAGTTTTGATCCGGGTAACCTACATTTTGGATGATTTGAAGTCGACCTTGATTGTAAAGTTGCCTCATGTCCTCCATTACGGGATGTAAAGCCACTTCTGAGTCCCCCAGGTTGAGTACCTGATCCTCTTTCAAACCCAGATCCCCTCTCAACGCTTCCAGTTCGGAAAATCGATCTCTTGGAATAACAGTATTGAGTCCGTCATTTCCACCCTCCAGAAAAATCATCACCAGTGCTTTCCCGCTTTGAGAAGCCTGCTGCAACATGTTCTTCATAGAGTTGTTATGGGCCATATTGAAGCCCATCGAGCCCAGTACACTGGGAACTGCAGCTGCGTGGAAGGTATGTCTTAAAAATGATCTTCTTTTCATCTTACATCAATTGAAGTTCCCCAAGTTCTAACATAGATCTGAACATCGCCGCCAGTCGGTTTTGAACAGTCGTTCTGTAGTCTTCATTGTCTGGGAAGTTGATGAACTGATCCCAGGCGAATGTCCAGTATTCATCATTATCCTGTCCAGTGAGTAATGTGCTTTTGAGCCCATTTCTAACTTCGTCAGACAACTCGATGCCAAGAAGAAGTAATGCAGACTCCCTGATCATTTCGTTTGGATCTCCGGGATTGTGCAAGGTTTGTAGGAAAATCGTCATATCCGATCTCCACATCATGTATTGCTGATATCGTATTCTTTGGATCACAGTTTCAGTATTAATCCAAAGTTTATCAAAATTCGGTGCTTGATAGTAGGCTTGCCATCCTGAAACACTAGGAGGATCACCTATTTCCATGCCGGTTGAGGCAAGTCCCCATATCAATTCCTGATTCTCAAAATCTTCAGGGATGCCATTTTCCAATACGCGTACAAAACCAAGCATTTGATCCAGCGGATTTTTGATGCTTGCCCCATGATTTGCCACATCAAAGAAGTGCTCACTCTTGAATAGGGTGGTCAGAACAGGGGTGATGTCATAATTGTTGTTTCGGAAGATTTGCGCCAGTGGCGCTATCACGTTTGCTTCAGTGGCCTCATCAATTTCATGATAAACAAAGAAATTATAGAGTCTTCGGCATATGAACAGGCTGACCTCTTCATTTTCGAATATCATATCCAGCAACTCAAAAACTTCACTTTGACCTTCCTGCCCGGATCTTCCCGATATGATCTGATTTCCATAGAACGCTGAAAACTGCTTGTCCTCGGTATCATGATCCCAATCATGAAATCTAGCATCGAAAGGCCCTTCAGCTTCGTATTGCTCCCAGGTGACAGACCACCCCGTGAGAACCCTTGCCGCCTCATAAACATCATTTTCTGTAAATGCAGCACCTGGACCCTTGCCGATACAAAATAGCTCTTGTAATTCTCTTGCGTAATTTTCATCTGGAGCTTCTTTATTGTTGAAAGCACCATTTAGGTAAAACAACATTGCCGGGTCCAGTGTAATTCGTTCTACCAATTCCCTGTAATTCCCGAAAGCATTGTCGTAGAGCATCTGGTAATATGCATAGCTGGCTTTTGCGATGAAAACATCCCAAAACTGTGTCACCAGTAAGTTGTGCCAGAACAAGGTCAGCTTTTCATGAATGCTGGTTTCCTGATTTCGCATGTTGTTAATGATCCAGGATTTTAGAGAGATGACCCTTGACCCTTCGTGTTCGGGGCTGTAGGGTGCTTCAATCCAGGTTTCCCCGTAGGGAACTTGTTCATCTTCAATTCCACTTCCTGGAGCCGCGTAATCGTTGACGGGTGGATCGTGACTTGCTGTCGGCTGTATGATCGTTTCTACAGCCTCATTCATTGATAAGGTGAGGAAATGATCGATTTCCGAGCGCTTTACTCCAAATAATGATCGTTTGAGTAAATGAACTACCTGATTTTCGGACCATTCTCCGCTAAATGGAGTAAGGCCTGTTGTCAATGCGGTTCGCTTGGGGAAGGGGATATGCTCCTCCTTGAGAACTACAGGGTCAACTTTCCTGTACCGTTCCAGTATTTTTTTGGAAGGGCGTTGGCGAGGATCTTTGTATGTATTCACAATTGCAGGCGTAATGGCCCGACAATTAAAATTTAATTACCAAGCCTCATTAAAGTTACTACAGGTAAAACGTAAAATATCCGACAAGTATGCGTTTTGTCCAAAAAAATCGACGAATAGTATAAAAATGAAAGTCGTATTTCTACTGAACTTCTACTATCATCTCAACTTCTACAGCAATATTTCGTGGCAAAGAACCCATTCCGACAGCTGCTCGGGCGTGTTTACCTCGTTCTCCGAATACTTCTACAATTAAATCTGAAAAACCATTGACCACTTCAGGCTGATTACCAAAGTCCGAAGCACAGTTTACCATGCCCAGAACTTTCACGACCCTTACTACTTTATTCAGGTCACCAATTTCCGCTTTGAGTGCAGCAATTTGGGTTATCGCGGCCAGCCTGGCTGCTTCATATCCTTCGTCAACGGTAAGGTCTATGCCAACTTTTCCTTGAATATACCCCCCCTCAGGTTTGCTTGGACCTTTTCCAGCCATAAACACAAGATTCCCGGTACGGACAGCATTCACATAGTTGGCAACAGGTTTCGAGGGCTCTGAAAGCTCAAGTCCCAACTCAGTGATGCGCTGCTCTACATCATAGTCATATAATTCAATTGGTTCCGCTTTTTCATTCTTGTCTTCGTCCATGGTTACCTCACATGAAGTGGCAAGAAAGACCAGGAACAGGATAGGGAAGAGATTTTTCATGGAATTATTTATTTGGAAGAAGTTAAAATTAGCATTTCTATTGATCATTTTTATCGCCCCGGTTTTTGAACACCCTGACAATTAGTAAAAGGGCAAAAATTCCAATAATGGCTAAAGCCAATCCATCTCGTAATTGCTCCCGTGTGAAGCTGGTATTTCCTGATTCGATAAGTTGATATAGCAATACGCCGATCAACAAATAGATCACATATCGAATGGACTTTTTCATGGGACTAATTTACTTTTCTCAAATCAATATTGACCCGATACTTTGATTGATGGCGATATTCATTTAGGAATATTGATCAGATCAAATTTGATCAATGGATGACTTAAGTTGCCAGCCAAATTATCTGAAGTAGCTTTTTCATTAATGGTCGCTGAACAACCTATCGTTTGTCGCGATGTTCCCGGAGGTCTTTTTGGTAATTTATCCGCGCCGTATCAAAACTTGTTTTATCTCCCCCCGCCTTTCTTCTTTTTCTTGCCAAAGAGATTCTTAACCTTGTCTTTGGCTTTGCTGATCTCTTCTTTGGCAGCGTCTGTCGCTTTATTCTTTTCCTCGTCTAGTTTTTGCTTGGCAGCTTCTTCTTCGGCCTTCAGTTTGGCTTCTGCCTCTTTTTTCTTTTCGTCAGCTAATCTTTTAGCTTCTGCTTTGCGTTTTTCTGCTTCTGCTTTGGCTTTCTGTTTCGCTTTTTCTAACTCTTCTTTGGCTTTGGCAGCGGCGGCATTTTTGGCGCTATTGGATGCTGATCCGCCCGAAGGTTTCAGTCCTTGAAACTTAACTTTTGGTGAAGAGAATGTTCCTCCAACTCCCAGATCGATATCAACTTTCGTGGAGATTGCGTTTTTAAGCCCAAGTGTATTAGACGCAAGGCTATTCAACGCGCTTCCGGCAGCTCCGGTTGAGACTTCCTTTACGGACATGGTGTAGTCCAGGTCACCCGTAATTCCGTTGCTTCCTTCTACACCAGTCCGATAACCACCAAGATTCATTTCAAAAGGTTTCACAAAAACACGACCATCTCTAATTTCAGTTTGTAGTAACACATCTTTCAGTGATACGGTGCCATCATTACCTTGAAGCGTGTTGCCTCCCGCAAATCCGGAAACAGTACTTAACAACTTCACTTCATTCAAGGCGGCATTGGCTACATTGACCAAACCAAATCCCTGCATTGTATTATAGTCTGGAGACATGTCCTGCAACAGTGACCCGGATACCTGAAAGTCCGTAGAGAAATTTCCTGTCATTTTTTCAGCAAAAGGGGCTATGGTTTTTACCGTTTCAAAGCCCTGGAATGCTCTTGGAATAGAAAGATCCTTGATGCCCAAATCAAAATCATACAATGGATCCTCTGGCACCGTTTCATAGGCGCCACTCATCTCAAAAGTACCATCCAGCAATTCGAACTGAACTTCATTCATTCGTAAGGCACCTTCACGAATGGTAACTGCACCTTTGAAGTTGTTGATGTCATAGGTGCTGTAGGCCAGCTTGTCTATAGAAGAATTAAGCTCAAAATCGACATTGGTAGGTATTCTTACCACTTCTAACGTCGTGGTATCTTCTTCCACTACAACCGTATCTTCTTCAGTCATCCATTCATTGATATCTACCAAAGAAGAAGTGAAATTAAACACTCCGGTTAAAGTGGCTTCTTCTCCTAGCGCGTACTCCAGGTAATGGGTAATTTTCCCGTCGAGATTCAGGTCCGTTTTTCCGGCATTACCTTTGAAAGAAGCAAGATTGATCTCAGCCGGACTAAAAGATGCTTGAGTTTCGGAAATGCCAAACCCTTGAGGCAAGTCTGGCGACGAATAAGTAAAGTCTTGAATACGCATACTTCCCGAACTTTTCAACGCTTTATAGTTTTCCTGCTCTACGTCAGACAAACGACCTGATGAAGCCATGTTCGCATTGATCTTGCCAGTTAGATCCATTCCTTCGACCGGAATGACTTTCGTCAACTTTTCAAGATCGAGATTGCCATCAAACTTGAAATCCCAAAAGTAATCTTCCAGATCTTTGAACAACAGGCTGGCAGAAGCCGGTTCCCCATCGACTAACAGGTCAAATTGATCTATGGTAAACGTGAAGTCTTTTAAATCTGCTGAAGGATAGTCAAATCCAGCTTTGATATTGAGTTTTTCAATGGGTATGGGGTATTCGGCATATTTGATGTTTCCGTCCGATACGGTAAGGTTTGCAGCAACATGAGGCATCGAAATCTCATTGTAGGTACCCTTCACATACCCGTCAAATCCAATTTGACCACCAGCCGAGATACCATCAAGGTATTCTTGATAAGCACCCGGAATAAGAGAAAGAATGCCTTTTAAATCAATTTCCTTGCCGTCGAAAGTGATATCCATATTGATATCCTCTCCTGGCATGTTAACGTTGCCATCAACGACAAACCCGAATTGATTAAGTGCCAATCGGTTTTCTTTAAAAACAAAATTCATATTGGCCAGGTCCATGTTCAGGGTCAGGTCCGCTTCAAAACGTTTCTGATTGAGATATACTTCGTTACCATAGGCAAAGGAGACTTCTTCAATGACAGTGTTTGTAGACAGGTCAAATACTTCGAGCGTAAAATCTCCGGACCCTTCGTGATTTAACCCATCCAACAACATAGAGATGGCGGAACTAAAATCTACGTAATCAATCTCTCCGTTGTTAATGGCCCACTTTTCCACCGTGATCGCGACATCAGTCGATTCCGCACTTGTTGTTTCTTCTTCTACCTCTTCTGTATCTTGCGACGGTTTTGCTATATCATAGCTGGCACTACCATCTTCCAGTACATGAACATTGATCAAAGGCTCATCCAATAAGACATTTTTAATGACGATTTTCTCACCAGAAATGGCGGACATGATGTCCACGGTAATGTCAAAAGTTTTCACCGCCAGAAGTGTATCTGACTCGAATTGATCAACACCTACAACACCAAAATTTCCAATAGCGACACTAAGGTTAGGGAAACTTCGGAACAATGACAGGCTAAAATCATCCGTGCTGTAATAGATTTTCGCATTAAGATTATTGGCAACTTGTTCGTCTATGGCTTTTTGAATGTCGTCCTTGAAAAAAATGGGGCCAACAGCCATAGCGACCACTAGCAGGCCGATAATAGAGAGAAAAACGATGAAAAACTTTTTCATGACGGTCTAAGATTCGGGATTTAGTCGAGACTTATCTAAATGTAAGATAAGTTAAAATAACAGCGTGTCATTTATTGGGTTCACTTTTTAACGACACCTCGTAAAGGTTGTTTAGCGTGTCAGTGTTACAAAAATATCTTCAAGGAATACCAGTTCAATACTTGTGGAATTTCTTGATAATATTTGATAAGTGATGCTAGGGGTGTTGTCTTCATTGATCAATGACAAAGTGTCTCCGGATACTGTCCAATTCGATCGATTGGAAAGCGTGTCGTGGCTAAATAAGCAACCAGGGTAGCCGTACAAGGTGACAGAAAGGCTGTCTTCGGTGAAGCTGAAAACCCCATTCATGGTCAGGTCCGAATCCTTAATGTCAGGGAATGCTTCTGGCGTAGTGTGCCATTTCGCGTTCCAGGAACCAAGGTAAACTTCTTTTTCTTTGTTTGATTGACAGGCGAAGGCAAGGACCAATATGATCCATAGACTTCTACTTGTTAGCTGATTCATCTTAAAATGTAATGTCGAACGATGAACGTTTTATCTTAATTGGCCTCCAGAACCGTGAATTCCACACGTCGATTATTTTGACGTCCCTCTTCCGTTTCGTTAGTATCGATCGGTTGAGCTTCACCGTACCCTTTGAATTCCATGCGGCTTTCCGCAATGCCATTATTTAACAGGTAATTATACACGGCTCTTGCTCGACGTTGAGAAAGCTTTTGGTTGTATTCTGCCGGTCCCTTCCAATCGGTATGGCCCGAAATTTCTATGCGCTGAATTCTATCCTCTTGCATGTAGCCCAATAACTTGTCTAACTCGGGATAGGAAGCTGTCTTAAGAATATCTTTATCGAATTCGAAGAAGATATTTTTCAACACAATGGGTTCCCCCACAACTATTGGAGACAGTTTGAGATCTACAACAATGGTGTCCGATTCCTCGATGTTATTGAGGTCTATATTTTCATTTTGAGGGATGAATCCATCCTTCTCAGCTCCAAAACCAAAACGAGCTCCGGGTCGAAGAGAGAAGGTATAAGCTCCCTGATCATCGGAATCTACTGACCCAACTGCAACTCCGTCAGGTAATCGTTTCACAATTACAGGAGTAGCCGGAAGAACCGCTCCCGTTAGGCTGTTTGTCACCGTACCCATGATGGTAACGATGATTTCCTTTTCTTCCAGGTGCTCCACAGAAGCGTATAGTGGGCTTTCCGGGTCTACAAAGAACTCTTCTACGGTAAATCGAAAGATGTCCGTATCATCATCTACTTTACCACGTGTAAAGTACAAGTGTTTTCCGGAAGAGGGTATACTAAAATACTCATCGTCCAAATCTGTATTGATCCCTGAGCCCATATTCTCGGGTGTAGACCAATTCAGCCATGTACCGTCCAGTCTGCGTGTGACGTAAATGTCCAAACCTCCATAACCTGAATGACCACCGGAAGAGAAATAGAGAGTTTTTCCATCCTTGGCGAGGAATGGACTGGCTTCTTCACCAATGGTATTTAATACACCACCAAGGTTCTTGGGCTCTGTCCACTTAACTTTTGTTTCCTTGAACGAAATGTAGAGATCTCGTCCTCCGTAACTATCATCTCTTTCCAGGGCCTGGATCAATGCCTCACCATCAGGCGTTAGGAAAAAGTCCGCTTTAGGAGAATAATTGTACTCATTTTCTACCTCGAGTGACACGGGTTTTTGATACTCACCGTCTTTGATAGTGGACATAGAAGTACCTGTATACATTCTTCCTTTCTTTCCATATCTGTTTCCAAGGATCAGTACTTCTTCACCATTGATTACCGATATAGAGCTAATGAAATTCGGACCAACCGTATTAAGTGGAGGTCCAATATTTTTGGCGGGAAGCCACTGTCCTGACTCCTCATCCAATTCGGAAACCCAGATATCTTCCTGATCATCTGCGCCACCAACGTTATCGGGATGGTACCTTCTGCTGAAGTATAATTTTTTGCCGTCCGGAGAAATGATTGGACTGTGTTCGATGTACTGGCTATTTACATTTTCGCCAAGGTTTTCCGCTGTTACGTTTCGATTTACCCCCGAGGCAATCTCTATTAAGACATTGATGGGGATATTAGAAGCTGAAATGCCAATGGCATCAATGCTGTTGTAACCTGGCGCTACGGATCCATCCAATTCTACTCGAATCGCCTGAATTTTGTAAGTAGTTTCTTCAAAGAAAAGGTTTAGCAGGCGCTGTTCAATTGGAAGGGCTCTTGGGACCAATTCGAATAGTACGTATTCATTGTAATCTTCATCATACGCGATTACTCTCTCGACCGCTCCTGGGTTTTCAGACTCAGCAATAGCGACTTGTTTAGCTATAATTGGCTCGTCAAATGCCACTGTGATGTACTCTGGTTTATCATCTCTTTTAGGGCGCCAGGCATTGGGGTCGTCTCCGCCTCGTGGAAGTACGTTCGGCTTGTGCAGCGCCTGTAGTGCCGAGTATTCCAAAGGTCCAAATTCACTTGATACATCCAGGACTTCAGCCCCCCAGACGACTGTTTCCTGAGCCAGGATGGCGGTTCCTATCAGTAGGCCCAGACAAAAAATGAGGCTTTTTCTCATGTTATAAAATATCTAATTATCGTGCGACTACCCGTACTTCCACTCTTCTATTGGCTCTTTTTGCTGCATCCGTACGCTCCGCTGAAAGCGGTTGAGTACCACCAAAGGCTTTGGTTAGTACCCTGGATCTCTTAATTCCTTTTTTTCGGATGTATTCTTTGACGGACTCTACCCGGGCCTGTGATAATCTCATGTTGGCATCCGGGTTTCCAGCTGTGTCAGTATGACCTTCCAGTTGAACTATGTAGCTTGGTCTGGCTTTTAACCAGGCAGCAAATTCGTCTAAGGCGGTATAGGAACTTCTTTGAATTACATCGCTACCGCTTGAGAAAATGAGGTTTTCAAGAAGGAAAATTTCTTCTTCTACCGGTTCAGGCTCTACCGGTTCAGGTTCAGGCTCAGGTTCGGCTATAGGAATTACATAAAAACTAGCGCCCATAATTTCATTGCCTTCATCAACTACCTTGATGGATTGGTTGTACATTTCAAACCCGTCGCTTTGAATGAGCACATTATACTCAGATCCCTGTGCCAGGTATAATTCGAAATTCCCGCTGCCGTCTGTTGCTGCTCTGAATTGCTTGTCATAATAGGGCAGACGTTCAATCGAAATAGAGGTTGAGGTTAATGCCATGCTATCACCAGCATTCAATACACTGCCTTTAACCAGGATATATTGTTCTTGTTCCTGTGCCTGTAGCGCCAGCACACCTAAAATCAGGAATGTTAGAAGTAAAGATTTTCTTGCGAAGGGCATGATAAGCAGATGATTAACAGACTAAATAACGCCAAAAATGTGAAAGATGACAAAACAATTATGATTATTTAAAGAACTCTTCTTTTTCAGTTCGATTCAACAGCCTTGGAAAGTCCGGCTATCATCTCTTTCTTTTCCGTCCATTCTATTAAGTCCAGTCGGTGAAGCATGACATTCTTTGCATGCAAAAAGTTAGCTAAATGCGTCGTAACAATAGGTTCGGTGGGAGGTAAGTCTACTTTCAGCGCATCAACCTGTCTTCCGTTCTTCCAAAATCTAAAACAGAGATGTGGACCTCTGGCAAGGCCCGTACTACCCACGAATCCAATGGTCTGCCCCTGCTTTACGTGTGCTCCTGGTCTAATGCCGCGGGCAATTTTTGACATGTGGAGGTACTGCGTCGTATAATTGCTATTGTGTTTTATTTTAACAAAGTTACCGTTGTATTTTCCATAACGTGCTTCCAGTACAACACCATCTCCAACGGTGCGAATCGGAGTTCCTACAGGTGCGGCATAATCTGTCCCGAGATGTGCTTTGTAGCGTTTTTGAACTGGATGAAACCTTCTTGGAGAATATCGGGAGCTGATTCTGGTAAAATTCAATGGTGCTCGTAAGAAAGTCTTTCTAAGACTATTACCTTCTTCGTCGAAATAATCGCTCTGTCCTTTCTGATCGTAGTATACGGCATAATAGTCTCTGCCATAATGGTTGAAGTAAGCACCTTTTACTTTGCCCACCCCCACGATTTTCTCACCTATTCGTTCTTCCTCATAGATCACTTTAAATTTATCACCCTTTGGTACCCGGAAGAAATCTACTTGCCAGGCGAAAACGTCAACCAATTTGTTTACCAAAATGGGAGAACTTCCTGCATCAAGGATGGACTGATAGACTGAAGAGGTAATTTCCCCGGAAATTTCTCGCTCGATAACTTCAATCGGATAATCTACTTTTTGTACGAAAATCGAATCCGCAATGTTGAAGACCACATATGAACGATTATCGGGTTCGAAGATCATTTGCCTCGCGGTATTCAAGGAATCACCTTCGGAAATAATGGTGTACTTATATCCCGCTTTTAACTTCCGAACATCATAAATACCATCAGCCTTATTGGCTAGTTCAAAAATCTGCCGGTGGTGAATATTGTAATCAGAAAGAATATCTGAAATACTTTGATTCCATTTTACTTTTTCTTCTGCAACCTGAAATGAATCAATAGGGAAACCATAGAGTAAAGTAGGGGGTGTAATAGCGAGGGTGTCGGCTATTTCTACAGGTGGTTCGTTGGGAATCGATTCCTGTTGGCAAGCGTACAATAGAACAACTAAAAGGAATGCTGCAAAACTCCGCAGGTATGGCATTTGGTTTATTTGGTAAATCCGGAAAACAATGCACCCGGTTTGGGTGCTTTATTCCCTTCATCTAGAAAGGACGCAAAATTACTCACATTCAGGTCGTATGCTTTAGGTCCGGCCAATAAATCCCCATTTCCATCAAGGATTACATAAAAAGGCTGAGCATTGTTATTAAAACGATTGATTTGGAAGTCCGCATTCTGCTTGCCAATGGTTTTTTTGACTTTATCGTCATAGGTGGAAGTGTACCATTCGGATTCTGGAAGTTGCTTTTTATCATCTACATACAGGGCGGCAATCACAAAATTTTCTTTCAATCTTCTGAGAATTGAAGGGTCCGACCATACCCGTTGCTCCATTTCCCGACAATTGACACATCCATGCCCCGTAAAATCAATGAATAGGGGTTTCCCCTGAGATTTTGCACAGGCCAGGGCCTGGTCATAATCAAAATATCCTTCTAACCCGTGGGGGAGATGTAAGAAACCATCATATTTAGGATCCTCACAAAGTGCCGTTCGTTGAGAATCAATACTTGTTCCGCCTTCCTCGCGGACGATGTTTCGCACCTCTGAAACAAGATCATAATCATGCGTGGTTAATGGTGGCAAGTAACCTGCCATGGCTTTCAATGGTGCACCCACCATCCCGGGGATGAGATATGCAACGAAGGAGAAGGTTATGATGGCCATAACCAGTCTGGGCACGGAAACGGTTTCCATTTTATCATCACCTTTAAGTCGGATTTTACCCAGTAGATAAAATCCTAGTAACGCAAAGATCACGATCCAGATGGCCAGGTAAACTTCTCGATCCAAAATGCGCCAATGATATGCCTGGTCAGCGATGCTCAGGAATTTGAAAGCCAGAGCCAATTCCAGAAAACCAAGAACGACTTTTACTGAGTTTAACCAGCCTCCTGAATTTGGTAACGAGTTGAGCCAACCCGGGAACAAAGCAAAAAGGGTGAATGGAATGGCAAATGCCGCGGAAAATGCAACCATCCCTAAAATAGGTTTCAAGACCAGTCCGCCAGCAGATTCTACCAGAATACTTCCGACTAAAGGACCGGTGCAAGAGAAAGATACCAATACCAGCGTGAGTGCCATAAAGAAGATTCCGGCCAATCCTCCTTTGTCTCCCATAGCATCGACCTTATTTACCAAACCATGAGGCAAGGTGATTTCGAACAAGCCGAAAAAGGAAAGCGCAAATACGATGAAAACGATGAAGAAAATAAGGTTTGGTATCCAACCTGTAGCCAGGTCATTTGCTGTTTCCGGACCCATAAAAGGGGCCAATACGGCGCCAATCAGTGTATAGATTGCAATGATAAAGAAGCCATAAAGAAAGCTTTTTCGGAGCCCTCCTTTTTTCTTGTTTTCACCTCTACCCGTGAAGAAAGTCACCGTCATGGGGATCATGGGAAATACACAAGGAGTCAAAAGTGCGGTTAAACCAGCAAGAAAGGCGATCACCATGAATGACAGAAGCGAATAGGGGTCTGTATTATCTCTCTGTAATAAGATATTTCCTTTACTTCCACTCTCACCACCAGTATCCCCTTTTTGGGTGCCGCTGGTTCCGGTAAATTCAAACTCCTCTTCAAAAGGGATACACTTTCCATCCACATCCGAGCAAACTTGATAGATGTAGATTCCTTTGATTACAAAATCGTCCTTTAGGATTTTTACATTCTGTTTGAAACTTCCTTCCTTTTTAAAGTAGGTGTATTCTCCTTCCCACAAACTATCATATTTCTTGCTTGGGTTTTGAGGTGCGATTCCTCCAATGAGCTCGTAAGAGTCATTTTCTTCAAATTGGAACTCTGTGACCATCGGGCCCAGGTCAGGGTCAAAATCTGAGGAGTAGAGGTACCAGTCCTGATCAATTTTTGCTTTGAAGATGACTTCCGCCTCTTCCCCGGCTCCAGGGTTCGTGGGAGAGATTCGATTTTGCCATTTGGCGGGTGTTAATATCTGAGCGGTGGCCATTGAGACCAGTGTCAAACTCAGATACAAGAATGGAAGAATCCTTTTCATGTGCATGGTTTTTATTTCAATCGCCCGGACTAGTCAGAGCGATTACTCCGCCTAAGCGGAAATTTGAATAAAGACCAATCATCCCTCTTTTCATGTTTGAATGATTGATCTTTATCTTATATGCGTTACTAAGTAACCAATTACTTCGATCTACAGTAAACGAGTCACTAAAGTTCCGGTTGTGGTCACTTTACGACTTTTGAGATAGTTTAAGGAAATGTCCATAAAACTGTGTGATGGTCTCAATTCCTTTGTAAAAGTTAAACAATCCGTAGTGCTCGTTTGGTGAATGGATCGCATCAGAATCCAGACCAAAGCCCATCAAAATGCTATCGATACCCAACTCATTTTTGAACAATGCCACAATTGGAATACTTCCACCTTCGCGGGTAGGGATAGGCTTTTTATCCCAAACTTCTTCGAACGCAGCACTCGCAGCCTGGTAAGCAAGGGAAGTTGTAGAGGTTACTACAGGCTCTCCTCCGTGATGTGGAGTTACTTTTATACCTACAGATTTAGGTGCGGCATTGACCAAATAGTCCTGCAACATTTTGGTGATCTTATCACTATCTTGGTTAGGGACCAATCGCGTGGAGAGTTTGGCATAAGCTTTAGAGGGTAAAACCGTCTTTGCTCCTTCACCAGTATAACCACCCCAGATTCCATTCACATCCAATGTAGGTCGAACACCTGTTCTTTCGATGGTCGTGTATCCGGTTTCTCCTGACTCTTCTTCAATTTCCAATGCCTTTTTGTAAGCATCCAAATCGAAGGGTCGGTCTGCAAGGTCCGCTCTTTCTTCATCCGTCAGTTCTACCACATCGTCATAAAAGCCAGGGATGGTGATACGGCCGTATTCATCTTTCATGTCGGCGATGAGTTTAGCTAACTCGTTGATCGGATTGGCTACCGCCCCTCCGTAGGTACCAGAATGAAGGTCCCTGTTTGGTCCGGTTACTTCAATTTCAATATAACTCATGCCCCGAATTCCAGTAGTCAGCGACGGTGTATCATTGGAGATCATACTGGTGTCAGAAATCAGAATAACATCTGATTTCAACAATTCTGCCTGGTCTCGCACAAAGTCATTCAAATAACCTGAACCACTTTCTTCTTCTCCCTCGATGAGGAACTTTACATTACAGGGCAATGAATCTGTTTGGATTAATGCCTCAATTGCTTTGACGTGCATATACATCTGGCCTTTGTCATCGCTGGACCCACGTGCATATATTTTGTCGTCTTTGATTGTTGGCTCAAAAGGAGGGGTGTTCCACAATTCATAGGGGTCCGCAGGTTGCACATCGTAATGTCCATAAACCATTACGGTTGGAAGATCAGGGTCTAAGATCTTCTCTCCATAAACAATGGGGTAACGTCCATCGGAAAAAAGCTCCACTTTATCAACACCGGCCTCGGATAGTTTTTCCTTTACGAACTCAGCGGCTTTTGTGACGTCACCGGCGAATTTCGAATCGGTACTGACAGAAGGAATTCTCAAGAGCTCAAAGAGTTCATCTAATTGTCTCGATTGATGGGTTTTTAAATATTCTTTTGCGTGCATATCGACAAAAATAGTTGGATCAGACTTTATTGCTCTTGTCGATGCGAACAAAAGACCAGAGAGATCAATCAGATTATCGTGATCGTTGCTTAGTTGCTTTCCCTGCCAATCTTTTTCAAGTACCGTAATAGAGAAAGTACAAGTCTCGAATCTGACTCGTTGAGAAATGGAATTTTATCCATAATTCTTCTGAATAATCCCGGTTGCTGATTGGGCATATTAAGTTCAGTGAGCAAGGCCCTGGATTGTTCCTTAACCGCTTTGAACACTTCACCCCTATCGTTTGTAGTGCTGTTCCGTTCTATTTGTGATGAAATACGTTTCGATAATTCATAAGCATATACCATCACACTGTGAGATAGGTTGATGGATGGATAATCAGTACTCATGGGAATGGTAGTAAGAACATCGCAGCCATTTTCTTCTTCTTTACTCAATCCATTAGTTTCCGATCCAAAAACCAATGCCACACGGGACACTGCTGTAGCTTTTTCGTCCATGAATTTTGGAAGTTCATAGGACAACAAGACCTCATATCGCAATTTCCTGGATTTCCCCGTGGTGCCAATCACCAAATCCATATCGGTAGTGGCTGCTTCGAGAGACTCGAATACCTCGATACTTTTAAGAATGTCGTGCGATTCGTAAGCCGTATTCAATGCGCCTTTTTCTGTGTGAGCATCAGAAGCGACAATGCGCAAGTGCTTTTGTCCCATGTTTTTTAAGATACGGCATACAAACCCCACATTTTCCGGGACAACTGGTTTAACGAGGATGAAATAAATTTCCAAGAGATATTCGCTTCTTCGACGAAACTACACAATCAGAGAGAGCCAGCATCACATTTTCATCGATGCTCGATTTTAAGATTGCCAAAATTCTGTTAATATCGTAAAGAATCCATTTTGTATCATGGTCCGATTTCTTAGTATCATTTTGATTTTCTGTTCAGGAATTGTTTTCGCTCAAAGTAGCAAACAAGAACCTCAACTGAACTACAACTATGACCGATGTGAGGATCATGAATTTGGAGGGTGGAACACCATCAGCGTCCGTTTTCAGGAAGAAGGTAGCCTGGAAATATCGTTGGATGATTATGTAATCAAATCTCAATTTGCAAACAAAAAAGCGTATGAATCGGAGGTGGATCGGATAGAAGAGGCTGGCGGCTCAATCATGGGAAAAATCGATGCACTTGCTAACATGTATGAAAATACAGAGTTCGTATCAGTAGGGAAGTACGCAAAGGAAAATGGCTTCTTGAAGATATATCTTGAAGATGATGAAATATTGGGTGTGGATTCTCTAAGCTGTGAGATTAGTGGAAGGTATCTCCAATGCATGGACAAAAACTTTGTTTTGGCTAATGATGAAGTCATCATGGACCTGGATGTGATTAGTATTGAAAATGTCATCCAAAAGGAATTGACCTTTAACGAAGCACCTATGGATAGGTGGATTGTTCACTTTGTAAAGGGAACTCCCACACTGGAAAGCGGAGATAACTTTCAGCTAGAGAGCCACTATAACCGCGGCCAATACCTGGGACATGGTAGAGATGGACAATTAGGACTTCATACCATGGATGAACCCGGGATCAGTTACGAATTCCGGTTTTATGATTCCTATGGCAAAGGGCCAATTGATGCCTTGGACGACCTGAAAATGAAACCTGCTTATTTTTTTGGTGATTATAGCTATGTCGTAGGCACTGACCAAAAACCGGGCAATGCCCTAATCAGTAAGCAGTATAAGTCGGAGGAAAACCTTTGGTATATTGAAGGTGCCATGTGCGACATTGTAGATGAATTAGCTGGAAACAGATGAAAGCCGCGAAAGACCTTTTTAGCAAGCAATCCTCAACCTATAAAAGATATCGGCCCACTTATCCAGATTCATTTTATGAGCGGATATTGAAGTATACCTCAGGTCGCGGGGTTTGCTGGGATGTAGGAACCGGAAACGGACAGGTGGCCGAGCAATTGGCCAGGTATTTCGGGGAAGTGCAAGCTACGGATGTAAGTGAAAATCAAATAGCCTACGCCGTTCAAAAACCTAATATTTTCTATCAGGTCGGTCGTGCTGAGAAAACAAGTTTTGAGGATCATACTTTTGATTTAATAACAGTGGGCCAGGCCATTCACTGGTTTGATCACGAATCATTTAATCAGGAGGTGAAAAGAGTCCTGAAGCCTGGAGGTGTCCTGGCCATATGGTGCTATGAATTGTCTCAGGCAACTCCAGAGATCGATCAGGTAATTTGGAATTTCTATACGGACAAAATTGGTGCCTACTGGGCTCCTGAACGTCGGTACATAGACGATCATTATGCTACGATACCTTTTCCATTTGAGGAAATTGATCAACCCACTGAGCCTTTATTTATGCAAGTGAATTGGTCTCTGGAGAATATGGAAGGCTACCTCAATTCCTGGTCTTCCGTTCAGAAGTACATCAGTGAACATGGTATTAACCCTGTGGATGAGGTGGTAGAAAGATTGAAGCCACTCTGGGAAAGCACTATAAAAGTGGTATTTCCAATATATTTAAAGATGGGTAAAGTTTGACATGATTTCTACCTCCGGGCTCCACTATTATCTTATCCGTCATATCATTGATCATGGTTTTGTGCCAGACAATGATAAAATTGCGGGTCACTTTGATGTTTCTACTGCCCAAGTTGTCAGTGAATTAAGTGTTTTACAGGAAATTCATGGCCTGGTGCTTCATCCCCATGAGCCGAAAGTCTGGGCGATTCATCCCTTTTCGCTGGCACCAACTAATTTTTTTCTACAGTCATCACGGCAAAAATGGTGGAGCAATTGTGCCTGGTGTTCACTGGGAGCCGCGACGTTGATTGAGGAGGACCTTGTTATCAACACAACATTGGGGTCAGAAGGAGAAAGGCTTACGATTGAGATTCGGGATGGAGCGATCTCGGAAGAGGATCTGGTGGTACATTTTCCGATTCCAATGACAAAAGCTTGGGACAATGTGATCTATACCTGTAGCACTATGCTGTTTTTCAGAAGTGAAGTAGAGGTTGACGATTGGTGTAAGCACCATCAAATACCCAAAGGAGATGTTCAGCCCATTACCAGGATATGGCCCTTTGCCCGAAAATGGTATGGCAATCACCTAAACCAGAATTGGGAAAAGTGGACCAGAGACGAGGCTAAAGCCATTTTCAGAGAGTTTGGTTTGACCCACACAGTGTGGCAACTTCCGGAAAGTGAAGAGAGGTTTTAACTGATTAAGTCACCTAACCACCAGCTTCTTCCTTTCCAGTCTTTTGTTGCTTCGATATTCCAATAGATAAATCCCAGGAGGAAGACCGGCTATCGAAAGTTGTGTATAGATTTCGGTGTTCCTTAGTTTTCTAGTCAGTACGTTCTTGCCGAAGAGATCAAATATCATGACTTCAGCTTCAATTTCTTCACTTCTTCGAAGTGTGAGTGTTCCATCGGTATTGGGATTTTGTGAGATCACTAGCTTCTGCGGTAGCTGATTTGAGACCAAAATAGTTGGTGAGTAGGAGTAAGTGCCGTCAAAATCTGTTTGCTTCAATCGATAGTAGTTAAGTCCCTCGGGCGCCCGGCTGTCAAGGTATTGATAATACATTGTAGTTCTACTGTTGCCAGCACCTTTTAATGTTGTAATTGAGTTAAATGTTAGTGCGTCTACTGATCGTTCAACTGAGAATTTCTCATTATTAATTTCCGCAGCTGTAGCCCATTCCAATAAGATCCCCATATCGGTATTTCGTGCATCGAAAGAGTGTAATAAAATGGGTAGTGGACTTTCTGACTTATTGGTGGTTGCGATTGTATAGAGCCCTGTGCCTGAAATTTCAACGCCTGAAAATGTAATTTGATCATTATCCATTGCATCGGCTGACGCTAAAATGGACCAACTAGCAGAACTTGTCGCTCTGAAAAGCAATTTGAAGTTACTTACAGTTCCTGTAGGGAATGCATGGCCTAACTCGGATTGATCGAAAGTAATATCAGTTGTAATCCCTGGAGTAGCTCCGCCATTCGTAACTTCTACAAACCAATGTCTGTCGGAGCGGGTATCAACTCCTTCAGGGAAATCGGGATCGGATTGAACGGCTGAATTTTCTGAGATATTATGCCCGAAAATGATATAGTCCCCGTCTTCCATACCAGAGGAGTGAGTGATGGTCAACCCATCTGAGGTTGCAGTGGTATGCCCCAGTCCAGATTCCTGTCCTATGCCAGAGACTCCTACATCATAGTTTCCATTCCCCGAATCGTCTCCTGAATAGAATTCGACAGTATTGTCTATGGAAAGGGCGTATTTGGCACTTAGATAATTGTGTAAAATATTTCGTTGAGCTTTATTCAATGCAGTGTTGAACAGGATGATTTCAGCTATATCACCATCCAGGAAGTTGTTGTTATCAATGGCCCATTTCCCAACGGAAAAACTAGTGTTAGTACTCAACGCTCCCGTATAATCATCAATGGCCGTCATGTCGTCTTTTGTTTGTAAGATCCCATCCATGTACAGATTGTGGTAAGTTGCCGAAGCATCTATCGTCTGCATATAGAGATTCCATGACTGGCCGGTTATGGTAGGACCATATCGGGGTGGTGAAGTACCAGACCAACTGTAATAGGTGTCAGGATAGTCCGTACCACCAGGAGATGGCTGTTCATCTAATCTTCTGCGACTAATACTGAAAGTTTCATCTGCATTTGTTCCTGATCCAACATGGATGAAGTAGTCATTGTCTTCATCATCTTGATTGACACTGGCCCAATAGCCAATAACTACTAGTGTGACCGGCGCCGCAAGGCCTGCTGAAAATGTCCCTTCCAGAAATTGGCCAGAAGTGTTTCCTGCTGCTTCATCAAAGCGAATGGCATTGTGATTGTTGAGTGCCGAAACACTGGATTGCAGTGTCGGTAAGTTTGAAAAAGTAAGTTGAGTGGCGTCGTGATCGTGTCCCGATTCATCACCCCATGTGATGATCAAATCGTCTTGTTCGCCCACTACTCTGCTCGCATCCAGCCATAGGTATAGGTCAGAAGTATTTGAAATATCAGCGAGTCCTCCAGGACCATTATTGGCGACACTATTGAAGTTATTCCCGGGGATACTATTGGTGTTATCTCTGGTGGCTAGCGTGTAGTAACCATCGTCAGTCAGGCTCAGGTTCCAAAAAGAAATAACATCTCCAATAACCGTACTTGCGGTGGCGATGGAAGTCCAGTTTCCGGATTCAGTAGCTCTGTGGACCAACAGATAATCCGAAGCGGTCCCCAGGTTTGTAAAACCGAGCCCGGAGTTCACCGCGTCAAAAGATATGTCAACAGAGACACTGGCATCAGCGTCAGTGATATCAATGTACCAGTACCGATCCCATCTCGCTTCCAGAGTTGTTGAGGCATGGCCAATGTCTGAGGTAATGATGCTGTTGGTTTCAAACTTGTGACCGAAAAAGAGATAATCCCCATTTGCCAACCCTGAGTTGACGGTCATTTCAAGACCTGCGGAAGAAGCACTTTCCTTGGATTCATCAGCTTCCATAGCGACGCCAGTAATGTCAAGGTCATTGTCACCGTTGACCATTTCATCTCCATCGAAGTAATCATTGGTTATCGCTATATCATACTTGCCGCTAAGATAGTTTTGGATAACAGTAATATCTGCTGCTTGTAACGCATCATCATAAATAGCAAATTCGGCGATGTATCCATTTAAGTGATTGTCGAACGTCGCTGAAAATTGAGTCCACGCGCCTAAGCGGATTTCGTTGGAAACGTTGTTTAGCCCTGGGCTTTCATAGTCTTCTTCCAAAGTTTGAGAAGCGCCGTTAAGAGACAGACTATGGTATGGGCTGCTGGTATTGAATTGTTGTGTACTGATGTACCAGGTTGAATTCAATTGCGGCCCGAACTTCGGGGTTCCTGAACTGTTAGCGTCCCAGCTGTAGTATTTATCTCCATTGCTGCCATCATTGGCTCTTCTTCTGGTGAGACTGGCCTGTCTTCCCGTAGAATTGTTGGAACCAAAGCTGTAGACATAATCATTATCATCATCTGCCTGATTGGTCTTATCGACAATAAAAACGGTGAATATGGTAGCAGGAGCACTTGTCAAAGTGTGCGTCCCGATCATTTGTTCATTTCCACTTTCGCTGAATCGTACCACAGGCTGTCCGTTCAGAAAACTTGAAAAATAATTGGGTTTACTGGTGGCAGTGAAGTCACTTCCATTTCCTGAAAGATCCTGCCAGGTAGTTAAATTATTTCCATTGTAGATTTCTTCGATCTGGCTTGCATCCAACCATAAGATCAGATTGGACTGACCATCTGTTGTGCCAACGGACCCGGGACCGATGTTCTGTCCCTGCGCAACGTATATCAATGTGCAAGCCAAAGCAAGAGTGGTATGTTTTAATCTGGTCATGGTGACAATTGAATTTGAATTAGATCAATCAATTCCCTTTGGGTGAAAGCAGTAAGACTCAAAAATGAATCTTACTGCCTCATTTGAGTTTTGAAGAAATGACCTTTGGGTACAATTGATATTATCCAAAGAGCTTTTTGAGAAGCCCTCCGATCTTATTTTCCTCCTTCTTCTTTGGGGCATTGATCATGATGGAAGAGACGGCTGTCAGAACTTTGTCCCAGGATTTGCCAATATCTTCATGAAACACAGGCCCCATTACGGCTTTCACCGTATGCAACAACGCAAGCTTGACTTGTATATAATCTGAAGGTTGAATGTTCAGGTTATTGTGTGTACGGCCTAATTCTTCGAGTGTGGGTTTCAGAGAATCAAACCGATCAATATTGCTGACCAGAATATTGATGGTGTATGACAATTTCTCCGATAGCTTTGTCATGTCATCCCGGAAGTAAACCCTTGTTTCAGGAGCGATTTCAAAAAGATGGGCATAGAACTGCAACATATTGTTCAGTCCATCAGCCATGATAAAATCCCAGGAGGTTCTTATATTTTCTATGTCTTTTTCACTGATCATGTTTATATACTTTTAGCTCTACTTACCAAATAATTTTTCGAGTAATCGCTGGAATTTGTTCTTGTTCCTAGCGGGGGCATTCAACATGATCTCCGCCATATGATTGATCAATCGTTCCCAGGCTTCTCCGATTTGGACTGAATAGTTTTCACCCATTGCCTTTTCTATGGTTTTTACAATAGCGTCGGATATGATGGGGTAATATTCTTTGGGGATATTCAGTTTGTTGTGAATTCGCCCCAGGTCTTCTACAGACTCCTGGATACTCTCCAGTTTATCGCAATTGTTTACCAGGAAATTGATCGTGTAGGTAAACTTCGAGTTGAGTTTGGTAAGATCCTCAGGAAACAACTGCCTGGAGGAGGGTGAGATCTTGAAAAGGTTCTCGTAAAAAACGATGGCGTTCACTACTTTGAACTCCTTGATAGAACCCCAGGATTCCTGGATCAATCTCACGTCAGTGGTTGAAAAGCTCATAGAATCGGTTTGATTTTGAAAGAAGAATTGCTGATTACATGTCAGGCAAATAAAGTCCGTTTACCCCTTTGGTTTCAAGATTTTCATGAAAGCCTTTTTGAGTGGTAGGAGCTTTGTCCTTGAATCGAAGAAATTCAAGGTTGTAGTGCGGGATTCTCTCTTTCTACTGAATATCGATTCAGGTATCTGAATATCGTAATACTCTTTTAAATAATATTGAATGATATCTAATTCCAATTTACTCCACTTGGTATTTTTGCTAACGTAGTAAGGGGAAAATCGACTGTTTGCTTCCTTTAATTCTGGTAATGCCCTGGAAATCAGCGCGCTCCAACCCATAGGTGATACCTCTTCAATGATCCATTCTTTGATAATTAAGGCGTTATATTTCACAAGGTGTCTTCTTTTAAGCAATCGATTTTGACCTAAGCGCCAAGTTTCGACCTTATGAAATTGTTCACAAAGGTTTTTAGACCATCAAAAATTGAACTGCCAAAAAATCATGGTCAATTGAAGGTTTTTCAAGATGAAAGACACAAAGCGCTAAAAATCATGCATGATCCAATTTCTAAACTCCGTCGATTTTAGGCGGCTTACTTTGAATTGTATGTCAGAAGCATGACAACTGATCTGTAGACCCCCTTCCTTTAGGATTTTGAAGCTACGGATATAAGCCCGACTCAATAGTGTTTTTCGATTGACTCGAAAGAATTGTCCATTATCGATTTCTTGCTCTAATTGGTTAAGAGATCGGTCCAAAAGAAATTTATTTGAAGCGGTAATGGCATAGGATATTCCGGAGAGAGATTCGAAATAAAGGACCTCATCTACATTGATGAAATTGTACTGATCTCCAATTTTTGTGATCAGTCGTTTGACGTTTCTGGTCTTTTCGCTCCACATTTCTGCCAGTTTTTCCAGATTTACGGGCCACTTTAGCTGGTTTTTCGCGAATTTTTCTAACACTTTGTGAACAGCCTCAACCTCTAATGGCTTAACAAGGTACCCGATGGCATTGTACTCAAATGCGTCGATCGCGCGAGATTCAAAACCGGTCGTAAAAACTATAGGAATCCGTGAATCGACCAGTGGTAAAAAATCGAAACAAGTGCCACCAATGAGTTCTATGTCTGTGAAGATCAAATCGAAACCTACGCCACTCTTCAAGAAAGACTCTACTTCTTTCGTTGTGCGTAAAGCTCCTGCTATCTCCACTTCCGGGGCGTATGACAAGAGGACATTTGTCAACTCTTGCAGCAGTAGCTGCTCATTTTCAATGACCAGAATTTTCATGTATTCTTATTGCCTAATGGGTGGCTCGAATGAGAGGCATTTTCACCGTGAACGAATCCCGGGACCATTCAACCAATAAGGTCATCCCTGCAACATGTTCAAATTGCTGTTTAAGTAATGTTAGGCCCTTGCCTGAGCCAGTTAATGATCCGACTTCTCCATCTATCAGGTTGTTGACAAACCACAGATGTTGATCACGTTCGTAGATGCCAATGGACAACCCATGATCATGATCGTAAGCATTGTGCTTGAGACAATTTTCTGCCAATGTCAGTAGACTGAATGGAACAGTCAGTATCGAAGTGGGATCTTTGATGGTTTTAAAAAGTTGGAGGGGAAATCCACCAAGTTTCGCAAATAGATTCAGGTATTCCTCTAGTAGTTTAAGTTCATCATCAAGAGAAATCACATGTTCCTCTGAATAATTTAACATATTTCGATACAAGTACGAAAGACTCTTCAATCCAAAGTCGGCAAATTCGACCTGTTCTCGCACTTTGATTTGAATAAGGTTAAGTGCATTGAATAGGAAATGAGGTTGCATTTGGAATTTGATGTATTCCATCCGCCGCTCATCCATGAGTGTTTTTGGCGGTACTGCTCGACTTGGTTCTATTGCATTCATAATTTTAATCCAATTACTAGAATATCATCTGATTGAGATTCCTCTCCTTTCCACTTCATGAACATTCCCTCAAGGGCAAGTTTCATTTCATCCAGACCATTTTTACTTGACCTCAAAAGTGTATTTTCTAACGATTGTTCAGATAACATCTGACCTTCGGAATTACGCTGTATGACGAGGCCATTTGTGGACAGTACGATTTGGTCTTCTTCTCTTATTTTCAAAAAGGTTTCCTGAAAAAATTCACTTTCACCCAATACTCCTAGTTTGACCCCAGAGGGTTTCAGGACTTTCAACTTGTTGCCTGAGATCAAATAAGAGTTCATTTGAGTACTTGCCACCGAGAGATATTGGTCTTTTCTATTGACCAGTAGAACTGTCAATTCAAAGTGGTGATTGAGGTTGAGGTCTTCGAGCCCATGACTCGCATTCATAAGTTTTTGATTGAATTGATTCAGGATCAAGTTCGGGGTATTAGCTTCTCCCATAACCGTGATCTCATTGAGGAGGTTGATTGCCAGAATAGTCATCAATCCCCCTGGTACTCCATGTCCACTACTGTCACCGACCACAACGATACAGCTGTCGTTATCCAGTTGATTGAACCAGTAAAAGTCCCCAGAAACCATTTTACGAGGTTTGTAGTAAGTGAATATTTCCCCAAAGAAATCCCTGATTCCCGATTGATCACCCAGGATGACATTTTGAATGTATGAGGAGTATAAAATGCTGGAATCATATTCTTCCAGTAGACTCTCATTGCTTTTCAGAGATCGTTCAATCTCCTCCTTTTCTTTATATAACCTTTGATGGCGATTGTCCAGTTGCTGTTTCAATTGGGCGATCTCCATCTCTTTATCGATAGCGTCTTTCAATAAGAACTCCGCCTGAGATTTGTAGTACTCAAATTGAAACCTTTCCCGTTCTTTTAAGAAATCAGTCATAGATGCACTTACTCGGGATGATTAATCATAATACCAGCCAGAGCATCAATGGCCCATCTCCATGCTTTTTCGAATTCCTCATCCCAGGCGCTTACTTTTTCGGAGAGGGCGTAGATCAACGCTTCTTTTACCTTTCCATAGTCTTCAGGTTTGATATTATAAGCCTTGCTATGCAGTTTACCCAATTGCTCTACAGATTCTTTTATTTTATCCAGACGAGTGAGATTCACTACAATGTAGCCTAAGGTATAAGTCAGTTTCTCAGCCTGCTTTTCAATGTTTCCATCAAAATATTGTCGTGTTTCCGGATAATCGTGAAACAGCTTGTCATAGAAACAATGAGCCAGGTTCGTGTCTTTCATAGAAACTGTCATCCAGGTCTTTTGAATCAGTGCTATATAATGTTCTGTCATAGCGTGAAAATTAAATACTTCTTCGCTAGAAATATTTCAAAAGGTCAGATTAAGACAGGAGCGAAATTGAATCATTCCGCTCCTTCGCCTTAATCCGATTCCGTACGATGATCTTCTTTTTTGCCCGAGAGAAGATTGTGCGTTCGGAATACTAGTTTAATCAACCTGAGCAAAGGTCAATTGAACGTGTTGACTTTACTTTTGATATTCCGACAAAGGTTTGTGATTTTGCGCCCAGAGGGTTCAAAATCGATCATCTGAGGGGGTTACTCCAAATTTCTTTTTGTATTGAGTAGAGAAATAAGAGACCGAACTGAACCCGGACATGGCGGCTATTTGTGAGATATTACCTGCTTTTTTTGAGATCAATTTCCGGGCATATTGAAGTCTGTAATCTTTTAGGATTTCTGCCGGACTTTTTTCCAGGATCATTTTTGTTTTTCGCTGAAGCTGTCGCTCTGAAATGTTCACCGCCTGGGCGATATCATATGAAGAAAGTTGACTTTCTGAAATATTGACTTTGAAGAACTCGTATAGGTTCTGGATCAGAACCTGGTCTTCGGAAGGGATGTCTCCATAGTCAACCTCTACGGATTCTTTCTTAGCCGCACTGATCAAACGCTTCCTTTGATCTATTAGATTGGAGGCTCGAACCTTTATCTCCTTTACCGAAAAAGGTTTGGTGATATAGTCGTCCGCTTTTTGTTGCAAGCCTTCGATCTTATTTTCCTCACTGGAACGTACGGTTAATAAAATGACGGGGATGCTGGCAGTTTTAGGATGAGTTTTCACTTCATTGCATAACTGAATGCCATTCATACGAGGCATCATTACATCACTTAAAATAAGGTCTGGCTGTTTTTCTTTGGCCTGTTCCCAGCCTTGCTCACCATTCGTACTTTCTAAAATGGAAAAATCTTTAAGTAGTTGGCTCTTAAGAAAGGCACGTATGTCCTCATTATTGTCGACCAATAGAATGGAAGGCTTCTCTATTTGTTTGTTAACCGAATTACCTTCTTTGGCTTCTTTTATTCCTAAAACTGTTTCATCATAGTCGGAACCTGAAGCAACAACAGGTATGGTAAAATAAAAATCTGAGCCTCCCAGACTGTTTGACTTTACGGCAATTTTTCCGCCATGTAGCTCTACGATTTCTTTTGCCAAAGAAAGGCCAATTCCAGTTCCGGTTTCCTCATGACCAGCTTCTCTGTAAAACCTGTCAAAAACTTTTGATTGTTCGGATTTTTCAATGCCTCTTCCCGTATCCGATACTTTTACTTCAACCACCTGGGCCAATAAATCCTCGTGAAGATTTTTTTTAACAATGGATACGATCACTTTACCCTTGTCTGTAAACTTGGCAGCATTGGATAGTAAGTTCGTGACTACTCTTTGAATCCCTTTTTCATCGTAGAACATAAATTCGTAATCCAGGGAAGTGAAAAACTCCAACTCAATATTTTTCTTCTGGAATAGGTACTCATGGGTCTTTACCACCAATTGAATGCTTTCAACGATATCAGCTTTTCGCAAATTCAACTTGTACTGATTCGCGTCAAGTCTGGAGATATCCAGCACCTCTTCAATGAGTTTGTGAATTTTGAGCGCATTGCGTAACATCATGCCCCTGAGTTCCTGAGAAATTACTGCTCCATCGGTCTTTAAGGGGCCTATGATCAGGGACAAGGGAGTCTTGAATTCATGAAGGACATTGGCGACAAATTTGGATTTCAGCGTATCAATTTCCTGAAAATTTGAGGTTTGTTCCTCTAATTGCTTTTTTGTAGTATCCAGATTGGTATTCACCTGGGTCAACTCCTTCTCTTTTGAAGCGAGAGTCCGTCGTGTTGTCTTCAAATGAAAAAGAAGAAGAATGACCGTCAACGAAAGGAAAATTGATACAAACAGTAGCCAGTACATCGTCTCGAATAGCTTTAAACTAATGGTTCAAAAATATAACCTTGTTTTTCTATAAGACAATGAACAAGAATCGAGCCTGATTTTTGACGTTGAACAGTTCTTTTTTAGGATTGTATCCTGTTCATGTCACCGATCAAACTTGAATTGGACTTCTTTGAGGCTTTCAACAGAACCAACTACTGTAATGATGTCGTTGATCCTCAATCGTGTATAACCATGACTGATGATGGATTGGCCCATTCTTGAAATTGAGAGTATAATGATATCCGAAGGAAGCCTTAGATCTCTCAAGGCAATCCCGTGCAAAGCGGCATTGCCCAGTTTGATATCGCGTGTGTCCTGGCCTTTTTCCATGCCAAGTAGGAGCGAAGTGGCTTGTGGAGATCGTACTAAATGATCCATCAGGCTTACAATGGCGGTGGAAGGATCAACGATCAAGGCGTTGAGATCTACAAATTTCTGAGAATTGAAACGGTTGTTGAGTCTTACCACCAGGTCATTGGTGCCATACTCATGGTAAGCCAGTTCGCAAATCTCCAGGTTTTCTTCGTCGGATAACATGGTGACAATGGCATCCGCCTTTTGCATGTCCATCGCATCAAATTGTTTCTTAGAAACCTCATTGAAATAGAGGATCTCAAAGTCTTCTGGTTCAGCAAAACTCCCTTTTTCTTTCTTGGTGGCGAGCTCAACTTGCCAGCCATTTTCCTTGAGTTGTCTCGCCAGAGCAAGAGATTGGCTTTCATGACCAAAAATGATCACATCATTGATTCCATCAAACTCGGGAGTGTTACCTCTTGTTCGATCCTCCCCTACTTGAAAAATGGCAAATTTGAACAACGGTGGCCCGATGAATTGATTCAATACAATCATGGCCACAACCGCTGCGGCAAACTGCGGACCCCAATCCGAAAACTCATTGACCACTACGGTCGTCAATCCAAGTGAAACACCTGCCTGGGTGATGTAAGGCATCCAACCAAGATGGTTTTGTTTCATGGTGTCTCCAGCGAGAAATCCGCCGACATAACTTCCCATGATCATGGTAATGATCCTGATCGTAAATAGGATAAGCGCCACTCCAATCACCTCACCGAGAACGTCTACCGCGAGAGTCGCTCCGGTTAGCGTGAAGAAAGCTACATAAATTGGGGTATTGGCGTCGTGTAAGATCTTTAAAAACTCAGGACGGTAACGGCTGTAATTGGTGACGTTAAAACTTGCCAGGATGCACATCAAAAGCGGCTCCAGAAAGATAGAATGGTGAAATAATTCGTTCGAATAATCTCTTACAAGACCTGAGAAATAGTAGGCAGAATAGCCAACCAATAGTACTACTACAATTTTTACTTCCTGACGTATTCGTAAGGCGAGTGCTTTTTTAAGTAGAAACCCAAATACGAAGAATCCGAGTGCAAAGGACAAACCCAATTCCATGAGAAGGAAGAGGATAGAGATGAAATTGAATTCTTTACCTGAAATTAACGATTGACCGACGGAGAGGCAGATGGAGAAAAGTACGATCACCAGAAAGTCTGTAACCACTGTAACGCCCATCACCGTCTTGACGAAAGGGCCTTTAGCACGCAATTCATTGATCACAGCAATGGCTGAAGCTGGAGAGCGGGCTACAAAAACAGCTGCGGTAATAGAGGCAATGGAAATTTTTACTGCCAGACTTTTTTCGGCCAGAAAGGGGACATAATTCGACAAAAGTACCAATAGAATAGTGCCCAGGGTAAAGGTTACAACCAACTGGCCAAACGTATTCCATTTGATGCTGCGGATTCGATCCTGAAGTTCACGAAGGTAAAGCTCAGCTCCTGCAGCGAAAGCAATGAATGCCAAAGCAGTCTCGTTGATGAAGGTAAGCTTTGTCCCTGCTTCCAGGGGAATAAGGTTCAGAATGTAAGGGCCCGCGAGAATTCCAGTGATGATTACTCCGGTAATCAACGGTAAGTTTATTTTTTGGAAAACACGAGCGATTCGGTCGGCCGCAATGGCGATGATCAAAAATCCCGCGATAAGCGCTATCTGTTGACTATTTTCCAAAATAAAATCCATAGCTTTCACTGTGTCACTTGGATAACAAATTAGGTTCATTGCAAGAATCTTATTACATCTGAAGACGTTAAGCATTCAGGTGAGGAAAAGATTTGTTCTCGCACTTCGCAACTCGTAAAATAATGGCTTCTTTCCAAAATCCAACAAAATACTTAAATGCCCTACAACTTCTTTTTTTCACGCTTGTGCTACTATCACTTTATGGATGTAGCGCTTTGGATCCACAACAAGCTAATACTCAGCCAGTCTCACACGAGATTTTTGATAAACTCCTAAAGAAACATGTAGATATGTCTGGATTGGTGTCTTACGTGGGTTTTGAAGAAGACCGGGAACAATTGGATGAATATCTGGAACTACTTACAACTAATCCACCCAATGATCAATACTGGACAGTTTCGGAGAAAATGGCGTATTGGATCAATCTTTACAATGCGTTTACGATAGACTTAATTCTTGATCATTATCCGGTTGAAAGTATCAAAGACATTGGAGCTAATCTACAAGTGCCATTTGTCAACACACCCTGGGACATAAAATTCATCGAAATCGCAGGAGAAAAGTACGATTTGAACAACATTGAGCACAACATCCTTCGTAAGGTATTTGAGGAGCCTCGAATTCACTTTGCTATTAACTGCGCTTCTATTTCGTGCCCTTCGTTGAGGAAGGAAGCATATGTTGGCTCAAGACTGGAGCAACAATTACGAGAGCAAGCCACCCAATTTCTGAATGACCCAAGCCGAAATCAGATCACTGCAGAAAAGGCTGAAGTTTCAAAGATTTTTCAATGGTTTGGAGGAGACTTTACAAAAAATGGCACCTTGAAGGAATTTTTGAATCAATATGCTGAACAGAAAATATTGGAGGATACAGATATTAGTTACTTGAATTATAATTGGTCAATTAATGAAACTCCAAATTAAATTTTTTAGTAAACGATTGTCTCAGCTTAATCATAAAACTTTATAGGAACTTTTTAATGGTATAAAGAATTATATTTGTTCTCACCCTAAATATTTCACCCCAAAAATGGTTGCAACAGAAGTGAACCCCGCTGCAGTTGAAGAAAACAAAACAATGATCCGGGAAATGATCCGTGACTTTGCAGCGAAAGAAATTGAGCCCCATAAAATGGAATGGGACGAGACGCAGCATTTTCCTTCGGATCTCTTTCGTAAGATGGGGGAATTAGGTCTTATGGGCATTTTCGTTCCCGAACTTTATGGTGGAAGTGGTTTTGGATACCATGAGTATGCCACTGCGATCATCGAGTTAGGAAAAGCAGACCCTTCTATCGGCCTGTCTGTAGCAGCTCACAATTCCTTATGTACCGGACATATTTATTATCATGGGAATGAAGAACAAAAGCATACCTACCTTCCAAAATTAGCTTCTGGTGAATGGATCGGTGCCTGGGGTCTAACCGAACCAAATACAGGATCGGATGCCGGGAACATGAGAACTACTGCAGTTCTTGAAGGTGATGAATGGGTGATCAATGGAGCGAAAAACTTCATTACACATGGAGCTTCTGGTGATGTCGCTGTAGTGATTGCCAGAACAGGCGAGCCCAATGCTAAAAGAAATGCTTCGGCATTTATCGTCGATCGTAGCACGCCGGGCTTCCGTGGAGGAAGAAAAGAAAATAAACTGGGAATGCGAGCATCTGAGACTTCAGAGATGATTTTTGAAGATTGCCGAATTCCTAGGGAAAACCTGATTGGTGAAGTCGGAGATGGCTTTGTTCAAGCCCTTAAAGTATTAGATGGAGGAAGAGTTTCTATCGCTGCACTAAGCTGCGGTATTGCCGAGGGTGCTATGGATGCCGCGATTGCTTACTCCAAGGAAAGAGAACAATTTGGTAAACCCATTAGTCAATTTCAAGGCATCTCCTTCAAGCTAGCAGAGATGGCAACCTCGGTTGAAGCTTCTAAATTGCTTACTTATCAGGCAGCGGAATTTAAAAATACAGGAAAAGGAGATATAAATCACGCTGGTGCAATCGCCAAGCTTTATGCTTCTGAAACTGCTGTATCTGTGGCGAATGAGGCAGTACAAGTTTTTGGAGGTTATGGTTACACCAAAGATTACCCTGTGGAGAAATACTATAGAGATGCGAAACTTTGTACTATTGGAGAAGGTACTTCTGAGATTCAGAAACTTGTAATAGCCAGGAGCATCCTGAAAGATTAAAAAGAGTAGATTTTAGATAGTTAATATTTTGAAGCCTTGACATGTAACAAAGTCAAGGCTTCTTTTTTTAATCTTCTTTCACTTTCAAAATAAGCTTGCCGAGCTTCTCGCCGGAGAACAACCTCAAAAAGGTTTCGTGGAAACTTTCAATGCCTTCATAAACATCTTCCTTGGTTTTTAGTTTGCCCTGCATCATCCACATGCCCATTTCCATTGCTGCTTCTTTATATTGGCTGGCATAATCCATCACAACCATTCCTTCCATAGTAGCACGATTCACCAATAAAGAAAGGTAGTTGCTGGGCCCCTTGACCTCAGTTTTATTATTGTATTGCGAGATGGCTCCACAAATGACTATCCGCGCTTTTCTTCTGATTCTGGTCAATAAAATGTCCAACATTTCTCCTCCTACATTGTCGAAGTAGACATCCACACCCTTAGGACAAGTCTCTTTCAAACGATCTCTGAGATTTTCGTTTTTGTAATCGATGGCGTCATCAAATCCCAAATCTTCTTTGAGGTATTTGCACTTGTCCGGTCCTCCTGCGATACCAACAACATGACATCCCTTGATCTTGGCAATTTGCCCTACGGCACTGCCAACTGCACCGGCAGCACCTGAAACCACAACTACTTCACCTTCTTTAATCTTGCCAACCTGAAGAATGCCGAAGTAGGCGGTCATACCGGGCATTCCGAGGGTGCCTATGTATGTTGGAAGAGGAGCAAGACTGTGTGCTATTAGAGAAGGTCTTCTGAGATTTAGAAACTCGTGATTCCGAGGAGTTTATTCAAAGAATAAGGCGTTAAGAATATTCTAATAAGTCTTAACCTAAAAACACAGAAACTCTAAGAGGGAGATTTGTATAGGCTACAAAACTTTTATAGATTTTAGATCAACTTGTCAGTTGTGGTTGCCTATTAAGTTGGAAACTTTGAATTCAGATTCGGTATAATTGCGAGGATTTAGCAAGTACAGTTATTGGATATGAGTTTACAGATTCACGAAATTAAAAAGTCCGAATTGCCAGAGGTTCTGAATGATTCAAGTTTGTGGCAAAACAGCTTTCTCGTGGGCACAAGGCACAGATTGTGGGCACATTATAATAATAAAAAAGCTGCTTCAAGTGATATTATAATGATCATTGCTTATTATGATGATGTCTTGATCGGGTACATGGGGGTATACGTTGATCATGTCTTTATTTCCGAGAAACCAGAGAAGATAGGATGGCTTTCAACCTGGTGGTTACATCCGGACTCTGCTGGTAAAGGAATTGGAAAGCAAATGCTTGAGCGGATGTATGATTTGTACAATGGGCAAATCGGAATCTCGCAGTTTACACCAAGTGCAAAAAGAGTGTACGATAAGTCTGAGTATTTTTATTCTCTTAAGAAGTTGGAGGGGTGCAAAATTGATCTCAGGCTTAATCTCTCTGGCTTACTGCCCGTTTTAAAACCAACTTTCACCAAGGTTCTTGGTTTATTGCGATTCATTGACTTGAGTGTGAATAGGTTAATTGAGCTAAGGTTGATGATTGCTGAAAAGCGATTCAGGAAATCTTTAGAAAACGTTCGTGTTGATTATCTGACCTTTCTGGATGACGAAACAGCGTCATTTATTGCAGATAAACAGCGCCGTAATTTAACTAGAAGAGATCCTGATTTTTTTCATTTCGTAAAGTCATACCAGTGGATTCAGGAATCACCGATAATCAGCAAGGTAGTTCATCGAAAGGACTATGCTTTTTCGGGATATAATCAGCTGTTTAATACCTATTTAGTTCAGATCAAAAATGAGGATGGTCAAATCATTGCATTTTACTCATTGCTTAGGAAAGATAAGGAGTTAAAAGTGCTACAGGTTTTTTATCAAGATGACCAATTTCTAAATATAGCTAGGTCTATCATCTTACACGGGATTAAATTGGGTGTAAGCACCATCATCACTTACGATAAAAATTTGTCAGAGATATTCAAAAAAGATCGATTCGCGCGAATACGATATAAAAGAAAGGAACGAGAATCAATTATTTCAAAGAAGTTCGGAGAGCACAACTATGCTAATTATGACTTTCAATACGGAGATGGAGACTGCTCTTTTGCTTGATTTAATATTTGCTTGATTAATTTGAGGCAATTATTAAAAATATTGAAGATTTCATGTCTCTTGTAGTAGAGTTAAATTATTAACCTACAACCTAGGAACAGAGCATTTTGCTCATTTAATCATCGGATTACAGGACATATAATGAACTATATAGATAAAATTAAGAAGGTAGTTGCAGATCGCATATATAAAAAACCTATTAATCTTTCAGCTCAACAATCTTTAGTCAGTTTTACTTTTGATGATGTAGATAGTAGCGCTTTTGTAAATGCTGGTGCTATTTTGAATTCACATAAACTTTCAGGTACATTTTATGTGTCCTTGTCCTTTTTAGATGGCAAGGCAGGGAATGAGAAAATATTTGAATTTCATCATCTGGAAAATTGCCTAAAGCATGGTCATGAACTAGCGTGCCACACTTATAGCCATTTTCATGCGTACAAAGAAAAATCAGGATATATCAAAAAGGATGTCGCCAAAAACACCTCCCGATTAAAGGATTTAGGTATTAATAGTGAATTTGTAAATTTTTCTTATCCCTATGGTGAACAAACACCGGGGATAAAAAAACTAGCGAACCAAAGATTCAAGTCTTCAAGAGGGATTACTCAGGGAATTAATCGGGGAACTTTTGATCTTAATAATTTGAAGTCTATCAGATTATACGAACAAGTCAATACATTGGATAAAATTAGATTGATTTTAGATGATTTAAAACAAGATGGGGGCTGGCTAATTTTTTATACACATGATGTTAAAGTAAATTTCTCTAAATATGGTTGTTCTCCAAAGTACTTGCAATCGGTGATCGATATGGTGCAGGAAATGGATTTGGAGGTAAAAACTGTACGAGAGATAACAGTTAACTAACTAATCCATTTCCTGACCAGATAATTAATTGCAAGCCAAATATTCCAACTCTGTAGAAGTAAGGTCACGTGAGTAGAACCTCACCTCATCAATGACGCCTTGAAAATTTCGGTCAAATAGATCGTTCGTTGCATGGGTTGCTCCTATCAGTGTTTTAGTGCTGTTTTCCACAAGCATATCAACTGTTTTTGAGGTAGTATCTTTCAATTCCCCATTTTGATATAGAGAATAAACACTACCATCAAAAGTAACTGCAACGTGTTGCCATCCATGGAGTACTGGCGTTACAATTTCATCCCTTGGGGTTGACTGTCCATTGGAATACGCCGTAAATTGAACATTTCCGTTTCTGATTCTCCATAGCCATATTCTTTGGTCTCCCACAGCAATATGTTTACTGGCGATCATTCCAGTTGTGGTATCTGATGGGTTTATCCACGCAGCCATGGAGAATGCGCTGTATTCCCCTAGTTGAAACGCGGTTGATTCACTTAGGTCGATGTAATCATCAACTCCGTCAAATTCATACGCCTGAGCAGAGTTGCCACTTTTGTCATTGACTAGTGTCGGAGTTACTGAGGTGCCACCAAAAGCCCCATCGTAACTATTTTCACTTTCATCATTCGCATTTCCATTGAAAGGATAGTAGGCAAAAAGTTCATTTGAAAGCGTTCCGGGATCTTCCACATCACAATTAGAGGAAACATTAAAGAGAAAATTTAAAGGAGTGGTTATATGATGAGTGATAGAGTCCGAATCCAATGATGCGCTCATTGATAATGTATCTCCCAGTGTCACCGTTAATTGTATGATTGTAAAACTTGTGGGGAGTGTAACCACGTTAATGGAGTCCCCCAAACTTCGGGTGTATAGTGAATCACTATCTCCAAATACGGTAAGTGTTGATGTAACATGCTCATAGCTGGTTCCGCTGGTGTTTGGAGTTTATACACTCACAAGAATGTTCTCCGTGGGGATCACATCGAACGAAAGAGAGGAGTACCCCAAATCTTCAGGATCCACAGTTCCGGTATTAATAACTTCAAGCGCTAGGTCTGATACGCCATCAGCGGTGATCGTTGTGTTCACAGGTAAGGGAGTCGATACAAGAGATGCTAATGTCGATCCTTCTAAAGGCGTTGCATAGATAACTTGATCTTCATTGTTCAAAACCAGAAATTCTTCTATGGTATAAGTTCCAACTTGAAGTACAATCGGTTCGATTAGAAAGTTGCCGGATATTTCATCCACATCGAATACCTCTTCGATGAATACCTCGTTACCAGTCGCATCATTGATCGAAATAGCTACTTTTGAAGGTGCTTCGTTTTCTAATCGGCCGTCTCCATCTCCTGTAGAGATCGTATTTAAGGACAATTGTAAACTACCTGTTTGTACTTCAACATTATCATCACCTTTACAAGAGGCAAGGAGTACCAACATAGAAAACAGGGTATATTGAAGTAATGATTTATAGAGCATACTGTTGTTTTTTGTGGAAATTGTTTCCCGCAAAAATAGCCAATAGAGGTTATATTAGGGCGAAAAGATCATCAATTTTACTTCAAAATTGATGAAAAAAGAATATGATCGTTTGGTAGCCGAGGAAAAGTTTCAAGTACTGCACCAGCTGTAACTACATTGAAACTATTCATAAAACACCCAATTATTGAAATGGTGATGTTTGGAAATCTTTAAATCAAGATTGTCTGGTCCAAGCAATGCCAGACGCATCTCATTTAACTGGATTCAAAGGAAAATCAACGTAGTATTAAAAAGTAAGTGGGTGAGCCGCTTTAGCATATCGAATTGATCTATAAATAAAAGTCAATTCACTCACCAACTCTCAATTCAATCTTCTTTCACTTTCAAAATAAGCTTGCCGAGCTTCTCGCCGGAGAACAACCTCAAAAAGGTTTCGTGGAAATTTTCAATGCCTTCATAAACATCTTCCTTGGTTTTTAGTTTGCCCTGCATCATCCACATGCCCATTTCCATTGCTGCTTCTTTATATTGGCTGGCATAATCCATCACAACCATTCCTTCCATAGTAGCACGATTCACCAATAAAGAAAGGTAGTTGCTGGGCCCCTTGACCTCAGTTTTATTATTGTATTGCGAGATGGCTCCACAAATGACTATCCGCGCTTTTCTTCTGATTCTGGTCAATAAAATGTCCAACATTTCTCCTCCTACATTGTCGAAGTAGACATCCACACCCTTAGGACAAGTCTCTTTCAAACGATCTCTGAGATTTTCGTTTTTGTAATCGATGGCGTCATCAAATCCCAAATCTTCTTTGAGGTATTTGCACTTGTCCGGTCCTCCTGCGATACCAACAACATGACATCCCTTGATCTTGGCAATTTGCCCTACGGCACTGCCAACTGCACCGGCAGCACCTGAAACCACAACTACTTCACCTTCTTTAATCTTGCCAACCTGAAGAATGCCGAAGTAGGCGGTCATACCGGGCATTCCGAGGGTGCCTATGTATGTAGGAAGAGGAGCAAGACTGGGATCTACAGGATAAAACCCCTCACCATTAGTAACGGTGTACTGTTGTACTCCACCCCAGCCAGCGAGTGTATCGCCTATTTTATATTTCGGATGATTGTTGGCTTCTACTACGGTTCCAATAGAACCTGCTCTCATTACTTCACCTATACCCACTGGCGGAATGTAACTTTTGGCATCATTCATCCAGCCGCGCATTGCTGGATCAAGTGAAATAAAATCGTTTTTTATCAGTACTTCACCCTCGGCCAGGGCTGGAGTTTCTGATTCTTTTAGTTCCCAGGTATCCGCCTCTGGCAGACCCAGAGGTCTTTTCGTTAGGATTTGCTGCTTATTGATCATTTCTTTTTACTGCTAAAGCTCTCGATGAGAGCGGTTATTCTTTGTCTTACTTCAGGTTTCCACCATATTTTTAGTGCTTGCTTCAAATCTGCCTCTCCTTCCAGGTTTTGTGCCTGAAACCAGGGTTGACGCAATGCTTTTTTAGTGTACTGGAATATGTCCGGATCCGCCTCTAAGAATTGTTTCATTTTATTTTCAGCACGCATCAGTACCTCTTCCATTGGGGAGATTTCTTCGACCAGTTGATGTTCATGGGCCTCTTGCGGATTCAATAGTTTGCCAGCAAGGATAAATTTGTTTGCCAGGCTACGTCCAAGCCAGAAGGCGTATGCTTCGGTCAGGTTCCTGGTGATTTGTACGTTTACCTGCATTTCATTCAGTCCTATGGAAAACTTTGGGTCATCTGCCATCACCCGATAATCCGCGGTAACCGCTATCACAGTTCCTCCTGCTGGACTAAACCCTGTTACGGCGCATACAAAAGGCTTTGAGAACCTGCTGAGTTCGACATGCATCATGCCAAAGTCTCTCAGAAAACTCTCAATTTTTGCCTCGTCATAGGTCATTAATTCGATCAGGTCCAAACCCGCCGAAAATATTTTCGGACCACCAGTCATGATCACGCCTCTTACCTGATCATCTTGTTCAAGATCGTCGAAAATGGTCCTGATTTCATCAACCATTTCGGCATTGATCGCATTTACTTTACCACGTGCCAATTCGACAATGACGTAATCCCCTTTTGGATGTATTTTTAGTGTATTCATGTCGCTTACCAACTGTCTATCATTCTATCATTTTTCTTCATATCCACCGTGTTAAGGCCGGTGATTAGCCAATGCCGCGTATCTGCCGGATCGATGACTTCATCAAACTCAAGCATGGGTGCTGCATTGATGGCCTGGCCTTTTGAATAAGCTTCTTTGACCAACCTTTCGAAAAGTGCTTCTCGTTCTTCGTCTGTTGGACAAGCCGCTAATTCCTTTTTAAATCCTAATTTAACCGCTCCTTCAAGCCCCATGGCTCCAAATTCCCCGGAGGGCCAGGAAACAGAAAAATAAGATTTCCATAAGCTTCCTCCTGCCATGGCCATCGCGCCCAGGCCGTAGGCTTTTCTTAGCACAACCGTGAAAATTGGTATCTGGATAGAGGCTGCTGTCACGAACAACCTATTCGCATGCCTTACCATGGCGGTTTTCTCAATCTCCGGACCAACCATGAATCCTGGGGCGTCGCACAATGAAATTATGGGGAGTCCAAAGGCATCACACAATTGCATAAACCTTGAGACCTTATCTGCGGCATCACTATCGATGGCTCCTCCCAGGTGCCGGGTGCTGTTGGCGATGATACCGACTGGCTTACCTTCAATTCTGGATAGGACAGTTACGGTATTTCTCGCAAAATGACTTCTTAGTTCCAGCACTGCGCCTTTGTCAGAAAGTAATTCAATCACTTTGTGAACATCGTATCCATATTTACGATTTTCAGGTACCAACTCCCGAAGGCCTTGTTGGTCACCTACAGACCAATCGTCGAGGTTCCCCTGAAAATAGCTTAGGTATTTTTTTGCAATTTCAACGGCTTCTGCCTCATCCTTTACAAGAATATCAATGGTGCCATTCGTCGCCTGCTCTTTCGCAGGTCCAATTTCCTTTGGGTGGAAGTTGCCAAGACCACCCCCTTCGATCATGGCGGGACCACCCATGCCAATAGAGGTGTTTTCTGTAGCTATAATTACATCGGAGCATCCCGCAATAGAGGCATTGCCGGCAAAGCAATAACCTGACACAATGGCGATGCGAGGCATTTTTCCGCTCAACCCGGCATACTCAGTGAACGTGCTTATGTCCAGGCCGCCAACGGAAATGGGATAAAAGTCCGTATCTCCGGGCCGACCCCCACCACCTTCTACAAAAAAGACGATTGGCTTTTTGGAAGCCTTAGCTACCTGCATCATGCGATCTGTCTTCTTGTGATTGAACGCACCCTGAGTTCCTGCGAGTACCGTATAGTCGTACGCCAGCACAATACAATTGGACACTTCTGATCGGAACAAATCACGATTAACGGAACCAATACCAGTAATCAGGCCATCCGCCGGAGTTTGCTCTCGTAGTTCTTTATGAGATCTTCTGGAAGATTGTGCCGCCACGGCAAGGGCGCCATATTCGATGAACGTATCAGGATCGCATAGATCCGCAATATTTTCGCGTGCAGTTCTTTGTCCTTTTTGATGCCTTTTTTCAACCGATTCGGGACGATTGGAATCTTGCGTTAAACTTCGTCGCTCGAATAACGATTGTAAGTCTGACCGGATATTTGATTCAGGTTTACTCAAAGTGATGATCCTCCGTCTAGCGTAATGGTTTGGCCGGTGATGAAGCTCGCCTGATCAGAGGCAAGCCAAAGAATGGCATGAGCAATTTCTTCGACTTTGCCGAACCTTCCCATAGGCATGAAGGCCAGCAACCGTTGTTCCATATCTGCTTTGCTAGAGAGCAACTGACCTAACAGATTGGTCTCAGTATATCCCGGACATACAGCATTGATTCGAATGTTTTGGCGAGCGTATTCCAGCGCTGCGGATTTAGTCATTCCAACTACTGCAAATTTGCTTGCGGAGTAACTTAGATTTTTCCCAGAAGCCTTCAAGCCTGCCAATGAAGCTACATTGATAATATTGCCACTTCCTTGTGTCACCATTTGCTGAAGCGCACATTTCATTCCATAGAACACTCCTGACTGATTGACGGCAATTACGCGATCCCAATCTTCCAGCGTATGTTCGCCAACTTTCAGCATATTTCGTGGCCCGATTCCTGCGTTATTCACTAACACATCCAGCTTTCCATGCTTTTCGACGGTACTCTTCACCAAACCTTCCACCTGTTCGAAACTCGAGACATCCGTTACCACAACCTCCGCTTTCCCATGCTGTTTGATGATGGTCTCAGTGGTTTTTCGTGCTTCTGACTCATTAATGTCGGAGACAATGACGGTTGCCCCCAGAGCGCCAAACTGAATGGCCGCTGCTGCGCCGATTCCGGATCCTGCCCCTGTGATGATTACTACCTGATTTTCAAAATTCATTTTTTCTTGCTTTTGGTCTATATCACGCATTATTTCAGTAAAGACCAGATTAAACTCCTTGCCATACATTCTTCTCTCACCTCTATGAACACGGTTTTATCTAATTAGCAAAGAATTAAGTAGGTTGAAGCTGACTCAAACCTAATTAAATATGAACAGTTAAGAAGTACGTGCAATTTTCAACGGGGATCGATTGACAACATTCTTAGAAAAATTCCAATTTAGGTTTTATAGTCGGACAGATCAGGAATAATGGTCAAGATGATTTCATGAAAGTACAACATATATATAACTGACTATTTATTTAAAGAAACAATTCAATCTTGATGAAGACACCTTTCGAGGCGATGGTTCGGAACTGATAAAGTGTCTTTAATTTTGGAGATATTCTCCTTAAGCAAGAGCCTGATGAGGTTTTTCGAAATTTAGTCAAGGAAAAAACTGGGTGACGCTTAGTAGATATCAGTTACTCCAATTATTGAGGATTAAGACAATATACCTATTCTAATTGTGAAACCCCTTGTTTCTGTTTTACTGCCTGTCTACAACGCTTCTCCTTATTTGAAAGAGTCCATTTCCAGCATCTTAGCGCAAAGCTATTCGAACATGGAAATCCTCGTGATAGATGATGGCAGCACGGACGATTCATTTACTCATTTGAAGGAGTATCAAGATGAACGAATTCGACTACTTCAAAATCAGCAAAATGTTGGTTTGATCGCTACTTTAAATAGAGCAATCAAATTGGCCAATGGTCAGTATATCGCGAGGATGGATGCAGACGATATAGCTCATCCGACTAGAATCGCAAAACAAGTCGAATTTATGGAAAGTCATCCAGAGATAGGTCTATGCGGATCTGCGCTATTCGTGTTCCATAGTGAGGGTAAGGAATCTGCGGATTTTGAGATCAGACACCCTCTTCACGATTTTCAACTTCGAGTAGAAATGATTCATTACTCGCCGTTTGCTCATCCAACTACCATGATGCGAAAAGATGTTCTTGATAAGCATGACCTTGAGTACGATATCAACTACATTCATGCCGAAGATTATGAATTATGGCGCCGTTTTATTCAAGTTAGCAAGGTGGCAAATTTGCCTGAAATCTTGCTTGACTATAGAGCCCATGACCAACAAGTGAGTAAAAAATTCATCAATAAACAAATCGAAAGCACGTCGAAAATCAAAGAATTGGTCCTTGCACAATTTGGCATAAAGACTACTGATCGCGACCTGGAAGTCCATGAGCAATTTTTTAAGTATAAGCCACTATCAGGAAAAGTTATTTATCTCGATTTTATCAGATGGAATCACGCACTTGTAGATGGGTTCAATGGCTCAAAAGAAGAATCAAAGTATTTAAGGAAGATGTTAGCAGAAATCTGGTTTTACCATTTTATTGATGAAAGTCATTCATTTAATATGACCATTAGTACTTATTTCAAGAACAAGATTTGGTGGCATTATTTAAAACCAGGTCTGCTGAAAGTATTATTGAAACGTGAATGGAAATAAATTCTGAATTTTGGAGGAATGTAATTGCATGATCGTTACAATGTAGGATCTGAGTCCGATTGGAAGGGAATACAAGGGTTGATGACGTGTGACACTAAAATAGATATGATAAAAATATCCATTCACGCAAATTGGTTCGGATTCGACCCTGAAAAAGCACGAGAGGCAATTCTAAAGTATTCACCTAATGAGGCTGGTATTTGGGGAGATATACAGGTAGTAAGTGATGCATCTGCGGCGGATTTCTGCATATGTCTTCAAGACAAAGATTTGGCGCTAGGGCAAGTCCCATTCCAGAAAAAAATACTTATTAGAAGGGAACCTGAGGCCATCAGCCCATTTGTCAAGGACGCGGACAGGTATCTTCATGTGATTGATTACGAAAATAGTTACCATTATAGTTTTTGGCGAATAGAAGCTACTTATGACGAACTAAAAAGGCTTGAGCCACCCAAGGACTATAATCAGGGAATTTATACTGTTATGTCTCATAAACAGAAAACCCAAGATCAAAAATTACGAACAAGCTTTGCTGCCAAGTGTCACGACCTATTTGGTATGGAAATATTTGGTTCTTTCAAGGACGTATTGAAAGGGAAGCTAACCACTGCACACACGTCCCTGAATAAGTTTGATATTGGTTATGGTAGATCGTATTGCTTCGCTCCTGAGAATTCACGGCTAAAGAACTATTTCACTGAAAAAATAATTGATGCTTATCTTGGGTGGAACATGCCGGTATATTGGGGGTGTCCCAATATTTTGGACTACTTTCCTGCTGAGTCACTGCATATCATTGATATGGAGGACGAACATGCAATTGATCACGTAAGAGAAATTAGCCAAACTCCACTCTCCAAAACCAATTTAGAAGCAATAAGATATGCTAGACAGTTAGTATTGGATCAGTACAGTTTCTTTCCTTTTCTGAAAAGTCACCTGGAAGCAATTGAACCAGAACTGGATTGGTGGCAAAATATAAATCACGCCTTGCATTATTGGACAACCAAATCATTTAGGAAACTAGGTGAGTTGAAGAGTAGATATCTTTCACATTAAATAGACGAAAGAGAGAATTGCCAAACATATTATCTTACTTCATTCACTCGCTCAATACCTGAAGAAAACACTTATGAAACACTACCAAATACATCATTTAGTCAAGGTCACAATGAATGATGCTATTCAGGCCAATGTTCAAGAATCTATTGATTTTCAGATAGGATTTTTTCAGGTTAAAACAAATCCAGATAACTGCAAATATTCCATCATCATAAGTCCCTACGAAGAAGCAAAAATCAATGAGTTGGAGATGGAAATATTCCACTTGGTTCAGGGATCAAAGAAAAGATTTTATCATGATCCTGTTAAGAAGTTTGCCGTGGATTATGGTCCAAAAACAACAAACCTTTATGTCACTGATGATAACTTCCTGATCAGCATTTACATCCAGCTATACTTTTTAAAGGAAGGTATAACCATGGTACACGCAGCTGCTGTATGTAATCCAGAGAATGATGAAGTTACCTTGTTGCCAGGCCCTGGCGGTGTTGGGAAAACGGCTATCCTGCATTCATTCGTAATCGACAGGGGATACAAGACCCTGGGTGATGATATAATTGGTATCTCGAAAGAAGGAAAGTGTTATGCTTTTCCAAGGGCATTTGTATTGAAAAAATATCACCAGGAAACGTATAAAAGTGTTTTCGACAATAAGAACATTCGTTTTCGAAATGATCCGTCACAAAGACTGGTAAACTTCTTTGACCTGATTTTTAACCGGTTGATTTTCAGGAACCTTCCTTTTCATGGGTTGATGAATAGTTTAATTTTTCGGTCAGGATTGATTAAATACATCAACGCGTTTAGAGAGCCAGAGGATTTTTTTACTGCTTCACTTGAGGAAGTTTTTGGTAACGAATCTGTTGCATTGAGTGGAAACCTAAAACACGTGCTTTTTCTGGAAAGGGTACAGTCGGTTCAAGGCATGAGGAGACCGATTGAGAAGAAAGAGATAGTAGACAGGATGTTTGCGATTATCAATCATGAGTGGGTGGAAATGATGCGAGAGATTTATTCCCTGGGCGCCCTTGAGATCATTGATTTAAAAGTGTATTTTGATGATATCTATGAGACTATTCATGGTGCGATGGACGCTCCGGAACAACTTCAAATTTTGAAAATTCCCAGATCAGCCAGTCCCGCTGAGCTGGTGCATTTGTATGAACAAACTGAAGATTAAACTTTCTTGTGCCTGTTAATGTCTTCATTCGCTACAGCAATGCTGCAAAAGTCTAGAATGACAGTTTACTCTTGATTAAAACTGAGAGGAATAGTATCGAAAACTTCGATGTGTTATTTTCTAATAGTCTTTGTTTCCGGTATCATGTGATAGAGAAGTCGCAAATGGTGCCAACTCGAGGTAAAAGCCCACTACCGTAATAGTCAGAATAAACCACTTCAAAAATGAGGCCTCTGGATATTCGATCCATATGGACACCTCTGTGATGGATGTAAAATTCAATATTGTAACTCCCAGGAATAAGAGGCAATTTGTCAACATTAATATCAAAATAACCTCTGGTCTTATCAACCGGGATGACATGCTCCTTCATTTTTCCAGAGAAGAACTGCAACATTGGGGTGTACTTTTGATTTAAAATATCAGCCCAAAATGAAAAGTATTGGATGTTCTCTGAGTGACACTCATAATGAACTCTAATTGTGCATGATTCGGCTGATTTGAGGATGTTTGAAGGTTCGCCCTCATTGTTCAATAACGTTGCCTTTGTCATGTAGAGGTCCGATGTTGGTGTTCTAATAGAGGAGAAATCAGGGTTCTTAATGGAGGATTCATTCATTTCGATATAACCATTCACCACCTCCTCGATCGTTCCGTTCATCTTCAGCTTGCCTTCAGAAAGAATAATACCTCTTGTGCAAAGTTTTTCGATCATCTCCATTTGGTGGCTGACGAAAATGACAGTCCGTCCATCTTTTCGTACGTCATCCATCTTTTTGATACACTTCTTTTGAAACTCAAAATCACCCACTGCCAGCACTTCATCCACCATTAGGATTTCTGGATCTAAATGGGCGGCTACGGCAAATGCCAGCCTAACATACATCCCACTTGAGTACCTTTTTAAAGGCGTGTCAATGAACTTTTCGACTCCAGAGAAATCGATTATTGAATCAAAGTTCTTTTGAATATCGCCTTTGGTTAACCCCATCAGGGAGCCATTGAAAAAAACGTTTTCTCTGCCCGTCAATTCAGAGTGGAATCCGGTACCTACTTCGAGTAAGGAGGCTGACCTTCCACGGAGAATCGCTTTCCCTTTTGTAGGGGGCGTGATCCTCGAAAGAATTTTTAACAAAGTGCTTTTCCCTGAGCCATTTTTGCCAACTATCCCCAACGCTTCTCCCGGATAAATGCTGAAACTAACTTCATCCAACGCATTAAATGTATTGATCGATCTTTTCCCTCTCTGACTAAACAACCCCGTTAGCGTATCGCGAAGGCTACCATACTCAATGTACTCACCTCTTTTGAAGGCTTTAGTGATATTCTGAATGTCAATAATCGGTTCCATGTGGCAATAACGGCGATGTAAGAATTTAGGTGACAAAGAAAGGAATTAACTGACTAAATCTAGCTGATTTTGATCCGTCTCCTCAGTAGACCTTCTTGTGTTACGCTAGCAACTAAATCACCATTTTCGTTGAAAAAAGACCCTCGATTAAAACCTCTGCTACCGTGAGTTACGGTACTTTCTACTTCGAATAATAACCATTCATCTGCTCTGAAATCCTGATGAAACCACATACCATGATCGAGGCTTGTCATGATGATTTGTCCAGGTTGAAATTTCCCTCTGTGCGGCAAAGCAGAAGTTGTCATCAGGTTATAATCCGATGCAAATGCAAGCACTTGCTTGTGAAAAGCGGGATGATCAGGCAGCGGTTCTTCACTTTTCATCCAAATGTGCATGATTGGTGATTGAGGTTTTGAACTGAACAAGTCGATCCGTTCTACTGGCCTAAATTCGATGTGGCGCTTTACAAGGTACTTTTTGTAGGCTTCGGGTAATTTATCAGCATTCTGTTTGATCCATTCTTCGTCTGAAATCAGGTCTTTATAAGAGGTGACGTTAGGCATTGGAGATTGATGAGAAAATCCCTCTTCCTTGACTTGAAAAGAAGCCGACATATTGAAAATGGCCTTGCCGTGCTGAAATGCTACCACCCGGCGTGTATTGAAGCTTTTTCCGTCACGGATACACTCTACCTGATAAATAATTGGAGCAGCCAGATCACCTCCCAATATAAAGTATCCGTGCATTGAGTGGAGCTGCCGATCGTCTGGAACTGATCTATTTGCGGCATTTAAGGATTGTGCCAATACCTGACCACCAAAAACTCTGCCCCAGGACGCTGGATAATTCTGTCCTCGGAATAGATTGGTGTCCAGTTCTTCCAGTTCAATCAAATCATATAATGGATTAGCGGTCATTCGATTAGCTGATTAAAAGAGTTCATCAATTTTCTTTTTGGAAATGGCCTGATGTGAGATTTGCCCTATTCCCTGAATGGCTGCAAGCAATCCGGCAAATCTCGGATCCTTAGTTAGTCCTTTTTTATATCGGAAATAGATCTGTTGCACAATAACAGCGATTTTGAACAGGCCAAATACGTAATAGAAGACACCATCACCAACATCTGTAGCGGTCAGACTGGCGTATCTGTTTAAAATTTCCCCACGTGTCGGGTTTCCGGGAAGGTGTGTGGGTGTGAGGTCCAATTGCTTCATGAAATCCGGATCACTGTCATTAACCCAGTATCCAATACTAGTCCCAAGATCCATGAGTGGGTCGCCGAGAGTGGTCATTTCCCAATCTAGAACCGCAATCACCCGCGTCCAGTCCTTCGGGTCCAGGACGACATTGTCATATTTAAAATCATTGTGAACCAGTGTGGACCCACTTTGGGATGGGATGTTTTCACTGAGCCAATGGGCAGCTTTTTCAAGCAAAGGCACTTCATCTGTTTTTGCTTTGAAGTATCGCTTGTTCCAACCGGCTACTTGTCGTTCTACATATCCATCCGGTTTTCCCAAATCAGATAACCCCGCAGCGGCATAATCGACTGCATGCAGCTCGATAAGGGTATCTAGCCAGGAAGTAGCAATCCCGCTCATCTGTGCTTCATTGGGTTGCATGTCTGCAGGCATTTTTGAGCGTAGAATCACCCCTCTGACTCGTTCCATTAAATAGAAAGGCGAACCGATAATGGATTCGTCTTCTGTGTAATAAACGGCTTTTGGAGCCTTGCTAAACTGAGGGTTCAGATTGGATAAGATCTTGTACTCTCTACCCATGTCATGCCCCGATTTTACCTGGGCACCAAACGGGGGTCTACGTAATACGAACTCCCTTGTGCCTACCTGAACAGAATAGGTAAGGTTTGAAAAACCACCCGGAAATTGATGGACTTTAATGTCTCCCGAAAGGCCGGGTACATGGTCCAGTAATATTTTGTGGAGGTTTTCCTCATTCAGGCCTTCACCTTCGCGTATGGCCCTGGGTTGATCAATCCAATCTGACATATTTTAAAAATGCTTTCCTGGGTTATTGCTTTCGGTATTTTTTTAAAATATCTCTCGCCACTCGTGCTTTGTGAACTTCATCTGCACCATCGTAGATTCTGGCACCACGCTCCAGTCGGTACCAGGATGAGATCAAGAAATCATCTGTTATACCATAGGCACCATGCACTTGAATGGCCCTGTCCAGGACTTGCTGCAGCACATTGGCGCAATAGAATTTAATGATACTGATTTCTTGTCTTGCACTTGAGGCTCCGACAGTATCTATTTTTTGGGCAGCATCTTGTACCATGAGACGCGCGGCATTGATCTCTGCCCGACTTTCCGCAATCCAGAATTGTATCGCCTGTTGATCTCCCAAGACCTTACCAGGAGCAATTTCTCGGGTGGCTGCTCGTTCACACATGAGTTCCATGGCCCGTTCACACATGCCCATCCATCGCATACAGTGATGAATTCTTCCAGGTCCCAGGCGTTTTTGAGCGAGGGAAAAGCCTTCACCCACAGCTCCGAGCACATTAGAAGCAGGGACTCGACAGTTTTCAAACCGGACTTCCGCATGACTATGCCAACCGGACCCTTCCTCGCCCATGATAGGAATATTTCTAATGAATTTGAAACCTGGATTATCCAATGGCACCAGAATCTGGGTGGCTTTTTTATAGGGATTGGTTCCATCTGGGTCGGTGATAGCCATCACTATGGTGAACGAAGCACCATCGGCACTTGAGGTAAACCATTTATGACCATTGATTACAAATTCATCTCCGTCCTGAACAGCTGTTGTACCCAGCATCGTAGGATTTGACCCGGCGAATTCCGGTTCCGTCATTGCAAAACAACTCCGGATTTCACCACGTGTCAGAGGATCCAGAAACTGCTTTTTTTGTTCATCGGTACCAAATTCGATCAACAATTCCATGTTGCCTGCATCTGGCGCCTGACAATTCACAGCGTAAAATCCGTAAGGGCTCATACCCAGGACCGCACACACTTCTCCAAATTCTGATACAGAAAGTCCCATGCCGCCATATTTCTGCGGGATTTGAGGGGTCCAGAGCGCTGCGGCTTTGGCTTTTTCTCTCACCTTTTCTAGATGAGGGACTACCTCATTCCAGGGGCGGTTATGATATTTATCTTCAAGAGGAGATAGATGTTCTTTCATGAAGGACCTGAAACGATCCAATATCTCTGGTAAATCTTTTCTCATAATATTTTAATTCTTTGAGGTATAAGCATGAGCCAGAAATTCTGCTACGCATGCGGGTTTCTCTTGTCCTTGCAGTTCAAAAATTATTTTCACTTTGTATTTGGCACCTTTTTCAATCGGCTCGAATTCCATCAAAGAAATTCTTCCTCGCACTTTCGAACCAACGGGTGTTGCGTTCATGAACCGAACTCTGTCCAACCCGTAGTTCAGTCCCATGCCCACATCAGCTATATGCATGGTTTCATAAGCAAACTTGGAGGCCAACGACAAAATCATAAACCCATGCGCAATCGTGGTGCCATAAGGGGATTCTCTTTTACAACGTTCCTCATCGATATGTATCCATTGTTCATCTTCGGTTATCCTTGCAAAGGTGCTGATCTGCTCCTGAGTGATTTCGGTCCAGGGAGATAGGCCAAGTTCTTTTCCCAATTTTTCTTCCAGGTCGGCCAGATGAGCCAGAGAAGTTTGATACGGTTCTTTTTTAATATCCATAGTAATCAAATCGCTAGTGCGCCTCCATTTACGCTTAATGTGAAAGCAGAAACGAATCCAGCTTGAGGTGAGGCCAGGTATAAATAGGCGTGAGCAATGTCTTCTGGTGTCCCTATTCTTGCTACAGGAATCATGGCTATGCCGGCGTTTATCACTTCTTCGGGCATGCTATCCGTCATATCCGTCCGAATGAAACCAGGAGCTACGGCATTTACAGTGATGCCATATTTGCCAGTTTCTCTTGCTAGCGATTTGGTAAAACCAATGACCCCTGCTTTTGAAGCTGCATAGTTTGTTTGACCGAAAGCCCCTGCCAGACCATTGATCGACGAAGTATTGATGATTCGGCCATAGTTAGCTTCCTTCATGATCGGAACTATCGCTTTGCAAGTATTGAAGGCACCCTTCAGATTGACTTCTATGACGCTATTCCATTCCAATTCGGACATCTTCAGAAAAGAACGATCTCTTATGATTCCAGCGTTATTTATTAAAATATCAATTCTTCCAAATTCGGACTGTACCCATCCCGCTTCTCGATCGACTTCTTCCCGATTTGTGATATCTACTTTTCGATAAATGATTTTACCACCCTTTTTTGCCAATGCTTCTGCAGTAGGTTCACCATCAATAATATCCCATAAAATAACCTGCGCCCCGGCCTGACAAAATACCTCGCAAGCCCCGGCGCCAATCCCTTTTGCGCCCCCGGTAATGATGGCCACCTGGCCCTCCAAGTTGATCATAATTTATTATTAGGTCGTGTGACAATTAAAGATGGAATAGGCTAACAAGGGTAAACTCAATAGGTATAGGTAATTGTTTGCCGTTCCATGTAAGAATTTTTGATTGCTACTGGATTTTGCAAAAAATCTAATGTAAATGCTCTTAAATGGACTTTTTTATCCATTGTCACAAAAATTTTACCTAATATTAAAGAATTATTAGATGTCTAAACCTTAACTATATGAAAAGAATATTTACTAGGGCTTTCTTTTCCCTATTAGTATGCATGCATACTATTTCGTTCGTAGGTGCGCAAGGGACACAGCTGTCCGGTAGCGTTTCGGACGGAAATACGGGCGAGCCTCTACTAGGAGTCAACATCCTGGTGAAAGGTACCGTTTTAGGGACCATCACCGATTTGCAAGGAAATTTCAACTTAACTGTTCAATCTGCTCCACCTCTTACATTGGTGATCAGTAGTGTGGGGTATGAGCAAAAGGAAGTGGAAGTATCAAGTGCAACATCACAATTAGATATCCAGTTGAATGAATCCGTTCTTCTTGGACAGGAAGTTGTGGTTTCGGCTTCCCGAGTCGAGGAAAGCACCCTAAGGTCTCCAGTATCTATCCAGCGAATGGATATTCTGGATATTCAGAACAATGCTTCTACTGACTTTTACGATGCTTTGAAGAATTTGAATGGTATTGATTTCAGTACCCAGAGTTTGACCTTTAAATCTGTCAATGCACGAGGGTTTGGTTCGAATGGTAACACGCGCTTTGTTCAGCTGATCGATGGTATCGATAACCAGGCGCCCGGTTTGAATTTCCCTGTTGGAAACGTGGTAGGTATAGGTGAATTGGATTTGGAGAGTGTGGAAATGATCCCGGGACCTGCTTCGGCGCTATATGGCCCTAATGCATTGCAAGGCATATTGTTGATGCGTAGTAAGAGTCCATTCGAATATCAGGGGCTTTCTGCATATACCAAGTTAGGATTGAACCATATTGATAATGAAGATGATGATATGTCGCTTTATCAAGACTGGGGTATCAGATATGCTAAAGCTTTTAACAACAAGTTCGCTTTTAAATTGACCGGATCGTATTTGCGAGCCAATGATTTTGTTGGTGTGGATGTGAGAGATCAAAGTGGTTTGGGAGTAGCAAGAAATGAGCAACTAGGTTTAAATGCTTCTAATAATCCATTATACGATGGTGTCAATACATACGGTGAATTTGTCATCGACGTGGGAACAGTAGCTGATATTGTCATCAATGGTGACGATCCGGCATTGGCAGGTGCAGTTTCCGGAATCAGAAGTTTGCTTCCAGATGGTGCAAGAGGAGCTTTTTCACCAGTAGGTTATCTTGAAAACTCATTTGTGGATAATACCACAGAAAGTATCAAGGTGGGTGCAGGTTTGCATTATCGAGTGAATGATAACATTGAAGCCATTGGTCAGTTCAACTGGGGTAGCGGTAGTACTGTGTACACGGCGAACGATCGATTCGTATTGGATGATTTTGTGATTTGGACGGGTAAGTTTGAATTGAAAGCCTCGAACTGGTTCTTGAGAGCTTATACGACGCAAGAAAACAGTGGTGATAGCTATGCTGCAAATACGGTGACCCAGCGAATCAATCAGGAATTTTACTTACCTACTTATTTTGGTGCCTATACGGGTGCGCTGCAAGCAGACCTGACGGCAAGTGCGGCGCAATTACATGCCATTGCAAAAGCCATAACGGATGATGCGCAGCAAAATGGTAACTCCGCTTTGGGGGTACCTGCATTTGCGGCTGGAACGCCGGCATTTAATGAAGCCTTCAACAGAATTCGTGGAATTTCGATAGCCGATGGAGGAGCTTTGTTCCTGGATAAGTCCAACATGTACCATTACGAGGGTAGCTACAACTTCGAAAATGAAATTGACGCAATTGACCTTGTTGCAGGTGCAAACTTCAGAAACTTCAACCTGAACTCTGAAGCAACACTTTTTGCATTGGAGGACAATGGAGATGAAATCTCTTATACAGAGTGGGGTGCATACCTTCAGGCTAAAAAGTCTTTAGCGAATGACGCATTGAACCTGCAAGCTTCCATTCGTTATGATAAGAACGAATTCTTCACCGGACAATTCTCACCTCGTTTCAGTGCGGTATATGAAGTGGCTCCGGATCACAACATTCGTGGTTCATTCCAGCGAGGTTTCCGAATCCCAACTACTCAGGATCAATTCATCGATCTTGATGTGGTTTCTCGACGATTGATCGGTAGTGCAAGATTCCTGTTGAATCGATATAACCTCATTGGAGGAGGAAATGCTTCCGCTTCTTACCTTGCCACAGATCTACAAGCTGTAGCTGCTGGTGAGCTGTCAATCGCAGATTTGTCACCGAATGCAACGACTTTGATGGAGCAGGATTTCACTACTGAGAAAGTAAACACTTTTGAAGGAGGTTACAGAGGTCTGTTTGCAGATGGTAGACTGTTGATCGATGGATTCTACTTCTACAATATTTATCAGGACTTCATCGCGGAGATCACTCCCGTACAGGCGTACCAGCCTGGAACAGGAGATGTTCGTCAGCAACTCCAAACTCCAATAGCGGGATTCGACGCTACTTCATTAGCAGGAAAGCAGGCGATCCTGGAAGGGACAGTGGCAACCCAGGCTTATGGAGTAGATATCAACGCAGATGGTAATGTTAAGTCTCAAGGTTGGGGATTGAGTGCGGAATATACGTTGAACGGTGGTTACGCTTTAAAAGGTAATGTTTCATACAATAACCTGATTTCACAGCAAGACTTATTGGATCAGGGGTTCATCGCTTCATTTAATACACCTGAGTACCGATATAATATTGGTTTTGGAAATAGAAAGTTGACTGACAATTTAGGTTTTAACCTGGCTTGGAGGTGGCAGGAAGCTTTCCTTTGGGAATCTTCTTTTGGAACCGCTGTTGTGCCTGCATATGGCACATTGGATGCTCAGGTCTCGTATAAAATTCCTGATTTGAAAACAGTAGTAAAAGTTGGTGGATCAAACGTCCTAAATGAGCGTTACACTACATCCTTCGGAAACCCTCGACAAGGGGCGATTTTCTTTATCCAATTGAATTTTGACGAATTCTTGAACTAATCCAATCCACTGAAGAAAATGAAAAAGAATTATATATACATATTAGCGGCAACCTTCCTGATCGCGTCCTGTACGTCAGAAGACGATTTGGTTCAGGATCAATTGGATGCCAACCCTCTTCCTGTATCACCTTCGGTCACTGGGTCAGCGGGTACTGCGAACTTTGAACACATGGTTGCATTCGGAGCATCATTTGCTGCGGGTGTCATGGACGGTGCATTGTACAACGATGGACAGGCATATAGCTATCCAGCTCAAATTGCTCAGAAGTTGATGGCTGATGGTGTTGGAGGCGGAGCTTTCAATCAGCCAGATATCAATTCTGAAAATGGGATAACAGGAGTTAATGAAGATGGCTCTATCAATGGTAGATTCATTTTGGATACTTCTATACCCGGCCCTGTGCCGACAGTAGGAGAGTTTCCTACGGCTTTTACAGGAGATAAGTCGCAACTGAATAACTTCGGAGTAGGGGGAATCATTCTTGCCCAGTCTCTCACACCTGCGACTGGCGGACCTGATGCAGAGATCAATCCTGCATTTAATTCGTTTTACCAACGCTTTGCGACAAACCCAAGTGCCGATGGTGTAACTGGTTCTTCTATCTTAACAGATGCGATTGCAACAGGACCAACATTCTTTACTTCGTCTTTGGGAGGAAATGATATCCTGGGCTATGCCGTGAATGGAGGAGCTAACGATGGTATTCAGATAACCTCTGCGGCAGATTTTCAGGCGCAGTATACCGCTCTGGTTTCGACCATGGTAGCAACGGGCTCGAAAGGAGTGATCATGAACATCGCTCCGGTTATTTTCCTTCCGTATTTCAGAGCGGTACCCTGGAATCCAATTCCTTTGGATCAGGCAAGCGCAGATGCGCTAAATGCAGCCTATGCTGCGTACAATGGAGGGTTAGGTCTGGCGGTTTTAGGAGGTGCAATTACTCAGGAAGAAGCGGATCGCAGAACGATCACGTTTGCTGCTTCGACTGGTAGTGCTTTTGTCATGGAAGATGAAAACCTAACAAACCTGGGTGCCTTAGGTCTTCCGAACTATCGAATGACGGAAGCTACTGATTTGGTCCCATTACCTGCAGCTGCTGCATTCGCTGGAGGTTTGGGTACGAGTACTCCTGCGGCAGACCGATGGGTTTTGACTGCTGAAGAGCAAGGCGAAATTGTAATAGCCGCTGCTACATTCTCTGCGATTATTCAGGGTGTGGCGGATGCGACAAATGCCGCTGCTGGAGAGACGGTAATTGGTGTGGTGGATATTTATCCATTGCTTGCGGATGTTACGGGTCTGACGCCCGAACAAGCTACAGCCTTGGCTTTCACTCCAGGTGGAATTGCTGAAGCAGACGGAACTTTGGGTATTTCAATAGGCGGCCGGACTTTGGCACCTGATTTTAGCCCGAATGGTATATACTCTACGGATGGTATCCATCCAAACCCAAGAGGATATGCACTGTTTGCGAATGCATTTATAGAAACCATTAATGATACATTCAGCGCCTCAGTTCCAACGATTTCTGACGAAGAGATATTAATCTTGAGAGGAGTTTTCTTCCAATAAGATTATCTAATAGTCGATATAATGAGCCTCTGTTCTACGGATCAGAGGCTTCTTTTTTGAGTTCGTGATTAGATGGAAGCATTATTTTCTTGTTTAGTGATGAAAAAATGCCCTGCAAAAAGTTGTATTGGACCGTAAAAACAATAGTTTTGCGATCCGATTTTTAGATCACAGAAGTGTGGCGGAGTGTCCTGGCCGGACGCGTCGAATGCGGCGGCCCCGCCTCTTAAAGAAAATAAAGAGTAAAGTAGTTACTCAAATACGCAAAAAGATCACAGAGGAGTGGCAGAGTGGTCGAATGCGGCGGTCTTGAAAACCGTTGTACCGCGAGGTACCGGGGGTTCGAATCCCTCCTCCTCTGCTTTTAAGAAAGCAAAATCAATCAAAACCCTTCATACTGCACGTATGAAGGGTTTTTTGTTTCTCAACACCCTCATTTCTTCCAGGTATTTTCATATAATTGGTCTACAAACAGGTTAACAATTATTCTGTTAACCGAATGTGCTTTTTTGCCTCTAAATGAGGTTTTTTGGTGTTTTTAGGTTACATTTATGGAGGGATTCGAACCCTCGATCCATGCCAAACGACTATAAAAAGTAACATTCTAAAACAATTATTATGAACAACACTTTCAGCGTTCTCTTTTGGTTTCTCAGTAACCGCATCAGTAAAAAGACTGGCGAAGCGCCAATCATGGCCAGAATCACCGTAAATGGCAAGAGAGCGGAAATATCAACTGGTAAAAAGGTAATACCCGAGAAATGGAATGTGAGCGCCGGAAGGGTGAGAGGTACAGGCGAACAAGCCAGGATCATCAATCGGCACCTGGACAAGATGCGAGTGAAGTTGGATAAGATCCATGATCGACTGCAGGAGGAAGACCAATTCATATCTGCTCAGAGCATCAAGAATATCTATCTGGGCAAAACGAATAAGCAACACTCTCTGCTTGAGCTCTTCAGACATCATAACAGTCAAATGAAGGCGCAATTAGGGAAAGAATATTCGCAGGGTACTTTGGAGCGATATGAGACGACTCTGAAGCACTTAGAGCGATTCATTAAGCATCAGTACCAAAGAGACGACTATATGCTGAGAGAACTAAAGTATGCCTTCATAGCAGACTTTGAGTTCTACCTCAAATCAGTGAAGAACATTGGCCACAATACCACGATGAAATACCTGAGCTATTTCAAGAAGATCGTGTTCCTGGCATTGAAGAATGAGTGGATCGAGCGTGATCCATTCGCAAGGTTTGAAATGACACTGAAGGAAGTCAAGAAAGGCTACCTTACCAAAGAGGAGCTTTCGGACTTGTACCAAAAAGAATTCCAGGTAGAGCGATTGGAGCAGGTAAGAGATATCTTCCTGTTTTGCTGCTACACGGGTTTGGCTTATGCGGATGTCAAGAAACTCACACCTGAACATATTTCTAAAGGCTTGGATGGTGAGTACTGGATATTTGTTGAAAGAACAAAAACGGGATCCTCTTCTAATGTGCCTTTGTTGCCCCAGGCTAGTGAGCTCATGGAGAAATACCAGGACCATCCCGAAACCGTAAACTCTGGTCATTTGCTACCAGTCATCTCAAACCAGAAAATGAATGCTTATCTGAAGGAGATCGCGAACCTATGCGGGATCACCAAGAACATTACGTTCCATATGGCCAGGCACACTTTCGCAACGACAGTCACGCTTTCAAATGGTGTAGCGATTGAAACGGTCGGAAATATGTTAGGTCATAAGAATTTGAAGACTACCCAGGTCTATGCGAAGGTTGTCCAGGAGAAAGTCAGCGAGGACATGAAAGCATTGAAAGAGAAGCTTGGCGGGACTGGTTTTGGTAAGGCCACTAATCAATAAACTCCCTTACCTCCTCCATATCGATCCCGGTAAATTCAGAAAACTCACGAAGGGTCACCAGCTGGTGATCCTCTTTTTTTAGTTGCTTTCTGATTCGTTGAAGCATAAGCCTCCCGTAACGCTCACTTTTGCCAGTAATGCGCTGGATGTCCTTGGGATAGATTATGATTCGTTTTAACCTCATTTCTTAGTTGTCATGCTTTATCCATACAGTATATAGGTGGCATGTTCGGCAATAAGCGCCAATAGCTATCAAAGCCGGAAACTCACTGTATCTGCTATGGCTTAAATATGCGTTTTTTCAGCCGTAAACCAAATTTTTTAAGTTTTATGGCACGACAAAAAGGAATCATTAAACTAGAGGGAACCATCGGGGATGTGTCCTTCTACAAGAGCAAAGATGGCTATCTAGCCAGGGAGAAAGGCGGGGTTGATGCGGATCGCATCAAGAATGATCCAGCCTTTCAGCGGACCCGTGAAAACGGCTCTGAGTTTGGCCGGGCTGGTAAAGCAGGACGGATCATTCGAAATGCTTTCAGGCTTCTGATCCAAAACGCCTCTGACTCCAAGGTGACCAGTAGGTTGACCAGGGAAATCCTTCGGGTAATCAAGACTGACGTCACCAATGCTCGTGGCGAGCGCCAAGTGACTGCAGGAGATCTTAATATTCTGAATGGCTTTGATTTCAATATCCATGGTAAGCTGAGCTCTACCTTGTATGCCCAATATGATCCGGTGGTTGATCGGGCGGCTGGTAGCATGGGCGTTCAGGTTCCAGAGTTCATTCCAGGTAATACCGTGGCGTTTCCCTCCGGGGCAACTCACTTCAAGTTCCTGGTCGCAGCGGCGGAGATTGATTTCGAGAATGAAAGCTTCCTGTTCAATCAGGTCGCAAGTCCTGAGATTGAGCTTGGTCCTCAGACTGAAGCGGCCAGTGACTTCAATGTTCCGACTACTGCAGCGAGTGAACTGGACATGTTCCTGGTCTTAGGCCTGGACTTTCTCCAGGAAGTCAATGGAATCATGTACCCGTTGAAAAGTGGGTCTTACAATCCTTTGACCATCATAGCAATTGATGAAGCGCCAGAAGTCGCAGATCCAGCACCTGATGCATAATGATGTTCAATCAGTATAGTTCAAAGGCGGGGACATTCGGAGGGACAGTCCTTTCGATTATCCCTTCTCTTCATCTGCATGATGTTGGTAGAACAATTGTCCTGGCCATGATTGGCGCTACCGTCAGTTTTTTCGTTTCCATGTTTTTGAAATGGATTGTAGCCTTTGCCAGGTCAAGACTCAAGTGATTGACTCCAAAAGAAAAAAGAGAAAAAAAGAAAGCCATCAAAAAAGGGGGTGGAGGAAAAAAGCAAGACAAAGCACGCCAAAAAGGAAATAGAAAACCTGCGCTTTCGCCTTGCTTTTTTGATTGTGGGAAAGCCAAGCGGGAGCCCCCTTAACTTTGATGGATTTTTTTCAATCAGAAAGCAAAACAATAAGAGGTAATAACATTATAGACAAAGCAGTGATGAAAACTTGATATTGTGTAAAACGGAATTTTTCAATATCTTGAAAACGTGAGCATGAACTGGACTTTATTTGGAATAGTATTTTCACTATCTGGACTTATTCTTCCATTATTTATTACCGCTGGTCAAGCGGCAAGACCTGAAATCAAGAAGAAAATAGGGAAATGGCTCTCAAATGAGCTACCAAAAGAAGACGGAGTGAGATTTTGGGCTGATAGTTTCATCAAGTTCTTCGACGATTTGTTTGGAGAGAGGATGTTTAGTCTACGCAGAATCTCTGTTTCAGCCCTCATATCAGTGTGCATGGCAGTTTTGTTTCTTGGCTTACAAATCCTTGTAACTTCAGAATATGCAGGAACGGATAAACTCCCTGAGAACACATCAATACTCCGAGAGCTAATTCATCGATATGCAGGTATAAAGGAGTTTGCGAAGGCTAGTGCCTTTTTTATCGCAGTTTTTATTACCAATATAATTGGCGATTACTTATCCCTTGAGGAGAGCCGGTTTGTACTATCACGGATAATACGTGCCAAGAAGAGCTGGTATATACCGATCTTAATTTTATTGGATGCCCTATTTACTTGGATATGTTTCTCGACGGTTTGCTTTTTGGTATTTGTTGCTTTTCATAAAGGATTGGATGTAGAAAAGGCTGAAGAGATTTCATTCCCACTATTCTCTTTAGAACAGAAAAGATACATTACCATGTGGCCTATATTGTTCACCTCCTACATGACGTCAGTGTGGCTCTACATCTACGTCATTGGAGCTGGGTTTATCAAACTTCAGTACTCAATTCGGAAAGGCAATTCTAAAATATATGGGTTATTTGATGTTAAGGAGAAACCTTTCACATCCCTTGCAGTAGTATCCTCCACTTACATCTTTCTGATTGGGTTAATCTTTTCATTACTTTTCTAATTGCGGTAAAGTCAAGAGGTCCTCCTTAATTTTTAGAGATTTTTTATTGAAAGGAATTCCAAGCCTATCACCAAAACAACTTCCAACCTGTCAATCTAAACTTTAATTAGTCTCAACTACTCTTAAGAAAATGAACTCTACAGATGAACCTAACCAAAGGGTGGGTTGGGTGGGTACTCTAGTCATTATCTTTAGTGCAGGTAAAAGAGCCTTCAGCGTGCGGATGGAAAGTGGCTGCAATGAGCGGAACGTAGTGGAGTGGGTTGCAGACATCTGTGCGGCGAGCCGTAAGCGAGTATGAGGGCAGCCTACCAGAAGAAGGCCGATTTAGGTCGCCTGGGAGTGCGTGGCAGTTTTGGTCAAGCGTTGGCCATGTGGGGCTGATACGGTACTGCCCGAGTCCGCAGGCTCGCATTAACTAGAGCAGTGGCTGGACACTAGCGCCTGGGAAACGGATTTGCGCGTATGGAGGGAAAGGGGCTACAGTGGCCAGGGTAACTGCTGTGACGCGTAGGACAGCCCAAAGCAGGCTGAATGACAGACCCAGGTCCCGGTGGTGACCGGAGAGCCAGTGTGTATGAAATGCCTTTGAAATAAAACGCTAATGGAATAGGCTCTGGCTAGTCTGGCGTGATACCTGCAGGGCAACCGGAGCGGCACGCCGCTTTACCTGCGAAACCCGCCTTTTGTAGTTCCTCCATTGGTGTGTAGCAATAGGCAAGTGTTGCGGAGTGGAGAAAGTGGGAAGTAGAATCAAGACAACAAAAGGTTATATCCATTCAGCAAGCCTCAATCAAATGAAAGCTACACCCTCCGCTACGGATCTCTTGCCGGACCCTGTGAGATGGGGAACTAAAGAAAGGAAGACGAACAAGCACGCATTCGCTGTGCGCTGGCCGGTGAGGAGCTACAGTACCGCAGACTGGGGCTGGTATTGGAAGCACAGAGAATGGGTGCGGGCCTTGAGCAAGTCACCAGGGAATAAGCTTGAAGGCCAAAAAGCAAGTGTTCTGGAGTGGATTGTTAAGAGCAGTTGCTAAGACGTTACAGTTATCAAACAAATGAGTGCCTTCCATTGAATTTCTAGAGGCTTCCAGCTACAGATCTCTTGCTTGGCCTAATTGCATTGAACAATCAAAGGAGCAGGTACAGAGCACGCTTTTGCTGAGCGTGAGCCGCCGAGGAGCCACAGTACCGCAGGCCGAGGTGTGCCTGAGCGTAGGAGCGTAGCAAAAGGGTGCGGTGCCTCTGCTGAAATCGTCGCGTCAGGGATAGGAGTAAGCTACCATGTAGCACGGATAGCCCGGCCTGAAAGGAGACGCCCAAAACCTTCAAAAACAATCAACTTTAGTATGTTTCATGAAACATACCGCAATGTGTTTTCTTTTTAAATAATGGTTTCACCTCAATAAATTCGCCTAGTTGCGTTGTGTGTTGAAGTCAGGTTTTTTTCACCAAACTTTTTTTGTTTTAAATGTTTAATATGTTTATACTGTTTATAGAAGGTCGCAATGCTCTTTCACCACTCTTATCAGTAGTATTATCACTACTATTATCAGTACTCTTATCACTTTTGTACAAGTTAAATCACGAAAATCCCGAGTTCCGAATTAAGAGAGGAATTAGCTTTTTTTGATGGAATTCAGGTTGAACAAAACGACTCAAATCACCACCTTATACCGTCATTAGGAAAAACCTACGATCGGGCTGTATGTCCTGCGATACGGTTCCGCTAACTTTCACGATACATTTTAATAGTTAACAATCATGAAAAAGTTAGTAAGAACCATAGCCATGCTGCTATTTATCAGCCCTGTGTTTTTTTCTTGTGAATCCCTCACCGGAGATTTGAACGACATTACGACTAAAAGTCCAGATGTCATTAATGTCGAGAGTGAAGGAGGCGAGGACGATGGAGACATTCCGCCGGCTGGATAAATGATCAACTTGAGGCTAGGAAGCCCTGGCCTCACCTTTTACAGCAAGCGCGAAATAAATTTGATAAGAGCAAATTCCGTTATATCTTTTCCTCTTAATTCTGTTATAATGGTTTAGGCTATTATCCAGAACCCAGCAAATCACCTACAGCAATGGAAAAGATACTACGAACCACTCTCAGTGTTTTACTGTGGATGTTTATCAACGTTCATGGTCTTGTTGCTATTGATCACAAACTGGACCTAGAAAAGGCCAAAGAAATTAGGAAAACACATCCCGAGAAAGCACTAAGCTTACTTTCAGACAACTTAGGAATTGCAGAATTATCAGAGATAGCGAGAGGTGAAATCTATCAATTACAGGGAGAAATCTATTACTATGAACTAGCGGATAAAGAAAATGCACTGAGCCATTTCTATAATGCCATTCGCTATTTCAGAGAAAGTAAGAATCAAGAGTTAGAGTACAAAAGCTTGGTCTATATCGCGCTATCCTATAAAAACCTATTCCACTATGATTATGCTATCGATTATTACAAAGAAGCATTAGCTCTTGATCAGCTTGATCAGGCCAAGCGTCAAATAATAAGATACAATTTAGCCAGAGTGCTAAGACTCAATAAAGAGTACGGTAAATCAGTCAAAACATTTGAGGAGTTAATAAGCGAGCTAGAAGGCTCGAAAGAAGAAAATACGCTATTGATCTCAACCAAAACCGCTTTGGCGCTGGCGCTCTTAGATAGTGGAGCACTTGAAAGATCTCAATTGATTTATGAGGAAATATTGAAGTATGCCGAGGGTGCAAATGATTCAGGAAGAAAGAGTAGAGCAATAAATAGTTTAGGTTTCATCAAACTACAGCAACAGCAATATGAAGATGCAGAAAGTTACCTAATCGAAGGACTTGCCTTGAAGGATGGTAGCTCAGATCAGCAAAGTTTGTTAATGAGTTATTTGAATCTTGGAAAACTATATATAGAAATTGACCAACCTGATAAGGCACTTGATTACTATCGTGAAGGTAGCTTACTTGATGTAGCTGCAGTTAACCATAAAAGCATGATTCGTGCGCTCAGGCAACTTGTATCAATGGCGAAGGATAACAATGAACTAGCAGATGCCTTGGGATACCAAGAACGAATCGACCAAATACAAGATCCTTATGTAGAGCTAAGTGAGAGGTTGGAAATCCTACATTCAATGTATAAAGCTGAAAGAGTAAAACACATGCATGAGCAACTTGAGCTTAAGGATCAACTGATCGCATCACAAAACCGAAACCTGATTGGTGCCTTAATTTTCACAGGTTGTTTGGTGCTGGCATTTGTTGGACTCTTCTGGCAATACCGAAAACTTAAAGTTGATCACGATCTGATTGGATGGCTCAGGAAGCAAAGTAAGCTTTTGTTCTTTCTCCAAAGGAAATACAACATTGACCTGGAGCAGGCAGAGAAAGAACTGGATAGAGGTGCGTATTGATCAGCTATTGCTGTTCCTGTAGTTTCTCCAGTAAAGCCATGTACTTGTCTTTGATGGCGAGGTTCTCTTGCAGCAGACCTTCTTTAGCTTTTGATGTCTTGATGAAAATCTCTTTGAGCTGCTCGGGTGTGAAATCGTCCAGGTACTTATATTGATCTTCCTCTGTTAGGCCACTGGCTACAAAGCGTTTTATCTCTTCATCCCTAGATTCATTTCCTTCGCGTTCCCGACGGACTGATTGCGTTTCCATATCCAACAGAACGAACTTGCTAGGATCTAATCCGAAATGATCCATGATCTGGATGAACTTCTCGAGTTTTGGAAATGCACCGCTCTCATAAGATTTTACGTTGGACTTGCTTAGATCAAAGAGGCGTCCAAATCCATCCTGGGAAAGGTTGTGTTGTGTTCGTAAGGTTTTGATATTCTTACCGAAAAAATTCAAGGCTGCTTTTCAATCAGGTGCATTAACTATTGGTGTATCAAAGCTAATGAGAATTTACAATTTCTAGTGTAACACTAAATAAACCGCATGCACTATTTAGAAGTAAATAGCGGATTCAATTCGCACATTCACGAACTTATAAATGCAATGCACGATCAATCAATTACTACTGACGTACTGAAAGACCTTAAGGACAAACAGGATATTTCCGGTATGATTTTGCTGGTTAGCCTAGCCCTTGAGTTCAGGAAACTTCTCCAGTAAGGCCATGTATTTGTCTTTGATGCTGAGGTTTTCATTTAGAATTTCTTCTTTGGCTTGTGTTGTTTTGATCAAGAGATCCTTAAGCTGAGTTGGTGTGAAATCATCCAGGTACTTGAATTGATCTTGCTTAGCAACCCCACTTGTTACAAATCGATTGATCATTTCTTCTCGTGAATCATCCGTTGACTGGTCTGATCGTCGGACAGATTCTGTTTCCATGTCCAGGAGAATAAACTTACTTGGGTCCAGGGCAAAGTGATCCATGATCTGAATGAACTTTTCCAGTTTAGGAAAAAACCCACTCTCATATGACTTTACATTTGATTTGCTGAGGTCAAATAATAGGCCAAAAGCTTCCTGAGAGAGGTTGAGTTGAGTCCTTAAGGTTTTAATGTTTTTACTGAAATAGTTCAATGCCGCTTTTTTATTCGGGTAATAATATCTAACATTGGGTCATTATATTGCCCTTTGAATGATTTGATGGTGCAATACTTAAGTCTATGAAATAAAGCTAGGCAAAAATGATCATGTAGAATCAGACAGTATTTCTATGGATACTCCCGAAAACAAAGATGCTTCCTCCGTATTAAAGGAAATGACTCCTATTGGTCTCCTGACCCACGTTGCGCAGTTGTTGAATACTGCAGCTGAATCGGAGGATAAACCCACGAGAGAAAAGGCACTGGCCGAACTAGTACCTATTTGCGAAGAACTGCTAGAAGAATGGGAAGATCTCACGACCATCAAGCGATTGATGATGAAAAGAGGGTTTTGGGGTAACGATGGCTTGGTGAAAGATAAGGAGTTGGTTACCGTATGATGGATAGTACGATTGAAGGTAATTCTGATCAGTCGCGATATCTCCAGGTTGCGAGACTACTTAACGCAATAGATCGAGCTCAGAATATAGAAGAGGTGAAAACCTCGGCTATGCAATTGCACCCGATCATCGATCAACTCCTGGAAGAAAACATAACACTGAATGAACAGGCGAAAGCTGATTAAGAATAAATGCGGTGTGGCGATCATGTGACAATTTGATTGTTAGCTGGCCATTCGGCAGGAGCAGGGTATAACTAGGTTAATTGAAAACAGACTCTGTGTCCTGTCGAGCGGTCACTTAAAGAAATCTGCGCTTGCGCGTAGTGTCTATGCTGGTTGTATTTGAGAGTGGGTTTCGGCCCACTTTCCTTACTTATGGGTGAGAGTTATCATGTATCTAATTTTGTATACTACCGTAGAAAGAATTATCGTTAATTGAATTCATTACTTTTGTGATGAAATGAACAAACACTTACAGCATATATGTCTCGACGATTTTCGTCAATTTCTACCCTTGGAACCAAGGGACGGGACGCATATGCTTTATGAAAACTGCAATTTATAGTCGAAGAACATAGATAAAACATCAAAAAGCAGAAGCGTCCCACGAAAGTCGGACGCTTTTTTTATGTCAAATTTTGAAAAAAATGTTTGAAGCTTAGAAAAGCATATCGATAGGATCTGAATGAGCAAACAATTGAGAGACAGGCAGTTGTGATAATCATAAAAAACCCGCCGTGAGTGGGGTGGAATCCTATTGCCTTTTAAGTATTTAACTATCTGATAATCAGTAATTTAATTAAAAATATTTCTTGGTTTTTTCGGAAACCCTTCTCACATTTGCACCGTTGATGAACAACACAAACACAGAAAGAAAATGAACTTAATACACATACATATAGACCTCTTTTGTCAACCCCAGGATCAGTTTCGACTCGATCTTGAGTTGGAACAAGACCGTGTTTTAAGGGATGTAAATATGACATGATCTAGATAAGATATATCAAGTCAAAATAAGAAAGCATCCCACTAACACGGGATGCTTTTTTTGTTTGTATGGAGCAGTGGCAGATGTGGTCAATGCGCTGGATTGAAGCCCCAGAGATACAGCCGGGTCGCCGGTGCGATTCAATTCCTGTCTGTTCCACGAAATAGTACTGTAACTCAATTGGTTTAGAGTACCCGACTGTCTCTCGGGTGGTTGCGGGTTCGAGTCCCGTCAGTACTGCTATTTCTGGGGAGATAACGGTTGGTTGTTTACCTGCTTTGGAAGCAGGGGGTCGTAGCCGGGTCGCCGGTGCGATTCGAATCCTACTCCTCAGACTTATTTGATGCTCCGTTCGTCTAGCTGGCCTAGGACACTCGACTTTCTCTCGAGAAACACGGGTTCGAGTCCCGTACGGAGTACGATATGGTGTCTTTAGTTTAACGGGTAAAATGCCTCTTTGTGAAGGAGGAGTCCAGGCCGGGTCGCCGGTGCGATTCGAGTCCCGGAGACACCCATTAGGAATGTAGTTCAAGCTGTTCGCCGCTGCGATGGATAGAATATTGGAGTTCGATCGCATCGGCGATCCGACCCAAAGATGTGAGTTCGATAGCACCGCTGCGGCCTTTAGATTAGAATCCTATTATTACTATTAGAAATGTGGGGGTCTGGGGGAGACTCATAAGTTGAGAATTCTGTGGATAACTTCGTTTCGAATGAGGTGAACTTACGCGGCGGCTAGGCAATACCTATGGTTCGTTTTAGTCCTCATTCTATTTACGGTTGCCTGTAGAACCAATTAGAATTTTAGACAGGTAGTAGGTCTTAGTAAAGGTCTTAGTTCGTGCAACTCTAATTCACTAAACGAAAATGTTTTCACTATTTAAAAATGCAGTCGGTATAGATGTGTCAAAAATGACCATTGATGTTTATGATCACCTTTCAGGGATGTATCAAAAATTCTCAAATGACAAAAAAGGGTTCAAGCAAATGATGCGATGGATCCAACGGATAAATCAAGAAGAACTGTCGCTTATTTGCTTTGAGCATACTGGGATTTACTCCATGCCTTTAGCTATTTATCTGACTGACGAAAAGGTTCAATTTGTCATGGTCCCAGGCCTTGAAATTAAAAGGTCTTTAGGTATCCAGAGAGGCAAAAATGACCAAGTTGATGCAAAGAGAATTGCCTACTACGCATTCCTTAGGAAAGATGAATTGGAACCTACAAAAATCCACTCTAGAGCCTTGTTAAAGCTAAAAAGCGCACTTAGTTTGAGAGAAAAGATGGTCAAACAAAAAGCAGGATATAAGGCTAGTATTACCGAAATGAAACGGTTATTAAAAAGCATTGACAGCTCTAGTATCATCAGTTATCAAAAACGATTAGTGATGGTTCTTGATGCGCAAATCAAGAAAATTGAATTAGATATAAAAGCCATATTAATGGGTGACACAGAGCTAAAAAAGCTCTTCGACTTGGTGACATCAGTAAAAGGAGTTGGGTTGATTCTGGGCGCTAGTTTTATCGCTTATACTAATGGGTTTACTGGCTTTAAGAACTGGAGAAAATTTGCTTCTTACAGTGGCATTGCACCCTTTGAACATAGATCAGGCACGAGTATTCGAGGAAGAAACAAAGTTTCTCACTTAGCCAATAAAAGAATGAAAGGGTTGCTTTCAAATGCAGCATGTTGCGCAATCCAACATAGTCCAGAACTAAAATCTTACTATCAGAATCGTCTTGCACAAGGGAAGGATAAAATGTCTACCCAGAATATTATCAGGAACAAAATTGTTGCGAGAGTATTTGCTGTGGTCAATAGACAGACACCATACGTAGAACTAGCTCAGCATGCCTATTAAAAATTATCAACAAAATACTTGGAATGATCTTAGAATACGGACCGTCGGCTACCGGTCTTACCATTCCTACACAAGTATTGAATAATGGTCTTTGGTGTAACCGGTAAGCATATTTGGCTTTGAATCAAATGGTCCAGGTTCGAGTCCTGGAAGGCCATCTTATTAAATACCCTGTTGGTGGAATTGGTATACGCGCCTGACTTAGACTCAGGATCTTGGGGCCGGGTGGCCGGTGCCATTCGAGTCCCTCACAGGGTACATGCGGAAGTAGGCAAATTAGGCAAAGCCGCCTCATTCAGAATGAGGTGTTTGAAGCCGGGTCGCCGGTGTGATTCGACTCCTTTCTTCCGTACAAAAGCGCCTATGT
>CBDCEM010000001.1:197500-303983 GCA_965215825.1 Cyclobacteriaceae bacterium | reverse complement strand
GCTCAGCGAAATTCATCGCCAAGGAGGTCTTGCCCACCGACGGACGAGCCGCCAACACAATCATCTGACCAGGATGAAAGCCATAGGTCATGCCATCCAAGTCACGGAAGCCCGACAAGACACCGTCGATGTCTTCCGCGCTGCCATCCAGCAGCGCCTTGATGTTACTGACCGCCTCGTTGACCGAATCTTTAATCGGAATCGCACCTTCGGTCACACGACCGGTGCTAATCATGTGAATATCTTGCTCGATCTTCTCAATGAAGGAGCTGATATCCTCCTGCTGCTCGTAACAGGCCTCAATCGCCTCGCGAGAAGTGCGAATCAGACGACGCAGCAAATACTTCTCGTGAACGATCTTAGCGAAGTAACGCGCGTGAGCCGGCGTTTCGATGCGGTCTTGAATCGTGTAGATGGCACTGATGCCACCAACGTCATCCTCCTGCCCATTCTTACGCAGGTGCTCGATGAGCAAAATTTCATCCACGGGGTCACCGGTCGCGTAGAGTTCGAGCAGGGCTCGATAAATCTCTTGGTGTGAGGCCTTGTAAAAATACTCCGGCAGGATCTTCGCTTCGATACAGTCGGTCAGCACCTCACGGCCGCCATCAATCAAACAGGCGGCCAACAGGCCCTCTTCGGCCTCAACATTATGTGGCTGCACACGCAGCGACTCCGGATCAATATCCGGATTTTGACGCCGGTCCCGAAGGTCGCGGCCTCCACGGCCGCGCCCTCGGGTTCCTTGTGGCGTTGATTCAGGCGGCATCAGTCGTTAAGCTTTAAACACTTGAACCGCACTGAAAAACTTACTCGCTGTCGCCGTCTTCGGCAGCTTCGTCAGCGCTCTCTTCGATTGGGTTTTCAGAAACCACTTCGAACTTGAGCTCTGCGTCCACCTCTGCGTGCAGCTTAACTGTCGCAGTGTGTGGGAACCGAGTTCCTTGATTGGCGCAGGAAGACCGAGCTGCTTCTTAACGAGCTCGATGCCCTCCTCTGCGAGGCGTGTGATAAGGTCGTTGGCTGTAACCGCACCGAACATCTTGCCACCTTCGCCAGTCTTCACTGCGAGGGCGATGCTTGTCTTGGAGATGCGCTCAGCAAGTTCCTTAGCTGCGTCGAGTTCCTTAGCTTCACGTGCTTCGCGAGCCTTAAGGAGCGCTTCCATTTGCTTCTTGTTCGCCTGTGTGATCGGCAGAGCGATCTTGCGCGGAAGCAAGAAGTTACGTGCGTAACCGGAACGAACAGTCACGGTGTCGCCTTCGGCGCCGAGACCCTTGATTGGTTGAAGGAGGAGAACCTGATTTGTGGCCATTGTATTATCCTTTATTTAAATGAGTGTGCGAACGGATCGCGGATTCGTATAGAAGGTTGGTTTAGAACGGGACGTCTTCGTCCAGTGTATCGTCGGCACTTGCGAAGTTTTCGCTGCTACCGGAGTTGCTGGAACGTGCTGGAGGCGAGCTGTTTTCGTAGCCACCGGAAGATCCGGAGCCACCGTTTTCGTCGCGATTACCACCGACGAACTGGAAATTTTCCAGCACAACGCCGAGCTTGCTGCGTTTTTGACCGTCGTTTGTTTCCCATTGGTCAAAACGTAGGCGGCCTTCCATGAAGATTGGGCTACCCTTGCGCAGGTATTTGGTGATCACCTCGGCTTGACGCCCGAATGCATCGACATCCACGAAGGTGGTTTCTTCGCGGCTGTCACCGTCCTTAGTGCTATAGCGGCGGGACACCGCCAAACCCATTTTGCAAATGGTCAAGCCGGACGGCGTGACACGTGTCTCAGGGTCGCGGGTTAGGTTTCCCATGAGGATGACTTTATTGAAGGAAGCCATGGCGTTTGCGTTCTGGGTTCTGGTGGTAGCCGGCTAAGACTGCGATTAGGCGTTCTCGACGAAGATGCGGTTCACGCGCTTGTCGTGAATCAGCTTATCCTTAAGTGCTGCAGGAACGGAACCCTGGGCCAGCGACTTCCATCTGGATGTAGTGACCTTGCGCGAAGCGGCGGTCTGCTGCACGAGAGAACTCGCGCACACCGAGGTCTTCAGTCGAAGTGGCTTCACCACCGACGACAGTCAGTGTCTGCTTGATATCTTCCACGACCTTAGCGGCATCGTCTTCGGTGTTACGAAGGTCGAGGATGAAAGAGAATTTATAGTTATTGGTTGTGGCGCTCATAGTTGAGAGGCGTTTCGTTGATTGATGGTGTTCATGGCGGTCTCGACGCCCTTGTCAATCACCAGTGCGAGGTGATCGAGATAAGTCGGCATGCGATCGGCCAAAAGTTGTTGTTCGTCCGCAGTGAATTTACTGAGAACATAATCGGCGAGGTCCATTGTTTTGTGCGGCTTGGCTCCGATTCCGATACGATAGCGAAGAAAGCCTTTCCCGACTTGATCCAGAAGATCAGAAATTCCGTTATGACCTCCGGCGCTGCCACTGTGACTGAGCTTCGGACGGGCAAGGTCGAGCGTAATATCATCATAAATGACGAGCATCGACTCTGCCGGCAACTTTCGATAGCGCAGCACGGCTCCCAAAGAGCGCCCGCTAGCATTCATAAAAGTCTGCGGCTTCACCAACATCAGCTTGCGATCGCCATGGACAACAGCTGCCACTTCGGCTTCTAGCCGGGCGTCAGCCTTCCAACTAGCCCCTTCTCGGGCAGCCAGTCGGTCCACAACATCGAATCCGATATTGTGTCGGGTGTTGCGGTATTTCAGTCCGGGATTTCCTAGACCGGCAATTACCGCGATGGACATATGTAAAAGAACAAAAAGCGGCGCGTAGCAAGCTACGCGCCGCAGGATTAAAGGTGTTTAAGATTCAGCTGGAGCTTCTTCGGCAGCTTCGGCCTCAGGTGCAGCCTCCTCGGTTGGTGCCGCTGCTTCAGCAGCGGGTGCTGATTCCGCAACGATCTTGGCAGCCGCGCAAGCAACGACTACGGTATCTTCGTTACCAAGATACTCAACGCCGTCAATTGCGGGAAGGTTACGAACGTGGATCGACTCACCAGCCTTCAGTTCGGCAACATCAACAGGAACATTGTCAGGCATCTTGGATGGACGACAGCGCACTTCCACTTCGTGGAGTTGAACTTCGACCATACCGCCATCAACTCGAACACCAACACAGTCAGACTCATTGACGAGGCTAACAGGGATGTTCGTCGTCATGGCCTCGCCACGAGTGACCAGTTGAAAATCGATGTGATCAATGCCGCCCTTGATGGCATTGCGCTGAACACTTTTAACTTGGGTGAGCGTTGTTTCGCCCTTGTCGTCATTAAGTTCAACAAGAGCGGCTTCACCAGCGATCTCACGGCTGAGATCACGAAACTCAACGGCAGAAACCTGGATCGCGCGAGCCTCTCCCTTGCCATAGACATTGGCAGGAATTTGGCCAGCAGCACGCAGACGACGAACCGCTCCACGGCTGACTTCTTCACGATTTACGACTTTGAGCTTATATTGATTCATGACTAAAATAGTTTGGGTTTGGGTAGGAATAAGTAGACTCCCAGATATTGGGAAACGGCGCACAATAAAATAGGGCAATCGAAAAGCAACTCTAAGTTTAGGCATTTTTTAACGCCCCAAATCGAGTATTTAGGCCCCCTCAGGCCACAGCCAGTGATATACCCCATTGGTATTTAATTTCTCGTAAATAGTAGTGCACCACCACGCATAATGGCAATCATTGTGTAGACAGTTCGTCGATTTTCCCCATATGATTAGCAAAATACCAGCAACTGACTATGGCAAAACTGAACCCGACGTCCCTCAATTCCCCCAAACAAAAGAAAAAAGGCAGCTTCATGGAGGGCACCTCAAAGCCGCCGAGCCGCACCTGGCGCCGGGGGCTATCGTGGTGGCAGACAACGCGGGGGTGTTTGCCCAGGGCGGCATGCAGGCGTACCTCCAGTACGTGAGGTCGTCATCGTGCTACGAGAGCCAGTTCCTGGAGAGCGTGTTTGATTTCCGAGAAGACGTGCCCGACGGACTGGAGGTGTCGGTTTACCGGGGAAGTGGGGCAGCGGGGGCGGAGAGGGTGGCAGATGTGGGGGCTAGCGGGCAGGTCGAGGCGGGGGGGGTGGCAGATGGGACAGCGGGGGTGGCGGAGGGGGCTGGTAGGGAGTCGGTGTCTTGGAGCGGGTGAGGGGCTTGGTCGCGAGGCACTTGGAGTGCGGTGGGTGACTGGGGGAACCGGACCGGACGGTCAAAGGTGCCAGGCCAGTGACTTGCGCATCGTCGTTGGAGCAGTGCAGCTTAAAGCCTACAGCCTTCTGGACCCATGGCGGGCCAGGATGCATGGGGCATATGCGCCATGTCTCTTGTTTGATTGACTACTCTTTGATCGAGTGGGCGCACTCGCAACGCAGCTTGTTTGAAAAGGGCTTGACGTGAGGCCAGCGTGAGGGCAGCCCCGCCGGCGCCTGCCAACCCACCCGTCGAGGGGCCTGGCTGACCCCACATGCGGTGCCCCAGCCGTGACGACTCCTAGGCCCGTCTCTGCTTAGCTCACCGCCCGCCCGCCTCGTCGGGTGGCTGCGCTGGGGCTGCGGGCGGCGTGACGTCTCGCCATGCCACAGAGGCGGGGATCTGTGGCGCTGCAGCTTGCAGTTGGTATCGGCCACAGTCAAACGGCAAGGCAACGTGCCTCACGCAGCCCAGCCCAGTCTTGTCCCTGGCCCTGCGTGAGTGCAGCGTGCGGGGCGGCTGTGGCAGTGGGCAAGACGAGGAGGTATGCCCCTGCCGTATGTTGACGGGGCCATCCCAGGCCAATGGATGAGACGCCGCAAGGCAGGGATGGATCGCGGTTGATCAAACCACGTCAGGGGCGGCGAGGTGGGGCACCCTGGGGCACAGGGCATGCAGTGGCTGGCATGGCTGGCACAGCGCTGGCATCCCAGCGATGACCCTCTCTTGTCCTTCTTCAATCCTTCCCACGCCATGGCGTGCACACGTCTCACGCCCTTGCCCACAAGCACGCACCGCACCCTGCACGTGCCAACAAAACACTCTGAAAACACTCCCGCCATCCACAGTGACCCCCATCGCCCCCGTCGTTCCCGTGACCCTCCCGAGGACACCAGGGCCCCTGGCTTGCCTTGCCGCCGCCCCGCCTCTCCGTCAAACGAGCCCTGCCACCTTTTCCTCGATCAGCTTGTCATGCTTGGCCCGGCGGACCTGAGAGACTTGCACCTCGGCGTGGGGTTGGAGGCCGCAGCGCTCGAGGCCCAGCGCTGACAGCTGCCCTGGCTGCGGGCGCAGGACAGGGGCGGGGTGGCCAGGGCAGGACGAGGGCAAGCGAGTGACGAGGGCGAGGTGTGCGCGAGTGTGCACACGTCGCTCAGTTGATGGTATTTCGACAGCCGCAGCCGATGCCCGACCCTGTCACCTCCCGCGCCCACTTCTGGCACACACACACAGCATAGTACTATGCACAATGTGACGCGCGATGTGCCTCCCCCACGCCCCCACCTGGCACCCTCTGTCAGCCCGGCTGGCTCTGGGGCTGTGCTGGGATCAGGCGCAGCTTCGTCATGCGGAGCTTCACCAGCCCCGGCTGCCCGCCCGTGCTGTCTAGGTCCGCGCCGCGTTCGGCCATCCGCACCACCACCTTTGCATTGGAAGGCAAGTTGGGCTCCGCAACGCAGATGGGCGTCCTGTCCTTCCAGTCCCGCGCCTCCAGGTCCGCCCCGCCCTCCAGCAGCACGTCCACGCACGCGGCGTGAACGACCGTGTGCGGGGGCGACTGGCCCTTGTCATTCACGGCCTTGACGTCCGCCCCCGCCGCCAGCAGCACCCGCGCCATCGCCACAGCCACGTCCTCTTGGGCGAACTGCACCGCGCAGTGGAGCGCCGTGTTACCTTTCTTTCCCTGATAGCTGAGGTCCGCGCCCAGCTCCGCAAATGCGCGGACGGCGTCGACGTGGCCATCACAGCACGCACACAGGAGCGGGGAGTCGCGGACACCGTCGCCCTGGATGCTCAACCCTCGTGCCGCCAGAAACCGCACGGCCTCCCCGGATGCCGCGTAATACATCGCGTTCCTTCCTTGGCCGTCGACGCTGGCCACGTTGGCCCCCAGATCCACCAGGGCCTCCATCACCGCCGCTTCGCCGTGGCGCGCCGCGCAGTGGAGGGGCGGGACCCCACTCGGGTCGACTGCGCTCACGCTTGCACCCAGCTCCGCAAGCCGTCTCACGATGCCCGGCGTCGGATGACCATCGCACACCCCCGCCAACGTGTGATCCCGGTCGTCGCGCCCGACCTTGACCGTCGCCCCCGCCTCCAGCAGCGTCTCCACCACCGCCTCGTGACCCCCACGCCCGGCATGCACCAGCGCCGTCCATCCCGCCATCTCGTGGAACCAAGTTTGTCCATCCACATCCGCTCCTGCTGCCAGGCACGCCTTCACCGCCTAAACGCAGCCCCGGACAGCGCAGTAGGTCATCAGTGGCAATGCGCGGCGAAGCCGCTGGTTGACGTCCGCCCCCCTCCCTGCCGCCACCCGCACCATGCGCGCCACCTCCTCGTCCCCCAGCGCGTACGCCCACTCCACCTTGCCGTCTGCCCCGCGCCCCACTGGCTGCCGCGCCCGCACCGCCACCATCAGCGGTGAATGGTCAATCTCCGGATGGCAATGCACGGTCCACGACATGCCATTGATGTCTGGCCCTTCCGCCACCAACACCGGCAGCCACCACAGCCACAGGCTGGCCAAGTGGTGGGCGTGGGACCCGTCATGCGCGTATACCAACAGCGGGGCATGGTCAACTGAGTCTTATCCCGCCCTATAGACCAAAAGACGGCGTATGCCCCACCGCCAGTCTTCCGCCGTGGCCCGGATGCCCCACGCCCTCCACACCTCGTCCACCTCGTCGCGCATCTTCCGCGACACCCCCCGCGCCGCCGTCGCGTCGCGCAGCGGCACCAGCCGCAAGATCTCGCGATGCAGCTCCCCAGGCAGATCGTCCCACCCTGCGCGAGCGACCGGACCCACGCGGGGTGATGTGACGGCCAAGCCCGAGCATGCCTGCGAATTACACGGCACCGGATGCTTGGACATGTACGGCGCCCGCCCAGTTGCGCAAGAGGACAGCCCGCGTGCAGCCATCGCCTCTTACCCGCCAGGTGTTTAGCGTCTCGTTGCCCCGCAGGAAAGCAAGCTTTGAATGCTTCCCAATGGATTCCCGCCAAGTAAGTACGCAGCCTCGTTCAGCGCCAGCGGCAGTGTCTGGATGTGGTCGCGATGGCATCGATGCGATATTGCGCTGCGGAGATGGCCGCGACGCCGACTCCGGCACGGGTATGTCCTCTGCCAGTGCCCGGCCAAGCTCGGGCATTCAAGCGACGATTTTACCGGGTGAGGCAGTGGCAGATGGAAGCCATCGCTCCGCAGCTGCTGTTCTCTCATCATCCTTCATCGATGCCATGCGTGCTATCTTGCACATGCGACTGGGCAGGGCCACTGGGGCAAACGAGGGACACAGCTGGGCACTGGATGGGCACGGGAAGGGAGAGGGCACAGGTATAGGAAAGCTCCTGTTGGTATGGGAAACTCATTCGCACTCGGGAGTGGGCTGGGGAAAGGGAAAGGGATCGTCGCTGGCGTGCGGCAACTGGCGCCGTCCTGCCAGAGACGAGGGACGAGGGAGAGAGCCAGAAACGGCAAACACGGAACGCGACACTGGGTAAGGTCAGTCTCAGAGGCAACGAGGTCCGCAGGGATCGATCGTGATACCTTCGCGATCCTTGCACCACCGTCGGCGCCCATCCCCTCAGACCACCACGTCGATGACGGCGCCCTCTGCCCTCGCCTGCTCTGCCCTCTGGACCATCTCCAAGGCCTGGAGGCGGCCATCGGAGCCCTGGTGGTACATAGAACAAGAACCGCATACCATTATCTTAAATCTAATAATAGTATCGACGTTTACTGGGATTACCTTAAGGGTGAAATATCAAGAAAGGAACTTTATTCATATATACCGGAAGAATTATTAAATTCGATCATTAATTTGCCAATTTCAGATTCAAATAATTCTATCATTCATAGCAAAATAAATAAGTCTTTCTCCGGTGAAATCGATGTTATCATAGGTGGACCTCCATGCCAAGCTTATTCTCTAGTAGGAAGAGCTAGATCGGTAAATGGTATGTCAGGTGACCCAAGAAATTTTCTTTACGTTCAGTATGCTCAGTACCTTGAACAGTACAAGCCAAAAGTGTTTGTATTCGAAAATGTTATTGGTTTAAAGTCTGCTAAAAGAGGGATTTATCTCCAAAACATGGAAAAACTGTTTGATAAAAAGGGTTATTCTATGAAACTGTTTACAGTTGAGGCAAACAGTTTTGGAGTGCTTCAGAAAAGAAGACGAATTATAATTATTGGGTGGAGTAAACACCTTGATTTTGAGATTCCGGATTTGGAGAAAGTGAATATCAAAGTCAGTAGTAAGGTTGAAGATCTTCTGGCTGATCTACCTCGGATTCAAGCTGGAGAGGGAGTTGATAAGTTTACCACTTATAGAGGTATTGCCCATGAATATTTGAAGAAAAACGATATAAGGAATGGTGTTAATATTTTAACTCAACACAAGGCTAGACCTCATTCGGATCAGGATAAGGAGATATATAAAATTGTCGTTGATAAATGGAATGAACAAAACGAACGTCTTAACTATAACGACCTTCCAGAGACTTTAAAAACCCATAGAAATCGGACATCCTTTCATGATAGGTTTAAAGTAGTAGCTTCAGATAGGCCATTTTCACAAACCGTCGTTGCGCATATTGCAAAGGATGGACATTATTACATTCATCCCGATATCCAGCAAAACAGGTCGCTGACTATTCGAGAGGCTGCAAGAATTCAGTCTTTTGCTGATGACTATTACTTTGAAGGAATGAGAGAGGGAGTGAATAGGACACCTGCCTTTAAACAAATTGGGAATGCTGTTCCTCCCATGATGGCATATGAAATTGCCAAAATCGTTAAAACCATATTATGATTGAGCAAGAGAAATCACCCGACGGATATTATCAAATAAGGCCCGCTGCACGATTAATTCATACCATCGGTAGTGACCTGATTGGGGATTCGTATGCGGCTCTTGTTGAATTAGTGAAAAATTCTTACGATGCTGACTCGAAAAAGGTTGATGTCATCTTTACATACAAAAGCATAGATAATGAGCCAGCCCTCTCAATCAAAATTGAAGATGATGGTCATGGCATGAGCTTTGACACTGTTGTTAATAAATGGCTTGTTCCAGCGACTAATGATAAGCTCAAAAGAAAAACCAGCCCAAATGGAAGGCTGTTTCAGGGAAGGAAAGGAATTGGAAGGTTTGCCGCTTCAATTCTAGGACAAGAACTTACTCTTACAACTGTGACTGATGAAGGTAAAGAGTCCAGTGCGGTCGTAGATTGGAGGGTTTTCAATACAGAGGAGTTCTTATCTAATATCAAGCTTCTGGTAGAAGAAAAAGATACTTCTAAGGAACCCGGAACGTACATAGAAATCATTGCAAAAGATGAGAAGGTCCGGGAAGAGGTTGAAGGAGAAATAACCGAAAAGGATGACCTGAAATTATCCTATTGGACTAAAGAAAACATCGATGCACTGGAAAATGAATTAAGAAGGCTCATTTCTCCATTTCAAGAATTCAGTGAAGAGGAATTCAAGATAAATCTAGCTTTTGTTAATTGTCCATATCCTGAGTACAATAATAAAGAGTTTAAGATAGAGGCATACCCAATAATCAAATTATATGATTACAAGATAAGTGGAACAATTGATGATAAAGGAAAGGGGATTTTGACATATGAAAACAATGTTGATGAAACTAAAATATCAGAAGAGGTCAATGTTCGTTTTAAACTAGAGCAAGGAGGTAAATTTTGCGGAAAGGTCAGGGTAGATTTTCGTGTCTTTGATAGAGAACCTGATGCTATTGGAAATCTGATAAATAAAGGACTGATTGATCCCATCAGCAAAAAATATGTTGGTAGGATGGAGGCGAAGCGACTTCTCAATGAAGTTTATGGAGTAAATCTATTTAGGAATGACTTCAGAGTACGGCCTTATGGTAATGGCGGAATTGATTGGCTAGATTTAGATAAAGATCGGATTCAAGACTTTACGTTAAGAGTTAGCAACAATCAAGTTGTAGGATTTATTACGATTGAGCCTGAAGAACAATCTGATTTACAAGAAAAGAGCGCCAGAGATGGATTGAAAGAAAATGAAGCGTATTTTGGATTAAAAGAAATATGTAAAAAGGCTCTTCGAGAGCTTGAGCTACGGAGGCTTACCTACCGAAAGAATACGAAAAAGAGCAGAAGAGGAAGGACATCTATTCAGCACACTCTAGATGAACTTTTTAGTTTTTCCGAGTTAAAAGGATCGGTCGAGGGTAAGCTAAAAAAGTTAAATCTTGAAAATGAACAAGTAGAAGAGATCTCTTCAATAATTAATAAAGAAGAACAAAGGAAAACTCAACTACTTGAAGAAGTAAAGAAAACAATAGCAATTTACCAAGGACAAGCGACCTTGGGGAAAATTGTTTCTTTCATTCTGCATGAGGGCAGAAAATCGATTCATTTTTTTAGAAATGAAGCTCCCGTGATAGAAAGATATTTTCGTCACTACAAAGCTACTGGTGATGAAAGCCTTATTGAAGATATCAATTCCAGCCTAGAGGGCTTTGAGAAGCATAGTTCGCAATTATCAGACCTTTTTCAACGTGTCAATCCCTTGGCTAGTCAAAAAAGAGGCGCTAAAGGAGATTTCGAAGTAAAGAAGTCAATATTGGATGCCTATCAAATTTTTAGACGTTCAATAGAAGACTCTAAAATTGAATTCGAGCTGTCTTGTGAGGATAACATTTTTATATATGGATGGTCCAATGACTTGTACATTGCAATAGCTAATTTGATTGAAAACAGCATTTATTGGCTAATACAATCCGAGCGTACCAGTCCAAAAATAGAGATTTCCGTCACTACAAGAGAACAGCGAACAATAATAGTTTATAGAGATAATGGTCCAGGTTTAACGAAAGAAGAGATCAGGACTGAAATAATTTTTGAACCAGGGTATTCCAAAAAGCTGGATGGAACCGGTTTGGGGCTTGCAATAGCAGGAGAAGCAATTGAGCGGTTGAACGGGAAGCTTATTGGACATCACAGTGATGAAGGTGCATATTTTCAAATTGAAATAAGTGGGGCCAATGAATAAATTAAGACTACTAGTTATTGAAGATGATAAGGACTTTAGAGAGTCTTACAAGAAGCAAATAAGACTTTACAATTTAGATCAAGAAGATTTCGAAATCGAAGCAAAGTATGCTGAGAATCCCCAAGAAGCCAAAACGCTGTTGCAATCTCGACAAATTGATGCTGCCGTAGTGGATTTGAAGCTCGGAAACGCAGATGTTAACTATCAGGGGAATGAAATTGTAGATACAATAAAGAGTAATTTACGATTCCCTGCATTTATTGTCACTGCAAATCCAGAAAAGATCGAAGAAGAGAAACAAAATGAAAATGATCTTTTTAAGATCCGGATAAAAGGTTCTGAAGAAGGAAATTTCACGTCGATACTAGATGAATTTAAGAAGATTCACTTGACTGGTATTACCAATATTTTGGGAACATCGGGCTTGATCGAAGAGCATTTGAATAATATTTTCTGGAATCATATATCCACCTCTATGGATATGTGGATCAATGATGCCGACAGGTCGCCCGAAGAGAAACAAAAGACTTTACTAAGATATACTCTCTCACATATTCAAGAATATTTGGAACTTAATGAGGAATCAGGCTTTGAAGATTATCATCCATCGGAGATATATATAACGCCTTGTATTAAACCAAATGTCTTTACCGGTGACCTTGTGCAAGAAAAGCGAGGATCAGCTTACTATATTGTTCTTACTCCTTCATGTGATTTGGCTCAAGCGAAGGCAAAAGATATTCTTATAGTTCAAATCGAATCTCCTCAGGAGGGCATTTTAAAGGAGAAGGTAAACATATTAAAAAAGGGCAAAGCAGATAGTGAAGTATTAGAAGAATCTAAGAAGGTTATTAAAAGCCTCATAGGCAATTCCTTTTCCAATAAATATCACTTTTTACCAAAGTACCGTGAGATTGAAGGAGGACTAATCAACTTTCAAAAAATGAAAGCAATTCGAGCTAAGGAATTTAATGAGGACTTTGTTAGGAAGGCATCTATTAATAGCACCTTTACAAAAGATATAGTTGCTAGATTCTCATACTACTACTCTCGGCAAGGATCTCCTGATTTTGATACCGACGAAGTTCTTAAGAGTCTGTTGTGAATAGCAATATTCAACTTCTTTTATCACTACCTTTTTCATAATGAACCAAATTCAACATCTCCCTCATCCTACTGCGGACACGGTTGCCATATAGTTCATCCATCTCTGAGCTATTGAGATTGGTGGTTATATGAGTAAGCATTCCCTGGGAAACAAAAAAATCATATCTGGAGAGGAGAATCTCGGCCATTACATTACACTCATTTCCGAAATACTTAAGGGTGTCCTCAGCTCCCAGGTCATCAAAGCAATAGGTCTTGGGTTCCCACTCCTGGTTGTTGTGTCGATAAGATTGATCGCTGTATTTCTGAATAATAGAGTAGCCTTCCTGAATGAATTCAAAGGACACCTTTCTACAGGAAATCATCGTATGATGATTGTGCGCTGCCGTTATGAATCGGAATAGGTTCATAAGGGATGTTTTCCCACAACCGATTGGTCCAGTTAAAAGGATGCCTTTTCGGAAGCTGATACCCAATCGCTCTGCGTTGGCTTCATCCCGCATGAAGTAGACTAATAATTTGAAAATAATTTCATGATCCTCCTTTACAATACGAAAATGATCCCCGTAGAACCTCTTTCCGGAATGTTCCAGAACGGAGAGACATTCGTCAAAGGGGAACTTTTCAGAGGTCATTGTGATAGATTCAGAGTGGTTCGCTGTAGTCTTTGTCTTCATTGACTCCTTTAGTTACATGATTAGTTTGCTTTCCAACATGATTGGATTCATGGCTTTTCCCGAAATAGTACATATTTACAAGACTTCCTTTCAAAGGATTGTGTGAAGGCTGATAGTTGATATAGCCCCACTGGTGAAGGTCTTTCATGCATTTCGTATACGTATTCACTGAACCAATCTTAGAGACTTGCATCAATTCAGCCCTGGCCACGGATATGGGAGTTCTGAAGCGATTGAGGTTCCAAAACTGGAAGAGAGCCAAGTACAGACAGATATGCGTCGTATTAAGCCTGTTATCGTTCTGTACTTTAGCTATCCAGCCGTTAAAATGGGCGATGAAGTTAACATCCATGTGAAGTGATCACGTGATGCGCATTACCCTCAGGCGTGATTGTACTTGTTGTTGTCGATCATGTCCAGGATGTCCTGGTATTCGTAGAAGATAATCCCTTGTACTTTGGTGTAGGGCAGATGTCCGTTCACTCGAAGGTTCTGGAGTGAGCCTGCTGAGATTTTCAACAACCTTCGTACTTCTGAAGACTTCAACCATTGCCGTTTTGGACCTTCATCAGAGTTCTGAATCAATGAATGTAATTCTCCTAATAGTTCTGTTTTGAATTCCCGGAGATCTTCTTTAGTGATGATTTCTGTAGCCATAAGAAACGTTTATTTGTTTTTGTTTTCAATGGCTCAAATATGAAAGGAGGAAATTTCTTTTATTCACAAGTGGGAATGAGGTGGGAGCAGATTTTTTCAATTTTCTTCCCGAATTTTCTCATTTAGGGCCGTTTTTAGCTTGTCCAGGACTTCAGTTGGGTTCTTTTTCCGCTTGACATCATTGAATGTTCGGTAAATGTTGTCGATCTCCAGGTTCAATGCACGCTGCGCATGAGTTGACAGGACATGTATCTCCATATCGATGAGTCCAGCTTCTACCAAACCGTATATAAGCGCTGCGAATTCGGTCTGAGAACCCTTCCAAATCTTACGTTTTCGGTTACTCCCACCTCGCCCCGAGTGGGAACCGCCTGCAACAACAAATTCAAGCTCTAAGAACTCAAGAAACTTGCCATTTGATTGGATTAAGGACAGTGTAGGATCTGCTGGTGAACTGAACTTTGGATCAGTCGGAACTACTAACGCGCCGTGCACACGTGCATCATAAGGATGATGACCAAAATAAGCTTGATCCATGTGTTCGGATCGAAAGACCATATAATTGTGTAATTCCAAGTATTGACTCAAGAATGCATTTGTGCGAACCCGATGATCCTTAATATGCCTCCTGATACTTTTTTTATTATTGGTCTTAGGCTTTCCATGATAGTACTGCAGTACGTGGCCTTGAAATAGAAGCTCCGAAGCAAACTTGGGCTTGATGTTCTTGAAAAAGTCTATTTGATCTGCTTCTTCCAGGCTTGCTGCTTCGTACCGATCTCGCAGTTGGTTTATCAGTGTGTTACAGATGTCGATGTTCTCATTGACACTATCAATCCAATCGGTGGACGTGTTATCGATCACAATGATTTCACTCTCCAGGCGATCAGTTAGATCCTGGAATTGTCGTTTGGTTTTAGTCATTTAGGACTTTTTGTTTTGTTATTCAACCATGTATTGCCGGGGCAATACCACAATATCAACTACACAAACAAAAATGCTAGGTGGGGCTGAATAGCACGTTATTTGAGTTTTGACTTGCACATATTACGCTAGAAAGCCTTAATTGTTATGCTTGGGTCTTTGCATATTTTGCAAGAAAAACATGACGGTTTTTCACTATATGAAAATGCCCTGAAATGTCAAACAACTCACTTAAGTTAAGAGGCAAATTGATTGAAAGGCTTATTCGATTGAATATATATAAGACTTTATTAAATAATGGATTATCTCAATCTGTTCAGTAAGGAGGTCCCTATTTCTTACGCTGAGTACTGTTGATAAAGTGTTTGTAAACTCTACTTCCATTTGGAAAGTTGCTACAGAAGTGTCCATTTGCTCTTAAGGCTTTAAGTCAGCATAATTGACCCATCGATAGGTGTATGTACTAATTCTTGTTTCTTAGAAATCATGAGAGTGAAGAGTCCTAATAATCTGATAAGTATGATGTCGTTTTTGTCAAGATAAATCTAATAGCTCGAATAGTTATTCTTAGTGAATAGGCTCAGCCTTAAACTTTCCAAAGGAAAAATTATACAAGAATTTATGTAACTTTTCGTCAATGCAAACGTTTTCCATCAGAATCTGAAGTATATTAGTTTATGAAATTTCACTGAGAATTTTCTCATATTTTACTGATTAATGTCAGTTTTTCACTGATTTGTCTAATTAAATGCGGTGCATGTCAGAGAGAATCTTATATTGCAGTTGTAATTCTCAGATTATCAAATAAAATATAGCGGAATGAGAGATAGCCAACAATTACAAGAGGATATCGTGACAAAAACAATTGAAGAAAAATACATTTTATTTCAGGCGTCTGAGGAAGAAATTAAAAAAGTTGAGAGTGAAGCGCTTAAAGAGCTTGATCAGGTAGATAAAATGCCTATTAATTTACCGAAAAATCATGATGCTTTTTTGAAAAGAGTAGGTCAAGTTCTCAAATCTGTTTAGAAATATTTTGTTTCAATTGTTCGACTAACTTTTTGAACAGAGTACTTTTCTTTCTTTCAACATATTTTTGAGACAGTCCAAGTTTTCTAGCGATTTCGCGATTTGATTCATTATGTAGAACGTACATTATCAGAATTTGCTCAGAATTTTCACTTCTTGTTATCTTTTTGATCGCTGAGGCTAATTGTTCGTCTGTCCAAGGATAGAGTTCTTCATCTTTAACCCAATGGAGAGTGTCTTTTAGGGCTCCTTTTTCTTTGTTCTTCTGACTCAATCTATTTTTTAGAGAGTTCTTGAACACAGTCATAAAGTATGCATCTGGATTATATCCGATTTCAATAACATGCATCTCTTTTTCGAAACAAATACATATTGAATCCATGAAGCAGTCTTCATGATCTTGAATAGTCAATTGCTTATATCTTAAAGCATACTTCAATGCCTTGATTGACAAACGAGGGTAATTTTCTTCGTAATAGTTTAATCGCTCTGATTGCATGACCCTGCAATATAATTGCAATTACCTTCAATGTAAACTTAAGGACCGTGAAATCCGGTGTAATATTCGATTCTTTCTCGAACTAACAACCGTCGTAGATGAATGAAAATATGAGTTAGTGAAGAGTAAGATAACTCAGTGTGCAACCGACGCATAAGAAGCGATAGGATCCGTTAACCTTAACAAGAATGGAATTCCCCGAAATTCAATTCAAATTTTTGAGGGCGGAGATTGAGGACAACAGAATTTTTTTGTCGTACGGCTTTTTCCTTAGCAATTTTTCTTTTTCCATTTGAAGATTTTCAATGGCATTTCTTAACTGATTTATATCTACTTGATATTCCTTATTTTCTTTCCTTATACTTTTAAATACATCATGACGATTCGTCATTTGTGAAGGGATTGAATCTACGCAGTTTACATACATTTCATCGGGGAATACAACACCCGTATTATTAAACCTGGGGTATTCAGAAAGTACATACTCCGAATCAATTGTCATGAAATTGTATGGGATTCTATGCCGATACGTTAGATAAAGTTGAAATCTTTTAGGGCAATTCTTCATCATATTTGTTATGTGTGTAATTGCTCTAGGTAAGGATAGGCTAAGGGCCTTAAGTAAAAGGAGATCTATTTTGTTTTCGTCAGCTACCTTTAGGTTATGGGAAAATGGAACTTGCAGTATCCTGCAATATTTGACATTCCCATTTTCCAAAACTTTTCTTTCTAATTGATCGAAATAGTTGTCATACTCATTTTCCAAAAAGTCAGCATTGTCCTTAGCTCTTTTGTGAGCTTTATCTGTCAAAAGACCTAACAATACATTTTTTTCATGCAATGTTTCTAAGACATTAATCTCTGATTTAATTGTATTTAAATGTTCTCTAATAATTGAGAAATATCCCCTAATTGAACTTTTGTCTACGGAATTTTTCTTGACATTGATTTTTACATAGTGAACGTCTCTTGTTGGCTGATAGCGGTCCTTGGTAACTTGTCTTTTACGTCTTTTTTTCTCTTTAAAATTTCTTTGTCTAACGACTTTTCTTTGGCTCAAAGCAGGAAATTGTTAGTGTTCAAATCTATCGAATGGTCAAATAGTACAGTTAATTGCTAGTGTTCAATATTTCGACCTTTTCCGGATGACCTCAATGTTAAGCCTTTGTTAGCAATTAAAAAAAAATAAAGATAACAGGTAAGGATTGTTTCTGAATTCCCTATTACCTCCGAGGACACTTAAAAATAAGCGGATATGTTGTTTTTACTACTTACATCAATTGTGATCTTGACGCTGGTCCTATTTAGAAGACAGCTCAAAGCACTATTAATAGCGATAACGGGCATTTTTACGGATGAGGTTCTGGATAAGTACAATACAGCCGCCTTAACCGTGGGAGTATTAAGCCTTGGGGCAATAATTCTTATTGGCATTCATCAATATCAATATCTTTCGATGGATAGTCTTCCAGAACATGTACAGAAGACCCTTCACATTTTAGATAAGCTAGAATCTCTGGCAAATGACCTCATTATCGGAAGTTTTTTCACATTCCTCTACAGAATCCATACTGTCAAGAAGGATAAAAGTGAAGAGTTACGCCAAGCTAATGTTGAGGAAAATGCTGGTATGGAAAATACTAGTGATAACCAGGACGAAAGTAGTAAACCGACAAACTAAAACCAACTGATATGGAAGATCAAGGAATTGGAAAGAACAAACTCATAAACGCAATCTTGATTGTGATTATTGCAATATTGACATATACAGCTTGGGGTATGTACCAGGATAAACTTGATAATAAGATACCAGAAAGCCGCGATGAAAACCTTGAAGAGGTAATTTCCGAAGAGAAATTGCATAATGATTCTATTTACACATCTGATCCTTTTGTGGAAGAGGAAATAGCTGAAGTGTATTCCGCTCCTACACGTAGACAGGTTGATACTGTTTCTTATGTTTCGGAATACGCTTTGCCATCAAGAATGGAATTTGTTGGAAAAGTTTCAATTAAGTCATTACAAGGCGAGGATCTGACTTTGAATGATGATTTTATTACTATCTCGATAGGGGATAAGCGTTATCCTCTGGATTCGTTGGGGAGATATAGTATTCCAATGCCCTTGGGAATCGAATTGGATAGCGTGAAAATCATGTGGGGTAAGATGCCTATCAAGGTAATCGGTTTACCTGATTCTATCAATGGGACCATGAATCTACCTGACATTGTACTGGACCCTAATGAGGACAATAATCTGATTCCTATATGGTTTACTCAGGAGATCAATCAATTGGAGAGAGAGGCAAAAGATTTAAATAAATATACTTCCAAAGAGTTCGTTAGCGCGCAAAATAAATTCACCTATGTCATGAATAATTCGAATGGTGACAGAGAAGTATTGAATGCAGCAGAAAATATTTTGGAAAAACTCAGATTCTCAATTAACAATTAAACAAAGGAAAATATGAAATTACTGAATTATATCATCCTCCTCATAATTGGATGGAACTATGCACATGGCAGTGTAAATCAGCCTGATTCGATTAACTTAAATGCAATCAAGCTGATCTTGAAAGAAGAGGCCGAAGTTAATTTTCTTTTGATAGATCGTTTATTGAAGGATTGCCAAGAAAGCAATGGTGATTGTAGGGATGTCAGATTATTGCGTGAACAGACTAAACGAGTTTTGGATTGTCTGTCAAGAGATGGAGGGTGCTTTGATGATGCATTTACTTTGATCCAAAGTAATACCAAAATAAGTGGTGTTAGCCACTTCTTTTATTTGGATTTGCTTACTTATTTACGAAAGGGTGAAATTCCCAAGATTGAAATTCCCGAACTTTCCGCAGGAATTCTCTTCCCTGTGGATAAGAATTCTATTCTTTATGGGATGGGGTTCTTAGCCGATTTACAGCCAGTAAAAGCTCAAATAAGGATTTCTGCCAATCTACGAGGCAAGAATAAAAAGCAAGAGGATATCTTCTTTAAAGACAACACTTTCCGAATTAAGGAATTGAAAGAGAATAGTGGGTATGGTTCTCATCAATTTGTGGATGGTTTAAACAGTCATGTAAAAGCATTGTATGAATTGGAGATTGATGGATTGTCGCAGATTCTTCAACTAATATCGACTGATATTGCTAAGTATGACGGTAACTTAAAGTACAAAAAACTGCAAGAAAAGGATGTGCAGATAATGCTACACTTTCGGTTGAAGATTGTCGAAATTGGGTACCAAGGAGAATTGTATCAAAATAATCAACGTCGTAAGCAACAGAATTCAAAAGTCAATAATGCGATTCTTGAGATGCCATTTTGGATAGCTAATAAGCCGGTTAAGGAATGGAATGGACAGAATTACTGTGTTGGAAATTGCTTCTTCAAATAACCATGTGATATGATACGAAAAATATATTTTTCAATTGCGTTTAGCTTTATGGTAACGCTTTTGGTGGGCCAAAATAAATTGATCATAGAGCCTTTTGAACAGTTAAAAACTAATTCCATAGATACTTGTCAATGGGATTATGGTGGTTCTCAGCAGGATATTTATGGTTTTATTGTTGCAAAGTCAAACCAATTCGATCTATTCAAAGAGTTTCTGCAATACCGAATTAATGAGAAACTTATTCCAGGTAATAAATACAAGTTAAGTATATCATTGACGAATGGAGGTGAGCAATTTCTTCATGAGAAATGTCATTGCAAAATTGGACAATACGGAGTTTCGAATATCGGATTAAATTTTACGGATAAGCCGTATAACATTAGTCAAAAATTACCCATTTTCGAAAGCTCACAAGATCCCGTGGAATTAAAATTGCCATATTTCTATACAAATGAACTTCAGGTGTTTGATATCGAATTCAGTGTTGATAAACCTTACCAGTTTTTTACTTTGGGTTTATTTGACCGATTCCAAGAGGGAGATTTGATAGATGAGGTGAGAAATGATTCGATTAAATTAGATAATGTTGCTCGATACTTTCTTGTTAATCTAGAAATACATGAAGTTGACGAAGCAGGTACATATAAAAATGGTGGCCTTATTGAAGAGGTTCAAAATCCATTAGATGACAAGGAGTTTAGTGTGTCTTCGAGTACAGGGCGAATGCTATCATCCATCAGTTCAAGAGAACTTTTAGGGTCTCAGAATATCGTATCGGTTCCAGATAAAGTAATGATCAACATGATTAAGGATGCGAATAATGGAATTTATTCTGATTCGATTGATATGACGGAAGATATTAATCAGAGATTTCATGAGCTTCCCATGAAAAATCAAAATGAGCAAGTGGTCGCAAGAGATAATTCTAATTTTGAAATCCTGATAATAATGAGCTAGAACGAAATGGACTCAATAAATCATTTACTGAAGATGAAATAAGATCAAATCCTGACTTGATACTAGGAGAGGATATTTTATTAAATGAGAATGTAGCGTTTAGAGAAAATGATAAAACTATTTCAGACTCTCTGAAAGTTGTCAATTCTATAAATCATGTTTTGAATGATCAGAATTTGAAGAATTCTTCCCCAAAAGATAACAATTCAAATCACGTGGATTTAATCTATGATTCTAGTCTTGAAGAAGATGGTTCCGGTCTTTCGAAAAAAGATAAGCGATTCTTAAAAGAAGGAAAAAGAAGAAAGCGTGAGAAATCCATTGTCTTTCAAAACTCTGAATATGTTGATGGAGGATCAAAGTTTCGAGAGAAAAGAGATCGCATAAAAGAGAAAGATACAGGTAATCGTAAGTCAAGGGAAAACGTTGATGACAACAAGAATTCATCTGTTTTGAAACGTCAGAAAAATGGAGTTTCAGAAAACAGTAATCCCCAAATAGAAGTTTTGGAGTTAAATGATATCCAGAAAATATCTTTCGCAACGTTTCTTGTTGATGTGACAGGGAGTATGGATGATGGAGAGGAAGAAATTCTAAAAGAGGTTTTTACTAATCAAATAGAACTTGTTTCCAATACTAAGGTCAATTATAACATTTGGATATTTAGTGATGATGTGCGTGAGATTGCACGTGACGCTGACAACATTGATGAGGAAATTGTTGAAGAAGTAATAAAAAATATTAGGCAAAACCCTCCAAATAAATTCAAAGAAGCTTTAGATCGTGCAATCGGTTCTGCTCGTGAAAAGTACGATAAAGACCAAAGTAATTTAGTGATAATCTGCAGTGACTTTCACCTTGATGATGAAGTATTAAATTTTAATGATCCTTACTATAATATGCAATATTTAGAGGAGAAAATTGATGAGAATAGAGATTTGACATTTGTGGCTTTTCATTATAAGACTCTAAAATCAGTGCCAAATCGAAAACTCCAATCATTAAAAAGTAAAGGTCTATTAAGGTATTATTATACACCTATTGACGAAGTTCAATCAGACATGTATGAAATATTCTCACATCATTTCGTGAATATCGAAAGAATAGAATTTGCAGAGAATTTTATTCGTCTAACTACTTTAGGGTTAGGGCGAGACCCATATGAACAAACGAATGTAGTTTCCAATCGGGGAAAAGTCATTGTTGATATTTCTAATTGGACTGTCAAGGATGAGGTGCTGCATCTTGCGAGAGCAAAAGGTATAGAAGATCATTACTGGATTAGTAAATCTGATAATGAGTTATTCTTAAAAAAGAGACGAAATCCATTTGAGAAATTGAAAGAGCCAACAATTGAGTTTGATAAAGATGATATTGTAATCTCTTTCAAGTAGTAAATTGTTGATACTGTTCTTAATTGACTTCAATTCTGAGTTGTAAGTCTCATCAAGATTCTGTCTGTATTTATATTATGAATACGGCGATTTTAGAGGGGTTAGGGTTCGAATGCAAACCGTATTAAAAGGTTCGGTTAACAGGTAGGTTAACGAAATTTCAAAAAGTTTGTAATTAATTGATATACAGGGGTTTATGAGCAAAGTTTCAGTCCCTCCTCCTCTGCAAAAGGTCAGTGTGAAAGTGCTGACCTTTTTTGTTATCAGAAATTAAGTGGCAGCGTACCCTGGCGGTATTCGTTAGAACTTTTGGCAGATGGAGAAGATGAGCTGCCTCTCATCAGAAAGAGCGTTGGATATTATGGTTCGAATTGTGCCAGTCATTTCGGCAGATTGTGCCAGTTACACCGTTTTAAGGTATTTCCTTTTGATATTCAAATCAAGCCACGCAAGTTGATTCGCCAAAAGCTTACGGCATAAACGCTCAAATCTGCCCTCACTGGCCATTTATTCCGTTTCCTTTTGGCTTAAGATCCACTTGTTAGCTCATTTACTGCCTATCAAAACGAGTGAATAGTAATGTGAACCACCTTGTTTCACAAAACCGTTATAATGTGGCACAAAAACCGAAATGGGTGGCATAGTCAGACCGAAATAACCAAGCGTTGCTTGAGTGAGCGCCACAGAGAGGATTACCGCCGGTAAACTCTGAAACAACTATATCTTTAACCGCACGTCAATTTTCCCTGCCCATTGCGCTATAACGATTACGAGAAATCCCAACAACAGGGACTTGATCAAACCTACGATTCCGGTTGTCATGAATGCCGGCCAGGTAATGCCCGCAATCTTGACCAAACTGTAAACCAAATAAGGGATTAAGTAACATGTTAATGTAGCATAACCTCCTGCAGCAATAGGCTTTGCCCAATTGGTAAGGGCTTTTACATCTGCAATGATGAGTAGCAAGATGAAGCTGATCATACTGATGGCGCCACAGATTGTGGTCCATGAAGGTGTGGCCCTGATTTTGGAGATGCCCCATTCAGGTCGGGTGAGGAACCCAAAAGCCAATAAAACAATTGCAATGCCGGAAAGCCAGACAATGGCCGTTTTCCACCCATTTTCTCTTTTGGCAAATTCTCCATAAATCAAGGTGGTCAGCATACCTAATAGAACACTTAGATAGTTGGAGGCACTGATGATCAATTTAAGGTTCAGACCGCCCAGAAATTCATTGATGTTCAATACGAGGAATATCACGCACACCATAGCGGTGGCCACCGTACGGTCGCCAAGGATCAAATAGAGTATCGCAGAAATCAGATAGGACCATCCGAGTAAACCGAGAATTCCCCACCAGTGGATCAGCATCCATTTGCCACCAGCTCCCTGGTAAGTGGTGGCCAGGAAAATCAATAGAACCCATCCCACAGTTTTTAAAATAAGGGGAGGTATTAAACCAAAAACTTTAGGGTTTTTGTAATTGTTCCAGATCATCACAAAGGCAAAGAACATGAGCAGTTGCCAGACGTACTTGTCAATCATCATGGCCGAATCGTCCATGTTTTCCAAATTGACCATGAATACACCCATCACAATTAAGGCGAACGATCGAGAGGCAATATGAATGAGTACTTGTCCCTTACTATCTCCTTTTTTAATTCTGGCTTTTATGGCGTGAGGTATAGACAAGCCGATAATGAACATGAACGCCGGAAAAATTACGTCTGAAAAGCCCATTCGATCTTCTGAGGCTCCGGCATGTTCCAGCCAAACAGGGACATTAGTGAGCGACCAGAGGTCATTAACGAAAATCATGAGTAGCATGGTCAATGCCCTGAGGATATCAATTGAAGCAAGACGTTTATTCGGCATAGGTCTGCAATTTATGAGTGATTTAAAACTTTCAATTCGTCGGTTGATGAAGCCGATTTTATTTCCTGGTATCCACAGTTGGATTTTCGCACGATACAAGGATAGGGAGGAGTTTTTAGCTTGAAAAGAATATAACTGTCTCCCTACTTGAAATGACTGTTTATCACCCTGTATTGGGACTCCTGGCCTACTTTAGCTGAGATGGATATTAGGAGTAGGAATAGATAAGTTAGTTTCCCGACTCAGTACACCCCAAAAGTAGGGCGACTATCTACTCTCAAATACACCGATGTAGAAATTGGGGTCGACTTCAAGTGAATTGGCTTTGGTTCTTTTGCTGGACCATTGATTGTTCACGATGAGTCGAAAGGACTCGGTTCCCAGTTTTATGTCCACGGGCATAGAAAACTCAGGAATCGTGTTTATCCAGCGGTAGTTGAGGGCCCCATCTTTGAAGTAATACTCCAGTGTGGGTACTTCTTTGTTTCGGAGATATTGATCGAAAAAACTGGTGAGATCCAGTTGCAGGAAACTCGATATGAATGCTTCGACTTCTGAAGTGTTCGTCGTAGTATGGTAAAATTTCTCGCCCAGCGCGCGCAATAAGCTTCTCCATTTGTCATCATCCTTCAGGATGCTCCTGAGCATATTAAGCATGTTGCCACCCTTGTAGTAAACATCTATGGGATAACCCTCATCATTTACTCCATAAGTTCCAATCATGGGTTTAGCGTTGGTGATATTAGTTCGAGTACCCCGTACATATTCCTGACCGGCTTCTTTACCGAAAAAGTATTCTACAAAAAGACTTTCGGAATAGTTGGTGAAGCTTTCATGGATCCACATATCCGCGATATCCTGGTGGGTGATGTTGTTAGCAAACCATTCATGTCCGGATTCATGAACAATGATGAAATCGAATTTCAATCCCCAACCCGTATCGCTTAGGTCTCTTCCAAGGTAACCGTTGGCAAAACCATTGCCATAAGTAATGGAACTCTGATGTTCCATGCCTAAGTATGGGGCCTGAACCAGCTGGTAGCCATCATCATAGAAAGGGTAGGGACCAAACCAATGTTCGAAGGCCTGCAACATCCGGGGCACTTCCTGATACTGTGAGCGTGCTTTCTCCTCATCGTGCTTTAAAGCCCAATACGTAATGTCCAATGATCCTTTTTCTCCAGGGTAGGATTCATTCCAACTTACATAATTGCCAATGTTAAGATTAACACCGTAATTATTGATTGGATTAGTGACCTTCCAATGGTAGGTTTTGGTTCTTTTCTTCTTATGGTTTTCTACTCGCTCAAGACGTCCATTCGAAACATCGACAAGATACTCTGGTACTTCGACACTAAGACGCATGCTGTCTACTTCGTCGTACATGTGGTCCTTGCATGGCCACCATACACTTGCTCCCAATCCCTGACATGAAGTGGCAATGAAGTGATTACCCCTGTCGTCTTTGCTCCAGCTGAAACCACCATCCCAAGGCGCCCTAATCGCTGTTCGAGGACTTCCTTCATAAAATACCTGAATCGATTTGACCTCACCTACTTGCTGAGTTTCCTTCAAAGAAATAAAGTAGGCATTTCCTTCCCTTGTAAATTGCAACTCCTCGTTATTTTGCAAGACTTTAGTCATCGTCAGTGGTTTCTGCAGGTCAATCTGGAGTAAATTATGAGACTGCAATACCTGGTATTGGATGATGTTACTTCCCGCGATCTTTTTTTCATCAGGCTGTACTTCAATGTCGAGATGGTAGTAGATCAAATCCCACCATGCTCTTTCTGAGGTGATACTGCCACGAAGAGAATCCGTTCTTGAAAAAGATTGAGCAATCACGTTCGAAGAGGATAAGAGAAGTACTGCCAAAAACAGGAGATTTCGCTGCAATTTTAGATTCATGACTTTACCCGGATTTAGTGTTGGCAACAAATCTAACGGATGTATTGAATCAAGATCGATCCATAGACCGCCAATACCAACATTCGATGATTTCCGGTGATTATGGAAGCGGCTGCATCAGACGAAAGATAGGACTCACTTTAATAAAAGAACCTCGCGAGCTTCCGGAATTTGGTTCTGAGCGTAATCAATTTACTCATGCTTTAGGGTAGTAACCGGCGCAGTTTTCGCGGCACCCCAGCTTTGTGAGAGAATGGCCAGTCCAGCCACTGTTATGGAGATTAATCCGGCAGCTAGGAAGACTACAGGGCTAAGATCGATTCTGTAGGCAAAATCCTGAAGCCAGGTTTTCAAAACAAAATAGGCCGCTGGTATAGAGATGCTGAAACTGATCACTACCAAAAACAAAAACCCTTTCATGATCAGGAGGATGATGCTCCACGTCCCGGCGCCAAAGACTTTTCTGACACCTATTTCCTTGGTCCGCTTTTTTACCGTAAACGTGGCCAACCCAAATAATCCCATGCATGCAATCAAAATGGCCAACAATGCAAAGAACTGCATCATTTGCCCCAGTCGTTCTTCTTTCTTGTATTGGTCCACAATTTCATTGTCCAAAAAAGAAAATTCAAACGGCCATTGTGGAAATAACTCGGCCCAAACATCTTCTAATTCCTCAATGGTCTGAATCATTTGTTTTGGGTTATCAGCTTGTAGTTTAATGGCCACATCGCCGAAAAAACCGAGGCGAAACACGCTGGGTTTTATGGGCCTGTAAAGAGATTCGAAGTTGGCATCTTTCATTACTCCGATGACACTACATTCCCTTACGCTATTCCTCCCTCTCCAGGAAAACTTCTTGCCAATGGCCTCTTCATTTGACCATCCCAAAGAACTGGCGGCTGCTTCATTGATGACAATGGCGCGAGTAGAATCCGTTCCGAACTTCCTTGAGAAATACCTGCCGGTCGCCATTTCCAGCTCATAGAAATCCAGAAAATCAAAACTGACCATTTTTAGCCCCATGCTTTTGCCTTCCTGGCGTATTTCACCTTCAATGTCATAGGACTGTACCCATCCTTCTTTGCCCGCCACATAACCGAGGTTCACATTTTCTACATGGGGGATTAATGCCAGACTGGATTTGAATACCTCAAACTGGTCTTCAACTTTTGATCCATGTTCAAGGAGAATGGTCTGTTCCTTATCAAATCCAAGGTCTTTGTTTTTGATAAAAGTCATTTGAGATTGCACCACCAAAATACCGACGATTAGCATGTTCGAAACAACAAATTGACCGATCACAAAGGCCTTCCGAAGGTTGGTATTGTTGTTGTCACGAAAGAAAACGCCCTTTAGGGTCTTTACGGGTTTGAGTCGGCTCAGATAGAGGGCTGGATAAAAGCCGGCCAGAACACCAATCAGCAGGGCAAATGCCAGCAGGAAAACCATCAATACAGGAACTTTCAGATAGGGAACAGAAATATTCTGATCCATGAAAGTGTTGAAAACGGGGATCATCAACTCGAGTAACAATAGACCTAAAATGGTACTGGCTATGGTCAGTAGGATAGATTCCATGATGAATTGCCACACTAAGTTTGAGCGGTAGGCACCCATGACTTTTCTTAGACCGATCTCTTTGGCCCTGGCTACCGATTGAGCAGTAGTTAAATTGATGAAATTGAGGCAAGCAATGACCAGAATCAGGAAGCCAATGATTGCAAATCCATAAACCTGCCTGATATTGCCATTCACTTCCATCTCCGCGATCATGTCTGATTGGAGGTGAATGTCCGGGAGTGGAAATGATGAATATTGGAAATCAACTCTGGGATTCGGATTCCTGCCGAATAAGTCACTGCCATCTTCTAGCAATCGCAAATTGAATGATTTCATCAGGGACGCATCTTTCAGCAATACATAGGTCCATGCACCGGACCACTTATGATCTTTCTCCAAATCATACCCACGGCTCTTGATTCCACGTCTTCGTTCCACTTCCAGAGGAATCAGCATATCAAAATCAATATGTGAATTTGCAGGCTTTTCAATAAGTCCTGTTACAACAAGTTGATTTCGATTTTTGTAGCGCACTGTTTTTCCAATTGGATTTTCATCGCCAAAGTATTTTTTGGCAACGTCTGCCGTCATTACGATGCTGTTGGCAGAAGAGAAGGGCTCTTTCTGGTTTCCGGATAAAAATTCGAAATCAAAAACTTCGAATACCTCGGGATCGGCGAAAAAGACCTTTTCTTCAGTAAATATGTGATCTCCAAATGCCAGCGTGGCTACATCATTGTTGTCTTTATGAAATCTTACTACTTTCTCGACTTCCGGATATTCTGCAAGCAGACGGTGTTTCAAGGTAAAAGCCGTTCGGCAAACGTTGGTGGTGGCACCCCTAGATTCATAGGAGTAGTATGCACGACTGATGCGGTCTGCCTTGGTATGGAAGTTATCGTAGGAAAGCTCTTCGAAAACGTAAGCAATCATCATGATGAAACTCGATATGCCTATAGCGAGCCCGACCAAATTGATCATAGATACGGTTTTGGTTTTGAATAAACTTCGAACGGCGATCTTGATGTAGTTATGGAACATATCTAAGGTATTTAGTCTGCGATGTTGTGGTTGCTTCTTCAGCGCGAAGGGCTGGAAAAAATGGAGTGTATTGAGGAAGTAAAGTAGAGCAGCTCTTCCTTTTCCGTATTGCTTCACCCTTCTGAGATGAAGCTCGTAAAGGTCGCCTTCCACGGCATCCGCAAGGTCTTCCCTGCAATACCAACGAAGAAATCGGGTCATCCAGCGCGGAGGGGAGGGTGTCATATATCTCCTCCTCCCCATACCATTTTAGGTACATCCTGCCACATGCTGTTGCGTAACGATCTCGAGTCATTCAAAGCCCTTTTCCCCATAGCGGTAAGGGTGTATAGCTTTTTGGCTCTTCCTCCTCTTTCTTTTGATGCTCCACCCATCCGGGAGGTAAGAAATCCCTTTTGTTCCAGGCGTACCAGGGATTTATGTACCACGCTTATCATAACATTTCTTTTCGTGCGTGTTTCAAGTTCATCGGTAATCGCCAGGCCATAAGCATTGTCGTTGAGTATGCCCACCGTAAGCAGTACCAGCTCTTCAAACTCTCCCAGATATGTACCTTTCATTTACTTAGACTTTTTTTGAGGATCACCAGTTTCAGCGTAATCGACCTGCGAAAGTGGCCTTTTCCGTTCAGTCATTTTACAAGGATAGTTATTTGTTTCACTTTTGCCTAGTAAAAATAGCCATGAATCATAAACCTCCTTTCTGAAAATTGGGATCACACCAGAAAAGACTGAAAAAAGTAAAATTTTAAAACAATTATTACAAATAACGCTAGATCCTCCTTTTTTGATTCCTCAATAACCTATTGGAAAAAATGACAGGTGAAGCACCAAATATGATTTTCGACAAGGTTCTCTTTTTTACTTGTCCCTCAAGTATCTGGCACTTCTCTTAGAAATAATGAACATAATTGTAAAGGGTAGATATAATCATATAAATGATTAAATTGTTAGCGATTAGTTTTAGACAAACTCATGCGGGGTGTTGAATCCACATATTTTTTTCCCATCCTGGAGTTATTACCAAATGCCTGGAAGGAAATATTAAGACAGTCGGAGGAATTTGAAAGTTGCTTCAAGAGGGGGCACGATCTTCTGGATGGCTACCAGGACCAGTCGAAAATACTGGTCACTAATTATTTCGATCAAACTTTGGTCCATGAAAGCCTAAGTAGTGCTATTTGGCCTGATTTGGAGATTCCCGAGCAATGGTACCACCATCCGGTGGATTTTCTGCAATTGATTGCTTTGCCACCGCACTTCCAATTTGAACCTGCCCAGATTGGTACATGGCTGCAACATTTAATTGGGCGATTCAAAGCCCAATTTCAGGATTTACTAGATACAGAACCCAGACTTAGTTCAGCTCTCAACTATCTATTGGAAATTATCCCCAATGCATTCAGCGTCCCTGACGGTTTGGATATTGAGGACCCGGCGGCGATTATCCGACTGAAACAGGAAAAAATTGAGGCGTTGCGACCTTCGGTACTTGGTCTTTTGGAATTGTGGCTTAAGGTCGATCTTACCCAGACAGATTTGAAGAATAACCTTCGGAGAGCCAGCAAAATTGGTGAGTTATTACTCGCAGAAGATGACCAGCGACCAGATGGCCTTACCCATCTGTTATCCAATGCTCATCAAAAATTGCCACAAATCGGCAAAGAACTGTCAGGAGTGAGAATTGCAGGTATGGAAGCCCAGGAATTGTCAAAGGAAAGTTCGGAATTACTGAGAACCATTCAGCAGGAAATGCCAGAGGTAAACGACCACTTTTCGAAAGTTGACTGGAGCAAACCTGCTGTAGATGATTTGCTAGAAAGCATGGCGATCTTTTTCCAAAAAGTATCACAGTTGTTTCTGCTGCAGGAATTTAAAAGTTCAGTTTTGGTTGCTCAATTGAGAGAGCTTTTGGGGCTGATTAAATTGAGGGGAATCAGTCAAGAGGATGCCATTCAGGAACTTCGTGCAGTATTCGATTTTTCATTTAAGGTGTCGTTAGACGAACCAGCAAAGAATGTCTCCGATGTTTTAGACAAACTACAACGATTACTCAGGCTGTGTGGCGCTGTGGAAGTGGATGGAAAAAATATCCAATCCTTTTGTTCAAAAGCAGAAGAATTGGTTAAGGGCCTGTTTCGAATGCCGGAAGGGACCGATTTAAATAGCTTCACAGACGTACTTGCTGCCCTTTTGGCAAATGGCGCACATACTGCTCGTAACAGACAAGAAGGGAATATCGATGAAGAGGATGGAAAAAGAAAAGAAATCAGTTGGCTGGAGCAGGTCGAAAAGTTAAATGTACTTTGTGAATTTCTACAGGATCAACCCATTAAGATAAGTCTTAGAGATAAAGTAGTTAGAGACCGCCCAAAGGTTGATCAATCCTACCTTGATTACCTGGCCCAATTAGACGATTCACAAGATCACAGGCTATTTAGCCATGAAGAGGACCCTGATACTGATCAGGATGAAGCCACTGGTTCAGGACAGGAAAAACCTTCCAAAGATTGGTTTCGCGTGATTATGGGAGATAGAGATCATGGAGTGATTGCTCATCTGGCGTCAGATAGACAAGAACTGGCAGAACATCTGGTTCAGGGCACTTTCATGAACATGATTTTTGAGAAAATAGGGACTATTATTTTGGGCGATAACCCTTTGGACATGTTTAAGGACGACTGGGAAAGATTAGAGAAGGAAATTACCTCTCGAGCTGCAATGACCCTGGGTCAGCTGATCAATGTCTTTAGGGATCTGGTATTTTCCAAAATACCCGAGCTGGTTGAGAAACTAAAAATCCTTGTGATCAAGGCCCTACAGATCTTCCATGAATTGGGGCACCTTATTATCGACGTAATTGAACAAATAAGGATTCCTGGCCATTATATTCCGCCCCTGGCGCGAGAAAGACTTTTCCCCGATGATGAGAACCGAATTTTGAGGGAAACGACGAAGGTGAGAAGGATGAATCCGTGAAACAGCCTGGTTCGGCAGGTGTGTCTCATGAAAATTCAGAGAAAAAAGAAGTGAATACCCAGCAAGGTGGAGAGCCGCCCGAGAGTTTTCAAGCATCCAAAGACCTGAAGACTTCCCTTGAAAAAGGGCTTAGCGAAGCCATAGCGGGCAAGGGATTGTCCTGGAGTCGAAAGAGGACCTTGACCAATATCGAGATTGCAAGAGATGTCGTGCAGGAACTGTTGGGGGAGATACCCTTGCAGGCCATCGGCTTTACGCACGAGATGAAGCTGTTAGATAACCAACAAGAACGAATGGCGATCAAACAGAATATCGGTAGTCTTGAATCTGAAATACAAGAGTTGAAGCATGAAATTGAAGAATTGGAGCTTTCGTTGCAATGGACTGATCGATTGACTCGTGAAGCTTTGAAATTAGTTCCGATCTATGTCAACTATGCCAGCAATAAGACAGGCGCTGCGGAAAACGACCTACACTACATCCAATTGAAAAATGTCACAGACTGGAAATTCCTGGATGGGAAAGAATGGAAGGTTACTTTATCAGAAACATTACCTTTTCCAGGAGTTATCAACGAAAGCCTGTTTACGGATTGGCGTGATTTGGAAAATCCCCTGACCGATTTCTTCATTGCTGTCAAGGCAGATTCATGGACACAAGACAACATCGTGGTTGAGCTTTTGAAGCCGGATGTTAGAAAAGGACTGGGAAAAGTATTGCTGGACCCAAATTTCCTGGCGGACAATTTTGATAAGATTTTCATTGTAGCTCCTACCTCCGAACGTTTGATCTATGCTTGTCAAACATTCGTCAACAACATGATTCTACTCAATGAAAGGGTGCAACTGCTTGACCCGAAAAAAGACGTCATAGCTGATCTGAAGGAACAGATTGATGACAAACAAAAAGCCATTCGGAAAAAGCTTCGGAAGATCGATGAATTAAGTAAGCATGTTGAAGGTAAGGATGAACCATCGCTGGAGTCTCTGGAAGTAGACGCGCATAAAATCCGGGTAGCAAATGAACAATGGACATTCTCCTGGCGCCTGGGATCGACTTTGGCGAACCTCGTGTTGGAGGGTGTATATAAGCACTACACATATGAAGCAGGTGACCCTGCTCCAAATCCTGTTAAAGCGGAGGTTTTGACCAATATGACGATCAATTCAGAGGTTGATCTGGCAGAATTGGAACTTGAGACTGAGAAGGCGAAGAATGCAATTCAATAGGATTGCATAAGATGTTTCTACATCCCATGACCTAAAATTTATTCAAAATGATATTCTCGGATTTTCTGGCGTCTAGGTCACTTGATATTACCATAGGTAGCTTAAAGATCAATTTAGGCGCTGAATGGAAGGGGGATCAGGATTATGAGCTTTCCTGTAGTTTGGAAGCTGCTCGCCTGGCTTCGAATGTCGAGGAGTTGCTGGAAGTGCTTGGTGGTCTGCAGTTGATCAATGCGATAGAAAAGTTCTTGCCAGAGCCAACGCGCCAATTGTTACAAGTCATTGAAATAGACGAAGAGGGCATTCACCTTGGTTCGCTGGCTAAGATGTCTTTCGAACAGGTTTATTTCGCTTGTCGCAAAGAAGGCGATCAGCAATACAATTACTTACTTGAGTTTGAAGGAGAAATCCGCCTTGCTGGTTTTGTGAAACTTTATGGCTGGTTGCAACTTAATCTGGGTAATGTGAATAAACCACCTGTGGAATTCATTACCAAACCTGGGGGTGGCGCATTAGGAGACTTGGAATTTCTGTGCCCATTTCCAGGTCGCCAATTTGAGTTAGCCCCGGTATTACAACGCCTTTCATTTTATTCAGAAGAGGAGGGTACCCGGCTGACAGGCATAGGAAATATGGGATTCAGGGGTGGACCCGATTTTTTAGCTGCTGCGATGGAAACTATAGATCTCATCATTTTCGATGTAAGCGAACAGTCCATTCGAATGGCCGTGCCGAAATGGTCGTTGAACAAGTCTTTTAAGTTACCAGCGCTACCTATGCTCGGAATGCCTGATTTTGATCCAGGTGAGTTGATTGTTCATTTGGATAATTTAACCTTCGAGATGGGCACCAAGTCCCGTGTTTTTGTGGATGCGAAATTTGGATTGCCTGACAAATTGAATAAGCTGCCTGGTATGCTGGGCCTGCTGATTGATGAACCCATATTCGTAACCTATGACCCCACCAGACCGGATGAGACCATGGTGAAAACACGGATGTCAATCAACGAAAATGGGTTGACAGCTCAGTTGAAGTCGTCACCTCTAACCATGATCTCGACTTTCATTCGAAATGACAAGTTATGGTGGATCATTGATATGAATGACTGGGGGGAGGTCCATCTGATGACCCCAACGTTTTCAATTAAGCCAGGATCTCATGTGATGAAGGCTTCAGGAGCTTTCGAAATCATTCGACCCCTGAGCTTATCTTTATCATCTGCGAAACAACTTTTTGGGAGCTGGTTGCCCCAATTCATAATGGATGGTTTTCCTGAAAACCTGGAATTCAGAGATGTTGAATTGTTAGATGAAGGTGGAAATCTCAGTGGTAAGGCTTTCGGAACCTCCTTAGGCGCCTGGCCAGATGGTATTAGCGAGGGCCTTGAGCTTTTGAACAGTCGCAAGGATGCGTGGCCACACCGACTGCAAAAATATCTCACCATAAAGCCACCGAAGCGTCTGTACTACGATTTTTCAATGGACAACTCCGGTGGAATGGAGGGAATGTTTGAAGTTGGCCCGGATGATCCGCCATTACGGACCATTTTTCCTGGAATCGGGATAGGGCCCGCACTATACGGTGTTGAGCTCAGGAAACTTGCCATTGGGAAAATACCTTCGGCGAAGATTTCTACGATTGAAATAGACGGGACCATGGACCAGTTTAACCTGTTGGAAATAGGGGCATCCATGGCGTTCTCCGACCAGCAGGGTGCTATGCTTCCGTCACCTGTTGATTTATTTGCAACACTCGAACTCCGTGACATACTTGCGGTAATGCCCTTTGTCGGGGGGACGCCCGTTCCGATTTTCTATGACCGGTTATATCTGGGACGTCTCGGAGCAGAAGGCCTTGAAGTGCATAGTGAATTCAAGCTACCTAAACCTACACCCACAACGCTTGAACTGGCCAGATTTGTATTACAAATGGCTGATTTTGTGCATGATAAGGATGCCTTGTTGAGTCCCGGGCAAGCCCCAGATGGACTGGAGGTTGACTGGACCATTGGAGCCAATTATTTGCGTTTTCCGGAGTACATGGGAGGTGGCTTAATTGGCGAAGACAAATTGATTGAAAAGATCAGCACATGGTTCTATATAGCTCACGCCGTAAATTTCCTTAAGACAAACCGCTCAGATGAATGGGTGAAGGCAGTGTCTGTAAAACACCGGCATGGTAATCACAATATAGACTTCTTTAAAATATCAGACATCTCACTTGATTGGTTGCTGACTACTTACGATGAATTTACCGAAAAGTCATATGTCTATCTTGATCTAAAGGCAGATCAAGTGGAGGGTGTGTTCGAAAAATTGCCCAAAAAGGGACGCTATCGAAAAGGCGTCTTTTTGTTGATGAAGGGAGAGTTTAAGCTGGCTCAAACAATGGATGTCGCGAGTATGTTTGTTTTTGGCTTCGATGAAAATGGGGTATTCATGGGCTTTCATTGGCAGGCTACTTTAGCCGGTTTTCTAAAAGCAACGTGCGCGGGCGAGATAGGATTTCAGGGTACATCGGATTGGGATTTTTCTCTTTCAGGAAGCCTGAACTTAAGCGTGGAAGAGGAGCAAATTATGTCGGGACAAATTCGATTAAAAGAGAATGAAATTTGCATTTCAGGGGTGATCGATTTCTTCCCTGGAAATGACCTGGTTGATGCGACATCTGAAATTTCAGGAACTGTTTCGACCGGTGGAATGAGTTTAAACGGAGATACAACGCTGAATTTCAAAGGGATAACAGTTGTTGATGGTGAAGTGAATATCATCCCTGAAATTGTAACGATCTCAGGAAGCCTTCTAGGTGCCGAGGTGACATTTAGTTTAAATAAGGATAAGGTCAGTGGTAGTCCGTCAATGAGTTATGACTATCGGTTCAATTCAGGAAATGTTTATAATGGAGGTGTAAAAGTATTTGATGATCAGCGTCTAAAAATCAGTGTAAAACTGAGTTCTGAGATTGAAGTAAGTAAAAGTAAGTTCACCTGGGAAATTCAGGTCCGGTTCCGCACATTGAGAAAGTCATTCTTGATCAAACTTACTTTAACGACCATGCCGAGGGATCTCAATGCCTTAAAAAGTGTGATTGGAGAAAAAATATTGGGCGCCGTGGTTGCGCACATCAAGGATTTGTACAAGGAACCAGAAAAATTGGCCCAGGTGCTTGAAGATCAGGCGTATAGTTTTGCCGAAGAAGGGATTGAATACACCTTTAATACCTTAAAAAATGCAGGAAAATTCAATACTTCTCAGCTTGCTGGAACGTTAAAAAATGGATACAGACAAAGTGCTTCGAGAATATCAGGGGTCTTCAGAAATGCAGGTTATGGAGTGGGACATACCTTCAACGCTTTAAAAAACCAGGGCTTTAGTGACACCACTCTTAAAACTTCATTATGGAACTATCCAAATGAGGACGTGACGAAGGCTTTGTATGGACATTTTTCGGCACAAACCGTTTCCGGTTTGCTGAAGGCGAGAGGGTGCAGCGCAACAACATCGATCAGCTACCTCAAATCTGCGGGTATTCGCAGCGTCGACGGACTTGGAAATGCCCTATCAGCCTATCCCAATAGTCAGATTGCAGGTGCGCTGGATCACCTGTTTTCTAGAAAAAGCGTTGCCAACTTTTTCAAAAAGAAAAACTATTCAGCAACGACCACCATAAGTTACCTAAAGTCTTCAGGGATTTCGGGAGTAAATACTTTGGGGGATGCACTTAGCGATTATTCAAATAAAGATATTGCCAAGGCTCTGGACAAATATTATAGTAACAAGTCCGTCGCAAATTATTTCAAAGATGCTGGCCGTAGTGCTTCTTCTACTATCTCTATTTTACGGGATGCGGGGATCAGCGGAAAGACAACTCTTGGTGACGCACTTTCTGGTTTCACTAACAAAGATGTGGCCAAGGCCCTCGACAAGTATTATACGAAGAAATCAGTTGCTGATTACTTTAAAAGTAAGGGCTACAAGGCTACCTCTACCATAAAAATCCTCAGGGATGCGGGAATTAGTGGAAAGAACACGCTGGGCAATGCTCTGGGTAGCTATTCCAATAAATATGTCGCCAAGGCCTTGTACAAATACTACTCTGGCTCAAGCGTAGCGGATTACTTTAAGGATAAGGGCAAAAGTGCCTCTACTGTGAAAGGATACCTGGAATACGCGGGGGTTCGTAACGTTGAAAAAGAGTTAAAGTCTGTGTTTGAGGGCTCTAGTAAATTTTTCAAATCACTTTTTGGATGAGCCGCGTTGCTGTCAATCGAAGGGTTTGATCCAGGCAGGCTTCTTCTCAAAAAATGAATGGCGATGAGGTCAGAGATTGATAGTCCGTGTCGAAATAACAAATGGCAGTTTCTGTATAGGAAAACAAAAAATAGGATTTCTAAGTATCACAGTTTTGATGATGAGGTAATTAACCTTAGAAAACGTCACGAAAGGAAATGTTTTAATATGCAACAACAAAGAAATTGCAAGATTTGAATAGAGAAAATAGCAGTTAAATGAGGATTTTCATGGATCGCGACAAGAGAGCTTAAGAGATAAAAAATCATCTTCGAGAGTTGATGAGAGGTATTTTTGAACAAGATGCCGCCCTGGGCACCGTTAGAAGTCCCTCATTCTCAGAACCCTCATATTCGTTCTTTAGTCGGGATTTAGCGCCGGTTAAAGTTTCCGTACCTCTACCAGGGAATGCCTGGCTGTGCTACCAAACCATTTGGAACTGACAGGCAAATCCGATATTTTAGTAGCATGCCGTATCTAGCAATTGGTTCAGTTAAACGATGGATGAAGCGTTTGAAATACCTTTCCATCTTAGTCATTGCCATTGGTTTTAGCTGTAAGGACAACTCTGGCAAAGATGTCTCAGAGATGGTTCCTCCGGTTATTGCTGCCTTCGAAGGAATAGATACCCTTGCGACGAATGATTGGTGGAACAGAGCGCCGAATCCGATTATTGATGTCAAAGTAGAAAGGAAAGATGTCATTGCCTTCGGAATCTATACGGTGCATAACAACACACTGAAGCTAACGGCCCAACTTTTCCCCCTATATCCTAATGAGACTCGAGAAGTTCGTCTCGAAATCAAAAAGGACAATGAATGGCGGGAAATAGAGAAACAAGAAGTCAATGACCTTGGATGGTCTGCTACCTTTCGAATAGAAAACTGGGATAGTGATCAAAATACGGGTTATCGACTCCTGCATGGAGAAAGTGCCGTTTACGAAGGGTTGATTAGAAGAGACCCAAAAGAGAAAGAGGAGATTCTCCTTGCCGCGCTTTCCTGCAATAGCAATAAGGATAGGGGAGACAGAGCAAATTATGTAAGGAACATCAACCATCAAAACCCGGATATGGTATTTTTCGCCGGGGATCAATCTTACGATCATTCAGAGCATACGGCGGCGTGGTTAAAATTTGGAATGCAGTTTCGGGAGGTATTCAGAAATCGCCCTTGTATCACCATTCCTGATGATCATGATATTGGTCAGGGGAACTTGTGGGGAGAATATGGAAAGAAGGCATCCACCAGTGCTGGTAACGATGGAGGATACTTCTACCATGCGGAGTATGTGAAAATGGTTGAGAGGTGTCAAACTGCACATTTACCTGATCCATACGATCCAACACTCATCAATCAGGGGATAGGTGTTTATTACACGAATCTGATATTAGGTGGCGTTGATTTTGCCATTATTGAAGATAGAAAATTCAAATCCGGGCCAAAAGGAAAAATCCCTCAAATCGGACCCAGACCGGATCACATCCGAGATCCCAATTATGATCCGGCAAGTGTAGATCTTGACGGACTGGTGCTACTAGGTGAGAGACAGTTGAACTTTCTGGACAATTGGAGCCAACAAAATACGGACGCAATGAAGGTGGTCTTGTCACAAACCGGATTTTGTGGAGGCGCGCACATCCATGGCGATAAAAGTAACCGCCTGCATGCAGACTTGGATTCGAATGGTTGGCCACAAAAAGGAAGAAACAAAGCCCTTGCATTAATTAAACAGGCCAATGCCATTCATATTGCCGGAGATCAGCATTTGTCGACGGTGGTCCAGCATGGCATTGAGGAATATGATGATGGCCCATGGGCTTTTGTCGTACCTGCCATTGTGAACAACTATTATAGTAGATGGTGGTGGCCGGAAGACGAAATGCCCGGGGAAAATTCCAACGATTTATTGCCGTGGACTGGAAGATATTTGGATGGATTCAATAATAAGATTACTATGCATGCCTACATCAACCCTGACAATCCATCGAACGGCGCTGGATATGGTTTGATTAGGTTCCGAAAAAATCGGCAAAAAGTAGTATTTGAATGTTGGCCAAGGGACGTGGATGTGACTAACACAGCTGCCACTCAATTCCCGGGATTTCCTTTTGAAATAGTGTTGGATTAGGAGTAGGGTACCCAATCTACAGACAAAAGACAGCAAGTGAGTACTGACTTTATTTGCTTGATGATATTGTGGAATTGCCTCCCTTTGTTTCAGAGGCCCAAAGATTGAATAACAGAGCGTTTAATTACGAAAAAGAAACATCAAAATTGCAAGTCTCCAGCACGGTTCTAATCTCCATCCATTAAAGTGAAAAATCAGTGATTTTGCCTTTTGGGGTTTTAATCAGGTCCATAAGGTCATTCACGTAATTATATGCTGTTGATCAAGGGCAAAACATGTGATATATGTAAATATCACCATTTATGATGTAAAGCTTTAACCTCTCATTGTGGGATTTTTGTGTTTGCTAAAGCCTTTTAGCTTAAAATTTTGATTGGATCGTCTAGAATTAAGCCATTAAAATGTTCGTGGTTCGAGAGAAGTGAAGCTCTGAGTTAGTAATTTCTTCGCTCAATTTGCTCATTGGCGTGTTATTTTTGGATTAGCCGGGGTAATAGTGTTAAAGGTTGAACAGATCATGATCATTGTAGCACAATACACATGAGATGAAAGCGAATAATTCGTTTCAAAATATGAACCGTTGTAAAAGTGGATTCGAAGAAGTCCATAGTTGATCGATAGGAAAATGAGGAGTTGGCGAGAAATAAGGATCATGATGAAGTGGCAATTTGTTGACCTGACGGATTCGGATTTTGAAATAATAGACGGAGACAAGGAACTGACGCTTGACAAATTGGCCCATAAACTACAGAAGACCAGAGTGGAATTGGAGCGGCTAATTGCAGAACTCCAGAAGTATTAAGTGATTTGGGTCACCAGATCACCAATGAATAAGTCAATAAATTAGAAGTAATACAAATAGTAAAATGAAAGAAGGAATTGTTAAGTTTTTCAATAATTCAAAAGGTTTTGGATTTATCAGCCAAACTGATTCAAGAGAAGATGTTTTTGTTCATGAGTCAGGATTGATCGATGAGATCAGAGAGAATGACAAAGTGGAATTTGATTTGGAAAGAGGAAAGAAAGGCATGAATGCCGTTAATGTGAAAGTGGTAGGCTAGTCGAAATCAAACCCTGAAAGCTGCCTTCTCGGAGGTGGTTTTCTGCAGAGCCTTTCATGAAGCGATGAAACTGGATTTTGTAGCTTAAGAAGGAGACTTTGTAGTTCGAATACAAAAAAAAGGACAAGGTTGAGTTCTTGTCCTTATCTCACCTTAACACGAGATTAGAGTCGACTTGTAAAATTTTTACATGGTCAATGCTATAAAATTGTTGTTATTTAGTTGAACCCTGTTACACGTAGATATCAGAATCTTACAGATATCACATGTATTCCGTTACGGGACAAAGTCGCCTCCATTAAGGTGACGAATAAGTGAATCACCTCCCTGGTGATGTCCAATCTCCGGTAAGGAGTCACGACGAATTCACGAAGCACTAAAGGTTTTCAAATAAAACATGGATTCCATCACACCAAAAATTGTGAGTTTAGAACCCAGGTACCTTTAATAAGGAATAAGGCCCTTTAGAAATATTCCGAATCATACTTACCAAGACTTGGAAGCGAATTACAAATCCTCAAGGTTACTCTTTCTCTTTTCCTTTAACTTCTTGTAGTAAGTTGGAGTCAGTCCAGTGATTTTCTTGAATTGCGTGGACAAATGTGCCCCACTGCTGTAATGTAGTTTGTAAGCAATTTCTGAGAGTGTAAGCTCGTCGTAGATCAGTAACTCTTTGACTCTTTCGATTTTGTGCAGGATGATAAATTGCTGAATAGTAATCCCCTTTACTTCAGAAAATGTGTTGGCCAGATAGGTGTAATCATATCCCAGTTTTTCACTAATGTGATCTGAGTAATTGACACGAGGTACCTGATCAGTATAGTGGATCATTTCAATGATTACATTCTTGATTTTCTCAATCAAAATACTTCGATTGTCCTCTAGTAGTTCAAGACCCGAGACCAACAGATTTTCTGCTAGTTGGCTTCGTTGTTCCGTTGTGATATCCTCCATGGTCTCTACGACTCCCAGTTTTACAGAAAGGTATTTTAACCCTAGCTTTTTCAGCTCTTCCTTCACCATCAGCTTACAGCGTAAGCTTACCATGTATTTTATATACAACTTCATAGAACCATCTTTTCCCGTACTTAAGAATGATATGATCAGGAATGTGAGTGATAAACTGACTCGGAAATTACTACTCAGTAAGTTTGATCAATTCCTTTAACCCAGAGAATTTATATTTTTTCTTCGCTGAGATATGCTCTCTTTTTAAGTGATTCAAAAACAGATAAGGCAGGGACGAATCCTAGTAAAGTTACTTAAATTGAAAGACTGGGTTTGGTTGTTTAGAAGGGTACCGACTCTCTGGTAGATTCCACCTGAGTAAATAGGACTGAATGGCTAAGTGGGACCAGGTTTTCCACTATCGCTTATTTTGTTGGTATTATCAAAGAAATGGTGACTTGATGAACACTTAGCATACAGTGTCATTTGATTGACTTTACATCCCTTATCTGGACCAGTAGGAACTACCAGTTAATGAGACTTGTATTGGTAATTCAATTACATAAATGATAGAGTGATATGAGCAAATATATTTTGTTGCTGGCGGTTGGAATTGTGTTTTTGACTCAGCCATCCCTTGCCCAGGTTGATTATTCAAGTGCTGGAGAGCAAGTTGCTTTTGACGGGTTTGATTTGATCACTTATTTTGATGGAGAACCTCTGGAAGGTAAAAGCACCATCTCCTATAAATATAAAGGGTTAAACCTGGTTTTTGACAGTAAGGCAAATAGGAGCAAGTTTATTCAAGACCCGGAGAAATATCTTCCTGCATACGGAGGCTATTGTGCAATTGCCATGGTATACGGAAATGCGGTGCGTCCGGATTTCTCAAAGTATAAAGTGCAAAATGGGAAATTGATGTTTTTTGAAGTTAAGGCTTTTTTCAATGGACAAACTCATTGGGACAAGGATCCTGTGAAGAATGAAATCCTTGCAGAGATCAAATTTCAAAAGACGCAAAGTGCACCATGAATTTAGATCAGTGAAGAGGGGATAGTACCGAAGCATCTCCATCTGTTTTCAATAACAATCGTTCAACCCAAATATGAAGGAAGGTGAAGGAAGTGACCTATCACTTAGCTATCTGTAGCTTCTTTGTATGCTCGTATCCTTTGTTGAACAATTCATCGGCTTTCTTGATGTCAAAGAGGTCATAAGTTCCGATGTTTTCCGGTTCTATAAAGAGTGAGCATTGACTTTTCATCTCAGAGGTCCGGGCATTCACACATAATTCAAAAGTTCTTGCAGCTATTTTGAACAAGCTATTAAGGTTGTCCTTTTCTTCAACCGGACTGATGTTGATGGCAATGATTCGTTTGCAGGTTTTCTTTAACGGAGTGATCGGGAGATTGTCAACAATCCCACCATCGGAATATTTGGCATTCCCTATTTGGATAGGCTTGAATAAAAACGGGATGCTAGAGGAAGCGGTGACGGCTTTGGCTAGTGAGCCGCTGTTGAGGTATTCAATTTTCCCGGTATTCAGATTGGTCGCTGAGGCGTGAAAGGGAATTTCAAGTTCGGCAAAAGTCTTGGCTTCAATTTCGCTATCGATGAGTTTGGTTAGGCCGTCCAAACTGAATAATCCAATTTTTGGAATATGAAACTTCGAGTACCCGAAAAAGTCTCGCTTTTTCAGAATTTCATGTGCTTCGATCGGAGTTTTACCACTAGCAATTAGTACTCCGGCAATTGCTCCGGCACTAGTGCCAGCTATTTCATCAAAATGGATGCCTGCTTCATAGAGTGCCTTAATTACGCCCAGATGAATAAACCCCCTGGCCCCGCCGCCGCCAAGGGCAATGCCGACTTTGGGCGTTTCGTTTCCTAGCCATCTGTTTAGTCTTGCCTTGAATCCTTCTTTATTCACGAAAAGTTTTGATTTCTGCTTGGAATGTAAGCAAACTACATGTTATTCAATAGTGAAATTTAAAGGAAATTCAACGCTATAATGAGCGTGCAAATGTGATGTCGGAGCGAGTTAATTTCGTATGCTTGCATACTTTTTTCTGCCTCTATGGGCTCTATATGCAATTTCTCACTTACATTTAAAGGATGTTTCAGCAGCTCGACCGATAGAATTGTCGAGTTGTTCTCAAAGAATTACCCTAAAAAATAGCAAGTAAAATGGCCTCGCAATACATTGACATGGATACCCTTCGATTTCTGCTTTATGATGTGCATGAAGTGGATGGGTTGTTGAGCAAGGAGCGATTCAGTGCTTATGACAAGGAAGCAGTTGATCTCTTATTGGATTCTATTAAAGATCTATCTGATAAAGAGATGTTTCCTTACATCAGGGAAATGGATGAACAGCCTGCCGTGTATAAGGATGGCAGAATTCATATTCATCCGCAATTCGAAAAGGTGTTAAAAATGGTCGGTGAAATGGGCATGATCGGTGCTGGATTTGATGCTGAGGCAGGCGGATTGCAATTGCCGGCATCTATCGTAAATGCTGCCTATCTGATCATGGAGGCGGCCAACAATCACATTCCTGGTTATTTTGGCCTTACAGCAGGTGCGGCGCATCTTATCATTGCTTTTGGGGATCAAAAATTGAATGATATCTATGTTCAGAACATGCTGGACATGAAGTGGGGTGGAACTATGTGTTTGACAGAACCTCAGGCTGGTAGCTCTCTTTCCGATATCATTACCTCCGCTGAACCCAGGGAGGACGGCACATATAAAATTGATGGCCAAAAAATATTCATCTCTTCCGGAGATCATCAGTTTGCTGACAACTTTGTTCACCTTGTGTTGGCCAGAATCAAAGGAGCCCCAGCAGGCACAAAAGGTATATCGCTTTTTGTAGTACCGCGAAGTAGAGTGGAGGACGGAGGACTGGAATACAACCACGTCGCTACACTGGGAGAATTCAACAAGATGGGACAAAAAGGATATTGTACCACGCACCTGGGATTTAGTGACGGTGGCGATTCCATTGGTTGGTTAGTGGGTGAACCTAACAAAGGTTTAAAGTACATGTTCCAGATGATGAACGAAGCCAGGATTGCGACGGGAAGAATGGGAACCGCTATTGCTTCCGCGGCATATTTTGCTTCTTTGGAGTACGCAAAGGAACGCCCACAGGGAAGGAGACTGACTGCAGATGGATCGAAAAATGTAGAAGAGGAACAAACCCTTATCATCAATCATCCGGATGTAAAGCGAATGCTTTTGTTACAGAAAGCGATCATCGAAGGAAGTATAAGTCTCATCACAGAAGCCAGTCATCTCCTGGATCAGGAGAGTGTATCCGATGGAGAAGAAAAAGAAAGTTACCGTCTATTGCTAGAGTTACTTACGCCCATTGTGAAAACCTACCCCGCAGAAAAGGGGAAGGAAGCAATTGATAATGGTGTGCAAATCCTGGGTGGATATGGCTTTACGACAGATTTTGTTTTGCAACAGTACTACCGTGATGTCAGGATAATCTCACTTTATGAAGGGACCACAGGCATTCAGTCACTCGATTTGTTGGGCAGAAAAGTCATGCTTAAGAATGGCGAGATCCTCAAAGATTTAGGTAAAGAGATTCAGACCCTGGTCACCAGAATCGAGAAGTACGAGGAATTGAAGCCTTACGGTCAGACACTTATGATGAACATGGGGTTAGTGCAGGAAGTGATTGGTTCTCTTATGCCCCACGCGATGAAGGGTGATCATGAAAGATTCCTCGCAGATGCCACTTTATTCATGGATTTCTTCAGTACGATTATCATAGGATGGCAATGGCTAAAGATTGCAGCAAAATCCAAAGAAGCACTAGTGACTGGGAAGACCAAATATTCAGAAGCCTTCTATGAGAGTAAGATCCATACCATGAAATTCTTTTATAAGTATGAAATGGGCAGAACCCGAGGGTTGGCTAAGATTATCCAGGACCAGCAAGAACTGACATTGGAAACTGCCCCTGTCGAATATTTGTAAAGTTCGGATGTAAAGTTGCTGAATGCGAACAATATCAGGGAAACTACGAATTCAAGCTTGGTTAATTGATTAATAACGCAGACTAAACAAAGTGACGGCTTCCATTACCGCATGTCACCTAGAAAGTCAGTACATAGTGCGTCGCCTTCCCATCAATGAGGGTCACCACAAAAAGATTGGAATAAGCATCATCAGCTAATTGCTCATACACTTTTTCATCAATCAGCCGGTTCACGAGATCCGGAATGGTATTGCTGTGACCTACCACAAGAATCTGCTTACCATCCATTTCCTTCGTTAGTGTCTCAACCATTTCCTCTTCAAAAGGTCGGTAAGAGTCAATGACGATATCCAACTTTTCAGAAAGTGGTTTGGCGGTGTTTCGTGTTCTGATATAGTCTGTAGAATAGATGTGGTCAATGCCGGCGTTGGATAGTAATTCCATGAGACGCACAGCCCTTGCCTTACCTGGCAGGCTCAATTCCGGATCGCGACTACTGTCCATTTTTTCAGCATGACGCACAAGGAAGATGGTGGTTTGGGCTTCAAGCGAAGTAACCACAAGTAGGCAAAGGGAAATGAAAAGTGTTCTCATAAACTGAAAGTTACTCGGATCTTTTAGCAAGAATATCCGCTTGTGCTAGAATTTTTGGTAAATCTTCGGAGTGGAAAGCATTTAAATCATGTTGCTTGAGCAGTTTTTTGAGTTTGTTCTTATCTACTTTGAGGGCTTTGAAAAGGAGACCCGGTCTGATATCACCTCCTTGGTCTTTCGATGGTCCAGATATTTCCGTCACCTGATTTTGATTGTCAATGATAAAGAATACTTTCCGGTAGCTGATTTGGCTGGCCCATACAATCCAGGCGGCACTACCTATAGCAAATGGGACTACAATAATATCATTGAATGGAATTCGCCTTTTGATCAATCGATATCGTTCACTTTCATGGATTTTTTCAACTAAGACCCATTGCGACGGCTTCAGAGGTAGAAGTTTTGAATAAATTTTCACGACCTCTCTATTGTGAAAATGCAGCGACTTCACCTTAAAAGCAGGCCAGGTCTGAACCTTGGTAGTCTCATTTTCTATTAAGTGAAGAACGGCTCCTTCTGTGTATGTTTCATCAAGGATAAATCGGCCTTCGAAGGTTCGACCATCAGATAACTTCAATGTACCTTCGTCCCATACAATCTCTTTGTCTTTCAATGCGATTAAATCGTCGACTTGGCGCTGAGCTTTAAGAATGTTCTGACTTAAAAGAAATATGATCAGCCAGGAGAAAAAATTTCTGTAAGAAATAATTGAGATCATGGTGTTTATGGTCTGGATGGGAGTCAAACTAAGGAAACTTCATCCAAAAAGGGTTCACTGACAAGGCCAGACATTTCGCAGATAGAATATCAGGGAAATATTGTGAGTCGATTTTGCTGATCGAAGCTTTGGCTAATTGACCCAGGCCCCTGCCGGTTGGGTTTACTTGATGTGTAGTCTCATTTAGTTCCTGATAAAGTCGAATGGGAAGCAACGAGGTAGTCAGCGGGAACTTGAGTGGCTTATTGATTACTTCTATTTCAAAGAATATTTCATCGTTTTTACTGACGCTTACCTGAGTGCGACTTTTTTCTTTGACCCAATCAAATTGTGCGAATTCTTTTGGGATACCCCAATTGGAACGTCCACTGTTAAGACTCTGTTCTGAGTCCACGTAGATTTTGGAAATCGTCTGTCGTGAGCCAAAGCGGGTTTTAAATTTCCCGGGGATGATCAACAACTCCTTATAAGGACCTACGGGGCTTTCTGTGTAGTTTACCAACATGACATAGCCAAATCCACCAACATAATTGGATTTTACCGAATCGGGAAGAAAGAAGTCTGTTTGATTAAGATAATTTTTAAAAGAAAAGTATATCAATATGATGCCTTCACCTTTCAGTTGCCAGGGAGCTGGTACTATGGCTCCGGGCTCATTCAAAATAGGGACTTAGAAGTTCTTTCATAACCGCAGGAATTCGAGTAGGTCGTCCGGAGCTCATCTGGATAAATGCCAGTGTGGTTTCTCCTGAGTTAAGGTGATCTCCTGCTTCGTTATAGATTTCATACTGGTAAAGGATTTTAACCCTGGGCATTTCAGGAATAGTTACCTTAACCGTTAGCAAGTCATCGTATTTTGCCGGTAGCCTGTACTTCGTCTTTAACTCCAGAACCGGCATCATCACACCTGCTTCTTCCAGGTTTTTGTAGGCATAGCCAAGGCTACGAAATGACTCTACACGAGCCACTTCATAGTAAGCGGCATAATTACCGTAATAGACATAACCCATTTGGTCCGTGTCCGCATACCTCACCCTGATTTGTACTTCGTGTTGATACATTAGCGATAAATCCTTTCTTTGTTCAGTGCTCTGTGCAATGCTGATGCATTGCGGTTATGTTCGGTAAGGTCGGTAGCAAAGGCATGATAGCCACTGAAATCAGCTTTGGCGCACAAATAGAGGTAATCGTGATTTTCCGCATTTAATACAGCATTCAACGCTCCAATTGAAGGTAGGCTGATAGGGCCCGGGGGTAATCCTGCGTATTTATAGGTATTGTAGGGAGATTCAATTTCTTTGTCTTTGTTGAGTATTCTCCTAATGGCAAAATCCCCAATCGCAAATTTCAAAGTTGGATCTGCTTGCAGTAGCATACCTTGTTTAAGTCGATTGAGATACAATCCCGCCACCCTAGGCGCCTCATCCATCTTGTTAGTCTCCGATTCCACGATAGAAGCAAGTACCGCTACTTCTTTGGGTGTCAGACCCACTGCCTCAGCTTTGGCTAGACGATCATCATCCCAAAAACGATCGTATTCCTTTTTCATACGATCCAGAAACTGCTCGGGCGTGATGGTCCAGTACACCTCGTAAGTGTTGGGGATGAACATGGAAATAAAAGTTTCTGATTCAAATCCATAACCTTTCGCAACAGATTCTGATAAGAGAACTTTTGATAGATCCTCTTCTGAGAAGTGTACAAACGGAGCAATTTTTTCCGGTAACTCGTCAATCTTCCGCGCCAGTGTGAAGGTCAGTTGCACAGGTTGCTGGGCACCCGAACGGAGCAGGTTAATGGCCTGCAGGTTAGACATATCCTTCTTGAGTTGGAAGAGACCTGGTTTTACATAATCATTGTAATCTCTGATTTTAGCCAGAAAACTGAAGGAAACCAGATCATTTACAATGCCGAGATCATACAGATCATCCTGCACTTCTTCGAACGTTGCTCCTGGGGCAATTGCAAAAAGCTGATCTTCTCTTTCTACCAGAACGTTCGGGGTAAAGAGCATCTGATAAAAATAGAATGCAAAAGATGAGGCCATGATGGTAAACACGATCATGAAAACTGCAACAAACTTCTTTCGATTCATAGGCGGCAAAAATAGTAATTTCGCAAAGGCAACCATGCTCACAAGTTATTAGGTTGCTTTTCCTTTGTGTCAATGGCTGAATTGCTAAAAATATATCCGGAAAATCCTGATCCCAGAAAGGTTGAACAGGTTGTGAACACTTTGTCAAAAGGTGGAGTGATCATATATCCGACAGATACGGTTTATGGATTGGGTTGCGATATTTTTAATGCCAAAGCTCTGGAGCGTGTCAAGCAGATCAAAGGGATTAAAGGCAAACACTTGAATTTGTCTTTCATTTGCTACGACCTAAGCCACCTTTCTGAGTACACTCGCCGAGTAACTACGCCCATTTTTAAAATTATGAAGAAGGGGCTTCCCGGACCTTACACTTTCTTGCTGGAGGCATCGACGAAGGTTCCGAAAATTCTTAATGCCAATAAGAAAACGGTGGGGATTCGTGTGCCAGATAACAATATCCCCAGAGAAATTGTACGAGAACTTGGAAACCCAATCATTACGACGAGTATTCATGATGAAGATGAGATCCTGGAGTATTCTACAGATCCGGAACTGATCCATGAGAAGTTTGACCAATTGGTAGATATCGTGATCGATGGAGGATTTGGGCACATAGAAGCGAGTACTGTAGTAGACTGTACAAGTGGTGAGCCCGAATTGGTCCGTGAGGGTTTGGGGGATTTTGAAGAGTTGTTTTAAATGGGGAACCCCAATGGATTGTTGATAGAGCCACACTATTTCGGTTCACTGGAGTACTACCTTTTAATTGATAATGCAGAATCAATAATTTGGGAGGTTGAAGAGCACTTTTTGAAGCAAACTTTTCGTAATCGAACCACCATATTGACAGCTAATGGCCCCCAAAGTCTCGTTGTTCCTGTAAAATTTCGCAATCACATGCCACTAAAGGATGTTCGGGTAGATTACGCTCAGGGATGGGTGAAAGATCATTGGGGTGCAATTTATTCAGCATATGGCAAGGCGCCTTATTTTGAGTATTACGGCCCTGAGCTCTTGTCTTTGCTTGAATCTCGGCCTCCATTTTTAGTGGAATTATGCCATGCAACTGTGACATTATGTCTGAAGTGCTTACAAATTGACAGGCCCATTCACCTGACAAAACAGTACGAAAAAATACCAGAATCTCCCATTCGGAACTTCAGAGGACTAATTCACCCCAAGAAACCTTACACTCAGCGAAGTATTTATAAACCTGAAAAATATTTTCAGAACTTTGGCAAAGAATTTGTCCCATGCCTGTCTGTATTAGACCTTCTTTTCTCTATGGGCGATGAGTCCGTTTCAGTTCTTAGAAAATCAAAAGTTTGAGGGCGAACAAATCTTGAACTCGTTGCGTTTTAATCGAGTGGAGATGGGAATTGATTCAAATAAGGTATAATTTTAAGAAAGGATCGTACGATCCTATAAATCATATTTATGGAAGCTAAATTTTCGAACAGGGTCAAAGAAGTCATTTCTTTGAGTAGGGAAGAAGCCCTACGCCTGGGACATGACTATATTGGCACAGAACACTTATTGCTGGGGATGATCCGCGAAGGCGAAGGCGTTGCCGTGGGCTTGTTGAAGAAACTCGGTGTTTCTTTAGAGGAGCTTAGATCATCTATCGAGCAGGCAACAAAAGGAACGGCTACCAGCAATGTGAAGAACCTCGCAAACATTCCGCTGACAAGACAGTCAGAGAAAGTGCTTAAAATCACTTACCTGGAGGCGAAGATCTTCAAAAGCCAACTGATTGGAACAGAACACCTACTATTATCCATCCTACGGGATGAAGACAACTTGGCCACTCAGATTCTCGACAAGTACGAGGTAGCATATGATGTGGTAAAAGAATTATTGGAATATCAAACCGAGAACCCAATGGCTACTTCGGATACAGATGATCAGGATGAAGATTCAGGTCGAATGTTCGGAGGAGGTTCTTCAGGTTCTGGGAGAGGTGAGTCTTCAAAAGGAAATGAGAAGAGTCGTACTCCGGTACTTGACAATTTTGGGCGTGACCTTACGAAGCTTGCAGAGGATGATAAGCTGGATCCAATAGTCGGTAGAGAGAAAGAAATTGAGCGTGTTGCTCAGATTCTAAGCCGACGGAAAAAGAATAATCCAATTCTCATTGGTGAGCCCGGTGTGGGTAAGACAGCTATCGCGGAGGGGTTGGCCTTGCGGATTGTGCAGAAGAAAGTTTCTCGGGTACTTTTTGGTAAACGAGTAGTGACTCTCGATTTGGCATCGCTTGTTGCGGGTACCAAATACAGAGGTCAGTTTGAAGAGCGCATGAAGGCGGTGATGAATGAGATCGAAAAGAATACAGATGTCATCTTGTTCATTGATGAATTGCATACGATAGTTGGAGCTGGTGGAGCTTCCGGATCATTGGATGCTTCCAATATGTTTAAGCCTGCTCTTGCAAGAGGAGAAATTCAGTGCATCGGAGCTACAACACTGGACGAGTATCGCCAATATATTGAGAAGGATGGTGCTTTGGCCCGTCGTTTCCAAATGGTAATGGTTGATGCAACGACTCCTGAAGAGACCATTCAAATCCTTGACAACATCAAAGATAAGTATGAAGATCACCACCATGTGAACTACACAAAGGAGGCGATAGAAGCATGTGTGCAATTGTCTGATCGTTATATCAGCGATCGATTCCTTCCGGATAAAGCAATTGATGTTTTGGATGAAGCCGGTGCGAGGGTTCACATCAACAACATCAATGTTCCTGAGAAAGTGATCTCTCTGGAAGAACAGATCGAGGAAGTTAAAAAAGAGAAGAACAGAGTTGTTAAGAGCCAGAAATATGAAGAGGCCGCTCAACTTAGAGATAAAGAAAAGAAACTCCTTGCCAACCTTGAAGAGGAGAAGGCAAAATGGGAAGATGAAACCAAAACCAAGCGATACCTGGTAAACGAAGAAAACGTGGCTGAGGTAATCGCTATGATGACGGGTATCCCAACAAAGCGAATTGCTCAAAACGAGAGCGACAAACTTCTCAGCATGAAGGACGAGCTGAGTGACAAGGTGGTTGGACAGGCAGAAGCAGTTGAAAAGCTCACGAAGGCAATTCAGAGAACTCGGGTGGGTCTGAAAGATCCTAAAAAACCAATCGGGACCTTTGTATTCCTGGGACCTACTGGAGTAGGAAAGACTGAGATGGCCAAGGTGCTTGCTAGTTACCTGTTTGATAAGGATGAATCGCTCATTCGTATAGACATGAGTGAATACATGGAAAAATTCTCAGTCAGTAGACTGGTAGGAGCGCCTCCTGGTTATGTAGGATACGAGGAGGGTGGACAACTTACTGAGAAGGTTAGAAGAAAGCCATATTCTGTTGTGCTACTTGATGAAATAGAAAAAGCACATCCGGATGTATTCAATATATTATTACAAGTATTGGACGATGGTATACTTACAGATGGTTTGGGTCGGCGAGTGGACTTTCGCAATACGATCATCATCATGACCTCCAACATTGGAGTAAGAGACCTTAAGGACTTTGGAGCTGGTATTGGATTTGCAACTCAGGCAAAAAGGGACAATATGGATGAGTTGATGAAGTCAACCATTCAGAATGCCCTGAAAAAGGCATTCAGTCCTGAATTCCTAAACAGATTGGATGACGTGATCGTGTTCAATAACCTTGAACGTGAACACCTTCATAAGATCATTGATATTTCTCTGGATAAACTGTTCCAACGAATTGTTGACCTGGGCTACGAAATCGATTTGTCTACAAAAGCGAAAGATTTCCTTTCTGACAAAGGGTATGATCCGCAATTTGGCGCGAGACCGTTGAATCGTGCGATTCAAAAATATTTGGAAGACCCTGTTGCTGAGGAAATCCTTAAAGGAGAGGCTCAGGTTGGAGATACGATTGTGGCGGACTGGGATGGTAAATCTGAGGTACTGACACTAAAAGTGAAAAAGAGAAAAGGAAGGCCTGCGAAAGAAAACAAAGGCGAAGAAGATAAATAGTGAAAAGAAAGCTGCCGATGAGCAGTTTTCTTTTTGATAAAATAGTTTATAATATAAACTTATTTATATTTGTCCCGTATAGGTGATTAAACACCTTGTTATTATGGATAAACAAACCATTTCACCAGAAGAAAGCCTCCGTATCATCACTGGGATGATTGGTAAAGCGAAATCGAATTTTGCACATGGAGGTAGTTTCTATTTTCTGCTTTGGGGAAGTATCATCGCTCTTGCGGATTTTGGCCATTTTGGCTTGATGAAATTCACCGACTACCAACATCCTTACATTGTATGGTTGATGGTGATCCCAGCTGTTATAATAACCGTTGCTTATTCCATTAAAAAAAGAAAACGAATGGCTGTTCCTAGTTCATTTGACCGTATCTACGGCAAATTATGGTGGTCCATTTTTATTTGTATCCTGATTATACTCGCCTTCATGTCTGATTTAAGTTACCAAACTACGCCAGTCATCCTCTTATTCTCCGCGGTAGGTACGTACGTAACCGGAGAGGTGCTCAGGTTTCGCCCCTTAATTTTAGGAGGTGTAGCATTGGCATTGATGGCGATTGTTGCTTTCTCGGTTCCTCTTGAATATCAGTACCTCATCGCTGGGATTGGGATGTGCTTAGGCTATATTGTTCCGGGAATTATGCTCAAAAAAGGCGAATAAAGTGAGTGAGTTCAAAGTACTTGATCCCCTATTGCATTCACAGTTGCGACTGGCTGTGATGTCTGTTCTTATTAGTGTGGAATCAGCTGAATTCACCTACCTGAAGGAAAAAACGGAAGCCACAGCTGGAAACTTGAGTGTACAGCTAGATAAACTTTCAACGGCTGGATACATTGAAATAGAGAAATCTTTTAAGGGGAAACGACCTTTAACCACCTGTCGAGTGACCAGGAAGGGAGTAGAAGCTTTTGAAGCATACGTCGAGGCGTTAAAGCAATACATCAAATAATTTTTTTACCTATTAAGTTTATAATATAAACTACTTTATATCATGAAAAATGCTAGTAAACTCTTTATGGGCCTGATCTTACTAATTACGGCCAGTTCTTTTCAACAACCAATTCAATCAAACACATACGCTGCGTACCTAAGTGGGTCTATGCAATTATGGGAGAGAAGTGTTGTCCAGGCTCAGGAGCGATATAACAAAGACAAAACGAGTGAAGCGAGGTTTGACATGGCTTTGGCCATGTATGGCGTGATGAGTGCTACGATGAAAGATCAGGACGAAGACCTCTTTGATAAATATGTGGATGATGCCATGGATCACCTGGATGAATTGATAGATGAGGATTTTCGTGTGGCAGACTGCAAAGCCATTCAATCTGGTATATATGGATTCAAAATAGCTTACTCACCCTGGAAAGGCATGTTTTTGGGACCAAAAAGTAATAGCGCCATCGAGAGTGCTTTGGAAAAAAATCCCAATTCACCCATTGTCCAAAAACTATTTGGCAATAGTAAGTTGTTCACTCCGGAAACATGGGGTGGAGATAAAGAAATGGCGGTGAAAGCTTATGAAAGAGCTATACAGCTGTATAAGAATACTCCCGATAGCAAGAGTGACTGGATGTTTTTAGACACTTACGCCTGGTTAGGCCAAGCATATCAGCAAACGGACAAAAAGGAGAAGGCGCGCGAAACGTATTTGGCAAGCCTCGAAATGGAGAAAGGTTTCAATTGGGTGAGTTATGTTTTACTTCCGCAGGTCGAGCAATGATGAAATACTTGCTGATACTTAGCCTGGTCTTTTTAACCCTGGTAGGATCCGGTCAAGGGTTGATCAAAGGAATAGTGGTTGGTAGTGACGATGATGAACCTTTGATAGGCGCCCATGTGTATTTGCTATCAGATTGGAATAAAGGAGCTGTCACTGATGTCGATGGAGAATTTAAAATTGAGGTTGATGAACCTAATCCGACAGATTCACTACTCATTTCATTCTTGGGTTATCAGGAGTTAGTTGTCTCAGTTGCATGGCTTGGAGCGCATGCCACCGTGAAACTTAGCCCCTCACAACAAATGATTGATGCGGTGGTTGTCTCTGCAGAGAATCTGATTGCTGAGGAGTTTAGCATCAAGAAGATAAGTAAGATGGAGATCTACAAGAATCCGAGTTCCAAGGCGGATGCACTGTTGGCAGTCAATTCACTAGCCAGTGCAACTACATTGGATGAAACCGCCAACGTTAGTTTCAGAGGAAGTAGTCCGGCGGAAACGGGTGTTTTTTTGAATCAGGTTCCTGTTTACGATTTCGTTAGATTTTCGCAGTTGAATGGCCTCGGAACGCTTAGCTTTTTCAATACAGATTTGTTGAAAAGCGTCCAGGTGTTCCCTGGCAATCCGCCGCTTGAATTTGGGAATACTTCCTCGGGATTGATTGCTATGCAGACGGAAGATCAGATTCCAGAGGAAAATCAGCAACAAGCTGTGATTTCTCTTGCCAGTGTTGGGGGTAGTATTCGTCAGAGGTTAAGCGAAAAGCAGGGGCTTACAGTTTATAGTAATTACCAACTTTCTGGGCTTTTTCGTAACCTCAATCAAAAAGCACTGGCTGATATTTTGAAATTCAACTCCGTAGACCTGGGTATTCATTATGTGCACCAGTTGCAGGATCAAACGCAATTGAAACTATTCAACTACTCACTCCTGGAAGGCTATGACTTTAACTTTACTTCACCAACTTTCAATGGCCTATTTCGCCAAAGAAAGCGGCGTAACCTCTCCATTGGAAATTTGACACATAAGATGGATCGAGCGACCCTGGCTTTAAATACGGGTTTTAGTTACTCATCAATTGATTTCGATTTTAGCAATACTGATATTTCAATAAGGAATAGAGACGTTTTTCTGGGAGGTAACTATCAGTATGAAGGTGCCAAATTAGGTGTCAAAGCGGGGATAGCCTATGATGGCCGAACTTCAGATTTTGAAGGATTGACTTCCATATATTCATTTGCCATCGGCCCTGAACATCCGGTTGCTTTTTCACAAGCGAACAACAGGAGAGATGTACTGGATGCCTATGTTTATTTAAAACGAGATATCACTGAGCGCCTGGTTATTGGGAGTGCATTGAGAAAGAACATTCCGTTAAGAGGCCAAAAGTCGTTTTTAAGCAGACAAAGCAATGTTAATTATGAAATCAACAATCAATGGGGTGTCAAAGCGGCTTATGGAACGTTCTATAAGTTTGTCCTTCCTCAATCGATTGATCCTGCCACATCTTTGATTAAAACCACGCAAGCTTCAATTGACATCCAGCGCAAAAAGAATTCTAACCTGTTGACCATTTCATTATTTACTAAAGAAAGCCAGGTAGATGACCATGAGATCATGACACACGGAGTGGAAGTAAGCATGGACTCCAGGGTTGGATCCAAATTTTCCTACAATGTTTCTTATACATTTCTTGATGCTACGGTTCGAACAGAAGAGGCTACCTACGCTGGAGAGTTTGATATGGACTACTTTATCAAAGGTGGAATGGAGTGGGTATTCATCGAGCACTGGACTTTAGGCTCCAGATGGGTTTTTCGACCAGGCACCCGCTATCAACCCGTGATTGCTTCCATTTTTGATGATGAGGTGAATGCGTTTGAACCACAGTATGCCAGCCTTTCTGAACGAGAAAGGCATACTCCATACCGCCTCATTGACCTCAATATTTCTCGAATTTTCCCCGTCTCAGAAGACTTGGCTGTGGTAGCATTTGCCAGTATGAGCAATGTTGTAGATTTCCAAAATACAAGAACAATAACCTACAACAGGGACTACACGATCACGAATGAACAGTTGTTCAATCGTAGGACAGTCTATTTTGGGGTTATTCTGAACTTTCTTTAAAAAGGTGAGATTAGCATGTCATGAGGATAAGCGTTTGGTCATCAATAGGAGCTGTGTCTCCTGTGAACTGGTGATATGCTAGTGAAAAGTCAGCTAAAGTGCATTGATTAGGTAGTGATTGGACGATCTGAAAGAAACTTGAATTTCCTAGCCTTCTTTTGTCTGCAGCATCAAACTGGTCAATAATTCCATCCGAGTAAAGGAGTATTTGATCTCCCAGAGTAGTGTGTGCCTGGAATTCTTCTTGACCACCTTTCAGGAATTTCTGCTTTTTTGTTCCAATCATAAGGCTCTTGGAAGGTTCCTTGTAAATCATATTAATACCGGAGCCTGCAAACCGAATGTGCTTTTTTCGATGATCTAAATATAATATTCCCAGTTCTGCATCAATAAAATTGTTTTCTTCCTGCAAGACTTTCAAAGAATCATAAATCTCTGAGAGGGCTGTGCCTGGTGATGGCGGAGGTAGCGCATTGAAATATTGCATGATTACCGCGGCGATGGCCATTGATATCATAGCGCCTTGGAAACCATGACCAGTACAGTCACCAAGTACATAAACAGATTGATATTGAAAATGCTTGCACCAATAAAAATCACCACCTGGCTCAATGTATGGCCTCGAATAGATTTCTACATTCGACAGGCCATATTTGAACTTTTCAATGGATGGTAGTAATGCTTTGTGTATCTCCTGTGAATCTGAGAGAAAGCTTGAATCCAATGTTAAAGAAGATTAATTACTTCAGACTTTCTTCAACTTTTTTGCCAACCTCCAATGCAATTCTCCTGGAAATACCAATATTAGTGGAGGAGCGATCTGCGGCAATATATACCAGATATTTTGCGTTTGCAGTCGGTTGGATCAGGTGGATTTGAGACGTGAGTTCTATAATGATGATATCGATTTTCTCTTTGTCCATACCCATCGCTTTTTTAGCCTTCATCTTGGCCTTAAGAACTTCAGAGTTATAAGCGCTTGCAGCGTCCAGGTCAAATGCCGGATCAACGATTAGTGACCCTATAGCAAGACCTGTCTCCACTTCAACCGCAGAAATAGCTTTTAATCCGGAAATGTTTTCCTTAGCTTCTTCGAAAGCTTTGTCTATTGTAGATTGAGCCATAGTATTCTTAAAAAAAATATATTATTCGGTAATAAAATTGAAACTAGCTTCTTCGATTAAATCCTCAAAGTCTTCCCCGTTTTCCTTCATGTCCTCATCCCAATTCTCGTAAAACCAGTTCACCGTAAGACTGTTTTGCTTCGATTCAGCTGACTCCTTAATTAACTGGTGAAAACACTTCGAGGTACTTGTGTTGAAATATTGCATGTGAAAACTCAAGGAAAGAGAGTCCGTAGAGATGTTTTTGATATCTTCTATTATAGGGTTGTAGAAATCCCTTGCTGATTCAGGAGAAGACCTCCCCCAAAACTCGACTTCACCTTCACTGCCATTAATAACAATACAGGGAGTATTCCTGGTTGGTTCTATTTTGCGATCCATAATTGATTCTTGGCTGATTAGGTTATACGAAAATCACTAACCATGAGTTTATAAATTTCACGACTAACTTCATTCGTATGACATTTACTTCCCATTAACTTAAACACAGTAGGTTTTTAAAACCAGTATTAATGATATGCTATAACCGGACTAGAATTCCTTCCGGATATTCCTGCTGTTTCAATTGTATCCCAAATTGATGCAATTTCGGAGGAAGGAGTTTCTTCAAAATCCGGAGGAGTGGTTAATCTCATAATCGCAACGGGCTGCAAATTGTGATATTCCCAGCTGGAAAGAAGAAAGACTTGCTCTCTAAATAATCATCAAAAATGAGGGTGGGCTAGTCCGCAATCATGAAAACAAATCCAGGTAGATATGCTATTGAGGGTAATCCAGTAATCTCCGATGATAATTGATCTGACCCAGGTGGTATCCCAGATGAGAGGCCATTACAATAAGTATATAAGCTAATGTGGGTCTGTCATTTCCGTACACTATTGGATAGTCAGTATTTAGATCTTTTTCTGTGAGCGAATTGATCGCTTTAGAGACGATTAGTTTTGTTTCCTCAATCTCTGCGATCAACTGACTTCTTGGAATGTTCGTTTGGTTGAACTCGCCATCTCTATCTCGTTTGAAAGCTACATTCCCGATGTGAAGACCTACAAAATGTTTGAGGTTACCTATCAGATGAAGGCACAAGTTTCCTGCGGTATTGGAAATATCACCGTCCTGACGCCATAAATTAGCTTCTTCTTGATAGGATTCAATTTCGTTTATAAGTCGATCAAGATCTTTATCGTAAAGCGAAGCCAATGTTTGGATAGTGTCCATGAATACTTTTTCATTTAAAAAAAGATAAAGCTAAGTCAGAGCGAGATCGTTCAAGAACTTCTTCTATGAACTATTGGCATTGAAAGGATGAAAATAACTAATAGGGCTTACAGAAAAAGTCTTGAGCTACTGAGGCGATGAAATTCCAGGTTTGTTCCGATGTAAGATTGATTTCTAATACGATCCCAGATATTTACGAATAAACCACTCGGTGGTGAAGAAAATGATGGCGAAAATCAGCAGCCACACACTTTCTATCAGAGGGAAGAAATTTTCGGAACTTCGAATGATTCCTGGTGGATTCAAGGATTTAATTTGGCTATATAGTTCCTCTTTCTCGTCAAAGTGATGGTATGTTCCTCCCGTATTTTTTGAAATTTCCTGAAGTACCTGATGATTGGCAGTAAGCTCAATGCTTTCCATGTTGATCTTTTTCACTGAAAATTCCCCCTTGGAGGAATGGGTTTTCCCTCCGTATATAGAACTCGCCTGAAATTGATAAACTCCAACTGGTAGCGGACCGATATTTAACCCTCCGTCTTCTTCACTAGGAAAGTATTCAAAGGGTTGTGTGTTCCCTGACTCATCTATCAAATTAAGATCAATCTTCTGGCCGTAAACCCGCTCATAAATGTCATTATAAAGTTCTGCTTCAAATTGCACATTGACATTTTCATCGAATGAACTTCGCGTGGGTTGAAATCGAAATTTCCTTTTATCGGCCTTTACACTTAGAAATTGGATCAATTTATTGATGATTTCATCAAAGTGTTCACTAGAGCCATTCTCAGTATTTTCCAGCATTCGCCATTGCCAAATCCCTGTGCCCATCATTACTGCGGATTTGTTGGTGCCGTCATTCTGTACGGCAAGTAAAGGGCGACTGGTGATCACGCTGCCAATCTGTTGGTAGATTAAGGTTTGGACAGGTCCAATGGCATTATACTCTCCAAACGGAACTGATATAGGAGTGAACCTGGAGAAGATATCGATCTCATCCTGATCCAACTCGAAAGAAGAAAAAACAGGATTGAAAGCTGCTCTTACATTATCACGTTGCGCTCCCTGGGCGACAACTGACCAACCAGTAGACGCTTCTACAACATCCAGTTGTGAGCCTCTATTGAGAATGTACCATCGAGAAGGGTTCCCCTCAACTATTACATTAGGAAAGCCACGACTAAATGCTCCATGTTCGATAATTACATCAAATTCCCCACTTGGATCTTTCTTTGAAATACCCGGAATAAATAATTCTGTCTCAAAATTTTCAGATTGATCAAGGGCCCTACGGATAGCAGAAATGTCCGGGTGTGGCGCCCGGGCGACGATAAGAATGCGTTCCTTGCCTTCTATAACATCTACGTAGAAATCCGTTGAATTATTGGCAGTGGAGGTCTCTCCCTCGAGCGGAGCTACTGCTACTACATATCTCGCGAGCCCTGCCTGGTCAGCGTCAAGAAGAAAGTCCAATCGAGCCTCATTAGTGAATGTCTTAGTTTCCAATACCTTCCCATTTTTACGGATGGTGATTGTTTTATCCTGACCTTCAAAACCCTCCTGGTCCAGTATGACTTCCACAGGAAATTGATTCCCCTGATAGGCAACCGCATTCGATTTGATGGATTTTATGGAAAGATCTTTTACTGGAATGGTATCACCTAACCCCAATGTATAGATGGGCTTAGAAAATTCATAATAAGTAGGGGACACACCTTGATTATAGATGCCGTCTGAAACCAGTAATATACTCGCCAAATTGATGCCCTGGTAAGTTTCGGTCACGTCATTCAATGCGCGTGACAAATTGGTGGAAGTAGAGGTATCGGAATTGATAGCACTGGTTGCAGCGAGTTGTTTGTTCAGGTTCCAGAGATCAACACTAACATTTTGATTTTGTAGGAATTCACTCAAATCATTGAGATCCAGATGGAGTTCCTGCAATGCTGTTGAATCCATCATCATATGAATGGATTCCGAATTGTCGTATACTACGGCAATAATTGGTTCTTCTGTCCTGTTTTTGAGCTGCCTCAGCAACGGGTTAAGGACGAGGAGGAAAATCAGAAATATGCCAGCAAACCTCAGTGTTGCTAAAAGAAAGGAAGTCTTGCTCGACCAGGGATAATCGACACGGAAATAAGGAATGATGGCTAATACAAGTGATATAATCACCCCAAGAGCGATCCATCCGCTTGATTGTTCAAATACGATAAAAGAATTCCCCATATGAAGGTAAAGGAGCCGCTTTGCTATTCGCTAATGATGGTAAAACGGCTCACTTCTATTTCAGTTTTACTTTCCCGGATCAAATTTTGAATTCTTCGTATGATCGGTCAGATAGCTACCTGATCAGGTAGCCATTCCGCCGTTCACCTGAATTACCTGGCCAGTAATGTATGTAGACATATCTGAAGCCAGAAAGACACAACAATCTGCAATGTCATTTGGATGACCACCTCTTTTCAAAGGAATAGCATCTCGCCAACCTTGAACAACTTTTTCATCCAGGGTTTCAGTCATTTCTGTTTCTATGAATCCGGGAGCGATAGCGTTGCAACGAATACCTCGTGAACCAAATTCAAGAGCAACCGATTTGGAGAAGGCATTGATGCCGCCTTTTGAAGCTGCGTAGTTTGCCTGACCTGCGTTCCCTTTCACACCGACTACTGATGACATGTTAATGATAGAGCCGGATCGTTGCTTCATCATTGTTCGGGAAGAGGCTTTCACCGTATTGAAACAAGATTTCAGGTTGACGTTCATGATCTCATCCCAACTATCTTCAGACATTCTCATGAGAAGATTGTCTCTGGTGATACCAGCATTGTTGATTAGCACGTCTAATGATCCGAATTCTTTGACCATGCTATCAATCAATTCCTGTGCAGCATTGAAATCAGAGGCATCAGATCGATAACCTACGGCCTTCACGCCGAATACTTCCAACTCTTTCACAAGTGCTTCACCTTTTTCTACGCTCGATAAATAGGTAAAGGCAACATTAGCTCCATGTTCGGCCAATCTAAGCGCTACGGCTCTTCCTATTCCCTTGGACGCTCCGGTTACCAACGCATTTTTTCCTTCCAGTAACTTCATAAGATTCCTAAAAATTTCCGCTAAAATAGAGTGAATGACTTAAATGACGGACATAAAAAAGGGCGACCCTTCAGGAGTCGCCCTTAAAAATCATCGTCTCCGATAATTAGTCTTTCTTTTTCTTGCCATCTGTACCGGCGATAGATTCTCTCATATCAGTATCCGCCTGGATATTTTGGAATTTGTAGTAATCCATTACTCCCAGATTACCACTTCTAAAGGCTTCTGCTAACGCCTTAGGTACTTCTGCTTCTGCCAGGATCACTTTAGCTCGTGCATCTTGTGCTTTGGCAACCATTTCCTGTTCTTCGGCTACCGCCATAGCTCTTCTTTCCTCTGCTTTAGCTTCAGCCACTTTCAAGTCAGCAGATGCCTGATCGGTTTGTAGTTTCGCTCCAATATTTGCTCCTACATCTACATCCGCGATATCAATGGACAGGATTTCAAATGCTGTACCAGCGTCCAGACCTCTCTGAAGTACAAGCTTGGAGATCTTGTCTGGGTTTTCTAATACTTCTTTATGCGTTGCAGCGGAACCTACAGAGGTCACAATACCTTCACCTACACGGGCAAGGATGGTATCTTCACCAGCTCCACCAACCAATTGTTGGATGTTAGCACGAATAGTAACTCTGGCTTTAGCCACCAACTGAATACCATCGGCTGCTACAGCAGCTACGGAAGGCGTATTGATCACCTTCGGATTTACTGAGATCTGAACTGCTTCGAACACATCTCTACCAGCCAGGTCAATGGCTGTGGCCTGACGGAAAGATAGATTGATATTCGCCTTGTCAGCAGAGATGAGCGCTTTGATCACCTGAGGTACGTTACCTCCGGCCATATAGTGGGTTTCCAGATCGGAACTCTTTAAGGTACGCCTGTCATCCGAACCATCCTCGGAGATCGTAAGCCCTGCTTTCGTGGCTGTAATCAAAGAATTTACAATTATTGATGGTGGTACTTTCCGAATTCGCATAAAGACCAATTCAGCTAGGCCTACCCGGACACCTGAGAAAATTGCTGTGATCCACAGATTAACAGGTACGAAATAGAGGAATATGAAAAAACCGATTATTCCGGCAAAGACCAGAATGATCACAGTGAAATTAGCCATAGTTATAAATGCAAAATTGTTAGAAGGTGAAGATCAGACAATTTATCGGTAAAATCAAATGCAATTTGAGATCGATAAATGCAGATCTAAATTTTTGAAACTACAATTTTCTTGTTGTCAATTTCGATGACCTTGACTGACTCTTTTTCTTCGATAAATTCACCAAGAGACCGAACTTCCAATTCTTCATCGTTGAAAGAGGCTTTTCCGATCGGTTTTAAAGAGGAAACGGTAATTCCTTCGTCACCAACATTGAGTGCCAGTTCTTTTTCGTCATTTACGGTACCTTTCATCGTGCCTTTGGAAGCAAAACGTTCCCAAGCTCTATATTTAAAAGTATAGATCATGATTCCGACACTCAGAATGAATGATATCCCTAAAGTCATGAATCCGGCATTAGTTCCGAAATAATCGAAACTGAGATAAATCCCGTAACCGGCAAAAATGAATCCAGCTATCCCCACGAAAGTGGTGCCGGGAACAAAAATAACCTCAACGATGATCAGTATCAGACCGAAAACAATGAATCCTAAAACTGTAAACAATTCCATATCTAAATCAGGCGATTAAAAAAGCAAGATACAATTTCGAGTGCATTTTTCGCAGCTCAATAACTTTAAACGAACCTTCACGAATTTTAGATATGGTACGGTGAGAATATCCAGATTCAGAATACTACTAAAATTCGAAAAAGCGGACCATTTGCTAACGAGTCTTAAATGTTTGATGTCCGACGAAAGCTGCACAGAGCTTATAATATATAATTAATAAGCTTTAGCAAACAGTACCTTTCCCTTCGAAGGTTTTCCAGTGACCATACAAGCGCCGGGAATCATTTCGCGTTCGAGAGGTATACATCGAATGGTAGCCTTCGTTTCCTCCTTCACTTTATTTTCCGTCTCTTCCGAGCCATCCCAATGAGCGTAGATAAAGCCACCCTCTTTTTCGAGTACTTCCTTGAACTCTTCATAGGAATCTACTTCACGTGTGTTTTCCTGTTGGAAAGTAAGTGCCTTTCGATATACGTTCTCCTGCATCTCTGTAAGGAGATTTTGAATATGCGAGACACATTCGTTCAGGGCTATTGTTTGCTTTTCTTTCGTATCCCTTCGGGCAATCTCAATGGTTCCATTTTCCAAATCTCTTTTCCCCATTGCAATTCTTATAGGCACTCCTTTCAGTTCATATTCTGCAAACTTCCAACCAGGTTTATGTGTATCCCGATCGTCAAATTTCACAGATATGCCTAAAGATTTCAGTTCGCTGGCCAGAGGGTCAACTATTTCCGAGATAGATTGTAATTGCTCTTCGCCTTTGTAGATAGGCACAATAACAACCTGGATCGGCGCCAGGTTAGGAGGCAATACAAGACCCTCATCATCTGAATGCGCCATGATCAACGCTCCCATCAATCGCGTGCTTACACCCCAGGAAGTACCCCAAACATGTTCTTCTTTACCTTCTTTGGTGGCGAATTTCACATCGAAAGCCTTGGCAAAGTTTTGCCCAAGAAAATGACTTGTACCCGCCTGAAGCGCTTTTCCGTCTTGCATCATGGCTTCAATGCAGTATGTATCTTCCGCACCGGCAAAACGCTCGCTTTCTGATTTGACACCTTTAATAACAGGCACAGCCATGTACTTCTCAACGAATTCGGCATAGACGTTCATCATTTGAACCGTTTCGTCCTGAGCTTCTTGTTTCGTAGCATGCGCGGTGTGGCCTTCCTGCCATAAGAACTCCGCTGTGCGAAGGAAAAGACGAGTTCGCATTTCCCATCGGACCACATTCGCCCATTGATTTAATTTCATTGGAAGATCTCTGTAAGACTGGATCCAATTTTTGTAAGAGTCCCAAATGACCGTTTCTGATGTAGGTCTGACGATAAGTTCCTCTTCCAGCTTTGCTTCAGGATCTACTTCTACACCGGTACCATCCTCATTTGTTTTCAGTCGGTAATGCGTTACTACAGCACATTCTTTGGCAAACCCTTCTACATGGTCCGCCTCACGACTGAGATAAGATTTGGGAATGAACAAAGGGAAATAGGCGTTTGAATGGCCTGTATCCTTGAACATCTGGTCCAGCGTTTGCTGCATTTTCTCCCATATGGCGAAACCATAGGGTTTTATTATCATGCAGCCACGTACAGGTGAGTTTTCTGCTAAACCTGCTTTTTTGACCAATTCGTTGTACCACAGCGAATAATCTTCCGATCTTGACGGAATTCCTTTGCCCATTTTTAGCTTTTTCTTTTTTGGTATAGTAATTGCATAACTCATAACAACTCGAGCATGCGGCACAAATATAAAGCCGACCATGCATGTACATGGACTCGAATTAATGGTTTTAAATGTTTAAAATTGTAGTATCATGAAAGCGAAGAAGATTTTTACCCCGTTTTTGTTAGTGATTTTTTCACTTATCGTGGGTCTGCAGGGATTGAAGGCTCAGGAATACGACGACCTCTACTACAACTCAAAAGATAGAGAGAAAGCAAGCCTAAAGCTTGATGATAAAGTTTCTGGTTCGACTGGTGCGACGGAATCCAGAGCGACGTATCAATCTTTTCAAAATGATACTTACGACGATAATTATTCGGCCACACGTGTCAATCCGGAATACATCGCCCGCTATCAGGCGGATGCTGCGGCAGATACACTCAACCCCAACTATGGGTACGATGACGATGAGATCATTGAATATTATCCTGAAGACGTTCCCACGTCGACTCCAACGGTAATCAATAACTATTACGGTAACTCTGCTTACCGATACGATCCCAGGTTTAACAATAATTTCTATGACCCATATTGGGGTTGGAACGATCCTTTTTTTGGTTGGAATGCAGGCTGGGGTTGGAATGCAGGCTTTAGTGTTAATCTAGGTTGGGGTAATCCTTGGAGAAGAGGTTTTTACGATCCATTCTGGGGTAGTTTCGGAAATCCTTATTACGATCCATTCTTCTGTCCTCCCGGATTTGGATATGGATATGCACCTCGAAGGAATGCATACCTGGCAGGATATTATAACGGATATTACACAGGTTCTTACAACCGCGTCGTGGTTGTCGGAGAGAGACGTGCTGCAAGAAATAGAAATGTTGTGGTGGGAGCCAGAAATAGCCGAGGTGGTTCTCTCGCCAACCAGGTTTCAGGAAGTCGTGCAGCGGGGAGCAGGAGTGCCATTACCAGATCATCGGTATCTCCAAATGCTAACGGACGTGCGGCTAGTAATGGACGTGTAGCCAGGAGCACAAGTGGCACTCGTTACAGAAGTAGCTCTGCATCAGCTAGCAGAAGTCGTGGCTCCAGAAGTTCGTCAGCGACCAGATCAAGTTCTAGATACTCTTCGAGAAGGGTAGAAGATTACAATAGTGGTCGCTCGAGCAGATCTTATGCGTCTAACTCAAGATCTCGAAGTAATTCTACCTCGTCCGCAAGAAGTGCCAGAAGTGCGAACATAAATACTTCAAGAAGTAATAGTAGTTCACGTGCCGTGCGAAGTACGCAGCCTTCCAGGAGTTCATCATCGGGAAGAAATTATTCTAGTTCGAGTACTAATAGGTCTAGAAACTACTCTAGCACCAATCGAAACTCGAATACCAGATCTTCTAGAAGTTACAGTACACCTAGTTCGAGAAGTAGCAATCGTTCCTACTCAACTGGTAGTTCCAGTAGATCCAGGTCTTATAGTTCAGGTTCTAGCAGCAGATCCAAATCCTACAACTCTGGTTCCAGCAGCCGTTCGAGTAGTAGATCTGTAGCACCTGGCAGAAGTAGCGGGAGTTCAAGATCCTCTTCGTATTCTTCAGGCTCCAAAAGTTCTGGTAGCAGAAGTAGTGGAGGAAGCAGAAGCAGTGGTGGAAGTCGCAGCTCTGGTGGCAGAGGCGGAAGAAACTAACATTTCGTTTAAACCCGTCTCAAGTAAGTAGTACACAAAACTCAAAAAGAAATGTTAAAAAAATTGAAGCTAAATATATTTAGCCTGCTCATGGTATGCCTGGTGAGCTCGGCTGTAGCACAAGGTCCTTTTGGCTACTATAATGACGCGTTGCTTTTTAGTCGGACCACATTCGGAGGTACGGCCAGGATCCAGGGTCTGGGTGGAGCACAAGTGTCGCTGGGAGGAGATCAAAGTTCGGCAAGCTCAAATCCGGCAGGATTAGGTTTTTACAATAGAAGTACCTTCGAATTCACTCCTTCCCTCAATTTTCACAATGCAGATGCTGATTACCTCGGAGATAATACCTCCTCATTCAGAACCAATTTCAATTTTGGACATCTGGGAGTGGTGATCAACTATGGTCGGCCCAATACTGCTGAAAACAAATTCAAGGGAGGCTCTTTTGCAATTACGTTCAACAGGACGAATAATTTTCAAAATGAGGTGGAGTACCAGGGAATTAATCCTGAAAACTCGATTGTAGATTCATTTGTGGAAAATGCTGGAATCGGTGATCCCGGTTCATTGGGAGGATTCGAAGCTGTCGCTTACAATCACTTTCTTATCGACAGGACTGATGCGTTTGGCGTTTTGGACAATGGATTGGTTACACTGGTTGAAGATGACCCTAACTATGATGGTTATACGTCTTTGGTAGGTAGCTTTTATCGATCATTACCGAGACAAACGGAGAGTATAAGAACCCGGGGTGGTCAGAACCAGATCAACATAGCATGGGGAGGCAACTATATGGATAAACTTTACTTCGGTGCTGGAATGGGAATTGCTACTGTCGATTTCAGAAGAACCAGAACATACACAGAGGATGAGTTCACTTTCGATGATGATAATGTTGATGATATTCTGACAAGCATCACCATTGAGGATGAGTTATCAGTAACTGGAGCAGGCGTAAATCTGTCGCTGGGTTTAATTGCCCGACCCTTGGATTTTGTAACGATAGGTGTGAACTACGTTTCCCCTACTTTCTATTCACTGGAAGAAGAGAGTTCTTTCGATTTCACGACTTTGTGGAACGATTTCTATGCTTACCAGTTACCTGATGATACTGTTCAACTTGGACTGATTTCAGAGCAAAGTGACCTGTTTACCTCTAACTACAATCTCCGAACACCCGCAAAATTGAACTTGGGAGCCACGGTGTTCCTTGGGAAAAAAGGATTCCTGACAGGAGATGTGGAGTTTGTTGATTATTCCGATGCTGAGATTCGAACCAACGATTTTGGGGAAAGAGCGGATAACCAGGAGATTGTTGCTTTATACGATGCCGTAGTAAACTATCGATTTGGGGCGGAAATGAGATTTGATGAAATACGGGTTCGGGGTGGTTACGGCTATCAGGCCGATCCTTTTAAGGATTCAGACTTTGACCGTAGTATTCAAAATATCTCATTTGGTGTTGGGTATCGAAATCGTGATTTCTTTGCAGACCTGGCTATTGTTAACAGTAGAAGTCAAAGTTTGTTCAGTCCGTACTTTACGGCAGAAAATACGCCGGTAGCTACCGTTGATCAGGTTTCAACCAGCGCGTTGGTTACACTTGGCTTTGCATTCTGAGACCTTCATTCTTGAAATAATGGTTTGATTTCGAATAGGATTTCAGGTGTTTAATCAGAAGGCAACTCTAAGAAATGAACAATCGATTTTAGATCTGGTTTCTCAGTTCTTAGATGGATATGAGCCTTTCCGTAAACGGAAGCTCGTATTTGATAAAGTTCCTCTAATTTTTTCCTGACATCTGTTCCGTGAAAAAGTGGTCGTTGATGTTCCTGGCTTACTCGTTTAACCAGAACGTCGATTTCAGGATCGATGAATAAGGTTTTCCCCGAGAGATTCATCAGCTCCATATTTTCGTGGAAACAAGGCGCTCCCCCTCCGGTAGCAATGATGAGACTCTTCGGTGAATCAGATAAAGATTTTAGCACCTCACTTTCCATAAGACGAAAAGCAGTTTCTCCTTGCTCGGTAAAAATTTGGGCTATAGTCTTGGTTTCCCTGGATTCAATTTCGTGATCTAAATCAACAAAGGGCCACTCAAGTGATTTAGCTAGTTGTTGACCCAAGGTCGTTTTACCTGCCCCCGGCATACCTACCAGGAAAATTTTTGTACTCATTAGCGGATCATTCGATGAATTTCACTAGCCGTAGGTGTGTCGTTATGATGCCACTTACCCAAGACAACACCGTTTTCCAAAAGCATGAATCCGGGATTGGATCGGACAATGGTCTTTAGTACAGTAGCATCTGCAAAGAAATAAGGTGTCGAAATTTGCTGCTCGTGTCTGAAACCTTCGAATTGCTCGTGCCCGGAAGCAGTCAATATCCACGTCTCCACACTATTGACAGAAGTCAAAAGGGTTTTCATCTGTTCCAGATTACCGGTTGCCGTCTTGTCGGTGTTGTACATGATTGCAACTAATTTCTTCCCGGTAAGCAAATCCTCAGTGAATTCTCCATCATCATTCCATACAGACAAGTCAGTGATCTTGGGCTGGACTTCAGGATTCAACACATCCAAAGAGATGAATTTGTAGGATTTGTCAGTAGGATAGGTAGGGAATGAATGTTTTTTGCCATCCTTCTCCATGATGTAGGCGTACTCTAGTTCGCCACTTGGTAGCATCAGTTCAGGTATGTTGTTGCCTACGGCGTAAGTCCGAAAGTCGATGAATGGTAAATGTCGAATAGCTGTAATCGCAACAATGACAAATATCAAAGTTGATCCTGCCACAGCAATAGTACCAACCTTCTGGGACAAAAAGGAGGGGAATTTCTTTCGGAATACAAAAATAAAGACGATTAACACCAGTAGAATGATGTCCTTATAGAATGACTGCCAGGGTGTCAATTTGATAGCGTCCCCGAAACAACCGCAATCCGTGACTTTATTGAAATAAGCTGAGTAGAAAGTTAGGAAAGTGAAAAAGACGATCATTAAGAGCAAGATCCAGGACGTGAGATTGACCCGGTAACCAATAAGTAAGGCGATACCTAACACGATTTCAAGAACACTCAAAAATACGGCGAGGAAAAGCGCAGCTGGGACGAAGATTTCGAAGAAAGGCGCGATATCGTAGGCGAATACCTCAAAGTACTCTTCTAATTTGATGGCCGTTCCTATAGGATCATTGACTTTGATTGCTCCGGAGAAGATAAATAATCCACCAACCAGAAATCTTGCTAATTCTTGTAAAATTCTCATGTGTTCTCTTTAGCTTCTGAGCTATTAATTAGCCCAAAATACACGACTTTTGTGGACAATCGCAACGTGAGGTTTATCTACGTATAAAGAGTATCGATAAAAGGTGAATTCTATTAACATTCAGGGACGATTACTTGATTTTGAAACGCCCAAAATTATGGGCATCGTCAATGTGACACCTGATTCCTTTTATTCTGGAAGTCGGGTGCAGGAGATAGATGCTATTTTGACCATGGCACAGAAGCACCTCGAAGGAGGAGCTTCCTTCCTTGATATTGGTGGTTATTCCTCTAGACCAGGCGCCCAGGACATTTCTGAGGGGGAAGAGCTTCGAAGAATACTGGAACCAATCCGGGAGGTGACCCGTGCCTTTCCTGATGCCATAGTTTCAGTAGATACATTCAGATCTCATGTCGCAAGAATGGGAGTAGAGGCCGGGGCGCATATAATCAATGATATTTCAGGAGGGAATCTTGATGAAGCGATGATTCCAACTGCTGGGGAGTTAAGAGTGCCTTTTATTGGTATGCATATGAAAGGTTCTCCCCAAACCATGAAACATTTGGACCAATATGACGATTTACTTAATGAGATCATGTCATATTTTAGTGAAATGCTGGAGATCGCATATAAACATGATGTCAAAGACATAATTATTGATCCTGGCTTCGGGTTTGCTAAAAATGTAGAGCAAAGCTTTCAATTGCTGCGATCTTTGGCGTATTTTAAGAATCTTGAGAAACCTCTTTTAGTTGGAGTTTCCAGAAAGTCCATGATCTATCGGACATTGGGATTGTCCCCGGAGGAATCACTCAATGGTACTACAGTTTTGAATACCGTAGCCATTTTAAAAGGTGCTTCGATTTTACGGGTACACGATGTAATGGAAGCGAAAGAGGTTATTGAATTAATGCGGAGGGTAAAAGAGTGATACTGGCATTTAAACTTGGGTTTTTGGAAATTACCATCGTCGACATCATCGATGTTACGCTGGTAACAATACTGTTGTCCCAGGCCTACAAACTCATTCGTGGTAGTTTGGCCATTAGGGTTTTCCTGGGCTTTATCTTCCTCTATCTATTGTTTCTTGTGGTAGATGCAGCAGGAATGGAGCTGGTAACAACTATCCTGGGTCAATTTATGGGAGTGGGAGTCCTGGCAGTAATTATTCTCTTCCAGCAGGAAATCCGAAAGTTCTTATTGCTTGTGGGGCGCACGACTGCATTGGATGATGGTCAATTGGTGAAAAATATTAAGGGGATTTGGTCAGCTGACAAACGCGCCATTCGTTCAGATGTTACCGCAATTGTGGAAGCTGCCAAAGTACTTAGTGGTAGTGAAACCGGCGCTTTGATCGTACTTTCAAGAAATTCTGAACTTAAGTTTTATGCTGATTCCGGAGATCGCATGGGAGCTGTAATTTCAAAAAGGCTGTTACTTTCCATTTTCAATAAATTCAGCCCTCTACACGACGGGGCAGTTATCATCCATCGAAATAAGATTGTCGCTGCACGTTGTATTTTGCCCGTCACTGAACGTGATGATATACCCGCTCAATTTGGCTTGAGGCATAGGGCTGCTATTGGTATGTCCGAAACAACCGATACGTTACTTATTGTCGTTTCTGAAGAAACCGGACAAATCTCCATCGTGAAGCAAGGAAATTTTCTTGAAAATCTTACTGCCAAAGAACTACGATCCGAGATCAATCAGTATCTTATGGAAGATACTGGAAAGAAAAACGGTCGAAGTAACCAAGAGAAAGCAACTAAGCAAGAAGAAGGCTCTTCCACGGGAGAAAGCTCAAAGGTGGAAGAGATTACACCTGTAGCGTAATACTTTTGATGGCTAGTCCGCCATTGTTTCGTCCGCTCGCATCTGCTTATCATACAACTCTTTAAATACGCCATTTGAGGCAAGCAATGATTCGTTGGTGCCTTGTTCCACAGCCTTTCCTTCGTGGAGAACGATAATCTTGTCCGCTAGTTTGGCAGAGGATACACGATGTGAAATCACGATCGAAGTGCGACCTTTCATGATTTTGGCCATGGCATTGAGGATGGTATTCTCCGTTTTGGTATCTACTGCAGAAAGCGCGTCATCCAGAATCAAAATTCGAGGTGATCTGGAAATGGCGCGAGCAATTGAAACACGCTGCTTTTGTCCTCCAGATAAGGTAATGCCACGTTCGCCCACTTTAGTGTCAAACCCATCTGAAAATCCATCAATATTTCCAAGCAAGTCAGCATCTTTTGCAGCCTTGATGATGGCATCCTCACTCATATTTGGATCCCCAAAAGAGATGTTGTTTCTGACGGTTTCGGAAAATAGAAAAACGTCCTGCGGAACAAATCCAATTTGGCTGCGAAGGCTTGAAAGCTTGTAATCTTTCAGGTCGTTTTGGTCTAAGGTTATAGAGCCATTATCAATGTCATACATGCGGCAGATCAGGTTGGCAATAGTACTCTTACCAGAACCTGTAGTACCCACAATAGCTAGTGATTCCCCGGGAAGCACATCAAATGAGACACCCTTGAGTGCTTCTATTCCAGAATCGGGATAAGTGAAGCTTACTTCGTCGAACACCAGGTGTCCCTCTATTTCTTTTTCCAACTCCGTTTCAGAAACAATGTCGTTCTTGGTATCAAGAAACTCGTTGATTCGTTTTTGAGAAGCCGCTGCACGTTGAATAATACTTGTGATCCAACCAAGGGAGGTCACCGGCCACGTTAGCATATTGACATAAATGATAAATTCAGCAATATTTCCTGTGGAGATCTGACCTTTTAAAACTTCTACACCGCCTATATAAACGGTGAGGATAACACTCAGACCAATTAGACCCATGATCAATGGGAAAAACAACGAATTAACAAATGCGAGTTGGAGCGATTTATCCTTATAGTCATCGCTTTCCGCCTCAAAATCTTTCGCGATATTTTCTTCGCGGACATAAGCCTTGATAACCCGTATTCCTGAAAAAGCTTCCTGTACGAAAGTTGAGAGTTTGGAGAGGCTACGTTGTATCTCTTCGGACCTCTTATTGATGATATTGTTGACGAAGTAGATACTTACTGATAATAAAGGCAAAGGCAGAAGAGAATAGGCGGTCAGGGTAGGGTTGATGGAGATCATAAAGGGAATTACCATCAGAAACAGCGTGAACAAATTGATTCCGTACATGATCGCAGGCCCCAGATACATCCGTACTTTGCTGACATCTTCCGAAATCCTTGCCATAAGATCGCCGGTATTGTTTTTTCGATAGAAACTCAAAGGCAAGGTCTGGTAATGGAAATAGATCTCATTCTTCATGTCGTATTCTATATGCCGAGACATGACAATGATGGTCTGTCGCATGAAGAACATGAAAATCCCTTTGAGTAGAGCTGAAATCAATATCAGTACACCCAGGATCAGAATACTGGCAGCAAAAAGACTATAAGTATCTGCTTGAAGGTCACTGCCATCGAAGAGGGCGTAGATATCGAAACTATTTTCCAAAAGATCAAAAGCATGACGTACGGCCCAGGCTGGAATGATCGAAAAGAAATTCGATATGATAATAAATAGGGTACCCAGCAAAAGATGAAACTTGTATTTGAGCAGGTACTTATTTAGGACAGAAAGATCTTTCACAGAATAATATTTTCGGTTCGATTCAATGCCCGAAATTCTTTGTGGTTAACTAATATTTTTGTTGGCCTAACTCTGAGGTAGAAAGGATTACAACATTACCTCATCAAAGGTTTGTTTCTTTAAAAACAGCTAATTTTGGCGTCATTTTAAGATTAATCCACGAATATAAACACCTCCATCGGAGATTTGATTCAAAGATAAATTGCATAACTCTAAATTCTTTTCAGAATGATCGACACCAAACCCCAAACTGAAACCCCTTCAGTGTTCGAGCAAATGAGTGCTATGGAACACGAGCAGTTGGTATTTTGCAATGATGAAGCCACAGGGCTCAAAGCGATTATTGCCCTGCACAATACGGTGCTGGGACCAGGTATGGGAGGTACGCGCATGTGGAATTATTCTTCTGAAGAAGAAGCTGTTAAAGATGCATTGCGACTTTCCAGAGGGATGACTTTCAAGTCCGCGATTGCCGGCCTTAATATTGGTGGAGGTAAAGCGGTAATCATCGGAGATGCCCGTAAATTGAAAAATGAAGCGTTGATGCGTCGATTCGGACGATTTGTGGATAGCATTGGTGGCAGATACTGGACAGCTGAAGACGTGAATATGAGCACACGTGACATGGAGTATATCCACATGGAGACCCCTTACGTTGCCGGCTTACCCGTCAATATGGGTGGCTCAGGAGACCCGAGCCCCGTGACTGCTTATGGTGTTTACATGGGTATGAAAGCTTCAGCCAAAAAAGTATATGGCACTGAAAGCCTTAAAGGCAAAAGAGTGATGGTGCAGGGTGCCGGTCACGTGGGTACTTTTCTCATTGAGTTCCTTAACAAAGAGGGAGCTCAGGTAATGGTCAGTGATATTTTTGAAGATAAATTAACAGCGGTAACCAAAAATCATGAAGCCACAGTGGTGGCGCCCGATCAGGTATACACTGCTGAAATGGATATTTATGCACCTTGTGCACTGGGTGCAACTTTGAATGATGAGTCCATCGGACAACTAAAATGTACTATTGTTGCCGGTGGCGCCAATAATCAACTTGATGATGAGGTGCGACACGGTAATATGCTCAAAGATCAGGGCATCGTTTATGCACCGGATTTTCTGATCAATAGTGGTGGAATAACCAATGTATACTACGAGATGCAGGGCAACCATAGCAAAGAGAGAGTTATGTCTCAGACGGAAAGAATCTATGAGGTTTGCCTTGAAGTGATCGAGTATGCGGAAAAAAATGACGTGACTACTCACAAAGCCGCATTAGATTTGGCCTTGAAAAGGATAGAGCAGATTGGGAAAGTGAAGCTCCCATATTAAATAATTCATTACTAACAATCAGTAAATAGACAGATGCTGAACAGGCGAATTCTCAGGGTAAAAGCAATGCAGGCATTGTATGGCTATCATTTGGCCATTGAATCACTGCGTGAAATTGCGGCCGAAGAATTGGCGGACCATTTCAAATGGGATCCGGCAATCCACGATTCGTTGGATAAAAAGCATCATGAGCAACAGCAACGAACGGCGAAGAAGCATTTCTTTGATACACTGAGAGGGCTAGACCCTACCGTTGAAGATCAGGAATTAGTTGAGTTGATCAAAGATCACTTGCGTATCCTGGACCAGCGGATTTCCGATGAGCATCGGTCTGGGAGAAAGAGAATGGAAGAGGAGATACAGAATATTTATAGATTGTATCTGAAGTTACTACTGATCCCTGCCGAGGTTGCTTTTATCGAAACACAAGAGAAGGATCGGAAAGCAAAAAGCCTGAATAGTCATAACGGGGAGTTCCGTTTTAACTATATCGACAACCCGATGATTAAGGCTTTAAGTACATTTCAGCCTTTGCTTAAGGAGACGATAGAAAAGAAGATAAGCTGGGATGCAGAAAGAACCGAGCTGCGAGGATGGTATAAGGATATATGGGGTAAAAATGAAACCTTTCAGGCATACCAGGCCTTGAAGGAGCCAACCGAAGAAGAACATATTGCAGCGGCAAAGTACCTGACCAAACAACTGCTTTTCAAAGAGGAGGTTATTGATGAATACATGGCTAGTCAGGACCTGTACTGGAGTGAAAACAAATCCATTGTACGAAGTATGGTCACAAAGACCATTCAAAGTTTTGAGCCAGGCCTGGATGACCCTTTCGAATTGAAATCATTGAGCCTCAATGAGACTGATGATTTCAAGTATTTCCGAGTGCTTTTTGATGAAACCATCAAGAAAGAACATGACTTTGAAGCATTGCTTGCCGGTAAAACCAAGAACTGGGACATGTCGCGTGTGGCTACTTTGGACAAGATGATCCTTAAATTAGCTTTGACGGAGATGATTTCATTTCCCAGTATCCCGGTGAAAGTTACTATTAATGAGTTCATCGAAATATCCAAACAATACAGCACACCAAAAAGCAAACAATTTATAAATGGTATTTTGGATGTTTTAGCAAACGAACTAACTTCGGATGGAACGATCAAGAAGAGTGGGCGAGGACTAATTGATAATAAGTAAAGAAACATTTAATCATGAGCAGAGGATCTGGAACTTCATTTTTAACCTTTTTAATAGGTCTTATTGCCGGTGGCATTCTGGGTTTACTTTATGCACCAGAAAAGGGTTCACATACCCGAGACAAACTTTCTTTCTTGTTGGATAAGTACAAAAAAAGATCAGAAGAAATCCTTGAAGAAATCCTTGAAGGTAAAACCAAGGTGCAGAGTGAAGCCAAAGTAGAAGGTGAAAAGATCATCAGTAGCGCGAAAGAAAAAGCTGAAAAATTGCTGGATGATGTGAATGGTCTGATGGATCAAATCAAGAAAAACTGACTAGAATTGCAGTATTTAACACATCATTAGGATTTAATCAAAAGCTTGAGACTAACTTTTCGAATAGATTTACGGTTGTTTTAGAAAAGTTGGCCACAGAAGGCACGATTTAATCAAATAATTATTCGAATGAAAAAAGCATTGTTAATCCTATTTGTAGGAGCGGTAGTGGCAAGCTGCTCAAACAAAGAAACTGAAGCTCGAATTGCTAGACTGGAAGGTAAAGTAGCTGAGCTCGAAGCAAAAAATGGAACTGCGAAAACAGCTCCTTTTACACCTGGTAGCACTACTGCTCCGGCACAACCTGACGTGAAACCAGATGGCCCACTACCTTCTTTTGAATTTACTCAAGAAGAGCACGATTTTGGAACCATCACTGAAGGCGATATCGTAGATCACGTATTTACTTTTGCTAACAATGGTGATGCACCTTTGATCATCTCTAGCGCAACTGCTTCTTGTGGATGTACCGTTCCTCAATGGCCCAGAGAGCCTATTCCGGTTGGAGCTACTGGCGAAATCAAAGTACAGTTCAACAGCCGCAAGAAACCAGGCATCCAGAATAAAACTGTAACTATTACGGCGAATACATATCCTAAGACCAGCCGCTTAAAAATAAAGGCAAATGTGGTCAAAGGAGATCAGCCTTCATAAATTCATAAAATGATTCAAACCTTATTACTGCAAGCAGGAACTGGCACAAACTATGGTCAGTTTATCATGTTGGGAGGAATGGTAGCAGTGTTTTACCTGTTTTTCATTCGACCTCAGCAGAAAAAGCAAAAAGAAACCAAGAAATTCATTGAAACCATCAACAAAGGAGACAAGATCGTAACCATGGGAGGTATCCATGGCAAGATCGCCTCTGTCGATGAGTCTACAGTGACTTTGGACGTAGATCGTGGTAACAAATTGGTAGTGGAAAAATCCTCTATCTCACTTGATGCTTCGAAACGCTACGAAACCAAATCTTGATGCGAATGAGATAGATGGCAGGAAAAGGTTTTTTCAATAGTCTCAATAGCTGGAAGGTAGTGTTGCTCTCATTGTTAGGAGCCACTACCTTTTGGTTTTTTAATGAACTCAACAAAGAGTACACGACCCGTCTCATATATCCGCTCCAATTTAACTTCGAGCGTGAAAATGTAGTGCTCATGCAGCCACTACCCGAATCCATCAAAGTTGATGTTTCAGGAGGAGGTTGGAACCTGTTGAGGAGAACATTTATCCTTTTCAATCCGACACCACTGACGATCGATTTAGATAACCCGACACTGATTCGGTTTTATTCCCGTTCCACTTTGCTACCTATTGTCCGTGAGCAGCTTAGCGAATTAAAGGTTAACTACCTGATGACCGATACCTTGTATTTTCACATTGAGGAAAAACTTTCAAAAAAAGTAGCGATTCAGGTTGATTCAGCGGCGATTCAAATGCGCGACGATTACAGAATCATTTCATCTGTGACTACTTCTCTGGACACGGTAGAATTCGTTGGACCTAAAAGCTTTATAGATTCTCTCACTAGCCCATTTATTGTTCGAATTGTAGAACAATCGATTGACGATGACTTTGATGAGAATATCGAAATCCCCCTTGCTGATGAAGATGTTATAATATCCGATCCAGAAGAGGTACAGGTTATTTTTGAGGTGGAGCGTTTTGATCGGGTTTCAGTGCCCGTTCCGTTCGACATGTTAAATTTTCCCGAAGACTCATCAGCCTTACCTCTGGTTAATCTGATAGATGTGAATTTTACAGTTTCAAGATCGCAACGTAAAGATTATGAGGCTTCTGACTTTGGAATAACAGTCGACTTCAATCTACTCGATGAGCGAGATTCAACTATCTTTCCAATCATGATCTATTCGCCCGAAGAGGCAATGGAAATAGACATGGTTCCAGACACCATTCAGGTAGTTTATCCAAACCCTAATTGAAAACGGTAGGAATAACCGGCGGTATTGGAGCAGGCAAGAGCATTGTTTGCAGAATCTTCCGAGTGTTGGGAGTGCCTGTATATGATGCGGATAGTCGAGCCAAAATACTGATGAATGAGCATGAGGCAATCCGGGAGCGTGTAATTGAATTGTTTGGTCAGGAAAGCTACCAGCAAGGCATTCTTAATAGGGTACATGTTGGCAAGATCGCCTTTCATCAACCCCAACTTTTGGAGCAATTGAACCAGATTGTTCATCCGGCAGTGGCTGATGATTTCCAAGCCTGGTGCACTAATCAGGATAGCCCGTATGTCTTAAAAGAAGCCGCATTGCTAGTGGAGAATGGTTCCTATAAGTCACTGGACCACCTTATTGTGGTGACGGCACCTGAAGGTATCCGAGTTCAGCGAGTTTTGCAAAGAGACTCACATCGAAATGAAAAAGATATTCTGGCCATAATGGACAGACAGTTCTCTGACCAGGATAAATCGCAAGTGGCACATACAATCATCCAAAACGATGAAACCCAATTGGTCATACCTCAGGTGTTGAAAACTCATGCGCTTTTGACCTGAATTTCCAATCCCCCTGTTAAAACAACACGCAAGATAAATAACTGTCTCAGTTATTATTATTTTTCCCATCAATGGTTTTGGAGTGATAGCCTTAGAGTCTTATCTTCCGACCAGAATCTCATTAAATGAATTGGTTTAGGAAAAATCTACTGCATGCTGGTATCGATCAGTCCATGCCCAATATCGTCAAAAGCAGGTTGATCTTTACAAATGGATTAAGCCTTTTCATCTTCACATTAATCAGCTTACTAATTGTATATCAATCATTTTCAGGTTCGGAAGCAGCGGCAAATGAAGGCTTATATTTTTTACCTGTTCCAATTATATCTCTCTTGCTCAATCGATTTTATGATCATAAAGTAGGACGAGTTACTTTGCTTTTAGGATCGGTTGCATTTCTTATTATATCGTTCTATGTTTTTAATCTGGAAGCCATTGCTAAGGACGTAGATAAGACAATTATGCGAGTTCATAATGCTCGTCTCTTCTTCTTACCTGTAATTGTTGGAGCCACCATCATATTTGATTTTCGTCGTGAGAAATGGCTGTTCAATATTGTAGTTATTGGTATTTTCCTGGGCTTTGTATTTTTCGAACCCATTCAAGAAGCCCTGGGCTTGCCTATTTACGACATGCCCTATAAGAGTACGAATATGAAATCTTTCAGGACTACCTTAATGGTGAGTTCGATCCTTATACTTTTCGAACTCTACCTGTTGGTCTACATCAACATGAGTTATGAAAGTGATATAGTGGCTAAACAAGATGAGCTCAGCAAACAGAAAAAATTAGCAGATAGGCATTCGGAGACACTCCAATTGGAACAGAACAATCTCTCTGGCTCGATCAATCAAATGCAACAACTGATCGACAATATAATTGTGTCGGGTGATTATAGTCGACGCATGGACGCAGATGCTAAAGCTGGGGATTGGAAAGCGCTGGAAGAATCTACAAACAGATTATTAGAATCGTTGCTCATTCCTTTCAGAGAGATCAATCGAGTCACTGAACAGATGTCGCAAGGAAATTTGCAGGCGAGATTTACCGAAGACGTCAAAGGAGATTGGGAGCGTATCAGCAACAACCTGAATGAGGCACTTGGCAGAATAGCAGGTCATCTTTCGGAACTTGTTGAGAAATCAGGAGCGATTCAGTCGATTGCGCAGGAAAGTATCAACCATAGTCAACTCATGGGCGAGGAGATTGGGGGGATACGAACTTCAATCTCAGAAATTGAAACCGGAGCATCCAGACAGGTTGAGCAAGTCAATCACGCATTCTCGTTGATTGAGAACATCATGCAATCGTCAGAAGACATGCACGCACTGGCAAAGTCCATAGAGGGCATGTCCAATAAAGGAGCTGATCAAAGCGATCTTGGCCTTCAGCTCATTCAGGAAATTGGAGGGAACATGTCCAATATCCTCAGCCAGTTTCAAGTAGGGAATAATGTGATCCGGGAATTGCAAGATCAATCGCGGCAAATAAATGCCATCATAACGATCATCCAGGAGATTGCTGCTCAGACCAATTTATTAGCGCTGAATGCGGCAATTGAGGCGGCCCAGGCGGGGGAAGCTGGTCGGGGATTTGCTATTATCGCTTCACAAATTCGACTCTTGGCGGAGCAATCCAAACACTCTTCTAAAGAAATTGAAACCTTGGTGAACAGTATTCAAGGTTCCGCCAATACCACTTCCAGGTTGATTGAGAGCATTACCGAGGTTGTCGAAAAAGGTGAACAGAATACCAATAATGCCGTGGACAGGTTTCAGGAAATTGTGGAGTCTTACCAGGGAACCAAAACTCTTTCTAATAAGATCGTCCTCTCTACACAACAACAAAATGATGATATCAAAGATGTGATTGTTGCCACTGAACAAGTGATTGTGATTTCTGAAGAAACGGCTACTGGTGCTCAGCAAGTAAATTCCACCTCCGAGTCCGTGGTACAATCTATTGAAGCCAATCATGAGAATATCAAAAGAATTCAAAAAATTGTAGAGGAACTGACTGGAAAAACCAGAGAGTTAAGAGTTTAAATGGTGTCCTTTGGTATACAGACCTACCGTCTCCAGCGCGTAGATTAACCGATTAAAAGAACAACCAGACCTGAAAACGTTATTTCTCCGTATCATTGAGTAAACAAACCCTAAAACAAATGAGAAAATTGATCGCCTTTTGTACAGCGCTGCTATCTGTGCTAGTGCTTCAGGGGCAAACCAAATTGATTGAAAAAGTCGTGAAGACAGGAGACGATATAGTCATTCCTTATGAGAAGTATCAATTGGAAAATGGACTGACTCTGATCATTCATGAAGACCATTCAGATCCACTGGTTCACGTTGATGTTACCTATCACGTAGGTTCGGCGAGAGAAGAGCTTAATAAGTCAGGCTTCGCTCACTTCTTTGAGCACATGATGTTCCAGGGATCGGACAATGTTGCTGACGAAGAACATTTTAAGATTGTAACTGAGTCGGGAGGAACCTTGAACGGAACGACAAACCGGGACCGTACCAATTATTTTGAAACAGCTCCAAGTAACCAGTTGGAAACCATGCTTTGGTTGGAAGCCGACCGAATGGGATTCTTCCTTGATGCGGTAACTGACGAGAAATTCGAGGTACAACGAGCTACGGTAAAAAATGAGAAAGGTCAGAACTACCTCAACAGACCGTATGGTATGTGGAACGAAAAAACCATGGAAGCCTTATATCCATACGGGCACCCCTACTCATGGTTGACGATTGGTTTGTTGGAGGATTTGGATCGCGCAGATCTAAATGACCTGAAGAATTTCTTCTTGCGTTGGTATGGCCCTAACAATGCGGCTCTGACTGTTGGAGGAGATGTGAATCCTCAGGAAGTCATCAAGCTAGCAGAAAAATATTTCGGTTCTATTCCTCGCGGACCTGAAGTAGAAGACTTGGATTTAGATCTGTTTACGCTTGATGCGGATAGATACATTTCACATGTTGATAGGAACATTCGATTCCCTGCAGTAATGTTCACTTATCCGACAGTGCCTGCCATGCACCCGGATGAGGCAGCGTTAGATTGCTTGTCTGAAATTCTGGGAACGGGTCAAAGTTCTTATTTCTTTAAGAAATTTGTCTTGACACAAAAAGCGATACAGGCTTCGGCATTCCACCCCACATCAGAGTTGTCAGGTGAATTCACCATGTTCGTACTGCCATATCCAGGTCAAACTCTAACCCAGTTTGCAGAAGAGATGAGAGGTATACTTGAAGAATTTGCAGCAAATGGTGTTTCAGAAGAAGACCTTCAGAAGTTTAAAGCCAATCGTGAGTCAGGTTTTATCAACGGATTGGCGAGTGTGAGCGGTAAGCTATCACAGTTAGCGCGATACCAGTATATGTTCAGCAATCCGAACATGGTAAATTCGGACTTGCAACGTTACCTGGATATCACCGCAGAAGATGTGATGCGGGTTTTCAACAAGTACATTTATGGTAAATCTGGGGTGGTACTTAGTTATCTTCCTAATGAAGAAACAGCACCAGTAGCTGCAGATAATTTTGAAAGACAAGTAGGAGGCGAAAACCCATTCCCTCAAACAGATTATTCTGGGTTGACTTACAATAAGGCTGAGAATGAATCATTTGATCGGTCAAAACGACCTTCTCCTGGTCCCAGTCCTCTGGTGAAAGTGCCTGAATTCTGGGAAACCGAGTTCGGCAACGGTATCAAAGTTATTGGAACAAAGAGTGATGAAATTCCTACTGTAGCAGTAAGGTTGACGCTTAATGGTGGTCATAAGTTTGATGCCAATGAGCCTTCAAAAAGTGGCCTTGCTCAGGTAACAGCTTCTTTGCTCAATGAATCCACTCAAAACTATACGGCAGAGCAAATGCAGGAGGAGCTACGTAAAATTGGTAGTTCTATCAACATTTTCGCAGGGAATAACTCTACAACAGTGAGTGTTAATACGTTGAAGAAAAACCTGGGTCGAACGATGGAACTGGTAGAAGAGAAATTACTTCGCCCAGCGTTTGTTCAAACAGATTTTGAACGGATCATGAAGCAACAAATGGAGGGCATCATTGCCAGTCAAAAAGACCCTTCTGCCATTGCAGGTCAGGTATATAACCGTCTATTGTATGGTGATAATCACATTTTCTCGGTTCCTGCTAGTGGAATAGAGGGTACCGTTAAGAACATCACCTTGGAAGATGTGCAGGCTTTCTACAACAGCTATTATTCTCCAAACCTTGGTGAGTTAGTGGTTGTTGGAGATATCGAGAAAGATGAAATTCTTGGACAGTTGGATTTCTTGAAAAACTGGAGCAGTAAGGATGTGAGCATCCCGGAATTGCCCAAAGCAGAACCTGCTGACAAAACCAAGTTGTACCTGGTAGACAAGGTAGATGCCCCACAATCTCAGATCAGAATTGGCTACATGACGGGATTGGAATATGATGCGACCGGTGAATACTTCAAGTCTTATCTAATGAATTATCCCTTAGGTGGAGCCTTCAATAGTAGAATTAACCTTAATCTCAGAGAGGATAAAGGTTGGACTTATGGTGCTAGAGGTTTCTTCTCATCAACTGAAGAAGAAGGTTCTTATACTGCTTTGGCTGGAGTGCTGGGAACAGCAACGGATAGTTCGGTTTTTGAAATGATGAAAGAGATCACTACCTACCGTGAAAGAGGTATCACTGACGATGAACTTGCCTTCATGAGAAAATCTATTGGTCAGCGTGATGCAAGAAGCTACGAAACACCTGGACAAAAAGCAGGTTTCTTAAGGAGAATTGTTCACTATGATCTTGATCGTTCGTTCGTGGATGATCAGACCAAAATCATCAATACGATCAGTAAGGAAGAGATTAATGCCCTTGCTAAGAAGTATCTGAATGACGACCAGTTTTATATTTTGGTGGTGGGAGATGGTGCCAGTAATCGCGAGAAACTTAGAAAACTAGGTTATGATATGATTGAATTGGATGCCAAGGGCGATGTAGTAGAAGACATGACCATTGACACCAAGAAGTAATTGAAGTATTAGTAATTACAAAGTAAAAGGCACCCTCCAGGTGCCTTTTTGTATTACTTAGTTTTTGTTCCCATGACAAATCGATCAGATAGGAGTCGAATCTAAATGCATCGATTAATCAAATTCTCTAAATACTCCTGTTTGCCACTGATTTGTTCTGGTTCTCCGTTCTCATGGGCGAGCGTATGCAAATCCGTAAGCGAAAGGCTCCCGGCTTCATAAGCTTTTCCATTTCCTTCGTTGAAAGACGCATATCGTCCTTTTACTTTGGTGTCAAAATCAGTTTCGTTGAGTAATTTTTCAGTAATGAGAAGAGCCCTTGCAAAAGCATCGATCCCACCGATATGCGCATGAAACATGTCTTCCAAATCTGTGGAGTTTCTTCTTCGTTTTGCATCGAAATTAACACCTCCACCTTGAAGCCCTCCGGATTGTACAATGACCAGCATACTTTCCACGAGTTCCATTAAATTAACTGGAAATTGATCTGTATCCCAGCCGTTTTGATAGTCACCGCGGTTAGCATCTATGCTACCTAGCATGTTGGCATTTGCAGCTACCTGCAGTTCGTGTTGAAATGTATGGCCCGCGAGCGTGGCATGATTTACCTCAATGTTAATTTTAAAATCATCTTGTAGTCCGTATTGATTTAGAAACCCAACAACAGTAGCACTGTCAAAATCATATTGATGTTTACTGGGCTCTGCAGGTTTGGGTTCAATGAAAAATGTGCCTTGAAAGCCCTGAGAACGGGCGTAATCCCTGGCCATTGTTAAGAACTGTCCCATGTGGTCCAGCTCCCTTTTCATATCAGTGTTTAGAAGACTCATATAACCTTCTCTTCCACCCCAAAAAACATAATTTTCTCCCCCTAAGGCAATGGTGGCATCAATAGCGTTTTTGAGTTGTGCTCCGGCATAGGCAACTGTATTGAAATCAGGATTTGTAGATGCGCCGTTCATGTAACGTGGATTACTGAACAAGTTGGCTGTCCCCCAAAGCACCTTGATGTCAGTATTCTTTTTCTTTTCTACACCATACGACACGATGGCATCCAGGCGTTGCTCAAATTCTTTCAAAGAAGCTCCTTCCTCTACAAGATCTACATCGTGGAAGCAGAAGTATTCCAATCCCAATTTGGAAATGAATTCCAGGGCTGCATCCATCTTGTCTTTTGCCTTTTCTACGGCATCGGATTTTTTATCCCAGGGAAACACAATGGTTCCAGGCCCGAATGGGTCACCTCCGGTATTGCAGAAAGAGTGCCAATAGGCAATAGCAAATTTGAAATGGTCTTTCATTTTTCGACCCAGGACCTCTTGTTCCGGATTGTAATACTGGTAAGCAAAAAGGTTGTCAGACCCTGCTCCTTCAAATTTGATTTCGCCGATTCCAGGGAAGAATTCTTGTTCTCCTATGATTGCCATGTTCCTGTGATTAATGTTTGATGAGATGTTCTAAATTATTTTTCCAGTTTTGATAGGCCTCTGTATAAGCAGTTTGCCCGTCACTTGTCGGTGCTATAGTCTTTATTTCTTTCAGATTGTCGAAAGCCTCCTGCCGGGACCAGTGATTGATGCCAACGCCGGCAGCCCTGGCTGCTCCTTCTGCACCATCGGTCTCCAGTAGCTTTAGAGGGATACCTGTTGTTTCCACAAAAGCGCTTTGAAAAAGAGTGCTATGAAACAAATTGGCCATTCCGGCTTTCATGACTTTGATATTCAATCCCATTTCCCCAAAGACCTCCAAACCATAATTCATAGCGAAAGCAATGCCTTCTTGTGCAGCTCGGATCAAGTGAGGGCGACTATGCCTGTTCAGGTCCAGGTGATGCAAATGGGCAAAAACATTCTTATTTCCTAGTAGTCTTTCGGCGCCATTTCCAAAAGGGAAAAACTGAAGGCCCTCGGATCCAATGGGTGCTTCGGACGCTTCCAGATTCATTAAGTCATATGTCAACAATCGCGATGGGTCACTTATTATTTTTCTAAGCCAACTATAGAGAATGCCGGAACCATTGACACAAAGCAAAACGCCATTTCTGGGAGTATCTATTTTGTCGTTTACGTGCAGAAATGTGTTGACACGCTGAGAAGGATCATATCCGTTTTTGTCATCTACAGCATAGATCACAGCGGAAGTACCCGCAGTTGTTGCGACTTCTCCGGGTTCAAATACATTCAGAGCCAGGGCATTGTTAGGCTGGTCTCCTGCGCGGTATGAAACAGGAATCCCAATTGGTAAAGACAATGTTTTGGCCGCAGTTTCCGATAAGGCGCATTGGACTCCCATATTTGGAACCAGCTCTGGGATGAGCGATGGATCAAACCCAAAGTTATTAAGGACTGTTTTTGAAATACACCGACCTTTGAAATCCCAAAAAATGCCTTCTGACAAACCCGAAGCAGTGGTCTGAACCTCTCCCGACAACCTCATGGCCAGGTAATCACCCGGTAGCATGATATGTTTGATTCGTGCAAAGTTCTTCGGTTCATGGTCTTTTACCCAACCGAGTTTTGAAGCAGTGAAATTTCCTGGGGAATTGAGTAAACTATCAAGGGCTTTTTCAGGTCCAATTTTAGTAAAGGCATCTTCGCCTTGAGTCACGGCCCGCGAATCACACCAGATGATCGAAGGTCTTACCAGGTTTTGATTAGCATCAACTGCTACGAGACCATGCATTTGATAGGCAATGCCAATGGCCCGAATACCAGATAGGTCTACATTTTTTTTCAGCAGTTGAAGTGCACTCGTCAATGCTTCCCACCAAAGTTCAGGATCCTGTTCTGCCCAACCTGGCTGTGTTGATTGGATGGACATTTCCGTTTTCGGATATTGTTCCTTGCCCAGACACCTTCCTGTTTCGCCATCAATGACGGCTACTTTAATGGAAGAACTCCCCAGGTCGATTCCAAGAAATTGCATCTGTTTTTATCGGAGTTATGAGGAAAACTAAATCTTCAATTTACGTGAAATGAAGCATTTCAAGATTGGCAACGTTTGCAAAAAATTGATTTGCGGAAATTGTTACGAATTCGTCCGTATATAACCGGACTCCACTTTTTAATCTCCCACAATCCTTCATCTTTGTGTCTGGTGAAAGATTTAAGAAAACCTAAGATGAAGAAGGCTTTATTGATTTTAGTTATGGCTGTTTTCGCATTCAGTTGTGAAAAAGACGAGTCCTACAAGCAGATTCTGACCAACCCGGAAACTTATCAGGCTTCCATGAAAAAATTGACGGATGTCATTGTTTATGACATCTTTTCTCCTCCAGTAGCGTCACGGGTTTATGTATACCCAAATATTGCGGCTTATGAAGTAATCCGACATTTAGACCCCAACAAATATGTATCCTTGGCGGGGCAATTGACAGATCTTACAGAAGTGGCTGGCCCTGATGAAGGGGTCAACATACATCTGGCGAGTTTACACGCCTTTCTTCAAGTCAGTAAAGCATTGATATTTTCGGAAGTCAAGATCGATGATTACCGGGAAAAACTATACACCGAACTTGAAGATCATGGGCTTCCTTCTAATGTGAAGACCAATTCTTTGGTCTATGGAGAAACTGTAGCCAATCATATCCTGAATTGGGCGGATAAGGATATGTACAAACAAACCCGCACTTTTCCCAAATATACCATTCAGGATGTAGATGCCAGGTGGAAGCCAACACCCCCTGATTATATGGAAGGCATTGAGCCTCACTGGAAAGAAATTCGCCCAATGGTAATCGATTCTGCCAAACAATTTGAACCTATTGATCCTGAAGAATTCAGTTTGAAAGAAGGAACAGAATTTCATCGGCAATTAATCGAAGTGTATGAAATAGGTAAAAACCTTGATAAAGAGCAAAAGGAAATAGCTGAGTTTTGGGATTGTAACCCATACGTGTCCCACCATCGAGGGCACGCGATGTTTGCTACAAAGAAGATAACTCCAGGAGGACACTGGATGGGAATAGTCGCCATAGCTACCCGACAAGCAGGTAATGATTTTGACGAGACCATCGAGGTATATGCCCGCACATCTATTGCTCTGTTTGATGGGTTTATCAGTTGCTGGGACGAGAAATGGAGGAGCATTGTAGTCCGCCCCGAAACTGTAATCAATCAATACCTAGATGAAGATTGGCTGCCATTGTTACAGACACCCCCATTCCCGGAGTATACCAGCGGACACAGTGTAATTTCCAGAGCCGCTGCAATAACATTAACAGACTACTATGGAGACAATTTTGCTTTCAATGATACTACGGAATTGGAGTATGGTCTAACTGAACGTCAATTCGATTCCTTTCTACATGCTTCTGAAGAGGCTGCCATTAGTCGATTGTATGGTGGGATACATTATATGATGGCTATTGACAATGGAGTAACTCAAGGAGAGGAAGTTGGGAAGCACATTGTTGCAAACCTAAAGACCCGTAAGCTTTAACAGACCAAAACCTGGTTTATGAGAAATTCATATTTGTACATCACAACACTTTTAGTTTTCGTTGCTTGTTCTTTACCAGATTCAAAGCAAGAAAGAGATGCAGGCTTTTACCAACCCTGGGAAGACCTGGGAGTGCTCTTTCATGATATACAAATGGCTCATATTTTCCCGGACAGCAAAACGTTTGTCGATTGTTCACCTAAATCAGATCCAGCAAAGATTTTAGAAGCCTATCTCAAGGAGAAAGAAAAAACAGACTTTGATCTTGAGGCTTTTGTGATGAGGAATTTCGATTTGCCCACCAATCCACCCAGTAAAAAGATCAATACAGACAAACCCATCCATGAGCATCTGTCCTCCCACTGGAATTACCTTACACGTTCCACAGAAAAACAACCGGAGTATACTACGTTGATCCCGTTGCCAAATCAATATGTCGTTCCTGGGGGTCGATTCCGGGAAGTGTATTACTGGGACAGCTATTTCACCTTGATTGGTTTAGGGGCCTCTGGTCGAATTGACCTGATGGAATCGATGTTAGATAATTTTGCATTTCTGATCGATACAGTAGGGTTCATCCCCAATGGAAATCGAACCTATTATTTAGGAAGAAGTCAGCCTCCATACTTCTCCTCGATGGTGAATACCTACATCCAACATACATCCATTGAGCAGTCTCTGAAATATTTGCCGGCAATTCAGGCAGAATATGACTTTTGGATGGATGGTGCCGAGAACCTCACACCAAACAACCCCGAGGGAAAAAGAGTGATTTTGTACCAGGGATTCATATTGAACAGATACTGGGACAATTTCGATACACCAAGACCAGAATCGTACCGGGAAGACATAGAATTAGCAGAACAATTGCCAGAAGCCAAAAGAGGCAAGCTATACCGCAATCTTAGAGCGGCCGCCGAATCTGGGTGGGACTTCAGTAGTCGCTGGTTCGAAGGAGAGGAATTTTCGACCATAAGAACAACAGATTTATTGCCTATTGATCTCAATTGCCTTGTATATGCCATGGAAATAGCGCTAAGCGTGATGTATGAAGCCGAGGGAAGTGTGGCTAAATCCCAGCATTACCAGAAAAAATATGAGGTTAGAAGAAAATCCATTAATCAGTTCTTCTGGAACGAAGAGGACCAATCTTTCGAGGATGTGGTATGGACAGAAGAAGAGACCACACATACGGGAAGGATAACGGCAGCTTCAGTTGCACCTCTATATTTCAAAGCGGCGAAAAAGGACTTGGCTGCGCAACAGGCACTGACGATCAAAGAGCATCTTTTATATGATGGTGGAATCGTTACTACTCCTATTAATTCAGAACAACAGTGGGATGCACCAAATGGTTGGGCTCCCCTTCAATGGTTGACTGTAAGGGGATTGGAACACTACGAACAACAACAGTTGGCAGAAGACGTTAGCTCAAGGTGGCTTCGTATCAATGAGAAAGTTTACCGGAACACTGGCAAAATGATGGAGAAGTATAATGTAGCCGATACCACACTTCTGGCGGGTGGTGGCGAATATCCCAATCAAGATGGTTTTGGATGGACCAACGGCGTAGTGCTTGGATTGCTTTCCGACGATCCAAAATATTAATATTCCAATTCTGATTTTCGATTCATAACTCAATATGAAAGGGCTATGATTGCTGTCGAAATCTGGAGTTTTTCAACTCCGCAACGGATTTAAATCTCCAATTTTCAAATACAAACGTTTGGATTTGCCATTTCATTTATAGGTCTGATTTTTCTAATGGAGAATTGGATTTTTCTGACTAATATAATCGCAGCTTAGAGGACATATATGTTCAGGATATATTGATTTTTGAAGTATTGATGGTCTCGAATTAGGTTTAGTATCCGTAAAACTTCGAGAAATCTTTAACAACATAGATGAGTTGACATGAGTAATAAGTACATACTGGCAATCGATCAAGGGACTACAAGTTCCCGGGCTATCATTTTCAATTCTAATGGCGAAATAGAAGGCATTCGACAAAAGGAATTCACCCAAATATTTCCGCAATCCGGTTGGGTCGAACATGATGCTGAAGAGATTTGGACCACACAATTAGAAGTACTCAAAGGAGTACTGAAGGATACGGGTATCAAACCATCTGAAATTGCCGGGATTGGCATCACTAATCAACGTGAAACTACTGTAGTTTGGAATGCTGAAACAGGCGAACCTATTTATAATGCGATAGTTTGGCAGGACAAACGAACTTCGGGTTTTTGTGAGTCTTTGAAACAAAAGGGACTCTCGGATAAGGTTCGGGAAAAGACAGGTCTGGTCATTGACTCCTACTTCTCTGGAACAAAGGTCAATTGGATACTGGAAAACGTAGGTGGAGCAAAAGATTTATCGGCTGCTGGCAAACTAAGATTCGGCACAATCGATACCTGGCTGATATGGAAGATGACCAAAGGAGCGAGTCATGCTACCGACTATTCCAACGCTTCCAGAACTTTGATGTACAACATTCGAGACCTTGTATGGGACGATGAGTTATTGCAAATTTTAGATGTCCCCCATTCTATGCTGCCCAAAGTACAGGGGTCGAGTTCTGAGTTTGGAACTTTTGTGTTAGATGGCGTCGAAATTCCGATCCTTGGTGTAGCCGGAGATCAGCAAGCCGCGTTGTTTGGTCAGGCCTGTGTGAAGCCGGGTGATGCAAAAAACACTTACGGTACGGGCTGTTTCATGCTCATGTACATGGGCAAAGAAGCCACACCTTCAAACAGCGGCCTGCTGACGACCATGGCTTGCAGCCTCGATGGGTCTCCTGCGTATGCATTGGAAGGTAGTATTTTTATTGCGGGAGCTGCAATTCAGTGGTTGCGTGATGCAATGAAATTGATTGATAGCGCCTCTGATTCAGAACACTATGCGAGCAAAGTTGATGGTCACGAAGTAGTACTTGTACCCGCATTTGCAGGATTAGGTGCACCCTATTGGGATCAATTCTCAAGAGGAGCTGTTTTTGGACTTACACGAGACACGGGAAAGAACCACCTGATTAAAGCGGCTTTGGAGTCGATTGCCTTTCAGACACGAGATGTGCTGGATGCCATGGAGAAAGATTCAAATATTAAGATCAATAGCCTCAACGTAGATGGTGGTGCAACTTCCAACGATTACTTGATGCAATTTCAGGCGGACATTCTCGACCTGACAGTGGATCGACCAGAAATTACTGAGTCAACCGCATTAGGGGCTGCTTACCTGGCAGGTTTGAAGGCAGGAGTATGGCAGGCAGAGGATTTGAAAAAAGTCCGTAAGACTGAAAAGTTATTCGAGCCAAAGATGCCAGAAGAAAATAGAGAACAGCTTTATAAGACCTGGAAAAAAGCTGTTGAAAGAACTTTTAGCTGGGCAAAAGATCAATGAATTTCTTAGCTTCAGGAAACCGATCCAAGCTAGTCGAAAAGATTGGCGAAGAAGCCTATGACCTGGTAGTGATTGGAGGGGGAATTACTGGAGCTGGTATTGCGCTCGATGCAGCAACACGGGGCTTAAAGACGGTATTGGTCGAAAAGAAGGATTTTGCCTCTGGAACCAGTAGTAAATCCACAAAACTTATTCATGGTGGCCTGCGATACCTGAAGCAATTTGAAATTGCATTGGTGCGTGAAGTTGGTAGGGAACGAGTAGTAGTTCATAACCTCGCTCCTCATCTGGTAAAAAGTGAGAAGATGGTCCTGCCGTTAATCAAAGATGGTTCATTTGGTAAAATGCTTACCTCCTTTGGCCTTATGGTGTATGACGTACTGGCGGGAGTGGAGAAGGAGGACCAACGAAAGATGCTGACAAAAGAGGAAACACTCGAGCTGGAACCGTCATTGCGCGAAGACTTGCTAGAGGGAGGTGGAATTTATGCGGAATACCGAACAGACGATGCCCGTCTGACAATGGAGATATTGAAAACAGCTACCAAATTTGGAGCAGATGTGATCAATTATGCCGAAGCGACTGAATTCATTTATTCCGACAACAAAATCTCGGGATTATGCTGGAAAGACCATTTGACGGGCGAAGAACAGCAATTAAAAGCCAGGTATACGATTAGCGCAGCTGGCCCATGGGTGGACCAGCTGAGAGAGAAAAACCGATCGTTAAAAGGTAAATACCTTCATCCAACCAAAGGTGTGCACATTGTCGTGCCCCGGGAACGTTTCCCAGTAAAACATTCACTTTATTTCGATGTGCCGGACGGCCGAATGATTTTTGCGGTCCCTAGAGACCGCTCGACATATATCGGTACCACCGATACGGACTATCATGGTGACCTGGACGATGTAAGAGCAAATCTTGAAGATGTCCAGTATTTGGTGGATGGTGTCAATCATATTTTCCCAACGATTGACCTGAAAGTAAAAGACATTGAGTCCACATGGGCCGGGCTTCGCCCGCTTATTGAAGAAGAAGGGAAGTCCGCATCAGAACTTTCCAGAAAAGATGAGATCTTCGAATCAGAAACAGGACTACTTTCTATAGCCGGAGGAAAATTGACGGGTTACCGTAAAATGGCAGAGCGCATCCTTGATAGGCTGGCGGAAAAATTGAAAGAAGAACACAATGAGGAATTAAAATCCTGTCAAACAGAAAATACGGTGTTAGGAGGTGGCGTTTTTGCAGGAAAGAAGGATGTTGAGAAATACCAGAAGAAAGTAGCAGAAAAGCTTTTGTCTTTAGATACCTCTTTGGCTTCCTATGCGGAATACCTTGTTAGCAACTATGGTCGTCAAACCTCTGAAATCATTCGCTCCATAAAAAGAGTGAAAAGCCCTGAAATTGATTTGGTACTTGCGGAATTAAACTTCTGTCTTGAAAACGAATCAACATTCACCTTACTGGATTTTTATGAAAGGCGAACAGGAAGGCTCTACTTTAATATCAAATCAATTGAACGAACGAGGGATCAAGTCGAACAAAGAATGACCCAATTCTTCGGTTGGGATCAGGGTAACCTTAAAAAAGAGAAGGATTCACTAGATCATGCAATCCAAATCGCCAGTCAATTTTAGTAGATAGTGTACGATCCCAAATCACATATTTTACTACAAAATATCCTTGAAAAGACAGGGAAGTCAGATAGCTGCTTCATGGCGAGACTACATGCCAATTTTCAGGTAATCAGAAATAACCTGAGAACTTTATATGGAGATAGAGACGACTTAGCGGAGATCTTACACCAGCTTACCCGGACGCTTATTCAATCACACAAGAACCGGTCGTTGGAAAACAAAAGAATAGATCATGAAAGGGAGGAAAACCCTGACTGGTTTCTAGACGAACAAATCGTCGGTATGATGTTATATGTCGATTTATTCAACGGAGATCTAAATGGACTTGTTGAAAGGATCGACTATTTTGAAGAGCTTGGAGTCAATTTTGTTCATCTTATGCCTCTTCTGAAATCCCCTAAAGAGCAAAATGATGGCGGGTATGCGGTTTCAGATTATCGTCAGATCGATACGAAATTCGGAACCAAAGCCGACTTCCAAAAAGTCAGTAAAGAGTTCCGCAAGCGAGGAATTTATTTGATGCTGGATATTGTCATCAATCATACTTCAAACGAACATGAATGGGCTCAAAAAGCCATAAAAGGTGATGAAAAATATCAAGACTACTACTACTTCTACGAAGATCGATATTGGCCCGATCAATATGAGCAAAGTATGCCTGAAGTATTTCCCGATTCATCTCCGGGAAATTTCACTTATGTTCCGGAAATAGGGAAATGGGTGATGACCGTCTTCAACACCTTCCAGTGGGATTTGAATTATTCCAATCCCAGGGTTTTTGTCGAAATGCTCAGTAATCTGCTTTACTTGTCCAATGAAGGGGCAGATGTACTTCGACTCGATGCATTGGCATTTATGTGGAAGAAGCTCGGTACCACATCTCAGAACCTCGATGAGGCCCACTTGATCGTCAGGACCTTCAAGGCCTGTATGCAAGTCGCTTGCCCAGGAACAATTTTTCTTGCAGAGGCCATCGTTGCTCCCCCTGAGATCATCAAGTACTTTGGCAAAACGGATACGGTTAGTAATGAGTGTGACCTGGCCTATAATGCGACACTCATGACGCTGTTATGGGAAAGCGTGGCTACTAAAAACAATAGATTAATCACTGTTTCCATTAACAACATTCCTCAGAAACCTCTGGGTACGTCTTGGATCACCTATTTAAGGTGCCACGATGACATAGGTCTTGGATACGAGGACGAGCATGCGCGAAAGGCGGGATATGATGCTTACAGCCATCGTCATTTCATTATCGATTTCCTAACTGGTAGTATTCCTTGGTCATTTGCCAGAGGCAGGAGATTTATGGAAGATCCAGAAAAAGGAGATGCGAGAATATCAGGAAGCTTGGCATCATTGGCAGGACTGGAAAAAGCGTTGGAAAATCAGGACCTTTATCAGGTTGACTTGGCAATCCCAAGAATTCTCATGTTGCACGCGATTATTCTTTCGTATGGTGGAATCCCCATGCTGTATATGGGTGATGAATTGGGTATGTTGAACGATTATAATTACGAACATGACCCTGCCAAAGTAGCTGATAACAGGTGGATGCATCGACCCCCAATGGATTGGAGTAGCGTCGAGAATTGCAAAGATGACCATTTGATAGAAGGTCGGATATATCTGGGGGTCCAAAAAATGATCCATGCCAGAAAGCGGATTGAGCAATTTCGAGATCAGAATAATAATTACCTGTTGGATTGTCAAAACCAGCATGTGCTTGGGTTCATCCGCTACAACGAATCAGGCAAAGTGGTATGTATATTCAATTTGAACGATCAGGAAGAATGGATATCTATGGATGTTTTCCGGGAACAGGGGATCAATTTGGACGATGGCCTTAAAGATCAGATGACAGATCTTGAAGTGAAAACGCCATACGATCAAATCAAATTAACCCCCTACCAGTGTCAATGGATCTCAGAACGACATCTTAAAAAAAATAGAAACGAACAAGAGCCAACATTCAATGATAGAGAAAACTTGGTGGAAAGAAAGCGTAATTTATCAGGTATACCCCAGGAGCTTTAAAGACAGTAATGGTGACGGAATTGGTGATATTCCTGGCATCATTACACAACTAGACTATATCAAGAGTTTAGGAGTAGACATTATATGGTTATGCCCTGTTTATGAATCTCCAAATGATGACAATGGCTATGATATTAGCAATTATCGAGGAATTCATTCAGAGTTTGGTACCATGAAAGACTTTGATGAATTACTACAGAAGGTTCATGATCGTGACATGAAATTAATCATGGATTTGGTGGCCAACCATACGTCAGACGAACATCATTGGTTTAAGGAATCCAGGTCATCCAAAGACAATCCAAAACGCGACTTTTACATTTGGAAAACTGACAATGAGGGAAAAGAACCAAATAACTGGAAGTCCTTCTTTGGTGGCAAAGCCTGGCAGTATGATGAAAGAACTAATGAGTATTATTTACACCTCTTCACCAGAAAGCAGCCAGATCTTAATTGGGAAAATGAGGAGGTCAGAGCAGAGGTTTATGATCAAATGAAGTTTTGGCTGGATAAGGGAGTTGATGGATTTCGGCTCGATGTGATTTCCCTTATTTCTAAAAGGAACTATGACGATACGCCTCATCGGGAATTTAATAAGACAATAACTGAAGTATACGCCAATGGCCCTCGGGTTCATGATTACTTACAAGAAATGAATCAGGAAGTACTGTCAAAGTATGATGTTATGACAGTAGGAGAAGGACCAGGCATTTCTCTTGATAATGGACACGATTATGTTGGTGCTGAGAGGAAGGAACTCAATATGATCTTTCACTTTGACCACATGTTCATCGATCATGGCCCAAACGGGAAGTTCCATCCTATCGATATTGATTTTGTCCAATTCAAAAAGATATTTGGCGATTGGGACAAGCAATTAGGAGCGTCAGGGTGGAATAGTATTTTTCTTGGGAATCACGATTTTCCTCGAATCGTATCTCGATTTGCAGATGATCAGAAATTTCGGGAAGAATCCTCGAAGTTGCTCGCACTTATGCTCCTAAGCATGAGAGGAACACCATACATTTTTCAAGGAGATGAATTAGGTATGACTAACGTTGCTTTCGATACCATCGAGGATTATCGGGATGTAGAGACCCTGAACGTTTGGCAAGAGACAAAAGAAAGCCGTGGCGACCTTGATGACTTGATGAAAGCAATACACAAGCAAGGACGTGATAATGCCCGTACTCCTGTGCAATGGGATAACACAACTCATGCTGGATTTTCTACAGGTAAACCTTGGATTAAAGTAAACCCCAACTACGAATCCATCAATGTTGAAAATCAGGAAATGAATCCTAGATCAGTGCTTCATTTCTATAGAAAAATGATCACGATTAGAAAGACCTATCCGGTTTTGGTCTATGGAGAATATGTATGTATTAGTGAGAAGGACCCTTCCATTTTTGCTTATTACCGTCAAGATCATGAATATCACATGTTAGTGGCGTTGAATTTTTCTTCAGAGGAGAATACTTTGAAATTGTCAGAAGAAGTCTCGCAAAATGAACTGATCCGTATTGTATCAAACTATAGGCAATCCAATAATGTGGAAGAAGGGGGCATTTTGTTGCAGCCTTGGGAAGGGATTATGTACAAAATCAAGAAAATAAACTGATATGGCAATTTGGGGTATAGACCTTGGTGGGACAAAAATTGAAGGCGTTATTTTGAAAGATAAAAACGACCCTGAAGTACTTCTAAGGACCAGAATAGATACAGAAGCACATCTTGGCTATTATCACATTCTGGATCGAATCAAAATCTTGATTGATGATATGAAGACACAGTCTGGTTTAGAGCCTCAGAGAGTAGGTTTTGGAACTCCCGGAGCCCTGGACCCGGTCACGCTGACCATGAAAAACAGCAATACCACCGCGCTGAATGATCAGCCATTTCATGTGGATTTAGAAAAGAAACTTCACATTCCGATCAACATGGCTAACGATGCTAATTGCTTTGCCCTCGCAGAAGCCAGAATGGGATCAGTCAAGGAGCAAGTACCTGATGCAAAGGTGTGTTTCGGCGTAATCATGGGATCTGGAGTTGGCGGTGGAATAGTAGTTAATGGCGAGGTGCTCAATGGAAGACAAGGAATTGCGGGAGAGTGGGGACATAACTTTCTTGATGAGACGGGAGGAGATTGCTATTGTGGCCGTGTTGGTTGTGTAGAAAAAGTAATCTCTGGCAGAAACCTTGAGCAATATTTTAAGGAAAAAACAGGCCGGGATGATAAGCTTAAAGATCTTTACCGGGCGCACATGACTGGTGGAGATGAAGAAGCTACAATGTTGATAAAGAGACTTATTCATTTTTTTGGTAGAGGCATAGCTAATGTGATCAATATCCTGGATCCGGATGTGATTATATTAGGCGGAGGAGTTGGCAATATTGACTTACTATACACCGAGGGCGTGGAGGAAGCAAAGAAGTACGTTTTTAATAAAAGGATGGATACGATTTTCTTAAAACCCACATTAGGAGACTCTGCTGGGGTATTTGGTGCCGCATTTCTTGTAGCCTGAAATTAAGATATCTCTTGCGGTTTTATCAAATTGTTACCGGCTTTTGAAATTGTTAAAATCCAGTGATTTTTGAGATGTGAAGATCACAAACAAGATCGTTTACAAAAACCTCGACAAGATTTTTGAGGAGTCACCGAGGGAAGAACTTGGTGACAGCAAATGGGTCATATTCAGCGACCTTCATATGGGAGATGGAGGTTCAGCAGATGACTTCAAAACAAATGCGGCCCTATTCACTTCGTCACTGGAAAAACATTATTTCCAGAAGAATTTCAAACTCTTTTTGAATGGTGATGTGGAGGAACTGCAGAGGTACGAATACAAGAAAATTATAAAGCAATGGAAACACGTATTTGAACTCTTCGCTCATTTTGCTAAAGAAGATCGACTGATTAAAACCATTGGAAATCACGATTTGGAATTGGCAACGTTGGATAGTTTACCCTATGATTTGGAAATCCATGATGCCTACAGACTTGGATATCAGGATAATGATGTTTTCTTATTTCATGGACACCAGGCTTCTAAAAAGTATCAACAACACAATGAACTTGTTGGTTTTACACTAAAGTACTTTGCAAATCCTCTGGGAATAAAAAATTATAGTGTATCCCATTCGTCAGTTAAGCAATTCAAAATAGAGAAGAAGCTTTATCATTATTCTTCTAAGCGAAAGCTTGTGTCTGTTATTGGTCATACCCACAGACCACTTTTTGAATCACTTGATAAAATCGATAGATTGAAATACAAGATTGATCAATTATGTAGGGAATACATTGAACGTCCCAATAGAAAAAACACAATAAAAGAGAGCATCGTTGCTTACAAGAAGGAGTTAGAGAAGTATCACAAAGGCAATGAAGCAATCAAAGTACTTAACCATATCTATCACGATATTTTTCATGTACCCTGCTTGTTTAATTCGGGAACAGTCATAGGAAAAAGAGGTATGACCTGCCTGGAAATTGAGAATGGCTACATCCGATTAGTTCATTGGTTCGATAAGAAGATTTCTAAAAAATACCTCAAACAGACTGGCTATGAACCTGAGCAGCTTGGTAATTCAGATTTTTATCGAATGGTAATCAATGAAGAGTCACTTGACTATATTTTTACAAGAATCAAGTTCTTAAGCTAATGCATATTGCATCTATGAATAAAATATGGAATAGTTGCTTCCTTATCATATTTCTGATAGGTTGTCAGAGTACCAGCAACAAGAAATCAAAAATGGATCTGTCATCTATAGATATACAAGGGCATCGTGGAGCTCGTGGACTGCTTCCGGAAAATTCGATCAGAGGCTTTATTAGAGCAGTTGACTTAGGAGTAAACACGCTGGAACTCGATCTATGTGTAACTAAAGACAAGCAGATTGTTGTCAGTCATGAGCCTTTTTTCTCATCAGAAATATGCCTGGATGAGAATCGTAGCATGATTCCTGAAGAAGATGCTCCCAAACTCAATATCTACGAAATGTCTTATGAGGAAGTACTCCAATATGATTGTGGTAGCTTGATGCATCCAAGGTTTCCTTCGCAAGGCAAAGTTCAGGTAGTAAAACCGCTATTGAATGATGTCTTTTCCAGAGTTGAACAATACACCCAATTAAACAACCTTCCAGCGCAGAACTACAACATCGAATTAAAGAGCCAGGAACAACATGACAATCTCTATCACCCGGAACCAGCTAAATTTTCAGACATGGTTTACAAATTGATAAATGAGACCCCAGGAATCGAATGGGACAGAGTGACCATTCAGTCCTTTGATTTTCGAATTTTGCAATATTTCCGAGAACAGTATCCTGAAGTTCAACTTTCTCAGTTGATAGAAAATGAGCTTTCCTGGCAGAAGAATGTGGAAGACTTAGGTTTTAAACCTGATGTTTATAGTTGTTATTACAAATCACTTTCGAAAGAAATTGTCAAGGAATTGCAGGAAGAAGGTATCAAAGTAATCCCATGGACCGTCAACGAGGTGGAAGAAATGCGTGAGTTAATTGTGTGGGGTGTTGATGGCATTATTTCGGATTATCCCGATCGAGTCAAAGAGTTGTAGCACCTTAGAGTCCTCCCAGCATTTTCTGAAACTTACTGGTCCTTAATCTTGAAGACCATCTTTTGCCCAATCTTTTACATCTTTGCGCCCGATTTTAATATCAGGTTAGTAGATAGAAACACAATGAAGAATTACGATGTATATGCCATTGGCAATGCGGTGGTAGATTATGAAATTGAGATTGACGATGATTTCCTTCAGACTCAAGAAGTAGAAAAAGGATTGATGACATTGGTTGATGAAGATCGTCAGGGTGCTCTTCGTGCGGCCATGGGAAATCACATTACAAAGAAACAGGCTGGTGGATCTGCTGCAAACTCGATTGTTTCTATGGCTCAATTTGGAGGGAAAGGATTCTATTCGTGTAAAGTGGCCAATGACGAAGACGGAGTTTTTTTTATCGAAGACCTTGCAAAAAATGGTATCGACTCCAACTTAGAGTATGAGGCGTTGGAAGCTGGAACAACCGGCAAGTGCCTGGTTATGATCACTCCAGATGCCAATAGAACAATGAATACCTTTTTGGGGATTACAACAGATATTTCGGTAAGTGAGATTAATCAAGAAGCACTTGCAGAATCTAACTACCTCTTCATAGAAGGATATTTGATCTCTTCCGATACGGGTCGGGTTGCCATGAGAGAAGCGAAGGAACTGGCAAAGGCCAATGGAGTTAAGACAAGCATCACATTCTCTGATCCAGCCATGGTGAAATACTTTGGAGACCAAATGAAAGAATTAGTGGAAGATGGCTTTGACTTGCTGTTTTGCAATGAGGAAGAAGCTACTTTGTTCACTGGCAAGGAGGATATAAAAGAGGCACGTGAGGAATTAAAAAAAGTAGCCAAAAACTTCGCTATTACTCAAGGAGAAAATGGCGCGATCATTTGGGACGGTGATACGTTTATAGATATTGAACCATACCCCGTAAAGGCCGTGGATACTACGGGTGCAGGAGATATGTTTTCAGGAGCCTTTCTTTATTCGATCGCCCAAGGCCATAGCCTTGCCCAGGCAGGAAAATTGGCGAGTATGGCTTCGTCAAAAGTTGTATCACAATTTGGTCCCAGATTAGAATTGTCTCAGATTCAGGAGATACTCAGAAACTTGCATTAATATTCAAGTTCCCCTCTTGAGAAAGCTAGAATGTGTTTCCCTTGTGAGAGGATAGAGATGTATTCCCCCTCTTGGGAAAGCTAGAAATGTGTTGAGAGAGCTAGAGAAATACATTACCCTTTTGAAAGAGCTTGAGATGAGTTCCCCTCTTGAGAGGGGTACAATGCTATTAAGTTAAGCTTCATATGGTCACTTATTGAATTGAGTAATCCTTCCCTTTTTACTACTAGCTATTACATCTCGGCCAAAATGCCTATCAGGAATTATTGCTATGATGGAAGAGGCTACTTGATTCAATATTTGACTTATGAAATGCTCATTATTTGAGTTAAAGAGGAATGAGAGTAGTTTTTCTCTTACAAATCGATAGGCATTCTTCCAGTTGTATTTGTATTTCCATTTACGGTTGGAAGTACGTTGATCGATAGTTCTACTAGCTAATAAGCCTGTAATAGCGACTAAATTCATACAAAAAATATGTGCGTAAAACTCTTGAAAGATGCCTGCGGCCTTCTTGCAACCAAATTGTTCAACTTTCATCTTTGGCTTTAAGTTTTTAAAGCCTTCCTCCACGCCCCAACGAAGCTGATACAGCTCATTTATGTCCCGAGCGCTGTATTTCTGCTGATCGAAAAGGTTGGTGATTAGCAATTCGGTTTCACCACTACTTAGTTCAATTCTTACAATTCTGACCTTAATGGGAGTGGCATCGAGTTTATTCTTACGGCTATTCTCAACCTCTTTTGGACTAGGCTCCCATGTGGTAATTATGTCATCCTCATCGTGAGTTATGATATTCTTGGCGAAGTTGGAACTGTTAATTGGTAATCGTATACAGACTTTGGTCTGGTGACTCACCAACTCTTTTATCGTACAGAAATGACCAAATCCTCTGTCTAAGATCAGCATATCATTTTCTTTAACGCTAGACAGGCCCTTTTTAAGCAAAGTCTTTTCACCTTCTCTCATTGTAGATAATTGACTGTCCACCACAAACTGATTCAATACATCATAGATCATGAATGTCCTGGCCAAGTACCTTTTAGTTCCTAACTCATTAGTCGCGTATAGGCCAAAATAATCTTCGATATCTTGATGTGCGGGTAGGTTTAATGTACTACCATCTCCCGCAAGTAGACAATGCCCTTTCCAAAGCTTTTTGTCACAATCATGAAAAGTGTCATTTAGTTGCTCTACGAGATCTCTGAAAAACTCAGGCCTGATTTTATAACGAGCTTGAGTAAACGCACTTCCAGTTACAGGTCTTGTATCCAGACAGGGAAGAATCTTCTGAAGATTAAATTCTACTGATTCTTTAAATAAATGAAGAATACTGCCAGCGACAGCTTCAAACGATAAGGGAGAGGATCTACTAAAGTCTCTAGGAGAGCGTTTATAGCGAGATATTTTTCTCGAATTATGAAAAAAGTCAAAGAGTTTTTTTTGAAGAGCCCCCAGAGCTCTTCACTGTGTCATTTTCTTTATCTAAATTCATTGTCGATATATTTTACGTGTCTCTAAGATAACCGAGACAGGCCGATTGATAGCTATTGATCGGCTTTCTTTCTTCTTAACTTAATAGCATTGGAGAGGGGCTAGGGGTGTGTAAGTAGACTCCTAAGAGTTTGAAGTACCCCCGTGGGAATTTTTAAGTGAAAATAAGTTTCTCTCAGAATATTCTTAGTTCAAATTGAAATTAACAAAGAAAAAACTATCTTTGCCCTCCGTTTTTAAAACAAGCAAGAAATGAAAAGAACATTTCAACCCTCGAACAGAAAAAGAAAGAACAAGCACGGTTTCAGACTTAGAATGGAATCAGTAGGCGGTAGAGGGGTACTGGCCAGAAGAAGAGCCAAAGGCAGAAAGAAACTTAGCGTTTCTAGCGAAAGCAAGCACAAAAGATAAATTAGCGAGGCCATGACTGGTGAAGTCCGGCCAAAATATACACTCAAAGCCACTGAGAGGCTAAAGAGTAAAAAAGAGATAGAGGAACTTTTTAGAAAGAGTTCCTCTTTTTTCGTTCGACCTATTTTGTTAAAATTTTCTATACACGAAGGGACAGGAGAAAATAAATTATTGGTAGTCGTTCCTAAAAAACATCAGAAAAAAGCAGTCGACCGGAATTTATTGAAGCGGCGTATCAGAGAAGCGTATCGTCAAAATAAGCATATACTCAAGGTTGAAAACCAACACCTACACCTTGCCTTTCTCTTTTTAAGTCCTGAGATACTTCCATTTCACCAAATTCAGGAAAAACTAATTACCTTGATGCAACGTTTAGAACAGAGATTGTCTTAAATAGAAGATCAGACACTTATGAAAAGAGGAGCGAAGTACATCATTATATTGGCTATAGTGACGACTATCTCACTGGCTTTTGCCAACCCTTCCAATGATCGTTATTTCCAAATTGTTAAGAACCTTGACATTTTCGCCACCTTATTCAAGGAAGTGAATGCTTACTACGTGGATGAGGTCAACCCTAATACCCTGATGAAGACGGGTATTGAGGCAATGCTTGCAAACCTGGATCCCTACACTACCTATATTGGGGAAGATGATATAGAAGACTATCTCACTGTCACCACTGGAGAATATGGAGGAATTGGTGCGGTGGTGGATAGGAAAGGAGGGGTCAATACAATTGTTCTACCTTATGAAGGCTATGCGGCTCATCGCGCCGGCCTTAAAATTGGTGATCAAATCCTGAAAATCAATGGAGTTGATTTAGCTGATAAGCCTTCAGATCAGATTTCAAAACTCCTCAAAGGACAATCAAATTCTGGGATTAAACTCACTGTGAAAAGGTACAAACAAGAAGAAACCTTTGAGGTTGAGTTGAAACGAGAAAAAATCACAGTCAATAATGTTCCATTTTCAGGAATGATCAATGAGGATATTGCTTATATAAGATTGACTGACTTCACGACTAAGGCAGGGGCAGAGGTAGCTACCGCTTTGAAAGAACTTAAATCCTCAGGCGCGAATAAAGTTATTCTGGACTTGCGGGGAAATCCAGGTGGTTTGCTTGAAGAGGCGATTAACGTATCTAATGTTTTTGTTCCCAGAGGAGTTGAAGTAGTTAGCACGCGAGGCAAGCTAGATGCCTGGACGAAAACCTATAGATCATTGAATAACCCAATAGATACAGATATGCCTATGGCTGTCCTAACCGATAACGGATCGGCATCAGCTTCCGAGATTGTTTCTGGGGTGATCCAGGATTATGATAGAGGAGTGCTAATTGGGCGTAGAACATTTGGGAAAGGACTGGTTCAACAGACTAGGCCACTTGCTTACAATTCTCAATTAAAAGTAACCACAGCGAAATATTACATTCCTAGTGGGAGATGTATTCAGGCCATTGATTACAGTCATCGAAATCCAGATGGGAGTGTCGGAAAGGTTCCGGATTCCTTAAAAGTTGAATTCAAGACTAAAGGAGGGCGGTTAGTGTTTGATGGTGGAGGGTTGGATCCGGATATACCAATAACGCGCTTTAAGTATGCGCCCATTACCTATAGCCTGTTACGGAAAGATCACATTTTTAATTTCGTTACAGAATTTGTCCACGGAAAATTGGATGATCAATTTGATCCGAAATCTTATAGATTGTCGGATGACGATTACAATAGATTTATTGAGTGGCTCCAGGAAAAGGATTACGATTACACTACAAAAGTGGAACGCACGATTGAATCATTGGTTAAGACCGCTAAAGAAGAGAAATATTTCGACGAGATCCAGAGTCAAATCGAAGAACTCCAAAGAGCTGCCTTGCACAACAAAGAACAAGACCTGTTAACGTTTCAAAGTGAGATACGAACATTGTTAGAACAAGAAATTGCTGGTAGATACCAATTGCAGCAAGGTATTATTGAATCCACTTTTGAGAAAGACAGGGATATATTAGCTGCGGTGAAGGTACTTAACGATCAGGAAAAATACCAGGCCCTGCTGTCTGGTAAATAAAAAGACCAAACAATTGGTATATGGCCGAATAGTCACCTTATCAAATGGCCATTAACATACCTAATAAGTCAAATTGCAAAAGGTCAAGGTGTGCCTTATCCTATTAAGGCTTAACTTTGGCAATCATATACACTGACCTTATGTTTAAGGGTTAGTGCCTTTTGAATTTTATTGATAGCCATCGCTAGACCAAGATGAATTATACACATACGATAAAAGACAACATATTTCGATTGGAGTTCTCAGGAGATCTGATCGGTGAAAATAAAGGACCTGAGCTAGTAGAAATTGTCAACGATGTGCTCGGTAAAGATCAGGCAAGGTTTTGCCTTGTGAATATCACAGATGTGAGGTATATCAATTCGAGCGGAATCGGTGTATTAATTACGATTCTAACGAAGTTCCGAAACAAGGGTGGAGAACTTTACTTGATCAATCCATCTGAACATGTCAAGAAACTACTAATCATTACCAAGCTTCAAGCAATCTTCCATATAGCAGAATCAGAAGAAGAAGTAATTACCAAGATAGTCAATCAATAGACGGAATGAGTGCTGTAGATATCCTTTTGGGCCTCCAGTGGGGCGACGAAGGAAAAGGAAAAGTGGTGGACTATTTGGCGCCAAAATACGATATAGTTGCGCGCTTTCAAGGAGGGCCTAATGCGGGCCACACGCTTGAGTTCGATGGGCATAAACATGTACTACATCAAATACCGTCGGGAATCTTCCATGAACAAATCTTAAATGTAGTTGGAAATGGGGTGGTCTTGGATCCTATCACATTTGGAAAAGAACTTGAGGATCTGGAACCATTTAATATAAATACCCAGTCGCAATTAGTTCTTTCAACGAAGGCGCAGATTATATTACCAACACATAGATTGTTAGACCAGGCCTTTGAAAAAGCGAAAGGTAAGTCGAAGATTGGCTCTACACTTCGTGGAATAGGCCCAACCTACCAGGACAAAATGGCTCGAGTGGGCCTTAGAGTGGGAGATATTTTAGAGAAGGATTTCAAAACTAGGTACACGAAAGTTCGGGATAGACACATACAAATTTTAGATCAGCATGATTTTGAATATAACTTAACCGGGGCTGAAGAAGAGTTTTGGAAATATGTGGATGTGATGGCCGGATTACAAATTCGGAATACAGAGTACCTTCTCAATGAAATGCTAACTCAAGGGAAGTCTGTTCTAGCAGAAGGTGCACAGGGCTCCCTGTTAGATGTGGACTTTGGAAGTTACCCATTCGTAACCAGTTCAAATACGATTTCAGCTGGTGCGTGTACAGGTCTTGGTATACCCCCACACAGAATTGGAGAAGTCTTTGGCATTTTCAAAGCTTACTGTACCCGAGTTGGGAGCGGTCCCT
>CBDCEM010000001.1:0-192500 GCA_965215825.1 Cyclobacteriaceae bacterium | reverse complement strand
TTCGGCGAAGCTCTGAACTGAAGCCCCAGTAAACGGCGGCCGTAACTATAACGGTCCTAAGGTAGCGAAATTCCTTGTCGGGTAAGTTCCGACCTGCACGAATGGTGCAACGATCTGGATACTGTCTCGGCCATGAGCTCGGTGAAATTGTAGTAACGGTGAAGATGCCGTTTACCCGCAACGGGACGGAAAGACCCCGTGAACCTTTACTATAGCTTCACATTGGTATTGGGTAAATGATGTGTAGGATAGGAGGGAGACTTTGAATTGGCGTCGCTAGGCGTTGAGGAGTCATTGGTGAAATACCTCCCTTTATTTATCTGATGCCTAATCTGGAGACAGAGACAGTGTGTGGTGGGTAGTTTGACTGGGGTGGTCGCCTCCAAAAATGTAACGGAGGCTTTCAAAGGTACCCTCAGCATGTTTGGTAATCATGCGAAGAGCGCAATAGCATAAGGGTGCTTGACTGTGAGGCCAACAAGCCGATCAGGTAGGAAACTAGGATATAGTGATCCGGCGGTTCTGTATGGAAGGGCCGTCGCTCAAAGGATAAAAGGTACTCCGGGGATAACAGGCTGATCTCCCCCAAGAGCTCACATCGACGGGGAGGTTTGGCACCTCGATGTCGGCTCGTCACATCCTGGGGCTGGAGAAGGTCCCAAGGGTTGGGCTGTTCGCCCATTAAAGTGGCACGCGAGCTGGGTTCAGAACGTCGTGAGACAGTTCGGTCCCTATCTGTTGTGGGCGTAAGAAGTTTGCGTAGATCTGACCTTAGTACGAGAGGACCGGGTTGGACTAACCGCTGGTGCACCAGTTGTCTCGCCAGGGGCATTGCTGGGTAGCTACGTTGGGAAGGGATAAGCACTGAAAGCATCTAAGTGCGAAACCCACTACAAGATGAGACTTCTTTAAAGGGATGTTCTAGACGAGGACGTAGATAGGCTGTAGGTGTAAAGGCAGTAATGTCAAAGCTGAGCAGTACTAATTACCCGTAAGCTTTCTTTAAGCGACTATACTTGATAATATTGATTCAACAGGATCTTTTACTCTGACAACATGTTAAGGATATTATGTACTGATAAGAAGTATCTGGTACAAAGATTTTATGGTGATTATAGCGAGGGTGTCCACCTCTTCCCATTCCGAACAGAGAAGTTAAGCCCCTCAGCGCTGATGGTACTGCCGTAACAGGTGGGAGAGTAAGTCGTTGCCAGCTTTTAACAAAGGGTATTGCAGAAATGTAATACCCTTTTTTTATACCTTCTAGTGTAGGTCTGGTACCAAGGTCTAATTAACAAGGGACGAGAGCCATTGAAGAACCAAAAGGTGAGCTCTTACATCTTCATTTTATAACAAGTAGATCGTATCACATCAAAGTACATCATAGCCGTTAGAATGTGCAGGCTTCTATGCATCCCTGATCACTAGCAGTTTTTATCAGATAGTAAACGAATGTGATTCCTTTTTTATGCTCTTTTGGATATTAGTTTACTGATACATGGTTGGAATAAGCCAATTAGACGGTGAAAAGAAAATGTACCAGAAAAAGGAGACATTTCTTACTCCCCTGAATTGAGATCTGAATGCTTTGATTTTGGCATTAAATGATTCTGCTGCAGCGTTTGTGCTTCGTCTCTCGAAGAAATTGAGGATAGTTTGATAGTGGTTTTGGATGGTTCTGGAGATTGTATTGAATGACTTGAACCCTGCCTTGTCTACTTGATTGTACCATTTTGCCAGTTTGGTATAAGCCACTCCTTTGTCTTTTACATTTCTGTAGATGGAACCTAGTTGCTGTGCTAGCTCATAGGCATGTTCTATGCTAGGATAGTTTTTGAATAGAATTTCAGCACGATGGATTTGAGAAGGAGACCATTGATCCTTTCTCTTAAAGAGTAGGTATCGACTTCTGGCTAGAAGTTGTTTAGGGCTATCACCGTTTTCCAGGCGATGAGTTTTGAAAGTCAGGCCTTCCTGTTTGGCTAATTCTATCTCCTTATTTTCTTGCTCAAGAGCTTCCCATCGATACTTGATCCGCATTTCCTGTAAGGCATCAAAAGCTAGTTTTTGTACATGAAAACGGTCTGTGACTAAAGTGGCTCTGGAAAACACCTTCCGAACAATCTCTTCCATAGATGCAGCCATGTCCAGGGTGACTTCTACAACCATTCTACGCTTTTCCAATGGAATCTTTCGCTTGATAATAGACTTTACCCGCTCACTGTCAGTGCCTTTAATGATAGCTACCAGGCATCCTTTATTGCCTCTTGCTGCTTTATTGGTAATGATAGTGTAGAGTTCTCCTTGTGAAACAGATGTTTCGTCAATGGCTAGATATGGACCAATGTTATCCGGGAAGACAACATAATCTTCAGCATGTGAGAGTTGGTCCCAAGTAGTATAATCACTTAGATGAGAGATGTATTGCTCTTCTAAGAGCTTGCCATTAACGTGGAAGTAATTACCCAGGCTTTTGCAGCTTACCGGAGTTGTATCGATGCACTGCTTTTAAAAAAGCCGCAAACTCTTTAGTCATGCGGGTACCTTTTGCAACAAGTTCCCAATCCCTGGCTACTACTTGATTAAGAGACTCATTCAACCATCTCCTACGTTTGACTTTCAAGTAACATGCCTTACCTCGGATTGGGAAGTCTTTGATAGTCACCTCTTCAAAGAAGCCTTTAGAACTCAGCTTATGACCCAGAAACTCAGTAGGAGCTAATTCCTTCTCCACTAAACTTATCCAATATCCTTCTTCTGATTTTTCTACTGAAACGACCTCAAAATAGGTCAGCATGCCTTCTGGTAAGAACATCTCCCAAGCTGATATATCCAATCTCTTTTTTGAAATCGAAATTAGACTATTCTAATCTCCTCCCCAGATTTCTTGCTTGATCCAGTATAATTCGATTTTCAAAAATGGCATCCGGACGATAAGGTCTACATCACAGACAATCTCGCCAGGTCGTTGTATGCTACTCCTTTTTCTTTTGCATTTTAATAGATTGATCCTGGTTGCAGGGCTAATCTTTTAGAATGCTCGATTCTTAGAATTCTCCTTTGCGAAACAGACGTCTCATCAATAGTTAGACATGGCCAATTGTTCTCAGGGAAGACACCTTGAACAAAAGAGAAAGCTTAAAATTAATTACTTGTTGAACTTTTTTACAATGCCGGGCCGGTATGCTTGTCCTATAGGAATTTTCTTATTGTTTATGCTCAATTGATTTCCTTCCATGAAATCGACTTTGTCTAAGTTGATGATATAGGACTTGTGAATTCTTAAGAACTTATTTTCTGGTAAAGATTGATTTAAGCTTCTGAGTGTATCGCTGCAAAGGATAGAACCATCTTCGGTATGAATTTTAACAAAATCTCGCAGAGATTCTATATAGCATAGTTGAGTATATGGAATTCTGAATAACTTCTTGTCAGCTTTGATTACCAACACTTCTTCGCTTTGATTAGGGTGTTTATTCAACTTATCCTTGACTTTGGTAATGGCTTTCATAAAACGTTCAAATGGAAACGGTTTTACCAGGTAATCCACGGCTTCCAATTCAAAACCGTCAACTGCATATTCAGGATATGCAGTTGTAAAAACGACCAATGGTTTTCGAATTAATGATTTGTAATAGTTGATTCCTGATATTTTTGGCAGATTGATATCTAGAAGTAGAAGATCAATTTGTGATGATTCAACAATGGACATGGCTTCAACGGGATTTACGAATAAGCCGGTAAGGTGGAGATCGGGGTGATCCAATACGTATTGTTTCAAAAGCTCTTGCGCTAAAGGTTCATCTTCTATTATAATGCAATTAATCATTTTACTTCAACTACTAAATTGACCGTGAATCTTGAATCATTCCGAATGATACTAAAAGAGTGCTTCGGGTATAATAAATGAAGTCGGCGCTGAATGTTTTCCAAGCCAATTCCCCCTGGCAATCTGTCTGGGTGATCTTTTTTGTCGATCTCATTTTCACAAGAGAAGGAAATGGTTTTGTCTATTCTCAATCTGATAAATACTGGTTGTTCCAGGTCGCCATGTTTGAATGCGTTTTCCAGTATCGGCAGAAGAAGCATAGGAGCGATAGTAGTGTTTTCCGGCACACCTGTGATTGAGAATCGTATTGACTCTGGATTTTTAAGTCGAAGTTTTTGTAATGCTATATAATGTTCGATATTCCTGATTTCCAAGGTAAGTTCTACCTTCTCTCTATTACTTTCATACAATGAGAACCGCAATAGTTCTGAGAGCATGAGTACGGCTTCAGGTGTTTTTTCATTTTTTTGAAGTGAAAGCGCGTAAATACTATTGAGACCGTTAAATAGAAAATGTGGATTCAATTGCTCTTTAAGTGAACTTAACTCAAATTCAATGTTTTCTTTTTCAAGTTGTTGAATTCTGAACCAAGATTTTGAGAACTTGAGCAAAGATGTGATGCCCACGTAAATAGAAAAGATTATTAAAAGTGAAAAGGTATCTACGAACGACACGATATAGTAGTCGATCAGGAGTAAGGGGATCAGTATTTCAAAGACCAGAAAGTGGATTGCTACTGTAATGATCATACTTATGATCAATCCAAGGATATAAGAAAAATAGTGCTTTTCTTGTAATAATCGAGGAATAAGTAGGCCCAGGTTTAGGTAAACCAGTGGTACTAGACAAAGGTGAAAGCTGATGGAATAGAGATAATCTATGGAACTTAGTGTGCCTGCAACAGAAAAATAGGAACCGATGAAATAGAAGGAGACCACCCAGAATAGAATGTGTGGCAATGGCCTCCAACTTAGCAATTTCACTTTGTCAATCATCTAAAGTGATTTTGGAATAGGAGATTGGTTCTTCATAAACTTCCTGATTATCACTGTAAACTTCCAGGAATTTTTGAATTTGTTGAGGTTGTGCCGTGATAAGAACTGAGCCATTCACATTTTCATGTCGTAATCTCACCAAGTTTTTGACAAAAAGATCATTTAACTTTTCTAGGTCAAAAGATATCAATTCAAATTGATTCTCATTGAAACTGACCTTCATGAAAGTGTGGACGGGGAAATAATTTCCGGTAAACAACTTTCCTTTAGTGTCAATTAGTGGGTACAAGTCGATGAAATAATTATTGGCTATTTTGACTAAATGGACTTTGTAAATTGAATTTTCATCTTCATCATCCTGAACAATCATTCTATAGGCCTTATCACTATTTATTGAGACAGATCCTTCAAATGAAGTTTGATTTAGTAACCATCTAGCCGAGTTTGACTTTTCTTCATCAGCTTCTTCCTTGTTCACCTCTTCTTCCTCAACCAGATGCCCTTGCATTAATGAATCCATGTGAGCAGTAATCCGGACCTTGTCGAAGACCAATTCACCTCCAATTTTAACTGAAATTGGTTCATCAGATCGAATGGACCAACCTTCGCCAATTAGAGAATCAATGTGATTAGATTTTTCCCGTGTCACTCCGACCGACCCTTCTAAAGTTTCATCGGAAAATCTTTCGAAAAAAATTTTATAGCCGTCGCTATCTTCCCAAGTTCCCAATAATTTTTCCTCGAAAATCAATGTATCCTCAGTGTAAATGGGGAAAAGCGAGTAAACACAAGAAGAGAGGAAGCTCATGGCAAGGAAGAGCAATAGTGTTGGGTTTTTTAAGCACTTTATTGACTTGTTAACTATTAAAGTGGTTTTCATCGTGGTTTTCATTTGTACTGGTCCAAAAGTGATGAGTTAGTCACGGACCTAAAACAAATCTCTGCAAACGCGACAATTTTCAAGGCAAACCATCCTTTTTTCAGTTTCTATCTCTCAAGTAACTACCTATTTTTAAGTATTTTTCTTTGAAAGCCAGGAATTACTTTGGTCAAGTGAGACGATTTAGGGTATTTAATTTGGAAAAACGTTAAATTGAAGACTTAATAGACAATTGACACTGTCTCACTCAAAAAGCCATGAAGACATATTCCGCCACCCTCATACTTTTGCTTATCAGCATATCGCTTTTCTCTCAACGTGTATCTGATCAAAGCCCACCTTTTGACCTCAGTTCTCTAAACGTAGATTGTCAATCACTTCAAGATGATCAGAATCCGTTTCCAATTGGAGAAGTGATCTATGTTGGGGATGGGAATAATAGTGTTCTTGAGCCATTGGAGCCTTTTACTTTCAAGTTTGAGGTGATCAATGATGGGGAAGGAAGGGCTACTTGCCTAGAAGTGTATGTTGAAGATTCAAAGTCTGTGAATTCCAGGCGTCAAGTGATTAATACAGGACGCCACCAAAAAATTTCAAAAATTGATCCAGGAGCGAGAGAAGTAGTTGATATAAAGATAACTCCCGGTGTTGAATTAGAGGATGGGGACCGTACGATCACAATTTTTGTAAAAGAAAACGGTAAGCGATATGATATGCCTCCATTAGAGTATGTTATTCAGTCTCGGGCGTATAATCCAGATCTTCAATATCGGGGTTTTGTGATCAATAGTGAACCATCCAGAAGTACAAATAACAGGATTGAGAGGAATGAAGAAGTAAACCTGGGACTAATCATTCAAAATGCCAGTAGCAGCCGGGCTTTTTCTCCTAATTTCAGATTGCTTTCTGACAATGAAAATGTACTTATCTACGAAGGAAAATATGAAAGTAATAAAGGCCGTGAAATGAAAGGCTCATTACGCACTTTGGGGGCATATGAGGTAGATACCATCCAATTAAACTTAAGGGTGACCGGTGCCTACCGAGAAGAAGCGCGACTTCCTATAAGAATGCAAGTCACAGATAGTCTCTATAATGTTCCTGGCCTTGCTTCGAGGTTGAATACAAGTATTATTGATACAGGCCTTGATATAGATCTTGATTCCAAGCCTAAACCTCCAGCAGTAATCTCCGGAGAAGATCAAAAAAGAAACATTGGTGGTACTTTTTCTGATAGGTGGCGAAGAAAAAAGGATGATCTTGAGATCGCGAAGTTTCCGCCCGCAGTTACCATCAACCCCAATGCGGCGGCGTTAATTATTGGAATTGAAGACTATGATCCATTAACCGATGCTCCATATGCGGCGCAGGATGCGAAAATAATGGAGGAATATATGCATCGCGCATTCGGAGTGAGCAAAGATAGGATCATGAGGGCAACAGATGGAGAGGCAAATAATACGTTCTTTATTAACTATTTGAAGAACCTCAACGAATTACGAAATACCATCCTGAGCATTGATGAATCAACTGATTTGTATGTGTATTACAGTGGACATGGGATACCTGGAAAGAATGATGATAAGGTTTATTTGTTTCCCAGTGATGGAAATATCAGGAACCTGAGTCAATTTGGAGTTGAACTGAACGATTTTTATTCAGGGTTGTCGGCATTGAATACGAACAGTGTGACGGTATTTATGGATGCCTGTTTTAGTGGTGCATCACGAGGTTCAAGTGCCTATGAAACGCAGAATCTCACTGGCGAAAAAGGCGGAGTACGTTTCATCAACCCAGAGCTGAAGGGTGACTGGCAGGATGACAAAGACTTTATGATATTCACGTCATCCTCGTTTGGAGAAACCTCTCTTGGCAATGATATTACCGGTACTGGTTTGTTCACTTATTACCTGGCAGCTGGATTGAAAGGTTATGCTGATATTAATAAAGACGGCCAGATCAACTCAGCTGAATTAATAAATTATCTGAAGAATAATGTGTCGGGAGATGCTGAAAAATTATATCAAGATGGCAAGCAGACACCTACCTTTATTGGACGAAACTTCGAAAAGGTTCTTGTTGACAGAAATGAGTAAACTACGATTCCGTACCCTGGTATTTTTACTCGGTGCAATCTTGTTTAGTGGAGACCTGTTGGGTCAAGGCACGGGTTTAATCTTTGATGATAGGGCCGTGCATTCAATTCCCAGAACTGCCCAGCTGGCAAGCAGAGATTTTGAGGCTCTTCCTAGCCAAGTTGATTTGAGTAAATATGCTCCCAGAGTGGGAAATCAGGGACAAACAGGCACGTGCACGGCATGGTCGTCAGTGTATCATGCTCGCACGATCACTTATGCCTATAGGAATGGTATGTCTGATAAGGAATCCATCACGGCCACAGCATTTTCTCCGTCTTATGTCTACAATCAAATACGCTACAACAATACTTGTAACAGTGGAACCAGGGTAAATGAGGCTTTGGAAGTACTGAAGACTAAAGGAACACCTACGCTATCGGAGTTTGCTTTTGATTGTGACAAAATCCCGAATGAGACTGATCATGAAGTGGCTGAGGCATATAGGATCATGGATTACAAAATACTATGTTATCAGGAAGATCAGAATAAGGTACAACCTATAAAGAAGAGCCTTGCTAATAACAACCCTGTAATTTTCGGAATGTATAGTGTTCCATCCTTTTCTAGTGGTGCCTATTATAGTGATGTCTGGAATCGTACTCCAGAAGACAAGGATTTTGAACGGGGGGGGCACGCCATGGTGATTGTTGGGTATGATGATGATAAATATGGTGGCGCGTTTAGAATCCTCAATAGCTGGGGAGCAGGCTGGGGTGATGGTGGTTATTTATGGATTCGGTATGAGGATGCGCAATACGCTATTCTTTTTGCGGCGGAAATGATAGATTATCCAGGAGAAAATTACTCGCTTGGAGGAGCGATTACTTTTAATTTTGATCAAGAAAGTGACTTTCCAGTAGAATTTGATTCGAAGAATCAAGTTTACAAAACAGTAAATGCGTATTCATCCGGGACACAATTTCAATTTACTGTTAATAATCAGGAGGCCGCATATTTATATGTGATAGGCTCAGATAATACAGGCGAAACCTTCCAGATTTTCCCTTATGAATCAGGGATAAGTTCCTATTTGGGTTATCAGAATAGTAGTTTGGTGTTCCCAAGCGAAGATCATTTTGTAGAATTAGACAACCAAATTGGTGAAGATACGTTTTGTGTTTTGTACTCTTCCAGACAAATTGATTTGCAAGGGTTACTTTCCAACCTTTCCAATTCCCAAGGAGAATTAAGAGATCGTGTTTATGAGGTTCTCGGCGAGAGACTTTTGGATTCCTCTAGTATTAACTATGATAGATCCGAAGCAAGTTTTTCTGCCGTTTCAAATCGAGCGGATGCTATTGTCCCTTTGTTTGTTAAGATTAAACATATCTGACCATGAGAAAAGTTCTCTTAATTACCGTTTTCATGTTATTGGCCTGTGCTATGATCGCACAGAGCTTAAGAGATCAACTGGATGAAGGAGTAAAACTTTCAACAGCCGGGAGATACGATGAGGCAATCGTCATTTTTTCAGAAATCCTTCAAAAACAACCCAATTCCGCCACTGTACTTACTCGCAGGGCTATTGCCTATTACAATAATGGAGCTTATAACAATGCAAGCGTTGACCTGGCAAAAGCAACAAGTTTAAATGCGGAAAACCATGTTGCCTGGTACTTTTTAGGTAAGATCGACCTAGATAGGGGGAGCTATAAAGCAGCTATTAATAGCCTGGATCGGGCTATTTCCTATAATCCAGGTTCAAGCGAATATTTCCTTCAGAGAGGAGTATCAAAATATCAGTTAGCAGAATATGAAGGTGCTCGAATTGATTTTAGCGAATCGGTTAATTTGAATGGCACTTATTGGGGCCATATATGGCTTGGTAATTCGGAACTCATGTTGGGTGATTATGCAAGTTCCAAAGCCTCCTATCAGGCTGCTTTAGATCTCAATGGAGAGGAGTGGATGGCCTACAATCAAATGGGGCTTTTAAATTCCAAGTTGGGAGATTTACAGCAGGCGCTGAACTATTATCAACAGTCTTTAAACATAACACAAGATTCATCTTCTACCCATAGCAATCTGGCAGCCCTGGAAAATAAACTGGGGAATCACAGTAAGGCACTGGAGCATGCTAATGATGCTTTACGGCTTCAGAATTCGAATGCCAATGCCCACGCTCATAAGTCATTTGCATTATGGAACTTAGGTCGACATTCGGAAAGCAAAGAAAGCGCTGAAACGGCAATTAGCTATGATGAAACTTACAATCAGTCCTATTATTACCTGGCGCTCGCTGAAGAATCATTGGGTCATCTAGATGTTGTAGAAAGCCAATTGCTTAAAGCACTGGACCTTACTCCAAGTTTTGATCCTTTTTATAAAACTGTCAATGACAAGCTGAAGGATTTTCGTCAAAAATCCGAGGAGAATGTACCACCTCAAATTATTATCACCAACCCTGTATTGAGTAAATCCAGGGGCTTTAATGTGGTTAAGGCCGCAGACTTTGAGGTTAGCGAGAATACTTTATGGGTGGAGGGCACGGTGAAGAGCTCCAACGGGGTGAAGTCATTAACGGTTAATGAACAAATGATCACCTTTTCGGCGAATGGTTATTTCACGACGGATATACCTCTCAATCGTGGAAATAATGAAGTAATTGTACGGTGTGTAGATAACCGGGGATTGGAAAGTCAAACGAGTTTTACTATCAAATCGACTTATGCGAAGAAAGAGGAGCCTTCCGAACCCAAAGTGCAGGTTAATGACCGATACTATGCATTGTTGGTGGGTGTGGATAACTACGAAGATTATGGGATATCAGATTTAGCGAAGCCCATCATTGACGCCCAGAAAGTTCGTGGTGTGCTAACCGAGAAGTATGGTTTTGCGCCTTCAGATGTTTTTTTACTCACCGACCCTGATCGTGGCAAGTTTTACTCGGTACTGGAAAACATTGGAAAAATTATTCGGCCTGATGATAACCTCTTAATCTTTTATGCCGGTCATGGGTATTGGGACAGTAAGTATGATGCGGGTTACTGGCTCCTGAGTGATGCGGTACCTTCTAATCGATCTTCATGGCTGTCCAACAATGAATTAAAGACGTTATTGAACGGACTAAATACCCGTCACACTTTGGTTATTGCAGATGCATGCTATAGTGGAAGCCTTATAAAAAGCAGAGACCTGGATTTTGGAGTTGAATTGCAATCTCTGTATGCATCGAAAAGCCGAAAAGCCATGACTTCAGGAAGCCTGAAGACTGTACCAGATGAAAGTGTTTTCCTCTATTATTTAATCAAGAGGCTTGAAGGCAATAGTCAAAAATATCTTCGAGCCGAATATCTCTTTAATTCATTACGAGATGAAGTAATGATGAATACCGAAAATACGCCTCTTTACGGAGATATTCCTTCTTTGACGCAGGAAGGAGGCGATTTTTTATTTAAGCAGCAATGAACACATTTAATATCACAATTATGAAAACAATCCAAATTCTACGATTCTCAATTATTGTTTTTGGCTTGCTCTTATTTACAGAAGCGAGTGCTCAGTACAGCAAAGAAGCAAGGAAAGCCGCCAAGGAGAAGGTGGATAAAGATGCCAGAAAAGAAGCTAAAAGGTTGAAAAAAGATGGTTACCTGAACCTCCCTGGTGATCTTCCATTGGAAAAGCAATTGCAAAGAAGTTTTGAAATGCAGTACGAGTTTGATGACCAGGGAATGGCCAAGTTTTTGGTAGCTACAGGGACCGCATCGGCAAGGTCTAGCGCAGTTGCCTCTAGTAATGCCATGGATAATGCGCGAGTCGAACTTGCAGGTTTGATCTCTTCTCAGGTGGCTAATCTGATCAAGACAAACAAGGCAAATACTCAATTAACTGAACAAGACTTTGAGACCATTGACAAGTTCCTTTCAAGCAGCCAGACATTCGTGAATGCTGAACTCGGAATGATTAATCCAGTGGTAAAAGCGGAAAAGAAAAACAGCAGCGCTTTTGAACGTCGTGTGTTAATTGGTTATTCATTTGAGCAAGCTCGAAAAGTGGCTCAGCAACTAGTAAAAAAAGAGCTTCAAGCTGATTTGGATGCCAATGATGAGGAGCTTCAAAAATTACTCGGACTATAATAATTGAGATTTATAAGTGATGAAGAGATCTCTGGTTCTTATGTTTCTTTGCCTGTATTTAAGGTCCTTGTCGGCCCAGGTAGATTGGATCAATGAGGAGCAGAGATCTCATCTATTTCCATCTGCTACCTACTTTGTAGGATTTGCCAGATTGACTCAAATTTCCAGTTACGCCAGTGATGAATTAGACAATAAGCTTAAAGAAAATGCACGCGCTGCTTTAAGTGAATATGTTCTTGTATCTATTAAAAGTCAATCGAGTAACAAACAATACAACTCAAATAACTATGCCAGTGATGAATTTCAGCGGCTCACCATTTCATCTTCCAATATTGAGGTAACAGGTCTTGTCTATAAAACTCATATAGATGAAGCCAATAATGCGGCATTTGCTTTGGCTTATGTAAAAAAATCCAATGTGATTTCTACTTACGAAGGCCTGATTCAAGAGAAGTTTGGCAAGGTTGATAATGCCCTTGGGATTGCGAAACAATTTAAAGAAAAGGGAGATGTCAAGACGGAACTTAGAATTTACTATCGTTTGCTGCCTTATATCAAAGAAATAGAATCTTCTGTTTATATTCTAAATGCTGCCGGAAGTGGATTAAGTGATGAAAATCGCTCAAAAATGCAGTCACTTCGGTTGACAGTGACTGAAAAGATTTCCGACGTACTTACAGATAGTTACGATTTGAAAAATGGTGCCAAATTGATATCAACGATCTTCAAAGATCAAATTGAAAGTAAGAATTTTCAAATAGGAATGGCGCCACTTCTCTATAAAGGCGAAAATGGGACTTCCAATTTTTCAGAGATTTTCCAACAAATTCAGGCTGAAGAGCTTAAGAAAGCAGGGTTTAAACTTACGACGCGTAATACTATATATCGATATATTGGAAACTACTGGGATTATGACAAAGACGTGCTTACCCTTAGTGTATCAATTATAAATCGCCGGACGAATGAGTATTTGGCTAGCGTGGACATTAAGCTTGATAAAGCCTATCTGGAAGAAAATGATATCAATTATGTACCGTAGTTGGAATAAGAAACTTTTGCTCTTATTGGTCTTCACGACCATTTTAATTGGAGTCACAGACGCCCAGGATTTTGAAAAGGAATTTCAAGAATTCAAAAAGGAGCAATCCCAGAGTTTTAAAGACTATCACCAGAAAATTGATGAAGAGTTTAGCGAGTTCCTCGCCAATTCATGGGATGAATTTGTAAATATCGAAAAAGAGGAACCCTCACCCAAACCGAAACCCAAAGTATTACCTCCGGAACCACCAAAGGAAGAGGAGGAGGATTTGTTGGAAGAAGATCTTGGAAGCCTTGATGACCTGATCACAGAAAGCCCCGCCCGACATAAACAATTTCAGATGCCAACGAAGGAGTCTGCTAAAGATTTTGATGTCAGTTATGCTTTGGTTCGGGCGTCTTTTTTCGGGCAATCAATGAAAGTCGATTTTGATGAGCAGATTTTCGAATTGAGCCTGGAATCAATTGACGAGAAGGGAATAGCCAAAGCCTGGGAAGATCTGGGGAAAACAGATTATAGCACCAGTATTTTCGGATTATTCAAATGGAAATCGACACTTCAAATCAATGATTATGGTCTATATGCGGGATTAAATCAATTGTTGGAGTCCCAAGGCCTTGATGAGACACGTATTAAAGTTATCAGCTGGTTTCTGTTATTGAAAATGGGTTATAACATCAAGATTGGAAGGGATGCGCAAGGACTGTTTCATTTGCTGCCTACTTTACAGCCTGTCTATAATACCCGATTTGTGGAAATAGATGGTATTAATTACTACAGTTTTGAAGAGCGTAATGATGACAAGTTTAAGACCTACAGAAATACTCATGCCCTAGCTCAGAGACACTTTGATCTGAGTCAGATGAAACCCTTGAATTTTCAGAATGGTCGAACGGCATCACGAAAAGTGGACTTCCAGTTCCGGGAAAAGACTCATACTTTCGATTTCACCTACGACATGAATGCGATCGAGTATTACCAAAGTTTGCCACAAATAGCCTATGATAGTTACTTATTTGCCGAAGGGTCCAGAACATTTAAGAAATCTATTTCAGATCAACTAGGAAATGTACTTAAAGACCTAAACGATCATGATAGGGTATCATTTCTACTAGAGTTGGTGCAGCAAGGATTTGCTTACAAGACTGATGATGATCATTTTGGTTATGAGAAATTCTATTGGCCTGAAGAGTTATTTCATTATGAGTATTCGGATTGCGAAGACCGGTCTGCTTTGTTGATTTATATGGTAAAGGCTTTTACAGATTTTGAGGTTTGTGCGTTGGATTACCCTCAACATATTGCCGTAGCCGTGGCTCTTGATAAGCAGTTTCAGGGCAGGTTTTACTCTTCAGGAGGCAAACGGTATTATGTGACGGACCCTACCTATATAGGGGCACCAATTGGTAAATCATTAGTGTCGGATAAGCCAAAAGTATTACTGGACCCAACTAGTGAAAGAATTGGGATCAATCGACAAGCTGTAGAGCGAATTCAGAGCAGCGGTAACAAAATTTTATACCAATCTACCGTCGGAAATAACACCTATTTATACGTGAGGCTTGCGAATGGTGACTTTGCTTTTCTAAAGGTATCAAAGGGTCAGCTAGCCTATGCGTCTAAAGTGAAGGTTCCGGTAACCGAGGAAAATATGACTACTCATCTTCTGACCTTTGATGATGAGGGAAGTTTGATTGCATATGATGCATTTGATGAGGTTGGCTACAATAGCTATGGGATTTATGCGAATCAAAAAGGGTCGTTCATTACCCTGCCCGGAGATCAGATTTCCGTGCAGTAATTGAGGATACCTGATGGGAAGCTAAATGCTGACTTGCTTTGTTTTAACCGTTCAAATGAGATAAATTAACGTGACCGCCGACTAAAACCAATTAACATGCTCAAACAGATCTTACTTATCTTTCTATTGATCACGCCATTTCTTCTGGTCGCACAGGAAGAATACTATGTGAAGATCAACAAAGTTGCTCAAGACCCTGTAGATCCGGCTAACGTCATTATTGAATATCAATTGTTTTCCAGGGAACCTGACGCGCTTTATAAAGTCGAATTGGAGATTTTGTTTAGTTCTGGTGAACGGAGAATGCTTAATGCATTTGATCAGGGAAGTCAGGTTGGAGAAAACCAAAAACCAGGCACTAATAAACGAATCATCTGGAATGCAGCTTCTGAGATTTCATCATTTGATCAAAGCGTAAACTTCATCGTCAGCGCGGAACAGACATATACACCTATACGGTTTATCAATCCTTACCCTTCCGGAAGTCAGAAGTTTAAGGCAGGAAATATCTATCAAATCAATTGGAAAGGAGGCATATCAAAAGAAAAGGTAGTAGTGGAGCTGGTTGATCGGAAAGGAAGTGCCACAGAGGTTAATACCGACCTCCTAAATGATGGTGATATGGAATGGATTATTGGTAAAAAAGATGTGGGGACGTACAAGATGCGGATCACTCATAGAGGACAATCTTATGAGACACAGGAATTCAGGGTAGTCCGTAAATTTCCAATATTCCTTCGGGTTTTACTTGGAGTTGCAGTGATCGGTGGAGGTGCTGTCCTTTATGATCAGGCAATTGCACCTGATGAATTGCCAGACCCTCAATTTCCACAATAACCTAATCCACCAAAAACCGCCTAGTAGCATATGAAACGAATTCTACTGACGTCACTTCTCTTTGCCACTATATCTCTAACAAGGGCACAGACCATCTATTACTCTCTGATACCTGATTTTAGTACGGCTACTGAAAATAGTTTGTCAGTATCTCTCACAGGACAGGAAGCGAACGCCACCGATCTGGAGTTTAGCAATGATGGACAAAAATTGTTTGTCATAGGAACCTCTTCTGATGCGCTGTATGAGTATGACCTCACAACAGCGTTTGACATTACCACCGCTTCCTATTCAGGTAATTCGCTTTCCGTTAGCGCAGAGGACACGAGCCCACAAGGGTTTGTTTTCAATCAAGACGGGACGATACTATTTGTGGTGGGAAACGGCTCAGGGTCTGTGCATGAATACACCCTAGGAACGGCATTTAGTTTGAGCACGGCAACTTCCTCGGGTGTAAATTTTAGCGTTTCAACACAAGATACTTCTCCTCTTGGGATAGATTTCAATGCCGAAGGAAGTAAGATGTACATCTTAGGTAGTACCGGAGATGCCATTTATGAATATGACCTTACAACAAACTTTGGAATAAGTACGGCCAGTTATAGTGGGTCTTCCTTTTCAGTATCCTCTCAGTCCACTAGCCCCAGTGATTTGGAACTGGCACCAGATGGAAGTTTTGTATTTGTTTTAGATCAGTCTGTCAACAGCCTGATCAGTTACAAAATGGATACAGTTCATCGAATCGGTACGGCATCATTATTCAGCGAGCTAAGCCTTGCCAATTCCACAACAAATTCCGGATTTGCATTTTCAAGGGACTTCCGAACCATCGCCGTTATTGATGGGACGAGCTCCTTAACGGACCTGGAAGTGGGTAGCACAGCTTTTAGTGAAGCGGCTGAAAACAATGGGACATTAGTAGGGTCTATCATTGCCACGTTAGTAGGGGATACTTTCACCGGTCCGGGGGAGAACTTAGCGGTTACCACAGATTACACTATTAACAATCTCATCACTGGATTTACACCCTCCCTGCTTGTGGATTCCAGTGGAGTAACTGCAACACTGATTTTTTCTGGTCGAACCAATAGCGATCAAGATACGCTTGATGTTTCCAGCGTGCAGTTTACTTTTACTGACGATGCGTTTGTAGTTTCTGCTGCCTCTGCTGTGACCGGCGCTACTGGTCCTGCTGAAAGTAATTTGGGAATAGACCTGAATGCTGGTTTCAATCAACCCGAGATGGTTTACAGTATTGTTCCAGATATTACTGATGCGACTTCTTCCGGCAGCTCCATTAGCCTTTCGAATGATTCGGGTTTTCCGGATTTTACATTTTCTGGTGATGGTCTGAAACTTTTCATGTTGGGGACCGGAGATAGCATTTACCAGTATAGCTTGTCTACGGCATTTGATATCTCAAGTGCCACGGATAGCAATTTAAGATTATTTCTCGGCGATCAAGATACTTCGCCAGTTGCGTTGAGGTTCGACAATTCGGGGACGCGTCTGTTCGTACTGGGAAGCGTTAATGATGCGATCTATCAATATGAACTTACAACCAGTTTCGATATTTCTACCGGAACCTATTCAGGAACAAGCTTATCGGTTGCGACCTACGATAGCACCCCTGTAGGTTTTTCTTTCAGTGGTTCCGGCGACCGGCTTTATCTGGTAGGTGATTCAGGATCCACCGTGGATCAGCTCAATTTATCAAGTGCATTTAACATCAATTCAGTTTCGTCCACTTCGTCTTTATCGCTGGTGAGCACGAATACATATAATAGCATTGAGTTTTCTGCTAATGGTAGGTCTCTTTATTTGGGAACTACCAGTTCCATTATTCAATATGACATGACCACCGCTTTTGATGTTTCAGGAGCCACGAGCGTTGGGACTTTGACTCTTACAACGACATCTGGAAACAATGCCGCATTCAGATTCAATCCTGGTTTAACGCGCATGGTGACACTCAATACGTCATTGACATTAGACGAGTACTCAATAGCAGCAGTGGCTTTCGAGGAAACTGAAGATAATGACGGTCAAGTAGCAGGCCTTTTAGTGGCACGCATAGAACGTGGTTTTTTTAGCAGCTCCCTGACTGCCGATGATGTGACAATTGCGGGCATTCCTTCAGGGTTCACTGCTTCAGTGGCTCTTGGAGATGATCAGAAAAACATAGGAGTCTCATTGAGTGGTCAGACGGTAAGTAACGATTTAGGCAACTCCGTGTCTGATATCCAAATTTCATTTTCAGATGACGCTTTTGAAGACCTGACCGCTTCTGATGTAAGCAACTCTACTGATACACAGACTGGATTGGGAATTTCATTTACCTCAGGTTCTAATATTCCCAGACCTACTATCACCTACTCCAAACTGCCCAACATTGCTAATGTCAGCGATACAGTCACCAGAAGTTTATCGATCGCAGATTTGCAAGGTTTAGTTTTCAATGACGATGGCTCCCGACTTTATATGCTCAATGCCACATCCGTCAACGAGTATTTTCTTTCCACGAATTACGATATAAGCACAGCCTCTCTGAATCATCAGTTTTCTATTTCGACGCAAGAGTCAGGGGCTCGTGGCCTGGCTTTTAATAATATAGGTACGAGACTTTTTGTGATTGGTGCAACGATGGAAATCAATGTATTTCGACTCACGCTTGCTTACGACTTGTCTACCGCGAGTTTCGATTCCGTCATAAATACAATCACTGACGATTCGTCGCCAACAGATCTGGCTTTTAGCGATGACGGAACTAAAATGTACATTTTGGGGGATACTAACGATAGCCTTTTTGAATATGAACTTTCAACGGCTTTCGATCCATCCACGGCCTCGCTTTCTACATCGCTGGCACTAGGTACTTCTCTTACTGGTCCTCAGGGTATTTCCTTTTCACCTGACGGCTCCTCTTTTTTTCTGGTCGATAACGTGCAAACCAGATTCTATCAATTTGATCTATCGACACCATTTGATGTTAGCACAGGTTCAGCAAAACTCATCAATGTGAGTATTTCGTCCGAGCTCACTAGTCCCTCGTCCATCCAATTAGCTGGAGATGGTGAAACCTTATTGATTAGTGGTACTACATCAGATAAAATCTGTCAATATTCATTCCCCGTGGCGGGCTTCATTGAGTCGGCAGCGAACGATGGCATGCTCGAGGGTAGAATCATAGGAAGGCTTATTGGTGATACTTTTAACAATGCAGGTGGCACATTCACACAAGGCAACGAGCTTCAAATTTCTGATATTCCTTTTGGGATTGATCCGGTCATCAACATTTCGACCAGTGGGCAGGTGTTGACGGTGGATTACAATGCCAACGCGCTTAACAATGACACCACCAACAATGTTGAGAATATTGTAATAACTTATCAGGATGAGGCATTTACAAACTCCGACGCCTCTGAAATAATTAAATCGACAGGGTCGGATAGCACAGGTCGTGGAATTTCCTACATGGCAGGAAGTGAGCTAGTACTGGATGTAGAACTGAGTACAAATAATGACGTAGTAACTGATCTGGGACTAGACGGAAATACAATTACCGTATTCTCATGGAAAACTAAAGCAGGAACTGAAGAAACGGTGATAGATACCGTGACCGTAAATTCTTCGTACATATTTGGAAGTATTTTGACGGATTTCAGTCTGGCGGTAAGTGCCAATGCGGATGGGTCTAATTTAACACAACTATCACCTGCAAATATTACGATTACAGATTCACTGGTATCCTTTCAGGATATAAGCGATACCCTGGACATTATCGAGGAGGCGTATTATTTTGTTTTCGCGACGACCAGTGGCGTCACTACAGCCACGGACACAATTAATTTCGCTTTGGTTTCAACGAACCTTAAAGTGACTGGCCCTAATGTGGCGTCAGGTACTGTCAATGGTAGTGACATAGCTTTCACAAACCTCGCCTTCACAGGGATACAGGATGGGATCATCGATAGCATAGCCTATGGAGAAACGAAAGTCTTGGATGTAGACAATGATGACGACCTTGATATCATCGCTGCAGGTATTGACGGGACAGGGGCAAGTGTTTTAAAATACTATACAAACGCGGCTGGAGAATTTGCTACAGGCGTTGATTTTGGTACTGCAAAAGACACAGTCCGTCTCATACAAGGAGATTTCGATAATGATTTTCAAAGTGAAATTGATTTGTTGGTTCAGGGATTTGTCACTGATAACAATGGTGCTACTTTATACACTAACAGTGACCTGGATAACGCAACAGAGTTTGATACAGATGGAGGCAACCTGGTAAACGGAGATATTGCAGCCGGTGACCTTGACGGGGATGGTGATCTAGATATTATTATGACTGGTCACGAGGACACCAACTCATCAAACCTACATGCCAGAATATTTCGAAATGATGGGTCAAACTCCTATACACTCATAGACACATTGAATATTTCGGCTGTTGTCAATGGAGATATTGAAGTGGGTGATGTTGATAATGACGGTGATCTTGATGTTTTTATTACGGGTATGAATAGCTCTGGAAATCCGGTAGCAGAATTGCACATTAGAGGAGCTTCTGGATTTGCTCTATCTTCTTCAGCATTTACGGCTGTATCTAAAAGCGCTGCGGATTTTGGAGATTACGATGGAGATGGATATCTGGATTTGATTGTGTCCGGTCAAAGCAATTCCACAGGCCCCGTTCTCTCAACTACCATTTATACAAATGGAGGAGATGGGTCATTCACTGCATCGAGTATTTCGATAACAGATAGTTTTGATGGTGATGTGAAATGGATAGACCTTGATAATGATGGTGACAAGGACCTTGTTCAAACAGGAGTTACTGGGGCAGGAACATCGGCCTCCGTTTGGATCAATGACGGCACAACATTGACAGAAGCATATGTTGGAAATATTGCGGGCCTATCAAGAGGGAACATCTCCTACGGTGATTTTGATGGTGATGATGACCTTGATCTGGTACTGAATGGATTAACTGGTGCATCTGAGTTTGTAACTCAGATCTATGAAAATGCCTTGTATTCCGGTTTTGTTAGTGAAGTTTCTACGCCGGATAGCATTGGAATAATCATAGAGGATACGAGATTTCAAATCGGTTGGGATTCTTCAGCAGGTGTAGAATATGAAGTTATTGTAGTCAAGACTGATAGTCTTCAAAATGTAGAGGTTTTGCGATCTGCAGATTCCAAACGTCTTAATGGTTATGTAAGGAACCCGGAAAGACCCAGATTGCGAAATACAACATACGAAATCAACGATGTGGAGCGTGCTGCTTACAGAATTGGTGTCCAGCGTGTAAATAGTATTTCAAAGGGTTCAGAGTTCAGGAGAATTGAAAGTTTTTTCAATGGAACACCCTACGCCCCTGTAGCCATTTCGGCTTCAGACCTGACATCCAACAGTTTTACGGCCAATTGGGCAGCTCAGGCAGCAATTGATAGTTTCGCCGTTACCCTGGTTCGTGAAGAAACTATTAACGGTACAGACACGCTGATAAGTGAAGGCACATTCGCAACAAATTCCAATTCGTACGAATTCTTAAATCTTCGAAGAAACCGGAACTACAGATATACCGTACAAGCGTTCAATGATACATTGGCGTCTGCTATTTCAAATGAAATCAGAGTTATTCTGCCACTTTCATCTCTATTCATTGCGACTAATATCTCAGGATTTGCTGAAGACGCTTACGAATCCCTGGTATTGGGAGATTTTGATAATGATGACAAACTTGACATAGTAGCCTCTACAGGAAGCAGTTCTTTCTTGCTCCTAAATGGCTCTTCAAGTACGATAGACCTACAGGCGGCCCGGACTACCTCTTCAGTCGAGGTGTTTGATTTTGGCAATGATGGAGACCTTGATGTGTTTATGACAGGGACAGCTAACAGTGCTGGTGTCACCTCCTTCTTCCAAAATAGTGAAACCACCTTCACAGAGACAGTGACAAATTCTTCACAATTTCTCCAGGCAAAAATTACTTCCGGAGATGTGGATAATGATGGTGACGTAGATGTAGTCTTGATGGGACTTGCAACTTCCAGTTCAGTAAAAACGGAAGTCCTGATTAACAACGGCACTAATTACGATTCTTTGGCGCAGGATTTTATTGGGGATACACAAGGTGACCTTGGGCTGACTGATTTTGATTTAGATGGAGATCTGGATTTGCTAGTCATTGGCACTACGGAAGCGTCTTTATATATCAATCAATCGGGAACATTCGCTACGGGATCTACCCGAACGTTCGATTTACTAAGTGACGTGGACTTGAAGCTGGCTGACATGACTGGTGATGGCCGCCCTGATGTAGTGTATTCGGGTGCCACGGAAGGGAGTAGCTTTCTGAAAATTTACAGTGCCAATGATACATTGGGATTTGTTAAAATCACTGATTTAGATATCACATCACTTTCCAGTAGTGCTCCGAAAATCGAATTAATCGATGGTGACAATGATGGAACATTGGATGTTTTCTTAGTGGGAACAGAATCAATGGAGGTTTACAGCAACACTGCAAATGGGGTAATTACAGAATCTGAGGCCCTCACCATTAACATTGACGGACTTTCAAACGCTGCTACAGCATTTGGAGATTACGATAAGGATGGAGATGTGGACCTGGTGTTTAGCGGAGTAAACAGCTCAAATGCCGATGATGCAGGCTTGTTGAGCAATGCTAATGATACTGGTAATGATGTGCCATCAGCTCCCACTAATCTGGAAATCACATTCCCTGAGGGTAATTGGGTCTTACAATGGGATCCTTCTTCTGACGCTGAAACTTCTACACAACAGTTGAATTACAACGTCACGATTCAAAATGATACAGAAACACTGACCTATCAAAGTGCAAACCAAGAAAATGGTTTCCGGAAAGTATCGGGATATGGTAATATCCAGGATACTGCCTGGGTATTCAATCCAATAAATTTGCCAGTTGGAGAGTATTCATGGAAGGTGCAGGCCATAGACGCAAATGGTCAAGGTTCGGCTTTTAGTGCGGAAAGTCCGCTGGCTGTTCCAGATACGGTGAAGATATTCAATAACCAACCTGCTATTGCGTCAGGCGAGATCGACGGAGGAGCGTCAAATGTCGTATTCTTCTCCTTTGGAATCAATGCGACGGACAATAGTACCCTTGACAGTTTGGCGTTCAATTTGAATGGGGATTTTAGAGAGTACATGATTGAATCGACGTTTAAGCTGTTCAGGTCAGTTGATTCAAATCCGGATCTTAGCCCGGAAGACCAAATTGTCGAAGCCGTTTCATCTTCAGACGGAAGTACGATATCTGTTTCTGGATTGAATATTTCACTCTCACAACAACAGGTTTATTTCTTCCTCGTTGCTCAAGCTAAATTTGTAGCGGAAGAAGGCGAGTTTTCGGTTACATTAAATTCATCCAATATTACCGTTCAGGAGTCGGGCTTCGTAGGAGAGTCAAATAGCCTGACGGGTAACAATATTAGTATCCGGAATGCTGTTACGATCTATACCCCTGGTACTGTTCCCTCCACAGACTTTCAGGCATCTTCAGAAAATGCTGAAATTCTGGTATTTAAAACCAGCTCTAATGTAGCGGGAGTTAACCTCGAGGGACTAGATATATCGGCCAGTTCAACGATAACAGACAAATTTGAGAATGTTCGAGTATTCAGTTCTACCGACAATTCATTGGACGTGCAAAGTGATACGGAATTGGGCACGTTTGTAGTAGACGGTAACGCCATGAGTTCTGATTTTACCTCTACTTCACCCGGTTCAAATACGGAACAATTTTATTTTGTTATTGCCGATATTCCAGATGGTGTAAGTCAGAGTACAGAAACAATTTCCCTGACACTGAACAGTCCGGAAGATCTGAGATTTTCTTCTACAGAAATTGATACCGTTGAATTTACCACAGCGGATTATTCATTCTATTTTGACCTGATACCACCAGACGTTCGTTATGATGATTTTGATGAAAATGTAACACAAGGATCAGGCCCTCATACGGTTTCATTTACGGTACAAGATCAATTTGAAATTACTGCTGTGGATTTCTTTTGGAGACAACTTTCTTCAAGCTCTTTCACCAGAGTTTCCCAGACAGTCAATTCGACTGGGAGTTACAGTCACGAATTCGGTGCCGATGATATCGGAAGTGTAGGTGTAGAGTTTTATGCGTCAGCTACAGATCTTGATGGAAACATAAATAACCCTGATTTACGGTCGATAGGTATACTTTTCAATAGTTCAGATCCGATAGACATCCGTTCAGAAGCGTCAATTAAACTTGGCGGGCAAGCTGTGACGGATTATTCCCTGATCTCCTTTCCGTTCCAATCTGGACGATTTAGTGATGTGTTGAGCGGACTTGAAAACGCAAAACACGGGGGTCTTGCTGAGGTCTTTGGTGGAGATGATAATACGAAATGGAGATTGATCAGCCTCCGTTCCGGATCTACGGATGCTTCAGGGTTTCAGGATTTAACTCTCAGTAGTACATTCAGTCCCGGGGCCGGATATTATTTAATTGTCGGGGTAAAAGATGTAGATATTCAGGTAGTATCGGCCAGGACCATTGAAGCTTCGAGTGATAATCCACATACCGTGGCCCTTAGTACGGGTTGGAATATGATCGGAAACCCCTATCTGTTCCCGATTAGTATTGAATCCATCAGAGATTACAACCTTGCTGTAGGCAATATCACCGACGGAAGTGTGATCAATGATTTCAGACTGTTTAAGAACGGTCAGTTTGTGAGTGACCCTTCTGAAATGGAGCGATTTGATGGCGCATTTATTCGTGTGACTGAAAATGTTTCAAATTTCGCATTCCCAATGAACAATGAAATACCATCAAATTCAGGTGGTCGAGTAGCATTGACAAGATGGGACGAAGTGATTGAAGAAGATAGTTGGCGTTTAAACCTAACTATTTCTCAGGGAAATCAATTGAGCTTAGGTGGGTTTGGTATCAAAGAGGATGCTACAAGTGACGTGGATAATTATGATCAGTATGTGCTTCCTGCGCCAGGAAATTACATCCGCCTTCAACATGAAATTGATGGAGAACTTTCAGTGATTAGAAACTCAATCAAGGAGCCAGATTTAGTTAACGTCTGGAACACCAGCCTACACGCCGTTAGAGATGGTGTAATGACCATTGAGTGGGATCAAGAGTCCATTAGCAATCTGTCACGTGCTGCGTATCTTTTTGATCCTGTAGGCTTGCGATTCATCGATATGAAATCTGCTAGTCGAACATCCGTTTCTGTTTCGAAAGGATCCAACGAATTGCTGTTCTACTATGGACCTGCCGATCTAAAGGAAGAAGTTATTGCTGACCATGTTGTAGCAGTAGGGCAAGTCTATCCTAATCCTGTTTCAGATCAGATAGGTGTCAACATCATCGGCCAGGTGAATACTGAAATTTCGCTAAAGCTCTATGACTTGTTTGGCAAAGAAATGTTGAGTACTGAAGAGGTAATAGATTTCCCGGGAATAAATACAGTAGATGTTGTTCTTGATTCACGTTTACAATCCGGACTTTACTTTCTGGAAGTACAACTATCCAACGATAAGGGAGTTTATAGAAGTAAGCAAAAAATACTGATCAATGAATAGGTTATTGCTAGTTGCAGTTCTGTTTCTGGTAACACCCTGCCTGTGGGCCCAGAATTATCAGAAGGAAGCCAAAAAACAACAGAAATCTCTGGAAAAGGAAGGGTGGCAAACTTTACCCGGAGATAAATCGATGCTACAGCAACTCACCAGTTCATTGGAGTTGAGGAGTCGTTCCAGTTCGAACGTTTTGGTTAGTGAAGGGACTGCCAGAACTTCTATTTTTGAAGCGGGCATGAAAGGTTCGAAAATGACAGCTCAAAGAAACCTGGCAAGTTTATTCGCTAGTTCCGTAACTTCTATGGTGCAGTCTAATAAGGGAAGTGAGCTTGAAGGGTTCTTAAGTGAATCGGTTGTGAAAGTGTCTGCTAGTTTGAGGAGTAACACGGTTGTGGCTATTTACCGTGAGAAAGATGGTTATTATGAGTTCCGGACGGTGGTTAGTTGTGCCATGCAGGATTTTTGGAATTTGTTGCCGAAAAATGATAGGGAGAAATTAAAAACTGAATTTGGCTTGTCTGATGAAGCACTTGAAAATACTGGCGGTTAGTCTTGTTTGTGTTCTTTCTGAGGCACAAGCTCAAAACCCCCAGGAAAAAGACGCACCTAAAGAAAAGGTACAAAAAGGTGTGGCAATCGTTACCCAGGATCCTAATGAATCTCCTGTAGCTGCAAAACAGCGTGGAGTTGAGGATGCTCAAATAGATGCTATTGAAAGGGCTTTTCCATACCTCATTGAGGATGAGACTACTACAACCATCAAGGATGGAAATGTAGATTATGTCATGAAGAGTAATAAGAAGGTGCGTGGGATTTGGATCAAACACGATCGGGAGGCAACTTGTGAGACCCGAACAGTTACCAGCAGAGGAGAGCAAGTCAATCAATATACATGCACTGTGTATGGTTTGATTCGCGAGGTGAAAAACGAGCCTCTTCAATTTCTGGCAAGCCCTCTCAGCAGTCCTTATAAAGATGAAAAGAAAGAGGTTTTTGAGTCCGGAGAACCTTTCTATGTTCACTTCCAGTCTGCTGTAGATGGTTATATTTCAATATTTTTTCGTTCAGCAAGTTCTGTCAGTAGAATCATGCCATATCCAAGATTGAACACACCAAAGTACAATAAGGGTATGAAAGTCCAGGGAGGAGTGAATTATATTTTTTATGACCCCAAACATAGCTCCATTGAAGAGTTAAAAATCTTACCTGAGTTTGTTCTGCCTTTGCAGTTGTATACTGACTTCACACAAGGAGAGGAAAGTAATACGATGTATGTTTTGTTCAGTGAGGAGAAGATTCCCAGACCTCCTATGAATAATGCGTATGATGAAGCAAATTTTACCTATCCTCCGGAAATGGATGCATACGATTTCGAGCGTTGGCTGGAGGATCGACGTTTATCCGATCTCTCCTTGCAGGAGCTTTCTTACAAAATCACAGTCAGAGCGCCTAGATAACAACTGATTCCTCACAATTTGCAGCTACTTTTTAAAACAGATTGACCAGCAAAAGTGTCCGCTGACCATTGGTAAGGAAAAAAACATCTGCTGTCAAGTACAAGAGATAAGGGTTTTGCCCTCCAAGGTAATTTTGTTGATGGCGAGTAGCCAATGTGTTTTAATTTCTAAATTCTCAGCATGTAATAAAGGTCCGGCTGGCGATCTACGTAGAAGTATGTAGCCAACCCCAAATGTCCTTTTTAACCTATCCGAATGACTAACCACAAAATCACCCTGGTTCTTGCCTTATTGTTCGCTTCTTTGAACTTATACGGGCAACAAGATGAATCAGTAATCACTCGAATTTTTGATAATTCGCCCCTGGCTGAAGTATTAGAGGTTCTGGAAAATGAGTATAATTCCAGAATCTACGTCAAACCCGAATGGATCGAAGGTATCAGAGCCACCGCAAATCTTGAAGATAAGTCCGTCCTTGATGCGCTTTCCATTATGTTACGGGGAACAACACTTTCTGTTCAGGAGATTAAGAGTGGCATCTATGTAATCTTTGATGAACGTGCAGTACAGGAGCAGACTTACATTGTAAATATTCGGGGTACAGTACGAGATGCTAATAATGATGAGGCTATTATTGGTGCATCCGTGCTCTTACCTGAACTCGAACTTGGGACTGTCACTGATGTTCAAGGTAACTATTCACTTCAAGTACCATCAGGTAGCTATTTATTGCGAGTGAAGGCTGTAGGAAATAGTGAGATAAGCGAGATAAGGGATTTTACGCAAGACCAAGAAATGGATATTGAGCTTTTTTCAAAGACGCTGGAGCTCGATGATATAGTCATTACAGGCCGTAGTGCCGATGAAAATATTAGCGATGCTCGCTCAGGACGAGTATCAATGGAATTGGAGAGTATAAGAAAACTTCCGGCGCTGATGGGAGAACCAGATATTTCTCGAATTGTACAGTCTCTACCCGGAGTTCAAACTGTTGGTGAAGGCGCAAGAGGATTTAATATTCGAGGAGGAAATATAGATCAAAACCTTGTTCTGATGGATGGGATCCCATTGTACAACTCTTCACACTTATTGGGCTTTTTCTCGGTTTTTAACCCTGACCTGGTAAGCAATTTCACCGTATTAAAGGGAAGCATACCTGCAGAATATGGAGGTAAGCTTTCAAGTGTGATTTCAGTTGAAATGGCTAATCCTAATTCGGAAGGTTTCGAACTCTCGGGAGGTGTGGGGCCCGTGTCTAATAAGCTTTCGGCCAATGTGCCCATCACTGATAAGCTTTCAGTCAAACTTGGAGGGCGGTACAGCGATCCCAGTTGGCTCTTGAATAATGTGCCCGACAGGGATGTACGGGCTAGTTCGGCGAGATTCGCGGATGGAAATCTGAAGTTGAGGTATCAAGTCAACGAAAAGAATGTGGTTCAGTTCACATCATATCTGAGCACAGATTTTTATGACTTAGGGAGAGATTCTGCATACGCTTACAATTCACAGGCATACGCGATTAACTGGGTTTCTGATATTAGTGATCAATGGTATACCCAAACCACGTTGTATCATTCGGATTATGATGCGGAACTTCAGGACGCTACAACTAATCGGCAAGCAATTACAAGAAATGGTATTCAGTCTTCAGGATTGAAATCAACCATAGATTACATACCCAGTGATTACTTCAGCCTGAGGTCTGGTTTAGAGTTCAAAGCAAGTAAAATAGACCTGGGGCGTCGTGATCCTGATGGAAATAATTCTCAAATTGAGTCGAAGGAAATTGGTGAAGAAGAAGCATTGGAAATGGCACTTTTCAGCGAAGCCAATTTCCAGGTTAATGAAGCTTTAAACATTACAGGTGGAATTCGATTATCAAGTTTTAATCGCCTCAATGCAGATCGCGAATTGGTATTTAGTGAAGGTCAACCTCGTTCGACTTTTTCAATATCGGATACGCTTGATCACGGATCTTTTAAAAACCTCTACAATAATGTGGAGCCAAGGTTTGGCTTCAACCTGAGGGTGAATCAGGTGTCTTCATTGAAAGGTAATTACACAAGATCTGTACAATACGAACATTTATTTACTAACTCTACTGCGTCCCTACCGACGGACCAATGGCGAGTTAGTGGTGAGAGTATAAGTCCACAAATTGCTAATCAATTTTCTCTTGGGTACTTCAGGAATTTCAGAGAAAATTTATGGGAAACGTCAGTTGAAGTATACTACAAAGATTTTGAGCGTCTGAACCTGGTAAGAACTGGGGCGAACATTCTTTTGAGAGACGCTTTGGAGGCGGACATTCTAGAAGGAACAGGTCGATCTATTGGAGCGGAGTTTCTCATTCGGAAAAATCGTGGTAAGGTGACAGGCTGGCTCAGTTATTTTTATTCAAGAACCAGAAACCGGGTGCAATCGAACTTTCGTGAAGATCGAATCAATGGCGGAGATTTTTTTGCTGCCGACTTTGATCGGCCCCACAATCTAAACCTATCGACGAGTATGAAACTTAGCAGGCTTTGGACCATGTCTACGAACTTCATCTATAATACGGGCCGACCAGTAACCATTCCAGTTTCCTCTTATGTGGTAGGAGGTGTACGGCTTTTCACGGTGAATGAAAGAAATAATGTACGGACTCCCGATATTCATCGACTAGACCTTTCATGGACTTTGGAAGGGAATAACAAAAAGGATTCGCGATGGAGAAATAGCTTCACTTTCTCGATATATAATGTTTATGGAAGAAATAATCCATTTTCAGTGTTTGCTCAGGCAATTGACAATACGATTCCCAGGACCTTTCGCCTGACGGTGTTTGGCAACCCAATTCCATCATTCACTTATAACTTCCGATTCAAATGAGAAAGGTTCTATTAGGCATTAGCTGCCTGTTATCATGGTCGCTTATTGCACAAAACCTGCATCTCGATCAGTCACTCTATCTTTCAGGGGACACTATTCAAGGTGTCGCTTACTTTGAGGAAGAGGCGTTAGTTCCGTATGCCTATCATTTATCGCTGTTTGATGATAAGGGAGAAGCGACATTCAATAAGCTTATTTGGGCTCCTACAACAGGAGTTGAGTTTTTCCTGCCTCTTTCGAGTGAAGTAAGTACAGGAAAGTACACTTTACAATTATCCAATTATCAGAATGGGATGGTCACTCATGCTCAGGAAGTTTGGATTATAGGTGGAGAGGAATCAGGGGCTTTGGACCTCACCGGAAACGTAAATCAGATTGGATGGGTTATCAAGCAGGCTAATGCACTAAATATTAACTTGTTTGAACAGGCAGATACCACGAAATATACTGTGCAGGTATTAGAAGATGGTATAGGTGAAAAACCTTTGAAATTGAACGCAGGTGAATCTGCCGCCGTGGAGACCAGACCGAATTCCAAGGTGCAGATCAATGTTCGGGATGATAAATATCGCATTTTTGGTGTGCCTCAAAAATTTTCCGAACGAGGTGTTACCCTTCAAACTGAACAACGTGATGATTCGATGGACTTATCGCTGACTTTTGATGAGCCTATGACTCAGGTTTCGATTGCTGTAACGGATTTAAGCCAAAACCCCGGAAAGAACGCCTACCCGATTTTCCCAAATGATGTAAAACCCAATTGCAAAGATATTCCTAATCATGCTAGATTAAACGTGGGTTTGAAGACGTGGCTAAGGGGATTTCAACTTGCTGGAACTTTAACTAATTCTGAGAATGGGAGTAAAATTGATGGGCAAAGGTTGGTTTTGGCTAACCCCCAGGATGAATTTGATTTGAAATACACAGCGACTAATGATGAAGGACGTTTTGGATTTTATAACCTGGATTTTGAAGGGGAAAAGACCCTTTTTCTCAGCCCAACTGGTAGCGACTTGAATCCTGGAGCATTTGAATACTCTCCTCCCAGATCTTATTTGGTTTCTCAATTCCCAGTGTGCCCGTCATTATATGCAACTACCTCTGGGGAGTTAAATGAAATGGTGCGCTTAAGATTATTAAACCGAAAGGTACTGGACCAATTCCTCGAAATACGTGAAGTTCCTGTCAGGAAGCGAATCTATACACCTAAAACATTGTTTGAAGATGCCAATAATACGATTGTTTTTAGTGATTACGTAGAGTTTGCAACAATGAAGGAAGTGATCAAAGAGATTATTCCCTATGTCTTCTTAACTAAAAAAGGAATTGGTGTTTTTTCAGTAGATCAAAAGAAGTCTTTTGTATTGAAACCTTTGATTTTGATCAATGGCGTGCCCATTCCCTACGAAGAAATCATAATGGAATTACAGCCATCTGAAATCCACTCAGTTCAGGTACTAAACAAGCTTTCCACAATTGCGCCGTATGGGAATCTCGCTTTGGGTGGTATAGTATCCATAGTTATGAAAGATCGTTTTGATTTCCCAGATATACTGGAACGTATAGAAGTGGAGGGCTATTTTCAGTCGCCTGCTCCGGTATCACAGGTGAAACATGAAGGAATACCTTATTTCCCTTCCGTCTTGCATTGGGAATCGAGTTTATCTATAGATCAGGATGGAAGCTCATCAGTTGCTCTTATGTTGCCTGATTACGAAACCAGGCTCGGAATAGAAATAATGGGGTTGACTGATAGTGGAAATGTTATCAGAAAATATGAAGTAATCAACCTGTCAAAGGATCCAAAATAATTTCAGGCTATAAAATGATGTCATTTTTTATTTCTTATATACGACCACTTACAGGAAAAGCCATTTACTTGGGCTTTCTATTTCTATTGGGGTGCGTAGAGCCTTTTGATATTGGAGGAAATCCGAATCCAGGAGCTCAATTGGCAGTTGAAGGTTTTGTTAACGATGTGGATGAGGTCTTTACTGTCAGACTTAGAACTGTCAGTACGTTTGATGGAGTAGAAGTAAATGCTCTGGGCTCCAATGCACAAATTCAGATTGTATCCGGTTCGGAGGAAATCATCCATCTTCAAGAGGTTTCCTCCGGAGTTTATCGAAGTGATTCCGCTGCATTAACCGGAATGGTTGGTGAGTCCTATACGCTGAGGATTCAATTAGCCAATGGCGAAAGCTATGTGTCTAGTACAGAAACCATTCCTGAACCAGTAAATATTGGCGAATCAAGAGTAGATCTTGTTGAAAATCGCGGTGAAGATGATGATAGGGTTCCATTTGTTCAATACTCACATAATATCTTCACAACACTGGAGAATACAGCTGAAGATCACTTTGTGAGAGTCGTAACGTCAGGCTGGGCTCGGGTCCAGGTAGGGTATCCTCTGTGCGGAGGCTTTGGTGGAGGTGACAGTGGACCAGCGGGCCTTCCAGTCTGTTGGGCGCGTAGGAATCCTATCACCAGGGAAATCACAACGATAACAAATCAGGGCTTGGCCAGAGAGAGTAAATATGAAGTGCTTGCGGGAAACTTAATTGCTGATACCAGAGATAAGTTAGTGGCAGAAGTTTCTGCTAACGCCATGTCATCCACGGCCTTTAACTTTTGGGAAATTGCCAAGGTACAAACGCAAAGTACAGGTGGGATCTTCGACCCTCCGTTTGCACCCATTGTTGGTAACATTAGAAATGTAAACGATCCCGACGAAGTAGTATTGGGTTATTTTCATGCGTATGCAAAAACTACAACGCGAGTATGCGTTGACAGGCAATTTATCCCAATAGATGTTGAGATTCCAATCATAGATTGTAACAACACATGCATTAGATTCTATTCGCCGGCGACATTTGAATTACCATTTGATGAGAGTGAGGTCTGTCCTTGATTCTATAATGAACGCTCGTTGGATCATAGGTAGCCTTTTATTTATTCTGTTTGGTTGTGTCGAACCAATCTCGATCGAAACTCCAGATACCCAGGTGGGTCAGTTGGTTGTTGAAGGGTGGATCAATAATGTTGATGAAGTGGTAATAATCAGCCTGGGAACGAGTGCCACGGATGGAGTGGGAGAGAATGTACTCGGCCCTGAAGCAATTGTTACCATTGCGGATGGAACTGGGAAGACAGTCTTACTTGATGAGGTTTTCCCTGGACTGTATGCCACTGTTTCCGATTCACTCAGGGGAGATGTTGGTGGGGCTTATACCTTGAACATTTTGCTTAAAGATGGCCGGTCCTATGTATCGGAGACAGTTACAATTCCCGCCCCCGTCAGTTTTGGTGAAACCAGAGATGTGTTTATAGAAAATAGAGGGTTATCTGATGAAGGGATACCGTTTGTGAACTTTTCACACGAGATTTTTACTGAGCTGGAAAATACGACTAGTGAACATTTTGTGCGTATTGAGACCCAGGGGTGGGCCAATGTGCGTGTAGATTATGGGTTCGAGGCAGGAGGACCTTTAAGTTGTTGGCAATTTCGCGATCCAGTAGCCCGTGAAATAACTTTGGCGAGCAATTCGGAGTTGAATACCGATTTCTATGAAGTGGAAGTCATCAATGTTCCAGTGGATGTAAGGGGCAATTATATCGTTCAGCTCGCTGCTAATGCCATGTCCAGGGATGCATTCTTTTTCTGGTCAGAGGCTCGTAGGCAATTGGAAAGAGGTGGGGGTGTTTTTGATGCGCCGTTTTCGCCGGTAGTTGGTAACATTCGGAATGTAAATGATCCCAATGAAACTGTCTTGGGCTACTTTCATGCCTATGCACAGACAATGACCCGACATTGTTTTTCCCGTCTTGGAGTTCCCGGACGATTTGATATTCCTATCTTAAGTCCCGATGTTCTTTGTACGGATTTTTATGCTCCGGCTGTATTTGAGCTACCATTTGAAGATGAAAATTTCTGTCCATAAATCCGCCACATACCTTACCCTCCTGGGGTTACTGCTGACATATTGCACAGAGCCTCTTGATTTAGGACAAAGCTCGGGCGGGCAACAATTGGTTGTAGAAGGTTGGGTGAATGATGTCGATAGTATCCATGTCGTACAACTTTCTACAAGTTCATTTGATGGTATTGGTGATAACATATTAGGTACGAATGCTCAGGTTTTCATTACTTCAATGGATGAAAATAGAGAATACCCTTTAACAGAGGTTTTTCCAGGCAGATATGAGACTATCAGCCATGTTTTACCTGGAGAAGTTGCTCAGTCATATCAGCTCAATATCTTGCTGGCTAATGGTCAGTCCTATCAGTCAGATATAGTCACTATACCAGAGCCTGTCCAAATTACGAACACAGAGGTAGCATTGCTTGAAGAGAGAGGGGAAATGGATAATGGAACTCCTTTCACTCAGTATTCACATGAGGTTTATCTCGATTTGGAAAATACGGAAGAGGACCATTTTGTTCGTATCGTATCACAAGGTTGGGCAGAATTGAAAGTGGATTACGGACTTTGTGATGAGGTTTTAGGAGGATTTGGCATTCCCGGAGAATTGAGTTGCTGGCAATTTCGAGAATTTATTGAATCCGATATCAATATATCGACCAACATCGGAATCACAAATGATGAATATCGAGTATTGGGAGTAGAGGTTCCATTTGATTTTAGGGCACGATATGTAACAGAGCTTTTTGTAAACAGTATGTCGCGAGAGGCTTTTGCCTATTGGGCTGCTGCCGGCATTCAACTGCAACGAAATGGTGGGATTTTCGATCCTCCCTTTTCTCCGGTGGTGGGTAATATCTCTAATCTGAACAATGTATCACAGCCGGCTTTGGGTTATTTTCATGCCTACTCACAATCAATGATCAGAACCTGTTTTGAGCGGACGGGCATTCCAGGTCAGTTGAATATTCCCATTTTGGATTGCCTCACTACTTGTGAGGATTTTTGGGCTCCAGCCGTTTTTACACTTCCTTTCGACGATGAAATTTGCTCAGATGGGGCCTAGTCAGAAATAAATAACGTTCCATTAACATTTGTTTTGGAGGTCATTAACACAGAACTGTCTGCGGTTGATTCACCTTTGAAAATAAAAAATGCGAACCGTTCTACTGCTTACTACTTTATTTCTTTTTTCTACAACTGCAATTGGACAGGATGTCAATTTTTATGAGAATAGCCGTGGGCAAAAACACATTGCAGGTCCTTTCCCATTAGAAATTCTCGAGAAGGATGATAGTTATGCTTCTTGGTACGAGGCATCTTTTGATAAGTTTGAATTACAAGACAAGAAAGCCAAATGGGCTAAAGGCCTTAAGAATACTCAGGTAAAGATATACATGGGGACGTGGTGTGGAGATAGTAAGAACTATGTGCCTAAATTTGTTAATGCCTGGAAGCAAGCGGGACTATCACCTGATCAATTGACGTTCATTGGTCTCTATGGTTCAAGTCAGGATGGAAAATACAAACAAGGTCCAAATAGAGAGGAAGATGGCCAGATGATCCATCGGGTGCCTACGTTCATTTTCGAAAGAGAAGGTAAGGAATTTGCAAGGATCGTGGAGGAACCTGTCAATGATCTGGAAACGGATCTGGCACAGATTGCACTTGATTTTCCTTCTACCCCATCTTATAGAGCTGCCAACTATCTGATGAAGTATTTTTCCTCGAAGGAAGGTCCAGAATGGGATGCTGACCAGTTTGCCCGAGGTTTGAGATACCATGTACAACGCTCCTCCGAATTGAATACACTCGGTTATGTGTATCTATCAGCCAAAAAACTAGACGAAGCACTCAAGGTTTTTGAAGTAAACACCAAACTTTTTCCTCATGAGCATAATGTCTATGATAGTTATGCAGAGGCTCTGGCTGTAAGCGGAAACCCCGATTTGGCGAAGGAATACTATGAGCGTGTGTTGTTGCTGGACCGATTCAACGAAAATGCCACGGAGCAGATCGCTAAGCTCAGCGATAGCGGCAAGTGATCTGAGAATCAAAACAATTAGGTTACTGACTGGCTTTGAAAACAAAAAAGACTGGTGCCTGAAGCGCCAGTCTTTTTGATAGAGTAGTGTTTATTACGAAGAGTATTTTGACCTGTGTCGGGTTTGGCCGTTAACTCGCCGTTTTTTCCGTACAGGCTTTTAAATTATCATCGGGATTGCGATCGATAAACATGTATAGTGGGTCAACTCCGGCTCTTACAGGCTTCTCTTTTACTTTGACCTCCAGTTTTGTGTCTTGTTCTGAGATCAAGTGTTTTTTGAGATAGATCAGTTTTTCTTCTCCTTTATCGTCCTCCGAATAAATTCCGATATCGATCCATTCGTTGAGGGCTACTTCATTCGTGTTGCCCACACTATCTGCCTCAAACTTCTTGACATCAAGATCCAGTGTGACCAGATATTCATCATCGCTTACTTTGTTGTAATAAGATTCATCTGTTTTGTTTTCGAACAAGACGATCTTCTCAAACATGTCCGTTACCAAGTTTTGCAGACTGTCTGGCGTTACGGCTCTGATGTACTCCATGAAATCGACAGTCGTTGGGTAGCGGTCATTTTGTTGTCCCTGCCAATCAGTAGCCAATCTTTTTAAGGCAGCATTTACACTGTCTTCACTAATGAAGTCCTGCAGCGCATACATCACATTGGCGCCTTTGCCATAATGTATATATGCCTGATTTTCAACGAGAGCTAGTGGTTGCTCTTTCTTTTGTTCGCTGTTTCTTCCGCTTAAGTATCGGTCTAGTTCTTCCTTTAAAAATTCCTGCATGTGTTCTCTTGGATATTCGTGTTTCATTACCATTAAGGCCGAATATTGTGAGAGTGTTTCAGACAAGACCTGACTACCTTGAACGTCAGCACCAATCACCTGATGCGCCCACCATTGATGTGCGATCTCGTGAGCTGTTACAAAATAGGCAACATCCACATCGTCCTCATCTTCGATCTGTACCATGAAACCAATTGCTTCCGAAAAGGGAACGGTGTTCGCAAAAGACTGTGCAAATGAGCTATATCGAGGGAATTCCAGAATGCGCATCTGTCGATACTGGTAAGGACTGAAGTTATCAGAGAAATAGGCGAAAGAGTTTTTAAGGCCCTTCATCATACTTTTTAAATTGTATTCATGTCCCTCGTGATAGTAAATCTCAAGATCAATATCCTTGGTGGTAGCGGAATCGATAGTGATCGTTGTTTTATCTCGCATCACTTCATATCGGGCAGATACTACATTGAAGAAAGGCAACATAGGTTTGTCCATCTTGTAATGAAAGTATTTGCGATCATTCTCTTCCCATTCACGCTGAAGGTAGCCCGGAGCAATGGCAGTTTGATCTTTTTCAGTGCCTATGACAATTTCAAAATTGACGCCATGGCTATCATCTGAAATAAAGTTGCGACTTAGCCCTCTGACATCATCACGAGGCAGCAGACGTTCTTTAGGTTCGAGATCATTGTCCTTACGGGTATTGTCACTGCCCAGTTCTAATCCGGCATTATATCCAAGGCTTGGGAAAGTTCCATTGTTGATGAAAGTTCCATTGAATACAACACTGGTATTGCTACCAGACTCTTTGAATCCATTGGATTCAAATTTCTGCTTAAAGCTTAATTTCATGGTATCACCTGGTTGCATGGGTTCATCTAGAGCGTAGATCAGATATTTGAATTTCTCATCGTTCAACACCACTGTGGACCCTTTGCTCAAGGATATATATTCATGACTGTAATCCTGACGTTGCTCCAATTGGACATGAATGGTGTCAATTGGGTGGGCTTCCATGTTTTCAAGTACATAATAGCCTTCAGCGCTGTAATCTCTTTGTTTCGGAAAGAGTTCTATTCTGAAGTTCATGTCTGTTACTTTAGGCTGAGCCGCATATTCGTATTTTTTATAAGTACGCTCATAGTCAGCCTGAAACGCTTCGACCTCCTCAGAATTGCTGTAGGTATTGAGGACATTGGTATTATAATAGATATAGCAGCCGGATAGACCGAAGACCATGAATGCGGTGATTCCAAAGGTTATCAGTGGTCGCGATAATCGTAGTGTACCTATTTTCCATCGCCATTTCATGGCTGCTTCGGATCCACGAACAGCAAACATGACTGAAACTGCGAATAAGAATACGGCAAAAGCGAACCAGTACAGATCGAACCAACTGAAGCCTGTGACATAATGGCCAAAACCATTCATTTCAGAGTAAGTTCCCAGGTCTGCACTTCCAAACCTAAATAGTCGATGCTCTACTCCTAATTGGTTGAGTACCAGTGTGCTGATGAAGAAAAGTATCATTACCGCATGGCCTAAAAATTTATTATTGACCATCACCTGGATAAAGAAAGCCAGTAAGGTGAAAAGTGCCAGGAAGGATAAGGTATCGGTAAACAAGGATCCTATGTAGACGTCAATCCGATATTCGAAGAATCCTTTGAAAGTCTGGATCAGCAAGCCACATATCATCAGGAAAGTAAGCATGACCGCAAAAACGACGATCATAGATAAGTACTTGCTCACCAATCCGATGAAGTCTGGCATAGGAAGTGAATCCTGTATGAGGTTCATCTTCACGTCTCGCTCTCTCCATATCAACTCACCGGAATAGAACACCAGAATGATGATGAAGAAGAGTGAAAATCCACCATTGATCAATTCCAGCATTAAGTAAGTGGTAGGATAGGTGTATGTACCAAATACTTGCCCAATAAAGAAGGAATTGGTGATCATGAGCGCCAGTCCAAAGAGCGTAATGGCCTGAAAAGGGATACTGGTAATGACAAATTTGAAGTTGAATACCACTTGTTGCCACATTTGCTGCAAGTAAGTACCAAGACCCAATGACTGAGTCGCAGTAGGGATTTCTACAGCCGTATTTGTGGTATCCTTTTCTATGACGGCCTTCTTCTTGAAAAGAGAATTCCTGACCACATTGAAATTGAAACTGAAATAACTGATAATGGCAAATAGAATACCGATTCCTATCCAAAGCAGGCGGTTGTATAAGACTACTCCCTCTACTGGAATGACATTGGAATTTTGTTCAGCAACCGTCCAATATTGTGTCGTATTGCCAGTGGTGGTGAGCGCAAAAGGATCAAGTAGGGCAGCAATATTTTGGTTATCTACTTCATCGGTAAGAATCACGGTGGTCTGGTAAGCGAAGAACAGTACAATCCACTGGATGTACACGACCATCATTTTTCTAGTAAGTGCACCAGTAAAGAAAAATAGGATGCCTGTGAAAAAGAGGTTCGGTAAAACAAAATAAAGAAACGGGTGCAGGTAATTCCAGAAGTTGAATGGCAGTAGTTTATCTGCATCTCTCCAGGGAACAAATTCACCCACAACAAAGCCCAAAAGAATCCCCGAAAAGACCAACAAGGTGGTTACAAATGAACCCATGAATCGACCCAGTAGATAATCGAATTTTTTAATGGGAGTTGAAAACATCAATGATTCCATTTTGTGTTCGAAATCACGAAGTACACCTACACCCATGATGGCTGAAGTGATCATCATCATGAAGGCCGAAAGGATTACCATCATTGTAGCAATGGTCGCAGGAGCGTTTTCTTTGACCAGCCCAGCACCTCCGCCAATTTGTACCACGTCAGTACTAATTGTTAAAAGTGCCATCAGGAATAGAATTCCAAAGTAGATATATGTTGCAGGACGCTTTTTCCTATACTGCAACTCAAACTTGAATATTTGATACCACATATCTAAACAGATTTAAACAGCTGTGGCCATTGCCGGTGCCTGGTTGAAAATTTGATTGAAGTAGACATCCTCCAGGTCGGCCGGAATGCTGTCGAAAGACCCGTCGGGCTGAGACTCGGCAAATACATGAATCTCCGGTTTACCCGCAATTAAACGCTCTGAAATTACATTCATGTTGGCTTTGTAGTCCGCTAACTCTACTTTTTCCACGCGTTTACTCCACACTTTACCTTCAATCTCTGAGATGGTTTCGACGGGATTGCCTTCCAGCATGACTTCACCCTTATTGATGATGGCCATATTGGTACAAAGCTCCTTTACATCGTCTACTATATGTGTCGATAAGATCACTACAGTATTTTCACCGATTTCACTAAGTAGATTCAGGAAACGATTCCTTTCTGCCGGGTCAAGGCCCGCTGTAGGCTCATCTACGATGATAAGTTTAGGCGACGAAAGTAAAGCTTGCGCGATACCGAATCGCTGTTTCATGCCCCCGGAATAGCCACCGAGGTTTTTCTTTCGAGCCTGCCACAAGTTGGTTTTGTGTAGCAAGGCCTGAACCAGTTCTTTCCTTTCTTTTTTATTAGAAATCCCTTTCAAAACCGCCAGGTGGTCCAAAAGCACTTCCGCTGAAACTTTAGGATATACACCAAATTCCTGGGGCAGGTAACCGAGAATTTTTCTGACCTCATCTTTTTGTTTGAGGACATCCAATTCACCTAAGGTGATGGAACCTGTATCAGGTTCTTGCAAAGTAGCAATGGTACGCATCAAAGAAGATTTTCCAGCGCCATTGGGTCCTAATAAGCCAAACATACCTACTGGTATTTCCAGATTGACATCTTTGAGCGCCTGCACGCCGTTACCATAGGTTTTCGATAAATTTTGAATGGAAAGTTTCATAAACTTTTTAGAGGTTAACTATTCTTCAATTTGGGTCGCCGTTTTTTCAATGCTCTCCGGGACAAGTGTGTTTACATCGTCCCAGGAAAAATTGATTTCTGGCTTGATCTGTTCTTTCATTTTCTTTTCGGGATCGAACAGATTATCTTTTTCAATGCGTCTATTGTTATCCATTACCTGATGAATGGAATAAAGATTCTCAACTTCAAACTCTGATTTTTCGTTTTTCGAAAACATGTATCGCTTGGTCAGACCAATATTAGCCTGGACATAAAAGTTTTCGGGATACCAGCTATTTTCTTTCAGTTGATAGCGTACATTCATCTTCATGTTAGGCTCGCGAATTGCCAGTCCAAATGCAAAGAGAATCGGCCGTGCCCATGCGGGAATTACCACTTTTCCCGATAGTTCTATGGCAGCGATTGCATCTGTTTCATAGTCGAAGTAGATTTTCCCCACTTCCTTAATGTGATCCATTTTCCCACGACTTTTGAAAGAAATGATCATCAATTTGCGGCCGAGATAATTAGCAGCACCAGCATATTCATATTTGTACTTTTTGAACTGTGTGCTGTCTAGATATGATGCAAGACTACTTACTGGGTCTTCCGAAAGTATAGAGGCGGGACCTCCAAATGTGGATTCAATGATTTCGGTATTGGGATCATCTGGCTCAAATTCTTCTCCTTTTCTCTTGGCTTTCTTCCTCTTTTTAGTGTCTTTCTTTTCTCTGAATTTTTTCATAAACGCCAGATCAGCAGGATCGTCGACTTCATTGTATAGTAGCAACTGATGTTGTGTAGAGTCTGGCTGTATATAATCGGGATAATGACTCTTGAAGTAACCCTCGGTATACTTCAATGGGCTACCATTTTCAGCAATTTTTTCGCGATAATAAGCCCTGGTTTCAAAAGGCTGATTAGTATAATTCTGAGGGAACTTCGAAACTGCCAGTTTGATATACTCTTGTGGTGTAAGTGGTCTAATTACCAATTCCTGCAACTCAATAGCAGCGCTCGAAAGTTTAATCTCCAACTGACCAACCGAGATCCTATTCACTGCAATTTCAAAAGGTTCATATCCAATGAAATTTGTAACCAGAGGAATGTCTGTGTTGGAAGGTATCCTGAAGGCGAAAGTTCCCTGTGAATTGGAAACTGTGCCCAATGCGGTTCCTTTTAAACTTACCGTAGCAAACGGCAGAGGTTCTCCTGTTGCGGCATCACTGACGGTGCCTGAAATTAACCTGGTGTCCTGGGCGACCAAACCGATGGACACCAGGTAAAAAAATAGAAAAAACGTGTTTTTGACCTTTGACATTTTCACATTTAGCATTTGATAAGTATTCAAATGATGAAACTAAAGTATAAATCGTTGCACATTCCAAAAAAAGGAATGGACGAACTTCAGAAACTAATCTACCAACACCTGTTTTGATCCTTTCAACCGGGTGGACGACTTTAAAGCCGGGTTGGTAGACTCAATCTCAGTATTGGTCGAGAAGCTTATCGTGGCATAGACGTGGATTGAAAAGGAACGTACATTTGGTAGATGGCAAATCGATTCGAAAATTTAAGCGATCGCCTTTTTTCAAGGTTAAATAGACAAACAGGGATCTACCACATCCTTTGGTGGGTGTTTTACTTTGGGATCATTGGAGTAATCATGGTAAATGTGGACGAGATGATGCTCCATGAATACCTTGGTTGGCTGGTAATTAACGTGCCTGTCAAGCTTGCTCTTTTCTATGCCTTTTATTCCTATCTAATACCCAATTGGTTGGGGCGAAAGACCTGGTGGTTCGTTGGCACGGTAGTGCTGTTGCTCTTGGTTTATCCACCCCTCAAATATGGTTTTGATAGTCTCTTTGCTATTAAGTCACTGCCTACGGTACAGTTCAACCTGGATGATGGAGACGATTACCTGCATTGGCAGGAATTAGCACGAAGGTTTAATACTATTCTGGGCCTTGTTCCTTTTTCTATTGCGGTTCGTATTACCGTCGACTGGTTCAAGAGTCAGCAGATGCAGAAAGAACTGGAACGAAGAAAGTTGCAAGGAGAATTAGACCTGCTACGAAATCAAGTCAATCCTCACTTTTTGTTCAATGTGCTAAACAGTATCGATTCACTGATCTACAAAGTGTCCCCGGAAGGGTCGGAGGCTGTTCATAAGCTTTCATCAATCATGCGCTATATGTTGTACGAGAGCAATGCAAATCATGTATTGCTGAATAGTGAGATTGAATACCTTTCGAGTTATTTCGATTTGCAACGAATGCGGATGAAATCAACAGATGAAGTCCGGTTTGCGTGTAGTGGGCAGGTTGCAGGTCAAAGAATTGCGCCAATGTTGTTTATTGTGTTTGTAGAAAACGCATTTAAACATGCGAGTATAATAGATGGGAAAAGAATTATTGAAGTATCCGTGGAGGTAGAGGGATCGCTATTACGATTCAGTTGCCGAAACTCTTTTGACCCAAATGTGCAGGAGCAAAAAGATAAAGTAGGAGGTATCGGGTTGAAGAATGTTGAAAGAAGACTGGATTTACTATATGAAAATCGATATGCCTTGAATTCACATGTCGCAAATGGCTTTTATACCATATCGCTTAACGTAAATTTGGAAGAACCTAAAACGCCTAAATCCTAACAAGTATGAAATTGACCTGCATTGCTGTTGATGATGAACCTCTCGCCCTTGAAAAAATTGTAGACTACATCGAACAAGTGCCATTCCTTGAGCTGAAAGGAAAGTTCGATGATGGGATGGAGGTCCTTTCCTTTCTGCAAGACGAATCTGTGGATCTGTTGTTCCTGGATATCCAGATGCCGCAATTACTCGGAACCCAGTTAGTTCAGGTACTTAAACAGAAACCCCAAATCATTTTCACCACTGCTTATAGCGAATATGCGATGGAGGGGTATGAACTTGACATTACAGACTATTTGTTGAAACCAATTTCGTTTGGACGTTTTCTAAAGTCATCACAAAAAGCACTGGAAAGAGCTTCCGGAGGTAAGTCTGTTAAGTCAGAGAGTCAGGCACCGCAAGTGGAACAAAATGATTTTATTTTCGTAAAAACGGAATTCAAGTGGCAGCAGATACCACTCAATGACATTCTCTATATCGAAGGAATGAAAGATTATTTGGCAATACATACGCCGGCTGAAAGAGTCTTAACACTGATGTCTTTCAATGATTTATTGGACAAGTTGCCAGCTAAAAATTTTATCCGCATCCACAAATCATTTGTGGTAGCTATTGACAAGATCAAGGAGATCGAAAAAGCCCGGGTCATTGTAGGTGAGGTGCCATTGCCGATAGGTGAGACTTACAAACAAGCCTTCATAAACCGTTTGAAAAGTGCTGGATGGATGTGAGTTGCATTGCAACTCGTTCAGGAGGTTGGATTTTTCATGCTGACTGCTCTTAAACATTTGGGATTCTGATCTTCAAGAGTAATTTTAAGCATGTCTCTTGATGAATTGCTAGAAGAAATCAATCATTTACAATCCGAATTGGAGGAGCTCCGCCCTCTAAGCGACGAAAACCAACGACGATTGTGGAAGAAAATTCGGTTAGAATTCAATTATAATAGTAATCACCTCGAAGGGAATACACTGACTTATGGACAAACCGAGTTGCTCCTTCTATACGACAAAGTTGCTGAAAATAGTATCTTGAGTGACCTGGAGCAGATGAAGTCTCATGATGTGGCCTTAAGTAAGATTGTGGAAGCTGCGAGAGATCCAAATTATCCACTCACCGAACAATTCATAAAAGAACTGAATCGCCTGGTCTTAGTAAGGCCATTTTGGAAGGAGGCAATCACCGAAGATGGTTTACCTACTCGGAAGCAAATTCAAGTAGGTGAATATAAATCTACTCCTAATAGTGTTCGTTTACCAAATGGTGAGATTCATGAATATGCTTCCGTTCAGGATACGCCTATCAAAATGGCGGAGTTGATCCAGTGGTACAGGGACCAAGAAAATAAGCTTCACCCTGGTCAGTTGGCGGCGCAATTTCACTATCAGTTTGTAGTGATACACCCTTTCGACGATGGCAATGGTCGAGTGGCCAGGCTTGTGATGAACTATATTCTAATAAAGCATGCTTATCCACCGATTATTGTAAAGTCATCTGATAAAGAAAACTATTTAACCGCCTTACAACGTGCAGATGTCGGTGAAAAAGACGCCATCGACTTGTATCTGCTCAAGGAGTTGAAGAATTCTATGAACTTATATATCAAAGCAGCAAAAGGAGTTGATTTGACGGAGCCTGGGGACTTGGATAAGGAGATTACCTTGTTGAAGAGGGAGAGATTGATGCCAGAGCATAGAGAAAAAAAACATGAATTGTATTGGGAAATAACTCAAGAAGTAAACGATGTTCTTTGGTCCACGATAAAAAAAATAGTTTCTAAGTTTGATGAATTCTTTTTGGAAGAAAGTCCAAGTCGTGATACTATCCAAATTAAATCGCAAAAGGGACTAGGTGTATTTTCTTGGGAAGAAATCTCGGCAGACTTTTTTCGGATGCATGACGTATCTGCTATTCATTGGAAAGTAGTTAGAAATGGTTTGAAATATCATCCAAAGAAGAGCCTTGAAGCAAGCTTGAAACTGAGATTCAATATTCTTAAAGAAGTGAAAATCAGCTTCAGGGTGAATGATCATGAACCTTTAGAGTACAGTTCTGATTTTACTCTTGATATAACAGAAGAATTCGTTCAAACATTCGATTATAAAGTAGGGAATAAATTGTTGAGCTTCTTTAAGAATCCTCAGAATTATTGAATTTTCATGGAATTCAAAATGTCAACTAAAGACTTTAAACTGGACTTCTCCTTACGATGTTGTCTTTTTAAATTCACCACCCATCTATTTCCACCGCAATTAATAATAATTTCCGACTTCCCAACCTGATACCCAGCCCGGACCAAAGCTTGTTCAGTCCAGTAGATTGCGTTTGGGTCCCCCTCTAACTGAATGACTGGCCCGCTTGATTGATTTAGAAGGCGATGGTGCACAAAGTCATATTGATGTTGTTTCAGGTAGAGTGTTTTCTCTAGCTGACCATTGAGAATCAAGTCCTCGGGTAATCCGGTGTGAACTGGTTCACTAAAACCGAAAAGCCATAATTCGTCTGAAAGTTGGGTGGTTACCTGTATGTCGTGAGTAGAGATCAAAATGCCTTGTCCTTGCTGGGCGATTTCTCTTAGAAGCCGCATTACTTCTATTTTGTTATTAAGGTCCAGGTGAGCAACCGGTTCGTCCAGAATGATTAGATCTGTATTTTGTGCCAGGGCTCTGGCTATCATTACTTTTTGTAGTTGACCATCACTCAATTCACCAATTTTTCGCTCCGCGATGTATTTAATTTTGGTTTGATGAATTGCCTTATCGATAGCAGCTTTATCTTCTGAGGATAAGACACCTAGCCAATTGGAGTAAGGATGCCGACCCATCGCTATCAATTCAATTACGGAAAGTTGTTGATTAGGGGGTTTATCTGTTAAGACAAGTGCACATTCTCGAGCGATTTCCTGCCTGTTGAGCTGCTTTAGCTTCTTTCCCTTCACCTGAACTTCCCCGGAGTTGGCAGGCAGCAATCCGTTGATGGTTTTTAAGAAAGTGGTTTTTCCGACACCATTTTGCCCCATTAGTGAGATGATTTGTCCCTGTTTAACCTCGAGATTCAAATTGCTTTGAAGGGCGGGTTTTCCTGGATATCCTATGGACAATTGATGTGTTGAAATCAAACTCATCCTGAAAAATTGATTGTCCGTTTTTTTAACAATACCCAAATAACAAAAGGGCCTCCAAAAAGAGCGGTAACCGCATTTAAAGGCAAGGTGATGTCAGAGCCAGGAACCTGGCTTATGATGTCAAAGACCAAAACCAATCCACTTCCAAATAAGATGATCAATGGTGTGAGCTGTAAATGGTTCGATGTGTTAAATAACATTCGAACCAGGTGAGGGACTGCCAGGCCGATGAAAGCCACGGGTCCACAGAAGGCAGTCACCGAACCAGCGAGAAGGCTGGTATTCAGTATGACCAGAAACCGAATCCTTTTCAGGTTTAGACCAATGCTGGCAGCGTACTGTTCTCCAAGTAACAGTGCGTTCAATGGCTTAGAAAGGGCTATGGCCATAATTATACCCACGATAATTATCCATTGAAAAACCAGAAGCTCATCTTGAGAAACACCTCCCAGGCTTCCGAATGACCAAAGAACATATGCCTGGATGTTTTCTGCCTGGCTGAAAAATTGCAAAATCCCTACAATTGCGCTGGCAATAGTCCCAAACATGAGACCTATAATCAAGAGACTGATGCCATCCTTTAATCGAGAGGAAGCTAATAAAATTGTTATCAAGACGAGGAAACTACCGACACCTGCGGCTATCACGGAGGTCCAACTCCTTCCTAGTCCGGTGAGGTCGAAGAAAAAACCGAAATAAAGTCCGGCGAAGATGGCCAGGGCAACACCCAGTCCAGCTCCGGAACTGATTCCTAGTATAAATGGCCCCGCAAGGGGGTTGCGGAAAAGGGTTTGCATCTGAAGCCCGCTAATGCCCAATGCTGCTCCAGTAAGTACAGCTGTCCAGGCCTTTGGAACTCTAAAATTGCTAATGATCAAATCCCAGCTTTCTTTGCCTGTAGTAGCTTCGGTAAAGAATTTTGTGAAGCTGGAAAATGGAATAAGGACAGATCCGAGACTCAGATTAGTAATAAAAAGGACTACCACCAACAGTAACAGCAGTACGAAAGTAACTGTCCACCGCTTTTTAGATCGTTGAAGGTAAGCCTCTATCATGGAAGTCTTTGATAATAGTAGAGGGTGTGATTGGGTATCAATTCCGGATGAATAATATGGATAAGATCGGCGAGAACCAGATCAGGCCGCATGTAGCCGGATTCAAAGAAATCATTTCCACCATTTGGGACCTGTCGCTTGTTGTAATTAAATACTTTTCCATTTTGGAAAGCTTCAAAATCGGAATATCGGGTATCTTGTGTCTCGATCTCTTCCAAAGAGGTGAACGATCCCGTTCCAATCCAGAATTCCGCGTCCCTTGCTTTATTAAAAACACTTTCGAAACTTAATTCCAGCCAACTCGTCGTGCTGTCACCTTCCCAGGAATATTTCCCGCCTGCATCTTCGAAGAGTTTGGCAGCATTATTCTGCCCCCCGGGTAAGAACCAGGTATCACCATATACATTGCCACTTAGAATGTTTGGGCGATCGGCGACTTGCTTTGTTAAACGGAGTAAGGACAGATAATCTTGCTCGATTCCATTAAAGATTGAATCTGCAAGTGCTTCTTTATCCAGGAGTACGCCGAAAAATTTGATCCATTCAGCTCTTCCCAATGCCGTTGATTCCATATAGTCAGCGTTGAGCATTACTGGAATGCCCGTATCAGCAATGCGTTTGAGATTATCAGCATTCCCCAGGGCATCGAAGGCAATCACAAGGTCGGGTTGCAACCCGATAATTAATTCCAGGTTTAGATTTCCGTCACCACCTACATCAGTGATCTGGCCATTAGCCACACGCTCCCTGATCCTGGAAGAAGAGATATATTTTACATTGGCAAAGCCGACTAGTCTATCTTCTAATCCCAGTAATTCCAGTACATGCAAGTGAGTGGTGGAAGTGCAGATGATTCGTTTTGGAATTTCTTTAGGTATATAGTATTGTTTTGGGGTAGCACCTGGCCATGCTTCTAGTACTGTTAACGAGTTGTCAGATACCTCAAATTGCTTAGCATATGACAGTGAGGTCCTTTTCTGAGTTTCTTGCGAAGTTCGTCCAGTACACCCAACAAGGTATAAAGCGCCAACCAGGAGTCCGATAAGCTTAATAGGTAAAGAGGTTGTAGGTTTTATTTTTACGATCAAGGAAACTGACATATTTTTCACCTGCATGTTCAAAGGCGTAAACATATCTCGCTTTGATCTCTTTTTCCTCAAAGAACCATTCTAATTCATCTTTCGTGGCGGATTCAATCTTCTCTTCCATCCATTCAAATTCCTTCGAAAGTTTCGTTATGATATAGGAAGATTTGCCTTCTTGCTTTCCTGACACTTTACTCTCATAAGGATTTGTCAACGGTTTAGTGTCTTCTTTGAAGTTACCCAGGGATAACAGAAAATAATCCCCCATGTCCTGCGCTACTACACCTATATTTCCATCATCGATTGCGCGAAGAAAATCGCGAGGAGTGTCCCGATAAAAGTTCGAGCTTGTTTGGATTTTTTTCCCCGATGGCAATTCATTGATCATTGGAATTTCATCCATTTCAGCAGTGAATCTATTTTCGAACAATATGACGTCCTGGGGAAGGTTTTTTGCGTATACCATGACCTCTTTGCCAGAAGAGCGGGCGGCGAATTGATAATCCCCCACTAAAAAGGAATTTGAATTGTTTGTAAATCCTTTGCTTTTGAATTTTTTATATGGAATCACCTTTTCTGTATAGGTAGTAGTATCCACATTGAGCGATATCAACTCAGTGCCTAAATTACTTTCGAAGGTAATATCCAGGGTGTTTTCTCGGATATAGGCTTTTATCTTTTTTGTGGCAATGGAAAGATCAGAAGGTTCTCCCGATTTGATTACCCCCACATCCATGGATTTCGGTTCGCTGAAGACCTTAAACATGTCATGAATATCTCTATATTCATCGATTCGATAGAGGTATCGCTTGATGTTTTTGGGGGACATGATCTTGTATACTTTGATGATACTATTCTTTCGGGGAGCAGATACCATGTGAAAAATCCCGTCTTTTATAAAGTGAAATAGGTACTCATCCTTCTTATCCAGATCAAAAGGTAATTGCCCCCGGCGAATTCCCCGGGCCCTCATGTTGAACTCCAGATAGCCGGGAATGGTAATGTTGTAATTCGTGTAATAGCCGTGGATGATTCCATTGACTGCCGTGAATCCTAGTAATTCTGTTAAGTAAAACTTTTCTTGTTTTAGCCCGATTTTGAAAGTTTTGTTGAATTTTACTTTCATGGAGTCGTTCAGAACAAATACATCGACCTCATCATATGATACTCTTAGTAGGTACGATTGGTCTAAGGATCTGTCTTCTATGTAGTGTGAAGTAAACTCTTTGTTATTATCAATGGGGGTCTCAAAAATTTGTTCCTGTCCGCGGGTGCAGAGGATACAACAAAGGCTTGCTAAAGAAAAAGTGGCTAGTCGGTGAAACATAGAACTAAAGTCCTGTTTCAAAGCTGTCGAAAAATCATAAGAATAAGAAATGTAACAGTAGACATTTGGAGTACTTACTTTGATGAGTGTGTTCTGATAAGAAACATCGGGTCTTTATAAGTTTTGGTTTTATAGTATTTTGGAACTGTATCCAGCCTGATGTGCAACCAAATAACACCTAATCCAGCTGTGGAGATCCATATTTGACGTCTTTTATTTATCTCTTCCAACGTATTTTTCCCAAGGGCACGGAAGAGCTCCATCACCTGACTATCAGGTGCTGAGTTTAAAAAGGCTCCCATATGCTTGTAATGTTCTGGTGATGATTTCATGGAGGGTACGATCAGGCGTGCGTTTCGCCCCAGGTTATCAAATACGGCTACGGGATTTGCAATGTTAAGATATTCGGCGAATGGAACAGGATCTACTTTGCGCCGATTAAAGTGTTCGGTCTTGATCAACATGCATTCATACGGTAGCTGGAGAGTTTCACTATCGATTGCGGGGTGTTCCCAATAGAATTGATCGAAACCCAATTTCTTAATTTCCAATATATAACTACTTAGAGCTTCAGGTGAAGATTGCCAATAGTTAAGAACTTGTTGAGAAGAGAGTTCCTCATTGTCAAGCGTAAATCTAAATCTGACGCCTTGCTCATTAATTGCGAGTGTCTTTATCGAAAATTTCATCTGATAAGGTCAAAACTTGTTTTGACAAGTGGTAATAGCTGGTTGCGATGCCAAAACTTGCGTAAAATGAAATAAACTGTACATGAATTGTAGCCTAGACACCCGTAATAAGTCAATTTTTCGTATATTTACAATACTGTAGCCGCTCGGCTACAGCCTTTAGTTGTTTTGGGAGCAATCTGATCTTTATCGGATTGCTCTTTTTTTTGGCGGTGGACAAGAGCAGGACAAATCCCTTATTCTGAAAAGACTCAAGGCAGACCCTTGTCAGGGTATTTGATGAAGTGAATCACTCTTTTTTTACAGATTATAGATCCGTTCAATTCTCCGCTATCCGATTGAGGAACATTTTCATCCTTTCTTGAATAGTATCTCTGTCTAGCCAAAAAGACCTTGAGAAAATTCGGGTATGAGGCCATTTTTTATCCGTTAGCAGATTAGGAAAGTACACGAAGGCATCTTTCACAGAAGGGCTGTCGTGGAATACTTCATCGTCGGTTAACAAAATGCCCCTATTTGTCGAATCCTGTAATACTGTGAGGTCGGAAAACTGATGTGTCTTTTCCAAAGTTAATTGAGGAAAACCGTGGAATTGTGGCATTTGCAGTCGATTCCTCAAATACCATCGATCCTCATGTTGTTCGAAAATAGTAACTCCTGGTTTCCAATCTTTATGACTTACATTCCAGGCATGCTCCAGAAATTTCTTAAATAGTTGAGGACCCGGGTTTTTTGAGTCTTCTGTGCGGATTTGGCCTGGTAGAATACTGGATACGACATAGACTTTTTCTCGCGCCCGGGTTACCGCCACATTCAATCTATTTTCACCTCCTTGTTGATTTAGTGGACCAAATCGCATTTGAAGTTTCCCCTTTTTGTCCGGAGCGTATGCCGTGCTAAATATGATGACGTCTCTTTCGTCTCCCTGAATATTCTCAATGTTTTTTACAATCAGACCCTTCGGTAGCCCTAATGCTAGCTCAGTAGCGCGAGATTCGATTAAATCAAGAATATGTCCTTGTTGACGGGCATTGAATGTTACTACTCCTATTGATAGACCAGGTTCCGATTTGTACAGAGAGAAGATCAGATCGACCACCTCTAAGGCTTCTGCGTCGTTGATGTTATTTTCCCATATTCCATCTTCCACCTTGATGTATTCTATGGCAGGTTCCGCCTTGTTTAACGTTTCAAATGCTGGAAGCATTTGTAGTCGGCCATCGTAGAAGTGCTTGTTGGAGAAGTCAATCAATTCCATTGATTGACTTCTATAATGGCCTGCGAGACTGGTATGGGGTAAAAATTGCTGAGATAGATCAAGTAGCGAATCAATTTCAAGTTCAGGCGCATCATCAGTATTTTCTTCTTCCCAGCGGACCCGATACATGTCAAAAGGTTTTAATTGTTTGCTATCTCCGGCAATCACAACTTGTTTGCCTCGATATAGGGCGGGTATTGCTTTTTCTGCAAAACACTGCGATGCCTCATCGAATATTACAAGGTCGAACATTTCCTGCATGGGAAATATTGCTGAAGCAGACTCGGGGGAGGCCATCCAGCATGGTAGCAATTTGAAGAGTTCTTCACTGAAATTCGTAACGACCCTGCGAATGGGCCAGATGCGTCGTTTCTTGGTCGCCTGATGATACAAATCACGGTAAGTAACCATGTTGTTAAGTCGGTTAAATTCCAGGTCTTCATAAGTGCGTTCCCGCGATTTTAGAAGCAAGATGTCTGAGCTTACTTGCTTTTTATCTTCAACAGCGTCTTTTAGTGTTTTTTCTAATGTCTCGAGTTGAAGTGAAGAAACTGCTCGAAGTATCGGATATTTGGTTTCTATGTGATCAATCCAGGCCAGGGCCAGACTATTATGGAACAACACCATAATGGTCTCGGGATTCAAATCATCCTTCGATGATTCAAGTAAGTCTTCCACAATTTTCATTTCAACTTGTAAAAAGCCATCCCTGAGTCTGTGGTAGTCATAAATTTTATCAAAGTCCCGGTTTAGGGAAGCGACAACCTCATCCGCGGCAACTTTTTTCAATGTCAGTAAACGAATTTGTTGATCCGATAGATGGACACTCCAAAGGGCTCTGGAAACGGGAATTTTCTTTACCAAATCCTGGAGTTGAAGTAGGGTGTCTAATTGTGTTTTTCGGTCGTTCTTGTGGAAAGGTATTAATGACTCTAGAGGACGAAGTTGATCCAGAAGTTCATAGGTATCCAGGGCTAACTTTTGGTAGAAGAACCAATTTTGTGTTTCAGTTTTCTTCAGATTTGTGGGGTAATCAGTCAGCCATTTGGCCTGTTGTAATTCCGAAAATACATGCTCGTAGTTCAGTCGGTTATCAACTTTATCAAGCAGTACCTGAAATCCTTCACGGTTTCCTTTCAGGTCGTTGGCCTGGAGTACTTGTCGAATGAAGTTTCTGTCAGCAGAAAATAGCTTCCATCTAAGCCAACTAAATAAACCTTTCCGTGCGTTAATTGCATGCTCAAGTGCTTCCTGGAATTTCCCCAACTCTTCTGCATCGAGGGAGCTTTCAGGCCCGTATCCTTTGAAACACTGCATGGTTCTTCTTTCTTGCTCAACCAACCATTCGGATTTTGAGATGGGTGATTCGGAAACAACGGATTGAAAATATCTGTAGACCCTTTCATTGTCCAGGTTTGAAATCAGCCGCTCCAGCTCGTCAGGCTTATCGGCAAGCAACTGAGTAGACTCAAAGTCAACGGGTTTATGAATGATGTCATGCGCTTTTTCCTCAATTTCCGCGGCGTACTTGATGACCTCAGTGACTGTATTTCTAATGTTGACCAGGTCACTGACTGAATGTTGAGCGAAAGATTTCCCTCCAATCCAGAAGTGCTTTTTACCCTCAAACTCTCGGTAGTATTTTAGGTACCTGGAAAGTCGTTCTGTGAAGGCCTCTACTTCATGGTAATTGAAGGATCGATATTCCTGATTTAGTGGAATGGCCGGTTTAGTGGGATCTGAACTGAGATAGAGTTCTTTGATCGATTTGCCGCATTCTGACTCGTCAAAAAGCATGGTTTTGAACTCTTCCAGCTCCTCTACACTTTGATCAATCTTCCTGCTGGCTTGTTGGAAAGCTCTTTCCAGTTGAATGGCGTCGAGGCTGTTATTTTTTTGTTTGTACTCATCAATGCGATCAATCTGAGTAGCTATTTGATGAAAAATGTCTTTTCGGTCATTCTTAAAATCATGTACTAGCCCAATAGAATTGTGTAGGTCTTTGCTTTTCAGACGCTCGTACACTACATCTAACGCTGCTTTCTTTTGACAAACGAGTAGAATATTTTTCCCTCTGGCGATATAATCGCAGATAAGGTTGGAGATCAATTGAGACTTACCTGTGCCAGGTGGGCCTTGAACGATCATGGAGTTTCCTTTTTTGATAAGCCCCAGTGCCCGTTCCTGATAAGCGTCTAATTCAAATGGTGTGAACGTGTTTTCTTCTAATAACCGATCTGAAAAGCGGGTATCTCCTTCATCTTCCAGGTCGTCCCGTTTTCGTTGGAAGAAGAAATCTTCCAGGTCTTTGATTTTTTCGTTTTCGATTAAATTAATATAATCCGGCACAAGGTAAGATCCTGCTTGAGGAAAGATACCAAGAACCGCTTCGGGAAATAGCTTTAGGCTTCCTGTTTTCTCCTGTGATTCAAAATCAGTTTTTCTGAAATCTTTGAAGGGCTTGAGCTCATCTATGAAATTGTCCTGATTAAAATTGATCTCGAGGTTACTGTTTTTCAATAATTCATAGAGTTGTGTGCGGAAAACAGTAGAGTCCCTGTCAAAATCGTTGAAAGTGATTTCTAATAGGTCCTCATCCAATGGTGTTTGGTTGAAAAAGGAATATGCCAATAGAAAAGACTTGTTGAAGGTTATGTTGACGTCCTTTCGCAGTTTCAGGGACCAAAGGTTGTCCTTATTGGTTAACTCTATGGGGAAGAAAAGTAAAGGGCCTCGAACCAGGGTGTCATCGGAGAATTTCCCCCTTACAAAAGGCCAGCCAATGTAAAGGTCTTTAGCTCCCCTCTCTTCGAATATGAATTTATCGATTCGCTCTAATTTCTTAAGGCGTTTACCCAGACGATTGGCGTCGGCATCTCTACTGTCAATTTCCTGGGTTAAATCAACAGAATTATCGTGAGCAATCAGTTTCTTAATGATGTCGAAACTAGGTTCGTTCAGGACGAAATTGTAGTCATGCAAATCGATGCATTGCTCTGAAACCAGCCTCAAAAGCAGTAATGAGCGATTACTGCCAGATAGATTGGTTAGTCGCCTTAGGTAGGATTGGAGAATTTGGTGCATGAAGCAACTATGGTTCCACAGAAATATAGGGAGATATTTTATGATAAAGACTATCGTCGATGATCTTTATGTTGAGTAACTCTTCTGGCTCGATGAATGAGCCATGTTGTTTGCGATAGTTGAGAATCACCTTGGCATGGTTCCACGATAGGTATGGATGACTGGCCAGGTGCTTTAGTGAGTCGGAGTTGATCGGAAGCCCTTTATTGGGAGGTTCGTTGATATAAGTGTGGTTTTTCAGTAGCTCTAATATTGCTGGCTTCATTTTATAAACTTCCTCTAGTTGTTCCATTGCATAATATCCGCCCAATTTTTGACGATATTTCAGAATATTCCCGGCATAAAAGGGGCCAATACCTTTAATCTTCTGCAATTCCGGACCTGTGGCCAGGTTTAAGTCCATCCATACCTTTTTTGCTTTTTCTGGTTCGGAGTGAGGCTTTTTAACAGTTTTGGCTATGGATGAATTCTCTGTTTTTGACTTGGACTTAATCAAAATATAGGGTGCTAATTCGGCCACCAACATGGAGTCGATACCGAAGATTTTGTGTAAATCTTTTGCTGTTTTAAAGTTACCACCGGCCTTCCGGTACTTGACAATTCGGCTGGCTACAAAGGGTTTAAACCCGAGTTCTTGAAAATCATGAGTTGATGCAAAATTTGGATCAAAGTGGAAGCGTTTGGGTTGAGTTGGCGTCGAATTTTTCAACTTTGGAATTTCTTTTTTCTTTAGACTGTTGTCAATCTCATCGAGCCATTCAATCAGCAGTTCCTGATCACTTTCTGCCGTGGACTTTGAAGCAGGGCCAAGACGAGATAATACTCTTGGGGCAATAGCAAAGATGAGAGCAATACCAATAAGTATGATCGTAGCATTGGCCTCAGTTTTGTTAAAGCCAATAAAATTTATGATATATACCCTAAAGCGTTTCAAGTAGTTGTGCGTATAAATATAGGCAAGGCAACCAAAAATGAAAAATTGCCGTCAAGGGAGAAGAATACTGGGAAACTATCGTGGCATTAAATCTTTGAATTTTTTAACTTTGCAGACGTTTAAATTGAAATGCATCAAACTTTCCGCACCCTAGGTATTTCTTATCAATCGGCGCCTGTCGAATTACGCGAGTGTGTAACGCTCGAAGAGGAGTCAAATCGCAAGTTTTTGAAGAGACTCAATGAGACACTCGGATTGAGTGAAGCGATTATAATATCTACTTGTAATCGTACGGAAATTTATTATAGTGCTGAGAACAATCAAGATGAAGAGATTCTCTCATTATTAAGCATTGAAAAGAACTTGTCTCAATTCGAAGGTTTTCGATCACATTTCAAATCCTATGCTGCGGATAAAGCCATAGATCAACTTTACAGAGTTTCTCTGGGACTGGAGTCTAAAGTGCTTGGAGACATTCAAATATCTAATCAGGTAAAAAAGGCTTACCAATATTCGGCTGACGAAGGCATGGCGGGTCCGTTCCTTCACCGCCTGATGCATTCCATATTTTATGCTAACAAGCGTGTTGTACAGGAAACAGCATTTCGGGACGGAACGGCTTCTTCTTCTTATGCTGCCGTGGAGCTTGTTAAGCAGGTGATTCCCAACTTTGCAGCACCTAAAGTGCTCTTACTGGGCTTAGGGGAGATTGGGGAGAATATTGCCGAGAATTTGGAAGGAATTGAAGCGAATATTTCTGTCGCGAATAGAACACGGTCCAAAGCGCAAGAATTGGCAAGCCGGCTAAACTATCAAGTGTTGTCATTGGAGGAGGCTTTGAACAACGTTGCTTCATTTGATGCAATCATATCTACAGTAGCGGTTGAATCACCGATTCTCAGGAAAGAACAATTGAACAGTGAGTTGGCAGGGCAGAAACTTGTAGTAGATCTTTCCGTTCCACGAAGTGTTGCACCAGATATCGATGAACTCCCACATGTATTACTATACAATGTGGATCAGATTGAGGAAAAGACAACACAAACACTTCAAGAAAGAAAAGATGCAATTCCCTCAGTAGAGCACATTTTATCTGATTCCGTTGAGGAATTTCATAATTGGGCTCAGGAGATGGAGGTTTCTCCAACCATCCAAAAGCTTAAGAATGCACTGGAAGAAATTCGTCAGAAGGAGATTGCGAAATACGTAAAGAAAGCTACTGAATCGGAAATCAAGTTATTGGACCTGGCAACCAAAGGAATCATCCAAAAAGTAATGCGATTGCCAGTTTTGCAGTTAAAAGCTGCCTGTAAGCGTGGTGAGGCAGATGCTTTAGTGGAGAGCCTCAATGATCTTTTTGACCTTCAACAGAAGGAAACATCTGAATCCTGATATTTTTCTTCTCCATTCGTAAAAAATAAGACTTGTCCTGTTGTCGCCTCATTAACTTTGGCCTTTATTTTTAACAAAGGCGACTATCAATAGGCTCCTCACTTTTATTTGTTTTCTCTTCTTCTCAACAGTGCTTCATGGTCAAAGTGATGTCAGGGTGTTTGAGGAAGATGGCCGTTTTGGACTAAGAAACAGCTTGGGTGAAGTGCTCATTAATCCCAAATTTGAAGAACTCGGATGGTATCCCGAAAATGATCGTAATCTTGATGCATTTTTTGGATACAAACAAGGGGGGAAATGGGGACTCATTAGCTCAGGAGGTAAGAAGATCACTCGAGCCACCTATTACAGCATTTCACCTTTTTCGGATGGGCTATTTCTGGTTAGTTCAAAAGGGTCTCTTTCCAATCAATTAATGTATGGACTTATTGATGATAAAGGGGATCACCAGATATCAAATTCCTATTTTGACATCACCTTAATAGACGGGTTTTACAAGGTAAGCGAGTATGATCAAGGGATGCTGACATATGGATTATTCAATAGTCAGTTTGAAAAGATACTATCAGTTGATTACCAGGAAATTCGGAAAGTTGACGAGGTTTTTGCTACACTGGATCAAAATGGATTTTGGTATTTTCATAATAAACAAGGTCAACTTCTTTCGGATCATAAAGCGGATGATTTTGAAAGAAAGTTCCCCTATATATTGTTTCGAAAGAATGGCGCAGTAGGATTGCTCAATAGCGAAACAAGTACATTTCTCTATCCTCCGACCTACAAGGATATTTCCATTTCAGGTGCCGAACCTTTGATTGTTCCAGCAAAAACATGGCAGGTGTATGACTGGGCATTAAATCCGATAACGGAACTGAGTGCCGATAGTATTTCAAATTATGGGGAGTTGCTGGTGGCGTCGATAAACGGAGGACAGAGGTTCTATGCCGATTCTGTTGAAATTCTTGTAGATAAGCAGTTGGAATTGGTTAGAGCAGAAGGAGGATATGCCATCGCAAAGACCGATAATCAATATGAGGTCTATGACTATTCTGGAAAGAAAATACTCGAAGGGGACTCAGTGTATTTTGATGGGTCCTATTTTTTCGAGTTGAGTCATGGAGACTGGGATATTTACAATTTATATGGGCGTAAAATAAATACCTACCCTCTTCAGGCTGTAATGGCTTCTCAGTCTCAATACATTCCTGTAAAGCGAGCTGGCCAATGGGGAATACTTGATTTTTCAGGAGAATTGATTGTATCACATGTGTATGATAGTATTGGTGTTGGAGCTGAAACTTCCTTCCCAGCCAAATATGTAGGAAGTTGGGGAGTGATCAATGTTTTCGGCAATTGGTTGGTTCAGCCGGGATTTTTTTCGATGATAAAGATCAGCGATCTCTTCGTTGGGGAGGGGAGAGGTTTTCGCACATTATTAACGTCCCGCGGGAAAACCCTATTTACAACCAGAAACGAATTAAGAGGAGGTAATGCGTCTGTTGAAGTGCTTGGGAAAGAAGGTAAGGGACTTATTACCAGGGAAGGCTTGGTCATTTTCGATCCAATTTATGATGAAGTAAATCACATGGGGAATTTCTATGTGGGTACACGACCAGAAGGAGCGGTAATCAAGGATAGGTTAGGTGCCTTTGTCGTCAGACTAGACAATGGAGTTAAACAAGTTCTGGACCACTCGGAAGAATTCTTTCTGGTTAAGAAAGACGGGTTGTTTGGTTTTCTGGACGAGAAGGGTCGCATTCGAATCGCCAATCGATATGATAGCGCCCGTCGATTTAGCGAGGAGATGGCTCCCATCAAGTTGATTGGGAAATGGGGATTTATCAATAAAAACGAACGCTTGGTGGTGCAACCGCAGTATCTGGAGGTCAGTGATTTTCAAAATGAAAGAGCTATTGTAAAAAGAGATTTTTATGGCCTGGTTGACAAAGATGGGAATGAGGTACTTGAAGTGGCTTACAAGATGATTTCGAGAACTGAAGAGGGCACCTATATCCTTGAGGATCCACAGGGAAGAAAAGGGTTGGCCAATTCACTGGGAGAGATTATTTTATTCCCTTCTTTTGATGATATGCAAGATGTAGGGCATGGTTTGATCATCGTTGAAAGAAATGGCAGGGAAGGACTTTACAATCACTCAGGTAAGCTTGTACTCGGCTTCGATTATGAGGCCATTATTCCAGGGAAGAACTATTTATTTTTGTCGCCGACTAATCAATAATACCTGTTTCGAGCCTACTGATTTATCTTAGAAAAGGGCTGTATCCGTCCTCTCGTTATTTAATGATTACTTTCTGGCTAAAATTAAGATGTTTAGCCGCCAGGGATTTGATATCGGATGGTGTAATTTCGTTCAGTACGTTTAGGTGATTGTTCAAGTAAGTTAGTGGTAGTCCTGCCATGAATTGCGGACGATGAATAGAAGCAATGGATGAACTGGAGTCGAATGATGACAGTAGTTTTCCCCGAGCATAGTTCTTTACTGTCGCCAGTTCTTCCTCCGTAGGTTCAACCGTTTGAAGTCGCTCTATTTCTTTTTCGATTTCTTCAATAGCCGTATCTACATTTTCCTTTTGTACCTCGGAGCCTATAACACAGTATGATGCGTTTTCCTGATGAATGATTTGTGAATATATACCGTAGGTGAGCCCCTTCTCTTCTCTTAAGTTTTTCATCAGTCTGCTTCCGAAATAACCGCCCAGAAGCATATGAACCATGGAATATCCATGGATTTCTGTGTGTGTCTTGTCAATGCAAGAGCCTCCAATTCTTATCGAGGCTTGAGTACTGCCTTCACGTTCCTGATAGATCGATTTACTGCCAGGATCTGCTGTATGTTCAATTGGGGTGGTGTTGCTTAAAGGTATTTGTTGAGCCAACGAATCTACCAGTGGCAAGTATTCTTCAAAATCTCCTGCCAGTGTTATTTTGGGATTGTAAAACAGATTGTTTTTGTGATAATCTAATACCTTTTCCAGAGGTACTTTCGTTGCCATTTCAGGCGCGAGTTGACGTCCGTAGGGATGTGCTTCTCCAAATAGTTGTTGACCAATTTTCAGATTGGCATATTGACTGTTTTTAGAGAGTTGATTGCGAATGTTCTGTTGACGCAACAAACATATTTTTTCAAATCGATCCGAAGGAAAAGAAGCTTCCTGGATCAACTCAAATAGAAGCTTTAAAGAGCTTTCAAAGAATTTTTTAAGCGTGTGAAGCTTGAAAAGTACCCAATCCGTGCTTGGCACAATTTCCAGAAAACTACCTGTAGACTCAAACCTTTGTGAAATCTCTTCGGCGGATAATTTCGAAGTTCCTTCAGCGATCATTTTGGCAGCATAGTAGGAAGTTCCTGGATGCTGTTCATACCACTTACCACTGGACAGGATCAGTTCAAATGAAATGACAGGGAAATTTCTTTCCTGAACCAGCATAGTTGGAATATTTTTTCCCAGCGTGGTGGTTTGAGGAAAAGGAATCTGTATTGAGGAGATGGATTGCGCTGGTGGCGCTACCGTTCTGTCAAGCACTATTTGGGTTCGTCCTCCTTGTTAAAACTGAAGACAAAGGAAAGTCTCAAGGTGTCACCTAATGGATGGTTTTGCTCTTGTGGTATTAAGTATGAAAAGTCAAGCCCAAAGACCTGATATCGGAATCCAAGACCGGCTGTAAAATATTTTCTATCACCTTTATCCACATGCTCCGTGAAATACCCGACCCTTGCAAAGAAAAGCTCCTGATATTGATATTCAGCTCCGAAAGACAAACTAAATTCTTTCAATTCTTCATTGAATCCCCCGGGGGCATCGGAAAATGAACCGAATGTGCCACTCAAAAGAGGTCGATTAGGGTCTTCACCATCCTCGATCGTCAGGTTACCATTCACATCTCGTACAAATTCTCCTTCATCATTGGTTCGATAGGTTGGAGGCGTTGGCACCATCAACTTATTCACATCGATTGCGAAGGTCAATGAATTGTACGGGTCGAGTTTTCCGGTCCAGGCTGCTCCAAGTCTTAAATTAGCTGGAATAAAGTCTTCGTTACTTTCACTGGTATAAGTGATTTTCTGTCCGATGTTCGACATGTGAGCACCAAGTGATAAATCCGATTCTATGCCTGGTAAGGACAGTGGTTGCGTGTAGTAAAGTCCAACATCGACTGCAAGACTTGTCCCGGGACGCACGTCAGGGGCTCCGGTAATGTTGCCCGAAAGGTTAGACCAGATGAATCGACCTGTAGCTCCAAGGCTTAGGTTTTCGCTCAATTTTCTAGCGTAAGTCACATCAAAGGCTGCTTCTCTTGGATTTTCGATACCCAGGGCATTTCCGTTCAAATCGGTAAGTTGAATTTCTCCTAAATCAAAATATCTTAACGAGGCGCCAAAAGTCTGGTCCCGATTGATCTTTTTATAGAACGTGAGATAATTGAGAGACATATCATCTACGATATTTCCAAGCCAGGGTGAATAGGAAAATGAAAACCCCATATCGTAATCGATAAAGGCCAGTTTGGCATTATTCCAATGTACGCTGTAGGCATCGGGAGATGTCGCTACGCCTACGTCTCCCATCCCTGCTCCGCGACTGTCAGGAGCGAAACTGATGAAAGGAACGGCAACTGTAATGGGGTTGGATTGACCACCAAGTTCATTGATACGTACCTGACTTCCCTGGGCTGCGACGAACCCGGGAATTAACGATAGAATCATGATCTTAAAAAAGCTCCTCATAGCTAGACTTTTTTCAGGTTAGCAAAAGTAATCTAATTCACAATAAGTCTCTTGAACTGTTGGCCAACCGCACCATCTAAAGTGCTTCTTACCGTTATTTTGTAGAGATATAGGCCCTGCTCCAACGCAGCAGTACTAATATCCCAGTTTAGAAAATCAATTCTTGAAGGACTGTCATCTATTTCGTGATATAGGGTTGCTTTTATCGCACCATCAACGGCATAGACATCAATTGTAATTTCAAGCTCTTCTCCAGGTCGGTTGTGTTCAAAATTAAACGTAGTAGTTCCACTGGCGGGATTCGGAAAATTAAATACATTTTCCATATTAATCCGTCGCACGTCTGAAACTATAAATTCAACTGATTGTGTTGCAGAATTATTGTAAGTATCCCAAAGTTTTATTGTTGCAGTGTATTTACCAGCCTCAAGCCCATCAAGCGGGTAGGTTACAAAACCATTTTGGAAATCATCCACATTGGCAGTGTAAAAATCATTGATGACAATTGGTTCATTGTCATTCAGTGTAAGTGTGATATTTTGATTGATGGAGTTCTCAGAGATATTCAGGCCATTTTCATCAAATACACGGGCTATCAACAAACTGCTGGACTCTACCACCGATCCGTTCACAAAGGCTATGTCATTCAGATACATGTCAAGTTGTGGAGGTTCCTGGTCAGTTCTGGATATGGGAGATGTTCCTCCCAATCTTATTTGATCAGTTGCTCCACTGGCGTCTGTTCCATTTTCTTCATCAATGGCATAAAGGCTGATTTTTCCCTGGAGGAAACGATATGAAATGTTTCTGGTGAGTATAAAAGAAACGGAAAAGTGCCCATTACTCACAGAGGCCTTCCCTCGAAACAAGGCATTCTCTTGTACCCGATAACTTGTAGGAACACTTTGTTGTCCCAAAGTTCGAGCTTGCGAAGCCGCATCAAGCAACAAAATGTCTACCTCCCCACTAAAATCAGCATTCAACGTTGAATCCAGGTTTCTGATGGAACCACGTAAAGTGATCTCCTCCAGAGCACTTAACGTGTCACTTTCGGAGGTGATGTTTTTACCATTGATTTCATCTATTGTGGCAATGAAATCAGGGTATTGCAGTCTAAGCATTGGATCTCCCAGTAACCCGAAATTACGATTACGAGGACCTCTCAAGCTTTGATTCTTTGTGATGCGAATAATGTCTCCCAAACGTAGGTGCTGACCATTTTCACGTCGGAAAAGGTTTTCGTGAAAAGCCTCGTTGACAAGTCGGTTACTTGACGCAAATACTGGCCGCGTAGTGGTCAATAAAGCGATGGCCCCACCATTTGGATCAAGCAGTAAGCGCTCACTCCCTGAGAAGAAATCAGGGTCGTCATAACGTCCAAATTGACAGGTGGCCGTTACAAAAATGGGTAACCGGAATCGATTCGTAAGATTACTGACAAAGGTTGTGTCGAGCGTATTTTCATCCATCCATTGGAATTCATTGCCATGTCCGATGTAATTGACCATAAATGTCCCCTCTGTGATTGCTCTATGGATTTCATTGGTAAGTATAGGAGATGATTCATTAGAGGCTCCCAATTCCTGCTCGAAGGCATCAAGATAAATTTTACTCGGTAAGATTTGAGTGGATTGCTCGTCGAGAATTGACGCAAATTGTTCACCGTCCTGTACATGAATATTCCGATCGCCATCATCTACCACATAGGTGACAGTATTTTTCCAGTTACCAAGAACTCTTTCACTGGTACTATAACGGATGATCTTATTCACCATATCTGTGGCTTCAGCAGCAGTTCTAGCAGGAATCCTTCCAATGCCAATGTCGAGGGTATGGTCACCTCCACTTGTTTCAACCCATTCACCTTCCCAATCTTCCATGAAACCGAAATAATCGTCAGAAGAGAAACTGAAGATAGGGTGAACAGAATTCCTTGATTCGTAGGTTGGCACAAGGTTCGTATTGTTTTTCACGCGATCTTTATAATCATAAGAACAATCGCCGAAGAACAAGACATACCGTAGTGTTGACTGATCGTAGAAATAGCGAATCATATCTCTGACAGCAGTAATATCTGAACTACCGGAACCGAATTCATTGTAGATTTCATGAATGTTGAAAACCTCTAACTGAAGATTCTGCGTATTTCGGTGGAATGTGGCCAATTCCTGAGCTTGAGACCAGAACCTGGGATGAGCGATGATCAACCCTTCCTGAGGACCTGCTCCTTTGATATTTTGATTACTTACCGCCCCGATATAGCTGGGCGTGGATACATTGGCGGGTTCTAGCACAACATAGTTTCGATCTACACTCCCATCATCTTTAAATGTGATTGATGAGGTTGAAACTTCAAACGGAACCAATTGGGGTGAGTAAGGATTGGTGATATTCCAAATTTGACTATTGGTGTTAGTATTTCCTATTTCGAACTGAAGACCCTCGGTTGTATCGCCGTTCGAAAACTGGGTCTGACCATCGTAGATGGCCAATTGTCTTTCGACTTGAAGGACGAAATAGTTCAATCTGGCAATCGAAGATTGCCCGCTCACAAAATTGAATTGTACATTCAAAGTGAGATCGTTTGAAGCCGGTATATCGATGGCGAAAGTATCTACTTGATTGTTGCCACGGTCTTCATACTGATCCTCGATGACCGGGGTTATCGGTGCAAGCCGTTGATCCCCCAGGGCTGTTCCATTTATCGCGAGTGAGAATGAATTCTCCACTTCAGACTGACTCAAAGAGGCAAAAAGTAATTTGCCAGCACCGGTGAATCCTGGAACCTGAAAATCAAAACTCTGATTGGTATTGACATTTCTTTGAAATACTTCGCCGTACCATTCACGGCCGCTACCTCCTCGACTCAGATTGCTCTTAAGAATATTGCGTTCATCAATTTCATGTGCAATCAACTCCTGATAAACATTTCTGGTCGGAAAATCTCCGGATGTTGTTGTTTGGGTGGGTAGACTTTGGGCAGGGGCTCCACCAATTGTGATGAAATAAAAAGAGGAATCAGAATAGATGTTGTTCTCGTATTGGATTTGATTTTCACGGATACCCAATTCATGAGGCCCAATTCCATAAAAAAGCAAGAAATCCCCTGCATCAAAAGATCCGTCGGCTAGCCCTTCAGCGTAAGTAGGATTTTCCACCAAATCGAACGGTCTCAAAGTGGCATTGGCTTGCGGTAACATTCGACCTCCGTTACCGAAGACTTTGACGGTTCGGGCATCAATGTTTTGGAGATCCAACCCCAGGCGGTCAGATAAGAAATCTCTATCGATCTTGTAAACTCCATCATGGTCCAGAGCGATCTTAAACCACTGACCATTGGCCAGTACTGATTGCTCGGTCTGACAAAAGACCTGAGTCGAGATCAGATAAAATAGAAATGCAAAGCCAGATCGGACCATCTCCCTCATAACGTTCGCTGCTTTAGAATATTTGAATCCTCATGGATCAACTATTTCAGTCCTTGTGAAGTTTGAAATTACAGAGAGCAAGATATATCCGGGGATTACAAAAAATACCCCCTTAATTCCAAAAACGACTACTACGGTAACTGAGAGGACAATCAAAGAATATCGAAAAAAGTTCTCTCGAAACCCGTAAGTTTTGAACTTTAGAGCAATCATTTCGATCGGAGCAACCAATAGAAGTGAACTAATGATGGCAAGGGCGATCCACGTCCATTCCGGTAGGTTAGGATTGAATAGGGAAAGAGAGGTAATGAATATGGCATTGGCTGGAGTCGGCAAGCCAATGAATTTGTCTGACTGTTGGTTGTCGACGTTGAACTTAGCCAGACGCATAGCTGAAAAAGGAGCAATGAGCAATGCTACGTACGGAGCAGCCGCAAAAGATTGATTTTGCAAATGGACAAAAAGGAAAACTGCTGGCAGTGCGGAAAAAGAAATCATATCTGCCAGAGAGTCCAATTCTTTGCCTATAGGAGACTGTACTTTGAGTAAACGTGCCACAAAACCATCCAGAAAGTCCAATATTCCGGCTATGATGATGAAAACCAGGGCATCGTTGGCGTTTTCCTGAAAGATCCAGATTATACCTAAAACCCCCGTGAGAAGGTTTAGACTGGTGATCAAATTTGGAAGGTGATGTTTCAAGAATTAGAGGTTTTTTACGAATGGATTATGGGTCTTCTCATAACCGATGTTGGTCGTTGGACCATGACCACTATATACCGTGGTGTCTTCCGGGAGGGTAAATAATTCCGTTCGGATACTTTCAAGTAATTGTTGATGGTCACCTCCTGGTAAGTCCGTTCTACCAATGCTCTCACGAAAGAGAACATCACCGCCAATCAGTATCTTTTCTTCCGCATTGTAAAAGACCAGATGTCCCGGAGAATGGCCGGGTGCTAACCTTACCTCAAATTTCAATTTTCCAATTGCAAAGGGGTCCGTACCAATGTACTCATCAACTTCTGCTTCCTGATAGTCGGAAATTCCCCAATTAGCGGCATAATTTGGAACAGCTTCCAGCAAGTCTTTTTCACCTTTCGGTACCCAAAGCGGGACGCCAAATTCCTCTTTAACAAAGGAATTTCCCAGCACATGATCAATGTGACAATGCGTATTGATTACCAACTTAACCTTAAGATTGTTCTCCGTGATGTATTGCTTCAGTTGATCACGTTCATAAGGTTCATAGCAACCTGGGTCTATGATAATGGCATTTGCCTCCTCATCGCTGATGATGTAAGTATTTTCATAAAATGGATTGAAAACCAGGGCTTCGACTGTCATTTGAAATAATATATCTTGAGAATACTCAAATTAGCGTTACAAATTTGTCGGAAAATCCAATAACAGATTGAAAGAGGTCGATTTTTTAATTGTAGGGCAGGGAATTGCTGGTAGCTTACTTGCTTGTGAGTTGATCAATAGAGGTCAAAAAGTAGTTGTTTTGGATAAAGGTGAAGAAGATAAATCTTCATCGTTTGCTGCCGCAGGACTCTATAATCCGATCACCGGCAGGAAGATGGTGAAAACGTGGATGGCAGATAAGCTGTTTCCTATTATTGCACCCTACTACAAGAATTTGGAAAGAGAACTAGCTACTTCCTTTCATGAGGCAATGCCGATTTATCGTCCGTTTGCATCCATAGAGGAACAAAATGATTGGCAGGGAAAAGCCGGCACTGAAATATTTGCCCCCTATGTAAAAGAGATTCGTAGTGAACCTATTGGTTATAGAGAGGTTATTGATCCATTTGGTGGGTTGTTGTTGAATTATACCGGAGTTGTGGATTTACCTAAAGCCTTGCGGGCTTTAAAAGCCTACTTCGAAAATAAGGGAATATATGAGGTTGAGGTGTTTCAATATCAGAATGTAAGGGAGGTAAGTGATGGCATGATCTATCGTGACTGGAAAGCACAAGCCATCATTTTCTGTGAGGGGACAGGTGTTACAGGAAATCCTTTCTTTAAAGGACTGAAAATGAGGCCTGTAAAAGGAGAGCTTATTGATATCAAAACTAATTTTCATCCGAACCAAATTGTTAACCGGGGAGTTTTCATGATACCTAGGGACAGGACCATCAGAGTAGGTTCGACCTATGATCATCAAGACTTAACTTGGCAACCTACTGAGAAAGGAAGGAGTATGATTGAAGAGAAGCTTAGTAATTTGTTTAATGGAACGTACGAAGTTATAGGTGCATTTGCCGGAATCAGGCCAGCGACTTTTGATAGAAGACCTTTCGTAGGATTGATGAAAAATAAACCAGGGATCGGTATATTTAATGGATTAGGAACGAAGGGAGTATCTCTGGCACCATATTTTGCCCCCATGATGGCAGACTTTTTGCTGGGAGAACAAGTACTTCTCCCCGAAGTAGATGTAAATAGAGGTCTTCAATGATCGGTTACAATAGATATTAAAAGTAAAGTAAGAGATTAATCAATGATAAGAGTTCGTTTACTTATCACCTTATTCTTGATGGGTGGGTTTTTTTTAACTCAAGCTCAAGACTATTTCAACGAATTTGGTCAGAATAGAATCCAATACAAGAAATTTGACTGGCTCTACTACAGTACAACAAATTTCGACATTTATTACTATTCCGGCGGTGGCGATTATGCGAAACAGGCAGTTGATTTTTTGGAAGAAGAATTCAATAGACTGACCGACATCTTGGGATACGCTCCATATGCCAAGACTAAAATTTTTCTATATAATTCGGTTCATGACCTGCAGCAGAGCAATAAAGGAATAGAAGGAGCGAAGTTTACAATTGGAGGTCAAACAGACTTTATCAAACTCCAGATGGAGGTTGCTCACCCGGGTTCTGCACAAAAATTTCAAGATGAGTTGGTCTATCGTCTTGCCAGAATATTGATTGAAGATATGATGTTCGGTGGGAGTCTGGCTGAGATTTTCCAGAGCGCCTACCTGTTATCCCTGCCCCGTTGGTTCATCGATGGTGCCGCTCGCTACCTGGCCTATGGTTGGAGTTCTGAAATGGATGACTACATAAGAGATTACATCGGGAGAAAGAAAATTAAGAAACTCATCAAAATAGACGGAGAAGAGGCAGGATTGATTGGTCAGAGTATTTGGAATTATATCGCCCTGATTCACGGTCGGAGCAATATTTCAAATATTCTCAATCTTACCCGAATCATTAGAAATGAGGAGAACAGCATTGCGAGTACCATTGGAGTACCCTACAGGTCGTTTATCAATAACTGGCAGAACTACTACCTGTTGGCTGAGGAAGAGATCCAGAAAGATTATATAAATCCCGATGACGAGGATTTGGTCGTGCGCAAGAAAAAATCCGATTTTGAGTACAACAATGTAAGGATTAATCCCGCAGGTAAGAAAGTAGCTTATAGTATCAATGATTTGGGCAAATACGATGTGTTTGTGAAAGATCTGGAAAGTAACAAGACCATTAAAGTGCTTAAAGGTGGAATCATAGTGCCCGGGCAGAAGGTTGATGCTGATCTGCCTCTTCTGGATTGGATTGACGACAATAACCTGGGTGTGGTTTATTATAAAAGAGGATTTCTATATCTCGCTACCATTGATGTAACGCAAGGAGAGGTTGTGAGAAACAAACCATTGACCCGATTTAAGCAGATCAAATCTTTTTCTTTTAACGACAATGGAAGATTAGCGGTAGTTAGTGGTGATGTGGATGGAAGAAATGATCTTTTCCTTATTAGTATGAGGAGAAGTGCAGTGAGAAGAATTACTTCAGATATTTATGATGATTCGAGTCCGTCATTCATTCCTGGTACTGCTGCGATTGTCTTTAGTTCTAATCGACCTTCAGACTCCCTGAATATTGCAGATGTGCCTCTGGAAGACATGGACAGCCGCTATAATTTATTTATCTACGACCTGGATACGACGAAAACCAACTTCTACCGATTGACCAATACAATTGGAGATGATGTGAAGCCTCAGGCAAAAAATGAATCAGAGATATTCTACTTAAGTGACCAGCGGGGAATCTCTAATTTATACCGATACAACTTCCATGATTCCATTCATTCTCAAGTCACGAAATTTAGCAAGAATGTCCTTGATTATGACCTTCATTTTGATGAGGACGGTATTACCTTTTTGATGTTGGATGAGGGAATTGAGAAAATTTATTATACTAACAACGTAGATTTTCACGGGAATCAATTTACAGGACAGACTCCAAGGCAGCGATTCGAGCAAGCCAAATTTGTGGCCAATCGCTATGTGGAAAATCAATTGTTAAATCCCGATGGATTAGGGCGTGTGACTTCTGATACGGTTGCATTAGATTCAGCTTTACTTGATACAGACGATTACCTTTTTGAAGAAGAGGAGGAGTTACTCGATGAAAGTTTTGTCGATACCGAAAATTATGTTTTCGAAGGTGATGATGAAACGAAAAACGAAAATTATCGTCCGGAATCGTTCTTTTCTACTTATCGTAAGTTTCAGCAGAGTTCTGAAGTACTTGGGCCCATCCCGTATTTCCCAAGATTTAGTTTCAGCAACTTAGTGACCTCATTCACTATAGACCCGCTTCGGGGCTTCGGTATACTTCTGGAAACTCAAATCAGCGATATGCTGGAAAATCATAAAGTCCATGCCGGAGCTTTAGCGATCACTGACCTACGAAGTGGTGATTTTTTTATTGAATATGAATATTTGAAACACTGGGTCGACTTTAGTGTCCGATTTGACAGTCGCCTGCTAGTATTAAAGGACGATGATGAAACGCAATTGGTCCAAAGGTATTCCTTCAATAAAGTGGAATTTGGGGCAGCACTTCCAATCTCCAATTGGTTTCGGTTTGATATCAATCCTTTTTTCGCCACCACAAATTTTACCAACCTACAATTCCAGGCGGTTAATACAGTCAACAACGTACAGAATCTGGCGGAGGACAATCAGGTAACCTATGCAGGGATTAGAGGAAGTGCTGTTTTTGATAACACGATTGAAAAAGGCTTCAACATTCCTCAAGGCACCAGAGCAAAGTTTGATATTATTCAATATTCAAGTGTTTCCGATCAGAACAGGAGCTTTGGAAATATCCGGGCAGATGTTAGACATTACCAGCGAGTGCATCGTGAGATTACTTTTGCGACTCGGGTCTTTTATGGTCAATTCTTCGGTAAGAATAAGCCTACCTACCTGGTGGGAGGTGTACCTAATTGGTTGCTGAACTCGACCAACACCCAGGGAGCAGACAATCCATTTAACAGGGTTAACAACGAGGTGGATAATACCAATTTCCTGTTTATGGAGTATGTAACGAATATTCGCGGCTTTGACTATGCGGAACTATACGGTTCTTCCTCGCTGGTTTTCAACGCTGAATTAAGAATTCCGGTCTTTCAATACTTATCGCGTGGACCGATTACTTCCAACTTTCTACGAAACTTTCAACTAGTCGGGTTTTATGACATAGGGTCTGCCTGGTCAGGTTCGATCCCATTAACCCGGGCAAATAGCGCAACCGAAGTGTTGTATGAAACTGAGGGTTCTCCTTTTTCAGGAAGTATAGCAAATTTCCGGAATCCATGGCTGGCAGGTGTCGGAGCGGGGTTGCGAACGGTGCTTATGGGATACTACGCAAAGTTCGATATTGCACGGCCGATCAGAGATTTTGAACTTGGTAGGTATAGATTTTATGTAAGTGTGGGGTTGGATTTCTAACTTTGCCCCATGATAAAATCGATGACGGGGTATGGCTCCGCCGAGGCAATTACCGAAAAGTATACCCTCAAAGTTGAACTGAAGTCGCTTAATAGCAAGTTTCTGGACCTTATATTGAAGCTCCCTCGTGAGTTTAACGACCGTGAAATGGATATCAAATCCATTATTTCCAAGAAGTTGGTCAGGGGTAAAGTGAACTTTATCATCGATTTTCAACCCAATCAATTTGGAGAATCCCCTGTGGAAATCAATCATGAGTTGTTTCAACTATACTACGAGCAATTCGCTAGCCTGGCAAAAAGTAATCTGACCAATCGCGATGAGTTATTCAAATTGGCGGTACATGCGCCGAATGTCATGGTTTCCAAAGAGGATTTTAGCGATTTGATCAGCTATGACGAAATGGTTGGTGTGGTACGCGAAGCACTTGAAAAATGTGACCAGTTTCGAATTGATGAAGGTAGGCAATTGGAGAAGGCTTTACGAAAAAACATTGAGGAAATTAGTCATGGGTTAACCGTGGTTTCAGAATTGGATCCAGGTAGGGTTACAAATATTCGATCCCGACTGGATCAGGCCATATCAGAACTGCGCCAGAAAACACAGGTCGATGAAAATCGATTTGAACAAGAACTCATCTTCTATGTAGAGAAATTGGATATCTCCGAGGAAAAGGTTCGTTTGAAAAGTCATTTAGATTATTTCCTGGAAATCCTTGATGGAAATGATTCGAATGGGAAGAAATTGGGCTTCATTGCACAGGAAATAGGCCGTGAGATCAACACCATTGGATCCAAGGCCAATGATGCTGAGATTCAACGCTCAGTGGTAAAAATGAAAGATGAACTTGAGCAGATCAAGGAACAGGTGCTCAATGTGATGTGATTTTTCTTCACTCATGAGAGTTCTCGCCAAAATCATATCCTGGTTACCCTTTTCGGTTTTGTATTTCTTATCTGATCTGCTGGCCCTTGTGGCCAGTGTCTTTTATCGACGTAAACTGGTCACCGATAACTTAATATCTTGTTTTCCCGAAAAATCGGATTCGGAGATAAAATCTATTCGAAGAATGTTTTATCGGAACTTGTCCGATGTGAGTCTGGAGATATTCAAAACCCTTCGAATGGGCAGAGCGGATTTCGAAATACGTGTCAAAGTGGTGAAGAACAGTGCCTTTCAGGAAATAAAGGACAATGAGCGTCCTTTTCTACTTTATGCTTCTCATCAGTGCAATTGGGAATGGTTAGGTACAGCTGTTGGAATCCAGCTAGCGCCATTGGATCCGATTTACAAAGAAATACGTAATTCGGGGAGCAATCAGTTGATGATGGAAATACGAGGTAAATTCGGAAACCGCCCGATCACTTCAAGTGAGGCGGGAAGAATATACAGGTATCAGGACGCGCATAGGGGTGGGGGGATCATTGCTGACCAATCGCCGACACGAAAAAATAAGGGAAAAGTATGGGCAAAATTCCTGAATAAGGAAACTCCCTATTATCAGGGTATATTTGTGTTGCCCTATCTCACTCAACTTCCGGCCTATTATGTGTCCATGAGCAGAGTCTCAAGAGGAATGTATCAGGCCGAACTACATCAAATTGCATGCCCACCTTATGAAAAAGGTGATTATTCAGTTCTGAAAAAGTACGTAGAGTTCTCTGAATCTGAAATACTGGCCAATCCCCAGGATTGGTTATGGTCTCATAATCGATGGAAATATCCAAGATCAAAAAGTGAGGAATTAATTAACTTTCAATAAAAACCAGGATGAAGTCAACCGCTTTATACATCGTATCGTGCTTTTTTTTCCTAGCTGCATGTCAGAATGAAGTTAGAAAGGAAATGCGCCCTCTTGTCGATTCAATCAATAAGAAAGTTGGTCATATCGACTCAAACCATCGGATAGGCATCATTGAAGACGACATAGTCTCAGGAGATTCCCTCACGAAAATTCGTGGTTATACAATGGACGGTAAAATCCTGAAATTGGTTTCTGTATTGACAACACCTCATATTATCCGGGATGATTACTTCTATTTTGAAAATGAGCATGTGATTTTCTCGGGGCACCTTGTCAATAATAAGGATGACTTGTTAGCGGCAGAATACAAGTACTATTATCAGGGAGACCAGATTGTAGAGTCACTTTACTGGGAAGATCATTATGAGCGGGGCAAAAGATTTCCACATGAAAGCTTCAATGAATTCGAACCCAACATGGATTCTTTATTGACTACCGAGCGTGAGCGTATCCAATACCTGGTTGATAAGTTGACAATGGAAGGATTTGTTGTTAAACACCTCAATGAACATTTGGTGAACTGATGACTATCAAAGAAGCGCAAAAGCTGGTGGACCAGTGGATCAATACCACTGGCGTCCGCTACTTCAATGAACTCACTAACATGACCATACTTACTGAGGAAGTAGGAGAGCTAGCGAGGCTCATGGCCAGAACTTATGGGGAGCAATCTTTCAAGGAGTCGGATAAGGACAGGGATTTAGGAGATGAGATGGCGGATGTCCTTTGGGTATTGATTTGTCTGGCGAATCAAACCGGGGTGAACCTGACAGAGGCGCTTGCCAAAAATTTTGAAAAGAAGAACATTCGTGATCAGCAACGTCACAAGAACAATCCTAAATTGAAGTAGTCTGCCTAGCTGGTAAGCTTGATATTTCTATTCCTCGTTCCAAATACCTGGTAAAATTGTTTCTATGAACTTAACCACTCCGGCATTACTGTTCCCGGCAATCTCATTGCTATTATTAGCCTTTACCAACCGTTTTCTGGCCATTGCAACACTCATACGTCAACTTCATGTTAACTACAATGAGGACAAAGAAAACCGCGTTTTGGCTACGCAAATTGAAAACCTTCGTAAACGTTTGTTTCTGATCAGAAATATGCAGGGTTTCGGTGTGCTGAGTTTCTTTTTTTGTGTTCTGAGTATGATTTTTCTGTTTCAGAATATGGAATTGGCAGGCCAGTATGTCTTTGGAGGTTCACTCTTGCTGCTTTTGATCTCCCTTGGGATTTCATTACGAGAAGTTCAACTTTCTACAAAAGCTTTGGAACTGGAACTGAGTGACATGGAGTTTAAAGGAAGAACAGGGTTTTAGTGTTCACCAGCGCAATACCTGGCCCATTCAAAACCGGCTGAGGTGGAATTACCAAAAGCCTGATATCCTAGTTGGATTGAGGCCTCATCTCCATAGAAAAAGTTGAAAATCAGGGTATAATCTTCTGAACCTTGATTCATTTCATAAAACTTCCTGATTTCTTGATCTTCTACGACATCAACTTTGATGTCCCGATTTATATGCCGTTGTACAAAAGTCTCTTGTGAGACATGATCTGCCAATGTTGCAGGTTTTCCACGTTGCAGGAAATGGATAGTTCGATAGACTGCTTCCAACATGCGCCTGATGATCAATTCCTCGGTATAACACACATCACTAGTCCATAGATAGGGTGTGCAGAAGTTTCGTTTGGTAATCGCTCCAAAATCGAAGGTATTGGCGTAGTGAGAAGCAAACCTATCCGTCCATGCACCACCAAGATCATCGGAAAGATTTATGATCACTTCAAAAATGGCATTGGGTCTAAATGAAGAGTACTCAGCATTGATATGGCGCAAGGCGTCTTCCATGATCCGTTCAGCATTCAAATTGACCAATTCCTGAAGTCGTTGCTCTACATGATCTTTACCCATGGGGTTATAACCTGCTATAGGCAGAATCATTTCGCCCCTGGTTTCTCCCTGAAGAAGAAATAAATAGTGATCGAATCGCTGCTTACCTCTGGGGATTTGATATAACTCGGCCATTTGTTCCAATATGGGCCTCACCTGGAATTCCATAGTCAGAAGTTTTGCTAAAAAATGAAATCACAAAGGTAGATTGATTCTGTTATTGCTTAACCGGCGCATTCCTGGCGGAAGAGCTTAATCTTCCGGAACGGATTGTTATTTATCAATCCTCAATCCAACCCTTCTCCATTGAAAGACGGATCAGTTCGCCGGTGGTTTTCACATGGAGTTTGTGCATGATGTTTCGGCGATGTGTACGTACAGTTTGCTGACTGATGAATAGCTTTTCCCCGACTTGTTTGCTATTTAAGCCCTCTGCGAGGCATTTCACAATTTCCAACTCTCTGGTAGAGAGTTCCTGCCCGCTGGATTCAGTTATTCGTTTGCCCCGGAAGTAATCAAATACCTGTTCACTTACTTTCTCGTGGAAGTAGTTTTTTCGCTGATTGACCGTTTCGATCGCATCTACTACTTCTTTTTTTGAAGCGGCTTTCAGGATGTAGCCCTGAGCTCCTTTTTCCAGGGCTTTGCGAATGTACTTCAGGCTTTGATGCATGGTTAGCATCAATACCGGTTGTTCAAACCCTTCCTTTTTCATCAATTCGAGCGTTTGAATGCCGTCGATTTGAGGCATGTCTATGTCCATGAGGACCACATCCACGTCTAGTTCCTTTAACAAACTAGGAACCTGGTGACCATTGGTGGTTTGTCCCACCACAGAGATTTCATCCTTGGGATTAAACATGGATTTTAGACCTTCAGCAAATAGCTGATGGTCGTCTACGATGAGTACATTGATCATTGGGCAATGGGGTTTTCAGTCATGGCATCATCAAGTGGGAAGTCAATATTTACGGTTGTTCCTTTTCCTGGCTGGCTGTCGATCTCCATTTCTCCATGGAGGCCTTGTACCATGCCTTCTAGTGAATGAAGGCCCATGCCATTAGATTTCACCTTGGCGGCCTCTGCATCGAACCCTTTGCCATTGTCAGCGACCATGATATTGAGGAGCTGATCGTCTTCGAAACAGGTGAGCAATAATGTCATTTCGGTGGCTTTCGCATGTTTCAGGACATTACTGACCAATTCCTGAACGACGCGATATAAAACAATCTCTTGTTCGAAGGGAATGGAACAATCAGATACGGCCGCATTGAACTCAATCTTGATCTTACCGGATTGAGACAGGTGTTCCACCAGCTCTTTCAAAGCAGATACCAGTCCAAAGTCTTCTGAGACACCCATGTTCAAGGCATGTGACATATTTCGCACATCATTGTATACCTGATCGACAAGGTGATGTAACGTGCTGACCCGATCGTCTTCTTGCTCAAAACCATTCAGGTTCATTTTTACAGTGGCCAATAGACTACCGAGATGATTGTGCAATTCTCCGGCCAGGTGCTTGCGCTCTTTTTCTCGCCCTTCAATCATGGATTGGAGCGTTTTCTTTTCCTGTCCTTGCAATAGGTTTTGAACGTCTTTTTCGTGTTGATCTCTTTCCGATTTGGCGGCGAGCTTATTGGTGATCAGTCGTTGCCGACTCAACAGAAATAGCAGAATGAATGCCAATAAGAGGACAAGTGCTACGATGATGTAGATGTTCTGCAGTTGCTTGTCCTTTTCTAATACTTCAATTTCCTTTTCACGAAGACTTACCTCGAATTCAGTGCGTTGGTCAGCCATCGCCTTGGTGGTTTCTTCACTTTGGATGCTATCTCTATAGGCCACGTATTCTTGATGTAGCCCGTAGGCTTCCTGAAAGTTGCCTTGCTCTCCTGAAAGTTTTGAGAGTACCAATGAAGCATCCCTTGCCTGTTCTTTCAGGCCAAGGGCCTCTGCCATTTCCAGAGATTTCCTAGTATGGTAAATGCTTTTTTTATTTTCGCCGGTTTCGAGGTAAAGATTACCTAATTGATTATGGTAATCAGCCATGCCATATTGATCACCAAGTGGAATCAACATATCAACTGCATTCAGTAGATCCTTTTCAGCCTTTTGCAATTCCCCCGTTTTCCAATATACCAAAGCTCTATTTCCTAGGTTATAGGCTTGCCCAATCGTAATGCCCAGGGAGTCAAAGATTGGTGCTGCTTCATTGTAATAGAGTAAAGCAGTATCGTACTTACTCATAGAATAATAGGTATATCCTGTATTTAGTAGGTTGATGGCCAATTCCTTATATTTCCTGAGTCCCCGGAGAAGATCAATAGCTTTATTTTCATATAGAAGGGAATTTGCAAGATCATCATTTGCGGTATATGTAATGGCAATTTCTATATATGCTTCTCCTAACAAGTTTTTTTCAATGGAAGAAGACGCGAGAGAAGAACTTAAGAAAAGATACTCCAATGATTTTTCTAGATCCCCTAGCAATCTATGTGCGACACCTAGTACCCTGTAGGCATTGATTTGATATTTAACGTTTTCTTCTTCGGATAAACTTTCCAATAAGAGATTCGCATAAGTGATTTTGTCATTTGGACTTGAGGAGTACCTGGCGATTTGATCGTAATGATCCAGAATTATAGAGCGATGTAAATCATTATCTCTTAGTCGTGATTTAAGACTATCAATAATTTTGACATTTTGGCCCTGCGCAATTTCAGCGCAGAACCATATAAAAAATAGAAGAAAAATCTTTCTGTCCACTAATTTCATCCAGGTTGGTCAACTTGTAATTTAGGATCAATCCAATAAGAAGGATTGCTTCCTGCTGGCTGTACCTGAATCATGTAATTTTCTGTGCCCGTGGTGGTTCCAATGGTTCCTTTCCAGTTTTCTGAATTGGACTGTTTTGAAGGTCCTGAGGAAAATAAATTGGGGTTATTGTCGTCTGGAGAAATGGCAAGTATAGTACCTCCAGAAGGTATAAAAGTCACCGTATCAGTTTCATTTACTGTAAGGTCGTTTTTTGATACTGAACCGCTTGTTGCCCCTATAGTGACATCAATGTTGTGATTTACTGGTGTATAAGGCATAATTGTAAATTGTTGATGATGAAATTATCTATTGGTAATAAAGTCAAATCTAAAAACCAATTCTTTCTTTTTACTACCGCAACTGCAGTAGCTTTCAAAATACTGCAAATAAATCCCTGCTGACTCTCTACCGCAATTGCGGTATCCCTTCTTTTACGCGTTTTTGGGTAGAACAAACCACATGACACTTTCCATCTTTGTTATGTCTTTTCGGAGCTCACCGTTCCACCAGACATACTCGTTCTTTGGTTGACAGCCAACACCGTCATGTACACACTAGCATTAGGACAAATAAGAAAAGAAGCTGTCTCGAAAGGGTCAGCTTCTTTTATTTTATATCCTTGAGTGGTATTTTTAGGTAATACAGACTGAGCTAATGATTGATGAGTTAAGGAAGCCTTTACCTCATTTAGGCAGCCTTCTTGGCCAGATTATGTGCAATTGCGAGTAATCCTGTTTCGATTGCGACCTTATCCAGGCCCCTAAGGTTAAACCTTCTAAATCCTTTGTTGTGTTTGATTGCTCCAAAGACAGCTTCAACATCAGCAGGTCGTTTAGATCGATGCTTTTTACCCTCCTCACTGAGCAGCTTTTCCCTGGCCTTTTTTTTGTGCCTTCTTAGTTTGTGATTGATCTCTACAATCCGATTGCCTCTTGCTTTATGACAAGATGACCTTAATGAGCACCCTTCACAGTTCTTGGCCTGGTATCGGATGTATTGCTGTTTAAATCCGCTAGCAGTAATTCTTTCTTTCTCACCAATATTCTCCATTTGTTGACCTATCGGGCAAGTCATGGTATCGTTGGATTCGTTGTAGTGGAGGTTATCGGCTTTAAAGGGGTCTTCTTTCCATTTCTTGGTTTGCTCTTTGTGGAAGTAATTGTACTTCACATATCCATCAATTTCTTGTTCCTCTAGATATAGATAGTTTTCTTCACTACCAAAACCAGCATCAGCACACACTACAGCAGGGCATGATCCATATAAGTCATTGTATTGTTGTAGATGAGGAATGAAGGTGAGTGTGTCGGTTGGGTTTTGATGTAGACTGTAATTAATGATGAACTGATCTGAGGTACTCATTTGTAGATTATAGCCAGGTTTTAGCTGACCATTGAGCATGTGATCTTCCTTCATCCTCATGAATGTGGCATCAGGATCGGTTTTAGAAAAACTGTTTCTCTTACCTAATGTGGCCTCTTTCTTCTCATAATCATCCAGCTTGTCAGGCCAGTTCTTGCGAGCATAGTTTAGCTTCTGCTTTACCTTTTTATCGACTTGTTTACCTTCCAGTGCCTGATCGATCTTGTCAATGGTTTGTCTGACTTTCTGACTATCAATCTCATTAAAATCAACTGACTGCAGGTCCTTCAACTCCTCTTCAGCTACCTGTTGAGTATAACTCCATAGGTCATCAAGTTGCTTGGCAATACGTTTTTTGCTGGTCTTGATCGCTCTACCCCAAACGAAAGAATACTTGTTTGCATTGGCCTCAATCTTGGTTCCATCGGTGTAGAGTTGCTTGATACTTACCAGGCCTTCCTCAACCAGTAATCCTACGATCTGACCAAAGATCTGACGAAGGCTATCTTTCAATCGTTCGCTTCTAAAACGAGCCAACGTGTTGTGATCAGGTTTATTCATGCCGCTGAGCCACATCAAATGGATGTTTTCTTTCAGCCCTGATTCCATCTTTCGAGAAGAGAAAATATTGGTCAAGTAGCAGTAAACCATCACCTTCAAAAGCATCCTTGGATGGTAAACCGAAGTACCTCCGGGTTTGTATTGCTTAAGCAACACATCAATGTTGATTTGATCAATCACTTGGCTAACAACTCGAACAGGATGATTCGCTTCAATGAGTTCCTCCAAGGAAGGAGGAAGAAGCATCGGTTGGTTCTGGTCGTAAGGCTTAAAATGTAGATTCTTGGATGTCTCTTTCACATCCCCAAGATAATAAGATTACAAATAGCTGTTAATTATACTAAATAAAAAAAAAGAGAGTGCCTTTTGAGACACCCTCTTTTCCTTTATATTAGGTACGCTTCGAGTGCCTCAGCGTACAACAGTACGTTTTATATATAGTTCTGAACCTTGTGCTGGTCGAAAGATGCCGTTAAACTCTCACCAATTTTTCTCCATCCATTCGGATTACCGTGTCATAGATACTTTCCTGAAGGCAAAAGGCAATGTCCTTTTTGATCCCGAACCCTGCCAGTCTTTGTGCATGAGCAGATTGTTCGGCAGCTCTCAGTAAGTTTGATTGGTGTTGTAAAAACAAAGATTGAGCAAGAAAAGCCGCATCATCTCTCAATACAACGTGATCAATGTCGTGGATTAATGCACCAGCATAGAGGGTGTCTTCCAGGTTGACAGTCCCCTTCCATCCCGCACAGTGAATTACCACATCTTTACCACTTTGTTTTAGATATTGAGTTGTTGCAGCAAGGTTCAAAAAAGCGCCAACCAATATTTCATCTGCGCTTTCAGACTTACTCAAGGCCAGGGTGCCGTTTGTCGTACTTACTGCTACCTCCTGATTGGCGACATAATCCTGAAGATAATCGAAAGGACTATTTCCGAGATCAAATTCCGGGATTTTGATTCCTCCTCTTTCGCCGGCCATTAGCATGCCTTGTTTGCCCAGGTTCAGGCATTCTTCTACGGTGGCTACAGGATAGATTGCTTTTACTTTGTTAGATAATCCAGCCACCATGCATGAGGTGGCTCGAAAAATATCAACGACAACCACGACCTTGCCTGTAAGATCAAATTGGTCAATTAGAGCAGGAGTAAGACAGACTTCTACATTCATTGAGTTACAAAAGGAGGTCTGGAAATTTCAGCTTTCACCATTTTGTTTCTGATTTTGATGTAAATCTCAGTTCCTGATTTGTGCATGCCTGATTCCACATATCCGAGGCCTACACCAATGTTAAGACTTGGGGACATGGTTCCCGATGTTACTTCACCAATCACTTTTTCATTTTCATCACAAATTTCGTAACCCTGGCGTGGAATGCCGCGATCTACCATTTTGAAGCCAACCAGTCTTTTGGAAACGCCCGCTTCTTTTTGAGCTTTCAAAGCATCGCTATTGATAAAGTCTTTAGTGAATTTGGTGATCCACCCTAATCCGGCTTCTAAGGGTGAAGTTTCATCCGTAATGTCATTTCCATAGAGGCAGTACCCCATTTCCATTCTCAAGGTATCGCGAGCTCCCAGTCCAATAGGTTTAATGTCCAAATGAGCACCAGCTTCAAAGATGGCTTTCCAGAGTACCTCTGCCTGATCTTTGTGTACATATAATTCAAACCCTCCAGCTCCGGTATATCCAGTTCCAGAGATGATCACGTCTTTTACTCCCGCAATTTCACCTTTTACGAAATGATAGAATTTTACATCTCCTAGCTGTACTTCAGTCAGGGGCTGCAGTGCATCCGTTGCTTTAGGGCCCTGCACAGCAAATAGACAGATGTCGTCTGATACATCTTCCATGGATACTCCGGCTGTATTATGACTCGAAACCCAATTCCAGTCTTTCTCGATATTAGAGGCATTGACCACCATCATATAATCTTCTTCGGCAAACCGATATACGATAAGATCGTCTACGATTCCGCCTTTGTCATTTGGAAAGCAAGAGTATTGCGCCTGACCATCTACGATCTTGCTGGCATCGTTACTCGTCACTTTTTGGATTAGATCGAGGGCACCCTGTCCTTTGATAAGGAATTCGCCCATATGGGAAACATCAAATACACCTACTCCATTTCTGACAGTAAGGTGCTCTTCTTTATCTGAACTATATCGGACAGGCATTTCGTAGCCAGCGAAAGGTACAATTTTGCCGCCGAGGCTAACATGAACGTCGTTCAGAGGTATTTTTTTGATCATCATTATTGGGGTTTCAAGGTTGTAAAGTTAAAACGAGCAAGTGGTTAGAATGCAAGTTGAATGCCAACCGGGCAGTGGTCAGAGCCCATTCGGTCATTGTAAATTTCAGATTGGGTTACGGAAGTTTTCAACGCTTCACTTGCCACGAAATAATCAATTCGCCACCCTACGTTTCTTTCGCGTGCCCTGAATTTGTAATTCCACCAGGAGTATTTGACTTCTTCGGGATAGAAGTGCCTGAAAGTGTCATAATACCCTTCAGCCAATAAGTTATCAAGCCCGTCTATTTCCTTTTGAGTATAGCCCGAGGCTTTGTTGTAATTTGGTTTAGGTCTCGCCAGATCGATCTCGGTGTGAGCTACATTCAGGTCGCCACATACAATGACCGGTTTCGTGCTTTCGAGCGCTACAATGTGATCTTTGAAAGCTTCGTCCCATGTTACTCGATAGTCGAGTCGTTTCATGCCTTCACCCGAGTTTGGTGTATAAACAGTCACTAAATGGAATTTTTCGAATTCCGCTGTGATGACCCTGCCTTCCTGATCATGTTCCTCAATACCAATATCATAGGTGACATTGAGTGGCTCGGTCTTTGTCAGAACTGCCGTCCCGGAATATCCTTTTCTGGCTTTTGATGAATTCACATAGACATGGTAATCCGAAAGTAACTGAAGAGCAGTCTTTACTTCTTCAGGTTGTCCTTTGGTTTCCTGCAGACACAGTACATCCGGCGCCATTTCCTTTACGTCTTTAAGAAAATCTTTTTTGATAATTGCCCTGATGCCATTGACATTCCAGGACACGAGGTGTAAACCACTCATTCGTGAAGAATCGTTTTCTTTATTGATTACTATTTTTCTGTTGCCACTTCCAGGCAGATCGGAGCATATCTTCTATACCGAGGTTTGCTTTCCAACCGAGTTCCTCGTTTGCCAGCGTTGTGTCAGCATATATATTTTCAATATCTCCGGAACGCCGGTCCACAATTCGATGATTCAATTTCAAATCATTCACTTTTTCGAAAGTTCGAACCACTTCCAGTACCGAGTTTCCTTTTCCTGTCCCAATATTGAAGTACTCGTAATTATTTTTTTGTTGCTCTTTGAGTTGCCGGGTTAAGGCGATTACGTGAGCCTTGGCCAGATCAACAACGTGTATGTAATCCCGAATAGCAGATCCGTCGAAGGTGTTATAATTATCTCCAAATACAAGGAGTTCCTTACGGATTCCAGCTGCCGTCTGAGTGATGAATGGTACAAGATTGTTAGGGATTCCACTAGGGAGTTCTCCAATAATACCCGACTCATGAGCACCTGTAGGGTTGAAGTACCGAAGAGCGATGGCGTTCAACAAACTATTTGCCGTACAGGTGTCCTTTAATATAAGTTCGCAAACCTGTTTCGAGTACCCATAGGGTGATTCAGCAGGTTTAAAGGCGGTTTCTTCTGTAACAGGAAGTTGGTCAGGTTGACCGTAGACCGTACAGGAAGAAGAAAACACGATGTTCTGAACTTGATACTTCTGCATCGACTCTAGCAGATTTAGCAGAGAGTCGATGTTGTTTCTGTAATACAGTAACGGCTTTTCAACAGATTCTCCAACGGCCTTTTTTGCGGCGAAATGTATGATGCCAGTGATGTCCTGGTGCTGAAGGAATAGTTTATCAAGAGCCGATTTATCACAAATATCGAACTGGGCAAATTCGGGTCTTTTGCCTGCAATTTTTTCAATTCCATCCAATACCGAACGTTCAGAATTAGACAGATCATCCACGATCAGTACTTCCATTCCAGCGAACAGAAGTTCCACTACGGTATGGGATCCAATGTACCCCGTCCCACCGGTTACCAAAATTTTGCTCATGAGGCTTTGAAGAGGTGCAACGGATAGTTGCCGTTTTCAACTAATTCAACCAGTCTGTGCTTCACCACAGGTTTATCTTCTTTGTAAGTAACTCCAAGCCATTTTTCTGCCGATTCCAATACGGGAACCTGCGTCATATTGGCTACCTGATCGAGTATAGTCGGGATATAGAACTCTGATTTCAACTCGTGTGATCGCTCTTTAATGAAATTATTAAAGGCTTGTTTCATTAAGTCAAATACCGGAGGTGTAAAGCCCATTAAGTTCATTGAGACGATAGTGTTATCGGGCAGATGAACCATAGACTCCTGATCCCGGAAGTAGATATTTCCATTTTTCTCCCTTGTGATGTGTGTCCGCTCCGTTATAGATAAAAGATGATGATTCTCATCCACTTCACAGACTCCTCTGGATACGTAACCGTGTTCTGAAATTGTTTTCGGAAGCTGGAACCCAACCATGCATCCAGCTATGTTCTGTGGATCAAGGTTTTTTAGATGATCGGCGATTAGCTTAAAGGAGTCTGTTCCATAAAAATCATCTGCATTGATCACTGCAAAAGGCTCATTAACTTTTTCAGCGGCTACCAGTATTGCGTGCCCTGTTCCCCATGGCTTGACTCTTTCAGGCGGTACCTCAATGCCTTCCGGAACATTATCGAGCTCCTGGAATACGTAATCGATCTCAATCTTATCTGAGAACTTGTCAAAATACAGAGATTGGAAATCGTCCAGCAGAGATTCACGAATGACAAAAACTACTTTTCCAAATCCAGCTTTTATGGCATCATAGACAGAATAATCAATGATTGTTTCTCCGGAGGGACCAAATGCGTCAATTTGCTTTAAGCTACCGTATCGGGAACCCATACCTGCGGCCAAGACAACTAAAGTGGGCTGCATATTTATTGTTCGATGTTTTTTTGAGAATTTATCGGCGCAAACTTACACATCACCGCCCAAGAATATCTATTTTTTTCGACTAACAAACCTTGTTGATCGCTTGTCGTCCTGATGAAAGTTCCTGATGATTTCTTTTGAACTATTTCTCTTTTCCAGTGTTTTGGTGTGTGATCTATAAAAGCACATAGTATTTTTACTGATTCTTATCGTTTTGTGAGTCACATTATTTGCGTGTACGGTTATGGATATGCGGTTGGTATTTGGCAGAAGATTTTACAGCTACTCTTTATTGATTTTGTTGATAATGCTGTCATCACGGGCTGTTTTGGCCAATGATACGCTGGTATTTCATCATATCGATGCAAAGCTCTCTCAAAATACAGTTACTAAGATCTTACAAGATCAGGATGGTTTCATGTGGTTTGGTACGCGTTACGGTCTCAATAAATTCGATGGTCGGTATTTCACACAATATTTTGCCGACAGAAGAGATTCCGCGTCTTTAAGTGATAGCCGTATCAACGATGCTGCAGTTGATAAAAAGGGCAATTTTTGGTTGGCTACAGATAGGGGAATAAATTTTTACAATCAAAAAGAAGGAACTTTCTCACAGTTTACTCATGATCCCGATGATCCGAATTCCTTAAGTAGCAATTTCGTGGTTTCTCTATTTGTTGATCATGAAGACGTACTCTGGATTGGCTCCGAGGGACAGGGTCTCACCAGGTATGTTCCTGAAAATCATACTTTTTCTCGTTTCCGAAATAACCAGGACGATCCTTATTCCATTTCCGGAAACATCATCAATACGATGGCCGAAGATGATCAGGACAACCTTGGGTTGGAGTGAGAGGGGGCGGACTTAACCTCTATGACCGTAATTCTCGTCGTTTTATATCCTACAGGCTTCACGAAACTCATGCAGACAATACCCCTCGGGTTCTACTCAAAAAAGAGAATGGGTTGTGGGTAGGTACAAACAAAGGAGTATTCTCACTGACTTATGTGAATGGAAAGTACGACATAGAACATGTGAACGTGCCTTCAAATCAGGACCTTTCCGTGTCACTTCAAAATTCGATCATCATCAGCCTACTGGAAGACGATCAGGGAAATCTCTGGATAGGGACCGAGAATGGCGGACTCTTCATTATTGATTCTTCACAAACTTCTATTTCACATTATGTTCACTCCCGTCAACATGAGAACGGTATTTCCGGGAATTCAATTTGGTCATTATTTCAGGATAAAAGTGGCATCATCTGGTTGGGAACTTATGATAATGGTCTGGATAAGATCGACCCCCGGCATACCCGAATAAGGCAATACAGGCAGAATCCTATGAAACAAAATACTATAGGATATGATTTGATAAGCTCTTTCGTAGAGGAGGAAAATGGACTCTGGGTTGGTACAGATGGGGGAGGGCTGAATTTTTTGGATCGTGAAACTGGTAAGATGACTTTGTACACAGAGGGTAACGGCCCCCGGAACATTGCCGGAAATGCGGTTTTATCGCTACTAATTGATCAATCGGAGAATCTTTGGGTCGCTTCATGGGAAGGAGGAGTGAGTATTCGGCGAAAGGGACAAAATCGGTTCGACAAAATCCTTTATGATCCCGAAGATCAGAATTCCCTTTCCGGACCACACGCCTTTTATCTATTTGAAGACAGTCGCGGAAACATCTGGGTCTCCGTCTTCAGAGATGGTATTAATATTTGCAATAAAGAGGGACAGATCATCACTCGTTTGGCCCATGAACCTACCAAGACCTTAAGTATAAGCAATCAAAAAATACGAAGTATACTGGAAACAGAACCAGGAGTATTTTGGCTTGGAACTGAGGGGACCGGGATAGATAGGATTGTGGTGGATGAAGATTACAACATTGTCTCCAAGAAGAATTTCTCCTCTTCCTACTCGGATCCGGAAGGCCTGAGTCACGATGCAATATCCCATGTTCATCAAAGTTCAACCGGAGATGTTTGGTTCACCACATTTGGGGGAGGTTTGAGCATCCTGAGAGCCGGTACAAATGTTTTTGAATCGCTGACCAAGAAAGATGGCCTTTCCAGCAATATTGTGCTTTCAATTGAGGAGGATAAGGATGGTAACATGTGGGTTGGAACAGCGGATGGATTGTGTAGAATTACACCTGACCTGCAAATCATGAAGTTTGATCAGGATGACGGTATTGATAATGTGGAATTCACGAAAAGTGCAAGCTTTGTTTCCAGTACAGGTGAGTTGTATTTCGGATCGAACAAAGGATATTTTAAGTTTCACCCTTCAGATATCAGGCAGAACGAAAAAGTACCGGAAATTGTATTAACCGGATTTCAGGTTACGGGGAGAGATGATCTTAATTTCACCAAAAAAGCTTCATTATATAATGCTTTTCCAGATAAGAAAATTGAGTTGAAGTACAATGAAAATGATTTTTCATTTCAGTTTTCAGTGTTGAATTTTTCACAACCCAACAAAAATCAATACGCCTATATGTTGCGGGGATATGATGATGATTGGATCACTTCTGAGGATGGCCAAAATCTGACTTATACCAACGTGTTACCTGGTACGTACACCTTCATGGCCAAAGGTTCAAACAACGATGACGTTTGGAATGAGGAAGGGGCTAGTATTACCATTATTGTTCGCAGGCCATGGTTTTTCTCCAATCTGGCGGTATTTGGATATTTTTTAATCTTCTCCTTTCTACTCTTTTTATTTAGAAGGAATATCATCAATCGGGAAAGGCTCAAAAACCAATTACAAACCGAGCACGGGCAACTGACCCGGATGCAGGACATGAATAAGCTCAAGTCCAGGTTCTTTGCGAATATTTCACATGAATTCCGGACACCTTTGACGTTGATTATGGGTCCTTTAAAGTCACTCATTGCAGGTACATATAAAGGGGATCCCACAAGCCAATACCGAATCATGGCGAGGAATGCTGAGCGGTTGCTTAGACTGATCAATCAGATTTTAGACCTCTCCCGTCTCGAATCTGGTTCTGTTAAACTTAAAGCGAGCAAACTTGATATTGTAAAGTTTCTAAAGCCGATAGCTCATGCCTTTACAAGTTATGCAGAGCGCCAGTTCATAGATTATAAGTGTACTTTCCCTGAAGAGTCCGTCGAAATCTACTTTGAACCTGATAAAATAGAGAAGGTTGTGATCAACCTGCTTTCCAACGCCTTTAAATTCACCCCGGAATTCAAAAAAATTGATGTGGAGGTACAGGATACGCCAAATGCCATAAAGATCATGGTTAGAGACGCGGGGATTGGGATTCCTGCGGATCAACTGGATTATATTTTTGACCGATTTTATCAGATTGACAATGGTGACAAGAAAGGGTCAGGAATCGGATTGGCACTTACCAAAGAAGTAGTTGATCTCCATAAAGGGAAAATAGAAGTAGAAAGTCACGCTGGAAAAGGAACCACCTTCACGGTTTTACTGATGAAAGGCAAGGATCATCTTCCGGAAGGCACTATTCTGGACGAAGAATCTTCCAAACACCAATTTGAGGAAGATTTCAAGGAATTGGAGATGGTGAAAAATAATGGTCCTTTGGAGGAAGCCGAAGAACAAGAAGTGATGCATGAAGAGGACTTGCCACTTGTACTTATTGCTGAAGACAATGAGGACATGCGGCTGTTTATCTCCGAATATTTAGTGAGCGACTACCGCATTATAGAGGCAACTAATGGAGAAGAAGCATTGGAGGCGGCGGTAGAAAGGATTCCAGATGTAATCGTTTCTGATATTATCATGCCTAAGATGAATGGATATGAACTATGTCAGAAAATTAAGAGCGACGAAAAGACTTCACACATCCCAATTATTCTTTTGACGGCTAAAGCATCTGGCGAAAGTACGGAGAAGGGTTTTGAGTTGGGAGCAGATTACTACGTGACTAAACCTTTCAATCCCAAATTACTGGAATTGAGGATCAAAAACATGTTGAAGACCAGAGATCAGATGAGGCAGCAGCTTACTGTTCTTCAGGAAACACATGTGGAACCCCGAGATCTTAAGATTGCCAGCAAGGATCAGGAGTTTTTGAAAAAAGCGATCAAGTGCCTGGAAGAAAATTTGAGTAATTCCAACTTTGGTGTCGATGATCTTTACCGGGAATTAGGGTTAAGTCGTACTCAGCTATACAGAAAACTCAAAGGCCTGGTCGGTCAGTCCGCTAACGAATTCATACGGTCGTTCCGACTGAAACGAGCAGCTCAATTGCTCAAGCAACAAGAGATGACTATCTCTGAAGTCACCTATTATGTGGGCTTCAATGACCTACAATATTTTAGGTATTGCTTCAAGAAACAGTTTGGATCTAACCCCTCTGAGTACGCTCAAATGTCCAATCAGAAGCCCTGATAGTACATATTCCAATCGTTTGCATCATTTACCCCTGCAATCTGGACGTTTTCCCCACGAAGCTCGGAGTTGGATTTTTCGAAGTTTGAAGACCGCTTCGAATGGAGTGGTTGGCATTATTGAATTTAATGTCAGAATTATTGAAACTATCTAAATCTAAAGTATGAAGAACATGTACTTAGGTCCAAGAGCAGAGAACATCTGGAACGCCTTGCGATATTCAGTTTTTGCCCTGCTTATTGGCTTGTGTTCGACCACAGCCCTTGGCCAGAGTCGGACAGTGTCGGGTACCATCTCCGATGATTCGGGTGAAGGCCTTCCCGGAGTTAACGTGGTGTTAAAAGGAACATCAACTGGTTCGGTGACCGATATCAATGGTGGCTATTCCATTTCTGTTGATGGTAATAATGTAACATTGGTCATCAGCGCAATTGGCTTTGCTACTCAAGAAATCGCAGTAGGAGCCAGGTCTGTTGTGGATGTAACAATGGAAATAGACGTTGAAGAGTTGGAAGAAGTTGTGGTGACTGGATATTCTGTTGATCAGAGGAGAAAGACACCAGGCTCGGTTTCAACGATCAAAGCTGAAGATCTCAGAGCTCAGCCTTCAGGAAACGTAGAGCAGCAATTACAAGGTCGTGTTGCTGGTGTGACTGTGATTACTAATGGTCAGCCAGGTACAACTAGCCAGGTACGTGTTCGTGGTTACGGTGCATTGGGTGGAAATACTCCACTTTATATCGTAGACGGTGTGCCTGTTGGGTCAATCGATTGGTTGTCACCAGATGACATTGCGTCTACTACGGTACTTAAAGATGCAACAGCTGCGTCTATTTATGGTGCTCGTGCTGCAGGTGGTGTAATTGTATATACAACACACCAGGGCTCAAAAGGGAAACGTGAAATGAAGGTAACCTACAATGGCATGACTGGATTCACAACTCCTGGAAATGGCCCGGATATGTTGAGCCCTCAGGAACAAGCTGACTGGACTTGGAATGCGATTAGGAATGCTGCTACCAATGCAGGTGAAACTCCTTCTTTCAATCATCCACAATATGGAACTGGCGACAGTCCTGTTCTTCCTGATTATATATTAGTAGGTCCTAATTCTGGTGTGACAGGAACAGTTAATCTTTCTACAGAAGCACAGAACTACAACATTGATCCTGATGCCGGTGGCATTTATCAAGTTGTACGAGCAAACAGAGCGGGAACGGACTGGTATGATGCAATCACACGTACGGGATCTATCAACAGACACAGCATTGGAATGCAAGGCGGTGGAGAAGGTAGCCGATACTATGTTGGAATTGGTCTTCAGGATCAGCAAGGTATTCTTTTACACCAGAGATTTCAGCGTGCGAACTTCCGCGTTAACTCGGAGTTTGATCTGCTTCCTGATGGCAAGTTGAGCATTGGAGAAAACATTCAGATGACTTACCGATCTACTCGAAATATATTTGGAGCTGATGGTGGTAGTGGTTCATCTGATGATGAGAACGTGATTCTTTCAGCTCAGCGCATGTCACCAATCATTCCTGTATTTGATGAATTCGGAGGTTATGCCGGTACAGCGGCACAAGGGTTCAACAACCCAAGAAACCCTGTAGCTGAGTTAGATGGTAACCAAAATGATCGTGGTTTCTCAACTCAGGCTTTCGGTAACGTTTATTTGAAATTTGAACCTGTCGAAAATCTTGTTTTCAAAACAAGTTTCGGTGGACAGTTTGTAAGCGTCAACTTCAGAGGATATACCAGAAGACAGTATGAGAACTCGGAGAATAACTCTTCATTTGGTTTCAACCAGGGATCTCAGACATTCTCAAGTTGGGTAGTGACAAATACACTTCAATATGAAATTGAGTTCGGTCAAAGTCGAGTTAAGGCGTTAGTAGGTCAGGAAGCATTGAATGCTGGAACATTTAGACAAATTAATGGTTCAGGTATCAACCCTTTCTCTCAAAGCCCTGATTTCGTTTCCTTGTCGAATGTACAATCCCCTGTAGTGAATGGAAGCCACTCCGATGGTGTTAACTTCTCTTCCTATTTTGGTAAAGTGACATATGACTTGATGGATAAGTATATCATTGATTTGGTAATTCGTCGCGATGGTTCTTCTCGATTTGGCGCTGCCAACAGATTTGGAACTTTCCCAGCAATTTCAGCGGCCTGGAGAATCTCTGATGAAGAGTTCATGCAAGGTATCAGCTGGTTGGATGACTTGAAAATTCGTGGTGGATACGGAATCATAGGTAACTCCAATAACGTAAATCCTAACAACCAATTCAGCTTGTTTGGTACGAACGTGGGCGCATCTAGTTATGACATTGCTGGTTCCAACTCCGGAGCTGCTGCTGGTTTCTTCCGATCTAGAATTGGTAACCCCAATGCGAAGTGGGAAAGAGCGATTACTTCTAACGTAGGTATAGATGCCTTGTTCCTGGATGGTAAGATTGACTTTGGTATCGAATTCTGGAGAAAAGATACTGAGGACTTGTTGTTTACGGTTCCTGTGACAGTACAGGCTGGTGAGTTTGCAAGTGCACCTTCTGTGAATGTGGGTGAAATGAAAAATACAGGTATTGATCTTACTATTATTAATAAGGGTAACATCAACGGCGACATTGGATATGAGTTGACTGTAACTGGTGGTTTCCTTAGCAATGAAATCGTTGCGTTTGCACCAGGTATTGACTTCATAGAAGATGGTAGTGTTGATTATAGAGGTATTCGTGCAGTAAGAAATGCTGTAGGACAATCTATTTCCTCTTTCTTTGGATACGATGTGCAAGGAATCTTCAGTAATGATGCTGAAGTTGCTGGCGCCGCCACTCAGGCTGGAGCTGCTCCTGGTCGTTTCAGATTCCGTGATGTAAATGGTGACGGAGAAATCACAACGGATGACCGGGTATTCCTTGGAAGTCCTGTTCCTGATTTCACTGGAGGTTTGACTGCTAAGTTCAACTACAAAGGAATTGATTTGGAAATCTATTCTTTCTTGTCAGTTGGGGCGGAGATTTACAATATCTCTAAGACGTTTACCCACTTGTATCCTTTGTTCCCAGGTGCTGCAATCAGCGATGCTGTAAAAGATTCCTGGTCTTTTGCTAACCCAACAGGGGATATTCCATTGTTCGAAAACGTTTCGAACTTTAGTACAAACACTCAGTCTAATTCTTTCTATGTTGAGGATGGTTCTTATTTCAGAATTCAGAACCTGACATTGGGCTACAACCTACCAGCTAGCCTTATCAATAACTGGGGAATCTCTAAACTGAGAGTAACTGGATCTGTGAACAACCTTTTGACTATCACTGGATATGATGGACTTGATCCAAGTGTCGGGGGTAATGCAGACGTGAACTTTGGTATCGATTTGGGTAACTTCCCAATCACCAGAAGTTATACATTTGGAGTTAATTTGACATTTTAATTCACTCAATTAAAAATGAATAGATATAAATTTCTCGTTATCACTTTACTCACATTCGGAGTAGTGATGACGGCCTGTAAGGATGAGTTTTTAGAAGTGGCGCCAACGAATTCTTTGAGTTCGAATGAGCTGTCCACTGCTGCGGGACTAGACGGTTCAGTAATTGGAACGTATAGTGTATTGTTGGGAAGAGGTGGATTCTACACGGATGCTTCCAACTGGTTTTGGGGTTCAGTTTTGGGTGGCGATGCCAACAAAGGGTCTGATCCTGGTGATCAATCTCAGGTAAACGAGATTCAGAATTACAACACTCAGACAACCAATGCTTCTGTAAGATCGAAGTATGCTCGAGTTTTCGAGGGAATTGCCAGGGCTAACGCTACTATGCGCCTAGCAGCTGTAGCTGAGGAGTCTGGTTCAGCCAGTACTGCCGCTATTACTCAAGCAAGAGCTGAGGCTCGTTTCCTGAGAGGTCACTATTACTTCGATTTGAAGAAAATCTTCGACGATGTACCTTATGTGGATGAGACCTGGGATGAAGTAAGTCCCATCGCTAATAACACTTCTTTGTGGCCAATGATCGAAGCGGACTTCCAGTTTGCTGCTGACAACCTGCCTGCTACACAATCACAAGCGGGTAGAGCCAATAGCTGGGCTGCCAGAGCTTACTTAGGTAAAGCATTCCTGTTTCAGGGTAAGTTTGCCGAAGCGAGAACTACATTGAATGATGTAATCAACAATGGCGTAACTGCTAATGGTCAGTCTTATGCGTTGGTAGCAAATTATGCGGATGCGTTCCGTTCTATATCTGATAATAGTTCCGAGTCCATATTCGCTTCTCAAGCTGCAGCAGGTACTGGATCCATCAATAACGCGAACCCTGGCATGGTATTGAATTTTCCTCACGGAAGTTCAGGTCCTACTCGTCCAGGTGGATGTTGTGGGTTCTTCCAGCCTAGCTTTGAGTTAGCTAATTCTTTCAGAACTGGTGCTGATGGGTTGCCACTATTAGATGGTTCTTACAATGATGCGGGTAATGCTTTGGCGAATGACTTTGGTCTTGCCAGCTCAGATGCATTTACGCCTGATGCAGGTAATTTAGATCCTCGTCTTGATCACTCAGTAGGTAGAAGAGGTATTCCATACCTTGATTGGGGACCTCACCCAGGAAATGACTGGGTTCGTCAGGCTTCTAATGGTGGACCTTATTCACCTAAGAAGTTTATCTACTACCAAGGTGGTATCGGTACTGAGAACGATGGAAGTTCATGGACGCCAGGTTATACAGCTGTTAACTACACGATCATTCGATTTGCTGATGTCTTGTTGATGGCAGCAGAAGCGGAGATCGAAGTTGGTGACCTTAACGTTGCAATGGGCTATATTAATCAGGTCAGAGCAAGAGCGGCTGCTTCTCCGGTAATGACGGACGATGGGACTGCTGAAGCTGCTACTTATAATGTAGCTCAATATACTGCTTTTGCTGATCAGGCAGAGGCTCGTTCTGCCGTGCGAATGGAGCGTAAACTGGAGCTTTCTGGCGAAGGTCATCGTCTCTATGATTTGGTCAGATGGGGCATCGCTGCTACGGAATTGAATGCATTTCTTGCATATGAGGGTGGTATCTTGACTGGAGCTTATAGTGGAGCTGCTTTTACTGCCAATCAGGATGAGTTTTTGCCTATCCCTCAATCAGAGATAGACTTGAATGGAGCTGATGTTTTGGCTCAAAACCCTGGATACTAATTACTATTACAAATTGTTAATTCAGATCAAAGGCTATTCCCATTTAGGGGATAGCCTTTATTTTTAAAGTACTTTAGGTTTAGCCGCGACAGTTAGAATTTTTATAGAATCATGATGAAGTTGAAGACGTTTGTGAAGTGGTGTGTTTTGGCTCTTATGGCTGCTTGTGCGTCACCAGAGAAACAATTGGAAGAGCCCTCTTTGCCCAAAGTTTTTGAGAAGGTTGCAAAATCGACTAGCAACATCACTTTCTCCAATGATCTAAAAGAGGATTCTGTCATTAACTATTTCACCTACCCTTATATCTACATGGGTGGGGGAGTTGCAACCGGAGATGTCAATAACGATGGCCTTGCGGATGTTTTTCTTACAGGTAACATGGTGGAAAATAAACTTTACCTCAACAAGGGAGAGTTAAGTTTTGAAGATATTACCAAAACAGCAGGAGTAGGCGGAGATGACAGATGGATGACGGGTGTGACTATGGCTGATGTTAATGCAGACGGGTGGTTGGACATCTATGTCAGTGTCTCTGGAAAATTCACGACCAAGAAAAATTTACTTTACATAAATGAAGGACTTAACGAGTCTGGAATCCCTACTTTTTCAGAGGAAGCAGCTAAATATGGAATTGATGATGAAGGAAGCTCAACACAAGCCACTTTCTTCGATTATGACCTGGATGGAGACGTGGACTTGTATGTAGCCAATTATCCGTTTACTCATTTCAAAACTCCCAATTATTCCTATAAGATATTCATCGACAAGAAAGATCCTGAGAAATCGGATCGACTTTATCAAAACACTGGGGACGGCTTTGTAGACGTTTCTGAAGAAGCTGGAATCCTGAATTTTGGACTTTCTCTAAGTGCAACCACTGCAGATTTCAATCAGGATGGGTGGCCGGACATTTATGTGTCCAATGATTTTGCTACACCTGATTTCTTTTATTTCAATAACGGCGACGGTACGTTCACTGATAGGAGCCAGGAGGTAACGAAGCATACTGCTTTCTTCGGCATGGGGACAGATGCTGCTGATTTCAATAATGATGGACTCATTGATTTACTTCAGTTGGATATGACTCCCGAAGATAATCGAAGAAATAAAGCCAATATGGCGAGTATGGACATTCCAAGTTTTTGGGAGATTGTTGGTTTTGATATGCACTATCAATACATGCAAAATTCGCTACAACTCAACTGGGGAGTAGCCGAAGATGGCTTGCCTCACTTTGGAGATGTGTCCCGCCTTTCAGGGATCGCGTTGACTGACTGGAGTTGGGCGGCATTGATGACCGACCTGGACAATGATGGCTGGAAAGATATTTTCATCACCAATGGGACAAGAAGAGACATTAATAACAAGGATTATTTCGACCGAATAGAAACAAGAACCTATCAGGAAAAGCAGGCTTCAAACGTACTGGAATTGGCTATTAATATACCCGCAGAGCCAGTTGATAATTATGCCTATAGAAATAATGGAGACCTGAGTTTCACACAAGTGTCTAAAGACTGGGGGCTGAGTCATGTTGGATATTCCAACGGTGCGAGTTATGCCGATCTGGACAATGATGGCGATCTGGAACTGATTGTAAATAATATAGATGAGCCTATTTCTGTATTTAAGAACTTATCTACCGAAAACGGAGCGCATTACTTGAGAGTGAAGTTGGTGGGACCGGAAAAGAACCCTTTGGGACTGGGAGCGCAAGTGACGATCACTACTGCAGATCAAACTCAGGTGCAAGCATTGACACTAACACGTGGTTTCCAGTCATCCGTGGAGCCAATGCTATCGTTCGGCCTTGGGAATACGGTCACAATCGATGAACTGGAAGTGATCTGGCCTGGGGGGAAATCTCAGCGACTCAAGGAAGTTTCGGGAGATCAATTGTTGACCCTAAATATTACTGATGCATCAGACGCTTCAGATGAGTCTACAGCGCCAAGTAGAACTTTTGAAAATATTACAGACGCAACGTCGGTTGATTTTGTCCACCGAGAAAATGCATTCAATGACTATAGGTACGAAGTACTGTTACCACATCAATACTCAAGAAATGGCCCTGGCCTGGCCTCGGGTGATGTAAACGGTGATGGCCTGGATGATTTATACGTTGGCGGAGCTGCGGGGCAATCCGGAGCATTATTGATTCAGTCACAATCGGGTGAATTTGGTACGTACACCGGCCCCTGGGATAACCATCGGGGAATGGAGGATTTGGATGCGATCTTTTTTGATGCAGATGGAGACGAAGATTTGGACTTGTATGTGGTCAGTGGCGGCAACGAAACTACGGGTGGAGCACGATATCAGGACCGTCTTTATTTGAACGATGGTACAGGGCAATATGCGTACTCAAAAGAAGCGCTGCCAACTATTGTAAGCAGTGGCTCTAAAGTGAAGCCGGGAGATTTTGATGGTGATGGAGACCTGGACCTTTTCGTGGGAGGAAGGATTGTTCCCCGTTCCTACCCTTTACCTGCATCGAGTTTGATATTGCAAAATGATTCAGAGAATGGGGTCGTCAAATTTTCAAATGCGACCTCCATGGTATGCTCAGCATTGGACTCCATTGGTTTAGTGACAGATGCTCAGTGGATTGACTACAATGGTGATAAGAACCTGGATCTGGTTGTTGTTGGTGAATGGATGCCGATTACCGTGTTTCAAAATGATGGAAAAGGTGCGTTAACAGATGCGACCGAAAGTTTGGGCCTTGAAAATACTCTAGGGTGGTGGTATTCAATTGCTGCAGAGGATTTTGATGGAGATGGTGATGTAGATCTTGCCGCTGGTAACCTGGGGTTAAACTATAAATACCAGGCTACTGAGGAACAGTCTTTTGATGTTTATGCCAATGACTATGATAAGAATGGTTCATTGGATATCGTGTTGGGTTATTATCAGGATGGGACACAATATCCTTTAAGGGGGCGTCAGTGTTCTTCTGAGCAAATTCCTACGATCAAATACAAATACAAGGACTATAATTCCTTTGCCGAAGCCTCGTTAATTGATATTTATACCGAGAATGATCTTGAAGATGCACTTCATCTGAAAGCCTATACGTTTGCTAGTATGTACTTGCAAAATAATCAGGGACAATCTTTCCAGGTGTCCAGATTACCGAGCGAGGTGCAGATATCAAATATCAATAGCATCCTACCCAAGGATTTCAATGGAGATGGTCATATGGACATGATCCTGGCGGGAAACATGTATACTTCTGAAATTGAAACTACACGCAATGATGCAAGTTATGGGGCTTATTTAGAAGGGGATGGTACGGGTAATTTCAGGGCAGTTCCTTATGCCGAAAGTGGGTTTTATATCAATGGTGAAGTAAAGGACATGGAGGTTGTTGTCACGGCTGACGCTAAGGTAGTAGTTGCCGCACGAAATAATGGGCCACTAGAAATTCTGGAAATTTCGGATCGATAATCATGAGATCCAGCCGATTGTTCTTCATCCTGTTTTGTGTAGGTTCAATTCTTAGTTGCCGAAACACAGTGGAACAATCGGTCATTTCGGAGTTTGTCACTGACCCGGAATTGAACTTTAGGCCTAATATCTTGTGGTTGGTGGCGGAAGATATGAGTGGCAACATTCCTGCTTTCGGCGATTCCACGATTATCACTCCCACGCTGGATCGTTTAGCTGCAGAAGGAGTCAGCTATGATCAGTTTTTTACTCCTGCTCCGGTATGTGCACCGGCCAGGTCCGCAATCATTACGGGAATGTACCCCAATCACATTGGGAGCAATCACATGCGGACTGGTCCATGGTATGGAGGCAAACCATCTGAGGAGACCCTGGTCAACTATAGTAAATACATGCCAGATGGATTGATTCCTTACGAAGCCACCCCATCATCAGAGGTTAGAATGTTTCCTGAGTACTTACGTAACGCGGGGTATTATACAACAAACAATGCGAAGGAAGACTATCAGTTCATTCGGACCCATGTGGCCTGGGATGAAAGTAGCCGCAACGCGCATTGGCAGAATAGGAAACCTGGCCAGCCTTTTTTTTCAGTTTTCAATTTTGGAGTTACTCATGAATCCAGGATTTGGGTAAAGAAGCAAGATTCACTTTGGATTGATAGTGAATTAGAAGTGCCTGTACCGCCATATTTGCCATCTACGGAGATAGGACAACAGGATATCCGCAGGATGTATTCCAATATCCTGGAGATGGATATGCAAATAGGAGAGGTTCTTGATCAACTGGAGCGAGAAGGGCTGTTGGATAGTACTATCGTCATATGGTATACCGATCATGGCGGCCCTCTGCCAAGACAAAAAAGATCTTTACATGATTCTGGAATCAAGGTACCAATGATCGTCAGGTTTCCTAATGCCGAGGGTGGAGGAACGCGTGATACACGCCTCACAAGTTTTATTGACCTGGGACCAACAACCCTTTCGTTGGCTGGATTGGAGCCTCGAGCGTATATGGATGGCACGGCATTTCTTGGACGATATTCTCGTTCCGCAGAACCACAATATGTTTATGCAGCAGCAGACAGATTTGATGCAACATATGATCGAGCCAGAGCGGTGCGAGATAAACGATACAAGTACATACGAAATTATCAAACGGAACAACCCATGTTTTTGCCCGTTGCTTATCGAGATCAAATGGACATCATGCAGGAACTTTATCGGCTAAGAGAATTAGGTCAACTCACACCAATTCAGGGAATTTGGTTTGCAAACACCCGACCTGAAGAACAGCTATTCGATGTGCTTAACGATCCCCATGAGGTGAATGATCTATCGGATATCCCGGATTTCAAACAAAAACTGAAAGAGCTAAGAAAGGCTAATGATCAATTCGTGGAGGGTATAAATGATAAAGGACTCATACCGGAAACGGAGTTGTTGGAATCCATCTGGCCTGATCAAAAACAGCCAGTTACTAAAGATCCTACCTGGAACATCAGCGATAAAATGCTGTCCTTCGATTGTACTACCCAAGGGGCCTCAATTGGCTATCAGGTAGCAACTGCTTCAGGTGAATGGCCATCCTCCTGGCAAATCTATACTACTCCTTTTTCGGTATCCGATACGATCAAAATCCGAGTGATGGCTGACCGTATAGGTTACCAACAGAGTAACCCAGTTGACATTTCCTTCGATTGAACTACCTAAAATGAAATCTCGATGACATTTCATTGGGTTAGCCATAGGGACGGCCAACCTTTGATGTTTTGTATCCGGTAACTTTTCAAAAGTGTATTAGGATAACCTGGGTGAAATGAGACGTAATCGAATAAATAGAATAGTATGGTCGTTGGGCCTAGCAATCCTGGTGTTTTTTAGTGCTTGCCAGGATGATGACAGTGGGGTTAGTCAGAATAGTGAATGGACCATACCAAATACTGCGGTATTTGATGGTGGTCCAGGGAAAGATGGCATTCCATCCATCGACAATCCTATTTTTGGAGATGTGATGGGTCAGGATACCAACATTCCTGATGATGCCCTGGTGGTGGTGGTGAAAGCAGGAAATGAGGTTAAGGCCTATGCCCATAACATCCTCGATTGGCACGAGATTGTGAACGATTCCTATAACGATGGATTACACCTGGCATTGACGTATTGTCCACTGACTGGTACTGCTGTAGGCTGGAACCGCGAAATCAATGGATCGGTAACGACCTTTGGAGTCTCAGGTTTACTTTACAATACGAATCTTATGCCATACGATAGGGCCACCGACAGCTACTGGAGTCAAATGTTGAATGCAAGTGTAAGCGGTGAATTGATCAACCAGGAGATTGTGCGATACCCTGTTTCGGAAATGACTTTTGCGGCGTTCAAAGAGGAGTTTCCTGATGGACAGGTATTGACTAGAAATACAGGATTCGATCGCAGCTATGGCTTATATCCTTATGGTAATTATCTCATCACGAATAATACTTTGTTTCCGGTTGATCGCACGGATGATCGGATTTTTTCGAAGGAACGGGTTCTAGGTGTGCAACTCGACGGAGTGACCAGGGTGTATCAGTTGAACCTGTTTGCCAATGCTAATATTATTACTGACGATATCAATGGTCAGGAACTCGTCATTTTTGGAAATGAAGTACAAGGCTTTGCCAATGCCTACCTGGCAAAAACACTAAATGGAGAGACATTAAGTTTTGAATCCATCGATGGGACAAATGGAGTCGTTGCAAGGGATCAGTTCGGAAACGAATGGAACCTATTTGGGGAAGTGGTAACTGGTCCTGAAACAGGAGAATCACTTACCGCGGCTCCGGCATATGTAGGTTTCTACTTCGCCTGGGTGGCTTTTAATGAAGGTGTGGAGATTTTTGAGTTAGGGAATTAGCAGGAGGCATAACATAATTTCATTTTTTTCGGTGATATATAGTCCTAAGTGAAATCGGAGACGGTGAATTAGGGGCTCTTTGACTAGCTCAGGGCTACTCAATTTTTAAAATTTTCAAATCTATTTAACCTTGAAGGACATTGATCCTTAGATGGTTACAGCTAGGTTTAACGGTACAATCTCAGGACTTCATAAAACCTTCAAATCAAATAGAGCCGATTCAGCCGACATTATCACAGCTCAGGTAGAACGATCATTCTAGAGCATTACTTGCTTCTATTTTTATCATAACCATGTGATAAATAATTATGTATGAAATTGAAGTAACAGACTTTGGGTTTAAAGTTACCTTTTCGGGTCACCTTGCTCCGGAGCAAGCGCAAGGATATAAAGATGAGTTGATCATTCTTATGCAGACGCTACCTGAAAAATTCGGAATCCTCGTAGATATGAGGAATTTGAAGCCCCTTGGTGCTGAAAGTCAGGCCATCATCACTTCTTCCCAAGGGCTTGTTGCCGATAGGCTAACAAGATCGGCAACAGTAGTTAACAGTACCATTTTGTTCATGCAATTCAGAAGGTTGTCGAAAGTTTCGCACGTGATCGACACCAAAAGATTTGTGGATGCATCAAAAACCGAAGACTGGGAACTGGTGGGTACAAATTGGATTGTTGATGGCGTGGATCCTTATTTAGAGGAACAAGCTGCTTGATCCAGAGATATTCTTCACTTACTCAAAAAGGTTAGTTTTGAAAGTGAATAAGTCCCCGAAAATTATTCCGGGGACTCTTCTACGCTTGTGGATAGGTGTAATTAAGAAACCTGTGCTCCCGCCTTTTCCAGCAAAGCTTTTGTAGCTCGGATGCCATCCGGTTCAGAGAGTTCATCTCCTTCGTATTCGATACCTACATGACCGGTAAATCCAGCATCTTTTACGATTTGTAGCATTTTCACATAATCTGTCTTTGTCTCATTGCCATCTGCATCGAAATTTTGGGCTTTTGCACTAACCCCTTTCGCGAAGGGCATTAAGTCTTTGACTCCCTGATAACGATCGTATTCGTAGAAATTCCCAAAATCTGGAAGGGTACCACAGTAGGGATTATTCACTTGTCTCATGACATCAGACAGCCATGCGCCATCCGATGAAAAGCTACCATGATTTTCCACGATAATGTTGATTTCATTTTTCGCTCCATATTCACTGAGTCGTCCCAATCCATCTACGGCTGCGGCTTTTACCTCATCAGCAGTTCCTTCTCCCCGGGCATTTACCCGAATAGAGTGACAACCCAGGAATTTGGCGGCATCGACCCATTTGTAGTGATTTTCCACTGCTTTTATTCTAGCAGCTTCATCTAACTCGCCCATATCACCCAGCGCATCGCACATAATTAGCTGACTAGAGACTCCTTCATCTGCACATTGTTGCTTTAGGGCTGACAGATATTCTGTATTTTCTGCATGGGCGTAAAAGAACGTATTCACGTACTCAATGGCAGAAATGCCAAACTGTTGCTTTGCAATGCGTGGAAAGTTGCGAGGATCCAAGTCGCCCTGCAATATGGAGTCAGGGTCATTTTTGAGTGCGTCCTGAAACTTCTGCCAAAATCCTTCTCCCTCTCTGGAAGCTCCAAAGAACGATTTGTTTAGTGACCATTGAGCGAGCGAGATACTGAAGAATAAACCTGCGGCTTCTTCAACCTGTGCTTGTGTCGCTGCCGTACCGTCCTCTTTTGGTGCACCACCACAAGCGGATAACAATGCTGAGGAACTCATAATTGTGGGTATGGCCACCAGGCCTGTACCTATTTTCTTGATTGATTTTCTTCTGGAGTTTACCATTTCTCTATTCGGTTATGTCAAAAAATTATCTTTATCGGTTAGTTATAATACTTTGTCCTTTTGACTCGTTGGGATCAACTTAATGGATTTGACTTCCAACTGAGTATTGATTGCCAAATTGCTGGCTTGTAAGGTCAATTCATGATCTCCATCAGCAAAACGAAGAGTACCCACGTGAACTAGTGGCCAAATGCGCTCATTCACTTCTCCTCTTTCTACTCGATCATGATTCGCAACTTCAATGGCAATGGCTGGTTCATCAATGACCAATTTTAAGATCTTTTCACCCAATCGAATAGATAGCCCCTGATTGATTGCTTTGACGCTGGAGAGCTCTACATAAACTTCATAAGTCATTGTTTCTACCGCATGTGCTTTCCATGTAACTTGAGATCCCGCTTGCCACCCAGTCAACCAGTCGTTGGCCCATCCACTGCCACCTTTGAATTGTAAATTGCCAATTCCAAATGCGTCTGGTGCTGAAAATTCTACGATCGGAACGTGAGGATGGCCGACTTCAATAGGAGGAGGAGTTAGGCCACCAGAGGTCACTTCCTCCAACCAATTTTGATATTCAAGGGTCAATTCTTCCACCAACTCTGGCATTTCTTCGGCCAAGTCTCGCTGTTGTATTGAGTCATTGAGCAATTGGTATAATTCATCTCCACCAGATTTGCGCGTCAATACATACTCAGCAGATCGGACTGCTCCAGGGACGGTATCATAGTTCCAGGAGATTTGATGTGTAAAGAAGTGTCGGTTTTCAAGGTTTCTTCCTGAAAGAAGGGGTGATAAGCTAACACCATCCAGATTAAGACTGGTGGGTACTTCCAGCTGTAACAACTCTGCAAGAGTAGGTAGTACATCTATGTGCGCAGCCATTTCTGAAATCTTTTTATTTCCCCACTCCGTTTTTTGAGGGTGATGTATCAATAAAGGTACTCGAACGCCCCCTTCATCCACATGTGCTTTGCGTCCCTTTAATCCATTATTATAACGCCATCCATTAGGACCATTGTCAGTCATGAATAGAATTAAGGTGTTGTCTGCTTGTCCCGTTGTTTCCAGGTGATTCCTGATTCTACCGATATTCTCATCGATGTTTTCTACCATACCGTAGATACAAGCGTCTTTGTTGCTCATGTTTCTGGCTTTGTATTTGTCGAAGTACTTGTCAGGAACCTGAAAAGGACTGTGCGGTGTATTGTAGGAAATCATTGAGAAGAAAGGTTTCTCCTGGCTCTTCAAGGATGCAATGGCTTGATCCGTGATAATATCATTGATGTAACCATCGGTCTTGGATTCCTCGAATTGGAAGGTTAATACGGGATCGAAATAATTGTTGAGATGACCATCCTTGAAACCCACGAATTGGTCAAACCCCTGTCCTATAGGGTCATGGGGGTACTGTTTGCCATTGTGCCATTTTCCAAATAGTCCTGTTTCGTAGCCATTATCTCTAAAGATTTCCGCCAGAGTCACCTCCTCGGAGCGCATCACTTCTTTGCGATGGGTAACCCAGGACGTGCCTGTACGCAAATGATACCTTCCAGTAAGTAAACTTGCTCGTGTCGGAGCACAAACCGGAGAGACGTAAAATCGTGTGAATTCCACTGATTCCTTTGCCAATTGGTCCAATTCTGGAGTATCTATCAATGGGTTTCCATGAAAAGCCAGATCGCCGTAACCTTGATCATCAGTCAAGATCAGTATGACATTCATGGGCATATTCTCGCGGTGGTTATTAGTACATCCCTCCATTGCCAAGGTTAAGGTCAGAAGCAACAAAATGCTTGAGTTTTTCATGGGGTAGGATCATTTTTGAGGCCAGATAATATGCCTCCTTTTCGGTAAGGATTGCCTAAATCAGATTCGAAAATCACCCTGTCATCCTGGGAAAAAGCCAGGAAATCTCCTTCACTAGGATGTCCGGGATATGCCGCATAGTGATGCGTTCGATTGGCGTTACGCCAAATCAGGGCCCATGCGATTTGAATGGTCTCGGAATTTTCTTTGATTGGATTAAGCAGGCATTCAGTGAACCAATTGGACTTTTTTACCCCTTCCAGACCCGTTTCTGTGAGTGCGGCAACTTTTCCTTTCTCCCTGGCTATGGAGGTGATGAGTTGCAGGCTTTTGACAAAATTTCCCTTTTGCTTTTTGGTCAGCGGGTTGGAAAACTTCCCTACATCCATATAATTGTCCAGGCCAAGGATGTCTACATAGTCATCATCGGGATACCCATAGAGATAGTTGACTTTGGCCTTTTTGTTCAGTTTAAAACCGCCCCGATCCGGAGAAAAGCAAATAAGCAGGTGGTGTATTTTGCGCGTAGTTCTTAAATAATCTACTGTAAACCTGAACAACTGGATGTACTCCTCTTCGGACAAGTTTCCCTTACCCCACCAAAACCAATTGCCGTTGTGTTCGTGCCAGGGGCGCAGAATCATCGGTATACGAACGCCATAGATACGACATTGATCGATGAAATCTGCCAGGAGGTCTAAGTGATAAATGAGTTTACTGTGCTCACTCCCACCGGGAAGAAGTTGCTTCACAGCTTTAGTACGATCCCAGCTGTCGCCATTGGAAATTAAGTTGTCCAAATGCCATGACAAAGTATTGATGCCCCTTCGTTTGTAGGTGGCTTTGATCCATTCCAGCATTTGGTCGAATCGAACACTATCTATGTTCATCTCCTGATCCAGGGTCCTTCCAAGGTCCCAGCCATGTACCGCAGGGAAATCACCGGTAGTACTCTTAACATCCGAACGCTCCTCTCGGGATGATTCGGCTCTACTATTCCAACCTACACCATATGCTTGTGCATCTTCATGACCAAAGAGAAATCCGGTTTTTGAGAAAGAATGAAGGTTGGCTAAAAGGTTTTGCGTTTTCCGAGTGGCCTTGGGGTCTGCGGGTACCTGACTATTGACCGAATGCAATATGAATAATGCCAATATAGACCAGTAAAATCGACACGTCATAGACCTCACCACAATTTAGATAACCAATATTAAAAAAATACACCAAAAGATCACCGAAGTGGAACATTGGTACAGCCTCTAAAGTACACTGGTCTAGCTCAGGCCTATGTTTATGCTCTTTCTTCGAGCTGTAAATCAATCTGTAACCTTTGATTGGTCATTGATGAAAAGACCTGCTATATTGAATTTCTTAAACCTAATTTATCTGATGAAAACCGGATATGCTATCTCCCCATTAAAAGTCACTCACTCTTTTAGTAGTTTGTTGATCCTTCTGATATTGCTCCTTGCGTCCTGCTCGGAGAAGAAAAGCGCTTTATCAGGTGCCGATTTGTTGTTCCAGTATGAGGTTGTAGCTCTGGACCTGGAAAAGGGAAGTTCCACCGTGGCATTAACCTTGAAAAACGAGGGGACTGGCGATTTGAAATCTAGGGGTTGGGCTTTGTATTTTAATCAACTCTCAGGCAACCCTGAATCCAAGACCATTGGCGAAGGCTTGGAGTTAGAACGTGTGCAGGGTGATTTCTGGAAAATTAGCCCGGCTAGCAATTTTGCCGGAATAAAGGCCGGCGCATCTTTGGTGATAGAGTGGAACATACAGGGTGTAATGACCAGTGCCAATTTCTTGCCTTTTACACCTTTTATCAAGTTTGAGGAGAAAGCTGAAGCTGAGATTGTGCAAACTGACATCAAACCCATAAACAACGAGTTGATCCCTGAAGCTATTCGTTTTACCGCTCAGGATAGATTTACTGAAAATGAGACCTATGATTTTTCTGCTACAACCACAGAACCTAAGGTGATCCCATCTCCTCAAAATGTATCAGGTTCTGCGGCTGAATTGCAAATTGAAGCCTTTTCCCTTTTCGCTGATGATCCGTTTGGGTCAGAAGCTTCCTGGTTTCAGGAGTTCATGAACGCCGAAATGGGTGCTACTGTAGAGAAGGTAGGCGCTGATGGTGCCAATCTCAAACTGTTGCTGGATGAAAGCATTGTTGATCGGGAGGGTTACAAGCTCAATATTGATGCAAGTGAAGTCATCATTGCTGCCTCTTCGAATGCAGGTGTTTTTTATGGATTGCAATCACTGATTGCCTTGTTCCCAGTAGAATCATTTGCTCCCGAAACAGCTGCAATAAAATTACCTCAAGTTACCATATCTGATGCGCCAGCCTTTCCGTATCGGGGGTTTCACCTGGACATATCCAGAAATTTCATTCCGGCAGAATCGGTAAAGAAAGCGTTGAAATTGCTGGCTTTCTATAAGGTAAATACCTTTCACTTACACTTGACTGATGATGAAGGGTGGCGACTGGAAATCCCTGAGATCCCTGAACTCATAACTGTAGGAGCACGACGGGGGTTTACTGAAAAAGAAGAAGGATTCATTCACCCTGCGTTTGGATCAGGCCCTAACCCTGATGCAGACTCAAATTATGGCAGTGGATATTATAGTCAGCAGGACATGGTAGAAATCCTGGAACTTGCAGCAGTACATCACATTCAAGTGATTCCGGAGATTGATTTACCGGGACATGCTCGTGCGGCAATCATTGCTTTGGAGCACCATTACAAGGCTACAGGTAACGATCAATACCGATTGGCAGACCCGGAAGACAAGAGTGAATATTTGTCGATTCAAAATTTCCCTGACAATGTTATCAATGTATGTCAGGAATCTACTTATGACTTTATCGAACTGGTAGTGGACAACCTGATCAATATTTATGAGAGGGCTGGACAAGAATTGCCGATCATTCATATTGGTGGAGATGAAGTACCTAAAGGAGTGTGGACCGCTTCACCGAATTGCGAGTCTCTGCTTGCCCAAAATGAAGACCTTGAGGTTTCACGGTTGCAGGAGTATTTCTTTTATCGTGCCAACGAGTTGTTGAAAGAGAAAGGGATTCGAATGGCTGGCTGGCAGGAAATTGTTGAGAAAGAGCATGAAGGTGGTTATGAGGACAAATCCATGATCCCTTATATCTGGTATCGTGCCGATGAAGGTTATCGACTGGCAAATGAAGGTTATGAAGTAGTGCTCTGTAATGCAAGTAATTTGTACTTCGACCTTTCTTACGATCGGGATCCCAGAGAAACAGGTTTGCACTGGGCAGGTTATGTAGATACCAAGAAAGCCTTTGAATTCATGCCGTATAACTTTCAATTGCCAATAACAGAGCAGTCAGCTTCGACTGATACCCGAACGATCCTTACCGAAAAAGGGCGAGGCAATATCTATGGCCTGCAGGCGCAGCTATGGAGTGAGACGGTTTTTAATGGTGAGATGATGGAGTATTATACATTGCCTAAGCTTATTGGTTTCGCTGAGAGGGCCTGGAAAGGAGAGCCGGGCTGGAAAATCGACCAGGGAAAGAAGGTGGGCTTTGATCAGGATTGGACTGCCTTCGCGACGCAAGTTGGAACTCGGGATTTACCGAGATTAGATCACCTTTACGATGGTTGGAATTATCGGATACCTGTGCCGGGTGTAAAGGTGACAGATGGTACTGTAGAAGCCAATGTCGGCTTCCCTGGATTTGAAGTGAGGTACACTACAGATGGGTCGGAGCCCACTGCGGCAAGTACGCTGTATGAGGACCCAATTCCATATACGGAGAATTTGACCTTTAGGGCTTTTACCAATTCAGGAAGAGGAGGAAAGACTTCAACAATTGAATAAGATGAGTAGATAACTGTCCTGCTTAGCGAGCTCGCAGTGACGATAAAATCAATTCCTTCGTTGTGCGTATTTCCTTAGAAGCGAAAGTTCGTCCTATGAGTGACTTCACGGAATGCCTGTTCGAGACTCTTCTTGAACAGGTATTTTTTGGCTCTTACGAAAACCAAAGAAAGAAGCCCAAAACCCAGTAATAGATAAATGATGTGATTGAGCTGGGCCAATTGCTCTTGCTTGTCTATGTCTTTGAAGAAATTGGCTGAAAGTAATTCCATTTTGTATTGTTCGCTATTCTGTAGAATCTCACTTTGTGATTTTAGAAAGTTCTCATTCTGTTCCAGATATTTTAAGTGGTAAGACCTGGCCATTTGATAGTCCTGCGCTTCAAAAGCGATGTGGGTCAATAACTCAAAGATTTTGTATTGTTCCGGGTTTTTGTTTGTTGAAGAGTAGGACTTCTCAGCCATCAATCCAATCTCGATCGCATTTTTCAGATCTCCATTATCACTGTAGAAAGTTGTTAACAACAGTTCAGCATCAAACATTTGCGGGGAGTTTTGCGATAATCGATATGCTGATAGACTTTTCAGGATCTCCTCAAAAGCGAATGCATTTGCTCCTTCGATGAGGTAAGTTTCAGCAATATTGATGTGAGCCATTCCTGTATAAGAGAAAATGTCTTCTTCCTCAATATCATAGGAGAGTATTGCTTGGAAATATTCTCTGGCTTTTTCAAAATCTCCAAAATCTGTTTCTACCAAGCCTAACAAGTTGTAACTGTTTAGAATGGTCCACTCATCTTCAGTTTGTATGCTAAGTTGAAGGCTTTGCTCAATAAAACTTCTGGCTGAAGCAATGTTACCTTGTCGTCTTTCAACCTGTCCAAGGCTATAGAGTAGTTCGTGTGTTCTGACTTTCAATTCATGCTTATTTGCTATATCCAGGCCCAATAGGTAATAACGAGCCGCATCATCATATTTGAAATGCTGTTGTAAGATTTTGCCAGTATTAATGTACACATCAACAATGGTCTTCGGTACGCGATCGTCGCTTAATTGATTGAGAAGCTTTAACGCTTTTAAGTTCAGTGTAAAACTCTCTCCAAGCTTATTTTCACTTTTATACAAGTAAGATTTTATGAACATGGATTTGGCCAATCCGTATTTATAGTCGATTGCTTCTGCTGACTTAATAGCATGATCAACAACTAGATGCGCACTGTCGTAGTTGTTCTTATCCTGAAAGTGGTAAACTTGGTGTTTCGCATTATCCACGTCCTGTCTGGAATGCATCGGCAATAGGCTAGCCATTAAAAGCAAGACTGAACTTAGGGATATCAATTAAATAACTGGTTTCTTCTCGTAAAAAACGGAAAGATATGAAAAAGCAGGTAAAAAATACCTGCTGATTTATTTATGATTGGACTTTTATTCAGGCTTTTTTTCCTTAGTGTTCTCTGTGGTTTCTATTGTAATCTCATCTGAAGCATCCTCGCAAGAAGAAACTGTCATTAATACTGCAAAACCGAGGATAAAGGCCATTAAATACTTTTTCATAGTGCTGAAATTTTAGTTTTATTCCTGTAAAGTTACTGGATTTCATGGCCATGTCGTTCCTGATGAGATTTGTGAATGCGAATTATATTTTCATTATTTCTTATACTGGTTCGAGTTGTAAATCATGACTTATCAAGTTTTGGCCTGCAGAACGACTCTGGCAAGGAATTTGATTCACTTGAGTTATTTTTATCAAACCTTAAAAAGATGAAGGCTTCACTACTTGTAATTTTTGCGTTTTTGGCCGGTTTTTCGGCTTCAGCTCAATGGGACCTGGGGATCGATTTAAAAGTCTATGATCCCGCAGGGGAATTCAATTCGAACGTTGATGGTGTTGCCGGTGGACTCAGCATTCGTGGTATTCGCAATTCCACCAACGGCCGTTGGTCGTATGGAGGGGAATTGGGAGTAGCCATGTATTCCAGCGACCAGTATGATGTGACGCTCCCTTCAGGTAATCAGATTGAAGTAGATGAGGAGGATTGCTTTTGGACGTTACATGGCCTGGTACAATACACACTATTCCAAAATGAAGCGATTCGAACTTATGGTGAAGGGCGTATCGGAATGACTACTTTTTTCAGTTCGACCACCTCCCTGGTGGAAACGTCTGAATTCAGTGATGAATTTGAATTTCATGGCACGGCATTCAATACCGGCCTTGGTGGAGGTATCACCCTAAATATCGGCAAGATATTCACTGGGGAACGCAACAATTTCAATTTTGATGCCGGTGTTAATGTTCATTCAGGGACCAACGCGGTTTATCGAGACATGGATGCTGTTGATACACCCGCTCCTCTTGATGCAGGTAAATTCAAATCACTGACCCATTACGTCGGTTATCGGTTTGGGTTGTTGGTCAATCTTTAATTCATCAATCCTCCAACATATCCAACACTAAGCTAGCGGTCCAGGAGAAGTTTGCGCCACCGTATGCTGCAGTGGCTTTCGGATCCACAGGAAAGTATTCCATGAATCCATATTTTGTGACAAGTGTCAACACTTGATATCGGAGTTTTTCCGCCAATTCCTTTTTGCCGTATGCGTTCAAACCTTGCCAGATCAGATAATTCATGTTGATCCAGATGGGTCCGCGCCAGTATTTCATGGGGTGGTATAAGGCATGTCCGGGATCGAATGAAGGAACCGCGGGATAATTCAATACTTGTTCTAAATGATCAAATACGATGTGTTGCTGATCCTCGCTCAGTAGTGTGGCGAAGAGGGGAGTGAAACTAGCAGCCCCCCAACCTGATATGAGTTGTTCATTTACAAGATCCATAGGAGAGAAGTAACCAGCTTCATTCCACAGCATGTTGGAAAAATTTTGTTTGCCTCGTTTTACCTGCTTTTTCAGTTTAGAAACATCTAGTTGGAATTGTTCACCCAGGCGAATGAGTGAATCCCCGGACGCCAGGAATATGGCATTGAAAGTCAGATCCAGCATTTGATAGGGGTACTCCGACGAAATCGATTCGTAGTTGGCTTGCTTTAGGGTATTTAATTGCCAGATGTAGCGTTTGTATTCCTCGTCACTTGGCCGGGTATCGGCGCTGTTTTCTACTACCTTTTTGTCTCTGCGGTCAATAAAAACATTATCCAATGCATCTTTTGAAATACGTTGCAACGCCTCGTCCCACCAGGGAGCATTGTCCAGACCTGTTTCCCAATTGTGTGTAACATTGACCAGGCCCTTATTGTACGTGTCCCGGTAATCATAATAGTATTGATGCAGCTTCAGGGTCTTATCAATGAGCCTCAGGAGTCTATCATTAATTCCTGTTTTTTCGATTAACCGTTCCAGCACATAGCCATGTATTGGCGGTTGGGAGATGCCAGAAGTAGCCACGTCTTTGGGTGCAAATTCCGAGGTATTGCTATTCCAATATTTGGCAGAAGGGAAGTATTGATCGCCAAACTTTTCGGCGTTGTGAAACACAATGTGAGGTAAAAAACCATTGGACCATTGACCTGAAAAAAGGGATTCCATTTCCTGAATGGCCTTCTCTTCATCTAGATGCATCCATCCGAGGGCAATAAAGCCAGAATCCCAATTCCATTGAAAGGGGTAAAGCTGGGGACTTGGAACAGTATATCCATTACGCCAGTTATTTTCCAGGACGGTGCGAGCTGCTGCTTTTAGGTCTTTCATGATGTGGGCCAAAGCTAATTCTATTGATATTTACACTGAAACCGAGCAACAGATCCTTTCGTTAATTTTAGTTACCTGAATATGGAAAGACCTGTTATTAAATTGGAAAAGAGGCCGCTGGATACGGCAATTGAAATGGTTACGTTCATAGGTGTATTGCTACTGATCAGCCTTCCGACTTTTCATTTTGCTCATTTGCCTGAGACCATTCCTACCCATTTTAATGGAAAAGGTGTTGCCGATGGCTACGGATCTAAAAGAACCCTTTTGACGCTACCGATAATGGGAACGATCTTGTGTATTGGTTTATATGCACTCAATCGGGTACCTCACATTTTTAATTACCCTGTGGAAATCACAGAAGAAAATGCGGAAAAGCAATATAGAAACGGAACGGCCCTCATTCGTTGGCTCAACCTGATCATAGTCTGGTCTTTTTCCTTCATCGTATGGCGAGTGATCGATTCAGCAAGCCCGGGTAAGGGCTCACTTGGACCTTATTTTCTGCCAGTGTTTCTAGTAGCAATTTTCGGAACGATTGGTATTTACCTCTGGAAGAGTAGGAAGTGATCATGGTTTGAAGATGACCAAAGTGTGATCCTCTCCTTGTAATTCTTCTTCGATGATTTTTGAGATCACTTCCCAGTCGCCTCCGGCGAGCCCTGCACCTATGGCTGGATAACCAATTCGCTTGCCTGAAAATTTGTTTTTAATGGCCTGGAAAGCTTGACGTATGGCATCATAATCTGCTTTTCTGCTTTTGCCACGCCAGTGAAATTGAGTATAGGCATTCACTACAGTCAATTCACCAATTTTTGCAAAGCTGAAGGTCCCTAATTTGTTTTGGTCCCCTGACTTTGTTTTAAGATCTGACTCGTAGGCTTCGGGAAATTGGGATTTTATTCCCTTTGCAATCCCAGCACCCATTGTGCAGAAACAATTGCAACCATGGACAATCACATCAAAAGTGCCTTCTCTTCCCAATAAAATAAGATCACCTTCAAGCTGCTTCATTCCAATTCTTTTTGTCAAAGGTCGATAAATAAATCATTAGCTTTATCCATCCCCGACCTAACCTAAAATGTATGAAGCGATTCCATGCCATCCTGTATGTTACCTTCCTGATCTTTTCATTCAACACTTTTGGCCAAAATGAAAGCCTAGATGAAACGAGTGCGAATTACGCACGAAAGTCCTTCCCACTTTTATTGGAATTACTCAGTATACCGAACGACGCCTTTTACCCTGAGGACATTGAAAAGAATGTAGTCTGGTGTGAAGGTGAATTTCAACTAAGAGATTTTGGGACCACACGTATAGATACGGAAACTGTGCCCCTATTGCTCGCAGAAAGAAGGCATCCGGGAGCCGAAAAAACTGTTCTTATATATCTCCAGATCGATGGTCAGCCCGTGGACAGCAGTCGTTGGAACCAGCCAAGCCCATATGAACCAACGCTAAAGCGAAGAAATGAGGATGGAGCATGGGAGACACTCCCTATACAATCCATCGTACTATATGATGACGATTGGCGAATTTTTGCGCGAGCCGCCAGTGACGCTAAAGGCCCGGTGGCGATGTTTTTGGCAGCCATTGATGCGATTGACGATCAAAGCGTCCAGCCTAACTTCAACATCAAAGTGATCATGGACTTTGAGGAAGAACTGGGCTCTCCTCATTTGCCTCAGGCTGTGCTGGACAATTCGGATATGTTGGAATCGGACATGCTCATCATTTTTGATGGTCCCAGACACATTACCAACCGTCCTACGTTGACATTTGGAGCCCGTGGGATAGCAACCATTCAGTTGACTACTTATGGTCCGGTAGTGCCACAACACAGTGGTCATTTTGGGAATTATGCACCCAATCCTGCGTTGCGGTTAAGTAAACTACTCGCCTCCATGAAGGATGATGAGGGAAGAGTAGTCATACCTGGATTTTACGATGGAATAGCCATTTCACCGGAGGTAGAGCGCATCCTGAAGCAGGTGCCAGATAATGACCGGCAAATCAAGCAACGACTTCAGATTGCGAGGGCTGATCGGGTAGGTGGCTACTATCAGGAGTCTATTCAATACCCTTCTCTGAACATCCGGGGCATGCAGTCCGGCTGGATCAATGAGAAAGTCCGGACGATCATTCCCGACTGGGCACGGGCCGAAATCGATGTGCGGCTCGTATTGGAATCCGACCCGGAGCGATTGCTTCAATTGATCAAAGAACATATCCAGCAGGAGGGGTATCATGTCCTGGATCGCGAGCCCAATGAAGAAGAGAGGATGACTCACCCGAAAATAGCGACGTTTACCACGGAGATTTCTTATCAATCCTTTAGGACAGATTTTGATTCTGAAGTGGGCCTTTGGCTAAGAAGAGCGTTGAACAAGGCTTTTGGACAGGAGCCTATTATGATCCGTATGAGCGGGGGCTCTATCCCTATTTCTCCTTTTGTGACGACCCTCGGGATACCTGCGGTGACCGTTCCAACAGTCAATCGGGACAATAATCAACATAGCCCAAATGAAAATTTGCGATTAGGTAATTACCGAGAAGGTATAAAGACCATGATCGCCATCCTTACTGAAAAACTATAGCTATGAAAAACTTATTGAAGCTGTTAGCTTTCCTATTCCTACTTGCATGTGCTTCAAAAACAGAGGATAACTCGGAACAATTGAAGATCGCAGGTCTTTTAGCTCCAGTGGAAGTTTTGCGAGATGAATCCGGGATCAATCACATTTATGCGCAAAATCAAAAGGATCTGTTTTTTGCACAGGGATATCTGGCCGCTAAAGATCGTTTGTTCCAGTTTGAGATATGGAGAAGACAAGCAACCGGTACCGTAGCCGAGATCCTTGGTGAGCGGGAGTTGAAAAGAGACATAGGCACCCGGCTATTTAAGTTTCGGGGAGATATGAAGGCAGAGATGGACTACTACCATGAGGATGGAGAGGAAATCATCACCCAGTACACCGCTGGAGTGAATGCTTATATCGAAGAAGTCCTGCAAAATCAGGAGTTGCTCCCAATTACCTTCAAAGCGCTGGGTATCCTTCCGGAAAAATGGACTCCTGAAGTGGTGATATCTCGCCATCAGGGTCTTTTAGGAAATATTGGTGCAGAGCTAAACACAGGAATTGCAGTGGCCAATCTTGGTGTGGAGAAAGTCAGGAAATACAGTTGGTTCCATCCGAAGGAACCAAAATTGGAACTAGATCCGGCGATTGATGGTAGCCTGCTTTCAAACGACATTCTGGAACTTTACAATGCCTACCGGACTAGTGTAAAATTCCTGCCGGAGGATATCGCACCTGAGTATCGTACAGAGTTGAGCAACCCAGCACTAGGTTCACTGGAAGAACCTGATGAATTGGAGTCTCAGGCGCTATGGGTAGGAAGTAATAATTGGGTGACACGGCCTGAGCTTGCCGCGAATGGACATGGATTTATGGTAAACGATCCACATCGTCGGCTGGCGGTACCGTCTCTTCGTTATTGGACACATTTGAATGCGCCGGGCTGGAATGTAATTGGTGGCGGAGAGCCCGAGATTCCGGGGATTTCTATTGGCCATAATGAGCATGGAGCCTGGGGGTTAACCGTCTTTCGGACCGACGGAGAAGACCTATTTGTCTACGATCTCAATCCGGAGAATTTGCTGCAGTATAAGTATCAGGACACTTGGGAGGACATGTCAGTAATTACTGAGCGCATTCCGGTAAAAGGTCAGGAGGATGTGCAGGTTGACTTAAGGTATTCCAGGCATGGCCCGGTGACCCACATCGATTCGGTAAATTTTAAGGCTTACGCAGTACGGTGTGCCTGGATGGAGCCTGGTGGTTCGCCATATCTCGCCTCCCTCAGGATGGATCAAGCCAAAAGCTGGGAGGAATTCAGAGAGGCATGTAACTATTCCCATATTCCCGGAGAGAACATGATTTGGGCAGATAAAGAAGGCAATATCGGCTGGCAGGCCGTGGGCATTGCACCAATTCGTAGGAATTTTAGTGGCATGGTGCCGGTACCAGGTGATGGTCGGTATGAATGGGACAATTACCTGCCGATAGTAGAAAAGCCCAATGTATACAATCCGGCTGTTGGCTACTTCGCTACAGCCAACGAAAACGTCACTCCTGAGAGTTATGAGTTGTGGGATGCGATTGGATTCCAGTGGGCCGACCCTTTCCGTGGAGATCGCATTGCCGAAGTATTGGGAAACGGGAAAAAACTAACCATTGAAGACATGCAGGTCCTTCAAACAGATTATTTTTCTATACCTGCTCGAATGCTGATTCCACTATTAATGGACCTGAAAATGGACTCGGAAAAGATAGATCGGGCTCGGGCACTGCTTTCGGATTGGGACTACCGATTAAGTCCCGAATCTAGGGCGGCGGCAATTTACGTTTCCTGGGAAAATGAATTGAGAAACAATTTCTACCAGTATTTTCCTGATACAGAGGCTCAGCAATACATTCCAGTTATTCAGTTTTCGAGGATCCTCAGCTGGATTTTAGATGCGGATAGCTTTATTGCTCAAAACAGAGATGCTTACCTAGCTGGGGCATTTGAAAACGCACTTTCACGTTTGGAGGCGTTACAAGGCGCTGACCCTCAAAAGTGGATCTATGGCCACGAAAGCTTCAAGCATGTGAAGATCAAACATCCACTAGGAGAAGTGGTTAATGCCGATTTACAGCAACAGTTGAATACTTCCGTAATTCCAAGAGGTGGAAACCAGTACACTCCCGGAGCAACTGGGAGTAACTATAATCAAACGCATGGAGCGACCTTTCGGATCATAGTTGATGTGAACGATTGGGACGCCTCGGTAGGCATGAATTCACCAGGTCAGTCTGGTGATCCTGAAAGTCCATACTACAAAAATCTCTACAAAAAATGGGCAGCAGATGAGTTTTTCCCTGTTCATTTCAGTCGAGAAAGAGTCGAGGCCAATGCGCAGGAGAGCGTGAGATTGGTGCCGGAGTGAAAGTGAGTTTTTGACTTATTTAGATTTGTGCACTTGAATATCAATGGATTAAATGTCGAATCGGCAGGCTACATGACCTGGGGTCATCTTGCAATAGAAAGTGACTGGTCCCATGAATGTATTGCGTGCTTATGCCCCAGAGTTTTTTTGCGAGTTCGGGAGTTTCTCCCTCATCATTTTTTAAATATTGATCCCCATACATGTAGAGCTTTTGGCATCGAAGTGAATGCAGTGATTTTAGAAGTACTTCAGCCTCAGAGAGTGCTACAAGCTCTTTTGCATATCTGCAGAAGACATCCTCCCGTACTTTCTGAAAGTCATTGATCCACTTGAGCCAGCCTAGACTTTTGGCAGATCGGGCCTTGGAAATTGCTTTATTCTTAAACGTTATGAAGTCTCCTGTTTCCGTACTGCGGACTGCTGCGCGACTAAGAAAACCACAATCCTCACCAATTAAATTCCCTTCAATGATGATTACTGCTTTCACCTGGTGCTTGAGTTGTTCTGCCAGGGGGATAGCCACTGCGCTGCCCATGCTATGAGCAATAAAGACAAGCTCATTTAGTTTTCCGCATTTTTCCAGAAACTCGCGAATGCTGTCCTGAATAGGTTCATCACCAACAGATTCGTCATTCCGTTCACCAAATCCTGCAAAGTCATACGAGTGAACTGAATGTTGAGGGCCTATTTCATTTGTTAGCGGAATGAAAGCTTGTTTTGACGAGCCAAGACCATGAAATGTGAAGATATTGGACATAATGAGTTGTAAATGAAATCAATTCCTGTAGTATGAAAAAAACCTTGTGTCACTGATGCCTCGACCATGAGTCACTCGTCAAGAAGTTTCTCACCATGCTTATCAATGAATTCCTGGGACTTCTCGATCAACTGCAGCTGTCGGGATTGGATTCTTTCCATTTGTCGAGCGAAGTGCCTGGCAACCGTATACTGGTCCATATTTGGATCTCGAGATAATTTAAACTGGTAGTTGTAATCCCATAATTTTTGAAGTCGATCAAACTCAATGTAGACCCTGGAGATATCCCTGTAAACTTCCCGTTCAAATCCAGAAGCAATACCATTATCTCTGGCCATTTGCCACGTCAATGAGCTGATTTCGGGTCGTCCAAACCCAAAAGTAAATTCGACCTTTTCTCCATTTTCATATTGATTAATGGCGTTTTTTAATGAATCAAGCCAATCAGCATTGAATTCCAATACAGGCGTCATTCCGGCATATTGTCTGATATCCATGGAAATTTCATGCAAAGCACTTTTTATCAATTTCTGTTGCTTCCAGTTGTCGTACCAGGCATCCAATGCCAGGGCAAGCAAGACAGCAAAAACGATGGGAAAAATGGTTTGGGCCAGCTTCTTGATCATAAAGAATAATGTTTGAATTCTTAAGGAACTTTAAATTAATGAATTGTGCCGTTCATTAAATACTTGTCACATATCCCAGAAAAAAAGTGAGTCGCCGATGACTCCTTTCCTGTTCACTTCAGTTATGAAAAAGTTTTGAAGCGGATGTTCTGAACAGAACGAGGCTGATGACGAGGAATAAGAATTTATTGGTTGAACAATACTGGAGTATAATAAACCTGCAAGTAGGCGAAATGTGTGATCTCATTTTCAGACCCTCTTTGTTTCAGGAAGCGCATGCTTTCCGTCGCAAAAAAGTGAGCATAACCTAACCCGAGACTTAAGGACTTGTAAGGACTAAAATCAACAAAGGTGTCGACCTCATAACCCAGATGTTTGTGATTGGAAATCGTTGCGTTTTCAAAGTTCTGGATGCTCTCCGTCGAGGAGAAGGAGTGCGTTTGTACCCTGGTACGCCACTTGTCGGATAGTTTATAATCAAACTTGATGAAGTAGTCAGCAAGCCCGCCTGGTACATTGAACCCTCCGGCATAGAACATGTCCTGCACGCCGAAGTATCGATGACGCCTGGCATAGAGAGGAATAAAAGTGTTGGTTTCACCGTAATCTGGGTCCTGCAGGTTTTCTGCACTGGTACCGGACAAAATATCAAACCCTGGTGTGATGCTAAATTTTTCTGATACGGGAATGTTCAGATTTAAAGAGGCCATTTGTGAGGCTACTTTTAGATTAGCCTGATTCCTTCCTCGTTGTAAATAGAAGCTTCCGGTCAGTTTCAGCTTGCCAATCGACTGCTTACCATACACACCCATGGTTCTAAAACGACTGATGGTTGTATCTGTTTGTTGTTGCCCCAGGTCAAGAAAAAGCACAGAAAGCTCAGTAGATTTAACATGCTTATTGAGCCAGAGCATGCCCATGTTTTTGTAGGTGCCGTTCACTTCATAAAGGCCCTGAAATAGCACTTCTCCTTCATTGTTTACAGCTCCGGCCAAATGAACGGTCAACGTTGAATCCTTGTTTTTCCATTCCAGCAGGCCTGCATCATGGGAACGAGCTTGCATTCGCCAGGTACTGTTGCTTAATATTTTTAGATCGTCATATTCAAATTCCTGCCTTCCTACTTTTAAACTCAATCGATCAGCGAGGTTGAATTTGACCCAGGCCTGATACAGATTGACTGTTGACTCACGATTATTCAATCCCAACTGGCCCCAGGTTCTGAGGTCTTGAAAAGAAATGAAAGTTTCTGTTCTCTTTTGGTCCTTGTAAGACACATTCAGACGCGTTCGTTGCGTAGTTAGGAACACACCTTGCTCATTGGGTTCACTCAATGTTCTGTATCCATCCCGATACTCAGACCTGGGTCTGAATTCCAGATCCAGTTTGAACTGTGCTTGTACGGTAAATAGATTGATGAGCACGCTCAAAAGAAGGATGCTTCGACGCATATGAATTGTGTTAGACCCACGAATGGATATAGTGATTGGTGATCTGCATGTCACGACGAGCAAAAATAACATCACCTTGAGGAATGACTAATGTCTGGTTTTCAGCCGGTATTATTTGGTTTCGACAATGCTCATTCTGTTCCAACCGAAAATTCCATGGAGTAAATGCTCCATTTATGTATCTTTAAATTGAGACCCCAGCTTTTGCTATTTCTATACATTTTTTTGAGATGGTGTAAAAACCTTTTTAAGCAAAAAGCATGAATCTGAGATTAAAAATTGCCTTATTAATTGGTAGTTTGTTACTGGTAACCATTCTGAGTATCAGCTTGGTAGCAATTTTTAGCATACAATCAAAAAGTACTGAAGACATTGCCACCTTTCGGCAGGAAGAAATTTCAAAAGCCAGATTAAGGCTGAAGAATGTAGTGGATCTCGCTTATGGTATTGTCGAGGAGGCCCATGGTCAGTCCAATCGGCAGGAGGCTTTGGAAGAATCACTTGGGTTGCTTTCTCAGATCAGATTTGATGGCACCGAGGGATATTTCTGGATCACAGATACGCAACTACCTTTTCCTACAATGATCATGCACGCTGCGAAGCCAGAGAATAAGGGTAAAGTAATGGCTGATGAGAAATATAATGTAGTTAAGGATAAGCCTGGGAAAAACCTCTATCAGGAACGTGTAGAGCAATCATTGCAAAATGATGCGGGATATGTGAACTACCTGATGGTCAAGCCTGAGGAAGATAAAGTATACAACAAGCTGTCCTACTCTAAATTATTCAAACCGTTAAACTGGGTCATTTCCTCCGGTATTTACACCGATTCCATTGATGAAGCTGTGTTGAGGAAACAAGCTGCCGTGGAACAACAACTTTCAGGAATAGCCTTTACGGTCATGGGACTGGCCTTTGCTTTATTGCTCGTGGGATTGTATGTGGGTTGGTACTTCAGCAGCCAAATTGTCCATGCGATTGGTAAAGTTCGGAGCAAACTTGTGTCAATGGCGGAGGGGAAAATTGTCGAAACAGAAAGCCTTAATCGCAAAGATGAACTTGGCGATATGATCAGTTCATTGAATGTACTGGTGGATAGTTCAACGAACTATGTGCGTTTTGCCCAAAGTATAGGTCAGGGAAACCTGGATGTTGATTTTAGTGCGATTGGTCCGGACGATGTGATCGGAAATGAATTCATCAGGTTGAGGGACAACCTGAAATTGATACTCAGTGAAACAGACCATGCATTGGAGCAGGCCAGTGTGGAAGGAAAACTCGATACACGTATAGGTCTCGGAGGTAAGAACGGCGTTTGGAGGGACTTAAGCGAATCCTTTAATCAGCTGCTAAAATCTATTGCCGATCCATTGGTACGCGTGAACGACCTGGCCATTGCCATGAAATCCGGAGACCTATCTCTACGTTTTGATGATGGAGAACCGGGTGATATAGGTATGTTGATGGAAAGTTTTAACGATGCATTAGATCAGCTCAATGTACTCCTCTCTGAAATCATCTTGAACGCTGATTCAGTAGAAGACGCTGCCAATGAAATGTTGGTTTCTGGTGAAGAAATGAGTCGAAGTACTTCCGAGATCGCATCCGCTACGGGCCAGATGAGCAGTGGTGCACAATCCCAGGTGAAAAACATTGATGATGTTTCTCACCTATTCGAGGAGATATTGGGTTCCTCCAACCACATGAAGGAGAAAGCCAATATTATCAATGAATCAGCGCTGCTGGGAGCTGAAAAAGGCGAAAAAGGCCAGGAAATGACACAGCAGCTTTTGATGAATATTCAAGAGATCAGGACTTATTCGGATAAAACCCATCAGTCAATTGACGTGTTGCAGGTCCGATCTGGTGAGATCAGTCAGGTGCTTAGCGTGATTTCAGAGATTGCCGCACAAACCAATCTTTTGGCCCTTAATGCTGCTATTGAAGCTGCTCAGGCGGGTGATGCAGGTCGCGGTTTTGCTGTAGTGGCTGACGAGATACGAAAACTAGCCGAGGATTCCAGGCAGTCAGCGGTTAAGATAGAGCAACTTATCGCGGATGTACAAAGTGATACTAAGGAAACAGCCCGAACCATGGATCAGATGAATGAGCGTGTCAAGTCGGGTACGACAGTGTCAGAAGAAGCTTCCGTTATTTTTAAAGAAATCCGATCTTCTTCCTCTCATACACGGGACTTGTGTGAAGAAATTGTTTCTGCCACAAGTAAACAATTAGGCAGCATTCAGGATGTCATTGGCATTACAGAGAGTGTAGTAGTCATATCGGAGCAAACCGCGGCAGGTACAGAGGAAGTCGCCAGTTCTGCTTCTGAATTAGCTTCTGGAATGGATAACTATAAACAAAAATCTATGAGGCTCTCTTCGATTGCGGGATCATTGAAAAGCGAAGTATCCAAGTTCAAATTAAGCCAGCACACAAATAGTTCGTTAGTGTAGGAACGTTGCTATTTAGTGGCAATCAGTTCGCAATAAAAAAAGCACTCACAATTCTGCAAGTGCTTCATTATTAATAAAACACCTTCGACAAGTCTACGGTGCTTAAAGTGGAGAAGATGGGATTCGAACGCGCACGGCCAGTGACACGACCTCTTGACTGGCAGTCAAGCGTACACAAAAAAAGCACTTACATTTCTGCAAGTGCTTCATTATCAATAAAACACCTTCGACAAGTCTGCGGTGCTTAAAGTGGAGAAGATGGGATTCGAACCCACGACCTCTTGACTGCCAGTCAAGCGCTCTAGCCAACTGAGCTACATCCCCTTTTAGACTAAGTAGACGCGAATATATCAAATTTCTGAAGTTCAGAATCAGGTTCCTAAGAGACAATTCGATTTGTTCGTGGATTTTATTTTATTTGTGGCAAGCGAACACAACTAACAAAATGATAAAACCTAAAATCGTATTCAGGCCGCTTTCTTATTTGCTGTTTTTCATTGTTCAGATTTTCCCAGCCATTGCTCAGGAAGAAGAGCAAATTGTTTTTGGGCAAAAAGTGACTAGTCCTTATGCCTGGATGGAAGATACCTCCTCAGATAGTCTTCAAAAGTGGCTGGAGAAACAGGATAGCATCAAATTTGCTACTTTCAAAAAATCGGATTTCAGGAAGATGAATGGTGTTCTGGATTGGAAAGGACACTCTAGTAAACAACATACAAATCAGTACAGTTTCGAGATATTCAGAACGACTAAGTCTCCCCCTAAGTTAAAATATAAGACGAAGAACAGTGATGATTGGTCAGAAACATTAATTCGGTGTGCAGATTTTAAAACACACAAGAATGACTTCCCATCAATTGAAGATTACTGGGTGGCAAATAGTGAATTGTTTTTAGTTGCAGCAATCTCCCATTCTGGACAAGATTGGTTAGAGTTCTTGGTGTACGATCTGCAAGAGGGGAAGCTGCTTAGTACATTGAAAGGAATAATAGATTCGCATGTAATTTTTTATGACAAAGGATTTTATTACGAAAGATTTGATTCACCTAATGGTATGGATGATATTCGTAGGAACCAGCGTCTTTCTTATCACGAGTTTGACAAAAAACAATCAGAGGATAGGGATATTTTTGTCAATGCCGACCCTACCTCAATCAGGACTTTCAATTGGAGTCAATTGGAGAATTCGAATTTTCTTTATTTGTTCCATCCAGTTAAAATCAAGGGACTATGGAAAGAGGCAATCACTAAAATTGAGTTGGGAAAGTATAGTGAATTACGGCCATTTTTCATCTATAGCAGCCCTCATAGAATAACATTTGACCCTATTCTTCAAAAAGATGATTCCTTGTTGATGAGAACTGATTTGAGAGATCCCAATTTTGAGATCTTAAAGTTCCATACTGGAAAAATTAATCGCTATAGGTCACTTGTTCCTCCCAGTCAACTGATTCTGAAAAATGTTACACGTCTCAATTCTAACTACCTCGGATTGAAATATTTATCTGAGGGACAGTACTTTGGTGTTATTGTGGACATGTCTGGAGAGGTTAAGAAAGAGATTGCCACGTATGAGGGAGGAGGTATTTTGTTTCAGAAGGGTTCTGAGGAAGAGGCTTATTGTTTCCATACGCATTACACATCTCGTTACAGTGTGGAGACTATAAACTTGAACAACTTACAATCACGCCGTGAGTCGAACCCTATTTATTACAATACTGAGGTTACAAATTACCGGAGCCATGATGGAATTCAGATTCCTATCACGATAATATATAATGGTGCGACGTTTAAAAAGAACGGAGATCAGCCAGCAATGATCAAAGTCTATGGTGGTTATGGTATAATTGAAGAACCGCACTTTGATTGGGAGAATTTCCTATTTGTGAAAAATGGAGGAGTATTGGCGTTTCCAGGAGTTAGAGGTAGCGGAGCGAAGGGGGCAGACTGGGGGCTCGCTGGCCGGGGATTGAATAAGCAAAACACTATTGAGGACGTAATTTCGGCAGCTGAGTATCTGATAAAAAAGAAGTTTTCGCATCCCGAAGGGTTGTTTTTACAAGGAGGCTCCCAAGGAGGTTTTGTAGTAGCAAGCGCGGGCATACAACGACCTGATTTGTTTAAAGGCATTATTGCCAATGTCGGGGTATTCGATTTGATTACATCGGCTAATAAAAATGTTGGATATCATCAGCTCAATCGTGAGGAATACGGCAGTCCTACAGACTCTCTCGGATTTCTAAATAGGCTTAAGTTGTCTCCAATTCATAATCTCAAAAAAGGGGTTAATTATCCGTCGTTTCTAATTATCACTGGATCGAATGACACAAGAGTTTCTCCATCTCAATCTTATAGGTTCTTGGCAGCTTTGAATAGCAAATCTGAAAATCCTTTGAATTTTTTGCATTTGACCAATGGTGGACACAATATTGTCCAATTACCTATGGAACGACTTAAAATTATGTCACTGAAATTCAAATTTCTTTGGCTCCATACTGGCTACAAATTCTGGAAAAATTGACTATTTAATCACCCGCCTGAACTTCTTCACGTTCTTTCGGTAATAGTCGGATTTGAGGTTAGATTCTACCACTCCTCTGCTTGTTGAAGCATGAATGAATTTGATCTCATTCTTCGTCACTTTGGTGATCATGCCTGTGTGGTACCACTTCTCTCCTTTTTGCTTAAACTTGAAATAGACGATATCACCTTCTCTAATTGATCCCCAGGATTTGCTGTTACCAATCTTACTTTGTTCTTTGGCCGTTCGGGGAAGATTTACGCTGATCTTTTTATAGCACTGCTGGATCAGTCCGGAACAATCAATTCCACTTTTGGTATTGCCGCCGTAGCGATAAGGAGTGCCTATGTAGCCTCTGGCAGTTTGTATCACCGACGATATTTTGCGTCTTTTTTTCTTGTTCTGAGCCTCAGCAGGAGTCAGTGTTAAATTGAATAGGAAGCTGAGAAAAAGTATTAAAAGCCACTTTTTGGATTGAAGTACCGTGTTAATCCTCATGTTTTGAACGTGTGCGTGTGTAATAACCCAAAGGTACTGTTGGAATTGCCTGTAAATCGAATAAAATTCGCTTCAATGTGTGGAATTACTGGAATCCTGTCGTTCAATGTAGTAGGCCGTATGCAATTGGTCCATCTGGAAAAAGCTACTCGTGTACTAGAAAAAAGAGGACCTGATCATCAGGGTACCTGGTTTGACGAAAGAGCAGGGCTGGGCCACAGACGACTATCTATCATAGATGTAAGCCCCGAAGCTAACCAGCCTTTTTGGGATGAATCCGGGCGCTATGCAATTGTCTACAATGGTGAAGTTTACAACTATCAGGAGTTGAGAGCAAGGCTGAAAGCAGGCGGTGTGAACTTCAAAACAACCTGCGATACTGAAGTCGTCTTGCAGGCGTACATCACCTGGGGTGCGGAATCGGTACGAGAGTTGAATGGCTTTTTCTCATTTGCCATATACGACACTCAGCGAAGATCTCTTTTTCTGGCCCGTGATCGATTTGGAATCAAGCCATTGCTATACTATCTAGATCATGATAAATTCCTTTTTGCCTCTGAAATGAAGTCGTTGTTGGCTTATGGTATACCCAGAGAGATGGATCGGGCTTCATTGCATCAGTACTTTCAACTGACCTATGTTCCAGATAATCAATCTATGGTTGAAGGGGTTAGCAAACTGCAGCCGGGTCATAGTGGTCATGTTATCGATGGTCAGGCAGATTTCGCACCATACTATTCAATAAATCAGCAAGTTGATGTCGGTATCACTTTCGAGAAAGCGAAAGAGCAGATTATTGATAGGATGCGAAGGTCCGTGGAGAAACGTCTCGTTTCGGATGTGCCTCTGGGTGCTTTTCTGAGTGGAGGTATCGATTCTTCGGTCATTGTTGCCCTGGCAAGCGAAAGTGTAAGTGACCTAAAGACTTTTTCCATAGGATTTAAGGACAATCGTTATTTCGATGAAACCCAGTATGCTGCATTGGTATCCGAAAAGTTCAAAACTGATCATCAGGTTTTTAAACTTTCGAATGATGACTTGTTGCAGCATGTCAGTGATATTGTTGATTATATCGACGAGCCCTTTGCCGATTCTTCGGCAATTCCGGTCTATATCCTGAGCAAACTCACTCGCGAAAAAGTTACGGTAGCACTTTCCGGAGATGGAGCTGATGAGGTTTTTTCAGGCTATAACAAGCATGCGGCCTGGAACATGAGCTACCAACATAGCAACTTCAATAAGTTTGTCTGGCTTGGACGTTGGTTATGGAAGTATTTACCAAAATCCCGTTACGTAAAGATTACCGATCGCTTTCGTCAATTGGATCGATACGCACGCATCCTAAAGTTGAATCCTTCAGAAAAGTATTGGTTCCTGGCTTCTTTCATTCGAGAGGAACAGGTAAACAGTTTGTTGGTCAACCCGACAGACAAAACGTCACTAGAAGACCGTTTTAATGCATTGACACTTGGAGTGTCTCCTGACCTGAATGCGATGCTGGCCAGAGATGTGTCTATTGTCCTGCCTGGTGATATGCTTCGGAAAGTAGACCTGATGTCAATGGCCAATGCCTTGGAAGTGCGGGTGCCGTTTTTGGATCACGAGGTAGTGGACTTTGCCTTTTCCTTGCCCCCAGAATTTAAGGTGCAGGGAAAAAGCAGAAAAATTTTATTGCGAGAGGCATTTCGACAGATTTTGCCGGAAGAACTTTATCACCGACCTAAGCATGGGTTTGAAGTGCCAATCATGGGTTGGTTCAAGCGAGAGTTAAAGGCTGACCTTTCAACTTATGTCTTTGATCGGGATAGAATTGAAGCCCAGGGAATATTTCGATGGCAGGAGATCAATCGCATCAGGAGAAAACTTCACTCATGGGATCCAGCAGATGTCCATATCAAAATATGGTCACTATATGTCTTTCAGAAATGGTATGATCGATACATGCAAAGTTGATCACTTCGTCACAATCATGTACAAGTCCAGATTCTCATCGTTTTTTTCCCTCAGGAAATAGTCCTCGGAAGTAATTTTTTTGACAAGCTCATTATTGCCCTGCTCCAGTTTATTGCGATTTCTGCGATTCAGGAATTCATAAGGGATACGTAAGAGACTGGCAGGTAATCGATATTGAAGGTCAAAGATGTCATACTTCATGATCTTCTTAACAGAAGCTCTATTTTCTTCATGATAGGCCATGACTCTCTCGCTTCCCGCAACTCCCCTCATGTCTACCTCACTAAAATATTTTGAAGCAATTCCAGCCAGCTCATCCGCGGTGTATTCTCGAGTGTGCCACGGGTTTCTGGAGAGAGTCATTTTGATGTTTGGTGTACTAATCAAAGCCTTGCCGCCAGGTTTCAGAATACGCGCGATTTCCTTTAGAAACAGGTGATCATTTTGGATGTGTTCGATTACCTGAAAAGAAACAATCGTATCAAAGCTTTCATTCTCGTAAGGCATTGGGGGGAAATGCCCTTGTTGAAAGTCATGTGCTGGAAAGTTCGCCGATAGCTGTTCTATGACCTCACCAATTTTATCAATAGCCGTATACTTACTGGCCAGGGGAGCAAGTTCGCTAACGCCCCGACCTTCGCCGCAACCCAATTCAAGTAAATCCCCCTGAATATAAGGCTTGGCGATTAAGTAAGCGCTCAAGAGCCTTTGGTGAAGGGGATTATCTGATGAAATCTCTTCAGAAGTGATTTCGGTCGTGTAAACTGCCATTGATCAACTTTTTGGCAAAGAAATTAAAATTTGGTAAGATTAATGCGTGCTTTGTTGACTACCTAAACACGCAATTATGAACAGGGGGCTTTTGGTTCTGTTTTTTTTCCTAATTCATACCCTGATTTTTGCCATTGATTTCAGCAGGATCAATCTGGCCTATTTGTACGATCCGGCGGCGCTTTTAAGGATCGAGCACAGCCAATTGGAAGAAAATGGGAAGCTACATCTCTTTCTTAATGTTCAGAATAAAAGCGGATTACCCTATGAATTATCCCTTTTTACACAAAAGAACATGGAAGATGAGGAGCATCAGGAACTAAGGTTTACGGCGGATACCTTGTCCTCAGGATTGAAATCTTCAAAATATTTGATTGAGACAAGTTTAGACAGCCTTGATCGAATCATGGTACTTCGCTTTTCCAATGCTGCTGAAATATTTTACTTTCCAATTTATTTGTACAATGATCGAGGGGAAAGTATTGCCTTCCAGGAAGAACCAACAAAACCTTATTTGCATAATGCTCCCATTTTGAGGGATACTTCGAGCTCACCTTATTGCTATGCCTATTCAATGGATTTTGGATTGGCGGACCCGGCTTTTGGCAATATGCGGGAGCTTTCACCGACGTTAAATCCCGATTCATTGTTTGAATACAATTCAGATCAAACCTTTAGGGATTGGACTTTTTACTTTCTTCAGCATGATACTACGAATGCGGCTGGTCGGGGCTTTCTAAAATGCCCTGCGTATTTCCCTAAGCTTCGCAAAGTGGAAGAACTGGTAGGCCCAGTCCAGTATCTCTCTTCTGCAAAAGAATTTGCAGCCATTGTTGAGGCGGAAAACCCAAAGTTTGCTTTTGAACAATTCTGGATTAGCAACGCCGGAGGAAAAGAAAAGGCAAAAACAGCAATAAGTAGTTTTTTCAATCGCGTGACCTGGTCCAATGCCTTGTTTACCAATTACAAGCCGGGGTGGAAGACAGACAAGGGTCTATTATTTCTGATCTTTGGAAAGCCGGATCAGGTCTACCGCACCAACCGCAAAGAGCTTTGGATGTATCTGGATGGTCAGGAATTTGAATTCATACGAATATCAACTCTATTTGCGCCTACATTGTACACGCTCATTAGAAAAAAGGAATACCGGGATCGATGGATTCAAAGAATTGGCCAAATCAGAAAAGGAAACTAGCCCCGAAGACGCGGGATGAAGATATGATCTACGGCTTAAGAGCTGTGATCGAGGCTCTGGAAGCTGGTCGAGATCTCGAAAAAGTATTTGTTCAGAAAAACCTGAAGGGAGACTTGTCAAAAGAACTTTGGGAGGCCCTAAAAGGTACATACACCCCCGTTTCGAAAGTTCCTCAGGAACGACTTCATAAGTTTACCAGGAAAAATCATCAAGGTGTGGTAGCCTTTTTGTCCCCTGTCAAGTATTTCACTGTCGAAAACCTGGTGCAACGACTTTACGAAGACGGAAGAGCGCCTTTAATCGTTGTACTGGATGGTCTTACGGATGTAAGAAATTTTGGGGCCATTGCGAGAACAGCGGAATGTATGGGTGCAGATGGTATAGTGATCCCTACAAGAGACTCTGTGCAAGTCAATGCGGATGCGGTAAAAACCTCAGCAGGAGCCCTTAACTCTATTCCAGTATGTCGAACCGAAGAGCTGGTAAGGTCGATTTCATACCTGAAAGAATCTGGTCTTTCTGTGATTGGCTGTACTGAAAAAGCTGCAAAAAACTTGGCGGAAGTGGATTTTTCAGGACCTACAGCGCTGGTCCTGGGATCTGAGGAAAAAGGAATTTCAGATGGTGTACTGAAAGTGTGTGATCACCTCGCCAAAATCAATCTTTTCGGCAAAATTCAGTCCTTAAATGTATCGGTGGCAGCGGCGATGACGTTGTATGAGATCAATCGTCAGCGACATTAAAGCAGCTATTTAAGATTGCGTAGAGAATTAGCCTTACCTAGATGTATTTGTCGCCTTTCAACGTCCTTACATCCGTAACAAAAGATTTGAATTTGGCAGCGTCATCTATTTTGCAAACCAAAAGGACATCTTCAAAATCTGAAACCAGATAGCCATCCAGGTCATGAAGGACCACTAACTTCCCCTTGTCCGATTTGATGTAGTTGTTTTTGCAATTGTACAAAATCGTGTCGGCCTCAAGAACATTCCCGTCTTCATCCTTATCCCTGATTTCATGTAGAGAATTCCATGATCCCAGGTCTGACCAACCAAAATCCCCCATTACAACAAATACGTTGTTGGCTTTTTCCATGATGGCGTAATCAATGGAAATGCTTTTGACAATGGAGTACGATTTCTCGATAAATGATTGCTCGTCTTCCGAATAATACTGCCCTTTGCTTTCGAACAATTCCGCGATTTCAGGTTGATGAGTATGAAAAGCTTTTGTGATTGCAGCAGCAGACCAAACGAAAATGCCAGCATTCCAAAGAAAATCTCCACTTTCGAGGAAAGTCTTGGCAAGATCCAATTGTGGCTTTTCTGTAAAGGTCTTGACTGGTTTAACATCACCATCATCTTCGAGGTGCTGGATATATCCGTAGCCCGTTTCAGGTCGATGAGGTTTAATCCCAATGGTGATTAGTTTTTCGCCGGATGAAGCCCCGGAAACGGCTTTTTCGATCACTTCAAGAAATTTCTGTTCCTGAAAAATCGCATGATCTGCAGGCGTGAAGATTAAAATGGCTTCCGGATCTTTCTGTTGTATTTTGTATGCCGCGTATGCGACACAAGGGGCAGTATTTCGCTTTACAGGTTCCAGTAGAATCTGCTGACCAGATAGCCCAGGCAATTGCTCTTCAATGATATCTTGATACAAATCATTAGAAACAATGTAAATATTTTCTGATGAAGTATAAGAGGTGAAGCGATCATAGGTCATTTGAAGCAAGGACCTGCCGCTACCAAGAACATCCAGGAATTGTTTCGGTTTCTTATTCCTGCTGTAAGGCCAAAAACGTGTTCCAGTGCCTCCAGCCATGATTACGACGTATACCTTCTTATTCATTGGTTTTGTTCATCTCTGATTTGCCACGAAGTTAAACCAATCTCTATCAGATCATAGTTAGCAACTTTGATTTTCAAATTTTCGATCATTTTGCTGATACCGGATTTAATCGACTTGGACTCGATGTTTTTCGTTCATAAGGTAAAAGGCCACAATCACTACACCTACATACTTAAAAATGTACAATTTGGATTATTTTCGCATCCTTTCTCAGCGACAGGCAGGCTGCCGGAATCTCAGAAAAAAATTGTAAATTCATAGATGAAGAATGTAGGGTTAAGCCCATTCGTATATGGAGACCGTAACTGAAAGTGCACTACGATCTACCCTAAAGGAAGTATTTGGATATAACCACTTTAGGGGCAATCAGGAAGAGATCATTCAAAATATATTGGGAGGTAGCAACACTTTCGTGATTATGCCGACGGGCGCCGGTAAATCCTTGTGTTATCAGCTTCCGGCCATCACCCAGCCAGGGGTGTCTATTGTTATTTCGCCATTGATAGCGCTGATGAAGAATCAGGTGGATCAAATGAACGCGGTTGGCATAGATGCGCGATTTTTGAATTCTACGCTTTCCAAGAGTGAAACCAATCGTGTAAAGCGAGAAACACTTGCAGGGAAGGTGAAATTACTCTATGTAGCACCTGAATCTCTTACCAAAGAAGAAAACATTTTGTTCCTTAAGGAGGCAAGAATCTCCTTTGTTGCCATCGATGAAGCTCACTGTATTTCCGAATGGGGACATGACTTCCGTCCGGAGTATCGACGAATCAAGTCCATCGTTGCGGAACTCGGAGAGATTCCTCTTATTGCATTAACAGCCACGGCTACTCCTAAGGTCCAGATCGATATCCAGAAGAATCTGAACATGGAGGATGCCACCATTTTCAAATCTTCATTCAACAGGACAAACCTGTACTATGAGGTTAGAGCAAAGAAAGAAGCGAAAAAACAACTCATTCGGTACATCAAGGAGCACAAGGGCAAATCAGGCATTATTTATTGCCTAAGTAGAAAGAAAGTAGAAGAAATTGCCGGCTTCCTTAAAGTAAACGACATCAAAGCGGCACCCTATCATGCCGGCATGGACAGTGGGCAGCGAATGGCCAATCAGGATGCTTTTCTGAGTGAAGACGTGGATGTTATTGTGGCTACTATTGCCTTTGGAATGGGAATTGACAAACCTGATGTACGTTTTGTTATTCACTATGACGCCCCAAAATCCATCGAAGGGTATTATCAGGAAACAGGTCGTGCGGGTAGAGATGGTTTGGAAGGGAAATGTCTGATGTTCTACAGCTATAATGATATCATTAAGCTTGAGAAATTCAACAAAGACAAATCTGTCACGGAAAGGGAAAATGCCAAATTTCTCTTAGAAGAGATGGCTGCTTATGCAGAGTCGTCCGTGTGTCGCAGAACACAATTGCTTCATTATTTTGGAGAAGAATATGAGCACGATGCCTGTGGGATGTGTGACAACTGTGTTCATCCAAAAGAGCAATTTGATGGAACAAAACTCCTACAGAAAGTGGTGGATGTGGTCCTGAAAACCGATGAGCGTTTCGATATCAATCATGTGGTCAATGTACTGATAGGTAAAGAAACACAGCACGTCAAAAGTTATGGACATGATAAGTTAGAGTATTTCGGTACAGGAAAAGACGAATCTGATACGTTTTGGAAGGCTGTCGTTAGACAAGCGCTTTTCAATGAACTGTTGGTTAAAGACATAGAGAGCCCCGGAGTATTCAAGGTTTCGAAACGGGGAAACGAGTTCATGGATGATCCTTTCAAGGTTATGGTCTCTCGCGATCACGACTATAGCACTGAAGCATCGGAGGAAGAGGAGTCTGAGAAAGTAGTGGTTGGAAAATCCTATGACACCACGCTTTTTGAAATGCTCAAAGTGCTTCGAAAGCAAGTAGCCAAACAAAAAGACTTGCCACCATATGTGATTTTTCAGGATCCCTCATTGGAGGAAATGGCAACTTTGTATCCTACCGCCAATGAGGAATTGATCAAAATTGTTGGTGTAGGAGAGAGTAAGGCAAGAAAGTTTGGACGCCCTTTTCTGGAAATGATTAGTGAGTACGTTGAGGAAAACGACATCATTACTGCTGGAGATGTACTTGTGAAATCCGCTGGGGTCAAGTCAAAAAGCAAAATAGGGATCATTCAGCAGATTGACCGACAGATTGATCTCGAAGAAATAGCCGAGTCAAAGAACATGAAATATGAGGACTTGATTTCTGAGATAGAAGTTATTTGTGATGCAGGGACCAAATTAAACCTCGATTATTACATTGACCAATTATTAGACGATGATCGTCAGGACGATATCTATGACTATTTCCTTACTGCGGAGACCGATAGGATCGAAGAAGCACTGAAGGAGCTAGCAGAAGACTACTCGGAGGATGAAGTCCGACTTATGCGTATTAAATTCATGTCTGAATACGCTCACTAATTAGAACATACGCTTTATATGAATATTCTGGTATTAGGTTCCGGAGGGAGAGAACATGCCCTGGCCTGGAAAATTAAACAAAGCCCTAAATGTGATAATCTTTTCATCGCACCTGGAAATGGAGGTACTGGTGAAGTGGGGCAAAATATTCAGTTGAATCCGGAGAATAGTCAGGAGGTTGCCGAAGCAGTACTTACCAACCAGATTGATTTGTTGGTGGTTGGTCCTGAAGCACCTTTAGTTCAGGGATTGGTGAATGACCTCAAAGCTGACGAACGATTGACAGACCTGTTGATTGTGGGCCCGGAGAAAGAAGGGGCTCAGTTAGAAGGGAGTAAGGAGTTTGCAAAAGAATTCATGTATCGTTATGGGATACCTACAGCGAAGGCAAAAGTCTTTGATGAATCCAATATCGAAGAAGGGTATGCTTTTCTTGAAGAAAACGAAGCTCCCTATGTACTGAAAGCTGATGGGCTTGCGGCCGGGAAAGGAGTATTAATTACTTCTGACCTGGAAGAAGCGAAAGACAACCTTCGGGAATTAATTGTAGAGAAAAAATTTGGCGAGGCCAGCGCAAGGGTTCTTGTAGAGCAGTTTTTGGAGGGTATTGAGCTTTCTGTTTTTGTTCTGACTGATGGGAAGGACTACTTACTCTTGCCGGAAGCAAAAGATTATAAGCGAATCGGGGAGGGAGATACTGGTCCCAATACTGGAGGTATGGGTGCCATTTCCCCAGTTTCTTTTGCGAAGCCCCATTTTATGGAAAAAATTGAAACCCGAATCATCAGACCAACCATTGCGGGTTTAGAAGAAGATGGTATTCCATTTTGTGGGTTTATTTTCTTCGGATTAATCAACGTGAAAAACGATCCTTATGTCATTGAATACAATGTGCGTATGGGGGATCCTGAAACTGAGGCGGTGCTTCCCAGAATAAAGAGCGATCTGTTGGAACACCTCATCGCAACTGCAAGGGGAGAATTGGCCGATCAAAAACTTGAAGCAATTCCTTATTCTGCAGTAACTGTGGTCATGGTTTCCGAGGGTTATCCCGGCCCATATGAGAAAGGAAGGAAGATTACAATGGACCCCAATCTAAAGGGAGTTATTCCTTTTCATGCAGGCACCAAACTTCAAGACGGAGATTTATTCACCAATGGTGGACGTGTGGCTACAATGACCGCTCTTGGTAAAAACATGCTTGAAGCCATTACCAAGTGTTATGCTGCAATAAAATTTGTGAACTGGGAGGGCAAACATGTCAGGAAAGACATTGGAGACGACCTGAAAGAATTCGGATAAAGACCTATGCGGCAAGACGCAGGATTGAATTGGGTATTTACCACCAGCCACCTATCTTTGATAGATTGATGATTGGAGTAATTGATGGGATGTAGTTCGTGTAGTACGGGAGCTGATGGTGAAGTCAGTGGTTGCAGAAACAACGGAGGGTGTAGCACCGGAGGGTGCAACAAGCTAAATGTATTTGATTGGCTGTCACACATGGATGTGCCCACACTCGAACAATTCGAATTTGTTGAGGTGCGTTTCAAAAATGGCAGGAAGGAGTTTTTTCGCAATCAGGATCAACTAGAACTACATACTGGAGACGCTGTTGTAATTGATGTTCCCAATGGCCATCATATTGGACATGTTTCTCTTCAGGGAGAGTTGGTGCGCCTTCAGATGAAGAAAAAAGGCGTAAAGAAACTTGAGGAAGTTCGCAACATCTATCGGTTAGCTTCGCCGAAAGACTTAGATAAATTTCGGAGTGTAAAGAAGCGAGAGGAGCCTACACTTTATAGAACTCGAGAGATCATTCAGTATCAAAAACTGCAAATGAAACTCACTGATGTGGAGTATCAGGCAGATAATAGTAAAGCGACCTTTTATTACTCCGCGGATGATCGTGTTGACTTCCGGGAATTAATTAAGGTTCTGGCTGGCGAATTCAAGATTCGAGTGGAAATGCGTCAAATTTCACTTCGTCAGGAGGCCAGTCGAATCGGAGGCATAGGTTCTTGCGGAAGAGAATTGTGCTGTTCAACGTGGCTAAGTGATTTTACTTCTGTTACCACACAGGCAGCTCGTTATCAAAACTTATCTCTGAACCCTGGAAAACTTTCAGGGCAGTGTGGCCGATTGAAATGCTGCCTCAACTATGAGTTGGATACTTATATGGGTGCCCTGGATGACATTCCTAAGGTAGAAGAGGCACTTCAAATTGAAAATGGGAGAGTGACGCTCCAGAAGACAGATATCTTCAGGAAGATCATGTGGTTTGCATATGCTGGGGAAAATACCTGGCATCCGCTGGAAACTGAGCGAGTTCAAGAGATCCTGGATTTAAATAAGCAAGGCAAAAAGCCAGCCACTTTATTGGATGATGTGGCGGAAGAAAAAGAAACAATCGATAGCCTCAATAGCGATTTGGTGGCCATGGATCGAAAGTTTAAGAAATCAAAGAAAAAAAACAAGAACAAAAAACGCCGGCCTCAAAACAAGCAAGGGGAACAAGGAGGGAACAAACAACACACTAAGGAGAGGCCTCAAAATCAAAATCCTCAGCAAAAGCAAAAGCCGGCCGGGGGTAAAAATTCAGAACAAAGCGAGAAGCCTTCAAATAAACAATCAAAGAACAGATCCAACAAAAAGCGGCGTTCTAAGAATAAACAAAATAAACCTCAGGAATGAGAAAGTGGTACTTCCTATTATTGATCATTGGATTGCTATCATGTGATAGTGCGCGTATTTATGAAGAATTTAACGATGTAGAGTCATTCTGGAGGACTGAGGAACCTTTGAGTTATGCTTTTAATATTGAAGATGCCAACACGTCCTATCACGTGATCGCGGAAATCAAGAATGACTTAAACTATCCCTATCGGAACTTCTATTTCAATTATAGATTACAAACCGCCTCTGATTCTGTGATTTCTGAGGAACTAAAGCAACTCCAGCTTTTTGAGCCGAAATCGGGAAAACCTTATGGTTCGGGGATTGGAGATCAATACAACAATGAGATCGTTCTTGAAGAGAAAATTCAATTTCCGGCTACTGGAGCTTATCGAATTGATTTAGCGCAATTCATGCGTGTAGATAGTTTAACAGGTATTCAGCGAGTAGGTTTAAGAATAGAGATAGCCCAATGACCACTGAGCTTTATCAATAATCTCCGCTTGGTAATTGAAGGAAGGTGTTCAAAGTAGTTTCTACTTATTTCATTTTTTCATAAAATCATCACTCATTCGATGTTTTATCTGCGTTTCTAAATTCCTGAATGGCGGAAACTCCACTCATCAATTTTATGATAGTGAATCAGAGCTTTCGTTCTTACTTTGAATTGAAGATAAAGAACAGGTCCATGAAGATTCAAAGGAGAATTAAGGCTTTATTATTGATGCTTCTACTAAGTGTTACAAGCTATTCTCAGCGAAATAGCTTTCACCTGGAAGATTTAAATAGGCTTACTGGCGTATCATCATTGAGCTTATCACCAGATGGTGAATTGGCCATTTTCATGACTGCTAATCGTAATATGCTAACCAATAGTTTCGATAGAACGCTAATGCTATTGACTATCCGAAACAAGGAAATTAAGCAAATTGCTCCGCAACTGAAAGGCATTGGTGCCCCAAATTGGACTGTTGATGGAGAAGCCGTTTCATTTTTTGCGAATGGTGATTCGGGTCGACAGCTTTATGTATGGAATTTGAAATCTGAAGAGTTTAGTGTAATTCTCAATGCGGAATCGAAAGCCACCCGATATGCCTGGAGTCCTGATGGTAAGCGCATTGCCTATTTTACAAGAGAATCTAATGTGTCAGTAGGCAAGGATAAGTTCAATGATTCTTTTGAGGTAGGGAGTAATGACTATTTGATACAGGGGCCTTCGAGTATTACATCTGTTTGGATTGCTGATGCTGATGGTAATAACTCCAGAAGAATAACGCCTGATGGTTTTACAGTGGCTACGGGACTCACCACGTCTTCCATTTCATGGTCATCCGATAGTAAGAGAGTTGCATTTACCAAATACCCGACGGCCAACTCAGGGGATTCTGATTTAGGGAGAAATTTTATATATGATTTAGATTCAAAAAAGTTACAAGCTGCAACTTCTAATACTCAAAGAGAATCTTCGCCAGTTTTCAGCCCGGATGGAGCCTCACTCATTTATCGCTATCCACGAGATGGCTTCCCTTCAAATATGAGTGATTACCATAAGGTTGATTTGGAGACAGGTATGATCAAGAATGTTACTCAATCCTTTGACAAAGCCTCCTCAGGAATTTCATGGACTGAAGAAGGGGTGATGGTAATGAGGGCCATCGATAAATGGGGAAACATGATTTATCAACTAAATGGGGCCAGTACCACCAAGGTCAACATTGGAGAGTTGGCTTCCGTTTCGAGTTTTAGCATGTCTGCTGAGGGCAGTATGGTCTTAACGGCTACCAAAAAAGATTACCCTGTTGAGATTTATTACAAAGAAGATCTGACAGCAGACCCGGTTCAGTTAACGGACTTTCATTCATTCATTAACGATATAAAATTGGGAATGCAGGAAGGTATTGAATGGGCTAGCAGTGATGGCTTGATGCCAAATGGTGTCCTAACTTACCCGCCGGATTTTGATCCCAAGAAAAAATACCCATTGGTGCTGCAAATTCATGGAGGCCCCAGTGCATCGTCGCTACTGGGTTTTAGTCCAGTTACACAAGCCATGGCAGCTAAAGGCTGGATAGTTTTTCAACCGAATTATCGTGGAAGTACCAATATGGGAAATGAATTCCAGTCGGCCATTTCTAAAGATCCAAGTGAAGGGCCGGGTTTCGATGTAATTACCGGGGTTAATATGCTCAAGGAAAAACCCTATATAGACAGCAGCAAGGTTGGCATTTCCGGTTGGTCTTATGGGGGCTGGATGACCTCCTGGTTAATTGGCAGGTATCCCGATGTATGGACAGCTGCTGTGGCAGGAGCGGCTCCTGTTGATCTTACAGATATGTATAGCCTGAATGATTTGAACAGAATGAGACGTCATTCGATAGTTGAATCTCCCTATGTTGGAGATAATCTTTCCTGGGCTTTTGCGAATTCTCCAATCTCAAACTTTTCGAAACTCAAAACACCCACACTGGTCATGTCAAAAACTGGGGATGCACGAGTTACAATTACGGGATCTTATAAATTATTCGGCGCATTGAGAGATAACAATGTTCCCGTGGAATTCATTGCTTATCCGGGACCTGGGCACTTTCCAAGAGATCCTGTCAGGTCGTTGGATGTTTATACAAGGTGGATAGAGTGGTTGGAAAAATACTTGAGTGATGAGGATAAGCTAAAAGCCTCTATCGAGGATAGGTAGGCAGACATAAAAAGCTCCAATTTCCGTCTAAGAGGGCCTCTTATCCGTTGATTTATCCCCATCATGCGAATAATACCTGCCAGCATTTAGCGAATTGGTTTTTTAAGAATTGAGAAAGCTCAATGACCAGTCGGGCTTTCCCGGTGGGTTACAACTAGTCCTGTTTAGTTTTTTAGCGTGAGGATAACTACACCATTTTTCCCATCCGGACCATACTCCTGGAGGGCAGATTTTCCTTTCAACACTTCAATACTTTCGATTTCATCGGGATTTAGATGTTTGATTTTTTTGATTCTTGTTTTCTCATTTCCATCGATAACAATGAAGATGGGTTCTTCCTGTGAATTGCCATTATTTTTGATCTTGAGTTGAACTTTTGGATCAAGGATATGGATTTGATCTGTTCCATCGATTTCACTAAGAAGTTTTTGCTGTTCTTGAGTCAGTTGATTCTTGATACTGAGATAAACAGCGAGTCGTTTCTTTTTAATGTCACTTTCTAGTGCCATGACCTTTTCCATTAGTTGCATGGCAGCTTCACTGTCGACCTTGGGTTCTTTCAAGAGTTCACTTAGTTGCAAATTTGCTTCATCCAGGTCCCATTTGAGGTTGTTGAACTCTCCTGAATTCTGATTGTATAGCCCTCTAATGAATTCTACCTGATCCTTTTTTAGGTCAATTTTTGATCGGTATTTCATCACTCTTTCTGCTGAGTAGTTGGTGATATCCTGCTGCCCTGTTTGAGCAACGAGTGCCATACTAAATAGCACGAGGATGGTTGAGAGTACTTGTTTCATGATGCTGTGTTTTATAGTCCCGTTAATAATATGTCTGTTTCCGATTGCCACTGATCCATGCCTTCCGGACCCAGGGTTTCTACTTCCTGCATTTCCTGGGAGCCATACGAAATGACTATTTCTGTTATTTCCATTGATCCTTGACGGTCTTTGATTGCCCACAGATAGATCACACTGATGAAGAGTACAGCGAGTACTGCTGCATATCGCAGAAAAGGGAGACGATTTTTCTTACCCAGAGAAGTCTCAGACAATGCTTCGAAACTTGGAATGGGCTGTTGCTTTTCGATCAATTTTAGTTCGTCGAAAAATTGGTGCAGATTCTGATCTTCCTGATTTATGTTATTTAGCTTTTTCATTGATCATCTCCTTCATTCTTTTTTTTGCTCGCTGATAATGCGTTCGCGCTGTGCCTAAATTACAGTTCATCACAGCTGCTGCAGCTTCTATAGTCAGGTCATGGTAAAATACCAGCAACAAGACCTCCCTTTGCTTTTCCGAAAGACAATTAAGTAAGTATGCGTAATTTTCCTTTTCCGGCGATTCACCCGATGGTATATTATTGATTGCGGCGAGATCAATAAACTCGTGATTGGCCCGCTTTTTTAGTTCATCGATTGCAGTAAATCTGATGATAGAAAAGAGCCAGGTCTTAATCTGGGATTGTTGATTGTATTTCGCTTTACCTTCCAGAATTTTCATATAGACCATCTGCAACACGTCCTTCGCGAGTTCGGGATCACCATGGCAACAGTGACACGCCCATCGGTATGAAGCCTCATGCTGCTGGGAAATAATATGCCTGAGCCATTTTTGATCCATGTTCTTCTCTTAGTCGGATTTTAACTCCGATTATAGGACACTTTCAAAAAAACTTTTTTAAGTGAAGTTTCGCAGGAGTGCGCTATATCATTAGGCGTGTCGATTATCGAACATATAGCATAACAAACTAGAATAGGTAAACTGTTTGGATCAGGGCAGCTCTACGGCTCGATTTCTTATTTATATCTCCAGCTTGTTAGATCGGCACCTGAAGGCGCGCTTTCCTCGATTCGAGTCATGATTTTGTCCACATACATGGTATTGTACCTGAGTCGGGTAATGTGATTTGGAAGCTCCGGGTCGCCATTCCAGCAATGTTCGGCTCTATCACCATAAGCTACTTCGCCATCATAATAGGGATTAGTCGTGTTTTCAAGAAAATCCTCCATGAGGTAAACCGCGTTATTGAGGTAGTAATTATCCATGTCTCCACAGTAAATGCGGATTTTCCCCTTAAGTTTTTCTCCCAGTTGATCCCAGTCTCTTTCCATGATGTAGCGGAGGTCGTAATTTTCTTTCCAGTAGGTTGCTACTTCCGGATTGATTTCACCGGTCAATTTATCCCAAAGCCTCACGGGATATCCATCCGTACCTTGAGGTGAATAGGTTGCTTCCCAAATGTCCCACTGTTGTCCTGATCGGGATTTGTCTCCTAATGCAAACTCGCGGTAATTCATGTCTCTCAGGTAAGCGCTTACTTCACCCAGGTAATTTCGATGCCCTGGAATCAGCGAGCGTTTGTGATCTCCCTGATCGTAGTAGGCATTTTCGTCTTCATAGATATTGGTAAGGCAATACGCCCTAAAATCGATAGGGTCCGGACACGCCGCAAAGCAGCCGTTGTATTCATCTGGATACTTTACCTGAACAGCAAGGGCTTCCCAACCTCCAGTAGAGCCTCCGTAAAGAAACCGCGACCAGGATTCTCCTTGTCCTCGGAATTGCTTTTCAATGTGCGGGATCAATTCATAGGTGATGGCATCCCCCCATGGCCCCTGACTGGCAGAGTTGACAGCATATGAATCGTCATAATAGGGGGTGGGGTGCTGTATTTTAATGATTAGGAATCGAGGGAAATCCTCGCTAACCCATTCCTGATATTGATCATAAGCCTCTTGCTGCTGCATGATGTTGTAGCCATTGACACCAAACCTCGCCGAGTAGTCAGGTTCCAGGGTCTCATCTGGAGGTGTAGTCCTGAAGCCTCCGAAATCGTAAGGGAAATGACCATGAGAGATCATCAAAGGGTACCGGGCCTCAGGATGTTCATCAAACCCTTTCGGGAGTAAGATGTGAGCTCCTAAAAACATGTCCCTTCCCCAGAATTCACTGAGTAACTCACTCTTTATTTGTATGTGCTTGACCCATTTGGTATCCTCGGGTGGAATGATCGGAGGGATGATTTGATCCATGACCACCTCGATTGCGGTGCCTCTTCTTACACGTATTTTCTTAGGTGCACTGTATAAGTTGCCTGGAGATCGGTTCCACTGTTGCCCTTCGCCATTGTCCATAGGTAGTTTCACCGCCTGCCCGGTAGCCAGATTGAATGTTTCATAAGTGTGTAGCAGGGCTTGTACCCAATACTCACCAGGTTGCAAGTCTGAGATTTGCTGAACAGGATAGCCAAAGGCCTCGCTATCAAAAATTACAGCCTGGTTGGGAGTATACCCCTCTACATTCTGTCCGAAAATCAACTGTGTTGCATTATTGTCGCGAATTTGAAAACGAGGTTCAGCTGTGCTGTCGGTAGAAAACATCAATAAAAGCCGACCGTCATACGTTTCAGTAGAAGTAGCATCGGAAAAGGAAACTTTTACAGTCAGCTGTTCCGGTGTGGTTTGGCAGCTGTTGAACAGAATTGCCAGAATAGTGAGGTGAATAAAGTGTTTCATAAGGTTCCTGAATTAAGGGTGCTGAATGAAGAAGCTTAAATAAATTTTGTAGTACCGGGAACCGGGACTGGATAATTTCCGTCGCGATCTGGTAAGACAGGGGCTTCATCATTGAAGGAGGACAATTGAGGGACCAGGTTCAAATCGCTTGCCATGGCTTCATCCCAACTAATCTCCTGACCAGAATAGGTAGCCATTCTACCTAAAATAGCTGTCATCGTACTATTGGCGCCATTTTCTGCATCTGCAAATTTGTGTTCTCCTGCTTTAATTGCGGCAAATAACAAATTGTGTTCTTGTTGATAAGGATTGATGTCGTTATCACCTTGATGCTCGTAAATCACCTTGCCTTTACTTTTGATCAGACTGAAGTTTCCAGAGTTTACTCTTACAGAACCTTTGGTGCCCTGGAAAACCTCCTCCACCCGGTTCATGCAGCCTTTCTGATGTCTACACTGACTGGCCACCATTTGACCATCCGGATAGGTGAATTCCACAAAGTGGTGGTCGAAAATTTGACCGTGATCGCGACCTTTTCTTGTTTCACGTCCACCCATACCCTGAGCTGAAGCTGGGACCGAGCCTATGAACCAATTGGCCACATCGATATTATGTATGTGTTGCTCCAAAATATGATCACCGCAGAGCCAATTGAAGTAATACCAGTTTCTCATTTGATATTCCAATTCTGTCTGTTGGTATTTTCTTGGCCTTACCCACACTCCTGAACTGTTCCAGTACACTTGCCCAGATACCAGATCACCGATTTTACCTTGATCGAGTTTGGATTTGGTCTCCAGATAGCTTTTTTGGTAGTGGCGTTGTAAACCAACTACTACGTTGAGCCGATTGGCTTTAGCTTTCTTAGCGGTCTCCAAAACTTTCTTCACACCCACAACATCTGTTGCCACGGGTTTCTCCATAAATACATGTTTTCCCTGGTCAATGGCATAGGCAAAATGTAACGGTCGAAAAGCTGGTGGGGTAGTCAGAATCACTACATCAGCCATATCGATGGCCTTTTTATAGGCATCAAAACCTACAAACTGAGAGGATTCGGTCACTTTTACCTGATCGCCAAACTTTTTGGACAACCCCTTAAGGCTTTGATCTAGCCGATCTTGAAAAGCTTCAGCCATCGCCACTAAACGTACATCGGGATCTGCAGTCATTGCCTGCGCGGCAGCACCCGTTCCTCGCCCACCACAACCAACTACCGCTATTTTGATTTCTCCTGCTGCTCCTACATAAGCACTGGTCTCAGATGGAAGTGAGGTATACAATAAGCCTGCTCCTGTGGCTTTTACGGTGTTTTTAAGAAAAGCTCTTCGATTGGTGGATGATTTTGTAGACATGTCTTTGGGATTAAGTCGGTTAATATTCTTCTATTGGGTTGATCCAGAAAAAATCCATTTCGGATGGAGTTGGCGTTTTCAAAGGTCTTACGATTCGGAAGCCTACATGCGTGGCATCTGTATGCCACCATAAGCTCTTGGGGAATTGTGGATCCTGCTTTTTCCAGGAAGGTGTAGAGTAACCTCGAAATGAGGATTGAATTTTTTCTTTTGGGTCCTTGAACGATCCTCCACGAACTACATGTGGGTATAACTCTTCTTCCAGATAAATGGGATTTTCGGCTACTTCCGCTAAATGGTGGTAGCTGGATTTGTACGTATCCAATACCCACTCTGCAGCATTGCCATGCATGTCAAAAAGGCCCCATGGATTCGGTAATTTCTTTCCACCCATCTGCAATTGGCCCTGGCTGTTGTCATTAAACCAGGCGTAATCACTTATTTGCTTTTCCGAATTGGAATAGTCAGTTTCGGTTCCGGCCCGACAAGCATATTCCCACTCTGCTTCAGTTGGGAGGCGATAGAATTCACCAGTTTTTGCAGTAATCCACTTGCAAAACTGAGACGCGGCATATTGTGTTATACATATCGCTGGATAACCGGGTTTGTTGAAATTGACATAAGGCATGGTTGCACCTGAAATCCCGTCAATTTCCAGAGACACTGACCCTTGTTCTTCTTTTTCATGATCAATTTCACGATACAAGAACAGTTCATATTGGTCCCAGGTGATTTCGAAAGTGCCAATCCAAAAGTCTCCTACAGTGATGGTTTGTACTGGTGAGGCGTCAGGTGATCCCTTGGCTCCCCTCAAAAATGATCCTCCTGAAATAGGGGTCATAGAAATTCTTTCTGATGAGCCGGCCAAAGTGATATCATAAGGTTCAAAAACTAAACGATCGGTTGATCGATTACTCTGAATCAATGACAACAAACAAAGTAGCCCAATATTCCTGATGAATTTGCTCACATTCGGATAAGGCAGAAGTTAAATATTTGAAAAATACTTTCCAAAAAAGAACTTCAATTCGGCCCTTGGATTTAGGCTAGACCACCTCCTGGTTTGAAGATTTAATCTGAAACAGTCGAGTTTAAAGTGATTTGTTGATTTCCGCGAGCGCACTGGTCACGGAGGTTGCGTCATTTTTTATCTTTTCTTCGAAAGTCAAGATTCTTCTCTGGAGCTCAGGGTCTCTTAACCAATGTTGCTCAAGCAAGGATGAAACCCCTTCCCGGTACCATTTGAGGTTTTGGTCTGTCCTGTTCTTTTGAAAAAAGCCATTGCTATTGGTTAGCGCTTCATAGCGAAGTATGTCCTGCCAGAGGTCTGAAATACCTGTATTCTCTATAGCTGAGCACGTGGTTACTGGTACGGTCCATCCGGAAGTACTTGGCGGGAATAAATGCAAAGCTTGTTGATACGTTTTCGCCGCAAGAGCACTTTGGGTTTTATTCGCACCATCTGCTTTGTTGATGGCTATACCATCTGCCATTTCCATGATGCCCCGTTTGATTCCCTGAAGATCGTCACCGCCTCCGGAGAGCATCAATAATAGGAAAAAATCGACCATGTCCTTGACTACCGTTTCCGATTGGCCCACTCCTACGGTCTCTACGATGATCACATCAAACCCAGCTGCCTCACACAAATACATCGTTTCTCTTGTTTTTTTGGCAACGCCCCCCAGTGAGGATCCTGATGGGCTTGGTCGAACATAGGCCTGAGGGTGCCGCGATAGTTCGTTCATTCGAGTCTTATCTCCCAAAATACTACCCCGGGAAAGAGAACTGCTGGGATCGATGGACAGTACAGCCGGTTTTCTACCTAGGGAAATGAGATGTAAGCCAAGTGTTTCAATAAATGTACTCTTGCCGACACCTGGTACACCAGTGATGCCGATACGAATGGAGTTACCGGTTTTGGGGAGTAGTTTTTCGATTAAGTCTGCTGCAAATATCTGATGGTCAGCTCGTTTACTTTCAACTATAGTAATTGCCCGACTCAACAAAATTCGATTTCCCTGTTCTATTTTTTCGCTAAATTCTGCTACCGTTGGAAGGTTATTTTGGTTCATTCACCGAATATTCTGTGGATATGACAACCTGACAAGCTCATATTGAGTAATTTCAAGAATAAATTAGCTTTTTCATATCTAACTTGATCGATAACTCGAATAAACATTAATTGCGGGTAAATTAAGATTTTTATTTCACCCACTAACCGCTGCTACGATGTTCAGGAAACTTTGGCTTGACGTAATTCTTGGGACTTTATTTGTCTTCGGACTCATGGGACTGTTCAAGTCTGTATCTGCCTTCAGAATATTCGAAATTTTTGATCCTATTGCCGATGCGCTTGGAGATTTTCAGGTAACTGATATTGTTTTTTCCCAACTTAGGGAAGATCCCATAGCTGATGATCGCATCGTTTTGGTGAACATTGGTGCAGAAACCCGGGGTACAATTGGGATTATGGTCGACAAGATCAATCAATACAAACCCGCCGCGATCGGCATGGATACTTACTTTTATGTAGAGCGAGATACATTGGAGGATATGATTTTGGAAGGGGCATTGAACAATGTTGACAACCTTGTCATGGTATCGAAGATGTTTGTAGATGATAATGGTATCGCTGATACAGTTTTGTATAGCCATCCTAAATTCATGCAAAATGCTACTGCGGCCCATGCCAATTTGGATGCGATTGCCGAAAGTCAGGATGAGTTGAAATTTTGCCGTCAGTTTTGGCCTCAGAGAAATGATAAAGCAGGTAATCCTCACATTGCGTTTGGTATTCAAATGGCCAGTTATCTGGATCCCGCCGCTGTTGAGGAATTCCTAAAAAGAGACAATGATATTGAATTGGTCAATTTCAAAGGAAATGTATTGGATTTCGGTGCCTCGAAATTCGGAACGAAATATATCGCTTTGGATTGGTCAGATGTACTGGAGGAAAATTTTGTTCCAGAAAGCATCGAAGGGAAGTTGGTTATATTTTGCTACCTGGGTAATTATCTCGGTGATAGAACCTCATTCGATGATAAATACATTACACCCTTAAATTCCGTTTATGCGGGCCGAACACTTCCCGATATGTATGGTGGAGTGATACATGCTAACATAACTTCAATGATACTTAGTTATGATCCAGTGAACTTCATGGCGGAGAACTGGTCGATAGCTATAGCCGTTATTTTGTGCTTTTTGAATGTTGCTTTATTCTCCCTTATTTACAAAAAAATCCCAAAATGGTACGATGGATCGACAAAACTCATACAACTCGTCGAATTATTGTTCTTTTATTTTCTAATGCTACAGATCTTTGACTCGTTCAATTATTACGTGGATCTTACAATAGCCCTGGTAGCTATTGCACTTTCCGGTGACGCATTGGAAGTTTACTATGGGGTGATAAAGAATACATTCACCAAAGAGGGTAGACGGGCATTATTTAAGGCTGATCGGCTATAATATCCGTCGAACAAACGGGATAAACATTTAACTTTGTAACCACTAAATACAGATCATAATGAAAAAGAAGGTTTCGTCAGTTTTACTGTCACTGACGCTATCGCTTGGAATAGCTTTTGGTCAAGGATTTACTTTTAAAGTTCTTGCAAACAAAGGTCAAAACAAAGTGAAGAAAGCGAGTGGAGACGTTGTAACGCTTAAAACAGGAGCGCTACTCTTTGAAGGAGAAGAACTTTTGACATCTGCGGATGCATACATCGGATTGATGCATAAATCCGGAAAGACAACAGAAATTAGAGGACAGGGAGCGAATAAGGTCGCTGAATTGGCTTCTAAAATCAATACCAAGAAAACATCTGCCGCGAGCAGATACGCCCAATTCATTGCCGCCAAAATGAATGAAGGCGATAGAAGTGGATTGAGATCCAGAACAAACACGACGGGAGCAGTAGAACGTGGAGCCGACGGTTCCATTCAGGTGCTTTTGCCAAGCTCTGTAGATGTGTTTAGTTCAGATGCCGTTGTAAGATGGAGAGTGCCTGAAGGTACAGATGATGGAACACAGTACATTGTGACCATCAAAAACATCTTTGACGAAGAAATATTCACTCAGGAAACAGATAAAACCCATATCGACCTTTCTTTCGATGATATGGAAAATGAATCTGGGCTATACATATTCACCGTTGTGCAAAAGGACAATGAGGAAGTAGCATCCGGAGATTATGGAATTAAGAAAGTAAGTGCTTCAGATAAGCCTGAAATTGCTGAAAACTTAACAGCCCTCACCGAAGAGGTCGCTCAGGATTCGCCACTGAGCAAAGTAGTACTCGCTACTTTCTTCGAAGAGAATGCACTGTTACTTGATGCGCTTACGAAATACGAAGAAGCCATTCAACTTTCTCCTGAGGTGGAGTCATTCAGAGATCTTTATGAAGATTTCCTGATTAAAAACGGGATTGTGCAATAATCACTTTTTCAGAAAGAAATGATCGGGAACCCCGCCAGAAATGGCGGGGTTCTTTATTTTAAGGCCGTCAACACCTGACCAAGTACTCTTATGCAGATAAAAAATCAGTTTCTGACGGCCGTGATCAATCCAAAAGGGGCCGAATTGCAAAGCCTCACATTAAATGAGTCCGGGCATGAATACATCTGGGAGGCTGATCCAAAACATTGGGGAAAACATGCGCCTGTCTTATTTCCTTTCATAGGCATGCTAAAGGGGGGAAGTTATCTCTACGAGGGAGAGCGATATTCCATGGATAAGCACGGATTTGCCAGAGATAGTGTTTTTAAAGAAATTGATCAGACGGACGCCTCAGTTACTTTTAGGTTGGAGCACAACGAAGTGATCGTAAAGAAATTCCCATTCCCATTCCAATTAGACATCTCCTATGGTTTTAAGGAGCAATCGATCATAAACAAGTATATCGTACGGAACCTTGGGGACCGGGAGATGCCTTTTTCAATAGGGGGACACCCTGCGTTCAGATGCCCCCAGCTAGCGGGAGAAAAACGCTCTGACTATCGATTGGTCTTCAACAGGGAAGAAAATATAGATACCCATTTGCTTAGTGATGAAGGTTTCTTTAGTGGTGAGACACGTCACAGTTTTACTGGAAAGACATTGGATATTTCCGATCCACTTTTTGATGACGATGCCCTAGTTTTTAAGTCATTGAACTCTACCAATGTATCTCTTGAAAGCGGAGAAAAACGCTGGCTCAAGTTTCATTTCCAGGGATTTCCATACCTTGGGATATGGTCAATGTCCAGGGAATCTCCATTTGTCTGCATCGAACCCTGGTTTGGTATGGCTGATTATGGAGATCATGATGGGGATATTAAAAAGAAGGAAGGCGTTCAGTTTGTCGCACCAGGGAGTGAATTTGTATGTGATTTTCGAGTGGAAGTTTTTTAAGATTATCTGTATATGAAAAGAATTGTCGCCTTGATCTGTTTGCTGCTTCCTATTTTAGGCATTGGTCAGAATCTATCCAGAACAGAGAAAAAGATCGTCCGGACTGTGGAGGCTAACCAATCGGAGGCCCTGAGCTTTTTGGAAAAGGTGGTCAACATCAATAGTGGTACAAACAATCATGCGGGGGTTAAGCTAGTAGGGGATGAATTCTCCACAGCTTTCGATGCGCTTGATTTCGAAACAACATGGCATGATATGCGCGAAACAGGTCGATCTGGACATTTGTTTGCGGAATTGAAGGGAGGTAAAGGGAAAAGGCTTCTTTTGATTGGACATCTGGATACGGTATTTGAAAAAGACAGCCCTTTCCAAACCTGGAAAGTTCAGGGAGATACGATTGCTTTTGGCCCGGGTGCCAATGACATGAAAGGGGGGAACGTCGTGGTACTCTATGCCCTTAAAGCATTGCAGGACATTGGTCTGCTGGAAGATGCTCAAATTATCGTCGCTTTTACCGGGGATGAGGAAAAGACAGGACAGCCTCTCTCCAAAAGCCGCCATCATCTGGTGGAAGCGGCGAGGAAGAGTGATATAGCTCTTGGTTTTGAAACATCCTCAGGGTTTGATTTTGCCACGGTGGCCAGAAGAGGTTCTTCAGGATGGAAACTGGAAGTAACCGGGAAAAGAGCCCATTCATCTGGCATTTTTAGCGAACGTGTAGGAGCCGGGGCCATCTTTGAAGCCTCAAGAATTCTCAATGCTTTTTATGAAGAAGTCCGAGGTGAACAATACCTCACATTTAACCCTGGAGTAATCCTTGGAGGAACGGATGTTAAATATGATGGCACTCTGAATAAAGGAGAAGCTTTCGGGAAAACTAATGTTGTAGCACAAACGGTCACTGTAAACGGAGGTTTGAGGTTCATTTCCGAGGAACAAAAAGAAAACACCCGAGCCAAAATGCGTGAGATAGTGAATCAAAATTTGCCACAAACTTCAGCAAAAATCACTTTCACAGATAGTTATCCTGCCATGGGACCGACAGACGGCAATATGGAGCTTCTTTCGATACTGAACCAGGTAAGTCTGGACCTTGGTCAGGGAGAAGTGAAAGCCTACGATCCAGGTCGACGGGGAGCAGCTGACATCTCATTTATAGCTGAGTATGTCGATGGATTAGATGGCCTCGGAGCAATGGGTGGCGGAGCTCATACGCCTAACGAGTACATGGACCTGACTACTTTCGAGGCATTGACCAAAAGGACGGCTCTGTTGATTTATCGACTGGTGAAGGAATAGTTAAAATAACTAACCAAATCAATATGCTGAAATTTCTTAAATAGCCTTGTTGATAGCTTCTGCTCATCACCCGAAGATACCAGTAGACCAATTCAGTTTTTATTGCTGTTGATTTATGTTTTTATTGCATAACGAAACAAAGCAATCAAACAACAACCTGGACTTATGCTTGATATGTGGCTGAAAAGAATATTGTTGATCGCCAGCCTATTCTTCTATGGGTTTACTGGTAACGCTCAATTTATCACAACCTGGAAAACAGATAATTCCGGTACCTCAGAGAATAATCAAATAACCATTCCGACGACAGGTACAGGCTACAATTATGATGTGGATTGGGGAGATGGGAACTCGGATACAGGGGTGTCGGGTGATATAACTCATACCTATGCTACTGCAGGTACCTACATCGTGAGCATCTCCGGAGATTTTCCTAGGATCTATTTCAATTCTCAGGGAGATAGAGAGAAAATCTTAACTATCCAGCAGTGGGGTAATATTTCTTGGGAATCGCTTGCTGGGGCCTTTGCTGGATGTGCAAACCTTACTTCAAATGCAACTGATGTTCCAGATCTTTCTTCCGTTAGTTTAATGGTCAACACATTCCTTAATGCTACCAGTTTTAACGGAGATCTGAGTGTTTGGGACGTGAGTACCATCTCAAATATGGAAGCCATGTTTTCAGGAGCGTCATCTTTTAACCGGGATATTAGCTTCTGGGACGTTAGTAATGTAACATCCATGGGTGGCATGTTCCAGGGTGCCAGTGCGTTTGATCAGGATCTGAGTTCCTGGGATGTGAGCGGTGTTACTAGCATGTCAAGTATGTTCAATAGTGCCGTATCCTTTAATCAAGATATTAATTCGTGGGATGTAAGCAATGTAACAGGTATGCATGCCATGTTCTTCGGAGCTACTTCTTTTAATCAAAACATCGGGAGTTGGGATGTTTCAAACGTTACTGATATGGGAGGAATGTTTTCTCATGCATCTGCTTTTAATTCTGACATTACTGACTGGGATGTTTCCAACGTAACGAATATGAATTCCATGTTTACTTTGGCAACCTCCTTCAATCAGTCCATTGGGGTTTGGGATGTGAGTAACGTCTCTGACATGCGATTCATGTTTAACGAAGCACAGGAATTTAATCAGGCCATCGGAGATTGGAACGTTGGGAATGTAATGGATATGGGTCAACTATTTAAGGACGCCCACGCTTTCAATCAACCCATTGGTAGTTGGGATGTTTCTAGTGTTACTGATATGGATTATATGTTTTTGGACGCAGAATCCTTTAATCAGGACATTGGGGCATGGGATGTAAGCAGTGTTACAACAATGAGTTTTATGTTCAGCGAAGCTGATGCTTTTAATCAAGACATTGGTAATTGGGATGTTTCCAGTGTGACTCAAATGGATGATATGTTTAGTCTCAACAGGGCATTTGATCAAGATTTGGGGTCATGGGATGTAAGCAATGTTACCAACATGAACTGGATGTTTTGGGGAACCGAATCCTTCAACCAGGACATTGGTGAATGGGATGTCAGCAGCGCTACTCAGATGTTTCTCATGTTCGGCAGCACTAACTTTAATCAAGACATTTCCGGCTGGGATGTTAGCAATGTGGAAAATATGGGTCTAATGTTCAATGGGAATAATTCCTTCAATCAGGATATTTCTAACTGGGATGTGAGCAATGCGACGAACATGAGAGCCATGTTCAATGAGGCTACTTCTTTTAATCAGGACATTTCATCATGGAATGTGAGCAACGTGACTGATATGACCCTGATGTTGGATTTATCTGGCCTCTCAATCCAGAACTATGATCTACTGCTTGCTAATTGGTCGACACAAAGTTTACAAAGCGGTGTTACTCTTGGGGCATCGGGTCTTACTTATTGTACGGCTGGGGAAGAAAGACAAATACTTATTGACGATTTTGGTTGGAACCTTTTAGACGAAGGAGAAGGATGTGCTATGAGCACCGATATTGTTCATGTTTCAATGAACCAACTGGTAGCAGAGCCAATGATGGATGGTGAGAATCACGAAATTGTATTGGAAGTAGCTGCAGGCACTGATATTACCGATTTAATACCGACGTTTGAATTGTCTGACTCTGCAACAATCTCACCTGAGTCTGGAGTTGGCAATGACTTTAGTGAGCCAGTAATCTATACTGTAACAGCGCAGGATGGTGTTACGACGCAGGAATGGTCTGTGTCGGTAGTATTAAATAGGACACATTTTACCACAACCTGGCAAACAGATATTAATCGGGCTAACAATGCAACAATATTGATTCCAGTAGATTTTAACTTAGACTATAATTATTCAATTTATTGGGGGGATGGTCATTCAGATCATGAAGTTGATGATCAAATGATACATACTTATGATAGCCCAGGAACCTACACAGTTTCAATTTCAGGAGAATTTCCCCGTCTAAACTTCAGCCGAAATTTTTCGGACGCTGCAAGAATTATATCAATTGATCAATGGGGCGATATTGAATGGCAAAGTATGGAGTCTTCTTTCCGAAGATGTCACAATCTTACTTGTAATGCAAGTGATGTGCCTGACCTGTCCTTGGTAACAAATACCTCCGCTATGTTTTTAGAAGCTTTTGTCTTTCAAGGTGAATTAAGTAATTGGGATGTAAGTACCGTCACAAATATGAATGCAATGTTTGCCAGAGCAAGATTATTCAATAGTGACATAGGAGATTGGGATGTTGGCAATGTGACGAACATGGAGTCGATGTTTTCGGGTGCAAGTTCATTCAATAGGGATATCGGTGATTGGGATGTTCGAAATGTTACGGATATGGAGGGAATGTTTAACAATGCTACTTCATTTAATAGGCCTATTGGTAATTGGACAACTAGTAACGTAACCATTATGACTACTTTATTTAGAGGAGCTGAGGCCTTTAATCAGGATATTGGTTCGTGGGATGTTAGCAATGTTACAAGGATGAATGGTATGTTTAAGGGAGCCATTTCTTTTAATATGGATATCGGGAGCTGGGATGTTTCCAATGTGCGAGACTTACAATTCATGTTTTGCGACGCAGTAAGATTTGATAGTGATATTTCCTCATGGGATTTGAGTAATGCAACTGGATTCAGGGGAATGTTCCAGGGTGCTCATGATTTTAATCAAGACATAAATAATTGGGCAATTGAGAATTTCACAAATTTGTCAAATATGTTCGCAGGTGCAGTTTCATTTAATCAGGATTTGAATGAATGGGATGTAAGCTCGGTCGCGTACATGGATAGGGTGTTTGCGGGTTCTACTTCCTTTAATGGCGACATATCCAACTGGAATACTGAAAACGTAAGAACTATGTCTCATATGTTTGACTCGGCCATATCTTTTAATCGAGAATTAAGTTCTTGGGACGTGAATAATGTTAATGATATGAATTCCAGTTTTAGAGAAACTCATAGTTTTGATCAGGATTTAAGTGAATGGACGATTTCCAGCGTTCGGGATTTTGATTTCATGTTTTCCCAAGGAGCTTTGTCAAATGAGAATTATGACAAATTACTTTCTAGTTGGGCCATTCAAGCTGCAAGAACCAGAAGCTCTTTCGGAGCTCACGGTTTGAATTATTGCCTTGCAAAAGATTACAGACAATCTCTAATTGATGAATACGGATGGCATATTTCCGATAATGGCCAATCCTGCGATGGTACAGCAATCCTTGCATTTATATTGGAGGAACAAACGAGTGAGGCCGAGATCGATAGTGAATCCTCTTCCATCACTATAGAAGTTGCCTTTGGTTCAAGCCTTACGACACTGGGGCCAGTTGAAATTACTTTACCTTATGGTGCCATTGTTAGCCCGGAAGTAGGACAGATTCAGGATTTTTCAATGCCAGTAGTCTACTCGGTAATCTCTGCGGATGGCAGTTCTCAGGATTGGATTGTGACTGTCACTGAAGCACCATCCAACGAGACTGACATTCTATTCGTTGAATTGACCGAACAAACGGGAACAGCGACGATTGATGCTTCGAATCATACGATTAGTATTGAGGTTACAAATGGTACAGGTTTGACCGCATTGGAGCCAACGATTGGCGTATCTGCTGGTGCGAGTATTTCACCATCAAGTGATACCGTACAAGATTTCAGTAGCCCAGTTACCTACACGGTTACCGCTGAAGATGGTACGACCACTCAGGATTGGATAGTTACCGTCACTGAAGCGCTATCCAATGAGACTGATATCCTATCCTTTGAACTCTCTGAACAAACGGGAACAGCGACGATTGATGCTTCGAATCATACGATTGGTATTGAGGTTACAAATGGAACAGGTTTGACCGCATTGGAGCCAACGATTGGCGTATCTGCTGGTGCGAGTATTTCACCGGAAAGCGGTTTGGTCCAGGATTTTAGTAGTGCGGTTACGTATACAGTAACAGCAGAAGATGGTTTGACCATTCAGGATTGGATTGTTACCGTCACTGAAGCGCCATCCAATGAGACTGATATCCTTTCCTTTGAAATCTCTGAACAAACGGGTATTGCGACGATTGATGCTTCGAATCATACGATTAGTATTGAGGTTACCAATGTGGCGGATTTGACGGTATTGGAGCCAACGATTGGAGTATCTGCAGGTGCGAGTATTTCACCGGAAAGTGGTTCCGTACGGGATTTTAGTACTGCAGTTACGTACACAGTAACAGCAGAAGATGGCGCGACCACTCAAGATTGGATCGTTACTGTCACTGCCGAAGTAACTCTTTCAACCGCGTCGGTCAATGACGTTAATTTTTACCCTAATCCGGTAGTAAATTCACTAACGATCGGCTTTGAAGCATCCACGGCACCAAGATGGTTGACCGTAACTGACCTTTCAGGTAAAAGGGTAATACCCCATATGCTGTCATCAAAGTCGAAAGTGGTATTAAACCTGAGTGATTTAAAATCCGGGATTTACATACTTTTAATTGAAAGGCTGGGAGAAACGAAGACTTTCAGATTCGTGAAAGAATGATTTAATTCCTTGCCATCATCTGGAGTAACTTTGAATTTCTTTTAACGAGTTGATATAATTTCATACTAGAACGCCACAAACGCCTTAGCCTGATCTTCCAGCAACTTCAGATAAAGTTCGTTGGTGATCTCTCCCGCGTCATTCATGGCATTACCGATTCCTGCTAATTTGGGTTTCTGCGCAAATACGTTTGTGCCACAATAATTGAGAATGTCCGTAAGATGGCTCATGGCAAGAACTGATCCTTGCACGCCGGCAGATACCCCAACCAAGGCTGCTTTCTTTCCAGTGAACGTTGTTGGGAATTCCAATCCGTCAATAAAAGTTTTCAAAACCCCCGGGAATGATCCATTGTATTCGGGAATGATGAATACAAACTTTTCGGTGGCTTTCATCTTATCTCGAATAGGGTTGAACAATTCGTTTTTTCCACCGTTTTCGTATAAAGCTGAGGCGATGAAGTCATCAGGCAGTGCTTCCAGGTCGATGACTTCATTCTCAATTCCCAAGTCATTTAAAAGGCCCTGATATTGCAAAGCAATTTTATAGGTAACTGCGCCACGTCGATTGGTGCCACTGATGATTCTGATCATAATTTCGCTTATTAAAACTGGTTGATTACGCGCCCCGATCCGTCTTCATTAACCACCACACCGCGATCTGGTTCACGAAATAGATAAACATCTCCTGAACCGCGAATAGTTCCTCTTAAAATATCGCTCGGGGCCACAAACAAATCGTTAGTACCCGCATGCCAGATTGATACGTCATGAACAGCAAGATCTTCTGCATCCAGCCTGCCGTCTATTCGTTGGTCTGTAAACACATGCAAGGTGGTTATATTTCCGGAAAGCGTGACATTACTCAACGCTCTCATGGATAACCAGACTTCATTTGGATTCACTAGATCAAGGTTGAAATTTCCGGAACCTAAAGTGACCAAATCTAAGCGGTGATTGAAGGTTATTGTTTCAGCTGTGTTGACCTCTCCAAAGCCTTGTTTCTCTATCCAGTTGATAGAATCTGAATAGACGTGTAGTGTTAGATTCCTTGGGGCTCGTGTCCACCGACAGTTATTTCCATTCTTGATTTCCAGGATGCTGTCTGCGACTATGGTTGTTTCAATCTCATTGATCAGGTTTTCTCCTGTTTCGACAACAAAAGCCTGTTCCCCTGGAGCAGGCGCAGGATGCCAAACCAAATTAGCATCATCGAAAATGACCACTCTTTTGATGGTATGTGTTACCTCAATAGGCTCCTCGATAAAATCACCAACAGTTTGAACACAATCCCAAGCGTTTTGCTGATCACAACCCAAAATCCCTAAAGTCAATATGATGAGCCACCGTTTCATAACCTTACTCCCACACCAAAATCGAAAATGTCATTTTGGGCCCCATGTATTTTCATCATTGCCACTGTGAATATTCTGTCTGAGAGATAAACTTTTACACCAAGTCTGGAATACAGATCCGGATCATCATCAATACCTCCACGAAAAGGTCGGTAAATGTAATGTCCAATCATTGTCATAAAGCTTACCCGGGACACCATGAGTTCGTGACCAATAAATGCACCAACCCTTCTAAAGTCCGTATCATTGTCCACATCAGGTTCATTGCGGATCACATCTTTCAATCCATGATTGCTGAATAATTCCAAGCCCCCATATACCCGGCTGACTTTGTTCAGTGTCTTGTCGACGTATCCGCGGAAGGTGTAGTATATCCGCTTCGGTGATCCAAGGGGCTCGGTTTCTTTGACTGATCCACTTACTAAAACATTGTATCCCAAAGTTCTGTCATTTGGAGCGGGTTGATGGTCTTGTACCCATTCTGCTTCTCCAAATCGATATGCGGCTCCCACATTTAGTGTTGCGATATTGATGCCATTATTAGGTAGGCTTAGGGAGCCATTGGACGTGTGGTTCCAGGAGATTGCCGGGTTGATGTAAAATTGTTTGGCGACGGGAATCTGTAATCCAATTCGCACAATTGCATGATAGGATATTCTCGAAGATAGAATATTATTCATGTTATTGGTCTCCGGGTGGTACAGTCGGGTTGCATAAGTAAGTCCCACGCCGAATCGCCAATAAGCTTTTAGGTCTGGCGTATCGAGCCAATAAAAATCGATGTAAGAAGCCGCATTAAAAATCTTACCCGTTTCCACCATGTCTGTGTCGATCATGGTCAGAGAAAACCCGGATTGTGGATATCCGAAAATTTTCTCACGTTCTTTTTTCCCCAGAGTTTGTTGATTCCAAAATATTTCTACGCCAGAAGGTCTGCCATAGGTCAAATGCAAACCATGCGCATACTGCGGCACAATCAAGCCTTTCAGATAGGTAAACCCTGCATTGTATTTATAAGTGCTCCTACTTTTTTGACCATAGGTGAAGCTGGTCGTTAGAAGAAAGAGAATGATTCCAAATGTCCTTGCCCTCATTACTTTACCAGTTTTGGAATTAAATACTATAGTCATCAATATTGCGTTGGATACCCGAAAGAACGAAACCCGATATGTCAAGCATCCTACAAGGCAAAAATGCGATAGTTACAGGAGTCAGTAAAGGCATTGGACTGGAAATTGCCAAATTATTAATTAAGCATGATGTCAAGGTTGCAGGATGGAGCCGCACGGCCCCTGATTTTGAGGATGAAAATTTCACCTTTATTCAAGCAGACGTAGGTAATTCAGATGCTGTGACAAGAGCATACGAAGCCACGGTCCAGGCTTTGGGATCAGAGATTCATTTTTTGATCAATAATGCCGGATTCGGAACCTTTGGAACTTTTGAGGAGATGAGTGATGAGGATTGGAAAGGCATGTTTGATACGAACGTGCATGGCATCTTTTATACAACCAAAAAGGTGGTGCCTCAAATGAAAGCCATGGACTTTGGTCATATTGTAAATATTGGCTCTATTGCGGGAAAAACACCTATTAAATTTGCAGTAGGATATGCGGGGACTAAACATGCAGTGACGGGGATTTCTCATTCATTGTTTATGGAGCTCCGTGATTTCGGGATCAAAGTTTCGTGTGTTTATCCTGGTTCTGTCAATACCAATTTCTTTGATAACGCAGATTCGTTTCAGCCGAGCCCCAACATGATGACACCACAGGATATTGCCAAATCCGTTATAGACCTGTTGGATACCAGCGCGAATTATTTGCCGGTTGATCTGGAGGTGAGGCCATTGCGACCTAATGGTAAACCCAAAAAGTAATTTCATCGATTATAAATTGAGTAGCTTGTTCACATTGATATTAAAAGGCGCCGTGGTAAGTCTATGGTAATAGTTGACAATCTGGTAAAACAATATGGCCAACAATTGGCAGTAGATCATGTGTCTTTTGAGGCCTTACCTGGGCAGATTACAGGCTTTTTAGGTCCCAATGGCGCGGGGAAGTCCACCACGATGAAGATTGCTACGGGCTATCTTCAGGCAACAGAGGGTGATGTGATTATCAAGGGGAAGAAAGTAAGAGAAAACCCTTATTTCGCTAAACAGGTGATCGGGTATTTACCTGAGCATAACCCACTTTACTTGCAGATGTATGTGAGAGAATACCTCGCATTCATTGCGAACGCTTATCGTTTACCGTCCATAAAGAAGAAAGTCGAAGAAGTCATTGACTTGGTGGGTTTACAGCAAGAAAAGCATAAGAAAATTAAGGCCCTCTCAAAAGGATACCGCCAACGAGTAGGGCTGGCACAAGCTCTACTTCCTGATCCCGAAGTACTGATCCTCGACGAACCTACAACAGGTTTAGATCCAAATCAGCTCGTGGAAATCAGAAAAGTGATAAAAGAGGCGAGTCAGGACAAGACACTGATCTTTTCAACGCATATCATGCAGGAAGTGGAGGCGATTTGCGATCGGGTTGTGATCATCAATCAGGGAAAGATTGTAGCTGATGATAGTTTACAGAACCTCAAAGATCAGGCAGTCCATTCGAATGTATATACAGTTTCATTTGAGTCGGAGATTGACACAGGAATACTTAAACAACTTTCCGGCGTGCAAAAAGTAGAAGTAAGTGGCGATCATAGTTATTTGGTGTATTCGGAGAACGATCAATTGAAAAAAGCCATTTTGAAAGAGTCAGCGAATAAGGATTTGCCTTTGATCAGTGTACATACATCCGGAGGGTCGCTGGAAGAAATTTTTCAAAAACTTACTGGAAAAGCATGATCACAATTTTAAGAAAAGAGATCAATGAATTCCTCGATTCGCTCATTGCGTATGTCGTGATCGGTGTTTTTCTGGTAGGGGTGAGTTTAGTTATGTGGGTGCTGCCAGATTATTCGGTGCTGGACTATGGTTATGCGACAATGGAGCCCTTGTTTACACTGGGACCTTATTTGTTCATGTTTTTAGTACCAGCTACAACGATGAAATCCTTTGCTGAGGAAAAAAAGTCCGGTACGCTGGAGTTGTTATATACCTTACCATTCAAGGATTGGGAGATTATTCTCGGGAAGTACCTCGCAGCCTTTCTATTGGTGTTGTTTTCATTGTTGCCAACCTTGGTCTATTACGTAGCCATTCACCAATTGGGGAATCCTGTCGGAAACCTGGATACACCTGGTATCATTGGTTCCTACATAGGCCTGGTATTACTAGCAGGCATATTTGTAAGTATCGGACTTTTGTCCTCAGCGCTCACTGAGAACCAAATCGTATCTTTCATATTAGCCGCTCTCATGTGCTTTCTTTTTTACGACGGAATAGAAGCACTGGCCAATATCGATATTTGGGGAAGCTGGTCATTTTACCTGCAGCAAGTGGGAATACTCTCCCATTATGCAGCCATGAGCAAAGGATTGTTGGACCTGCAGGACATAGGTTATTTTTTCTCTGTTATCATCTTGGTTTTGATGCTCGTGGATTTCACTTTATCAGGTAAAAAAGCATGAATTGGGATAGTCTCAAACTCCACCAGATATTAAGATTCACCATCGGTGTGTTATCACTTTTGTTGTTGGTGCAAGTTTTCAATGCTTTCCGGTTTCGGATTGATATGACAGAAGAACAACGATATTCCATCTCTGAGGCAAGTCAAAAACTATTGGGTGATTTGGATGAGCCTGTTACAATTGAAAGCTATCTGGCAGGTGAATTGCCATCTAATTTTAAACGTTTCCAAAAATCTCTGGATGACCTCCTGGATCAATTTACCATATATGCCGGGAACAATTTGCATTATCGCTTTGTGGATCCTTCGCAAGCCACAAGTAACAGATCCAGAAATGAGTTTGTTCGCAGCCTGATCGATAAGGGTTTACAACCGACCAACCTGACATATACAAAAGATGGCGAGAAAAGTGAAAAACTTGTTTTTCCAGGTGTGCTCATTTCCTATGGGGACAGAGAACTGGCGGTACCCTTACTAAAAGGAAATCGTACCAGCAATCCCGATGAGATGTTGAATCAGTCCATTGAAGGATTGGAATATGAACTGATTGCAGCCATCAAATCCATAACTGAAATCAATCGGAAACGCATTGCCTACATCGTAGGACACGGCGAGCCGGATTCCGTATACCTCGCTGGATTTACCAATGCTATTCTTGGGAAATACGATTTATATAAAGTTGACCTTTCAAAACGCAACACGCCACTGATTGGCTATGATGTGGCGATTATTGGAAAGCCCACAGAACGATTTTCCGAGAAGGAAAAATACTTGATCGATCAGTTCATCATGAACGGAGGCAGCCTTTTGATGTTTGTAGATGCACTAAAAGTCAACGTACTGGAGGCCGAAGGCGCGGGGACCATCGCGCTTCCTTATGAACTGAACCTTGAAGACTTACTTTTTAAGTACGGGATTCGTATTAATCAGGATTATGTAACTGACTTTAGCTCAGGATTCTATCCTGTTGTTTCTGGGAGCGTGGGCAATCAACCACGAGTTGAATTATTACCCTGGCCATTTTTTCCAATCGTTTCTAACTATGCTGATCACCCATTGGTAAAAGGGATGGATGCTACACAGCTAAAATTTGTTTCGACCATTGATACGGTAAAGGCACAAGGCGTTAAAAAGACTCCCTTGATCTATACTTCTCAATATACCAGAGTGATTACGCCACCTGTGCAAGTGAGGTTTAACGATTTTCAGCAAGAATTGAGACCTGAATTTTTTCAATCTGGTCCCAGGGCAGTGGGGTATTTATTGGAAGGAAAGTTCACTTCCCTATATAAGAATCGGATCTTGCCAAAAGCCGGGGACGTGCAAACCTTTCAGGAGAATAGTGTTGGTTCCAAAGTTATTGTTGTGAGTGATGGGGATTTCATTAGAAATGAACTTAGTATCCAGACCGAACAACCGGAGCCGCTCTTACTGGGTGTCGATCCTTACGCGAGAACCACCTATGCAAATGAGGAATTTCTGCTACGATCACTCAGTTATCTAACGGATGAAGATGGTATCACTTTGGCAAGAAACAAAGAGATTACAATCAGGCCCTTGGATCGGGTGAAAATCCGGAACGATCGTTCTTTCTGGGTATTCATCAACTTCGGAATGCCCTTGCTAATGTTGGTGCTGTTCGGCTTAATCAAATTCCTGGCCCGAAAAAGAAAATTCGCAAAATGAGGAAGCGGAACCAAAGACTCTTGCTGATTGCAGGCTTACTCGTAATCGTAAACTTCGTTTTTTTTACGTCCAATACGAGTACCTACTCTAGTTCTAAAAATTATAACCTGGCGATAGCGGATACGAGCCAGGTAAAGACTATCAAACTAACCAAGGGGGGAATCCAGAATATTCTGGAAAGAGACGGAAACTCGTGGGAACTGAACCAGAAGTTCGGAACTGATCCCGCTTATACACGTATTCTGCTTGCGGTTCTCAATCGAGTGGCTGTAAAAAGGAAGCTGGGAGAATCCCAGTTGGAAGCACTGAAATCAAGAGTCAATGAAGAAGGAGTATTGGTGGAACTTGAGGATATCAATCGTACTTTCTATGTGCTGGGGAATCAGACTTTTACTAAAACGTATTTTCTCGAGCAGAATTTGGATGAGGGTTTTGAAGTCGAGATTCCCGGTTACAGGGACTTTGTTGGAGGAATCTTCCAGTTAACTACCGATCAATGGAGAGATCGGCTTATTTTCAGAGGGAATTTTCGAACAATACAACGAATTGAAGTGCTAAGTGATAATCAGGTTCGTCTGAATGCTCATCTGACTGATCGGTCATTCGTAGTAGAAGGCATGACAGCATATGATACCCTTGCTTTAGTTAATTACATGAATAACTTCAACTATCTGCAAGCTAACGAGCGACTAAGTCCGGGGAAATTTCCCAGGTACGATAGCTTGAGGAATACCGTGGCAGAGGAAGAGTTGATTATTCATGACCTTGGTCTCGCGGAGCCTTTGAAGATCTCGTTTTATCCGGCACTACCTGGAGAGAATTTCCGATTAGCTGTTGTAAATAATGAAGATCTTACAGTAATTGCCTCTAACAGGATCAAAGAATGGTTAAAAAAAGCAGAGGATTTTTCCTTTAATCCAGCTGAATAGGCAAACATTTCCTCAAACTGACATAGTTCGTTAATTTTCAGTTAAAAGCATATCTTGCCTTCATCGGGAAAATCAAGTTTTGTTTTTAAATTTGCCGTCCCTAAATTTTCAGCATAGAAGCATCTTGGGGAAATCCAGCCATTGGGCCAAAAAGAAAATCAGTAAGCAAGTATGAAATTTATTGTCTCCTCATCCTATCTTTTGAAGCAACTCTCCGCCATCAATGGGGTGATCACCACAAACCCTGTGGTTCCTATTTTGGAGAATTTTTTGTTTGAGATCAGCGACGGAACACTTTCTGTGACCGCATCTGATTTACAGACTTCCATGATGACCGAATTGGAAGTTGAAGCAAAGGAGGATGGCAGTATTGCTATTCCAGCGAAGATCTTACTGGAGACGTTGAGGAACTTACCTGAGCAGCCTGTTACCTTTTCCATTGATGACAGCACCTACAGCATTGAGATCAATTCTGATAATGGTCGATACAAACTGGCCGGAGAAAATGCTACTGATTTTCCCAAGGTGCCAGCAGTTTCCGATGGATATTCAGTCAACTTATCTTCGGAAGTCCTATCACGAGCATTGAACAATACCATATTCGCTACCAGCAATGATGAGTTGCGTCCTGCGATGACAGGTGTCTACGTAAAGCTTGACGAAACCAACACCACCTTTGTCGCAACCGATAGTCACCGACTAATCAGATACCGACGAGTCGATGTGGCTTCTGATATGGGTCATAACATGATCATTCCAAGAAAGGCGCTGAATTTGTTGAAAACGACATTGCCTCAAGAGAATACAAACGTCAGTGTTGAGTTCAATGCATCAAATGCTTTCTTTGATTTCAATAATGTGAAGATGATCTGTCGTCTAATTGACGAGCGTTATCCGGATTATGAAAATGTGATTCCCGTAGACAATAACAATGTGATGTCTATTGGCCGAGGGGAGTTCTTAAGCTCATTAAAGCGTATAGCGATTTACGCGAACAAGACTACCTACCAGGTACGGATCAAGCTTACAGGAAGTGAATTGCAGATTTCCGCTGAGGATCTTGATTTCTCCAATGAAGCAAACGAAAGACTTTCCTGTGAGCACGATGGTGAAGACATTGAAATTGGATTCAATGCAAAATTCCTCATCGAGATGCTGGGAAATATTGAAGCTGATAAAGTGACCTTAAGACTAAGTGCACCCAATCGCGCTGGCATTTTATTACCAGAAGAAAAAGATGAGAATGAAGACATTTTGATGCTCGTCATGCCAGTAATGCTCAATAATTACGTCTAGGGCCTGGTTTAAACCTTCCTCTTATATCTGAATACCAGGCTTTCGTCTGGGCGACATTCTGCTAGAAATGTGACCCAAAGTCATTTGTTTCGTCGAAAACTTGATGGGTTATATTTTTATTCAATTAACCTTGGTGCTGAACAAACCATTTTGTTAAAGCTCCGGTATAGGGCATTGTAACCACGAATGAACGCCGAAGAAAAACTGATTTCCATCCTTAAAGGGTGTTTGAAGAACCGGAGGTCCAGTCAAAAGGACCTCTATCAGCACTTCTATGCCTATGGTATGAGCATCGGTTTAAGGTATGCGGGGAATGAGGATGAAGCAGTAATGATCTTGAATGATGGTTTTATGAAGGTGTTTAAGTATTTGAAGAATTTTGACCTGGAGAAGCCTTTTAAGCCATGGTTTAGAAGAATCATTGTGAATACAGCGATAGATCACTACAACGTGGCAGCAAAGCATCCAATAATGAATGATGTAGAGGAAGTAAATGAGCCAGATAGATCTGCGGATGTGATTAGCGGGATCTCCTACCAGGAGATTGTGAGTTTGATGGCAAATTTGCCACCTTCTTATCGTGCTGTGTTTAATCTTTATGTGATTGAAGGATTTTCCCATGAGGAAATAGCAGATAAACTAGGCGTGTCAGTCGGCACCACAAAATCAAATTTGTTTAAAGCAAAAAGAAAGATGAAAGAGATGCTCGAAGAGCTCTTCGAGGTGAGTTGATTCTATGCCTGAGAGTAAAGAAAATATCGAAGATTTTGTTCGGAAGGTAGTAGACCAGTCTGAAAGCCAGATTCCTTTTAATGAATCGCACTGGCAGCAGATGGAGTCTGTTCTGGATGCTGAATTGCCAGTAGGTGGCAGTCCCAGTGTCGGATACTACTATTTCAGCAATGCCATATCGTTATTGGTTGGAGCAATACTCATGTGGGCATGGCTGTCAGGATCCACTTCAAATGCTTCTGGATCCACTTCAAACCCGGAAGTGGAGGTGACGACCCAACCCGCACAGGAAGTTACTTCGATAGCAACTGAAACAAATCACGAGACTCAAGGTTCAACGTCGGATATCGAGAATGACACTGATCTAAATGAAAAAAATGACGATACAGTTCAGATAAAAGATCAAAGTCAATCAGAAAGCAATTTGATTGCTACCAGTACCGCTGACCAATCTTCTGACATACAAGGAGAAACGACAAACGGAGAATTAAATCCAAATAGAAGGGGTGACTCGCCTGAATTAGAAAAAGAAGCTATACCACGGATCTCTACGGACAAAGTCAGTTCAGAAGAACTTGAAAAAACGGAGACTAATTCACAGCAGACTGCACCCTCACTTACAACATCATCCCCAGATATCCTTGATTCAGATAAAGGTAGTGTAGACGTAAAAGATAACAACGATCGTCGTGTGGTTGAGTCGGAAGTTCCCCCGCCAGTTGATGATCAGAATAATCTCGAAGAGACAAGCAATGAGAAATTTGTTGCAAGATCTGAAAAAAAGGAGGCTGAGGAATCGACCTTCTTATTGCCAGTTAGAAAAGGTATTGGATTGATAGGAGTAGCGTTGCAGCTTCCAGATCAATTGGAAAAAGTGGATGTGTTTAACCCTGACGGAGGAAGCTACGAAACTTCTAATGGGCCAATTGTGAATGGGAGCGCGAGTAGCGCATTTTCACGTTTTTCTGTTGGCATAAGCATTTCTCCGGACTTAAGTTCGAACGAGGTTTTCCGATATAATCGATTAGGAAGAGATATTGGTATCGTTATTGACTATTGGGTTACACGGAGGCTTTCTATATCACTCGGAGCTTTTAATACTTCTAAGCGATACCTGGTTGGTGGAGAGGAATATAGTCCTCCAATGGGGTTTTGGGGTAATGTCACAAACGGAGAACGTCCTGCGACTATAGATGCTCAGTGCCAGGTGCTTGATATCCCTATCAATTTGAAATATCAGTTTGTCACCAGACCCAAATTAAATATTTCAGTATCGGCAGGAGTCTCCAGTTACATCATGTTACAGGAAGATTATCAGTATGAGCTGAGTAATGGCTGGAAGTCATCCTGGGGCACAAGTAATGAAAATCAACATTTTTTTGGTGTTGGAAATCTTCAGGTACACTTTGAACGACGTTTTGGGAAACATATGGCATTTGAAGTAGCCCCCTTCTTCAAGGTTCCATTGACGGGTTATGGTCATGGAAATATTCGTTTCCACAGTATGGGGTCGCTTTTCACATTGCGCAAGTATTTTTTTAAGCGATAGGTTTTTAGAGCATTCGTCATTTTTCCTGTTGGCCCATCCATTTTTCCTGTTGACTCAGAGTGGCAATGTTGCATTGAAAGAAGCGACTTAATTTCAAGCAAGTTTTTACATAAGAACGTTTTCAATCAGCCCCCAGTTATTATGAGTACATCGACCAAAGAGAGAGCAAAAGAGTTAGAAGCAGAACTAGATGAAGCGGTACTTTTTCAAGATTGTCTTAAAAACGTATTGAAGAATCTGGATCGAAACATTGATCGACAAAAGGAGTTGCCAAATAAGGTTTCCGAGTTCCTTTCAATGAAATGGTACATGCAAAACGAGTTGACCAGGGATTCAATCTGATCCACAGCTCCGAGTTTTAAAAATTATTAACCTCCCCCGCGGCGATTCTGGATAAGTTTCGCCGTTAACATTTCCGGCTATTTGGTTTTGTGGTCAGTTTATTTGGCCGTTCTTCTAATATTCTATTCCAGATAGTTTCCAAGACAAATATCTTGCTGCATCAATTTCATTTACCTATTATGAAGAATACGCTTTGGATAGCACTTTTGGTGACTATTATTTCTTGCGCCCCAGAAACTGAAAAAGCTGGCCGAGAAATGCCTCCTGCTCTGGATATGGCAAACATGGATCAATCTGCAGATCCGAAGAAAGACTTTTATCAGTTTGCTAATGGCAACTGGCTGAAAGAAGCAGAAATCCCCGCCGATGAAGGCGCCTGGGGAGGGTTCTCCGCCTTGCGAGATGAGAACAATGAAATGGTACTTGATATTATGGAGGGTGCCGCCGAAAATCCTGAATTCAAGGAAGGTTCGGATGAGAGAAAGGCCATTGATCTATTTGCAGTAGGCATGGACTCAGCTAGGGCCGAATCAATTGGTATCGGCGCAATTTCAAGTTGGATCGAGAAAATCGATGCGCTATCAAGCTCCTCTGAAGTGCAAGCCGTGATTGCAGAACTTCATCGTACTGGATATGGACCCTTTCATGGTATTTCTTCTTTTCCCGATTTGAAGAATAGTAAAGTCAATGCGCTTTACGTTACCGCTGGTGGCTTAGGTCTGCCAAATAGAGATTACTATACTAAGACTGATGAGAAGAGTGTTGAGATACGTGAAAAGTACCTGACGCATCTGGGTAATATCCTGGAGTTGGCCAATGTTGGTGGCAACTACGGTCAAATGTCGGATCAGATCATGGAAATAGAAAATCAGCTTGCGTTAGCGTCTCTTACCCCGATTGAAGCTAGAAATATTCCTGCCTTATACAACCCCTATACGGTAGATGGATTACAGGGATTATCTCCATCGATCAACTGGGAGCAGTACATGACACAAGTAGGGGTAGATCTCGCACGTGTAGACACTGTGATCGTTTTACAACCAAAATTTGTCGAGGAAGTAAGTAAGGTGTTGGAAAGCTCTTCAATGGATGCAACCAAAGCTTATCTCAAATGGAATGTGGTCAATAGAGCTGCAGGATTTATGAATAGCGATATAGTGAGTGCTAATTTTGACTTCTATGGTTCGGTGATCAGAGGTACTGAAGAAATGAGACCCAGATGGGAGCGAGTTCTTGGTGCTACCAACAGTGTTATTGGCGAAGCTATTGGAAAAGTTTATGTAGCTGAGACCTTTCCTCCTGAAGCAAAAAAGAATGCCGAGGCAATGGTTGATAACCTTCTGAAGGCCTTTGATAAGAGGATTCGCGACCTGGAATGGATGAGTGACACCTCAAAAGAGCAAGCTTTGAAAAAACTGAATAACCTAACGGTGAAAATTGGTTATCCTGATAAGTGGAGGGAATACGGAGCACTCAATGTTGAAAATACAGGCGAATTCTACAGCTTCCTGAGCAACATGGAGAATGCCTGGAAATGGCAATTTGATGAAAACATCAACGAACTGGGAGAAGAGGTAGATAAGACGCGCTGGGGAATGAGCCCTCAAACGGTCAATGCTTACTTTAATCCGTTGAACAATGAGATTGTATTTCCTGCGGCTATTCTACAACCACCTTTCTACAATTTTGAAGCTGATGCTGCCGTAAACTATGGCGGAATGGGTGCCGTAATTGGTCATGAAATTTCTCATGGTTTTGATGATCAGGGGAGTCGGTTTGATTGGGAAGGTAACCTGGTGAACTGGTGGACTGATGAAGATCGCGAAAACTTCAATGCCAGAGCTGATCAACTTGTTGCACAATTCGATGGGTATGAGGCCCTGGATAGTGTATATGTTCAGGGGAAATTGACCCTGGGTGAAAATATTGGTGATCTCGGTGGACTCAATGCAGCATATGATGCGCTTCAGATTCACCTGGCAGAAAATGGTAACCCCGGCGAAATCGATGGATTTACTCCGGAACAACGCCTTTTCTTGTCATGGGCCACTATTTGGAGAACTAAATACCGTGATGAAACCCTGAGAACGCAAGTCTTGACAGATCCTCATAGCCCCGCAATGTTCCGAGCTATCGGACCACTAGAAAATATGGAGCAGTTCTACCAGGCTTTTGATATTAAAGAAGGTGATGAACTTTGGAAAGCAGAATCAGATCGTGTGAAAATCTGGTAGCCCTTCAATTTGAAATCAATAAAAAAAGCCGGCTACAATTTTGTGGACGGCTTTCTTGTTTTAGGTACTGGTGACTCTAGTTGCCGATTAAGAAATCCTCACTGGGTGTTCCTACAAAGCAATTGGGTACTTTAGGAAAGCTCGTGGTAATCACATAGTAGTAAGTTCCATTGGGATACTCCGGCGTTACTCCGGTTCTACCATTGCATTCATCCAGGTCACCGAGCCCTTCCACATATTCATAGTCTTGAATATAAGTGCCATCGTATGCTCCATTAGGTGCGGTTGTGCCGTCACCACCCCGGTCTCCGGATTTGAGTTGGTAACTGGAGGTTAGCTCCATAATACCACTACCTGGATCATCGGAAACCATGTATGCGTATTTGTAATAGATAGGAAATCCATCAGCCGCCCATCCATAGAGCAGTGAGTGACTACTTCCATCCTCGTTGGCTGCTAAGCCGGTAATGTCCCCATGATAATGGTATTTGCCTTGAGAGGTAACATGCCCGCTGTACTCGTCCAGATGGGTATTGCCTTCATCGACAACAGCGGCTTGCCATTCCCAATTTTCCTCACCTGTATCAGGATTAGTCCACGGTTTTAGCCCCATTGGATTGTAACCAAGTCCATTGGAAGCTACACCAAATCTGTAAAAGTTCTGATTAGAAGGTGTAGGGCCTCCGGTTTCATTGTAAACCAGAATGACTTGCCCTGTATTGGTTGGGGTAAGATCAAGGTTTACTTCGAGCGAAGTAGCCGTCACATCCGCATTAGGGAAATTCCCTGTTTCGTGATTGGGGTATTGATTAGAAATGATATTTCGAGTGTCATTGTCATCATAGATGGTCAAACAAACCTGACTTTCTGTTTCACTATCTGCAGAACAAGTCATGGTGCTGGCCTGAAAAGATTCCTGTGTATTGTCATATGTATTGTTCGTATCATAGGGAACTACTTTGAAGTTGTAAGTTGTTTGATCCTGTAATAGCGTCACTGTGAAGTTTTCTGATATCTCGGAATCATAAACTGCCTGGGTACCGGTGCCAACGTAAGTCGTACTGGTGGCTACGTTCTGACCATCACTCAAGTCACTAAAATTTTCTTCATCACTGATCAGAACGATATAGCCAGCTGCTGTGCTTACTTCGGTCCAGCTTCCAACTGAAATGCTATTGCCGTCAGAGGTGTCAAAGGTGAGCGTAATAGGAGTGGTGTTCTCTTCATCATTATCCGTGATGGTAGCAGTGGCCTCTATATTCTCACCCAATTCAAAACCTTCAGGGAGGTCGGCTTCCGTGAAGGTCAGAAAAATCGTTTCTTCTTCTTCATTTGTTTCATCATCTATCAATTCGATTTGGATTGTTGCGGTTGTTTCACCCGCCTCGACAGTTACTTCCCCTGAGGGGCTAGTGAAGTCCTCGCCGGAAGTGGCGGTGCCGGAAACCGAATAGGTGAAAATTGTAGCTTCTGATATCGCTTGATTCAGTGTGATCTGAAAAGAAGGGTTATCCCCTCCTTCAGTGCCGTTTTGTATTGCCTCCATGTTGACAGTAATTTTCTCTTCATCATTGTCAGTAATGCGGATAGTGATTTCTCGCGTATCACCCAGGACAAATCCTGAAGGAAGGGCCGTGCCATTGATACTGATCACCAATGTTTCGGTCTCTTCCACTTCCTCGTCATCGACCAATTCAATTTCCACAGAGGAGGATTGAGAGCCACTGGCAATGGTGACGCTACCACTTAGTTCTGTATAGTCTATACCATTTTCTGCAGAACCTGATATTAGATAATCAAAGGACATCTCTGATTCCAATGGTTGACTCAGAACGAATGTGATTATCGGATAAGTCTCACCCTCCACTGTCTCTATTGCGCTTGTGGAGACGGAAATTTCATTGGGGTTTTGTGCTTCATCATCATTGTCCTGAATAGTGACGGTCACACTATTGCTAGTGCCAATTCCTACACCTTCTGGTTGCCCGGTGGTATCTAGTGTGATAATGATAGTTTCATTCTCTTCAACATCTTCATCATCCAGAATGGCTATGGAAAATGAGGTCTCTGTGTCTCCATCTGCGATTGAAACAGATCCGGTGGTACCGGCCGTGGTATAATCCGTATCCGATGCAGTACCTGAGATGGTGTACCGAATGGTTAATGCACTTCCGGAAGTATTATCAGAATTAAGGCTGATGGTTATTTGAGGATTGTTTCCGCCTTCTGTTACTGTCGCAACGGAAGTTGAAATGGAAGCATCTGCCGCGAAGGGTTCTTCCGGGCTCTCTTCCGTACAGGCATTGATGAGAAGGCTCAGCAACAATGTGCAGCATGCAGAGAAGAGAGAATTGAACTTAGAAAAGTATCGTTGCATATTTAAATAATTATATTTCAAATTTGCTTAATCCTATCCTGCACTCAGAGCAAGTGCGGGTGACAAAAGGAGTGCAGTCTTCGTATGAGGCGTGGGGTTACAATTATAAAATGGTGTATTTAATGGCATTACGAAAAAAGCGTTGGAAACAGTTGCCTTGTGTCTCTTGAAAAGTTTTTCTTTTTCCATCTTTCGGTAGGGTAAATGGCGATCGTCTTGTAAAAGATTTGATTGTCGTAGAATTGCATTAGACAATTGGTATGTTTCCATCACTGAGGAAGAAATTGGGAAACATGCATCACGATGATTTGTGTACAGGCACATACCTCAGTTATCAAATAGATAGCTGACGTATGTGCTTTTTTTTGTTTTATGATGAAATTATGAAAGAAAGAATCAAATTAACAATGAATCTATCACTCTTATTATTCTTGTTTTCGTTGAGCTGTGGCAATGACGAAACACTGGAAGTCTCTGAAAATATTGATCCAGGTAATGACCCAAATTTCACGATAGTGGAAAACAATGATGATGGTCTTAGATCATTCAATAGGAAAGTCGTGGTATTCGGAATTGACATCTATGCCGTAGCGGCTGTTGAGGATGAAAACCTGCTACATGCGGCCAATGTAATGGCCCAATACCTCGATAATGATGAAGATGGAGACGTTGATGATCAACTGGTTTTAGAGAAAATGTTGGAAAATAAAGCTTTTCTGGTCATGTGGTCTCGCGAAAGTGATTTGGATATTGATCCTCCATCGGGAAGAGTAGGACAAGACCTTGGGAATGATGAAACGAACCCAAGTTATGTCTCAGGCGGTAAAACCGGAAGGTTTGATGCTGCTTTGGAAGAAGTATTGCACATCATAAATAATGCAGGTCATTCTCATGCTTATCCTTCCGCTTTTGGTCAAAATGAAGGTTCTGATTTAGCGAATGCCATGGATATCGCCAGAGGTGGAAAGTTCTTTGAGATTCCCAACTCCTATCCGGAAAGTGCCTGGTATACCTATGATGATGAAACCTGTGAATATGCCAACTGCCAGACCATTGAATACCTGTACTGGGCATTAACCTCAATGTTAGGTGGGCAAGAAACCCGGTTGGATGAAATTGGTCATGAATGGCGATTAAACACCAGGGACCTGGTAGAGAAAACTGATAGCGCAATTTTTCAATTATTAACAAATTCGCAATACAAAATGCCATCGGTATTGCCTGATGGAACTTACAAACAATAACACCATGAAAAAAGAACAAATACTGAAGATGCTCCTAATGCTGCTTTTGACGCAGGGTATCTTTTTCATCTCGTGTAGTGATGATGAGACTATTTTAGAACCCGCATTAGAAACCGAATTTGGAATTTTTGAGGTGATTGATGCCAACACCATTGAAATGGATGGAGTAATCAATAGCTCCTCACTAAACAATTTCAATCAAATGGTAGCAGTCTATCCCAATATCAATACCATCAACATTGTTAATTGTGACGGTTCAGAGGATGATGAAACCAACTTACAATTATCGGCTTTGGTTCATCAAAGAGGTGCTGACATTCACATCCTTGATAATGGGCTGATCGCTTCCGGCGGGACGGACTTTTTCCTGGCGGGTACCAGGCGGACCAAGGGTGCCAATACGCGGATAGGCGTGCATTCCTGGGGAGGCCAGGACGATGACGGAAATTTGATCTCAGCCACCGACTTTCCAGTAGGACATGAATTCCATCAGCCTTATATCGATTATTATATGTCTGTGGGATTCACGCAACAGGAAGCGGAAGATTTCTATTACTTCACAATTAATGCTGCCTCGCCCGATGATATCCATTGGATGACAGATGAGGAAATAACCCAATACGGCTTGCTGACAGAATAAGGTTGAAACTTCATGAGATGAATAATGGATAGAAAGAAATTTATCAAAAAAGGAATCGTAGGAATGAGCTCAATCGTGGCCCTTCCAACTTTAGTTGCTTCATGTCAAGAGGATGAGCCAGTGGTGGATGAAACCGCCTGTCAGGTCTCTCCATCGGAGACTGCTGGCCCCTTTCCAATAAAAAGCCCTGCGGACCTGGTAAGAGAAAATATCGTAGGCGACCGGACTGGGGTTCCTTTGCAAATCATAATTAAGGTAGAAGATACGAGCAATAACTGTCAACCTCTCGCTGGTGTGCAGGTAGATATATGGCATTGCGATGCAAAGGGAAATTATTCGGAATATTCCGGTCAGTTAGAAGGGGATTTCACCAGTGAGCACTTTTTAAGAGGAAGGCAAATAACTGGTGTAGATGGTCAGGCTTCATTCTTAAGTATTTATCCGGGGTGGTATCCCGGAAGAGCGCCACATTTACATTTGGAAATTAAGAGCGCTGCTGGTACCTCGCTTTTGGTCACACAAACAGCATTTCCTGAGGAGGTTTCCAATGCCGTGTATGGCACAAATGCGTACAATGGAAACTTCGATACGTCCAATGAGCAAGACTTTGAATTCGGGAATAGCTTAAACAGGAATATGGCTACCACTGTGGTTGGAAATACTACAGATGGTTATGTTTTGACAGAAACCATCAAGGTCGCTGGCTGAAAACGTATACTTGACTTCAGAATAATTTAAATCGGTATCCCAAATTGAAACGCCAAATGGAAAGGTTCGAGTCTAAACCTGTATGAGGAATTGTACTGATAAAGTTCTCAGGACGCCAAAGCTCAGTAGCTCGTAAGAACTCCAGATAGATGGCTTTTTGAAGGCCAACTGTGAATTCTGTCCTTAGCCCAAATTCATAGAATACGAATGGTTTCATTGCATAAACTTCGTTCTCTTCATTGTCCAGGCGTGTGTATTCAGGTTCCAGATAGGAGATGAGACCAACGCCCATCACAGGCTGGAGGGCGAAGTTATTCCCAAATTCAAAGGAATAAGATCCATGCAATGTTGTTTGGATTCGGTTTTTTGAATGAACGTCTTTGTTGGTAAGTTTTTCCACATTTTCCACAGTTACGAAAGTGGTCCTTCCGGGGAAGTTAGGGTCAGGGACTTCCAGGCGAATGGGGTCACCTTTTTTGATTGCCAGTGTGGAGGTATAGAAGAAATGATTTTGAAAAGCGACACTGCCACCAAGCTGGAATTTTCTCCATTGATAGGTGAGGCCTGCTTTAAGTCCCTTCTCCACAAACCTCACATCATAGGTAGTAGGTTGGTCATAGGTCAGATCGATAAATCGGTAATCTAATTCTCCGACACCTATACCCGCGATAAAGCTTAGCGATAATCCATCCTGAACGGGTCTTAATTGGTAAACCTCCGTTAACCGGGGAGGAGGGAGTAAATCAAGCATTAAGTCACCCTGATGGGTAATGACCCGAATTTTGGCTAATTCGCCACCTCTACGAATTTTTAAGGGTTTGCGGTCGTTGCTGAAGTCTCTGTCCTGGTCCTGGTCAGTGAATAGTGTGATCCGGTTGGTATGGTAGTTGCCTGCTAACCAAATGATGATAGTTGGTTGGTCAATATCACCCGTAACCCCAACAAGGACCGTCATTTTACTGTAGAGATTTAACTCGGGAGGGACTATGACCAATGAATCGGGTAATTGGTGGTCCGTGAGTTCTTTTAATCCTTTTAGGTTCAACATAGGGTACTTATAGTCCAATTCGAACCATGAGATGGTCGCTTCACTGCCCTGGTTTTGGTTCGGTAAGTTCACCCGAAAGTCGTCAGGCATTACAGGTACCTGTGCTTGAATGGCGAAGCAAAACAAAAGAGAGAATAAAAGGAATAGCCTTTTGCTGGTAGTCACGTAAGGTTTGGTTTAGGTAGCTGTTAAGAAACAGGAAATCCATCAAAAACCATGTAGGTGAGGGTTGGGCTTTTTTACAACAAGTGGTTATTGTGTCAGTTTAGGTTAGCTATCGGCTCATTTTTCACTATGCCGTGATTACTGTAAAGGGCTAGCCACTTATCGTTTTTTGACACAGGGATACGGTTTCGCCAGCTTTGAGACTTTTCAGGGCTCTGGATAGCAGCCTGACAGACGAACCACAGGCACGCCGCATAACCGCTCCGAGATAGTACGAGGAGCGTGCCGCTACAGGGGCAAATGTGCATTCGGATTTTTAAGAAAATGCTGGCTTGCTTCGTAGGACGAAGATTATTTCTTCTTGAGAACTTCTGGAGATTGCCTGGTGCTTACGATATCAACTACTTGTATCTCCCCATTCTTTTCTTTGTAAAGAACCTTGTAATCTCTAACTACTATTCTTCGATAATTTGGGTTAATGTCATCAACTTGATATTGCCTGGCATAGAATATTGTTTTTGGACTGGCTAGAAGATCTGATTTCACATTCTTTGCTCCTTGAGGTGACTTATCTTTGTAATAACTGTAAATACTTTTCAGAGCTTCTTTGGCCTGTTTGGACCAAACAATCTTAAGTTTTGTCATTACCAAGTTTCAGATTCTCTTTCCAACTCTTCCTGAGTTATGGACTGACCAGATTTAAGCTGTTCTTCTGCTTTCAGCAAACGTTGATTGTAAGATTCCTTTGTTAATGGTTCTCCTTCAACTGAGAAACCAACCACCATCTCTTCTTCTAAGAGTTTATCTATCTTTTCTAACAGAGATGGTTTTGACACACTCATGATCTTTTGCATCACCTCCAGTTTGGTTTCCTGTAAATTCATTTCTTATCATGTTTGCTTGTGTACAAAGTAACGATTTCTTCTTAGTTTTCTATTCATCCCAACGGATGAAACTGTTTTATTTCCTCTTTAATCCCTCTAGATCGTTCTGTAGGTAGCTTTGGGTGCTGCTTACGTATCTATGTATGCCAATTATTGAACTTCTCTCAGGTTGTGATTTTCAATATTTGGTTATCCACACTGGCTTGGTATTCCATAAGCCGGGTCGGTCTCTAGGGCGTAGAGTAAAACTCTGGATGGCAGCCTGACAGACGAACCACAGGCACGCCGCATAACCGCTCTCTGCCTGAAGCAGAGAGCATGCCGCCTTAGCGGCAAATACCCTTTTTAAGCGCTAGAATTTTTTGCTCTGTTGATGTTTCCGGTTTTAAGTGAACTTCTTCGATTTTGTGTGTTTCCAGCGTGTAGAGCCTGATAAGTGGTTCATTTTAGCTAGTGAACTACTTATGAACCAGTTGAACTACTTGCTTTATCTTGAAGTATGAATGGATAATTATTGCCCTAAAGCTTTCGAATATCTGTTTATCCACTTGGTCTTATCTGTAAACAAGTGAAAGTACATTATAAGCCCAAGAAATAATGAGAACATTATAAATGAAAAGATATAAAATGAGTCGATTTTCCAAAATCTAACATAATTCGCATTTGGATACAACTCATTATAGAGAATCTCGAGATTATCTGAAATTCCAACTTTTTTTCGAAATGCATTCTTGTAACCAGTTAACTGATTATTAAATGATTTGTCATCAACGATATATTCGTACTTGATAATCATCTTCGCCGAATCTTTTGGATGGTCCAAAAACTCTAACTGTGACGTAATTGCGGTCTTAAAATCAAAAATGTTTAAGACTGTATTATAGAAAGTAACATTATACAGCGATTTGATCCACATTGTCCCAAACAACAGATATCCAACTACAATCAAATAATTAAGAATCCTATTCATCAGTCATATGAACTTAATACATTTTTCTTGTAATAGTCCTTGGCTTGGTTCCAAAGGTTTCCCAAGTAACTTCCAGTTCCAGAAGTACTTTGTGCTGTAATAGTTTTCGTCGCTACTTCAGTTGCACCAGTTGTTACTTCTTCAGTCATTAATAAGCCATTAGCTGCAGATGAACCGCTCTTGCCCATAGCTGAGGACATATTATTCAATACACCCTGTACCTTATTGGCAATCCCTGACACTTGTGTATAACTACAAAAGCTCCCGCATGAAGTTAGAGATAAGCTTTACTATTTCATTGATATGACTATCAGAGATTCTAAAGCCAAACAGGCCTATTCATAGAAAAGCCCTTCACATTTTTGTAAAGGGCCTGATTCCTATACTACTCAGAGAACGGATTATAATCGAACGTAGTTACAGACTAAATCTAGTTGGATTCATATCCATGCGAAAAAAGTCTTTCTGACTTTCGATCTATCCACTTTTAATTCTCTATCCAGTTCTGACACAAGTAAGCTTGAGATTTTAATTTTCATGCCACTGTTCAAACAAATAATTGAAAAATTATAAACATCCCAGGGGAAAATAGATGGTCGACTTTCTGCAAGAGGCCACGACTTAAAACATTCCAGGGATTGTATTTCATCATATTGGACTCTTATCTGATTTCCATTCTTTGTGAAAATTAACTCTCCATTATTTTCATCTATCAGTAATTGAGTTTTCCAATTCTGAAGTAAGTGATTTAAATGTAGGGCAATTACTGGTAGAGTCAAAACCCCAACAATTGCTACGATAAGGATCAGGGCCGTTCTTTCATCATGATCACCAAGTTTATAAACTGCAAAATGATAGGCCACAAACGGAAATACGAATCCGAGAAATATGAGACTCCAAAGGTGCCTGAAATGACTTTTTAAACTTATTTCAAATGACTTCAAATTGCTTTTCAATTAATGCCAATACTTTAGGCCTTGAACGAATCGTCCATGTTCATATTTAATCTTATTACCTATTTCAGTGGCCGAATCATAAGCTTTTTCTGCCAGTACGCCAAATACACTTACTGCTACACCCCATCCTCCAGATACAAAATAACCTACTCCAAGTGATACACCCGTCACACCAGTTCTATATGAAAATCTAGCTCCACTGAGATCCCCATTTCTATAATTCACAGCATCTACTCCAACAGAGGTGACGGAGAAGAATACACCTCCATAATTTCCTATTGACTTCCCGTAGCTCAAGATATTTGACAATGGCTTACTAATTGAACGTAATGAAGCGACTAGTTTATACTCACTTTGAAGGTATGGAACCGTTAACCTCACATTGGTCCAACCGGCACTTGCTCCCGGTGATCTAATACTACCTTTTAAATTCCATGTGTAACTTCTTGCAATATTCTTTACGTCGTAAATAGATTTGGAGCTAGAGAAAATGGATTTGGCTTCAATACTAGCTACCCCGAGCATAGATAGTCCCGTCGCAATATTACTTGAGTTGTCAGTAGAGGAATTAAATATTGAGGAAAACCCCTTCCTAGATTCGTTAGTCTTCTTGTTCAGTTTAGCGGCACCATTTCCACCACCATTCGAGCTGATTCGCACAAAATCATCTCCAAGATCGAAAGAGCTACTCTGGCTTTTTTGACATTCAGCATCGCCACTACCACAATCATCACTCATATTAGACATATCAAGCCCTGTATGGTTTGATTCTGGCATCAACCCTGTTGGATCTACAAAAGCAACTGGATTGTCGTAGTTGTAATGGTAAGGGTTCCATGAATCTTGCGTTTCTGCTAAAGGATCAATTGAGTTAAATCTACCCAAGGCAGGATCATATATCCGTGCATTAAAGTCAAAGACATTCCACTCCTTTTGTTCTTCGTTCCCTGTGAGTTTATAAAGATTCTCAGGACTACTAGCACTGGAGTTAAAGGTTAGCCCAAAAGGATAAAACCCATCTCTTTGCACCACATTACCTAATTCATTGACGGTCACTCACACGTTCCCTAAATGGTCAGTGAGGTTGTATTCGTTACAGGTCTATTGAATGATAATTTCTTCTACTTTAAAATCCTGAGTGGTGAAATTACCAAATGCATTAAACTGAGCATAAGAACCTATTTCATTACTGTATATTAATCTGGTTTTTTTTATTTGATTACTTACTTCATAACCTAAAGATTTTACATATTCTGAATATTTTTCTTTGATATCAAAATATGTACTTCCCACACCGATTCCTTTTGAAGATCTACACCCTGAAGATGTAATAACAAAACGATTAACCTTTCTTTTTGATTTGGCTTTATTTGTCGCCTTGGTTTCAAACTTTAATCCAAGGTCAGGATACTCTAGGATATAACTGGTCTTTGGAAAAAAATTCATTTCTAGCGTAAACTTTTTATATCGTTTTTTGGATAGAACTCCAATACCAAATACCGATTCGATTTCTTCGAAACTAGCCTTATTTATTTGAATGGTATTGATTTTCCCTTTTTCAAAATCTAATACACAAGAGTCAAACTTTTGACAGTAAGTGACACTCGATATCATCTGTAAGAGAGCAAAAATTACAATGTTTATTTTCATATTAATTAGCTCATTATCTGAAAAATGGATCAATCTTGAGTTTTCGCTTTTTCCTACGTCTTTTCTTTCTCCGTTTTTTATTAGGTCCGGAGCTACTTGAATCATTACTGACAGGACTAAGACGACTCAATCCAATCCAATCTAGATACGATGCCTGATTCACATTTTTCACCATATGAGCACTTATAAATCGGCCATTAGATCTCATAGTAGCCATTTCACTACCTGTTGGTAAGTCCACAGGATTGAACCTACTACTTGCTCCAAACATTGCGCCAGGAATAGGGTCGCCTACAGTGTTTATAACTAACAGATCATTAATTCCTTTATTTCCATAAGGATGATCCCATGAATTTCTATTCCTGACCCCTGGCGGATTTACAGCAATGACATTAGCTCTAACACCGAATTTGGTCCGTAAAATTTCAGCCGCTCTGAATGAAACCAAAGCCCCACCACTAAATCCGATTAAAGTGATTTCCTCTCCGGCAGCTCTATTAGCCATTACATGATCTGCCAACATATGGGCTGCCTGACTCCTATCATCTTTATTGAAAAGGAGGCTATTTAAGGTTTTACCCCGATCATTCTTTCTCCAATCAAAATCCTTATTTTGTGTGGTGTTATTTGTATAGTTCTCAACTAGATGATCGATAAACTTGCTAAAGTTAGCATCATTAAATCCCGATGGGCTACTCATCACTCCATGAACACTAAAGGCTTCCAAACCTTCTAACTCAACATGAGAAGTGACTTTATTTTCACTAAAAGCATAAGGGCTATTGTGATAGTATTTCTCGGCTAAAGGATCAATATTAAAGAACCTTCCTAATTCCGGCATTCCATTCCTCCATTTGAAAGAGTCCCAACCTGTTTCATCCTGACGCTCTTGGCTCTGAAACTTGTAGTTGTTTTCTGGACTTATCGCAGAGCTATTAAACGTGAGGCCGAAGGGCAAGTAACTGTAGCAAAATTTTTCAGCGCGACTTTTTTCTTCTGGGGTACCTAAAAAATGAACGTCAACATTTTCTAAACGCTCCTTCTTCCATACCCTTAAAAACGGTGAAGACTCCTGGTCGGGGTTATATAGATGTTTTGGGCAACCCATTGAGGATTTAAAGATAACGCTTACACTTCACACCAGCCACCGCATTGACAAGGAAAGGACCGGTAGTGTATTGATTTTCTGTGCAGGAGTTAGTCGGGCCTTTGCTTTTCAAGGTGGTGCGCCAAGCGAAGCAACGGACTAGATCGAGGCGGATCATTAACAGAGTGCGGCAGGTTTCCACCACATGCTTTAATGACTTGATGTCCTTTGCTCTTGGGGTAGTCACTTTGCGGGCCGTCTGCGGGTACCACCGACAGCCACACAGGGAACGAGACTAACAGGAACAACTGGGTGTGCCGTAGGGAACTGGCGGTGGTCGCAGGCCCGCATTAACTAGAGGTGAGTAACTGGCTTTTTTGTCCGGGGCGCGGAGCCTAGCTGCCGCAGGCGTTGAACCAATTGAAAAAGACAGTGAGAACACCTGTGACGAGGACCGTACTGGCAGCAACCAAAAGAAAATGCAAGGTGGATGCCCCGTTTTTTTCTTGCCTAAAAAAATGAACACCAAAGAAAAAACTGGAACGACCTTTTCTATTTCCGGCGGGCAGCCTGACAGACGAACCACAGGCACGCCGCTTTTCCTAAGTGTTTTTTGCCCTGGCTCGATGCCTGGGTAAAAACAGATTACCACTGACCTATCACGGGTAAACTGCCCTTTCAAGATCGCCCACCCAAGACAGCAAGCGACCCACTGCCTTTTTATTATCTTTACAACTGAATGGAGCTTCTCAAAGACATATCTGTAAACCTCTTAGCTGATGCAATCTGGGCATTAGGAGGAGCTGCTGCCTACCACTTTGCCTTTTTTAAAAAAGCTTAGCATTGTATCGTACGATACAATGTCGCTACATATAATCATAGCTTCTAAGCACAACTTCCCACTTACTTAAAATCAGTTTCCAAAAATCGCTTCAAAAAGAGTTGCTGGACTAGTGCTGCACCGGGTCTGGCTGGCACAAGAAGCTTGCATCCTTTGGATTAGAGGCCGATCACATCGGCGAGTGCGGTGAGTACTGCGGGGCTGTCTGGGGAACTGTGGACGGGGTAGGCGGAATGTCGAGGTAGCGTAGCTAATTGCGTGTAGCTCGTAGAGGGGTTAAAGTATTTTGTCCGCTTTTTCTAAAATGGTTTCTTGTGATCCAGAGGATTAAAAAAGGCTCCTTTCGGAGCCTCTGGTTACTTATCTATTTTGATGTTGATTCGATTCTTATAGGCCGTAAACAGTCTTTGACTCATGTGATGGAGTGCAAAGCATACATCCTTGATTTCTGATTCAGTTACCGAACCTTGCTCTATGTAATGGAGCATGTAAACTGCCTTTCTAAGGTCATTGCTGGCCGTGGCCAGATCACCTACATAGGAGTCATTGATAAAGTCGGCCAATGGCGCTAGCTCATTAGCCTGGATTGTTGTTTTCATTTTATTACGATTATGAGATAACCCCTGCTTAGGTCTCTCAATGCTCGTAAAGGGCATTCGCAGTCGTTTCCTGGCTGCAAACCTTACAGGGGTATGTTTTTAGAGTATTCGCAAAAGGCTTTACGATTCTGAGAGTAAAATTATCTAATTCGATTGGCTATGGCCCTCTAGTCTTCATGATTCATAGATTAACCTAATGGGTGAAACTGTTGCACTTCTTCTTTGAGTCCTTCCAGGTCGTTTTGCAAGTATCTTTCTGTGCTACTGATGTATCTATGTCCGGCCAAGTATTGTACTTCTCGCAGGTTGTGTGCTTTTAGCCATCTGGTAATCACACTTGTTCTGATCTGGTGAGCATTAAGCAAAGAGGGGTTGATTTCTCGGGCCTTGATCATAGTTTGAGTAATGAAGTTTTTAATGCTGTGTCTATGCCCACCCTGACCAATAAAAAGCAGCTCTGTTTCTTGCCTTTGCTGGCTCCTTCGTTTAGGCTTCATCTTCATCAGCTCTGGCCGAACTTGCAGGATGTAGTCGTGCATGTCCATTACTTGATAGCTTTCAAGCTGCATCAATCTTGTGTTATTCTTTGGGCCGCCTAATACATCGATCTTGCCTTCTCTTAGCTGGATGTGTTGTACTTCTAACTTTCCCACTTCATCAGCCCGTAAGCCTTGATAAACCAATAGTCCTAAAATGATTCGATTGCGTCTGTCGGGTAAGCTCTGAGCGGGGTACTCATGATAGAGGTGGTGCAGTTCGTACGGCTCTAAGAGGTGATAGAGTACTTTACGACGCACGCCTTTTACGTCGATATCTGTGGTTGGATTTAGGGTAATTACACGCTCACGGATTAGGTGATCATAGTAATGCTTAACTGCGGCAATATAATGCTTGATTGTTCTTTGCGCTACTCCTTGTTGTTGGCAGTACTTTAGGTAAAGCAGTAAATCATTGTAAGTGATTTGCTCTAATGCTATGTTCTCCTGATCCACCCAAAGCAAGTATTGATTAAATACGTTCATTCGGCTATGGATGCTTTTGTTAGTGAACTGTTTGGCTTTCAAGTATTCCCTAAAGTCCTCTTTCGTCTTCTGATAGTCTTCCTGGTTCATAGGTTCTGATTTTGGCAAAGGGTTGTTCCGTTCGTGATTTCACACCTGCTAGGTGCGTGTATATCTGTGTACTGTCCAGGCTGTCGTGTCCAAGGAATCGAGCGATACTGTCCAACTTCATCCCTGCTTGCATAAAGTGCGTGGCGATACTGTGCCGGAGCGTGTGTAAGCCTATTTCCTTTTCTAAAAGATCAAGATCGCCTGTCTGTAGCTGTAGATACTTTAGCCGATTGAACAGGCTTTGTCCCTGTAGTCTCTGGTGGCTCTGATAACTGATAAAAACCGCTTCACTTTTACTGGCTTTTACTAGCATTGATCTGTGGTCGTAGATGTACTCGGTTAAATATTTCCGGTTGGTTCTACTGATCGGCACAAGCCTTTCTTTGTTGTTCTTGCCCTTTCTCACGTGAAGCAATGACCTATCAAAGTTGATGTCCCCAACGTTCAGATTAACCCCTTCATTTCGTCTCAGTCCGCAGCCGTAAAACACCGCTAGCATAGCCCTATCTCTGGACTGTATCGCCTCAAGTAATTCAAGGCCTTTGTTAGGTAACTTCTCCGGTACTTGGTGAGTCACTTTGAACAGTAGCGTGATCTCTTCAGGGGTTAAGTAGGTAATCCGGTTCTCTGATTCTTCATTAGAGATTTGCGGTGCTGCTATTTCCAGACGGCCTACTTTCCGCAAGTACTCTGTAAACTTCCGCAGTGCTTGGATGTGCTTATTTAGATGCGCATTGCTCAGGCTGCCGCCCCTTCTTTGGTTTCGTCTTTCCTTCAGGTTTTGATAGTATGACTCGATATGATGGATGGTTAGTTCTTTGATGCTCTGTATCCCTTCTAATTCCAGATAGTGAAGCAGTTCACGAACGTGGGGCGGTAGTCGGTAAACCGTACTTTCTGCATAGCCTTGGACGTTTAGCCATTCGGTGAAGCTCTTTTCAAGGTATCTAAAGGAGGGATTCGATAAGACTAAATTTTTCACTCGGTTGATGTTTCCGATTTAAAGTGAACTACTTCGATTCTGTGGGTTTGCTGGCTGTATGGGCTGTTATGTGGTTCATTTTTGGCTATGAACTTCTTTTGGTCTTCTTGAACTTCTTCAACTCAGACAAAGTATTATCCAGCACTTGTCCGATCTTTTCATTACGCTGCTGCTGATCATCGAAGGCGGCCACTTCATAGGCGTAGCCGTTCTTTTTGTCACCCTTTACCTTTCTCACCAAGCCCCATTCTTGCAGTGCAATCATGTACCGCTTTTGATTGCTGGCGTTTACTTTTAAAGCCTGTCTGGCTGATACATTGCTAAAGGTGTTCTTGTCTTCCTGCTTCATCCATGCTTTTAGTCGCTCAAAGTAATTCCGGGTTGCCCCGTTCAGATCATCAGATTTGCGCAGCAGTATTTCACGCATCAGCTTGTTAGCTTCTTCTATATCTTCCAAAGTGGTTTCGATGTACTCTTCTCCGGTTTCCTTGTCGTGCTGCTTTTCTCGCTGGTACTGGTGATAAAAAGTCACTGCCTCGATAAAGGCCAGATAGTGGGCATTGGTCCTTCTTGGCTTAAACACTTCCGGCGGGATCCGCAGGGATTCAGCATATGGGTTTCTGATGCTCACAGATTGCAACACCCTTTGCATGTTCTGGAACTGCTCAATGACTTCCCATTGCTCGGATAGGTTGATTTTGCCCGCGCTTAGCTGGCGTTGATAGCTCATGATTTGCTCGTCTTGCTCCGGGCTTTCATCGATGTAGATCAAAAAGCTTCGGTTCGCATTGTCCTCATATAAACTCTCCTTGGTTGTACATCCAGACACGCAAACCGGACCTTCAACCTTCAGCGTTACAGTTCTGGTCTCGCCCTTTGTATTCTTGATCACCACCGTCTTAGTTACCTGCTTCTTGCTCTTGATCTCTCGCAGGGGATAAAGCACTTCTTCCGCTCCGTCTAAGTCTTCAATCAGGATCAGTTTATTTCTCAGCTCTTGTTGACCGAAGTAGTAGAAGGCGTTGCCGCTTAAAGTGGTGATCTCTAATTTGTCTTCATCCGGGATCAGTGCGCTAACCTTCTCTTGCAGGTGTGTTTTGCCGATCCCTGAACTACCCAAGCCGATAATATGCAAAGGGTTGTCTCGCTTTCTGCTGGTAAAGATCAAGTACATGAGCAGGCGGTTGATCATTTCACCAATCACACCGGCCCTGCCTATGTCCTGCATGGTTCTAGTCATTAGGTTGGGAGCTTTTAGATAGTCTTGGGCAGCTTTGATTTCATCAGGAGTTAGCATTTTCCTTTTGTCATGTGCTTGCTGCTGTCTTTCGATTTCCTCTAGTCTGTATTGCTCCAAGCAGTCGGTTAAATCAGTCAAAGCTGCAGTTGCTACACTCGTGCCAATGTCTAACCGCTCGGCGATCTTCCTAACGAGCTTTTCCGTTTGGTTATCATTGTACAAGTCCAGATTATGCCGCAAGCTCAGGTGTTCCACTTGTACTTTGAGTGTTACCCGCATTCTGTCCAAGCCTTCTAAACGGACTCCACCGAGTACAGCAATGTCTAGCGGTTCGTGTTGATAGATGATGTGTTCAGGGTTTGTGGTATCTAATCGACGCTGAGTTGGTAGCTGCTCCATAAAATTTTTCTTGCTTGTTACCAATTGGTGACAAACATATACAATTGGTTATCTTAAAGCTAAACTTTTGTGATTGTTTTTAACCAATTGTTTAGATATTATTGCGCGATAGCCTCTAAATCGAGACTTTTAGCACCTATTGGGTATGGAACTGGGTAAAAAAATACTGGAACTTCGTAAGGAAAGAGACTACACCAGGGAGAAGCTAGCTGAACTTATCGGTACTTCCGGTGCGATCATTGGCAAGTATGAGCGCAATGAAAGAACTCCTTCCGTTGATATTGCCCGGAACATTGCCAAGGCTCTAAATGTCTCTTTGGATTATCTCGTAGGTAATACGGAACTGCTGCTAGATGCAACGATTGTTAACAAAATAGAAGAGATACAAAAACTACCACCAGAGGACAGGGACCATCTACTGTATTTGATGGATAATGTCCTGCAAAATGTCAAGGCTAAAAAAGCTTTCTCGTCTTAAAATAAAAGCCCCTTACATCACTGCAAGAGGCTATAGCTTCTGTTTAATTCTTATGTAACAATACTACCTTCAATTCATTCTAAGAAGGTTCAAAAGTGTAGATGCTTCGCACAATACCACTTTCTAAATAAAAGATGATATAACTATCGTATAGATTGGTCCTTAAGATTTTACTGCCTTCAGGGTTTGTATCTATTTTTTGATAGGAATTAGGAAAAAAACGTTGCAATTCGGATTCTGAAGCTCCGACGCATAAATCATAAGGAAGCAACTTGATGTTATTATCATTTAATTCGAACCCGTAAAACTCACCATCCAAAATCTGTAAAATCGAATTGCCGTATTGTAATTCCTCAATCTTTGTGCCTTCCATTTCACTGTAGAAAGTGGTTAAGGTATCAGGTTCTCCAAGAGTCTCTCTGATAACTTCTATGTCATCCCCAAATCGGATACCATTCAGTGCTATTTCCTTATGAATATTATCGTAGCCATTCTGAGCGAATGAACTGAACCCTAATAAACTCAGCAGTATGTAGAATAATTTAGTTTTCATCATTAACTCACTCTTAAAAACCCATCCTCTTTAACATATTACTAATAGCAGTTTTGGAGATGCCATGCCTATTAAATTTAGTAGACATATAGATTTCAGGATCAACTCTTTGCCCGTTTCTTCTGGCCTTAATGTGAACGTGATTATTTCGTTCGGCAATAGCTCCATTTTCAAAGCTTGTGAAGTTTCCATCATACACCGCTCGACCGTTTCGGGTTCCTATTCTTTTACCTTTAAATCCTGCATTTCCAGTGTTACCAGCATAACCCAGGACTTCTCCCGAACCCACCTGTCTATCCTTATAAGATACGGATACATCTAAATGATTGTAATAAAGTACGATTCTGTTGCCATGAGCATCGATTGATTCTACTGCAACAATGTTGCCATAACTATTACTACCATATTGACCAGGATAAAAAGTTTCTCTTGTCCACAATACTTTCCCCGGTAGAATAGACCTTATTGCAGTACCTTTTGATGCTTTAATATCCGTTCCGTCATGGAATCTAGGTGTGCCGTTCCTGTTCGTTCTGGTGTTACCAAATCTACCACCATTTCGACCGCTTGCAGTTGGGGCAATTTCAGGATTATCAACAACATCACTTTGCTCCGAATCATCGAAGCCATTATTATCTGAATCTGAACTTTCGGAACTACTCTTACTGGATTTAATCAAGTTTTTCACCCCTCGTATGTAAGCCCTTTTCAACTTCCCCTTTACTTTTTCTCCATTTACACTCACTTCGATCATTCCAGAAGGGTCTGTAAACTTCAAAGGGTTGTTATAAGCGAATCGATAAGGAGTCCAATCTGAACGAGTTTCTGTTAAAGGGTCAAGTTGCATAAACCTTCCTAATGCAGGGTCATACATCCTTGCACTAAAGTCGTACAAATTCGTTTCCGGTTGTTCTTCTTTTCCATTGTATTTGTACTGATTCTCGGGGCTATCCGCCGAGTGATTAAAACCGAGCCCGAAGGGCAAGTAACTGTAGCAAAATTTTTCAGCGCGACTTTTTTCTTCTGGGGTACCTAAAAAATGAACGTCAACATTTTCTAAACGCTCCTTCTTCCATACCCTTAAAAACGGTGAAGACTCCTGGTCGGGGTTATATAGATGTTTTGGGCAACCCATTGAGGATTTAAAGATAACGCTTACACTTCACACCAGCCACCGCATTGACAAGGAAAGGACCGGTAGTGTATTGATTTTCTGTGCAGGAGTTAGTCGGGCCTTTGCTTTTCAAGGTGGTGCGCCAAGCGAAGCAACGGACTAGATCGAGGCGGATCATTAACAGAGTGCGGCAGGTTTCCACCACATGCTTTAATGACTTGATGTCCTTTGCTCTTGGGGTAGTCACTTTGCGGGCCGTCTGCGGGTACCACCGACAGCCACACAGGGAACGAGACTAACAGGAACAACTGGGTGTGCCGTAGGGAACTGGCGGTGGTCGCAGGCCCGCATTAACTAGAGGTGAGTAACTGGCTTTTTTGTCCGGGGCGCGGAGCCTAGCTGCCGCAGGCGTTGAACCAATTGAAAAAGACAGTGAGAACACCTGTGACGAGGACCGTACTGGCAGCAACCAAAAGAAAATGCAAGGTGGATGCCCCGTTTTTTTCTTGCCTAAAAAAATGAACACCAAAGAAAAAACTGGAACGACCTTTTCTATTTCCGGCGGGCAGCCTGACAGACGAACCACAGGCACGCCGCTTTTCCTAAGTGTTTTTTGCCCTGGCTCGATGCCTGGGTAAAAACAGATTACCACTGACCTATCACGGGTAAACTGCCCTTTCAAGATCGCCCACCCAAGACAGCAAGCGACCCACTGCCTTTTTATTATCTTTACAACTGAATGGAGCTTCTCAAAGACATATCTGTAAACCTCTTAGCTGATGCAATCTGGGCATTAGGAGGAGCTGCTGCCTACCACTTTGCCTTTTTTAAAAAAGCTTAGCATTGTATCGTACGATACAATGTCGCTACATATAATCATAGCTTCTAAGCACAACTTCCCACTTACTTAAAATCAGTTTCCAAAAATCGCTTCAAAAAGAGTTGCTGGACTAGTGCTGCACCGGGTCTGGCTGGCACAAGAAGCTTGCATCCTTTGGATTAGAGGCCGATCACATCGGCGAGTGCGGTGAGTACTGCGGGGCTGTCTGGGGAACTGTGGACGGGGTAGGCGGAATGTCGAGGTAGCGTAGCTAATTGCGTGTAGCTCGTAGAGGGGTTAAAGTATTTTGTCCGCTTTTTCTAAAATGGTTTCTTGTGATCCAGAGGATTAAAAAAGGCTCCTTTCGGAGCCTCTGGTTACTTATCTATTTTGATGTTGATTCGATTCTTATAGGCCGTAAACAGTCTTTGACTCATGTGATGGAGTGCAAAGCATACATCCTTGATTTCTGATTCAGTTACCGAACCTTGCTCTATGTAATGGAGCATGTAAACTGCCTTTCTAAGGTCATTGCTGGCCGTGGCCAGATCACCTACATAGGAGTCATTGATAAAGTCGGCCAATGGCGCTAGCTCATTAGCCTGGATTGTTGTTTTCATTTTATTACGATTATGAGATAACCCCTGCTTAGGTCTCTCAATGCTCGTAAAGGGCATTCGCAGTCGTTTCCTGGCTGCAAACCTTACAGGGGTATGTTTTTAGAGTATTCGCAAAAGGCTTTACGATTCTGAGAGTAAAATTATCTAATTCGATTGGCTATGGCCCTCTAGTCTTCATGATTCATAGATTAACCTAATGGGTGAAACTGTTGCACTTCTTCTTTGAGTCCTTCCAGGTCGTTTTGCAAGTATCTTTCTGTGCTACTGATGTATCTATGTCCGGCCAAGTATTGTACTTCTCGCAGGTTGTGTGCTTTTAGCCATCTGGTAATCACACTTGTTCTGATCTGGTGAGCATTAAGCAAAGAGGGGTTGATTTCTCGGGCCTTGATCATAGTTTGAGTAATGAAGTTTTTAATGCTGTGTCTATGCCCACCCTGACCAATAAAAAGCAGCTCTGTTTCTTGCCTTTGCTGGCTCCTTCGTTTAGGCTTCATCTTCATCAGCTCTGGCCGAACTTGCAGGATGTAGTCGTGCATGTCCATTACTTGATAGCTTTCAAGCTGCATCAATCTTGTGTTATTCTTTGGGCCGCCTAATACATCGATCTTGCCTTCTCTTAGCTGGATGTGTTGTACTTCTAACTTTCCCACTTCATCAGCCCGTAAGCCTTGATAAACCAATAGTCCTAAAATGATTCGATTGCGTCTGTCGGGTAAGCTCTGAGCGGGGTACTCATGATAGAGGTGGTGCAGTTCGTACGGCTCTAAGAGGTGATAGAGTACTTTACGACGCACGCCTTTTACGTCGATATCTGTGGTTGGATTTAGGGTAATTACACGCTCACGGATTAGGTGATCATAGTAATGCTTAACTGCGGCAATATAATGCTTGATTGTTCTTTGCGCTACTCCTTGTTGTTGGCAGTACTTTAGGTAAAGCAGTAAATCATTGTAAGTGATTTGCTCTAATGCTATGTTCTCCTGATCCACCCAAAGCAAGTATTGATTAAATACGTTCATTCGGCTATGGATGCTTTTGTTAGTGAACTGTTTGGCTTTCAAGTATTCCCTAAAGTCCTCTTTCGTCTTCTGATAGTCTTCCTGGTTCATAGGTTCTGATTTTGGCAAAGGGTTGTTCCGTTCGTGATTTCACACCTGCTAGGTGCGTGTATATCTGTGTACTGTCCAGGCTGTCGTGTCCAAGGAATCGAGCGATACTGTCCAACTTCATCCCTGCTTGCATAAAGTGCGTGGCGATACTGTGCCGGAGCGTGTGTAAGCCTATTTCCTTTTCTAAAAGATCAAGATCGCCTGTCTGTAGCTGTAGATACTTTAGCCGATTGAACAGGCTTTGTCCCTGTAGTCTCTGGTGGCTCTGATAACTGATAAAAACCGCTTCACTTTTACTGGCTTTTACTAGCATTGATCTGTGGTCGTAGATGTACTCGGTTAAATATTTCCGGTTGGTTCTACTGATCGGCACAAGCCTTTCTTTGTTGTTCTTGCCCTTTCTCACGTGAAGCAATGACCTATCAAAGTTGATGTCCCCAACGTTCAGATTAACCCCTTCATTTCGTCTCAGTCCGCAGCCGTAAAACACCGCTAGCATAGCCCTATCTCTGGACTGTATCGCCTCAAGTAATTCAAGGCCTTTGTTAGGTAACTTCTCCGGTACTTGGTGAGTCACTTTGAACAGTAGCGTGATCTCTTCAGGGGTTAAGTAGGTAATCCGGTTCTCTGATTCTTCATTAGAGATTTGCGGTGCTGCTATTTCCAGACGGCCTACTTTCCGCAAGTACTCTGTAAACTTCCGCAGTGCTTGGATGTGCTTATTTAGATGCGCATTGCTCAGGCTGCCGCCCCTTCTTTGGTTTCGTCTTTCCTTCAGGTTTTGATAGTATGACTCGATATGATGGATGGTTAGTTCTTTGATGCTCTGTATCCCTTCTAATTCCAGATAGTGAAGCAGTTCACGAACGTGGGGCGGTAGTCGGTAAACCGTACTTTCTGCATAGCCTTGGACGTTTAGCCATTCGGTGAAGCTCTTTTCAAGGTATCTAAAGGAGGGATTCGATAAGACTAAATTTTTCACTCGGTTGATGTTTCCGATTTAAAGTGAACTACTTCGATTCTGTGGGTTTGCTGGCTGTATGGGCTGTTATGTGGTTCATTTTTGGCTATGAACTTCTTTTGGTCTTCTTGAACTTCTTCAACTCAGACAAAGTATTATCCAGCACTTGTCCGATCTTTTCATTACGCTGCTGCTGATCATCGAAGGCGGCCACTTCATAGGCGTAGCCGTTCTTTTTGTCACCCTTTACCTTTCTCACCAAGCCCCATTCTTGCAGTGCAATCATGTACCGCTTTTGATTGCTGGCGTTTACTTTTAAAGCCTGTCTGGCTGATACATTGCTAAAGGTGTTCTTGTCTTCCTGCTTCATCCATGCTTTTAGTCGCTCAAAGTAATTCCGGGTTGCCCCGTTCAGATCATCAGATTTGCGCAGCAGTATTTCACGCATCAGCTTGTTAGCTTCTTCTATATCTTCCAAAGTGGTTTCGATGTACTCTTCTCCGGTTTCCTTGTCGTGCTGCTTTTCTCGCTGGTACTGGTGATAAAAAGTCACTGCCTCGATAAAGGCCAGATAGTGGGCATTGGTCCTTCTTGGCTTAAACACTTCCGGCGGGATCCGCAGGGATTCAGCATATGGGTTTCTGATGCTCACAGATTGCAACACCCTTTGCATGTTCTGGAACTGCTCAATGACTTCCCATTGCTCGGATAGGTTGATTTTGCCCGCGCTTAGCTGGCGTTGATAGCTCATGATTTGCTCGTCTTGCTCCGGGCTTTCATCGATGTAGATCAAAAAGCTTCGGTTCGCATTGTCCTCATATAAACTCTCCTTGGTTGTACATCCAGACACGCAAACCGGACCTTCAACCTTCAGCGTTACAGTTCTGGTCTCGCCCTTTGTATTCTTGATCACCACCGTCTTAGTTACCTGCTTCTTGCTCTTGATCTCTCGCAGGGGATAAAGCACTTCTTCCGCTCCGTCTAAGTCTTCAATCAGGATCAGTTTATTTCTCAGCTCTTGTTGACCGAAGTAGTAGAAGGCGTTGCCGCTTAAAGTGGTGATCTCTAATTTGTCTTCATCCGGGATCAGTGCGCTAACCTTCTCTTGCAGGTGTGTTTTGCCGATCCCTGAACTACCCAAGCCGATAATATGCAAAGGGTTGTCTCGCTTTCTGCTGGTAAAGATCAAGTACATGAGCAGGCGGTTGATCATTTCACCAATCACACCGGCCCTGCCTATGTCCTGCATGGTTCTAGTCATTAGGTTGGGAGCTTTTAGATAGTCTTGGGCAGCTTTGATTTCATCAGGAGTTAGCATTTTCCTTTTGTCATGTGCTTGCTGCTGTCTTTCGATTTCCTCTAGTCTGTATTGCTCCAAGCAGTCGGTTAAATCAGTCAAAGCTGCAGTTGCTACACTCGTGCCAATGTCTAACCG